>NZ_JAEPBG010000001.1 GCF_016632335.1 Noviherbaspirillum pedocola
TGGCCCGCAGCGGCGGCTTGGAGCTGCAACAAGGCCGGATATACAGCTGCAGCCCAACTTGTTCTTAGTTGCTATAGAAACCTCTCGCAAAGGGAGGCGTTCATATACATTACAACGAGCAGCATCCTCATAGCGCGCTGAAATATCGTTCGCCACGCGAGTTTCGCCGCGGGACGGAATCATTAACCTTGGTGTGACGCTGTGTCCGGTAGTACGGGGGCAAATCCAACAACGAAATGGTCGGTCGTACTTCTACCTCGGTCGTACGTCATGCCGTGGACCTGCGGTGTGCTAATAGCTTGGGATTGTCAGTAGAGCCGGCCATTGCCGCAGTTGTAGCCACAGTTGCATCCCCCATGCGCGCCAGTCGCACCAGACGGCTGCTGCGCTCAACCAGCATGCCAATCGAGGACTGAGCGCCTGCTCATTTGACGAAAGTCTCCTTCCCAGTGGCGCAACATCACCCGCTCATCGACGTGCGGCGGTCACACGTGATGCTGAACACCTCCAGAGGCTGACTTCGGCGGTCGATGCCGCGGCTACGCAGCAAGCGGGTACTGCGTCCGTAACGGAAATAAGCTATGCGTTGACGGTGCAACTCGCCCTTGACGCGGGACCGGTGGCGGTGTGAGTGATTGCGTGGTTAGAAAAGCTTAGCCGCTATTTGCGGAAGAGACCACCGCGCATTACGGACCACCCATTACGCTGGGCTGCCGAGCTGCAAGCCAGTTTGTTTATTAACTGTATTGCTGAATGATGATGGCGACCAGCGCTAAAAGAAGCAACTGGCATGCGATGATGGGCTCCAAAATGCTGAGCAACCCCCGTGAATCGTCGGAAGGTGGTGAAGTCGTGCCCAATGCCTTAACTGCTTCTGCATCTGACGACACACCCAACTTTGCGATTTCCAAGCGATTCATTGCGTGACCTTGCTGTCGTTTTGCGATGTCAGCGCAGCTTGCCATCTTACGTAAGCCCCCAAAGCACTACTTTACCAATCTATTGCGCCGCAACAAATGGGTGCACAAAGAACGAGCTTGTCAGGAACTAGCTCTATAGCCGATGACGCAAATGCCTACAGCGCAGCGCAGCAAATTACGGCTCAACTTCGTGTTGATGACTATCTCCAAAACGCCAAGGGTGGGTCCCTCGCGCATACTCTGGCCGCTCTCGGACAAGCCAGCCCCGGACTACCGGCCTGCAGATGGTGAGAGCTTAAGGGAACTAGGCGGGCGCCTCGAGGTGAGGTTTTACAGGCATTGGCTTCGCGACCTGATAGTCACCCCGTCGAACCTGGGCCGTCCGTGTAGCGCAGGGCTTTATACGTCTTCGAATTCTATGAGGGCAATCCAAATAAGGTACGGTCGTTCAGTAGTTCCGCGACCACTAAATCGTTTTACCGTCATGTGGCCGAGACTGGCGGCTAGGGAACCCAATACCACTATTGCTCGCTTTGCCGGCCGAAAGTATTGCCCTGCTCGAAATTAGGCAGTGGGAACGATATCGTTCCAGTGGCTTGTAGCTTGCCGTAGTAAAGTGGGTTAGCTGGGTTAATGAGTTCCGTACCTTGGAGTTGTCCTGTGCCAGAAGCTCCAGCGAAAATCCCTGTCCCGCCTGTTATCGTGAATGCGCCACCGTTAATGGTAAAAAGCCCGGGCGTCGCGGTCGGAATGAAAGCGCCAAAGTATGTGGCAGTAAGCTTATCGCCGTTCACGGCAGTGATTGTAAGTTTGCCGTCGCTGAACTGAAGGTTTGAAGTGGCACAATCAGTAGCCGTCGCAGTAATTGGGCCGCTATAGCCTCTCGAGCCAGCACCGACTGTTATCGTCCCCGTACCTGCCGACATGCCTACAAAGGCCGTCCCCGCAGGGCAAGATACGCCCTTGGCTAACTGAATGGGGGTGACTGTCTCTTGCGTATTGAGATTGATATTTAAAGGCAGGTTTAGCAGTGCAGCTTCAGAACTTACCGGGGAGAATGCAAGCGCTGAAAAGAGCATTGAGCCCGCGAAGCTGAAGAATTTAGACTTGGATTTCATGAAATTTGTCATTGATAAATAAATCGGTCGTTTTAAAATTTCGTTTTGTTTATTGATAAGCAGCGATGGAAATTCTGAAGGAATTCTCGCCTTTAAATATACCGTTTATGGTGGTCTTAGGGCTGAGAAGAGAAATATGACCAATTGTTGCTTTCGCGGTCGCTTTGGTGGTTATTGGTCAAGGCGCGCATAGTGCCGGGTGTAACTGCGTAGTAACGACCACTTCTCTGCCATAGGTGTCGAGCTCGATATCGCTAAAATTACCAGTCAACGAATCGATAATCGCAGCCTCACATGTGCCGTTCGATGCCAGAACGTTAGCGACTTGCCCCCGAAATGCGCCATAGGCGACAACATTGCTGCTCGGGAGAAGACAAAATGCACTGTTTTCCTGTCCTGTCTGGTAGTTGTACAGGCATCCCGTGTCGGCGTAGAACGCAAACACATGCCCGGGACCATCGATGACATGACTGCCTGCGCTGCTACCCGCCCAGACGATAAATTGTGGTGATGTTTGTGCTGCACCACCATCCGCGGAACCGCCTCCGCCACATCCGGCGAGAACTGCCGCGCTGAGCGCAATGAGTTTGGACGTCATTTTCATAATTTCACCTATGGACGTACTGTTACAGCGACCCGGCCGCAAGCGGCGGCAGTACAACGCGAATCGCAGGATAGCAGCAACGTGCGGCCGAGCATTGGAAAACGGACAAAGCATGCATGCTTAACATACAGGTAACACAATCGTTAGGTTCTTTGGTTGCATGGTCCCGCGCTTCCTTAACATGGCTCCGATGCGCCTCTCAATGTCGATAAGCGCTTTGTCTTGGACTCACGGACACCGAATGATTTGCAAAAGCGTCAGCGTCGTACGTCGAAGTCGGCTCATCCGGAAATTCAGAGTTCATGCTGTGCGAGCCATTGACTGAAAAAGCGGTCGCACAACGTTCATTTTGTCTACCGAGGTTCGCTGCACAGTGTCCGGAGACCCGAATGGGGCCTTTTTCAGCGACTTCGGGATGTCTTTCCTATTCCGCTGTGGCAGCATTTACAACCCGTTACCGGTGAAACAGCTTTCTGTGTACCAATGCCGTTGGTCTGGGAATATTCTTTGAACAACCCAATCGCACTTGCTTAAGGAGCACAACATGGAAATGAACCAAGCATCAAATCGTATCCATCCCCTTGTCGCCGGCGCTGCCGCGTCTGTCATGCTAGTAAGCTTGGTCGGTGTCGCTGCAATTACGGGCCTGCTTCCGAGTTCGCATGGCACCGTCGCTGAACATGTGCCAGTGGCGACCCAGCAAGCTGCTGTCGCCAATATCCCGGCACAGGCTCAACAAACCGCTCCTGTTGTGGTGAGAGAGGTTGTAGAGCACAGGACAGTTGTGCATGACCAGTATGTGCAGCACGCGACCGCACCACGGCATACCCATGCTACGCAGTACGCTCAATATGATTCAACTCCCCGGTATGCACCCGCCCCGGTCTATCAGCGTCCTGCTCCTGCTGCAAGCAATAGTCCGGTTGGAATTGGTGTCGGCGCCGTTGTCGGCGGTCTGCTCGGCAGCCAAGTAGGCGGAGGCACCGGCAAGACTCTGGCCACCATAGCCGGTGCAGTCGGCGGCGGATATGTCGGTAATGAAGTCGCCAAGCGAAACTTCTAAACACCAAGGAGCGGCCATGTCATTCCGGACATTGAGCGTAATCGCGGTTCTCGCCTTTCCTCTTGTGGCCTCTGCGACGGAATATCGCATCCTCGAGCGCCCGCGCCAGGAGTGCTGGAACGAGCAAGTCCCTGTACAAAACGCCGGTCAGGGCTATGGTGGCGTAGTTCTCGGTGGACTTGCCGGTGGCATCCTGGGCAACCAAGTTGGCGGCGGAAACGGACGTGCTGTTGCGACTGCGGTTGGTGCCGTGACCGGTGCGTTGGTCGGCGACCAAATCGCCAATAGCGGCGGCCCCGGATTTCGCTCGGTCCAGCGCTGCCGCACTGTCGTCGACCAGGTGCGAGTGCCGGTGGCTCAAGAGCCCGCCGCAGTCTATGTACAACCTGCTCCCGTCTACGTACGACCCGCCCCGGTATATGCGCAACCGCCCATGGTTGTTCAGCAGCCAGGATACTATGTGGCACCTGCTCAACCTGATTACTACGGCTACGGGGACCGTTGGGACCGTCGCTGGCATAAGCACCACCATCACGACGATGACGACTAGCAGAGGACAAATGGAAGTTAGCTTGGTATCGAGATAATGCGACCTCTCCAAGCACTGAAGAGGGATGCTTTAGGCGCTATTTATCGCCATCACCGCATTACAGTGCCCTCTTCCTTTTCAGAGTCACCATTACTTGGATATTTGCTTTGCCCGTATCGAATTAGTAGCACGCCGAGAGCAAGGAGAAATATCGCCCCCGCTGATGCAAGCATATGCCATTCGGTGATGCGCTCAATATTGAGAATCAACTCTCGGGCCAACGAAACTATGGCGATATACAGCGGAAAACGAACCGGCAATTGGCCGGCTTTAAAATATTGGGTAACCATGACTAATATTTCAAGGAAAAGAAACATCAGCAGTAAGTCGGTAAGCGTTACCTTACCAAAAAATGCCATTGCCCATGCCTCACGTGCCATTGCGTAGGTAGTCGCAATAGCGATAACAACCAAACCAAACATTTCAGAGATGTGAAGCAGCTTGCGAAAAACTTCCTGCATTGACCGAATTGATTTCATCTATTTCCTTATAAGCAAATACACCGTTAAACATTCTGAAAGATGAAAAGCGTACAATGTCAAAAATTGTTTTATGATGACACGGTCATCGCCTTGGGAATAAGGACTGGACATATCCCCCAAAACCTTGACTCATCACATCACCATTAACACAATACGCGCCACATCCTCACAAAGCCTAAACTCATTAAAGCGCCCGACAGAGAATCCATACCACCTCCTCAACACCCTCACCGCTTTATATTATTTTGCTTTTCCTGCGCAACATTAGAAGAATTCCGAAATATTTCATTGCGTGCCGCGCTGTAGCTTGAAACGCAGAATGGAACAACATAATTCATCAAAAGGTGCCCTACCGCGATTGGCGCGCCCTCAATGAATGCGCCTCCCTGGTTGATTGTGTTAAGAATTGAGCCTACGAACAACGACGTCCGCAACGATGCCCAAAAAATAACGGGGTTTTTAGCGGCCAGCACGATTCTTCCGAAATACCGAAAAAAAGAAAATGTTTTCATTTGCATTGCACACCCTTTTATCTGAAACAATTCCATATGAATGTTTGCAGGGTTCCGCATCAACTAGGTGTTATATCACCCCGCTATAATTTGACTAGCGGCAAGAAGTACTTTGCTATTTAGCATATAGGGAGCCCTTTTTAATTCGCAGTCACTGCAAAGTGCTTTCTTTGCACGCGCGCTTTCACCGCCGCATGTTGAAGTGCCGGGTTGGCATAACCGCCAGATTTCATTGGCGCGGGCGACCACACCATAATGGCGGAATCTTTAGGACGCCCTAAAAACCAGCATATTTAGGTAGCATTTATTTTTGGACCGATTATACCAAAACGAAACGAAACGACATAGTATGCCTGCCCTATTCACTACGAACTGGATAGGAAAGTGGGACGGCAACCTCCCCATGGTCAAATACTTCAAAGCAACAATAGGTGGCACGTGCACTTCTTCCCTGGTTTTGGTATGATTGGCCCAAAATCATTTTCAATTATCCGTTGACATTACTATGGGGCGACCAAGAGAGTTCTCACATGAAGAGGTAGTTGATAGTGCTGTTGAAGCCTTTTGGAGCAACGGCTATGAAGCACTTTCAACGGCGGACCTTGCGAGCGCCATGGGTGTTGCGAAGTCATCTTTGTATAATGCTTTTAAATCCAAGCAAGATGTGCTCCTCTACGCCCTTGCTCGTTATGCAAACATGCACAGTGCGGCAGTCCGCAGGCTTGTAGACGAAAGCGATACCGTCGGCGCATTACGGCAACTACTTCTTAATGTTGCCCAATGCAACGACGATGGACGGGGCTGCTTGCTGGTTAACACTGCTGCCGAGTTAGGCGCAAAATCCGTCGACGTGCAAACCGAGCTGAAGTCGGGTTTTATGGCGATGCAAAAGGCGTTTGCCGCTATCATTAAATCAGGCGTTCAGGCGGGCACTATCAACTTCAGTTGTGATGCCGATGCCGTTGCTCTGACACTTGTTACAGGCATTGCCGGGATGCGTGTATTGGCCAAAGGCGGTTACTCAGCGGCCGAACTCGCCCCATTTATCGACCTTCTCGTGCAACAGCTAACGGCATAAATTTTTTTCGCTATTTTGTACCGATTGGTACAAAATTGTAATTCACTGTTCTTTTTCACAAGGAGACCATGATGGAGCATTCAAAGGTTGCAAAACTTTCGCTTTCCCCTGTTCAACCTTCGTCCGCTGAGGGCCGAACTAAAGAAGTATTAGAAGCTGGAAAAAAGTCGGCAGGCTTCATTCCCAACATGTATGCCGGTATGGCTAATGCGCCCGCTTTATTGGACACCTATCTGTATGGCTACGGTCTTTTCCGCAATGAGGCGGGATTTACTCCAGCGGAGCAAGAACTGGTGTTCCTGACGATTGCGCGCGTGAACGAATGCACCTATTGCGTCGCTGCCCATAGCTTTATTGCCGAGGCCATCTCGAAGACCCCTCATCAGGCTATCCAAGCGGTCCGCGAGGATGCAGCCATCGACGAGCCGAAGCTCCAAGCACTGTCCACCTTCACACGTACGATGGTTGAAACGAGGGGGAATCCGACGCCTGAAGAGTTGCAGAAATTCCTTGATGCAGGATATACCGAAAAAAATGTACTCGACATCATCTTGGCCATTGCTGTGAAGACCATCAGCAATTACGCCAATCACGTATTCCATACCGAAGTAGACCCGCAGTTCGCCTCCAAGAAATGGAGCCCGAAAACTGAGTCGTAAAAGCCATCCTTGAGGTAGGCTACCAAGCCGGACTTCGTTCCGGCTTGGTATGGCGACGTGCTAAGCGCGCAGGAGTCATCTTAGAAAAGGCCGGCGTTCAAAGCATATAGCCGATATCGGAAGCACCTGTTGGATAGGCAAATATCGTCGACTTCAAGTTTTGGGCGGTTAGTTCATGCCGAATAGCTAGAGCGAAGAGATTGATGACTTCATCAGCATTTGGCCCGACCAAATGTGCGCCCAATACCCGTTCTGTGGTTTCCTCAACGAGCACCTTGAAGCCATATACTGGCTCTGCTGATTGCCGAGCCGTGAACCAGGTTGATGCTTTCTCGCTCTGGATACGGAATTTGAGCCCTTGGGCCCGGGCTTCCTGTTCTAACAGACCTACGCGAGCAATTGGCGGGATAGTGAACGCGACACTCGGTACGCCGCGATAATCAGGCCGCTGGTGGTTTCCCTTGAGTAGATTTTCAGCTACCACCTTGGCATCATGGCTTGAAACCGGCGTCAATGGCGGCCCTTTTTGCGCGACGTCGCCGGCTGCGTAAATTGCGGGGTTCGATATGCTTTGCAAATAGTCGTTGAGCTCCAGCTTTCCGTTTTTGGTAGTTACTCCCGCCGCGACGAGATTCAACGATTCCAGGTCGGGAGAGCGTCCTCCAGCATGGACAACCAAATCCGCGTCAATAGTGACTTTGCGGCCATTCGTAGACGCATGGACACGGTAGTTTGCGCCAATTTTCTCGACAGCCTCTACCGACGTTTTAGTGCGGACATCAATGCCAAGTGCTTGGAATTTCTCCATCAGCCAAGCCACCAGGTCGGCATCGAATCCCTTCAACATGCGGTCGCCACGCTGAAGAATCGTCACGTTCGCGCCAGCACGAGCTGCAATATGGGAGAACTCGGCGGCAATATAGCCCCCACCCACTAACACGATTCGCCGTGGCAGGCTCTCAAGAGCAAGGAAGCCTTCATTGTCGATTAGGTATTCCTCACCCGGGATATTGAGCTTAACCGGTTCAGCCCCCGAGGCGAGCAGGATGTATTTCGAATCGAGCGCTTCGCCATCTACTTCGAGGGAGTTTCTGCCGGTGAGTCGCGCCCGGCCATGATAGGTATCAATGCCCTTGTCGGTGTAACGCTGCGCATTTTTTTCTGGTACCGGGTCCGTGAAAGAGCGCTTGAACGCCATCAGCTTTTCCCAGTCGATATGGGCATCGCCGACGACTCCGTTGCCGCGCATGCGTTGGACATGGTCAATCGCAGAAGCTCCCGCAATCAGCATCTTCTTGGGGTCGCAACCACGCAAGGCACAGGTACCGCCCAAAGGACGGAAATCGATAACGGCAACTTGCCAGCCGGCTGCGCGTACCCGCATAGCCGCCACCATCGCCGCCGTGCCGGCGCCAATCACAACGAGGTCATATTGCTTCGCCATTTGTTATATCCTTTTTGCGCATGAGTGCGTTGGGTTTGCGTGCCAGCGGCGGAATGGTCGCCTACGTTAGCTGCAGCAATCTCGTTGCTCTTGCACCGGCGGGCACTTTACCGACCCATACGTACAGAAGACACAACAGTCCCCAGACTTCGGACGAAGAACAGTCTTACAGTTCTCGCATTCGTAATAGAACTGACAGGCATCAGTCGGCATCGTTTCGCGTTTGGCGAAACCGCACCTTGGGCAAGTCAATATCGATTCGGTAATTGGACCGGTCATCCTGATTACCTTCGTGGCGTGGATGGGTAACCTGCATCGGTTGTAGCCTTGACCAGCGCGGCAGTATCCGCCTTGGCCGGGTCAAACTGGACCGTCGCCGTCTTGTGGTCATAATCGACCTTGGCGTCTTCAACGCCTGGCACTTTTTGCAGCGCCTTTTTCACGGTCACTTCGCATAGCGAGCAGGTCATGTTCTTCACATCGAGAACTGTCGACTGTGACGCCGCGAATGCCGACGCCATGGGTAACAGGCCCAGCGCCAGGATTTTTGCAAGAAGTCGCATTTTGGTTCCTTTCAGATAAATAGAGGGGCTACCGCCGGGAAAGCGAGCAATCCGATGATGAAGACGGTGACCACCCAGAAAATCGCACGCTGCCGTTTGACTACCACAGGAATAGCGCAAGCCTGCCCCGGACTACAGACTTGCTTGACCAGATAGAGACGGCGAAACGCCATGGCAAAGAAAAGCACGGTAAGCCCAATGAATAGCGGCCGGTACGGTTCGAACGCCACCAGATTGCTAATCCAGGCGCCACCAATACCGAGCGTCAACAGCAGTAAAGGACCGACGCAGCAAACTGAGGCGCCAATGGCGGCCAAAACGCCAACGGCTAGCGACCGTTTCGAATCCCAAAAAAGCATGAACGAACTCCTCCCTCAAATGACAACCAAAGTATAGACTGCGTACCTTGGTACGGAATCAAGCACCTCTTGTAGTAGTCGAACTGCCATGCTGACTATCGGACAAATTGCCAAGGCGGCCAATGTTAATGTCGAAACGGTGCGGTATTACCAGCGCCGTGGCCTGCTGCGCGAGCCAACAAAGCCACTGAACGGTCAGCGTCGTTATGATGACGCTGACGTTCGTTGCCTTCGCTTCATCAAGCGCGCCCAGGCTTTGGGTTTTCGTTTGGATGAAATTGAGCATCTTCTGCGGCTGGAAGGTACGGACTGCTGCCATGATATGCATGAGCTTGCCATTGATAAATTGTCCCTTATCGAGGCAAAGATTGCCGACCTGTTGAACATGCGCCAAGCACTGACCCGCCTCGTACAACAATGTGAGCATGGAGAGCACCAAGGCGCATGCCCAATCATTCAATCGCTCGCACTCGGTCTTGATGTCGATATGCTGAAATAAGGCCGTCTCGGTCGAACTTTCCATCACATACCACTCTTGACACCCCATTTCACGAGTAGCCAATTGGCAGGATAGGTGGTCAGAAAACCTAGGACCATCCCGACCTGCATCATGAACCAGAACACCATCGATGTCGGTTCAGGGCGGTGCGATGGCATCAGCATGAAATAGACCACCGCCATCCATGCGAACATGCCGACCTCAAATGCAATGAGGGACAAGGTATCAGCCTTCACCGCATCTTTCAGCGCCTCGACAGGCGATGCTTTGGTCATCGCGCGAACAGGAAAATACTGGAACGCGATGCCAAACAGGTAGGCCAACGTGAAAGACATCAAATAGTCCGCGTACAGCCGCTCTCCCAACACCTGCCATCCGATGACAAAGACAATTGGTGCGCCAATCAGGTCGCCGAGCACGCACCCGCTGCCGCAATGCGTAGCCGACAGGAATATGCTTTTCCAATGCGGCTTGCTTGCCGCCGACTTGGGGGCATCCATAGCGAGTGGGCGCCCCATGCCGGTGTACAGCCACCAGCCAATCATCGGGAAGTACAAGCCTGTAATCGGCCAGACCAGATTCATGATTTTCATCATTTGTGGATGCGCCATGACATCCACTCCAATGGCAAGCGCTGTCATCACGCCGCCAATGACAGACAACCAGGCCAGGATAATCAACCAATGTGGCATATCATTTCTCCATCGATATTCGCGGGAATTGCCTACAGGCTTCCTTCTTCTGCCTAGTGGCGAGCGGTTCGCTCGAGCTCGTCGAGAATTGGGCATTCCGGCCGGTGGTTTCCTTCGCAGGTATCAGCAAGGTGCTGCAGTTGGTTCCGTATGGACTGCAGCTTTTCGATGTCTGCGTCGAGCTCGCTGATGTACTGGCGGGCGAGCTTGCGGACCTCTGAGTTTCTGCGACTACGGTCTTCCCAGAGCTCGAGTAGCGTTCGGATACGCTCAATAGAGAATCCCAGCTCGCGTGCGCGTTTGATGAAGCGTAGTTTCTGCACGTCAGTCTGGCCATACTGGCGATACCCGGATTCAGTACGGTGAACAGCAGAAATCAATTCGATGCTTTCGTAATACCGAATCATCTTTGCTTTCACACCAGATGCCTCTGCTGCCTGTCCGATGTTCATGACTGCCCTCCCTGCCCGGTTGCTGGCTTCCACCGGCGCAGCAGCAGTGCATTCGAGACCACGCTGACGCTGCTGAATGCCATTGCTGCGCCCGCAATCACCGGATTCAGATATCCAAGAGCTGCCAGCGGAATGCCGATGACGTTGTAGAGGAAGGCCCAGCCAAGGTTTTGTTGAATCTTGCGGTATGTCTTCTTGGAGATATCGATGGCGTCTGCCACGAGCACCGGGTCTCCACGCATCAGGGTAATGCCCGCCGTGTGTATGGCGACGTCCGTACCGGTGGCCATGGCAATGCCGACATCGGCTGCCGCAAGAGCAGGCGCGTCATTGATGCCGTCACCGACCATCGCCACTTTGCCTCCATCGCGTTTCAGCGCAGTAACGACGTTCGCTTTGTCCGCAGGCAGAACCTCGGCCTCGAAATCCGTAACGCCGACGGCGGCTGCAACGGCTTTCGCACTTCCTGCATTGTCCCCGGTCAGCATTACCGAGCGTACCCCGATGCGGTTAAGCCGGGACACCGCTGCCTTCGCCGAAGCCTTGAGCGTGTCGCCAAAGGCCAAGAGCCCGGCAAGTGCAATGTCGTCAGCAGTTTGCACCGCTAGCCAGGATACGGTTTGTCCGGCGTCTTCATGGGCTTTGGCAGCGTTTTCCATCTGCGTTACCGGGACGCCGATTTCTTCCATCAGGCGCTTGTTGCCCAAGAACACCGTTGCGCCGTCCACATCAGCCTGGACGCCACGTCCGGGAAGCGCTTTGGCTGCGGAAGCGGGGCGAAGTACGACTGCGCGGGAAACGGCAGCGACTTCGACTGCCTTCGCCAAAGGGTGGTCGCTGTACTGCTGAACGGCCCTGGCGAGCTCGAGAACTTCACTATCTGACCGGGCAGCGCCCTCAATACCGACGACTGCTGGCTTGCCTTCCGTCAGCGTGCCGGTCTTGTCGAACGCCACCGTAGTTACCGCATGCGCGGTTTCAAGAGCTTCCGCATCCTTGATAAGGATGCCGTATCGAGCGGCTGCGCCGGTGCCAGCCATGATGGAAGTCGGCGTGGCCAGACCAAGCGCGCAAGGGCAGGCAATCACCTGGACCGCCACAGCGTTCAACAAGGCTTGCTGCCAGTCTCCGGTAAGCAAGCCCCAACCGAAGAACGTGACCAGTGAGATGAACAAGACAACCGGGACGAAGACTGCACTCACCTTGTCGACGAGCCGCTGAATCGGGGCCTTTACCGCTTGCGCCTCTTCGACCAGTTTGATGATATGCGAGAGCATCGTCGCGCCGCCAACGGCGGTAGCTTCCAGCACGAGAAGACCTTCGGCATTTACCGCGCCCCCGGTCACTGCGTCGCCAATGGTCTTGGCCACCGGCAGGCTTTCGCCGGTCAGAAGGGATTCATCCAGGTGGCTGCTTCCTTCGATAACGACGCCATCGACCGGAAGACGGTCTCCCGGGCGGACAATCACCGTATCGCCTACCTGAACAGAAGCAATCGGCACCTCGCTCTCTTGACCATCACGCCGAATAATTGCGACGGCCGAACGCAAGGATTCGAGCGCACGCAAGGCGGCAACCGTCTGGTGTTTCGCTCGAGCTTCCATCCATTTGCCGAGCAAAATCAGCGTAATGACAACGGCAGACGATTCGAAATACAAATGATGCATGCCTTGGTGGCCCGCGTCTTTTATCAGCAGATAAACCGACAGGCCGTAGGCAGCGCTTGTCCCGAGAGCGACGAGCAGGTCCATGTTGCCTGACTTGGCTCGCAGCGCCTTCCAGCCCGCCTTGTAAAAGCGGGCACCCAACCAGAACTGCACTGGCGTGGCCAGCAATAGCTGCAACCATCCGGACAGCATCCAGTCCCGGCCGAACAGCATTCCGAACATCGGGGCGACCAGTGGTGCGCTCAACAGGGCTGATACCGCGACCGGCCACCACGTTGGAAGTCGATTCGCGGGTTGTGACGCGGGCGCGCCCCCGGCTTCGACAGCTGCGTCATAGCCAGCTTTTTGCACGGCGGCGATGAGAACATCGACCGGCACACCAGTCGTGCGGATTTGCGCCTTTTCAGTCGCAAGATTGACAGACGCCTCGGTGACGCCCGGCACCTTTCTGAGCACCTTTTCCAAGCGTGCCACACAAGACGCGCAGGTCATGCCGGAAATCGACAATGCGACTTGTTCTCCGGGCACTTCATAACCGGCCTTTTCCACCGCCTTCGAAATCGCCTCGAAGCTTACGGTGGGCGCTGCGTACACGGTGGCGTTCTCGGTTGCCATATTGACGGAAGCACTCTTCACCCCAGGAACTGCTTGTAACGCCTTTTCCACACGTGAGACGCACGATGCGCAAGTCATCCCACCGATTTTGAAGCTCAGTTCCGTGGTGTCTGCTCTTTCCCTAACAGCGGTATCCATAAAACCTCCTGTCTATGTCCCTCACGATAGTGATTCCAACGATGGGAAGGTCAAGGGAGGATTTTGGTGGTAACGAGACGGAACAGGCATACTCTGTCTACAGCGCTTTACGCCTGGAAACATCGAGCGCAAAGCGGGCGTCCATCTTGTGTGGATGGTCAAGTGCGACCAACTGTGCCGCACTTTCAGGCGGAATGGTGAATTGCAAACGCGTAGACTTTCTTATTCTTTGCCCCCGCGACTTACCGGCCCAGGACTACGGGTCCACTGAGCCGTCGGTATAGCCAGTAGTCTACTGACCATTTTCCAGCGCCTCGGCACAACAAGATAAGCAGCATTGCTGCCCATTGAATATGGGTTGGCCATGCAAGCGGATACACAAACACCTCAATGACGGTCGTCATCCCGAGCAACACCAAGGCCACCGGGCGGGTCGCCAACCCGAGGATTAGGAGTACCGGTGTTGTCAGCTCGATAGAGACTGCAAGATAGGCGGCAATCTCAGGAGGAAGAAACGGCAACCGATACTCCTCCCGGAATAGTTCAAGCGCGGTACTCCAATTGGCCAGCTTCGTCATCGCCGAGTTCCAGAATATGGTGGCGACAGCGAACCGTAACGGGAGCGCGAGCAAGCTGTAGGGCACCCGCTCGAGCCATCCAACTATGCTTCGCGACCAGCTTGTCGACGACGAGTCCCATAATGCAGATTGTGAAAGATGCTTCATATGACATCCTCTCCGAGTAATAACTCGCGCGCCCTCATGGACAGGTCAATATCGGTGAAGCAGCCTGATGCAAGAAGCGACGCGAGCCAAAGATGTGTCTCGGCTTCCGGCATCCCGACGAGAGCCGTACCCAATTGCTGTCCTGCAAGCAGCGCGGCGGTAAGCTTCCACTGCCACCCCGCTATTCGTTCCACTTCTATTCCCGACGCGGACCGGCGAACAAGCAAAAACACCGCAGCGTTATCCAGGCTGATTTGCGCCAAGGCGCTCTCGTCACGGTCCAAGACCGCGCGCCAAATGACATCGATTGGAAACGTGGACTGGAGCATCCGTACGGCAGGATGCGCCACAAACCGCACGTTTCCGAGTTCTGACTGTTCCACGCAAGCGAGGCGAGCGACCTCGAGAGGTTCTTTATCGGGCGCATGCAGGGCCTCATTCACAGCCCATTCAAGCCGTGCAGTATCAGGGAGATAGCCAAGTGCCGCCGCTTCGGGCATGCGTGCAAAAAAATCCGGAAATCCGGCGCCATAGGCGTCCAGGTACGCGCTCATCGGCGGGTTCTGCTCGATGAACAAGCGTGCGGCGCCCTCGAAGAATTCGGCCCCGACCAACAATTGGACGACCGGATAAGACAAGCGTAGTGAGCTGACCAGCGTACTGGTTACGGTATTACGGTAAATCGTGATTCGGCTACGGGCGTCCAGTCCATCAGTCACGACAAATTCGGAGGCATGACTATCGCCTGCACTGAGTAGGTCAGAGTAGACTGCCTGCTGCAGCTCAAGCAGCGTTGGCGTACGGGGATGCATTTCGCTGTTTCTCCAAAGCTGCCGTGGCAATTGCCGCCTCTTCCATCAACACGTCGAGCGCGGGCACGCTCGTGTCCCATTCAATCAAGGTCGGGACACATCCGAAACGTTTGAGCGCTTGCTCATAAAGGGACCAGACTGACGACGCAACACGTGAACCATGGTCGTCGATGAGAATGACCTGGCCATTGTCGAGTTGGCGTTCACTGTGGCCAGCCAAATGAATTTCGGTAACTGCCTCCGGCGGCAAGGCATCCAGATAGGCTTTGGCATCCCAGCCATGGTTCTTGGCGCTGACATATATGTTGTTGACGTCGCACAAGATGCCGCAACCGGTTCGCCGTGCCACTTCGGCGAGAAACTCCCACTCTGGGATAGTTGAATGTTGGAAACGTAGGTAGGACGAGGGATTTTCGATTGCGATACGGCGCTGCAGGCAAGACTGCATATGGTCAACGTTATTGCATACGACGCGCAACGCTTCCTCGGTCAACGGCAGCGGTAGCAAATCGGCTAGATACCTTCCGCCGATGACACTCCACGAGAGATGCTCCGATACCAGTCCAGGTTCGACACGCTCTACGACTGCGCGAACGCGGTTCAAATGGTGAACATCGATTCCTTCGGCACTTCCAAGTGATAATCCGACTCCATGCAGCGAAATCGGATAGTCGCGTCGAATGGAGTCCAGACAGCCAGGCGTTCTACCTCCGCCCATGTAGTTTTCCGTGTGCACTTCAAACCAGGCGATAGCAGGACGCTCATCTATCACTTCCTGATGATGTCGGAAGCGCAGCCCGACGCCGGCGCGTGCCGGAATCAGGCTGGATGCACGCAGCGAAGCAGATAATGCAGCATGCATAGCCGACTCTCGCTCAGGTAGGATTCGGCTTGCCGCCCTGGATTTTGCTGCAATCGCCTGCTGGTAGCAGAACGAACGACTTCGTATCGCGCGCCTGCGTCGCCTGACCGGCACAGGAGTGGGCTCCCTCGGCACAGTCATTCTTTGCCGCGGCATTGATGCCGTAGCATTTTTCGAGCTTGCTATTTTTCATTCTTGCCATGTTGTCTTTGACCACTTGCGGCATGGCGCCCATATCTTTCGACTGCTGTGCTTGAGCAGGGAGAGCTTGCATGGCGAGCGCCAAGCCGATGGCTGAAGACAGGGTCGAGGCGGCCAAAACGTGTTTGTTCATCTTGCATTCTCCGGAAGATTGCGGCCCGATTTCGGCACCGTATCTTGAAGTTCGGCGGAACACCGCTAAAGGTTACCGTCCTTTCAAAATATTTTTTGCATGACGTTTGCCCGGTCCATCGCGCAAAATGCAGCCATGCTCAAGTACCCATTTCGTCTCGGCCCCTCCACAGACCTGGAGCATGAAGCCGAGAAGTTCACCACGTCGAAAGTGCAGACTGAATCGTCAAGTCTTCGAGGAGACGGGACATTGGACTGGTCCATTGCGATGGCCAATGCACAAGCTGGCGACCAGGAGGCCTATCGCCGACTCCTTGAAGGCATCACCCCTTATGTACGAGCGCTCGTGGCCCACCAGATACGCAATAGCGCCGACATCGAGGATACGGTTCAAGATGTTTTGCTGACGATACACTCGGTACGCCATACCTATGACCCGTCGCGCCCATTCGGGCCATGGCTGGTTGCTATTGTGAACAGGCGAATTACCGACGGGTTACGCCGGCGTGGGCGTGTTGACGCGCGCGAGATGCCGCTTCAACCTGAGCACGAAACTTTTGTTTCCACGGATACTAACTCGCAAGAAGAAGCTGTGGACGCGCGCTTGGTACGCGCCGCCGTCGAGCGCTTGTCGGCAGGACAGCGTCACGCCGTGCGCATGCTGAAGCTGGAAGAAATGTCACTAGAGGAAGCTTCCGCTGCGAGCGGGATGTCGATATCCGCGCTAAAGGTCGCGACGCACCGGGCAATGAAGCGCCTGCAAGAGCTATTCAAGCAGGGAGATAAGAGATGATGAACCGAACCAATGACTTGATTAACCTGCTTGTTGCAGACGTAAAGCCGGTTAAGCGGCTTCGCGCTCCCATTGTAAGAGCCGCATGCTGGATATTGTTTGCCATGCTAATCATGGTTCTCGTCGGTATCGCGCACGGTCTGCGGCCAGACTGGGAGCTGAAGCTCGGCCAGCCTCGTTTTCTTCTCGGTGTAGCAGCAGCCATCACCACAGGGCTGCTCGCTGCCGTAGCGGCGTTCATGGTTAGTGTCCCAGGGACGTTACGCCGGTGGCTTTTGTTGCCGATACCAGCGGCGGGCGTCTGGTTCGGGACGATTGGCTATGGTTGCCTGTCTGAGTGGGTTGCCATTGGTCCGGACGGCATTTCTTTTGGCGAGACGGCACGTTGCTTTGCAACGCTGGGATTGGTCGGCATGCCGCTGTCCCTCTTGATGCTCCTCATGTTACGGCACGTAGCCCGGCTATCACCGAATTCCGTCGCGATGACGGGTAGCCTCTCTGTCGCGGCGATGACGGCAGCTGCGCTGTCGGTATTCCATCCGCTTGATGCCACAATCATGATATTGATATGGAACCTTGGACTGGCCGCCTTGTTTGTGTGGTTAAGCGGCAAGTATGCGCGGCGTATTTTCGAATGGATGGAGTCCCAGTGATAGCAAGCTAATTTCCCTTGCAGAGCTGGTCAGCCAAAACCTGTATATCAGCAACGTTGAAATCAGGTTTTGGTCCTAAAGGAAAAAGTTGCTGGCCCGCGCGGGCGACAAACGCAGTTTGCAAGCCAGCCCATTTTGCGCCGGCGACATCCCATCCATGGGCAGCGACCAACATGCACTGGCCTGGCTCACAACCCATTTCTTTGACTGCCCATTCGTAAACGGAGCGGTGTGGCTTGTATTTTCCGACGCTTTCGACACTAAGTTGACGCTCAAAGCAATCCGACAGCCCCGCGTAGTCGATTTGTGCTTTGACGCCTGACTGCGAAGAATTCGTTAACGTCGCCAACCGAAAGCCCTTCTGCTTCAATTGCTCCAATCCCGGTCGTACATCCGGAAACGCAGGAAGCGTGCGCATTGGTTCGAGAGCTTTCTTCGCCTGCTCCGTAGTCAAAACAACGTCCGTATTCTTAGCCATCATTTCCAGAACGGCTGCGCCGATGTCCGGTAGCGATGCGTGCTGTTCGCTGGCTGTCATGACGAGAGAGTACTGAAGCATGGTTGTAAACCATAGTTTAGCGGCGCGCTCATCCAGGAGTACGGCATTGATGCTCTCCGACAACGGCGTCAAATCTAGCAGCGTCTCATTTACGTCAAATAGAAGCACCGTTGGACGGAGTTTCTGCTCAACCATTTTTCGTCTCCTTCTATTACAAGAAAGTGTTTAAATCGGTGTTGTCCTATAGATGGAGATTTTAGACTATACGTTCCAAAACATTTTTCAGCAACTGATTTGGCACTGTATTTTCGTTTTGGATTAACGTACATGCCGCAAGAATCCTTCGATTTTCTTGCGGGTGCTCGATTGAGAAACATGAGTCTGGCTACACCAGACCGGAAAGCGCAAATGTGTTTACTCCCATCAACTAACGCCTCATGCTCGCCTGCGTACGCATGGCGAGCATTCCCAACGTCAGCACGACCTCGCGTGGGACGGATAGAACCCGCATGTCCAACTGCATTGCCATGAGCTGTTGACGCATCATTCCCGCGTTCCGGACATTTACCATCGCCATGCGCACTAGGTGGATAGGCATTTGCAAGAAAACCGCGCGAGCCCTTACTACTTTTCCACAGTCAACGCTGTAACCGTCGCCTGGTCTTTGACCCTTTCAACAGCGACTTTGACCTTGTCACCTGCTTTAACCGTCGAAAGCAGCGAAGCGTTTTGAACTGGGAAAGTCATCGTCATCGGTGGCATTTCGACCGTTGTGCTTTTCAAGGGGCCATGCTGTATGGTGATGGCTTTTCCTGCCTTATCGACCGCCTTCACTTCTGCCTCATTCGTGGCCAGTCCAGCAGTCTTGGATGAGCCCATTTGCATAGAATTCATTTTCATGTTGCCCATATCCATTTTCATGCTGCCATTACCTTGGTCAGCGTAGGCATTCAGCACCAGCATGGCAAAGCCGAAAGCTGCGGTGGTTTTAATCAGTAAATTCTCCATGGGATGACTCCTTTGTGGATGAGAGTGGAAAATGGGTATTGCGTCGTAGCTTGTGCTCTTGAAGGAGGCGCCAAGCCGCGGGGATGACAAAGAGGGACAGCAACGGTGCCGTCAACATCCCTCCGACCATAGGCGCTGCGAGTCTCGACATAGCTTCATGCCCTGCCTCATGCCCCAGCATCAAAGGAATCAGTCCGGCCAAGATGACAGAGACAGTCATGGCTTTGGGCCGAACGCGCTGCACCGCGCCTTCCCGTATAGCCTCGGCAATCAGTTCCTTGGTTAACGGGCGCCCGGCGTCCAAGCGTTGTTGGAGCGCATTGCGCAGGTAGACCAGCATGACTACGCCGAACTCCGCTGCAAGCCCCGCCAGCGCGATGAAACCGACCGCCGTGGCGACCGAAACCGCGTGACCGAGCAGCCAGATGAACCAGAAGCCGCCGATGAGTGCAAATGGCACGGTCAGCATCAGCAGAAGCGCTTCCGAGACCGACCGGAAGGCCAGGTACAGTAGGAAGAAAATAACCAGCAACGTAGCCGGAATGACAGTTTCCAGCCGCGCAGCCGCGCGTTCCATACTTTCGAATTGGCCGGACCACCCGATTGAGTAGCCGGGCGGAAGCTTGACCTCGCGAGCCACCGCGCCTTGCATGGCCTTGACCGCTGAGAGCAAGTCCGTGCCGCGTACATCCACATAGACCCACCCCGACAGCCGGGCATTTTCGCTGCGTACCATTGGCGGCCCATCGGTGATGCGCACCCCGGCGATATCGCCCAGCCGAATCTGCGCCCCCTTGTCGGTGACAACTGGGAACTCCCGCAGGGATTGCACCGAGTCCCGGTATTGCTGCGGATAGCGTACGTTGATGGGGAAGCGCTGGCGGCCGTCGACGACTTCGCCAACGTTCTCGCCGCCAATCGCCGATGACACGACAGACTGCACATCGGCCACAGACAAGCCATACCTTGCCGCGCGTGCCCGGTCGACATTGACATCGATGTATCGCCCACTGCTTACCCGCTCTGCCAACGCCGACGTCACTCCCGGGACGCCTTTGACGGCTGACTCTATTTGCCGCGTGATGTGGTCAATTTCTTCGAGGTCCGCTCCTGAAACCTTCACGCCGACTGGCGTTTTAATTCCCGTAGAGAGCATGTCCAGACGATTACGAATAGGCGGCACGAACACGTTAGAGAGACCTGGCACCTTCACCACGCGGTCTAGTTCCTCGACCAGTTTTTCAGTAGTCATGCCGGCCCGCCATTGCTCTCTGGGCTTGAACTGGATGGTCGTCTCGAACATCTCCATCGGCGCCGGGTCAGTGGCTGACTCCGCGCGGCCCGCCTTGCCGAAGACCGTAGTCACCTCGGGCACCGTTTTGATGAGCCGGTCAGTCTGCTGCAGGAGTTCGCTCGCCTTGGATGCAGCCAGTCCAGGCAATGCGGATGGCATGTAGAGCAGGTCGCCCTCATCCAGCGCTGGCATGAATTCACCGCCCAAGCGCGAGACCGGTATGGCGGTCAACGCTAGAGCGATAAGAGCAATGCCAATGGCCCAGGCTGGATACCGGATACTGGCCTCCAGTAGCGGCCGGTAAGCGCGAATTAGTACCCGGTTGAGCGGATTGGACGCCTCGCTGGGAATGCGGCCGCGGATGAAGTAGCCCATCAGGACCGGGACCAGCGTAACTGCCAAACCGGACGCCGCCGCCAATGCGTAGGTCTTGGTGTACGCCAAGGGCGAAAACAGCTTACCTTCCGCGGCTTCTAAGGCGAACACCGGAACGAATGACAGCGCTACGATGAGGAGCGAGAAAAACAGTGCCGGCCCGACTTCAATGGCGGCCGCTGTCACAAGCTCCCAGCGTTCTTTGTTGCCGATTTGTCGATTGGGGTGAGCATGCGCATAGGCCTCCAGATGCTTGTGGGCGCTCTCCACGAGCACGACGGAGGCGTCAGTGGCGGCACCGATTGCCAAAGCTATCCCGGCAAGGGACATGACGTTGGCATTCACCCCCTGGTACCGCATCACAATGAACGCCGCGAGCACCGCCACTGGAAGTGACAGGATGGCGACCAAGGAACTACGGAAATGGAACAGGAAGATGGCGCAGACGACCGCGACCGCAATGAATTCCTCGATGAGCTTATTGCGGAGATTCTTCACCGCAGCGGTAATCAGGTTTGACCTATCATAGGTGCGCACCACCTCAACGCCTTTGGGCAGGGAGCCTTGCAGGCTTGCCAGCTTCGCCTTGACCGCCTTGATGGTGTCCAGGGCATTCTTCCCCGAGCGCATCACGACCACGCCGCCTGCGACTTCGCCCTGACCATTCAGTTCGGCGATACCGCGGCGCATTTCCGGCCCCAGACGGATGGTGGCGACATCGCGCAGTAGGACGGGCGTCCCGGTGTCGCTGGCACTCAAGAGCACATTACGGAAGTCTTCCAGGGAGCGCAGATACCCACGCGAGCGGACCATGTATTCCGTCTCGGCCATTTCGACGACAGAACCGCCTGTTTCCTGATTGGCCTTCGCCAGAGCATCGAGCACCTTCGCGTGCGAAATGCCAAATATCCGCAGCTTGTCCGGGTCCAGGACCACTTGGTATTGCTTGACCATGCCACCGATGCTGGCAACTTCAGCAACATCCGGAACCGTTTTGAGTTCGTACTTCAGGAACCAGTCGTTCATCGCTCGCAACTGGCTCAGGTCGTGCTGTCCAGTGCGGTCGACCAAGGCGTATTCGTAGACCCAGCCAAGCCCCGTGCCATCCGGCCCCAGTTCCGCTCGTACGCCCGGCGGCAGGCGGCTTTGGACTTGGCTCAGGTATTCCAGCACCCGCGAGCGTGCCCAGTACAAATCGGTGCTGTCGTCAAACAGGACGTAGACGAACGAATCCCCGAAGAAAGAATAGCCTCGAACCGTCTTCACGCCGGGTACGGACAGCAGGGCCGTACTGAGCGGGAACGTCACCTGGTCTTCAATGAGCTGCGGCGACTTCCCCGGATAATTGGCCCGGATGATTACCTGCGTTTCCCCGATGTCGGGCAAGAAATCGAGCGGAACGGTCATTGCCGCCCGCGCGCCCACAATCAAGATGACAGCGGCAGTAAGCAGCACCCAGAACCTGTTGGCGATGGATGCCCGAATAATACGGGCAATCATTTCTTGCCCCCGTCAACCGGCGTGACGGTTTCGAGCACGTAGCTGCCGTCTTTGCCTTCCTTGAACGAGAACTCGACGTCCTGGCCAACTTTGGTTTCCGAGAAGGCGTCCGGACGTGGCTTAACAAACTCCATAGTCATGGCTGGCCATTGAAGTTCCGGGATGGGCTTGTGCGAGAACGTGATGCCCTGTGGAGAGACTTTCTCTACCTTGCCCACGCCGTGGTACACCGGCGCCGTACTGGTCGAGGTAGGCTCGGGGCCCGGCCGCGCTTGTCCCTGCGCCTGGGTCGCTTCGGCAAGCTTCGGCAGAGCGGCTTTTAGGCTAGCCTCCGAGTCAATCAGGAATTGTCCGGAGGAGATTACTTTCTGCCCCTCGGCCAGGCCGCTAAGAATTTCGGTGTCTTCCCCGATATCCCGGCCAGTCGTGACGGTCACCGGCTGCATGCTGTTGTTTTCGCCTGCGATGATGACCACTGACCTCTTTCCGGTCACGATGACCGCCTCGGTGGGAACCAATAGACGAGAAACCGGCTTGTCGGCGCCAAGGCGGACCCGCATGAGCATTCCCGGGGTCAGGCTACCATCCCGGTTGTCCAGCTCAAGGCGGGCTTGTAGCGTTCTCGTGGCGGTGCTCACGCCAGGCAGGATTTCACGCACCTTGCCCGTATATTTCCGATTCGCGTCGCCGGATGGTGCGGCTTCGACCAGCATTCCTGACCGCGCCGAATTGGCCAGCGCCTCCGGAATTTCGGCCACCAGCCAGACTTTGTTCAGGCCCGCCACTTTGGCTACGGTCACTCCTGGCGAAACCATGGCGCCCTCGCGCACCGCCAACTCTGTGATAACGCCGGTTACTGGCGACGTCAGCGTAAGCTGGCTCTGCGCCTTGCCCGTCCGTTCAGCCTGGTCGACCAGCCCTGACGGAATGGAGAGAGCCTGCATCCGTTGGCGCGTGGCGGCCGCCAGTGCGTCGTTCCCGGACCGCTTGAGTGCCAGATACTCCTCTTGCGGACCAATCCAGTCTGGAACGAACAGCGAGGCGACCGGTTCTCCGCGCTTGATGCGCTGCATGGGCGCGCGGGCATAGAGCCGGTCGATGTAGCCGGTCACGCGGCTCTGTACGACTTCAGAAAGACTTTCGTCGAACTGGGTCGTGCCAACTACCTCGAGCGAGTCTCGCGTTTCCGCACGGCGTACGGTAGCGAACCGGACTCCCAAATTCTGCTGCACGGTGGGACTAACTTTGACCCCGCCCTCTGCGGACGCTTCATCGGCATAGACAGGCACCAGCTCCATGTCCATGAAAGGACTCTTACCCGGCTTGTCGAACTTCTGGCCGGGCACCATTGGGTCATGCCAGTACAGAACCTTGCGACCCGTCTTCGGGTCAATCTTGTCGCCTGCTACCGGGGCCGCCGACGCAGCTGGCGTAGCGGGTTGGCTCGTGCTCTGATGCATGCCGGCCCAGTAGCCGCCATAGGCCAGCCCGGCGCCAGCCAGCGCAAGAACTAAGGCTTTCATTACGATGTTCGACTTCATTGGTCGACCCTCCGCATTGCTGTTTGGTCATGCGGGACGACGTGGTATTCAAGCTCGGCCCAAGTGGTCGCCGCTTCCTTTTCGACATCGAGCACCTGCATTTGGGCGTCCAAGGACATCCGTTTGGCATTGAAGACTGCCGCCAGGCTGCCTGTTCCTGACCGGTATGCAGCCGTGGCCAACTCGACCTGCTGGTCTGCCGTCGGCAGAAATTCCTTTTTGAGTTGAGACACCCGCTCTTGAAGGCTAGACAAGGTCAGAGCCTGGTCATCAATTTCGGCCTGCAGCTGTCGCCGGGCGTCTTCGTACTGCATCCGGGCTTTGGTGCCCAGCGCTGATTTCTCAGCGATGTCGCGGTCCTGCTTCTGTGCGCGGTTGACTGGGAGCGGGATGCTGACACCGACCGAAACCATATTGGAGTATTGGCTGCCTCGTTGGGCATAGGCGGCTTCAAAGCTCCAGTCAGGCTGTCGCTCAGTAGTGGCGACCGTCGTTTCGGCATCGGCCAAGGCGACCCCTCGCTTAGCTGACAAAAGCATCGGGTGGTATTTCTCAAGCTCCTCGACCGGAAGGTTCACCACATGGGAGGTCAATGGTGGCAGCGTGCCGTCAACGAACTCCACGGGAACGGCTATCCACCGAAACAGCGCCGTCCTGGCGCTCTTGAGCACCTGCTCGCCTTTGCGAGTGCGGTCCTGCGCCTGTGCCAAGGCTAGCTGGGCTTGCAGAACGTCGGCTGCTCCTGTTTTTGCGCCGCGCAACGCTGCTTGGCCCGTGGTCAGGTCCTGCCTTGTTTCATTTTCCAATGCCTTCAGCAGTTCGAAGGAACGCTGAGCAAACAGCACATTTATCCAGGCTACGGCCGTCTCTTTTCTCACGTCGGCGACGTTGGCTAAGTAATTGGCTTCTTCGGCTTCGACGGCTCGTTGACCACGTTCGGCGCGGGCGATGCGCTTGTCGGAGGAAACCCACTGCTGTTCGATGCCGACGCGGCGCGCGGTCATGAAGTCACGCGTCAAGCTGTACTTTTCCTCGCCAGTCACGGGCAGGTTATCGACGCCCAACTTTAGCATCGGGGCTGGTAATTGGTCTGCCTTCACAGCCATTTCCCGGCTAGCCTGTACAGAAGCAGCCGCAGCTTGGCTAGAGGCGGAGTGCTGAACGCCCAGTTGCACTGCTTGGTCCAAGGTAAGCCCACTGGACTCGGCCAGGCTGAAAACTGGGACGATGGCGAGCGCCACTAGGGCACTCAGATGAAAACGATAGTGCTTCCGGCTATTGGCTGCCGGCAGCGATTTGATGCTGCAAAACATGAATTCTCCTGTGATTGGACGTGCGCCAGCTTCGGCAACATGCCGGCCAGCGAATCAACAGAAGTTCAGGTCAAATGCGGAGTCGGAGCGTCTGAAGGTAGGGCGGGTCTGTTCCGGATGACAGAGGAATGTTGCCCTTCTTGGCGGCGAGGACAAGCGGGACAACCGACAAGGGGGCCGGCATGACAGAGGTGGTGGCAAGCGGCCCCAAGGCGGGCGTCGTCGCCAGATGCTCGAGCGCCAGCTGGACGCCGATTTGCTGTTCAGCGCAAAGGACGGGTTCCTTCTTGTCCATTTCTGCGCAGGGCATCCCTGCCATGGCCATCTCTTCCACCGGCGCCGGTGTCAGCCGCGGGCAAGCGTAGGCAGCCATCGCGATTCCGTTGACCAGGACGGTCATGACCAAGAAGCACGCTACCAGGCGACAGAACGATGAAAAGGACCGGTGCATCGAGTTAGAGAGATATCGGACGTGCGTAGTGTAGGGACATTTTGCAAACTGGTCTAATACTCTACTCTCTCCCTCGGTGAGAGGGTCAAGCGGCCCACGTCGCTGGGCCGAACCTCATCACGAATTTGCTCCCGAACCAAGACAGGTATGGGAGGTTGGCATGGATATGCGGTGAGGACCCTCGGAAGCAGAAGTAACAATCGACAAGGTTTTTCCTTCCCACTGGAATGCCCATGGGAGGGAAATTACCGCATCACGCAGAAAAAGGGGACGTCACAGATATTTCGAATGTCAAAATGTCAAGTCCTGCCGACCTCGAATTCATTGGTGCTGTTGACATACCCCAACCCTAGTTCCCATCCCTAGTTGATAAACTGTACATGCGTACGGCCTTATCGAACTATGCAGGTAGCAATCATCAGGGCAATGAAAGATGGTATCGCGCTTACAAAGAGTGAACTACTTAAAGCTCCGCGCCACCAAGGGCAATTGCTACTTGAGGACTGGCCGGAAACGAATCTTTTTGGACTTCTCGTCTGCCGGGCTCGACTTATTTTCAAACCTTCAAAAAGTAGAAGATATCGACGTGGTCGCACTACTCTACGAGCCTCAACCCGTCAAAGTTGGCGACGACCGTCTCACGTTCGTTGGGCATAAGGAGCATGCCGTTGATGTGACAGCACGGCAGGTCAGGCAGGTTTGGCTCATGAAGCCATACGACTGATGCCATCCGACTTCCTTGCTCTACTGCGGAACGGCGGACGGCATTTGTGTTTTCCAGATGCAAACCAAGGAATGGTTGCTACTGTAGTGACAGAACCTGGACTTCAAAAGTCAGCGTCGCATTCGAAGGGATAACGCCAGGAATTCCACGCTCACCATATGCAGTCGCCGCAGGACAAGTCAGCTTCGCTTTGCCGCCGACATTGACGTGCTGAATGCCTTGAGTCCAACAAGGTACCACCCGATTCAACGGGAAAGTCGCGGGTTGTCCGCGCTTATACGAACTGTCGAATTCCGTACCATCAGCCAGCGTGCCACGATAGTTCACTACGACGGTATCCGTAGCTTTGGGCGAGGCACCAGTGCCTGCCTTGATAGTCTCGATAACTACGCCCGACGGCAGCGTTTCTTTTGCAGGCGCCGCCGCGAAAGATGAAGTGGCAGCAAGAACTAAAGCAAGACCGAAAAAGGAACACTTCATGCGACTATTCCTTTTTGGTTAGGCAACTCGATACTGCTCTTTATCCTGTCCGTGCAGCCAACCGGGCATGCGACCACGGCCAGACCAAGTATTACCTTGGTCGTCACGAAACTGCACTTTGCCATTTGCTTTACTTTTGGCACCGGCTTTTCCGCCGCCACCGCGCTTCTTGGAGTCAGCGAGGTCTTCAATAGACAAGCCGTAATCCGCCATCAAGGTCTTGATTTGGTCGACGGCTCCCTGCACCTCTTTTGCGCGCGCTTCTTCCGCAGCGCGTTGCAGTTCAGCGATTTGATTTTGAATCTCTTTGTACGTTGCCATCTTTCACTCCTCGGTTGAAAAATTACACTGTTCGCATATTCTTTTTTTCACCATCAGCAAATCAGTATTGTCTACTTTGGTAAAAATGCAAACCTATAAACCCGCGCGAAGCTTAATGCATTTATTGAAATGGGTCTAGGTCCTCTTTAGCTTTTGAGCAAAGGATGTGTAAAAAGTTGCGAGTTGTTTGCCCACCCCGAAAATGCATCAATTTTTAGAACTTTTTCTCGACTTCTGAATCGCTTATAAACAGTTTTAAAACCTTGCGGGCAATGACCATTTAGACCCTTGGCCCCTTGTTGTTGTGGCTGCTTTTTAACTCGTTGGATGTAATTGCGTTACTGGGTGAGAGCGAACGCTTTGTTCATCTAAATGAAGCGGCAGTTGAGATTTTGGGATACCAGCCACAGAAACTACTCGGCAGACACTATGCCGACTTACTGTATCCTGTGGAACCGTAAGGAGCTCTAAAAGGCGATGCGCAGCTGTCACTGCACCGACAAAACCTCGACCTTGAACGTCAGTTGCGCATTCGTTGGAATCACCCTCCGGATGCCGTGGGCATCATAGGCCGTCGCCGCCGCGCGGGTAAGCTTCGCTATACCAACAATTTTGAAACAGAGCTAACGTGCTATGAGCACAGCGATTTTTGGGATACGGCTGGCGCGACTGTTCCACCACAAGTCAGCGCAGTGCTGAATGGCGTCAGGACACAAGAACTGCAAAACTTCGATGACGCCAGCAACCAAGCAATTTCTTAATTGGTGCTGTGCACTATTTTTTCCCATATGCAAATAGTTACGGGTCCCCGGCAAGAATACCGGGGACGGAATCAATCTGCTTCATTGCGTAAAGACGACCCCATATCCGGCGGAATCACATTCTTGACCACCCACCATTCGAAGCATATCGGATACTTTCGATGCAATATTATTTTCCACCACCTGGCATTCAGTTACTGCGTCTAAGTATATTTTACGTTGCTTTTCCAAAGCACGCCCAATGCTCTTCAAAAGTTTATTGGCATTGGCTTGAGGACCAATGAGCTCTAAATGTCCCAACATATCGACGAGCTTTTGAGTGATTTCGTATGCCTCCTCTTTCTGTCGCAGTCGTTCGCGGGTATAGTGAACTTTATCAAGCGCTTTCCTGAAGTGAAAATGCGTAATATCTAGCATGGCTGCAGCGTCCGTATTCTTGTAAAGCGTATTCATTTCCAATTTCCTTAGGGTGTTTTATAAAGTCGAAGAGAGAAGCACCCCTCTCCTCTTCTGTATAGCAAGGAATTACAAAAAAATTATACGTTTTCGAAATTTTTCGGAAAATTTTTTAACGTTACAATTCCCCGTCAATGTTTCAAAAAAGATAGCTACAATTTTCGCGACCATAAGCGGTAATCCGTCGCCTTGTCGTCTGCCACTCTCTGCAGGGGAAGGTTGGTGTCTGTGCGCCACTCCGACACCGCATAAACCATGCTTGAGCCGCTTTTTTACCTTTGCCAGCATAGTGGGGCAAAGGCCGACGCGGCGGCGTCGGTCAGAGTGGAATCGGAGAACCTGACGTAGACGGTCTTAGGGCAATGGTAGTAGCACTCATGGTCTGCCTCCTGCACAGGGAGGTTAAGGTCTAGTCGAAACGGTTGGATAGGCTGGCGAGCAGGGCCAAGATTGCGCGATGTTTTGGGCTGCCGGTGCGCACACGGCCCAATACTCGGTCGGCGACACCCCACGAGGAATTCGAGCGCGTGAATTCCTCGGCAAATACCAAATGCCGCGTATCGAGGGCGCCGTTCTCCGTTAGCGGAAAGACGCGAATGACGCCGTGCTTATGCCAGCCAGCCGAAGTCCAGACAATCAGGTAGCCCAAGCGGTGCTTTGCCAGCAGCGCTTGGAACGCTTTCACGCTATCGGCGGCGGGCTCGCACACCTGTACTTCTCGCTGAGCGGATTCCATGTCGGCCTCCTTAGATGCAACTGGCGAAGATGGCGGCGGCCCGCATTTGCTCGTTTGCATTCAAGCTGTTGAGTTCTGACAGTTGCTCGGGGTTAATCGACACCGAGGTCAAGTGGTCTCCCATCCTGCAAAACATCGTCGTCTCGTTATAGGAATACTCAACGCGGACGAGCGGCTTTCCGGTGAAATAGGGCTGGAACTTGTAGGTTTTCATAATCAATATTCCGTTAAAAGGTTCAGGGTCGGGCCTTTTTCTGCGGCAGCGATAACTTGTAAAACGAGTGAAAGCGCGACAACCCGCTGAAAAGCCCATTGGCGACACTCCCTCCTCGATATTTATTAGTGACTCGAAGGAAATTTCCGTTGCAATAACATATTTTCATAAAGAAACAGCTTCTTATGCTGGAATAGTATTTACAAAGCGAAGCGCCGGATGTGGAGAAAATCGTTCATAACGGAGAACTCGGACATGTCAGTGCGCTGGTTTTTGTTTCATCGTGTTAATATTTTGTTTTATCCAAGATGAAGGAATCATTGTGAGCAAGGGCCTGAATCGCAGCACTGTTTCTCTGTCATACGCGCTGACAAAAGATATCGCCGGCAATCTGCTGACCGGCAACGACCATCGCGCGATGATTTACCTAAAAGCGTTGAATAAGTCGCTCGAGGCACTATTGGAGAAGCTGGACGCCGGTAACGATGTCCGTGCAGAGCGCAAGCTGGAAGCTACCCTCCGCACCATCAGGCAGGAAATGGACGAAGCACACGCTGCGGTCCCACACGATGAGACTTCCATGGGTACAAGCCTGCAGCAGTGGGAAGAGCGCGGCTTCAGCATGTCCGACTTCGCCCAGCCGCTCGACGCCGACGTAATGGCAGAAGTCTTGGCACAGAACGGCATTGAGATTGTCGACGGCAAGCTGGTCAGGACCGGAAAGGCGATGGGCGAGGCGTAAAGGCCGCGGCGCTATGCGGTGTATTCCCTTTGTCGCCAGTTTCGCTATACGAGACAGGCAAACACACAAAGGGAGTGAACTTTGCAAGCGTTCTATGATTTCTTGGCGAACCGCGCTTTCACTGAAGGCATCGCCGCGTACAAGGCGAATCAGCCACGGCATGCCCCCGCACACTTGGGCACGTTTTCCGGGTACTGGGTAGAAGGTTGGGACCAAGCAGCATTGGAGGCCTATAAGAAGGACCTAATAGAGAGTTGATTCGAGCCCCTCGCAAGAGGGGCTTTTCTTTGGCATGTGTGAATCACTAGGTCACCAGCTTACAAGGTTGGCCAAGAAGCTCAGGCTAGTCGAAGTCCGGCATCGGCCGGATTAGCAGCGTCGGCATCTGTGCGACCGTCATTGAAATCCTCAAGGGCAATACGCCCGGTCTTGCAGGATAAAGGCTCGATGCGCTGCGTGAATCCCACAAGGCAAGCCATGCACTTTGATTTGTGGGACCTCGGTCTCCTTCTTTTTTCCTAGCTATCAAACATGCTGCTGCCGCAACTGCTACTGAAGTTGTCGTCCATGAAGCTACCACTTCCGAAGGTGTCATCGTAGGTTGGAAAGCCACTACCCCACGCGTTGCCCGCCACATCCGGCGAGCCAATGCCGGCGATAGTGGGTAGTCCCGTTCCAGGATTGATAGCCGTCTCCGGAAACGTGTTGTCGTCACATATGCTGCTACTGGTCCCGTCGTAAGTGCCCCAAGTGGTCCCAGCTAAGTCGGGGGTACCCACACCGCCAACAGTGGGCAGGCCTGTACTTGGGTTGATGACTGTCTGCGAACTCCTGAACCCGTCGCAATTGCTGGGGGCGTTCATCGCTGCAGCGAACTCCGCCAAGAAGGTGCCAACTTTGCCGAGGATGTCCATTTCACCTCCGCTCGCTGTTGATTCAGACAGCTTAGCACCAAATAATGTAGGTATCCACTTTGTGAGTAGGGGCTTTAAAAGAACAAGTTTTTTGGAGGCTTAGCCGGAAAGGAAAAGCAGCAAATGAACACATTCGTAATTGCGCTTAGCGCTGGCGTTCTCGGTTTTGCTTTAGGTCGCCTTTGGAATCTTCAGGCGATTAGAGATTTTCTGGGGGACACGGAACGCGCGCCAAGAGTGCTCGCAAACGTCGCGATGGCTCTCATGACCATTGGCATGGTAGTTGTAGTCTTAGCCGTTATTTTCTTGAAGTAGCCAACTGGGAGCTTCGGCCTCCCCTTTTCGTGCGACGAGTCTGGAAAGCTTTTGCAGAGGTGTCTGCTAACGGTGTTGGCCAAGGATGCATCGCCAGGGCGCCTTCTTGGCGGAGCGTGGCCGGGTTCCGGGAAATCCAGACGGGGCGAAATTCCGGGCTATTTCGCGCGCTATGCCGTGCTCCTAGCCCTCTGACCGGCGCCGACGTCGGTCAGCCCACCGGTAGTAGAGCCACTGACCTACGCCGCCGACGCCGAGGACGAAGTAGGTGATTCCGAGCCCTCGAAGCTCGTGCGCCAGATGTGCCCAGGTCGCTTCGTGCACGTGCTGCACGATGTTTGCCCAGCCCTCCGCTAGCGTCATGTCATCCACCGCCCCGGCGGCTGAACCACGCCAGGCTGCGCACTCGGCCTACGGCGAAGCCGACGACCGCTGCAGCTGCAATCAGCACAATTGTTTCCATACGCTCATCGTGAAACTTATGCGATAGCGAGACGAGCAGCACCACTACGTCGACGGCGAACAAGACAGCGACTACTTTCAGCACTGTATCGCCGTGCGCTACGAACCGCTCTAGCGGCGTCTTTGGTTCGTCTTCCATGCCTGCCCCCTTTGGTTGAGATTATGACAAGGACTGGTGGCTTGGGTTCAGGTGACCGTTTTTGGGCAAAGTCCCAGAAGTCGTACAAAAACGGTCACCTGAAATGGAAGTGACCACCCTTGGAGGTGGCCACTTCTTTCTAGCAAGCCTTTTTGGAACGGCTATCGCGAAGTGTGGGGTTTTATAGGCTGGATTTTTATTCACCCCTCAATGCACCATGCAGAGCTTAATCATCGGCGCGACGCACCCCGTCGAAGAACGCGGGCGAGACCTCCAGCCGCAGCTCGCCGTGGTTTGCTAGTATCTTCTGCGCGAGCTCTGGCGATACCTCTTCGCTGAAATCAAAGAGGTATGAATACACCAGCCCGTCATCGCTCTCGTTGACAATGGGCTCGATGTCAACTAACTCCTCGGCTTCGGCCACCTCCAGGCCCAGTGCATCGGCCAGTGCTTCGGCCAGCGTGCGGGGCGGCTGCTGGGGGACCTCATCGTCGCCCCAGCCGTAGTCGAGTCCTGCCTCCAGCACTTCGAAACGCGGTGCGGCAAAGCAGACGCGGCCCTTGGCTTCCAGCCAGAGCGCAACCTGCACCGGAATACGATGTCCGCTATAGGGGCGCTCGGTATCGATGTCCATCGACACATGCCCGCCAAAACTCAGGTCGAGTTCTTCGCCCGGCGGCGGTAGCTCCGCCAAGTGAAACTCCTCGATGGGTAAATACACTTCACCAATGCCGTCGTTATCCGTCTGGTTCATCGCGCTGTTCACGTCATCGTCACGGAGCACCGCGTCTTCCACCAGGCGGAGCAGGTATTCGTCGACCGCGAATTCCGAATCGTGAAACTTCGCGCCGGGCAGGCAGTGGCCGATGGCCGAAACTATCAAGGGCAGCCAGAGCGCGCCGTCCTGTGGCAACCCAGCTGATGCGCCCGCAGGGATATCCGGTCACCGTCTAGCACATAGTGGTTCGGCCCGTCGAAGGTCGTCTGCGTTTCGGCAGAGGCTTGGTAAGCCGCTAGCGAGTCATAGCCCAATGCGGCGGCGACGAGCTGCTGCGCGTAGCTCACGGATACTGGTGTAAGGGCAGCGCGGCTGGCGTTGCGAAGGACAAACGCTATCGTCGAAAAAATGGTCACCATCACGAATCTCCATGTTCGTGCGCGGGCACTCGAGCGCTTATCTGACCGCGCGATGGAAAAATCACGTGGTGGTTACGGCAGGTATTGCAGATAACAGGAGGGGGAGTATTGATTGAGTCGCTCGAAACTCGGCCGGACCGGGGCGCTGCGGTTATTCTACTTAAATTCCGCGCGGCGCGGCAATGCACTTTTCGGCAGTGATGTAGACCAAACTATCTTTCCCGTACACTTACGTGAGGTTGCACAACGCACTGGGCTCAACGTCGCGTTTCTTGCGGGAAGGCGCTCCGAGATTGGCAGCGTGCCATGTCTAGGGATTGACCCTGCTTCTGTTTCGTTGGGTGGTTGCGTCTTACGTTGCAATATAGCAATATATTCTTATATTTCCATCTGGTAACATTGTCTTTTTACTGCCAAAACCAGAGGAACTGTGTGATTAATAAAGATACCGCAGCAACACTTGTTGCTTATGCACGCGCTGTAGAGAAATATGGAAAAGCAAGCGACAAAGAAAGGCGTGATGCCGTTACAGAAGAGAATCGCCGACGCGCTTGGGTTCTACTCAAGGTATTGAAAGGCTACTGTGAGCACTTAGAACAGTCTGATTTCTACAGTCTTCTGTCTGAGATGTCCGCCAAAACGCCAAAAGACCGTGAACGCTGCGGGAGAATTGCGCAAAGAGAACAGTTCGAACTGGCCTTGACCATCGCAGAGTTTAATAAGCGCTATGGCGAATTCGAAAAGACGCCGGCACGTGCTGTTGCAAAGCAGCCTGAGGACGAGTCATTACTCGACGCTCTAAGAAAACCGACGGCTAAGCAAGCCACCACCAAGAAGGCCGATGCTAAGAAACCAGTAGCCAAGAAGGCCACCTCCAAGAAAGTCGTAGCTAAGAAGGCCGTCGCAAAGAAGACGGCTTTTAAGAAAGCTGCCTGAGCGGAGTTCCTCTGCCAGGCATCCTTGGCCAACCGCGCATCGACAAGTTGGCCAGGACATCACCGCCTTTTAGGCAGGCTGGGCAGCGAGCCCAGCCTGTTTTGCTTCTGCTTCAGCAACCAAGGCTTCCGCCCTTGCTTGGTCAGCGTATTCGAGCTTTTTCTTCTCTTCGTAATCCAGCGTGGCCTCGGGCAGAAAGCCAGTCCCGGCGGTCTCCCTCTTCGTATACATCACGAACTGCCTAGCCGTAGCTTCGACCGCTTCTCTGAATGTGCGCTCTGATGTGCGGACATACAGCTCGGTAATCTCTGTCTCCCGGTTCTTCGGTGCTTGAGAGTGAGTCAGAAGGCGCTGCACTGTAAGCAAGTCTTTTGTAGCCGCATATGCGATGGAGCCGAAGGTTTTGCGGAGGTCGTGGTCCGACAGCTTGATGCCCGCGTGCTTCTCCAGCTTTTCATGCGTTCCGCGGACAGAGCACAGCGGGTATCCAGGATACTGCGGCGATTCAAGAATCCACTCTGCGCCAGGTTCACGAATCTCCAGCCGTGGCACGATGACGCGCTCCCAGAGAAAATCGCAAATCGGGTAGTCGAACGCTATCTTTGACTTGTTCCCTATGTCGACGGCCTCAACATGGTACGTGTGCCTTCTCATGTCGAGCCTTGCCCAGGCCAGACTGCCGAGCAGGCTCGCTCGAAATCCGGTGAGCAGGCCAAAAAGGATGTAGTCACGTTGGGCTGGGCCGGCGCGCGTCATCAGGGCTTGGTAATAGTCCGGCATCAGTTCGAGCGACACATGCCTTTCTCGTTTCTTAGGCTTCTGGACAATCCTTTCTTTTTTCCTTGCCAAGCGTTCGAGGTCCTCACAGGGGTTAGTCTCAATGAGGTTTTCCTTGATGAAGTAGCTGTAGACGTTCCTGGCTAGACTGTGCGCTGCTAGCGCTGCAATTGGCCCATTCTTTTCTACAAGTTCGGCGTACAGGTCAAACCACTCCCAGTTCGTGATTTCCTCCATAGGGCGGTTGTGGAATTTTTCCACGTTTTTCCACCGGGAGTCATAGCCGACTACTGTTATCTTCGACCAGCCCACTTTGTTTTCAAGGATGAACCTCTGATATGCCTCATTCATCGTAAGCGACGGCGCGATGCCCTTCTTGATATCGCTGACCCTCTTCTTTTCGAAGGCTACCCGCTGGCGGGCGATGTCCGATGCCGCAGCGAAGTCGATTTCATCGTAGCGGCCGATGGTCGGGCGCTGGTCTTTGCCGTGCTCATCACGCCAGCGCGCCAGGTACTCTTTTTGAAACGACCCGTCTTTCTTACGGCCGCCGATGCGGATGCCGAAGCCCTCTTGGCTGGACGACCAATAATCCCCTTTGAACGCAGGAGGTATCATCTTGGCCACATCAGATTTTGTTTTGAAGTTTGCCATGCCGGCCTCCCAAATTTTTCCACGTCAGTTTAAACCTGTTTTAAATTTTTTCCACGACTTTTCCACTAAAATGCTGGTGCTGGGCGTCGCACCTGGAAAATTTCCACGAGGGAAAAATCCTTTGTTTAGTTCAGTTTTCTCGAATACCTCCTCTATAGGAAGAGAACTTTAATGAAATTGCACGACGCGGATTTTCCAGGGAAACAAACGATAAAAAACGACGTGGAAAAACATACCCCTATGATGCAGCAGTATCTGCGTCTGAAAGCCGATCATCCGCAGACCCTGCTGTTCTACCGCATGGGCGATTTCTATGAGCTTTTCTATGAAGACGCGGAAAAGGCGCATCGGCTGCTGGGCATTACGCTGACGCAGCGTGGCAGCTCAAATGGCGCGCCGGTGAAAATGGCTGGCGTGCCCTTCCATTCCGTCGATCAGCATCTGGCGCGCCTGGTGCGCATGGGTGAATCGGTTGCGATTTGCGAACAAATTGGCGACCCGGCCAACAGCAAGGGGCCAGTTGAACGCAAGGTCGTACGCATCGTCACGCCCGGCACCCTGACCGAATCTGAACTGCTGCCGGACAAGGCCGAACGCCCGCTGCTCGCGCTGTGCCGGCAAACGCAGCGCAAGACCGTGGTCATCGGATTGGCGTGGCTGTCGATGGCAGCCGGCGCGCTGCGGGTCATGGAAATTTCGGGTGATGCGACAACCGTCGATGCGCGCTTGCGGCAGGAACTGGATCGCATCGCGCCCGCTGAAATCCTGATCGGCGAGGATTGCGCGCAGGACGAGGGCTGGCCGCTGCGTGCCGCAACGCTGCCCGCCTGGCATTTCGATGGGCAGGCCGGATCCAAGGCGCTCCTGACCCAGCTATCCACCGCGACGCTCTCCGGTTATGGCGCCGAAGGCTTGTCCGCGGCATTGGGCGCTGCCGGAGCGCTGCTGCGTTATGCGCAATCCACGCAAAGCCAAAGCCTGCAGCATGTGCGCACGCTGACGGTGGAACGCGAGCAGGAATACATCGGCCTGGATGCTTCCACCCGGCGCAACCTCGAACTGACTGAATCGCTGCGTAGCCAGGATGCCGGGCCGACGCTGTTTTCCCTGCTCGACCATTGCCGCACCACGATGGGTTCGCGGCTGTTGCGGCACTGGCTGCATCATCCGCGCCGCGACCGGCGTGTGGCGATGTCCAGAAATGCGGCAATACAGCTGATCATCGATGCAGAAAGTGCTGACACTCTCGGCCAGGTGCTTGCTGAAGTGCCGGATATCGAACGCATAACCACGCGCGTGGCGCTGCTGTCCGCGCGTCCGCGCGATCTGGCTGCGCTGCGTCGCGGACTGCAGCAATTACCGGCCCTGTGCGAGCAGATCAGCCGCAGTACCGGCAATGCCGAAGGCTCGATGCTGGTGCGCATACGCGCCGCGCTCGCCACGCCCGACGAATGTCTGGACCTGCTCGAACGCGCGATCCAGCCCGAGCCGGCCGCGCTGGTGCGCGAAGGCGGCGTGATCGCCACGGGTTTCGATGCCGAACTGGATGAGCTGCGCGGTCTGTCCCAGAACGCCGGACAGTTTCTGCTCGATCTGGAGACCCGCGAACGCGCGCGTACCGGCATTGCAAATTTGCGGGTCGAATACAACAAGGTGCACGGCTTTTATATCGAAGTCACCAATGGCCAGACCGACAAGGTACCGGACGACTATCGGCGCCGGCAAACGCTGAAGAACGCGGAACGCTACATCACGCCGGAATTGAAAGCCTTTGAAGACAAGGCGCTGTCCGCGCAGGAGCGCGCCCTGGCACGGGAGAAGAGCCTGTACGACGAGGTATTGCGCGCACTGGCGCCGCATATCGCCGTGCTGCAACGCATCGCGCATGCGATCGCTGCGGTCGATACGCTGACCGCGCTGGCGGTGCATGCGCAGCGTCATGGCTGGTGCGCGCCGCGCCTGGTGGAAGAATCGGTGCTCGACATCGAAGCCGGGCGCCATCCGGTGGTCGAAAACACGATAGAGCGCTTCATTCCGAATGACTGCCGGCTCAATGATGAGCGTCGTCTGCTGCTGATCACCGGCCCGAACATGGGCGGCAAATCCACCTTCATGCGGCAGGTGGCGCTGATCACGCTGCTGGCGTATGTCGGCAGCTTTGTGCCGGCGACTTCGGCGACCATCGGACCGATCGATCGCATCTTCACCCGCATCGGCGCAGCGGACGATCTTGCCGGCGGCCGTTCGACCTTCATGGTCGAGATGACCGAATCGGCGGCGATCCTGAATGGCGCGACCGAGCAATCACTGGTGTTGATGGATGAAGTCGGCCGCGGCACTTCGACTTTCGATGGACTGGCGCTGGCCTGGGCAATTGCGCGTCACCTGGTGGACGCGACACGCAGTTTCACGCTGTTCGCTACCCACTACTTCGAATTGACGCAGCTGCCGGAAAACCATCCGACCGCAGTGAATGTGCATTTGTCGGCGGTCGAGCACAAGGACAACATCGTCTTCCTGCACGCAGTGCAGCCTGGTCCGGCGTCGCAGAGTTACGGCCTGCAGGTGGCGCAGCTGGCTGGCGTGCCGCAGACGGTGATACGCGCCGCGCGCAAGCATCTCGCGGAACTGGAAGCGCATTCGCTGCAGGCTTCGCCGCAGTTCGATCTGTTTGCCGCACCGGCCGAGACCGAGACTGCCAGTGAGCCGGAAGCGGACACCCAAGCACAGCTCGACCATCCCCTGACCGACGCACTGAACGATATCGACCCCGACACGCTGACGCCGCGGCAGGCGCTCGATGCGCTGTACCGGCTCAAGGCAATTCTGGCGCAGCACGCATGAGGCGCCCTGCGCGCATTCTGCTTCTGCTCCTGGCCGCAATGCAGGCCAGCGCCTGGGCTGGCGATACTGGTTTTGACTTTGCGGTCATCGGCCATGCCTTCCGCAAACGTTCGGATGAAGCGGCATTGTCCCGGGCCATTGAAGAAACCGATGCGGACAATCTCGGCTTTGTTGTCGTCAATGGCATCAAGTCGCCATCCGAGGCTTGCAGCGATGACTTGTATGAGCGGCGGCGCCAATTGCTGGCAAAGGCCAAGAATGGCCTGGTGCTGTCCCTGTCCGCCAGCGACTGGGCCGAGTGCCGGCATCCGGACGGACGATCGGCCGCCATCGAACGTCTGGCCAGGTTTCGGGAATTGTTCTTCGAGGACGACGCCAGCCTGGGCAACACCCGCATCCCGCTGATGCGGGAATCGACGACATCGAAATTCCGCAGCTATGCGGAGAATGCGCGCTGGGAAATCGGCAGCATCGGGTTCGCCACCGTCAATCTGCCAGCCGACAACAATCACTATCTGTTCGCAGCCGGGCGCAACAGCGAGTTCGAGGATAGGCTGATCGCGAACCGCTACTGGCTGCATCGGGTGTTCTATGCCGCCGCGCGTCAGAAGATGGCCGGCATTGTGCTGTTCTGCGATGCCAATCCAATGGCGTCTCCGCAGAATGTGCGGCGCGATGGCTACCTCGAAGTACGCCGCCAGATCCAGACACTGGCAGCGCATTATCCCGGGCGGGTGTTGCTGGTGCACGGCCGTATCGAGCCAGGCGCGGGTGCGATCGTCTGGTCAGGAAATCTCGGTACGCTGGGCGTGGGCGCGGGCTGGGTGAAGGTCATGGTCCAGCCAGCCGCTTCGGATTTGTTCCGCCTAACACGCGCCGAGCACGGCGCGCGTTAGGTTTCGCCGCCTGAAATTGCCGGCTTACTGCAGCGGTACGGTGCGGAACTGATCGCCTTCGTCACCGAAGTCGTCATCGTCGCCATGATGATGGCCGTGCGCGCCATGTACGTGGCCATGCGCGACTTCCTCGGGCGTTGCCGCACGCACATCCACGAGGTCCAGATCAAAGCGCAGCGCCATGCCGGCCAGTGGGTGATTGCCATCCAGGACGACCTTGTCGTCAGCGATATCGGTGACGGTGAAAATCATCGCTTCCCCATCCGAGCCGTTGTCGGGCACGCCTTCGAATTGCATGCCGACCTGCGTATCGGCCGGGAAGCGATTGCGCGGCTCAACCTTGACCAGGTCGGCATCGTATTCGCCAAAGGCTTCCTCGGGCTCGACCTGGATGCGGGTTTTGTAACCCGGCTGCTGGCCGTCAAGGGCACGCTCGATGGCCGGAAGCGTGTTCTCGTAACCGCCATGCAGATACACCATGGGTTCGCTGCTTTCCTCGATCAAGTTGCCCTGTGCATCCGAGAGCTTGTAGTTGACGGTAACAACAGTGTCTTTGGCGGTTTGCATGGCACTTCCTTTCAGTTGATGTGAGCGCGATTATACGCGGCGCATGTCCCCGACTTTCCGCCACCCTGCCCCATGGGTTTCCGCGATAATACCGGGATGAAAAATTTGACATGTCTGGGCGATATCACGCCCGAGCGCTTTTTGCGCGAATACTGGCACAAGAAACCCCTTTTGATTCGTCAGGCGATTCCAGGTTTCCGGGCTCTGCTGTCACGTGATGAATTATTTGCATTGGCCGCGCGCGAGGATGTCGAGTCGCGGCTGATCACGCATTTCCGCAAGCAATGGAAAATGCATTCCGGCCCGCAATTGTCGTTGCCGACGCCGAACCAGAAGGAATGGACCCTGCTCGTGCAGGGCGTGAATCTGCATGACGATGCCGCCGACGCCTTGCTACGCCGCTTCCGCTTTCTCCCGGACGCGCGCCTGGATGATCTGATGATCAGCTATGCCAGCGAAGGCGGCGGTGTCGGGCCGCATTTCGACTCCTATGACGTCTTCCTGCTGCAGGCGCATGGACAGCGACGCTGGCGCATCGGCGCACAAAAAGACCTGAGCATCGTCGAAGGCATGCCGCTAAAGATTCTGCAGAATTTCACGCCCGAGGAGGAATTCGTGCTGGAGCCAGGCGACATGCTGTACTTACCGCCGCATTATGCGCACGAGGGCACGGCCATCGGCGAGTGCATGACCTATTCCATAGGTTTTCGCGCGCCGTCCCATCAGGAAATCGCCGAGGCCTTCCTGCAATTCATGGCGGATAGCGTCGAACTGCCTGGCCGCTATGCCGATCCGGATCTGACACCGACGAAGCGTCCCGCCGAGATCGGCAAGCCGATGCTCTCTGCCCTGGCTGCCGAACTGGAAAAGATACGCTTCACCGAAGATGACATTGCGATCTTCCTCGGTGAATACCTGTCGGAACCGAAACCGGGCGTGATGTTCGATGCGCCCGATGCGCCGATCACGGCTGGCCGTTTTCAGCAGCAGGCGACCCGGCGCGGCGTGAGGCTGTCGCGCAAGACGCAGATGCTGTACAGCGGCAAGCATCTGTTCATCAACGGCGCTTCCTTCATGATCCGATCTGCTGACCGCAAGGCACTGCTCGCTCTGGCAAACGAACGAAAGCTTTCCAGTGAAGAAATTGCCGCCAGTTCCGAGGACGTACGCGAGGCGCTCTATGCCTGGTATTGCGACGGTTGGGTGAACATCGATGTGCACTCGTAAAATCCTGTTACACAAAAGTCAGCAAATGACTGCACGTTTGATTGCATTCATGCAATACCCTTGTCCCAATGCCAAATCGATTCCGATATAATCGCGGGTTAGGACGCTTCTGCTTGGCGCACTGCATCATGCGCGCGACGGGCAAAGCACCTTGCAGAGCGATACCCCGGTAACCACACATCGCATTACCATCAAAATCTACTAGAGGAAACCTCATGAAAAAATCGTTGTTGATCGCGTCCCTGCTGGCCGCCGTTGCCCTGACCGCTTGCAGCAAGAAAGAAGAAGCTGCTCCTGCCGCTGCTCCGGCTGCGACCGCTCCGGAATCCGCCGCTCCGGCTGCAACCCCTGCCGCTCCGGCTGCCCCGGCTGCTGACGCCAGCAAGCCTGCCGATTCCGCAGCTCCGGCTGCTGCAGCTGCTGACGCCAACAAGGCTGCTGACTCCGCGAACCAAGCCGCTGCTGATGCCAACAAGGCTGCCGCTGACGCGAACAAGGCTGCTGATTCCGCTGCCCAGCCTGCTGCTCCGGCTTCGAAGTAATCAGCAACACGTATTGAAACCGGCCGAAAGGCCGGTTTTTTTTCGCCTGCAATCCGGCGACGGGGGCAATGAGAAACGAGGAATGACGCGCTTGGCGTTCTTCAGGCAGCCACGTCAACCCAGCCGAAGCCCTCTTCCTGGCAAGCGATCATGATTTCCGTGGATTCGCCAGTGAGCACCGATTCGAGCGCCTGACGCGCCAACTCCGGCGTATTGTTCTGCTGGCTCAAATGCGCACCGACCAGCCGGGACAAGCGTGAGCGATCCAGCGCCGACAAAATCTCGGCAGCGGTGTCATTGGACAGGTGACCGTAAGCGCCGCCGATACGCATCTTCAACGAATACGGATAAGAGGAATTCGCGAGCATCTCGCGATCGTGGTTGCACTCGAGCACCAGCGCATCGCACGCCGCCAGCGCACCGACGAGATGCGGCGTCGACTGCCCGGCATCGGTCAGCACGCCAAGGCGCAGCGCGCCATCGCTGGCGACATACTGCACCGGCTCGCGCGCATCATGCGGCACGGTGTAGGGAGCGAGTTCCAGGTCGCCAATCGCAAAGCGATCGCCGTCGCGGCAGAGGTGGATATCGACGTCGTGGCTGTCGCGGCTTACCGCGCGCAAGGTGCCATGGGTCAGCCATACCGGCACACGATGACGGCGCGCGAACTTGAACACGCCGCCGACATGGTCCTTGTGCTCATGGGTGACGATGATGCCGGACAGCTCGGAAGGCGCGATGCCGAGCCGGCCCAGGCGGCGCTCGGTTTCGCGTATGCCGAATCCGCAATCCAGCATGACTGTGGTTCGGGTCGTACCCGAATGCGTGGAAATGAGCAGCGCATTGCCTTCGCTACCGCTGCCCAGACTGGCGAACCTCAACGCAGGACCGCTCCTACTTCAATTGCTCGGTGAGCAGAGTCAGGATGCGATCGCCGGTTTTCGAGGTCTCCGGCGCGCCATCGCCATTGAGCACGCTGACTTCGCTGATGCTGCCGGACGGCTTCACCGCGATGCGATAGCGCTGCGCGCCCTTGGCGGCATCTTTCTTCGAGCTGGAGAACAGGCGCGAGAAGAAACCCTTGTCGGCAACCTTGCTATCCGCATCCTTGTCCTGGTCGATATAGCGCACGAAGTACAGGCCCTGCGAGCGATCGCGATCTTCGACAGTGAAGCCGACCCGATCGAGCGCCAGACCGACGCGACGCCAGGCCCGATCAAAGGACTCGTCCACCCGGACCATCGCCGTGCCGCCTTCGCGCACCAGCTTCGCGCGCGAGGCTTCGATCGGCGCCTGCACGACGGCCACCTTGGCCTTCGGCGCATCGGTGGCGCCCAGGCGCGCCATCAGGCGCGACAGGAATTCCGCCTCCAGGCCCGGATCGGCAGGACGCGGCGTCCACACGGTGCGTTCCTTCTCCAGGCCGGTCAGCACTTCTTCCGCGCCGCGATGGCTGATGTAGATCTCGGTCGTGCCATCGGGGCCGCGCTCGAGGCGGGTGCGGAACTTGTCGCGCTCACCGGTCGAGTAAAGCGAATCGAACACCTTGCCGATCGTATTGCGAATGAAATCCTGCGGTATCTTCGCGCGGTTTTCCGCCCAATCGGTTTCCATCACGCCCGCTTCCTGGTTTTCATAGGCGATCAGGAAGCCATTGTCCTGCCAGAAATCGTGGATCGGCTGCCAGAGTGCTTCCGGCGGCTGCTTCACCACGAGCCAGCGCTGACTACCGTCGCGCTCGACGCGCACATCGGCAAGCGCGGCAGGGGCCACTGCGGCACCGGTCGACGCGGCAACAGCCGGCGCGCCGCCGATGGCGTTCGGTGCCACGCTGCCGGCGGCCACCGGCGCCGTGGCGTCCTGGCGCTGCTGATTGAAGCTGGATGCGGTGGCCACGCCGCGATTGGCGTCGGGAAGCGCATAGCGGTTGTCGCGCTGCACTTGGGTCAGATCCGGCGGCACTTCGAGATTCGCGCCGCGCTTGCTCGCGCTTGCCGCGCTCTTGTAGTCGATGCGCTCCGGCTCGAGCAGCGTGCCGAAAGAGGAATTGATGGAGCCGCAGCCGGCGAGGCCGGAGATGAGCGCCGCGGCGGTCAGGCCGCGCAGCACTGCCTGGTTGGCGCCACGTTGTGCATGGGCGCGTTGCGTTCTGGAGGAGGATTTCCGGTTTGTCATATCTGGGGAATCGGGATACATGGGTGCGTGGCTCACTGCATCAGGCCGGATTCGCGCAGTGCTGCGCGGACCGTGTCATGGAGGCTTTCCGCCAGCGGCGCCAGCGGCAGGCGCAAGCCGTGCTCGATCAGGCCCATTTCGGCCATTGCCCACTTCACCGGGACAGGGTTCGGTTCGACGAAGAGCTTGTTATGCAAGGGCAGCATCCGATTGTTGATGCGCACCGCTTCGGCCACATTGCCGTTCATGGCCGCCACGCACAGCTCGTGCATCGCGCGCGGCGCCACATTGGCGGTAACCGAGATATTGCCCTTGCCGCCACAGAACATCAGCGCCATTGCGGTCGGATCGTCACCGGAATACACCGCGAAATCGGCAGGCGCCAGGCGGATGAGATCGGTATTTCGGCCGATGTTGCCTGTCGCTTCCTTCACGCCGACGATGCCCGGCACCTCGGCCAGACGCAGCACGGTCTCATTGGCCATATCGGCCACGGTGCGGCCCGGCACGTTGTACAGGATGACCGGCAGATCGACCGATTCCGCAATCTTGCGGAAGTGACGGTACATGCCTTCCTGGGTCGGGCGGTTGTAGTAGGGAACCACCTGCAGCGAAGCGTCGGCGCCGACACGCTTCGCGTATTCGGTCAATTCGATGGCTTCAGAGGTGGAATTGCCGCCGGTGCCGGCAATGATGGGGATGCGTTTTGCCGCATGCTCGACCGTGATGCGGATCAGCTCGCAATGTTCTTCGACCGATACCGTCGGCGACTCGCCGGTAGTGCCAACGATGACAATGCCGTCGGTGCCTTCGGCGATATGCCAATCGATCAGCTTGCGCAGTCCAGGCAGGTCGAGGCTGCCGTCCGGATGCATGGGAGTGACAATGGCTACGATGCTGCCCTGGATCATGATGATGGTCTGCGGAAAATAAAATAAAGCGTCGATTGTAGCGGATAGCTCGGTCACACGATACCGCGCATGCCGGGCCCTTCCCGCACGGATTGCTAGAGCTTCAGTGCTGCCTCGTCTGTTCCAACGGCAAGCAGGCAGATACGCTGCAAGCGCGCCGGCTTCGGCTCGTCGACAAGACCGTCTTCGTAGGCAACGATGCGCAGCCGTTCGGACCGCAGCGCCGCAAGCTCCAGCAGTTCGCCAGGCCGAAGCAGGAATGCCGGATTCGAAGGCTTGCCGTAGCGCTCGTTGCCGAGCGCAAAGGTTTCATAGATCAGCACGCCGCCCGGCGCCAGGCTGTCGAACAGCGCCGGAAACAGGGGCCGATGCAGATAGTTCGTGACCACGATGCCGGCGAAGCGCCCTGCCGCGTAGGGCCAGGGCGAACCATCCTCCAGGTCACGCGATTCAGTATTGATGCCATCCGCTACGCAGGCAGCCAGCGCTTGCGGGTCGCGATCCACCGCCAGCACCGGATGCCCGAGCGCGGCCAGGAGACGCGCATGCCGTCCGCCGCCGCAGGCCAGATCCAGAACTTCGCCCGGAGGAATCTGCGCCGCGAAGCGCCGTACCCAGGACGAAGGCGCGGCAAGCGGCGCATGAGGCAGGGTTGCGCTCATCAGCTGTAAGACAGGCCCATGACTTCGCGCACATCGCGCATCGTTTCCTGGGCCATCTTGCGGGCCACGTCGCAACCGTCGGCGATGATCGCGCGCACCAGCGAAGGATCATCCAGGTATTGCTGCGCGCGCTCGCGCATCGGTTCCTGTTCCTTCAGCACCGCGTCGACGATCGGCTGCTTGCATTCGAGGCAGCCGATGCCCGCGCTGCGGCAACCCTTCTGCACCCATTCCCTGGTCGGCTCGTCCGAGTAGACCTTGTGCAATTGCCACACCGGGCAGCGCTCCGGCTCACCCGGATCGGTGCGGCGCACCCGCGCCGGATCGGTCGGCATGGTGCGAATTTTCTTCGTGACCGATTCCCGGTCTTCGCGCAGGCCGATCGCATTACCGTAGCTCTTGGACATCTTCTGGCCATCCAGGCCGGGTAGACGCGATGCCTCGGTCAGCATCGCCTGCGGCTCCACCAAGATCAGCTTGCGGCTACCTTCGAGATAGCCGAACAGGCGCTCGCGATCGCTCATCGACAGGTTCTGCGCATCATCCAGCATCGCACGCGCCTGTTCGAGCGCATCGGCGCTGCCCTTCTCCTGGAACTCGGTGCGCAGCTCGTTGTACAGCCGGGAACGCTTGCCGCCGAGCTTCTTGACCGCCTCGCGCGCCTTTTCCTCGAAATCCTTTTCCTTGCCGTACAGGTGGTTAAAGCGACGCGCCAGCTCGCGCATCATTTCCACGTGCGGCACCTGATCTTCACCGACCGGCACCATGCTGGCGCGGTAGATCAGCACGTCGGCCGCCTGCAGCAGCGGATAGCCGAGAAAGCCGTAAGTGGCCAGGTCGCGGTCGGCCAGCTTTTCCTGCTGGTCCTTGTAAGTCGGCACCCGTTCGAGCCAGCCCAGCGGCGTGGCCATCGACAGCAGCAGATGCAGCTCGGCATGCTCGGGCACCTTGGACTGGATGAACAGCGTGGCCTGCGACGGATCGATGCCCGCCGCGAGCCAGTCGATGACCATGTCCCAGGTGCTGGTTTCGATGATGCTCGGATCGTCATAGTGCGTGGTCAGCGCATGCCAGTCGGCCACGAAGAACAGGCACTGGTGCTCGGACTGCAAGCGAACCCAGTTCTTCAGGGCGCCATGGTAATGGCCAAGATGCATCACGCCGGTCGGGCGCATGCCGGAGACTACGCGGTCTGGGTACATGGTGATTCAGCTCAGAGTAAATGGGTCAGGGGGGAAATCAGCAGCAGCAGCCCGGCGTTGGCCACCGCCATCACCGGCGCCATCCAGTATTTCAGGAAGCCGAGCATGGCCAGCGCCAGCACGATGACGAAGCCATAGGCTTCCAGCTGCGCGAACTTGTAGGCGGCGCGGTTCGGCAGCGCGCTGGTGAGGATGCGGCCGCCGTCCAGCGGCGGCACCGGGAACAGGTTGAAGGCGAAGATCACGAGATTGGTCAGCACGCCGGCCTGTCCCATGCGAAAGAAGAATTCCTCGTGTGAATTTGCCGCGGACAGCGCCACGGTGAACAGCATCCACAACAGCGCCATGAACAGATTCGCCGCCGGACCGGCCAGCGCCACCCAGGCCATGTCCCGCTTCGGGTGACGCAGGTTGCGATATTCGATAGGCACCGGCTTGGCATAGCCGAACAGGAAGGGACTGCCGACGAAGAACAGCACGATCGGAATCAGCAGCGTGCCAACCGGATCGATATGCCGCGCCGGGTTCAGGCTCATGCGCCCCTGCGCATACGCGGTGTTGTCGCCGAAATAGCGCGCCGCATAGGCATGCGCCGCTTCATGCAGCGTAATGGCGAACAGGATGGGAAGCGCGTAGACGGCAAAGGTTTGGATGGAGTTCATCGGCGGCATTCTAGCAGAGCGATTCAGGGCGACAGCCGGCCCCGGCTCACAGGCCGAAGGGCGCGGCGTCGCCCAGGCCCTGGCGGATCAGCGAGGGTTCCGGACCGGTCAGATCGATCACCGTGGTCGGCTCGAGCGCGCCGGCGCCGCCGTCGATGATCAACTCGATCTGGCGGTCCAGCCGGGCGCGGATTTCCTCGACATCCGAGAGCGGATGCTCATCGTCCGGCAGCATCAGCGTCATGCCCAGCAGCGGCTGCCCGAGTTCCTCGAGCAGCGCCTGGGCGATCGGGTTCTGCGGCAGGCGCAGGCCGATAGTCTTGCGCGACGGATGCGACAGCCGGCGCGGCACTTCCCGGGTCGCTTCCAGGATGAAGGTATAGGGACCGGGAGTAGCCGCCTTCAGCATCCGGTATTGCCCGTTGTCGACCTGGGCATAGGTAGCGATCTCCGACAGCGAGTGGCACAGCAGCGTCATGTGGTGCTTCTCATCGACGCCGCGGATGCGCCGCAGCCGGTCGGCCGCAGCCTTGTCGTCCAGGCGCGCGACAAGCGCATAGCAGGCGTCGGTGGGTATGGCGCCGATGCCGCCGGACTGCAGGATCTGCGCCGCCTGCTTGATCAGCCGCGGCTGCGGATTTTCAGGATGGATCTGGAAGAATTGGCTCATCGAAAAAAAGGCGGAAGCCGCTGGCCGCCGCCATGTCGGGTTCGGTTCAGTTGAAATCCCTGTCAATAACGCATCTCGCGCAGCGCCGCGATGCGCTGCTCGATCGGCGGGTGGGTGGAAAACAGGTCGAGAAAACCGGGCTTGTCATGAATGCCTAGCGTGGCCACCGATTCCGGCAGATGGCTCGGTTCTATGCCGCCCAGCCGCGCCAGCGCCTTGACCATGGGCTGAGGGCCGCCGAGCAGCTTGGCCGAACCGGCGTCGGCGCGGAATTCGCGATGCCTTGAAAACCATGCCACGATCAGCGAAGCGGCGATGCCGAAGACGATCTGGCACACCATCACCGTCACCATGTAGCCGATGCCGGGCGAGCTGTTGTTGTCGCGCGAGATCGCGCGGTCCACGACATAGCCAACCACCCGGGACAGAAACACTACGAAGGTATTCACCACGCCCTGGATCAGCGTCATGGTCACCATGTCGCCATTGGCCACGTGCGCGATCTCGTGCCCGAGCACCGCTTCGACTTCGTCGCGCGTCATGCCCTGCAATAGCCCGGTGGACACCGCGACCAGCGCCGAGTTCTTGAACGCGCCGGTGGCGAAGGCATTCGGTTCACCTTCATAGACGGCCACTTCCGGCATCGCAATGCCAGCGCGATCGGCAAGCTTCCTGACGGTATCGAGCAGCCACAGCTCGGTGGAATTGGAAGGCGCATCGATGACCTGAGCGCCGGTGGACCATTTCGCCATCGGCTTGGAAATCAGCAGCGAAAAGATCGAGCCGGTGAAGCCGACCACCAGCGAAAACACCATCAGCGCCGGCAGGTTCAGCCCGCTGCCCGCCAGAAAGCGATTTACACCCAATAACGACAGCACGATCGACATGACCGCGATGACCGCGATATTGGTCGCCAGGAACAGGAAAAGGCGTTTCATTGCGAGATCTCCCCAGAGGTGCTTTCAGGACGGCATTCGAAAGCGGCGTCCGAAATACGAGCCACATATGCGGCCGAGGGCCGCGCGCTTCAAGAAGCACAGCAAGGCAACATCATGAAACGATGGGGTCACCAGTCATGCCAGACCGGCGTCAGGCCGGACGGCAGCGGCGGCAGGTCGCCCAGGTCGACACGCGATTCGCCGGGCCCGTGGAAATCCGAGCCGCGTGAGGCCAGGAAGCCGTAGCGCTTCGCGACCTTCGCATATTCCTCGTACTGGTCCACGGTATGGCTGCCGGTGACGACTTCGATGGCGCGCCCGCCAAGATCCTTGAACTCGGAAAACAGCGCATCGTAGGCCGTGTCGTCATAGTTGTATCGACCCGGGTGAGCAATCACCGGTATGCCGCCCGCCGCGCGTATCCACTCCACCGATTGCTTGAGCGACGCCCAGCGGTGCGGCACATAGCCAGGCTTGCCCTCGGTCAGGTAATTGCGGAACACCGAGGCCACATCACGGCAAACGCCGCGCTGAATGATGTAGCGGGCGAAATGGGTGCGGGAGATGAGATCGGGATTGCCGGCGTATTGCAGCGCGCCTTCGAAGGCATCCGGGATGCCGACCGCGGCGAGCTGCTCGCCGATTTCCTTTGCGCGGCGTTCGCGGCCGGAACGCGTGTCTTCCAGGCCCTGGCGCAGCACCGGATTGGTTTCATCGATCTGCAGGCCAACGATGTGCACCGTCTGCCCGGCCCAGGTGATGGAGATCTCGACGCCGGGCACGAAGTCTAGTCCGGCCGAGCGCGCCGCCTGCCGTGCTTCCGCGATGCCGCCGACTTCATCATGATCGGTCAGCGCCCACACATCGACGCCACGCGACTTTGCGCGCGCTGCGACCGAAGCCGGCGCGAGTACGCCGTCGGAAACATTGGAATGACAGTGCAGATCGTAGTTGAGCATGGGGCGCAAAGACCGAGGGGATGCAAAGCCGGATTGTACGCTCGCCGCACGGGCGCTGCCTTGCAATCCCGCCTTCCTATGACGCAAGCAGGAAGCCTTCGATGATTTCGGCCAGCATTTCCGGCTGGTCATGGTGCAGCATGTGGCCGGCATCCGGAATCATGCGCGTGCTCACCTGCGGAATCGTGGCGATGCGCCTGTCGATCTCGCCGCGCGCTTCTTCGCGCTTGCCCATCCAGCGCCACAGGTCGGTGTCCTCGGCTTCCAGGTACAGCGTCGGCGCGGCAATGCGGCTCCAGCAGGCCATGATTTCTTCGACGTGGTACAGCAGCGGGCTGATGCCCTTGTGCGCCGGATCGCCGAGGATTTCCCAGACGCCCGGCGCGCTTTCACGCGACCAGTGCTGCGACAGGAAATCGGCCCGCGCATCCGATAGGCGCGGATTGGTCTTCTGCAGCCGTGCCGCCACCTCGGCGCGCGACGCATAGGTGCGCAACACCGGCGGCGTGCGCAATTCATCCAGCCATTTCTCGTAGCGGCGCGGCGCCTGTTCCGGCCGGGTCGCCGGCATGCCCACGCCCTCCAGGTTCACCAGCCGCGCGATGCGCGCATTGCGCACACCGGCATAGGTAGTGACGACGTTGCCGCCCATGCTGTGACCGAGCAGGTTCACCGGCTCCGTGGGCGAGTAATGCCCGAGGATGGCATCGAGGTCGCCCATGTAGTCCGGGAACCAGTAGGTATCGCTGCCGCTGTTGTCGGTGAGGCCGAAGCCGCGCCAGTCCGGGGCGATCACATGCCAGTCGCGCTGCAGGCAATCAACCATGAACTGAAAGGATGCTGATACATCCATCCAGCCATGCACCATGAACAGCTTCGGCGCGCCCTCTTCCCCCCAGTGCCGGATGTGGTACCGCAGGCCGCGGAGGGACAGGAATTCGGAACGGGAAGCTTTCATCGTTGGTCTCGCTAACGGGGCATGTGCAAGCGATAATGCCCGCAACTTGCAAAGTGAATAAATGCGCCCGACAAGCAATGACAGCAGAAGGACTTGTCAGGCCAATAATAGAACGAACGTTCGAAGATTATCACGGAGACCTCATGACAGTCAGCAGCAAGGATGTGCTTCGAGACACGTATGGCCGGCTTTACGGCGATTTCCACTGGGAAGTGCCGCCCGACTTCAACATCGCCGCAATGTGCTGCAGCCGCTGGGCCGCCGATGGCGAGCGTATCGCCGTATTGTTCGAGGACGATGCCGGCACGTCTTCCACCCTGAGCTATACGCAACTCCAGGAACAGGCCACGCGGCTGGCGGCGGCGCTGCAACGGCGTGGCGCGCAGCGTGGCGACCGTATTGCGATCATCCTGCCGCAGCGACCGGAAACCGCAATTGCGCATATCGCCTGCCACCTGCTGGGCGCGGTGGCGGTGCCGCTGTCGATCCTGTTCGGCCCCGATGCGCTTGCTTACCGATTGCAGGACAGTGGCGCCGCCTACGCCATCGTCGACGATGCCGCCGCGGCGAGTCTGATGGAGACGCGGACGCAATGTCCGGCCTTGCGCGAGGTGCTGGCCATCGATTGCGACGCCGGTATCAGCTGGCATGTGGAGCTGATGGCGCCGCCGGAAGACTTCGCGCCGGCGGCAACGCGAGCGGGCGATCCGGCGATATTGATCTACACCAGCGGCACCACCGGCGCTCCGAAAGGCGCGCTGTTGCCGCAGTCGGCAATCCTCGGAAATCTGCCCGGCTTCGTCGCTTCGCAGAACTGGTTTCCGCAGGAAAGCGACGTGTTCTGGTCGCCGGCCGACTGGGCCTGGACCGGCGGCTTGATGGATGCGCTGCTGCCGGCGCTGTATTTCGGCATGCCGATCGTCGGCTATCGCGGCCGCTTCGTACCGGAGACGGCGTTCCGGCTGATGGAGAAGTACGGCGTGACCAATACTTTCCTGTTTCCGACCGCGCTGAAAATGATGATGAAGTCAGTGCCGGCGCCGCGCGAACGCTATCGCTTGCGGCTGCGCGCGATCATGAGCGCCGGCGAATCGGTCGGCGACGCGGTGATCCTGTGGGCGCAGGAAGCGCTGGGGGTGACGATCAATGAAATGTTCGGCCAGACCGAGATGAATTACATCGTCGGCAACAGCGCTGGCAAGTGGCCGGTCAAGCCGGGCAGCATGGGTCGGCCCTATCCCGGGCACCGCGTGGCGGTGATCGACGACGAAGGAAATCCGGTCGCGCCGGGCGAACTCGGCGAAGTCGCGCTGCATCGCACCGACATCCATGGCCATCCGGACCCGGTGCTGTTTCTCGGCTACTGGAACAATGAGGAAGCCACGCGCAACAAGTTCAGCGGCGACTGGTGCCGCACCGGCGACCTGGCCACGCCGGACGCGGACGGTTATCTCTGGTACGGCGGCCGCGCTGACGACATGTTCAAGGCTGCCGGCTATCGCATCGGCCCGGCGGAAATCGAGAATTGCCTGGTCAAGCACCCGGCGGTGCAGAATGCCGCAGTCGTGCCCAGGCCCGATCCCGAGCGCGGCAACCTGGTGAAGGCGTTCATCGTGCTGGCGCCGGGCGTGGAACGCGGCCCCGACGCCGACGCCGCGCTGATCGCCGATCTGCAGCAGCATGTGCGGGGCAAGCTCGCGCCCTATGAATATCCGAAAGAAATCGAATTTCTCGAAGCCTTGCCGATGACCACGACCGGCAAGGTGCAGCGGCGTGTGCTGCGGGAAAGGGAAGCGCAGCGGCAGCAGTGAATCAAGGCGCTGTCATGAACCCCGAAAAGTGTTCACGACAGGGTTCAGCCGCAGCGCTTGTGTCGCTTCATTTCTGTGGCTGACCGGAAGCCTGGGCGTCGCGCGCGGCATTGTTCGCCTGCGCTTCCTTGGCTTCCTTCTGCATGTTTTCGCCGGCTTTCTGCAATCCCGAGCCGGCCTTGTCCGCCAGGTTGTTGATGCCTTGCGCCGCCTTCGCCGCGGCCTGGTCGATTTTCTCTCCCGCCTTCTCGGCCGGCCCCTTCGCCTCGGGCGGCGTATTGCGCTCGCAACCCGCCAGCGCTGCCAGCGTCAGACAGAAGGCGAGCGTGATGGTGGTTCTCATGTCCCGACTCCGTTGGATGTTGATGAAGTCCCAAGTGTAGTGCGGCGTGTCGTGAGCGAGCCGCGGCCTCAGCACTTCAGTTGCGCAAGCTCCAATTCGGTGAATCCGGCGGCGCGGCGCGCTTCGAGGTTGAACGGTCCGCGCAGGGTCGGCGCCCGGTAGCGCTGCGCCAGTTCGGCATAGGTCGCCACAGGCTCCAGGCCGCGCTCGCGGCACAGCCAGCCGTACCAGCGGTTGCCGATGGCAACATGGCCGATTTCGTCGCGCAGGATGATGTCGATGATGCCGGCTGCGGTCACATCGCCGGCCTGCGCCAGCTTCGCGCGTACCGGCGGCGAGGCGTCCAGGCCGCGCGCCTCGAGCGTGCGCGGCACCAGCGCCATGCGCGCGAGGACATCTTCGGCAGTCTTTTGCGCCATGTCCCACAGGCTGTTGTGCGCGCTGAAGTCGCCATAGGCATGGGCCAGCGTGCGCAGGTGCGCATCGAGCAGCGAGAAATGCAGCGCTTCCTCGGCCGCCACCTTCAGCCAGTCAGCGTAGTACTCCTGCGGCATGCCGGGAAAGCGCCAGACCGCGTCCAGCGCCAGGTTGATCGCATTGAACTCGATGTGCGCCAGCGCATGCAGCAGCGCTGCCCTGCCCTCGATTGTTGCCATCGAGCGCCGCTCCACCGCCAGCGGCGGCACCAGTTCCGGACGCTCGGGCCGGCCCGGGATGCCGGACGGCGCGGGAATGGAAGCGTCGGCTATGAGGGCGATGCCGCCCTGCAGCCAGGCTTCCCGCAGCGCAGTCACGCCGGCGGCCTTTGCCGCGGGATTGCGCTCGGCAAGCCAGAACAGCGCAGCCTGGCGCAATTCACTGGGCATGGAATGTTCGGTCGTCGGTGAAGTCATAGGTGCAGCGTTACAATGCGGGCTTGCCAAAAAATTCACCATTCTACTCAATCCCTATGGCCATCTATCAGCTGGGCGACCTGACGCCCGAAATCCATTCCAGCGCGTATGTGACGGAAACCGCGAGCGTCATCGGCCGGGTAAGGCTGGAGGCGAATGCCAGTGTCTGGTTCGGCGTGACGATACGCGGCGACAATGAACAGATCACGATAGGCGAGAACACCAACATCCAGGAAAACTCGGTGCTGCATGCCGATCCCGGCTCGCCGTTGACGCTCGGCAAGGGCGTCTCCATCGGCCACCAGGCGATGATCCATGGCTGCTCCGTCGGCGATGGCAGCCTGATCGGCATACAGGCGGTGATCTTGAATAACGCGAAGATCGGCCGCAATTGCCTCGTTGGCGCCGGCGCGCTGATTACCGAGGGCAAGGAATTTCCCGACAATTCGCTGATTCTGGGTGCGCCGGCAAAACTGGCGCGCACGCTCAGCGACGAAGAAGTCGCGCGCCTGGCGGAAATCAGCGCCTCCTACGTGCAACGGGCCCACGACTTCCGGGCCAAGCTCAAGCGAATCGATCAATGACGGATACCCTGCAGAAATTCCTTTTTGAAAATACCGCGGTGCGCGGCGAGCTCGTCGAGCTTTCCGACACCTGGCGCCAGGTGCTCCAGCGGCGCGAATATCCGCGCGCGGTGCGCACGCTGCTCGGCGAAATGATGGCGGCAGCAGCGTTGCTGTCGGCCAACCTGAAATTCAATGGCGCAATCGTGATGCAGATTCATGGCGATGGCCCGGTGCGGCTGCTCGTGGTCGAGTGCGATGCCGAGCTGCAGATGCGCGCCACCGCGAAGATCGCCGCCGACGCCGTGGTGCCGGACAATGCATCGCTGTCGCAGCTGGTCAACGCCGGCGGCAACGGCCGCTTCGCCATCACGCTGGATCCGAAGGAAAAGCTGCCGGGCCAGCAGCCTTACCAGGGCATCGTGCCGCTGGATGGCGAATCGGTGGCGGTGGTGATCGAGAACTACATGTTGCGTTCGGAACAGCTCGACACCCGGCTATGGCTGGCCTCGGACGATAGCGTCTCGCGCGGCCTGCTGCTGCAGAAACTGCCGCTGACGGGCGGATCAGGCGTCTCCGGCGAAACCGCCGCGGAAACCTGGGAGCGCGCGGTGATGCTGGCCTCGACGCTGCGCACCGATGAAATGCTCAGCACCGATATCGCCACGCTGATGCGCCGGCTGTACTGGGAAGAGACCATCCGCGTATTCGACCCGGTGCATCCGCAGTTTCATTGCAGCTGCAACCGGGAACGCGTGGGCAACATGCTGCGCATGCTGGGTCAGGATGAGGTGGAATCGGCGCTGGAGGAGTTGGGCAGCCTGTCCATCGACTGCGATTTCTGCGGTCAGCACTACGACTTCGACCGCGTGGACTGCGCGCAACTGTTTGCGGCGGACACGAGTGTGGATGCGATGCAGGAAGCCGGGCCGAGTCGGCATTGAGTTAGCGGTAAAACAACCGTAGGGTGGGCGCAGCCCACGCATCTGTTCGGTTACCGATGGACCGCGTGGGCTGCGCCCACCCTACGACATCACTTCTTGGGTTTGCCTTTCACCGGCGCCGCCACTTCCTGCAGCGGATTGGCGGAGTTTGCATCCACGAGCTGCACATAGATCTCGTCATCCTTGATCATGCCCAGCTCATAGCGGGCGCGCTCTTCGATTGCGCCCTTGCCTTCCTTCAGATCGCTGATTTCCGAAGCCAGCTTCTCGTTGCGCTTTCTGAGGTCGTCGTTATGGCGTTGCGCGGCGAAGACCTGCTGGTCCAGGTCCCAGACATGCAACCAGCCTCCCTTGCCCAGCCACAGCGGAAACTGAACCAGCACCAGCAGCGCTGTGAGACAAAGAAGGATGAGGCGCATGGCATTACCAGCAGGAAACGAAATTAGCGCAGATTATAGAACGCTTCGCGACCCGGATAGCTGGCGATATCGCCCAAATCTTCCTCGATACGCAGCAACTGGTTGTATTTCGCCATCCGATCCGAGCGCGACATCGAGCCGGTCTTGATCTGCAGCGCATTGGTGCCCACCGCGATGTCGGCAATCGTGCTGTCCTCGGTCTCGCCGGAACGGTGCGAGATCACCGCGGTGTAGCCGGCGCGCTTGGCCATTTCGATGGCAGCAAAGGTCTCGGTCAGGGTGCCGATCTGGTTGATCTTGATCAGGATGGAATTGGCGATGTTCTTCTGGATGCCTTCCTTCAGGATCTTGGTGTTGGTGACGAACAGGTCGTCGCCCACCAGCTGGATCTTGCCGCCCAGGGTCTTGGTCAGCGTGGCCCAGCCGTCCCAGTCGTTCTCGGCCATGCCGTCCTCGATCGAGATGATCGGATACTTGTCGCACCAGGTCGCCAGCAGGTTGGTGAAGTCGGACGAAGACAGCGTCAGGCCTTCGCCATCGAGGCGATACTTGCCATCCTTGTAGAACTCGGACGCGGCGCAGTCCAGGCCCAGCGCGATCTGGGTGCCCGGCTCGTAGCCGGCCTGCTCGATCGCCTGCAGGATCAGCTTGATCGCGGCTTCATGATTGGCCACGGACGGCGCGAAACCGCCTTCGTCGCCAACCGCGGTGGTCAGGCGGTTGTCATGCAGGATCTTCTTCAGCGTGTGGAACACCTCGGCGCCGTAGCGGATCGCTTCGCGGAAGCTGGGCGCGCCGACCGGGATGATCATGAATTCCTGCAGGTCGAGGTTGTTGTCGGCATGCGCGCCGCCGTTGATGACGTTCATCATCGGCACCGGCATCTGCATCGCGCCGGAACCGCCGAAGTAGCGGTACAGCGGCAGGCCGGCTTCCTCGGCAGCGGCCTTGGCCACCGCCATCGACACCGCCAGCGTCGCGTTGGCACCGAGACGGGCCTTGTTGTCGGTGCCGTCGAGGTCGATCAGGGTGCGGTCCAGGAAGGCCTGCTCATTCGCATCCAGGCCCATGATTGCTTCGGAGATTTCGGTATTGATGTTCTCGCAGGCCTTGAGCACGCCCTTGCCGAAGTAGCGGCTCTTGTCGCCGTCGCGCAGCTCGATCGCCTCACGCGAACCGGTGGAGGCGCCCGACGGCACCGCGGCGCGGCCCATCACGCCGGATTCCAGCAGCACGTCGCATTCCACGGTCGGGTTGCCACGGGAATCGATCACTTCGCGGCCGATGATATCTACGATTGCACTCATTCAACTCTCTCCAGACAGATCAAAAATGGTGGCGGCGGACCACGGCAGGCCCGCCCTGCTTACTGTTATGCGAAGCCGTTTTCGAGGAAGCCGGCGCGCTTGACCACGGCATCGAGGTCTTTCAACGTGGCCAGCAATTCCTTCATGCGGCCCAGCGGCACGGCGTTGGGGCCGTCGGACTTGGCTTCGGCGGGATTCGGATGGGTTTCCATGAACAGTCCGGCGATGCCGACCGCGACCGCGGCGCGCGCCAGCACCGGCACGAATTCGCGCTGGCCACCCGAGCTGCTGCCCTGCCCGCCCGGCAATTGCACCGAGTGGGTGGCGTCGAACACCACCGGGCAACCGGTCTCGCGCATGATCGCCAGCGAGCGCATGTCGGACACCAGGTTGTTGTAGCCGAAGGAAACGCCGCGCTCGCAGGCCATGAAATTGTCTTCCGGCAGGCCGGCCTCGCGGGCTGCGGCGCGCGCCTTGTCGATCACGTTCTTCATGTCGTGCGGCGCAAGGAACTGGCCCTTCTTGATGTTCACCGGCTTGCCCGAACGGCCGCAGGCGGCGATGAAATCGGTCTGCCGGCACAGGAAGGCCGGCGTCTGCAGCACGTCGACAACGGATGCCACCGGCGCGATCTCATCGACTTCATGGATATCGGTCAGCACCGGCACGGCGATGGTCCGCTTCACCTCGGCCAGGATATCCAGGCCGGTTTCCATGCCCAGCCCGCGGAAGGACGTGCCGGACGAGCGGTTCGCCTTGTCGAAGGACGACTTGTAGATGAACGGAATGCCGAGCGCGGCGGTGATTTCCTTCAGTTCGCCGGCGGTGTCGAGCGCCATCTGGCGCGACTCGATCACGCACGGGCCGGCGATCAGGAAAAAGGGCTGATCCAGCCCGACGTCGAAACCGCAGAGTTTCATGCCGCCTTCCTCTCGGAGACTTGCTGATGATGCGCCAGCGCGGCGCGGATGAAGGAAATGAACAGCGGATGGCCGTCGCGCGGCGTGGACTTGAACTCGGGGTGATATTGCACGCCCATGTACCACGGATGCGCATTCTCGCCGTTGCGCGGCAATTCCATGATCTCGCACAGGTGCTCGTTCGGGGTGCGCGCGGCGACGATCAGGCCGGCTTCCTCGACGCGGTGCAGATAATGGTTGTTCGCTTCATAGCGATGGCGATGACGCTCGGTGACCACCGCGCCATAGATTTCGGAGGCCAGCGTGCCCGGCTTGACTTCGCAGGTCTGCGCGCCCAGGCGCATCGTGCCGCCGAGGTCGGAATTGGCATCGCGCTTCTCGACCTTGCCGTCGTGGTTCTGCCACTCGGTGATCAGGGCCACCACCGGGTTCTCGGTCTCGGGATCGAACTCGGTCGAATTGGCCTGCTTCAGGCCGGCCTTGTTGCGCGCGTACTCGATCAGCGCGACCTGCATGCCCAGGCAGATGCCGAGGTAAGGCACCCCGCTCTCGCGCGCATAACGCGCGGCGGCGATCTTGCCTTCCACGCCGCGCTTGCCGAAGCCGCCCGGCACCAGGATCGCGTCGTACTTCTTCAGCATGTCGGTGCCGCGCGCCTCGATTTCCTCGGAGTCGACGTATTCGATGTTGACCCGGCTCTCGGTATGGATGCCGGCATGGCGCAGCGCCTCGGTCAGCGACTTGTAGGACTCGGTCAGATCGACATACTTGCCCACCATGCCGATCGTCACCTGCTGCTTCGGGTTTTCCAGCGCATGCACCAGACGCGTCCACATCGACAGGTCAGCCGGCTTCGGCGACAGGCCGAGGCGCTCGCAGACGATCGCGTCCAGCCCCTGGTCGTGCAGCATCTGCGGAATCTTGTAGATGGTGTCGGCGTCCCATACCGAGATCACCGCGTCTTCCTGCACGTTCGAGAACAGCGAGATCTTCGCGCGCTCGTCGTCGGGAATCTGGCGGTCGGCGCGGCACAGGAGAGCGTCCGGGAAAATGCCGATCTCGCGCAGCTTTTGCACGCTGTGCTGCGTCGGCTTGGTCTTCAGCTCGCCAGCGGAGGCGAGGAAAGGCACCAGCGTCAGGTGCACGAAAGCCGAGGAATTGCGGCCCACGCGCAGCGCCAGTTGCCGCGCCGCTTCGAGGAAGGGCAGCGATTCGATGTCGCCGACGGTGCCGCCGATCTCGACGATCGCCACTTCATAGCCGTCCGCGCCGCGCTGTATGTATTCCTGGATTTCATTGGTGATGTGCGGAATCACCTGCACCGTCTTGCCCAGATATTCGCCGCGGCGCTCCTTGCGGATCACGGATTCATAGATCTGGCCGGTGGTGAAGTTGTTCACCTTCTTCATCTTCGCGGAGATGAAGCGCTCGTAGTGCCCGAGGTCGAGGTCGGTTTCGGCGCCGTCATCGGTGACGAACACTTCGCCGTGCTGGAACGGGCTCATCGTGCCGGGATCGACGTTGATGTAGGGATCGAGCTTGAGCAGGGTGACTTTGAGGCCGCGGGATTCGAGGATCGCAGCCAGGGATGCAGCGGCGATTCCCTTGCCCAGGGAAGATACGACGCCGCCAGTGACGAATACGAATTTGGTCATTACGGAAAGTGTGCCGGACGGCACTTGCGGGAAATGCGAATTATAGCGCAATCGGTTTGGCGGTCTGGCGCTTCGGGAGAGTCCTTTGATTGCCGCCAACCAAGTGAGACCGGCAGGCACTTCTCCGGTCGGCTTCATTCCTGCCAGTATCTTTTCCGCAGCATTCGCCAGGCTTCCGCCTTCAACTTACCATCAAAGCGCATCAGCACCGCACCATCCGAATCCGAGCGCATCCTCCGTATCCCCTGCTCCGCATAACGCTCGAACACTTCCGGCTTCGGATGCCGATAACGATTCCTGTACCCGACCTGGAATATCGCCACTTCCGGCGCCACCGCATCCAGGAATGCCTTTGTGGATGACGTGCCGCTGCCATGATGCGGCGCCAGCAGCACCGTAGCCTTCAGCTTCTCCGGCATCGTCACCAGCAGCAGCGCCTCCTGCGGCGCTTCGATGTCGCCCGGCAGCAGCAGGGACTGTGCGCCATAGCTGACCTTCAGCGTGCAACTGTGCGCATTCGTTTTCCAGATGCCGTCGGCATACAGCCCGGCGGGAGGATGCAGCATCTCGAAGCGCACGCCATCCCATTCCCAGACTTGCCCGGCCAGGCAGCGACGATGCTGCGGCGACGCGCGCACGATGGCATGGCCGGGCTCCAGCGAGGTTGCCACCCAACCTACCTTCATTTCCTCCAGCACCGATAGCGCGCCGCCGGAATGATCGGCGTCGCTATGCGACACCACTATCGCGTCAAGGGCCGCGATGCCGCGCGCGCGCAGATACGGCAGGATCACCCGCCCTCCGGCATCCGATTCCGGTGAATACACCGGCCCGGTGTCGTACAGCAATCGATGATGCCGGGTCTCGATCAGCACCGCATTGCCCTGACCGACGTCGAAGGCGATCGCATCGAAACCCTGACGCGGCGCACTTGGGTGATTGAGCAGCAGCGGCATCCAGGTCGCGATGCCCAGCCAGCGCGCCGGCCAGCCACGCGGCGCGAGCAGCCAGATCGTGCCCAACAGCGCCAGCAGGAACATCCAGGCGGTCGGCAAGGGCGTAGACCATACCGCCGGCGGCAGCGCGGACAGCCAAGCAAGCGCGCGCGCAAGGCACTCGACCAGCCAGTGGGCGGCAAGCAACGTCCATTGCGACAACGGCGCCGGCAGGACGCTGCCGGCCAAGGACAGCGGCGTGACGATAAAGCTCACCAGCGGAATCGCCACCGCATTGGCCAGCGGACTCACCAGCGACACCTGGCCGAACAGCAGCAGCGTCAGCGGTACCAGCCCGACCGTCACCGCGTACTGGGTGCGGCAGGCGCCATGCATGGCCCGTTTCCACCTGCCGATGCGCGTGTCGGCAGGTGTCGGCCTGCCCCTGCCCGTGCCGGCATACAGCAGCATTGCCACCGCACCGAAGGACAACCAGAAGCCCGGCCACAGCACTGCCCAGGGGTCGAGCAGCAGCACCACGAACAGCGCCGCGCACAGCAGTTGCAACACGCCGAGCATGCGCCCGGACCACAGCGCCATGGCAACCGTGGAGATCATGTACAGCGTGCGCTGCGCCGGCACGCCGAAGCCGGCCAACAGCACGTAGACGAACGCCGTGAGCGCGCCGGCTGCTGCTGCCGCTTTCTGGGCCGGCAGCAGCAGCGGCAATTGCGCAGCGGTGAAGAAAGAACATCGCCACAAGGCATTGATCAGTGCCGCGACCATGCCGGCCACCATCGTGATATGCAGGCCCGAGATCGATACCAGATGGCCGATGCCGGTGCGGTTGAATACCTTCCAGTCCGATTGCGCGATGTCGCGCTGGTCGCCGATGACCAGCGCCACGATTACGCCGGCATAGGGCTTGTCGCGCAATGCCGCTTCGATGCGCTCGCGCAGCCAGCCGCGACAGCGCTCGACGACGGTTCCAAATCCTGGAACGAATGCGGCGAGGCGCCGGTTGCCGTCGCCATCGCGCACCGTGCCGGTGGCGCGCAGGTTTTGCTGCAGCAGCCAGACTTCATAGTCGAAGCCTTCGGGATTGGCATTGCCATGCGGACGACGCAGGCGCAGCGTGAATTGCCAGCGCTCGCCGGGCTCGAGCTTCGGCGCGCCCTGCCCGGCTGCAGCATCGCGCGGGTCGTACCAGCCCAGTGCCAGCCGGGGCGGCAAGCTTACAGGCGCGCCGCCGGCATCGCGTGCCGCTTCGACCGTGAAGTTGAAGCGCTGCCCACCATCGAAGCGAGATGGCAGGTTGTCGATGACGCCGGTAACGACGAGGTCCCGGCCTTCGAGATCGGCAGGCAGCGACACAGCAAGATGATGATGCGCGAACAGTGCAGCCCAGGCGAAGCCGAGGATGGCGCCGCAAAGCGCGCGCAACACAAGGCGGCAGGCGTTTGCCATGTCGAAGCCTGTCCCCTCCGCCGCTGCATCTGCCCGTTCGCCGTAAGTAGCCTGCGCAGCAGACGTATCGAAGAGCCAGCTCGCATCGGGATGCGCTTCGATACGGCCGCTGTGCGGCCTGCTCAGGGCGAACGGAGTGCGTGAATCTTCATGTGAGAACCGAGCCAACACGATGCGCAAAGCAGCCAAGCGCAGCCCAAACCCGCAAAGCACTACACCAATCAGGCACAGGCCCAGAAGCAGCAAGGCGCCAGGCAGTTCCGCGCGCGTCTGCAGCCAGCCCACGCCAGCGGCGAAGCCAAGCACGAGCGCGCGCACGGCGCGGGATCAGGCAGGCATGCGCAGCCGCGGCAATGCGGCCTGCGCATTCGCGGTCGTGATCCGGGCAATCTCATCGACCGGCATGCCTCGCAGCTCGGCCAGCGCCGCGCCGATGCGCGGCAATGCTTCAGGAGTATTGCGTTGTGGATGCAGCCACACCGGCGAGATGTCCGGCGCATCGGTTTCCAGCACCAGCGCATCATTGGGCACCGTGCTTGCCAGCCGGCGTATCTGCAGGGCGCGCGGAAAGGTCATCGCGCCGCCGAAGCCCAGGCGAAAGCCCATGCCGATGAAGGTTTCGGCCTGCTGGAAGCTGCCGTTGAACGCATGCGCGATGCCGCCGGGCACGCTGATGCGGCGCAGGTATTTCAGGATGATGTCCTGTGAGCGCCGCACATGCAGCAGCACCGGCAGATCGAAGTCGCGCGCGAGTTTCAACTGCTCGACATAGAAATGCTCCTGCTTGTCGCGCATCGCCGGCTCGCGCAAGAGCGGGATGAAGAAGTCCAGGCCGATCTCACCGATCGCGATGAAGTTCGGATCGGCCATCGCCGCTTCGACCGCACGGCGCAAGGCAAGCAGGTCTTCTTCATTCGACTGCGGCACGAAGATCGGATGGATGCCGAGCGCATAACGGCAATTCGCCTTGCGCCGCGCCATGTCGCTCACGGCGCCGAAATTGAACGGCGCCACTGCCGGGATCACAATGCCTTCCACGCCTTCCCGCGCCGCGCTATCGGCGATCGCGTCGGCGGCGTCGCCGAATTCGCTGGCATCGAGATGGCAGTGGGTGTCAATCCACATAGGGTTGCAATCCCTCGTCGGACAGGCGCAGCACGCGGTCGCAATGGCGCGCGAGTTCGATGTCGTGCGTGACGATGACGAACGCAGTGCCAAGCGTGTGCGACAGCTCGAGCATCAAGTCAAAAGTCAGCTGCGCGGTATGGCGGTCCAGGTTGCCAGTGGGCTCGTCGGCCAGCACGCAAGCCGGCTGCGTCACCAGCGCCCGCGCCAGCGCCACCCGCTGCCGTTCGCCGCCGGACAGCTCGCCCGGCACATGCGATACCCGCTTGCCCAGCCCGACCCGTTCCAGGATCGCGCGCGCCGCTTCCTGCGCCTGGCTGCGCGGCACGCGCCGGATCAGCAGCGGCATCGCCACATTGTCCAGCGCCGAAAATTCAGGCAGCAGATGGTGGAACTGGTAGACGAAGCCGAGCGAGTGGTTACGCAGTTCGCCACGGGCGCGCTCGTTCAGGCTGTCGAAGTCACGGCCGAGCAGGCTGACATGCCCTTCGCTCGGCGTATCGAGTCCGCCGAGCAAATGCAGCAGGGTCGACTTGCCCGAGCCCGAGGCGCCGACGATGGCCACCCGCTCGCCCTTGTAGGCATCGAAATCGATGCCGGACAGCACCGTCACCGCATACTTGCCCTGGGTATAGGTCTTGCCGAGACCGCGGCAGGAGAGCACGGTTTCACTGTTCATCGTTGCATTCATGATTGCGCCGCCTCATTCATACCGCAGCGCTTCGGCCGGCTTCACGCGCGCGGCGCGCCAGCTCGGGTAGATCGTCGCCAGGAAAGCCAGCACCACCGCGACGCTGCCGATGGTGGTCACGTCATGCCAGCGCAGATCGGATGGCAATGCCGAGATCAGGTAGATGTCGCGCGGCAGGAATTGCACATGCAGCAGGTGCTCGATGAAGGGCACGATCACATCGATGTTCAGCGCGACCAGCACGCCCAGGCCGACGCCGATCGCGGTGCCGAACAGGCCCACCAGCGCGCCCTGGATCATGAAGATCTTCATGATCGAGCCGGGCGAGGAACCGAGCGTGCGCAGGATGGCGATGTCGGCCTGCTTGTCGGTCACCGTCATCACCAGCGTCGACACCAGGTTGAAGGCCGCCACCGCGATGATCAGCGTCAGGATGATGAACATCATGCGTTTCTCGGTCTTCACCGCGGCGAACCAGTTGCGGTTCTGCTTGGACCAGTCGCTGATGATCAGATTGCCGCTCAACTGCTGCGACAACTGCTCGGCCACCTCCGGCGCGCGCTCCATGTCGGCGATGCGCAGGCGCAGGCCGGAAGGCGCGTCGATGCGAAACATGCGCTCGGCATCCTCCATGTGCATGAAGGCCAGCGTGGAATCGAATTCATAATGGCCGGCCGAGAAGATGCCGCCAACGGTGAACTGCTTCAGGCGCGGGATCACGCCGGCCGGCGTTACCTGTCCCTGCGGCACGATCAGCGTGACCTTGTCGCCGACATCCACGCCGAGCGCGCGCGCCAGTTCGGTGCCGAGCACGACGTTGAACTCGCCGCTTTTCAAGGAATCGAAGCTGCCGCGCACGACCTGCGACGCCACGTCCGACACCTTCGGTTCCTGCTGCGGCAGCACGCCGCGGATCACCACGCCGCGCACGGTGTCGCCGCGCGTGAGCATGCCCTGGCCGGCGACATAGGGCGCCGCGCCGCGCACCTCGGGGTTCGTGAAGGCTTCGCGCGCGGTGCGTTCCCAGTCGGGCATCGCGCCGGTCGCGTCATAGATCTCGATATGCGACAGCACTGACAGCATGCGGTCGCGCACTTCCTTCTGGAAGCCGTTCATCACCGACAGCACCACGATCAGCGCGGCCACGCCAAGGGCGATGCCGGCCATCGAGATCAGCGAGATGAAGGAAATGAAACTGTTGCGGGCGCTGCGCTTGCCGGCGCGGGTATAGCGCAGGCCGACCAGCCATTCAAATGGCAAGTTGCGGATGAAACTCAAACAAGGCTCCTGGGGTGAATGCGGCGGCGGGCTTGCCGGGGGACACGTTCGCAATCCCGGAATACGGATCGCGACAAGTCCCGAAGTTTGCCATAGCGGCAAAACAATGTCAGGAAATCGCGCAAGCCGGGCGTCAACACTTCCGTGTCGCCGGCCCGGAGCACCCGGCTTTCCCCTACAATCCCGGCATGCCACGACTCGACATCCTGCTTCCCTTCAGCCTGCCCTCCCCCGACCATGCCGCCGACCTGATGCGCGCGCTCGATCTGCCTTCGGTTGCGCTGCTGGCTGCGCGCGGCCGCGTGCAGTCGAGCTCGCCGCGCGATGCCTTTGCCCGCGCCTTGCCGCATGAAGCCTGGCTGGCGCAGCGTTTCGGTCTCGCGCGCGGACTCGACGCCGGCGGCAGCCCGCCAGCCGCGCCGGCAGCGATGGCGGCGCTGGGCCTGGCCGATCCGGGACGGTGGTTCCTGCTGCAGCCAGCGCATTTGCACGTGGCGCGCGACCACCTGGTGCTGACCGACTGGCGCAATCTGCGCATCGATGGCGCCGAGTCGCAGGCGCTGTTCGCCGCTGCCGAAGCGGCCTGCGCGGCGCAGGGCCATGCGCTGCGCTATGGCGACGAGCGCACCTGGTTCCTGCGCGCCGACGACTGGACCGGACTGAAGACCTCGACCATGGATGCCGCCTGCGGCCACAACATCGATATCTGGATGCCGAAAGGCACGGGCGAACGCGCCTGGCGCAAGCTGCAGAACGAGATACAGATGGAATGGCACATGCATGCCGTGAACGAGGCGCGCGGTGGGCAGCCGATCAATACGGTATGGCTGTGGGGCGGCGGACTGTGCGGCGAGGATTTGCCGGTCTCGCCCTACTCCGCGACGTATGGCGCTTCGGGCTGGACCGCGTATCTCGATGCGAGCGCGCAGCCGGTCAACGCGGAACACGTCATCGCCGATGCGCCGCAATACGGCCTTGTCATCATCGATGCCTTGTCCGCGCCGGCGCTGGCTGGCGACTGGTCCGCATGGCTGGCAGCCTGGCGCGACATCGAAAGCACCCTGCTCGCGCCGCTGGTGGCCGCGCTGCGCGAAGGCCGCTTCGATGGCATCAACCTCCTGCTCGCCGATGGCGAGCGCCTGCTTGACATCGCCGCCAGCCGCGCCTCGCTGCGCAAGTTCTGGATCCGTCCCTCGCTCGCCGCACTCGCACCCGTTCCCTCCGCATCATGACCCGCATCGCTGTCCGCCCCTATTCCTTCCGTCATGCCGAGATGCTGCGTCAGCATGGCGTGCATCCGGTGCTGGCGCGCCTGTTCGCCGCGCGCGGCTTGACCGACGTATCCGAGCTGTCTTCGGAATTCGCGGCGCTGGTGCCGCCCTCGGGCCTGAAGCATGTCGATGCCGCCGCGAGCTTTCTCGCCGACGCGATCGCCGCCGGCAAGCGCTTTTCCATCGTCGCCGATTACGATTGCGACGGCGCCACGGCCTGCGCCGTGGCACTGCGCGGCCTGCGCGCGATGGGCGCGAGCATCCATTACATCGTGCCGAACCGCTTTGAATACGGCTATGGCCTCACGCCCGAGATCGTCGAGCTGACGGTACGAGAACAATCGCCGGACATCATCATCACCGTAGACAACGGCATCGCCAGCATCGATGGCGTAGCCGAAGCAAACCGGCGCGGCATCGAAGTGCTCGTCACCGACCATCACCTGCCCGGCGAGCGCCTGCCCGATGCGCGTGTGATCGTCAATCCGAACCAGCCTGCCTGCGGCTTCCCGAGCAAGAACCTGGCGGGCGTGGGCGTGATGTTCTACGTCCTGCTGGCCCTGCGCGCAGAGCTGCGCCGGCGCGGCGTGTTCACTGCCGAGAACCAGCCGCGGCTGGATGCGCTGCTCGACCTGGTCGCGCTGGGCACCGTGGCCGATGTGGTTCGGCTGGATGCGAACAACCGCGTGCTGGTGGCGCAAGGCATCAAGCGCATGCGCGCCGGTCGCATGCAGCCCGGCATCGCGGCGCTGTTCCGCGTAGCCGGGCGCGAAGCGCGGCGCGCCAGTCCCTTCGATCTCGGCTTCGCGCTCGGGCCGCGCCTGAACGCTGCGGGCCGGCTGGCCGACATGTCGCTTGGTATCGAGTGCCTGGTCACCGACGATCCCGGTCGCGCCTGGGCCATCGCGCAGGAGCTGGACGCGATCAACCGCGAGCGCAGGACCATCGAGTCCGGCATGCAGGACGCAGCGCTGGCCGCGCTCGATGCATTCGACCCGAGCGGCAAGGCCACGATCAGCATCTACGATGAAACCTGGCACCAGGGCGTGATCGGCATCGTTGCCTCGAAGCTGAAGGAAAAGTTCTACCGGCCGACCATCACCTTCGCGCCGGCCGGCGATGGTTTGATCAAGGGCTCGGGACGATCGATCGAGGGCTTTCATCTGCGCGATGCGCTGGACCTGGTGTCCAAGGGCGCGCCGACGCTGATCCAGAAATTCGGCGGCCATGCAATGGCGGCAGGCCTGACCATCGAAGCCGAACGCATGGAAGGCTTCGCGCGCGCCTTCGAGGAAGTTGGCCGCAGCTGGCTCACCGACAGCCAGCTCGAGCGCGTGGTGGAAACCGATGGTCCGCTCGAGGATGCCTACTTCTCGACGCGGTTCATCGACATGCTCGACAGCCAGGTCTGGGGCCAAGGCTTTGCGCCGCCATTGTTCCTTGATGAGTTCCGCGTCATCAGCCAGCGTGTGCTGAAGGACAGGCACCTGAAGCTGCTGCTGGAAAAGAACGGCAGCCGCTACGACGCGATCTGGTTCAATCACGCCGCTGGCTTGCCGGATCGGGTCAACGTGGCTTACCGCCTCGATGCAAATGAGTACAACGGCGTGACGCGGGTGCAGATGATCGTCGAGCATGCGGAAGGTGCGTAGCGCGGCCAACAAGTCGCCTGATCAAAAAAGACCGGCAATTCCCCTTCCCGTGCCCAAGGGCAAGGAAATGCCCTCCTCCCCCTCGGTTATAATCCCCCGTTTTTACCGCACGAGATTCGAACCATGGAAGCAGAACGCCTGAACTCTCTGTCGGCCTTGCTGGCCGACCTCACCACCCGGGAAGCTGAACTTCGGAGGTATCTTTGACTTCGATCTGAAGTCCGAGAAACTCGAGCAGGTCAACCAGGAACTCGAAGACCCCACCGTCTGGAACGACCAGAAGCGCGCGCTGGCACTGGGCCAGGAAAAGAAGGCGCTCGAAGGCGTGGTCCACTCCCTCACTGAAATCGATGCCGGACTGCGCGACGCGCGCGATCTGTTCGACATGGCGCGCGAGGAAAACGACGACGACACGCTGCAGGCCATCGAGACCGATGCCGCGGCGCTGCATGAGAAAGTCGAAGCGCTGGAATTCCGGCGCATGTTCTCCAACCCGATGGACCCCAACAACTGCTTCATCGATATTCAGGCCGGCGCTGGCGGCACCGAGGCGCAGGACTGGGCATCGATGCTGCTGCGCCAGTACCTGCGCTATTGCGAGCGCAAGGGCTTCAAGGTCGAGGTGATGGAAGAGTCCGAAGGTGAAGTCGCCGGCATCAAGACCGCGACGCTGAAGGTCGAGGGCGAATATGCCTACGGCTTCCTGCGCACCGAGACCGGCGTGCACCGCCTGGTGCGCAAGTCGCCGTTCGACTCGGCCGGCGGCCGCCATACCTCGTTCGCCAGCGTGTTCGTCTATCCCGAGGTCGATGAATCGATCGACATCGAAGTCAATCCGGCCGATGTGCGCGTCGATACCTACCGCGCTTCCGGCGCCGGTGGCCAGCACATCAACAAGACCGATTCCGCGGTGCGCCTGACCCATGCGCCTTCGGGCATCGTGGTGCAGTGCCAGAACGACCGCAGTCAGCATCGCAACCGCGCCGAAGCCTGGGAAATGCTGAAGTCGCGCCTGTACGAGCTCGAACTGAGGAAGCGCATGGCCGAGCAGCAGAAGCTGGAAGACTCGAAGACCGATGTCGGCTGGGGCCACCAGATCCGCTCGTACGTGCTGGACCAGTCGCGCATCAAGGACTTGCGCACCAACCACGAGACCGGCAACACCAAGGCAGTGCTCGACGGCGACCTCGACGCCTTCATCGCCGCCTCCCTGAAACAAGGCGTGTAACAACGAATCCGCATGATGACCGACAACTATTCCGCGCTGACCGAAGAAAAAGACGAGAACTCCATCATCGCCGAGCGTCGCGCCAAGCTGGCCGCCTTGCGCGAACAGGGTGTGGCCTTCCCCAACGATTTCCGTCCGCGCCACCAGGCCGCGGCGCTGCAGGCCGAATACGGCGACACCGAGCGCGAAGCGCTGGAAGCGCAAGCGGTGCAGGTTTGCGTCGCCGGCCGCATGATGTTGAAGCGCGTGATGGGCAAGGCCTCGTTTGCCACCATCCAGGACGCTTCCGGCCCGCGCGCCGACGGCCGCATCCAGCTCTACATCAGCAATGAGCTTACCGGCGAAGCCGCGCATGAAGCCTTCAAGCATTACGACATGGGCGACATCCTCGGCGCCGAGGGCACGCTGTTCAAGACCAAGACCGGCGAACTGTCGGTCAAGGTGACGACGCTGCGACTCATCACCAAGTCGCTGCGGCCGTTGCCGGACAAATTCCATGGCCTGTCGGACCAGGAAACCAAGTACCGCCAGCGCTACGTCGACCTGATCACCAGCGAGGAAACCCGCCGCACCTTCCGTGCCCGCACCGCGGCGATGAACTCGATCCGCCGCTTCATGGCCGACAGCGGCTTCATGGAAGTCGAGACGCCAATGCTGCATCCGATTCCCGGCGGCGCGGCGGCCAAGCCTTTCATTACGCATCACAATGCGCTGGACATGGAAATGTTCCTGCGCATCGCGCCCGAGCTGTATCTGAAGCGCCTCCTGGTCGGCGGCTTCGACCGGGTGTTCGAGGTGAACCGCAACTTCCGCAACGAAGGCGTGTCGCCGCGGCACAATCCCGAGTTCACGATGATGGAGTTCTACGCCGCCTACGTCGATTACAAGTGGCTAATGGACTTCACCGAAGCAGTGATCCGCCAGGCGGCGGTCGATGCGCACGGCACCGCGCAGCTGAGTTACCAGGGTCGCGAGCTGGACCTGTCCAAACCCTTCCACCGCATGACCATCGTGCAGGCGATCAACAAGTACGCGCCGCACTACACCGAGGCGCAACTGAACGACGCCGCGTTCCTGAAGGCCGAGCTGCAGGGCAAGTTCGGCGTGAAACCGCACGTGATCTCTGGCCTGGGCGCGCTGCAACTGGCGCTGTTCGAGGAAACCGCCGAATCGCAATTGTGGGAGCCGACCTACATCATCGATTACCCGGTCGAGGTCTCGCCGCTGGCGCGCGCCTCCGATACGGTGTCTGGCATCACCGAGCGTTTTGAGCTGTTCATCACCGGCCGCGAGATCGCCAACGGCTTCTCCGAGCTGAATGATCCGGAAGACCAGGCCGCGCGCTTCCAGGCGCAGGTGGCAGCCAAGGATGCCGGCGACGAAGAAGCCATGTACTTCGACGCCGACTACATCCGCGCGCTTGAATACGGCATGCCCCCGGCCGGCGGCTGCGGCATCGGCATCGATCGCCTGATGATGCTGATCACCGACTCGCCGAACATACGCGACGTGATCCTGTTTCCGCATCTGCGGCGCGAGGAGTAAGTTCCAGGCAGTCCTGAAAATGCCTTCTTCATGTCATGTGAAGAAGGCATTTTCATTTCGGCCGGCATATCGACGCCGATCGGGAAAGCGCGGACATTGCTGCAATCGGCTCCATGCCCGTAAGCGGAGCGTTGAGCGCCTCAGTGTGCTCCGAGAGCCTTGTTGATCAAGTCCAGGGCGTCTTCGTTGAGCTTACGGGTCTTTACCGCTGGTGCGGCATTGTTGCCCGCGTACTTCGTCACCATCACCTCGTGGGCCTCCGCAAACTTCTTCAACAAGGTTTTCTTGTTCGGAATCCGCTGTCCGTCTTCCGGCGCAGGAAAGTCAACGCCACGATGGAAGTCATCCAGCAGCTTGCTGGTATTCCTGTATGTCTTTTCCGAATCGCGTATTTTTTTCTCGATGTTCGACACCTTCGCTTCCGGAACACCGACGTCGCCAACGATAGCCCCTTTTACCGTGTCAGGGCGCTGGATGAAGGCATCGATCGCGCCGAAGCAATTCCGCATGGTGTCGGCGCGGTGCCCGTCGCCTGCCTTGAAGAACCCGTGACCGCCCTGTTGCGGAATGATGATCCGGGCATCGCCGCCCGCATCGTTGATCTTCGCAAAGGCCTCTACGCTTTGGCTTACCGGGACCTGCTTGTCATCGGTGGCGTGAATGAACAGGCAGGACATCTCGCGCGGCAGCTTGTCGAGCCGATAGAACGGGGAAAAACGCTCATTCAAGGATTGATCGATCAGGGGATTGTTCGTCACCGTCATCCGATCAGCTTCAGCCACCTCGTCCTTGAAGCCCGCATGCCGCCTTTCGAATTCGGTAACGAGTTTCTGCTCGAAACCGAGCAATGATGTCGCCGACTGATCATTGAAGTGACTGGCGTCTGCAAACAGGCGTGTCTGCGCGGAATCCAGATTTGCGGCGATGAAAACCGCCTGTTTGAAGAATTGGCGCTCCTCTTCGCTCAAGCTTTCATCCGTCAGGAAGCTGGCGAGCTGAAATCCTCCCCAGCTATGCGCGACAACACAGACGTCCTTGCCCTGCATGTCGGGACGTTCCCGCAGGCAACGGACAATCGCCTTGAGATCCCTCACGTAATTCTGCGTATGACTGTTGGACGTCTCGCTCAGTCCAGGCTTGCCGCTGCCGGCAATCTCCGGCGCCACCAGCGTGCAGCCATGTCCGACGAACCAGTCAGTGACCGGCTGGAAGCCCTGGTCATAGGCAAGGCCTGGTCCTCCATGCAGAAACATCACCACCTTATTGCTGTTCTGCGTCATCGGAGAACTGAAAATTTGCATCGAGACATGGTTTTCCAATTCGACGGTTTCCGTATGCACCGGAATTGCCGAAGCCTGCATGGCCATGGAAGCGGGAACCGTCGCGGAAGTCGGCGCGGGCTGCGGCTGCTGCATCGGCTGCAGCGGGATTTCCGGAGGCAGGCTGGATCGTGCAGCTTCCTGCATTTGCGCAAGCTGCGCTGCTTGCAGTGCCAAATCGGTCGCGGGAGTTTCATCCCTGTTGGAGTCGGTTGGCAGCGTGCCATAAGCATGCACCTGCCTCGGGCTTGCTGGTATTCCATTCATCATTGGTCCCCTTCGGTGATTGACTCGAGAGCGCTCAGCATGCTCAGCACGTTCTCTCAGGGACTGAAAAACAAAAATCCCCCTAGAGTTCACTAGGGGGATTTGTGCGATAAACGGAATATCAGTTCATTTAAAGCTCATCGCGCCTCGTCGATCCACGCCATCTGTATCGCTTCGAGGATGCGCTCGCCCGAGCGGTTTGGATCGTCGTCAAAGTCTTCCAGCTCGCACACCCAGCGATGCAGATCGGTGAAGCGCACCGTCATCGGGTCGACATCCGGATGCTTTTCATACAGCTCCTCGGCAATGCGCAGGGTATCGGTCCATTTCATGATCACGCTCTCAGTCAGTGGTTTTCGCGGGCATGGTTGATGGTGTATTTCGGTATTTCGACCACCAGGTCTTCGTCGCTGACGATGGCCTGGCAGGACAGGCGCGAAGTCGCTTCCAGGCCCCATGCCATGTCGAGCAAATCTTCTTCCTTCTCTTCCGGCTCGGGTAGCGAGTCGTAGCCTTCGCGCACGATCACGTGGCAGGTGGTGCAGGCGCAGGATTTTTCGCAGGCATGCTCGATCTCGATATCGTTCTCGAGCAGCGCATCGCAGACCGATTTACCGGCCGGCGCTTCGATCACGACGCCTTCGGGGCACAGCGTGGGATGGGGTAATACGACGATTTGGGGCACGGCGGTTCCTTTCCTTGTATCCGTTCTTGCGAGGCTTACGCGATTTCGTCCAGCTTCTTGCCGGCCAGCGCGGCGCGCACGCTGCGGTCCATGCGGCGCGCGGCGAATTCCTCGGTGCCGTGCGCGAGCGCATCGATCGCTTCCTTGATGGCCTGGTGATCCTGCCCTTGCGCGACCTGGCGCAAGGCGTTCATCAGCGCATCGACCTCGGCGCGCTCGGCATCTGACAACAGCTGCGCATCGGCATCCAGCGCCGATTGCGTCGCCAGCAGGATGCGCTCGGCTTCGACCTGCTCTTCGCGCAGCGCGCGCTGCTTCATGTCCTCATCGGCCGCGCTGAAGGAATCCTGCAGCATGCGCGCGATGTCGTCGTCGCCCAGGCCATACGAAGGCTTGACCGTGATCGAGGATTCCACACCCGAGGTCAGCTCGCGCGCCGACACCGACAGGAGGCCATCGGCATCGACCTGATAAGTCACGCGGATGCGCGCCGCGCCGGCGGCCATCGGCGGAATGCCGCGCAGCTCGAAGCGCGCCAGCGAGCGGCAATCCGATACCAGCTCGCGTTCGCCCTGCACTACGTGGACCGCCATCGCGGTCTGGCCATCCTTGAAGGTGGTGAATTCCTGCGCGCGCGCGCAGGGAATCGTCGAGTTGCGCGGAATGACCTTTTCAGCCAGGCCGCCCATGGTCTCGATGCCCAGTGACAGCGGGATCACGTCCAGCAGCAGCCAGTCGTCGCCCGGCGCACGATTGCCCGCGAGCAGATTGGCCTGGATCGCCGCGCCCAGCGCCACCACCTTGTCCGGATCGATATTGGCCAGCGGCATGGTCTTGAAGAATTCGCCGACCGCCTTTCTCACATGCGGCATGCGCGTCGCGCCGCCGACCAGTACCACGCCATCGACATCCTCGGGCGCGAGACCGGCGTCGCGCAAGGCCTTGCGGCACGGGGTGATCGTCTTGGCTACCAGGTTTTGGGTAATCTGCGAGAAGGTCGCTGCGGAGAGCGTGAGATGCACTTCCTCGCCCGAGCCGAGCACCGCGTCGATATGGGTTTCCGAATTGGTCGACAGCAGTTCCTTTGCTTCGCGCGCCTTGACCATCAGGACACGGGTATCCGAGTCCGACAGCGGCGACAGCCGCGACTGCTCGATGATCCAGCAGAACACGCGGTGGTCGAAGTCGTCGCCGCCGAGCGCGGAATCGCCGCCGGTGGCCAGCACTTCGAACACGCCGCGGGTCAGCTTCAGGACAGAGATGTCGAAGGTGCCGCCGCCGAGATCGAAGACCGCGTAGATGCCTTCCGAGCCATGGTCCAGGCCATAGGCGATGGCTGCCGCGGTCGGCTCGTTCAAGAGGCGCAGCACATTCAGGCCGGCAAGCTTGGCCGCATCCTTGGTTGCCTGGCGCTGCGCATCGTCGAAATAGGCCGGCACCGTGATTACTGCGCCGACCAGATCATCGCCAAGCACATCCTCGGCGCGCTGGCGCAGCGTGGCCAGAATCTCGGCCGACACCTCCACCGGCGACTTCACGCCGGCGACGGTTTTCAGTTGCACCATGCCGGGCGCATCGACGAAGTCATAGGGCAGGTTCTCGACATAGGCGATGTCCTTCAGCCCGCGGCCCATGAAGCGCTTGACCGACACAATGGTGTTCTTCGGATCGGTGGTCTGTTCGGCGCGCGCCTTGTAACCGATATGCGCGTAGCCATTCGGCAGGTAACGCACGATGGATGGCAATAGCGGCCGGCCTTCCTCGTCGTCCAGCACTTCGGGAATGCTGTTGCGCACGGTCGCGACCAGCGAGTTGGTGGTGCCGAGGTCGATGCCCACCGCCAGCCGATGCTGGTGCGGCGCGGTCGACATGCCGGGTTCTGCAATTTGGAGCAATGCCATGATGATTCTTTCGAGTCTTTCAATCGGTCAGGCGTTCGAATGCGGCGCCAACTTCATCGCCGAATTTTTCCAGGAACATCAGCCGGCGCACGCCCTGCCCGGCCGCTTCAAAGTTGCCAGCGTCGAGCAGCGAGCGGATTTGCTCAATCTGTTCGCGGCGGCCGGCGTCGAGTTCATCCTCGAGCCTCTCAAGCGCGCTCATGTCCTTCTCGTCCAGCGCCTCTTCCAGGGCTTCGCGCCACTCCATCTGCTGCATCAGGAAAGCCGGCGGCATCGCGGTGTTGGACTCGATGCCGAGGTCCACGCCATGCAGCTCGCACAGATAGATCGCGCGCTTCAATGGGTTCTTCAGCGTGCGGTAGGCCTCGTTGGCGCGCGTGGCCCATTGCATGGCGACGCGCTTTTCGGCATCGGAGGCAGCGGCGAAACGGTCCGGGTGCACCTGGTTCTGCACTTCGCGATACGCCTCGTCCAGCGCCTTGAGGTCAACGTCGAAGCGCTCGGGCAGGTGGAACAGCTCGAAGTGGTTTTGCATGATCGCCTAAAGCAAAGGCCTGTCCATACTTCAACAGGCCTGCGGGAATACGTGGCGGGCCGCATGGGCCCGCCGTATCGTCATCGATTCAGATGCGGAAGCTTTCGCCGCAGCCGCACTCATCCTTGACGTTCGGGTTGTAGAACTTGAAGCCTTCGTTCAGGCCTTCGCGCGCAAAGTCGAGCTCGGTGCCATCGATGTACGGCAGGCTCTTCGGATCGACGAACACCTTCACGCCATGCGACTCGAACACCTGGTCTTCGGCGCCCGGCTCATCCACATACTCGAGCTTATAGGCCAGGCCCGAGCAGCCGGTGGTGCGCACGCCGAAGCGCAGGCCGACGCCCTTGCCGCGCCGGGTGATGTAGCGCGACACATGCCGCGCCGCCTTTTCCGTCAATGTGATTGCCATGTCCTTGCACCTCTTTCGTCTTGCTGCGCGGGATCGTCCGCGCCTGTGCCTGTCTTACGCGCTGTGCTTGGCCTTGTAGTCCTGCACGGCAGCCTTGATCGCATCCTCGGCCAGGATCGAGCAGTGGATCTTGACCGGGGGCAGCGCCAGCTCTTCGGCGATCTGGGTGTTCTTGATCGCCATCGCTTCGTCCAGCGTCTTGCCCTTGACCCACTCGGTCACCAGCGATGACGACGCAATCGCCGAGCCGCAACCGTAGGTCTTGAATTTCGCGTCTTCGATCACGCCGTTCTCGCCGACCTTGATCTGCAGTTTCATCACGTCGCCGCAGGCCGGCGCGCCGACCATGCCGGTGCCTACCGTTTCGTCGCCCTTCTCGAAGGCGCCGACGTTGCGCGGGTTCTCGTAGTGGTCCAGTACCTTGTCCGAATAAGCCATGTCTATGCTCCTTGTATGCGGTATTGCGTAATCAGTGTGCAGCCCATTGGATCGAATTGATGTCGATCCCTTCCTTGTACATGTCCCACAGCGGCGACAGTTCGCGCAGCTTGGCCACCTTGTCCTTGATGAGCTGGATGGTGAAGTCCACGTCTTCCTCGGTGGTGAAGCGGCCGAAGGTGAAACGGATTGAGCTGTGCGCCAGTTCATCGCTGCGACCCAGCGCCCGCAGCACATAAGATGGTTCCAGGCTGGCCGAAGTACAAGCCGAGCCGGACGACACCGCGATGTCCTTGATCGCCATGATCAGCGACTCGCCCTCGACATAGTTGAAGCTCACGTTCAGGTTGTGCGGCACGCGATGCTCCATGTCGCCGTTCACATAGACTTCCTCGATCTCGGTCAGGCCCTTGGCCAGGCGGTCACGCAGCGCCTTGATGCGCCCGAGCTCGCTGTCCATCTCTTCCCTGGCGATGCGGAAGGCTTCGCCCATGCCGACGATCTGGTGCACCGGCAGCGTGCCGGAACGCAGGCCGCGCTCGTGTCCGCCGCCATGCATCTGCGCTTCGATGCGCACGCGCGGCTTGCGACGCACGTACAGCGCGCCTATGCCTTTCGGGCCATAGGTCTTGTGCGCGGTGAAGGTCATCAGGTCGACCTTGGTCTTGGCCAGGTCGATGTGCACCTTGCCGGTGGCCTGCGCGGCGTCGGAGTGGAAAATGATGCCCTTCTTGCGGCACAGCTCGCCGATTTCATCGATGGGCTGGATCACGCCGATCTCGTTGTTGACCAGCATGACCGACACCAGAATCGTGTCCGGGCGGATCGCTTCCTCGAGCTGCTCGATGGTGATCAGGCCATTGTCCTGCGGCTGCAGGTAGGTGGCTTCGAAGCCCTGGCGCTCGAGTTCGCGCACCGTGTCCAGCACTGCCTTGTGCTCGGTCTTCACGGTGATGATGTGCTTGCCCTTGGTCTTGTAGAAATGCGCGGCGCCCTTCAGCGCCAGGTTGTTGCCCTCGGTCGCGCCCGAGGTCCAGATGATTTCGCGCGGATCGGCATTGACCAGCGCTGCCACCTGCTCGCGCGCCTGCTCGACCGCCTGCTCGGCGCTCCAGCCGTACATGTGGCTGCGCGATGCCGGGTTGCCGAACTGCTCGCGCAGGTAGGGAATCATCTTGTCGGCTACGCGCGGATCGATCGGCGTGGTCGCCGAATAGTCCATGTAGATCGGAAAGTGCGGCGCTTTCAGGGTGTCGATCAGGCTTTTGGTCAGAGGGGCATTCATCTCAATTTCACTCCATAGTTTCAGGCGGCAGCGTGGCGGTGCACGACGACGACATTCTGTTCATTCATGCGCTGACGCTGCTGGTCGACCAGGTCCTTCAAGGTGACCGAGTCCAGGTAATCGACCATCTTGGCGTTCAGCGTGGCCCACAAATCGTGCGTCATGCAGCGCGCGCCGGTCTCGTGGGTCTGGCCATGGCAGTTTTCCTTGCCGCCGCACTGCGTCGCATCCAGCGGCTCGTCGACGGCGATGATGATGTCGGCCACGGTCACTTCTTCCGGACGGCGCGCCAGGTGGTAGCCGCCGCCGGGTCCGCGCACCGATTCGACGATCTCGTGGCGACGCAGCTTGCCAAACAGTTGTTCCAGGTAAGACAGCGAAATCTCCTGGCGCTGGCTGATGCCGGCCAGAGTCACCGGCCCCTTGTCCTGGCGCAGCGCGAGGTCAATCATCGCGGTCACGGCAAAACGGCCCTTGGTGGTCAGACGCATTCATACACTCCAGTTGCAGGACAGCAGAAAAAAACAATCCCGAAGAATTTGGTCAAGTATATCAAATTCCGACTAAATTTGTCAGGTATTAGTTCGGTCACCGCATCTTTAATCTGCGAAATTGACCAGCGACAAGTTACTTCGCGGCGGCTTGCCCACCCTGTGAGCGTTGCAGCAAGTGCATCGGCCCGAACACCGCCTGCATGCCCGGGTTGTCGATGAAGGAAAGGTTGTAAGGGTGCTCGGAAATCGCCTTCGGAAACAAACCGTTGGCCGGCACGCCGTTCAGCAACTCGGCGGCCTTGCCCCATAACACCAGCGTTGCCAGCTTTGCATTTTTTGACGCCGCATGCGAGGCCAGCGCATCGAGCACTGCCTGTAGCAAGGGTTGCCAAGCGCGCGCTTCCTTCAGCGGCGGCACATGCGAACGAAACACCAGCGTGGCGTTCAGCAGCAGAAAGCCATGCCGCAGCAGGTTGTCCTGCAATTCCTCACGCGTGCCGATGAGATCTGACGCCGGCGCCTGCGCTTCGGCCGCGATGTGCTGCAGCGCATCGCCGCTGGTATGGCCCTTCTTCAAACGGCCGTCCGCCACCAGCAGCATCTTCATGAAGTTGCGCAGTGAAGTCGCGCGGTTGACCGCTTTCGACAAGCCCTTTTCCGACCACAGTGCATCGACCGCGCCATCCATGAAGCAATAGCCGGTTGCACTCGCCTCGCGCGGATAAGGCCCTTCGCCGACCAGCACATAACGCACTCGATCGAGCGGCTGGCTGAAGGCTGCGAACATGCGGCCGCGCTTGGGCAGGTAGTCGTCTGAGGCAAGCTCAGGCAAATAGGAGGAATTGGCTGCCGCCACTGCTTCCAGGCCGGCGCGCAATACCGGCTGCCAGGAGGCGTCGGCGAGCGCGAGCTGATCGAGGATGGAAGCCGGGATGTTGGCGGACATGGCGAGTTTGGCAATGAAAGGCTGGGATTGTACGTGTTTCACGAATTTCTCGCCGACGCCGACACGATGCCTGCGCCAGGCGCGGCCGCGCACAAAAAAGAGGCTCCGGACGAAGCGGAGCCTTCTTGCGAAACCACGGCAACGGGCCGTGGAAAAGCCTTACTTCCCGAGTATCGACGTGATGTTGTCTGCGCCCGGCGCGCCGAAAGCCTGTTCCTTCAGCGTATGCAGCTGATCGCGCACCTTGGCTGCCTTCTCGAAATCCAGGTTCTTCGCATGGTCGAGCATCAGTTTTTCCAGCCGCTTGATCTCCTTGCTGATCTGCTTCTCGCTCATGTCGACATACTTGGCCTGCTCTTCGGCCACCTGCACTTCCAGGCGCGCCTCGTGCGGGTTGTAGACGCCGTCGATCAGTTCGCGGATCTCCTTCTTGATGCCCATCGGCGTGATGCCGTTGGCCTCGTTGAACGCGATCTGCTTGGCGCGGCGGCGCTCGGTCTCGCCGATGGCGCGGCGCATCGAGTCGGTCACGACGTCGCCGTACAGGATCGCCATGCCGTTCAGGTTGCGCGCTGCGCGGCCTATGGTCTGGATCAGGCTGCGCTCGGAACGCAGGAAGCCTTCCTTGTCCGCATCCAGGATCGCCACCAGTGACACTTCCGGGATATCGAGGCCTTCGCGCAGCAGGTTAATGCCGATCAGCACGTCGAAGGTGCCGATGCGCAAATCGCGGATGATCTCCACGCGCTCGACAGTGTCGATATCGCTATGCAGATAGCGCACCTTGATGCCGTTGTCGCCAAGGAACTCGGTCAGCTGCTCGGCCATGCGCTTGGTCAGCGTGGTCACCAGCACCCGCTCGTTCTTTTTGACCCGCTCGGTGATCTCCGACATCAGGTCGTCGACCTGGGTGCTGGCCGGACGCACGCTGATGGTCGGGTCGACCAGGCCGGTCGGGCGCACCACCTGCTCCACCACCTGATCGGCATGCTGGTTTTCGTAATCCGAAGGGGTTGCCGACACGAACACGGTCTGGCGCATCTTTCCTTCGAATTCGTCGAAGCGCAGCGGCCGGTTGTCCAGCGCCGACGGCAGGCGGAAGCCGTAATCGACGAGGTTCGTCTTGCGCGCGCGGTCGCCGTTGTACATGCCGGAGAACTGGCCGATCAGCACATGCGATTCATCGAGGAACATCAGCGCATCCTGCGGCAGATAGTCGACCAGCGTCGGCGGCGGTTCGCCCGGCTTGGCGCCGGACAGATGGCGGGAATAGTTTTCGATGCCCTTGGTGAAGCCGATTTCCTGCATCATTTCCAGGTCGAAGCGGGTGCGCTGCTCCAGCCGCTGCTCTTCGATCAGCTTGTTTTCCTTGCGGAAGAATTCCAGCCGGTCGCGCAGCTCTTCCTTGATGCTTTCGATCGCGCGCAGCACGGTAGCGCGCGGCGTCACGTAATGCGAGCCCGGATACACGGTGAAGCGCGGTATCTTCTGCCGCACGCGGCCAGTCAGCGGGTCGAACAACTGCAGGCTTTCGATCTCGTCGTCGAAGGTCTCGACGCGGATCGCCAACTCCGCGTGTTCCGCCGGGAAGATGTCGACGGTATCGCCGCGCACGCGGAAGGTGCCGCGGGCGAAGTCCATTTCATTGCGGGTGTACTGCATCTGGATCAGGCGCGCGATCAGGTCGCGCTGGCTGACCTTGTCCTTGGCGCGCAGCGTCAGGATCATCTGGTGGTATTCGTTCGGATTACCGATACCGTAGATCGCCGACACCGTCGCCACGATCACCACGTCGCGCCGCTCCATCAGCGACTTGGTCGCCGACAGGCGCATCTGCTCGATGTGCTCGTTGACCGAGGAATCCTTCTCGATGAAGAGATCGCGCTGCGGCACATAGGCTTCGGGCTGATAGTAGTCGTAGTAGCTGACGAAGTACTCCACCGCATTGTGCGGGAAGAATTCGCGGAACTCGCTGTACAGCTGCGCCGCCAATGTCTTGTTGGGCGCGAACACGATCGCCGGACGGCCCAGGCGGGCGATCGTGTTGGCCATCGTGTAGGTCTTGCCGGAACCGGTCACGCCGAGCAGGGTCTGGTAATACAGACCGTCCTCGACGCCCTCGACCAGCTTGTCGATCGCGACCGGCTGGTCGCCCGCCGGCGGAAACGGCTGGTACAGCTTGAAGGAGGAATTGGGAAAAGTGACGAACTTCGACTCGTCGATAGTGCTGGTAACTTCGGATAATTCAGCCATGGATAAACGGACCTTTGGTAGAATGCCCGGCTGCATCAACGCAAGACGAAACCACTCTCCCGCGCAGTGATCAACCCGACTGCAATGTTTTTGCGGTCAACTTCTCATGCTACTACGATGAACGCACCTCTTCCCGCATCCCTCTTTGCCGCCGTTGAGATGGCGCCCCGCGACCCGATTCTTGGCATCACCGAAGCCTTCGTGGCCGACAAGAATCCCGACAAGATCAATCTCGGCGTCGGCGTCTACTACGACGACAACGGCAAGGTGCCCCTGTTGGAATGCGTGCGCAAGGCCGAAGCCCAGCTGATGGAAAAATTGGCGCCGCGCAGCTACCTGCCCATCGACGGCCTGGCAGCTTACGACAAAGCGGTGCAGGAACTTGTATTTGGGGCTAACAGCCCGGTAATTCAAGAAAAACGTGCGATTACCGTTCAAGCTTTGGGCGGCACCGGCGGCCTGAAACTGGGCGCCGATTTCATCAAGCGCGTTACGCCGAATGCGCAGGTCTGGATCAGCGATCCGAGCTGGGAAAACCACCGCGCGCTGTTCGAAGCCGCCGGTTTCCAGGTCAACAACTATCCGTACTACGATCCCGCCACCCGCGGCGTGAACTTCGACGGCATGCTGAATGCGCTCAAGACCATGCCGGCCGGCTCGGTCGTCGTGCTGCATGCCTGCTGCCATAACCCGACCGGCGCCGACCTGTCCGACGCGCAGTGGGACGAGGTGATCCGCGTGGTGGGCGAGCGCGGCCTGGTGCCCTTCCTCGACATGGCCTACCAGGGCTTTGGCGATGGCATCGAGCAGGATGGCGGCGTGGTGCATCGCTTTGCAGCCACCGGCGGCGCGATGTTCGTGTCGAACTCGTTCTCGAAGTCGTTCTCGCTGTATGGCGAGCGCGTCGGTGCGCTGAGCATCGTTGCGGTGAGCGCCGACGAAGCCGCGCGCGTGCTGTCGCAATTGAAGCGCGTCATCCGCACCAACTATTCCAATCCGCCGATCCATGGCGGCCAGGTCGTCGCCACTGTGCTGTCGACCCCGGAACTGCGCCAGACCTGGGAAAACGAACTGGCTGGCATGCGCGACCGCATCCGCGAAATGCGCCGCAAGCTGGTCGATCTGCTGAAGCAGAAAGCGCCGGGCCAGGACTTCGAATTCGTCATTCAGCAACGCGGCATGTTTTCCTACTCCGGCCTGACCAAGGCCCAGGTGGACCGTCTGCGCAATGAATTCTCGATCTACGCCGTCGACACCGGCCGCATCTGCGTCGCCGCACTGAACTCGAAGAACATCGAGCGCGTTGCGGACGCGATCGCGCAGGTCCTGTAATACGAGCTGCGCCGGCAAGGATGAAAGTTCTTGCCGGCGCGCTTTACAAGCAACAACTCGGCCACTATAATTCGGCCTCCTTTCCCTGATAGCTCAGTCGGTAGAGCGACGGACTGTTAATCCGCAGGTCCCTGGTTCGAGCCCAGGTCGGGGAGCCAAATACGAAGGGCTGATCGCAAGATCAGCCCTTTTCGTTTTTCCGGTGCCCTACAAATGGATGTTTGCCGGCCTGCCCCGCAGGCGATCAAATGTGAACAGCCATCCTTTCCAGTGCGACCACCGGCGAAAAATTTTTCCCCGTTCCTCTTGGTAAATCTGCCTGCCTTCCCTATAATGCTGGCTCCTTTCCCCGATAGCTCAGTCGGTAGAGCGACGGACTGTTAATCCGCAGGTCCCTGGTTCGAGCCCAGGTCGGGGAGCCAAATACGAAGGGCTGATCGCAAGATCAGCCCTTTTCGTTTTGCGCAAGCTTCTTTCCAAACCACCCACCCCGCTGCCGTTCCAATCAAAACTCGACTGGCATGTGCCTTGCATAATCCGAAGCGTCAAAACGCTTAACAATTTGCAAAGGTTCGAGCAAGGAGAGGTCTGATGAGAAAACGGTCCGAAGAAATGATAGACATGCTGGTTTCCTCGGTACGCGATGACACCAGCGAACATGACAAGACAGTGCTGCGACGTGTGCTCAATGAATTGGTGCGCGTGGCGCAAGCCGAGTCGGTGCAGTCCATCGAGGCGGATTTCCGGGCTGCGGAACTGGCGCTGAGTAATAATTACCGGCGTTGATGCCCGGTTGTACATGGCAGGCTACATGGCCCGATAAGGCTTACCCTCTTCAAAATTCTTCTGCCAATGCCGCGAATACGCGGCGGCCAAGTCCGGATTGTTCCAGATCACAATGACATTCTCGCTGTCGCTACGCCCTGGCGCGACAGCGTAGTCGAGAGAGCCGGTCTGCACCGTGCGCCGATCGACGATGAGATAACTGTCTTGCCGCGCTCCATCACGGGTTACCGTACGCATCGCCATGCCGGCACTGGCCAGCTGGTTCAGCGCCATCAAGGCGGATTTCGACCGACTTCCCCTTTCCTGGAGCACAACACGCACTTCGATACCGCGCTTTTTCGCTTCGAGCAGCGCTTTCGCCAGAGCGGGCGAAGCAAGTCCGGCTGCCGCGATGTCAATGCGCTCACGGGCGGCGTGGATGACCTTGAGCGTCAGGGCCTCGCCGCTCGCTTCCGGCGCAAAACCCGCCTCCACGACCTGCGCTTGCGGCGCCTGGGCTCCGAAGCCGGCATCGGCTACCGGCACGCGCTTCGCATACGCCGTAGCGCGCGTCAGCGCCGCGACGACGAAACGTCCCAGCGTATCGTCATTTCCGGCATTGACCGCAAAGTAGGCAATAGCAAGCAACACTGGCACCAACAGCTTTTTCATTCCGTCCCTGCCGGCGCAACCGGCTCAACACTGCGACAAGGGCCAGATTGTACTGGATGGAAATACAGTTCACACGTCGGTCTATGGATCGAATCCGGCACCTTCCAGCATCGGGCTTGCGCGAACCGGGGCACATGGCCTGCGCGGACCATGTCTACAGAAGGTTTTCCCTAGAATCACGATTCGTCTTTTTGGCGATGCGTCGCGACTGTTGTTATACAAAAGACATCTGCTGATGAGCAGCTCAGCGATTGTTGCCTCGCCAAAGTTTGCGCGTAACGAACATTAAGATTTTTTTCGCGAACATTTCACAAAGAATGCGGCCTGACCTACACGCCAACAAAACTTGAGGTAAGACGCCTACAGATGAGCGCAAAACAGGCTGTTTGAAGGAAATGCTCGTTTCTCGCATATTCCACCAAGAAATCTGACATATCCTCCGCTTTCACGCGGAATGGCTGGTTATTCCTTGCGAAAACCCGCTTCCCCCCTGACCTGCCCGGCGCGTTCACCGGACACGGGACTTCATGTTTTCCTACAACGCAACAAGTGAGTGTCCTATACCGACAGGGTTTGCATTTCGACATACTCCGTTCCTGAGACTGCTGCACATAAAGAAATTGCAACAAAACAGCGGCGCTAATCGGCTCACCAACCATTACAGGAGATCACCATGTCGGTTGCGAACACTTTGGAAAGCACCACTACCGTTACTGCCGCGCCGTCCAGGGCTGCTGCGTCCGGAAGCCGTACCCATAAAATCTGGTCGAACATGCATGATGTTTGCAATCTTCTCCGCATTCCGTCGGGTACTTTCATCGGCGATGACGACCATCACTTCCAGCATGTGCAATTTAAAGCCGGTCAACGCATCCATACCGCGGGCCAGGCCTTTGACATGCTCTATGTAGTCAACTGCGGCTTTCTGAAGTCGGTCATGATCGATGAGTTCGGCAATGAGCAGATTCTGAGCTTCCCGATGAAGGGCGATCTGTTCGGCATCGATGGCATCCACACCAAGAAATACACTTCCGAGGCGGTTGCACTGTCGAGCTGCGACATCATCCTGATCCCGTTCTCGAAATTTGCTGCGATCGGCCGTACCAATCCGATCCTCGAAACCGCGCTGTATGGCCTGATGAGCCGCGAACTGATTCGCGAGCAAGGCATGATCACCATGCTGGGTTCGCTGACTGTCGAGGCACGCGTCGCCCGCTTCCTGGTCTCGCTGTCCGAGCGTTTTTCGGCAATCGGCTACTCCGGCAAGGCATTCAATCTGCCGATGACCCGCCGCGAAATCGGCAATTACCTGGGCGTGACCCTGGAAACCGCGAGCCGTACTCTCTCCGCGTTCAATGAACTCGGTCTGATCTCGGTCGATCAGCGCTCTATCTACATCCATGACCTCAACGCACTGAAAACCCTGCGTCGTCTGCCGCCGTCTCGTGCGCGCATCGAACAGGCAGAAAAGAAAGCTGCTGCCGCTGCTGCTAATTACGTGCCGTCGCAACAGCAACCGTCCGCCACCATGCGCGAGCAGATGGCCGTAGTCTGAACCGCGCAGGTTGCATCACGAAAAGCACGGCAATGCATGCCCGTGCTTTTGATCAAGTCACGATCGCCGGATCTGTGGAAGGCTGCTTCAGCCCTTCTGTAGATTCGGCGTCGTTGCGCAGGCGGCGGCAAAATAGGGCCCGCCACTGTGCGGTATTCGCCACATCATCAATCACAAAAGAGTGAATCCTATGAAAGCTATGATTCTGGCCGCCGGCAAGGGAACGCGAGTGCGTCCGCTTACCTACGACCTTCCCAAGCCCATGATCCCGGTACTCGGCAAACCGGTAATGGCTTACCTGGTCGAACACCTGGCCAAATGTGGCGTACGAGAAATCATGGTGAACGTCAGTCATCTCCATGAAAAGATCGAAGAATACTTCGGCGAAGGCCAGCGCTTTGGCGTGCGCATCGGCTATTCGTTCGAAGGTTATACGGATGACAAGGGCGAAGTCGTTCCGGTGCCTATCGGTTCGGCCGGCGGCATGAAGAAAATCCAGGAATTCGGCGGCTTTTTCGACCAGACCACGATCGTGCTCTGCGGCGACGCGCTGATCGACCTCGATATCGAAGCAGCGGTTGAAGAGCACAAGCGCAAGGGTGCGTTAGCCACCGTGATTACCAAGGAAGTGCCGTGGGACAAGGTATCCAGCTATGGCGTGGTGGTGACCGGTGAGGACGGGCGCATCGAGCGCTTCCAGGAAAAGCCGTCGCAGGAAGAAGCGCTATCGAATTTTGCCAGCACCGGCATCTACATCTTCGAGCCGCAGGTCATTGACATGATTCCGCCGGGCACCGAGTTCGACATCGGCTCGGATCTGTTCCCACTGCTGGCGGAGAAAGGCCTGCCCTTCTATGCGCAGACGCGTCCGTTCGAATGGATTGATATCGGCAGCATCACCGACTTCTGGACCGTGCTGCAGGACGTGATGCAGGGCCAGGTAAAAGGCCTGACGCCGCCGGGCAAGCAGATCCGCGATGGCCTGTGGGTGGGTTTGAATGCGCGCATCGACTGGGAAGGCACGACCATTGAGGGGCCGGTGTACATCGGCTCGGGCGCGCATGTCGAGGCGGGTTGCCACATCGTCGGCCCGACCTGGATCGGCCATGGCAGCCACATCGTCGGCGGCGCGGAGATCGTGCGCAGCATGATTTTCGAATACACCCGCATCGCGCACGATGTCGAGATCGAAGACATGATCGTGTTCAAGGATTACGGCATCAGCCGCGACGGCACTGCGCGGCATGTGAGCGAATGCACCGACACCATCTGGGGCAACGCTCGCGATCGACGCATCGCACGCCGCGCGTGATTGCCACATCGTAGGGTGGGCAAAGCCCACGCGGTCTATCTTCCGATCGACCACATGCGTGGGTTTCACCCACCCGACCCTTCAACGCAGTCTTACCTCTCCCTGCGTTCCCTTCCCCGCCGGCCTTCTCCGGCGCGCGAACTCCACCATCCGCTTCAAGCCCAGCCATTGCTGGCTCCAGAACCCCGAGCCGTAATCCCTGCCCCGGCCTTCCGGCGCCGGCAGCTGATCGCGCACACCGGTATGCGCATAACCGCCGCCGAAACGCGCCGTGCCGAACACGATGTCCCACACCGGAAACAGCACCGCGAAATTGTGCCCGCCCAGGCTATTTCTACCCCGGCTCTCATGCCCGAGGCCGATCGCATGATGCAGCCGATGAAAGCGCGGCGACACCAGCAGACGCTCGCCGATGCTGCCGAAGTGCAGTCGCACGTTCGCATGCTGCAGGCTTTGCAAAATGCGTGACACCGCGACCAGCAGGATGTACTGGCCCGGCGGCACGCCGATAACCACTGCGATCAGCGCCAGAAAGATGTCATGCAGCAAGTCGTCGAGCAAATGATTGCGATCATCGCTCCACAGATTCATGTTCTGCTGGCTGTGATGCAGGCTGTGCAGTCCCCACCACCAGCCGATATTGTGCTGACCGCGGTGATACCAGTACTCGAAAAAGTCGAGGATGACCAGGTAGCCGAGAAACAGCAGCAGCGGCATCGTCGACAGCGCCGGCCACAGCCGCTCGAGCGCGAACGGATGCATGCCATGCAGATGCAGGAAACCGTTGAAGCTGTCGATCAACGGATCGAGGAAGAAAAACATGACGACGGCAAAAACGCCGAGCCGATGCACTACCGTATAGACGAAGTCGTTCCAGCGCGCGCGGCGGTCGCGAATTTCGTGTACCGGCAGCAGTGCTTCCAGTGGCCGCAACACCAGCCACAACAGCGCCAGCTCGCAGACGCCGACGAGAAACCATTCGGTGCCGCCGAAGGCATCTTCGATGTATTCGCCCAAGCCGAGATGGAACATCGCCGGCTGCACGATCGATTCAAATACCCAGCCCTGCACCGTGGCGAAAGCATCGGTGAAGGGATGCAGCAGATCGATCATGACTTTCCTCGCTCGGGCGACGGCGCATGCCGCATGAATTGCTCACGATACGCCGGATGCTCGCGCAAGGTGGCAAAGCAAAACCCCTTCTGTTCCAGGCCTGTGAGCAAGGGATCCAGCACCGCGGGCGCCCACGGATCCTTGCGCGACCAGATTCCGAGATGCGCCATGAAGATATCGCCATCCTTCAAGCCGTTCAACGCACGCTTGAGCAAGGCGGCATTGGATACCTTTTCACTGGGCAGTTCGTCGCCGGAAAAACCGGCAGGCGCCCAGGCCACGTGCGCATAGCCGCACGCCTTGGCCGCGGCCTGCACGCCCGGCGTCAGCTTGCCGCCCGGCGCGCGCCACAGCGGATCGAGAGGTGCACCGGTCAATTCCTGGAAGCGCGCATCGACGCGCCGCAATTCCTCGCAATACTGCTGCGGCGTCCAGGCCTGTTTTCTACCAGCTTCCGGGCCGAACTGCGGTCTCACCTCGATGCGACCGTCGGGCAGATCGCGCAGCGCATACACATGATCGAAGGTATGGCTGCCGAAGGCGTTGCCATCCGCGCGCAGCGCTTTCCAGAATGGCGCCCAGGAAGGATCCAGGGTGTAATCGCCCTTCACCGTCTTTTCATTCGCAAGGAAGAAAGTGGCGTGCGCATGATGGCGGCGCAGCGTCTGCTCCACCAGTTCGGCCTGCGACTGGCTGCCGGTATCAAACGTCAAATAGATCGTGCCGCGGCAAACGCTTTCGGCCAGTGCCGGCGACGCCAGCGACATCAGCGCCACAGGCAATAACGCTAGCGTGCCGATGCAGCGTTTCAATGCGCTCATTGATAGGGGGCGTGATTGATGAAATAGACACCGTGCGGCGAACGTCCCACTGGTATCACTTTGATCACTTTGCGGCTCGGCACATCGATCACCGCAACTTTCTTCACCCAGCGTAGCGTCGTCCACAGCGTCTTGCCGTCCGGGGTCAGCTCCATGCAGTCCGGGCCGCCGGGCACCGGGATCGTGCCGACCTTTTCCAGCGTCTGCTGGTCGATGATGTCGATGGTGTCGGAAATGCGGTTGGAGACGAACACATGGCGGCCGTCGCCGGCCGAGCGGAAATTGTGCGCGCCGGCACCGGTCTTGATTTCCTTGACGACCTTCTGCGTGCGCCAGTCGATGACCTGCACGAAGTCGCGACCCATGATGCCTACCAGCAGATACTTGCCATCCGGCGTCATCGTGATGCCGGCCGGCAGCTTGCCGACTTCCATGGTCCACTTCACGGTCTGCGTCGTCAGATCGATGGCGCTGATTTCGTCGCTGCCCTGCTGTGTGATGAAAACGGTTTTGTTGTCCGGGCTGAAAGCCATGTGACTCGGCATTTTGGCCAGCGGCACGCGCTTGGCCAGCTTCAGGTTGGTGCCATCGTAGGAATAGATGTCGACACGGTCGAGGCGCAGCGCATTGGCGACGAACCAGCGGTTATCCGGCGAAAAACCGATCTGGTACGGATCCATGATGTCCGGCACGCGGCGCTGGATCTCGCCGCTGCGCGGATCGAGGAAAATCAATTCATTGCCGACAGCGGTGGCGACGATCAGCGACTTGTTGTCCGGCGTGGCCATCAGGTGATGCGGCTCCTTGCCGGTGGAGAAATTGCCGATCTCACGGTACGTGTCCTGATCCAGCAGGCTCACCGTGGCATCGCGCGAATTCAGCACGACCACCACATCGGCGCGGGCAGGCATAGCGGCTAGCAGGCCGAGAGCGAATAGGGTTCCCAGGCAAAAACGATGAAACATGAAGAGTGCTCGTATGAAGAGAAAGGAAGTCAGCCTGCGCATGGTCGGATGGAGGATGGCCCAGGTGCAGACCGGGCGCTGTGGAAGAATCTCTGCCGGATGTGCAATGCGAACGGGAAGTCTTGAAACTGCGTAACTATAACCGAAGGCCCGTAAGGGTTTGCGAGTATCCGAGCCGGTAAATGGGTCTTTTCGGCCGGACGTTTCAAATCGCATACAGAGGCTTGCCATTCGTGCATGGAAGCGCCGCGTGCTCCCGCATGAGAAACCGTGGAGAAGAGGAAAAAGCAGTCTCATCAGGCAATTTGCGCGATAAAAGAAAATAAAGTTCCGTCATTTACCCAAAGAAAATATTTCCTTAGAGCATCCAACTTCTGCTACATTTGGGGCGCTGAAACTGTCTCTGCTTCTGTCATGCTCCACCGTTTTTCCTCAGTCTTGCCCACGGCCAGCCTGCTCCTGTCGGCGGCGCTCGCCTTTCCTTCCCATGCCGAAACCGGCGTTACCGCGCATCGCATTCTGCTCGGTGAATCGGCCGCGTTCAGCGGGCCGGCAGCGCAACTCGGCATCGATTTACACGCTGGCGCCAAGCTGTATTTCGACAGCGTCAACCAGCAGGGCGGCATCCACGGTCGCAAGATTGAGATCATCACCGCCGACGACAAGTACGAGCCGGAACTCGCCGCGCAGAACACCCGCCGGCTGATCCAGGATGAAGGCGTGTTCGCACTGTTCGGTTATGTCGGCACCCCGACCAGCAATGCCGCACTGCCGGTGGTTACCGCGGCGCATGTACCGTTCTTCGCACCTTTTTCCGGTGCACAATCGCTGCGCCAGCCCTTCCGTCGCGAAATTTTTCATATCCGCGCCAGCTATGCGGAAGAAACCGAGCACCTGGTCGACCGCCTGGTGCAGGTCGGCATCCGCAATATCGCGGTGTTTCACCAGAATGACGCCTATGGCCAGGATGGCCTTCTCGGTGTGCAGCAGGCGTTGAAGAAACGCGGCATCGCGCTCGTGGAAGATGCCACCGTGGAACGCAACAGCGCGAACGTATCGGTGGCGGCGCAACGGCTTCTGGCCAAGCGTCCGGATGCGATCATCCAGATCAGCACCTACGCCACCTCGGCCGCATTGATCAAGACCATGCGTAGCGCCGGCTACACCGGCCAATTCCACAATGTGTCCTTCGTCGGCGCGCAACCGCTGGCGCGTGCGCTGGGCGAAGACGGTCCGGGCGTCGGGGTGTCCGAGGTGATGCCCTTTCCCTGGAAGACCGCCAATCCCACGGTCACCGAATATGTGAAGGAACTGAAGCGGGCGAACGCCGGAGAACCGAATTTTTCCAGTCTCGAAGGCTTTGTTGCCGCAAAAATCTTTGTTGAAGGCCTGCGCCGCGCCGGCCCGGACTTAACGCGCGACAAGCTCATCACCGCGCTGGAAAGCATCAATCTGCGCAATTACGACATTGGTTTCCCCGTGGAGTTTTCGGCCAGGGATCACAGGGGTTCACGCTTTGTCGATATGACCATCATTACCCGGGATGGAAAATTCCTTAACTAGAGACAAAGGACGACAGTGCCGCGATGCGGCGCCTGATCAATCATGACATCGCCCTCTTCCCCGCCAGCGCATCGCACGCTGCTGTATGTCGATCCGAATCCCGAACGCGCACGCGAGCTCCAGCGCTGGCTTCCTCCAGGCAATGTGGATGTGATCTTCGCGTCCGGCTACATGGCCGCGGTGACGGCGCTGGCGCGGCAACCCGTTGATCTGCTGCTCACCAGCCATTCCCTACCCGAAGGCAATGGCCTGGAGCTGCTGCGCATTGCGCGCCGTGAGCAGGCGCAGCTGGTCGGTGCGCTGATGCTGGATCCCGGCGAACTGCGCAATGCGGTCGCCAGTCTGCGTGACGAAGGCTGGGAATGGCTGACGCGGGACGAGTCCGGCGCCTTTCTGCAGCTGCTGCCGATGCTGGTGGAAAAATGGCTCGGCGCCGGTGAGCAATCTGCGCGAGAGGCGCAGTGGCAGGTCCGGCTTGCCGAATCGCAGTCGCTTGCCGAGCTTGCAGCGGAAAGCTGCGGCCACGGCCTGGCGATTTTTGGCAGCGACTTGCGGCTGAAGTTGTGCAATGCCGGCTTTCTGGCCCATTTCGATTACCCGGCCGGGTTTGGCGTGGCGGGAACCCCGCTGCGCGACATGCTTCGCTTCAACTTGCAACGCGGCGATTACGGCCGCAACGCCGATGCCGATGAAGTCGATCGCCGCCTGCGCCGGCTCGGCAACGGCAGGAATTTCCGGCTGGAGCAGCCGTCCCGTGCCGGCAAACCGACCACTGTCGAAGGCCGGCATCTTCCCGACGGCAGCCTGGTGATGCGCTACATCGGCGCCGACAGCGTGTCGGCGCGAGAAGAGGAACAGGCGCAAGCCCAGCAGGATGGCCTGACAGGCTTACCGAACGCAGTACTTTTCCGCGCTCTGCTGCGGCACCAAGTGCAGCGCGGCAGCCGCAGCGGCTACAACGGCGCCGCCCTGTTTCTGCTCGAGCTTGCCGGCCTTGGCGCTCTCGCCGAACGTCAGGGTGCAGAAGGCGTCGAGGCGCTGTTCAGGGAAACGGCACGCAAGCTCTCGCGCGTGGTCAGGGAATGCGACGTGGTCGCCCGCCTGGAAGGCGACCGCTTCGGCATTCTTCTCATCGACGTCAATACCCAGGAAAACGCAGAAATCGTGGCTGGAAAACTGCTGCGCACGATGGCGAGTGTTTTCAATGAAAGCGGAATGGAAACACAATTGAGCTGCAGCCTTGGCGTGGCATTCCAGCCGACGGAATTGCTGAATGACACGCAATTAATGGAATTGGCAGAAAATGGTGTCGCGCAGGCAAAAGTTTCCGGAAAAAATCATTACAAAATCGCATGAAAAAATTTAGTTGCTGCGTAAATGCCGAAAGCTGATATATGATCCGAGTTCCGGAAATCGGCCGCCGTTGGCAAATAATTCATTATTATTTGCAGGGAATCAAAGGCGAGCATCATCCTCCGCATTCCATTGGCATTCCGGCATTCATTTTTTCTACCAATCAATTTGCTTGGGGAAATTCCTTTTTCGCGCGATAATTTCCATTCGTTATCGCAGATTTTCCCGCTAACCAAGGTTTTTCATGAACAAGCCGTCCAAATCCAAAAAAGCTCGCTTCCTTAACGCCCTCTCCAACAACTATTCCGGCCCGCTCACCCATGTCGCTCTTTCCGCGCTGAGCGCCTGGCTGATCGTACAGGGCCTGAAAGGCCTTGCCGGTTTTACCGTCAATGCGCAAAGCGCAATGGCCGATCTCGTTGGCATTATTGTCATCGTCGCCGTGGCGCGCATGATGAAGGTAAAACCCGACGCCAAGTAATTCCTTTTGGCGAATCATTTCACCTTGTTGATTCCACGCTGCACTCCCGCAATGGAGCGCAGCGCTACGCCCTACCATGCGCGCTTATTAAAAATGCACGCACGATGGCAAGGGTATGAGCCGCCGAAAGAGCCCGCAAATTACCGAAAAGACTTCATTTGAATTTCGGAAAATCGCCCTAATTCGACTCATCCGTTCACGAAGCAAAAAAGTAACAGCTTTCAAATTTACCGTGTCCCAATGCCCTGCAACGGAATGATAGTGCGGCAACAACTTGCCAACCCCCCATCAATTGCGCGTTCGAAATACCCTTCTGGCAATCATTCCTCTCTTCACAGGCTGTGCTCAATTCAATTGTGATTCATATCAATTGAATGCGTGAAAAAGTGCGGCTGCGTTCTGATCGATGCAATGTAGATGATATGAAATTGGAAAAACATATCATTACGTATTGCAAGTCCGCCAAGGAGACGCGTGATGGCTGCCACCGACCTGGAGTCGCAAGACGCGAAAGCTGACGTAACGCCATTGAGCCTCGGATGCCGTGGACCTTCCGCGGACAACCCTCCGCCGTGGCTGCATGCAGTAGTGGCGGCGTCGATGGATGCCGTCGTTGTCCTCGACCATAGCGAACACATTGCGCTATGCAACCCGGCTGCCGAAACCCTGTTCGCCCGTCCTGCCGAGCAAATGCTGGGCAAGTCGGTTGACCTGCTCTTCTGGCCGCAATCCGGCACGGCACAGCGGCTGGCTGAAACGGGACCGGGCGAGCAGCTGCAACTGCAGGGATGTCGCGCAAACCAGGCGCCTTTCCGTTGCGAAGCCAGGGTCGCCAAACTGGGCGATCGCATTACAGGATGGCAGTTGCTGGTCATGCGCGAACCCGTACTGCACACGCCCAGCCTGCGGCGGCGCGCCGAATCCTTCCAGCAGGCTTTCGAAATGGAAAAGCGCCGCGTCTCGCGCGAACTGTATGACGACCTCGGGCAGCGCCTGTCCGTGCTGAAGCTCGATCTCGACTGGCTGCAACGCGCGTCGCCAACCGATGCGCATCAGCGCCCGGCGCGCATCGCGCAGATGCAGGCGCTTCTTGACAGCGTGATCATCCGCACCAAGGCAATCGCTTCGGGCCTGCGTCCGCCGCTGCTCGACGATCTCGGCCTGCTCGCTGCAGTGAGATGGCTTGCGCAATCGTTTGAACGGCAGACCGGAGTGCGCGTCGAAGTGCATCACAGCCCGCAAGACTTTCACGGAAACGATGCCGCCGATACGGCCATCTACCGGACTGTTCAGGAAGCCCTGCGCAATGTGCAGCGGCATGCGCAGGCCAGCCATGTCCAGATCGCAATCCGCCGTGCGCACGACCGCATCACCGTCTCCGTGCAGGACAACGGCGTCGGCATGCCGCAGGATGCGGAGCACAAGGTCGACTGCTTCGGACTGGCCGCGATGCAGGAACGCATCTATACTCTCGGTGGCACTTTTGACATGCATTCCCGCAGAGGCCATGGCAGCGTGATCCACGTTTCCATCCCGATATAAAGCGCATCGCAGCGACTATTCAGGACATCATGATTCGTGTTGTCATTGCCGACGACCACACCATCATGCGGGAAGGCCTCAAGCGCATCCTCGACGGGGCCGACGATATCGAGGTGGTTGGCGAAGCGGTGGATGGCTTCGAAGTGCTGGCCCAGGTACGCAAGGGCGGATTCGATCTGCTGATGCTCGATCTGTCGATGCCCGGACGCAGCGGCGTTGAACTGATTCGCCAGATCAAGGACGAAGTGCCGAAGCTGCCGATCCTGATTCTCACGATGCATGAGGAAGAGCAATATGCGGTGCGGGCAATCCGCGCCGGCGCGCGCGGCTATCTGACCAAGGAAAGCGCCGGCACGCAGCTGGTTTCCGCCATCCGCAAGGTCGCCTCCGGCCGTCCTTACATCAGCATCGAAGTCGCCGAACAACTGGCCATGGACGTGATGCCGACCGTGGAAGACCTGCCACACAAGCATCTTTCCGATCGCGAATTCGAAGTTTTCAGTCTCCTCGTTGTCGGCAAGTCGATCACCGAAATCGCCGACCTGCTGCATCTGTCGGTCAAGACGGTCAGCACCCACAAGACCCGCATCCTGCACAAGATGGGCATGCCCTCGCTGGCCGAGCTCGTGCAATACGCCGTCGCGCATCGCCTGCTGATGCCGATGCGCCTCTGAAACAGCCGCCTTTCCTGCATGCTCTGTAGGAAGCCCGGCGAACAAGTGTAGGAATATCCCTACAGTCTCATTCAGCGCATCCCGATAGTCACCCACCGATGCTGTTGCGATACTAGCCACACGTGTCTTGCATGGACTTTAAGCCGTAACAAAAAACCCCACACGCACGCGGTTTTTCTGCTTCGGTCTTTCGGTTTCCAAGTGGTGCCCTACCAGGCGCTGACACGAAAAACAATGCCTGCGTCCCGGCCAAAAGCCTTAAGCGCTGGCATGACACCGCTTTAATGAACTGGGAGATTGTCATGGCGTCCATGCAAGCGTTTGAGAACCGCACCGAACCCGCCCTGCCGCTGCGCGCAACCAACCTGGAAGCAGGCTGGCAGCGTCAGGGCAAGCTCTGGTCCAACCTGAAAGAATTGTGCGCACTGCTGCGCATTCCCGCCGTCTCGGGCATGGCGGATGAAGACCTGCTGTTTCAGCATGTCCAGTTCAAGACCGGCCAGCGCATCCACACCATAGGCCAGCCGTTCGACACGCTTTACATCGTGCACTCCGGTTTTCTGAAGACTGTGCTCATCGATGAGTATGGCAATGAGCAGGTGCTGAGCTTCCCGATGAAGGGAGATCTGTTCGGTGTCGACGGCATACATACGCGCCGTTATGCCTCCGAAGCGGTGGCGCTGTCCAACTGCGACCTGATCCTTCTGCCCTTCAAGAAATTCATTGCGCTGGGACGCACCCATATCGAGCTCGAGCAGGCGATGTACAGCGTCATGAGCCGCGAGCTCGTGCGCGAGCAATCGATGGTCAGCATGCTCGGTGCGCTCAGCGCCGAGGCGCGCGTGGCCCGCTTCCTGGTGTCGCTGTCCGAGCGTTTTGCCGAGATGGGCTATTCCAGCCGCCTGTTCAATCTGAGGATGACGCGGCATGAAATCGGCAGCTATCTCGGCCTGACGCTGGAGACAGTCAGCCGCACCTTGTCCGCCTTCAACGAGATCGGCTACATCACCGTGGATCAGAAATCGATAGGCATACGCGATGTAGAAGCGCTGCGCACGCTGCGCCGGCTGCCGCCTTCGACCACCCGCGGCCGCCAGACCAGCCGCAAGGCTCGGCCGGCGGCGGAAGACGTTATCGAAGCGGGCGCCGAGCCGGCCACCTGGGATCAATTAATGAGCGCATGACCGGCATCGCAAACCGGGCGCAGTCGGCTTGTGGCAACACCCGCGGAAGCACGCGGCCAGTCGGGCAGGAAGAGCCGCGGCGCATCCTGCTTGCGCTGCACGATGGAGCCTTGCTGGATGAGGCATGCGCGGCGCTCGAGGCGCTGGGCATGGAAATCGCGGTTGCCGACACGGTTGAAGAGGCGCTGTTGCTACAGACCGAACGCCACTGCGAGCTGATCCTGATCGACGCGGCGCTGGCTCGCCAGCATGCCTACGCTGCGATACGTCACTTGCGCGCGCTTGGCACACGGCGCATTCCTCTCATCGCCTGCGCCGCAGGCATGGACGAAGCTGGACGCAACGCGTTGCTGCGCGCCGACATCGACGATGTCTGCGCGCCACCGCTGGTCCGAACGCAGTTGAGCCGCCTGCTGCATCTGTGGCTGCCGCTCAAGGAAGACGAAGCGTCTTGCGACAGTGGCGGCGCCGGAATGCGTTCGGTAGCGGACTTGCTCGGCGCCGGTTTCAGCACCGTCGCCCAGACGTTTTGTCGCGAGAGCGCAGCGCGCCTCGATGCATTGCGTTCCGGTTTGCGCGACGGTAATGCAGAAGATCTTGCCGGCACGGCGCATGCGCTAGGCGGCAGTAGCGCATCGATAGGCGCATGGCGCATGGCGGGACTGTGCCGCGCGCTGGAACTGCAATGCCTGGCCGGGATCGAAGGCCGGCTGCCGCAACTGATGGATGACATCGAGGCTGAATACCGCAGGCAATCGCATTGCCTCGCGCAGATGATTGCAGCGCAAGGTGCAACCCGGCCGACATCGGCGCTGGCGCGCTGAGCCGCGACGCACGACGACATGACCGCAGAACGCAGCGGCGACACCTGCGCAGCCTCGGATGCGAGCGGCTCGTGTCCGAGCGCGATCGTCATCGATGACAGCGGCGTCGAACGGCTGCTTGCCGCCGCGATGCTGCAAAAGCTCGGATTCCATGCGCAGACCGCGTCCGATGCGCAGGCCGCGCTCGCGATGGTGGCAGGCCGACGCTATGCGCTTGCGCTTTGCGACATCTCCTTGCCCGGAACCGATGGCTTGACGCTGCTGGTCGCAATGCGTTCTCTCGACGTCAAGCTGCGCTGCGTGATGCTGAGCAGTCATGACGATGCAGCATACAAAGCCAAAGCGCTGCAGCGCGGCGCGGCGGCTTACCTGATCAAGCCGCTGCGCCTGGAGCCCTTGGCAGAGACGCTGCGCGGCATGTTTCCCGAGATGGGTGGAATGATGGGGAATGGAGGTTGATATGCCGCGCTGTGTCAGGCACGGCAGGCGCCACATTCGGGCATTCGCCTATCTTGTATTACCTGCTTTGCCCAAGCATCGATCGAACAAGCGCGTGGGCTGCGCCGACCCTGCAAAATCGATGCATCCCCCCTAATCCCGCCCGCCCTGCGACGGCCGGCGCAGCGTGTTGACCATGGCAATCAGGCGCGGCCGCACTTCTTCGAGCAGGAATTCCTGCTTCAGATTGAAAGCCGGTCCGCCGCAGTTGATCGACATTGGCGGCGCGTTGTCGGCCGGGCGGAAAGCCACCGCGATCGCATTCACATCCGGCTGCCAGTCGCCGAAGGAAGTACAGCAGCCCAGCGTCTGGTATTCCTCCACCGCGCGCGCCATGCGGTCGCGCAGCGTCGGCCAGGCCAGTTCATCGAGATCGCGCACCCGCTCCAGGATGTCGTTGCGCTCGGCGCTCGACACTTCGGCCAGGTAAGCGCGGCCCATCGCGGTGCTGGCGATCGGAATGCGCGCGCCGACATCCAGGCGCAGGGTCAGCGCGGCCTGGCTGCGGCAGTTTTCCACGTAGATCATGCTGAGCCGGTCGCGCATGCCTAGCGACACCATGGTCTGCGAGAAATCCGCAAGCTCCTGCATCAGCGGCCGGGCCAGTTGACGGATGTCCAGGCGCGACAGCATCGCGCTGCCTAGCGCCAGCGTCGCGGAACCGAGTCGGTATTTGCCTAGCGCTTCGTCATATTGCAGATAGCCGAGCTTGGTGAGCGTATAGGTCAGCCGCGAGACCGTCGACTTCGGCAGCCTGCTGCGCTCGGCCAGTTCCTGGTTGCCGAGCAGCTTGTCGCCGGAGCGAAAGCACGCCAGCAGGTCCAGGCCGCGCGCCAACGCAGTGACGAAATGGCGGTCTTCCTTCACCCGCGGATTCGGCAGGTCGACCTTCATGGTGCTGGGGATGGGCTTGTTCATGATGTTTGGAAAAAAGTAGGGAGCCGATTTAGTCGCCGCGCGCCGCCATGCGCTGCAATTCCTTTTTCAGAATCTTTCCGGTCGCGGCCGCCGGCAACTGCTCCAGCACCACGATTTCCGAAGGCAGCTTGTACGGCGAGAGATGCTCGCGCAGGTAGGCGCGCAGTTCGGCTTCGGCGGGCGGCGCATCGCGCGCGACTTCGATGAACGCCACCACTTCCTCGTTGCCTTCGACCGTGCGGCCGACCACCGCGGATTGCACGATGCCCGGATGCGCATTCAGCACGCCTTCGACCTCGACCGGATAGACGTTGAAGCCGGAGCGGATGATCAGCTCCTTGCTGCGGCCGACCACGTGGAAGGCGCCGTCGGCGTCGATGCGGGCCAGGTCGCCGGTGCAGAGCCAGCCGTCGGCGGTTACCGCTTCGGCGCTGGCATCAGCGGCGCGGTAATACCCCTTCATCACATTCGGTCCGCGCACCCGGATCTCGCCAACACCCTCCGCGCTGCCTTCGGCGCCGTGCAGCCGCACTTCAATGCCCGGTATCGGCGTGCCCACCGAGCAATCGGCGCGCGGGGCTTCCATCCGGGTCTGGCAAATCGACGGCGACGCCTCGGTCATGCCATAGCCGTTGTGCAACGGGGTGCCGAAGGCCGCTTCGAAATCAGCCTTCAATGCCGCCGTCAACGGCGCCCCGCCACTCTGCGCCACGCGCAGCCGTGGCGCACTTGGCTCGATGCCATTCGCTTCGCAATAGGCCAGCAGCTTGGCGTACATCGCCGGCGCGCCATGCATCACGCTGACCTCACCCGACGCCAGCGCCTGCGCCAGCGCGCTTTCGGAAAAACGCGGCACCAGGCGCAGCGCCGCGCCGCTGATCAGGCTCGCCGCCAGCAAGGCCGACAGGCCATACACATGGGACAGCGGCAACACGCCGTACACCGTGTCGCCGGGAGCAAGGCGGCGCAGATTGCGGTTGTTGTTGGCGATGAAGAGCAGGTTTGCATGGGTCAGCATCACTGCCTTCGGCGCGCCTGTGGTGCCGGAGGTGTAGACCAGCACCGCCACCTGTTCGGCGGCGCCATCGAACACCGGCTCGGGCACGGCATCCGGGTTGGAAGGTCCAAGCAGCACATCGCCAATGACCGGCCAATCCTCACGGATAGCGCCGCGCGCCTGCCCATGCGCGGCGGCCGCCGGCGAGGCAGCGCCGAAATAGATGGCCCGGCGTGCGCCGGAATGCGCGAGAAAGTTGTCGATTTCCCGGGCCGACAGCCGGGCATTGACCGTGGCTGACCAGGCATCGAGCCGGCTCGCGGCAAGAATCGCCAAGGCCAGCGCCACGCAGTTTTCCGCGATCAGCAATACCCGATCGCCGGCACGCACACCCGAAGCTGCCATGCGTTCGGCCACCGTTTCTACTGCTTGCGGCAGATCGCCGTAAGAAATTCGATGAAATTCATCGCACAGCGCTATCTGCTGTGGATGGCTTGCCGACCACGGCGTCATCGCCTCGTGGATACGGCGCGGCGCAAGCGCGCCCACTCCGATTGCCATTCCGTCTCCTCGCATGCCGGGCGCATGCCTCTTGTTTGCGGTCGATACTGTCATAATGAAATGCAAAAATCAATGCGGAACAGAATTTCATTTCGCACAGCAGAACCGACGCAGTGCAACTCCTGATTCTTACTCTCACTGCTGAAAAGCGTATGCATCCCTATTCGAATTGCGGTTTATCAAGCAGCGCCGTTTCTTGACAGCGCCATCAAACGCACATAGAGTTCCGCATACTCAAACAAGATTCCACCGTGCAGAATTTCAGTTCCGATTTCGGAACAACACTGTACCGATCAACGGACACCACAGGAGACTTCCGATGCAAGCACTAGAGCGCCCGGATCCCGTATCCGGAGATGTCGTCATCGGCATCGTCGGTTGCGGCGTGATGGGACGCGGCATTGCGCAGATTGCCGCGCAGGCCGGCGCCACCGTCTGGCTCAATGACACCCGCGCCGATGCTGCGCAAGCCGCGAAAGCCGGCATTGCGGACACTTTCAACATGCTCGCCGGCAAGGGCAAGATGAGCGCCGAAGCCGCGCAGGCGGCATGCGCGCGCCTCAATGCGGCCGCCAGTCTGGAAGACCTCGCCGGCTGCCACGTCGTCGTCGAGGCGATCGTGGAAAAGCTGGAAGCCAAGCAATCGCTGTTCGCCGCGCTGGAAAACATCCTCGGCGAAGACGCGATCCTGGCCACCAACACCTCCTCGCTGTCGGTGACCGCGATCGCGGCCGGACTGAAGCATCCCGAACGCGTGGTCGGCTTCCACTTCTTCAACCCGGTGCCGCTGATGAAGATCGTCGAGGCGATCGGCGGCCTGCTGACTGAGCCCTCCATCGTCGATTACATGCTCGCGCTCGGCCGCCGCTGGGGCCACACTGCAGTGCGCGCGAAGGACACGCCGGGTTTCATCGTCAACCATGCCGGGCGCGGCTTCGGCACCGAGGGCCTGCGCATCCTGGCCGAGGACGTCACCGACATCGCCACGCTGGACCGCATCCTGCGCGACGGTCCGGGCTTCAGGCTCGGGCCCTGCGAACTGATGGATTTGACCGGGCTGGACGTGTCGCACCCGGTGATGGAATCGATCTACCACCAGTATTACGAAGAACCGCGCTTCCGCCCGCAGAACCTGACGCGCCAGATGCTCGCCGCGGGCGCCGTCGGCCGCAAGGTCGGCCACGGCTTCTACCGTTATGACGCCGAAGGCAAGAAGCAGACGCCAGCCGAACCCGCGCCCTCCTCCGCGCTGCCACCGTCGGTGTGGCTGTCGCGCGCGCGGCCGCAGCTGGCCGAGCGCATCGCGCCCTTTCTCAAGGCAGCCGGCGTTGCCATCGAGGATGGCGAGCGTCCGAGCGAGAATGCGCTGATCGTGGTCACGCCGCTGGGCGACGACGCCACCCGCTGCTGCGTTGTCGAAGGCCTGGATGCGCGCCGCACCGTCGCGGTGGAAACCCTGTTTGATCTGACCAGGCGCCGCGTCGTGATGACCAATCCGGCCACCGATGCCCGCTATGCCGACATGGCGCGCGGCCTGTTCGCGGCCGATGGCGCGGCGGTCAGCCTGGTGCGCGACAGCAGCGGCCTGGTGTCGCAGCGGGTGGTGGCACACATCATCAACATCGCCGCCGAGATCGCGCAGCAGGGCATTGCCGAGCCGGCCGACATCGACCGCGCAGTGACTCTCGGCCTCGGTTATCCGCGCGGCCCGCTGGCCTGGGGCGACGAACTTGGCGCGGCAACCGTGCTCAATATCCTTGGCAACCTGCAGCAGGAAACCGGCGATCCGCGCTATCGCCCCAGCCAGTGGCTGCGACGCCGCGCCGAACTCGGCCTGTCGCTGCTGCAGCGCGAACCCTGAGACCATGCGCTGGCCCGCGGGCCAGCGCTTTTTCATTGCGCCGTACGGGGCAGTCAACACGAACAATTGGAGAAAGACATGCAAGCGAAAGCACAATTCCACTGGGACGATCCGCTGCTGCTGAACGAGCAGCTCACCGATGAAGAACGCATGGTGCGCGACGCCGCGCAGGCCTATTGCCAGGACAAGCTGCAGCCGCGCGTGCTGGAAGCCTTCCGCCAGGAAAAGACCGATGCATCGATCTTCCGCGAAATGGGCGAACTGGGCCTGTTGGGCCCGACCATTCCCGAGCAGTACGGCGGCCCGGGCCTGAACTATGTCAGCTACGGCCTGATCGCGCGCGAAGTCGAGCGCGTCGACTCGGGCTATCGCTCGATGATGAGCGTGCAGTCCTCGCTGGTGATGGTGCCGATCTATGAATTCGGCAATGAGGCAACGAAAGAGAAATACCTGCCCAAGCTCGCGCGCGGCGAATGGATAGGCTGCTTCGGCCTGACCGAGCCGAACCACGGCTCCGACCCCGGCTCCATGGTCACCCGCGCCAAGAAGGTCGACGGCGGCTATGAACTCACCGGCAGCAAGATGTGGATCTCGAATTCGCCGATCGCCGACGTGTTCCTGGTCTGGGCCAAGGACGATGAAGGCGCGATCCGCGGCTTCGTGCTGGAAAAAGGCTGGAAGGGTTTGTCCGCGCCGGCGATCCACGGCAAGGTCGGCCTGCGCGCCTCGATCACCGGCGAGATCGTCATGGATGGGGTGTTCTGCCCGGAAGAAAATGCCTTCCCCGAAGTGCGCGGCCTGAAGGGTCCGTTCACCTGCCTCAACTCCGCCCGCTACGGTATCGCCTGGGGCGCGCTCGGCGCGGCCGAGTTCTGCTGGCATGCCGCGCGCCAGTATGTGCTGGACCGCAAACAGTTCGGCAAGCCACTGGCGGCAAATCAGCTGGTGCAGAAGAAGCTGGCCGACATGCAGACCGAGATCACGATGGCGCTGCAGGGCTGCCTGCGCCTGGGCCGCATGAAGGACGAAGGCAGCGCGCATCCGTCGGTGACCTCGATCATGAAACGCAATTCCTGCGGCAAGGCGCTGGACATCGCCCGCGTGGCGCGCGACATGCTCGGCGGCAATGGCATCTCCGATGAATTCGGCGTGATCCGCCACATGGTCAACCTGGAAGTGGTCAACACCTACGAAGGCACGCATGACATCCATGCGCTGATCCTGGGCCGCGAGCAGACCGGCATTTCGGCTTTCTGAGGGCGCAACGATGGACCTGAATTTCACCGCGGAAGAAACCGCATTCCGGCAAGAGGTGCGCAGCTTCCTGCAGGAAAAGCTGCCCGAGGACATCCGGCGCAAGGTGCACAACGGCATGATCGTCGAGCGCGACGACTACCTGCGCTGGCAGCGCATCCTGCATGAGCAGGGCTGGGGCGCGGCAGCCTGGCCGTCCGAGTTCGGCGGCCCGGGCTGGAACCCGGTGCAGCAATACATCTTCGAGGAAGAGTCGGCCGCGGCCGGCGCGCCGCGCGCGATCCCCTTCGGCCTGAAGATGGTCGCGCCGGTGATCATGGCCTTCGGCACGCCGGCGCAGCAGCAGCGCTTCCTGCCGAAGATTCTCTCGGCTGAGGAATGGTGGTGCCAGGGCTATTCCGAACCGGGCGCAGGTTCCGACCTGGCGTCGTTGAAATGCCGCGCGGTGCGCGAAGGCGACCATTACGTCGTCAACGGCCAGAAGACCTGGACCACGCTCGGTCAGTACGCCGACTGGATCTTCTGCCTGGTGCGCACCGACAGCGAAGTCAAGCCGCAGCAGGGCATTTCCTTCCTGCTGATCGACATGAAGACGCCGGGCATCACGGTGCGCCCGATCATCACGATGGATGGCGCGCATGAAGTCAATGAAGTCTGGTTCGAGGATGTGCGGGTGCCGGTGGAAAACCGCATCGGCGAAGAAAACCGCGGCTGGACCTATGCCAAATTCCTGCTCGGCCATGAGCGCACCAACATCGCCGGCATCGGCATCGCCAAGCGCGAACTGGCGCGCTTGAAGCGCATCGCCCGCGAGGAAACCAAGAACGGCAAGCCGCTGCTGCAGGATCCGCTGTTCGGCGCGCGCGTGGCCCAGGTCGAGATCGATCTGACCGCGCTGGAAATCACCAACCTGCGCGTGCTGTCGGCCGAAGCCGAGCGCCGCGCGCCGGGACCGGAAGCGTCGATCCTGAAGATCAAGGGCACCGAGATCCAGCAGGCCATTACCGAGCTGCTGGTGCAGGCCGTGGGTCCTTATGCGCTGCAGCTGCGGCGCGAAGCGATGGCCGCTGGCTACCAGGGCGATTTCATCGGCCCGGAATACGCCACGCCGCTGGCCGCCGGCTACCTGAACATGCGCAAGCTGTCGATCTACGGCGGCTCGAACGAGATTCAGAAGAACATCATTTCGCAAATGATCCTGGGACTGTAAGACATGGACTTCACCTTCACCGAAGAGCAGCAGATGCTGCAGGACACCACCCGGCGCTTCGTGGCCGGGGAATACAGCCCCGAGACCCGCCGCGAACGCCTGCGCGCGCAAGCCGCCGGCAATGCCGACCGCAAGGTCTGGCAAGGCCTGGCCGATTTGGGACTGACCGCGCTGAACGTGCCTGAAGCCGACGGCGGCCTGGGCGGCTCGGCAATCGACACCATGCTGGTCATGCAGGCGCTGGGCGAAGGCCTGGTCAACGAGCCGTTTCTGACCAGCGCCGTGCTGTCGACGCAGGCATTGACCCTGCTCGGCAGCGAGTCGCAGCGCGCGGTGATGCTGCCTGCGCTGGCCGCGGGCGAGATGATCGCCGTGTTCGCGCATGACGAACGCGCCACCCGCTTCGACCGCATGGCCGTGGCAACCCGCGCCCGCATCGATGAAGCCGGCTATGTGCTCAATGGCGCGAAAAGCATGATCGCGTATGCGCCGACGGCCGATGTGCTGCTCGTCACCGCGCGCGTCGGCGAAGCGCACCAGGATGGCGGCCTGGCCGTGTTCGCGGTGCCGCGCGTGGCCGAGGGCGTGACGATCACTTCCTTCACGATGGTCGATGGCGCGCCTGGCGGCGAAATCAGCTTCAACGACGTGCGGCTGCCGGCGCAGGCCCTGCTAGGCGAAAGCGCCCTTGATGCCAGCGCAGCGATTGCGCAGGTGCTGGACGCGGGCATCGCCGCGATCTGCGCCGAAGCCGTCGGCGCGCTGGACAAGCTGCTGGCCGCAACCGTCGAATACACCCGCACCCGCAAGCAGTTCGGCGTGCCGATCGGCAAGTTCCAGGCGCTGCAGCACCGCATGGCCGACATGGTGCTGCATATCGAGCAGGCGCGGTCGATGAGCTATCTGGCATCGGTGCGCTGCGGCGATGCGGATGCGGCAACGCGCGAGCAGACGCTGTCGGCGGCGAAGGTCATCGTCGGCCAGGCTTGCCGCTTCGTGTCGCAGCAGGCGGTGCAGCTGCATGGCGGCATGGGCGTGACCGATGAACTCGACGTCGGCCATTACTTCAAGCGCCTGATGGCCATCGAGCTGCAATTCGGCAGCACCGACAGCCACCTGGAGCACTACGCGGCGCGCATGGCGGCCTGATGCGGCGATAAAACCAATGGGCCGATGCGGTCGTTGACGCATCGGCCCATCAAGCGGCTTGCCGTCTGCGCAAGCTGTTACTGCAAACTTCTAGCGCACGCCCCGCATCTCGTCATAAATCTGCACGATATTGCGCTGCGCGTTGCCCTCCTCTTCGGCCGCGACGCGAAAGCATGCGCGGCGCCGGCCTTCGTCATTGGCCAGCGTGCGCAGCCAGGGCGCGACGCCGAGCCTGGCTTTCCTGCCCCTTAGGCCGATGGCCACATCCAGCCGCCACAGAAAACGGGAAAAGCATCCCGCGTTCGCTTCATTGCCGGCGGCAACTCCGAACGCTTCGAGCGCCGGATCCCAGTACCTCACTGCCAGATGCAGTTGCGAGGTGTCGATCGGCCGTACTGGCACGGCGTCCTGACCGGAATCTTCGCTAAGGGATTCGGTGCTTTCATCGTATGCATCAACTCTTGGCTCGTTGACTACAGGCTTGGCGGAACTGGACGATTGCATGGCGGCTCCATGTCTTGCGGGAACGCTGGGTGCTTGTTCGCCGGCAAAAGTTCCGCCTGCCGCGTAGCCCGTGCCGCAGCGCGGTTATTTCTGCTTTTACCGCACGGGAAAGCCGAACGGATGACGTTATAATGGCCGCCGGCCGGAATTCCCGGCCGCGTTGCGTTCATCGACCTCCATCGTTGTCCGCCGCATGAGCTGCCTCGCCGGCAAGCCGCATCCTCGCTGATACGCCTGGCCCGCATTCCCGTAAGCATCTATCCCTGGTTTTTATGTCGAACAATCAAGCGCGCAAGCCTATCGAAATCAAGATTTCCACCGTGGTTGCCGTCGCAGCGCTGCTGCACGACACCGACATGACGGTGCTGCAGGCGGCAATGGCCGACATGACGGGTGGCGCGTCCGATTATTTCGATGGCGAGTTTGCGATCCTGGACATCGGCGGCCTGCCCGCCAGCCATGGCGCGATCAACTGGGCGGCGCTGGTATCGCTGTTCAAGTCGCATCGGCTGAACCCGGTCGCCGTGCGCAATGCGCCGGCGGCGCTGGAAGCGGAGATCCTGGCACACGGGCTGTCGCTGGATGTGGTCGCCAAGCCGCGCAACATGCCGCGCGACGAGGCGGAACAACCGGCTGCGGCGCCTGCTCCCGCGCCAGCGCCAACCCCGGCACCCGCACCAGCACCAGCACCAGCACCGGCCGCTCAGGTCGGCGCAATGATCATCGATACGCCGGTGCGCGCCGGCCAGCGCGTGTATGCGCATGGCTGCGACCTCATCGTCACCGCGGCGGTCAACAACGGCGCCGAGATCATTGCCGACGGCAGCATCCATGTCTATGCGCCGCTGCGCGGCCGGGCGCTGGCCGGGGCCAGCGGCAACAACGAAGCGCGCATCTTCGCCATGAGCATGGAACCGGAACTGGTTTCCATTGCCGGCTACTACCGTACCTTCGAGGATGGCTTGCCGCGCGATCTGGCGCAGGCGCCGGGCCAGGTGCGTCTACTGGGCGATCGGATCGAGATCACCTCGATGACCGCAGCCCTGCACAAGTAACCAAGTCCAATCCGTTCTTTCATAAAGGAGTTTGTTTGTGGCAAAAATCATCGTGGTAACGTCCGGCAAAGGCGGCGTTGGCAAGACCACCACCAGCGCCAGCTTCGCTTCCGGCCTGGCCATGCGCGGCCACAAGACCGCGGTGCTCGACTTCGACGTCGGCCTGCGCAACCTCGACCTGATCATGGGCTGCGAACGCCGCGTGGTGTATGACCTGATCAATGTGATCAACAAGGAAGCCACGCTGAACCAGGCGCTGATCAAGGACAAGCATTGCGACAACCTGTTCGTGCTGCCTGCTTCGCAGACGCGCGACAAGGATGCGCTGACCGAAGACGGCGTGGAGCGCGTGCTCAACGAACTGACGAAGATGGACTTCGAATACATCGTCTGCGACTCGCCTGCCGGCATCGAGCGCGGCGCGGTGCTGGCGCTGACCTTCGCCGACGAAGCCGTCATCGTCACCAATCCGGAAGTCTCCTCGGTGCGCGATTCGGACCGCATCCTCGGCATCATCCAGGCCAAGTCGCGCCGCGCGCAGAACGGCGGCGAGCCGGTCAAGGAACACCTGCTGATCACCCGCTATGTGCCCAAGCGCGTGGACGCCGGCGAGATGCTGTCCTTCGGCGACGTGCAGGAGATCCTGCGCATTCCGCTGCTGGGCATCATTCCCGAGTCCGAGTCGGTGCTGCATGCGTCGAACTCGGGTAATCCGGCGATCCACATCGAAGGCAGCGATGTGGCGCAGGCCTACAAGGACGTGGTGTCGCGCTTCCTCGGCGAAGACGTGCCGATGCGCTACACCACCTATGAGAAGCCGGGCCTGTTCCAGCGCATCTTCCGGGGCAAGTGACATGGCACTGCTCTCATTCCTTTTCAGCAACAAGCCGAAATCGGCATCCGCGGCCAAGGAACGGCTGCAGATCATCATTGCGCGCGAGCGCAACGGCACCGCCGGCCCGGACTTTCTGCCAGCGTTGCACAAGGAGCTGATCGACGTCATCTCCAAGTACACCAAGGTCAATGCCGACGACATCAAGATCAAGCTGGACCGCCAGGGCAACCTGGAGGTGCTGGATGTGAACGTGGTGCTGCCGGACGTGCCGGTCAAGTAAGTCTTCCGCCTCGCGGCATTCCCGGCCATTCCGGCCGCGCCACCGCTGCGGCGGCCTTCCCGGCCGCCGCAGCGCATTGCTTCCGCCCTATCCCTCGCCCGTCTCCGTTTCGCTTTCCGGTGCACGCGCATCCTGCCTGCGCGGCGGCGCTTCTTCCGTGGTCGAGTCCAGCACCGTCGTGGGGATGGCGCCGCGCGAGAACATGAAGGACAAGCCTTGGGGCAATCTGGATTCGCGCCCGTCGTCGCCTTCGTCGTCCGGGTCGCGGCGCAGCTCTTCGCTCGACGGCGTTTTCTTGTCCTTCTGCAGGAAGCCGCGCAGACCGGAGCCGGTCATCGTGCGGAATATATTGGTTTCCTTCCGCGAGCTCTTGCCCTTCTGCGGCGTCGGTACGGGTGCCGACGCTGGCTTCGCCTCCGCATCGACCGGTTCCGGCGCGGCGGACGTGATGCGCGCCCGCTTGCGCTGACGCCCCGCGTGCGCTGCTTCACCCTCATCCACGCCTTCACCGGCGCGGCGCTTCTTCCCCCTGCGAGAGTCTTCGACCCGAGGCGACTCTGGACGCGGCGATTCCGTACGCGGAGACAGGCGCACCGGGCTGTCGAGCGAGAGCATGCCGCTTTCGGCGGCCTGCCGGCGCAGTTGGCGCGTCGGCGTATCGGTCACTTTCTCTTTCCTCGCGTTCGGGGACGCATCGCGACGCTCTTTTTCGGCCGCGCGCACCCTTGGCCGGCCCGGCGTGGTCACGCTGCCCTGCCGTCCTTCGCCGTTGCTGGTCTGCTTCGCCCGTGAGACATCGATGCTTGGCGTCTTACCCGCGCCGCCCGCCCTGCCACTTCCCTTTCCAACTGCCATGCCGTTCTCCTTTTCCAGGAATGCCGCCGCCGCCGGCGGCCGCGCGCTTGGTGGCGCTGCATGCGCCGCGGTTCAGCAATGTGGGGCAACGTACCGCGGCCGGGTTGTCAAAGGTGCATAATCCGGCGAACTCTTCAGCACGGTGCCGACATGCCCCTGCGTTCCCACCCCAGCGATCCTGCGCCGAGCGGCGCGCCAGCACGATGAAGCTGCACGGCATCGACTTCACTTCCGCGCCGAGCCGTCGCAAGGGCATTACGGTTGCGACCGGCCACTTGCGTGGCGACAGCTTCCTGCTCGAATCCCTGGACACCCTGCCCGACAATGCCGCCTTCGCCGCCTGGCTGCGCCGCCCGGGCCCGTGGCTGGGCGCCTTCGATTTCCCGTTTTCGCTGCCGCGCGAACTGGTGGAAACCCTGGGCTGGCCGACCGAATGGGCGGCGCTGATGCGTCATGTCGCGGGCCTCTCCCGTGCCGAGATGCGGGAAACCTTCAAGGCTTTCTGCGACGCCCGGCCGCCGGGCAACAAGTTCGCGCACCGCGCAACCGACTATCCGGCCGGCTCCTCGCCCTCGATGAAATGGGTCAATCCGCCAGTGGCCTACATGCTGCATGCAGGTGTGCCGCAATTGCTCGATGCGGGAGTCAGCCTGTACCAGCTGCATCCCGGCGATGCGCAGCGCATCGCCTTCGAAGGCTATCCGGGCATGGTGGCGCGCGACATCACCCGCAAGTCGTACAAGAACGATCAGCGCACGCTGCAAACGCCCGAGCGGCAAGCGGTGCGCGAAATCATTGTGGAGGCGCTCGAACGCGGCGCGCATCGCTGGGGCATACGGCTCGAGGCCGGCAGTCACCGCGATGCGCTGATCGCCGATGGCAGCGCCGATCTGCTCGACGCCACGCTGTGCGCCATCCTTGCCGCCTGGGCCTGGCAGCGGCGCGACGCCGGCTACGGCCTGCCGCCTTTCGATGCGCTCGAAGGCTGGATCGTCGGCGCATGAGTGCGCATGCCCTGCCCCGCTCCACCGCGCGCACCTGGCGCCGCAGGATCGCGATCATCGCGGCCTGCCTGGCTGTTGCAGCGCTGGCGCTGATCATCGCGGCCCATGCGCTGTTCGACGGCGAGCGCCTGATCGCGCTGGCGCGCGAACATGCGCGGCGCGAGTGGTCGCGCGATCTCGACATCAGCAAGCTGTCGCTGTCGCTGCTGCCGGCCCCAACGCTGCGCGCGCAGGGCGTGACGCTGTCCAACCCGGACTGGGCACGCCAGCCGCGCATGGCCGAGATCGACAGCCTGGATGTGCGCCTGGCGATCCTGCCGCTGCTGTCGGGCCGCGTCGCGCCGACCGCGGTGCATGTGCGCGGCCTGCGGCTGGACCTCGAGCGCGACGCGAACGGCCGCGCGAATTGGCAGTTGGCGCCCGGCCATGGCCGCATCGATTGGCGTCACCTGAACACGCTGAGTGCGGAAGCGGCCGAACTGCGCTGGAGTAACGCGAAACTCAGCGCTGAGCACAGCGCCCTGGATCTGTCGCTGCCGCTGGCCGAACTGCGCGCCGACACCGGATGGAAAGCGCCGCACCTGACGGCGACGCTGGCCCGCCACGGCGTAGACATGCTGCTCGACGCCCGCTGCGACGATCTCTCGGCCCTGCGTGCCGCCGATGCCGCTGCCGATGCCGCCACCGACTGCAAGCTCGCCGCCACGCTGGAAGGCGCGCGCCTGGCACTGTCCGGCAAACTGCCCTTGTCTGCCGATGGCAGCATCGACGCCGCCATCGAAGCCGATGCGCCACATCCCGAGCAGCTCCTGGCCTTCTTCGACATGCCGCGCCACCGAACTGCCATGTCGCTGCGCGCCCGCATCCACGGGGCAGCCGCGGCATCAGGCATCCACCTGAGCGATTTGCATGCGCGCTTCGGTTCCATGGAAGCCGACGCGCGCATGACGATCCATCCGGACGCAAAGCCGCCAAGCTATGAAGCTGACATCGCCATACCACGCCTGGATTGGGCGCAGCTGTCGCGCGAAGCCGGACGCGAACCGCCCGCGGCTGCACCCGGCACCACCTTGTTCCGGCGCGCGGCCCTGCCCTGGCAGGCGCTGTCGACGCTGGCCGACGCGGATGGCCGCATCCGGCTGCATGTTGGCGAAGCGAAGCTGCTCTCCGGCATCGCCGCGACGAAGCTCGACGCGGACATCGCACTCGGCGGCGGCGCGATCGATGTCTCCCGCTACACGATGCACCTTCTCGGCGGCTCGGCCGCAGGCGCATTGCGGCTCGATCCGACGCGGCGCCGCGCGCGGCTCGATCTCGCCGCCCGGGATGTGCTGCTCGAACGCTGGTTCAGCGAGCGCGGCCGCAAGCTGCCGCTGAGCGGCGGGCCGATGACGATCGATGCGCAGGTGACAGGCCACGGCGACAGCATGACCGCGCTGGCAGCCACGCTCGACGGCGCCATCGATGTGCGCGGCGGCCGCACCGTGATTCGCTCCGAGCGCGCCGGCGAAGTGGAGAAACTGCTCACCGACATGCTGCCGCTGTTCTCCGAACAGGCTGCGCAGCGGATGACGCTGGAATGCTTTGCCGGCCGCCTGCGCTTTGCCAACGGTCGCGCCGCCGGCGGCGGCATTGTCGGCGCGCGCAGCGATGTCAGCCAGTTGCTGACCTCGGGAGCGGTCGACCTGCGTCAACAGGACGTCGACCTGCGCGGCCGGGTGCGCGCGCGCCACGGCGTGGCGATCGGCATCTCGGTGCTTACCAGCGACGTGCGCATCCACGGTCCATTGAAAAAGCCGGCGATTGCGCTCGACCCGGCGGCGACGCCGGGAGCATTGGCGCGGCTGGGCGCAGCCCTGCTCACGGGCGGCCTGAGCCTGATCGCCACGGCAGCCTGGGACGCCGCCAATCCGGCAACCGATGCCTGCGCGGCGGTGTTCAGGCCGGGGAAGGACAAGTAAGTGGCGCCCGGCATCGCCGCGCGCCGGCGTATCACGCCCCGTCCATGAAGTCGCGCAACGACGGCCGAACCGACCGTCGCACTGCGCGGTTTTACCTTGCCGGTGCCGGGGCTGGCGCAGCGGGCTTGCTGGCCGGGGCGCCGCCGGATGGCGTGAACGGGTTGTTGACGCCGCTGCCCTTGGTCGATGCGCCATTCCGCGCGCCTGCCTTGGTGCTTCCCGCCTCCGACATGCTGGTGGAGGACGACGGCTTGCTCGCCGCCGCGGCCGATTTTGCCGGCGCATTCGGCATGGCCTGGCCATTCACCGTAAGGCCGCCCTGCGACAGCGATGCCGCCTTCTTGTCGCCGATGCCCTTTACACGCTGCTCGAAGTCGGCCCAGTCCTTGTAGGGGCCGTGGGCCTGGCGCTCGTCGATGATTCTCTTCGAAATCACCGGGCCGATGCCCTTGATACCGTCCAGTGCGGCCTGGTCGGCCTTGTTGACATCGGCATCCGCGAAGGCGAAGCCAGCCAGCATGAGGAAAGCCGCGATTCCCGCAATCAGTTTTTTCAGCACGATCGTCTCCTAAAATTTTTTACACGAGTAAAAAGGCACTAAGCCAGGTGAAGCGCTTGCCATCTTAATACTGATAGCCGCAGCCGCTGTGCCGGCAGCAGTTCGAACATCCGGAGCAAGCGCCTGCAATGGCTCGCCGGACTTTCCCTACAGCGCCTGCAGCAGCGAGTGATACAGCAGGAACATCAGCGAGGCCGCGGGCAGGATCGATTGCATCGTCAGGCTGACCAGCGCGCATGCGCCCTCGAAGGCGGCGCGGCGCCGGCTGATCGACAGTCCGCCAGCCTCGGGCGCCGGCGCGAACAGCACACGCCATGACTCGGCCACGCTCTTCACATCCGCCAGCGGCGGCGAGGTGATGTAGTCGTGGACCACCGAGCGCCAGTTCTTGCAGGCCGGCGGCATCCTCCTGCCGGCATCGATCGTGATGAAGAACCAGACCATCAGGTAGGCAGCCAGCCGCGTATCGTCGATCCACAGCCCGGAACGCGACTGCACCATGGCGATCACCTCGCTCAGTCCGAGAAAGGCGGCAACCACCACCGCCAGCAACAGCACCGGCTGCACCCGTAGCGCGAAGAAGGCATGCCCGACCAGCCAGGCATGGCCTTCGCCGGTGTGCGTGGCAAGAAAGCGGGTCGCATAGATCAGCAGCGTCGAGAGTACCGAAACGAAGGTCCAGGACAGCAGCACTTCCATCCAGCGCGGCGCCAGCCGCTGGCCGGTTTCCGCGCCGGCCAGGGCCGCGGCATGCACCTGCGCGCCGAAACGATCGCCAAACGGCGAGGCAAAGATATCGGCCTGCCCCCATGCGCCGCCGAGCACGATCGAGGTCGGACGCAGCATGTCGAGCATGTCGCCGAGCGCCTCGAGGTCGCCGGAAAATGGGATGACCATGCCGCTCTTCAACGCCAGCGGCGACAGCGGCATCGCTTTCTGCGCGAAGGGCTGTTGCGGATCCACGCAGGCGCCGCGCGCAGCCGCCACGTCGGCCAGCGAGCCGGCGTACTGGTGGGTCAGCTTCGGGTAGCCGAATTCATTCGGCAGGTAAGGCAAACCGAAGTCCACGCCGGCCGCGCACAGCGTCGCGCGCCACGCGGCGTTCTGCGCCGCGGCGTCCGGATTGGCCGAACGCACCGCCGGCAGCACCCACTTGCCCGGCGCGCCGCGCAGCAGCCGTTCGAGCTGCGCCTGCCCGCGCGCCTGGCCCGGCGCCGGCGACAGATCGATGTCGATCAGAACGCGCGCATCGGGCCGGGTGTGCGCCGCGATGGTCTGCAGCAGCGTCGTCATGCGCGCGCGGTCCACCGGGGATTTGCCATCGAAGAAGCGCTCGTAGCCGGCATCGTCGACCAGGATCACCAGCGGCAGCCGGGCACCATCGACCGAATGCGTTTCGGCGGCGCTGCGCCCGAACTCATGCGCGCGCACCGTGCTCTCGAAGTATTTCCAGGCGCCGGTCGAATTGAGGAACAGCAGCATCATCGCCACCAGCACCGAGCCGCGCAGCGCATGCGCGACGCTTTCGGAAAAGAACAGGCTGACGAGCTGGCGCAGTACGCCGCGCAGGGAATCCCGGTTCATGGCTTCAGGAGCGCGCCAGCACGGAAGACATGTTCACGCGCAGGCGCAGCTGCTCGAACAGGATGTCTTTCATGATCCGGCGCTGCTGGAGGTCCTCGATGTTGGCGTCGATGCGCCGGTATTCCTCATCGATACGCGCCGTGTCTTCCGCGCCGACCGTTTGCCATTTGATCTTTTCCACGCTGTCCGGGTGATGCCATTCGATCAGATAGCTGGTTCCCGGAAGAATGCGCTCGCGGGTCAGCAGGATGGGCTTGGACTCCGCAGCCGTCTTTTCGAATACCAGGGTCTCCGTGTCGCCCTGCAGCGCCAGGATGCGGAAGTTGGCGTCGGCCCTGGCGGCGAGCGCCAGTCCTTCGGGCGGGATATAGACCCGCGCCGGACGACTCTCATTGAGCGCGCGCATGAACGCGGGCCGGTCCGCCTCGCGCTTGGAACTCAGCTCCGCCCAGACCACGTTCGACGCCCGCTCTTCCGCACCGGCCGTCGGCAGGGTTGCCGCGCCATCCTTGCCGATGGCGGCGAAATGCGGCTTGCCATCGCGGCTGACCCAGCTGACCATGGCCTTGCCGGAAATCAGGCGCAGGCTTTCGCAGGATGCGGTCAGAAACACCGGCGACTTTTCGCCTTCAAGCGCCTGCACCCGGGCCTGACTCTCGCCAAGCACCATGCAGGACACGGCCTGCGCAGAAAAGCTGGCACAGGCCAGAAAGCCGTACAGCGCGCATGCCAGCGTGGAGGAAATCCGCATGTCGTCTTCTCCTGATCATTGAATGAATACGGCGCGTCGCCGCGCCCGGCTCTTTCCCTTATTCGCTGTCCCGCCGTTCAAACAGGAAGTCCGCGCCGGCCTGATGGCCCGCCGACAGCGAGGCGCCATACAGCGGCGACTGCGGCAGCTCGCGTTCGACTTCGGGACGCAGCGTTGCATACACCGACGCGCCGGAGTCCCAGTCCTGCAACTGGCGGATCTGCCGCAGCAGATTCCAGGCAAACACCGAATGCCCTTCCTTGCCGCTGTCGGCCACGGGCTCATCCGAGCCCGAGGTCATCACGGTGACGGCGCGCTTGGTCAGATAGGTTTCGGCGCTGGCCCGAGCCCGCTTTGCATCGGTATCGATCGCGGCTTCGCGCGCGAAGGTGCCGGAATAGCAGCTGTCGGAAATCATGGCGACCTGGCGCGCCTTCACCAGGCCCAGCAGCCGCGACACATCGGCATTGGAAATCCAGCCGCGCGGATCGGATGCGCTGGCGTCGGCCGGGATCCAGTAGCCTTCGCCAGTCTTTTCGACCATGTCGCCATGGCCGGCGAAATACACCACGAAGCTGTCGGACGCGGACATCTCCAGCGCCAGCCGGTTGAACGCGGTCATGATCTCGCCCTTGCCCGCATCCTCCAGCAGCGTGACTTCGTAGCCGAGCCTCTGGCTGAGCGCATCGCGCATGGCGCGCGCATCGGGCAGCGCGCTTTCCAGGCGCGGAATGCGCTTGTCGGCGTAATGGTTCAGGCCGATCACCAGCGCTCGCTTGCGTGCAATTGCCGGCAGGTGCGCATGCGCGCGCGACGCGGCCTGGGCCACCGCACTGCGCCGTGCCAGCGCGTCGCGCTGCAGGCTGTCGCTGAGCAGGCAGGCGCCGGTATCGGTTTCCTGCTCCTCGCGGCACAGCGGCAGATCGGCAATTTCCGGATGCTGTTCCAGCAGGCTGTTGGCGGCCGCGAGCAGATCGCGCTTATAGGCGCGGCGCTCTTCGAGCAGCGTGCCGAGTTCGACGCGGTCGATACTGGCCAGCGGCAGGTTCGGGAACAAGGCGGACACGCCATCGCTGCCAAGCAGCCATGCGGGCGCGCCGCGATAGTTCGACGCCGCCGCCGGGATTGCGTCGCTGGAAACCGCGCCGGCGCCGGAGGCAGCAGTGGCTGTCGTGGTGACTAGCGCGGCGGTCACGATCGGTTGCGGCGTGCTGGCGGCGTCGGCCACATTGGCCGCGCCAGTGCCCGAGAGGCTGGCGATCTGCATCTGCTGCGTCGACACCGGCGGCGGCAGCAGCGTCGCGGCGAACGTGCCTGCGGCCGTGGCGCCGGAAGTCGAGGCGCCCGCGCTTGCCGCGCCGGTGGCCGGGGCGCCGGCGGCTGGTGCGGCCGAGGTGCCTGCGGCTGGTGCGATCGGCGCGGCGCCCGCGACAAGCTGGGAATACGCCGCATACTGCGTCATTGCCATGCCCGCGGGCAGGTTCGTGCTGCCGAATGCGCCGGAGACCGAGGCATAGTCGAGGAAGCTGTAACTGCTGCCGGCGGCCGGCGCATAGCCGTTGTAGTTCGACACGTTCAGCGCGCCAGCCAGGCTGGCATTGCCCGACACATGGATCACGTCGTAACCGCTGCCCGGCGTGGTGCCGCCGAGTTCGATCGCAGTGATGCTGCCCGGAGACAGCGTCAGATTGCCGACGATGGACAGGCTGCCCGGCGAAAAGCCCGGCGCCAGCGTGCCGGCGCCGACAGCGACGTTGCCGGTGATCGTTCCCGATCCGCCCAGCGTGCCGCCATTGAGCGCGAAGCCGCTGCCACCGACGACCATGTCCGCCGGGGCCGAAACGCTGGCGCCGAGCCGCGTGATGCCACCGGTCTGGGTGTAGCCGCCATTGAAGCTGACGCTGCCGGAGACATCGTTGAAGCTGCCGGCATTCGTGAATGGCTGGGTGAACACCAGGCCGCCGGTGGAATTGATGGTGCCGGTATTGGTCATCGCGCTGGCGATGGTCCGGTTCGACAGATCGAGCGTGCCGGTATTGGTCAGCGCGCCGCTGGCGTTCCAGGCTACGGTGGAAGACGCCGGCATGTCGATGCTGCCGCCGGTCATGTTGATCGCTCCCGCGCCGGACAGATCGCCGCCGTACAGACCGAAACGGCCGGCGATGTTCAGCGGACCGTTGTTGCTCATGCTGCCGCCGTACAGCGCCAGCGTGGTGCCGGCGGGGATCGTGGTGGCGCCGCCGGCGCTGGTGTAGAAGTTCAGGCTGCCGCTGAGGAGGCTCAGCGAGCCGCTGGGCAGGGACAGGTCGGTGAAGGAAAACGCGAGGTTCGGGTTATCGAGCACCCGGTCGCCGCCTCCGGCAAAGCCGATGATGCCGCCGTTGGCAAAGGCCAGCGTGCCCTTACCCGTGAAACTGCCGCCTTCCCAGTTCAGCACGCCGCCGCTCTTGGTCAGCGTCGCGCCGCTGCCGAGATTGATGCTGCCGCCGGCAATGACCGCGTCCGCGCCGCCGACGATCACATTGCCGCCCGTGAAATTCATCACGCCGCCGGCGGCATTGACGAAGCCGTTGGCCAGCGTCGCGCCGTTCGACAGATACGCGCTGCCCGCATTGATCAGCCGGCCGCTGAACACCGCGCCCGCGTCATTGACGGTGCCGAAGTTGCTCAGCGCGCCGTTGCCGGAGAAGTGAAACGCCGCCAGATCGAGGCTGGCGCCGGCGTTCACGCTCAGGCCGCTGCCGGCGCCGACCAGGATCGCGTTGCCGCCGCTGTGCGCAAAACTGCCGGCGCCGTTGAAGCTGCTGCCATCGGCAAACTGCTGCGTGCTGGCCGCGAAATCCAGCGTGGCGCCGGCGGCGACGGTGAAGCTGCCGGTATGCACGCCATCGCCGCCGAGATGCAAGCTGCCGCCATCGATTTGCACCGCGCCGGCATTGCTGAATGCCTGGTTGATGCTGGCATCCAGCGCGCCGCTCTTGACGATGCTGCCGCCAGAACCGATAGCCAGCGAGCCGGCGCCATTGATGCTGCCCGACTGCAGCACCAGCGGCCCGGCAAGCGTGAGCGCGGAAGGATTGGACAGCGTGCCGCCGGACAGCGTCAGCGTGTGCGCATAGCTGGTGAAGCCTGTGGGCAGCGTTAGGAAGCCACCGGCTGCCAGCGTCAGATCATTGTCATCAATCAGGGAAAGCGGCGTGGCGACGGCATTGTCGATGGTGACCACGGTGGGCGCCGCGCGCGAGATCACCGCATCCTTGCCCGTCGTCGGCACGCCGCGGGTCCAGTTCGAAGACGCGGACCACAGCCCGGAAGCGTCGGTGGCCCAGCGCGTGGTCGAGTACGACGTATTGGCAATGCCCGGCGCGCCGCTGGTCGCGAAGACGAAGCCGACATCGCCGGCCGCGCTGCCCTGCACGCTGTTGGCGGCGAAGCTGCCGGACAGGCCGGTCGCGCCGCCGTTGACGGTCAGCATGTTGGGGAAGGTGTTGCCGCGGTCGGCGAAGAAGCCGCCAGCCACCGCAGCGCCCTTTTCGGAAATTTCCAGCGTGCCGTTCAGCGTGGCGGTGGACGGGGTGACCGAGCAGCCCCAGTAGTAATAGCAGGTCGACACGTTGACGATGGAAAGGCGGTCGTACTGTCCCGCCGCGGCGCCGCCGAGATCCGCATGCAGCCTGCTGCCCGGCTGCATCACGAGATTGCCGCGCAGTGTCAGCGTGCCGGTACCGTTCGCGCCGCTGCCGGGATCGATGGTGCCGTAGTTCGTCAGCGTATAAGGCTTGTCGGTTTCCTGATAAGTGGGGCTGTACTGGATCAAATAGGAAGAACCCAGATCGATCGTGCCGGCGCCGCGAATGGTGCCGGTGGCGCTGTTGGTCAGGTTGGCATTGTTGGTGCGCATCGTGCCGCCGGCGCCGATATCGAGGATGCCATCGTTGACCGGCAGGTTGGACAGGCTGATGAGGCTGTTGGCGCCAGCGGTAATCGCGCCAGGGTTGCTCCATGTGCCGGACATGTTCAGCGTGCTGCCGCTTGCGCCCGCGATCGTGCCGGCATTGGTCCAGGTGCCATAGGCGTTCAGCGTGGCGCCGCTGCCGATACTGATGGTCCGACCGGCCGGGTTGCTCCAGCTGCCGCTGAGCTGCAGGGAACCGCCGGTCGCGCCCAGCGTAGTCGTGGTCTGCCAATTCGTGCCGTTGATGTACGTCGTGCCGGATTGCACATTGACCGGCGTCTTCAGCACGCCGTTCGTGCCGAGGTAGTAATAGTTATTGCCGGTGGTCGGCAGCGCAATCGATGGATCGATCGTCAGGCCGGCGTTGTAGGTATTGGCATTGACGTTGATGCTGTTCGAAGCGCTATTGATGAGGCTGCCGGTGCCGCTGCCGATGCCACGGTCCAGCGTTGTCGTCAGTACCGGCGTGGCGCCGTTGAAGTAAAGGTAACCGCCACCATTCACGACGATGGCAGCATTGTCCAGCGTCAGGCGGTTCGTGACGTAGGTGTAATTGCCGTTCGTCAGCGACAGATTGGTCTGCAGGATCACGTCGTCGAGCGTGCCGTACGTCGATTGCACCGGCGCGCCGGCGCTGCTGGACAGCACGCCGCCACGGATGGTGCCGCCGTACAGCGCGAAACTGCCGGTATGTCCCGGCGCGCTGATGTCATACGGTGTTGTGAGCGTCGTTGCTGTGTTGTCCCATGTGCCCGTCACCTGTACCTTGCTTGCCGTATCCAGGTCCAGGTTGCCGATGCCGGCGCTGGTGAAGTTGCCGCCCAGGTTCAGCGTGGCGCCGCGCGCCGAGATCGTGCCGGTATTGCTCCAGTTGTTATAACTGTAGTACTGGTTGCCGCCCATGTTCAGCGTGCTGCCGGCAGCGCCCGCGATTGTGCCGGCATTGGTCCAGTTGCCATAAGCGTTGAGCGTTGCGCCGCTGCCGATGCCGATGGTCCGGCCGGCAGGGTTGCTCCAGACGCCGTCCAGCTGCAGCGTGCCTCCGGTGGCCCCCAGCGTGCTCGTGGTCTGCCAGTTCGTGCCATTGATGGTGGTCGCGCCCGACTGCACATTGACCGGCGTCTTCAGCACGCCGTTCGTGCCGAGATAGTAATAGTTGCTGCCCGTGGTCGGCAGCGCTATGGATGGGTCGATTGTCAGGGCGGCGTTGTAGGTATTCGCATTGATGCTGATGCCATACAAACCGCTGTTGACGAAACTGCCGGTACCGCTGCCGATGCCACGGTCCAGCGTCGTCGTCAGCACCGGCGCGGTGCCAGTGAAATACAGGTAACCGTTATTGCTGGTGCCAGAGAAGATGGAGGCGTTGTCCAGGGTGAGGCGGTTGGTGACGTAGGTGTAATTGCCGTTCGTCAGCGACAGATTGGTCTGCAGGGTCACGTCGTCCAGCGTGCCGTAAATCGATTGCACCGGCTTGCCGGCACTGCTGGACAGCACACCGCCACGGATGGTGCCGCCAAACAGCGTGAAGCTGCCGGTATGCCCCGGCGCGCTGATGTCATACGGTGTTGTGAGCGTCGTTGCCGTGTTGTCCCATATGCCGCTTACCCGTGCCACGCTGGCCGTATCCAGGTCCAGGTTGCCGATGCCTGCGCTGGTGAAGTTGCCGCCCAGGTTCAGCGTGGCGCCGCGCGCCGAGATCGTGCCGCTGTTGCTCCAGTTCGGCTGGTAGGCGCCGCCGATATTCAAGGTGCTGCCGGCGGCCCCGGCAATCGTGCCCGCGTTGCTCCAAGTGCCGTACGTATTCAGCGTTGCGCCGCCGCCGATATTGATGGTGCGGCCGGCCGGGTTGTTCCAGCTGCCGTCCAGCTGCAGCGTGCCGCCGATTGCTCCCACGGTGCTGGTTGTCTGCCAGTTCGTGCCGGTGATGGTGGTCGTGCCCGACTGCACATTGACCGGCGTCTTCAGCATGCCGTTCATGCCGAGGGAATAGTAGTTGTACCCGCTCGTGGGCAGCGCTATCGAGGGATCGATCGTCAGGCCAACGTTATAGCCGTTGGCAGCGACAGTGATGCTGTTCGAGCCTGTGCTGGCGATGCTGCCGGTGCCGCTGCCTATGCCACGGTCCAGTGTTGTGGTCAGCACTGGCGCGGCGCCGCTGAAATAAAGGTAACCGTTGCCGTTGGCAGCAATGGAAGCATTGTCCAGCGTCAGGCGGTTGGTGACGTAGGTGTAATTGCCACTCGTCAGCGACAGATTGGTCTGCAGGATCACGTCGTCCAGCGTGCCGTAAGTCGACTGCACCGGCGCACCGGCGCTGCTGGACAGCACACCGCCACGGATGGTGCCGCCATACAGCGTGAAGTTGCCGGTATGCCCGGCCGCGCTGATGTCATACGGCGATGTGAGCGTCGTTGCTGTGTTGTCCCATGTGCCGCTTACCCGTACCACGCTGGTCGTATCCAGGTCCAGGTTGCCGATGCCCGCGCTGGTGAAGTTGCCGCCCAGGTTCAGCGTGGCGCCGCGCGCCGAGATCGTGCCGCTGTTGGTCCAGCTCAGCTGGTAGCCGCCGCCCAAATTCAGCGTGCTGCCGGCAGCGCCCGCTATCGTGCCGGCATTGGTCCAGGTGCCAAGAGCATTGAGCGTTGCGCCGCTGCCGATGTTGATGGTGCGGCCGGCCGGGTTGTTCCAGCTGCCGTCCAGCTGCAGCGTGCCGCCAATTGCTCCCACGGTGCTGCTTGTCTGCCAGTTCGTGCCAGTAATGGTGGTCGTGCCCGACTGCACATTGACTGGCGTCTTCAACACACCGTTCGTGCCAAGGGAATAGTTGTTGTACCCATTCGCGGGCAGCGCAATCGAGGGGTCGATCGTCAGGCCGGCGCTGGTGGAAACGACCGTGCCATACGAACCGCTGTTGACGATGCTGCCGGTGCCGCTGCCGATGCCGCGGTCCAGCGTCGTCGTCAGCACCGGCGCGGCGCCAGTGAAATGCAGGTAGCCGTAGTTGCTGGCGTTGGTGATGATGGAAGCATTGTCCAGCGTCAGGCGATTCATGACATAGGTGTAATTGCCAGTCGCCAGCCACAGATTGGTCCGCAGGATCACATCGTCCAGCGTGCCATAGTTCGATGTCAGTACCGAGCCATTCCCGCTGGCCACTGTCGCCTTCGCAATCGTGCCTCCTGTAAGCGTCGTAGCCGCACCGAGATTCAGCGTGCCGCCATTCAGGTTCACCGTGCTGCCGATCGTGTTGCTGCTGCCGCCGTTCAGGTTCAGGTCGAGCTTGCCGCTCGTTGAACTGATGCCCGCATTGATCCTGACGCCGGTTGCCGCGTTCATCGTCAGCGCGGCGTCGCCGCCCGCGCTCTTGCTGATTGCCGAAGAGACCGTGATGCTGCCGTCCGGCGTGGCCACTGTGGTGCTGGTGCCGGTATTGAGCGTGCTCGCGATCGTGCCCGCGGCCGCGGCATCGATCAGCACATCGGTCGGATCGATCAGCCATTGCCCGCCCTGCCCGCGCGGCGCGGAGGCATCGACCTTCGCCGCGCTGAAGTCCACCGACTTCGCCGAGGTCTCAATGCTGCCGCCATTGCCGCCCTGTGCGCCGCCGCGCGCCGTGAGCGTGCCGGCGATCTGCGCGCTGTCCGTGGCTCGCAGCAAAATCCTGCCGCCGTCGCCGATCACCGCGGCGTCGGCATTGATGCTGCCGGTGTTCTGGATCGCGCCGGCCAGGATCGAGACATTGCGCGCGACGATCTGCCCAAGGTTCAATGCGGCATTCTGCGGCGCATTGATCTCCACGGCGATTTCCGGGTTGGCGGCATCGACCAGGTTCACCGCCTTGCCGGCCGCGAGCATTACATCGCCGTCCGGTGCAATCAGGATCCCGGTGTTTTCTATCGCTGGCGCGACGAGGTAGATCTGGCCGCCGTTGACGGTCTGTATCGTCCCCTGGCTGGTGATTTTCCCCGCGCCCGGCTGTTCCTGGAAACGCAGCCTGCCGGCGAGGAAGTCTTCGTTCGACAGGTTCAGCGTCGACGCGACCAGGCCGGCTACGTTGACCTGGCTGCCCGGCGCAAATGCAATGCCGTTCGGATTGATCAGGAAGACGCGGCCGTTCGAGCTCAGCACGCCGGCGATTTTGCTCGGGTCGGTGCCGGTGACACGGTTCAGCACCTGGCTAGCGGCGTTCTGCTGCTGGAAGCGCACGGCTTCGTCGGCGCCGATCGAGAAACTGTTCCAGTTCAGGATGGCGCCGGGCGTGTTGGTCACCGTGAGCGTCTTGCCGCTGTTGGCCACGGACGCCGATCCGCTCACCACGACCGGCCCGACCGGGTTGGCCATGGCAGGCGCGGCGAATGCGGTTGCCATGGCGCTGGCAAGGGCATGCCAGCGCAATGGTCGTTGACGGCGGCGAGAGCGGTGCTGATGCATGATCACGGCTCCTAAAAAATAAGCGTGAGATTGGCGTGGAGCTTGCCCTGGCCCTGGTCGCGCACGCCGCCGCCCTGCAGCACCTGCGCATAGTCGATGCGCAATTGCCCGCGATTGGCCAGCGTCAGGCGCAGGCCGAGCCCGGCGCTCGATATCGCGACATGCTGGCGTTCACCCGGCAGCGCATGATTGCGCTGGGCCCGCCCCATGTCGTAAAAGGCCAGCGCCCGCGCCTGCATGCCGTTTGCGGATAAGGATTTGCCGAAGTCGGGCGTCTGCGCTTCGACGCTGGCGCGATAGCCGCGGTCATTGATGACTTCGCGCTCGTTGAAGCCGCGCACCGAATCCACGCCGCCGATGCCGAACTGCTCGCCAGGGATGAGCGCATCGGCGCTGTACTGGCCATCGAGCTGCGCCTGGACGAGCCAGTCCTTGATGACAGGGCGGCGCATGAAGCCGCTGTAGCGCAGCACGCGGAAGCTGGCGCTTGCGTCGGCCCGTCCGCCCGGCGCCTGATAGGCGGCGCTGCTGTCCAGGCCGCCGCCGGCAATGTTCTGCGACAGGCTGGCGCTGGCGCGCCATTCGCGCTGGCTCTCGGCCATGAAGCCGGAATACCCGAGCGTCAGCGGCTGCGCGACGAAGTTCGGCACCAGGCTGTCCTGGCCGCCTTGCGGCGTCACGTTGTTGCGGTAGTAGCGGTAGTCATAACCGAAGGAGGCGCGCTGGTCCCAGGCGCCGATGCGCGGCAGAAGCTGGGTATAGCGCAATCCGTAGACTTCGCCGCTGCCGCTGATGCCGTAGCTGCCCGCCGTGGTGGGCACGACGCCTGAGTTCACGTTCGCATAGCTTGCGCTGAAGTCGAGCGCGCCGCCGATGCGGTAGAAAGGCACGCGGTAGCTCGCGCCGAGGATGGTGACATCGCGCAGATGCGTCGGCGAGGTGACGTATTGCCCGGTCAGGACATGGTCGGTATTGAACAGGTTCGCATGCTGGAATGCGTAGCCGATGCGGGTTGTGCCGGTCGGCCCGGTGCCGGTGTTGTCCAGGGTGACCACTTGACGCACTGGCGCGGAATCGGCCACGCGCACCGTGGCATCGAGCAGACGTTCGTTCTCGCCCTGCCGGAAGCTGACCTGCGTCTGCTTGGCGTAATTGTCATTGCCCAGTCGGGCGCTGGTGGCAATGGCCTGCAGATCCGGCGGCATGCCTTCCTTCAAGGCCGGCAGGGACGCGCGGATATTCGCTTCATCAAAGTGCTGATTGCCGACGATGGAAACCCGGCCCAATTTCGGCTCGAACACCGCAAGGCGCACGGCGCCACCCGAAATATCCTGCTCCGGAATGCTGACCTGGGCCGCGCCATGGCCGGCGTCGGCGTAAAGCGCCTGCAGCGCGGCTGCGGCTTGCCGGATCGTGGCGAAATCAATCTGCGCGCCAGTGTAGCGATCCAACGCGCGATGCAGGGTTTCCGTGGGGATTTGCGCATCGCCGACGACGACATACTCATTCACGCGGAACCGAATATCCGCGTCGGCGGCGTGTGCGCAGAATGCCATGGATGCGGCGGCAAACACCGCGATTCCCCGAGAGCGTCCATGACGCGAGCGAGCGGCGAAACGCGCTGCACGCGCGATAGCGGAATGAAATTCGGCCGTTTCCAATCGTGTTCCCCGTCCCACATCCCTTGATCGTTCTTGATTTTTATATGTCGTGCATCAACCGCTGCTTACCGTGGACAGGCACGGACAAGCACACGCTACTGGTGGCTTCGCGGCTCTTCAGACCAGTGCAAAAACTTGGGCGGCATGTTGCTAACCGCACAATTAGTTGACCAGAAGATAATATATTAAGTGCAACAGATTTTCCATTACGCAAAACGCTTTTCCAAAAATTGATGGCGCGGATTGTTGCGTAGCAACCATGGACTGCGGCTCAGAGCGCAGTGCGAAGATGCTTGGCGGGTATGACGACAGGAGTGAAAGGAATGGCCGGAGCCTGAAGCTCCGGCAGGAATGCGGCGAGCGCCGCTATTCCTTTAGTGTTGAGCGTATTCACGCTCTTCGGATTACTACCCCAGGCAAACACCCGGAATCGATGCTCAGCCCGAGGCCTGAGCCGCAAGCTGCGCATTCCTGCTGCGCGCCAGCTCAACGAAATACGCCATGCTCTCGGGATTGGCCATCGCATCACGGTTGGCAACCTGTTCGATCGGCATGCCGAGCAGCAGCCGCTTCACCGGCAGCTCCATCTTCTTGCCGGTCAGCGTGCGCGGCACCGCGTCGACCTGAAAGATCGCATCCGGCACATGGCGCGCCGACAGCGCCGAACGGATGCGCTCGCGCAAACGCTGCTGCAAATCTTCATCGAGCGTCATGCCCGAACGCAGCACCACGAACAGCGGCATCCACGAGGGCTTGCCCAGGTACTCGAGGTCCACCACCAGGCTGTCGACCACCTCGGGAAAGTCTTCCACCACGCGGTAGATCTCGGCGGTGCCCATGCGGATGCCGTGGCGGTTGATCGTGGTGTCCGAGCGGCCGTAGATAATCGCGCCGCCGCGCGGCGTGATGCGCAGCCAGTCGCCATGCCGCCACAGGCCGGGATAGGTGTCGAAATAGCTTTCCAGGTAGCGGCGGTTGCCGGCGTCGTTCCAGAAGTACAGCGGCATCGACGGCATCGGCTCGGTTACCACCAGTTCACCGACTGCATCCTCGAGCGGCTTGCCCGCGTCATCAAGTGCATACACCGCGATGCCCAGGCCGCGCGCCTGCATCTCGCCGGCATACAGCGGCAGGATCGGGCAGGCGCCGACGAAGGACGCGGCGATGTCGGTGCCGCCGCTGATGGCCGCGAGCATCACGTCGCGCTTCACATGGTTGTAGATCCATTCGTAGCCTTCGATGGACAGGGGCGATCCGGTTGCGCCGACGCTTTTCAATGCCGACAGGTCGGCGATCTGCGCCGGCTCGATGCCGGCCTTCATGCAGTTGGCGAAATAAGCCGAGCCGGCGCCAAAGAAGGTCAACCCTTCTTCGCCGGCGATGCGCCACAGCGTGGAAAGATCCGGATAGCCCGGATTGCCGTCGTAGATGCAGATGGTCGCGCCCACCAGCAGGCCCGTGACCTGCGAATTCCACATGATCCAGCCGGTGGTGGAAAACCACAGGAAGCGGTCGTCCGGACCGAGGTCGAGATGCAGCGCATGGCCCTTCACGCTTTCGATCAGCGCGCCGCCATGGCCGTGCACGATGGGCTTGGGCATGCCGGTGGTGCCGGATGAATACAGAATCCATAGCGGATGATCGAAGGGCAATTGCTCGAAGCGGATCTCGCCCTGCTGCGCGGCCGGATGGGTGAACAGCGCCTCCCAGCGCAGCGCGCCGTCGAGCGCTGCGTCGGTGTTCAGATACGGCAGGAGCACCGTATGCGCAAGAGTCGGCAGCGACTCGCGCATCGTGCGGACCACGTCGGTGCGATCGAAGTCGCGGCCGCCGTAGCGGTAGCCGTCGACGGCAAACAGCAGCTTCGGATCGATCTGGCGGAAGCGGTCGAGCACGCTGGCATGGCCCATGTCCGGCGAGCAGCTCGACCAGATCGCGCCGATGCTGGCGCAGGCATAGAAAGCAACCGCGGTCTCGGGAATGTTCGGCAGATAGGCCACGACCCGGTCGCCCGGTCCGATGCCGAGCGCGCGAAGGCTGTTGGCCAAGGCCGTAACCTGGCGCCGGAATTCGCGCCAGGACAATTCGATGCGGCCGCGCAATTCCGAGCGCGCGATGATGGCCGGCCGCTCGGCGTCGGCGCCTTCGGTATGGAAGCGGAAGGCCTGCTCGGCGAAGTTCAGGCGCGCACCTTCGAACCAGCGCGCACCGGGCATGCGGTGCGCGTCCAGCACCTGCGTATAGGGGGTGGAGGAGCGCAGCCCGAAATATTGCCAGATCGATTCCCAGAACGCCTCGACATGCGCGACCGACCATTGCCACAGCGCGTCGTAATCATCGAAGCGAAACTTCTTTTCGCGCTCCAGCCATTGCAGGTAATCGCTCAGGTGGCTTTGGGCAAGGCGCGTATCGGACGGTATCCAGAGCGGTTTCGGGGTTGGCTCGGCATGCATCGGGAATGTCTCCTGTTGTGATTGTGCTCGACAGGTTACCCGAAACCCCGCGCCCTATGAATCGGTCATGCCAGCGGTGCCGCGCCCGGGCCGGAGCGTTTTGTAAGGCGCTCTTAAGCGCACGCAATGCCTATCGCTACAGAAATGATACTGGTGACACTTCCGGAATGCATCGCAAGCGCTACGGCTGTGTTCGCCAGCGAACCGAATCGTTAAGGCAATTGTCTTATCGTGTTGATAATCGTTGGCAGGCGTTGATGGCTTGCCGGTTATTACCCCGCATCCGCCTGGCCGGATGTTCAATCTTCGACTCTGCAAAGGAAAGCATCATGGTGGATACAACGAAACACGACAGTGACAATGCTGCCAAGACCACGGGCTCCACGGGTTCGACGACAGGGTCGGCGACTGGCGGCTCCGCATCCGGCAAGACCGCGGGCAGCCCGAGCACCGGCAGCGCCTCTTCGACAGGCAATTCGACCACCGCAAGCTCCGCCACCGGCGGCTCCATGGGCGGCGCCGGCACGCTGGGCACGAATTCGACTGCGTCCAAGGGCGCGACCGGTTCCAGCGGATCCACGGGTTCCACCGGCTCCACCGGCTCTTCCGGCACGAGCGGCTCCACCACTTCACCGAGCGCCACTTCCGGCACGGGTTCTTCGGGCACCAGCGGCTCCGGCAGCAGCGGTTCCTCGACGGGCGCTTCCGGCTCGTCGGGTTCCACCGGCGCTTCAAGCTCCTCCGGCTCCACCGGCTCCAGCGGTTCGACGGGTTCGTCCGGCTCCAGCGGTTCGTCCGGCTCGGGCGCTTCCGGCTCCTCCGGTTCGAACGCTTCCGGCGGCTCCGGCGCTTCGATGGACCAGCGCATCGACCAGACCCGTCAAAGCGTTAGCCAGGGCGTCGACAAGGCCAGCAGCGTAATCAAGGACAACCTCGATCGCGCCGCGGCAGCCGCCCGTCCGGCGGTGGACCAGCTGACGCAGCAGGCGCAAAGCGCGGTCAACAAGCTTTCCGACATGGGCAGCCGTGCCGGCAGCATGATGTCCGACAAGGCTTCGCAATGGCGCGACATGCAGGACCAGGTGGTGTCCGACACCCGTGTGCGGGTGCGCGAGAAGCCGATGACGGCGCTGGCCATTGCCGCCGCCGCCGGCTATGTCCTCGCCAAGCTGATGCGCCGCGACTGATGCGCTGATTGCGCCCTCGTCAGCGCAACGGGCCCGCCGCACCTTCGTGTGCCGCGGGCTCGCTTGTTTTTTGCCGCGTAGCCGCAATGTGCGGATGCGTAGGTTGGGCTGAAAAGCCCAACATGCCTGCAGTCCGCGGGTGCCAGATGTTGGGCTTGCCAGCCCAACCTACGAAGGCCCAACATGCTTGCGGCCCGCGGGCGCCCGATGTTGGGCTTGCCAGCCCAACCTACGAAGCGACACGCACACCGGAACCCGAGCAGCGCTTTGCCAAAGCTGGCATACTTGCGCCTTCCCCGATTCCTGCCTCATTGCGCATGCCGTTCCTGCCGCATGCGCTTTTGTCATTACCGATCATCCCGTGATCACTCAAGGACACAGCCCCGCTCCCATGGAAGCCCCGAAAAACATCCGTTCCTATCCGCGCCATCGTCCCGACCTCAAGCCGGCGCCCTTCCTGCCGACCTCGCGCGCGGAGATGGACAAGCTTGGCTGGGACAGCTGCGACGTGATCCTGGTCACCGGCGACGCCTACATCGACCATCCGAGCTTCGGCATGGCTTTGGTCGGCCGCCTGCTCGAAGCGCAGGGCTTCCGCGTGGGCATCATCACCCAGCCCGACTGGCAGTCCGCCGACGACTTCCGCGCGCTGGGCAAGCCGAATCTCTACTTCGGCATCACCGCGGGCAACATGGACTCGATGATCAACCGCTACACCTCGGACCGGAAGATCCGCTCCGAGGACGCGTACACGCCGAATGGCGAGCCGAACCGCCGCCCCGACCGCGCGGTGGTGGTGTATGCGCAGCGCGCCCGCGAAGCGTATCCGGGCGTGGGCGTGGTGATCGGCAGCATCGAAGCCAGCCTGCGCCGCATCGCGCATTACGATTACTGGTCCGACAAGGTCAAGCGCTCGGTGCTGCCGGATTCCAAGGCCGACATCCTGATCTTCGGCAATGCCGAGCGCGCGCTGATTGCGCTGACGCATCGCGTGGCCGCGGGCGAAAGCATCGCTTCGATACGCGATCTGCGCGGCACCGCCTTCATGGCGCCGCATGGCTGGAAGCCGGAAGCCGACTGGAGCGAAGTCAATTCCACGCGCGTCGATACGCCGGGGCGCGTCGAGCCGCATCCCGACCCTTATGAAATGAAGTCCAAGGATGATGCGTCCTGCAAGACGAATGAAGCACCCGCCGCCGAGCAGCCGGTGAAGCTGATGACGCGTGAGGAACGCGCCGCGCTGCAGAAGGAAATCCGCGCCAGGAGCGTGGTGCGCCTGCCTTCGTTCGAGCAGGTGAAGGACGACGCGGTGATGTATGCGCATGCATCGCGCGTCTTCCATCTCGAATCGAACCCCGGCAATGCGCGCGCGCTGGTGCAGCAGCATGGCGAGCGCGATGTGTGGCTCAACCCGCCGCCGCTGCCGCTGGCCATGGACGAGATGGATTTCGTCTACGACATGCCCTATGCGCGCGCGCCGCATCCGCGTTATGGCAAGGCCCGCATCCCGGCCTGGGAAATGATCCGCTTCTCGGTCAACATCATGCGCGGCTGTTTCGGCGGCTGCACCTTCTGCTCCATCACGGAGCATGAGGGACGCATCATTCAAAGCCGCTCGGAGCCGTCGATCCTGCGCGAGATTGAACTGATCCGCGACAAGACCAAAGGCTTCACCGGCACCATCTCCGACCTGGGCGGCCCGACCGCCAACATGTATCGCCTGGCCTGCAAGGACAAGAACATCGAAGAGTCCTGCCGTCGGCTGTCCTGCGTGTATCCGACCATCTGCAGCAATCTCGGCACCGACCATTCCAAGCTGATCCAGCTCTACCGCAAGGCGCGCGCGATTCCCGGCATCAAGAAGATCCTGGTCAGCTCGGGCCTGCGCTACGACCTCGCGGTGCGTTCGCCCGAGTATGTGAAGGAACTGGTGACCCACCATGTCGGCGGCCTGTTGAAGATCGCGCCGGAGCATTCAGAAACCGGCCCGCTGTCGAAGATGATGAAGCCGGGCATGGGTGCGTATTACGAATTCAAGGAGATGTTCGAGCGCTATTCGCGGGAAGCGGGCAAGGCGCAATACCTGATCCCCTACTTCATCGCCGCGCATCCGGGCACGACCGATGAAGACATGCTGAGCCTGGCGCTGTGGCTGAAGCAGAACGATTTCCGCCTGGACCAGGTGCAGACCTTCCTGCCCACGCCGATGGCCCTGGCCACCGCGATGTACCACACCCGCAAGAATCCCTTGCACAAGGTCACCGACACGTCCGAAGTGGTGGAGACGGTGCGCGCCGGCAAGGTCCGCAAGCTGCACAAGGCCTTCCTGCGTTATCACGATCCGGAGAACTGGGAGCTGTTGCGCGAAGGCCTGCGGCGCATGGGTCGCGCCGATCTGATTGGCAATGGTCCGCAGCACCTGGTGCCACGCGGCGATCCGGCGCCCGGTGCGCAGGCGCGCGAACGCCGTCGCGAAACGCCGGGACCGGATGTGTTGGCGCGCCGCTTCGGCCAGAACAAGCCCAGGCCGGGCGCGGCGGTGCAGCGCAAGCCGGCAACGGGCAAGCCGGCTGGGAAGGGACGACGGGCGTAGGTTGGGCTGCAAAGCCCAACATCGGTCGTCCGCGGGCCGCAAGCATGTTGGGTTTGCAGCCCAACCTACGCGCCAACATCGAAGGCCTGCGGACCGCGAGCATGTTGAACCTTCGTAGGTTGGGCTGCCAAGCCCAACGTCGGGCACTGCGGGCCGCAAGCATGTTGGGCTTCCTTCGTCAGCCCAACCTACGCTGAGTTCGAAGTCGCCTCACCCCAGCCAGCAAATCAAGGTCAACAGCAATTCCCCTGCCCACTCGGGCGTCATCTGCAGCGCCGACTCCTGCCAGCCCTGCAGGGTTTCGGGAAAGCTTTCCACCAGCGCCATCATGATCGAGCGCTTTTCCGCGTCAGTGCAGGCTGAAAAGCGCTGGCGCCAGCGCAGCGCGGTGGAATTGTCGATGCCGCAGATCTCGGCGCTCTTGCGGATGCTCTTCTGCTGGGTCAGCGTGCGCAGGAACAGGAACCACTTGTCCTTGTTGCGCAGGCGCGCAAGGCTGGTGCCCGTGAGCGGATTGAAGGTGCGCTTGCACGTATTGCAGCGATAGCGCGGCAAACCGTGCGCCGAACCCCAGCCTTGCACACTGTTGCTGCTGCAGTGCGGACATTCCCTGCCCTGCACTGCTTGCGCCGATTCCATGGAGGAAGGCTGCTTCGCCATGTCCTTCCCGCCGTCTGCCATCACTTTTCCATCCATCAAAACAAAAAAGGATGCCGGCTTGCGCAGGCATCCTCGAACAGAGGGATTTCGCTTATGCCGCGTATTCCCTGGCGTTCATGCGTTCTTCCTTCTCAACCAGACCGTTCGAATGCTCGATCAGGCGGCGGCGCATCGGCGCCAGGATGAAGCGCGCGGCGATGCCTGCGGCGATCGTGATGATCGCGCCGACGATGAACACGCGATCCCAGTTGCCACCCTTGGCCAGCAGCGAGGCCAGCGGCACCAGCAGCGCGGCCGTGCCCTTGGCGGTGTACATCGTGCCGGCATTGCCAGCGGCATTCTTCACGCCGAAGGTGTCGGCAACGATGGCCGGGAAGATCGAGAAGATTTCGCCCCAGAACAGGAAGGTCAGCGCAGCGAAGGTCATGAACAGCATCGGGTCATGGCCCCACTTCATCAGGCCCAGCATCGACAGGCCTTCGCCGACGAACACGATCATCATCACGTTCTCGCGACCGATGCGGTCCGAGATGAAGCCGCACAGCGGACGGGTGAAGCCGTTGCACAGGTTGTCGATGGACAGCGTCATGGTCAGCAGCGGCAGGGTCATGCCGAGCATCGTGATCGGCATCTTGGCGATGCCGTAGTCCTTGGCGATCGGGCCGATCTGCGCGGTAGCCATCAGGCCGCCTGCGGCAACGGCGACGAACAGCACATAGGTCAGCCAGAACACCGGGGTCTTGAGCATCTGGCCCGGGGTGTAGTTGGCCTTGGTGGCAACAACCTTGGCAGCGGGCCTCACACCGGTCGGAACCACCGGACGCAGCAGGAACATGGCCAGGATGAAGATGATCGCGCCCTGGGCGATGCCGAAGAACAGGAAGGCATGCTCATAACCCGAGGACTGGATCATGTTGCCGATGGGGATCACGGTCACGGCAGCGCCGGCGCCGAAACCGGCGGCGGTCAGGCCGGCAGCCAGGCCGCGCTTGTCCGGAAACCATTTCAGCGCATTGCCCACGCAGGTGCCGTAGACGCAACCGGCGCCGATGCCGGAGATCACGGCGGCTGCATACAACACTTCCAGGTTCGCGGCGTAGGAGTTCATCACCCAGCCGATACCGGCCATGATGGCGCCGAATGCCACCACCGGACGCGGGCCAAACTTGTCGACAGCCCAGCCTTCGATAGGCACGAGCCAGGTTTCAACCACGATGAAGATCGAGAAGGCCAACTGGATGGCCGGAAGGCCCCAGTGGTTCTTGGCTTCCATGGGGCTGACGAAGAGCGTCCATGCGTATTGCAGGTTCGCCACCAGCGCCATGCACAGGATGCCGATGATGAGTTGTAGCCAGCGGTTGGGCACACGTGCCCCGGCCGCGGAAGTTGCTGCTGTCATGATGCCTGTCTCCTTGAATTGATATCCGATTCCGCTTGAGTGCTAGCCGTGATGCGAGGTTTGCACTGGTTGCGGATGCCTGCTTTCAACGTGCCGGGTGGGTCGGTCTTGTTCTTGGCGTTTTCTCGCTTGCATGATTTCATGCGCTTCCTGCCTGCAATTTCCCTTCGCCACGCCGGGCTTGTCCACGCTGCAATTGGAGCCGACAGCCATCATGGTGTCGTCGCCTTGAGCCTCCAGATAGGCGGGCTGCATGCTTGCGGTTTCCGGGTCAGTGATATCGGCATGGAAGTAAATTGCCAGGCCGATCGCCTCACACAGACTCAGGAAAAAGATGACAAGGACCCAACGGGGAGCAAAGTCGATTGAGGGCATTCGCTGCATGTGCAGGAAGATAGGAGTGGGGGGATACCCCTGTAATTGACCGGGGTCAATTTTCAGACAACATGCCTGTCAAGGCGGTAATGTGCACGCTTGCGTTTCGTGTTGGTAGATTCATGGACACGTAGCATTTTGCTACGGCATGCTCAGGGCGAGCGCGAAGTCCGCAACGGCAGAGCCAACACCAAACGCGTACAGCAAGAGAATTTGCGGCGACGGTCTGCTGCAAGCGCATGCACTCATGCCGGCAAGGCTGCAGTCTGCCGCAAGCGCATGGAGCAGCTTGGGAAAAACTCAGGGAAGGCACAGCGATGCCGTAACAGGCAAGCCTGCGAATGTCAGAGCTTAGTGCAGCGCCATTTCGTGAGGCAATCGTATGACCTCGGAGGCTGGCACCGGCTTGCCGAAGTAAAAGCCCTGCACCACGTCGCAGCCGAGATGGCGCAATGTTTCCACCTGGGACGCGGTCTCCACGCCTTCAGCCACCACTTGCAGATCGAGGTTGTGCGCAAGCTGAATGATGGAGCGCGCGATTGCCGCGTCCTTTTGCGAGCAGGTCAGGCTGTCGATGAATTGCTTGTCGATCTTCAGCGCATCCAGTGCGAACTGCTTCAGATATGCCAGCGAGGAATAGCCGGTGCCGAAGTCATCAACGGACACCTTCAGCCCGAGATCCTTGAGTGCGCGCAGCACCGAGCGCGTGTGCTCGGTGTCGGCCATGAGCATGGATTCGGTCAGTTCGATCTCGAGCTGGTAAGGCGGCAGCGCATTCGCCTCGAGCACCTGCCGTATCTGCGGCACCAGGTTCTTGTCGATGAACTGGCGCGGCGACAGGTTGACCGACAGCGAGCATTGCTCGGGCAGCATGCCATCCCAGTCGTGGCGCTGCCGGCAGCCGGTCGAGAACACCCACTGCCCGGCCGGGATGATGAGGCCGGTCTCCTCGAGCAACGGCACGAAGGTGCTTGGCGCCACCTGGCCCATATCGTCATGATTCCAGCGTAGCAAGGCTTCAAAGCCGACCACCTGACCATTGGCGATATCCACCTGCGGCTGATAGTGCAACGCGAACTCGTCACCCGCCATCGCACCGCGCAGCGCCTGCTCGAGCATCAGCCGCTGGCGCGCGCGGGCATTCATCTCGGGCACATAGAAATGGAACAGATTGCGGCCGTCGCGCTTGGCCTGATAGACCGCGACCCCGGCCGCCTGCATCAGCAGATCGATATCATCGCTGCACTCCGGATAGCAGGCGATGCCGATGCTCGCGCCAACGACCATGCGCATGCCGCCGTCGAGCTCTATCGGCTGGCGCAGCGCGTCGAGTATCTTGCGCGCGACTTGCGCAGCGCTGGCCGAGTCGTCGAGCTCATCGAGCACCACCGCGAATTCATCGCCGCCGGTGCGCGCAACCACGTCATAGCCGCGCACGCACAGGCGCAAGCGCTGCGCGACCTCGGAAAGCAAATGGTCGCCGACCGTGTGCCCGAGAGTGTCGTTGATGCGCTTGAAATGATCGAGGTCGACGAACATCAGCGCCATGCTGTTGCCGCGCCGGCGCGCGCGCTCCACCGCCATCTTCAGCGCGGTCTTGAAGCCGAAACGGTTATTCAGGCCGGTAAGATTGTCGGTTTCGGCCGAGCGCCGCACCTGCTCTTCCAGCGCCTTGCGCGCCGAGATGTCCTGGAACACCACGACCACGCCTTCGCCATTGCCGCCAAGCGCGGAAACGCACATCGACACCGGGAACAGCTCGCCATCGGCACGCTTGAACACCGCTTCGTCGAAGCGGCTGTCCTCGCCCATGCGCAGCGTATGAAAGAATGGCGTGTCTTCCCATGCTGCTTCCGCAACGCCGGAGTCGGGATAAAACAGGCTGTAGTCAGCGCTCTTCAACGCATCGGCGGACACGCCGAGCATGGTGCGCGCCGCCGGATTGGCGAAACGGATGCGGCCACAGCGGTCGATGCCGATCATGCCTTCGCCGGCGGCATTGAGCATCGATTCGTAATACGCCTTGGTATTGTCGATGCGGGCGCAGGCCTGCTGCAGCCGCTGCTTGTTGCGGTCCAGTTCCAGCAGCACATCGACCTTGCTCTTCAGGATGGAAGCGGATACCGGCTTGGTCAGATAGTCGATGGCGCCGGCCTCATAGCCGCGCCGCACCGAGTCGAGATCCGATTCCCCCGCGGTAAGCAGCAGCACCGGCACATTGCGGGTGCGCGAATTGCCGCGCATCCATTGCACCAGGTCGTAGCCATCCATGTCGGGCATGACTACGTCGACCAGTGCCAGCGCAACCTCGTGCTCCATCAGCAATTCAAGCGCGGCTTCGCCCGAGGCCGCCTTGAGGATGGTCAGCGCGCCGTCTTCCAGCGCTTCGGCCAGACTGTCGAGGTTTTCCGTCTGGTCGTCGACCAGCAGCACGACTTGCTGCAAGGTCGGCTCGGGTAGCCGCTTCAAGAGAGAATCCATGGGAGATGGGCAAAAGCATACGACCGGGCCGCTTGCGCAATGTTTCACCGGAACTGGCGCGTATCAGGTCGTGTTGTTGTCATAAGAGGAAACCTGTCGATCGATATCCTTGCGGGAAGTTCCCATGCGCAAAGGGCCACTGCTGCCGATGACACCGACAATTGCACCGGTCACACCGATCTTTGGTTTAAGATTGCGCCTTTTGTCGAAGGCAGGAAACGATGGCCAATACCCGCATCACCCTGGTGGTCGCGATGGACCGAGAACGCGGCATCGGCGTGGAAAACCGCCTGCCCTGGCATCTGCCCGAAGACCTCGCGCATTTCAAGCGGCTGACTTCCGGGCACACGATCATCATGGGCCGCAAGACCTTCGACTCGATCGGCCGGCCGCTGCCGAACCGGCGCAATGTGGTCATCACCCGCGACGCGACATGGCGGCGCGAAGGCGTGGAAGCGGTGACATCGCTGGAAGCCGCCCTGGCGCTGGCCGGCGACGAAGAAGCCTTCGTCATCGGCGGCGCGCAAGTCTTTCAGCTGGCCTTGCCGCAGGCCTCGCGCATGGTCGTCACCGAGATCGACGCGCGCTTCGCTTGCGACACCTTTTTCCCCGTGATCGACGCCGCCGTCTGGCAGGCTGCCGCGCGCGAGCCGCATCACTCGGCTGCCAGCGGACTCGACTACGCGATCGTGGATTACCGGCGCAGCAAGGACTGAAACCGTATTCAATCACCAGGGAGATAAAACAATGTCCGAAGGCGGATTTCATGTGCATGGCCCGCACGACCACGCGGTCGAGCATGCGGCCCACGGCAACGACCCGTTCGCGAGCCGCATCGCAGTGCTGACCGCGGTTCTGGCAACGGTCGGCGCCGGCTTTGGCTACATGGGCGGCGCGACGCAGAACGATGCCGCGATGTTCAAGAACGATGCCGCGATCAGGAAGACCGCGGCATCAAACCAGTGGAATTACTACCAGGCCAAGTCGAACAAGCAGAATCTGGCCGAGCTGGCGATGTCGCTGCCCGGCGCGGACCGCGACCGCTATGCCGCCGAGGTGCAGCGCTACAAGAACGAGAAGGAAGACATCCGCAAGGATGCCGAAAAGCTTGAAGCCGAATCGCGTGAATTCGATGAAAAAGCCGCCCATGTGATACACGAGCATCACCGCTGGGCGCTGGCGGGAACGGTCGAGCAGATCGCGATCTCGCTGTCGGCAATCACGCTGCTGACGCGCCGGCGCTGGCTGCAGCTGGCCTCGTATGGCGCGGCCGCGGTCGGCATCCTGCTCGGCGCGAGCGCCTGGCTGCACCTGTTCTGACGGCAGATTCGCGCCAGCATCGAGCCGATGCCTGCCTTGATGGCAGCCGCGATGCCGCTGCGAGCAAGCGATGCGCATAAACGGTCACGCGCCTGCGCCATATCTGCGAAAATCCCGCTTTCGCGCGCCGGCACCATGCGCCGGCGCGACCGCAAGCTTGCAGGGAGTCGAAGAAGCCGCGGGCGCTTGCCATCGTCACGCACCCCGCCCTTCCTCATCCTGCATGAGCCTCACGCGCTCCTGGAGAACCCATGAAATTCCGTTTCCCCATCGTCATCATCGACGAGGACTTCCGCTCCGAAAACACTTCCGGCCTCGGCATCCGCGCGCTGGCCAATGCCCTCGAACAGGAAGGCATGGAAGTCGTCGGCGTCACCAGCTACGGCGATCTGTCGCAGTTCGCGCAGCAGCAGTCGCGCGCGTCGGCCTTCATCCTGTCCATCGATGACGAGGAATTCGGCGGCGGCTCGGATGAAGAAACCGCCACGGCGCTGAAGTCGCTGCGCGCCTTCGTCGAGGAAATCCGGCACAAGAATGCCGACATCCCGATCTACCTGTACGGCGAGACCCGCACCTCGCGCCACATTCCCAACGATGTGCTGCGCGAACTGCACGGCTTCATCCACATGTTCGAGGACACGCCGGAATTCGTGGCGCGCCACATCATCCGCGAAGCCAAGTCCTATCTCGACGGCCTGTCGCCGCCCTTCTTCCGCGCGCTGGTGCATTACGCGCAGGACGGCTCGTATTCCTGGCACTGCCCCGGCCATTCCGGCGGCGTGGCGTTCCTGAAGTCGCCGATCGGGCAGATGTTCCACCAGTTCTTCGGCGAGAACATGCTACGCGCCGACGTGTGCAATGCGGTCGAGGAACTCGGCCAGCTGCTCGACCATACCGGCCCGGTGGCCGCTTCCGAGCGCAATGCCGCGCGCATCTTCAATGCCGACCACTGCTACTTCGTGACCAATGGCACGTCGACCTCGAACAAGATGGTCTGGCACTCCACCGTGGGACCCGGCGACATCGTCGTGGTCGACCGCAACTGCCACAAGTCGATCCTGCACTCGATCATCATGACCGGCGCGATCCCGGTGTTCCTGATGCCCACGCGCAATCACCTCGGCATCATCGGCCCGATTCCGCTCGAGGAATTCAAGATGGAAAACATCATGAAGAAGATCGAGGCGAATCCGTTCGCGCGCGAAGCGAAGAACAAGAAGCCGCGCATCCTGACCATCACGCAGTCGACCTACGATGGCGTGGTCTACAACGTCGAAACTCTGAAGAGCATGCTCGACGGCGAAATCGACACGCTGCATTTCGATGAAGCCTGGCTGCCGCATGCGACCTTCCACGAGTTCTATCGCAACATGCATGCGATCGGCAAGGAACGGCCGCGCGCGAAGGAATCGATGATCTTTTCGACGCAGTCCACGCACAAGCTGCTGGCGGGCCTGTCGCAGGCTTCACAGATCCTGGTGTCCGAATCCGAGAAGGTGAAGCTGGATCAGGATGCCTTCAACGAAGCCTATCTGATGCATACCTCGACGTCGCCGCAGTACGCGATCATTGCATCCTGCGACGTCGCTGCGGCGATGATGGAGCCGCCGGGCGGCACCGCGCTGGTCGAGGAAAGCATCCTGGAAGCGCTGGACTTCCGCCGCGCGATGAAGAAGGTCGACCAGGAATGGGGCCAGGACTGGTGGTTCCAGGTCTGGGGCCCGAGCGAGTTCGGCGAGAACGGCATCGGCTCGCGCGAGGACTGGATGATCCGCGCCGAGGACGACTGGCATGGCTTCGGCAATGTCGCGCCCGGCTTCAACATGCTCGACCCGATCAAGGCCACCATCGTCACGCCGGGCCTGGCCCTGGACGGCCAGTTCGGCGAGAGCGGCATCCCGGCCTCCATCGTCACCAAGTACCTGGCCGAGCATGGCGTCATCGTCGAGAAGGCGGGCCTGTACTCGTTCTTCATCATGTTCACCATCGGCATCACCAAGGGCCGCTGGAACACGCTGTTGACCGCGCTGCAGCAGTTCAAGGACGACTACGACAAGAACCAGCCGATGTGGCGCATCCTGCCCGAGTTCGCGCAGGCCAATCCGCGTTACGAGCGTATCGGCCTGCGCGACCTCTGCCAGAACATCCACGACTTCTACAAGCTCTACGACGTGGCGCGCCTGACCACCGAGATGTACCTGTCGGACATGCAGCCAGCGATGAAGCCTTCGGATGCGTTCGCGAAGATGGCGCACCGCGAGATCGAGCGCGTGCCCATCGATGAACTCGAAGGCCGCGTCACCTCGATCCTGCTGACGCCCTACCCGCCCGGCATTCCGCTGCTGATTCCGGGCGAGCGCTTCAACAAGACCATCGTCGATTACCTGAAATTCGCGCGCGACTTCAACGAGCGCTTCCCGGGCTTCGAGACCGATGTGCACGGGCTGGTCACGCGCGAGGTGGATGGCAAGCGCGGGTATTTTGTGGATTGCGTGAAGTAGATCGGGATGTCACCCGTCATGCGGCGCGATGCATGGCGGGACTTCTTCCACATCACGTCGATGATGCGGCAAAGCCCGTGCAGGGTGGGCGCAGCCCACGCGCTCGGCTACACGTCGGTACCCGCGTGGGCTGCGCCCACCCTACGAACCCCTGCATTTTTGGCTTGTCGCTGAAGGATAGTTCGCGTTACCAGGCGATTCTGAGCGCAGTCCGGCGCAAGTCTAAGCATGCGCTGCAAATAGGTATCACCCCCCCGCCTCCAGCACCGCATACCCGCGCGTCCACGTCGGCGCCATCCCGTTGATCCGCTTCACGCTGTGCAGTTTCACGCCATCGAGTCCCAGTCCTGTCTTGCCGTCGAAGAGCAGCGCATCGATGTAAGTGCCGTTGGCGCAGGCGTTCTGCGCGTATTTCGAGGTTTCCTTCTGCAGCGGCACGACCTTCATGCTCCAGGCGTTCTCGCCACTGCATGACTCATCAACGCGCTGGCCCAATGTCTCGGGACGATCCAGGCCGTCCCATTCGCTCAGCGCATGAAAGATCGACGACAAGCCGATGAAGCGCGCCGTCTCAAAGTCCGACGCCTTCGCATTGGCGCCGATATCGAAGGGCGCGATTACCCGGCGGTACAGGCCGGCGCAGTCGGCGGCATTGTAGGCGCCGGAGGCAATTGTCACCGCAGGCTTGCCGATATCCGCATCGAACGCGACGGGCGCTGCGCCATTGTCATTGTTCGGATAGCAGGGATTCATCGTCGTGCCCGATGCCGCGATCATTGCGCGGCGCGCTTCGTTCTGCCCCAGCCCGAGAAAGCTCACGCTCAGCACCGCATGGCGCATGCCACCGATGGTGAGCGTTTCCACGCCGGCGTGATGCTCGTTATTCGTTGCATAAGCCACCTGCGCCGATGCACCGCCGACCTCGATGATGCCGGTCGTCGGCCCGGGCGTATCGAAGGCGCGATTCAGGTAATTCACATCGACCCAGGCATAGCGGCCTTCGTCGGCGCCGGAGATCGTGGCCGCGCGGCCCGGCGCGTAGCCGTCGCGGGCGATGGTCTCGCGCACGCTGGCATACACTGCGCGCTCGGCGTGCGGATCGGCTTCGGCCAGCAGGCGCATGCCGGCGGTGGCCAGCACGTCGACGCGCACTGAGTCCCGTGCAATCGCATGCGCATCGAGATAGTCGCCGAGGCGCGCAAGCAGCGGCTGCATGCCCTGCGGCCCGGCCGCTGCCGGCTGCGCGCCGAAGCTCGCCAGCGCGGGCAGCTTGTCGATGGTGAATTCGGCGACGTCTTCCACCCGCGGTCGCTCGTGGTCGCGCGCCACCCGATACAGGTGCGCGCGCGAGCCGCTGCTGCCGACGTCGATAACGGTGAGGTAGGAAGACGCCGACTGAAGTCCGGCGCAGCCGGCCAGGCATAGCAGCAGGGAAAGGAAGGCGTGGTTCAGGAGTGGGCGTGGATTCATGGCCGCGAGCATAACGCAGCAGTCATGAATCCACCATGCGTGAAGCGAGGGCAGCGCTCAGTGCGCCCCGCCCGCATCCACCGGCGCCTTGGACTTCGATGGCTTGGTCATCCACACCAGCCCGATCAGCAGCAGGAACAGGATGGCCGACATGTAGAAGATGTCGGTCGCGCCCAGGGTGTTGGCCTGGATCTGCAGCGTGCGCTCGATCACGGCCCAGCTGCCCTGCTGCGGCAAGCCCTGCGCCATCAGGCTCTGCGTAGCCGCGTCGAATGCCGGGTTCTGGCCCGGCACCGCGTGCTCGACCAGTTGCGCATGATGCAGCGTGCTGCGGTTTTCCCACAGTGTCGAGATGATCGAGGTGCCCATGCCGCCGAACATGATGCGCACGAAATTCGACAGGCCGGCCGCGGCGGGTATCCGTTCCGGCGGCTGGCCCGACAGGATGATCGAGGTCAGCGGGATGAAGAACATTGCCATCGCCGCGCCCTGGATGATGGTCGGGATCATCAGCGTGCGCGTATCCACGTCCGGCGTGAAGCCCGAGCGCATGAAGAACACGATGGCGAAGATGGTGAAGGCCATCGAGGCGACGATGCGCGCATCCACCTTCGGCAGGATGCGGCCCACCACCGGCGACAGCATGATGGCCAGGATGCCCACCGGCGCCATCACCTTGCCGGCCTCGGTGGCGGTATAGCCGATCGTGGTCTGCAGCCACAGCGGCAGGATCACCAGGCTGCCGAAGAACAGGCCATAAGCCACCGAGATCGCAATGACGCCGCCGCTGAAATTGCGGCCCTTGAACAGGGACAGATCCACCACCGGATGCTCGTCGGTCAATTCCCAGATCACGAAGTAGACGAAGCCGACGAAGGCGATCGCGGCCAGCGCCACGACTTCCGCCGAGTTGAACCAGTCCAGTTCCTTGCCCTTGTCGAGCATCAGCTGCAGGCAGCCGACCCAGACCACGAGCAGGCCCAGTCCGACCTTGTCGATCGGCCGTACCACCACCTGCGATTCACGTTCCTTGTAGATCGACCAGGTGGCCCAGGCCGCGAGGATGCCGACCGGCAGATTGATGAAGAAGATCCACGGCCAGGTGTAGTTGTCCGAGATCCAGCCGCCGAGCAAGGGCCCCATGATCGGCGCGACCAGCGTGGTCATGCCCCAGAACGACAGCGCCATGCCGCTCTTGGCCGGCGGATAACTCGCCAGCAGCAGCGATTGCGACAGCGGAATCATCGGCCCGGCCACCGCGCCCTGCAGCACCCTTGCCGCGATCAGGACCTCGATGCTGGGCGCGATGCCGCACAGGAAGGACGAGATCACGAACAGCAGGATCGAGGCGATGAACAGCCGGACCTGGCCGAAGCGCATCGTCAGCCAGCCCGTGAGCGGCACCGAGATCGCATTGGACACCGCGAACGAGGTGATGACCCAGGTGCCCTGCTGCGGCGACACGCCCATGTCGCCCGAGATCGCCGGAATCGATACGTTGGCGATCGAAGAGTCGAGCACGTTCATGAACACCGCCAACGACAGCGCGATGGTGCCCAGCACCTGTGGCGTGCCGGACAGCGGCGGATGCGCGGCGCGCGGGGGCGATGCAGCCATCGTCAGCCTTTCGCCGGCTTGGCGCCGACATTGCCGGCGGCACCGGAAGGATTGGCGGCATTGGCGCCGTTGTCAGCCTTGCCGGCGTTCTGGTTGATGATGCGCGAGATCAGCGCATCGGCTTCGCGGTCGGCTTCTTCGAACACGCGGGTTTCATAGGCCGGCGCGGTGCGCGCGGCGGTGGTGCCGGACAGCGAGGTGCCTTCGGTGTTGGCGATGTCGACCTTCACATCCATCGACAGGCCCACGCGCAACGGATGCGCCTCGAGTTCCTTCGGGTCCAGGCTGATGCGCACCGGCACGCGCTGCACCACCTTGATCCAGTTGCCGCTGGCGTTCTGCGTAGGCAGGAGCGCGAAGGCTGCGCCGGTGCCGGCCGACAGACCGACGACCTTGCCGTGGAAGGTGACGTCGCTGCCGTACAGGTCCGAATGCAGCGTCACCGGCTGGTCCATGCGCATCTTGGCCAGCTGCACTTCCTTGAAGTTGGCATCGACCCACAAGGCATTGAGCGGCACGATGGACAGGAGCGGCGTGCCGGGCGCGACGCGCTGGCCGACCTGCACCGAGCGCCGCGCGACATAGCCGGTGATGGGCGCCGGCAGCTTGGTGCGCGACAGCGCCAGGTAAGCGGCGCGCACCTGCGTGGCCGCGCGCAGCACGTTCGGATGCTGCGACACCGAGGTCGACGAGGTCAGCGCCTGGTTCGAGGCGAGCTGTTCGCGCGCGGCCTGCAGCGCCGCTTCGGCGGCCTTGACCGCATCGCGTGCATGCTGGATTTCCTCGGCCGATACGGCACCGGTGCCGGCCAGCGACTGGCGTCGCTTCAAGTCCTGCTGCGCGCGCTCCAGGTCCGTGCTGCGCAGCGCGATGTTGGCATTGAGCGCGCCATTGTTGACGAACAGGGTGCGCACTTCGCGCACCGCGCCGGCCAGCTGCGCTTCGGCCTGGTTCAAGGCGACCTTGGCGTCGGACGGATCGAGCTCGATCAAAGGCTGGCCGGCCTGCACGCGCTCGGTATCGTCAGCATGGATGGCGATGACGGTGCCGCCGACCTGCGGCGTGACCTGGACCACGTTGCCCGAGACATAAGCGTCGTCGGTGTTTTCATAATGGCGGGCGAAGACGAACCAGTAGATGCCGTAGCCGACGCCGACGATCAGCAGGATCAAAGTGAAGGCGATCAGAAAGGAACGGCGCCGGCCATTCTTCTTCGGCGGCGTGGCCGGTGCGCTTGCGGGTGCGGTTGCGTTCATGATGCGTTTTTCGTGTTGGAGTTATTCGGTTGTGCCTGCGGCCTTTGCTGGCCGACGGCGTTCTGCTGCGCGTCCGGCGCGATACCGGCGGCCGCGGCATCGAAGCCGCCGCCGAGCGCGCGGATCAGCGCCACGTGCAGATCGGCGCGGCGGGCGCGGTTGTCGAGTTCGACCTTCTGCTGCGACAGCAGCGACATTTCGTTGGCCAGCACCGGCAGCATGTTCGAGGTGCCGGCGCGTTCCCGGTCGCGCGCCAGCTTGAGCGCATTTGCCGCGGCCTGGGTCGCGGCGCGCTGCTGCTCGCCCTGGGTTTGCGCGGCGCGCAGCGATTGCACCGCGTCGGCAACGTCGCGCAGTGCATCGGCCAGGCTCTGGTTGTAGGTCGCAACCGCATTTTCATAGCCGGCCACGCGGCCCTTCAATTGCGCGCGCAGGCGGCCGCCCGCGAAGATCGGCAATTTCAGCGCCGGGCCGATGCCGATCTGCCGGCTGGCTATGGTCAGCAATCGGCTCGGATCGAGCGAGGACAGGCCGGCGAAGGCGGTGAGATTCACATTCGGATAAAAGTCGGCGCGCGCGCTGGCGATCTCGCTGCTCGCGGCTTCGACGCGCCAGCGCGAAGCGACGATGTCGGGCCGACGGCCCAGCAATTCCAGCGGCAGCGCGTTTGGCAGCGCGGTATCGGCATCGGCCGGCAGCGTGGGAACGGGGATTGACAGGCCGCGGTCCGGGCCTTTGCCCAAAAGCGCGGCAAGCTGGTTACGCGACAGCGCGATGGCTTCCTGCCATTGCGCGGCTTCGGCGCGCAGGCTGGCCACCTGTTGGCGCGTGGCTTCGTTTTCGCTCTGGGTATCGAGCCCGGCCTTGAAGCGCAGTTCATTGAGCTTGCCGAGGCGTTCGCGCAGCGCAATCTGGCGCTGGGTCAGCTCCAGCTGCGAAGCCTGGCGTCCGAGCTGCAGCCAGGTGCGCGTGATCGAGACCGCCAGCATCAGGCGCGCGCTGTACTGCTCAGCCTGCGCCGCCCTGCCCTGGGACAAGGCTGCTTGCAGCTCGTCCTCGTGCTTGCCCCAGAAGTCGAGTTCATACGCGAAGTTCAGGCCCACGAGGCTGTCGGTGTACCAGCCGCCGCCATACGGCGGTGGATACAGGCCGTGCTCGCTGAAGCGGTTGCGGGTGGCGGAGGCTTGTCCGCCAACCGTGGGGTACAGGCTGGCGCGCGCGTTTTCCGCCGCTGCCCGCGCCGCGGCCACGCGCGCCGCGGCCGCCTGCAGGTTCGGATTGTCGGCCAGCGCTTCATCGACCAGTGCCTGCAACGGCGCGCCGCCGATCTGCGCGGCCCAGTCTGCGCTCGGCCATTCTCCGCCCTGTCCGGGCAACGTTTGCGCGGCGGCGTAGTCGGCGCTATGGCGGATCTTGGCGTCGGTGCCTATGCCATGAAAACTGGCGCAGGAACTGAGCAGCAGCGTCATGCCGACGGCCGCGATCGTGGCCTTGATGCGTGGCGTGCCGGCGCCTTGTGAAAGGGGAAGTGATGTCATGGAGCTTCAGTCATGGTGTTGTTCTTGGAGGCGTGCGCATGCGGCGGCGCCGGCGACGATGTCTTCCTCGTCGAGCAGCTTGCACAACAGCGAGCGCAGCTGCCGGATTTCCTCCGGGCTGAATTTCTGGAAGCTGCGGTTCAGCACCTGCGCATACAGGTCGGGCAGGAGGCGCCCCAGGCGCTGGCCTTCCTCGGTCAAACGGAGATCGATTATCCGCCGGTCGCCAACGCGAGGCATGCGCAGAAGCATGCCGCGCTTCTGCAGGCGGTCGACGATGCGGGTCATCGACGCGGAATCGACATACAGCTCGCGCGCCAGCTCGGCGGCGGTGCTGAAGCGACCGCTGGCAAGCATCAGGATGATGCTGCCCTGCGCATGCGTGATGCCATGCGCAGCCAGTTCGACATCGAGCGCGCGCGCCAGCCGGGCGCGCGATCGGGCCAGCAGATAGCCGACGCTGCGCTCGACCGCGTAATTTCCGTCGGAAAAAAGTTCTTGCATCTTGTTTATCATCAGACCTGCCTGTAACTGACTAAGCAGGAATATAGCAAAAATCCGCAGTACGCGCTTGATGTACTGCGCGCACTGCGGATTGCCTGATGCAGAGAACGGAAAGAGAAGGCGCGCAGCGGCGGAAAGCCGTTGCGCGTGACAGATCAGAAGCGGTAAACCGCGCCGAGGCGCACTACCGGATAGATGTTGTAGCTGTCGATCTTGTCGTGCAGCGAAGCGGCTTCGGCCTGGATATCCGACTGCAGCGTAGCGCACATGGTGCCCGGCAAATTGCAGCCGCTGTTGTCGACAGAGACACGCGCGCCGCCCTGGAACATCGCGCCGACATCAGCATTCACGCTCCAGCCCTTTGCGCTCGGACGGCTGCCCCAGCCGATGCCGAGATAAGGCGCGAAGCGGCGGAAATCGATGCGACCGTTGATGCTGCCGGCATCGGCGGCGCTGTAAGTATGGCCGTTAAGCACATAGGTGCCGGCGACGCTGGGCGTGCCGATGGCATCGACGTGGTTGTTGTTGTAGATCGCGCCGCCGGTGACGCGGAAACCGTTCTGCAGCGGATACAGGTCGAGCAGCAGGTCGACGGTGCGCAGCTTGATCTGGAAGTTGTAATCGACCGAACCGCGCTTGCCGGAGTAGTCGTAGTCGAACAGGTTGGCGCCGACGCGCACATCGAGCTTTTGCGTCAGCGGCATGGCCACATGCGCGCCGAAGCCGGTGGTACCGATGGAAACCGAGGGAGCGAGATCAATCGCCTGCGCTTGTGCGCAGCACATCGCCGCGACAGCGCCAATCGCAAACAGGTATTTCATTGCCAGGGAGTCAGTTAATAAGGTTGATGCGAGGAAAAATTGCGTAGAGGAATTATTTCACCGATCACCGACCAACACCTAACATTTTCGCCTGTTTGTTGTTTTGCGGAAAAAACTTATCGTTTCGAAATCAGAAAACGGCAAGGAAAAGCCCGCTGCGAGGAGCGGGCTTCGTCGGCTTGCGCGACGCGTAGCCGTACGCGTTTTCTACGACGGCTACGGTAGTGAAGCGATCACCGACCGGCATCAACATCCAGGTCGCCCGGCGTGCCGTCGCCGATCGAGTCGATGCGGTCGACATCGATATCTCCACCGGCATGGCGCACCGTATCGCGCCCGGCTTCCTTGCGTTCGCCGGTCCCACCGGAATCCGAATCGCTGTCGAGATCGGCATCGCCGAGATCGGGGCCGTCGCTGCCCCCGGCCAGCGAGGCATCCGGGTCCGAGGTCGTTCCGGTGTCCAGGCCGAGGCCGATGTCTTGCGCCAGACCCGGTCCCCTGGTGTCGGAACCGCTGTCCGAAAGATCGCTCGGACCAAGCGCGTCGGTGCCGTGACCGCGCCCGAGCGACCGGTCGGGTTGCGCGGTGAAATTGTCGGGATCGAGTGTGCTGTCCGCCATGATGGGCTCCTTGCCTGTTCAAAATCGGTTAGATGGCCCCGGCCGGAGCGGGTTCGGACCATTGATACCCATGCAATTGCGCAAAATCGCTTCGACTGTCGGCAAATTCGACGCTTTTGCGAACAATCAACCGAAACAGAAAATCGGCCGGGTGGCGCTGCAAAAGCCGGACGGAAGTGATACCGTTGCCAGACTGTTTGCACTTCAACCACATTGTCCGAGGCGGATCGGATGAAGAAGACGCCGCTCTACAGCAGTTCGCGCCGCGACCGGCGCGCCACGCCGGCGGCCAGCCCAGGCGCCGATCCCGCCGCACCCGCTCAGCCACGCCAGCCTCGGGATGCCGCATCGTCGTCATCCGCCTCCGCACCTGACTCCTCTGCCGCACAGCCTTCCGCCGCCTCATCCGCGCCAGCCAAACCGCGTTTCGCCCGCCTGCGCGGCGCGATCCGGCGCCATGAGCGCCTGATGCTGGTGCTTTCCAGCGTCGTGCTGTCGCTGCTGCTGATGTCGCTGTGGAATGCCGGCCGGCCGCTGCCGCGCGTGCTCACGCAAAAGGATATCGACGCGGCGGTGCTGCACACCATGCAGGAAAAGACCCTGCCCTCGCCCGAGAAACGCGCTTACGCGGTTATCGAACCTTCGGTGGTACGCATCCGCCAGCTCGGCCATGTCGATGGCCGGCGCGGCGAAGTGGTGACCGGCGTGGGCACCGGCATCGTGGTGGTCGACAAGGGTGTGATCCTGACCAATCTGCACGTGGTCGCCGGCGCCGAGAAGGTGCAGGTGACCTTTGCCGACGGCTCGGTCTCGGAAGCCAAAGTGACGAAGGTGCAGCCCGAGCATGATCTCGCAGTGCTGCAGGCGCAGAGCATCCCGGACGACCTGGTCGCCGCCACGCTGCGCTCCAGCCGCGACCTGTCCCTGGGCGACAAGGTGATTGCGGTCGGCTTCCCGTTCGGTATCGGCCCGTCGGTGACCTCGGGCATCATTTCCGGGCTCAAGCGCGAATACCGCTCGCCGGAAGGCAAGGAAGTGCTGTCCAACCTGATCCAGTTCGACGCCGCCGCCAATCCCGGCAATTCCGGCGGTCCGCTGGTGAACATGGATGGCGAGGTCGTCGGCGTGGTCACCGCGATCCTGAACCCGGGCGACCAGGGCGTGTTCATCGGCATCGGTTTCGCGGTGCCGATCGAGAACGCGGCTTCGGCGGCCGGCATGTCGCCGTTCTGAATCCGAATCGAATTCCCAACCTGAAGGCTATCCATGAACGAGATGCAGAACGGCGGCACCGATGTGTCGCGCCAGATGGAGCAGATCCTGTACGAGGTGAAGAAGGTGGTGGTCGGGCAGGACCATTTCCTGGAACGGGTGCTGGTGGCCATCCTGGCGCAGGGGCATCTGCTGGTCGAGGGCGTGCCGGGGCTGGCCAAGACGCTCACGGTGAAGACGCTGGCGCGCACGATACGCGGCTCGTTCAAGCGCATCCAGTTCACGCCCGACCTGGTGCCGGCCGATCTGATTGGCACCCGTATCTACAACCAGAAGACCGGCGACTTCTCCACCTCCTTCGGCCCGGTGTTCACCCACCTGCTGCTGGCCGATGAAATCAACCGTGCGCCGGCCAAGGTGCAGAGCGCGCTCCTGGAAGTGATGCAGGAATACCAGGTGACGATCGCCGGCGAAACCCACCGGGTGCCGCAGCCCTTCCTGGTAATGGCCACCCAGAATCCGATCGAGACCGAGGGCACTTACCCGCTGCCGGAAGCCCAGGTCGACCGCTTCATGATGAAGGTGCTGGTCGGCTATCCGAGCGAGGAAGAAGAATTCGTGATCGCCAACCGGGTCACCGGCCCGGCGGCGTCGGTGGCGGCGGTGACCTCGACCGAGCACCTGGCCGAAATGCAGCGCGAATGCCGCAACGGCTTTGTCGATCCGTCGCTGATCCAGTACGCGGTACGCCTGGTGGCAGCCACGCGCGACCCGGAACGCTACGGCGTGCGCGACACTGCCGACTATCTCACCTGTGGCGCCAGCCCGCGCGCGACGATCAACCTGGTGGAATGCGCGCGGGCGCTGGCCTTCCTGCGCGGCCGCAACTACGTCGTGCCCGAGGACATGGTCGACATCGCGCCGGACGTGCTGCGGCACCGGCTGTCGCTGTCCTACCAGGCGCTGACCGATGGCATCTCGGCCGACGCGCTGATCGCCCGCCTCATGAAACACCTGCCTGCGCCCGACCGGGTGCTCGATACCCATGTCCGCGTCGAAAGCGGCGCCTGAGGCACTGCTGCACCGTCTCGAATGGACGGTGCTGCGGAGGCTGGACGGCTTGCTGCACGGCGACTACCGCACCCTGTTCCGCGGACAGGGTGTGGACCTGGCCGAACTCCGCGAATACCAGCACAGCGACGACGTGCGCCATATCGACTGGAATGTGACGGCGCGGCTGCAGACGCCGCATGTGCGCGTCTACAACGAGGAGCGCGAAACCGCGGCCTGGTTCCTGGTCGACACCACGCAGTCGCTGGACTTCGGTTCGCAGACGGTCAGAAAGCGCATGGTTGCGACTGAACTCGTGGGCGTGCTGGCGCGGCTGTTCTCGCGCCACGGCAACCGCGTCGGCGCGGCCTTCTACGGCGGCACGCTCGACACCGTGATCCCGGCGCGCAGCGGCCGGCGCCATGTGCTGCACATCCTGAACAGCATGATGACGCGCCCGGCGCCCAAGCCCGGCGAAACGCGGCTGTCGGACCTGGTGACAGCGGCGATGCATGCGATACCGCGCCGCTCGGTGGTGTTCATCATTTCCGACTTCATCAGCGCGCCCGGCTGGGAGCGGCCGCTGGCCCAGGTTGCCGAGCGCCATGAAACTCTGGCGGTGCGGCTGTTCGATCCGCTCGAGCAGCAATTGCCGGATCTGGGCATCGTGACGATGCAGGATGCGGAAAGCGGCGAGCAGCTCGTGGTCGACACCCATGACCGCGCCTTCCGCCGCCGCTTCGCCGAGGCCGCGCTGCGTCGCGAAGAAGCGCTGCGCCAGTCATTTGCGCAGGCCGGCGTCGATGTGCTGGAGCTGTCGACCGACGACGACCTGATGGACGCGGTGATGCGCTTTGCCGACCTGCGCCGCCAGCGCAGCCGCATGGCCGCCGGCGCGCCGCTGTCGCGATACCGGGGGACATGATGACTTTCCTGTGGCCCGAGATGCTGTGGCTGCTGCTGGCCGCGCCGCTGCTGGCGCTGTTGTATCTGTGGCTGCAGCGGCGCAGGAAACGCATGGCGCTGCAGTACGCGAACCTGGCCATGGTCAAGGGCGCGGTGGGCGCGCGCGGCGGCATGCGTCGCCATTTGCCGCCGCTGCTGTTCTTCCTGGCGATGGTGGCGATGCTGCTGGCGGTGGCGCGTCCGGCAGCGGTGATCACCCTGCCCTCGCTGGACCAGACCGTGATCCTGGCCATCGATGTCTCGGGCAGCATGCGCGCCAACGATGTGCAGCCGAACCGGCTGGCGGCAGCGCAGGCGGCGGCAAAGACCTTCATCGAGGAACAGCCGCCGACCACGCGCATCGGCATCGTCTCCTTCGCCGGCACCGCGGCCGTGGTGCAGCCGCCGACGCGCAACCACGAAGACCTGATCGCCGCAATCGACCGCTTTCAATTGCAGCGCGGCACCGCGGTCGGCAGCGGCATCCTGGTGTCGCTGAAGGCGTTGATCCCGGAAGTGGAATTCGACTTGCAGGCGGAAAATCCGCGCGCGGTCAAAAAGGATGGCCCGCGCTCGCTGGACCAGCAGGCGGCAGCCAAGCCGGCGGCGCCGTTCAAGCCGGTCAAGCCCGGCTCCTATACGTCGGGCGTGATCATCCTGCTCACCGACGGCCAGACCACGACGGGCCCTGACCCGTTGGAATCGGCGCGCATGGCCGCCGAGCGCGGCGTGCGCGTGTTCACCGTCGGCGTGGGCACGGTCAATGGCGAAATCCTCGGCGAGGAAGGCTGGTCGATGCGGGTGAAGCTGGATGAGGATGCGCTGAAGGAAATCTCGAAGACCACCGACGCCCGCTACTTCTACGCCGGCACCGCGAAGGATTTGAACGAGATCTACAAGTCGCTGAATTCGCGCTTCGTGATGGAAAAGAAATCGACCGAGATCACGGCGCTGTTTGCCGGCGTGGCGGCGCTGTTGGCGATCGTGTCGGCGTTGCTGTCGATGTTGTGGTTTAACCGGATCGTGTGATCACCGCCAGCGAAGCCACATCGGATTTTTCCGGACTACGATGTTTTCAGGCTGGTCAGATCCCGTAGGGTGGGCGCAGCCCACGCGGTCTTCGGAGGTACGCGTGGGCTGTGCCCACCCTACGCACCCACTCTACACACCACAAGCGCCAGGCTAATCGGCCACCGACGCTACCGGATCCGACAAAGGGTCTGTCGCTGCGGCCGCGCCAGGCCAATGTCCTTCCTGGCCCGGCCTATCCATCATCGCGCGCCAGTTCGGATGCACTTCTTCCTCGCTCCACAAGGCCAGGTGCAGCCGCGACAGCAGCAGCGGATCATTCAGCAGCGGCCACTTCTGCGCCTCGGTCAGGCTTTCGGGATCGGCGCGCCAGACCTGCTGCAGCAACGCCTCGCGCGCCGCCTGCAGCGAGGCCGAACGCTTGCGCGCCCGCCCGCTGGCGCACAGCAGCGCATTCACCACCGGGTCGACCGCCGCCTCGGCAAAGCCCGGCTGCGACGGCGCTTCCGCGATGTGGCTACGCTGCTCGCGCAATTCGCGCGGCGGCTCGGCTTCCTCGGGGATCAGGAACAGTTGCGCGCGCCGAAACGCCCGGCCCAGTGATACCCGTGAAGACAGTACCGAGATCGGTATCGACAGCACCAGGGCGCCGGCGATGGGCATCAGCCACGGCAGATAGGAAGGATTGAGCCAGTACACCGTGCCGCCCCAGGCGAAACCGAGCACCGTGTGCGAACCATGCTTTCTGACGGCCTCGCTCCACGCGGTTTCCGAGTCCTCACGCGGCGGCGATTTCCACGTCATTTCCAGGCCGAAGTAGGCAGCGCTGACGAAGCGCGTATGGAACAGCATGCGCACCGGCGCCAGCAGCATCGAGAACAGCAGTTCGATGAGCATGCTCGCCGCTACCTGCATCCGGCCGCCATAGCCTTTCGCCCCGCGTATCCAGATCAACAGCACGCTCAGAATCTTCGGCAGGAACAACAGCGTCGCGGTCGCGCCGAACAGCGCCAGCGCCTGCTCGGGATGCCATTGCGGCCAGATCGGAAACAGCTGGCGCGGCTCGACGAAATACGTCGGCTCCTTCAGCGTGTTGTAGGCCAGGAGACCGGTGGACAGCACCAGGAACAGGAACCACAGCGGCGCCGACAGGTAGGCCATCACGCCGGTGGCGAACACGGCGCGATGCACCGGGTGCATGCCGCGCGCAGCGAAGAGCTTGAAGTTCATCAGGTTGCCATGGCACCAGCGACGATCACGCTTCAGTTCATCCAGCAGGTTGGGCGGCATTTCCTCGAAGCTGCCGTCGAGGTCATAGGCGATCCACACGCCCCAGCCGGCGCGACGCATCAGCGCGGCTTCGACGAAATCATGCGACAAGATCTCGCCGGACAGCGAGCCCTCGCCCGGCAGCGGCGCCAGCGCGCAATGGCGCACGAAGGGGTCGAGCCGGATGATGGCGTTGTGGCCCCAGTAATGCGATTCCCCAAGCTGCCAGAAATGCAGGCCGGCGGTGAACAGCGGGCCATACACCCGGGTCGAGAATTGCTGGATGCGCGCATACAGCGTGTCGCGACCGGCGGCGCGCGGCGCGGTCTGGATGATGCCGGCGTTCGGATTGGCTTCCATCAGCCGCACCAGCGTGGCCAGGCAATCGCCGCTCATCACGCTGTCGGCGTCGAGCACGATCATGTAGCGGTAATCCTTGGCCCAGCGCCGGCAGAAGTCGTCGATGTTGCCGCTCTTGCGCTTGACCCGGCGATGGCGGCGCCGGTAGAAGATGCGGCCGAAGCCCTCCACGGCCTGGCACAGCCGCGACCAGGCGGCGACCTCGGCGGCACAGGTGTCGCTCTGGTAACTGTCGGACAGCACAAAAAAATCGAAGCGGTCCAGCACGCCGCTGCGCGCCACCGATTCATAGGTCGCGCGCAATCCGGCGAATACCGCGGTCACATCCTCGTTGCAGATCGGCATGACGATCGCTGTACGCGCGTTTTCGGGTATCGCCGCGCCTTCATGGGCGTTGCGCGAAATCAGGTAACGGTCGGTGCCGCGCAGCAGCACCCAGAAGCCGGCCATCGCGGTCCAGAAACCGGCCGAGACCCAGCAGAACAGCACGGCGAAAAACGCCATCGTGACCCATTCGATCGGCTGCGTGCCCTGGTAAGGCAACACCTGCGCCATGAACCAGGTCGCCAGCGCGGTCTGCCCCAGCATCAGGAGCAGCAGGATGCCGCGGCGCAGGCCGCCGTCCGGCTGGCGGCGCGGCGAGGCGTTCGGATGGTTGCCGCCGGCCTGCGGCGCATCGGCGGGCCAGGGTTCGCGCTGACGTGTCGCGCCGCGCGCCTTCCATTCGCGCTGGCGACGCAGCACCGACTCGCTCCAGCGCACCAGCGGATTGAGCGGTCCCCATGGATGCGGCGTCATCGAGGCGCGATGCAGCGGCCGCGCGGCGCACAGGCGCGCCTGGCCATGGGCATCTTCTTCCACGCTCGGCGCCGCATGCGACAAGCCGATGCGCGCCGCAATCGACGCCGCCGCCGGATCGACGGCATCGGCGCCGGGCGCATCGGGCTGCAGCTCGGCAAGCAGCCGATGCAGATCGGCCATCGCCTGCGCCGGCGTGGTCTGCGCGCCGATCGCCAGCTTCGCCTCGATCGCCGCGCGCGCCTGCGGCGACAGGCCAAGCCGGTCGAGATAGCGCGCCACACGCAGCGCTGCTGCGTCTGCGCGCCTCATTCCGGGCTCAGTATGTAGCTCCACGTTTCCGAGAGAGTCTGGTTGTCATTGCGCAGGAAACCGCGCAGCTCGACCGGCTTGCCGGCGTCCGCCCGCTGCATCTTTACCGTCATGCGCCAGCCGCCGGTCACGTCGTTGCGCATGGTATTGGTCTCTAGCAGCTTGCCATTGCCGTCGACGCTGACGACGGCCTGCGGCTTGATGTTGTCGGGCAGCTTCGACAGCGCCGGCCCTTCGAAATCGACATTGAAGAAAATGCTGTCATCGGCTTTCCTGACGTAGCCGTGGCCGCGGCGAGTTTGCGTGACCCAGGCCAGGGGCGGACGCTTTTCCCGGTTCATCTGCCACAAGAGCCGGTATTCCAGGTCGTATGGATGGCCGGGCGTTGGCGACGCATCGGGCACCCAGTAGGCGACGATGTTGTCATTGGTTTCGTCGGGCGTCGGAATCTGCACCAGCTCGACCCGCCCGGCGCCCCACTTGTTCAGCGGTTCGACCCATGCGCTGGGTCGCAGTTCAAAGCGCGACTCGAGGTCCTCGTAGCTGCTGAATTGCCGGTCGCGCTGCATCAGACCAAAGCCGGAAGGATTGGACAGCGAATAGGAGGTCACCAGCAGCTTCTTAGGATTTACAAGCGGCCGCCAGATCCATTCGCCGGTGCCGGACTCGATCGACAGACCATCCGAATCATGGACTTCCGGGCGATAGTCATCGGCGCCACCGCGCTGGTTTTCGCCGGAGAAGAACATCGAGGTCAAGGGCGCAATGCCGACCTTGGTCACATGCTCGCGCGGAAACAGGCGCGCGGTGACATCGATGGCGGTGTCATTGCCGGGCTTGAGCACGAAGCGGTAGGCGCCGGTCATGCGGCGCGAATCGAGCAGAGCATAGATCGTCAGTTCACGCGATTTCGGCTGCGGACGTTCGATCCAGAATTCGGTGAAGCGGGGGAATTCCTCGCCGGAATTGAGCGCGGTATCGAGCGCCAGGCCGCGCGCGGACAAGCCATAGCGCTGTTCCTTGCCGACCGCGCGGAAATAGCTGGCGCCGAGGAAGACCAGCACCTCGTCCTTGTATTTCGGCGTGTTGATCGGGTAATGCACGCGGAAGCCGGCGAAATCGAGACCGGCGAGTTCCTTGGGATTGATCCGGTTCGCGCCGTAATGAAACAGCTTCGGATCGAAGCGCACCGGCCGCACCGATTTGCCGACCACTTCATTGATGCGCACCGGCAGATTGAAGTTGCGACCCTCGTGATAGAAGGCCACTTCGAAAGGCAGTTTCGCATCGCGCCACAGCGCGTGGTCCATGTCGAAGCGGATATCGCGGTACTGGTCGTAAGAGAGCTCCTGCAGCGATTTCGGCAGGTTGGTGCGTGGCTCCTTGTACGGCGACGCGGACAGGGTCTTGGCCTGCATCGCGACGTCATTGAAGCTCAGCGCCAGCGCCGCGGGCGCGGCAAACAGCGTGCCGCATGCAAGGGCGAGAGCCGCGGCATGGCGCAGGCAAAGCGGTGACTTCAAGCTCGGTTCAGCCATGTAACTCCATGTGGGGGAAGCGCCTGGAAACAGCGAAAGGCAATTGCAGAATTTCAAGAACGGGCCCTACTTTGCCAACATGGTCCCCGTTTGTCGAGGCATCCAGCGCTCCGCTACGACCTTCCGCAAATGCATGCTGATGGAAGAAAAAATCAGCGATCCACGCTTTTCGACACGCAGGCATCGCGTTTTCGCGGCATGCAGCCTGCTTTTCCTATGTAGCGTCGCCAGTCCGGTGAAACGTGGCTTTTATGTAAGAAAGTGTAATGCGCCGTGATCCCATCCTCACGGAAAGCATACCTATGACCGGGCGTTTCCATGTTGCATCGTTTTGCGCGCCGAATAGGTTTCCCGATCGTATCTGGCGATTTCAGACTATGAATGGAAGGCAGGAAGCGATTGCGCCGGATCATTGCGGACTAAGCAATGGTGCGGTGCATGATATGCAATAAACGTATTTAAGCATCGTACAAAACCGCACAGACAGTCCGTTTAAGGGCTGTTGCGTGTTTCTGATATTCACGATCCAAATACAAGGTATGGTCAACTGAAATTGGAAACTGCCTGTACCCGTTCCTATAATCAACTCGTAACCTCACTATCTCAGGAGTCCATCATGTCCAGTTTTGTCATGTCTTCCGCGCGCACCAACGCTGCCCCGAGCTATGGACAGAACGTGCTTCGCGCCTTCCGTGAACTGATTGCCGCGCTGGTCACCGTGCCGTCGTCTGGCCAAAGCAGCACCGTGCGCAACCAGCTCGCGATACTGCGTGCAGCCAGGCAATACGAAGCGCTGTCGCCGAACCTCGCCGCCGAACTGCGTTCGGTTGCCTGCCGCGACTGAGTTGTCGGCTTCGATGTCCATTCTCACCCTGGAAGTCTGCCTGGCTGCCCTGCTGGCGCTGACCACGCTCGGCACCGGGCTGACCATGGTGCGAAACATGAAGAAGTCCGGGTCGCGCCCGCCTTTGCCGACGGCGGCACGCAGTTACCGCAGCTCCTTCTGACGGTACGATCCGGATTCCGCTTTACGTTCATCTCTCCTGCGGCAAGACGCCATAGCGCAAGTCCAGCGCCTTGAGCATGCGCCGATACGCGGCGGACAGCCGATCAGCACGCTGCGGCACTTCCATACCTGGCTCGAGCGGAATCGCTTTCGGCCGCTGCGATTCCAGGATCGCCAGATCCTGCAGAAAGATCCGGTCCTGGAATGCGCGCGATTCCTCGTCGCTCGAACTGTCGTTGCTCATCGCCAGCACAATCCAGGCGCGGCAATGCTCCTCGTCCTCCGGCTGCACATGCAGGCTGATCGCTTCGGCCAGGCCGCCCTGCTGCGCGGGCAGTTTGGTCAGAATCGCGGTGAGCGGACGCACTACCCGATACGTGTATTCCACCATCGAGCCGCCTGCGGCCAGCAGATTGGCTTGCGGCTGCCAGGCATGGCATTCGGTGGCGATCACGCCGGTCATGCCGCGCTCACCCAGGCCATCGTCATAAGGATCGACCCGGTAGTCCGGCACCTCGGTGAATTCCCGCGCGCCGAGAATGCCTTCGTGGATGAACGGGAAATGCGCCATGTCGAGGAAGTTTTCGATGACGCGCGGACCACAGGCATGCACCGGATACGGCCCGCACAACACCTTGCGCAGGCGCGCATCCGCATGCTCGGGAAACGGCGGCAATTCCAGCGCCGGCTCGCCCAGGCAGACCCAGACCAATCCATAGGCCTCGCGCGCAGCAAAACGCCGCGCGCAGGCCGTCTTTGGCGGCGTGTCATGCGGCTGCGCCGGCTGCAGTCGGCAAGCGCCTGCGGCATCGAATTGCCAGCCGTGATAGGCGCATACCACCCGGTCTTCCTGCACCCAGCCCAGCGACAGCCGCGCGCCGCGATGCGGACAGCGATCGTTCCAGGCATGCACCACACCGGACGCATCCCGCCAGACAAGCATCTCCTCCTCCAGCAGCCGCACCGGCAGCAGCGCGCCCGGCGCCAACGCCGCACTCGCCGCCACCGGATGCCAGTCGTTCCACAGCACCGGATCCATGGCCGCGCTCATTTCCAGAAACCGATATGCGGCGCCGCCGCCTCGGCTTCCATTTCCGGCAACGGTCCGACGACTTCGACCGGGCGCTGGCCGCGCGCGAACACGTCGCGGCAAGGCAGCGACAGCGTCGGATTTTCCGGATGGTTGCCGGTCAGGCCGAGCAGCGCTTCTTCCGACATCGCATACACCACCCGGCCGATGCCGCACCAGTAGATCGCACCGGCGCACATCGCACAGGGTTCGGCGCTGGTATAGAGCGTGGCGCGCGCGAGCGCCGCCGGTTGCAGCTTGCGCGCGGCCTCGGCAGCGGCGCGCAGTTCGGCATGCTGGGTCGGATCGCCTTCGGGCGGCATCGAATTGTTGCCGGCTTCGGCGACGATGGCGCCATGCTCGTCGACGACGATGGCGCCGAACGGATGACGACCGGCGGTCTTGGCCCGCTCGGCCACCGCCAGCGCGGCGCGCATCAGCGCACGGTCGCGCTCGGACAGCGTGGGGTTCTCAGCATTCATGTTTTTGCTCCGGATACGAAAAGGGCCGCCCGCGACGACGGACAGCCCCTGTTTCTGCATGACTTGCGATTACTTCGGAATCGAGCCTTCCACGCCCTTCACGTAGAAGTTCATGCCCTTGAGCATGCCTTCGTCCGGATCCTTGCCGGCAGCCAGGACTTCCTTGCCGGACTGATCGACGATCGGTCCAGCGAACGCGATGTCCTTGCCCGAAGCCATGGTTGCCTTCGCATCCTGCATCGCCTTCTTCGCCTCATCCGGTACCACCGGATTGACGTTGACCAGGTCGATCGAGTTTTCCTTCACGCCCCACCAGGTGGTGCCGTTCTTCCAGGAGCCATTCAGCACCGACTGGATGGTCTGCTTGTAATACGGCTCCCAGTTGATGACGGCCGACGCCAAGTGCGCCTTGGGACCGAAGCTGGACATATCCGAATCCCAGCCGAATGCATACACGCCCTTCTCTTCAGCCGCTTGCAGCGTGGCCGGGGAGTCGGTGTTCTGGATCAGCACGTCGACGCCTTGGCCGATCATCGTCATTGCGGCATCGCGTTCCTTGGCCGGATCGAACCAGGACGATACCCAGACCGCGCGGGTGGAAATGTTCGGGTTGACCGATTGCGCGCCGCGGGTGAAGGCATTGATGTTGCGGATCACTTCAGGAATCGGGAAGGAAGCCACCACGCCGAGCTTGTTCGACTTGGTCATCTTGCCGGCCAGCACGCCGGCCAGGTAGGCGCCCTGGTAGGTGCGGGTTTCATACACGGCCAGGTTAGGCGCGGTCTTGTAGCCGGTGGCGTGTTCGAACTTCACGTCCGGGAAATCCTTGGCCACCTTCAGCATCTGCTCCATGTAGCCGAAGCTGGTGCCGAAGATCAGCTTGTTGCCCTGGCTGGCCAGGTCGCGGAACACGCGTTCGGCGTCGGCGCCCTCGGCCACCTTTTCGACATAGGTGGTCTGGATCTTGTCGCCGAAGTCGGCTTCGACCGCCTTGCGCGCGGCATCGTGCGCGAAGGTCCAGCCGGCGTCGCCGACCGGGCCGACGTAGACGTAGGCCACTTTCAGCGGACCGCTGGCTGCCGCAGCAGCCGGAGCAGGAGCCGCAGCGGGCGCAGCAGCCGTCTTGTTTTCAGTTTTCTCGCCGCAGGCGACCAGCATCATCGTGGATGCGGCAACCAGCAGACCGGCTTTCAGCGTGCTGCGCTTCTTCATGTCAGGCATGGATTTCCCCAGAATGGAACAAAGGTTGAACAAAAAAACGTAATGTTGACCGAAAGTAAATTCTAATTCAGCAACGAGTGGTTTCAAGCGGAATTCGGATTGAAATTCTTGCCCAGCGACGCCGGAATGTTCAGGCGTATCCAGTCCGGATTGCGCGAGATCAGCACCAGCACCAGCACGGTCGCCGCATACGGCAGCATTGCCATGATCTGCGCCGGCACCGCCACGCCCAAGCCCTGCAGGTTGAGCTGCAGGATGGTGACGCCGCCGAACAGCCAGGCGCCGCCGACCACGCGCCACGGTTTCCAGCAGGCGAAGGTGGTCAGCGCCAGAGCGATCCAGCCCTTGCCGGCAGTCATGCCTTCCTGCCACAAGGGCGTGTAGACCAGCGCCAGATAGGCACCGGCCAGGCCGCAGCAGGCGCCGCCGAAGATCACCGCCGCCATGCGGATGCCGCGCACGCTGTAGCCGAGCGCATGGGCGGACTCGGGCGATTCGCCGGTCGCGCGCAGCACCAGGCCAGTGCGGCTATGGTTCAGGAACCAGGCCAGGAAGGCGCACAGCAGGAGCGCGATGTAGACCATCGGATGCTGGTTGAACAGCACCGGCCCGAAGAACGGAATCTTGGACAGGCCCGGGATTGCCACGCTGGATGCCTTCAGGCTCATGCCGGTGTACGGAATGCCGAGGAAGGCCGACAGACCGGCGCCGAAGATCGACAGCGCCAGGCCGGTCGCATATTGATTGGTGTTCAGCCACAGCACCATCCAGCCGAAGAAGGCCGCCGCCGCGCCGCCCGCCGCGGCTCCCGCGAGAAAACCGAGCGTAACGCTGCCGGTGGCGATCGTGGTGGCGAAACCGGCAATCGCGGCCAGCAGCATCATGCCTTCCGCGCCGAGGTTCAGCACACCAGACTTCTCGTTTACCAGCAGGCCAAAGGCAGCCAGCATCAGCGGCGTGCCGGCGTTGATCGTTGCCGCCAGCGCCGGGGCCAGCAGCAGTGCAAAGGTTTCCATCGTTATTTCCCCCAGCGGATGCGGTAAGCGATCAGGATGTCAGCGGCAAGCAGGAAGAACAGCAGCATGCCCTGGAACACGCCGGTAATCGCGCTCGGCAGGCCCAGGCGCGACTGCGCCAGTTCGCCGCCGATATAGAACAAGGCCATGATGAAGCTCGAAAACAGGATGCCGATCGGATGCAGCCGACCGACATAGGCGACGATGATCGCGGCGAAACCATAGCCGGGCGACATCGATGGAATCAGCTGCCCGACCGGGCCCATTGCTTCGATCGCGCCGGCCAGCCCGGCGAGCGCGCCGCTGATCAGCAGCGTCGTCCATAGCGCGCCGCGCTGCGAAAAACCGGCATAGCGCGCGGCCAGCGGCGCCATGCCGCCGACTTGCAGCCGGAAACCCGGGAAGCTGCGCGCGAGGAAAATCCAGCCGCCGATGGCAGCGACTACCGCCAGCACGAAACCGAGGTTCAATCGCGTCGTCGGCACCAGGATGGGCAGCAGATAGCCCGGCGAGAACATGCGCGATTGGGGGAAGTTGAAGCCCATCGGATCCTTCCATGGCCCGGTGACCAGGTAGGACAGCAGCAATTGCGCGATGTACACCAGCATCAGCGACACCAGGATTTCATTGGTGTTGAAGCGATCCTTGAGCAAGGCGGTGATGCCGGCCCAAACCATGCCGGCCAGCATGCCGCCGATGAGCGCGATCGCGATCGCCACCGCGCCGCCGCCGCTGCCATGATCGAGCGCCAGCACCACGCCGCCGCCGCCGATCGCGCCGGCCACCAGCATGCCTTCCGCGCCGATGGACATCACCGACGAGCGATAGCAGATCGCATAACCGACCGCGCACAGGATCAGCGGCGTGCATTTGACGCCGATCTCGGTCCAGCCGCGCAGATTGCGCAGCGGCTCCCAGAAAAACACCGAGAGGCCTGCGATCGGATTCTTGCCAAGCATGGCGAACAGCAAGGCGCCCGACAGCGTGGTCAACAGCACCGCCACCAGCGGCGACGCCCAGGACATGGTTTTCGATGGCGCCGAACGCGGCTGCAGCCTAAGCATGACCACGCTCCAATTCGGTCGACGCCGGCGTTTGAGCCTCGCCCATGCCGCTCATCCACAGGCCGATCTGCTCGACCGTTGCCTGCGCCGTCGGCACTGCCGGCCGTACCCTGCCCTTCGCTATCACCATCAATCGATCCGAAATTTCAAACAATTCATCCAGCTCTTCCGATACCACCAGCAACGCGCAGCCGGCATCGCGCAGCGCCAGCAATTCGGCGCGGATCTGCGCCGCCGCGCCCACGTCCACGCCCCAGGTCGGCTGGGCGACGATCAGCACCTTCGGATTGCGCAGCACTTCGCGCCCGACGATGAATTTCTGCAGGTTGCCGCCGGACAGGCTGCGCGCCGCCGCCTGCGGACCGCCGGCCTTGACGCGGAAGCGTTCGATGATGCCGGCGGCGATGGCCGTGATCGCGCCGCGCCGGATCATCCCGGACGAAACGGTCTCCGGACCCTGGTGCGACAGCAGCACATTGTCGGCCAGCGACATCGCCGGCACCGCGCCGCGGCCGAGCCGTTCTTCCGGCACGAAACCCAGGCCGAGCAGGCGGCGCTTGGCCGCATTAAGCCGGCCCGCCGGGCGGTCATCGATCCTGATCGCCTCTGCCGGCGCACGGGTATCTTCCCCGGACAGCGCCGCCAGCAATTCCTGCTGGCCGTTGCCGGACACGCCGGCCACACCGAGGATTTCACCGGCGCGCACTTCGAAAGCGATATCAGTCAGCTCGGTGGCGAAGGCATGCGCCTTTGGCAAGGACAGTCCGGATACCGTCAAACGCGGCGCGCCCGGCTGATGCGGACGCGGATGCAACTGCGGCAATTCCGAGCCGATCATCATGCGCGACAGACTGGCCGCGGTTTCCTGGCGCGGATCGCACACGCCGGTCACCTTGCCGCCGCGCATCACGGTGCAGGTGTGGCAGAGCGCGCGAATCTCGTCGAGCTTGTGGCTGATGTACAGGATGCTGCAGCCCTCTGCGGCCAATCGGCGCAGGGTTTCGAACAGTTTTTCCACCGCCTGCGGCGTGAGCACCGAGGTCGGTTCGTCCAGGATCAGGAGTTGCGGATTGGTCAGCAGCGCGCGCACGATTTCCACGCGCTGCCTCTCGCCCACCGACAGCGTATGCACATGGCGCTGCGGCTCGAGTTCGAGGCCGTACTGGGCAGCGGTGGCGGTGATGCGTGCGGCCAGGCTGTCGAGCCTGGTGTCCGGCGGCAGGCCCAGGGCGATGTTCTCCACCACGGTCAGCGTGTCGAACAGCGAGAAATGCTGGAACACCATTGCAATGCCGAGCGCGCGCGCCTGCGCCGGGCTGGCCACGCTGATGTCCTTGCCGTTCCAGCGCACCGTGCCGGCGTCGGGTTTGACCGCGCCGTAGATGATCTTCATCAGCGTCGATTTGCCGGCGCCATTTTCTCCGAGCACCGCATGGATCTCGCCTGGTTGCACGGTCAGGCTGACCTGGTCGTTGGCCACCACGGCCGGATACGCCTTGGTGATGCCTTCAAGCGTTAAACGCGCATTCATCAATGTTTTCTTTCGGCTGTGCCGATTGTTCCCAAATTACGCCACAGGTTGTTGGCAATTCCATCAAGCAAGAGACAGGCCAGCCGATTCTGGCGCCATTACCATGACGATGATCGAATCAGTTGCACACTGGTGCACAGATGCACCGTGATGATGCGCTGTTGTTTCGAATACCGCACTCCGCCGTTCAACCATATCCATAATAAGTGTGCGATAAGCGCCAGATTGTATATCGACCAACGGTTGCCGAGATACACTACCGGGCCGCGCCAGCGCAGCTTTCTTGCCACACCGACATTTTCCGGGCTCTTTCCGGCGGAGTTTTCCTTGTCCCATACGCACTTTCCCGATTTCTGGCCCGATTGCGGCGCTGCTCTCGCCGGCCGCGACGACGCCGGGCGCCCGACGTTTTCCGCTGCGCTGATGCGCATCTGGTGGCAACGGCCCGAGGCGGCGCCGGTGCCCGAATCCGGACCAGCCGAGCGTGCGCTGCATGCGGCATTGCTGGACGACCCGCTGCGGCCGGTGAGCGATGCCGAACTGGCGGCCATCGGCGATGCGGATGCGATCGAAAACTATGGCTGGCTGCTGGCGCTGCGCGCGCGGCTGCAGGCCAGCGCGAACCTGGAAGCGGCCTATCTGGAACTGTTTCGCGGCGAGGTCGACGTGCCGCCGGTCTTCGTGCGTCAGATCACGCAAATCATCCTGCGCGTCATGCTCGACGGCTGTGACGATGCGCAACGGGTGCGCGCCGCTGAACTGTTTTTCCGGCCGCAGAAGGCGTCGCTGCAGGATGGCGCGGTGCTGCTGGCCGACGCCGCCACCGTGGCGATGCATGAGTCCGGCGGCAGTTATGGCGACCTGGGCCGGCTGCTGGCGGAAGCGCGCATCCGCGCGCGCCGTGTCGAACTCGAGGTGCTGGAAGCGGACAATGCACAGCGCTACTGGCAGCGCAGCGACCGGCATGACCTGGTGCTGAATTTTTCCTGGGGCAGCGCCGGGCAGGCGGCGTTCTGCCGGCTGATGGAAGCGTGGATCGCACGCTTTTTCGATATCGGGGTAACGGTAACGCCGCTGGCGAAGATTGAAGAGCCGAACTGGGCCTGGCATATCGGACTGGATGCGCAGGCCAGCGCCATCCTGAACGATCTGTGGCGCGGCGCCAGCCTGGAAGCCGAGCGCCAGCGCCGCATCCTGGCGCTGTTCCGGATGGACGTTGCCGATGCATCGCTGCTGCTGCCCTCGGTCGCCAGCCGGCCGATTTATCTGGCTGCGGCCATGGATGAAGACGGGCAGTTGCGCATCAAGCCGCAGAACTTGCTGGTGAATCTGCCGCTGGCGCGGCTCGCATAGCGCGCGTAGGGTGGGCGCGAGCCCACGCGGTGCGTCGCTCGCCATGCCGGCACACTCTTAGCCGCGCACTGTGCCGCGTTCACTGGTCGCGCATCTCTGGCATGTTTCCTGCTGGATCGGCGCAGCGCGGGTTTACCCGGGTGCACGCGTGGGCTTTGCCCACCCTACGGATACGATCATCGATAACGATGTTCATATATCGCACATGCCGGCGTTCTTATAATTGCGGCGCCGGCCGGTGCTAACCTTTCTGCAATTCCTTCACCGCCTACTCCCATGTCCCGTCCGATCCGTTTTCATTACCGTGGCGCTGTTCACACCGTCGACGATGTGTCCCCGACCCAGACCGTGCTGCAGCATCTGCGCGAGGACCTCCACTGCACCGGCACCAAGGAAGGCTGCGCCGAGGGCGACTGCGGCGCCTGCACCGTGATCGTCGGCGAGCTGCACGGCGACGCGCTGCAGCTGAAGGCCGTCAATTCCTGCATACAGTTCACGCCCACGCTCGACGGCAAAGCCTTGTTCACCGTGGAAGACCTGCAGGCGGACGACGACGGACTGCATCCGGTGCAGCAGGCGATGGTGGAATGCCACGGCTCGCAATGCGGCTTCTGCACGCCAGGTTTCGTGATGTCGCTGTGGGGGCTGTACCTGAAGCGCGAGGATGCGGGCGAGAGCGGCGCGCCCTGCCGCCGCGAGATCGACGACACGCTGTCCGGCAACCTGTGCCGCTGCACTGGCTACCGCCCGATCATCGATGCTGCGCGCCGGATGACCGAATTGCCGGCCGCGCATTTCGACCGCGACGCCGTGAAGACCGCACTGGCCGGCATCGCCAACGCCGAGCCGCTGAGCTATGAATATGCCGGCCGCCGCTTCGATGCGCCGCGCACGATCAAGCAACTGGCGCGGCTGCGCGCCGAGTTTCCGCAAGCCTATCTGCTGGCCGGCTCCACCGATGTCGGACTGTGGGTGACCAAGGGGCTGCGCGATCTGCCGCACATCATTTATCTCGGCGCGGTGGAGGAATTGCGCGCGCTGCGCGACGCGGACGGCATGCTGGAGATCGGCGCCGGCGTTTCGCTCGAAGACGCCTACAACGTCATCTGCGCGCGCTTTCCGCAGCTGGCCGAACTGCGCCAGCGTTTTGCATCGCTGCCGATCCGCCAGGCCGGCACCCTGGGCGGCAATGTCGCCAACGGCTCGCCGATCGGCGACTCGATGCCGTGGCTGATCGCCGCCGGCGCACGCGTCGTGCTGCGCTCCGAGGCGGGCGAGCGCGATCTGGCGCTGGAAGATTTCTATCTCGGCTACCAGAAGAAGGATCTGTGCAGTGATGAGTTCGTGGCTGCAGTGCGCCTGCCGCTGCCGCGCGAGAACACGCCGCTGCGCACCTACAAGCTGGCCAAGCGCTTCGACCAGGACATTTCCGCGGTCTGCGCCGCCTTTGCGCTGACCATCGAGGATGGTCGGGTGAAGGCAGCGCGCATCGCCTACGGCGGCATGGCGGCCACGCCCAAGCGCGCCAGCCATGCCGAAGCCGCGCTCGTCGGACAAGACTGGGACGAGACCGCGCTCAATGCCGCCTGCGCCGCGCTGGAACAGGATTACGCACCGCTTTCCGACATGCGCGCCTCGAGCAGCTACCGCATGCGCACCGCAAAGAACCTGCTGCGCCGCTACTGGATGGAAACCCGGCCCGATGCGCCGCTTTCCCCGACGCAGCTCAATGCCTGGGCACAAACGCAGACCCCAGCGGAGACACAAGCATGAACACGCAGACCGAATCCTTTCTCGCCGAAACCCCCGCCGACTGGGCCGAAGTCGGCCGCGAGCATCCGCATGAATCCGCCGTCGCCCATGTCTGCGGCAGCGCGACCTATACCGACGACCTGCCCGAGCTGCGCGGCACGCTGCACGGCGCGCTTGGCCTGTCGCAGCGCGCGCATGCACGGGTGCGCGCCATGGACCTGGACGCGGTGCGCGCTGCGTACGGCGTGGTCGCGGTGCTGACCGCGGCCGACATCCCCGGCGTCAACGATTGCGGGCCGATCATCCACGACGATCCGATCCTGGCCGATGGCCTGGTGCAATACATCGGCCAGCCGATGTTCATCGTGATTGCCGACAGCCACGATGCCGCGCGCCGTGCCGCGCGCCTGGCGAAGGTCGATTACGAAGACCTGCCAGCGATCCTCACGCCGCAGGCGGCAAAGGCGGCGCAATCCTTCGTGCTGCCGCCGATGCAGCTCAAGCGCGGCGACGCGCAAGAGGCGCTGGAGCGCGCGCCGCACATCATCCGCGGTGAACTGTACGTGGGCGGCCAGGAGCAGTTCTACCTGGAAGGCCAGATCTCCTACGCCGTGCCGCAGGAAAACCACGGCATGCTGGTGCAATGCTCGACGCAGCATCCGTCCGAGATGATGCACGTGGTCGCGCATGCGCTTGGACTGTCCTCGCACCATGTGCGGGTGGAATGCCGGCGCATGGGCGGCGGCTTCGGCGGCAAGGAATCGCAATCGGCGCTGTGGGCCGCGGCCGCGGCGATCGCCGCAAAGCGCACCGGCCGCCCGGTGAAGCTGCGCGCCGACCGCGACGACGACATGATGGTCACCGGCAAGCGCCACTGCTTCCACTACGAATACGAACTCGGCCATGACGACGAAGGCCGCATCCTCGGCGCGAAGATCGAGATGGTCAGCCGCGCCGGCTACTCGGCCGATCTGTCCGGGCCCGTGGCTACCCGCGCCGTCTGCCACTTCGACAATGCGTACTACCTGTCGGACGTGGATATCCGCGCCATGTGCGGCAAAACCAATACCCAGTCCAACACCGCCTTCCGCGGCTTCGGCGGACCGCAGGGCGCGATCGCGGTCGAATACCTGATCGACGAAGTCGCGCGCAATCTTGGCCGCGATCCACTGGATATCCGCAAGCTGAACTTCTACGGCCGCAATGAAGAGGAAGGCCGCAACACCACGCCTTACGGCCAGAAGGTCGAGGACAACGTGCTGCATGAACTGGTCGGCCAGCTCGAAGCCGACAGCGACTACCGGGCGCGGCGCGAAGCGATCCGCAAATTCAATGCCACAAGCCCGGTCCTGAAGCGCGGCCTGGCATTGACGCCCGTGAAGTTCGGCATCGCCTTCAACGTCAACCACCTGAACCAGGCCGGCGCGCTGGTGCATGTGTACGTCGACGGCTCGGTGCTGGTCAATCACGGCGGCACCGAGATGGGCCAGGGCCTGAACACCAAGGTGATGCAGGTCGTCGCCCATGAACTCGGCGTATCGCTGGAACGGGTGCGCATCTCGGCCACCGATACCACCAAGATCGCCAACACCTCGGCCACGGCTGCTTCCACCGGCGCTGACCTGAACGGCAAGGCGGCCCAGGATGCGGCGCGGCAGATCCGCGCGCGCCTGGCCGAGTTCGCCGCGCAGCGCCACGGCGGCGCGGCGGCCGATGTGCGCTTCGCCGGCGACCGGGTGCATGTGAACGGCGAAGTCCATCCGTTCGCCGAGATCGTTGCGCAGGCTTACCTGGCGCGGGTGCAGCTGTGGTCCGACGGCTTCTATGCCACGCCGAACCTGTCCTGGGACAGCAAGACCATGACCGGGCATCCGTTCTCCTACTATGCCTACGGCGCGGCGGTGTCCGAAGTCGTAGTCGACACGCTCACCGGCGAATGGAAACTCGTGCGCGCCGATGGCCTGTACGACGCCGGCAATTCGCTGAACCCGGCCATCGACATCGGCCAGGTCGAAGGCGGCTTCATCCAGGGCATGGGCTGGCTGACCACCGAGGAATTGTGGTGGAACGATGCCGGCAAGCTGATGACCCACGCGCCATCGACCTACAAGATCCCGGCGGTGTCCGATTGCCCGGAAGCCTTCAGCATGCGGCTCTTCAAGAACAGCAACGTCACCGACAGCATCCACCGCTCCAAGGCCACCGGCGAGCCGCCGCTGCTGTTGCCGTTCTCGGTGTTCTTCGCGATACGCGATGCGATTGCCAGCGTCGGCGAGAACAGGATCAATCCGCCGCTGCAGGCGCCCGCGACGAGCGAGGCGATCCTGGATGCGATCGAAGCGGTGCGCGCCGCGCGCTGAAGGTCAACGCGATGCTCGACTGGCTCGATGCCCTGCTGGAGGCCCGTGACACTACGGTGCTGGTGACGGTTGCGCGCGCCGAAGGCTCGGTGCCGCGCGAAGCCGGCGCGCGCATGCTGGTGGATGCGGCGCGCCTGTACGACACCATCGGCGGCGGCCATCTCGAATACGTCGCAGCGGCAACCGCGCGCGAGATGCTCGCGGCCGCGCCCGGCGAGCTTGCCGGGGAGCGCCGGCTGCAGCGCATACCGCTGGGCCCGGCGCTGGGTCAATGCTGCGGCGGCGTGGCCTGGCTCGCGTTCGAGCGCGTCGAGCCACGCGCCCATGCGCATTTCGCGGCGCTGCGCGAGGGCTTGCGCGCGGGCCGCAGCTGGCGGCGACGCCTGGCGCTGGATGGCATCGATGCGCCCGCGCTCGACGATCCCGAGTGGAACGGCGCGAACGATACCCGTCTGATCGAAGACGCGCAGGGCCGGCGCTGGCTCGAAGAACACCTGACGCCTCCAGCGGCGCAGCTGTACCTGTTCGGCGCCGGCCACGTCGGCGCGGCGCTGGTGCGAGTGATGGCGCCGCTGCCCTGCGCGATCACCTGGATAGACGAGCGCGAAGACCTGTTTCCCGAAGCGCTGCCGGCGAATGTGCGCATCGAAGCCACCGACATACCCGAAGCCGTCGTGGCCGAGGCGCCGCCGAACGCCAGCTTCCTGGTGATGACGCACAGCCACGCGCTCGACCAGCGTCTGGCCGAGGCGATCCTGCGCCGTGAACGCCTCGGCTGGTTCGGCCTGATCGGCTCGCAGACCAAGCGCGTGCAGTTCGAGCGCCGGTTGCTGGAGCGCGGCATTTCGGCAGCAAGACTCGAAGACATGTGCTGCCCGATCGGCATCGAAGGCATCAGCGGCAAGGAACCGGCAGTGATCGCGGTCGCGGTCGCGGCGCAACTGCTGCGGATCTGGCAAGCCCGTCAATAACCCATTCCCTACACCACACCAAAAGACCTCCGATGATTCACGCCTATCGCGGCAGCGTGCTGCACTTTCATGACGACCCGGCCTTTGCCGGCGAAACTGCCCATTCCTGGCATGCGGATGGCTTGCTGATCGTCGAGGACGGCCGCGTGCGCGCCGCCGGCGATTACGCGCAGCTCGCGGCTACCCTGCCGCCGGATGCGCAAGTCACTGACCATTCCGGCAAGCTGATCCTGCCCGGCTTCATCGACACTCATGTCCACTATCCGCAAACGGACATGATCGCCTCGCCCGCGCCGGGCCTGCTGCCCTGGCTGGAAACCTACACCTTCCCAACCGAAAGCCGATTCCGCGACCCGGAGCATGCCGGCGAAGTCGCGCGCTTCTTCCTCGATGAACTGGCCAGAAGCGGCACCACCACCGCCATGGTGTACTGCACCGTGCATCCGGAATCGGTGGACGCCTTCTTCGCGGAAAGCAGCGCGCGCAACCTGCGCATGGTCGCCGGCAAGGTGCTGATGGACCGGAACTGCCCCGACTTCCTGCGCGACACCGCCGAGAGCGGCGCGCGCGACTCTGAAGCGCTGATCGGGCGCTGGCATGGCCGTGGCCGGCAAATGTACGCGCTCACGCCGCGCTTCGCGCCGACCTCGACCGAAGAACAGCTCGGTCTTACCGGCGAACTGGCCCGCGCCTATCCGGATACCTTCATCCAGAGCCACGTGGCCGAGAACACCGATGAAATCGCCTGGGTGAAATCGCTCTACCCGTCCGCGCGCAGCTATCTCGATGTCTATGACCGCTACGGCCTGCTGCGCGAGCGCGCCATGTATGCGCATTGCATCTACCTGGACGAGACCGACCGCGCGCGCATGGCCGAAACCGGCGCCGCCGCTGCGCTATGCCCGACATCGAATCTGTTCCTCGGCAGCGGCCTGTTCGATTTCGCCGCCGCCGACGCGGTGAAGATGCCGCTGTCCATGGCCACCGACGTTGGCGGCGGCACCTCGTTCTCGATGCTGAAGACGATGAACGAGCTGTACAAGGTCGCGCGCATGGGCGGCACTTACCTGCCGGCGCTGCGCATGTTCTATCTGGCTACGCTCGGCGGGGCGCGCAGCATGGGTCTGGAAGGCGTGATTGGCAGCTTCGCACCGGGTGCGGAAGCCGACTTTGTTGTAATCAACCCACAGGCTACCGAGATGCTCGCGCGTCGATCCGCACGTGCTGAATCGTTGGAAGAACAGCTGTTCGCGCTCGCATTGCTGGGCGATGATCGCGCCGTCGCAGCCACTTATTCTGCCGGTAAATTGCAGTATTTCTCTTCGAAAACCGCGACTTGAGCGGCTTTTCACCGCGCGATGCGGTGGCAGACGTCGTTATCCGGAAATACCAATCTGTAACTTTGGCAAGGTCCTTACCGTCCTTGCCAGCGCCGCGCTGTGCCATGCGATGCGGAGAAAGGAGACTGATAAACGCACAAAATGCCGAGTAAATATGAAAAAATGCCCCCAATAAACATTCGGTATCCAGCAGGAAACGGCTGACCAGAAGCCGATCTGCTTATCCCACTCGATTTAATTCAGCCTTTATTCTCGGAGGAGTCATGCAACACCAGTCCACCCTTGCCAAGCTGCTGGTAGCAGCCGCAGTCGCCGGCGCATTCGCCGCGCCCGCCATGGCCCAGACCAGTGTCAACGTCGAGGGCATCGTCGACGTGTACGCCGGTTCGATGAAGAACAGCGGCGACACCGGCCGCATCAGCGCAGTCAATAGCGGCGGCATGTCGACCTCCTACATCGGCTTCAAGGGTGCGGAGGACCTGGGTGGCGGACTGAAGGCCAACTTCACGCTGGGCGCGTTCTTCCGTCCCGACACCGGCCAGGGCGGACGCTTCGGCCCGACCGGCGCAGACACCCTGTTCGCCCGCGACGCCAACGTCGGCCTGTCCGGCAACTTCGGCGCCGTGACCCTGGGCCGCAGCATTTCCCCGGTGACCCTGCCGGTGTTCCTGTTCAACCCGCTGGGTGACTCGTTCACCTTCTCGCCGCTGGTATTGCATGAAGCCGTACCGACCAACGCCTGGGCCGCAACCTACGCCGCCAGCGACACCGGCTGGAGCAACACCGTTCGCTACACCACGAAGTCCTTCAACGGCCTGACCGCAGACCTGTACTACCAGTTCGGCGAGCAGGCATCGAACGCGTCGAAGAAAAACTTCGGCGGCAACCTGCTGTACTTCAACGGCCCGCTGTCGCTGACCGCGGCCTACCACGACGTGAAGGTCGGCAACCCGGTCGACAACACCGCAACGCCGTCGGCGATGCTTACCGTTGGCAACGTCAAGGCTTTCGAACAGAAGCTGTGGCTGCTGGGTGCTGCCTACGACTTCAACATCGTGAAGGTGTATGCCACCTACAACCAGGCCAAGCATGACATCGACCTGAAGGACAAGACCGCGATGCTGGGCCTGTCGGTCCCGACCGGCGGTGCTGGCAAAGTGCTGGCCGAAATTGCCCAGACCCGCCGCACCAGCAGCGCGTTCTCGGAGCAGCGCCGCACCACCTACACCATCGGCTACGACTACAACCTGTCCAAGCGCACCGATGCGTACGCGATGCTGATGAACGACAAGGTCAGCGGCAACGACAGCGCCGCCAGCGCAGGCGTGGGCGTGCGTCACAAGTTCTGATCAGCGTTGATCCTTCCGGCCTCGGCCGGACAGCAAAAGGGGCCATGAAAACATGGCCCCTTTTTTGTTTGACGAAGACTTGTGCCGTTGCCGTTGCCGTTGCCGTTGCCGTTGCCGTTGCCGTTGCCGTTGCCGTTGCCGTTGCCGTTGCCGTTGTTTTTAATCCCGTTGATCGCGCCGTGTCGCCGGACCCTGAAGCGGATAAGGTGCGGCGTCTGTCTGAGCGAAGCGCAGCGTAGCGAGTTTAGCCGCGCCCCGCTTCAGGGTCCGGCGACACGGGAACCCCGCGCAGCGGGGCGCGATCTCCGGGTCGCCTTTTCTTGGTTACTTCTTTTGGCGAAGCAAAAGAAGTAACCCGGCTGCCGGGCCGGGACCCGGCTAGTTCGCCAAGTGCGCTGGCCTTTTTGGGTCATCGGGCCTCGGATTTCGACCGGGCGGGCCTTTCAATTCAAGCCTCGACCAACGCGACGACGACCAAGGCAAGAGCCTGCCCCCTCAACGACATCACTCCGGTGATGCAATACGTTCAGCGCCCCCTCGACCTAGCCGGGTCCCGGCCCGGCAGCCGGCCTACTTCTTTTGCGCGCCAAAAGAAGTAGGCAAGAAAAGGCGCCCCCGGAGATTGCGCCCCGCTACGCGGGGTTCCCGTGCCGGCGACGCCCGGAACGGGGCGCGGCTAAACTCGCTGCGCTGCGCTTCGCTCAGACAGACGCCGCACCTTTTCCCGCTCCGGGCATCGCCGTCACGGCGCAATCAACGGGGGTTTAAAAGCAACGGCAACGGCAACTGCAACTGCAACTGCAACTGCAACTGCAACTGCAACTGCAACTGCAACTGCAACTGCAGACCATTAACGCACCCGACCAAGAACATCGCATCCCCAACGCCTTATCCGGTATATTCCCCAGTCTTCAGCACCGCTACCCGCAGCCCATGTCCAAGCTTCCCTCCCACATCGACATCCACCTGATCCGCATTCTCTACATGCTGCTGTCGGAAAAGAATGTCTCGCGCGTGGCGATGAAGCTGAACCAGCCGCAGCCTTCGATCTCGGCCTCGCTGCGCAAGCTGCGCGAACTCACCGGCGACCCGCTGCTGGTGCGCGGCTCGCGCGGCATGGTGCCGACGCAGCATGGTGAAAGCCTGCTCAAGCCCGCCAAGCGCATCCTCGATGAAACCGAGCGCCTGTTCGTGCAGAAGCTGCCGTTCGAGCCGCGCGAAGAAGCGCGTACCTTTCATCTGGCCGCGCCGGATTATCTCGATACCCGCTTCCTGCCGAACGTGGTGGCGCGGGTGCGGCGCGAATCGCCAAAAAGCCGCGTGGTGATTCATAACGTCAACCGCGACATAGACCATGTGCGCCTGCTCTCGGATGGCGACCTCGATCTCGTCATCGCCAACTGGGACGAGCCGCCGCCGCATCTGCATCTGGCCAAACTGTTCCAGGACCCGATCGCCTGCAGCATGCGCGCCGATTGCGCCTATGCGAAACGCACCGCGCCGGATGCGATGACGGTGGAGGATTACCTATCGCTGCCGCATGTGGCGCCGTCGCAGATGATGCACGGCTATCACGGCGTGATCGAATCCTGGCTCGAGCGCCATGGCATGCGCCGCAACGTGGTGGTTGAGTCGGCCTATTTCGGGCAGATGCCTTACATGCTGCTGCAAAGCGACCTAGTGCTGACCACTGGCCGCCAGTTCCTGAGCTTCTACGATCAGAAGCTGCCGCTGAAAACCTACACCGTGCCGCTGAAGCTGCCGCCCATGCGCTTCTATCAGCTCTGGCATGACCGCGTGCATCATGCCAGCGAGCACAAGTGGCTGCGCGATCTGATCGCCGCGGCCGCGCGCGAGCTCGTTGAACACTGACCTTCCCCCCCCTTATTCCCGTTTTACCCAGGAGTCGATCGATGACCAAAACCCTGCTGGTGCGCAATGCGCAAGTGCTCGTCACCATGGATCAACAGCGCCGCGAAATCGCCGATGGCGCGGTATTCATCCGCGGCCATGTGATCGAAGCCGTTGGCCCGAGCAGCGAGCTGCCGCAAACGGCGGATGAAATCGTCGATGCGAAGGGCAAGCTCGTCATGCCGGGCATGGTCAACACCCATCACCACATGTACCAGAGCCTGACGCGCGCCTTCCCCGGCGCTCAGGATGGGGAACTGTTCGACTGGCTCACCAGCCTGTATCCGGTCTGGGCCAATCTGCGCGGCGAGATGATCCATGCATCGACGCAGACCGCGATGGCCGAGCTGATGCTCTCCGGCTGCACCACCAGCAGCGACCATCTGTACATCTACCCGAATGATTGCCGCCTCGACGACAGCATCGAAGCCGCTCAGGAAATCGGCATGCGCTTTCATGCCACGCGCGGCGCGATGAGCGTGGGAAAAAGCCGCGGCGGCCTGCCGCCGGATTCGGTGGTGGAAGAGGAAGATGCGATCATCAAGGATACCCAGCGTCTGATTGAAACCTGGCATGACCCGTCCCGCCACGCGATGCTGCGTATTGCGGTCGCGCCCTGCTCACCGTTCTCGGTGTCGCAGGACTTGATGCGCGAAGCGGCGAACCTGGCGCGCAGCTATCGCGTATCCATGCACACGCACCTGGCCGAGACCGCCGGCGACGTCGCCTACAGTCGCGAGCGCTTCGGCATGACGCCGGCGCAATACGCGGAAAGCTGCGGTTGGGTCGGGCACGATGTCTGGCATGCGCACTGCGTGCAGCTCGATGACGCCGGCATCGCCCTCTTCGGCCATACCGGCACCGGCGTGGCGCATTGCCCGTGCTCGAACATGCGCCTGGCTTCGGGCATCGCGCCGGTAAGGAAGATGCTGGACGCCGGCGTGCCGGTTGGCCTGGGCGTGGATGGCAGCGCGTCCAACGACGGCGCGCACATGCTGGGCGAAGCGCGTCAGGCGATGCTGCTGCAGCGCGTGGGTTTCGGGCCGGCCGCGCTGAGCGCGCGCCAGGCGCTGGAAGTCGCCACGCTGGGCGGCGCGAAGGTGTTGAACCGTGACGACATCGGCGCATTGGCGCCGGGCATGTCGGCGGACCTGGTGATGTATCGGCTCGATGGGCTGAACTTCGCTGGTGGCCTGCTGGACCCGGTCGCGGCGCTGGTGTTCTGCAGTCCGGCGCAGGTGGATTGCAGCATCGTTCACGGGCGGGTGGTGATCCGCGATGGGCAACTGCTGACGGTATCGCTGGGGAATGTGGTGGAGCGGCATAACCGGCTGGCGCGGGAGCTGGCGGAGGCGGCACGGGTAGCGCGCTGATTGACATCGAACAGCGGGACTGCTGCTGCGCGCATCGCAGCGTTGCTTGCGTGGAGCAGCGGCCATCCCGCTACAAATCCCCGCCCTCGCCTGCTATCATGCCGCCCACCATGATCGATCCCGTCGACCGCGTCACCCGTCCTCTTCCCATTGCAACAGGCTCTCCGATCCGGATGCAGTTTTCCGGGCCAGATTGCCTGCACACCGTGGTGCTGATGCAGGACCTGTTCGAGCAGTGGATCATCATTCAGGGCTGGGCCGGCAAGTTCGATCGCTGCGGCGGCGGCAGGCCTCGGCCCTGCAACAGCCTGGAAGAAGGCATTGAAGCATTGCGCGCCATTGCCCGCCGTCACCAGAAACAGGGCTATACCCAGGTAGCCTGAGCCGCAACGGCTTGCCGCGCATTCATCGAGGACCATCGCAGTGCAATTCAAGGAACAGGGCAGCAAGGTCCAGGTGCTGCTGTACATCGGCTTCGACGAAGCGAAGAACGCGCCGATCGTCAAGAGCGTCGGCTCCTTCAACAAGTACACCTATAAGCCATCACCAGGCCTGCTCGACAAGCTCACGCCCGAACAGCGCGACGAGCTCGAAGCCGAATGGCAGCGCCGGCGCAGGCTCGCACTGGGCCTGAACCGGCAGCATTACATCAACGCGCTGGCCGCCAACATCCGTGGCGCCTGCGAAAGCCTGGATGACGGCGCCGCTCTGACGTCGCAGCAAAGCGCCGATATCTGGGATGCGATGGCCGAGCTGGTGCGCGCGATGCGCGAGGCGGGTTATGCCCGGCCTACCCGTAACAGGAAGGCGGGGCGGGAACGCGATCAGGGCAGCCTGTTCGAATAGCCGCCCCCGACTTTAGTGCGAAGATTGCGTGAGTTCATCGAGGAAACCGGTGTCGGTCAAGCTCTCATAAATGCGCTCGAGAGCATCCCATTCGAGAACCTCGTCGCAATGTTGCTTGCGCCAGTTCGCCATGTAGGAATGCAGCAGCACGAGCTTCTGGCCTTTCCCTTCGGCTTTCTTGTGCTGCATGAATTGCTCGAGCAGCTTGTCCTGGTAGGTTGCCTGGATTTGTTCATGCACCTTGCCCAGTGCGCCATTGTGGATCCACGTGCGCAGCCGGTCGGACACGGCTTTACGGAAAGAGAATTTTTCAGTCGCATCCATGAAGTCCAAGGAGCTTCTGCCCCGCAGGAAACTGTTGAGCATCTCGCCCAGCGCATTGTCCATGGCACGGCGGCGGTAATCCTCGAAATGCTCTTCGGTGGCCACGTGATTGCCTGCCTCAAAGCATCGTGCACGAACCTGGATGGCGAAGGCATCGCGCACCGAATCCGGCCATCCCGCCTCCTTCCTGCTGGCCCAGTACCGCGTTATCTGCGTGTCGGTATAGAGCTGTTTCAGCTTATCCGGCGTCAGCGCAGCCAGGCCGCTCGTACTCTTGAGTTTGATCGCGCTGTCAAGAAACGCGCGCTCGAAACCTTGCTTCACAAAGTCCTTGTTGGCCGGGTCTTTAAGGAATTCCTTGAGCTGATCGCGCATGCGCTCACGAGCCCTTTCCTGCGCAGCGCGTCTTTCGGCCTCACTCGAAAGAGGGCTTTGCGGCACGCCTCTGCCGGACTCGGCGCTCGTGGGGCTTTTCAGTGGCGACTCCTCCGACCAGAGCTTCTGCAAGACTTCCTCGGTCAGCGGCTTCTGCACATTCTCCGGCTTCTTCCGCCAGCGCTGGATCACGGCATCGAACGATTTGAAGCGGCCGATCGCGGACTTGTCCTGGTTGCTCACGACGGTCTTGAATGTCGCAATCATGGTCGCTTCGTTCTCGAGACGCATCCACAGCGAGGAAAGCACTTCGCTGTTCAACATGCGGCCGTTGTCGCCCTGTGCTTCTTTCCATGCGGCGATCCCGTCATCCAGTTGCTTCATCCTGGGATGCTTGCCAACATGCTCTTCGGACTGTGCAGTTGGAATCTTGTAACGCTTGAAATGCGCAACCAGCTGTTCCTCGAAGACGCGACGCAGGATCGCAGGCGCATCCTTGGCGCTTCGATCCGGATCGAAATCCGCCCATGCCGCCGTGACGAAGGCTTGCTTGAAACGCTCATCTTCAAAATCGTTGGCGCAGTCGGGCCGTTTCAGGAAGTCCTGCAGATTCTTTTCGGATGTCGCTTCCCGTTGCCGCTGCCGTTTCGCGGTCTCGGCGATGCCGTATTTTTCGCGCACCGCGCCACGTGGGCTGAGCGGCGTTGCGCTTGACGATGGCGCCGCCTTCGGCAGGCTGTTCGTCGTGCTCGGCGTTGACGAGGAAGAGTTCGACTGGACACTGGATTCCTTATGCCGGCTTCTGAATTCCCTGAGGATGGCCTTCAGTTCGCTCTCCAGCGCGCCGATGTCGCAGTCATCGCCATGCGCGTTCATCCATTTCTTGACCCGGCTGTCATAAAACTTTTCGAAGCGCGCCTTTTCAGTGCCAGTCCAGTTCTCCGCGTACAGCGCGCGGTAGCTGTCGATCGTGCCTTGCGGCGAGTCGTCTCCCTCATCATCCCGCGGCCGCACAGGCTCGGCCTTGTGGCGCTGCTTTTCCAGTTGCAACGCCCGCCGAAAATCTTCACCTTGTGGCAGCGTGGGCTGGCTGCGCGCCTTGGGATTCTTGCTGCGCTTGGTTGCCATCAGTTCCTGCGCACGCTTTGCCTTGATCTCGTCTTTTCTGGCCTTGTAGAGCTCCTCCGATTCTCCGGAAAGATTCTCGTTGCCATGGCGCACAAAGCTTTTCGCAAATTCCTTGTAGTCGAGGTTGAAATTCCGATTGGCGGCGGCCGACCAGTTCTTGTTGACCTCTTTCACAGTCTTGACCTCCTCGGCATTGTCTCCGTCGTGCGCCTTCAGCAGGAACGGCGAGATGCCGCGGGTAAACAAGATTCCCTTGAACAGATTGGCGCGGATCTTCTCAATCTCGCGCAGCGAAAGCTTTTTGTTTTTCAGCAATTCTGCATGCAGCTTGCCGTCGATGGCTTCCAGCAGCCTCTTTGTCGCGGGACTGAGGCTGGAATCACGGTAATCAAGGCGTTCGCCGCAAACGATGTGGAAGATCGGCTGGGTGTAGGGCTTGAACGCTTCGATATTCACTTTGTTCGCAGCGCCGCCGATGTCATTGCCAGACTTCTGACGCATCGAATCCGGATCTTGCGCAAAGACCTGCATGACAAGCCCACCCTGCTTCTTCACCTCGGCGATGAAGCGCTTGTCCTTTTCGAATTCCGTCATCAGGAACTGCCGTACCGGCGTGTAGACCGGCTTGCCATGACGATGCAAATTTTCCTTGCCAGCCATGCCGGCCATGTCGCTCGGGCTTTTGCGCTGCATCTGCTCGACCTCGGCGGTGACCACATCGTCGGCCATCTGCTCGATCTGCGCGGCCAGGCTGCCATCGTTCGGCGCCTCTGTGCCGGAAACGATATCGCCCGTTGACGCGCCCATGCCGATGGACAGGGAATCGGGCTTGCCCTGGCTTCCTGGCAGGCTAAGCGGTGGAGGTGCATCCGCTGGCGGCGGAACAAAGGTGGGCAACTGCGGCGGCAGATCGCCCGGCGGCACCGATGGGCGGGGTGAAGCGGGACTGTGTTGAGCGCCTTTCGCTCCCGAAAACGGGGAAGCAATGTCCGCTGGACCTCTGGCTGAGGAAGGCACCAGAGGCAATACCGGCACCCCATGGGCGGGTTTGCGCGGCGTTGTCGATGGCGCAGCGCCCGGACTCTGATCCGAAACAGCTGGCAGCAGTGTCAGATGCAGCTTCTTTGCAGCACCAGGCTTGTCCGCCTTGCCGATCGGACTTTGCAGGCCGGCATCGGTCCGGGAGAGGGTTTGCGCTTGCACCACGGGCGTCACCGGAGCGCTCGCCATCCTTCGGTGCCCTGAAGGCACGCCGCTTCGGATCACGTCGTAAGCGCTTTCCGCGGTACTCGCCGGCGTCGGCAGATTCGCGGTATTGGTGGGGCTGAGACTTGCGCTCGTGTTGGCATTGACGCTTGAATTGAGATTGCGCTTACTGATCGAATTCCTTCTATCGCCCATAAAGTCACCCGCAAAAGAACGGCGGCTCGCGCTCACGCACAAGCCGCCTGATGTTGAATTGAAAACCGGGACGTTATGTAACGAAGGTGTCGACAGGGTTCAGCGCACTCGTGACTTTTCTGGCGCTACGTCAAGCCTGCGCATTGGCCTATTTCTTTGCCGCCAGTACCGTATCCGGCAGGCGCATCGCCATCACGAAGGAGCATGCTGCGATTGCCGCACTGATGAACAAAGTGCGCTCGAAAGCGCCACGCACCGCGCTGGCCATCGCCTGCCGCTCCTGCGGGCCCATCTGCGCCAGCGCGCCGCCGACCAGCTCTTTCATCATTTCGGCGCCGGACAGCGATGGCGACAAGCCCGGCGCCGCTGCCTGCAATGCCGCCATCAGCAAGGCGGTCAGCACCGCCACAGCCAGCGCCGCGCCGAGCGAACGGGAGAACGAGGCGGTGGAGGTAGCCACGCCCATGTCGCGCCGCGGCGCGGCATTCTGCACCGCCACCAGCGCGGTCGGAAACTGCAGACCGATGCCGATGCCGACCGCCACCATCAGCACGCCGGTCGCCAAGGCATGCTGCGGATCGAGCAGCGCCAGGCCGATGAGGCCGAACGGCACGATTGCGCTACCGACCTGCTGCAGCGGCTTGTAGCGGCCGATGCGCGCCATCACCTGGCCTCCGGTATACGCTCCCAGCGGAATCGACAGCGTCAAGGGCACCAGCTGCAGCGCCGCGCCGTCGGCGCCCACGCCCAGCAGCATCTGCAGCCGCAGCGGAATCAGCACCGACAGCGACACCACCTGGGCGAAGGCGATGAACAGGATGCCGCAGCACAGCACCACGGTCGGTATGCGGAACAGGTATAGCGGCAGGATTGGTTCGGCCGTGCGCTTCTGCTGGAACACGAAAATCGCCAGCACCACGGCAGCGCCGGCAAAAAGCGATGCATTGGTTTGCTCCAGCCAGGCCACGCCCTGCCCGACCCGCGTTACCGCGATCAGAAAGGCCGACAGGCCCAGCGACAGCAGCAGCGCGCCGGCGACATCGATTTTGCGGGCGATGCGCGGCGGCGCCAGCTGCGCGAGCGCGCGGCGCGACACCAGGAAGGCTGCCACGCCCAGCGGCAGGTTGATCCAGAACACCCAGCGCCAGGACAGGTAATGCGTGAGAAAGCCGCCCAGAAGCGGACCGGCAACGCTGGCCACCGCATAGGTGCCGCTGACATAGCCCTGGTAGCGGCCGCGCTCGCGCGGCGTAATCACGTCGGCGATGATGCCCTGCGAAGTCGAGATCAGTCCGCCGCCGCCGATGCCCTGCAGAATGCGACCGGCCACCAGCATGCCGATCGAGTTGGCGACACCGCAGATCACTGACGCCGCGAGAAAGATGGCAATCGACACCAGCAGCATCGCGCGCCGGCCATACAGGTCGCCGAGCTTGCCGTAGATCGGCGTGGTCACCGCGCTGGCCACGAGATAACCGGACACCACCCAGGCCAGCCAGTCGAAACCATGCAGTTCCGCGCCCAGCACCGGCAGCGCCACGGAGATGATGGTCTGGTCCAGCGCGCCCATCAGGATTGCCAGCAGCACGCCGGTGATCACGGAGCGTACCTGTGCATGAGTAAAGGCGGGATGATCTGACGTCGAGGCTGGGGTGGGCGGGGAAGCGGCTTCAGTCATGGCTGTTGCGGGGAACGGGAAAGGAGGACGGTAAGGAGGCGGCAAGTATCGCAGATCAACGCAAGCGCCGCTGACCGCCCTCTTCCTCCGTTTGATGCGCTTGGCCTTCTTCTTGCATAGGACGCGCATGACAACAATCGGAGAAGGATGACCCCCATGGGAAAAATCGTGCTGGAACCGGGACTCACCGAGCAGGGTGTGCGCTTCTCGGTGGAAGTGGATGCGGTGGAGCGGGAATGCCTGATCCTGAAGAGCGCGCTTGCCCATCTTTGCAAGCTGCAGGGCTTCACAATGGACTTCATGAACACCTACCGCGCCTGCGAAGCGCGGATACACAGCGTTGCGCGCCGGCTTGCCGCGGCCGGCAACCAGGATACGCCGCTGGTGCTTTCCACTGCCTGCTTCAACTGAGGGCAGAAGCCGCCCTGCGATGGCGCGGATCGCACCGGAAAAGGCACGTACCTGACTGCTTGCGGCAAGACGTGATCCGACATGGCGCAGCGACACCGTTTCACCACGGAAACTGCTGGCACGGGCATTGCTCCGTTGTGGCTAATGCCCATACCGGTGCCATGCCATGCAGAATTTCCTTTCGCGCCTGATCGGCCGGCTCAACGTCGGTCGCAAGCTCGCGCTCATCTACCTCCTCGACCTGACTGCGGTGATCTTCGTATCGGGCATCCTGATCAACGAGAAATACATCGCCATCGATTTCACCGCCAAGGAAATCGCCGGCGCTGCCTATATCGATGCCATCCGCGCCAGCTTCACACCGCTGGCGGGCGCAAGGCCGTCACCGCAAGCCATGGAAGCAGCCGCGCGCGAAATCGAGGCGGCCCAAGCGCGACACGGCGAGGCCATGCGCGGCGCGGACCTCGCGCGCGACTACGCCGATGCGCTGCGCCATGGCACCGACCACGCTTTCGACCGCGGCCGTGCGCTGCTGACCCGCATCGGCAATCAATCCAACCTGATCCTCGACCCCGACCTCGACAGTTATTACACGATGTCGCTGGCGGTGCTGCGCTTTCCGGAATTGCTGGAGCTGTTGCGCACCACGCCGAATCCGAACGCGGCGCATGACATGGCGCTCCTGCAGGGCCGGCTCGACGCAGCGGCGCACGGCATCGCCAGCGATTACCGGGAAGCGCTCGCAGCCGGCGACGCCACGCTCGCGCAGCGCCTGAACCCATCGCGCCAGGCACTGCAGGATGCGCTGCAACGCTACGGGGCCGGACCGATGGATGCCGCCCGGCGCGAGCTTGCCATCGTCGCGCTGAACGATGCCTGGCGCATGGCGCAAAACGAATTGTCGCGGCTGCTGCACGCGCGGCAACGGGCGGCTTATGCGCGCATGGCCGAGCATTTCGGCACCGCCGTGCTGCTGCTGCTCGTCATTCTTTCCGTCGTGTTCTATGTGGCCCGACAGATCAGCGCGCCGCTGCGCCAGCTTGCCGGCGTCGCGGCCGATGTGTCGCGCTCGGGCAATTACGCGCTGCGCGCCGCATGGAAAAGCGGCGATGAGATCGGTCAGCTCGTCACCGGCTTCAACGCGATGCTGCAGCAGCTGGACCGGCATCGCCTGGAACAGCAGGAACTGGTCGCGCGCCATCATGCCGACAATGCCCAGAAGCGGCTGGCCGAAGCCATCCCGATGCCGCTGCTCGTGACCGCCATCCCGGACCATGAAGTGCTGCACGCGAATGCGGCTGCGCAATCCTGGCTGCGCGGACGCGGCGATCCATGGAGCCGCGGCATGGATGCGCCGACCCGCGCCCGCTTCTTCCAGACGCTGGCCGACCTCGGCGCAGTGGATGAATTCGAAGTGCGCTGGCTCGCAGGCAGTGCACCGGGCTGGGCGCTGGTGTCGGCGCGGCGCATCGAATATGGCGGCCGCGCAGCGGTGCTGTCTACCTTCACCCCGATCAACCGCATGAAGGCAATGGAGCAGCATTTGGAGCTGTGGGCCAAGGTATTCGAGGCGGCATCGGAAGGCATCCTGCTGATCGACGCCGAAGGATGCATCGTCGAAGCCAATGCCGCGTTCTGCCGCAACGCCAATCTCGGCGTCGACGACCTCGCCGGCATGCATCCACGCGACCTGCTCGACGCGCGCAACGACGCCGGCTTGTACCAGACCATGCTCGACACCGCCGCCCGGCAAGGCGCCTGGCAGGGCGAAGCCTGGATACAGCGGCGCGGACGCGAGCCGTGGCCGGCGTGGCTGTCGCTGAACGCGGCGCGCGACAAGTCCGGCGCGGTGGCCCATCACATCGCCATCGTCACCGACATCAGCGAGCGCAAGAAGAACGAGGAACGCATCCGCTACATGGCGCATCACGATGCGCTGACCGGCCTGCCGAACCGTCTGCTGTGCCGAGAGCGGCTGCAGATGTCGATTGCGCAGTCGCAGCGCGCGGGGAGTCGCGTGGCAGTGTTGTTCGTCGACCTGGATCGCTTCAAGAACATCAATGATTCCCTCGGCCATCATGTCGGCGACGCGCTGCTGTCCTCGGTAGCGCAGCGCCTGTCGGCCTCGGTGCGGCCAGGCGACACCGTCAGCCGCCTCGGCGGCGATGAATTCATCGTGATCCTCAACAACGTCGCCGACGTGGAAGAAATCGGCAAGATCGCCAAGGGGCGCCTGATCGAAGCGGTCCGGCAGCCCTACCCGCTGGACGGCGCCGAGCTGCACATCTCCTGCAGCGTGGGCGCGGCGGTGTATCCGGACGACGGCGCAGACATCGACGCCCTGATGCGCCATGCCGATGCCGCGATGTACCAGGCCAAGAACAGCGGCCGCGACAATCTGCAGTTCTTCACCGCAGAACTCAACGAACGCGTCACCCAGCGCCTGCAACTGGAAAACGATTTGCGCCACGCGGTGGCGCGCGGCGAACTGCTACTGCATTACCAGCCGCGCATCGATGCCGCCACGCTGACGCTGGCTGGCGTGGAAAGCCTGGTGCGCTGGCAGCATCCGACGCGCGGCCTGATCGGGCCGGCCGAGTTCATTCCGATCGCCGAGGAGTCCGGCCTGATCGTCGACATCGGCGCCTGGATCATCGACGAAGCCTGCCGCCAGCATGCGCAATGGCGGGAACGCGGCCTCGGCATGGTGCCGGTATCGATCAACCTGTCGGCGGTGCAGCTGCGCGACAACGGCTTGTGCGACACGCTGCGCGGTGCATTGAAGCGGCATGCGATCGACGCCGCGCAGATCGAGCTCGAGCTGACCGAATCGGTCCTGATGGACAACGGCGATGCCGCGATCGCCCGGCTCAATGCCATCAAGGCGCTGGGCGTATCGCTGTCGATCGACGACTTCGGCACCGGCTATTCCAGTCTCAATTACCTGTACCGCTTCCCGGTCGACAAGCTGAAGATCGATCGCTCCTTCATCCAGAACATGGCTGCGGCGCCGCAGAACCTGGCGCTGATCCACGCCATCATCGGCCTGGGCCATACGCTGGGCCGGCAAGTGGTGGCCGAGGGCGTGAGCCAGGAAAGCGAGGCGCGCATGCTGCGTGAATACGGCTGCGATGAATTGCAGGGCTTTCATTTCAGCCGGCCGCTGCCGGCGCAGGAAGTGGAAGGCTGGATGCGGGATCGCTGCGCGCAGGCGGCGTAGTGGCACCCATGAAGTCCATCGTATCGTCGCGAGCCTGCGGTTCGAAACGCTTGTAGACCTTGGACTGAACGCCTAGAATGCGCTCCACCGTACGATTAAGGACACGATCATGGATACGATTTCGGCAAACGATCTCAAAACCAGGGGTGTAGGCGCGATCGATCAAGCCTTGCAGGAACAAACCGAAGCCTCGGTTACCGTACGAGGCAAGGTGAAGTACGTGGTCATGAGCAAGGAACATTACCAATACCTGCGGGAATGTGAATTGAGCGTCGCACTGGCCGAATCGCAGGCCGACCTCGATGCCGGCCGATTCGTCAGGGAAACAGTCGAACAGCATCTGGTCCGCATCAAATCCTTCGACGCGGACGGCAAATGAAGTGGGAGCTGCTTTTCACCGAGCACTACAACAAGCGCGCCGCACGCTTTCTGAAACGTCATCCCGAGTTGGAAAGCCTTTATGCCAAGACACTCAAGCTGCTTGAAGCGAATCCGCACCATCCTTCCTTGCGCCTTCATGCGCTCAAGGGGAAGCTCGAAGGCTTGCACAGCGTCTCGATCAACATGAGCTTTCGCATTTCGCTGGAAATGGTCATCCGCGATCACGAAATCGTCCTGATCAACGTCGGCGACCACGACGATATCTATCGCTGAGCGGCAAGCGGCTCGACCCATGTTGGAACCGCGCGCAGCAGCTTGCGCTTTATAACGAAGAAATCCAATCATGGATTGAGCAATCGCTTTCCTGCGCCAACTGCAGACAGCGGCGACGCCAGAAATTCAGCTCCCCATCCCCATATCCGGATCATTCCCCGCCCCCGCCCACACCGTCTCCAGCTCGAAAGCCAGCGAACGCGCCAGGCCATCCAGGTCCGGGAACAGCTGCGCATAGGTGATGTTCATCCGGTACAGCGAGCGCATCGCTTCGTCTCGCAGCGACGGCGGCAGCAGCAGCTTGCGCATCAGCGGACCATCGGACGCATAGCCACTCAGGATCTGGTCGAGCGACTTGTCGAGCACGCCCGGCACTGCGAACATGCCCGATTGCGCCACCAGGCGCCGGTCCATCTGCATTGGCTCGCCTATCCACACCACTTCATGCGTGTTCTGGATGAAGTAGCGCTCGAAATTGCCCGGCTCGCGCGGGTCGATGCGTTCGCGCGTCAGGCCCGGATGCGCGCTGGGCGCCGCATTCCACAGCGCTGGCGTATTGAGCGCATACACCACCGCGGTGCCGACCGCGCGCTCCAGCGCGAAAAAGGCGGCAACGAAGGGTGATTTGGTGAAGTCCAAGAGGCGCGTCGGCGCGCCGTGATGCTGCATCAGCGCCGCGCAGCGCAAGTCTTCGGCCAGCACCGATTCATCGGTCAGGTAGTTGTGGGCCTTGCGCCGGAAGATGCGGATCGCGCGCTTTTCCCTGCCCTGCCAGCTGCGGCGGTCGGGCACGAAATTCTGCAGATGGCGCGACAGCGAACTGTACAGCGGCCAGTAGGCATCGCGATGGCCGCGAAAGGCCCAGCCGTCCAGCTCGGTGCTGAGCGCGACGAATTCGCTCCAGGTGTCGATCTGAACTTCTTCCATGACGCGACAGTTCCGATGGTTGAAAACACGTAGGGTGGGCGCAGCCCACGCGTCCGGTCGTTCAACCGGCAATCGCATGGGCTGCGCCCACCCTACGGGAAATCGAGGTAGGCGGGAAGCTTACTTGACGCCGGCCGCAGCGCTCTCCTTGTCCACCGCATCCAGCACTTCCTTGCCGACGCGGCCTTCCACTTCCTTGCGCACCGGCAGCAGCGCCTTGCGCCACTCGGCCTTCTCGGCATCGGTCAGCACATAGACCTTGGTCTTGCCGCTCTTCTTGATCGCTTCCAGCGCGTCCTGGTTCTCCTTCTCCGCGATCTTGTTGGTGTAGTCGGTGGCTTCCTTCATCGCGCCCTCGAGCTGGCCGCGCACATCCGCCGGCAAGCCCTCCCAGAACTTCTTGTTGACGATGACCGCGTAGCCGATATAGCCGTGCTCGGACACCGTCATGTCGCTTTGCACCTCATGCGTCTTCTGCGTGTAGATGTTGGACGGGGTGTTCTCGGTGCCATCGACCACGCCGGTCTGCAGCGCCTGGTACACCTCGGAGAAAGCCATGACCTGCGGATTGGCGCCCAGCGCGCGGAACTGCGCATCGAGCACCTTGGAAGACTGGATGCGCATCTTCAGACCGCGGAAGTCGGATGGATGATGCAGCGGCTTGTTGGCGGTCATGTCCTTGAAACCGTTGTCCCAGTAAGCCAGACCGACGATGCCCTTGGGCTCGAGCTTCTTGAACAGGTCCTTGCCGACCGGTCCCTGCGTGACCCGGCGCAGCACTTCGCGCGACGGGAAGATATAGGGAATGTCGAAGGCTTCGAACTGCTTCACGCCGAGCGGGCCGAACTTTGCCAGCGAAGGCGCAAGCATCTGCACCGCGCCCAGCTGCAGCGCATCGAGCTCTTCCTTGTCCTTGTACAGCGTGCTGTTCGGATAGACCTCGACTTTGACCTTGCCATTGGTGGCCTTTTCCGCCAGCTCCTTGAACTTCATTGCGCCCTTGCCCTTGGGCGTGTCATCGGCCACCACGTGGCTGAACTTGATGACGATGGGTGACTGCGCATACGCAGCGCCGGCGAGGAACAGCGGAATGGCGAATACCAGATGCTTGAGTTTCATACCTGTCTCCTTTGCTTGTTGTGTTGTGTCGTGTTGTGATGCTCTTTACCCGCGCGCCTGCCGCATGCGCGCTTCTTCCCGGATCGATTGTGCCTTCAGTATCACCGGCCGATCGACCATCCTGCCATCCACAGCCACTGCCGCTCCCTGCGCTGCGGCGGCTGCTTCCAGTACCCGTTCGGCCCAGGCAATTTCATCAGCCGCAGGCATGAAGGCGGCATTCACCGCGGCCACCTGCTTCGGATGGATGCACAGCTTGCCGCCGAAGCCATCGCGTCGCGCGCGGCGCGTGTCCTGCAGGATGCGCTCGGCATCGTCGAGTACGGTGGTGACGCCATCGACCGGCGCGGCAATGCCGGCCAGGCGCGATACCAGCGCCAGCTGCGAGCGGAAATACTGCAGCGATTCGACTGTTTCTTCCATGCCGATATCGACGCTGAAGTCGATGCTGCCGAACAGCAGCCGCTCGACCTTCGGCGCGCGCGCCAGCTCGAGCGCGTGATGAAAACCCAGCGCCGACTCGATCAGAGGCAGCACCGAAGGGGCGCCCGCGGCCAGCAGCCGCTCGATGTCGTCCACGCTTTCCGCCTTGGGCAATACCACGCCGGCTACATTCGCCATGCCGGCCAGCGCCAGATCTTCGTCGAACCAGTCGGTGCCGGCGGCATTGATGCGCACCAGCACCGGTGGCGCCCCAGCCGGCAAGCTCGACAGCCAGCCCGACAGCGCATCGCGCGCCGCGCCCTTGTCGGTGGGCGCGACCGCATCCTCCAGGTCGATGATGACCGCGTCGGCGCCTGCGGCCAGCGCCTTGGCGTAACGCTCGGGCCGGTTACCCGGCACAAAAAGATACGAGCGCTTCATGGCAGGAGCCGACCAACAACGTCTGCGCGCGCGATATGCCAGAGCCGCTCGAAGGCCGCATGCATTTCGTCGCTGCTGGCAGCGCCGCTGAACTCGGCCAGGCGCAGCGCCTTGCTTTCCAATTCCTCGCGCGACAGCGTGTTGCCGGGGTCGCCCTTAGGCTCGTCTACCCTGCCCTCGAAACGCTCACCATCCACGGTCTCGACCGTGACCTTGCCGATCCAGCGCAGCGGATAGGCGGTGTCGACTTCTTCGTCGAGCTGCATCGTCACGCGGTCGCGGAAGGCGCGGATGGCAATGTCATTAAACGCATCGTTGAATTCCTTCATGCCGGCCGCGTGGAATTGCGCGATCAGCCCCAGCACGGTGCCCATCGAGAACTTCGCCTGATGCACCGTCTGCGGATTCGTGACCGGGCCCAGCACATCGATGGCGCCCTGGTGCACATGCGCGGTGACGCGGGCAATCTGCTCGGGACGCAGATGATGCTCGTTGATCACCTGCAGCAAGGCATCGGCGGCCGGATGCGTGTGGCGGCACGAGGCATGGAACTTGAACGAAGTCTCGGCCAGGGCCCAGCGTTGCCCGAGCCTGTCGGTCAGCCGCGCCGCATCGGCGTCCGTCGACATGCCGGCCGCCATGCCCTGCTTGCCTTCGAGGATGCGCCTGGCGCCGGTGAAGCCGGCTTGCGCCAGGCAGGCGGCCATCAGGCCGTCGGATGCGGCCTTCGCGGTATGCAGCTGCTTGGAATCCGCCGCGTCGCGCAGGAATTCCCACAGGCCCGCAGCCTGGGTGCCAGCCGAGCCGAAGGCATCGAGCATTTGTTCCGGCGTGAGCTTGAGGATGCGACCCGCCGCAGCGGCAGCCGCCACCGTGCCGGCAGTGCCGGTGGTGTGGAAGATGCGGTAATGCGAGCGGCCAAGGAATTCGCCGATGCGAATGCCGACCTCATAGCCGGCGACGGCTGCCGTCAGCAGTTCCCGGCCCGAGGCCCCGTTCGCCTGCGCCAGCGCCAGCACCGCCGGAAACACCACCGCGGCCGGATGAAACACCGAGCCGTTGTGCACATCGTCCTGCTCGGCCCAGTGCGAGGAAGCGGCGTTGACCATCGCCGCAAACAGCGGCGTGGTGCCGGCACGCGAGACCAGCACTTCGCATGGCCCCTCGGTTGGCCCCATCTGCCGCGCGAAGGCTTCGATGATCTGCACCGGGCGTCCCGCCTTGCCGGCCAGCGCCGAGCCGAACCAGTCGAGCATCAGGTCTTCCGCGCGGCGCAGCACCGGCTCGGGTATGTCTTCGAACTGCAGCGTCGCGGCGAAATGCGCAAGCGTTGCGCTCGGATGTTCCTGCATCATGGTCTCCTCCATCTTTTCGTTTTCCTACACGGCCTTTTCCGCGTGCAGCCGCGCGATGTCGTTAGCGCCGTAGCCCAGGCCCTGCAGGATCGCATCGGTATGCTGGCCCAGCGCCGGCACCGGGTCCATGCGCGCGGTCCAGGTGTTCGGCACGCCCGGCGGCAGCAGCGCCGGCACTTCGCCGGCCGGCGTGGCGACATCGGCCCATCGCTGGCGCGCCTTCAACTGCGGATGCTCCCACAAGTCGTGCATCGTGTTCATGTGCGCATTGGCGATCTGCGCGCGGTCCAGGCGCTCGATGACCTCCTCGGCAGTGAGCTTCGAAAATACATCGACGATCAGTGCACGCAGTTCCGCGCGTGCCGCGCTGCGCGCCGCATTCGAGCCATAGCGCGGATCGCGCGCCAGTTCGGGCTGGCGCAGCACCTCGTCGCAGAAGCTGACCCATTCGCGCTCGTTCTGCAGGCCCAGCATCACCACCTTGCCATCGCCAGCCGGGAACGGACCATACGGATAAATCGTCGCGTGCGCAGCGCCCGCGCGCGGCGGCGGCGTGGCGCCATCGATCGCGTAATACATCGGATAGCTCATCCATTCGGCCATGGACTCGAGCATGGACACATCGATGCGACAACCTTGCCCGGTGCGGCCACGCTGCAGCAGCGCCGCGAGGATGTTCGAGTACGCATACATCCCGGCGGCGATGTCGGCCACCGAGCAGCCGGCCTTGGCCGGCTCGTCCGGCGTGCCGGTGATGGACAGAAAGCCCGATTCGCTCTGGATCAGCAGGTCGTAGGCTTTCTTGTCGCGATACGGGCCGTCGGCGCCGTAGCCGGAAATGTCGCAGACGATCAGGCGCGGATGCGCTTCCTTCAGTGCTTCATACGACAGCCCGAGCCGCTCGGCCGCGCCGGGCGCGAGGTTCTGCACCAGCACATCGGCCCCGTCCAGCAGCTTCTTCAGGATAGGCAGCGCTTCCGCATGCTTCACATCCAGCGTCAGGCTTTCCTTGCTGCGGTTGGTCCAGACGAAATGCGAAGCCAGGCCACGCACCCGCGTATCGTAGGCGCGCGCGAAGTCGCCCACGCCGGGGCGCTCGATCTTGATCACGCGGGCGCCGAGGTCCGCCAATTGGCGGGTGCAGAACGGCGCGGCGATCGCATGTTCCAGGGTGACGACGGTAATGCCTTCCAGCGGTCGCATCATCATCCCTTTCAAAATGAACGTGGCAGCCCGAGCACATGCTCGGCCACATACGAGAGGATCAGGTTGGTCGAGATCGGCGCGACCTGGTAGAGCCGGGTTTCGCGGAACTTGCGCTCGACATCGTATTCGGCGGCGAAGCCGAAGCCGCCGTGGAATTGCAGGCAGGCATTCGCCGCTTCCCAGGACGCGTCGGCGGCGAGCATCTTGGCCATGTTGGCTTCGGCGCCGCAGGGCTGGTGCGCATCGAACAGTTCGCATGCCTTGTAGCGCATCAGGTTCGCGGCTTCGATGTTGACGTAGGCTTTCGCGATCGGAAACTGCACGCCCTGGTTCTGGCCGATCGGCCGGCCGAAGACTTCGCGCTCCTTCACATACTGGCTGACCTTGTCGATGAACCAGTAGCCGTCGCCTATGCATTCGGCCGCGATCAGCGTGCGTTCGGCATTCAGGCCGTCGAGGATGTACTTGAAGCCCTTCCCTTCCTCGCCGATCAGGTTCTCGGCCGGGATCTCGAGGTTGTCGAAGAAGAGCTCATTGGTCTCGTGGTTGACCATGTTCAGGATGGGCTTCACGGTCAACCCCTTGCCTATCGCTTCACGCAGATCGACGAGGAAGATCGACATGCCCTCGGACTTCTTCTTCACCTCGGACAGCGGCGTGGTGCGCGCCAGGAGGATCATCAGGTCCGAATGCTGCACCCGCGAGATCCACACCTTCTGGCCATTGACGACATAGCGGTCGCCCTTTTTCACCGCGGTAGTCTTGAGCTTGGTGGTGTCGGTGCCGGTGGTGGGCTCGGTCACCGCCATCGATTGCAGGCGCAATTCGCCGCTGGCGATCTTGGGCAGATACAGGCGCTTCTGCTCTTCGGAACCGTGGCGCAGCAGCGTGCCCATGTTGTACATCTGGCCGTGGCAGGCGCCGGAGTTGCCGCCGCTGCGGTTGATCTCTTCCATGATCACCGAGGCTTCGGTCAGGCCCAAGCCCGAGCCGCCGTATTCCTGCGGGATCAGCGCGGCCAGCCAGCCGGCCCCGGTCAGCGCATTGACGAAGGCTTCCGGATAGCCGCGTTCCTCATCGATCTTGCGGAAGTATTCAGACGGGAATTCGGCGCACAGCGCGCGCACCGCATCGCGGATGTCCTGATGGCTTTCATTGTGTCGGTTCATGTCTCCTCCAAACCTCGATGTATCAATTGGCGATCTGCGCCTCGGCCTGCATCGCCAGATCGCCGCGGTGGTTCTGCGCCCACAGCGCGATGGTCTTGCCGTCGCCGGTCGGCTTGCCGCAGACCCGGAAGGGATCGATGTCGAACAGCGGGCCGACGGCGCGAAAGGCAAAGGAAGCCACGCGCGCGCCCGGCATGTTCCGGTGCAGCAGGTCCAGGAGCAGCGTGGCGATCAGCGGGCCGTGCACGATCAGGCCGGGATAGCCTTCGACGCCGGTCACATAGCTGCGGTCGTAATGGATGCGGTGGCCGTTGAAGGTCAGCGCCGAGTAACGAAACAGCAGCACCGGGTCAGGCGTGATGTCGCGCGAGAATGCGGCGCCAAGCGGCGCCGGCTTGCCGGCCGGTTGCGACGCGCCCGGCGCGGGCAGGTCGCGATAGACGATGTCATGCTCCTCGGTCAGCGCGATGCGGCCTTCCTGCGCGATCTCGTGGCGCACGGTGACAAAGGCAAGCTGGCCGGTGGCGCCGCTCTTGGCTTCGACGCTGGCGATGCGCGAGGTGCGCGTGGCTTCGTTGCCGACGACGAGTGGCGCGGTGAACGTCAGGCGGCCGCCGGCCCACATGCGGCGCGGCAGCGGCACCGGGGGCAGGAAGCCGCCGCGCTGCGGATGGCCATCCGCACCCAGTCTCGATTGCGGCGCCACGCTCCAGAAATAGATCCAGTGCCACAGCGGCGGCAGGCCGTCGCCCGGGGCCGGCATGGCGCGCTCCAGCGTGGCGGCCAGCGCGCCGGCCAGCGCGGGCTGAATGATGTCCTGATGCGTTTCGGTCTTGCCCACCCACTGCTGCAGCAGCGGCAGGTCGAAAGCGGTCTGACTCATCGTTGTCCTTGTCGTTTCTGAAATCACGGCCAGTGTGCGTGCCGGCGCGGCCCGCCGCAATTCGGATTTTTGGAAGGGGGGCTTTGGTATTGGTGAAGTTCGGGAGAAGGCAGGAATTCTCGTAGGGTGGGCGCAGCCCACGCAGTTGTTCGACCACCGCGTGGGCTGCGCCCGCCCTACGAACCCTGCCATTACAATGTCTGCCCTCGCCTTTGGAATCGCCTCATGCTGTTCGACCTCACCGATTTGCGCTTGTTCATCCACATCGCCGAAAGCGGCAGCCTGACGCGCGCCGCCGAGCGCATGCACTTGTCGCTGGGCGCGGCCAGCAATCGCGTCAAGGAACTCGAATCGCGCTTCGGCATGCGCCTGCTCTACCGCGAGAACAAGGGCGTGCAGCTGTCGCCGGCCGGGGAAGCGCTGCTCATCCATGCGCAGCAGTTCATGCAGCAGCTCGAGCGCATGAAGAGCGACATGCAGCAGTTCTCCAGCGGCATCAAGGGCCATATCCGCATCTTCGCCAATACCACCGCCGTCACCGAATTCATGCCGCAGGTGCTGGGCAGCTTTCTGGCGCGCCATCCGCAGGTGAACGTGGCATTGGAGGAGCGGCTCAATGCCGACATCGTGCGCGGCGTGGCCGAGGGCACGGCGGACATTGGGATCGCCGCCGGCCCGGTGCAGGGACAGGGTCTGGAAATCATCAACTTCTCCACCGACCGCCTGGTGCTGGTGACGCCGCGCGAACATGCGCTGGCCGGCAGTGGCCGCATTGCCTTCGCCGATACGCTGGCCTATGCGCATGTGGGCCTGCACGAAGGCAGCAGCCTGTGGCACTTCCTGTCGCGCATCGTGTCGCAAAGCGGGCAGCGGCTGGAATTGCGCATCCGGGTGCGCAGCTTTGAAGCGATGTGTCTGATGATCGAGGCCGATGTCGGCATCGGCATCCTGCCGCAGTCAGCAGCGCTGCGGCACAGCCAGACCATGGGGCTGGCGCTGGTGGAACTTGACGATCCCTGGGCAGTGCGCGAGCGCAGCATCGTCGTGCAAAGCCTGGACGCCCTGCCCCACTATGCCCGGGAACTGGTGGAGGAAATACGGGCGGGCCAGGCGCCGCGCGCCATCAGTCCAGATCGAAACGCATGAACAGCATGAACACCTTGCTGCCGGCATCGTCCTTCATGTGCGGCACATAGGTAAACATCAGCTTCGGGCCATTTTCGCCAAAGCGCGCCAACGGTAAGGCGACGCGAAACGGCCCGGTGCGACTGATGACGCCGGCTCTTTCCAGGTCCTTGCGCAATGAGGTATCCACATTCAGCGATGGCGTCACATCCGCATAGTTGTCCGCGCCCACTGACCTGAAAACGCGGTTCTGCGCCTGTGCCGCCATGCAAGTGGCCAGGCTTCCCAATATCAATATCGACTTCGCAAGCTTCCGCATCACATCCTCGCCATGTGAAACATCCGTTTGCCCAAACTCCTGCGCACGGGTTGCAAGAATAATAACCATCAACCATTGCACGGTAGCCTTCAATTGATGTCACTCTTTGCGCACCGCCAAAGGCTGAGCAGGCAGTAATGATCGCGGGCAAATCGTGGCTCCCATCACCGAACGCACGAACCCAGTATAGTCATTGCTTCATCTCATGGAAAAGGGACAAGGCATGGACAGCGCGCAATTTCAGCGACAGCTGGAGCAGGAGGGCTTCAGCGACATTCTCACGGTCGAACGGGAAGCCGACGGCATGCTCGACGAACATACGCATCCGTTCGAGGCGAAGGCGCTGGTGCTGGAAGGTGAAATCCTGCTGCGCTGCGGGGCGCGCGAGCAACGCTGCCGCGCCGGCGACATCTTTCATCTGCAGGCCGGGGAACCGCACCAGGAGTTCTACGGACCGCAGGGCGTGCGTTACCTTGTCGGCAGGAAATGATCAAGCAGCTCGCGTTCGCGGCGTATCGACGCTGCCGTGCGCCGCGCGCTCTGTGGTATCGGCTGCCAGCTGAACTGCCGGCCGACGGTGATATGAAAATCTGCCGACGGCGCCATGCCGAGTTCACGTCGCACTTCCTGGAACCAGTCGCTGTACACGGGCAGCGACCAGAACGGGCCGTGATGGCGCAGCACCACGTCATACTCGATATCGACTTCCCTGCCCTCGTACTTGCCCCAGGCGCGCATGTCCGGCACGTCTTCTTCGGGCGTGACGATGGTCACGTGGGTGCCGAACATCGGGCGGTTCAGGCGCATCGCCTGGCCGTATTGGCGCTCGATGAACCATTGGTACAGCAAGTCGAGGTCGTCCCGCGGCAGCGCCGCCACCAGCGAGCGTTTGGCGTAGGACTTTTTGGACGCGATCGGCGGCAGGTTGTATGCCATCCTGCCGCGCGCAATCAGATGCTGCATGCGAGGTTTCCTTCATCAAGGCATTCCGGCTTCGACCGTGCAACACCATCGCAGTTGTCGGAAAAATCGCGTCGGCGCAAGGAATCGGCTGAACGTGACGGCGCGCATTGCATCCAACTGGTTTTCTCTTCTTGCGCCAACACTATGAAAGCATCCCGACTCGGACTGGTTTGCGTGACGGATTCACAGGAAGTACGCTACCGCGCGCTCACACGCAAGCGCCTGCTGCAGCATGAACTGCCGCAGCAGCGCGAACTGCTGACGGACCTCTACCGCGACAATCTGCAGCGTCTGACCGCAGCGCTGGACTATTGCGAACGCGAGGCAATCTCGCTGTACCGGCTGCCGTCGAGCATTTTCCCGTTCGCCGATGAAGAGATAGGCCGTGGAACCCTGGCCGGTTTCGCTCCCACGCTGGCACAGCTCGGCGCGCGCGCCACGACCGCGGGCATCCGCCTGGTGATGCATCCGGATCAGTTCGTGGTGCTCAACTCCGACTCCGCCGGCGTGGTCGCCAACAGCGTGAAGATCCTGGCCATGCATGCCGACATCATGGATCTGCTGGCGCAGCCGCGTTCGCCGTGGGCGCTGCTCGAGATCCACGGCGGCAAGGGCAATCGCGCCGAGGCGCTCATCGAGAACATACGCGCGCTGCCCGAAGGCATACGCACGCGCCTGGCGCTGGAAAACGATGAATATGCGTATGGCGCCGCCGAGATCCATGCAATCTGCATGGAAGCCGGCGTGCCGATGGTGTTTGATGCGCATCACCACATCGTCAAGGAGAACCTGTCGAGTTACGACGACCCGAGTGTGGCGGCCATGCTCGAACGGGCGCGCGAGACCTGGCCCGATCCCGACTGGCAGCTCGTGCATATTTCCAATGGCCGCAACGGTTTCAATGATCGCCAGCATTCCGATCTGATCGAAGTGATGCCGTCTTCCTACGCGCGTGCGCCGTGGATCGAGATCGAGGCGAAATCGAAGGAGCTGGCCATACGCAAGCTGCGCGAGGAATCCGGCTCGCTGGCGCATGTGGGGTAAGCGCAAGCCTTTTCACACAACCGAAGCTTGCGTGGCTCGATAGCGGCCGCGGCGCGCGCACCTAAGATGAGGTTTTCCTTTCAAGCGTGGCTGGCTCCGACGGCGCGCCACGCAGCAGGAAACAGGCAATAAAACTACCGCAAAGACCATGAGCATAGACAGCGACGATCCATTGTCACGCCTCGACATGGAAAAAAGATTCAGCCTGCTGGTGGCCAATGTCGTTGATTACGCGATTTACCTGCTTTCTCCCAGCGGCCATATCAGCAGCTGGAATGCCGGCGCCCAGACATTCAAGGGTTATGACGAGGAAGAGATCCTCGGCAAGCACTTCTCCATGTTCTATACGGATGAGGATCGCGCTGCCGGTTTGCCGGAGCGCGCATTGTCCACGGCGCGCAATGCCGGCCGCTTCGAAGGCGAAGGCTGGCGCGTGCGCAAGGATGGCAGCCGCTTCTGGGCGCATGTGGTGATCGATGCGATCCGCAACAAGGACGGCGGCTTGATCGGCTTCGCCAAGATCACCCGCGACATCACCGAAAGGCGCGAAGCGCAACTCGCGCTGGAACGCGCTAATACCGCGCTGTACCAGGCGCAAAAGCTCGAAGCCCTGGGACAGCTCACCGGTGGCATTGCGCATGACTTCAACAACCTGCTCGCGGTGATCGTCAATGGACTCGATCTGCTGGCGCTGCAGCCGCCCACGCCAGGCATCGCCCGGGTGCTGGAGGCCATGCGCCGCGCTGCCGAGCGTGGCTCGACTCTGACGCAGCAACTCCTTGCGTATGCGCAGCGCCAGTCACTGCATCCGCAGATCAGCGACATCAACCGCGTGATCCGGGACTTTGAGACGGTGCTGCGGCGAGCCGTGCCGGCGGAGGTGAGTTTCGATATGGACCTGGGCAGCGATTTGCCTGGCGTGCTGCTTGATCCGGCGCGCTTTGAATCCGTGCTCATGAACCTGGTGGTGAATGCATGCGACGCGATGCCCGACGGTGGCAGGCTAGCGCTTCGCACCGCGCGCGCAAGCCTGGCCGAGAACGAAGTCGGCAATCTGGCTGCCGGCGACTATGTGCGTGTCACGGTCAGCGATACCGGCGCCGGCATGACGCCCGAGGTCGCTGCGCGCGCCTTCGAGCCTTTCTTCACGACGAAGGAAATCGGCAAGGGCACAGGCCTGGGTCTGTCGCAGGTGCATGGATTCGTCACGCAGTCCGGCGGCGATGTCGTGCTCGATACCGCACCTGGGAAAGGGACGACGCTGTCGCTGTATCTGCCCGCTGGCGCCGAGTCCGCGTCGGACACGCCGCCACAGGCAGGTCCGACCGAGCCGGCGCAACAGCACGCGACCGAAAGGTTTCGGGTGCTGGTGGTTGACGACGAACCGGATGTGCTGGAGATGACGGTCGAGCTTTTCCGCAACCTGGGTTATGAAGCGCTCCAGGCACGCAGCGGTCGCGAGGCGCTCGAGGTGCTGGAGCGCGAGAGGAACATCGGTTTGCTGTTCTCGGATGTGATGATGCCGGGCGGCATGAGCGGCATCGAACTGGCGCGCCGCGCGCGCGAGATGGCGCCGGACATGCGCATCACGCTGGCTTCCGGCTATCCGTTGCCGGCACTGCAGGAGGCGCATGGCGCGCTGGATGAGTTCACGATGCTGGCCAAGCCTTATCGGCTGGTAGATATCGTGAGGAGCTTGCGGGAACTACATTAATGCCCGGCATGGTGTTCATTGCAAACGCGGCCGGTTTGCCGTTACTGTGGCTGACCTATCAGTGATCCGCGCGAAGGCTTGTAGGCATGAGGTTTGACTCAGCCGCGAATGCTTCGCCTAATTCAATGAACGGCTCTTCGGTTTCATTGTCTGCAGTGCTGGAATTGACTGTGCCAGACGGCATGGGGATGAACATTTCGCCATCCGAAAAATCAGGCGGGGGGTTGCAATATGGTCGTGGTTTTTCCGATCGAATTTGCGGCCTTCAATTCAGTGCCCGCCTCTTTGTTCAACCGTTCGAATTCGGAAACGATAAGAGGAGCCTCATCGTCGTCTAACGTAAGCTGGCGCAAGACACCGACAGCAAAGCAGTCAAACGCCTTGCCATAAGCGTCTGGCAGTTTCGGACAATCCGTAATGCCGTTACCCAATCTGGAACGCGCCGTCAGCCAAGCTTTCGAAAACGCGATCGCTCTCTGTATGAGGTCAACATTGTTGCTCAAATGATCGAGGAGCTTTGGCAGCTGTTCCCTGCTTCTATCCAGCAGCAGGAGATCTCCCAACCTGAGGAAACTACGCAAAGCACACTTGTTTGTTTCGCGGCTTCCCGAAGTTGGATGCGCATCGACAAATGCGACGATGCTCTCCAACTGGGCGCCAGCAATCTTATTCTTCACCTTCGACCCCTCGGCCGCCATGCACAAACTCCTGGCCTAACCGTGCTCGGCCGAATTCGGACGCTTGTTGCCGCCGGCTGACATTTCTTCGGCCACACAGCACGCCGGGGCAGAGTTTACCGGCATCGACATCATGTCGCCCGGCACACTACCTCACCGCATGCCATCTGCCCTGAAATCCCTCTCCCTTCGCCTCTCCCGGCCTGTCATCGCCACCCCAGTAATACAGCGGCCTGCCCCGATAAGCATACTGCCGTCCGCCATCCTTGCGCTCGATGATGCTGAAAGCGCCGCTGGCGGTCGCGTCGCGCGGCGCCGCGTACGGCGGCCAGTTTTCAGCGCAAGTGCCGCTGCACGCGCTCTCGCCATCGGCATCCATGTCGAAGGTATAGAGCGCCATGCCATTGGAGGAAACAAGCAGGCCATCACGCATGGACGCCGGCTCGGCGGCATGCGCCTCGGTTGCGAGCGCGAGCACGGCTGCGAGCATGGCGACGATGCGACCAGCCACGGGCCGCGTTTCATTGAATTGCATTGGAGTTCCCTTTTCATAAGCGCAACGACGGTTCTGCAGACCACAAAACCAAGTCTCAGCGTTCACAGGTGACGACGGTTCCACCAAGCGCGACATGATTCCGCACAGCATGCGGAAGCCCTTGTCTTTGATGCTATAGTGCTGCCTGCAAATTTCGCGGGTGGCGTAACGCTCGCGGCGCCGGTTTCATCATGGCGACCGCGGCGCAACCGGAACCGAACCACCCGCAATCCATTCGAGACCGGACCACCGGTCATCCCCGAAGCTTCGGAGACATTCATGAAAATAAAGTTCGCCATCGCTGCCCTTCCCGCCTTGCTCGCGCTCGCCTTTTCCGGCGCCGCCCATGCGCAGATCAAGGTTGGCGTCAGCGTTTCGGCCACCGGCCCGGCTGCCTCGCTGGGCATCCCCGAGAAGAACACCATCGCGCTGCTGCCCAAGACCATCGCCGGCAAGACCGTGGAATACATCGTGCTCGACGATGCGACCGATCCGACTACCGCGGTCAAGAACGCGCGCAAGCTGGTCAGTGAAGACCATGTCGACTTGCTGATCGGCTCCACCGTCACCCCGAATTCGCTGGCCATGATCGACGTCGCAGCCGAGTCCGGCACGCCGATGATCTCGATGGCCGCCTCGGCTTCCATCGTCGAGCCGCTGGATGCCAAGCGCCACTGGGTATTCAAGACGCCGCAGAACGATTCGCAGATGACCACCGCGATCCTGTCCCATATGGCCGACCACGGCGTGAAGACCGTGGGCTTCATCGGTTTCAATGACGCCTACGGCGAAGGCTGGTATCGCGAACTGAGCAAGCTGGCCGACACCCGCAAGATCAAGGTCGTGGCCAACGAGCGCTTCGCCCGCCCGGACACCTCGGTCACGGGCCAGATCCTGAAGATCATGAGCGCCAACCCTGACGCGGTGCTGATCGCCGGATCCGGCACGCCGGCCGCGCTGCCGCAGAAGACGCTGAAGGAGCGCGGCTACAAGGGCAAGATCTACCAGACCCATGGCGTGGCCAACAACGACTTCCTGCGCGTGTGCGGCAAGGATTGCGAAGGCACCTGGCTGCCGTCCGGTCCGATCCTGGTGGCCGAGCAATTGCCGGCATCGAACCCGGTAAGGAAATCGGCGCTGGAATACAAGGCAACCTATGAAAAGGCTTATGGCGCCGGTTCGGTATCGACCTTTGGCGGCCATGCCTGGGATGCCGGCAAGCTGCTGGCCAACGCCGTGCCCGCCGCGCTCAAGGCTGGCCAGCCGGGCACGAAGGAATTCCGCGCCGGCCTGCGCGACGCCATCGAGCATACGAAGGATGTCGCCGGCGCCCATGGCGTGTTCAACCTGAGCCCGACCGATCACCTCGGCCTGGACCAGCGCGCCCGCGTGATGGTGGAAATCGTCAACGGCAAGTGGAAGCTGGGCGGCGATGCGCAATAAGGTGTTCTAGATCGTTCCGGGCGCGATGCGAGTCGCGCCCTTTTTTGTTTCAACCTCTTTCCTCGACATGAGGATCTGAACATGGATTTCTCTATCGCCGCCATCCTGGCGCAGGACGGCATTACCAGCGGCGCGGTCTATGCGCTGCTGGCGCTGGCGCTGGTGCTGGTGTTTTCGGTCACGCGCGTGATCTTCATCCCGCAGGGCGAATTCGTTTCCTATGGCGCGCTGACCATTGCCGCGCTGCAGTCGGACCGCTTTCCGCAAACGGCCAGCCTGCTGGTTGCGCTTGGACTGGTGAGCTTCGTGCAGCAAGCCTGGAACACGCTGTCCAATGCCGAGCTGCGCCGCGGCGCCGGCAGGACGCTGCCGCTGGCCATCATCAAGTTCCTGGTGCTGCCGGCGGCAGTCTGGTTCGCCACCCGCGCCTTCGGCCATGCGTCGCTGCCGATGCCGCTGCAGGTGCTGCTGACGCTGGCCATCGTCACGCCGATGGGCCCGATGATCTATCGCCTGGCCTTCCAGCCGCTGGCCGAATCGAGCGTGCTGGTGCTGTTGATCGTGTCGGTCGGCGTGCATTTCGCCATGACCGGCCTGGGTCTGGTGATGTTCGGCGCCGAAGGCTCGCGCACCGCGGCGTTTTCCGATGCGCAGATCACGATCGGCTCGCTGGCGATTTCGGGCCAGAGCATCGTGATCCTGGCGGTGGCGGCGATCCTGATCGCTGCGCTCTACCTGTATTTCGAGCGCACCCTGTCGGGCAAGGCCTTGCGCGCCACCGCGGTGAACCGGCTCGGCGCGCGCCTGGTCGGCATCGGCACCAAGGAAGCCGGACGGCTCGCCTTCACCGTGGCTGCCGCAATGGGCGCGCTGTGCGGCGTGCTGATCGCGCCGCTGACCACGGTGTATTACGACAGCGGATTCCTGATCGGCCTGAAGGGCTTCGTCGGCGCCATCATCGGCGGGCTCGGCAGCTATCCGATCGCCGCGGCCGGCGCGCTGCTGGTCGGCCTACTGGAATCGTTTTCCTCGTTCTGGGCTTCGGCGCTGAAGGAAGTCATCGTGTTCACCCTGATCATCCCGGTGCTGCTGTGGCGCTCGCTGACCTCCAAGCATGTCGAAGAGGAGGACGAATGATGAACCGCATCGCCTTCCTTGCCTTCGTCATCGTCATGGCGCTGCTGCCGGTGCTGCCGACGCCGGAATTCTGGATCACGCTGGCCAATTACATCGGCCTGTACGCCATCGTCGCGCTCGGCCTGGTGCTGCTGACCGGCGTGGCCGGCCTCACCTCCTTTGGCCAGGCGGCCTTCGTCGGCCTTGGCGCCTATGCCACCGCGTGGCTCGGCACGCAGTTCGGCGTCTCGCCCTGGCTGGGCCTGCTGGCTGGACTGGCCATCACCGCTATCGCCGCGCTCACCATAGGCGCGATCACGATGCGGCTGTCAGGCCACTATCTGCCGCTGGGCACCATCGCCTGGGGCCTGTCGCTGTTCTTCCTGTTCGGCAATCTCGACTTCCTCGGCAAGTACGACGGCATCAACGGCATCCCGCCGATCACGCTCTTCGGCCACGACATGAACAGCGGCCGTGAAATGTTTTACCTGATCTGGTTCGTGGTGATCGTCGCCGTGATCGCGCTGGCCAACCTGCTTAACTCGCGCCCGGGGCGCGCAATCCGCGCGCTGCGCGGCGGCGGCGTGATGGCCGAAGCCATGGGCGTGAACACCGCGTGGATGAAGGTCGCGAGCTTCGTGATCGCGGCGCTTTTGGCAAGCATTTCCGGCTGGCTGTATGCGCACCTACAGCGCGCGGTGAACCCGACGCCCTTCGGCCTGAACCAGGGCATCGAGTACTTATTCATGGCCGTCATCGGCGGCGCCGGCCACCTGTGGGGCGCGGTGCTCGGCGCGACTGTGCTCACGATCCTGAAGGACCAGCTGCAAACCGTGCTGCCGCGCCTGCTGGGCGCGAACGGCAACTTCGAAACCATCGTGTTCGGCCTCCTGATGGTGCTGCTGCTGCAACGCGCGCGCGAAGGCCTGTGGCCGTATGTGCGCCGGCTGTTTCCACAGCGGCCGCAGGCCGTGGCGCCGGAAGCCGCGCCTGCGCTGAAGAAACGCGCCCAACCTGAGCCGGGCGGCGTGGTACTGCAGGTGGACCGCGCGCGCAAGCAGTTCGGCGGCCTGGTCGCGGTCAACGACATGCAGTTCGAAGTGCGCTCCGGCGAGATCATGGGCCTGATCGGCCCGAACGGCGCCGGCAAGTCGACCATGTTCAACCTGGTCACCGGCGTACTGCCGGTGACCAGCGGCGAAATCCGCTTCGCCAGCGACGGCGCGCTGCGCCGCATCGACCGCATGCCTTCGCGCAGCATCGTGCGCCTCGGTATTGCACGCACCTTCCAGCATGTGCGCCTGATGCCGGGCATGACGGTGCTGGAAAACGTGGCCATCGGCGCGCATCTGCGCGGCAGCCATGGCGATGTCGCGGGCCTTGCCACCGGCATCCTGCGTTTGAACCGCGCCGAAGAAGACGCGCTGCTGTTCGAAGCGAAGACGCAGCTCGAGCGCGTCGGTCTTGGGCACATGCTGTATGAGGAAGCCGGCAGCCTGGCGCTGGGCCAGCAGCGCATCCTCGAGATCGCCCGCGCGCTGTGCTGCGATCCGACGCTGCTGCTGCTCGACGAGCCGGCCGCGGGCCTGCGCTACAAGGAAAAGGTGGCGCTGGCGGAATTGCTGAGGAAGCTGCGCGCCGAAGGCATGAGCATTCTGCTGGTCGAGCATGACATGGATTTCGTGATGAATTTGACCGACCGCCTGGTGGTGATGGAATTCGGCACCAAGATCGCCGAGGGTCTGCCTGAAGAAGTGCGTCAGAGCCCGGCGGTGCTGGAAGCCTATCTCGGCGGCATAGATTGAACGCACAAGCAATGAGCACACCCATACTCGAAGTGACCGACCTGCATGTGGCCTATGGCAAGGTCGAAGCGCTGCACGGCGCCAATCTCACCGTGCATCCGGGCCAGATCGTCACCGTGATCGGCCCCAACGGCGCGGGCAAGTCGACGATGATGAACGCGATTGCCGGCGCGCTGCCAGCCAACGGCGCCATGCGCGGCTCGGTACGGCTGGATGGACATGATATGGCCGGCGTGGCCATAGAAAGCCGCGTTGCGCGCGGCATGTGCCTGGTGCCCGAGACGCGCGAACTGTTTGCCACGATGAGCGTGGAAGACAATCTGCAGCTCGGCAGCTACCGGCGCTACCGCGCGCGCGAGCGCGGCCACATGGATCAGCTCGATGAAGTCTATCGCCTGTTCCCGCGCCTGAAGGAGCGGCGCAAGCAGGACGCCGGCACCCTGTCCGGCGGCGAGCGGCAGATGCTTGCCGTGGGCCGCGCGCTGATGGCCAAGCCGAAGCTGCTGATGCTGGACGAGCCGTCGCTGGGTCTGGCGCCGCTGATCGTGAAGGAAATTTTCCACATCATCGTTGGCCTCAAGGCCACCGGCGTTGGCATCCTGCTGGTCGAGCAGAATGCGCGCGCGGCGTTGCAGGCGGCCGATCATGCCTATGTGCTGGAGACCGGCGACATCGCCATGGAAGGCCCGGCGGCGCAGCTGGCGAATGATCCGAAAGTGATTGATACCTATCTTGGGTTGACGCGGAAAGCGGAAGGGTGAGCGGTTCTACGACCCCAGCTGTTGCGCAAACTCTCGCAACCAGGGGTCGATATGAGCAAGATCGAAGGTCCCGGCTTCCAGCATTGCAATCATCTCGGCGTGGATTTGCAAAGGCGCCCTGCGCAAACGCCAGCCATTGATTCTTAGAAAGACGTCCACGACCGCAAAGGCAATGCGCTTGTTGCCGTCCACGAAAGGATGATTGATCGCGAGACTCTCGAACAGGGCAGCTGCTTCGGCAAGGATATCGGCGTAGTAGCCGGACTGAGGACGGAACAGCGCAGCTTCCAATGCAGCAGGATCGCGCAAGCCCTTTGCTCCGCCGTAGCGCTGCAAAAGCAGCGCGTGCATGCCCAATACATCGCTAACCCTGAGGTAATCGCGGCGGGACATGGTGGTTTACTTGGCGAGTTCTCGATACAGGCTATCGAATTCTTCCAGGCTGGATGCAAAAGCGTCCATCACATGCTTGCGTCCCCCGCCCTCCTGCTGGCGCTCGACATACTCGCGCAGGGCATCATCCATCACAGCCTGAACTTCGCGTCCCTGATCCTTCGCTATCTGCCGCAACTTCTCCAGGAGTTCTGGCTCAGCTTGAGAAACAAAGCTTTCGCGCACCGGGTTTGCCATGGGTATCTCCATTCTTGGATCGACGGGCCATGATAATTCAAACGGGTGGTCGTTGGCTTGCGGCATGGGCCTCACAGCAGGCCAAGGCCAAGGCAACGGTCATTCGTCCACCAACCTGTAAGGCGCAGAGGTGAGCGGTTTCCCAGCGCCGCCTACCTCTGCATCGCCTCCCACACCTTCTGCAGCCGCTTCGTCGACACCGGCATCGGCGTCCTCAGCTCCTGCGCGTACAGCGACACCCGCAATTCTTCCAGCAGCCAGCGGTACTCGACCATCTTCGGATCGCGCGCCGCCGCGCCCTTCTGCGCGCGCTGCCAGGGCGCGGCAGCAGCCTGCCATTCGGCCATGAGCTTCGCATCACGCGCCGGGTCGGCGCGCAGCTTGTCCAGGCGCACATTGATCGCCTTCAGATAACGCGGGAAATGCGCGAGCTGCGCATAGTCGTTGTCGGCGATGAAGCGCTTGGCCACCAGCGCCGCGAGCTGCGACTGCATATCAGCCACGGCCTGCGCATGCGCGCGCGCGCCCTGCAGCTTCTTCGGCAGCGCATGGTATTCGGCCAGGATCTGCGACGCCAGCCGCGCGATCTCGTTGACCAGCAGACCGACCCTGCCCTTGCCCGCTTCCTTCCTGGCATTGAATTCCTCGGCATTCTTCGGCAGCGGGTCCTGCATGCAGGCGCGCTCGATGCCGGCGCGGATGATCTGGTCGCGCAACTCCTCCTGCGTGCCCAGGGCCATGAATTGCATGCCCATCGCCTGCAGCCCCGGAATGTTTTTTTCCAGGAAGCGGATCTGCTCCTTCAACTGCAACGCGAACAAGCGCAGCAGGCCGTCGTGGTGGATGCGCGCGGCTTCAGCCGGATCGTCAAAAACTTCGAGTTCGCAATGGCTGCCCCGATCCACCAATGCCGGAAAGCCGATCAAAGTCTGCTTGCCCTGCTGGATTTCCAGCAGCTCGGGCAGTTCGCCGAAGGTCCATGAGATCAGGTTCTGATAGGCGCCGGGCTTGCCGTCATCCCTGGTCGCTTCGACTCTGCCGGCTTTGGCGCTCTGCCCGCCCTTGCCCGGCTTGCCGTTCGGTACCGTAACCTGCGCCGTGCCATCCGCATCGCCATCCGTGATCGCGGCCTCGGCGGTGAGTTTCTGGAATTGCTCGCGCGCGCGGCCGCCGAGTTCGGCCTGCAGCGCGGCCAGGTTGCGGCCCATGTCGAGCTGACGGCCATGCTCGTCGATCACCTTGAAGTTCATGAAGTGATGGGCCGGCAGCGTCTCGAGCTTGAAGTCGGCAATCTTTACCATCACGCCGGTCTGCTCGCGGATATCGGCAATCAATGCGTCGAGCAGTTCGCCGCGGCCGTAGAGCTTGCGCGCTTCGATGCGGTCGACGAAGCCGGCCGCATACTCGGGCAGCGGCACGCAATGCCGCCGCAGCTTTTGCGGCAGCGACTTGATCAGCAGATGCACCTTCTCCTTCAGCATGCCCGGCACCAGCCAGCCGGCGCGCTCGGCTGAAACCTGGTTCAGCGCATACAGAGGCACGGTGAGCGTGACGCCATCGCGCGGCGCGCCGGGCTCGAAGTGGTACGACAGTCCCATTTCGATGCCGGCCACACGCAAGTTCTTCGGAAACAGCTCGGTAGTGATGCCGGCCGCTTCATGCCGCATCAGGTCTTCGCGGTTCAGGTACAACAGCTTCGGATTCTCGGCCGCTTCCTTGCGATACCAGGATTCAAAAGTCGCGCCGGCATGCACATGCTCGGGCAGATGCTGATCGTAGAAGGCTTCGATCAGGTGCTCATCCACCAGCACATCAAGGCGTCGTGACTTGTGCTCGAGATTTTCGATCTCGCGCATCAGCTTCAGGTTGTGCGCGAGGAAAGGCGCGCGCGTGTCGAACTCGCCGCCGACCAGCGCTTCGCGGATGAAGATTTCACGCGCATGCTGCGGATTGAACGCGCCGTAGCGTACCCGGCGCTGGCTGTAGACCACCAGGCCATACAGCGTCGCGCGCTCCGAAGCCACCACCTGCGCGCCGCGCTTTTCCCAGCGCGGCTCGCCATGCGAGCGCTTGAGCAGATGGCCGCCGATGCGCTCCAGCCACTCCGGCTGGATCTGCGCCACAGTGCGCGCATACAGCCGCGAGGTTTCCACCAGCTCGGCCGCCATCATCCAGCGGCCTGCCTTCTTCTGCAGCGGCGAGCCGGGCCAGATATGGAACTTGATGCCGCGCGCGCCGAGGTAAATGCCATCCTCTTCCGACTTGAAGCCGATGTTGCCCAACAGGCCCGTCAGCAGCGCCGTGTGCAATTGCTCATAGGTCGCCGGTGCGCCGTTCAAGCGCCAGCCCTGCTCTTTCACCAGCGTCATCAGCTGGCTGTGCACATCGCGCCATTCGCGCAGCCGCAATTGCGACAGGAAGTTGGCGCGGCAATTGTCCTGCAGTTGGCGGTTGCTCTTCTTGTGGTCGATCGCGTCCTCGAACCAGGCCCAGATCTTCAGAAAGCTGTTGAACTCGGACTTGTCGTCGGCGAACTTCTTATGCGCCTGGTCCGCCGCGGCCTGGGCTTCGATCGGCCTGTCGCGCGGGTCCTGCACCGACAGCGCTGAGGCAATGATCAGCATCTCAGTCAGGCAATCGCTGGCTTGCGCGGCGAGGATCATGCGGCCCACGCGCGGATCGAGCGGCAGCTTGGCAAGCTGCTTGCCCAGCGGCGTGAGCGCATTGGCTTCATCGACTGCGCCCAGTTCCTGCAGCAATTGATAGCCGTCGGCGATCGCGCGGCCCGGCGGCGGCTCGATGAAGGGGAAGGTCTCGACATCCGTCAGGCGCAGCGACTTCATGCGCAGGATGACCGCGGCCAGGGACGAGCGCAGGATCTCGGGGTCGGTGAATTTCGGGCGCTTCCCGAAATCCTCTTCGTCATACAGCCGTATGCACACGCCCGCGGCGACGCGGCCGCAGCGGCCGGCGCGCTGGTTCGCCGCCGATTGCGCCACCGGCTCGATCTGCAATTGCTCGACCTTGTTGCGGTAGCTGTAGCGCTTCACGCGCGCGGTGCCGACGTCGACCACGTAGCGTATGCCCGGCACCGTCAGCGAAGTTTCGGCGACGTTGGTGGCCAGCACGATGCGGCGCGCGTTCGACGGCTTGAACACCCGCTCCTGCTCTTGCGCGGATAGCCGCGCGAACAGCGGCAGGATCTCGACATGCGGCGGATGATGCTTGCGCAGCGTCTCGGCGGCATCGCGGATCTCGCGCTCGCCGGGCAGGAACACCAGCACATCGCCGGGACCGAGGCGGCACAGCTCATCGACCGCGTCGGCGATGGCATCCATCAGCTCGCGCGCGCCGCGCTCCTTCTGGGCTGCGGTCTGCTGCGCCGCGCCGGGCCGGTTTGCGGCCTCTTCCGGCTCGACCGGGCGGTAACGAATCTCGACCGGATACAGCCGGCCCGAGACTTCGATGACTGGGGCCGGCCGCTCGGGTGAACCAAAGTGGCGCGCGAAGCGCTCGGCATCGATGGTGGCCGAGGTGATGATGATCTTCAGGTCCGGCCGGCGCGGCAGCAATTGCCGCAGATAGCCGAGCAGGAAATCGATGTTCAGGCTGCGCTCGTGGGCCTCGTCGATGATGATGGTGTCGTAGGCCTTCAGGAGCGGATCGGTCTGCGTCTCGGCCAGCAGGATGCCGTCCGTCATCAGCTTGACCCAGGCGCCGCGGGTCAGGTTGTCATTGAAGCGCACCTTGAAGCCGACATGCTCGCCCAAAGGCGTGCCGAGTTCCTGCGCGATGCGGCGCGCGGTGGACGATGCGGCGATGCGGCGCGGCTGCGTATGGCCGATCAAGCCCCGCTCGCCGCGACCGAGCGCGAGACAGATCTTCGGCAATTGCGTGGTCTTGCCCGAGCCGGTCTCGCCGGAGACGATGATGACCTGGTGCTTGTCCAGCGCCGCCATGATTTCCTCACGGCGGCCGGAGACTGGCAGCTCTTCGGGAAAGGTGATGGCAGGCAGTGGATTGCGGACTGGCGATGCGGAGGTTTTCCGGAGCGCTTCGCCCTGAGCTTGGTTCTGCATGAAATTCCTGAATACCGGATGCGGGCTTGTTGGCTGGCATCCTCGCTCTGATTGAAAAACGGGTTTGTTCTTTCTGGCGAAGCAAGGGCTCTGTTTCGCGGTGTGTAGGGCGGGCGCAGCCCACGCGTAAAAATCGGTCTGGGTAACGCGTGGCCTGCGCCCACCCTACGATGGAGACCTCCATGATCGCGCCAATGGAAAACCTGATGGCCGCCGTTTCATTTTGGCGTAAAGGCCTTCCTGTTCGTTCGCATTGAACCCGAGACTCATGCAATCAGCCAAAGGTCCATGCGCAAAGGCGTCGATTGCCTGGAGCCATGTCTTGCGCGATTGCCTTACTGACTTGCTTGCCCGAGGCCTGACCTCGCCCGGCCGAATTATAATGCCGCCCATGGATAACCCCCTTCAGTTCGTACAGTGGCTGCGCTCGGTCGCGCCTTACATACATGCCTTCCGCGGCAAGACCTTCGTCGTCGCCTTTCCCGGCGAGCTGGTGACCGCTGGCGCCTTGCCCGTGCTGGCGCATGATCTGTCGCTGCTGCATGCGCTCGGCATACGCGTGGTGATCGTGCACGGGAGCCGGCCGCAGGTCGAGGAACAACTGGCGCTGCGCAATGTGCAGCCGCATTATCACAACGGCATACGCATCACCGATGCCGCGGCGATGGAATGCGCCAAGGAAGCCGCCGGCGAATTGCGCCTGGATATCGAAGGCGCTTTCAGCCAGGGCCTGCCGAACACGCCGATGGCGCATGCGGAAATCAGCATCATCTCCGGCAACTTCGTCACCGCGCGGCCGGTCGGCATCATCGACGGCGTCGATCTGCAGCTGACCGGGGTTACGCGCAAGATCGCATATGAGACCATTCACCCGATTCTCAATGCCGGCGGCCTGGTGATGCTGTCGCCGCTGGGCTTTTCGCCGACCGGCGAAGTGTTCAACCTGACGATGGAAGACGTGGCGATGTCGGCCGCGATCGCGCTGCGCGCGGACAAGCTGATCTTCATCACCGAGACGCCGCTGATGTGCGACGCCACCGGCGCGGAAATCCGCGAAGTCTCGGCGCATCAGGCGCGCGCCATCATCGAAAGCGGCTGCCTGCCGCCGGACGCGGCCTTCTACCTCGAGCATGCGATACAGGCCTGCATGAAGGGCGTGCCGCGGGCGCATATCGTGCCGTATGCAATGGATGGCTCGGCGCTGCTGGAACTGTTCACCCATGACGGCGTGGGCACGATGATCTCTTCCGAGCGACTCGAGACGCTGCGCGATGCGGACATCGACGACGTCGGCGGCATCATCAAGCTGATCGAACCGCTGGAAGCCGATGGCACGCTGGTCAAGCGCGGCCGCGAGCTGATCGAGCGCGAGATCGGTTACTTTTCCGTGATCGAGCACGATGGGGTGATCTTCGCCTGCGCCGCGCTGTATCCCTTCCCCGAAGAGAAGATGGCGGAGATGGCATGCCTGATCGTCAATCCCGAAGTGCAGGGACAAGGCGATGGCGAGCGCATGCTGAGCCACATGGAAAGCCGGGCCCGCGCCGCCGGCTTCAGGAAGCTGTTCGTCCTGACCACGCGCACCGCGCACTGGTTTTTGAAACGCGGCTTCGTGCTGGCCGGCGTCGAAGACCTGCCGAAGAACCGCAAGCACATGTACAACTGGCAGCGCCGCTCACAGGTGCTGATCAAGAATCTTTAACCGATGGAGAATACGATGGCCCGCATGGTCCACTGCATCAAACTCAACCGCGAAGCCGAAGGCCTGGATTTCCCACCCTACCCGGGCGAGCTCGGCAAGCGCATCTATGACAACGTGTCCAAGGAAGCCTGGGCCGGCTGGATCAAGCATCAGACGATGCTGATCAATGAAAACCGCCTGAACCTGGCCGACGTGCGCGCGCGCAAATACCTGGCCACGCAGATGGAACGCCACTTCTTCGGCGAAGGCGCGGACATGGCGCAAGGCTACGTGCCGCCGGCGGACTGAGCCTGCCGCACCGGCCCGTTCGCAATGGACGGGTCTTTTGAATCTTCTCCGAACAGGGCCGCCCTTTCTTCCTCGCGGCCCTTGTTGTTGCGCAGCGTCTTCGTCATCTGCGCAGGCCTTGAAACAGTGGCGCTCACTGCTGGCTTAGCAATAGGCCACGCTCTCTACATATGGCTCTGCGACAGCGCCGCGACCTCATGGTGGCCCTGCTTGCGCGGCGTGCATCAGAGCGGTCCGGCCTTTCTCAACGTAATTCGATAGCCTTGCATGCACATTCGCCTTCGCCGCAAGCAGCGCCTTGACGACCTCGGCATGTCCGCTGTACGCCGCCTGCATCAAGGGGGTCAAGCCTTCCTTATTACCGATGCCCCCCGCCCTCAACTCCACCTTGGCGCCCGCCTTCAGCAAAGCGCGCGGCATCGGCATGACCGCGTTTCGCCGCCAGCATCAATGCCGTCAAGCCGCTCTTCGCCTCCACCGCCGCCGCGCTCGCCTGGCGCGTGGCCAGCATCGTCGCGAGCAGGCCGACGTCGCCATTGCGCGCGGCATCGAAGAAGGCTTGCGGCGTTTCGACCGAGCGGATTTGCAGTTGCGGTGCGCCCGCCGGCGGGGGATTGGCCGCGCGTTGCTGACTCGCGGCGGGAAGGATGTTCGAGGAATACTGCGGCTGCGTGCGGCTGGCTTGCATGATCGGTGCTCCTCCGCCTGGTCAGGGTTCGTGGAATGCCAACGCGTCCGCATCGCGGTAGCGGCGAGGCGGGCCTGAGTGATCGGAGGAGGAGGCGCGTTGAAACGAGGCGCTGCGGGCGCAGCGCGGGGGAGCGTTCAGCGCGCGGCCATGCGGAGATATGGCCGGCGCCGTGCGTTCAGAGTAGAAATGGCATCGATCAGAACTGCAGGGTTTTCACGCCGTCTTCCATGCCCAGCAGCGCGACATCCGCGCCGCGTCGTGCGAACAGGCCTACGGTGACCACACCGACGATGTTATTGATGTCGTTTTCCATTGCGGCCGGATCGGTGATGGACAACCCCGAAACGTCGAGGATGTGGTTGCCGTTATCGGTGACCAGCGGCTGGCCATCCTTCATGCGCAGCTTCACCTGTCCGCCAAGCGCGCCCAGGCGGCGCGCGACCACTGCGCCAGCCATCGGTATCACTTCCACCGGCAAGGGAAACTTGCCCAGCGTCTTCACCAGCTTCGAGCCGTCGGCGATGCAGACGAACTGGTCGGCAACCGAGGCGACGATCTTCTCGCGCGTCAATGCGCCGCCGCCGCCCTTGATCATCGCACCCGACTCGACAATTTCATCAGCGCCGTCGATGTACACCGGCATCGTGCTGACTTCATTCAGGTCCAGAACCGGTATGCCATGCGAGCGCAGCCTAGCGGCGGTCGCCTCGGACGATGCCACGGCGCCGGCTATGCGGCCGCGCATGGCGCCGAGCTCATCGATGAAATAGTTCGCGGTGGAACCGGTGCCCACGCCGATGATGGCGCCTTCCACCACGTACTCGAGCGCCGCGCGCGCCACTGCCTGCTTCAGTTCGTCCTGGGTCATGATTGTCGTTGCTGCACTAGGGGAAAAGGGGAAAAGCCGGCATTGTACGCTGCACGACCTCCCGACCTACCCACCCATACGGACCGATGACGGCATACAGGAATCCATACCGCCCTATATGCCTGTATCTTCCTCATGCCCGATGCGCGGATACACCCGTACCAGCACGATGCGCGGGCCGTTCATCTTCTTCACCACCAGGTCGAACTGCGAAAACGCGATCTTCTGACCCTCGCGCGGTATTTCGCCGAGCTTTTCCATGATCAGGCCGCCGACCGAGTCGGCTTCTTCCAGATCGACTTCCTCGTTCTCGACATCGATGCCGAGCGCGCGCTCGAGCGTGAAGATCGGCAGGCTGCCCTTGCCCATCAGCGTGCCGTCGTCCAGGCGGGTCCAGTCGTTGTCGCTTTGCCGGAACTCGTCGCGAATCTCGCCGACCAGCGCGCCGAGCAGATTGTCCAGCGTCAGGAAACCGACCGGCTTCTGGCCCTTTCTGCCGACCACGGCAAAATGCGGCGCGCCGGTGCGGAAGCGGCGCATCAGTTCCACCGCCGGCATGCGCGGCGACACATGCACTACCGGGCGCAGGAAGCTGTCGAGCTCGGTGACCCGCTTGCCATCCTGCTCGGCCAGGAACAGGTCCTTCAGGTGGATCACGCCGAGCACGTCGACGCCGTTCTCGGCGAAATACGGATAGCGGCTGTAGCGGGTGCGGTAGACCGTGGCCAGGTTTTCCTCAAGCGCGCGGCCGCGTCGCAGCGAGGCGATTTCATGGATGGGCCGCATCAGGTCGGAAACCTCGAGCTCGCCGAAATCCAGCGTCTGCGCCAGCACATTCCATTCATCACGGTTGAACTTGCTGCCGCTGCGGCTGCTGCGCAGGATCAGCTTCAGTTCATCGGCGGAATATTGCGCATCGTGCCCGGGCGAGGCATGCAGGCCGAACAGGCGCAGCACGCCGTTGGCGCTGGCATTCAATATCCAAATGATCGGATACATCAGCCAGTAGAAGCCGTACAGCGGCGTGGCGGTCCACAGGCCGATGTGCTCCGGATAGCGGATCGACATCGACTTCGGCGCAAGTTCGCCGACGACGATGTGCAGGAAGGAAATGACGAAGAAGGCGAAGAAGAAGGACACGCCGTGGATGATCTGCTGCGAGGTCACGCCCAGGGCCGTGAACGCGCCGCTCAACAGGTCGGCGAAGGCCGGCTCGCCGATCCAGCCCAGGCCGAGCGAAGCCAGCGTGATGCCGAGCTGGCAGGCCGACAGATAGGCATCGAGTTGCCCATGCACACGGGCCAGCAGACGGCCGCGCACGCCCTGGGTCTTGGCGATGGCACGCACCCGGGTCTGGCGCATCTTCACCAGCGCGAATTCGGCCGCCACGAAAAAGCCGTTCAGCGCCACGAGCAGCAGCGCCAGCACGACCAGCAAAAGATTGAACATGCAGGAAAGGCGTGTTGAAAAATGCGCATTATCCGGGACTTCGCGAGGGTTTGCTCGTTTTCCGCGCGTCGGCGCCGTTTGCGCGCAAGCGGGGCCGGTACCGCCGGAAACGCTCTAAAATTCGCAACACACTTACAACAAGGAACCACGATGGAGAACCTGAAACCGTTTCACCTGGCCTTCCCGGTGCGCGATCTCGAGGAAGCGCGCCGCTTTTACGGCGGCGTCATGGGCTGCGCCGAAGGCCGCAGTTCGGAGGAATGGATCGACTTCGATTTCTATGGCCACCAGATCGTCGCGCACCTGGCGCCGGCCCGGCATGATGCGCCCGATTCCAACGAGGTCGATGGCAAGCATGTGCCGGTGCCGCATTTCGGCGTGGTGCTCGGCATGGAGGAATGGCGGCAACTGGCCGATCGTCTCGGCAAGGCAGGCGTGAAGTTCGAGATCGAGCCCTACATCCGCTTCCAGGGCCAGGTCGGCGAGCAGGCGACGATGTTCTTCTATGATCCCAGCCACAATGCGCTCGAGTTCAAGGCCTTCGCCGACATGAGCCAGCTGTTTGCGAAGTAATACCCATCCCATCAGGAAGGATCGAACAGATTGAAGGCATCCGCCTGCGTGTCGGCAGCCGGGGCGAAAGCCCCGCCAACACGCAGGCGGATACGCAGGGTCATGCCCTGGCCGGGCGCGGTAATGAGATCGAACTGACCGCCAAGCGCATGCACTCGCTCGCCGATGCCGGCCAGGCCGAATGCATTCGGCTTGCGGCAGGCGTGCGCCAGTGCGCCGACGCCATCGTCGGTGATCGTCATCATCAGTTCGTCCCCGGCGCGCTCGAGTGCGATCTGCACCCGACTGGCAGACGCATGCTTGAGCACATTGTTCAGTGACTCCTGCACGATGCGAAACAGCGCGGTGGCAATGCGCTCGTCAAGCGTGATGGCATCGCTCGCCCACAGCAGATCGCATTGGATGCCGGTGCGCTGCTGGAATTGCTGCACCTGCCATTCGATGGCGGCGTCGATGCCCAGGTCGAGCACCGGCGGGCGCAAGTCATTGATGATGGCGCGCATGGCTGCCATGGTGCTGTCGATCTGCTGCAGAGCGAGGGCTGTGCGTGCATGCAGCAGCGCATGTGCGGGCGTGCGGGCGTGCAGCATGGCCGCGTCCAGGCGCAGTGCCAGCAGGGTCTGTCCCAGGTCGTCGTGAATTTCGCGCGCGATGCGCTTGCGTTCCTGTTCCTTGATCGCTTCCCGATGCTCGGCCAGCTGGCGCAGGCTCAGCTCCGCAGCCTTGCGCTCGCTGATGTCCTTTGTGATGCCGCGATAGCCAAGAAATGCGCCGGCGTCATCAAACAGCGGCTCGCCGCTGACGCTGACCCAGAACATCCTTTCGGTCTGGCTGCGCACCGGATATTCGAAGTTGCGAAATGGCTGCCGCGCTTCGACCAGCTTGCGGTGCGTGGCCATCTCCGGCGCGGAAAAGCCGGCTTCGACGATTTCCCAGCGGGTCCGGCCAATCACCAGGTCCAGCAGGCCGGGATTTTCCCGCACCATCCTTCCGGCCATCATCGTGAAGCGCAAGCCCGCATCCTGTTCCCAGTACCAGTCGGAAGACATGTCGACCAGGTGTCGAAAACGTTCCTCGCTGTCGCGCAGCCTGGCGTTGACATCGGCCAATTGCCGGGCGCGCCGGTGCAGCACGATCAGATAGCTCATTGCCATGAGCGTGGCCAAAGTCCCTACCGCGAGCAACAGCAGCGAACCAATATGTGACTTGAGGCAGGACTTGGCCCGACCGGAAACCACGACGCGCCAGCTGGCGTCGGCAATCCTGAGCTCATGCGCAAGCTCATGAGTCGGCGTGTCATAAAGCCAGCCGGCATAGCGGGAGCTGTCTTCGTGTTCCGTGGTTTTCCATTGATACACGAGACTTTCGTTCGGGTTCGGTGCGCCGGCATACAGGCTGATGGAAATGCTAGGCCCCTCCAGCAAACTGGCCGAGGCCAGCACACGCTCGAAGAATTCCGGCGCATGAAACCCGGCAACGGTAAAGCCAGTGATGTCACCATGCGCGGCCTGCTCGGAATGACGGTGCGCGCCCTTGCGGTACACCGGCGCAAACACCAGGAAACCCTGGGGTTTAACGGGCATCTGGATCATGCCGAACAGCCGCGTCGACGCCGGCATGCCCGTCTGCTGCGCCCGATGCGCCGCCTCATCCTGCACGCCCACTGACCGGGTGTTCAAACCGAGCAGGATTTCATTGCCAGTGGCCGGTTCGATCTCTTCGATCACCCGGTACGAACTCTCGGGTCGAGCTGGCATATATGTGCCGTCCTGCAACCGGTCCCTGATCACATAATTCGGATAACGCCGACGCATGCGCCTTTCGAACGCGGCTCTTTCGCTATCGGGAATGATGCGCTGATAAGCGAAGGCGATGAAGTAAGGATGGACTTCCCGAACCGGGCGCACGAAGGCCTGAAATTGCTCCGGCGTGACATTGTCAACCGTCGCGAACCAGCGGTTGACCGAATGAATCGCCTCCATCGCATTGTTCACACCGATTTGTACCGCCGTGAAACGGCGCGCCGCATATTCCTTGAACTGACTTTCTTCCTGCTGGTATTCGAGCCGGCTGACGAGAACAAACAGCGTAGCGTTGGCGGAAAGCCCAGCCAGCAGCGCGAACAGGGCCGGCAATGGAAACCGCGCAAAGCGCAAACCTGATCGCAACATGAATTCCTCCAATGGCGCTGAAGGCTTCAAACATGGGCGTCGAACATGAGCGTCGCAGCAGCGGCGCAAATACATTGCAAGGCTGGCTGCGCCATCGCTGGCGGGAGATTGAGGCTGGATTGTAGGGCAGGAAAAACGGTCTCTCTACCGGAATGCCCGGACTAGGGACTTTTTTATGCGAAATGTTGCGCATCCGCGCATTGCTTGCATGCGCACCTACGAAAATCGATCAGTCGTGCGCATTGCACATTATCGCGGGCGGCGCGGCAGAGCGGCCGCCCGCGCGGTTTCATACCGTACCGGACATGCGCAAACCGGCTGCGGCACGTGCCAGCGCGGTGATCTTGTCCCAGTCGCCGGCCTGCACCGCGGCCTTGGGCGTAAGCCAGGAACCGCCGACGCAGGCGACATTGCTGCAGGCGAGGAATTCCGCAGCCGTGGCTTGCGAGATGCCGCCAGTGGGACAGAACGCCACGTCCGGCAGGGGGCCGGCGATCGCATTGAGCATGCCGATGCCGCCGGCCGGCACCGCGGGAAACAGCTTCAATTGTCGAAAGCCTGCTTCGCGCGCGGCCATTACTTCGGACGGCGTCATTACGCCAGGCAACAGCGGCAGACCGCTGGAGCGGGCTGCGCCGATCAGCGTGGGCGTCAAGCCCGGCGATACGCCAAACACCGCACCAGCAGCCAGCGCCGCATCGAATTCTTCTGGCCGGGTCAACGTGCCGACGCCGACGATCGCCTCCGGCACCGCCTCGGAAATCGCGCGGATCGCCGGCAAGCCATGCGGCGTGCGCAGCGTGACTTCCAGCACGCGGATGCCGCCTTCGACCAGCGCGCGCGCCAGCGGCACGGCGTGGGCCAGTTCATCGATCGCGATCACGGGGATCACGGGGCAGGCCTTCATGATGTCGATGACGCTCATCTTCTCTTTCATTGTTCGCTCTCGTTGTCTGGTTGCGTTTTCTGCTCAACGCGGATTGATTGCGGAATTGGTCACGACGGTGTCTTCGTCGCTGAATTCCTTTTCGCTGTTGTTGCCGCCCGGCTGGTTGATCAGCAGATCCGAAGGCTCTTCCAGCGGCGGCAGGCTGAAGTTGGCCGCGCCCTCTTCCGCGCTGGACACATGCTGGCGGAACACGGCAAACAGCTCGCGGCCAAAGCCGGTATGGTTCGACGACAGGTCCGCCGCTTCGCTGCCGCGCGCCGCCCATTGCTCCTGCGGCACCAGGGCTTCGAGCGTGCCGGCCTCGGCGTCGAGCCGGATCATGTCGCCGGTGCGTACCCGGCCGAGCGGACCGCCGGCCAATACTTCCGGCGACACATGGATCGCCGCCGGCACCTTGCCGGACGCGCCGGACATGCGGCCATCCGTCACCAGCGCTACCTTGCGACCCTTGTCCTGCAGCACGCCGAGCGCCGGCGTGAGCGAATGCAGTTCCGGCATGCCGTTGGCGCGCGGACCCTGGAAGGTCACCACGGCGACGAAATCGCGGTCGAGCTTGCCGTCGTGGAAGTCCTGCAGGAATGCGTCCTGCGAATGGAACACAATGGCCGGCGCTTCGATGACCCGGTATTGCGGCTTGACCGCCGACACCTTGATTACCGAGCGGCCGAGGTTGCCCGTCATGAGCCGCAGCCCGCCTTCGCTCGAGAATGGGTTAGCCGCCGGACGCAGCACGTTCTCATCGCCGCTCTTTTCCGGCGCGTCACGCCACTGCAGTCGGCCGTCGATGAAGAGCGGTTCCGTCGCGTGGCGGCGCAGCCCTTCGCCGAGGATGGTCTTCACATCCTCGTGCAGCAGGCCGGCGTCAAGCAGTTCGCGGATGACAAAGCCTGTGCTGCCGGCGGCATGGAAATGGTTCACATCGGCTTCGCCGTTCGGGTACACCCGCGCCAGCAGCGGCACGATCGCCGAGAGTTCGCTGAAGTCGTTCCAGTCGATGACGATGCCGGCCGCGCGGGCGATCGCTACCAGGTGCATCGTGTGATTGGTCGAGCCGCCGGTGGCATGCAGCGCGACGATGGCATTGACGATGGCCTTTTCATCGACGACATGGCCGACCGGCAGATATTCGCCGCCGCCGTCGGCAATGCGCACCGCGCGCCGCGCCGCCTCGGCGGTCAGCGCATCGCGCATCTCGGTGTACGGCGGAATGAAGGCTGCGCCCGGCAGATGCAGGCCCATGACTTCCATCAGCATCTGGTTGCTGTTGGCGGTGCCGTAGAAGGTGCAGGTGCCGGGACCGTGATAGGACTGCGATTCGGCGTCGAGTAATTCCTCGCGCGAGAGCTTGCCCTGCGCATACAACTGGCGAATGCGCGACTTCTCGGAATTGGCCATGCCGGTGCTCATCGGTCCGCCCGGCACGAAGATCGCCGGCAGATGTCCGAAGTGCAGCGCGCCGATCAGCAGGCCCGGCACGATCTTGTCGCAGATGCCGAGGTAGAGCGCCGCATCGAACATGTTGTGACTCAGGGCCACGGCGGTGGCCATCGCGATCGTGTCGCGCGAGAACAGCGACAGCTCCATGCCCGGCTGGCCTTGCGTGACACCGTCGCACATGGCCGGGGTGCCGCCGGCGAACTGGGCCACGCCGCCAGCTTCGCGCGCGGCTTCCTTGATGATCTTCGGAAAATGCTCGAAAGGCTGGTGCGCGGAGAGCATGTCGTTGTACGAGGAAACAATCGCCACCGACGGCTGCTTCTGCTCGCGCAGCACCAGCTTGTCGTTCTTCGGGAAGGCAGCAAAGCCGTGGGCGAGATTCGTGCAGCCGAGCGCGCCGCGCTGCGGGCCATTCCTGCGCGCCAGTTCCAAGCGCTGCAGATAGGCGCTGCGCCAGGGTCGGCTGCGCTGGGCGATGCGGTTCGTGACCGCAATCAGGACGGGATTCTTCGGCATGATGGTTCCGTGCAAAAAAGGTACTGAAATAATACTACAAAAATGACGAGGTCCGTCGCATCATGTCTGAGGCAACGAAACCTTGATCGATCGCAAGAAATAACAGCAGCCTTGTCAATCTTCTCTCTTCCCTCTATATTTGCCGGGCAAGCTACCTGTTCGACAACAAAGCCGGTAAAAATTCCTCATGTAGTGAAATTACCTAAAGTTGCTGTATAGTTATCGAAATATCATTTTCATTGCCGATCATGTCCGATTCCAGCTTCGCCAGCAGCACACCATCCGCCTCCCCGACCGCCGCCTCTTCCGTCGCCTGGCAGGCGCTGCAGCAACATGCCGATGCAACGCGCGGCCTGCAATTGCGGCAGGCTTTCGCCGAGCATCCCGAGCGCTTCGATGCGCTGTCCGAGCAGGCCGCGGGCATCTTCCTCGACTATTCCAAGAACCTGGTCACTGAAGACACCATGCGTCTGCTGTTTTCGCTGGCGCGCGAGCGCGGCGTGGAAGCGCGGCGTGACGCGATGTTCGGCGGCGAGCGCATCAACAACACCGAAGACCGCGCAGTGCTGCATGCCGCGCTGCGCGCGCCCCGTGAAGTAGCCGGCGCCACTGTCGATGGACGCCCGGTCGGCGCCGAGGTGCACGCGGTGCTGGACCGACTTGGACAGTGCGCCGAATCCATCCGTTCCGGCGCCTGGACCGGCTACACCGGCAAAGCGATCACCGACGTGGTCAACATCGGCATCGGCGGCTCCTACCTCGGACCGAAGATGGTGTGCCAGGCGCTGCGCACGTTCGCGCATCCGCGCCTCTCCATGCACTTCGTGTCCAACGTCGATGGCCACGACCTCGATGCGCTGCTCACCCGGGTAAATCCCGAGACCACGCTTTTCATTATTGCCTCCAAGACCTTTACTACCCAGGAAACCATGATGAATGCGCAATCGGCGCGCTCCTGGTTTCTGCAGCATGGCGAAGAAAAGGACTTGGCAAAACATTTCGTTGCGGTATCGACCAACACCGAGGCCGTCACCGCCTTCGGCATCGATCCGGCCAACATGTTCGGCTTCTGGGACTGGGTCGGCGGACGTTATTCGGTGTGGTCCGCGATCGGCCTGCCGGTGGCGATCGCGGTGGGCGCCGACGGCTTCCGCGAATTCCTGGCCGGCGCGCATGCGATGGACGAGCATTTCCGCGCCGCGCCGCTGGAGCGCAATCTGCCCGCGATCCTGGCCCTGATCGGCATCTGGAACCGCAACTTCCTCGGCATGAGCTCGATCTCGATCGCGCCCTACCACCAGGATCTGGCCAGCCTGCCCGGCTATCTGCAGCAGCTCGAGATGGAAAGCAATGGCAAGCACGTCGACGCCGACGGCAAGCCGCTAACCGTTGCCACCTGCCCGGTGATCTGGGGCGACACCGGCACCAATGGCCAGCACGCCTACTTCCAATTGCTGCACCAGGGCACGGACGTGATTCCGGTCGATTTCATCGCCTCGCTCGCCGCTGCGCATGCGCTGCCCGGCCACCAGGAAGCGCTGCTGGCGAACTGCTTCGCGCAGTCCGAAGCGCTGATGCGCGGCAAGACCGAGGACGAGGTGCGCGCAGAACTCGCCGGCCAGAACATGTCCGCCGAGCGCATCGCCGCGCTCGCGCCGCACCGCACCTTCCCCGGCAACCGGCCGAGCACCATGCTGCTGCTCGATGCGCTGACCCCGGCCAGCCTGGGCGCGCTGATCGCGCTGTACGAGCACAAGGTCTTCGTGCAGGGCGTGATCTGGGGCGTGAACAGCTTCGATCAATGGGGCGTCGAACTCGGCAAGGTGTTGGCCAAGACCATCATGAACGAGCTGGTCGCCGGCCCGAATACGAAGGCCCACGACGCTTCCACCAATGGCCTGATCGCGCGCGCCCGCGCCGCGCTGTCGCAGCCTTCCAACTGAGCGAACCCTTACTCAACCATGGCAATCAACGATTTCGATTTCGTCCTCTTCGGCGGCGGCGGCGATCTGGCAATGCGCAAGCTGATTCCGGCGCTGTACATGCTGGCCCGCTCCAAGGGCGGCTTTCCACCGTCGGCGCGCATCGTCAGCGTGGGCCGGCATCCGTTCAGCAAGGAAGAGTACATCGCGATGCTCGACGAGCAGGCCAAGTGCCATATCGCGCCCGAATGCCTGAGCAAGGAAGCCTGGAGCGCTTTCTGCGACCGCATCTCCTATGTGTCGGTCGATGCCACCGATCCCGGCACCTATGCCGCGCTGAAGGAAGACATGCGCAGCGAGCCCGGCATCTCGCGGGTGTATTACCTCGCCACGCCGCCGGCATTGTTCTCGGTGATCTGCCAGAACCTGAAGCAGGCCGGCCTGGTCACGCCGGAGTCGCGCGTGGTGCTGGAAAAGCCGCTGGGCCGCGACCTGGCCAGCGCGCGCCAGATCAATGCCGAAGTCGGCAAGGTATTCGAGGAAAAGCAGATATTCCGCATCGACCATTACCTCGGCAAGGAAGCGGTGCAGAACCTCTTGGCGCTGCGCTTCGGCAATATCCTGTTCGAGCCGCTGTGGCGGCGCGAATGGATTTCGGATGTGCAGATCACCATCGCCGAAGAGCTCGGCGTGGGCAATCGCATGGGCTATTACGAAACCTCGGGCGCGCTGCGCGACATGCTGCAGAACCATCTGCTGCAGCTCCTGTGCATCGTCGCCATGGAACCGCCGGTAGACAGCACTCCGGACGCGGTGCGCGATGAAAAGCTGAAGGTCCTGCGCGCGCTGCGCCGCTTCACGCCCAACACCCTGGTGCAGAACGTGGTGCGCGGCCAGTACCGCAGCGGCCATGTGCATGGCGAGCCGGTGCCGGCCTATCGGCGCGAGCCGGATGCGAATCCGCAATCGCGCACCGAGACCTTCGTCGCGGTCAAGGCCGAGATCGATACCTGGCGCTGGTCCGGCGTGCCCTTCTTCCTGCGCACCGGCAAGCGCATGGCCGATTCGCTGGCCGAGATCGTGGTGCGCTTCAAGTCGATACCGCATTCGATCTTTGCGCAGCCGATCAGCAGCTTCCAGCCGAATTCGCTGGTGATCCGCCTGCAGCCGGATGAAGGCCTGTCGCTATCGCTGATGGCAAAGATGCCCGGCGACGGCATGCGCCTGCGTCCGGCCGACCTCGGCCTGGACTTCCGCGAAACCTTCAAGAAGCCGCGCATGGAAGCCTACGAGCGCCTGCTGATGGATGTGCTGCGCAATCAATTGACGCTGTTCATGCGCAGCGACGAGCTGGAAGCGGCCTGGGAATGGGTCGAACCCATCCTCGAATTCTGGGACCAGGAAGACAACGAGCCGGTGTTCTACAGCGCCGGTTCCTGGGGACCGGGCGCGGCCAGCGCTCTGATCGGGCGCGACGGTTTGCAGTGGCGCGAAGAAGCGCTGCCGGAGATGTGAGCCGCCGATGTTGCTCGATGCCATACGCACCCGACTCGGCAGCCTGTCCAAGTCCGAGCGCAAGGTCGCGCTGGCGGTGCTGGAAAACCCGGAGCTGACCATCTCGGAAAACATCAGCGCGCTGGCCAGAAGCGCGCAGGTGTCCGAGCCGACCGTGGTGCGCTTCTGCCGCGCGATCGGCTATGACGGCTGGCATGAGTTCAAGCTCAAGCTGGCGCAGGGTCTGGCGCTGGCGCCGCGCGCTCTGGATGAAGCGCCATTGCCGGACGACCTGGCCTCGGACCTGATCGGCAAGATCTGCGGCCGCTCGGTCAATGTGCTGCTCGATCTGCGCAACAACCTCGATGCGCAGGCGGTGCAGGCTGCCATCGACCTGCTGGCTTCGGCGAAGAAGATCGAGTTCTACGGCCAGGGCAGCTCGGGCCTGGTGGCAGCCGATGCGCAGCACAAGTTCTTTCGCTCGGGCGTGCCCACGGTCGCGTATTCGGATCCGCACATCCATGCAATCTCAGCGGCGCTGCTGCAGAAAGGCGATGCAGTGGTTGCGATCTCGCAGCGCGGCGGCAGCGTTGCCCTGCTGCACAGCGTGCGCCTGGCGCGGGATGCGGGCGCGGACATCATCGCCATTGCGCCTTCCGGCACGCCCTTGGCCGCGCTGGCAACGGTGCTGCTGCCAGTGGACTTGCCGGTGGACACCGACCCGTACCGGCCGATCTCGGCGCGCCTTGCGCACCTGACGGTGATCGACATCCTCGCCGTCGGCCTGGCGTTGCGACGCGGCCCGGACTTCCGGCGCCAGATGCAATCGGCGCAGCGCGCGCTGCAGCGCATCGATATCCAGTTCGATCCGTATACCGAGCTGGCCCCGGCGCCGGCGCGCAAGGCGGCGGATTGAAGTCCAGGGCGTAGAATGCACGGCTGCGAAGCGCATTCTTCACGTAGGGTGGGCGAAGCCCACGCGGCCAACGGTCGAGCGATCCTGCGCGTGGGCTTCGCCCACCCTACGAACCGGATCCGCGCAAAGCGCCGCCGCCTCTTATAACGTAGCCTCCCCTGCCATCCAACCGCAGCCAAGACCATGAACCAACTCGACCAGCTCAAGCAATACACCACCATCGTTGCCGACACCGGCGACTTTCAATCGATCGAAGCCTATGCGCCGCAGGATGCGACCACGAATCCATCGCTGATCCTCAAGGCGGTGCAGAAGGCGGAATACCGGCCGCTGCTGGAGCAGGCGGCGCGTGACCATCGCAGTCACGGCGTGGCGCACATCATCGACCAATTGCTGGTGTCCTTCGGCCGGCGCATCCTCGATATCATCCCTGGCCGCGTCTCCACCGAGACCGATGCGCGCCTGTCCTTCGACACTGCCGGCACCATCGCCAAGGGCCGTGAACTGATTGCGCTGTATGAAGCCGCGGGCGTATCGCGCGAGCGGGTGCTGATCAAGATCGCCTCTACCTGGGAAGGCATACGCGCTGCCGAAGTCCTGGAGCGCGAAGGCATACGCTGCAACATGACGCTGCTGTTTTCGCTGCCGCAGGCGGTGGCCTGCGCCGACGCCGGCGCGCAACTGATCTCGCCCTTTGTCGGTCGCATCTATGACTGGTACAAGAAGCAGAGCGGTCAGGAGTACATGGGCGCGGACGACCCCGGCGTGCAATCGGTCCAGCGCATCTACAACTACTACCGCAAGTTCGGCCATGACACCGAAGTCATGGGCGCAAGTTTTCGCAACACCTCGCAGATACTCGAGCTGGCCGGCTGCGATCTGCTGACCATCAGCCCGGAGCTGCTGCAGAAGCTGGCGCAGGGCGAAGGCGCGGTCAAGCGCAAGCTCAGCCCCGAGAGCGCCGCGCAAAGCGATCTGCAGCGCATGGAACTGGATGAGAAGGCATTCCGCTTCCTGCTCAATGAAGACGCGATGGCGACCGAGAAGCTGGCCGAAGGCATACGCCAGTTCTGCGCCGATGCGGTGAAGCTCGAAGGCCTGATCGCGGCGCTGTAAACGACGCATTGCTTCAGCGCGGATCGGCTGCCGATTTCATTCGACGCTGTGCTTGGCTGCGCTTCTCATTGCGCCGTGCTGGACATCATCACGGCGCTCTGTTCCAATCGGGGTCGCGATTTCATGCACCCGACGAAGAAAGGAACAGGCGGATGACCGACACACCCGATACGATGCCCAGCGCCGCCATCGAGCCGCCGTGCGCGCTTTCTTCCACCCGCCTGCTGTTCACCTCCACCACCCGCTTCTACACCGCCGCGCTGGACCGCGATCTCTTCGGTCAATGGAGCGTCACCCGCAGCTGGGGCAGCACCCGCAACGGCCAGGGCGGCGGGCGGGTGTCGGTGGTGACGAGCTTCGAAGCGGGGATGGCGATGCTGGGTGTGATACGCAAGCGGCGCGAGCGTTGCGGGTATCGGTTGCAGGGAGCATGAAGCGCATGCGCGCAGTGCGCTTCATGGCTCCGTGTCAGTGCTGACGATTGCGTGGTTTCAGACCGAGTTCGCTTGATGATCCCGCGCTTTGTCGGCAGCTTGCGCGTCAGATGCGGAATGCTCATGTGCGCGAACAGCTTCGGCATTGGTGGTCACGGTGGTGCTCGTGGTCGTGGATAGTTGCATCGCCTGGCGGCTGCTCTGGTCCGATGACGTTGGCGGAATGCCCGTCGCGAGCGCCGATGCTTCCAATGCCAGCGCGTCCCGAATCATGCTTACCACTGCGGATCTTCCGCCCTTATCGAAATGAGCTTGCACCAAATCACTGCAACTCGGTTCCCTGTATTTGCCAGCTGCATGCCATGTCGATACTTTGCGCATATTTTTATTCCCCAACACCTCACTTATTCTCGTCGCGAACCTTTGGCCGTATACCTCTCTCATTTCTTTACTGCCCAGATCGCCATCAAACATCTCGGTAAGCAAGCCAATAAAACGAGCAGGCAAGGCATCAGCGTTCTGTAACTGGCCATGCACATAGCCATACAATGCAGCTTGGATCTCAGCTAGCCATTGCCGACGCTCTGCCTCTCCACATCCGGGCGTTCCATCCGGCTGTCTCCTCGCTTTTTCAAGGCAAGCCCAGAGCCCGTTGATTGCTTCAGCAATCAGCCACTTTGCATACGTTCCTTTGGCATTTTTGAATAAACCATCCATATGCAAGGCTGCGATCTGGACGACGGCAATATAGTCCTTGAACTCTGCCAGTTCGGTGAATTTGGGATAGGAGACTAGAAATTCACTGAGACGGGGTTGCAGCCGATTCCATTGTGCGATGGCGGCATCCGCAGCCGAAGCGTGAGCCAATGTCTGCTCCAGTATGGAAGACGCTTTCCTCTGCCGCTCTCTGAATTCTGTTTCCAGACGAGTTGTAATCTGCCAGAGCATTGGTTGACTCCCCTTGCTCACCGGCTTGCCCAAGCTCCTCTTCGGCGGTACGACAGGAAGCGTTGCCGAGTCAGGCACAACCATGTCGCGCCCCGCCATCGGGCCAGCAGGTTGCGGATACACCGGGCCAAATACCAGCCTCGGGGCGCTGGCCTTCCAGCCGCGCATCATGGCCGGTATCGCCAGCGAAGGGATGATGGGTACGGCATAGCTAACGGGTGCAAGCGCACCACGCGCCATCGCATTTCGGTCGAGCTCGGACGAAGCAGAGTTATCCGGGAGTGATGGCAGTGGTGGCTGCAACGGTGGCGCTGCTTCCAGCGCCGCCAATTCCTGCCGCACGAGGTTGGCCAACTCGTATCGCTCCCCCGCGCCTGGAATCCGCATGCTCTCGATCAACACTGTCTCAAGTATCGATTCGAACTTTGACGCTGACGTCGACGGACTGCACCCGTCGGGATACGAATCGCAAGCGGCGTAAGAGTTGGCAGTTTCCCGATGCGATATCCAGGGCCGTTTCGCGGGCCGGCTTTGTTCATCGCCTGCTTTGCCATCAGGGTGCTGCGCAAACGATGCGTTCGACGCTACCGCACTGTGCGTGCGCTTGCCGTGGCCGGCATTGGCCTGCAAAGCCTGGCTGGAAGGCGTCACTGAGGTATGCGGAGGAAGTAATCGGCTTACGGGCGTTGAGCCGTAATCCAGATGCAAGGGTTCATGATCGGGGAGACGGTCAGCATTCATTGGAAAATCAGAAGGAAGAAAGAGGATGGGCCGGACAGGCATTCCAGCAGCGCACGGCGACATGCTCAAAGCGCACAGCGCATTTCACGCATCATGCAGCGCCACCGACACGCGGAACTGGAGCAATGCGATGCAAACTTCTGTATCGCCTCACTGTCAGCAAGTGGCATTCAGTATCACGTGACCCATCCTTGTTCCTGTGGACAGAAATGGCACTGCGCGAACTGCCATTCTCGTCAAACGATCTTTGCCCTGATTGGCGCATTCCCTTGCATCCTTCACCACCACGGCGCACATGCGATTGCAGCCTGCTTCACTGCTTCAAATCCTGTCTGGCTGATACCCCGGCGTGTTACCGATATCGAGTGCGCCGAGCCCGGACTTTTCATGCGCACGACCATGGCTGCCGCCAGGGAGCGCTGTGGTGCCGGTGGTCGTGAAGGATGGGGACGACGAGGTCGTGAAGGATGGGGACGACGAGGTCGTGAAGGATGGGGACGACGAGGTCGTGATAGCTTGCGCTGCCCGGCCGGTGTTCCAGTCCAATGTAATCAGTGGGACGACTGGAACGAAGTTCGACACGTGCAATCCCGAATCATTCCAGATGAGTTGCACCAACTCGGATTTACTGTCCTTGTCGAAATAGGCCTGTGCCAGGTCCTTGCAACTCAGTTCTTTGTATTCGCCATTTTCAAGAAATGACCGCGCAGCTTTGGCGGCGCTGACCAGTGGCAACTGGTTGCGGCCATTGCTGAGCGGCCTCTCATAGAGCTTGCTTAGCCGCTGCTCTGTGAACTGAAAGTGATATACCTTGATGAGCAAGTGTATGAAGCGAGCGGACAAAGCGTGATCAACTCGCTTCTCATCTCGATCCACGCCAAACAAGGATTCTCTCATCGCAGTTTTGCACCGCTCTGCGGTTGCGTTTTTTTCCTGCTCGGATTTCGCTTTCCTTGAGCGAATTGTCTTCGCCCATCTGCCGAGCAGAACGAGAGCGTCAGCAATAACCACCTCGGCTTGCCAACTCGTGCCATTTCCGAGTGGAGCATCCAGATACAACACCGCAATCTGGACAACGGCAAGATAGTCCGCGAATTCTTCCGGTTTGGTAAACATGGCGCATGACATCAGGAATTTGTCGAGCGCAGGCTGCAGCTGCTTCCAGCGATGCGCAACGACGGACGAACCCGTTTCCGCAGCTTGAAGCTGATCCAGCAATGGCAATGCGGCATTGGTATTGCGGGGGAGAGCGCTTCGTGGATCGGATCGTTTGGCTGAATCCTTTACCTTCCGCTCTTCGCTTACCTTCCACATAGGCTCAAATACAATGGACTTCTCTTTCGACGCCTGCACTTGACTCCCTCCGCTTCGGCTTTTCACATGCTCGTAGAGCTTTTCGAACTTGAGCGATGCATGCGGATCCACGCTGCCGTCGTCCGCGCCAGACAAGGAAGCCGTTGACATATTCAACATGGCTTCGGCACCTCCCTGCGTCGATATGGTAGGTATGGGATCTGAAGCTTCAGCAGCGCCGGCAACCAATAGCCACGACGGCATACCGTTCAAGCCTGGGAACAACATGTGTGATGGCAAGAACGTCGGCAGCATCGGCGCACTGAAATGGGAATCGGACACAACATAAGAAGCTGTATGTGTCGGTTCCAGCTGTTGCCAATGCTGCGCAGGCATGTTGCCGGCTTCAGCGTAGGAAGGAGTGGGCTGCGTTGCAGCTTTTGTTTCAGCCAGGATGTACGGAGCAAGGGCCGGCATCACGATCTTTTTAAAATTTGCCGCGGGCAGCGGCGGGCTGGCATTGCCGGCACGCCGATTGAATGTGTCGTCATGCGTGGGGCTGCTCCGCTCGGACAATCTCGGCTTCTTCGGGTCTCTATCTTCATCCGTTGGCACGGTTTCGCCAGTCATCTGCGCATGCGAACGCTTGACGCTCCCAGTGCCGACATCGGCAGCAACATCGAATGAACCTGAGCCCTTGTTCGCAGGAATGGTGACTTGCGTACCGGGCGATGGCTTGACGGATCGTGGAGGTTTATCGTGAACGAGAAAAGAAATATCCATGGGTATCTGTGGATAGGAATGGAGAGAAGACGCAAAGATACGTTGCGACGCTGCCTGTCACCGTGAAGAACACGCACGGTGACAGGCCTGTTTTTCAACCAATATTGATGACGTATCCGGAACGAGGTGAACCAGGGATCGGTCGCTATTGGCAAGCCTCGTTGGTGGCGGTTCGTGCTACACCGTTCCAAACTGCGGCGAAGGCAATCGACGTCGGCTTATGTCTCGGCTAAACGGTCCGCCTTATCACAGCGTGTGGAGGCCGCATGGACGAAAAAAAACGGGCGACTTGCGTCGCCCGTCTTCACTGCATCGATATGTGAACGGCTTACGCCCGCTCGCGCACCCAGTCCGCCACGCCCTGCAGCGCCTTCGGCAAGCCCGATGCATCGGTACCGCCGGCCTGCGCCATGTCGGGCCGTCCGCCGCCCTTGCCGCCGACCTGCTGCGCGACAAAGTTGACCAGCTCGCCGGCCTTCACCTTCGCGGTCGCATCCGCGGTCACGCCGGCGATCAGGCTGACCTTGCCGTCGTTGACAGCGGCCAGCACGATGGCGGCGCTCTTCAACTTGTCCTTGAGCTTGTCGACGGTGCTGCGCAGCGCGGCGACATCAGCGCCATTGAGCGTTGCGGCCAGCACCTTGATGCCGTTGATGTCCACCGCCTGGTTCACCAGTTCATCGCCCTGGCTCGCGGCCATCTTTGCCTTCAGGCTGTTCAGTTCGCGCTCGAGCTGGCGCACCTGGTCCTGCACCTGGTGGATGCGGCTGGTCAGCTCTTCGGGCTGCGCCTTCAATGCCGACGCCGCTTCGTTGACGGTGCCGGCCAGCTTCTGCACCAGCGCCAGCGCGTTCTCGCCGGTGACAGCTTCGACGCGGCGGATGCCTGCGGCCACGCCGCCCTCCGAGACGATCTTGAACAGACCGATGTCGCCGGTGCGGGTGACGTGGGTGCCGCCGCACAGCTCGCGCGAGGAGCCGATGCCCAGCACGCGCACTTCGTCGCCATACTTCTCGCCAAACAGCGCCATCGCGCCGCGATTGATCGCCTCGTCATACGGCAGATGCTCGGCTTCGGTCGCGGCGTTCAGCAGAATCTCGTGGTTGACGATGGCTTCGACGCGGCGGATCTCGTCCGCGGTCAGCGGCGCATTGTGGCTGAAGTCGAAGCGGGTCTTTTCGGCATCGACCAGCGAGCCCTTCTGCGCGACATGGCCGCCCAGCACCATGCGCAGCGCCTTGTGCATCAGGTGCGTGGCCGAGTGGTTGCGCATGGTGTCGGCGCGATGGCGCGCATCCACCTTCGCTTCCAGGACATCGCCGACCGCGATCGTTCCGGATTTCAGAACGCCGTGATGGCCATGCACATCGGGCTGCAGCTTGCGCGTGTCTTTCACTTCGAACTCGATGCCTTCGGCTTCCAGCACGCCGATGTCACCGACCTGGCCGCCGGACTCGGCGTAGAAGGGCGTGGCATCCAGCACCACGATCGCGTCGTCGCCGGCGTTGATCTTGTCCACCGGCAGGCCGTTCACATACAGCGCCAGCACTTCGGCCTGCAGCTCCAGCGCGTCATAGCCCATGAACCTGGTTTTCGCGCCGCTGTATTCGACGGTGGCAGTCATCTCAAACTTGCCTGCAGCGCGCGCAGTGGACTTCTGGCGTTCCATCGCCGCCTGGAAGCCTTCCTCGTCGAGAATCACATCGCGCTCGCGGCAGATGTCGGCGGTCAAATCCAGCGGGAAGCCATAGGTGTCGTACAGCGTGAATGCGGTCTTGCCATCCAGGCGCGCCGGGTCCTTCGCCAAAGCGGCGTCGAGGATCTTCATGCCCTTTTCCAGGGTTTCGCCGAAGCGCTCTTCCTCATGCTTCAGGACCTGCTGCACGCGCTCGGCCGCAGCCGGCAGCTCCGGATAGGCTGCACCCATCTCGGCCACCAGGTCCGGCACCAGCTTGTAGAAGAACGGCTGGGTCTGGCCCAGCTTGTAGCCGTGGCGCAGCGCGCGGCGGATGATGCGGCGCAGGACATAGCTGCGGCCTTCGCTGCCCGGGATCACGCCGTCGACGATCAGGAATGCGCAGGCGCGGATATGGTCGGCGATCACGCGCAGCGAGCTGTTCTCGATGTCCTTCTCGCCGGTCTCGCGCGCGGCGGCGGCGATCAGGCGCTGGAACAGGTCGATCTCGTAATTGCTGTGCACGTGCTGCAGCACTGCGGCCAGGCGCTCCAGGCCCATGCCGGTGTCGACGCAGGGCGCGGGCAGCGGCGTCAATGTCGCTTCGCCGGTGGTGGCATCGATCTGGCGGTCGAACTGCATGAACACGTTGTTCCAGATCTCGATGTAGCGGTCGCCGTCCTGCTCCGGGCTGCCCGGAGGGCCGCCCCAGACGTCGGGGCCGTGGTCGTAGAAGATTTCCGAGCACGGGCCGCAGGGGCCGGTGTCGGCCATCTGCCAGAAATTGTCGGAGGCATACGGCGCGCCCTTGTTGTCGCCGATGCGCACCACGCGCTCGGGCGGCAGGCCGATCACATTGACCCAGATGTCATAGGCTTCGTCGTCGGTCTGGTACACGGTGGCCCAGAGCTTTTCCGGCGGCAGCTGGTAGACATTGGTCAGCAGTTCCCAGGCCCAGACCAGCGCATCGCGCTTGAAATAGTCGCCGAAGGACCAGTTGCCCAGCATTTCGAAGAAGGTGTGGTGGCGCGCGGTGTAGCCGACGTTTTCCAGGTCGTTGTGCTTGCCGCCTGCGCGCAGGCAGCGTTGCACCGAAGCAGCGCGCACGTAATTGCGCTTGTCGGTGCCGAGGAATACATCCTTGAACTGCACCATGCCGGAATTGGTGAACAACAGTGTCGGGTCATTGCCCGGCACCAGGCTGGAGGAACGGACGACGGTATGGCCCTTGGATTCGAAGAACTTCAGGAACTTGGCGCGTATCTCGGACGATTTCATGATCGGGGTCGTAATGGCGGCGGATTTTGCAAACGGTCGATTATACGGGAATGAATGCACGGGAATGAATGCACGGAATTCGCCACTGAACCGTTGCCGTAAAGACCCTCTTTAATGCCGTCCTTAATCCTCCCGGTTCCTCCGATTTAATCGCCCCATCTCCGCCCCGGTTCGCCTACACTGCTGCCCATTCAACAATTCCACAGGAGACCAACCCGATGACGCCCTCCCCCGCCAAGACCGCGCTCGGCCATATCCGGGTGCTCGACCTGAGCCGGGTGCTCGCCGGCCCCTGGTGCGCGCAGAACCTGGCCGACCTCGGCGCCGATGTGATCAAGGTCGAACGGCCCGGCACCGGCGACGATACCCGCTCCTGGGGACCGCCCTACCTGAAGGACGCCGCCGGCGCGGATACCCTTGAGGCCGCCTACTACCTCGCCGCCAACCGCAACAAGCGCTCGATCACGCTGGACATCGCCAGCCCCGAAGGCCAGGACATCATCCGCCGCCTGCTGCCGCACTGCGACGTGGTGCTGGAGAACTACAAGGTCGGGCAATTGAAGAAATACGGCCTGGATTACGACTCGCTGCGCGCAATCCGGCCGGATCTGATCTATTGCTCCGTGACCGGTTTCGGCCAGGACGGTCCCTATTCCCATCGCGCCGGTTACGATTTCATCGTCCAGGGCATGGGCGGCTTCATGTCGGTGACGGGCGAGCGCGACGGCGTGCCCGGCGGCGGTCCGCAGAAGGCCGGCGTGGCGATCTCGGACCTGATGACCGGCATGTACGCCACCATCGCCATCCTCGCCGCGCTGAACCACCGCGAGCGCAGCGGCGAAGGCCAGCGTATCGACATGGCGCTGCTCGATGTGCAGGTGGCGATGATGGCCAATATGGCGACCAATTTTCTTGCCAGCGGCAAGCCGCCGGTGCGCTGGGGCAATGCGCATCCGAACATCGTGCCCTACCAGACATTTGCCGCGGCCGACGGCCACATCATCGTTGCGGTCGGCAACGACGGCCAGTACCGCAAGTTCGTCGTCGCTGGCGGGCGGCCCGAGCTGGCCGATGATCCGCGCTTTTCGACCAACCCGGAGCGGGTGCGCAACCGCGACATCCTCGTTCCCCTCCTCGCCGACATGGTCGCTGCGCGCAGCAAGCAGGAATGGATCGACGCGCTGGAAGCGGCCGGCGTGCCGTGCGGGCCGATCAACCGGCTCGATGAAGTCTTCGCCAATGAACAGGTGCAGGCGCGCGGCATGGAAGTCGTGCTGCCGCATCCGAGCGGCGGCGAAGTGCATCTGCCGGCCAGCCCGATGAAGATGTCGGTCACGCCGCCGCGCCATGACATGCCGCCGCCGACGCTGGGGCAGCATACGGTGGAAGTGCTGGGCGAGTTGCTCGGGATGGGAGAGGGGGAAATCGATGCGCTGCGTGCGCGGGGGCTGGTGTGAGGCAATTCTTCGTATGGTGGGCGCGAGCCCACGCGTCTGCTCGGCTGTCGGGAACGCCTGGGCTTGCGCCCACCCTACGAACCGGGGTTGTCTGCGCCCTCGCGTTCATCCGCCAAACTGGCGATTCACTCCACCGTCCCTGCATTCCGTCGCATCCCGCTGGAGCGCGCCGATGTCCTTCCCGAGAATGGCCGCACTGCCATACACCACGGGAGCGACATCATGGTTTTCACGCCTGTCATGCTGATACACCTTGCCGCCGCGTCGAGCGCCCTCCTGCTTGGCGGCGTGGTGCTGTTCATGCGGCGCGGCACGCCGCCGCATCGCCTTGCCGGCCGCGTCTGGGTCGCGCTGATGGTCATCACGGCGATCTCGTCCTTCTTCATCCGCACGCATGGGCATTTCACCGTGATCCATCTGCTGTCGCTGCTGGTGCTCTACATGTTGACGATGGCCATCGTCAACATTCGCCGGCGCAACATCGTCCGGCATCAGCGCATGATGATCGGCTCCTACACCGGTCTGGCACTCGCGGCCGTGTTTACGCTTCTGCCCAGCCGCCGTCTCGGCTACCTGCTGTGGCATGCGCTGCATCTGGTTTGACGACGTGAATACGCCGCTTCCAAGCGCACACGACAAGCCGCCGCTGCGTCAATTCAGCGTGCATTTCGTGGTCGTTACGGTGTTCAACGTGCTGTGCGCGGCACTGATCACCTGGGGCCTGAAGATGGGAGGCGACTTCCGCGAGAACCTGGTGTATTCGCTGTGCATCGGCACGCTGGCGCTGGTCTTCATCGATGGCGGCCGGCTGCTGCTTTGGAACACTGGCCGCGCCAGATTGCCCGGCTTCATGCTGCTGACCCTGGCTTCGCTGCCGGCCGCGCAAATTCTCGGCAGCCTCGTGGCAAGCGCGTTGCTTGGCATTCCACACCGCCATGCCTTGCCCGGTTCCGACGGCTACCCGGTGCAATTGCTGATTTTTACAATGATGGCCGGCATCGCCACTACCTGGTTCTTCTACAGCCGCGGCCGCATGGCAACGCTGGCAGCCGAAGCCGAGGCCGAAAAGGCACGCGCCGCAGCCCAGGAAAGATTGGCGGCACAGGCGCAGCTGCAAATGCTGCAGGCGCAGATCGAGCCGCACATGCTGTTCAACACGCTGGCCAATCTGCAGGGCCTGATTGCGATCGATCCGCCGCGCGCCCAGCATCTGCTGGAGCAATTGATCGTGTATCTGCGCGCCGCGCTCGATGCGGCCCGCGCGGCGCAGACCACGCTGGAGAAGGAATTCACGCTGCTGCGCGCCTACCTCGAGCTGATGTCGGTGCGCATGGGCAGCCGTCTGTCCTACGCGCTCGATCTGCCGCCGGAGTTGCGCGGCGTGGCGATCGCGCCGATGCTGCTGCAGCCGCTGGTGGAAAACGCGATCCGCCATGGGCTCGAGCCGAAGATCGAGGGAGGTCGCATCGATATCCGCGCCGCGCGCGAGCATAGTGAGCTGGTTTTGGCGGTGGTCGATACCGGCCTGGGCCTGGATGCACCGGCCCAGCACGGCAGCGGCATGGCGCTGGCCAATATCAACGAACGGCTGCGCGCGCTGTATGGCGACCATGCCCACTTCACGCTTCTGCCCAACGCGCCTTGCGGCGCCATCGCTGAAATCAGGATAAGGACGCCATGAACACTTTCCGTGCCTTGATTGCCGAAGATGAACCGGTGCTGGCCGCGATGCTGGCTGCGGCCTTGCAGCGTGTCTGGCCCGAGCTGCAGATCGTGGCCACCGCATCGAACGGCGTGGCGGCGGTCGACGACGCGCTGGCGCTGCGGCCCGACGTGCTGTTTCTCGACATCCGCATGCCGGGCAAGACCGGGCTGGAAGCAGCCCAGGAACTGGCCGAGGAATGGCCGGACGGCGTGGCATTTCCCTTGCTGGTATTCGTGACCGCCTATGACGAATATGCGATTGCCGCTTTCGAGCAGGCTGCGGTCGATTATGTGCAAAAGCCGGTGTCCGAGGCGCGCCTGGTCAAGACCGTGACGCGGCTGCGCGAGCGGCTGGAAAAACCGCGCGGCGGCGAGCTGGACGCGGTGCTGACGCAATTGCGCGCACTGGCAGCACCTGCCGCGGGCAACGCGCCGGCCGAGCGGCTGACGATGATACGCGCAGCGGTCGGCAATACAGTGCGCCTGATCCCGGTCGACGAGGTGCTGTATTTCGAAGCGACGGACAAGTATGTGAACGTGGTCACCGCCGAGGGCGAGGCGCTGATCAGAACGCCCTTGAAGGATTTGCTGCCCGGGCTCGATGCGCAACGGTTCTGGCAGATTCATCGCGGCACGGTAGTCAATATCACGCAGGTGACGACGGCGCTGCGCGATGAAGCCGGTAAGCTGCGCCTGGCCTTGAAAGGACGCCGGGAAACGCTGCCGGTGAGCCGGGTGTATGCGCACCTGTTCCGGCAGATGTAGGTTGGGCTGACGAAGGATGCCCAACATGCCCGCGGTCCGTGGACGTTTGATGTTGGGCTTGTCAGCCCAACCTACGAAGGAAGCCCCAACGTGCGCGGACCGCGAGCGTTTGACGTTGGACTTGCAGTCCAAGCTACGGCCCTGCCGTCCGGTTCGACAACCCATTACGACAACCCAACATGAAACCCCTGCCAGCCACCCTTCTCGCCCTCGCCATCGGTCTGCCCGCGCTACTCCTGCTGGCCGGTCGCCTCGACCTGCTCGCCGGCCGCCGCCCCGACGACCTCGGCGCGCGCGACGGCCTGTTGAAGCCACCCGCGGCGCGTTCCTGGAATTCGGTGTCGAGTCAGGCCAGGCTGCATGCGCATACCGACTACCACGTGATTGCGCCGCTCGCCTACCAGGGCGATGGCAAGGCCGCCTTCGCCCGGCTCACCGGCATCGTGCGCGCCATGCCGGGCGCGACTGTCATTAACGCCACGCCAGGCTATCTGTACGCGGAATTCCGCACGCCCTGGCTGCGCTTCGTCGACGATGCCGAATTCCTGCTCGACGAACGCGACCATGTCATTCACATGCGCTCGGCTTCGCGCCTGGGCCGCAAGGATTTCGGCGTGAATCGCAAGCGACTGGAAGACGTACGCGCGCGTTTCGGGAGCTGAACGTCGCGCCCCGGTCGCTACGGTAGAATGCTGCCCTTGTCCAGCATGCATGCCTTCCCACGCCCATGAGCAACGTACCCAAGAGCACCGACGCCAACCCCGCCGCATCGAATTTCGTGCGCGGCATCATCGAGTCCGACCTGGCTTCCGGCCATTACGCCGGCCGCCACGATGCCCAGGGCCAGCCGCTGCCTCAGGTCATCACCCGCTTTCCGCCGGAGCCGAACGGCTATCTGCACATCGGCCACGCCAAATCGATCTGCCTGAACTTCGGCCTGGCGCGCGACTTCGCCGGCCGCTGCCATCTGCGCTTCGACGACACCAATCCCGAGAAGGAAGAACAGGAATACGTCGACACCATCATCGACAGCGTGCGCTGGCTCGGCTTCGACTGGCAGTCCGACGGCCGCGAGCACCTGTACTACGCCAGCGACTACTTCCCCAAGCTCTACGAAATGGCGCAATACCTGATCCGCGCCGGCCACGCCTATGTCGACAGCCAGACGGCCGAGGAAATGGCGGCCAATCGCGGCAGCTTCGCCGAGCCGGGCAAAAACTCGCCCTACCGCGACCGGCCGGCCGAGGAGTCGCTGGACCTGTTCTCGCGCATGAAGGCCGGAGAATTCCGCGACGGCCAGCACATCCTGCGCGCCAAGATCGACATGGCGTCGCCGAACATGAACCTGCGCGACCCGGCGATCTACCGCATCCGCCATGCGCATCACCATCGCACCGGCGACGAATGGTGCATCTACCCGATGTACGACTACACCCATCCGATCTCGGATGCGCTGGAAAACATCAGCCATTCGCTGTGCACGCTGGAATTCCAGGACCACCGGCCGTTCTACGACTGGGTGCTGGAACGCCTGGCCGAGGGCGGCTACCTGCAGCGGCCGCTGCCGCATCAATACGAATTCGCGCGGCTGAACCTGACCTATGCGATCACCAGCAAGCGCAAGCTGCTGCAACTGGTCGAGGAAGGCATCGTCGACGGCTGGGACGATCCGCGCATGCCGACCATCGTTGGCATCCGCCGTCGCGGCTATACGCCGGAATCGCTGCAACTGTTCTGCGAACGCATCGGCGTCTCCAAGGCCGACAGCTGGATCGACATGAGCATCCTCGAAGGCGCGCTGCGCGACGACCTGGATGCGAAGGCGCCGCGCGCGACCGCGGTGCTCAATCCGCTGAAGCTCATCATCGACAACTTCCCGGAAGGCGAGACCGTGGAATGCAGCGCGCCGGTGCATCCGCATCATCCGGAGCGCGGCAACCGCAACTTCCCGATCAGCCGCGAGTTGTGGATCGAAGCCGAGGACTTCATGGAGACGCCGAGCAAGGGCTACTTCCGGCTGTTCCCCGGCAATAAGGTCAGACTGCGCTACGGCTACGTGGTCGAATGCACCGGCTGCGACAAGGATGCGAACGGCAACGTGGTCGCGGTGCACTGCAACTACTTCGCCGACAGCAAGAGCGGCACCGAGGGCTCGGCCAATTACAAGGTGAAGGGCAATATCCACTGGGTCAGCACCGCGCATGCGCTGCAGGCCGAGGTGCGGCTGTACGACCGGCTGTTCACCGATCCGCAACCGGATGCCGGCGGCCGCGACTTCAAGGCGGCGCTGAATCCGGATGCGAAGACCGTGGTGAGCGCCTACCTGGAACCGGGATTGGCAGCGGCGCTGCCGGAAGACCGTTTCCAGTTCGAGCGCCATGGCTATTTCGTCGCGGACCGCGTGGATTCCAAGCCGGGCAAGCCGGTGTTCAACCGGATTGCCACGCTGAAGGACAGCTGGGGGAAATAAGCAGCGGATGGCGCGGCGCATGCGCGGCGCGCCAGGCTGTGGCCTATTGCGTCTTTCGCTCGAAAAGCGGTTCCCGGCCATTGCGGATGCGCCGCGTGTTATCCATCTCCAGAACAAGCGAAAGCAGGTCGCGGGTCTGGCGCAGCGTTTCATACTTTTCCAGCGCGGCCTCGTCTGCATCCAGCAGGTTCCGCGCCTTCAGAACCAACAGCATTTTTGCACGCTCGAACCTGAGGGTCCTGAGAACGCCCCTGACCATGTCCTTCAGCGCATTGACGTCGGCGGGCGGCTCGTGGAGGTAGGAAAGCAGCGTGGAGGTGGCATTGAAAACCTCGTCGGTCACCTTATCCTGGTTGTCGCTCGCGAATGCACCCCATTCGGTGTAATGCGGACCGTCTTCCCTTGCGGCATACACCACCGACTGGACAGGCTTGTAGCTCGGCAGCTGCTCCAGCTCCTCGCGCGCCCGCCGGAACTTGTCGCTGGCGAACAATTGCTGCAACTCCATGTGCTCGGGCTGCGAAATGCGGGGCGCGCGCCGGGATCTGGGCACGCGTTCACCCGCTTCGACCTTCGCGGATTTCGTGCTCGAAGTCGTCAATACCGACGCCATCGACGACGCCGCCTGGTGCGTGACCAGTACGCTGTCGCCGGAATGCTCGCGCCGGGTCTTGCGCGGCTTCGACCTGGCGGGTTTATCCCTGTCCTCCGGCGACGATTCCTTTGACGACGCCTTGCTGCTCTTGCCGCTCTTGCTGGCCTTGCCGCTGCGGCTGCTCTTTGCCGAAGACTTTTTTTCGTGCGAATCGCGTCCGAGCGGCTGCGGTGCGTCGTCCTCATCCTTGTCGCGGCGCGCCTGGGAAGCGGTGTCGCTGCGGTCGAGGCGGCGTTTTCTCCTTTCGGTTTTTTCGGCGGTATTGGAGGTCGAAATGGTCGTTGCATCCGACGGCTGCCGCGGCATCACGAGCACCGACGAGGACGGCGCAGCGGCTGCCGCGCCGCCCGGCTGCCCATCCTCGGTGTCGGTGCGTATCCGGCGCAACTTGGGTCGGTCGTTCTTTGCCTTTCCCTTCACGGTCTGGCTACCGGCGGATGCTGGCAAACCGGACGAGCGCGGGCTCTTGGGCACGACCGTACTTGCCCGGTCGTCCGCCGGATTTTTCGCTTCCGACCTCGTTGAACCGGTCAGCTTCGGGTCTTTGGTGAGAAGGACCAAGGGCATGCTGCCGCGGCGCTGATGCGTTTTGCTTCCCTTGTGCGGGCCACTGTTCGCCATCATTGGCTGGCTGGTTGCTCCCGAGCGCGCGTGGAGCGATCGCGCATAAGGCGAATCCGGCAACTCGGGGCGAGCACTGCCCGCTTTCTTCATCGCATCCATGAGTTGCGCGACCGTCTGCTTGATTTGGTTGTCGCTCTTGAACTGCGTCAGTGTTTTGCCTTGCGCCTGCCGACACAGCGTGAGCAGCAACAGCAATTCGCCACTGATGATCCCTACCAGCGATGCGTTGGGCTTCGTCAGGCATGTCTGGGCGATCTGCAGCAGAACGTGCTCACTCGGACTGAGATCATGGCCGATCGTCCATGCCTGTTCCTGGACGGCGTAGCCATCGTTTTCCATGCTGTCGACATCCGCAAAACGGGACAATACCTTCAGTGTGAAACGCAGGGCGAGCTGGTCTTTCTCTATTTTCTCGGCGGCCCGGCCTTTCTCATTCGGCACTACGACTTCCATTACCTTCTGCTCGTTTTCGCGCCATGCCTTCACGTAGGAATTGGGATGCGCCGCATGGTGGGCATCCCGCATCGGCGCGAGCGCGGGCGCGAGCTCCTGCACGTCCAGCGACAGATCGTTGCCGGTGCCCACGAGGTTGTTGAGAATCCTCGCTGCGTCGGAACCGCCCGGTTTATCGATCAGCTCATCATTCCATTCGCGCAACTTGCCTACGAGCGCAGCGCGCGAATCATCGGTGAGCACTTCGCGCTCGCCGACATACACGACCCGCACCACCGGGATCTTCTGGCCGCCCATGCCTTGCGGCAGCCTGAATTCCATCGTCACGTGGCCGGTCCCGGGCTGCAATTTCAAAAATTGATACAGGCCTGCCGGTGTGGCTTGCGCATCCAGCGTGTAGGTCGCGCTGAGCGGCGTTTGTGTAACATCCATTTCCCTCTCTCCTTGACAATTAACAAACCGGCGTTTGTGTGCCGGCTGTGTCGTCAAGGTTCCTCGGCGCGCGTCGAGATGGCGATGAATGTCGACAATCTCGCCGCGCCGGCGCTCTCGGGAAGGCGCAGGCGCGGTGCGGTCAGGCCTGCTGCTTGCGGCTGCCGGCAATGCGTTCGACCCAGGCGGCATAGGCGTCGATGATCGTCTGGAGGAACTTGCGCGCCGATTCATCCTGCAGCTTGCCGGCGTCGTCGAACCATTTCGCCACACCGCCGAGATAAGCCTCGGGCTGCTGCATCGTCAGCACATCGAGGAACACCAGCGACTGGCGCAGGTGGTGATTCGCGCCGAAGCCGCCGATCGCGCCCGGCGACACGCTGATCACCGCACCAGGCTTACCACCGGCGTACGCGCTTTTGCCATAAGGCCGCGAGCCGACGTCGATCGCATTCTTCAGCACCGAGGGCACCGAGCGGTTGTATTCCGGCGTGATGAACATCAGGCCATCGGCGCGGCCGACGCGCTCGCGGAAGGCGGTCCATGCGGCCGGCGGCGTGCCTTCGTCGTCGGGGTCCTGGTTGTAGATCGGCAGATCGCCGATCTCGACGATGTCGAGCTTGAGCGACGGCGGCGCCATCTCCATCAGCGCGTGCGCCACCTTGCGATTGAACGATGCCTTGCGCAGGCTGCCGACCAGTACGGCAATGTCATAGGTCTGACTCATGAATGCTCCTGTGGGGTGAAGTGGGAAGTTGCTGGCGATGCTTGACGGCATAGCGCTTGTCCATGCCGGCGGTCGGTGAGCGAGATTAGCATGCGATTTACGAACGCGCCGCACGCCACAGCCAGGGTCCTCGATACATCGCAAGCCCAGGCCTGAGCCTGCGCAAAGTTTTGCTGCGCGATGCTGGGAAGATGCGCACTGCGCATTGCGCGCTGAGCCGCGACATGGCGGCATGCGCGCTCGGTCAGGTGGACCGGTCGTGCACGCCGGCAATCGCATCGGCAAGCTGGCCCAGCGTCGCATGCGGCGGCAAAGCCAGGCCGCCAAGCTCGATGCCCAGTTCGGCTTCGACATCGAGGAGCAGATCAAGTATGTGCAGTGAATCGATGCCCAGGCTTTCGAGCCGGGAGCTGGACTCGAGCGCGGCATCGATGCAATAACGCTCGCGCAGCAGCGTCTTCAATACGGCGATGATGGTTTCAGAGTCTGACAAGGACGCCTCCGGGATGCGCATGGAATCGATGCATGTCGGGCCGATACGGGTATGGGGAAGACTCGGCTGCAGCAAACGGGAAAGCGCTGTGCAATCGCGGTCCGACGTGGAAAGGGGCATCTTAGGAAAGGCCGCGCGGATCGCTTCAAGAATTAGAAGCAATTAACAATGATGCGGGCTATGCACACTTCGCACAAGCGGCCGCTGTCTGCCCGCGCCCGCCGACATGCCTGACCTATTCCATGCCACTCGAACTGCAAGCTGATCCGCATGCGATGTCCGCGCGAGCGCCCGACACAGAAAACGCGCAGGATGCGCTGCAGGCGGCCGTGCTTGCCCAGGCGATGCTGCGCATCAAGCTCGGCATTCCGGTATGGCTGTTGATGCTGATCTGCATCCTGGTGTGGGGACCGGCGTCGCCGGCGATACCGCCCTGGGTCATCGCCACAGTGTTTGTCGCCAGCATCGCCTGCAACTTCGCCATGTTGTGCCTGGCGCGCCGAGCGCGCTGGCCGGCCGCCACGCTGGTGCGCCTGGGCGCGGTGATCGATCCCTTAATACTTTCCGCCGGATTGGCGCTGACCGGCGAGCCTGGCCGGGTCTTCATCGGCTTTTACCTGTTCACGATACTCGGCTACGGCTTTCGCATCGGCCCGGAAGCCATGCGCCTGTGCCAGCTGACAGCGCTGGCGGGATTCTGCGCCGTGGCGCTGTTTTCGCCGGCCTGGCATCTGCATCCGGTGACGCCCCTGTCAGTGCTGGTGCTGCTGGCGGTGGTGCCGCTGTATGCGCGCGTGCTGATCGGTCGGCTGCGCGCGGCACAGGCCCTGGCCGAATCGGAAAGCCATGCCAAGAGCCAGTTGCTGGCCAATGTCAGCCATGAATTGCGCACGCCGCTGACCGGCATCATGGCTTCGGCGCAGTTGCTGCAAGAGGAGCATGCCGAGGCCGATGTGCGGCGACGCTGCGATGCGATCCTGGCGCTGTCGCGCGACCTGATGCTGCAGATTGATGAACTGCTCGATTCGGCCCGGCAGGAAGCCGGCGCGCTGAGGTTGTCGCCAACGCCGTTCCCGCTGACCGAACTGGCCGAGGACCTGCGCTGCGCGCTCGGACCGAACGCGCTGACCAAGGGCATCGCCCTGTGCATCGATGTGGATGCGCGCCTGCCGGCGCGCTTGATCGGCGATGCGCATTACCTGAAACGGGCGCTGCTCAACATCGGCGGCAATGCGGTCAAGTTCACCGAGACCGGAGAAGTGCGCATGCGCATTGCGCTCGCCGCGTCCGGGGTCGCGCCGGATGCCGCGCTCTGCCCGGTGCATTTCAGCTGCCGCGACACCGGCATCGGCATCGCGCCGGAGCTGCAGCAGCGCATCTTCGAGCCGTTTTTCCAGGCGTCCTGCGGCATCACGCGCAAATACGGAGGCACCGGGCTGGGCATGAGCATTGCGCGCAACATCATCGGATTGATGGGCGGCGTGCTGCATGTGACCAGCACGCCCGGACAGGGCAGCCTGTTCGAATTCACGCTATCGATGCCGGTGGCGTCGGATGCACCCAAGGACGCCGATGCGGAGAAAGCCGTGCCGGCGCCCCGGGTCGAGCCAGTCACGCCGAAGCGCGTGCTGGTGGCGGACGATAACGCGACCAATCTGCTGTTGCTCAAGGAAACGCTGGAGCGCGACGGCCACGCTGTGCACACGGTGGGCAATGGCCATGACGCGTTGCATGCGCTGGCCGCGTCGGATTTCGATGTCGTGATTCTCGACCTGAACATGGCAGACATCGACGGCGTCACGGTGCAACGGCTTTACCGCTTCGGCCGCGTGGATACGGCGCCGGTGTATATCCTGACCGCGGATGCCACCGCCGCCGAGCGGCTGGCCGGCTGCGGTGCGGCTGGCATCCTGCATAAGCCGATCAGCGCCGCGGCGCTGCGCCAGGCCGTGGCCACAGCGCCCGTGCCCGTGGGCCGGCCAGGTGCGGTGCCGGTGATGACGCTTGCGCCGCAAGCCTGTCTCGATGCGGAGGTGCTGCGCGAGCTGCGCAGCGTTTCCGACGACCCAGGCTTCCTCCAGACGCTGCTGTCAACGGCAGCGGCGGATATCGAACGACTGGCTGCGACGCTTCGGCACGGCTTGCAGCATGCCGATGCGTCGGCGGTGCAAAGCAATGCGCATGCTCTCTCGGGCATTTGCACCAGCATCGGCGCAACGGAACTTGCCAGCCTCAGCGCGCGGCTGCTGGCGATGGATACGCAAGACCTGGACCGCCATGCCGCGCCATTCTGCGGCGAGCTTGATGCGCTGGTACAGCAAACGCTGCATGGCTTGCATGAATGCTGCGCTTCTTCATATGGCAGGCAGGGCGGAGCATCCGGACTTGCCGCGTTGTAGTGCGATGAGAAAATCCATGACATGCAAGTCTTCCGGCGACAGCGCAAGCGCAAGCTCAACCCATTTCTGCGCCAGCCGCGCCATGTCCGCGAAATCGATAGGCTGCATGCGCTCGAGCTCGTCATGCACTAGGCAGTGCGCGGTGCGGCGCCGAGCGTGGTTGGCGATATGCGCGCGCACCGTCTCGACGCCGGCGCCGCGTTCGCAAACGGCATCGATCACACCCATGTCGAACAGTTCGGCTGCAGTGTAAAGGCGTCCGGAGGTCAGCATGCGTTCGGCCTGGCGCAATGGCAGCCTGCGCGCGAGCAGCGGCAGTGCGCCGGAACAGGGAAACAGGCCAAACAGGATTTCCGGAAAGCCGAAGCTGCTGTGCGCTTCGGCTACCAGGTAATCGGCCGCCAGCGCGGTTTCGAAGCCGCCGCCGAGCGCCCTGCCCTGCACCAGCGCGATGGTGACGAGATCCGGATGCGAAGCCGGCATCCACTCGCGCGTGAGCTGCAGGCAAGCATCGGAATACTCCAGCAAAGCGACTCGGTCGCGGCGGCGTATGCAGTCGCGAAATCGCGCCAGGTCGCCGCCCAGGCTGAATATGTCAGGATGCGCCGAGCGCAGCACCGCATAGCGTACCGGGCGTATGCCTCCCGGATGCAGCCAGTGCGCCTGCCCGGCCTTCAGCGTGTGCGTCAGCTCCAGCAATTCGCGCAACAGCGACAGCGTAAAACCTTGCGGCGACGCCGCGACTTCCTTCATCGTGATCCACAAGGTATCCGCCGGAGTGTCGCTGAAATGCAGCCCAAGGTGCTCGTATGCCGTGCGCGTCGGTGGCGGCATTCCAAAGTCCAGTACGTTCATGTCGTTCTCTCGTTGAGATTCCGGAATCGATGGCTTCATGGTTGCGGGTCCTCCATGCAAACAGCAAGCGCGACATTCGTGCCGCCGAAGCCGCAGGAAAGGCTAAGCGCGCGCCGCAACCGTTGTCCGGTCTGCGTCGCGCCGGTCAGATGCCGCAGCGCGCAGCGCGGATCCGGCTGCGCCAGGAATGCAGTAGCGGGCAACATGGCATGCCGTAGCGCGATAACGGTGATCGCGCATTCCAGCGCACCGGCCGCGCCCAGCAGATGTCCATGCAGTGCCTTGGTCGAACTGACCGGCACCGCATCGCCGAAGACGCTGCGTATGGCCGCGGCTTCGACCGCGTCGCCGGCCGGTGTGCCGGTGGCGTGCGCATTGAGGTAGTCGATGCTTTCGGCTAAGTAATCCGCGTCCTGTAGCGCCGCGCGCATCGCCCGCGCCTGGCCCTCGGCGCTGGGCGCGGCGACATGGAAGGCATCGGCGGCGATGCCGTAGCCGGCAAGGCGCGCCAGCTCCCACGCGCCGCGTTTGTTTGCATGCGAGGACGATTCCAGGACCAGGAAAGCGGCGCCCTCGCCTAACACCAGCCCGTTGCGGTCGGCCGCGAACGGACGGCAGCTGCGCTCGGGAGCGTTTCGATCACAGGCAGCCAGCGCGCGGGCGCCTTCGAAAACGAAAAACGTCCCGGCGCACAGCGGCGCTTCGGCGCCGCCGGCAAGCGCAATATCGATATGCCCGTCGGCGATGGCGCGTGCCGCTTCACCAATGGCCGCCGCCGATGCGGCGCAGGCGCTGCCGAAGGTATGCACCGGGCCGCGGATGCGATGCCGTATCGATAGCTGGGCCGCCGCCGCATTGCCCATGATCGCCATTGCCGCGAACGGCGCCGCCGACTGACGCCCTTCGCACAGCAGCTGCTGGTGGCATCGTTCGCGCGTGGCGCTGCCGCCGGCCACATTGCCGTAGTAGAGCGCAGCGCGTTCGTCACAGGCTGAGAAATCGGTGATGCCGGCTTGTGTCACTGCCTGCTGTGCCGCGAGCACCGCCAGTTGCTGGCAACGGTCGAGATAAGGCAGTTCGAGCGCATCGAAGTGCGCATCAGCGTCGATATCGACCACGCCGGCCGGATAGCTGCGCGCCAGCGGTGGCGCATCGATGCGTTGGATTCCGGAGCGCAGCGTCAACAATGACTGCGCTACCTTGGCCACGTCATTGCCAATCGGCGAAACAATGCCGATGCCGGTGATGAAAACCGCTTGCCCATGTCGCACGTTCCCTCCGGTCGGCCTTGTCGTCGCTGCTGTTGCTGGAACGAATACGCTTCGGGAGTCTGGACAAGCGCGCTGAAGGGGTCAATGGCGCCAGGCGTGGGCGACCGCATGCCGGTCGCTGTGTGAACATCGTGCTGATTGCTGGATGGAATCTATAAAAAACGACAACACGGCTGTTGCATCTCGGCGACGCTTCACCCGGTGCGCGCGCCGAAGGCTTGCTGCGCTCCATTGCGAAACTGCTTGGGCGACATGCCGATGCGCTGCTTGAAGAAGCGGGTGAAATACGCCGGATCGGCAAAGCCAAGCGAATAGGAAACCGTGCTGACGGTCATCGAGGTATAGACCAGCTGACGCTTGGCTTCCAGCAGCATGCGCTCGTGGATCAGATCCAGCGCCGACTGGCCGGATGCCTGCCGGCACAGCGCGTTCAGATGCGCCGCGGTAATGCCGAGGCGACGGGCATAGTCGGATATCGGATGGTGGCTGGCGTATTCCGCTTCGATCATCGTGCAGAACGCGGCAAAGTGGCGCATGCCGCGGCTGTCATGGGTGGCGCTCGGCGCGACCGGAATCGCGTGTCGCGCCAGCCAGGCCAGCGCCGCTCCCAGCAGCGACTCAAGCACGATCTCGCGGTGCAACGCATTGCCGCGGTATTCGCGATCGAGCGCGGCGAAGTGGCCCCGCAACCATGCACTGGCGTCATCAGCGGCCAGCAGATGCAGATACGGCGAGCGCAGCGTCAGCAGCGCTTCGCCGGCAGCGCCGGCGGCGCGGCGCACCAGCGGATAGGCCAGCGTGATCACATGCCCTTGTGCATTGGGCGCGAACTGGAAACCATGCACGCACATCTGCGGCACCAGCAGCAACTGGCCGGCGGCCATCGGATGATCGCGTTCCTCGATGCGCAGACGCGCATTGCCTTCACGCAGGTAGAGAATCTGGAACAGGCCATGATGCTGATGCGGCTTGATCTCCCAATTATGCAATTTGCTGCGCGCCGCGATGGTTTCGCAATGGATCATGTCCGGGGTGGCCCACTGCTGATGCTCACCGTAGAGCTTATAGACCGGAACGGATGCGTTGTCTGTCATGGAACGGCCCTGATGCGCCGGACGAGCGCCGGCATGCTGCGGAAGGAATTATCGAAAAGTGCAAATTTTAATGAGAATTTTGCATTCCGTCGCGTGCAGCAGAGGAGCAAGATGGCGCGATGAAAAGCCGCGTGCGCGGCATATAGAACATATTCTTCAGGAGACCTCCATGAAAACCCAGGTAGCCATCATCGGCGCCGGTCCGTCCGGCCTTCTGCTCGGCCAATTGCTGCATCTGCAGGGCATCGATACCGTCATCCTCGAAGCAAAATCTCCGGAGTATGTGCTCTCGCGCATCCGCGCCGGCGTGCTGGAACAGGGCATGGTCGACCTGCTGCGCGAAGCGAAGGCGGCCGAGCGCATGGACCGCGAGGGCCAGGTGCATGACGGCTTCGCGCTGTCCTTCGCCGGCCGCGAGGAACGCATCGACTTGAAGACGCTTTCTGGCGGCAAGACCGTCATGGTCTACGGCCAGACCGAAGTGACCCGCGACCTGATGGCGCAGCGCGAAGCGACCGGCGGCATCACGATCTACGAAGCGCAGGAAGTCACGCCGATCGACTTCTATGGCGACCGGCCGCGCGTGTCCTTCATCAAGGATGGCAAGCGCATCGAACTCGAATGCGACTACATCGCCGGCTGCGACGGCTTCCATGGCGTGTCGCGCAAATCGGTGCCGGCTGACGCGATCAAGACCTTCGAGCGCGTCTATCCCTTCGGCTGGCTCGGCATCCTGTCGCGCACGAAACCGGTGTCCGACGAGCTCATTTATGCAAACCATGAGCGCGGCTTTGCGCTGTGCAGCATGCGTTCGGCCACGCTGTCGCGCTATTACGTGCAATGCAGCCTGGATGACCGCGTCGAGGACTGGTCGGATGAACGCTTCTGGAACGAGCTGAAGTCGCGCCTGCCAGCGCATACCGCGGCCGCGCTCGAGACCGGGCCGTCGATTGAGAAAAGCATCGCGCCGCTGCGCAGCTTCGTGGCCGAGCCGATGCAGTTCGGCCGCATGTTCCTGGTCGGCGACGCCGCCCACATCGTGCCGCCGACTGGCGCCAAGGGGCTGAACCTCGCCGCCAGCGATGTCTACACGCTATACCACATCCTGACCAGGACGCTGAAAGACGGCCGCACAGACCTGGTGGCGAAGTACTCGGAAATCTGCCTGCGCCGCATCTGGAAGGCCGAGCGCTTTTCCTGGTGGATGACCTCGATGCTGCACAAGTTTTCCGACGATGCGTTCAACCAGCGCATGCAACTGGCCGAGCTCGACTACTACACCGGCTCGGTCGCCGGCCGCACCACGATCGCCGAGAACTATGTCGGCCTGCCCTACGAGCGGATCGACTGAACCCGACGGGATGGACGCGAGCGGGCGTGAGCGCAGAGCGCTCGTCGCGCTTCCGGAAGGGTTGTCTTTGGGCTATGCTTGAGCCCCCGCTTTCGTAACAAATTCCATAACCAACAGGAGACCTTCCCAATGAAGTTCAGCAGCATGCTGCGGTCGCTGGCCGCCGTCGGCCTGTGTTTGTCCGCGCTCGGCGCGCAGGCGCAGGAAACCATCAAGGTCGGCTTGATCGCCGCGTTCTCGGGCCCCTTCGCCGACTACGGCAAGATGATGGAAGGCGGCATCAAGGCCTACATGAAGGAGCATGGCGACACCGTCGCCGGCAAGAAGATCGAGATCATCACCAAGGACACCACCGGCCCTTCGCCCGAGATCGCCAAGCGCCTGGCGCAGGAACTGGTGGTGCGCGACAAGGTCGATGTGCTCGCCGGCTTCGGTCTGACGCCGGAAGCGCTGGCGGTGGCGCCAATCGCCGAGCAGGCGAAGAAGCCGATGATCATCATGAATGCGGCCACTTCCATCATCACCACGAAATCGAATTACATCGCGCGCGTTTCGATGACGCTGCCGCAGGTATCCGCCCCGATGGGCACCTGGGCCGCGAAGAATGGCATCAAGCGCGCCGTCACCCTGGTGGCCGACTACGGTCCGGGCATCGATGCTGAAACAGCGTTCAAAAAGAGTTTTACCGATGCCGGCGGCCAGGTGCTGGAATCGGTGCGGGTGCCGCTGCGCAATCCGGAGTTTGCTCCTTTCATCCAGCGCATCAAGGATGCGAAACCGGAAGGAGTATTCATCTTCGTGCCGGCCGGCGAACAGGGCGTGGCCTTCATGAAGGGCTACCGCGAGCGCGGCCTGGCCGAAGCCGGCATCAAGGTCATCGCCACCGGCGACCTGACCGACGACCATGTGCTGCCAGCCATGGGTGATGCGACGCTGGGCGTGATCACCTCGTTCCACTATTCCGCCGCCCACGATTCGCCGGAAAACAAGGCTTTCCTGAAGGCCTTCGCCGATGCCAACCCAGGCGCCGGCCGGCCGAACTTCATGGCTGTAGCTGCCTATGACGGCATGGCCGCGATCTATGAAATGGCGAAGAAGCAGAACGGCAAGATCGATGGCGATGCTTCGATGGCGATCCTGAAGGGCATGAAGATCAACAGCCCGCGCGGTCCGCTGATGATCGATCCGCAGACGCGCGACGCGGTGGAGAACGTCTATATCCGCAAGGTGGAGAAAAAGAACGGCGAGCTTTATAACATCGAGTTCGACAAGTTCGAGAATGTGAAGGATCCGGGGAAGTAAGCGCGCTTGCTCGTCGTGAAAAACGCCGCCTTGGGCGGCGTTTTTCTTTTGTGCGGATAACAACGCAGTTTGCTGGAACTGCGTTGCAACCTTTGTCACAGAGCAATGCCCCTTCACTTCACTCTTCGGCCGCGCAGCGTGCCGAAGCTTCTTCCAAGGAAAAGACCATATGAGCGCACGCGTAGCCGCAGATGATCTCCTCGCCGAAGCCCGGCAGATGCTGTTATCCGGTGCGCCGGAAGACGTGGAATCTCTCCTGTGCCTGTTTGCGCCTGAGGATCCCGGTTATGCCGATGCCTTGCACATTCGTGGCTTGGCCCTGGGAGTTGTCGAGCGCATTGATGAGGCCTTGCCGCTGCTCGAAGAAGCACACCAGTTGCGCCCTGAAGATATCGAAATCGCCAGCAATCTGGCCAGAGCCTTGGGCCGTGCCGGGCATTGTCGGGAAGCGCTGCTGCTGAACGACCGCCTCCTATGCGCCGGACACCGCAGTACCGAGCGTTTCTGCGACTGCGGCATACTGCTGCTGCGAATAGGACAGCATGCCGAAGCTCTGGCCTTTTTCAACCTCGCGATCGAAGCGGATCCGGATGCTGCTATCGGTTGGGCCGGGAAAGCCACTTTAATGCAGCGCTACCGTGCCCTGGAAGATGCGCTGCTCTGCCATGACCGCGCCATTCTTCTCGCCCCTCACAACGCTGTCTACCGCAGCGGCCGCGCATCGGTTCTTACCGACCTCGCGCGTTACGGCGAAGCGATGCATGAGCATGGGCTTGCCCTGGCGCTGGAGCCGCTTTCCGCGCCGCTCTGGCTGAACCGCGGGATAACGCTGACCCGCTGCAACCGACCCGAGGAAGCGCTGTTGTCCATTGCGCGCGCACATGAGCTGGCGCCGCCTGACACGCAAAGCTTGTGCAGCCAGGGGGATGCGCTGTACGAGCTGAAACGTTTCGATGAAGCGCGGCAGTGCTATGAGGAAGCGCTTCGATTGGACCCGGAATGCCATGATGCCGCCGTCAAGCGCGGCTGGCTGATGACCAGCTTTGGGAACTATCGGGAAGGTTGGCGCGAGATTGAGCGCCGGCTTGTGAACATGCTGCCGCTGCTGCGACGCCATCAGCATCTCCCGCGCTGGACCGGCGACCAAAGCCTGGCCGGCAAGCGCATTGTGGTCTGGAGCGAACAGGGACATGGCGATGTCATCCAGTACTGCCGTTTCGCGCTCGACGTGCTCGCACTGGGCGCGGAAGTTGTCCTGGAAGTGAAGTCGCCTCTGGTCGAGCTTTGCGCCAGCATGCCGGGCTGCCAGGTGATTGCACTGAACGCCCCTTTACCGCCTTGCGATTTCCAGATATCGGTAGCCAGCCTGCCGCAGGCTATCGCTATCGCTATAGACTGCGATACGGTTCCTCATGCTGCCGGTTATCTGCATGCTCCGGCTGAAGCAGTGCAGCGTTGGTTGGCAAAGCTTCCACCGGCGCGGCATGCACTGCGCGTTGGCATTGCATGTTCCGGCTTTGTCGGCCATTCCCGCAACTCGATCCGCTCAATACCCTTGCGCCATTTTCTGCCGATGGCCAAATACGCAGACTTGTTCCTGCTGCAGCCGGCGCTTGGTCCTGAGGATGAGAAATTTCAGCAGCTGCATCCGGAGGAAATCCAGCGACCGCACATCAATGCCGGCAGTTTTGCCGACACCGCAGGGCTGGTGCAAAACATGGATCTGGTGATCAGCGTCGATACATCGATCGCGCATTTGTCCGCAAGCCTCGGCAAGGAGACCTGGCTCCTGCTCGACTGGGTGGCTGAATGGCGCTGGATGCACGACATCGCGTACAGCCCCTGGTATCAAAGCATGCGGCTGTTTCGGCAGAAGGCGCGCGCTGATTGGACCTCTGTGGTCATTGATGTGCTGCGAGCGCTGTCGGAAAGACAACAAGCCTGAATCCGACAGCGGATACGATGCTCAGTTGATATTGCGCACTGCACCCTTCATCGTATCTGACACATCCTTCGTCACCGCGCTGATAAGCTGCCCGATCAGCGAGAAAGCAGAGATTTGGATCTGGACCTTTGACATTGCCAAGATATCCAGGCCGCTGCCGCTGCCACTTGAGGAAAGCTTTTCGAGCTGCTCCGTCAGGGTAGTTTGTGCATTCCCAAGCGCCTTAGCTGCGAAATCTCCCAAGTATCCAAGATTGAGATCAGCCATGTTGTCCTCCGTTCATGATGAAATTTATCAAAGTAATGATCCGGAGACATCGCGCCGACGCGGATCGGCAAGAGGCTCCAGTACATTCAGTGCTGAAGCGACCGCCTGACTGGCGGCCTTCAGCTTCAAATAGGTGTCACGATCATTCAACTGCCGCGACCTGCGTTGCAGGCGCTGCTCGATCTCCCGCAATTGAATGAGCAGCTTGCGCACGAGTTCACCGTCGGCGTCCGCGCGCAAGGCATCTAGCAGATCCATCTGTATTTCTTCGTTCGCCATCATCACCTCGCCAGTCTTACCCGCTTGCTGCCTTCGAATACCACTTCGCCATCGCGAATCGAGGTCAGGGTATGCCCTTGCACATCACCGCCCTGATTCACGAACTGGCCGCTGTCGGTGACGATGTAAGGCACCGAGCCCCCAATGATGGTCTGCACGCCGACCGGCGGCTTCGGAATCACGCGAGTCACCGTGGCCCGTATCGGCAATACATCGCCATAGTCGCGACTGAATTCCACGAAAAGGCTTTCCCATTTGGCGATTTCTTCCGGGTACAGTCGTCCAGTCAGTTTGACTTCCGGCGCATCGCTCATGATCACGAGTCTGCTTGCAAGTCCAGCCGTGGCGATACGCTCCTTCAACTTCTGCAGCAACTCGCCAGGCCGCAGCGCGTTCGAAACGACGCTTACGACACCTGGTACGCCATCGATTACGGCTTTCTTCGCTTCTTCCAAACTCGCTTCGCTTGCTACGGCACCGGTAAGCGTAGCCACGCCAGCGACAACTTTATCGACCCGAAGACCCGCTTCGCCAGGCACGGCTTTCGCAGCGATTACATGCTTCGCTGCTTCGAGCAGCTCCGCGTCTGCCCAAACTTCTGCTTTGACGTTCTCATTCCCAAGGTTTGCCAACTGCTCCAGCAGCGTTCGCTTGCTCTCAGCATCCGACAGGTAACCGCTTACCACCCATTGTTTCCCCACGCGCTTCAGCTTGAGATCAGCTGTTTGTCGCAGGTTAGCGACAATGCGCTGCAATTCGTCGGGCGCCTGTTGCGGCTGCTCGACCGCTGGTTCGATTCGCTGCGCTTCACGACTGGGCTCGCCATGCGTGGACCACCATGTCCAAACCGCTATGGCTAACAGCATCAGGAAAACAACGCCAGTAAATGCCGCTGCCAAGCGCTTTGACGACGATGCCTGACTGTAAATCGCGTTATCGCTTGCATCGCTTGTTCCACTCGCTTCAGGTGCCGCTAGAGCGTCGCCAATATCCGAGGTCGCGGCGCCCAATGTTTCGCCTACCTCCGCAGCAGCGGTCGACTGACGAAAATCCGAAGCCGTATCAGGCCAAGGCGCATCTTCACTATCCACCGCAATCCACACGTCACCAATTTCAAATGGAACGCCGCGCCCCATCGTATGAGCGCCGGTTATTTCATCGCCTTGCACGTTACATATCACGCCGTTGAGCGGTTCGATGTCTGCGTTACTGCCGTCAAAGCGCAGCAGTCCATGCGTTTCGACGATCCCGCGGCCACGCAACACCAGGCTGCACTCATCCCCGCTTCCCAGGAAATACTCGCCTGGTGCAAGGACCACTCGTGCGCCAGCCTGCTCCCCGGCGAGCACACGCAATTCGACTGAATCGACATGATCAGACTCGAGGGCTTCGGCTTCGAACAATGCGGACAATTCAAACTCCAAAAACGTATACCAGTAGTTACAATGCTTGCCCGGTGACCTTCAATTGGACATGCCATGCAAAGCGAAATAAGACATCAGTTTCTGTTTCTGACCCCGGATACCTCTATCGACGGCGCCAGCGCAATCGACTTGATTGAACAGGTACGTCTGGCACTTGACGACGGTTGCCGGGATATCATCCTCGATCTTCACAACGCACCATACATCGCTGCAGCGGGACTCAAAGCCATCCTTGATATCGCCACGATGATGAAGAACTCCGATGGACATCTGCTGCTTGCCAGCTTGCATGGACAATCGCAGGAAATCATGGAGGCTTCCGGCCTCGGCCGCATTCTGCTTCAGTTTGATACCGCTGCCGAAGCTGAGAGCTACGCCCACGGCCTGCGTCCGCATTACCCAACCACTTCGGCTGACGACGAAGACGAAGACGAGGACGAGGACGAAGAGGATCCTATCTTCGATGATGAGTGATTCGAAGCGGCTCATAGCTCTATACGTGCCAACGGTTGAATATTGATTTCAGGGATCAACTCCTGATACGACAATACCGGCAGCTCGTACAATTCCTGCTCGATCATCTTGCGCAGATAGCGCCTGATATCCATCGACGTTAGCAATACCGGGCGATGCGGTATCAGACTGAGGTCACCGACAGTCGCCTTGATCTTGTCAAGCAGCTTGCGCGACATGCCAGGATCCAGTGCCAGATAGGATCCGCCGGAAGTCTGACGAATCGCACCACGAACCAGATCTTCCACGGACGGCGATAGCAGATAGGCGGCCAGCATGTTTTGCCCGCTCGAGTACTTATGGCTAATATGCCGCTTCAGCGCCACGCGGACGTACTCGGTCAGGAGCACCGAATCCTTTTCCTTCTGCCCCCACTCGATCAGCGCTTCCATCACGGCACGCACATTGCGTACCGATATCTCCTCGCTGACCAAACGCTGCAGGATCTCGGCGATCTTGTGTATTGGCAGCACACGTTGCACTTCCTTGGCAAGCTCCGGAAACTGTTGTTCCATACCGCTGACGATGACCCTTGCTTCCTGTATGCCCAGGAATTCGGCGGCATATTTCTTCAGCACCAGCGCGATGTGATAGCTCAATACCTGGGTTGGCTCCAGAAAGGCGATGCCGGCACGCGCCAAGGGCTCCTTCAACTCCGCGGACACCCAGATAGTAGGCAGATTCGGCAAAAACTTTTTATCCGCTTCGAACGGAATGGACAAGGCTGTGAGATTGTCCTGACTCTCTCGTACAAGCAGATAACCAGGACGAAGCCTGCCTTGCGAGACCGGGATCTCGGAGACCAGCAACGCGTAATTTTGCGGCGGCATCTGCTCATTGAATCGCAGCTGTATACCTGGAAAAATGACCCCCATATCGAAGTACAGTGCCCGTCGTATCTTCACCAGCTCATCGTTTAACCGGTCATAGGAGAACGTTCTTTCCAGATCGGGATGTACATCAACCATCAGCGGCACCGTAGGCTTGAACCCGTCGCCCTGCGCCTCCTTGCCTTCGCCCTTGGCTTGCGCTGCATCGCTGACTGCAGACACTGTTGTTACCTTCCCGGTTTTGGCATCCACCACCTTGCGCTCGCCCTTGAAGAAGGTATAGCCCACAAGCCCTACCACTGATCCGAGCAGCATGAACGTCCCGGACGGCATGCCAGGAATCAGCGCAAAGCCGATCATGACGACGGCACCGATCAGAAACGCCTTCGGCTGCGAAAGTAATTGCGTGCCAATGTCTGAGCCGATGTTGGAGTTTCCGCCGTCTGAGGTGGTAACACGCGTCACGATCATGCCGGCGCAGATGGAAATGAACAGGGCCGGTATCTGCGCGATCAAGCCGTCGCCAATGGTGAGGATTGAATACACCTTGGTCGCTTGCGCCGCTGTGAAGCCGCGTTGAACCACGCCGATCAGGATACCGCCCAAAAGATTGACCGCAACGATGATGAGTCCAGCAATTGCGTCACCCTTCACAAACTTCATCGCGCCGTCCATCGCGCCATAGAGCTGACTTTCCTTTTCGATCAGCCCACGACGGCGCCGGGCTTCATCCATATCGATCACGCCAGCGCGCATGTCTCCATCAATAGACATCTGCTTGCCAGGCATCGCATCGAGAGAGAACCGCGCGCCAACCTCGGCAACCCGCTCAGCGCCCTTGGTGATCACGATGAATTGCACGATGGTGAGAATCAGAAAAACCACCAATCCGACAACCAGGTTACCGCCAACGACGAAATTGCCGAAGGTATAGATGATGTGCCCGGCATCGCCGTGCAGAAGTATCAAACGCGTGGTGGCGATACTGATTGCCAGACGAAAAAGCGTAGTCACCAGCAGCACCGACGGGAACGAGGAAAATGCCAATGGACTTGGCAGATACATTGCGACCATGAGCAAGATCGCCGCCAGGCACATGTTCACCGCGATCAGCGCATCGATCAGCCATGTCGGCAGCGGCAAGATCATCATGAAAATGATGCAGACGATCAGCGTGGCCAGTACGAGATCATTCCGCTTCGTGACCCGCAGCAGCATACCCTGCACCATTCCGAGCGCAGCTTCCATGCTTACGCCTCCCCTGCCCGCTGAATACCGCCGCGTGCCTCGACATAATGCCGCATTGCCCATGCGGCATCGGACATCCGCCCCATCTGCGCATAAGCCTGGCCGCGCATCAGGTGCACCTCCGCACTTGCATCACCACGCTCGATGAGAGAATCAAGCAGCAGCATTGCTTCATACGGGCGGCGGCTGCGCACATAAGCATAGGCAAGTAATTTTTCATTGAGCGCGTCATTCGGGGAAAGCGAGTGCAGCGCATGAAGAAGGACAAGCGCGCGATCAGGTTTTCCATGCTGAAGATAGGTGTGAGCCAGCAGCTTCAGGACATCCTTTTGCCGCCGGGAAAATGCTTCGGATGGATGGCGCAGGAAGCTCATACTTGCCTGAGTGCCGCATTGCATTCCCAGGCCTGCCCGCGCCGGTGGAGCTCCTCGTTCAGCATGTAAGCCGCCTGACCGCAGATGCGCGCTGTGTGTGGCCATGCCTGAGCAAGCTCCTGCAGACGTCTGGGCATGGCAAGCAGGATGGCTGAAAATTCTGCAGGCAGGAGCATTACCGGATCGAACACCTGGGGTTGGAGCGATTTGAGTATGGAGGCATGCAAGTCATCGAGCGCGAATAGCTCATCAAGAAGTGAGCATGCCGGCACCTGCGCGGGATTGATCTCAGCCTGCGCTGGTATGACTTGCTCCGCGTGAAAATCATTGACGATCTGATCGATGCCCGGAAAGAAGACGCTATCGCCAACTTTTGCTATCGCCATTTGCTCCCGCCGTGGAAAGTGTTCGTAATGCCGGTTCGATCAGCGAGTTTCGCCTTGGTCAGGACTGCCGCCTGTTGATTGCGACAGCCTCTCTTAGTTAGCTCACCTCACGCTGCGAGTCCTTCAGCTCTCGCCTCGCATAACGCCAAGATTTGTCTATTGCCAATATTGTGATTACCGGGCTTGGTAACGCCGGAAAAAACTCGGTTCCCAGGTAGCTGGACGCACTCTCAACTGTTTTTTTGGACGCTTCCTGAACTGTAGTGAGAAGGTCGTTACACAATCCCTCGTAGATACCACTGCTGCACGAGACCTCACTTCATCGCAGCCGAACGGTTATCTAGGCTGGTCATTTGTCTTGAACCGACTCTTCCAGAGGTAAGCCATGAATAATGTTTCATCCAACACACTGCCACCAATAACAAAAGCCAATGCGTCGCAGTCGAATGAAAAATCCAGGAACGTAACGGGCGACGACATCGCGGAACTCCTGATGAAGATATCAAGGACCATTGCTTTCGCAGTGAGTGGCCCGATCGCCATTCTCATCGAAGAATCGAACGAGCAACTTCAGGACATTAACGACTTGGCGGCCCGTGTCGGCAACCTGAAGAACGGTTTTGGGGACAATACCAAGATCGATTTAAGTAAAGATCCCAAAAAGATGCAGGAACTGAAGGATATCTACGGATTGATGAAGCGATTGGTCAACGAGAAAGTAGAAATGCTGGTCGGGAATAGCCTGACAAAGGATTTTCTCGAAAGTTGGTCGGGAATGATTGAAAACAAGAAGCAACTCGTGAATAGCGAAGTTAGCAAGTTGAGTTCTCGAGCCACTACAGCGAAACAGAATGAAACTGTTCCGACAGACAACGCATCGGCAATTATCAAAACTATGAAAGAAACCGCAGGCGGTTTTGCATCCCGCATGTAGAAGTCGTTCTCGCTTCCCGAACGCTGAGGTCCCCACTCAAAATCAGAGGCAGACATGCATTCCGAACCGACAGCTACGCAAGTCCAACAGTTGCCGCCCCAAGATGCTCACCCAGACGTTTCCGCTGAAAAGCCGGATTGGCCTAGCGAAGTTAGCACAACGAAGGAACAGCTGGAATCGCTCTATGACGTTGGCCTGAAACTCTATCAGCAGCGGAAGTTCGCAGAGGCAACCTGCATCTTTATTGCTCTGGCAATGCAAGACATGTTCAATGCGGGCTATGCGTTTGCGCTGGGCGCCTGCCTGCAGGCACAGTCGGCTTTCGAAGCGGCGTGCCACGCATATGCGATGTGCAGCTCGCTGGAACCCGCGAACCCGCTGCCAGCCCTACATCTCGGCGATTGCCAAATGCAATTGGGTAATCGCGAAGAAGCTCTGGAAAATTATCGCAATGCAGTTGGGCTCGCCGATACCTTATCCGAGCAACCCGCATGGGCGACGCGGGCAAGGGGATTGATCGATTTGATTGTGAGCGCCACAAATACCTGTGACTTGAAAGAATAAAGTACCAAATCGTATCCGATAAAGGAGATACCGCATGCACACCACGACTGACCGCCGATCCATTCACGATCACACTTTTACTTCACCAGCGGATGAATTGCGCTTGGCAGAGTATTCGACTTCGAATGCGCACCCAGACAGAACAGCACAAAGCGTGCGGACCCCGAAAAGCTCATCGGACTCCCCCGCTATATTGCTTACGGTCGATAACAACATTCCACTACCGGCTGCCAGTGCAGGCTCGGGAAGCGCGCTGATGACAAACGGCATGACGTTTTCCTTGCCGGAGCTGCCAACGCGGAATACCGTCATTTTTAAACCAAGCGCAGATACAGCAGCCATTGTCACCACATCAATTGTCGTGTTGTTGCAAGTGTCGAACACTCTTAGCGACGCTTCCTTGATCGACTCTCTCGATCAAAGAAAGAAAGAGCTAACTGCCTTGCAAGATAAGCGGGTGACGCAGACCAACAAGATAGCGGAGGATCAACGGAAAATCGAGGAGCAACAAGAAAAAATGACACCGGGACAAATCGCGATGGTAGTTTGCGGTGGCTTGGGGATCCTTATTTCGATCATCTGCCCGATCCTTGGGCCAGCGGTTGGCCTTTTGCAAGGTCTAGCTCTGGGTACAGGACTTCTTTTTGGGCTAGCCTCTACTGGTTTAAGCGCTGCGGACTTAGCGATAAAAGAGGAAATCAAAAAGGGCGGCTGTCCCAAACGCCTCAATGAAAAGGGTGAAGAAGTCGCGCTGGAGGGCATGAGTATCGATATCCTCGTCGAGATGTGCTTTGACGCCGAAGTGAGAAATGGTTCGATCGTAATTACAGACGAGCCTGGACGAGGGGAACCCAAGCCCGGAGCGATAAAGATGTCACGCCATGACTTCGATAATGCAAAGAAGGATGGCGCTAAAGTTCTCAACTGGGTGATGACGGTCCTTCCTTTGGTCCTCGGCGTTGTCGCCGCCTTCCAGGCGGCCGGTGGAATTGCGATGCTGAAAACCCTGCCAGAAAAGCTGAGCGGCTTGTTTTCCAAGATTACATCTGCAGGAAAATCCGCCGTTAGCACAGTGGCGGAGTTGGGTGTTAAGGGTACGGGGCAACGCATCGTGACTGCAATCGAAAGCCGCCTCGTGCCGCTCGGCACCGAGCGCTGGGTGGCAAATGCAGAGAGCGTGGCACATGCGGCAGAAAGCATTAACAAGATAAGCGAAGGCATCATCAATGGGAATCAAGCCGGAATGACGCTAGACCTCGGTACATTGCAATATGCGCTCGGCGTCGATCAAAAGAATATGCAAGAGACCCAAGGAAGCATGGATATCCTCAATAGCCGCAATCCTGTCGACTCTTCTAACATCCAACAATTGAGTGACACAATGTCGAAGCTTGCGAAGACCGTTGCCGACATCGCTACACAGCAAAATGCATCCGCGAAGACAGCGGCAACGAACTTGGCCGCAACTGCCTGAATTCACCCACCATGATTTGAATAACGGAGGAAACGATGACTACACTTGCCAAAACGCCGCAGATTCAAGATACCAGCACATCATTGAACACATCACAAGCTAACTCGATTGTCGCCAAAAACGGAAAAAAAGAAATCACCGTGGATACGGTTTACATTCCACCGTTGTACAACGACAAGGCAACGCCAAGCAGTGATTGGAACGATCTGGTGGTGGATGATCCGAAAGTGGACACCGTTGCATTACAGACGTGTCTTCAAAAGCTCAGCGCCTTATGCAGCGAAAACCGTAGCGCTACAGAGAACGAGTCCACAACCGATCAAAGCGGTGAGACCACCGAAACCAAGACGTCATTCGAAACGACGGACGGCGTTGTAGGTGCACCGAAAGCCCAAGGTGGCCCTGTTGTTACAGCGGAAGATACATCGATAGGAAAAAAGTTTGAGTCCGGCATCGACTCTGCAATGCAGCAAGTCGACCAGGGCAATTACATGGCCGCCCTATCGACGCTCATGATGCTGTTTCTTGACCTATTCGCGATTGAGAAGAAAGGCAATCTGGACAGCCTCCTTCAAAGCCTCGATCGCTCTGCGGAGAAACTCGAGAAGATGCTGAAAAAGATCGAAGATCAAATAAATGCCCAGAAGGGTGCAACGGACACTCAAAATGGTATTGCAATATGCGCGGCTTTTGTCCAAGTTTTTCTTCAAGCAATTTTCCTCCTTAGAGGCTCTAAGCTCGCAGTCAAGCAAAATAAGCTGATGAAGGAATCAGAACAACTGGGAAAGAGTACGGACCAGCTTTCTTCCAAACTCGAGAAAGGCGAACAGGTTACTAAAGACCTGCAGAAATTCGTAGATCAAGATCTCTCGCGCGCGAATACGAACACCTCTGCGGCAACTCAGCGACAGCAAATGTCTGAGGAGGTAAAAACCGTTGCTGACGATCTGAGCACCGCAAGAAAAGCCACTACAGGCATCAAGAATGAAGCTGAGAAAAGCATTTCGGAAGAGCTCAGGGATATAGAACACACAATGAAATCTAATAACCACTTGATCTCGATGTGCGGTGTTCTGAATGCAATCGGGCAGTCAGCGGGTGCCCTTGCGGCTGCACCGCTTACTAAGGACGCGCAAACATACGGGAAGGAGAAAGAGAGAATTGAAACTGAGCAGCAATGGGAGACGCAGTATCGATCGCTCGATAGCTCGCGATCGGAATCGTGGAGCCAGTTGTTCAGTGCTGTTTTGAACAATACCCAACAGGTCTTTTCCAACCAAGCCGAATCACAGAAATTCGCGGCTCGTAACACAGCTTGAGGACAAATCGAATGTCGGAAGATATGAAAATGAATCCGCCTTCGTGCGATCGCATCGCAGATCCGACGGGGCCAAGCACCCGTTTAACAAAGAGCAAGCACGCTGATTTGGACTTTCAGGACGAGGACATTCGGATAATCTACGCTGCAGGCGTAAGAGCATACCAGCGAGCGCTTTACGAGCAAGCTGAAACGCTTTTTTATTTCGCCTGTGCGCTCAGGCCCACGCATGAGGAATATGTATTTGCCTTGGGCATGTCCCTCAAAATGGCAGCGAAATATGAAGCAGCTTTTGCAGTCCTAATGTTTGCCGGCACGCTTTCGCAACGGTACGTCAAACCCATTCTGCATGCTACGGAGTGTCTGTTGCGACTGCACCGAACGGCCGAGGCGGCTTATCTCTTGCAGGGGCTGATTCGTGATGCCAGGCCCGATCTTGATGATCGTTCTTTGGCGCGAGCTCAAGCCTGGCTGCAATTTGCGCAAGGAGGAGGTCAGGATGCAGGACAAGAAAAATGATGCAACGATTTTGAGTCCTGAAGAAATGCGGCTCCTGGTCGAGGTGGGATTTCTGGCTGCAGCATATCGCCATCTGCAAGCGCCACGCATATTCTCCGAAATGCACACGCTGCGGCCAGACCTGTCTGCACCATTGATTGGTCTCGCTATGTATTACATCGAAGCGGGCAAGGCTTCAGAGGCGGTGGCGATACTGCAGAAGGCCATCGCAAATGGATTTGAAGGCCGGCCCGATCTTCATGCAATACTTGGTATGGCCCTCTTTGCAGCAAACAGGAACTATGAGGCAGCGCGTTTGCTAAGTCAGTTAGTCTCAAGAACGGAAAATCTGGAGAAGCAAGACGATTCTCCGGAATTTCGCATAGCGCAAGGCTTATTAAAGAATCATGCTTCATTACTTGCGCTGTGCTCCGGCACCGCCCTGCAAAGCGTTCACGGTATCGCCCTCGAATTTACTTGAAGAGGAAGACTATGCCCATCAATCAAACTGAAGTTCGATTAACTTCGATTAGCCAAGATATTGGGGTACACGAACCCGCAACATTGGACGGTGACGGCGCACGCGCCGCCGGTTGGCTGACCGAATCCTTATCGCAACCAGAGAGCCAGGCAGTCTCATCCGAAGAAATGCCATCCATAGCAAAAGCGAACGGCAACACGATGGGAGATCGAATCTTGAACGGTCTTCAATCGCTTGGCGAAGCGTACAAGGCAAAAACGAAGGAAGCAATTGATGCGTTGAATGTAGGTGCAAGCGATTCAATGAACCTCGCGAACGCCATCCGTTTTCAAATCGAGCTGACACAAGTGTCGATTCAGGCTGATGTGACAACAAAGGCGATTACCAAGGCACCCCAGCAAGTGGACCAGATAACGCGAACCCAATGACTTCCCGGACATCGCAACAATGGGCCAGCCGGCTCAGGCGGTTTGCGCCGACACTCCTACTGGTCCTCTCGGCATGCGGTGGATCGGTGGAGCTGCTGACCGATATCACCGAAGACGAAGCCAATGATGTGGTCGGGGTACTCGTGGACGCTGGTATTGATGCGCGTAAGGCTCCAGGTAAGGAAGGCATGGTCAGCGTTAATATCGACCAGGCGCAAATTAGTAAGGCAATCTCCCTGTTGCACTTCGAAGGCCTGCCGAGAGAGCGCTTTGCGAAGATGGGCGAGGTTTTCCGCAAGGAAGGCCTGATATCTTCGCCATTGGAAGAAAGAGCGCGCTATCTATGGGCACTTTCGCAGGAATTGTCCTCAACGATTTCCCAGATCGACGGCGTGCTCAAGGCACGTGTGCATGTCGTGCTCCCCGAACGCAGCACAGGCAGCGATCCAGCGATGCCTTCGTCAGCAGCAGTGTTCATTAAACACCGGCGCCAGCTTGCACTCGATGAAATCATTCCGCAAATTAAGCGCTTAGTGTCGAATAGTATTCCAGGCCTAACTGCGGAAAAGGTCAGCGTGGTCATGGTTCCAGCTACGCCAATCAAGCGCAACGCTGAACTCGGACACGCTTCGGGCACAGCCGCTACTGTTTGGGGCATTGAGCTTTCCTCAGCGAGCGCTGCTTCATTGAGAGGCTTACTAACCGGGATGCTGGTACTCCTGCTGTCTGCCATTGGGGTGGTTGGTCTCCTTGCTTGGAAGCTATGGGGTTCGGGTATGAAATTGAATTGGCCACTGTTACCCTCTCGAAAGAGGCGACACACTAGCGGTGAAGGCTAATGGAAGAGGTAGGAACGGATTTCGCAGCACTTCTGCGCAAATCAAGTGTATGGGCCGCACGCCTACACCATTTCAACTACCAACCGGCTGAATATCTTCATCCAACCAAGCGCGAGCAATTCACCGGTATTTTGGCAAGCGATGATGTTTGGAACAAGAGACGCGCACGGCCAGCGCTATCCGTACATATTCTTGCGACTCTTGGGCAACAAGGCGACGCTTGCTTCGATCTCGCACACGAAGAATGGGCGCTGCTGTTACTGGATACGGCTCAACTCATTCGCCTCGTACGTCATGTCGCGGCAACGCTATACAGTTCGCAGATCACGCGCTGCATTGCACAAAACAAGCTTAGTCTGTGGAAACGGCTTTTGGGATCGGAAGGCTACAAGTTCGCACTGCACGGTACACGGCTCCTTCCCGACTTCAATCTAGCCGAGACGGATGTAGAGGCAGATGAAGCGCTAACCCATGCTTATTCGTGGTTCGATACAGCATTGTCGCCAGCCCCTGCGCCCATGTTGGCCCGCGGCCGACTGAAGCTTCCTGCAGGTATTCCTCAATCGTCGGTCGACAAAAAGCTGGCTCAGCAACTGATATTCGCATTACTTCACGTACTGGAGCCAAGATGGCATTCCTCTTTCGCAGCATTCAGGACAGCCCCCTCCCCGAGATAAGGGACAAAATCATTAAGGCTGAAGACTTCTGGGCATACCGACACGCATCAGAAATTCTGGAAGAAAGTCTATGTAAACAGGAAGATTTGATACGCGAAGGGGAAGCGGCCTATGTCCGTGCCCGGGAGCGGGGATACGAAGCTGGACTTGAAGCCGCGCGGGCTGAACAATCACGCGAGATGATGACATCGATTCATCAGAAAGTAGCCTATCTGAACAGCGTCGAACGGCAGCTCTCAGGAATCGTCATGAGCGCGATATGTAGAATCATTAACGACTTCAGCGATAAGGATAAGGTGTTGGCCGTAGTGAGGCTCGCGGTGGCTGAGGTTCGCAATCAGAAGCAGATATTGCTAAAGGTGAACCCGGAAGTCGTCTCGCAATTGCAGGACGAGCTTATTCGCATACAAGAGCTCTACCCAATGGTGGCACATATTGAAGTCGTTCCCCAAGGTGATCTCGCTACGGACTCGTGCATCGTCGAAACCGAAATTGGGGTCGTACAGGCTAGTATTACCTCGCAACTACGCGCTTTGCATCAATCTCTCACCAGCATTTTTGGCCGAATCGGGTCCGGCGACGAAGGTAAAGAAGATACAGAACTCGTTTAGGTCGATCACAACAATATGGACAGCCAACCTCAACGCAGAGGCCAGTGGAAAATTATAAGTGCCAGGAGGGCGCCACGATGAAGGAGCGCGTCAAAGCGGTCTTATGGGATTACTCGCCGCTTTGCTTCGCCTGCGAGAGCCGGCGCCCGCAGGCCATGCTATAACCCACTTCAAAAAGCTAAGCCAACACCCGCTTTCGCGAGCTGAGAACGCAGGCCGGCACGGGCACGTGAGACCCTGCTCCTAACAGTGCCGAGCGGTATACCAAGGCGATTCGCTACTTCTTGATAGGAAATCTCATCCACGGCAACCATGCTGAGTACTTCGCTCATTTCATCAGGCAGTTCAGATAGCGCGTCGAAAACAAGTTTGAGCATTTCTCTTTGATTCAAGTGTTCGCTCGGCTCAATACCTGGTGATACCAAGGTGGTGAGGCTATCCTCAGTCTCGAATTTATAAATGCGGTGAGGAGCCCGACTGAGGTAATTGCGGACCATATTCATCGCAATCCCGAACAGCCAAGTGGATAGCTTTGATTCGCCACGGAAAGTTGCAATGGTGCGCGACGCTTCGGCGAATGCCTGTTGCGCAATATCGGCCGCGTCATCCGGATGGTCAATGTACTTGGTGACGAAACGATATAACCTTGCGTGGTGCTGCGACACCAATTGTCGAAAAAGTCGCTCGCGATCAGCGAGATCCGGCAGACCTTGGGAATGAAGTTCGGATTGCGCAACAGAACAGCCGACATCAGCATCTGCCAAGGCGGGTAGAGTTTCAGCGGTTACGGCCATGGGAAGCTCCTTGGAAGCTTGATCGAATCGTTTTTGAGCGAGGACGCGACGCCTCATGAATTTCCGCGTAGTGGGTGTAATACGAGTCAACCCGTAGCCACTCGGTGTCTATGGCGGAGTGATGCGATACCGGGATACGCTGCGCGGCGTGCAGCCCGTGAAAGTGGGCGATTGGGAGACCGACTTTGCTGCCAGGCGATAATTAATGCACCGCCTTGTTTGTCGAATGAGTGATGTAAGCTGTGCGGACGGCGCGCATAACAGGAAGCACGTCTAAATACATCCATGTCGCGCCGGAAGAGAAGCAGGATGCGAGAGAGGCAAGAAAGCAGGAAGCGCGCAACGTTCATGATCTTGAAAACTCCCCAATTAATGGGATTGACTTTCACGAATCATTAACTACTGTTAGTTACAGCCACAGAAAAATTAGGTTGCACTAACAAATGCGCTGATTAGTTTTGAAGCGTTTTACGACCTCAGCAGATCTACTTACGCGGGGGAGCAGTCAAGAAATCTTCTCTAAATTCTGGCGTGCGCCACATCCTGGATTCAACATGCATGAGCACACGTTGTGCCCTGCTGAATAAAACTACTCAGCAGCGCATAGCTGGAAGTGGTGAATTTGATCGAAGCAGATTGAGGGCATAAAGACAGTTTGCCCGCAACACCTATGCTTACTCAGCGTTGAATTCAACAAGCTCAATCAATGTGTACAGTTTGTGCAATCCTATTTACCGAGCTTGCGTTCGTTGGACATCTCTACTTCTTCATCTGAATCATGAATACTACCGGCGTTCCTGAATGAATTGATGGTCTTTGTGTAGGCTCTAATGTGCGATCTAAGCTGCTTCCGTTAGTTACCTGAAGCCATGAGTTGTTTCTTAACGTTCCGATTCTCTTAGCTTTAGATTTCCTTTTCTTTGGTACTACTTTGCTTCTTGGCTTCCTTGCGATGCGTATTTGTTACGGTACCGGTACGAGAATTTGTACTCGTTAAAGTGCTACTTGGACTCATGTCCATAATTGCGATTCCTATACCATTTCATTACGCAAGCGATATCCACCGCTGGTCCGACAGCGTGCCGCCATCAGCTTTTGAATCGTCCAAGAACCAAGTTTTCTTCCAGTGCTCACCGCGCCAAGTAATGTCGGTCATCGCTCCGAGCAGCTCCTTGCCAGTGCTCTCTGCCAGCTTTGCAGCATGGGTATAAATCACGTTGCCGCTTCCTGTATCGAGCGTGAATGCCGCATTCCCTGCCTCCGCAAGCTCGCGGTTCAGATGCAACATTCGATACAAAACGGCGGTACGTCGCTCCTGCGGCAAACCGCCGAGATTTGCTTCGATCAAAATATAGTCCGGCCGGTTGGTCAATGAATGGATGACCGAGAAGCCTATGCCCTCGAGGCCCATTTCCATGATCAGCGTTTCATCGTTCTTCAGATCGCTGTCGCACTTAGGCACTTCCAGCTCGGTACAGATATCCACAACTAATTGCAGGAAGGCTTTCCTGTAGGAGTTCGACGCCACCTTCGTTCCACTGTTCATCCGAATGAACCCTCATGCCAGTGTTGAATGGAGACCGGAAGCCGCAGAAGTCGACATTCGCGGCACTATCGAAGCCAACTCGCTTTGCCACTCCTTGGAGCGGGCGGCCGCGGTACGCATGCTGGCAAGCAGCTCTGAGCCGTGAGCGCCTTCCAGAGGGACGGCGTAGCAATACAAAATGCTGTTGGACTTCACGTTGGCTGCATAGCGATCACCGAAGCTGCGTGCCATCCCCAGGTTTTCTGAGAGCAGGCGCATTAGTACGTCCGGTGCAATATCTTCCGTAAGCTCGCCATAATTAACCTCGACCAGGCAGTGGTCAGCATGCTGTTTCGGATGATGCAACACCTCGAAGGTGATGCCTTCTAACTCAAGATCCATGACCAGCGGCGTATCCGGATCGTGGGTCATCGGCGGTGGTTCGAAGCCAAGGTCGCGGAATACCTCTTCCACGACTTCGATAAATTTGCGTCGCCAGTGATAGGACTGCGTCACGGTATATTCCTCGCTGGATGTAGTTTTGGCATAGGTTGGTAACGACAGTGGTCATAAGTGCCATGTCAACGGAAACGGTTCCCGCAGCCGCACTGAAGGTCTTAAGCCTTCTGCAGGATGGTCAGCGGCATTGTCTCGGCACGCCGCTCCAATTCGTGGGCTTCATCACGCGAGCGTCTCGCGCTGATATAGGCGCCGATATCTTCGGCATGCCGTATCGCCGCAAGCATATTCTTGCGCTCGTCTTCCAGCCATGTCCCCAGAACCATACGCAAACGGGGTGAACGGACACTTTTTCCTTTTGCATCAAGCTCTTGCAACTGGCGGAATATCTGATCAGCATAGAGCGATATCGATGAATCGCCCTGTTCGGCAAGCCGCCTCATTGCGGCTGACGGTTTTGATGTCTGCATATCGGCGAGTCGCGCAACAAGCTTGCTCACATTGGCATCGCTGTTCACGGGACTTGCCATAGATTTCAATATTTCGAGATAGGCGTACAAGGTCTTTCTATCGTTTGCGGATTCTGCTTCCGTTCCGGTTTCCGGGTGCAACCTGTCAAAACCGCCCATGTCGGAGGCGGTGCGCTGGTGCGGACCATCAATCAACTGCCGACTGTCGTTCAATGCCCGCATCAAGCCAATACGCTCGGATGTATCGCAACTCATACTATCGACGAATGCGGAAAGGAAATGGCATGCACCAGCGATTCTTCTCGCATCAGTCGGGTCGATCGCGCTACTACCGATGCTCTTGGCTAGTGGTTGGAGACTTCTTAGCATCCCAAGCATTTTTTCGGGACTTACCAAGCCTCCCGCTACATCTAGCTGAAGGTCATCAAGCATGCGGTCCCACCCATCGGCTAAGGAGGCAAAGCGCTCTACCGAAGGTATCCCTGCAGCGTGAGGCACAGCTTGCGATGGCGCCGCTTGCTCTTTGGAGCTGGCGTCGTTCGTCGACGTGGCAGGGAGCATTGGTGCACGGCGGGTAGCATCGCTCGGAACGCTAATCGTCGCTGGACGGCTTAATGGGGCATACGTCCTCTCACGCAAAGCTGCACTCTGCTTTTCGGATGCAGGCGGCGTAGCACGAACATCGCCCTTCGTCACCGGCGTCTGCCGTGGGAGCAATGATGCGCCGTACCGCACTGCATCTTCCTGCTCCTCGTCAGCCTCATTACGCAGCAGCGCAAGCAACAGACCCTGGGAAGTCTCCACACTTTCATGCAATGGCGATGCCAGTTCCTGCTTGCGCAGCTCCAGATAGCTTTCCATGGTCTGGCGATCCGCCTTCTTCCGCATGCGCAATTCTCGTTCCCGGCGACGTTGCTCGTCGGCTTCCACGTCGTCGTTGCGTGAAGATGTGGGGGTGTAAGAGGAAATCAAAGTGGACATGTTGTTCTCCGCTTTGCGTCGTTAAGCTCTTGCAGCATCATTTTGCTGCGCGTGCTCGTGACAACCGCTATGAGCACGACCTACGACAGCTATGCGATCGGGAAATTTGAGTGGAAGCTTTTCATCGCGGTAGTACGCAATAAGATCGGCTTCTGGATCGAGGACGGGCGCACCAGCACCCTGCAGGAACAGGAAGATGCGATCGTGGTCGGGTGGAAGAGCTCGTATCGGCAGGCGAGTAAAGCCGCTGCGCTCGAGCGAGCGTAGCGAGCGCGCATTGTCGGCATAGGCAGAGGTATAGATATGCGTCATGCCCTGGCGTATACCAAGCTCGCAAGTCAGTCGTGCAATCTCTGCGGCAAATCCGAGCCCCTGATAATCAGCGCCGATCCAGAAACAGAAATAAGCAATCGTGCCGGATACCGCCATGCATGCATAACCAAGGAAACCGTGATCGACATGCATGACCGCATAGGCACGTCGACCTGAATCGGTGCTATGGCCGTTTACCCATTCGCGCGTCGCGTCCAGTGTCGTAAGTGCGGGCAACCCGGTCATGATCGCGATCTGCGGGTCGCGATACTGCTGATGCAGCGCCTCCGCGTGAAGCATATCCAGAGGCTCCAGGCAAATCACAGGCATGCGCGAGCTGGGAACAGTCTGCAACCAACCGCCATGCAAGCGCTGCAATTTGTCTTCGATTTTTTCAGCGACTTCCGTCACAGTTGCATGCTTTTCTGGCATCGAAAGCGCGCGATGGATCCACTTTCTTGCTTCAACCAGGCGACCGGTACGAAACTCGCACCAAGCCAAATGAGCGAAATCCAGCGCGTCATTACCGTGTATCTGCAGGCCACGCTGCAGCACCGATCGCGCGTAGCCCCAGGAACCCGCACGCATAAGCGCCGGCGCCAGCATGCGATGCAGTGGCCTGGTACCGGGTAAGGGAAGATGACGCTGCCATATCTGCTGCAAGGCTTCGCGCCATGGCGCGCGGTCGACCGTTGTATCAGGCTTCAGTATTTCCATGATGGCGCCGGTGCACTCAACGAAGACTTCCGGATCGAAATCCGTACTACGCAGCAGGGCAAGGATCGACTCGCTTGGGGGGCGCGACCAACCTGTAGCTGTGCGCGCCAACTTGAGCAATGCGGCGGCGTCGCCGCAGTTCTTGTTCGAAAGCGATGCTTGTACTGGATCGAGTATGCGGTGTGGCCGTGGCAATGTGCCCACTACCGCCTGAATCACCTTCCCCGGCGCCGCCTCAGACTGCCATGCTGCCGCGCCAAGACGCTCAAAGTACTTCGCGAGCAAATAGAAATTGACGGGCATGGCTTCGCCCTTTCTATGCCGTTCGACCAGGCTTGGGAACGTTTGCAGGCGCATTTGTTGTTCTGTGAAAGTACCATCCGCAGAAGCCAACATCAGATAGCCGCGTTTGCTCAGGCCCGTGACGCGCGTAGCCATTTCTATTGCACCAATCGGCAGCGGCAGCGGCACACTGTTGAAACGGAGCAGACATTCGCGCAACAGCGGGGACAAGCCTGCGGGCAAACCTTGTTCCCTTGCTGGAAACCACAGCTTTGCCTCCTCCTCATCGCTCTGCTTATTGGCAAGCGCACCGATATCCGCCTCCAGCAACGCGCCATAGTGAACGGCGAGCAAGCGCTGATCGAGCCGTGCCCAGACGTCATTGGCCAATACAACCACTGGGTTGGTAGCCTCCCACGCAAAGCGCTTGCGCGGAGTCAGCAGACATGGCTCGCCACGGTCAGGGTCCCACAATACCGGCACAAGCGACTCATTCGCGATCCATAACTGGAATTCTTTCTGCGCCCGAATTGCGTTCAGCGTGTCCCTGTTCGGCGCAACAACGAGATAGCGCAAGCGCTGCGCAAGCTCGGGGAATACCTGCAATCTTCGATGCAAAGCATTCATTAGAAGCCAGGCTGTTTCACCGCATCCAGGCCAAAGGTCGAAGATGTCCAGCGTTTGTGACCGATCGATCATGCTGCTTGCATCAGCACTGCGCCAGAAATTGACAATCGCATCAGCCCATGCCGCTGCCGTAAGCGGAGCGAGTCTTGAACGCTTTAAGGACGATTCATTTCCGCCGGAAACTTGTCCTTTGGTTCTGGAGTTCGCCTTGGCATCTGCGATCACATACGCGGGAGCCGGGCGGCTTGGTGGAGGGAGCGGCTGGCAAGTTCGCATTGTCATTTGATATTAGTCTTAGTCTTCCATACGGAACGCAACTGGTCTTCCATGCGCAGGGCGGACGATGGATCGCTTGCCCTATCTGAAGTGCCTGGGGCTGTCTGAGCGATTTTGGGGGTCTGAGTACTTTTCGCTGTCTGCTCTGTCTGGTCTGTCTGGTTCGACAGATTCGAAGAGTTGGTGACATTAGTGCCCACATTGTTCTTGACGACAGGCCGCTGCGCCGGCACAAACATCGTCTGCCCGCTGTTCGCAGGCACGGAGCTATCCACTTTCGGCAGCGGGACCTCATCGGGCATCGAAGCGCCAATATTTGTATTGCGTTGGACTACCCGCGGCGTCAGGAGAAATAATCTTTCAGTACGCGAAACGGTATTCGAGGAAGTGCTGAACAATCCACCGATCAGAGGAAGACTGCCAAGTACCGGGATTGCATTGCGCTGGCGCACGTTCTGCTCGGAGTTGAAACCACCAATCAGCAAACTCTCGCGCTCGCCCATGATTGCTTGGGTACCAATCGTGCTGCGCTTCGCACGTGGCAACCCACCCTGGCTGGAATCCTGGAACGAGCCGTCTTCGATATCCACTACTAGTTGTATCGATTGGCGCACGCCTTCCACTACGATGTGTGGCGTGACACGCAACGTAACTCCGACGGTAACGGGCACTACGTTGGCAACTCGCTCGCCTATCGATTGCACATACATCGTGTCCGATAGATCGATCAGCGCACCAAGATTGTCAACCGTGAGAATCGATGGCCGCGAAACGACACGAGCATCGCCGTCTCGCTCCATTGCATTGATACGCGCAAGCAGATAGCTTCCGGCGTTGGCGACCACGGTAGCTGCGTTTGCACTGCCAAGCGCCAGCACTGCCGATGGATTTTCCGAGGCCGCGGCGGGATTACCAAATTTCAGAGACAGCTTGCCCGAACTTGCAGCCCAGTCGACGCCAAGCTGCGACAGCTTGTCGACGCTTACATCGATGATCATTGCCTCGATCTCGACTAACTGCGACGGCACATCGAGCATGCTGATCAGCTGCCGGTAAATCTGCATGTTTTCCGGCTTGTCTTTGATAATTACCGCATTCAGACGCGAATCGGCCTGAATGACGGATCTGCCTCCGCCCCCGACCTGCGAAGGCGGCACAGTGACCGATGGTCCATCCGGCTTAGGCGCAGGTGACTGCGCCTCCGGGTCAAGCGGCGTCATCGGCGCGATTGGCGTACGCAGCGGCGCTGCAATATCCGAAAGCAAAATGTGCGTGCCACCCCTGGTGCTATCGCCAGAGATGAGATCGCGCAAAATGGACGCGACCCCAGCTGTAATGATTTGCTTGTCGCGATAAAAAATGGTCCGGTCATCCACTGACGCATACCGCAATCGGAAGACCGCAAGTTCCTGACCTGGCGGCATCGGCGGTAATTCAGCCACAGCACGTTGCACCAGATCGACATAGGCTGGGGGGCCGGAAACCAGCACAATGCCACGTTCCGGGACTTCGCCCCATCCGAACTTGTTTTCCAGGACACCGAGCTCGCTCAGCGCTTTTTTTAAACCGGACGCGGAGATGCCTGGAGGCGTAACCGCGCGTGTACTGCGTTCGCTGCTGCGGCTTACATAGAGCACTCCGTTTTGCGCGAACCAGGCAAGCCCATGCGCGGCACCGAGCTGGTTGATGAATTCGGTCGGACTGGCCGTGGTGATCTTCCCGCTCACCACGGCATTCGACGTGGCTACCGCCAAGGAAAGTTGCGTCTCCAACCCAAAACTGCGCGCGAAACGGCGCAATACTTCCGGCAGGGGCTGGTTGTCAGCAATGTAGGTAAAGCTCGCTTCCGGCCAAGGTGTTGCAGCGCGCGCGGTGCTCCACGTCAGCATCAGGGCAAGTAATACGCTATGCAAGAAAAGAATTTTGAGTCGGATTATTGACATACGGTTCGCCTACAACACTCCAATCAGGCTGCGCCAAAAACCGAGCGCATTGACATGACACTCGAGGACGGCCTCAAAAGCGTTCCCATCCGCCTGACTTGCAATCTGTCGCTGCTGCACCAGCGTATTGCCATTGCTGGACAATGCGATTGTCTCCGGACGTTCCAACACTGCCCTACCCAGCGCTTCCAATAAGCGCAGCGTTAGCGCCGTACGTTCGCGCTCCAGCATAGGCATTTCTCCAAGCCGAGATTCCAGCAACAATGCTCCACCCGGCAATGGGCGACATTGCACCCGGAATCGACGGTCAATGATCAACACCACCGTACCGTCTCTCTCGCAACGCGGGCTCCCGGACTGGCGTTTGAGCAGGTATGCGGTCAGGCCCGGATGCACCAGCTTCACGACCATTCCCCATGTTCCTGCGCCAGGCGCCGCAATGCGAGCAGCACTTCGGCTACCGGCTCAACAAGTTCGGATGGGATGTACTGCCCGACCATCGCCTCCGCCATCAAGCCACGCGCAAGAGGCACGTTTTGCATGACGGGGATCCCGGCATCTCGGGCCACCTTCACAATCGCATGCGCAACCGCCCCGCTGCCCTTGTTGAGAACAATGGGTAGAGGTGTTTCGCCGTCCTTGTAGTACAAAGAGACGGCCAAATGGGTGGGATTGGTGACGACCACTGAAGCCTTTTTGGTCTTCTGCACGCCTTCTCCCATGGCGATCTCACGACCGACCTGCTTGCGATGCCCTTTCATATGCGGGTCGCCTTCGAGTTCCTTGTATTCCTTTTTGACTTCGTCTAGAGACATTCGCAGTCCCTTCCGGTACTCGTAACGCTGGTACACCAAGTCCGCCAATGCAATCACACCGAAGAGCAGGAAGGTGAATATCACCAGCTTTTCCATGATTGCCCCGAGCGCGACTCCTGCGGCGACGATGCCTGCGGGCGGCACATGGACTAGCAGGTCCAGGGAATTGCGCAACACCATATATACGACTGCCGATAAAGCGATGACCTTCAAGTTTGACTTGATGAACTCAATGATGTTTTTCATCGCGAACATCTGCTTCAGGTTGCTCACCGGGTTCAGTTTTTCTCCCTTGGGCATGATTGGCTTGAAACTGAATACCAGGCCGGTTTGCACCGCCTCCGCGAAGATGCCAATGAGAAGTACCAGAATCAGATAGGGCAACAGCAGCAGCAATGCATCCGTGACCATGGACGTAAGCGCTTGGCCATAAGCATTGCGAAATTCCACGCCATGCAAATAGGAAGGCATCACAATGATCTGCGCCATATGACGAATCAGGCGTGAGGAGTCAGCAATCGTGTACACGAATAGCGACCCCAAAAGCAGCGTTTGCGTGAAGTCCTTACTTTTGGGAACCTGCCCTTCTTCACGAGCTTTACGAAGCTTGTGCGGTGTCGGTTCCTCGGTCTTTTCTTCGCTCATACCGTTCTACCTGAAAATTCTTGCGAGGTTGCTCAATGCAGTAGCGCTCATATCCTTGATCTCGCCGGAGGCATAGTCGACAAGCAGCACGGCATAAGCCGCAAAAATAAGCATTGCAAGAGCGCTCTTGATCGGCATGGCAAGAAAGAAGACCTGTAGCTGCGGCACGAAACGGCTGACCAGAGCCAATCCCATTTCGGCAATAAACATCGTAAAGATCACTGGAGCTCCCATCAGTAAGGCTATGCGGGTCATCCGATCCAATTGCGATAAGAAGAACTGCGGTGTAGCCGCATCAAAATCGGGGCCCATGCCCAGAACGGACCACAATCGGTAACTGTCCTGGACGCTTGCCACCATGGCGCTAAATCCACCGCTGATGAAGAGCAGCACCACAATCATCTGACTGAATATATCGCCCAGCGGCGACGCTTCATGACCAGTAAGCGGATTGATGGTTTCCGCAATGCTGGCACCGCGCTGGTTGTCGATGTAATTTCCCATTGCCTCGAAAGCCCAGATAGGCACAGCCGTCACGAATCCGAGGGCAAATCCAAGTATGGCCTCCTTCACGCAGATGATCAGGACACGCGCCGCATCCAGTTGCATGGCGGTCGCTGGGTCAATAAGACCTGGAACAAGGAAGATCGCGAATGCACCCGCAACTCCAATGCGCAAAATACCCGGGAGCGCCTGTCGGTTCAGTATCGGCAGGATGGAGAAGAATGCGAGCATCCGTGGAAAGGCGAGGAATAGGGCCATCAACTGATCAAATGGCAGATGGACACCGAAGAGATCCATGTCAACGCACCATCATCGAAAAGTTCTCGAACAGCATGGCGGCATAGTTATAGATCTCACCGCCCATCCAGCGTGCAGTGACATACAGCGTGATGCCCACGGCAATGAGCTTCACCGCGAAAGACAGCGTCTGTTCCTGTATCTGCGTCAGCGCCTGTACCAGGCTGAACAGCACGCCAACGATGGATGCGACCAGGATGGTCGGCATCGACAGCCAGAGTGTCAGCAACAGCGCCTTGATCATTACCGAGGTCAGGTCGACGACGTCCATATCAGCCTAAGTGATAGGTTTGCACCAGGCCGTGTATCAGCCGCGACCAGCCATCCACCATTACGAAGAGGAAGAGCTTCAACGGAAGCGAGATGGTGACCGGCGATACCATCATCATGCCCATGGCCATCAGGATGTTGGAAATCACCAGGTCGATGACAACGAAAGGCATGTACAGCAGAAAGCCGATCTGGAACGCAGCCGTTAGCTCGGAGACAACGAAAGCCGGCATCACAATGAGGAAATCGTCCTGCGTGGCCCCGGCAGAAAAGTCGGCAGGCCAGAGTTGCCTCGCCCTGTCGAGAAAAAAGTTGCGCTGCTCTCGCGTACTATTCGCAACCATGAAGTTGCGCATCGGCTCGCTGCCCTTCTTGACACTTTCAACAATGACCAGGATTGATAGCCCTTTTTCAGTGCCGGCCGCAGCGCTCAGGATCTTTGAAGCCTCTGCGCCCACCGGAGCCATTACATAGGCAGTGAGAAGCAGGGAAAGCGCGTAGATCGCGAGATTCGGCGGTGCCTGCTGCACACCGAGCGCATTACGGACGAGGGAAAGCACAATCGATATCTTGAGGAATGAAGTTGTCACAACCACTGTCAGCGGAACCAGTGAGAAGACGGCGAAGGCGACGGCCAGCGATATCGGATCAAACTTATCCATACCTTGCGCCCCTGTTTCGAGTGTTCATCGCCTGCCTGCTCAATTCAGCCGCTCTGCGCTAGGTCCCAGTGACGTGACGACCACGCCGATGCGGCCCTCGATATCCACCAGTTGGCCTTCGCCGATCAACATGCCGTTCGCCCGCACCTGGACTGCGCGCCGCAAGTCTCGACCAAGATCGAAGATAAAGCCTGGAGAGAGTGACTGCAGTTCATGGAGAGGCAGAGTGCGCTCTCCGAGGTCGAAACAGATGCGAACCGGGAGGTCGTCCAGTGGGGCGTCCGATTGCTGGTTGTCGTCGTAGTCGTCGTCTTCCATGATGGAAATGGGTCCTTCGGTGATTTCAATTTTCGTGCCGCGCACGATGCCGCGGTATGCCGCATTTCTGCCCAGCGCAATTGTGAGAGTGCCGTCCTCGGTGATCCACGTTTCGTCGAACAGAATGAGATCACGCGCAGCGAGTCTGGACAGCACGCTCATTCTTGCGACCGTGCGGCCTGCACAAAAGCGAATCGGGATAGGCAACCCAGAAAGATCGTTCTTGATCGTTTCAAAATGCACGGGACGCGTGAAGCCCGACGCCAATTGGCCCATGCCGGACTGACTTAGCCATAGCTCTCCAGTGTGCGTTTCCCGAGCTGAAGACATTTCCCAGGCGAGCCCCAGCAATCCGTCAATTTCCGGTGTATCTGTACTCAGGGACAACATGCGCAAGCGCCGACGCGACGCTGCTTCGACACGCTCTGATAATGCTGAAAATGCGGTTTCCGCCACGGCCAGACGCAAGGCAGGCGGAAGATCGAGCAGCTGCCCGCTGCGCAACATCGCGTTGGCAAGATCCAGAAGGAGGCTATCGGGCAGCGTCACATAGGCATCTGCCGTGCCCCATTCCGCTTTAATCCAGGCTCCTTTCCACGAGGTTGCGGATAGCGGTTGCAAGGTCCATACCCACTCCTGGTCCAACCAGTGCACATTCACAGCGATCCGCCGGCGGAATACAGCATTGCGCTGCGCCACATACTCGGAAGTAAGACGCGGCAAGGCCAGCGGATTGCTCATGGTGTCTCGCCACTGTCAAAGCAGGAACGCGCCGCGGCAGCCTGGCGTGCATCTCTATCGAGAACCACGACACGAACCGATCGGCGGAGCGTCTTACACACGTCGGCAGCCAAACGCGAAGCGGCTTTGCAAAGCCATTGACATGTGCCCGCATTCGCACAGCTCAGTTCCACGATCAGATCGCCGGCATGTGTTGATATCCGCACCCAAGTGCCTGGAATTACAAGCTCGCTCAATTTCATACGCACTTCGCGCGCGCCATGGGCACCGTCATTCACCCAGAGTCGCTCAATCTCGTGGCCCAGCCATTCTTCCGCACTCTGCGCCCACTCGCGAGGTGTCTCTTCCGACGTATTTGCGGAACGTGTAGCGTCATCATGAAGCGATTGGGCGCGGCCGGTATCGATAGAAAGGATGGAGCGCAGACGTAATGCGTCCTCCTGAAACTTCGTATTCCCTGGATGCGCATGAGCAGAAGGTGCTATGTCGCCAACCGGAAGCGCCATAGGCCCGTAATCGACATACTTGGGACCGCGCCCCATCAGACACCATCCCCATGCGATGCGTCGATGAATGCACCGCCATGCTTTACGGAAGCCTGCTCGGCGAATTCATCGATTTCATCATCGGCAAGCTTGCTCTGCTGCCTGTCCTGCTCCTGCTTTTGCGTGTTGAGGACGAGATCGGTCTTTTCACGCGAGCGCGCGGCATGCTGATAGGATTTCTTGGCCTCGTCGCGCGCCTGTTCCGCCTGCTCACGGCGGCTTTCTGCAGATTTCAATTCTTCCTGCTTGCGCTTCAAGTCATTGCGCATGCCTTCAATTTCAAACTTCACCTTGTCGATGTCGCCAAGCTTGACAGCACCTCCAGACAACAGCTTGGCGTAAAGCTCCTGTTCCCGGACATCACACTTATTGGACCAATCTTGCAACTGACTGTTTGCGGATGATTCTTCCGAGACCGCATCCTTCAGTTTACGATGAGCCTGCATTAATTTGACTTCTGCAGCCGATTCGCGAGACTTTTTAATGCTTAACAAATCGCTGTATCTGGCATTCACATTCAGAGTCATTACATCCTCGCCAGGAAGGCTTTGACCGGCCGCTTCACGTTCGTAAAACAGAAATGCAAACCGGTTGGCAGTTTTGGTTGAAAGGCAACTTTTTAGTAACGTGAGCTTTGAACGGGTTCCTTACAAATTTCAACTCGGCATTACCAACTCTGAAAACGTGCAAATTCAGTCAGCCAGCATCTCGATATCGTAGACCGCGTCTTCGAACGCGACGTGCTCATCAAGACCTTGCCGCAGAAATGCGTTGATGCTATCCATCTTTTCGATTGCCTCGTCCGCGATCGGGTCGCTTCCTGGCTGGTATTCGCCAACCTTCAGCAGCAGTTCGATGTCCTGGTACTTGGCCAACAGTTCGCGCACGCGCCCTGCGGCTGCGCGATGTTCGGGCACAACAATGGCATTCATCACGCGCGAGATCGATGCCAGGATGTCGATTGCCGGGTAGTGGTTTGCCGCAGCGAGCTTGCGCGACAGAATGATGTGCCCATCAAGGATGGATCGGGTTTCATCGGCAACCGGCTCGGTCATGTCATCACCTTCGACCAGCACCGTATAAAGAGCCGTGATTGAGCCTTTGTCATTCATGCCCGCTCGCTCCATCAGCCGCGGCAGCGTCGCAAATACGCTCGGCGGGAAGCCGCGCCGTGTCGGCGGTTCACCGGCGGCCAGTCCGATCTCGCGCTGCGCTCGAGCAAAGCGCGTCACCGAATCCATCAGGAACAGCACCCGCTTGCCCTGATCACGAAAATATTCCGCGATAGCGGTTGCGGTATAAGCGGCGTTGGAGCGCTCCATCGATGAGCGGTCCGATGTGGCGCAGACGATAACCGCCTTGCTTCGCCCTTCCATGCCGAGGTCGTGCTCGAGGAACTCACGCACTTCACGCCCGCGCTCGCCGATCAGCGCAATTACGGTGACGTCCACATCGGCATTCTTGACCAGCATAGCAAGCAAGGTCGATTTGCCCCCGCCCGCCGCTGCGAAGATCCCCATGCGTTGACCCTCGCCACAGGTCAGCAATCCGTCCAGCGCGCGGACACCGAGCGAGACGGGTTTCGAAATGATCTGCCGGCGCAGTGGATCTGGCGCTTCATTGAATACCGGATAGTAACGACTGAACTGCAGCGGACCGTGCGTGGCCACATCGAGTGGATTTCCAAGACCGTCGAGCACCCGCCCCAGCAAGCCAATACCAACCGGCACCATATGCACCTTCCCGGTCGGTACGACTTCCGTCTCAGCGGAGATGCCCTGGGTATCACCGGTGGGCATGAGCAACGCTGTGCCCTTGGCAAAGCCGACGACCTCTGCCTTCATTTCGACCGTGGTACCGGGGTTGCGCAGCAGGCAAATTTCGCCGACCTTCACCGCAGGCACGACCGCTTTCACGATCGTGCCGGTAACCTGAATTACCTTGCCGCGAATGTCGCACATCGCCGGCTGGCTGATCGCCTTTTCCAGCATCGGTAGTATATGCGCAAGATAGTGTTCAGCGGCCTTCACGGCGCTCCCTCCGTTGTTCGATCTGCTTTTCTATGGCGCGCCTTTGTTCGTGCTCCCGAATGATCTGCAAGCGCTGCCGGTAGTTCTGCCATGGCGGATTTTCCAAAGTCATCTCGCTGCGCTCCTCGTGCAGCTTCTCGATGCGCTGTTCGAATTTCTTGGCAAGCGTTTTCAGCAAAGCCAATATGTCCTCCGATGCGGTCACATTCTTCGAGTTCGCACGAGCCAATTCCGACACCATGCGCCGCACTTCTCCACCAGCCGCCTGCAGTGAAGTCGCAGCCTGCTGCAAGACTTGCGGCACAGAAGTGCCGACAAGGCGTACGGTCGCATAGGCATCAAGACAGCAATAGACCGTAAGCCTGCCATCCTTGTCGCTTCGTTGGCGTGTTGGGCAGCCAGGGAGCTCAGCGCTGTCGGGTAAGGCTAACTGATCGAGCTGCGCACGCTCGGCATTGCTCATCCAGGTTAGGCGTTCCGAGCTCTTGCCATCCACCGTAGTACGAACAAGGACCGGATAGCAGAGCGCGGTTTGGACATCAAGCCCGCCGCGCTTCAGGGACTCGGCGAGCAGCTGCGCATCGGCGAGATTCCCAGCCAGACTGGACGGATCGGCACCGAATACCGCGTCCAGGGATTGCCGATGCGCGAGAGCATCACGAATGCCCTTCGCATCGACCGGCAGGCCGACCGCATCATTGCGTCCGCGCAGCCGATCAATCGCTTCGCGCAGGTTACTGCACCGCTCGACCGCGGCAGCAATCTGGTCAGCGGCAACGGATGCCTGCGACATCGCTGCCGTCTGCATTGTGGAGAACAGCTCCATGATGCCGAGATGAGGCGCTATCGGGGTGGGCATGGGAATTCCTGATCTGGTTGGTTAATTTCGTTACGTGCTCCGTTCTACATCGGCAGAAGGACGCTACAAGGCAATAACGTTGCGCCTTCGGACGACACAGACGCCTACGAAAAGCACATGGATATGGCGGCTACCCGGTCATATCGGCTTTCAGATAAGTTCACGGTATTGGCCAGGACGGCGTGTGGGTTTGCCGCCCTGCTCGTCTGGCATCGGATGCGGTGACGATCCGGGCTCCAGCCCAAATGTACCGATCAGGTCGACGACCATCCGCTGCAGCAGCGCATCCACTCTTGATTCGAATTCGGTTTCTGATTCCTTGGCCAACTTCCATGGACTGCTACGGCCAGTAGCTCCATTCGGCATCATGGAAGAGGTTTCGTCGATGGTTCGAGCAATTGCCTGCAGCGCCCGCTCCGCACGATCGATCAGCCTGGCGTTTTCTTGCAAGCGCTGCTGGACATGCCCGAATTCGCCGGGTTTGCCGCCCGAAGTGTTATCTTCCGAACTCATGGTGTTCTCCCGTCCTTAAAAGAGCTTCACATGCTCTGACATTAATTCGCGGCCTCTTCCAGCTGACGAACCAGGTTGCACCAGCAGCTGCGTGTATCACTGTCAATCGGCTTTCGGCGCCTCAGACCATCGAATTGCGTGTGAAGGTCTCCAACATTTGCATGATTGTCTTGACGATACTGGCCATCATGGTAGCAAGGTTGTTACTCTGGCCAAATATGCTCTGCAACCTCAACGCCAGGGTGGTCATGTTGGCGGACTTTGAACTTTGCAAGTCAATCAGCTGGCCCTTGATTAACTTGATCTGCGCATCGCTCGGATCGCAGATCAGTCTCTCCAGCGGATAGGAGATTTGCTTCTTGTCTTGATCCATGGTGATGCGGTAGTAGATGCCGTTATCAAGGCCAACCACGTCGCCGGGATTGTATTTCGCTGGATCGAAGTCTTTCTCCTTCACACCCGAGACCTTCACTTCGACACAGGATCGTGCCTCCTGCACCTTTCCCTGCTCATCGATGTACCAGGCCTTCTTACCAACCCCGGTATGATCCACGCTTTCGATGACATCCCCGGACGCATAATCCTTGCCATTCGGCTCGCTTCCCGGCCCATTGAATACCTTGGGTGGCATTTTCGCGAATATCGTGTTGTCGTTCTTGTCCCTGTACCGAATGGTGTCCGCTTCCTTGTCGGTGGGCACGTACCCAGCCTGTTCCAGCAATGCCGTCACTTGCACGCCATGCCAATCGGCTGAACGTTGCGATGACATGTAGCGCAGCAGCGGTGCGCCATCAGCCGACATGGTTTTCTGGTCCGAGGTGACCCAGTAGAGCTTGCCGTCGTCGAGCTTGACCAGGGTGCCGGGATCGATGGATGAGAGATCCGGCGGATTGCCGCTGACGGCCTTTGCAATGGCGGACGGGTCTTCGACCTTGATAACGCCGGTGCCGGTTACACGATAGTAGCTGACCTTGTTCTTCTCGTCGGTGTACTGCAGCAGCGTGCCTGTCGGGGTTGTCGCCACGTTGACAGTCTGCGGATTGGATGTGACCACGACTGGTGGCATCTTTGCATAGCCGACTTGCCCGCCGCCATAGGAATACATGACCATGTCATAGTCGCCGGGCGTGAAGCTGAAACCGTTTTGGACCAGATCGGTCGTGGCAGCAATTGCATCTCTTAAAAGCTTGGCGGCTTGCGGGTCAAGGTCGCTCGGCAAGCCCATCAAAATACCCTCGGGCGGACTATCCAGCTTTAGTCCTTTCCCAAAATCCACGATGTAATAATCGACCCCGCTTTCGCCTTTGACAGCGACAATCGTGCGGTTTGGAATGCCGCTGAAATCGTTTGACGCTCGATCCAGAATCTGATTCGCGGTGGTATATCCGGTCTTTCCATTATACGAATACTGGTAAGCGTCATAGGAATCGATCGGCAGTCCCGCAGCTTGCAAACGCTTGGTTTCGGATAGGAACTGTTTACCAAACAACGCCAGGCTTACTAGCGAAGGATCCTTTATAAAACTAACTAACCCACCGAGATAACCTGGAGGCAAGTCAGAACCTGCCTCCAAATGGTAGATCTGACCATTTGGAAACCTTACCCATTCCGCATCGCTTCTCTTAAGATGTCTGATCGCTTCCCACGCGCGTTGACCTTCATTCGCCCCTACAACTCCCGCCCATTGGCTCGGATCGTACTCAAATACTTCGCCAGACAGCTCAGCATTATTGATTATTACCCTTTGCCCGGAGCTGTTTACATACCAGGACGCATCGAACGCCGACGCGTCTAGCAAAACAGACTTAGCAATTAGTTGCCCTATCAACTTGCTAGTAGCGACGATGGCTCCGTCCACATCCGTCGGCCAGCCAGCAATCTTCAATGGCCCTTCCCACATCAAGGTATTCGAATTGAGTGGCTGCCCGAGCTTGTCAGAAACCTCCTTTATCCATGCAATAGTCTTCTCGACCTTGTCCAGATCGTTGTATGCCCCGTTTAGACCTGGAGCAAGATTGTCTATCGCACGCTGCAAGGGATCGGTGAATGGTTCGAAGATGGTGACCATTCCCACGGAGCCGTTCTTGTTTCCCGACGGCGTATTGGCGGGAGTCGTGGCCCGCGCGGGTTCGGACGGCGCTCCCGCGCCTGCGAGTGGCTTTGATACGCGCGACGAACCGGATGTATCGCTGACTGACATGTTGCATTCTCCCTGATAAAGCCTTGATTCAGATCAGATCGCGGAAGCGCCCTGCGCTTTTCCCCGCACCCTGCTGTGGTATCTCGGTGACCGCTGTGCCTGCGGCAATATCCTCGCTTCGCAGCATGGCGGCCAGTTCAAGCACTGCATCGAGAATCTTTTGTTCGGGGCCTGGGCTGGCGGCCTGTTTCAGTTGCTCCAGCATCGCCGCATCGTTTGCACCGCTCTGAGATGCAATGCGCTGCACTTTCTCCATCAATCCGCCGATCGCCTCCAGCGAGCGGATCGCTTCTTCGAGAAATTGCGCTGCTTGCGGCGAGTCGCCGAAGTTCAGGTTCTGGGGGGAGGAGAAAGAATCGCCTTGCGCTTCATCACTTTGCTTCATGCTGACCTCATTCCGACAGGTTCGCTAGCCGATCGTCTGCAACTAGCTTGATGCAGGGTTTCGTAACGCCCAGAATTCCAGAGTTCCAAACGGGCGCCGATTGCGTCCGGAATAACGCATATGTCATCGATATCCTGGGGTCCAGCACAAGCATTTCGACTGCCTGCGGAAGACTCTTGGCATTAACAGAAATCTGGAAACCGTGCTCGCATGGCGGCAGAGGATGGCCATCCTGCGCGAAACGCCGGGCCGCATCTTCTGCGATGCCAACGTTTTGCCAACGCAGCTGAAAGCCGCACAGCGAGTGGTCGACGCCTCCATCTTGCACAAGGTAGAGCTACGGATTCGCAGAAACCGTGCGCACCTATGGAGTCAAGATCGTCATTGAAGATTTGATGCTGGACGCGGACGAGGGTATTGAACCGAAATGGACGAGGGCGTGTGCCTAGGCATCCAGCGTGTGGTGGATGCGTTCGGCGATGAACTATTGGCTATAAATGGCGTAGACGATTCTGCGATGGAACTGCTGTGCTTTTGCAAAAACCCGCTGCACCCCGGCGTTCATGTTGAGCGACAAGACGCATCGACTCCGCTCAACGGTTGCTGAATGTGAATTCGGTTCTCAGTGCATCACGCCATATTGCGAAAGAATGCTGACACCGTGTCCATGATTGTCTTGACGATACTGGCCATCATGGTGGCAAGGTTGTTACTCTGGCCAAGTATGTTCTGCAACCTCAACGCCAGGGTGGTCATGTTGGCGGTCTTTGAATTTTGCAAGTCAATCAGCTGACCCTTGATCAGACTGATCTGCGCATCGCTTGGATTGCAGATCAGTCTCTCCAGCGGATAGGAGATTTGCTTCTTATCGTGATCCGTGGTGATGCGGTAGTAGATGCCATTATCAAGGCCAACCACGTCGCCGGGATTGTATTTCGCTGGATCGAAGTCTTTCTCCTTCACACCCGAGACCTTCACTTCGACACAGGATCGTGCCTCCTGCACCTTTCCCTGCTCATCGATGTACCAGGCCTTCTTACGATCCGCGGTTTCGATGACATCCCCGGGCGCATAGTCCTTGCCATTCGGCTCACTTCTCGGCCCATTGAATACCTTGGGTGGCATTTTCGCGAATATCGTGTTGTCGTTCTTGTCCTTGTACTGAATGGTGTCCGCTTCCTTGTCGGTGGGCACGTACCCAGCCTCTTCCAGCAATGCCGTCACCTGCACGCCATGCAAGTTGGCTGACCGTTCCGGTGACATGAAGCGCAGCAGCGGTGCGCCATCAGCCGGCATGGTTTTCTGGTCCGAGGTGACCCAGTAGAGCTTGCCGTCGTCGAGCTTGATCAGGGTGCCGGGATCGATGGATGAGAGATCCGGCGGATTGCCGCTGACGGCCTTTGCGATGGCGGACGGGTCTTCGACCTTGATAACGCCAGTGCCGGTTACACGGTAGTAGCTGACCTTGTTCTGCTCGTCGGTGTACTGCAGCAGCGTGCCTGGTGGGTAGGATGTGAGGTTGAGATTCTGCGGATTCGCGCTGACCACGACTGGCGGCATCTTTGCATAGCCAATTTGCCCGCCGCCAAAGGAATACATAGCCATGTCATAGTCGCCAGCCGTAAAGCTGAGACCGTTTTGGACCAGATCGGTCGTGGCAGCGATTGCGTCTCTTAAACGCTTGTCGGCTTGCGGTTTAAGGTCGCTCGGCAGACCCATTAAAACACCTTCGGGAGGACCATCCAGCTTTTGTCCTTTTCCTCCATTCACCAAGTAATACTGATCGTCGACTTGCACGATGGTACGGTCCGCCACGCCGCTGAAATTCGTCGTGTCACGAGTCAATATCTGGTTCTCAGTGGTATATCCAGTATTCCCGTTAAAGGAATACTTATAAGCGTCATAGCCGCTGATCGGCAGCCCCGCAGCTTTCAATCTCTGGGTTTCGGCAAAGAACCTGTCGCCGAATAGCTGCAAGCTCAATTGCTGAGAATTCTGTATGAATTCTGACTTAAACTCAGAGAAATAACCGGGGCTCTTACTGTTGCCCCCGGCTTCCAGATGGTAAAGATGTCCATCAATTCGTACCCAATCCGTATCAGGAAAATCGTGCTTCGTTTTAATGGCATACCATGCCTTTTGAGCCGCATTCCAGCCCGAAAATTGGCCGTAAGCCCCGGGGTTAAAGTCGAGTACCTTGCTACCAAACTCAGATTTTGTTACGGAAGCCAATTGGCCAGAATAGGCCACGTAATAGTAAGCATCCTTCGATGCTGCATCCAGCTTCTTTCCCTGCTTCGCCAGTTCCTGCTCGATCTGCTTGGTCATGTCGACTTGCTTCTGAATATCCGTCGGCCAGCCAGTGATCTTTTCCGGCCCTTCCCACATCAACGTCTGCGCATTAATCGGCTGCCCTAGCTCGTCATAAACCTTCTTCGTCCATGCAATACTTTTCTCAATCCTGTCCAGATCGTTGTATGCCCCATTCAGAGCTGAAGAAAGACTATCTATGCGGCTGAGCAAGGGATCGGTGAATGGTTCGAAGATGGTGACCATTCCCACGGAGTCGTCCTTGTTTTCCGAAGCCGTATCGGTCACAGAAACGACCGGCGCGCCTTCGTATATCGCTCCCGCGCCGGCGGGTGGGTTTGATGTGCGCGCCGAACCGAATGTATCGCTGACCGACATATTGCATTCTCCCTGATAAAGCCTTGGATTCAGATCAGATCGCGGAAGCGCCCTGCGCTTTTCGCCGCACCCTGCTGTGGTATCTCGGTGGCCGCTGTGCCTGCGGCAATATCCTCGCTTCGCAGCATGGCGGCCAGTTCAAGCACTGCATCGAGAATCTTTTGTTCGGGGCCTGGGCTGGCGGCCTGTTTCAGTTGCTCCAGCATCGCCGCATCGTTTGCACCGCTCTGAGATGCAATGCGCTGCACTTTCTCCATCAATCCGCCGATCGCCTCCAGCGAGCGGATCGCTTCTTCGAGAAATTGCGCTGCTTGCGGCGAGTCGCCGAAGTTCGGGTTCTGGGGGGAAGAGAAAGAATCGCCCTGCGCTTCATGACCTTGCTTCATGCTGACCTCGTTCCGACAGATTCGCTAGCTGGACACTATGTGAATTATTAAACTCCACCGTTTGTGACATTTAATAAATTCAGGTTCCAAGGCTGCAAAAATTACGCTCGGAACAAAGCACCCGATGAAGTCACAGAAGTGGCCTACACCTCACACCGACGGACTACGACATGGCCGGCATCATCAACAGACCTTCCACCGCAGGATTCGATTACAGCCTCGACAACACCTCTGCCTCACACCAAGTCGCTTCCCAGCAAAATCAGAGCAAGATCAACGGCCGGCGTGTGATCGCCGCCCGGCAAATCCGGCTGCAGGCGATCCATGCACAGATCGCTTCCGCTGAAGTCACGGCGAAATCCATCGCACAGCGTGAGTTGCAGCTCGAAGCCGCGGCCCAGCCCATGGTGCCGGAAAAGGTCGCCAAATCACTGCGGGCGGCGGGCAGCGCGGCCGTGGCGGGAATGGCGCTAGACATCCTGCGCAACCGCAAGCTGCCTGGCCCGCCACTCTCCCGGCAGGAAGCGCTGCAGCAACACCTGGCGTTGCAGCTCGCCGCCGCGATGCTGGGCGACAATCCCGATGAAATCGAATGGCTGGTCGCCGCATCGCTCGTCAAGGGCAAGATGCCGACCAGCCGCAGGGAATTGACCAAGCGGCTCGAAGACGCTGCCGAGGATCCGGAAGCCTTCAGCGCACTGTTCTCGGAGGTGCTCGAAAGCGGCGAAGATCCGGAGAACGTGCGCAAGCTGATGCAGGCCGCCAAGCGCAAGCCGCGACAAATGGCGGCGGTGCTGCGCGAGGCGCTCGGCCTGAATCGCCTGCCGGAATTCGCGCGCCGCAATGCCGACCCGGAAAAGCTGGCACGCGACATCATCGAAGCCGGCGACAATCCCGAGCTGGTCATCGCTCTGGTCAGCGGCCTGGAGGGCGCCGGCGGCAATCCGCGGCAGCTCGCCGCCGAGCTGACGGCGCTGCGCGGCGATGCGCGCAAGCTCAGCGAACGCCTCCGTCGCCTCGTGGGCGGAGCCGGCAGCGTCAATGAAGAGCGCGAGAGCCTACTCGAGAACGTGAATAGCGCATTGCACGAGCTCGAACTGCAGGAAGGCGACACGATTCGCCGCAGTTATCAGGCCGCTGAAACCGCATCGGAAAGCGAGGAGCCGGCCCGCTTTCTCGAAGCCTTCCATGACGTGGCTGCGGAGCAGGCTGGCTTTTCCAATGTGTTACGCGCGCTGCTGCGGCACTATCCGGCCGACAAACTCGGCGCTGAGCTGTCCAACATGAAGAAAGCGCTCGGCGACGAACTTGCGATGGCCAATTCCCTGCGCGATAGCGACAGGCTGCGCGTCATCCTGCAGGACATCTCGCACATGCATCTGTCCACTTCGCTATTGATGATGGTGGAGCAGTTTCGGGAAAACTGCGCCGGCGCCGCGCTTGCCGGCGGCTATGCGGCCAAACCCATCGACAGCGGCATGCTGATGCGCGAACTCATCGATGTCGTCGACACGCCCATGGTGCAGACCAGGCATTTCGAGGGCCTGTTGAAGACTTTGGGCATCAGCGGCAATCAGGAAACCATCGTCGCCCTACAGGGAATGATGGCGATCCTGCGCGAAATGCCGGATCGCATCTTCCGCGATGCGAACACCTTGCCGACGCTGCTGAAAACCGCACAGCAGGTACTCGACGCCGCCATCCTGCGCGAAGAAGAGCAGCAGGCCGCGCCTGTCGCCTGAGGCCATCATCATGCACGACTGGATCGCTGAAACCGTGCGCGCCTACGGTCTCAACATCGGCATTGAAAACCTGATGCTGGACGCGGACGGGGGTATCGAACTGGAAATGGACGGTGGCGAATGCCTTGGCATCCAGCGCCTGAGCAATGCGCCCGGCGATGAACTGCTGGTGTATTGGGGAAGACGGCTGAATTTCGATCCGGGCCCGCAGATCGAGCGCGCGCTAAGGATGATGAATGGCAGACAGGGACTTGCATGGCCCGCGCAGGCAGCAATCCGTGACGATATGCTGATCATGACCATGCGCCTGCCGGCCTCTTCCTTTGAATTGCCAGCGCTGGAAGGAGTGATCAACCAGCTTGAAGGCATGCAGGCGGAAGCGGCCGGCTGAGCCACTTGCGGCAAGCGGCCGTGTACAAAGATGTGAGTCTGCACGAGCTCTTCAACAGCCTGTCAAGGCGTGCTCCGTCTGCGCGTTCCGGTTATACGAGCAAATACGCGGGAGCGGCAGTCCTTACGCATCGATGGATAAACAAGCCCGACCCCGCTTCCGGCCGCCGATCCGTCAAGCCACCGCCACCAACCGATCCAGCCTTTCCCCGTCCGCCATCAGGCTCTCGCTATCGCCCTGATGCACGATGCGCCCGCGATCAAGCACGATCGCATGTTTCGTCAACGACAGCGCCAGCCGCGCATGCTGCTCGACCACAATCACCGCCAGGCCCTCGTCGGCGATCAGCTTGCGCATCACGCGCATCAGTTCCTGCACGATGATCGGCGCCAGGCCTTCCATCGGTTCGTCCAGCAGCAGCAGATGCGGATTGGTCATCAGCGCCCGCGCGATCGCCAGCATTTGCTGCTCGCCGCCCGAGAGCTGGTTGCCCATGTTCGCGCGCCGCTCCTGCAAGCGCGGAAAGATGTCATAGATGCGCTTCAGATTCCACGGCCCCGGACGCGCGACCACGGTCAGATGCTCCTCCACCGTCAGCGAAGGAAACATGTGCCGCTCCTGCGGCACCCAGCCCAGCCCGGCCTGGGCGCGGCGATGCGTGGACAAGCCGTTGATGCGGCCGCCGCGCCAGCGGATGTCGCCGCGATGCATGCGCGTCAATCCCATCAGCGTAGTCAACAGCGTGGTCTTGCCGACACCGTTGCGGCCCAATAGCGCCAGGCTGTCGCCCTCGGCCATGGCCAGGCTGATCTCTTCCAGCACCACCGATTCGCCATATCCGGCAGTGACCTTCTCCAGCGCCAGCAGCTCAGCCATGCTCGGCCTCCCCCAGATAGACTTCCTTTACCCGCGGATCGGCGGCGATCTCGGCCGGCGTGCCTTCACACAGCACGCGCCCGCCCACCAGCACAGTAATGCGCTCGGCAAATTTGAACACCAGCCCCATGTCATGCTCGATGAACAGGATGGTCACGTCACGCGGCAAGCCGGCGATGACTTCGAACAATTCCGCGCTCTCAGCCGAAGGAATGCCGGCCGCCGGCTCGTCCAGCAGCAGCACCTTCGGCCGCGTGGCCAGCGCCAGCGCGATTTCCACCAGTCGCTGCCGGCCATAGGCGAGATTGCGGGTTTCGCTGTCGGCGTCGCGGTCCAGCTTCAGCGAAGCCAGCAGCGCCATCGCTTCATCCGCTTCGCGCCGCTGCTGCGCGACGGTGCGAAACCAGGTGCTGCTCTTGCCTTCGCGCTCGCACAGCGCCAGCATCACCGACTCCAGCACCGTCAAGCCCGGAAACAGCGTGTTGATCTGGAAGGTGCGGGTCATGCCGCGCTTGACGCGCAGATGCTGCGGCAAGCCGGTGATGTCTTCATCGCCGAGGAAAACCTGGCCCGCGGTCGGCGCGAAGACGCCGGTCAACAGATTGATGAACGTGGTCTTGCCCGCGCCGTTCGGCCCGATCAGCGCGTGGCGCGAACCGGAAGCGAAGTTCAGCGTGACATCGCTGTTGGCCTTGAAGGCGCCCCAGCTCTTGGACAAACCCTGCGTGCGCAATGCGATGCCGCTCATTTCGCGTCTCCCCGTTTCGGCAGCAGCCGTTCCAACCCGCCGAGGATGCCGCCGCGCGCGAACAGCACAATCACTACCAGCAGCAAACCGATCCAGAATTGCCAATAGGTGGGATTCAGGCTGGCGACCTTGTCCTGCGCGACCATGAAGATCGCCGCGCCGATCAGCGCGCCGTAGAGCCGCCCCGCGCCGCCCAGCACCAGCATGATGACCAGCTCCGCCGAACGCGAGAACGACAGCGACTCCAGGCCAACAAATTGCGTCGTCTGCGCCAGCAGCGCGCCAGCCACGCCGGCCAGCGCCGCACCGACGGTGAAGGCCGCGGACAAGCGCTGCCGCACGTCAACGCCGATGGCCGGCATGCGACGCACGCCTTCCCGTATGCCGCGCAGCGACAGACCGAACGGTGAATCCACCAGGCGCCGCAAGCCGATGAACAGCAGGAACAGCACGACGAAGCTGTAGATGTAGGCGACCTTGCCGGCGAGGTCGAACTCGAACACGCCAAAGATCTTCCCGACCATCATGCCGGACAAGCCATCGACGCCGCCGGTGATCGGGGCGGCCTTGTTGGCGGCCTCGAACAGCATCAGGCCGATGCCCAGCGTGACCATCAGCCGGGTCAGGTCGCTGCCGCGCACCACGAGGAAGCTGCACAGGAAGCCGGCGATACCGGCAACCAGGGCAGCGGCGAACAGACCCGAGATCGGTTCGCCCCAGCCATGCACGGACAGCAGGCCGGCGGTGTAGGCGCCCAATCCGAAGAAGGCCGCGTGGCCAAGCGAGACGATGCCGGCATAGCCGAGCACCAGGTCCAGCGACAGCGCGAACAGGCCGGCGATCATGATCTGCGAGATCAGCACCAGGTAAGCCGGGAACAGGAAATAGGCAGCGACCGGGATCAGCCAGAACAGCATTTCCAGCGGCTTCCAGCGGCCGTTCGGCAGCCGGTGGCTGAGGGTTTTCGGCATGTTCATGAACGCCTCCCAAGCAGGCCGGCAGGAAACAGCAGCAACAGCACGACCATCAGCGCATAGATCACGAAGGCGCCGATCTCGGGCACATAGTATTTGCCGGCCACGTCGAAGACGCCCAGCACCAGGGCCGCGACCAGCGGTCCCTTGATGCTGCCGGCGCCGCCCACGGCGACCACGAGCAGGAAGTACACCATGTACTTGATCGGGAAATTCGGATCCAGGCCGAGCACATCGATGCCCAGCCCGCCGCCCAGCCCTGCAAGACCCGAGCCGAGCGCGAAGGTCAGCGAGAACACGCGGCTGACATTGATGCCCAGTCCGGCCGAGGCCTGCTGGTTGTCGACCGAAGCGCGGATCTGCGCGCCGAAGCGGGTGCGCTCGATCAATGCGCCGAGCGCCAGGGTGACCACGACCACCACCGCGATCAGGAACAGCCGGTACACGCCGAGATCGAGCGGTCCGACATGCACCTGGCCGCGCAGCCATTCCGGCAGGCTCACCGGCTGCTGCGACGGGCCGTACAGGAAGGTCGCGGCGGCCACCGACATGAAGGTCAGGCCGATCGAGAACAGCACCTGGTCCAGAGGACTGGCGCGATACAGCCGCCGGTACAGCGTGCGTTCCAGCACGAAGCCGACGGCGGCGGAAGCGAGAAAGGCCAGCGGCAGCGCCAGCAGAAACGGCACGCCGAAACGCAAGCCCAGCGATACGCAGACAAAGCCGCCGAGCATCGCGAATGCCCCGTGCGCGAGGTTGATGAAGTTCATCAGGCCCATCGTCACCGACAGCCCGACGCTGATCAGAAACAGCAGACTGCCGTAAGCGACGCCGTCGAAGAGCACGCCTATGAAATTCAGCATGGCTGCCCTCCCCGGCCGCCATGCCGCGCGTTGCTCGCCATGTTCATGGTGATGTCTCCCTTATTGTTCGTTGTTCTTTACCGGCTCGTAGGTTGGGCTGCAAAGCCCAACATCGGGCTTCCGCGGGCCGCAAGCACGTTGGGCTTACAGCCCAACCTACGAGCCAACATCAGACGCCCGCGGTCCGCGCGCATGTTGGGCTTCCTTCGTAGGTTGGGCTGCCAAGCCCAACATCGAGCTTCCGCGGGCCGCAAGCATGTTGGGCTTCCTGCGTCAGCCCAACCCACATAACCTCAAGCTTTTCCGGCATCCACCTGCGCAAACACCTGCTGCGCCAGCGCGAAAGCCGAATTCGCCGCCGGCACGCCGCAATAGATCGCGGTCTGCAGCAGCGCTTCCTTGATCTCGTCGCGGCTCACGCCATTGTTGGCGGCAGCGCGCAGATGCAGCTTCAATTCCTCTTCCCGGTTCAGCGCCACCATCATGCAGATCGTCATCAGGCTGCGGGTATGGCGCGGCAGGCCGGGCCGGGTCCAGATCTCGCCCCAGGCATAGCGGGTGATCAGGTCCTGGAATTCATTCGTCAATTCGGTGCGCTTGGCTTGCGCGCGGTCGACGTGGGCATCGCCCAGCACCGCGCGCCGCACCGACATGCCGGCGGCATGGCGTTCCTGCTCGTCCATCGTGTTCTCCTAGTCGGCGAGAAAGCTGATCAGCTCTCGCGTGAATTCGGTCGGCCGTTCCCAGTTCGACAGATGCGCGGCATCCAGCTCGACATAGCGCGCGCCGGGAATCGCGTCGGCGACCGCGCGGCCATCCTGCGGCGGCGTCGAACCGTCATGGGTGCCGGCGATGACCAGCGTGGGATTCTGAATCGCGGCGATGTCGGCGCGCTGATCCATGTCGCGCACTGCGGCGCAATTTGCGGCATAGCCCTGCGTTGATGTGCGCAGCAGCATGGCCTTCACCACCTCGACCTGGCCCGGCGCACGCTGCTGAAAGTCCGGCGTGAACCAGCGGTCCAGCACCGCCGGCACCACGGCTGCCATGCCTTCCTTCTGCACCGTGGCGATGCGGCTGTTCCAGGCGTCGGCCGTGCCGATCTTGGCCGAGGTATTGCACAGCGCCAGCTTGCCAAAGCGCGCGCCATGGTGCACGCCCAGCCACATGCCGGTCATGCCGCCCATGGACAGGCCGCAGAAATGCGCGCGCGCGATGTTCAGGCCATCCATCAGCGCAATCACGTCGTCGCCGAGCTGGGCCACGGTGTACTCGCCGGGCGCGACTTCGGATTCGCCGTGGCCACGAGTGTCGTAGCGCAGCACGCGGAAGCGCTCCAAGAGCGCCGGCATCTGCGGATTCCACATGCCGAGGTCGGTGCCGAGTGAATTCGATAACACCACCACCGGCGCATCTTCCCTGCCCTCGAGTTCATAACGCAGCAAGAGGCCGTTGACTTGTATCGTGCTCATGAAGATTGCTCCTGTTGATGACGCGCCAGCACCCGGTCCACGAAGAGGCCGGTCGCGCCGAGATAATTGACGGGCGCAAACAGCGCATCGAGTTCCTGCGGCGACAGGTGCTGCGTCACTTGCTGGTCTTCGCCGAGCACCTCACGCAGATGCCGGCCGTTCGCCGCGGCTTGCCGGCTCGCGGCTTCCACCAGGTGATGGGCGTTGAGCCGGCCGATCCTGCCGCCCAGCGCCAGCATCACCGCTTCGCCCATGATCAGGCCATGGGTGATATCGAGATTGGCGCGCATGCGATCCGCGTCGACCGACAGCCCGGCTGCGACTTCGCGCATCTGCCGCAGCGCGCCGAAGCTGGCCACGGCAATCTCGGGCAGCGCATCCCATTCCGCCTGCCAGCCGCCGAGCGCGCGCTCATGTTCCTGCACCATGCCTGCAAGTACGGTGGCAACCAGCCCCGGAACTCGCACAGCGGCAGTCAGTGCAGCAGCGCAGGCCACCGGATTGCGCTTGTGCGGCATCGTCGACGAGCCGCCTTTGCCGGGCGCCGCGGGTTCGGCGGCTTCGGCGACATCGGTCTGCATCAGCAGCGACACATCGCGCGCCATCTTGCCCAGGCTGCCGGTCAGCATGCCGAGCGCGGTGGCGATGTCGGCAATGCGGTCGCGCTGCGTATGCCAGGGCATGGCGGGCAATGGCAAGTCCAGGTCCTGCGCCAGGCTTTGCGCCACCGCGAGCCCCTGGTCGCGCAGGCTGGCCAGCGTGCCGGCCGCGCCGCCGAACTGGAGCGCGAGCGCATCGGCCTGCAAGGCAATGATGCGATTGCGATGATTCAGCATCGCATCCAGCCAGCCCGCAGCCTTGAGACCGAAGCTGATCGGCAATGCATGCTGCATCCAGGTACGGCCGATCATGGGCGTGTCGCGATGCGCGCGCGCGAGCTGCGCGAGCGCATCGATGATGCCGTCCACTTCCGTGTGAAAGAGTTGCAGCGCCTCGCGCAATTGCAGCATCAGGCCGGTGTCGATCGCGTCCTGGCTGGTCGCGCCCCAATGCACATATTTGCCGGCCTCGGCATCGCGCCGCGATACCGCCGCGGTCAACTGCTTCACCAGCGGAATGGCAAGATTGCCGGCCGAAGCGGCTGCCTCGGCCAGCGCGGGAAGATCGATCTGTTCAGCATTGCAGGCGGCAACGATTGCCGCCACCGCGCTTTGCGGAATGACGCCGTGCGCGGCTTCGGCGCGGGCCAGCGCCGCCTCGAAGTCCAGCATGCGCTGCACTGCGGCGGTGTCGGAAAACACCGCCAGCATGGCCGCGCCGCCGGACAGCGGCCGCGTCAGCGTAAAGCCCCGCTCGAACGCCGCAGTCATCAGACGCGCTCGATCACCATTGCAATGCCCTGGCCCACGCCGATGCACATCGTGCACAGCGCGAAGCGGCCGCCGGTGCGATGCAGCTGGTACATCGCGGTGGTGACCAGGCGCGCGCCGCTCATGCCCAGCGGATGGCCGAGCGCAATGGCGCCGCCGTTCGGGTTCACGCGCGGATCGTTGTCGGCAACGCCCAGCATGCGCAGCACCGCCAGACCCTGCGAAGCGAAGGCTTCGTTCAGCTCGATCACGTCCATCTGATCGATGGTCATGCCCAGTCGCTGCAACAGCTTTTGCGATGCCGGTCCTGGGCCGATGCCCATCACCCGCGGCGCGACGCCGGCGGTGGCCATGCCGACGATGCGCGCGCGCGGCGTCAGGCCGTGGCGTTGCGCCGCTTCCTCGTTGGCCAGCAGCAGCGCGCAGGCGCCGTCGTTCACGCCCGAGGCATTGCCGGCGGTGACGCTGCCGTCCGGGCGCACCACGCCGCGCAGCTTGGCCAGCGCTTCGATATTGGTTGCGCGCGGATGCTCGTCATGCTCCACCGTGATCGCGTCGCCCTTCTTCTGCGGAATGATCACCGGCGTGATTTCCTGCGCCAGGATGCCGGCCTTCTGCGCGGCGGCTGCCTTGTTCTGGCTCGCCATCGCGAAGGCATCCTGGTCGGCGCGGCTGATGTTGTAGTCGACCGCGACGTTCTCGGCAGTCTCGGGCATCGAATCGACGCCGTATTGCGCCTTCATCAGCGGATTGACGAAGCGCCAGCCGATGGTGGTGTCGAAGATGTTGGCATTGCGCGAGAAAGCGCTGTCGGCCTTGCCCATCACGAAGGGTGCGCGGGTCATCGACTCGACGCCGCCGGCGATCATCAGGCCGGCTTCGCCGGACTTGATGGCGCGCGCGGCGGTGCCGACCGCATCCATGCCCGAGCCGCACAGGCGGTTGATGGTGGCGCCCGGCACTTCGTGCGGCAGGCCAGCCAGCAGCAGCGACATGCGCGCGACGTTGCGGTTGTCTTCGCCGGCCTGGTTGGCGCAGCCGTAGATCACGTCGCCGACCATGCTCCAGTCGACTTCGGGATTGCGCGCCATCAGCGCGCGCAGCGGGATGGCGCCGAGGTCGTCGGCGCGCACATCCTTCAGTGCGCCGCCGTAGCGGCCGATGGGAGTGCGGATGGCGTCGCAGATAAAGGCTTCGATCATGATGTCTCCTTGTATGTCGGTTATGCGGCGCGCGCGAGCGGCACGCCGGTCAGTTTCTGCAGTTCGTCGAAAGAGATGTCGGAGACGATCTCGCGCACGACGAGGCCTTCGGGCGTGACGTCCAGCACCGCCAGGTCGGTATAGATGCGCGAGACGCAGCCGATCGCGGTCAGCGGATAGCTGCACTCGGCCACGACCTTGCTTTCGCCACTCTTGGTCAGGTGCTCCATCATCACGTACACGTCCTTGGCGCCCAGCGCCAGGTCCATCGCGCCGCCGACGGCGGGAATCGCATCCGGCGCGCCGGTGTGCCAGTTCGCCAGGTCGCCCTTGACGGACACCTGGAAGGCGCCGAGCACGCAGATGTCGAGATGGCCGCCGCGCATCATCGCGAAGGAATCGGCATGGTGAAAATAGGCGCCGCCTTTGAGCAGCGTGACCGGCTGCTTACCGGCGTTGATCAGGTCGGGATCTTCCTCGCCCTGCAATGGCGCCGGCCCCATGCCAAGCACGCCGTTTTCGCTGTGCAGGAAGATTTCGCGGTCCTGCGGCAGGTGATTGGCCACCATGGTCGGCAGGCCGATCCCCAGGTTTACGTATGCGCCCTCAGCGATATCCTGAGCGACGCGTTGCGCCATCTGGTCGCGTGTCAGACGTTTCATGCGGCCTCCTTGACGATGCGCTTGACGAAGATGCCCGGCGTGACGATGTTTTCCGGATCGAGCTCGCCGAGCTCCACCACTTCCGATACCTGGGCGATGGTGACCTTCGCCGCTGAAGCCATGATCGGGCCGAAATTGCGCGCGGTCTTGCGATAGACCAGGTTGCCCCAGCGATCGCCGCGGTGCGCCTTGATGAGAGCGAAGTCGGCGTGAATCGGCGACTCCAGCACATAGTGGCGGCCATTGATCAGGCGGGTTTCCTTGCCTTCAGCCAGGAGCGTGCCGTAGCCGGTGGGCGTGAAAAAGCCGCCGATGCCGGCGCCGGCGGCGCGGATGCGCTCGGCAAGGTTGCCCTGCGGTGTCAATTCCAGCTCGATGTCGCCGCTGCGGTACAGGCCGTCGAACACCCAGGAATCGGTCTGGCGCGGGAAGGAGCAGATGATCTTTTTTACGCGCCGCGCCTTGAGCAGCGCAGCCAGGCCGGTGTCGCCGTTGCCGGCATTGTTGTTGACGATGGTGAGCTCTTTCGCGCCTTGGGCGATAAGCGCATCGATGAGCTCGGCCGGCATGCCGGCATTGCCGAAGCCGCCGATCATGACCGTGGCGCCGTCATGCACATCGGCCACCGCCGCTTCGAGCGAGGGATAGATTTTATTGATCACGTGTCGGTCTTTCAGACGTTGAGGGGAACCGGAACGGCAAGGATGTTAATCACCTTGGATCATTGACAACAACATCTGCCAACTCTCTTAACAAATATCGCAGCGGCATTTTTCGAAACGTAACATCCGGCCGTTGCTCGTTTGCCACTTTTCCTTCCTGAACGTCTCGTCTTTTGTCATACGAAAAAGTTCAGCGCTGCTCGCAAGGAAAGTCACCCGCGGGCCGTGCCAATTACTCAGCAGGCTCTATAATTCGCCAAGGTTGTTCGTTAAACGAACATTTGTCTGTTTATAGAACAGTTGCCGAGTTTTTCATACGACAATGGCGGACGTCAAGGCAGCAAATTGGAAATGTGTGCGACTTTCGAACGTAATTTTCAAACATTCATGCGAGGACCACATGCAGGCATATCAGGAGTCGAACACATCGGAATCATTGGAATCGTCCCATGACAAGGCCATGACTATCGCCCAGGAAATCGAGGCGATGACCGATCCAAGCTTCATGACTTCGCTCGCACGCGGCCTCGCCGTGGTACGGGCGTTCAGCGACCAGCGCCGTAGCCTCACCATCGCCCAGATCAGCCACAAGACCGGCATTCCGCGCGCTGCCGTGCGCCGCTGCCTGTACACCCTGAAGCGGCTCGGCTATGCGGATTCCGAAGCGAACAATTTCTCGCTGAAACCAAAGATCCTATCCCTTGGCTATTCCTATCTGTCCTCCACGCCGCTGACCGTCTCAGCCCAGCCCTGCCTGAACAGCATCAGCCGCGCGCTGAACGAATCCTGCTCGCTCGCCGTGCTGGACAACGATGAAATCCTGTACGTTGCCCGCTCGGCAACCTCGCGCGTGATGTCGATCGCGCTCAATACCGGCAGCCGCCTGCCGGCCTACTGCACGTCGCTCGGGCGAGTGATGCTGGCCAACCTGCCCGAAGACCAGCTGCAGGCCTATCTCGACCGGGTCAAGCTGCGTGCCTACACCGAGCGCACCGTGGTATCGACCGCGCGGCTGCGCGAAATTCTGTCCGAGGTGCGGGTGGCGGGTTATGCGATCGTCGAAGAAGAGCTGGAAGTCGGCCTGCGCTCGATCGCGGTGCCGGTGCGCGGCGCGTCGGGCACGGTGCATGCAGCGTTGAATGTCGGCGCGCAGGCAACCCGGGTGTCGACGCGGCAAATGGAAGAGGAATTCCTGCCGGTGCTGTTGCGCGGCGCGCAGGAATTGTCTGTATTGCTGCCCTGATTGCGATAAGCGATTACCCAAAAGCAAACATCCCGCATGCGTGCGGGATGTTTGCTTTTCAGCGCCTGATTTTCAGGCGCCTGCTGCGCAATGCCTTGCGATCACTCGGCATGAGCCAAGCTGTTTCGATCAGTCGAGCAGATCCTTCATGTCGTCGGCATGCTCTTCCTCGTCGGCCATGATCTCGGTCAGCATCAACCGCGTGGTCGGATCGGTATCGCCGATGCGGTCGATCATCTGGCGATAGGACTCGATCGCCACGCGTTCCTCGATCAGGTTGGCCCGGATCATGGCGCGGATGTCGTCCGAGGCATCGTATTGCGCATGGCTGCGCTCCATCAGCGTGGACGGATTGAAGTCCGGCTCGCCATTGAGCTGCATGATGCGTTCGGCGATGCGGTCCGCATGGCCCTGCTCCTCGTTCGCATGCTCGAGAAATTCCGCGCGCACCGCGGTGTTTTCCATGCCGGTAGCGGTGAAGTAATGGCGCTTGTAACGCAGCACGCACACCAGCTCGGTAGCCAGCGCGTCGTTGAGCATGGCGATGATTTCCTGGCGATTGCCGCGGTAGCCGGGGCTCACTGCGCCCTCGTCGGTGGCCCTGGTGGCCGCGGCGCGGATTGCCGCCGTGTCGAGTTTTCCTGCCGTATTTTCTGCCATCGTCTTTCCTTTCGAGAGATGTGGTCCGATGTTCTCTCGCTGAGCGAGCACTTTGTTCAGACTGCATCATGCCGACGATGTTCCGGCGGGTCGGTTCGGCAACGAACACAACTCGGCAGTGGCCCGCCCTCGCCCGACCTTTCGAGAACGGATTTCAGTAGGCGATCCGGTAACGGTAGCCGCGATAGTTCAGCACCATTTCCCTGGGCAGCAGTTTTTCCAGCGTCAGGCCTGGTGCAACCTGTTCGCCTTCGCGCCGCAAGCGGTTGTTGATCAGCACCGAGCGATCTGCCGGATTGCTCGCATAGATGTAGCCATTGATGGCCAGCGTCGGGATCTCGCGCTGGATCTGTGGCGGCAAGTCCTGCAGCAGGGAAACCGGCTCGGTGTGCGCTTCAGGCGATGGTTTGGCTGCGACGGCGGAGGTCGGACGAGCGGTTGAAGCCGGTGGTGCGGCCGGCCGCTGCGCCTGCGGCGTAGAGGCAGCGCTTGGCCGCGATGCCGTCACGGTTGGCGATGGACGCGGCGCGACGGTCGAGGCAGCGGCGGCCGTTTGCGATGGAGTCGACTTCGCTGACTGTGTCAATGGCGCCGCGCCGCCAGGAGCAAAAGCCGGTGGCGAGGAAGCGGCGGATGCCCCCGCCTGCTTCGCCGCATTTGCGGTCAGCTTCACGCCTGCAGGCTGCTCATGCTGCGACAACGCAAACCATCCCGCGAAAATCGCCGCGCCAAGCACGGCCACCGCCACGCCGCCGAGCAGCAGCGGTGAACGCCTTGTCGCCGTATCCGGCAGCGTCGGCACCAGCGGCTGCGTGCCGAGGTCCGGAACGGATCCGCGCGAGCGTTCCGCCTGGGCCTTTTTCAGGGCTTCGAGTATGTAGGACATCCGGCTCTATTCCTTCCCATCCTTGCGGGCCGCGAGATTACGCAGCCGCGGCTCCGTTTCCCCACTGGCGCTGTTGATCAGCATGACGGTCATGGGCCCGACCACGCCATCCGGGCGCAATCCCTGCGCCGACTGGAACGCGCGCACCGCTTTTGCCAGCGCCGCATCGTAGGCGCGTCCTGGCGCCGGCGCCGCATCGCCGTTGACCGTGGCCAGATGCGCGGCAATCCAGTCGACATCCGAGCCGCGGTCGCCGGCTTTGAGCAGCGACCGGAATTCCGGACTGCCGCGCCACAGCGTCAGATATCGCCCCGGCAGGCGCCGTTCCAGCGCGGGCAGACTGATGCGCGCGGTGCTGCCGCCCAACTGCAGTTCCGCGCCGGAGGCGTCCAGCGCCAGCAGCAGTGCATAGCGCTGGGCGCCGTTGTCGTCATTCAATGTCAGGATCGCCGGGCGTCCGAGCTGGCGCAGCTCGGCCAAACCGCCGGCGCCGTGAAAGCAATGCAGGTTTGATTGAAGGAGGACATCGCAGGAAGTTTTCCCTTCCGCCTGCCCGCTCCAGAGCGCGGCCAGCGCTCCGAGCAGTTGCGTTTCCTGCGCCGGCGCGGCGGCGAGCGCAGCGGAAAGCGCCTCCGGCCTGAGCAGTTCCGGCGCGACGGCATCGGGGTGCTGCGTCTCGGCTGCGGCGATGGGCTGGTCCATGCCGGGCGCGGCAGGCGGCGTCACCGTTTGCGGCTTGTCCTGCTCGTGCAGTGCGGCTTTGGCTTCAGCCGCGGCCGGCGCGGCTGGCGGCGACGCGGCGTTTCCAGTCGCGGCGCGGCCAGCCGTCGTTGGTGAGCCGCTTGGTGCACCGCCCCCGTGGGGCAGCGGCAGATACCCCATATGCACCGCTCCCGCCACCAGCAGCGCGCAACAGCCCAGCGCAAACGCGCCGGTCAGCAGGCGATCCCGCGTGCGGCGCGGCAGCGCAACCGTGCCAAAGACTTCCCTGGCCGCCTGCAGCAGAATGCGGCGATTCACCTGGCGCGCGCCCAGCGCATACGCGCCCAGCAAGGCGCGGTCGCACAGCAGGTTGATGCGCCGCGGAACACCGCGACTGAGCCGGAAGATCAGTTCGCCAAGCTGCGGCGGAATCGGCGATGGCCCCTTCAGGCCCGCAATCGCCAGCCGGTGCAGCACATAGCCGGTGGTTTCCACCGCATTCAGCGCATCGAGGTGATAGCGCGCAATCACCCGCTGCGCCAGTTGCTCCATCTCGGGCGCGGCCAGCATCGTGCGCAGCTCGGGCTGGCCGATCAGGATGATCTGCAGCAGCTTGCGCTCATTGGTTTCCAGGTTGGTCAGGAGGCGCAGCTGCTCCAGCACGCTCGGCGACAGGTTCTGCGCCTCGTCGATGATCAGCACGTTATTGCGCCCGCCCGCATGCGAGGCGAGCAGATGCCGGTTCAGCGCATCGACCAGCTCCTTCTGCGATTGCGGCGCCTCGCCCAGCGGAATGCGGAATTCTTCGCACACCGTCAACAGCAGTTCCTGCGCGGTGAGTTTCGGATTGAAGATGTAGCCGACCTGGCAATGCGCCGGCGCCTGCTCGAGGAAGCAGCGGCAAATGGTAGTCTTGCCGGCGCCGATTTCGCCGGTCAGCAGCACGATGCCGCCGCCGGCGTCCACGCCGAACAGCAGATGCGCCAGCGCCTCGCGGTGGCGTTCACTCATGAACAGGTACTGCGGATCCGGCGCAATCGAGAACGGCGCGAAGCGCAACTGGAAAAAGTCGGTATACATGGGAAGGATCAAAAGCGACCGGCAAGGCTAGCACGAAGCGGCAGCCGAGGAAATGCGGCGCGCAACTGGGCACTTGCCGGCACGGCGTGCGCTGATTAATCTTGCGGCTCACCGGAACCCGCCATGCCGCATCTCTCCTTCGCTTTTCGACGCCACCTCACACTGACGCTTGTCTCCCTTGCCGCCCTGCTCGGCGGCTGCGCCATGCAAGTGCCGGCGCCGGCGCTCAGCGGCCCGGCCATCACGATCTATGCCGCCGGCGATATTGCCGACTGCCGCTGGCGCCTGCCCAGCCTGTCCGGCGCGGCCGCCACCGCCGCGCTGCTGACCCCGCTTCTAGCCGCCGATCCCGAAGCCCGGGTGCTGGCGCTGGGCGATCTGACCTACCCGGTCGGCCTGCCGGCCGAATTCACCGATTGCTATGCGCCGACCTGGGGACGCTTTCGGGAACGCACGCTGCCGGTTCCAGGCAACCATGAGTACTACACGCCGCTCGCGCCCGGCTACTACGGTTACTTCGGCGCGGCGGCGGCGCCGGAACGCTCTGGCCATTACGCCGTCCAACTCGGGTCATGGCGGGTGATTGCGATCAACAGTGCGATCAGCGGGCCTGCCGCGGAGGCGCAATTGGAATGGCTGCGCGCGGAATTGAGCGAACACCGCTCGCGTTGCACACTGGCATTCTGGCATCATCCGCGCTTCAGTTCGGGCGGGCATGGCGACAATGCCAGGCTCGCGCCGATCTGGACGCTGCTGGCCGAAGCCGGCGCGGACCTGGCGCTCAGCGGCCACGACCATGATTACGAGCGCCTCGCACCGCAGGACAGCGCCGGCCGCCGCGACGACGCGCACGGCCTGCGCCAATTCGTCGTCGGCACCGGCGGTGCGCAGCTGACGCCTTTCCTGTTTACCTCGGCGAACAGCGAACGGCGCGATAATTCGACCCACGGCGTATTGCGTCTGGCGCTGCGCGACGATGGCTATGAATGGGAATTCCTGGGCGTCGCCGGCAACTTCCAGGACAAGGGCGCCGCGCGCTGCCACGCCAGGAGCGCGGCGAAATAATCGGAAACCACAACATGCATATCGAAGAATCCATCAAGCTCGACTTCAAGGACGTGCTGATCCGTCCGAAACGTTCCACCCTGACCTCGCGTTCCGAGGTCGACATCCACCGGGAATTCAGCTTCCACCATTCGAAGCGCCAGTATCACGGCATCCCGATCATCGCCGCGAACATGGACACCACCGGCACCATGGAAATGGCGCGCGCGCTCGGCCGCCATGGTTTGTCGGCCGCGCTGCACAAGCATTACCCGGAAGAGGAACTGGTCGCGTTCTTCCAGTCGCTGGCCGCCGACGGCCTGCCTGCCTCCTGCGCTTTCTACTCGATGGGCATCGGCAAGAGCGACTATGACAAGTTCGAATCGGTGATGACGAAGAGCGGCAGCGCGATCGAATACGTCTGCATCGACGTGGCCAATGGCTATACCGAAGGCTTCATCAATTTCGTCAAGAAGGTGCGCGGCAATTATCCGCACCTGACCATCATGGCCGGCAATGTCGTCACCGGCGACATGACCGAGGAATTGATCCTGGCCGGCGCCGACATCGTCAAGGTCGGCATCGGCCCGGGCTCGGTCTGCACCACGCGCAAGATGACCGGCGTGGGCTATCCGCAATTGTCGGCAGTGATCGAATGCGCCGATGCCGCGCACGGCCTGGGCGGCCAGATCTGCGCCGACGGCGGTTGCGTGGTGCCCGGCGATCTGGCCAAGGCTTATGGCGGCGGCGCCGACTTCATCATGCTCGGCGGCATGCTGGCCGGGCATGACGAAACCGCGGGCGAACTGGTCGAGCGCGACGGCAGGCAATACAAGCTGTTCTACGGCATGAGCAGCCGCGCCGCGATGGAAAGATATGCCGGCGGCGTGGCCCGCTACCGCGCCAGCGAAGGCAAGGAGGTGCTGGTGCCCTATCGCGGACCGGTCGAAGACACGCTGCAGGACATCCTCGGCGGCGTGCGTTCAGCCTGCACCTATGTCGGCGCGCACAAGCTGAAGGAACTGACCAAGCGCACTACCTTCGTACGCGTCACCCAGCAGTTGAACGAAGTCTTCGGCAAGTCCTGAAGCCATGGACCGCGAGTCCGCGCTGCGGCTGTTCTTTGCGCTCTGGCCGGACGACGCGACCCGCGCCGCGCTGGCCGGCCTGCAGCGCGGGCTGCGTGGCCGCGCTACGGCAAAGGAAAACCTGCATCTGACGATGGCCTTTCTCGGCGCGCAGCCGGCCGCGACGCTGCCGGTTTTGCGGGGGATTCTGGCCGAACTGCAGCGGCCCGACATCGCCCTCGTCATCGATGAACTTGGCTATTTCGCCCGGGCGCGCATAGCCTGGGCCGGCATGCGCGAAGCGCCGCAGGCGCTGCGTGACTGGCAGGCCGAACTCGTCAGCCGGCTGGCTGACGGCGGCATCCTGTTTGATAAAAAACCCGGCTTCACGCCGCATGTGACGCTGGCGCGCAATGCGGCGCCGGTGGAGGCAGGACCGGTTGAGCCGCTTGCATGGATGCGGCCGCAACTCGTGCTGGTACGGTCGGAAACCCGGCCGGAGGGCGTGCGTTATGCGGTGATCGGATCTGCCGACACTGCGGACGATGCCGGCGCGGCAGCCGACTGAGACGCCGTTTCCGCCAGCCGGCGCAGCACCAGCGCGGCGGCGGTCAGGCCGAAGCTGGCAGTCACCACCATCGCGGAACCGAAACCGGCGCAATTGAGGCCGGTGACCGCGCGGTCGGCAAGATCGCAGGCATCGGTCTGCGGATAGCGCAGCGGTTCGGTGGAAAACACGGCGTCGATGCCGAATTTGCTCTTGGCGCCGCGCGGAAAGCCGTGCTGCGCGCGCAGGCGCTTGCGCACCTTGGCCAACAGCGGCTCCTGCTCGGTGCGGGCCAGGTCGCGCACTTCGATTCGGGTCGGATCGATCTGTCCACCGGCGCCGCCCACGGTCACCAGCGGAATCCGCCCTGCGCGGCAATACACGATCAGCGCGGTCTTCGCGCGCACGTCGTCGATGGCATCGATGACATAGTCGTAATGGCCGGCGCCGATCATCGCATCGAGATTGTCCGCGGTGATGAAATCCTCGATCTGCGTGACCTGGCAATACGGATTGATTTGTGCGATGCGATCGGCCAGCGCGCTGACCTTGGCCTGACCCAGCGTATCGGTCAGCGCATGGAGCTGGCGGTTGATGTTGGACTCGGCGACATTATCCAGATCGATCATGGTAATGTGCCCGATCGCGCTTCGGGCCAGCGCTTCCGCGACCCAGGAACCGACGCCGCCGACCCCGATCACACAGACACGGGCATGGCGGAAGCGGTCGAGCGCGGCGGCGCCATACAGGCGCGCGATGCCGCCGAAACGGCGATCGAAGTCAATATCGGCGATGGCGGCAATGGCGGGTTGGGGTGCATACGGTTCCATCCCGCGATTTTAACGGAGAGCAAGGCGATTGTTAGATTCGTGTGCGATCTTTGTCGCAGCGCAACGAATGTTTGTTCTTTCGACTACAATTGTCCAAACTTAATCTATTGTCCACTTCATCATGCATCGTCGGCCATTTCGGAGTGCCGAAAGCCAGGCCGCGAATTGCATGATGCCCTTCCCGACAAGAACATGACCGCATCCCTGTTCGACACCGCGCCGGACTTTGACCAGCCGATAGCCGTGCTGCGTCATTGCCATGACCGTATCCGCAAGCAATTGCGCACGCTGCAGGGGCTTGCCGGCCCCGAGGGCCAGGCCGCCAGCATTCAGGAACGCGCGCAGGCCGCATCGGCCGTATTGCGCTATTTCGAGAAGGCCGCGCCGAATCACCACGCCGACGAAGAAGACGATCTGCTGCCGATGCTGCGCGCCACCGCGCGTGGCGACGATGCCGCGCTGCTGGAGCGTCTCGCGCCGAACATCCTGGATGAGCATCGCAAGATGGAGCCGCTGTGGGCGGCGCTGGAAGCGCCGCTGCGCCGCATCGCCGCCGGGGAAACCGCGCAGCTGGATGCCGCCGCCGTGGCCGAGTTCAGCCGGCTTTACCTATCGCACATGGAAATCGAGGAAGGCAATATCGCACCGATGGCCAAGCGCCTGTTCTCCGACGAGCAGATGACGCGCCTGGGCAATGCGATGCGGCGCCGGCGCGGCATCGATGGGGACGCGGCATGAGCTCCTCGATCGCCCATCTGCGCAAGGATTACAGCCAGGCCAGCCTGTCGGAGGCCGATGTCGATCCCAACCCCTTCGCGCAATTCGCGACCTGGTTCGATGAAGCGCTGAAGGCCGAGGTGCCCGAAGCCAATGCGATGAGCGTCGCTACCGTCGGCGCGGATGGCCGGCCGTCGTCGCGCATCCTGCTGATCAAGGATTTCGACGCCCGCGGCTTCACCTGGTACACCAACTACGCCAGCCGCAAGGGCCGCGAACTCGCCGCCCATCCTTATGCCGCGCTGCTGTTCCACTGGATACCGCTGGAGCGCCAGGTGCGCATCGAGGGTCGGGTCGAGCAGGTGCCGGCCGAGGAAAGCGATGCCTATTTCGCGGTGCGGCCATTGAAGAGCCGGCTCGGCGCGATCGCATCCAGCCAGAGCGAGACCATCGAAAACCGCGCCGCGCTGGAAGATCGCTTCGCCCGCGTGGAAAGCGAGTATGGCGATGCCCCGACGCGACCAGCGCACTGGGGTGGATACCGGTTGATTCCGGACAGCATCGAATTCTGGCAGGGGCGCCCGTCGCGCCTGCACGATCGCATACGGTATTTGCTGCAAGCCGATGGCACCTGGAGGCGCGAACGGCTGCAGCCCTGACATGGGACGCCGGCGCCGGAACCCCGCCGCCGACCTTGCCCGACATGGTTTTTCACGGTTTGGAGGAAGTCATGTACTGGGAAAAGAAGTTGGAGCACTGGGTTGACGGCATCCGCCACCAGGCGGCGCTGCCGCTGCGGCTGCAGCTGTGGAACGGGCAGCAATTCGATTTCGGCAAGCAGTCGCCGCAGGTGACGGTGAAGGTGCCGAATGTGTCATCCCTGCCCTTCCTGCTCAAGCCTTCGCTGGCCAACCTTGGCCGCGCGTATGTCGAAGGCAAGCTCGAGGTCGAAGGCCGGCTGAACGCCATCATCGAAATCGCCAACGCGCTGGCCGCCAACAGCATGACCGCCGAGCGCCGCGCGCCCTGGTTCCACAATCCCTTCCATCACACCAAGAAGAAGGACGCCGAGGCGATCCAGTATCACTACGACGTCTCCAACGAGTTCTACCAGATGTTCCTGGACCCGGCGATGGTCTACTCCTGCGCGTATTTCGAGAATGGCGACGAGGACTTGGCCACCGCGCAGCAGAAAAAGATCGACCACATCCTGACCAAGATCCAGGTGCGGCCCGGCGACACGCTGCTCGACATCGGCTGCGGCTGGGGCGCGCTGGTGCTGCGCGCGGCGCAGAAGTTCGGCGCGCGCTGCGTCGGCGTGACGCTGTCGAAGAACCAGCATGCGCTGGCCACCGAGCGGGTCAAGGCCGCCGGCCTCTCGGGCCAGATCGAGATCCGGCTGCAGGATTACCGCGATGTCCAGGGCACCTTTGACCGCGTCACCAGCGTCGGCATGTTCGAACATGTCGGCCTGAAGAACCTGCCGCTGTACTTCGCCAAGATCAGTTCATTGCTCAAGGATGACGGCCTGGCGATGAACCACGGCATCACCAGCACCGACGTCAACAGCGGCGAAACCGCCTACGGCGGCGGCGAGTTCATCGATACCTATGTCTTCCCGCAGGGCGAGCTGCCGCATATCAGCCAGGTGCTGAAGACAATGCAGATGGGCGGCCTGGAGCCGTTCGACGTGGAAAACCTGCGGCGCCACTATGCGAAGACCTGCGGCATCTGGGCTGAGAACTTCGAAGCCAATGCCGACAAAATCCGCAAGGCTGTGGACGACAAGCGCTTCCGCATCTGGCGGGTGTACCTGGCGGGTTGCTCGTATGCGTTCGAGCACGACTGGATCTCGCTGAACCAGGTGGTGTGCGGCAAGTCGGGAAGGGACGCGTCGCGGCTGCCGTGGTCGCGGCGGTACATGTATCGGTGAGCGGTATTGAATTGCATTGAATCGTAGCTTGGGCTGACGAAGGAAGCCCAACGGGAGTCCGCACGGGATCGGGCTTCCGTTGGGCTTATCAGCCCAACCTACGCACCGCCCTAACCCGCCAGCCGGTCCGCGTGCATCTTCCTGAACTTCGCCACCTTGGGCGCAATGATGTACGCGCAATAACCCTGCATCGGGTTCTGCCGGAAGTAGTTCTGGTGATAGGCCTCGGCCTTGAAGAATTCCGGCGCCGGAGCCAGCTCGGTGACGATGGGCGCGTCCCACACATTGGCCATTTCAGCGATCACATGCTGCGCCGTATCACGCTGCGTCTCGTCGTGGTAGTAGATCACCGAGCGGTACTGGGTGCCGATGTCATTGCCCTGACGGTTCAGCGTGGTCGGGTCGTGGATCGTGAAGAAGACTTCCAGGATGTCGCGATAGCTGATCTTGTCAGTATCGAACACCACGCGCACCACCTCGGCATGCCCTGTCGTGCCTTCGCACACGTCCTCGTAGCGCGGGCTCGGCACTGCGCCGCCGGCATAGCCGGATTCCACGCTCACTACCCCCTTCAGTTCCTGGTACACCGCTTCCAGACACCAGAAGCATCCGCCGCCCAATGTTGCCGTTTCCGTTGCCATGGTCTGTCTCCGTCCAAATCAAGAATCACGCCGCGCTGGCATTCAGCCGCCGGTGCCGCCCACCGTCACGCCATCGATGCGCAGCGTCGGCTGGCCCACGCCCACGGGCACGCTCTGTCCTTCCTTGCCGCATACGCCGATGCCCGAATCGAGGCGCATGTCGTTGCCGATCATCGAGACGCGGTTCAGCACATCCGGCCCGTTACCGATCAGCGTGGCGCCCTTGACCGGATAAGTGACCTTGCCATCCTCGATCATGTACGCCTCGGACGCCGAGAACACGAACTTGCCGTTGGTGATGTCCACCTGGCCGCCGCCAAAGTTCACCGCGTACAAACCATTCTTCACCGAGGCGATGATTTCCTGCGGATCGCGATCGCCGCCGAGCATGTAGGTATTGGTCATGCGCGGCATCGGCAGATGGGCGAAGGATTCGCGCCGCGCATTGCCGGTTACATCCATCTTCATCAATCGCGCGTTCATCGTGTCCTGGATATAGCCCTTCAGGATGCCGTCCTCGATCAGCGTGGTGCACTGGGTCGGATTGCCTTCGTCATCGATGTTCAGCGAGCCGCGCCGATCCGCCAGGGTGCCGTCGTCGACCACGGTCACGCCGGGCGCGGCCACGCGTTCGCCGATGCGGCCCGAGAAGGCCGACGAGCCCTTGCGATTGAAGTCGCCTTCCAGGCCGTGACCGATCGCCTCGTGCAGCAGCACGCCGGGCCAGCCCGGGCCGAGCACCACGGTCATCGGGCCTGCCGGCGCCGGACGCGATTCCAGGTTGGTCAGCGCCGAAGCCACCGCTTCGCTGGCGTAGCGATCGAGCAGCTCGTCGCTGAAATAGGAATAGTCGTAGCGACCGCCGCCGCCGGAAGATCCGACTTCGCGCCGGCCGTTCTGCTCGGCGATCACGGTCACCGAGATGCGCACCAGCGGCCGGATATCCGCGGCCAGCACGCCATCGCTGCGCACCACCAGCACCACGTCGTATTCGCCGGCCAGTCCCGCCATCACCTGCACCACGCGCGGATCCTTGGCCCGGGCGATGCGCTCGATGCGCTCGAGCAGACCGACCTTGCCGGTGGCTTCCAGCGAGGCGATCGGATCATGCGGCAGATACAGCGAGCGGCCGCCGCTGGGCTGCACCGCGCTGGCAACCTTGATGCGGCCCGCGCCCTGGCGCGCGATGGTGCGCGTGGCAGCCGCCGCTTCGAGCAGCGCCGCCTCGGAAATCTGGTCGGAATAGGAAAACGCGGTGCGCTCGCCCGAGACCGCACGCACCCCAACGCCCTGGTCGATCGAGAAGCTGCCGGTCTTGACGATGCCTTCTTCCAGGCTCCAGCCCTCGCTCTTCGTGAACTGGAAATACAGGTCGGCATAGTCGACCTTGTGGGTGAACATGCTGCCCAGCGCCTTGAGCAGCTTGGCTTCGTCGAGGCCGAAAGGCGTCAGCAGCACATCGCGGGCGACGGCGAGCGTCTGGAGATTGGGTTCGAATGCTTTCATGGCCTGTGCGATTAGCGGATAGATGCGGGTTGGTACGACAGATTAACCGATCGATGACAAGTTTGTGCGCAGGACACACGCGTCGGCGTCGAGCGCCGCAGACTTCAAGATCGGCACGCGTGCAGCTTTTTCAAGCACCGGCGCTACAGCACCCGGTGCTTCAGCGCCGGCAGATTGATGCGGGTAGTTTCCAGCAGGCAGCGATCGAATTCTCCGATTGCAATCCCCTCGCCTTCCGGCAGCACCGCGCTCACTTCGCCCCACGGATCGATCAGCATGCTGTGGCCCCAGGTGCGGCGGCCGTTGCGGTGCCTGCCGCCCTGCGCTGCGGCCAGCACATAGCACTGGTTTTCGATGGCACGGGCGCGCAGCAGAATTTCCCAGTGCGCCTGGCCGGTGGTGTAGGTAAAGGCCGAAGGCACGACGATCAGATCGACCAATCCCATCGCGCGGTACAGCTCGGGAAAGCGCAGGTCATAGCACACCGACAGGCCGACGCGCCCCAGATCCGTTTGCACCGACTGCACCTCGCCGCCGGAGACGATGGTGCGCGATTCATCATAGGACTCCTCGCCGCGGGAAAAGCCGAACAGGTGGATCTTGTCGTAGCGGCCGCAAACGCGCCCCTGCGGGTCGTAGACCATCAGCGTGTTGCGCACCTTGCCCGGCTCGTCGGCCGCCAGCGGCATCGTGCCGCCGACCAGCCAGATCCGGTGCGCGCGCGCCATCCCGGCCATGGCTTCCTGTATCGGCCCGGTGCCCGGCTGTTCGGCATGGGCGAGCTTGTCGCGCTCATGCATGCCGAAGATCGGCCAGTACTCCGGCAGCGATACCAGGGTCGCGCCCTCGGACGCTGCCTGCGCCACCAGGCGCTTCGCGCTGGCGATGTTTTCACTCACGTCCGGCGTGGACACCATCTGCACGGCGGCGATGCGGTCCATCGGGTTCATCGAATTCATCGTTGGGTTCCTTCCTGAGCGGACGGATTCGCGGCGACCGCGCCGCTCTTGCCGGTCCGGCGGTTGACCTTGCTGATCTCGGGATCCTTCCACGAGCCGGCGATATGGTATTCCATCGTGAAGGCATGCATCAGCGGATCGCGCAGGAACAGCTGTGCCAGAAAAGTGCCGAGCCCGACCACCGGATTGACCATCAAGCCGTAAGCGACCGAAGCCGCGCCGGCATTGATTTCCGGCAACACCACTACGGCGAGGTCCTGGGTCTCATTGGCGATATCGACCGAGCCGTCGAGCAGCACCACCGCCGAGACGCCGCGCATCTTGAAACTGTCGGTCTTCATCACACCGTGATCAATGCCGGCGCTGGCCACCACACCGTCGAAGGCGAAGCCCTCGGAAAACACATCGCGGAAATCCAGCGACAGGCGGCGCGGCAGGGACTGCAGCGACAGCACGCCGAGCAGCTTGGCCGCGCCCGGATCGACCTTCAGGAACTGGCCGGATGCGATGTCGAGCTGCATCTGCCCGGACAGGCTGCGCATGTCCATCTTGAACGGCAGGCCGTCCCAGTTGAGCAGCCCGGATATCCGGCCACGGCCGCCCTTCAGGACGTGCGCATAGCCGAAGCGCTCGAGCAGTTTGCCGGCGTCGGCAACATCGAGCCGGTAATCCAGGCTGGACAGATTCGCGCCATTCCTGATGGTCCATTTACCGGTGGCGGCGAAGGTGCCGTCCGGATTGGTCAGCTGCAGCTTGCCGATGCGCCATTCGCGGCCGGCGCGCAGCTCGAGGTTGTCGGCGGCGAGCTCGAGCCGACCGAGCTGCCGGCCGCTCAGCTCGAAGCGCTCGGCGACGATATCCAGCGCCGGCAGTTGCGTGGTCGTGTCCTTGCCCTGCAGCAGGTCCGACACTTCCGTGGTCGCCGCTTCCGGCACGATCAGCGCCGCCAGGCGCGCGGTGACCTTGCCTGGTCCGCGCGGCGTGCCGCTCCAGGAAAGATGGCCGCTGGCCTGCGTCGACTCGATGTTCGCCTGCCAGTCGCTGCCGCTGCGCGAGGCGCCCAGCACCACGCCGTCCAGCCGCTTGCCCATGACGATCAGCTCGGCGGCGCGCGCTGCGATCAGGCGCGGTTCGACATAGGACTGCAGGCTGTCGACGCCTGCCGCACCAACCGCAGCACCAACCGCGGCACCACCCGCCACATTGCCCGCGGGCTTGCCTGCGGCCTTTCCCGCCGCGCCAGTTGCCGGCTCGGCGCCGCTGCTGTCAGCCAGCGCGCGCCAGGCATCCAGATCGAGCCGGTCGGCGCCGAGGTTCACCGCGACCCCGGTATCCGGCATTGCCGGCGGCGCATTCACGCCGATGCCGCCGCGCACCAGCTGCCATGGCGCATGCGGCGCCTCGGCGCGGCGACGCTGATAGCGCGCTTCCAGCGTCTTGCCCAGCGTTAGCAGCCAATCCTGGCGCATGTCTCCGGCGCCCCCCGGCGCAAGCGTTTGCGCGAAACGCAGCGGCATCGCTTCCGCCGCGCCTTTCTTCAACGGCGCCGGCAGGTCCAGAGCGATGCCCTGCAGCGTCGATTCGGCGATGATTTCCGGCTGTTTGCCCTTCACATTGATCTGCACGCTGTAACGGCTGCCGCCGGACAGCCGCTCCAGCAGCCGCCGCAGCGCCGGCTGCGGATAGGCTGCACGCAAGCCTTCGGCGGTAATGGCGCCTTCGGCCCGCACCGCGACCGGACTGTCCTTGGAGCTACCGCCGCTGATCTGGCTCATGCCGCCGAGAAAGCCCGCGCGCATGCCGTTGAGGCGAAAACCATGTTCGTTGAACTTCAGTTCGCCGGTGGCGCGCGACAGGGTCGGCAGATCGGCGAGCAGATCGACATCGTTGCCGAGAAACTGCAGCGCGCCATCGACCTTCGCATCGCGGATATGCGCCAGCGGCAGATCCAGTTTCAGGTTCAGGCGCGCCTCGCCGGTACCGCGCGCCTCATCGGTGAAATTGCCTATCCATTCGGCTACCGGGCTGTTGTCGACATAGCGCAGATAGTCCTGCAGCGCGCCCTGCGCCTGGCCGCGGATGGCGAGCTGCGGATCGTGGGTCAGCAGATCCGGAATCACCGCCTCGACCTTCGACAGGCTCACGCCGCCGGTCTTGGCCGATTCACCGCGAATTTCCATGCGCGCGCGCTCGAAGCTGAAACTGCCATGGATGTTCTCCAGCAGCGGCCACATCGGCGCGGCAGTGCTGTTTTCGGCGAACTTGCCCGGCGTGTAATTGAGCCGACCACCCTCGATGAGACCGGTCACGGCAAACTGGCCATGGCGCCGGGACTGCGCGTCCTGGAACGGGAAATGCGCCATGTCGCCCTTGAGCACCAGCGCCACCCCGCTGGCCTGCCCGGCCTGCAGCGCACCGACCAGCCATTCGCGCGTGGACGCCGGCAAGGCCATCGGCAGGAAGCGGCCGATGCGACGCAGATCGAAATGCGGCACGCTGGCCGACAGATTGATCACGCCCGGCGTCGGATGGCCGGAGTCCGACAGCTCACCCTGCCAGCTGCCGTGCGCCTCGCCGGCCACGCCGTCCTGCACAAAGGAAAGCCCGCCGATCTGCACCGACAGCGCCTTCGCATTCGGCCGCGTCCAGTTCGCGCGCAGTTGCAGCTCGTCGAAGGGCAACTCGGGATCGACCAGGTAACCCGGCAAATGCAGCACCGTGCCCGGCGCCGACAAATTGATGCTGCCGCCGCGCTCGCCGGCATCGATGGCGCCGGCCAGATTCTCGAAGCCTGGCGTTGCGGCTTCGCCCTGCCTTGCCGCGCGCGAGCGCAAGGACAAGCCGTCGAAGCGGCCCTTCACATGCCACTGCGACAGCTGCGGATAATCGCCCTGCCAGGCGGCGGAAAAGTCGCGCAGCACGCCGCGCGGCGCCAGATCGGCGATTGCAGTGCGTAACTCTTCATCCAGCGGCAGCTTGCCGAGAAAGCCGGCGATCGGCGCCAGATCCAGGTAAGTCGCGCGGATCTCGGTGCGGGCTGCGCCGTTGACCGTGCCGCTGCCAACGCCCGGAACACGGCTGGCGGCAATCGTGGTCGATGGCAACGTTTGTCCATCGGCAGTTTCCAGTGTCAGATCGGTGAGCGATACCGATTGCGCGGTCATCGGTCCAGCATCGGTCCCGGCATCGTTTTCCGCATCCGGCGCGAGCTTCGCGGCGATGCGGCCGCTGATGCGGCGCATATCGAGAGGCTCCAGGTCCGGCCGCAGCCGCAGCCACAGCCCTGACAGGCCGAGATCGGCGGTGATGCCGGCCACGCGGGCGCTGTCGAAGTCCAGCCAGGCGCGCAGCGCGCCGCTGCCGCTCTTCACCTCGAACGGGTAATCGACCCAGGCGCGCCACTTTTCCAGGTCGGCTTGGCGCCAGTCGGCATAGACGGTGCCGCTCCAGCGGCTGACGTCGGCGATGCGCTGGGCAAACGACGGGTGGCGGAAGTCGGCGCGGATATCCAGCGGCGCGCCAAGCTCCTGCGGCGGCGTCGCCTTGAGCGCGAAACGGTGACGACGCCAGTGGTTGCGCAGCAGGAATTGCACCTTCTCCAGCGTCAGCGGCGGCGCATTGCGCGCGCCATCATGCCAGCGCACCCAGCCGTCGCGCACCCGGATTTCCCGTTGCGACAGCAGCCAGTCCAGGCCGCGGCCATCGTCGCCGCCGGGCTCGATGGCCACGCCGGCCACATACAGCCGGCCGTCGACATCGCGTTCGATTTCCAAATCCGGCCTGTCGATGACCAGCGACTCCAGCCGCAGATCAGCCACCAGCAACGAAGTCCAGGACAGCGTGGCCGACACCCGCGGCAGCCGCAGCGCGGTCTCGCCGCGCCGGTTGCGCACTACCACTTCATGGAGCTGCAGTTGCGGATTCAGGCCATGCCAGGACGCATGGATGGTTTGCACGCTGACCTGGCGCTGCAGCTTGCTGCTGGCAATCTGTTCAATATTCTGCTTGTAATGATCGATGTTCGGCAGAACCAGGAAGCGCAGGCCGAGCACGAGGCCGCAGAAAATGAAATACAGCACCACCATGCCGGTCAGCAGCATGCCCAGCGCATGGTGCGACAGTCGATTGGCTACTCGGTAGGCGAGGCGCAGGCGCCGCCACCCCTGCAGCGCATGAGCGTGCAGGCGGCGAAGCGGCGTGGGTGATTTCGACATCAGACCGGGAAGCGTGAGGATGGATTTCGGAAAAGCCGGCATGTTCGCATGGATGAGCCTGGTCGTCGCAGAGAAAGCACAAAAGCGCTCTAAAATAGCCGTTCGGTCATCAGACAGAGTTACTCTTGAACAACATTTCTCCTTCGCGCTTCCTGACCCGCTGGCTGCAAGGCGACGAGCGCCGCGTCGAACAGCTCGATGCCTGGTCGCAATCCTCCTTGTCCTACATCGACTTTGCCGAGATGCTGCGCGCCGAGCGCGATGCCGGCATGCCGCTGCCGCGCGCGATGCGCCGGGTACGCAACCTGGTGGTCTGTGCGCTGATCACGCGCGATCTCGATGGTCGCGCCGATCTCGACGAAGTGGTGACCACGATTTCCCGCTTCGCCGATTTCTCGGTGCAAACCCTGCTCACCGCACTCGACGAGGAAATGCGCGCCCAGCATGGCGAACCGATCGGCGAGGAATCCGGCCGGCCGCAGCGCATGATCGTGCTCGGCATGGGCAAGCTCGGCGGCTTCGAGCTGAATGTGTCCTCGGACATCGACCTGATCTTCGTCTATCCGGAAAACGGCGAAACCGCGGCCGGCGCAGGACAGCGGCAATTGTCCAACGTCGAATACTTCACCCGCCTCGGCAAGCGCCTGATCGGCGCGATCTCCGAGGTCGCCGAAGATGGCTATGTGTTCCGGGTCGACATGGCGCTGCGGCCGAACGGCGCTTCGGGGCCGCTGGTGGCCAGCCTGGGCATGGTCGAGGAATACCTGGTGGTCCAGGGCCGCGAATGGGAACGCTATGCGTGGGTGAAAGCGCGCGCGCTGACCGGGGAAGCCGAGGACATCGCCGCGCTGGACGCGATCGTGCGGCCCTTCGTCTATCGCCGCTATCTCGATTACAGCGCCATCGATGCGCTGCGCAACATGCATGCGCAGATCCGTGCCGAGGTGCGGCGCCAGGAAGCGCGGCACCCGGAGCGCAACCAGAATGTGAAGCTGGGCCGCGGCGGCATCCGCGAAATCGAATTCCTGGCGCAGGTGTTTCAATTGATCCGGGGCGGGCGCGACGCGGAGCTGCGCGAGCGCTCCACCCGCCGCACGCTGACCATCCTGGCGCAGAAGGATCTGCTCGGCGCGGACGAGGTCGCGGAGTTGCAGGCGGCCTATGTCTTCCTGCGCAATCTCGAGCACCGCTTGCAGTACCTGGACGATGCGCAGACCCACATCCTGCCGGCCAATGAAGACGACCGATTGATCATCGCGCGCATGGCTGGCTTCCCCGACACGCCGGCGCTGCTGGCCGAACTCGACCGGCAGCGCGGCATCGTCGCGGCGCAGTTCGACGCCATGTTCAGCGACAAGAGCGAGGAAGCGCCCGACGGCGCCAGCGAGGAAGCTGCCAATATCGCCGCCGTGCTGTCCGACCCGGAAAACGAGGCGGCCATCGCTGCGCACCTGGGCTCGCTCGGATTTACCGAGGCAGCCGCCGCAGCGCGCCGCATCGTCGGCACCTGGACGTCGCCGCGACTGGCATCCATGCCCGAGAACAGCCGCAATCTGCTGGCCGCGCTGATGGCCAAGTCGGTCGGCATCATCGCCGCCAACGCGCAGGACTCTCTCGCCACGCTGGCGCGCCTGCTGGATTTCTTCGAGGCGATTGCGCGTCGCGCGTCCTACCTGGCGCTGCTGACCGAATATCCACAGGCGCTGGAACGGGTGATCCGCATGATGGCCGCCAGCGGCTGGGCCGCGAGCTACCTGACGCAGCATCCGCTGCTGCTCGATGAATTGCTCGACGACCGCAGCCTGCGCACTGCGCCGGACTGGGTCGCCTTCGCCGCCGAATGCCGGCGCGAACTGGAGGCCGTGCCCGGCGACACCGAGCGCCAGATGGATGTGCTGCGCGAGCTGCACCATGCGCAATTGCTGCGCCTGCTGGCCCAGGACCTCGAAGGTGAGCTGACCGTGGAGCGGCTGGCGGACCACTTGTCCAGCCTGGCCGATGTGCTGGTCGGCGCGACGTTGGAAGCGGCCTGGCAGACGGTGCGCACCCGGCACCGCGACACGCCGCAGTTCGCGGTGATCGCCTATGGCAAGCTCGGCGGCAAGGAGCTCGGCTATGCGTCGGACCTGGACGTGGTCTTCGTCTACGACGATGACGACCAGGAAGCGCCGGGCAACTATGCCAAGCTGGCGCAGCGCTTCATCACCTGGATGACGATGCACACTCCGGCCGGCATCCTGTTCGACATCGATATCGCGCTGCGGCCCGACGGCGCCTCCGGGCTGATGGTGACGTCGATCGCCGCCTTCGAGAAATACCAGCTGTCCTCGGCCTGGGTCTGGGAACACCAGGCGCTGACGCGCGCGCGCTTCTGCGCCGGCCATGCGCCGATCGGCGAGCGCTTCGAGGCGCTGCGGGAGCGGGTACTGCGGCTGCCGCGCGATCCGGCCAAGCTAAAGACCGAAATCCTGACGATGCGCGCAAAGATGCACGAAGCGCATCCGAACCGCTCGCCGCTGTTCGACTTGAAGCATGACAGCGGCGGCATGATCGACATCGAATTCATCGTGCAATTCCTGGTGCTGCGACATGCGCAGGTGCACGCGGAGCTGACCGCCGACATCGGCAACATCGCGCTGCTGAAGCTGTGCGGACAGCTCGGGCTGATCGATGCGCCGCTGGCGCAGCGGGTTGCCGATGCCTACCGGAGCTTTCGCAAGCTGCAGCATGGCATCCGGCTGCAAGGCGAGGAACGTGCGAGGGTCGCGCCGGAACGGGTGAAGGATGAGCGCGCGGCGGTGGAGATGCTGTGGGCGCTGGTGTTTGGCTGAGGTGCGCGATTCGAATTCGTGGGCCTTTCCACGGTTCGTAGGGCCTGCTCCGCCCACGCAGTTATCACCGTTCCACTCGAGCGGAGCCGGCCCTTTCAGTTGCAGTTGCAGTTGCAGTTGCAGTTGGTTTTGGCTTTTGTCGTTGCAGTTGCTTTTAATCCCGTTGATCGCGCCGTGGCGCCGGGCCCTGAAGCGGATAAGGTGCGGCGTCTGTCTGAGCGAAGCGCAGCGTAGCGAGTTTAGCCGCGCCCCGCTTCAGGGTTCGGCGACACGGCGCAATCAACGGGGGTTTAAAAGCAACTGCAACTGCAACGGCAACGGCAAAGACACGGCAACTGCAACGGCAACGGCAAAGACACGGCAACTGCAACTGCAACTGCACCATACCCTTGCCTCGCCCAGCCAACCTTATCTCAGACTACCCACGGCCTGAAAGACAACTTGACGTCACCTTGAAAGGGCTGGCTGACAAGCTCCAACTTATGAACGTATCAGCGTCTCTGCCCGTGAATAATCTTCCGGCGTATCCACATCCCACAGCGCCTCCAGCTCGCGCCAGTCTTTGTCACGCCGCCATTCGAGCGCCAGCAAACACTTACGCGTCACATTCATCACCTCCGGCACGCTCCACATCATGTTCTCGAAACACGCCGTCGCCAGTCCGCCGCGCCGCGCGCCGACCAGCACATAGCCGCCGTCCTCGGCCGGCGTGAAAACCATGTGCGCATCGTCAAGCGCCGCGATAGCCCGCATCAGATGATCCGCGGTGAAGGCCGGGCAATCGCTGCCGATCAGCAGCGCGCGCTCATGCTCTCGCAGCAGGTGCGACAGACAATGCGCCATCCGCGCACCGAGATCGCCCTCGCATTGCGGCAGCAGCGGCACGCCGAAATGCGCCCCGCATTCCAGCAGGAACGGATGATCGATATCCCCGGCGCACCACAGCGACACCTGCGCATGCGCTACCGAGCAAGCCGTCTCCAGCGTCTTCCACGTCATTGCGCGCTGCGCTTCGGCCGCGCCCTCGGCGCCGAGCAGCGGCATCAGGCGCGTCTTGGCCTGGCCCGGCACCGGCGCCTTCGTGAATACGGCGATCCCCGCGCGCATCGTCAATCCTCGACCCGATAGCCGTAAGCCAGCGCCAGCCGGCGCGGATCGGCGCCGAGGAAATAAGCCAGCCGCAATCGCCACATCAGCAGGATCGTGCGCGCGATGCCATGCGTCTGCCAGCGCCGCGCCGAAGTGCACACCCGCGCGTGGAGGCAGGCTGGCGGAGCGAGCCGGCGCGCGCGGGCGCTGAACTCGATGTCTTCCATCAGCGGCTGCTGCGCATAGCCGCCGAGCGCTTCATAGTCCGCGCGCCGGATGAAGATCGCCTGGTCACCGGTGGCGATACCGGTGGCGCGCGAGCGCAGGTTCATCATGGTCTCAACGATGCGGAACATCGGATGCTGGCCATCGATCTTCACATCGAAGCGACCCCAGACATGGCGGCGCAACGCCGCAGCGATCAGCGCGTCGGCATCGGGCGGCAGAACGGTGTCCGCATGCAGAAACAGCAGCGCCTCGCCCGATGCGGCGATCGCGCCAGCATGCATTTGCCGCGCGCGGCCGGGTTTGGTGCTGAGTACCCGGTCCGCAAGCGGTGTGGCCAGCGCGGCGCTGCCGTCACTGCTGCCGCCATCGACCACGATGATTTCCGCGCCGCGTTCGCGCAAGGGCGCAAGCCGCGCCAGCATCGCAACGATGCCCGCCGCTTCATTGCGCACCGGGATGATGATGGAAAGCCGCATCAGCCACGCTCCCACGCGTGGTAGCGCGCTAGCCAGCCCAGAAGCTTCTGCGGCGCATGCGCGCGCTTCCAGGCGCCGGCCGCGTATTTGTTGGCCTCGGCCAGCGTCGGATAGATATGGATGGTGCCCAGCAGCTTGTTCAGCCCCAGGCCATGCCGCATCGCCAGCACGAATTCGGCGATCACGTCGGCCGCATGTTCGCCGACCACGGTCGCGCCGAGGATCGTGTCCTTGCCCGGCACGGTCAGCACCTTAACCCAGCCGTCAGTGGCGCCGTCGGCGATGGCGCGGTCGAGATCATCGATGCCGTAGCGCGTGACTTCATGCGCAATGCCCTGCTCTCTGGCTTCGCGCTCGTTCAGGCCGACGCGCGCGACTTCGGGCTCGATGAAGGTCGCCTGCGGCATCACCGAGCCATCGACAGCGAACTTGCGGAAGCGGCCGAACAAGCCATTGACCGCGGCATACCAGGCCTGGTGCGCGCCGGCATGGGTGTATTGCCACGGGCCGGCGACGTCACCGGCAGCGAGGATGTTCGGATACAGCGTCTGCAGATAGGCATCGGTCTCGATGGTGCCGGAGGGCGTCGTTGCAATGCCCAGCTCCTCGAGCCCGTATCCGGTGGTGTTGGCGATGCGGCCGACTGCGACCAGCAACGCATCGAAGACGATATGCGCTTCGCCTTCGGGGCCAGCGGCCACGAGCCGCTTCTCGCCGTTTTCCATCATGAAGCGTTGCGCGGCATGACCAGTGCGAAGCCGTATGCCTTCATCGGTGAAGCGCCGCGCCACCAGCGCCGATACCTCCTCGTCCTCGCGCGCCAGCAGCCGTTCGCCCGCCTCCACCAAGGTGACCTGCGCACCGAGCCGCGCGAAGGCCTGCGCCATCTCGCAGCCGATCGGCCCGCCGCCCAGGATCAGCAGGCGGCGCGGCAATGCGCGCAATTCCCACAGGGTGTCCGAAGTCAGGTAACCGACCGCCTCGATGCCGGGTATGGCCGGCACCCGCGGCCGCGCGCCAGCGGCGATCACGATGCTGCGCGTGGACAGCATGCGCACGGCGCCTGCTCCATCGCGCACTTCAACCAGATACGGCGACACGATGCGCGCCGTGCCCTGCACGCAATCGACGCCCAGGCCCTGGTAGCGCGCGACCGAATCATGCGGCTCGATGTCCGCGATCACGCGCCGCACCCGCTCCATCACCGCGGCGAAGTCCACGCGGGCATGGGCATCCGCGAGACCGAACTCGTCGGCGCGGCGAATCTGCGCCATCAGGCGGGCGCTACGGATCAGCGTCTTCGACGGCACGCAACCGGTGTACAGGCAATCGCCGCCCATACGATGCTTCTCGACCAGCGCCACCTTCGCCTTCACCGCCGCTGCGATATAAGCCGATACCAGCCCGGCCGCGCCGGCGCCGATGACGACCATGTTGAAGTCGAAGCGCTTCGGCTTTGGCCATCGCGCGTAGCGGCGGCGCGCCGTCCACGCAGCCAGCGCGCGCCGCGCCAGCAGCGGGAATACGCCCAGCAGGGTGAACGCAGCCAAGAGGCCTGGCGAGAACAGGTCGCGTGCCGATGTCAGCTCGCCGAGCTGGGTGCCGGCCAGCACGTAGACGATGGTTGCCGGCAGCATGCCGAGCTGGCTGACCCAGTAATAGGTCATCGTCGGCATCGCGGTCGCGCCCATCAGCAGGTTGATCAAAAAGAAGGGAAACAGCGGCACAAGGCGCAGCGTGAACAAATAAAAGGCGCCATCGCGCGCGATGCCCTCGTCGATGGCGCGCATGCGTGTACCGAAGCGGCGCAGCACCGCGTCGCGCACCAGGAAGCGCGCGGCGAGAAAGGCCAGGGTCGCGCCGATGCTGGAAGCGAAGGACACGATCAAGAGCCCGCGCCACAGGCCGAATACGGCACCGCCGGCCAGCGTCAGGATGGTCGCGCCCGGCAGCGACAGCGCGGTGACGAGCGCATAGATGGCGAAGTAGATGACGGCAGCGCTCCATGGATGCTGCGCATCCCAGGCGCGCAGCGCCAGCTGCTTTTCCTTCAGCAGATCGAGGCCGAGATAGCGGTTGAGGTCGAGCGCGAAAAAGGCGGCAACCATCGCCGCCGCGAGCAACAGCAGTGCGATGCGTCGCAGGGTCGCCGGCTTCACGCCAGCGCGCCGCCGCAGCTGCTGCCCGCGCCCGCGGTGCAGCCCCAGCAATGCTCGGCAACGGCAATGCGCTCGCCCTCGACATGGGTGTGCAGCAGCGCGGACAGATGCATGCGCTCGCTGGCGCGCCGCATCGGCATGCCGAGCATCTGGTTGAAGTCGCAGTCGTACAGGTAGCCCTGGTAATCGACGGACACCAGTGAGCGGCACATCACGCCGGCCAGGTTCGCATCCTGGTGCGCGCCGCGCAGCAGCTGCAGGTAATCGTCGAACTGGCCTTTCGACACCAGCATGCTGCCGAAACGCTGTATCGGCATGTTGGTAATGGTGTAGAGGTCGTTGAAGCGAATGCCGAAGCGCTCGCCGAGGAAGCGGTCGTAATCGGTCTTGAGCTTGGCCTGCGGCGGCGGCAGCGACGGGCCTTGCGGATTGAACACCAGATGCAGCTTCAATGCACTATTGCCACCGTAGCCGAGGGCATTGAGCCGCTGCAGCACGCGGATGCTGGCATCGAAAGTTCCCTTGCCGCGCTGGCGGTCGACATTGTCTTCCTGGTAGCACGGCAGCGAGGCGACGATCTCGACCTCGTGCGCGGCGAGGAAATCGGCCATGTCCTCATAGCCCGGCTGCTCGAGAATGGTGAGGTTGCAGCGGTCCATCACCTTCACGCCCAGTTCGCGCGCGCCTGTCACCAGCCGGCGGAAATGCGGATTCATCTCGGGCGCGCCGCCGGTGAGGTCCAGCGTCTTCATGCGGGCCTGCCGCAATACCTCGAGCACCAGGTCGACGGTGGCGCCGTCCATCTGCTCGGTGCGGTTCGGGCCGGCATTCACATGGCAGTGCACGCAGCTCAGGTTGCAGGTGTAGCCGAGATTGACCTGCAGCGTGTCGGTCCGGCGCCGCGCGAGCGCGGGGAAGTCGGTGGCGGCGAGCAGCGGGAAGGTGGCGCGCATGATGATGGTCCTGGTGGGAAACGAGTCGCAAGGATAAGCGATTTGTGCGGCGGGGATCGGACGCTTGCTCGCGGCCGGTGCACTACGTAGGGTGGGCGCAGCCCACGAATCGGTCGAACAAAGCGTGGGCTGCGCCCACCCTACGGGCTACTGCCTATCAACAATACTTCGCAATCAGCGGCATCAGCTTCTCGCGCGTGGCTGCCGGCATCGCCGCTGGCCGCGTTACCAGTCCCGCCGCCAGTGCGCTGTGCGCCTTCGATAGCGGCGCCTCGGCGCCCAGCCTGCGGATCGCCGCGCGCAGCAGGTTCTGCGCGTTCGCGGCATTGTGAGCCAGGTTGCCGAGCGCAATCTCGGCGGTCACCGCTTCATGGCCGGGATGCCAGCAATCGTAGTCAGTCACCAGCGCCAGCGTGGCATAGGCAATTTCCGCTTCGCGCGCCAGCCGCGCCTCGGGCATGTTGGTCATGCCCACTACCGACGCGCCCCAGGAACGGTACAGCTGCGATTCAGCATATGTTGAGAATTGCGGCCCTTCGATGCAGACATAGGTGCCGCCGCGATGCAGCACGGTGTCGCTGAATGCGCAATCGGCAAAGGCCGCGCCCAGCACCTCGGACAGCGCCGCGCACACTGGATGCGACAGTCCCACATGCGCAACCGCACCCTCGCCGAAGAAGGTGCCGACGCGGTGCCGAGTCAGGTCGATGAACTGGTCCGGCAGCACCATGTGGCGCGGCGCGAGTTCTTCTCGGAACGAGCCGACCGCCGACACCGACACCAGGTAATCCACGCCCAGCGACTTCAGCGCCCAGATGTTGGCCCGATACGGTATGCCGCCCGGCAGCACCGAGTGGCTGCGGCCATGCCGCGCGAGGAAGGCCACCGGCACGCCTTCGATGGTGCCTGTCGCGATCGCATCCGAAGGCTTGCCGAAGGGCGTGTCGATCTCGACTTCGCGGATGTTCTCCAGTCCTTCCATGCGGTACAGCCCGCTGCCGCCGATGATGCCTATGCGTATCTTGTCCATGTCGTTCTTGTTGGAAGAGGAAATGCGTTCAGGCCGGCCATAGCGGCGGCTCGGCCATCAATGCCACCTGCTCGCGCAATTCAAGAATGCGGTCCTGCCAGTAGCGTTGCGTGTTGAACTCGGGGAAGGCAGCGGGAAAGGCAGGATCGTCCCAGCGCCGCGCCAGCCACGCCGAATAATGCAGCAGCCGCAGCGTGCGCAAGCCTTCGATCAGGTGCAGCTCGCGCGTATCGAATTCGCGGAAGTCTTCATAGCCGGCGAGGATGTCCGACAGTTGCCGCACCATGTCCGCGCGCTCGCCTGAAAGCAGCATCCACAGGTCCTGGATTGCCGGGCCCATGCGGCTGTCGTCGAAGTCGACGAAATGCGGACCGGCATCGGTCCACAGCACATTGCCGACATGGCAGTCGCCGTGCAGTCGGATCATCGCCACCTGCCCGGCGCGCGCATAGCAGCCGCGCACGCCATCGAGCGCCTGCTCGACCACGCTTTGCCACGGCGAGCGCAATTCCGGCGGCAGGAAGTCATGCGACAGCAGATAGTCGCGTGACTCGATGCCAAACGTGTCGATATCCAGAGCCGGACGCTCGGCATACGGCCGCGCCGCGCCGACCGCATGGATGCGACCGAGAAAGCGGCCCAGCCATTCGAGGGTGTCGGCACGATCCAGCTCGGGGGCGCGGCCGCCGCGGCGCGGGAAGACGGCAAAGCGGTAGCCGCCGAAAGTCCTCAGCGTCGCGCCATCCAGCGTCATGGCCGGCACCACCGGGATCTCGCTGTCGGCCAGTTCGGCGACGAACGCATGTTCTTCGAGGATCTGCGCATCGCTCCAGCGCAGCGGCCGGTAGAACTTCGCGACCACGGGTGGCGCATCGTCGATACCGACCTGGTAGACGCGGTTTTCGTAGCTGTTGAGCGCAAGCAGGCGGCCGTCTGCATGCAGGCCGACGCTGGCCATCGCATCGAGCACCAGGTCTGGGCTCAGCTCGGCATAGGTGGTGGCTGGGGTAGTCATCGCGCCATTGTACGGGCATACGCGGTTACACTATCGCCCTTCAATCTCTTCCCCTGGAATTCCCCGATGCACCTGGATGAACCGCTTTCCGACAAGGAATTCAACGAGCTCGACAAATTCCTGATGTCCGAGCGCTGCAGCGATGAATGCATGACCATGGACGCGCTGCACGGCTATCTGACCGCGCTGGCGATCGGTCCGCAGGAAGTGCCTTTCGCCGAATGGCTGCCGCGGGTATGGGGCCCATCGCCCGAAGATGCGCCCGAGTTCAAGTCCGACGCGGAGCACAAGCGCATTACCGGCCTGATCGCGCGCGTGATGAACGACATCATCACTACCTTCGAAGTCGCGCCGAACGAATATGAACCGCTGTTCCTCGAACTCGATTACCAGGGGCGCAAGCTGCTCGATGCAGAATCCTGGGCCTGGGGCTTCTGCGAAGGCATGGAATTGAAGGCCGACGCCTGGCAGCCGCTGTGGGACTCGGATCAGGCCGAGCTGCTGCGCCCGATCTATCTGCTCGGCGCGGAAGAAATCGAGGAAGAGGAATTGCCGCTGGTCGACAATCCGGTCAAGTGCGACAAGCTGGCCATCGAGATTGAAGCGGCGATTCCGATGATCCGGCGCTTCTGGGCGCCGCTGCGCAAGTCCGCCGTGGAAACCGTGCAGCGCGATGCGCCTAAGCTGGGCCGCAATGATCCCTGTCCTTGCGGTAGCGGAAAGAAGTACAAGAAGTGCTGTGGGGCGGAGCAAGGAGATGCGTAGGTTGGGCTGACGAAGGAAGCCCAACATGCTCGCGGGCTGCGGGCGTTTGATGTTGGGCTTTCAGCCCAACCTACGAAGAAGCCCAACATGCTCGCGGCTTGCGGGCGTTTGATGTTGGGCTTTCAGCCCAACCTACGCAATGTGTTGGCCCGCGCTCACACCCGCTCGATCACCACCGCAATGCCCTGCCCCACGCCGATGCACATCGCGCACAGCGCATAGCGGCCGCGGATGCGGTGCAATTGATTGACCGCGGTCGCAATCAGCCGTGCGCCCGAAGCGCCGAGCGGATGACCCAGCGCGATCGCGCCGCCGTTCGGATTCACGCGCGGATCGTCGTCCTGCAGCCCCCAGTCGCGCAGCACCGCCAGCGCCTGCGCCGCAAAAGCTTCGTTCAACTCGATCACATCCATCTGCTCGAGCGTGAGTCGCGTCTGCACCAGGACCTTGCGCGCCGCGGGCGCCGGTCCCATGCCCATGATGCGTGGCTCGACACCGGCCACTGCCATGCCGAGGATACGCGCGCGTGGCGTGAGCCGGTGGCGATGCGCGCTCTTGTCGCAGGCCAGGAGCAGCGCGCAGGCGCCGTCATTCACGCCCGAGGCATTGCCCGCGGTGACGCTGCCGCCAGCCCGCACCACGGGTTTCAATGCGGCCAGCGCTTCGAGCGAAGTCGCGCGCGGATGCTCGTCTTCAATCAGGATGGAAGGATCGCCCTTTTTCTGCGTCAGCGTCACTGGCGTGATCTCTTCGGTGAACACGCCGCTTCCCTGCGCGGCCAGCGCCTTTTGCTGTGAAGCGAGCGCGAAGCGATCCTGCGCGTCACGATCGATGCCGAATTCCTCGGCAACGTTCTCGGCGGTCTGCGGCATCGAATCGGTGCCGTACTCGGCCTGCAGCAGACGGTTGACGAAGCGCCAGCCTATGGTCGTGTCATGGATTTGCGCATTACGCGAAAACGCGGTCTCGGCCTTGCCCATCACGAAGGGCGTGCGGCTCATCGATTCGACGCCGCCGGCAATGGCCAGGCTCGCTTCGCCGCAGCGTATCGCGCGTGCCGCGCTGCCCACGGCATCCATGCCCGAACCGCATAGCCGGTTGATGGTGGCGCCCGGCACGTCCTGCGGCAAACCGGCCAGAAGCGCGGCCATGCGCGCGACATTGCGGTTGTCTTCGCCGGCCTGATTGACGCAACCCATCAGCACTTCGTCGACGGCGGCCCAGTCGACATCGGGATTGCGCACCATCAGCGCCGAGATCGGCACCGCGGCCAGGTCATCGGTGCGCAGTGAAGACAGCATGCCGCCGTAGCGGCCGAAAGGCGTGCGTATCGCATCGCAGATGTAGGCGGGAATGATCATGATGCTCCTTCACAAGAGGCGACTCGTCATTCTTTCCTGCGGCGCCGGCGCGCCTGCCGGGTACTGCAGCCCGCGGCGCTCAAGCCTTGATGAAATGCTCGCGGTAGTAGCGCAGCTCTTCGATCGACTCGATGATGTCGGCCAGCGCGGTGTGCTTCTGGTGCTTCTTGAACCCGGCGATGAGTTCAGGCCTCCAGCGCCGGCATAGTTCCTTCAGCGTGGACACATCCAGGTTGCGATAGTGGAAGAAGGCTTCCAGCTTGGGCATGCCGCGCGCCATGAAGCGGCGGTCCTGGCAGATGGTATTGCCGCACATCGGCGATTTGCCGGCCGGCACGAAATGCTTCAGAAAGTCGATCAATGCAAGCTCGGCATCGGCTTCGCTCACCTTCGATGCCTTGACCCGGTCGATCAGGCCGGAGCGGCCGTGGGTGCTCTTGTTCCAGTTGTCCATGCCGTCCAGCACTTCGTCGGACTGATGAATCGCGAAGACCGGACCTTCGGCGAGGACATTGAGCTGCGCGTCGGTAACCACCACCGCCACTTCGATGATGCGGTCGGTATCCGGGTCCAGCCCGGTCATTTCCATGTCGACCCACACCAGGTTGAATTCGTTCGGACGCGCCGGCGTCTGGGCGCCGCCATCGGCTGCTATCGCTTGTGACATAATGTTTTCCCTTCCAAGACCCGGCATTTTCTCACAGGCACAGCATGTCCACGCAAGCCTTCACCCTTTTGTTTCTCGTATTTCTGCTGGCCACATTTACCGTGCGCTGCTGGCTGACGACGCGCAATGTGCGTCACGTATTGAGCCATCGCGACGCGGTGCCGCAGCAGTTCGCGCAGCGCATCCCGCTGGCCGCGCACCAGAAAGCCGCCGACTACACCGTGGCGAAAAGCCGTCTCGGCATGATCTCGCTGTTCTTCCAGACCGTGGTGCTGCTCGGCTTTACGCTCTTCGGCGGATTGCAATGGCTGTCGGTGCACATCCTGAATATCACTGGTCCCGGCACGACTTATCAGCTGGCGCTGCTGGCCGCCTTCGCCGTCATCTCCGGCATTCTTCTCGACCTGCCCTTCGATTACTACCGGCAATTCGTGCTGGAAGCCCAATTCGGATTCAACAAGATGACGCCGAAGCTGTTCATCTCCGATCTGATCAAGACGGTGACAGTGGGCGCGGTCATCGGGTTCCCGCTGGCATGGGTGATCCTCGTGCTGATGGAAAAGGCCGGCGCGCTGTGGTGGCTGTATGCCTGGGTGGTATGGAGCGGCTTTCAATTGCTGATGCTGGTGCTGTTTCCGACCGTGATCGCGCCGCTGTTCAACAAGTTCACGCCGCTCGAAGATGACACGCTGCGCGCGCGCATCGAGAACCTGATGCGCCGCGTCGGCTTCGCTTCCAAGGGCCTGTTCGTGATGGATGGCAGCAAGCGCAGCGCGCATGGCAATGCCTATTTCTCCGGCTTCGGCGCAGCCAAGCGCATCGTGTTCTTCGACACGCTGCTGTCGCGCCTGGCGCCTGAGGAAATCGAAGCGGTGCTCGCGCATGAGCTCGGCCATTTCAAGCTCAGGCACATCATCAAGCGCATCGCGGTGATGTTCGGGCTGTCGCTGGCACTGCTGGCCTTGCTTGGTTATCTGAAGAACCAGGTCTGGTTCTATGCCGGCCTTGGCGTCGATCCTTTGCCCGGCGTGCCGAACGATGCGATGGCGCTGCTGCTGTTCGCGCTGGTGCTGCCGGTGTTCACCTTCCTGTTTTCGCCGCTGGCATCGATCAGCTCGCGCAAGCATGAGTTCGAAGCTGATGCCTTCGCCGCGCAGCACAGCAATGCGCAGGACCTGGTGTCGGCGCTGGTGAAGCTGTATGAAGACAATGCATCGACGCTCACGCCGGACCCGTTGCATTCAGCCTTCTATGATTCGCATCCGCCGGCGACGCTACGCATCAATCGCCTGATGGCGGCGGGGAGCGCGCATTGAGCCGCGTGGTCAAGCGTGGCGGGCGCGCGCATGGCTGAATTCAAGGGTGTGATCATTGCCGCGCACGGCCGTCACTACATGGCCGATGCGAACGGGCAAAGGCTGCAGTGCGTAACCCGCGGCAAGAAGAGCGATGTGGCTGTCGGCGATATCGTGCGGCTGAAGACCACGTCGTCGGACCAGGCGGTGATCGAGGGCATCGAAGAGCGCAAGACCCTGCTCTACCGCTCCGACCAGTACAAGTCCAAGCTGCTGGCCGCGAATGTGACGCGGCTGTTCATCGTCGTGGCGACCGAGCCGAGCTTTGCCGACGACCTGGTTTCGCGCTCGCTGGTGGCAGCCGAATCGGCCGGCGTCGAGGCGCACATCCTGCTCAACAAGATCGATATGACGGATGCGCTGCCGCGCGCGCGTGAGCGGCTGGCGCTGTATGCGGGTTTGGGCTACCCGGTGCACGAGATGTCGGCGCGCACGCGGCCCGAGGAAGCGGTGGCGTTGCTCACGCCGCTGATGCAGGGCCAGTCGTCGATCCTGATCGGCCAGTCCGGCATGGGCAAGTCGTCGCTGATACAGCTGCTGGTGCCGGATGCCGACATCGCGGTGCGCGAAATCTCGGTGGCGCTCGATACCGGCAAGCACACCACCACCTTCACGCGGATGTACCGCATCGATGAATCCACGTCGGTCATCGATTCGCCGGGCTTCCAGGAATTCGGCCTGCATCATCTGACCGAGGGCATGCTCGAGCGCGCGTTTCCGGAGTTCAAGCCTTTCCTCGGCGGCTGCCGCTTCTACAACTGTCATCATGTGGCGGAGCCGGGTTGCGCGGTGCTGGATGCAGTCAAGGAAGAAAAGATCGCGGCGATGCGGCATGCGCTGTATCTGCAGTTGCGGCATGAGGCGATGCAGAAGATCGGATACTGAAGCAGCTCGGCGGGAACGCGGGTTCGCGCGCGGGTGATCTCACCGCTCTGTTTGCCTGTGCATGGCGACGGGTCGCCTCCTGCTGCGCCACCCGGTTCACCACGCGTTCGGAGCGTTCCGCCGGGAACAGCCCTGCGATGCCCGCCGATTGCCGGCGGCGATAAGGCAGGCATCGTGAAGCCATGCAGGATGGATCGGCCTCCTAGCTATCGATGCCGCGATCGCCTCTTACCGCAACGTCCTCGGCAAGAGGCGATCGCGGCCAAGACACGTTGACGAGGGATGCGCTAGATCGAATGCTTGCGGCAAGGGCCGCCGCGCCGCTCCTGGAAAGATCGATTCCGACAACCTTCAGGTTTTGCAGGGTACGGTTGCTCCGCAGCGCATCGGCCAGCATCAATGAGAACTGGTCGTCACGTGCGGATTCAGGTTGCATCGTTGCGTTGATGTTGAGCCCTTGCAGTTGCGTATTGGACTTCAGGCTCCGTGCGATTTGCGTCCACCCTTCATCCGTGACTCCGGAAAATACAAGGCGGATCTGTTTCAACGCGGGGTTGTTGCCCAGGGCCTTGGCCAACTGTCCTGCCCCGGCATTATCGATCCGCGCATCGGTATCGCTGATGCTGAGCTTTTGCAATTCAGACACAGGCAGCGCATCGGCCAATGCTGCGACGCCGTCATTGTCCATGCCGACATCCTGCAGTCGCAGTTCCTGCAGTCGCGGCGCGCTCGGCAGATTCTGGCAAAGGGCGCGCACGCCGTCGTTTCCAATCCTGTTGTTGCCAAGGTCCAGGGAAGTCAAGCCGCTTTCTCGCAAAGCCACGGCCAGCGCCATGACGCCGTCCGGTCCGATGTTGTTGTGATGCAGATCCAATTCCATCGGCTTCGGGCAGGTCCTGAGCCAATCAGCAAGAGTCTGCATGTCGGCGTCGCCCAGTGAACAGCTCGTCAAGTCCAGCTTGCCGATATCTGCATGGACCGCCAGCCAGGAGATGGCATTTGGCATATTGTTCTTCACCAGAAACAGGACGAGGGGCCGCAGGTCTCTTGGATCGTCGTGCGGCGGCACTTCTCCCGCAAAGAATTTCTGTACCGTTTCCCTGCTGACCTTCAGGGCTTCTTCATGCAGTCTCCCCGCTGCATCGAAACCTTCGTCTTCGTACATCGGATGCGCTGCACGATAAAGGTCTACCTCCTTTTCCAAACTGCTTTGCGCATCATCCGCATCGCTCTTAGCTGGCATCTCGAAATGCGGGTGATCTTGAGGCGGCACAGGCATGCCGTGCAACTGGTCGACCGAAAACGCGCGCTCGCTGCTGTTGCGTTGCTGGTCCGGGGAGAGCTCAGACGTGGCGGCTTGCGCAGACGGGGTAAGCTTAGGGGATCCAGCGATGCGGTCCATGTTGCCTCCAGGTGAAAGGTTAGTTAACAAAAGCGAATCAAGAATTGCGATAAGCGTACCTTTGTAACCAGGACGCACTATCCGTTCGCGATGGATTACAACGGCAAGGCAAGTTCACCGCGCCGATCCTATTGCGTCGCATCGTCGAAGACGGGCCCGCCCAAAGACCGCAACGTGCCAATTCCCCACAAACTCCCCTATAATCTGCCGGGTCGCAGATTCCGGCGGCAGGCCTCACCCGATGTGCCTTGCCGCCGTTTCCTTTTATGGCAATCAAACACTTCCTGCAGTTTTCCGACTTCACGCTGGATGAATTCGAGTACGTGATCGAACGCGCTCGCCTCATCAAGCGCAAGTTCAAGAACTACGAGCCGCATCACCCGCTGGAAGACCGCACGCTGGTGATGGTGTTCGAAAAGAATTCCACCCGCACCCGCCTGTCCTTCGAAGCCGGCATGCACCAGCTCGGCGGCGCGGCGATCTACCTCAATACCCGCGACAGCCAGCTCGGCCGCGGCGAGCCGGTGGAAGACGCGGCCCAGGTGATTTCCCGCATGTGCGACATCATCATGATCCGCACCTTCGGCCAGGACATCATCGAGCGCTTTGCCGCGAATTCGCGCGTGCCGGTGATCAACGGCCTGACCAATGAACACCATCCCTGCCAGGTGCTGGCTGATGTCTTCACCTACATCGAGCATCGCGGCAGCATCGCTGGCAAGACCGTGGCCTGGATCGGCGACGCCAACAACATGCTGTATTCCTGGCTGCAGGCGGCGCAGGTGTTCGGCTTCCATGTGAATGTATCGACCCCGGCCGGCTACGATATCGACCCGGCGCTGGTCGAACCCAGCAACCAGCGCTACACCCTCTTCCCGAATCCCGCCGACGCCTGCCAGGATGCCGACCTGGTCACCACCGACGTCTGGACCAGCATGGGCTTCGAGGAAGAAAACGCGGCGCGGCTGAAGGCCTTCGATGGCTGGATCGTCGACGGCGCGAAGATGGCGCGGGCTCGTCCCGACGCGCTGTTCATGCATTGCCTGCCGGCGCACCGCGGCGAGGAAGTGGCGGCTGAAGTCATCGATGGTCCGCAATCGGTGGTCTGGGACGAAGCGGAAAACCGGCTGCATGTGCAAAAGGCGCTGCTGGAATATCTGGTCGTGGGCCGCGTCGGCGCGAACTGAACAACCCTCTTATCTGTATTGAAAGACGAGCATGAGTGACATCAAGAAAGTCGTCCTGGCCTACTCCGGCGGCCTGGATACCTCGGTCATCCTGAAATGGCTGCAGGACCATTACCACTGCGAAATCGTGACCTTCACCGCCGACCTCGGCCAGGGCGAAGAGCTCGAGCCGGCGCGCCAGAAGGCGCTGAAGTTCGGCATCAAGCCGGAGAACATCTACATCGACGACGTGCGCGAGGAATTCGTGCGCGACTTCGTGTTCCCGATGTTCCGCGCCAATACCGTGTATGAAGGCGAATACCTGCTCGGCACCTCGATCGCGCGTCCGCTGATTGCCAAGCGCCTGATCGAGATCGCCAGGGAAACCGGCGCCGACGCCATTTCCCACGGCGCCACCGGCAAGGGCAACGACCAGGTGCGCTTCGAGCTCGGCGCCTATGCGCTGATGCCGAACGTGAAGATCATTGCGCCGTGGCGCGAATGGGACCTGCTCTCGCGCGAGAAGCTGCTGAAGTACGCGGAAGACGCCGGCATCGAAATCGACATGAAGCACAAGAACGGTGGCGCGCCCTACTCGATGGACGCGAACCTCTTGCACATCAGCTTCGAAGGCCGTCACCTGGAAAACCCGGGCGCGGAAGCCGAGGAATCGATGTGGCGCTGGACCGTGAGCCCGGAAGCGGCGCCGGATGCAGCCGAATACCTCGACGTCGAATTCGAGAAGGGCGACATCGTCGGCCTGAACGGCAAGCGCATGAGCGCGGCCGAAGTGCTGACCGAGCTGAACCGCCTCGGCGGCAAGCACGGCATCGGCCGCCTGGACCTGGTGGAAAACCGCTATGTCGGCATGAAGTCGCGCGGCTGCTATGAAACCCCGGGCGGCACCATCATCCTGAAGGCGCACCGCGCGATCGAATCGATCACGCTGGACCGCGAAGTCGCGCACCTGAAGGACGACCTGATGCCGCGCTACGCTTCGCTGATCTACAACGGCTATTGGTGGAGCCCGGAGCGCATCGCGCTGCAGACCCTGATCGACCATACGCAGCAAAGCGTGAACGGCTGGGTGCGCGTGAAGCTGTACAAGGGCAATGTGATCGTCGTGGCGCGCGACTCGAAGACCGACTCGCTGTTCGACCAGACCATTGCGACCTTCGACGAAGACGGCGGCGCCTACAACCAGGCCGATGCCGGCGGCTTCATCAAGCTCAACGCGCTGCGCATGCGCATCGCGGCGAACGCGCGCAACAAGCGCGGCCAGTAATTCGATACGCCGCAAGGCACGGGGGCCCATTCAGGGCCCCTTTCATTTATGACATGTAGGGTGGGCGAAGCCCACGCGTTGTTCGCGGAGTCCGCGTGGGCTTCGCCCACCCTACGCATCTCCAGAGGAAATCCATGAGCACGACCCAATTCGACAACGTCTCCGTCGTCAAGAAAGCCAATGTCTACTTCGACGGCAAGTGCGTGTCCCACACCGTCATCCTGCCCGACGGCACGAAGAAATCCGTTGGCGTGATCTTCCCGTCGCAGCTGGTGTTCAACACTGGCGCGCCGGAGATCATGGAACTCAATGCCGGCAAGTGCCGCATCCGCCTGAAGGGCGAGACCGAGTGGAAGAACTACGAAGGCGGCCAGAGCTTCAATGTGCCGGGCAATTCCAGCTTCGATATCGAGACCATCGAGACGCTGGATTACGTTTGCCATTTCGGTTGAGAGGATCCTGCTTCGTAGGTTGGGCTGACAAGCCCAACGGAAGCTCGATCCCGTGCGGACTCCCGTTGGGCTTCCTTCGTCAGCCCAACCTACGTCATGATGCGGTCCGGTTCAGATGAACACCGGCTCCGGCTCCAGCATCACACCATAGGCGCGTGCCACATCGTCCTGGATCGCGCGCGCCAGTGCAGCAATCTCCCCGCCCCTTGCGCCGCCGCGATTCACCAGCACCAGCGCCTGCTTCTCATACACGCCGGCCGCGCCAAGGCTCCTGCCCTTCCATCCGCATTGATCGATCAGCCAGCCGGCGGCCAGCTTGTAGCTGCCATCGGCCTGAAGATGGCTCACCAGTTGCGGATGCGCGGCCAGCAGCGCATCGCGCTGTTCTTTCGATACCACCGGGTTCTTGAAGAAGCTGCCGGCATTGCCGATCTGCGCCGGGTCGGGCAGCTTGCGCTGGCGGATGGCGATTACCGCGTCGCTGACGGCTTGCGCATCGGGCGCGGCGATGCCGCGCGCCTGGATCTCGCGCGCCAGTTCTGCATAGGCGAGATTGGGCTGCCATCGCTTGGGCAAGGCAAAGGTCACATCGAGGATCACCGCCCTGTCCTTCAACGCGTGCTTGAACACGCTGTCACGGTAGCCGAAGCGGCAGGCGGCACGGTCCAGCGACAGCAGCTCGCCGCTGTCGAAATCAAAGGCGGTCAGGGAATGAAAGACATCGCCGATCTCGCTGCCGTAGGCGCCGATGTTCTGGATCGGCGCGGCGCCGACGCTGCCCGGTATCAGCGACAGGTTTTCCAGACCGGGCAAGCCATGCGCAAGCGTGTGCAACACGAAACCATGCCAGTTCTCGCCAGCGGCGGCGCGCACCAGCGTTGCGTCTGCAGTTTCGCCAACGATGGCGATGCCGCGGCCGCGCATCTGCAGCACCAGCGCATCGACGGCATCGCCGGTCAGCAGGATGTTGCTGCCGCCGCCGAGCACCAGGCGCGGCAATGCCGCAAGTTCGTCGCTGTCACGCACCGCGCGTAACTCGTCCGCCGTCTCCACCGGAAGAAAAGCGCGGGCGCGGGCATCGATGCCGAAGGTGTTGAAGGGACGAAGCGAAACGTCGTACTGCAGATGGGCGGGAGCATTCATGGCCGGGCGATTATAGCGGCACCGTCGTGCTGCGACGCCCAACATGGGCTTTCTGGCAACCCCATTTTTTCTTCGCTAGAATGACCGGCTCGAAAAAGCGAAAGGATCAGCCATGCCATCATTTGACGTCGTCTCGGAAGCCAATCAGGTCGAAGTGAAGAATGCGGTCGACCAGGCAAACAAGGAAATCACCACCCGCTTCGACTTCAAGGGCAGCGATGCCCGCATTGAACAGAAGGAACGCGAACTGACGGCCTACGCCGACAGCGACTTCCAGCTCAGCCAGGTGCGCGACGTGCTGACCAACAAGATGAGCAAGCGCAACGTCGACGTGCGTTTCCTCGACATCGGCAAGGTCGAGAAGATCGGCGGCGACAAAGTCAAGCAGGTGATCAAGGTGAAGAACGGCATCGAGTCCGAAGCCGCGAAGAAGATCCAGCGCATGATCAAGGACAGCAAGATCAAGGTGCAGGCAAGCATCCAGGGCGAAGCGCTGCGCGTTTCCGGCGCCAAGCGCGACGACCTGCAGGCGACGATCGCGTTGCTGAAGAAGGAAGTGAAGGACCTGCCGCTGGAATTCAACAATTTCCGCGATTGAGACCGTCATTGGGGCCGCGACTGCGGCCGCAATGTAAAAAGGGCCGGTTCGCCGGCCCTTTGTCTTTTACTCCTTCTCGCTGCGCAGACGACGCTGCTGCACCGCCGCCGCCAGGCCTTCCAGCACCTTCACGCTGCTGTCCCAGTCGATGCAGCCATCGGTGACCGACTGGCCATAGGTCAATTCCTTGCCCGGCACCAGGTCCTGGCGGCCGCCGACCAGGTGCGACTCGATCATCACGCCGATGATGCGGTCTTCGCCGCCGGCGATCTGCTCGCCGATGTTGGCGCACACCGGCACCTGGTTTTCCGGCTTCTTCGAGCTGTTCGCATGCGACGCATCGATCATCAGCTTCTGCGACAGGCCGTTGGCCGCGAGCGCCTTGCAGGCTTCGTCGACGCTGGCCGCATCATAGTTCGGCGCCTTGCCGCCGCGCAGGATGATGTGGCAATCCTCGTTGCCGGCGGTGGAGACGATCGCCGAGTGCCCGCCCTTGGTCACCGACAGGAAATGGTGCGGCTGCGATGCCGCCTTGATCGCATCGGCCGCGATCTTGATGTTGCCGTCGGTGCCGTTCTTGAAACCGACCGGGCAGGACAGTCCGGAAGCCAGCTCGCGGTGCACCTGCGACTCGGTAGTGCGCGCGCCGATCGCGCCCCAGGAAATCAGGTCGGCCACGTATTGCGGGCTGATCACGTCCAGGAATTCGGTGCCCGCCGGCAGGCCCAGCTCATTGATGTTCAGGAGCAGCTCGCGCGCCATGCGCAGGCCGTCGTTGATGCGGAAGCTGTTGTCCATGTACGGATCGTTGATCATGCCCTTCCAGCCCACCGTGGTGCGCGGCTTTTCGAAATACACCCGCATCACGATTTCCAGGTCCGCCTTGTGGCGCTCGCGCTCCTCAACCAGGCGGCGCGCATATTCCATCGCGGCGGCGGGATCGTGGATCGAGCAAGGACCGATGACGACCATCAGCCTGTCATCCTGGCCGTGCAGGATGCGATGCAGCGCGGTGCGCGCGCCCGCCGCGGTGGTTGACGCCTTCTCCGAGCAGGCGAACTCGCGGATCAGGTGGGACGGGGGCATCAGCTCTTTCAGTTCTTGTATCCGTAGATCATCGGTGCGCGGCATGTTTTCTCCTGGAGGTAATTGGCGGGTCCGGAAATGAAAAAACCGCCTGGTCGGCGGTTTCTTCAGAATTCTGGCTAGTCTCGCTCGTCTTGCTTTTACGTGAACTTAGCGCTATTCCACCGCCCTGGGACTGGAATGGCTAAAGCTAAAGTAAAAGAAGAACAGTGCGTGGGACATGGATTCGGGCGTGTGTGCGGAAAAACTCGGGCAATAGTGCAGCAAATCCGCGCCTTTGGCAAGTGCGGGAATGCCTGCGCCGCCAGGAGTGCGCTGCCAGACCGACCGAGCCGGCGAGCCGCGCTATCATCGCTCACCTTCTCCGATCGCCACACCCACATGATTCTTGCCCGCCACTTGATTCGTTCGCGCCCGCGGCTGTCGTTTGCGCTCGCCACCGGCATCGTCGTCACCTGCCTGCTGCCTGCGCACCTCGGCGGCGTGGCGCGCGGATTGGTCGGCTGGAACGTGGTGGTGTGGACGTACCTGCTGCTGGTCGGATGGCTGATGGGACGCTCGGATCACCACCGGGTGCGCGCCGTCGCTCTGCAGGAAGACCAAACCGCGCTGGCGGTGCTGGCGCTGATGTCGCTGGCCGCGGTGGCGAGCGTTGTCGCCATCGTGTTCGAGCTGGCTTCAGCGGGCAAGCTGTCGTTCAGCCAGCGCTTGTTCCATTACCTGCTGACCGGATGCACTGTGCTCGGTTCCTGGGGCATGGTGGCGACGATCTTTACCTTCCATTACGCGGTGCTGTTCTACAAGTCGCCCTGCGAGGCGCGCGCGCTCGGTTTTCCGGACCACGAACCGGAGCCGAATTACTGGGACTTCCTGTACTTCTCATTCACCATTGCGGTGGCCGCGCAGACTTCCGATATCTCGGTACTGTCGCGGCCGGCGCGCAAGGCCGTACTGGCGCAATCGGTGCTGGCCTTTTTCTTCAATGCCGCGATTCTGGGCTTGTCGGTAAATATCGCGGCCAGCGCGGTGGGTAGCTGAGCGGCAAGCCTCAGCCAAGAAAGCCGATGACGCCGCCGCCAGCCAGCGTCGCCAACACCTGCGGGAACATCGCCGCATCGAACAGCGCGCCCCGGACTTCGCATTGCTGCATGGTCGCCAAGCCGGTTTCGTCGGCTAGCGAGGACTCCTGCAGCAGTGGAACCGCATCAGACGGCGCCGCCATCCGCGCCAGGCTGGGCACGCATGGATCCGGCGAAACCTGGAGCGCTGGATGCGTCGTCACCGAGCCGATCAGCGTGGATAGCGTGTATGACGCAACACCTTCAGGCGCCACGCCATCGTCATCGATGAGAGCCAGGCGCACGCCCAGTTCGGCAAGAATGCGCGCGCTGTCGAACTGCAGGGAGGCGTCCTCCAGCGGCAACAGCCGCGCGCCGCAGCAAACCAGGCCGAAGTACAGCACCAGCGCATCGGGATGACCGCAGCCGACATAGGCAACCAGGTCGCCCGGCCGCACACCCCATTCGCCGTGGAGTCGCGCCGCAGCGCGTTCGATGCGGTTGCGCAGTTTGCGATAGGTCGCGATGCGAAAGCGCGAGGTATAGGCGATCGCGTCCGGCTGGCTGCGCGCATGGCGGCACAGGGCCTGGTAAGCGTCGCGGGAGATCGTGGGGTAGGAAGTCATGTCGTCAGGCAAGTAAAAAACCCGGTGATTCTACGGAAAAACTCTTGCTGCCATCATGGCTGCGCGATTTTCGGCATAATTGAGCCTCGTTTTTGCTTCCAGGCTTTCGATGCCCCCAGATTCTTCCCGCGCGATGGCGCCGCAATTTGACAATGCCCACTTCCGCCGCGCGCTTTCCCAGTTCGCCACCGGCGTCACCGTGATCACGACCCGCCTGGAAGACGGCAGCTTCGTCGGGCTGACCGCAAGTTCGTTCAACTCGCTGTCGCTGCAACCTCCGCTGGTGCTATGGAGCCTGTCGAATGCCGCGAGCAGCCTGCCAGTGTTCACCGACAACTCCCATTACGTGATCAATGTGCTGTCCGCCGGGCAGAATGCGCTGGCCGAGCAGTTCGCGCGGCGCGGCATCGACCGCTTCGCCGGCGTCGAATACACGCTGTCGCGCACCGGCCTACCCATCCTCAAGGGCGTTTCCGCCTGGTTCGAATGCCACAACCGCAGCCGTTATCCGGAAGGCGACCATGTAATCTTCGTCGGCGAAGTCGAGGAATGTGAGGCATATCCGCAGCCAGGGCTGGTGTTTCACGGTGGACGGCTGTTCGATACAGATGCTGGTCCCATTTGAACAGCGCACGATTGAACAATAGCGGTTCATAATCATTCGCAGCTCTTCAACCAGCCTCGCACAGGCTGCCCGATGCCAGACCTATAATGCCCGTCCTGCATCGCATTTCTCGACCGGGGGAACCATGTCGCCATTCACTGCCAGTACCGATCCGGTGCAATCGCTTTACGACGCGGACTTCCATGCCTGGGCCATGGCACAGGCGCAATTGTTACGGCAAGGCAGATTCAGCGAGGCCGACATCGCCCATATTGCCGAGGAGATCGAAGACTTGGGCAATGAACAAATACGCGCACTGGCCTCGGCCATGCGAAACGTACTCGTGCATTTAAGCTTGTTGCGCTTTTCTCCTGCGACGGATCCGCGTGCACATTGGGCTGGCGAAATCGCCAACTTTCGCATTGCACTGGACGACCGCCTCGACGGCAGCCCGAGCCTGCGCCGGCACCTGCACGGCCTGGTGCCAAAGGAGTGGAAAAGGGCGAGGCGGATTGCCACATTGAAGCTTGGGGAAGAGATGAAACTGATCGGCGAATTGCCGAAGGAAAGTCCGTTCACCCTGGAAGAGATCATGGACGACGACTTCTTCCCGGCTTTCAGCGCAGAAGCTTCGGGTCGCAGGCGCTCCTGAAGTGGATGGCGGGTGGTAGCCGAGCAGCCCATGTAGCGAGACGGAACCGCGCCATGTTCGCGCAACAGCCTGCACACCGTGGGTATTTTGTAGGGTGGGCACAGCCCACGCGGTGCCAGGCCGGCTTCGTTCTCGACGGACGTAGCGTTCAGCTGAAGCAGCGTCCCACAACAGCAAATCGAACGACGCGGCATGCAACCCGTGCGCGGCGCGCCGCCTTATCCGAGCAAGCGCCCCAGCACACCCTCTGACCCGAAGGCCGAGCGACGCAAGCGATCATTGATACCCAGCCAGGCGTCGTCCTGTGGCGGCCGCTCGACGAGAATCACTTCCGCGCCAGCCGCATCCATGTCTCGCAGTGCCGCATACAAGCCATGCGCATAGCCAGCCGGTTCGCGCGGCAGCACGGTTCCGACCGGGGCCGGCGCATCGCTGCCACAAGCGATCAGCGCCACGCGCCGGCCCTTCTGCCGCAAACTGTCCAGCACCGATGCCAGTTCCGCACCATCGACCAGCACCACCGGCGTCGCCGGCGCATAGTGCGAATCCAGCGCGCCCGACACCCGCGGCGCATCCGCTCCGCCCAGACCCGGCCATTGCCCGATCACCGCAGCGATCTGCTCGGCGCTGATGTGTCCTGGGCGCAGCAGCGCCGGGCCATGATTCGCCATGCGCGACAGATCGACGATGGTCGATTCAATGCCAACCTCGCTCTGACCGCCATCCAGCACCATCGCTAGCGGCGAATCCGGTCCGTCGCCGAATTCGCCGCGCACATGCGCCGCGGTGGTCGGGCTGACATGGCCGAAGCGGTTCGCCGAAGGCGCCGCTACGCCGCCCTGTCCGCCTTTGAACTCCGCAAGCAATGCCTGCGCCACCGGATGCGAAGGACAGCGCAGACCAATGCTGTCCTGCCCGCCCGACACCGCGGCGGGAATTGCAGGCGCGCGCTTGAGAATCAGCGTCAGCGGACCGGGCCAAAAGGCCGCAATCAAGCGATGCGCCTCGGGCGGAACATCGATCGCCCAGCGGCCGATATCGGCGCCCGGCGCGAGATGCACGATCACGGGATGATTCGACGGCCGTCCCTTGGCCGCGAAGATGCGCGCAACCGCCTCGGGGCTCTCGGCATCGGCACCAAGGCCGTACACCGTCTCGGTCGGAAACGCGACCAACTCGCCCGCCTCGAGCAGGCGCGCCGCGGCGCTGATTGCCGCCGCGTCCGGCGTATGGCTAGCCTCGGTCATGCCGGTATGCGCAGGATCGCGCAGGCCGCGCGCATGTGCTGCTGCGCTTCGGCCAGGGTCGGCGCGACGAAGGTGATGTGGCCCATCTTGCGTCCGGGCCGGGCTTCTTCCTTGCCGTACAGATGCAGGTTCGCACCCGGCAGGGCCAGCACCTGGTCCCAGGCCGGCTCGATCATGGTGTCGCCATCGAACCAGACATCGCCGAGGATGTTCAGCATTACCGCCGGCGAATGCTGGCGCACGTCGCCCAGCGGCAGTCGCGCCATGGCCCGCGCCTGCTGCGCGAACTGGCTGGTGACGCAGGCGTCGATGGTGTAATGCCCGCTGTTGTGCGGACGCGGCGCCATTTCGTTGACCACCAGCGCGCCGTCCTGCAGCACGAAGAATTCGATGCACAGCACGCCGACATACTGCAGTCGCTCGATGATGACCAGAGCCGCCGCCTGCGCGCGCGCTGCGGTGTCCGCGGCCACGTTCGGCCCCGGCACCGTGGTGGTGAACAGGATGCCGTCGCGATGCACGTTCTCGGCGATCGGATACACCTGCGATGCGCCGTCGTGGCCGCGCACTGCCAGCACCGAAATCTCGTAAGCCAGCGGCAGCATCTTTTCCAGCACGCAGGCAACGCCGCCCATCGCGGCAAAGGCGGCACGCGCTTCGTCGCGGCTCTTCACCCGCACCTGGCCCTTGCCGTCATAACCCATGCGCACCGTTTTCAGGATGCCGGGAAAGAGTTGCTCGGGCAGCGCGTCGATATCCGCATCCTGCGCGATCAATTGATGCGGCGCCGGCAGCACGCCGGAATCCTGCGCGCACTCGGTGAAGAAGCGCTTCTCGACGATGCGATCCTGCGCCACCGAGACCGCTGCCGCGCCGGGCGCAACGAAGGTCTTCGTCGCCAGGCGCGCCAGGCTGTCGGCCGGCACGTTTTCGAATTCGGTGGTGACGGCGCTGCACTGCGCGGCGAGCTCATCGAGCCCCGCAGCATCGGTGTAGCCGGCGCTCAGCAGATGGTCAGCGGCATGGCCGGCGGGACAATCCTGCGCCGGCTCCAGCACTGCGACCTTGTAGCCCATGGCCTGCGCGGCATGCACGAACATGCGGCCGAGCTGGCCGCCGCCCATCACGCCGAGCCAGACCGCCGGCGATGCACCGGGATTGGCGGGAGGAAGCGTTTTCATGCCGGCAGCGCCATCGCCTGCGCGGCCGCAGTCTGGCGCGCGCGGAATGCCATCAGCTGCTCGGCCAGCGCTGCATCGGACACCGCCATCATCGCCACCGCGGTCAGCGCCGCATTCGCCGCGCCCGCTTCGCCGATGGCAAAGGTCGACACCGGCACGCCCTTGGGCATCTGCACGATGGACAGCAGCGAATCCTCGCCGCGCAGGTATTTCGACGGCACCGGCACGCCCAGCACCGGCACGATGGTCTTGGCCGCCAGCATGCCCGGCAAGTGCGCCGCGCCGCCGGCGCCGGCGATGATTGCCACCAGGCCGCGCTCGCGCGCGGTCTCGGCATAGGCGAACATCTCGTCCGGCATGCGATGCGCAGACACGACCTTCGCTTCATGCGGAATGCCGAATTCCTTCAGCACCGCCACCGCGTGCTGCATCACTTCCCAGTCGGAAGAAGATCCCATCACCACGCCGACGCGGGGCGCGGACTTGGCTGCATCCTGGCTCATGTCAGTCCTTCAGGGTTGCGCCGGTCAGGCGCTCCAGCGCTTCGCGGTATTTGGCGGCAGTCTTGTCAACGACTTCGGCAGGCAGCGCCGGCGCGGGCGCGGTCTTGCCCCAGCTCGTCACGGTTTCCAGATAGTCGCGCACGAACTGCTTGTCGAAGGACGGCGGCGAGATGCCGGGACGGTAGGAGTCGGCCGGCCAGAAACGTGAAGAATCGGCGGTCAGCACTTCATCCATCAGGTGCAGTACGCCATGGTCGTCCAGACCGAATTCGAATTTGGTGTCGGCGATGATGATGCCGCGCGTGGCGGCGTAGTCGGCGGCGGCCTGGTACAGGCGGATGCTGATGTCGCGGATCTTGGCCGCGAGTTCGGCGCCGATGCGCTCTTCCATCTCGGCGTAGCTGATGTTCTCGTCATGCTCGCCCATCTCGGCCTTGGCTGCCGGGGTGAAGATCGGCTGCGGCAGCTTGTCGGCCTGCTGCAGGCCTGCCGGCAACTGAATGCCGCAAACCGCGCCGGTGCTCTGATAATCCTTCCAGCCCGAGCCGATGATGTAGCCGCGCACCACGGCTTCCACGAGGATGGGCTGCAACTTCTTCGCCACCACCGCGCGACCGCGCACCTGCTCGACTTCGGACGGCGCCACCACCGACTCGGGCGCGATGCCGGTCAGGTGATTCGGCACGATGTCGCCGAGCTTCTCGAACCAGAAGTCCGACATCTGGTTCAGCACCCGGCCCTTGCCGGGTATCGGTTCCTGCATGACCACGTCGAAGGCCGAGAGGCGGTCGGTGGTGACGATCAGGATCTTGTCGTCGCCGACGGCGTAGTTGTCGCGCACCTTGCCGCGGCCGAGCAGCGGCAGCGAGGCGATGGAGGATTGGTAGAGAGGAGTCATGGGCGTCTCTGAAGGCTCGTAGGGTGGGCGCAGCCCACGCGGTCCGTTGCTCATCAACCAGAGACCGCGTGGGCTGCGCCCACCCTACGTAGATTCCGGGACCGGGAAGCCGGCCCCGCGTGAGGCCCGAATTTTACTGCACGATTTGCGACAGTTCGCCCTTTTTGTATTTCTCGGCCATCTTTTCCAGGCTCAGCGGCTTGATCTTCGCCGCCTGGCCTTCGCAGCCGAAAGCCTGGTAACGCGCCTTGCAGATTTCCTTGGCGGCTTCGCGCGCCGGCTTCAGGTAGTCGCGCGGATCGAACTTCGACGGGTTCTGGAACAGGTAGCGGCGGATCGCGGCCGTCATTGCCAGGCGGATGTCGGTGTCGATATTGATCTTGCGCACGCCGTGCTTGATGCCTTCCTGGATCTCTTCCACCGGCACGCCATAGGTTTCCTTCATGTCGCCGCCGAATTCGCGGATCTCGGCCAGCAGTTCCTGCGGCACCGAGGACGAGCCGTGCATCACCAGGTGGGTGTTCGGGATGCGTGTATGGATTTCCTTGATGCGCTCGATGGCCAGGATGTCGCCGGTCGGCTTGCGCGAGAACTTGTAGGCGCCGTGGGACGTGCCGATGGCGATCGCCAGCGCGTCGCATTGCGTCTGGCGCACGAAGTCGGCAGCCTGGTTCACGTCGGTGAGCAGCTGCTCGCGGGTCATCGTGCCTTCGGCGCCGTGACCGTCTTCCTTGTCGCCCTTCATGGTTTCCAGCGAGCCGAGCACGCCGAGTTCGGCCTCGACGGTCACGCCGATGGCGTGCGAGAACTCGACCACCTTCCTCGAGACCTCGACGTTGTACTCATAGCTGGCGACGGACTTGCCGTCTTCCATCAGCGAGCCGTCCATCATCACCGAGGTGAAGCCGGACTTGATGGCGGCCATGCACACCGCCGGCGACTGGCCGTGGTCCTGGTGCATGACGACCGGGATGTGCGGATAGGCTTCCACTGCCGCCGAGATCAGGTGGCGCAGGAAGGCTTCGCCCGCGTATTTGCGCGCGCCTGCCGAGGCTTGCATGATCACCGGTGCGCCGACTTCATCGGCGGCCTGCATGATCGCGCTGACCTGCTCGAGATTGTTGACGTTGAAGGCGGGCAGACCGTAACCGTTTTCAGCGGCGTGGTCCAGGAGTTGACGCATGGATACGAGTGGCATAGTGATTCTCTCCTGTCAGAAATTAATGTTCGCCAACTTTGACGATATTGAGTGCATTGGTGCCGCCAGCCTGGCCCATCGGTTCCCCCCAGGTAATGACGATCATGTCATCGCGCTGGACCAGCCCCTTGGCCAGCAACAAGTCCTGCGCCAGTTTCAGGGTCGCTTCCCTGTCGGTGGAATGGGGAAGCTCCATCGTGGTGACATTGCGGTACAGCGCGGCCTTGCGCTGCGTGGTCTGGCTCGGCGTCATCGCGTAGATCGGCACATCGATGTTGTGCCGGCTCATCCACAAGGGCGTGGAGCCGGTTTCGGTCAGCGCGACGATGGCCTTGACCCGCAGATGGTAGGCAGTGAACAGCGCGCCATAGGCGATCGACTGGTCGATGCGGGAAAAGGTCATGTTGAGGAAATCCGCGTCGAGACGGAAGTCTTCGGAATGCTCGGCTTCGATGCAGATCGCGGCCATGGCCTCGACCGTCTCCACCGGATAATGGCCCGATGCGGTCTCGGCCGAAGTCATCACCGCGTCGGTGCCGTCCAATACCGCGTTGGCCACGTCCGAGACCTCGGCGCGGGTCGGCACCGGGTTGTGGATCATCGACTCCATCATCTGCGTGGCGGTGATGGCGAGCTTGTTGGATACGCGCGCCATGCGGATCATGCGCTTTTGCAGCGCCGGCACCGCGGCATTGCCGACTTCCACCGCCAGGTCGCCGCGCGCGACCATGATGCCGTCGGACGCGTCCAGGATTTCCTGCAGCGCCGGGATCGCCTCGGCGCGCTCGATCTTGGCGATCATCTGCGGCTTGTGGCCATATTCCTCGCCAGCGATATTGGCCAGCTGGCGCGCCATGAGCATGTCGGTCGCGCTCTTCGGGAAGGACACCGCCACGTAATCGGCCTGGAAGCGCATCGCAGTCTTGATGTCTTCCATGTCCTTGGAAGTCAGCGGCGCCGCGGTCAGCCCGCCGCCCATGCGGTTGATGCCCTTGTTGTTGGACAGGTCGCCGCCGATGCGCACCACGGTATGCACCTGCGAACCGGCCACACGCTCGACCACCAGCACGATCAGGCCATCGTTCAGCAGCAGCGTGTCGCCGGCATGCACGTCACGCGGCAGGTCCTTGTAATCGAGGCCGACGCCGTCCGGCCCGCCGAGCTCGCGGTTCGCATCCAGCACGAATTTCGCGCCGCGCTCCAGGTGTACCTTGCCGCCGTCGAACTTGCCGATGCGGATCTTCGGTCCCTGCAGATCGGCCATGATCGCGACTTCGCGGCCGCATTCGGCGGCGATCTTGCGAATCATCGCCGCGCGCTCGATATGATCCTGCGCCTTGCCATGCGAGAAGTTCAGGCGCATCACATCCACGCCCGCATGGATCATGCGCGTCAGTGTTTCGACATCGCTGCATGCCGGACCGATGGTGGCGACGATCTTCGTGGCTCTGTGCATCATGCCTTCCTGGATCACATGGTTCTCCTTCGGTCGGGACGCTGGAGGGCGCGGACGGCTCCGGCCGAATGCGGGCGCGGTGCTCAAGATGCGCGCTGCTCGAGCACTTCCACCGCCGGCAGGGTCTTGCCTTCCAGGAATTCCAGGAAAGCGCCGCCGCCCGTGGAAATGTAGCCGATGCGATCGGCGATATCGTATTTGGCGATCGCCGCCAAGGTGTCGCCGCCGCCGGCGATCGAGAAGGCGCCGGAATTGGCGATGGCCATCGCCAGCGTCTTCGTGCCCTCGCCGAACTGGTCGAACTCGAACACGCCGACCGGGCCGTTCCAGACGATGGTGCCGGCGGCCTTGATGCCTTCGGCCAGCCTGGCTGCGGTTTTCGGGCCGATGTCGAGGATCATGTCGTCGTCTGCCACGTCCTTCACGTCCTTGACCGTGGCCTGCGCGGTGGCGGCGAATTCCTTCGCGCACACCACGTCTTCGGGAATCGGCACCGATGCGCCGCGCTTGGCCATCATGTCGATGATGGCTTTCGCTTCGTTCAGCAGGTCCGGCTCGGCCAGCGACTTGCCGATCTTCAGGCCCGAGGCCAGCATGAAGGTGTTGGCGATGCCGCCGCCGACGATCAGGTTGTCGACCTTGTCGGCCAGGGTTTTCAGGATGGTCAGCTTGGTGGAGACCTTGGAGCCGGCGACGATGGCCACCAGCGGACGCTTCGGCTCGTGCAGCGCGCGGCCCAGCGCATCGAGTTCCGCGGTCAGCAGCGGGCCGGCGCAGGCAACCGGCGCGTATTTGGCAATACCGTGGGTCGTGGCTTCGGCGCGGTGCGCGGTGCCGAAGGCGTCGTTCACATACACGTCGCAGAGCCTGGCCATCTTCTGCGCCAGCTCGTCGCTGTTCTTCTTCTCGCCCTTATTCACCCGGCAGTTTTCCAGCAGCACCACCTGGCCCGGCGCGACATCGACGCCATCGACCCAGTTCTGCTTCAGTTCCACCGGCTTGCCCAGCAGCTCGGACAGGCGTTTGGCGATCGGCGCCAGGCTGTCTTCGGGCTTCAATTCGCCTTCGGTCGGACGACCGAGGTGGGAAGTGACCATCACCGCGGCGCCGGCATCCAGCGCCTGGGAAATCGCCGGCACCGAGGCGCGGATGCGCGTGTCTTCGGTGATGTTGCCGGCGTCATCCTGCGGCACATTGAGATCGGCGCGGATGAACACGCGCTTGCCCTGGAGTTTGCCGCCGGAAACCAGGTCGGCGAAGCGATTGAATTGCATGGTCGCGAGTCATGTTGAATTGGAAAGACGCGTATTCTACCCGACCGCATTTCGGGGAAATACCGTTTTCGGCAAAGGCTGCGCGCGTGCCGGGAACTTTTTTGCCGGGCGACTTTATAGCCAGAGGCGCGCCGCTGTATAGGCCAGCATGCCGACGATGATGGTGCCGAGCAGATGCCGGCTGGCGAGGAAGAACAGCGTTGCGGCGATGGCGCCGATGATGCGCGGATTGCGCCAGTCCGACATCAGCGCGCCATTGGCCAGCAGGATGTCGGGCATCACGATCGCGGCGAAAGCCACCGGCGGCGCATAGCGCAGCGCATGGCGCACGCCGGCCGGCAGCCGGACGCGCGCGAACAGGAAGAAGGAAGCGCGGGTGATGACGGTAGCCGCCGTCATCAGCGCAATCGTGATCCAGATTTCGTGCGCATCCATCATTTCTCCTCGCCGCCCTGCAACGCATCCACTGCCAGCGCGGTGGCCATGCCGGCGACCACGCCGCCGAGCAGGCCCAGGCGGTAAGGCAGCGCCGCGCCGGCCACGGCCACGGTGCCGGCCACGCTCACCCCGGACAGCGCCGCCGCATTCTTTACCAGCGGGATCAGCAGCGCCAGCAGCGCCAGCGTGCCGGCGAAGCTGATGCCCCAGCTCGCCGGAATGCGCGAGGCCATCAGGATGCCGGCAACCGATCCGGCCTGCCACACGATCCAGTTCAGCGCGCAGATGCCCATGTAATAGCCAGCCTTGCCCGCGGGCCTTCCACCCTCGGCGTAGCGCTGCGGAAAATAGCCCATGACGATGTCGCCGTTCAGGTAGCCGTACCACAGGCGCTTTTTCCATGGCAGGTGCGCGAAATGCGGCCCGAGGCTGGCGCCGAAGATCACGAAGCGCAGGTTCACCGCCAGCGCGGTCAGCAGCACCAGCAGCGGCGATGCGCCGGCCGCGATCAGCGGCAGCGCGGCCAGTTGCGCCGATCCGGCGAAGACGATGAAGTTCATGCCCAGCGCCTGCCACAGCGTGAGCCCGGATTGCATCATCGCCATGCCGGTCACGACCGCCCAGGCGAAGATGCCGGGCATGGCCTGGGCGCAGTCGCGGGTGGCCTGGCGGAAAGCCTGCTTTTCAGGATCGGGAAAGACTACGGCGGATAGGCCTGTTGAATCGGGCGGCATCGGGCAAGAATGACTATCTGGAAAGACGGGTGAGAAAGCTGATTTGCCGCACTGCAGCAAACTTTCCGGGCCGCCATTCTACTCGGGCCGGAGATGCGAAACCCCTTAATTTGCATTTGCTTGCATCGATGCAGTGCGTACCCTCGTCGACACCAAGCTTAATCCGCTAAAATCCAGCCTTTGCAACAATTAATCCGGAGAATGACTATGTCCATGGCTGACCGCGACGGGAAGATCTGGAAGGACGGCGCTCTGATCGACTGGCGCGACGCCACGGTCCACGTCCTGACCCATACGCTGCATTACGGCATGGGAGTGTTCGAAGGCGTGCGCGCCTACAAGACCGACGAAGGCACCGCGATCTTCCGCCTGCGCGAACATACCCAGCGCCTGTTCAATTCCGCCAAGATCTTCCAGATGACCATCCCCTATGACCTGGAAACGGTGATGGCGGCGCAGCGCGAAGTGGTGCGCGCGAACAATCTGGAATCCTGTTACCTGCGCCCGCTGGCCTGGATCGGCTCGGAAAAGATGGGCGTCTCGGCCCGCGGCAACACCATCCACCTGTCCATCGCTGCCTGGCCCTGGGGCGCCTACCTCGGCGAGGAAGGCATTGCCAAGGGCATCCGCGTGAAGACCTCGTCGTTCTCGCGCCACCATGTGAACGTGTCGCTGGTGCGCGCCAAGGCCTGCGGCTACTACATCAACTCGATCCTGGCGAACCAGGAAGCCACCGCCGACGGCTACGACGAGGCGCTGCTGCTGGACACCGACGGCTATGTGTCCGAAGGCTCTGGCGAGAACGTGTTCATCGTCAAGAACGGCAAGATCTACACGCCGGACCTGGCTTCCTGCCTGGACGGCATCACCCGCGACGCGGTGCTGACCATGGCGCGCGACCTCGGCATCGAAGTCATCGAAAAGCGCATCACCCGCGACGAGATGTATTGCTGCGACGAAGCCTTCTTCACCGGCACCGCGGCCGAGATCACGCCGATCCGCGAGCTGGACAACCGCGAAATTGGCCCGGGCCGCCGCGGTCCGATCACTGAAAAACTGCAAAGCCTGTTCTTCGACGTGGTTGCCGGCAAGGCGCCACAGTACAAGCACTGGCTGACACTTGTTTAATCCTGGAGAAAAGATGAGCGGCACCAACCAGCAGATGAGTCATGTCGAACTCGACGGCCACGACCTTCCGGCCTTTTGCCCGAATCCGTCGATGCCGATCTGGTCGAACCATCCGAAGGTCTACCTCGACCTCGGCAACGAAGGCGTCGGCAAATGCCCGTACTGCGGCACCGTGTACCGGTTGAAGCCCGGCGCGGTCGTACACGGGCACTGAGCCCCCTCCCCCTGCCGCCGCGAGCACCGCGGCGGCTTCCAGCACAAGAAGCATTTCATGGCCAAACCCGGCAAGATTCCCGGCAGCGCAGAAGACGTCGAAGCCGCCTATTACGAAGCCATCGCCAGCAATGATGTCGATGCGCTGATGGCACTGTGGGCCGATGACGACGACATCGTCTGCGTGCATCCGGGCGCCACGCGCCTGATCGGCCACGCGGCGATCCGCGCTTCCTGGGTCGAAGTCTTCGAGCGCGGCGGCGTACGCCTGGCGCCGACGCTGCTGCATGTGAACCAGAACATGATGAGCGCGGTGCACAGCGTGCTCGAGGAAGTGCGCACGCCTGGCCAGGAGCCGCAGGATCTGCACATCGTCGCCACCAATGTCTATCTGAAGACGCCGGTCGGCTGGCGCATCGTGATGCACCATGCGTCGGTAGCGCCCGGTCAGGCGCCGGCGTCGGCGCCTTCGGGCACCGTACTGCACTGATCGTCATGAGGGATTTCAGCTACCGTGCGCCGCGCTGGCTGCCCGGCGGTCATCTGCAGACCATCTATCCCGCCACCTTCATCCGCCGCCCCGAGGTCGCGTTCCGGCGCGAGCGCTGGGCCGCGCCCGACGGCGACTTCGTCGACATCGATTTCCTCGACGGCCAGCCGGGCAAGCCGCTGGTCGTGCTGTTTCACGGCCTCGAAGGCTCGTCAGGCAGCCACTATGCGCGCGAACTGATGGCGCATCTGCGCGAACTCGGCTGGTGGGGCGCGATACCGCATTTCCGCGGCTGCTCGGGCGAACTTAATGCCGGGCCGCGCTTCTATCATTCCGGCGACGTCGAGGAACTCGACTGGATACTGCGCCGGCTGCAAGGCAGCGAAATGCGCCGGCAAATCGGGCATTTCCACGCAGCGGGCGTCTCCCTGGGCGGCAATGCGCTGCTGCGCTGGCTGGGCGAATCGGGCGAGGCCGCCGGTTTCATTGATGCGGCCTGCGCGATTTCGGCGCCGCTGGATCTGGCCGGCGGCGGCGAGGCGCTGTCCTCGGGCTTCAACATGATCTACACCCGGGTCTTCCTGAAAACGATGATCCCGAAGTGCCTGAAGAAGCTGGACCAGTTTCCGGGCCTGTTCGACCGCGAGCGGCTGCTGGCCGCGCGCAACTTGCATGATTTCGACGACGTGGTGACCGCGCCGCTGCACGGCTTTCGCGACGCCGACGACTACTGGGACCGCGCCAGCGCGCGCCATGTGCTGGACGCGATCCGGGTGCGCACGCTGGTGCTGAATGCGCAGAACGATCCTTTTCTGCCGGCGCGGCATCTGCCGCGGCACGCTTCTTCCTGCGTCACGCTCGAGTATCCGCGTGAAGGCGGCCATGTCGGCTTCGCCACCGGCGCCGCGCCGGGCGTCAATACCTGGCTGCCGCGGCGCATCGTCGCCTTTCTCGAAGGTGAGGACGAAAGCGCCCGGTGACGGCGCGCAAACGGCCATATACGGCTTCGATTACCATGCATCCACGTTTTTTCATCCATTGTTTCCGGGAGCATGAGCATGGACGATATCGTTCGGCAAGCCATGGCCAAGTGGCCGAATGTACCGCACTGCTACGGCTGGCTAGCGCTCGATGCGCGCGGCAACTGGCGCATGCGCGACGAAGCGGCGCAGCGGCAGAACGCGCCCGGCGAACGCATCGCCAATACCACGCTGCAGAGCTTCATCCATCGCAATTACACCCATGACGACGCCGGGCGCTGGTATTTCCAGAACGGTCCGCAGCGGGTCTACATCGATCTCGAGGTTGCGCCCTATGTGGCGCGCACCGATCCGACCCAGGGCTTCGTGCTGCATACCGGTCAGGCGCTGAGTTCGCCAGACGCTGCCTGGCTGACCCTATCCGGCCGGCTGCTGCTGCGCGCGCAGGACAAGCTTGCCGCGCTGGACGATCGTGACCTGGCGGCAATCACACCGGACTTTCAACTCGATGGCGCAGCGCTGGGGGATGAGCAATTGCTGGAATGGTTGGCGGATCAGGCGCCGCGGCCGCTGGAATGGCAGATCGGCGAGCGCCGCTTGGCGGTGGAGCGCATTCCGGATACCGGCCTGGATGCACGCTTCGGTTTCGTGAGCCGGCCGCGGGAAGGCTCGTAGGTTGGGCTGAAAAGCCCAACATGCACCCCGATCCCGTGCGAACTTCCGTTGGGCTTCCTTCGTCAGCCCAACCTACGGCTTGTTCTTCCCTTCCTTGTTCTGCTTCATCTCTTCCAACCGCTGCGCCTTCAACTCGCGCTCGCGCGCATCGATGATGGACTGGTCGTAGAACGACGCATCCGGCGCGCGCCGCGCGATCTGCAGCTGGTCCAGCGCCGCCGGTAGGCTGCCCTTGATCGCATAGGACTCGGCCAGCGCCAGATGCTGCAGAGCCTGCTTGCCCTGCGTCGCATAAGCCTTCGCCAGCCGCTGCTGCACCCGCGCATCCTCGCGGTACAACTGCGACTGGTCACGCAGATAGCGCACCGCCTCGTCGATTTTCCCGGCGGCGATCAGCGCATCCGCATACTGCGACGCGATATCGCGCGACAGCGGAAAAGCCTCGCGCGCGGCCGCCGATTGCTTCAGCGCCGCATCGGTCTGGTTGGCCGCCAGACGGATTTCCACGCCCAGGCTGGCCAGCGGTTCAGCATCCTTGAGCGCCGCGGCGCGCGCTTCATCCAGCAGGGACTGCGCGCGCGCGGCGTCGCCCTGGCGCAGCGCAATCAGCGCAAGGCCGTATTTCGCGGCCGCGGTTTGAACCCGTGTCTTCGGTGCGAGTTCGGTCTCGAAAATCTTGGCAGCGTCGCGCCAGCCTTGCGGGTTATCGTTCTGCAGCACCCGCACCCGCGCGCGGATCAGGTAGAAGTCGATGTTGTCCGCATGCTGGTGATAGCGCTGCTGCCGAATGCGGGCCTGGATGTCGGCAATACGCTCGGTGGTCAGCGGGTGCGACTGCAGATAGGCGGGAATGCCTTCGCCATAATTGCGGGTCGCGGTCTGCAGGCGGCCGAAGAAGGCGACCATACCCGAAGTGTCATAGGCGCCGGCATCCAGAATCTGCAGGCCGACGCGGTCGGCTTCGCGCTCGGCGTCGCGGCTGAAATTGAGCTGCCGCTGAATCGCCAGTCCCTGCCCGCCCATCACCGAAGCCATCGCCACGTCCGGGCTCGAGCGCGCCGCCAGCGCGCCGAGCAGCAGCGAAGCCAGCGGCACCAGCATGTCCTGACGCTGCGCGCCGAGCATGCGCGCGATGTGGCGCTGCGCTACGTGACCGATCTCGTGCGCCAGCACGGATGCCAGCTCGGACTCGTTCTGCGCTGCCAGCAGCAAACCGGAATGCACGCCGATGAAGCCGCCCGGCAGCGCGAACGCATTCAGCGAGCCGTCGCGCACTGCGAAGAAGAAGAAATCGAAGCTGGCATCGCCGCGCACCTCGGGACGTGCCGACACCAGGGTATTACCGAAATTGTTCAGGTATTCGAGCGTGGGCGCGTCGTCCAGGTAGTCCGGGTCCTGGCGCAGGTCGCGCATGATCTGCTCGCCGAGCCGGCGCTCCATGGCCGGCGACAATTCCTCGCGCTCGGTGCCGCCGAGATTCGGCAAGCCGGCGCCGACATTGGGCAGGCTTTGCGCGGCCAGCGGCTGGACCAGCATCGGACCGGAAATCAGCAGCGTCGCCAAGGCGGCGCGGATGCGGGATCGGATCGGCATGGAAAGACCGCGAAATGCGGAATGTTAAAAGACGGTGCTATGATACCCGCCGCCCGCCGCGGCACAACCGCAAACCGCCACGCTTCCCTTTTCACGATGAGCAACGACCAGACTTCCCCTTCCGGCCTGACCCATTTCGACGCCGCCGGCCAGGCGCACATGGTGGATGTCGGCGCCAAGGCCGACACCCATCGCATCGCCATCGCCGCTGGCACCATCCGCATGAAGCCGGAAACCCTGGAACTGGTCCGCAGCGGCAGCGCCAAGAAAGGCGACGTGCTCGGCATCGCCCGCATCGCCGCCATCATGGCGGCCAAGCGCACCAGCGACCTGATCCCGCTGTGCCACCCGCTGGCGCTCACGCGCGTGGCGGTGGATTTCGAGATCGACCCGGCCGCGCCGCAGGTGCATTGCACCGCGCGGGTGGAAACCAGCGGCAAGACCGGCGTGGAGATGGAGGCGCTGACGGCGGTGCAGGTCGGCCTCTTGACGATCTACGACATGTGCAAGGCGGTGGACCGCGGCATGGTGATGACCGATGTGAAGGTGCTGGAGAAGCACGGGGGCAAGTCGGGAGATTGGGTGGCGGAGTGAGAGGGAATGCGTGATCGAAAAGCTGCTCGCCAATTCATTTGTGCATTACGGAATTCCGGCACCGGCTTTTTGGATTGACGCCAAACGCAGGAACCCCTCTTCCGAACGCAACGCCGCTTCCCCGGCAAATACAGCGGTGCAGTTCCATTCCTCTCGATGACCGAAACGGTATGGCTTCCATGCCTTGAAGATTGGTGCAGCAAACCGCGCCATTTCGCTTGCAACTCCAAGGCAAAACGCCGAACCCATAAGCGCTGGCCGGTCGCCGTTCAGCATCCGTAGCGCTTGTGCCCATTTACCCAACGGAATCTGCCGCCGCGCGGCCCGGTATAGCAGATGTCGTCTCCTTCACCGAGACGGCTCACCGGGCTCAGCGTCTGCGCGCTGCCGTCCTTGCCATGCCGGAATTCCCACGGCGGTTGCGGATTGCTGTCCGCCCACAAGCCCATGCGACGCCATCTGGCCTGTTGCTGCAGCGTTGCCAGCGCAGCATCGCGGTTGTAATGCGTGAGCACCCAAGCCATGCCGCGTTCGACCTGGGCGCGGCTGGCATCGACGCCGTCGCAGGTCACGACGGCTACGGTCCTTCCGTACTGATCGATATCCTGCGTGCGGTATTGCGCCTCTTTGTGCATGCAAAGCTCAACAAGCGAGCGCCGCGATTCGCGGCCGTATGCCTGTCCACGCTCGGGCGCATCGATATTGGCAAGGCGGATTTTCAGGCGCCGACCGTCCACTGCCAGCGTCAAGGTATCGCCATCGGCAACGCTGATCACCGGATGCGCGCTGGCGCTGGCCATCATTAATGCGCAACACAAGGCGAGTCCCAAACACTGCGGGCGAGATGCTCCTGTCATACGGTCTCCGGTCGCGGTTACAAGGAGCCGTGATCATAAGTCACATCCGATCCGCTGCGTCGAGGAAGCCAGTGGCTGACGGTTGCCAACCGAAAACCGATACCAGAAGCACCGCTCAGGACATTGCCGCCAGCGCGGCGCGTGGCGCTACCGGCTGTGCGTCGCCCGGCGGCAGCGGCGGCGAAATGTAGTAGCCCTGGATCTCGTCGCAGTCCAGGGATTTCAGAATGCGCACCTGCTCCAGACTTTCCACCCCTTCCGCGACCACGCGCATGCCCAGCGCATGCGCCATGGTGACGATGGCGGTGAAGAACACCCGGCTTTCATTGGTATGCGCAATCTCCGCGGTGAAAGCCTGGTCCACCTTCAGCACATCGAAATCCAGCTTCTGCAACTGCGACAGCGAGGAATATCCAGTGCCAAAATCGTCGACCAGTATCTTCACGCCCTGCGCATGCAAGGCTTCGAGCATGCGCGGCGCTTGCGAGCCTGACTCCATCATCGACGATTCGGTGATTTCGACTTCAAACAGCCGCGCCGGCACGCCATGCCGGTCCAATGCCGCAGTGACCAGGTCGGCGACGTTCGCATGACTGAACTGCCGCGGCGAGACATTCACCGACACCGGCACCAGCTCGCCGCCCGGAGAAGTCCACGCGGCAAGCTGCGCGCACACCTTGTCGATGACGAGTTCGCCGATGCCCACGATGAGTCCCGTCTCTTCGGCCAGGGCTATGAATTCCCGCGGCTCGAGCAAGCCGCGCGACGGATGCTGCCAGCGCACTAGCGCTTCCAGGCTCAGCGTTGCGCCGGTAATCACATCGATGCGCGGCTGGTAGACCATCGTGAATTCATCGTGCGCTACGGCGGCGCGCAATTCCGCTTCGAGCTCGAGCCGGGCCCGCAGCGTCGCATGGAAGCCCGCTTCAAAGAATTGATAGCCGCCCTTGCCATTGGTCTTGACCGAGTACATGGCGATGTCGGCGTTCTGCAGCAGCGCGGCGGCGTCCGTGCCGTCGTTCGGATACATGGCAATGCCGATCGAGGTGCCCACCGCATGCACACCCTGGTGCAAGCGGAATGCCTGGCTGAAGGCCTGCCGCACCCGCTCGGCGACATGCGCGGCGTCGGAATGGTGCTGCACATGCTCGAGCAGCACCACGAATTCATCGCCGCCGAAGCGCACCACCCGGTCCTGGGGCCGCACTGCCACCTTGAGCCTGTCGGCGGCATGCTGCAGCAATTCATCGCCGGCGGCATGACCGGCGGTATCGTTGACCTTCTTGAAGCCATCCAGGTCGATGAACAGCATGGCCAGCATACGGCTTTCGCGCTCGGCGCCGGCGATGGCCTCCGGCAGATAGCGCTGCACCCAGGCACGATTCGGCAGGCCGGTCAGGGCATCCTGGTCGCCGCGGCGCTGCAGCTCTTCCACATGCGCTTTCTGATCCGACAGGTCGCGCAGACGCACGGCGAGATGGTCGTCGGAACGCACGATCTTGATATGCACCGAGCGCAGTCGCAGCGGACTGCCCATCGGCACATCGAGCTCGGTGTCATGCGCGCCGCTCTCAAAGGCTTGCGTGAGCATGGTGGAGAAATTGCCCATGTCGAAATCGCTGCGGAAGGAAGTCAGCGTGCGGCCCATCAACTGCGCGCGGCGCATGCCGAAGAACTCCGCGCCGCGCTGATTGCAGTCCACCGCGCGGAAATCCAGCACCGCGCCATCCTCATCGCGCAGCGGCTCGATGATGTAGAAGCCTTCGCTACCCTCCTCGGTCGCCAGCCGATAGCTGGCCTGCGCAATGAGGAGCTTCTGCTTGCGCCAGGCGATTTCCAGGGACAGCACCACGGCCAGCGCCGTCACCACGCCCAGCACGATGGTGGCCCAGGCGGCATACCAGACCGCCGTTGCGCGCCTTTCTTCATAGGGCGCCATGGTATCGGCGTAATCCAGCGCCGCGATCGCGGTAAGCGGATAGTCGGCGAGTCGTTGCCAGCCGAGAAAGCGGCTGCGGGCATCAGCGAACCATCCCTCTTCGTGCAACAGGCTGGTACCGCTCTTCCCCGCTATCGGCGGCGTCTGCGCCAGCACCGGATGCCCGGGCGGGGAAACGTGATCATCGCTGCGGATCAAGCGGGTGACGCCGTCGTCGCTGATCATGCCGATCAGCCCATGCTTGCCCATGATCGCGGCATCGTAGGCGTCGGAAAACACCGTCAGTTCCACCGATACCAGCACCGTGCCGGCGAAGGCGCCGGCGCCATCCTGGATGCGGCGGGAAAAGTAGATCACATGGGTGCCGGGCACCTGCCCCAGCCTGGGCGCGCTGATGAACAGGGTGTCGGACTGAGCGAATTTTTGAAAGAGGAAATAGTCCTGGTCAGCGGAGAGAGCGTCACTGTCGGCGTTGAAACTATTGCTGACTGCGCGACCATCGCGATCGATGATGCTCACGTAATACCGTTCCGGAATCGCCAGGCTGCCGTCGCGAGCCAGGCTGTGCAAATCGAGATGGCCATTCGAGAGCTGCCACTCCAGCCGCACATGGCGCACGATCTGGTCTATCGAATCCAGCAAACGCTTCAGATCAGCCGCATGATCGCGCGCCAATGTGGCCGTTTCCAGGAGGCTGCGCTCCTCGGTGGCGCGGCGCGATGCATCCAGGTTGGTGAACAGCACCGCCCAGCCAATCATGCCCACGAGGATTGCGCACATCAGCCAGGCGACGAAGACACCGTAGACGCCGCGCAGGAAATGCAGCTTTTCACGCAAGTCCGCCGACATGGTTCTGAATGCGGTCCTGATCATCTTGCCTTTGGCAAACGCTTTAGCACCGTCGCGCGGGGATGCGAACTATCTTAAAAGTGCCACACGTTTGGCCAATGATTCGACGCATGGTTTGCGTTCGCAAACGCACAAAAAAATGGCAGGCCCAAGGCCTGCCGCGACAACCTGACAAAGGACGAGAACGCGTTATGCGCTCTGGGTCACGATGGAAACCACCTTCTCAGCCTGCTGCTGCGCCGGTTGGACATAGCTGCCTGCGAAATTGCGCGCCTGCGACTGCATCGTATCGGTGGTTTGCTTGACCACCTTGGTGATCTGCTCGTAGAAGGCATTGCCGTTGCCCATCATCGACTTCATCAGCGCCATGGCATCTTCGGAGCCGGCCGGCGCATTCTTGGACAACTGGTCGACCACTGCGGCAGCAGCGCGGCTTGCCTCGGAGACCTGGGTTTCGATGGCCTTGGCCAGTGCAAGCTGGCTTTCCGAATAGATTTCGCTCAGATAGCGCGCGTAGGAACTGACTTTTTCCAGGTTCGGCTGAAACTGCGCAGCGGAAATGCCGAAGAATTCCTGCGGATTCGTTGCCGAAAGCAGCTTGGTCATGTTGGCGGAAAACTCTTCCGAAGACGCTTTGGCAGCGGCCAGATTGAGATTGGCGATACGTTCCACGCCCTGCAGCATGTTACTGGCCAGCGCGTTGACTGCGGTGGTTTGCGTATCCAGCAGCGCCCGGCCGGAAGCGGAGTATTGCTCGAAGTTCGGAAACATGATTTCTCCAGAAGTATTGGTAGGCTTGATTAACGCTCTTTATGTTGCAGCGCAACATAGCGAATTCTACCCGAATTTCGTGACAATTAAACCCAGCGTATGGAAATTCGGATGAAAAATCACAGATTAATTAAGGGAAATGAAAAACAGAAATTATTCATTTCGGAAATCATTTCCCTCGGAAATTACATTCCCGGCTTTCTCGTTTTCGATGCATGCAAACCAGGATTGCCTTTAATCTGCACCGGCGATTTCGACGCTTTTTTTCCGTCGCGCGATTTGGCTTCCGCCACGCCGGCCTTGAGCACTGACGGACTGGCCGCCGCCTTGTTTGCGATTTTCGCTCCGGCTGCCGCGTTGTCCGCGGGCAGCGCAGCCTCGGCCACCGCCTCCTCGTTCACCTTGGCTGCCCCTGCGGAAGGCTGAGGTGCTGACGTGCTCGCCGCTTCGGGAGCGGATTGTGCAACGGTTGGTCCTGCGGCATCGGGGGTGAGCGACATCACCGCAGCGTCCCCCAACGCAATGGATTCAGTGAGCGCGGAATCCGCCGGTGCTGCAACTGCCCGCGCAACCGCTGGCATGTTGGCCGACGCTTCAGCCACCACTGCGGCAAGCGATTCCGGCGATAGTTCAGCGGTCTGGGCTACCTCGGCAGGAACCGCGGCGGCACGCGACTCGGCATTCAATGCCGGCAGACCAGGCAGGGCCGACAGCCGTCGGGTAGCAATGCCGCCGAGCTGCTCGGCATACGTGTGCATGACGCTGAAGTCGGGCCGTGCCACGGTAGCAGCGACAGCAAGAAATTCCGCCGGATTGCTTGCGCTGAGCATTTTGCGTGCAGCGCTGGACATGGCGTCTGTGCCGGCCTTACCGGTACGCAAATTCAGATCACCGATTTCGCGGGCCATTTCCAACATGTTTTCTGCAAATTTCTGCGCATTCAGCATGCTGGAACTCAGCTTGGCAAGCGCATCCTGTCTGAATGTTTCCTGAATTAAAAACATGAATTCCTCATGTGAAAGAAATCATTGATAAGCGAGGTATGCTGCTGCGCAGCAAAGCGCATTCTAGCCCAAGAATGCGTACCGGTTACTGCGGAAGTTAATAAAAACTCGCGGCCGGAACAGCTTGAACAGGTGTCTTGCCGCCTGATGCGAAGCGTGTTGAACCGGTGGCAAGCCAAAGTTGTCAATAGAGACATACACCGTTTTACCTGGGGCTTTCTACCAAGCCATCCCGCGCCTGTTGAATGCTCCGCTGATGCACCCTAACGAATGACATTTGCTGAAACCGACAACCATCCTGCCGAGAATTCGACCTCCGGCCACGTCGACGCGTTCGCCGCGTTGATTGGCTTAGCGCGCATGTCGCGCCTGAATCTTCTTCATTACCGCCGCGATGAGGCACAGGCAGGCAGCCGCCTGTTGCTGCAGGCAGCCAGGCAGCGCGGCGGGAACGAGATCGCTGTGCTCTTCGATGAATGGGATGGCGCGCCGCTGGCCATGCTGCAGCAACGCCTCGACGAAGCGGTCCATGCCGCAGACCCCGGCGCCACACCCTATTTCGGCGACCTGCCTGGCGCGCTGGCACATTGGCAGCATGAGCAGGGTTTGCGCTTTTTCGTGATTCTCTACGGCTTTGAACGGCATCTTGCCCGCAATGCCGAGGCATCGGACGTCGCCGAGTTTGACCGCGCGCTGATACGCCTGGCCAGTGATCCGATGCTGGAGTTGCACATCCTGCTGTGCATCGAGGAGGAGGCCGCGCCGATGCTGGGCCGGCTGCGGCCGTTCCTGCCTGACCTGGGGCAGGATTTTTTGCGCATGCCCGAACTGCCGGGGATAGCACCCCGGCAAGTGGCGGCTGGGCAAGAGAGCTCGCTGCCTGATGTGGACAAATCGCTGGCTGCCGCGGCAAGCGCATCGACCAGCGCCGCACCTGAATCGAGAGCATCTGCGCACGGCGAACCGACGCTGCCCATTCTTCCGCTGCACGAGAAGGTTCCCGACGCCAGTGCATTGGCCGGGCGCGGGCAAGCCATGCACTCCGATGATGCACACCCGGAAGGCGGGCGCAGCGGCAAGGATGAAGGCGATGCGACCGACTTCACCTACAGGCACAAGCCGTCACGACGGCGGCGCGATTTTTCTTCGTTGCTGGAAACCCTGGACGCCGCGCCGCTGGCGCGAGCGCCGGGTACGAGCGAACCGCATGCGACGCAGAGAGCGGGCAACGCGCCTGCGCATACGGCGCCTGCAGAACAGCCGATGCGCGTTTCCTCCCGGTTCCACGACCGGACTCGCCAACGCCGGCTGACTAGCATCAAACTGGCGACCAACGGCATCCTTACCGCCACGACCATCCTATTTGTGCTGCTGATCCTCGGCATGCTGGCATGGACGCTGCTACAAGCCTCTGTCCCTTCTTCCGCCGCGGCTTTCACGAAAGCGACCCGATCGGATCGCTCGTTCGCTGCCCGCATGACTGCTCCGCAAGGAAAGCACGAGGCGAGATCACTCCAGGCGGGCTGACCTCCGCGCATGGCCAACAGCGTTTCACGCTGCTGGCGGACGGCCTCGTTTTCCTTCGTGGAAGAAATAGTCCTGCGCTGTCGGACAAGGATCGCTATTCCGGCAAGCCCCGGAAGTCCCCCGGGACAAGCCGTGTTTCATGCTCCCTCGAACATCGTTCAGAAAAGCTCGCCCAGCTTTTGCTCCACCGCAGCGCGCACCGAGCCTTCCACCACGAATTGATGCGCGGTCGCGATATCGTCATGGAACCAGCGATCGCCTTCCAGGCAGGCCGGGATGCGCTGCCGGATCGCGTCATACGCCGCCTGCGTGCCCGCGCCGAGCTTGAAGTCCTTCAGCAAAGGCTCGGTCATGGTCAGCCCCTGCGCCGCCAGCAGCATTTCCACGCCAACGATGTAGCGGGTATTGGCCACCACGGTGGCGGCCTTGCGCGCGCACCAGGTCGAATTCGAGATGTGGTCTTCGCTGTTGCCCTTGGACGGAATGCTGTCCACGCTGCCCGGCATGCATAGCGTGCGGTTCTCCATCACCAGCGCACTCATCGAGCACTGCACCACCGGATAGCCGGTATTGACGCCGCGGATGCCGGTCATCAGGTTGCGCGGCAAGCCCCAGGACAAGGTCGGGTCGATCAGGCGCGCGATGCGGCGCTCGCAGATGCTGCCCAGGTCCGTCACCGCCATGGCCAGCAGATCCATTGCCTGCGCCAGGTACTGGCCATGGAAGTTGCCGCCCGAGATGATTTCGAAGCCGCCGCCATCCTTGCCGAAGATCAGCGGATTGTCGGTGGCGGAATTGATTTCCTTGTCGACGATGCCGTCGATGTAATCGAGCGCATCGAATACCGGGCCATACACCTGCGGCGCGCAGCGCAGCGAATACACATCCTGGATGCGCGGCGTGTAGGCGATGTCGGTGCGGCGCAGTTCTTCCGGCAATTGCACCGCGCGCGCTTCATGCGTGGCACGGGTCGAACCGGCAAGCAGCTTGCGCACAATGGCCGCGGTCTTGATCTGCCCCGGATGCGGACGCGCCTTGTGAATGCGCTCGTCGAAGCCTGACATTTCGGCGCGCATCGCTTCCAGCGTCAGGCCGAGCGAGATGCAGGCATCCGACAGCAGGTTGCGCGCATCCGCGGCCGCCAGCACTGCCACGGCCAGCGACACGGTGCAGCCATTGATCAGCGCCGACGCATCCTTGGCCTTCAGCTCAAACTGCACCGGGCCGATGCCGGCCGCCTCGATGGCCTGCGGCGCGCTCATCTTTTCGCCGCGATACATGACCTGCGCTTCCTCGAAGCCAGCGATCGCTGCTGCCAGATACGCCAGCGGCGCGAGGTCGCCCGAAGCGCCGACCGAGCCCTTCTGCGGCATCAGCGGATGGATACCCGCATTGACGAAAGCCAGCAGGCGGTCGACCACTTCCACGCGCGGCGCGGAATAGTTGCTGGCGAAGGCGTTCGCGCGCAGCAGCATGGTCGCGCGGCTCACTTCCTCGGAGAACGGTTCACCCATGCCGGCCGCATGCGCACGGATCATCTGGGTCTGGAACAGGCCGATGTTTTCCACCAGGATGCGTGTGTCCTTCAACAGGCCGACGCCGGTGTTGAAGCTGTACATCATCGGCGCTTCGTCATGCATCCAGTTGGCCTCGATGTAATCGCGGCTTTCCTTCAGTGCCGCGCGCGAGGAATCGGCCAGGCCGACCTTCAGCGCGGGATTGCGCGCCACCGCCAGCACCTGCTCCGCGGTCAGGGTGAAGCCATCGATCAGTAGTTCTTTCATGCTCGTTCCAGTCCTGATGGTTGTTTGCTTGATTGCTCGATTACCTGCCGGGCGCGAAGCGCTCGACGAAGCGGGAGAACACGTCCGCGGCAACGGCCGCGTCTTCGGAAGTCATGATTTCATCCGGGTGATGGCTGATGCCGCCATTACCGCAGCGAACGAAGAGCATGGCCACATCGGTGAGCGCGGCGAGGGCCATCGCATCGTGGCCGGCGCCGGAAGGCAGGTGGCGCACCGGCAGGTTCAACGAGGAGATTGCCGCTTCCAGCCCCTGCTGCAGCCACGGCGCGCAAGGCACGCTGGCGGCGTCATGGGTGCGGTTGATCGTCAGCGTCACGTTGCGGCGTTTGGCAATCGCTTCCATCTCGGCCAGCACATCGCGCACCGCGGCTTCGCGCACCGCATCCTCTTCGGCGCGGATGTCGATGGAAAACTGCGCGCGGCCCGGCACGACGTTGGTCGCGCCGTTGGGCACCTGCAGCATGCCCACGGTGCCAACCAGTCCCTTGGCTGCCGAACAGCGCCGCTCGATGAACAGGCCGATCTCGGCCGCTGCCATCGCCGCATCGCGGCGCAGGCCCATCGGCACGGTGCCAGCATGGCCGGCAAGGCCGGTGACTTCCACCATGAAGCGCGTCGCCCCCGAGATCGCGGTAACGATACCGACCGGCAGGCCTTCATCCAGCAATACCGGACCCTGCTCGATATGCACCTCGACGAAGCCGAGCACCGCATCGCGCGGATGCGTCGCCTGCGGCAATGCCTGCGCATCGAAACCGGCCGCGGCCATCACCGCGCGCATCGTCGCGCCGCTGTCATCGGCCCGCTCCAGCACCGCGACATCGAACGTGCCGGCGATGGCGCGGCTGCCCAGCAGCGTGGCCTTGAAGCGCACGCCCTCTTCCTCGGCGAAGCCGATGACTTCGATGGCAAAGGGAAAGCGCTTGCCTTGCCGATGCCAGCGTGCAATGCAGGCAATCGGCAGGATCACGCCGAGATTGCCGTCGTATTTGCCGGCATTCCTGACCGTGTCGAAATGCGAGCCGGTCAGCAGCGCCGGCGCATCCGGCGCTGCGCCTTCATAGCGGCCGATCACATTGCCGGCGGCATCGCGCCGCACTGTCATGCCGGCATCCTTCATCCATTGCGTCAGCAGCGCCGCGGCGCCGTGATGCGCTTCGGTCAGATAGGTGCGGGTCAACATGCCCGCCGCTTCGCTATGCACGGCAAGCTCGTCCGCCATAGTCATGATGATGTCGCCGATTTCCGCTGTTGCCTGTTCCGCGCTCATGGCCGCTCCTTGATGATGGTCGCAGTATATTATCGTATCCAAACTTTGTATACAAAATAAGTGTACATTTTTAGCATGCTATTACAGGGGCTGGTATAGTTGCGCTTCATGGCGTTCCGCGCCGGCAAGTGTGGTGAAGACCGCTCACTTCCTGTCGGAGCGCGACTCTGCGTAGGGTGGGCGCAGCCCACGCGGTGCTTGCTTTTGAACCGCGTGGGCGCAGCAGGCCCTACGGTACCGAGGCATCGCAAGAATCCGCCTGCCCTACCCGCAAACCACCATGCCCAAAGCCGAAGACCAAGCCGACGCCGGCAACCGCAGCTCGAAATGGATTGCCGAGGATATCGCGGCCGCGATTGCGGCGCGCAAGCTGCCGCCTGGCACGCGCCTGCGCGAGGAAGCGTTGTCGCGGGTGTATGAAGTCAGCCGCACCAAGATCCGCGCGGCGCTGCTGATCCTGTCCAAGGACAAACTGATCAACATCGTCCCCGACAAGGGCGCATTCGTCAGCCAGCCGACCGAGGCCGAAGCGCGCGATGTGTTCGCGACCCGGCGCATCATCGAAGCCGCACTGGCCAGGGAATTCGTGGCCAGGGCCAAGGCAGCCGACTATGCCCGCCTGGAAAAGCACATCCGCAACGAGCGCAATGCGGTATCGGGCAAGGACACGAAGGCGCGCTCGCAATTGCTCGGCGACTTCCATGTGCTGCTGGCCGAAGTCGTTGGCAATGGCGTGCTGGCGGAGATCCTGCAGGAACTGGTGGCGCGCAGCTCGCTGATCACGATGCTGTACCAGTCGGTGCGCGACGCGGCCTGCTCATCGGACGAGCATGTGGAATTCCTGAAGGCGGCAAAGGCCGGCGATGCGGATGAAGCGGTGCGGCTGATGATGGCGCACCTGGATCATGTGGAAGCCGCGCTGCAATTCGATGCCGCCGCCGCGCCGGGGGACCTGGCGGCGGGGCTGCTGGCGCGGGCGGGATGAATGGCGCGGTATCGCGTAGGTTGGGCTGACGAAGGAAGCCCAACATGTTCGCGGGCCGTGGGAGTTCGATGTTGGCCCGTAGGTTGGGCTGCAAGCCCAACTTGGTCGCGGGCCGCGGGAGTTCGATGTTGGGCTTATCAGCCCAACCTACGTATCCTTGCTCGCGGGCTGCGGGCGTTCTATGTTGGGCTTGTCAGCCCAACCTACGCTTCCCTATTTCAAGCTCCCCATATCGATCACAAAGCGATACTTCACATCGCTCTTCAGCATCCGCTCATAAGCCTCATTGATCCCATGTATCGGAATCATCTCGATATCCGAGACGATTCCATGCTCGGCGCAAAAGTCGAGCATTTCCTGCGTCTCGCGGATGCCGCCGATCAATGAGCCCGCCAGGTGGCGGCGCTTCATGATCAGGTTGAACACCTGCGGCGAAGGATGCGGCGTGGCTGGAGCGCCGACCAGGGTCATCGTGCCTTCGCGTTTCAGGAGCACGAGAAAAGCATCGAGATCATGCGGCGCGGCCACGGTGTTGAGAATGAAGTCGAAGCTGTTCTCATGCTTCGCCATCTCCTCGGCGTTCTTCGACACCACCACTTCGTCCGCGCCCAGGCGCAGGCCATCCTCGCGCTTGTTCGGCGACGTGGTGAACAACACCGTATGCGCACCCATCGCATGCGCCAGCTTCACGCCCATATGGCCCAAGCCGCCGAGTCCGACGATACCCACCTTCTTGCCCGGCCCCGCCTTCCAGTGCCGCAGCGGCGAATAGGTCGTGATGCCCGCACATAGCAGTGGCGCACACGCAGCCGGATCGAGCGCATTCGGCACGCGCAGCACAAAACCCTCCTTCACTACGATATTGCTGGCATAGCCGCCATAGGTCATGCCGCCGGTATGCATTTCCTCGCCGTTGTAGGTACCGACGAAGCCGTTCTCGCAATACTGCTCCAGGCCCTCGGCGCAGGCATCGCAGTGCTGGCAGGAATCGACCATGCAGCCCACGCCAGCCATGTCGCCCGGCTTGAAGCGGCTGACATGCTCGCCAACCTTGGTCACCCGGCCGATGATTTCATGGCCGGGCACCACCGGGTACACGGTATTGCCCCATTCATTGCGCACCGTGTGCAGATCGGAATGGCAGACGCCGCAGTACAGGATCTCGATCTGCACATCGTGTGGTCCGGGATCGCGCCGGTCGAACGACATGCGCGCGAGCGGGCTGTTTGCGTCGGTGGCGCCGTAGCCCAGGGAGGAAAGCATGGTGATTCCTTTCGCTTGAGTGTGAAAACCTTACTTCTTCAACAGCCCCAGCAGCGCGCGCGCTGCCGGTTCGGATGAAGCAGGATTCTGGCCGGTGATGAGATTGCCATCGGTCTGCACATACGGCTGCCAGTCGCCGGCCTTGCTGTACTGGCCGCCCGCTTCCTTCAGCGCATCCTCGACAAGGAAAGGCACGACATCGGTCAGGCCAGCCGCGGCTTCTTCGCTGTCGGTGAAGCCGGTCACGCGCTTGCCGCGCACCAGCGGCGATCCGTCCGGCGCGCGAGTATTTTTCAGCGCGCCCGGCGCATGGCATACCAGCGCCACGCCCTTGCCGGCGCGATGCATGGTTTCGATGGCGCGGATCGAATCCGCATCCTGCGCCAAATCCCACAGCGGGCCGTGGCCGCCGGGATAGAAGATCGCATCGAACTTTTGCACATCGACGCCCGACAAGGGCACCGTGGCCGCCAATGCGGCCTGCGCGTCGCGGTCTTCCTTGAAGCGGCGCGTGGCGTCGGTTTGCGCATCGGGCGCATCGCTCTTCGGATCCAGCGGCGGTTGCCCGCCCTTGGGCGAAGCCAGGGTGATGCTGGCGCCGGCATCGCGGAACACATAGTAGGGCGCGGCAAATTCTTCCAGCCAGAAACCGGTTTTCTTGCCGGTATTGCCGAGTTGATCGTGCGAAGTCAGGACCATGAGTATGTTCATCGCGTTCTCCAGATAGCTAGCAAAGCCCATTTGGATCGCACGCCGCCAACGATGGTTCCGGCGGAAGGCCAATTGCGCTGCGGTATCATCGCGCTTTTTGCGCCGTCCCCGGCAGCACACCAGCGGGACGGCCTCGCATCATCGCAGGGAGCAAGCTTGGAAGATTTCAAACCGCCCGTCACGCGCACCGAGCGCGCACGGCGGCTGGGCAGTCGCATCGGCCGCGTCACCATCACCCGCGGCGCCGCGCTGATACGCCACATCGTCGATGACTATGCCGGCGCTCTCGACAAGGACGCTCCGCGCAAGGCGCGCATAGGCTCCGGCGCAAAGGCGCTTGCCGCCACCGGCGGCCTGCTGCTGACGCTGCTTACCCTCTACACGCTGCTGCTGATCCCGTTCACGCCAAGCATCAGGGATTTGAAGAAGGCCAAGGTCGATCAACCGAGCGTGCTGATGTCCATCGACGGCAAGCGCATCGCCAGCTTTCGCCGCAGCAATCGCGAATGGGTGCCGCTGGAGCGCATCTCGCCGAACGTGGTGAATGCGCTGATTTCCACCGAAGACCGGCGCTTCTTTGACCACCATGGCGTGGACTTCAAGCGCGTGCTCGGCAGCGCCGCGCACAGCCTCTCCGGCAATCTGCAAGGCGGCTCCACCATCACTCAGCAGCTCGCGCGCAACCTGTATCCGGAAGAGATCGGCCGCAGCCGTTCGCTGACGCGCAAGCTGAAGGAATTGATCACGGCATTCAAGATCGAGCATGCGTACAGCAAGCGCGAGATTCTCGAAACCTATCTGAACACCGTGCCCTTCCTGTACAACGCCTGGGGCATCGAGATGGCCGCGCGCACCTATTTCGACAAGCCGGCGGCCAAGCTCGATGTGCTCGAATCCGCCACGCTGATCGGCATGCTCAAGGGCACCAGCTATTACAACCCGGTGACCAACCCCGAACGCGCGAAGGCGCGGCGCAACGTGGTGCTGGCGCAGATGGAAAAGAATGGCCATCTGAATGCATCGCGCAGGCAGGCGCTGGCCGCGCGGCCGATCCGCCTGGACTTCGAGCGCCAGGATGAAGACCAGGGCCCGGCGCCGCACTTCGCGCGCCAGGTGCGCAAGTGGCTCATCGAATGGGCCGATGAGAACGACTACAACATCTATCTCGACGGCCTGGTCGTGACCACCACGCTGGACTCGCGCATGCAGGCCGCGGCCAATGCCGCCGTCGAGCGCCAGATGGACCGGCTGCAAGCCGTGGCCGACGTGGAATGGGCTCTGCCCTCGTCGCGCCTGCTGTCGACCAACCCCGGCGCCTATGCCGCGATGGCCAGGCGCATCAAGCCCTTCGCGTATTTCCGCAGCAGCCATGCGGAGACCATGGACGCCTTCGTGCGCGAGTCGGCGCAGTACCGCGCAGCGGTGGATGGCGGCATGAAGCCGGACGACGCGCTGGCAAGACTGGAAGCGGACAAGGACTTCATGAGCAAGCTCTTCGCCGGCAAGACCCGGCTGCAGGCCGGCTTCATCGCGCTGGACCCGGCCAGCGGCGCGGTGCGCGCCTGGGTCGGCAGCCGCGATTTCGATGAAGACCAGTACGACCATGTCTCACGTGCGCAGCGCCAGCCGGGCTCGACCTTCAAGCCCTTCGTCTACGGCGCGGCGCTGCTGAAGGGCATGACGCCGGACACCACCTTCGTCGATGGCCCGGTTGAGATACCGCTGGGCCACGGCCAGGTATGGCGCCCCACCGACCTCGAGCCCCCGAGCAATGCGCCGATGACGCTGGCCGACGGCCTCGCGTATTCGAAAAACACCATCACCGCGCAGGTGATGGCCCAGGTCGGCCCGAACAAGGTTGCCGATCTCGCCGCGGCGATGGGCGTGAACGGGAGCCGGCTCGATGCGGTGCCCGCGCTGGCGCTGGGCACGAGTCCGGTGACGATGCTGGAAATGGCGACTGCCTACGGCACCATCGCCAACGGCGGCACCGCGCGCGCCCCGCTGATGGTCACCCGCATTGCGGACCGCGACGGCAATGTGCTGGCCGAATTCGATGGCGATGGCAGGCGCGCGCTGCCTGAGAACATTGCGAAGGAGCTGGTCGACATGCTGCGCGGCGTGGTCAATCGCGGCACCGGCGCCGGCATCCGCGCGCAGTTCGGCATCCGCGGCGACATCGCCGGCAAGACCGGCACCACGCAGAACAATACCGATGGCTGGTTCATGCTGATGCATCCGCAACTGGTGGCCGGCGCCTGGGTCGGCTTCAACGATGCGCGCATCACGATGCGCAGCAGCTACTGGGGACAGGGCGCGCATAACGCGCTGTATCTGGTGGGCGATTTTTTCCGGCAGGCGCAGAACGGCAGGATGATCGATGCGCGGGCGCGCTTTGGCGGCGGTGAGTTGCCCGAGCCGGCGCCGGCGAGGACCGAGGAAGCGCCGATACCGGCAGCGCCGACGCCCGCTCCTTCGCAGGACGCTCCCGCGCCAGCGCCGCAGGACGACGAGCTCGAGCGCATCATCGAGCAGGCACGTCAGGCGACGGACCAGGGGCAGCAACCGGGGCAGCCCGCGCAATAGCGGTGGATAGCGGTGGACAGAGCCACGACTTGCGCAGGCAAGCGCAAGGTCCTGGTTACCCGGCCATTGCCGAGCGCTCCGCCGCCGGGTAATTCAACTCGATCACCACGCCATCCGGATCGTTCAGGAAGACTTGATGCAAACCCAGCGCCGGCACGGTGCGCTCGCGCGGCGTGATGCCCAGCCCTTTCAAATGCGCAAGCATGTTCGACAAACCGCTGGCGAAGAAAGCGATGTGATCGATGCTGCCGGTGCCATGCGGCAGCTCGACATCGCGGTCGCCGAGGTAGGCGGACAAGCCGCCGCTGTTCTCTTCATCGATGGCGATCACATGCACCACCGCATTGGCGTAGTCGCCCTGTTCGCCGCTGTACAACCAGATGCCGGGGAAAGGGAAAGGTGGACGCGGGCCGACGGATAGTCCGAGCACATCGACATAAAAGGCGCGGCAGGCGGCGAGGTTGGCGGTGCGTATCGAGTAATGGCTCAGGGTGAGCGCCATGACATTCTCCTGTAAATGCGAAACGCCGGTCGCTTGCGGACCGGCGCGGGGACTCAGTATAGGGATTATCCAGGAGTGTGGCCGCGCCCTTCTCCGGATCAGCGTGTGCGTCAGGATGCGTGCTTGGCCCTCGATATCAATTTCATGATCCCTTCATACAACACTTCCATTTGGTTCAGCTCGCCCCATTTCTTCCTCTCTTCAATGGCCGCAATGATTTTTTCAACGCCATACTTAGCAATGTCCATCTTGATGTTGACCCACGTCATGCCGGTGCGCCGAAGGTTCTGAACGATGTCCGCTGGAAGATAGTGGTTGAGCAAACTCGCAAAGTCTTCTCCATCCCATTCGGATGCCGCGATCTCGATAGCCATCTTGCCTTCATTGTTCCGCTTGGTGAGATCAGGCTTTTGCTTGCCCTTGAGAAGGATCTCGGCTATTGAAGTAGCTCGTTGATCAAGCGCCGCGCACATCAGCGGCGTGTTGCCCGCCGCGTCCGTAATGTTGACGTCCACGGACCGCTCGAGCAGGGCCTTGACTGCCTCCGTGCAGCCGCTCTTGACCGCAATAGTGAGCGCCGTGTCTCCTTGCGCATTCCGATGATTCGCATCGAGGTGTTCCGAATCCATCATCAATGCATCGACGAGCGAAGCGTTGTTGTTGCGGCTTGCCCAGATCAATGCGGTATTGCCCTCGTTGTCAGTGGGGTTCAAATCCGCTCCGAGTTCGACGAGGCATTTCACACCATTCACATATCCATTCTTTACCGCGACGATCAATGGCGTGTTGCCCTCGCTGTCGAAACGATTCAGGTCGGCGCCCGCTGCCTGAAACCCTCGAATCATGTCGGCGCGCCCTGCGCGCAGCGCTAGCGTCAGCGGCGTATTGCCGTTGCCATCAGCAATGTCGATATCCGCGCCTGCGCGGATGAGCGCTCTAGCCGCTTCGACATTCCCGCTTGCGACTACGCGGTGCAGAGCAGTCATGCCTTCACCATCCCGGTGGTTGATGTTGGCACCACGCGAGATCAAACACTTCATCATGCTGACATTGCCGTTTTGTGCAGCCAATATCAGCGCCGTTTGGCCACGCACATTGCCGTTGTCGACTTCAGCGCCATGCGAGAGAAGCGTCTTGACCATTTCCTGCTGGTTTTCCGTGGCCGCCAGCGTCAATGCAGTCATCCCGTAATACCTCGCGCCGTTGATATCGAGCGCGCCGCGAGCAATGGATATCGCCAAGGGCCCCCACTTACCGTTAGCGATAGCATCGAGTGCAGTCAGGTCATTTTCATTGGCCTCGAAGGTACGCTGCAGAAAAGCCTGCCTGATGAGATCCCCTTTTGAATCCAATATCGCTCGCACTTGCGGCTTCCCCTTGGATGGAGATATTGAGTTGGTGGGAGTCGTGGCAGCTCGGTTCGTATCAAGCTGCTTCTTCGCATTCGTGGTGTAGCCCAGTTTGTCCATGGCAATTCTTCCTTGATATCTGCGCCCGCTCGCCAGCCCGGCGTAGCGCATCGATGAAGGGAACCGAAAGGCTGGACCGCGGCTAAGTAACTAAACGCCTGCAATAGGTTCTGAGAAAAGTAAGCCAGTCCGTGCACCGGTTCCGCCGTGTACCGTGCGTCGCGTCGCGCCATGCTGAGCGGCGGACTGATCGCGATCGCTGCTGCCTATTGCGCGCTGAAAACACTGGCCCCACGCTGCGCCAACCCGTATAGTTGCGGCCTGCCAATTGCTTCGCCTCCCCGTGTTTTTCGATTCCGAACGTCTCCATTTCTTCCGCCCGCTGTCCGGCCGGCACCGCGCCGTTGTCGTCGCCGCGCTGCGCGCGCTGTACGAGCGGCTGCATGGGCCCAGCGCCGACTATGCGCACAACCTCACGCGCGAAGGATTGCGCGAGCTGCTGATACCGGTGGTGCGCGATGCGCGCCGCCAGCCGTCGCTGCCCGAGGAAGGCCACGCGACAGATGCCATCCTGCCCGAGCATGCCGATGATGCGAATGCCGCCGCGGCCCTGATGCGCGCGCTCTTGCGCGACGGCTGGCTGGAAAGCTTTGGCGACCGCTCCGGCCTCGTCACCGCGTTTCGCCTGACTCGCGCCGGCAAGCTTTTCGCCGAAGCCTTCTGGGCGATGGACCGGCCCAGCGCGCGCACGCGCCAGCGCAATGTGCGCAGCTGCCGCAATGCGCTCGACGCCGCATTGAAGAACCTCGATGCCTATGACCTGGTCGATGCCTGGGATTACGCGGAGAAGGTGATCGGCGACCTGGCCGAAGGCGTCGATTATTTCCAGGAACTGGTGCGGCGATTGATGCAGGAAGCCGCGCATACGCCCTGGGATGGCTTCATCGAATTCCTCGACCGCTTCGAGAAGGAATTCAAGCAGCAGCTCACCGCCGACAATATCGAGCGCCACCGCCAAGCGATACGTGATCTGGTGCTGCGCCTGCATGCGCTGCAGGGCGAGGAGCGCGAGCGGCTGGAAGCGCAGCTCAACGACATCGCGCGCTGGGCGCGGGCGGAGCGCAGCGGCGCATCGACGCTGGACTGGATGCTGTTTCGCATCGAGGACATGGTCGAAGCCGCCTGCAACAGCCGTCATCCGGAACTGATCAAGGCCATGAGCGTGTACATGCAGCGTGCCACCAGCATCGTGCAGCAGGCGCTGGTGCTGACCGGCTCACGCGAGCGCCATGCATGGAGCGAAGCAATTGCGCGCGTGGCCGATGCCGGCGACACCGGCGATGCGCAGGATGCGCTGCTCGCGCGCATAGGCATTGCCATCGCCGGCGCGGAACTGCGGCTGCTCGATCCTTCCGCGTTCCGGCTGCGTAATGCCTCGACACGGCGGCGCGCCTTGAACATCACCGCGCAACCGAAGATCAGCCGCGAAGCGCGCCTGGCCGCGGCGATGGGACGCGCCGAAGCCGGCGCTTTCGCGGTGCCGAACGAAGACCTGGTGGCACGGATCCGCGCGCAACTGCAGGCCTGCGGCGGCGCGCTGCGCCTGTCCGAGCTGCCGGCCGCAAGCGCCACCGAAGTGCTGGGCAACATGCAGCTGGTGGAAGCGCTGCGCAGTGGCCGCGGCACCGACATCACCGTCACGCGCCTGCCTACCCGCCTGGAAAACGCCTGCTACAGCGGCGCCGATTATCTGATCGTATACAACGCATGACTCTTACCGAATCCCTGCAGGCGCAACTCGATGCGCTTGGTCTCTCATTGGCGCGCTTTCGCGACATCGTCGCGCGCATGTACGCGTTTGGCATTTTGGTGCGCGATGAAGACGGCACCGAAGAACGGCTGTATGACGACATGCGCCGCATCGAGCCGCTGCTCCTCGACTATTTTCACCTCGGCGGCTTTACGCTCATGCATGACAGCGCCGCCGGTTTCTTCCGGCTGTATGCGCCGGGCGCGGAGATACCTGGCGCAGATGCCGATGAGGCCGATGCCACGCCGGGCTTGCGCGCGCGGCTGTCGGCGGATTTCGTCGCCGCGGCGCTGGCGCTGCGCTTCCTGTACCAGCAGGGCTTGGCCGATGCCGGCGGCAGGCTTACCGATGCCGGCGAAGTGCTGATCCGCTTCGAGGAACTGGCCGCCACGCTGCAGACCCAATTGCGCCGGGCGCTGCCGGCAGGCGCGGTCGAGCGTCAACGCCTGCTGGCGGAATTGAAGCGGCACCGGCTGGTGCGCCTGCCCGTGCTGTTCTCGATGGAAGACGAGGATGCGCTCATCGCGGTGCGCCCGACCATACTGGGCATCATCAGCGACGACATGCTCGCGCGTGCGCTGGAAGCCGATGATGCGACTGACGCGGTCACGGCGGTCACGGCCGACGCTGCCGCCAACGATGACGACAGCCCGCGCGAAGACCTCGCATGAAACTCGACAAACTGATCCTGGTGAACTGGGGCGCGCTGCGCAGCCAGGAATACCCGATGGGCAGCATGACGCTGCTGACCGGCCCGACCGGCTCGGGCAAGTCGACGATGCTGGATGCGCTGCAGACCGTGATGACCGCGGTATATCAGAACATCTTCAACTACAACCCCGGCCAGGATGAAACCACGCAGGGCGCGCGCAATGGCAAGACCAAGCGCACGCTGTGGTCCTACATCGTCGGCGCCGAAGACAATCTGTATGCGCGGCCCGATGGCGCGCATGGCTATATCGGCGCGGTGTTCCAGCCCAGCGAAGGCGAGGAAGGTTGCGGATTCACCGCGCTGATCGCGGCCTCCGCGCGCGTGGACAGCTCCGGCGCGCGCCGGCAGGCAACCGGCGAGCGGCTCGGCCTCTACCTGATCGACAACGCCGCGCTGACGCTGGACGACCTGACCGCGACCGATGAGGACGGATCGCTGCTGGTGGTGCCGGTGGAACGCATCGAAGCGCATCTGTCGGCGCGCTATCGCGAAGTGACCGGCTTTCGCGACAGCAAGCGCGAATACCTGTGCCAGCTTTACGGCCGCTTCCGTGGTTTGAAGGCGGTGTCGTTTGCCGAAGCCGAAAGCGCGGCGCGCGCGTGGAGTCTGTCGATCGCGCATCGTCCGATCGGCAGCGTCGACGAACTGGTGCGCAAGCACATCCTGGAACTCGATGCGACCGCGCTGTCGCAGCGCATTGCGCAGATCAGCCGGCTGATGCGGCAGGTGAATGCGCTGCGCCGCGAAGGCGAGCGCATGTCGGCCCATGTCGGCCTGCTGGAGCGGTTGGGCCGTGCTGCGGGCGAAGCCGCCGAGGCGCATGAAGCGGCGGCGTCGGCGCAATGGCTGGCCTCGCTACTGGCGCTGCGTGAAGACCGGCGCCAGGCCGACCGCGCCGCGGAAGCGATCGCACAACTCAAGGCCTCGATCGCCGCCGAGAACGACACCATGGCCAGGCTCGAGGAAGAGCGCCACGCGCGCGGCCGCAGCCTGACGCAGGTGCATGCGCAGATGATGGGCATCCCGGCCGTGGAGCAGCAACGGCGCATCCGAGAGCAGCTCGAGGATAGCGAAGCGCGTGCCCGGGCCGCGCTGACGCAGTTACGGCAAGCTGCCGGCATCGCGCAGCGCGTGATCGTCGCGTCGCGCGACGTGGCGGCGATGCGCTTTCCCGCGCATCAGCTTGAACTCACTCGCGCGGCGGCGACAGTCGGCGCGAGCCTGTCGGCGCTCGATGCCAATGCGGCGCTGGCGCAGTTCGACACGATCGAACGCCTGGCCGCGCTGAAGGAAACGGATGTGCTGCAATCGCTGCTGCTGGTGCGCGAGCTCGATGTCATCGAAGCGCCGCTGACACAGCTGCATGCGGCGCTGGCCGGCGGCAGCGACAGCGTGGTCGCCGCGCTGCATGCCGGCATCGCCCGGCTGCGCGGCATGGAAGACGGCGCGCAGAAGCGGGAACGCGACGCGGCGGCGCGCCGCGCCCATCTTGCCGAAGGTGGCGCCGATTATCCCGGCCATGTGCGCCAGGCGCTGAAGGAATTCCGCGCCGAATTGCCCGATGCCGGCGCGCAGGTGCTGTGCGACCTGGTCGAGCCGGTGTCCGGCGAATGGCAGGCGGCGATCGAGGGCTATCTCGGCGGCGCGCGTTTTTCGCTGGTGGTAGCAAGCGAATGGGAAGCGCGTGCCATTGCCCTGGTGCGGCAGAAGCGGCTGCGCATCTCGGTGATCCAGGGCAGCTTGTGCATGAAGCAGGCGAAGCCGGAACGCACGCCGGCGGAGTCGATCGTGCATGAGCTCGCGTCCGAACATCCGGTGGCGCTGGCCTATCTGCATGAGCAGTACGGCCAGGTGGTGAAGGTGGCCGACGCCGAAGCCTTGCGTCATGCGCTGCGCGGCCTGACCCGCGACGGCAAGGGTAGCGGTTCGCGCACCATGTTCGCCGCCGAGGCCGAGCAACTGGTGTTTGGCCAGGAGTCGCGCAGGCAAGCGCGCGAGCGCGCGGAAAGCGAGCATGCGGCGGCCGAAGAAGAGCTGGTGGCACTGCGCGCGGAACTACGCGAACTGCAAGGCGCGCTGGCGCTGATCGCGCAACTGCCCTGCCCGTCCTTTGCCACGCGCGACGCGCTGGAACGCGCCACGCGCGAACTCGATGCCGCCCGCTCGGACTTCAACCGGCTCGATCTGTCCGCGGCCGGCAAGCTGCAGGCGGAAGCCGATGCGCTCGGCGAAGAGATCGCGCGCATCGAGGAACGCAAGGCTGCCTGCAACAAGGCCATCGGCGGCTTTGAGCGCAGCCTGCAGAACCAGGAAGCGGCGCTGGCACGCATTGCCGCCGCGCTGCCGGCCCGGCAGGAAGCGGTGGACGCAGACGCCGCGCGTTTCAAGGCCTTGTGCGCGACCAATGCCAGCCTGTCCTTTGTCGCTGCCGCCGAGGCGATCGCGACGCGCGCGGAAACCGGCAAGGCCAGCGCGCAGGAGGTCCAGGACGACATCGCCCGGCAGCGCTCACGTTGCTGGCAGGTCTACAGCAATGTGCGCGACGCGCTCGGCGCCTACCATGCGCAAGCGCGCAGCGAAGAACGCTTCGACGGCGGCGCCGATCTCGACAGCCGCGACGGCGACTTTGGCCCGCTGCATGCGCGCATGATCACGCTGCGTGACCGCACCCGCGAGCAATTGCTGCGGCAGCGCGACATCGGCCTGGTGAAGAACCTGGACCAGCTGCGCATGGCCGAAAGCTCGTTCAACGATGTGTTCACCCGGCAGTTCTGCTATGAGATTCGCAACGGCGTCGATGCCGGTGTGCGCACCTTGAAGGCGCTGAACATGGAACTGGAACGGCTGCGCTTCGGCACCGACCGCTTCCGCATCGACTGGTCGGAATGGGTGCCGGAATACCGAGCCTATTACGACTTTTTCTGTGCCGCGGCCGAACTGCCGGATGCGCAGGACAACCTGTTCGGCGCGCAGGACTTATCGCAGGCGCAACGCGTGGTGCGCGACCGGCTGGTAGCGCTGCTGCTGTCCGATGACGAAGAAGCGGCGCTGCGCGAGTTGCAGCGGGTAGCGGACTTCCGCAATTACCGGCGCTACGAGATTTACAAGGAATCCGACACGGGCTCGCGCCTGCGCCTGTCCGAATGGGGCACCGGCTCGGGCGGCCAGCTCGAGACGCCGGCCTACATCATTCATGCGGCGGTGGTGACGAACAAGCTGAAGCATTTCGAGAAGGGGCCGAGCCTGAAGCTGCTGGTGAATGACGAATCGTTTTCGAAGATGGATGAAACGCGAGCGCGCGACGTGCTGAAGTTCTTGCGCGAAAGCCTAGGCATGCAGTTGATCTGCGCGATGCCGACCAAGCATGCGGGAGCGATCAAGCCGGAGTTTTCAAGGGAATGGAGCTTTTCGAGGACAGTGGCCGAGGGGAATGGCGAGGTGGGATTTCTTTCCGAGGCGGATGAGCGGGTGTTGCGCTCGGATCGGTTGCGGGAATTGTGGGAAATGCGCAGGTGGGAGGTTAGGGAGCAGGTGAGGATGGAGTTTGGGGATGGGGGGTTGGAGGCGGCTTGAGCGTTGATGTGGCTGGCTGAGCCTCTGTCATTTCAGTTGCCCACGATGCGAAATATCCAGCGTCCCCCATTGCAACCAAGCGACTCAATGATCAGAGTCGCCGCCATAACGTTAGGTAGGCGCCTATTTTCGCCGCCATGATACATCCACCAAAATACAGCTCTAATAAAAGCACCCGTAGTGCATCTAGTGCATTAATTCACTTTCCTTTTCCATTACAAAGAGAACCCAATGCCATTATCAACTCTTCCCCATCGTATTGCGGAATAGAAGAGGCATTACAATAATTTGTACGCAGAAATTCAACGACCTCATCTTTGCCATTTCCCGAAACATACCGCAGATTGTCGGTATCGTCGTCCCACTGCAGAACATTAATGCTATCTATATCAGGAGGCGGTGCTGGTGCATCCACTCGACTCACAGCAACTATAAACGGTTTCATAGAGCCTTTTCTATAGATTGGTATTGGCTGGAAGAATCCATATGCTTCCGCAAAACCATACAGGTGAATTTTGTCAATACTATCAAGCGAATCTATCGCAGATTGAAACTTTCTCTTCGTTTCAAAATTGCGCCAACCAGTTGACGTCCCCAAGTAAATCATTTCTATCATCGGAACAACATCAACATCAGAACGGTAACCTTGCCTACCATTTCTTACCCAGTCACACCAGCCATCTCCGTTGATATCAAATACATGCCACTTGCCCACTGGAATGTAGGTCTGATATTGCTTTCCCAATATTAACTGAGATGGCGGATGAGGAGGGACCATGCACTTAACATATGGTTTCAATGAAAGCATGTCACCTGCGTAGGTGGCGTCATATAGGCAACACAAGACGCTGATGAATATGATGACCAAGGGATTCCTAGCGAGCATTTTGCATCCTCAAATTTTGAGAGGGATCATTTCGAGGCCTCGCGATTTCTCGTCACTAAAACATCGCAAGCTACGCCAATCACCTCTTCCGGGAGTGATTCCGATGAACGTGGTTACATACCCACCAAGATCACACGGCGCCCCTTTCTTACAATCCCGAGTTAAGTTTCCAATCTCGTTAGAAAAAGCGCCCAAACCTCCGTTATGGAGACGAGCTGTACGCATTGCCAAATTCTCTTCAATTCTTCTTTGCTCAAATAAATATCTGTCGCTTTTTTTCTCGCCCTCCTGTTGCACCTCATCATTCACAAATTGATCTCTCAGATTTTTATCGCCAATGACTTTTCGAAGATTATTCCTAATAAATACTCGTGATATGTAGTTAAATTTATCGAAACCTTTATAAAGTTGCATCAGCCATTCTTTAAGTAATCGGTCAGAAAAAATCGTCTCAGTCATAAACGCATTCCTCCCCTCGCCAATTGGACGCCCTTTTCCATCCGGTTGAAAGCATGCAATATCAATAAACGCCTGTCTATCCAGCATGGTATCCTCTTGGAAGCGTTTTCTTTGCTGATCCGTCCAGACCGTGCTACTCATCGCATTATCCCAGGCATCTTCCGCATTTTTACACGGCACCCTGCGCACGACATCGAACCATCCTCCTTCCCGACCAAGTTTCAATGCGCGCTTATCAGCAGCTTCGATTCGCTCTTTAATATCTTGAGTCATTCCAATAAGCTGCATTTCATCATTTGACAACGTCTTAATGGTTTCGATAAATGTGACCGCAACAAATTGCGACCTACCATAAGAAGCATGGTAGATGCGAGGCACTTCCCCATTTGGGCCTTGCTGCCCAACGATGTCAATGCCAGGACATCCATTCTGACTACAATCCTTATTCAAGCCTGCTGTTTCATTTAACTCCGCTGCCGCTTCTATTTTCTCAACACGTAATTTCTCCAACTCATTTTCATAAGAAACTTTCAAAGTCGTTAGCTTATTTACATCGCAATTTAAAATTCTCTGCAAATTGGCATTGCGCTCAGCGAGATTCCCTAAATTTTTAGTTACATTGATCCCCGCTTCCCCTTCCCCAAACTCGATAGCCGGCAATAGAACACTCGCCGCCGGACAACTCCCCAATTCCTTCGTATTTCCGGTAATCCTGGCAATCAGCAACGCCGCATTCTTGTCACTGAAATTCACGAAACTGAATTGCGGCAGTTGCACGATGTTGCCCTGGTAATGCCTCTTGAATGCATCGACCGTCTCATCCGCCGCGCCGTCCCAGGTCGCGTAAGGCTTTTTCCGGTTAGTCAGAAAGTCGCCGCCGAGGTCATACAGCAGGCCGGTGTGCTTTTGCGCGTAGTCGCCGATCAGCTTGTCGAGCGCTTCATCGCCGGTCGTCGCGCCCGCCTGTATGTCTTCGATGCTGAACGCCCAGCGCGCGCCGGTGAAACCCTGCTTCGTCGGCAGCGGCTTGCCCTTTGCATCGGTCGTCAGCGCGTAATAGACCAGCTTGGCCGCTGCGTCCGGGTCGAAATACAGGCTCGGCTGGCCGGAGACGTAGGCGCTGATGTCGAGCTTGAGCGCGTCCGGTGTGGCGGCGTCAATGCTGTCGGCGATGCCCGCCGGGTCGGGACTCAGAAAACGGCCCGTTGCTGGATCGTAGTAGCGCGCCACGTGGTAATGCAGGCCGTTTTCCTCGTCGGCGTACTGGTTCACCAGCCGCAGCCGCGGGTCGCCCGCGCCGGTCGGGTGCGCGCGTCCCCAGGCGTCGATGTTGCTTTGCCATCGTTGGGTCGCTTTCCCTGCCCTGCCCGCAGGCTCGCTGGTCGCCAGCACAGCCCCTCGATGATCGGTTTCCAGGCGCAGCGTTTCGCCGTCATGGAACCAAAGTAGCGGGCGGTATCCGGCATACAGGTATTCGCCGCGCACGCGCAGTCGCTTGCCTACATGCGACGCGACCGCAACAAGTTGCGTGCCGTCGTACAGGTAATACTCGCTGCCGGCGGCAGTGTGCTTTTCGACGCGGCGGCCACGGGCGTCGTAGCGGTAGCGTGCGACGGGAGCAGCCCCGCTGGCCGCGACGGGATGCACTTCGGCCAGCGCGCCAGCGGCATTCCAGACCAGGCGGAACTCGCCCTTTTCCGTGCGCAGGCGCTGCGGCAGGCCGGCGGCGTCGTGCTCGCTGCCGGGCGCGGTCTCGGCAAGACCGGGTTCGGGCTGCGGCGACGCGGCGAATATCAGCGATGGCGCCGCTTCGGATTGCCTGTCTTCCGGCTCCAGTTCGGCAAGGCGCAGCTTCAGGCGCAGCGCATCCAGCCAGCGTTCCGGTAGTTTCACCATCACGCCGTCCAGCCATGCCGGCCAGCGCAGGCGCTCGACGGCGGCGCGCTGGCCGCGATACGGCGCATCCGCGAAATAGCGCCAGACGAGACGTTCGCCACCGGGCAGCGTCTGCGAGATGCGCCGGCCGACTTCGTCGTAACGGGTTTCCAGCGCCAGACGCAGTGGCGCGCCCGCGCCGTCGTCGATTTCCAATTCGGTGCACTCCACCTCGCCGAACGGGTCGTGGCGATAGCGATAGACGCGCCGCGCGTGCCCCTCTTCGATCACCGTTTCTTCGACGCGGTACGGCCCGCGCCAGGCAAAGCGCAATTGCTCGGCCATGCTGCCGTCGGCCAGTGCGCGCACGACGCCGCGCAGCCGGCCGGCGGTGTCGTGAACCAGCGCGGTGGTCGCGCCGCGCGCATCGGTGACATGGACCAGGCGATCGGCGGCATCGTAGCGGGCGGTCTGCCAGCCTTGTTCTGGCAGGCGTATTGCGACCAAACGGCCGAAGTCGTCAAGCTTGCGCTCGGCGCTGCGCGCATTGGCGTCATAGCGCAGCACGATGTTCTCGGAGGCGCTGCCAGGCGGGCCACGCATGGCCTTGAACACCGCCGATGGAGGCGGTGCTGCTTCATCCTCTGCACGCGACCACAGCGCCAGCCCGCCGCCCGGCAGCGACACCGGCATGGGCAGCCCGGAAGCATCGTGAGTCAATGTGCTCACGCCGCCGTCGGGCCAACGGATACGCGCCGGTCGGCCGCGGGCATCGGTGTCAATGTCGATGCGACGCAGGGCGATAACGCGACCTGCGGCATCCAGGGCGGCATCGCTTTGTCCGAGGAGTCGGCCGGCGGCATCGGTTTCGAACGAGCGACGGCGGAACACATCGTCCCAGCGCAGCGTCGTCGCCGTCAGCCGGCCGCTGCCTTCGTCGCGGGCGTAAGCCAGTTCGACGTTCCCCGGAAGAATGCTGCGCGCGACGAAGCTTCCTTGCGCATCCCAGACATGGCGGATGACGTCCGGCACGACTCCCGCGCCGGGGGACCACGGACCTTCCACCTCGGTCAGCAGGCTGCGCCCGCGCCGGTCTTCATAGCGGTAACGCATGCTGCGCTCGATCTTCGAGCCGTCTTGCGGATCGAAGCCGGATTCGCTCAGCAGCACCGGCTGCTGGCGGCGGTTGTATTCGATGCGTAATTGATGTTCCCTGCCCGGCACCACGCTCGGCCAGGCGATCAGGATCGGGCCGAACGGCGGCCGCGCCCTGCCGCGCCATGGCCACAGGAAAGGACCGATCTCGGGCGCGTATTGCTGGCGCAGCAGCGGCGTGCGGCGCGATGGCTTGCCGTTCGCGTAATCGATGCGGGTCAGGCTCAGCAGTCTTCCCAGCGCATCCAACTCCAGCGCCCGTCCTTCGATAGCCTTGCCGGCGGCGTCAAGCCGGGTGACCTCGGTCAGGCGGGCCAGCCGATCGTAGCCGTAGCGCAAATTCACCGGGCCGCAGCTCGCGCAGCCGGCGCCGCGCGCTTCGAGCAGGCGGAACTCGCCGTTGATGATCGTGTGACGGTACTCGGTGCTGCGGCCGGCGCCGTCGGTCAGCAGCGTCAGTCCGGGCGTAAGCCGGCGGAATACGAGTTGTTCGTCGCTCGGGCCAGGGAGCGGCTTTCCATCCGCCGCCAGCCGCAGCGACTCGCCGCTCAACGAGCCTACCGCTCGGCCGGCGGCGTCGTAAGTCCAGCCGCGCAAACGCTCGCGTAGGCCGGCGCTCTTCCCCTCTTCCTGCGCTTCGACGCTGATGCCGGTCAGCAGCAGCGGATGATGCTCGTCCTCATGGTGATAGATACGCCGCATCGTCTTGCCGCGCCCGACGGGCAGCCGCGCCGTTTCCAGTCGAAGCGCCGAAGCGTTCTTCGCTTCGCCATGCTCATAATCGATGCGGCCGACCGGTGTGTCGATGCCGACGATGCGCTCGCTCCCCGACGCCGCATTCGCATAGCGGATACGCAATTCCCTGCCCTGCGGATCGCGTACCCGCAAGAGCCTGCCCTCGGGCGTGCGCTGCAGGTCAAGCGCTTCGCCGCCGGGCAGCGCGATGCGCATCAGGCGGCCGTTGCGGTCGAAGCGCAATTCGCGGCCGTTCGGCCAGAGCCAGTCGTATTCATCGCCGCCCTCGATCCTCGCGATGCGCACCGCGCCGCGCGCCGGGTCGGCGTGGCGGTACAGGCCGGCACCGACCACGCTGCGTGCAAACACCAGCCGTGCGCCATCGGCCTGCACGATGTGCAGCGCGCCGCCCATCAGGAACAGCCGGGTTTCGTAGGAAAGCTGCCAGCCGCGGCCGAGTCCGAAATCCGGTTCGCCGACCAGCGCATGGCTGCTGTTGTAATGGCGCACGACTTCGAGACCGAGCACGCCGGGCAGCGGCGCCATGTCGGTCTCGCGCTGGTATTTGTTGCCGGTAATGAGGTTGACCGGATTGCCGGCGCCCTGGCCGGGTCCGCCGGTGTTGTCCATGCCGGCGACTTGCGCGCCGCCACAGGGCGCACCAGCGCCGCCCGGGTCACAGGCGGCGCCAGGTTCTGCTGCGAATGCGGGCGCGACGGCACAGGCAAACAGCATGGCCGCGGCCCATGACGGGATGCGCATCATGGCGTATCGCTTGAAGCATTCGAATCAGGGAGACGCGCCGCCAGAAGAGCTCATGGACACGGCGAGGAAGGAAAACTGCGCCGGAAGTTTGCAGCGAAATGTTTCTTGGCGCAACTGAAAATTTGAAACAAGGATAAGGCCGGTGGGCCTGCGAAGGCGAGGAAAAGGACGCGTTGCACAAGCGCGATCTTGCGTCCGCTCGTAGGGCCTGCTGCGCCCACGCGGTGACCGAACAGACGCGTGGGCGGAGCAGGCCCTACGAGGTCGCGAGGCGCTTTAGCGGACCGCCGTCACACCAGCTCGCCGATCAGCTCCACCAGCTCGCTGCCATAGGTCTGCAGCTTCTTCTCGCCCACGCCACTCACGCCGCGCAAATCCTCCAGCGATTGCGGCATGGCCTTGGCGATTTCGCGCATCGTGGCGTCGTGGAAGATCACGTAGGCCGGCACATTGTGGCGGCGCGCGGTTTCCATGCGCCACCAGCGCAGCTTTTCGAAGATGCGCTGTTCCACCGGCGACAGGTCGGCTTCGACATAGCCCTTCGCTTTCGTCTGGCTGCGCTTGGCCTTGACCGGCTTCACATAGCGGCGCAGCTGCACCGCGCGTTCGCCGCGCAGCACCGGCCGCGCCGACTCGGTCAGGCGCAGCGAGTTGTAGGCGTCCGGGTCGACATGTACCAGGTCCATCGCAATCACCTGGCGCAGAATCGCGCGCCATTCCTGGTCGCCGATGTCCGAGCCGATGCCGAACACCGACAGCTGCTCATGCTTCCATTGCCTGACCTTGTCGGTGTCCATGCCGCGCAGCACGTCGAACACATGGCCGGCGCCGAAGCGCTGGCCGCAGCGGTAGATGGTCGACAGCAGTTTCTGCACCGGCACCGTGGCGTCATAGGTGACCGGCGGATTCAGGCAGGTGTCGCAATTGCCGCAGGGCTCGGAATGCTGGCCGAAATACGACAAGAGCCGCACGCGCCGGCAGCCGACGGTCTCGCACAGGCCGAGCATTGCGTCGAGCTTCTGGCTCTGCACGCGCTTGTAGGTTTCGTCGGCCTCGGATTCATCGATCATGCGCCGCTGCTGCACCACGTCCTGCAGGCCGTAGGCCATCCAGGCATTGGCCGGCGCGCCGTCACGGCCGGCGCGGCCGGTTTCCTGGTAGTAGCCCTCGATGCTCTTGGGCAGGTCGAGGTGGGCGACGAAGCGCACGTCGGGCTTGTCGATGCCCATGCCGAAAGCGATGGTGGCGACCATCACGATGCCTTCCTCGCGCAGGAAGCGCGCCTGATTGCTGGTGCGCGTGTCCAGGTTCATGCCGGCGTGATACGGCAGCGCCTCGATGCCGCTCTCCACCAGGAATTGCGCGACCTCTTCCACCTTCTTGCGCGACAGGCAGTAGACCACGCCGGCGTCGCCCGGATGCTCGCTGCCGATGAAGTCCAGCAATTGCTTGCGGCCATTGCTCTTCTCGACGATCTGGTAGCGGATGTTCGGCCGGTCGAACGAGGAGATGAACTCGCGCGCATCGTCCAGCGCCAGGCGGCGCACGATTTCCTCGCGCGTCTGCTGGTCGGCAGTGGCGGTGAGCGCAATGCGCGGCACGTCCGGAAACTGCTCGTGCAGCACCGACAGGCGGATGTATTCGGGCCGGAAGTCATGCCCCCATTGCGACACGCAATGCGCTTCGTCGATGGCGAACAGCGCGATCTTCGCCTCCTGCAGCAATTCCATGCAGCGCGGCGTGAGCAGCCGCTCGGGCGCGACATACAGCAGGTCCAGTTCGCCATTGCGCACCAGGCGCTCCACGCGCGAGGCTTCCTGCCAGCTCTGCGTGGAATTCAGGAAGGCGGCGCGTACGCCGAGTTCGTCCAGCGCATCGACCTGGTCCTGCATCAGCGCGATCAGCGGCGACACCACCACGCCCACGCCGTCGCGCAGCAGCGCCGGGATCTGGTAGCACAGCGACTTGCCGCCGCCAGTGGGCATGAGCACCAGCGCATCGCCGCCGGAGGCGATGGTCTCGACGATGTCGGCCTGCTGGCCGCGAAACGCCGGATAGCCGAAGATGGTCTGCAGCAGATGCAATGCGCGCTGGGACAGGTCTGACATGGTCTTGCGGATGTTCCTTGAAGTTCAGTTGTTCTGAGGTGCTCAGTCGGCCCAGGTCACCCAGCCGGTGAAGGCGGTGAGCAGTATCAGCAGGCCAAATACGATGCGGTACCAGGCAAAGGCATTGAAGGTATGGCTGCTGATGTAGCGCAGCAGCCAGCGCACGCACAGGAAGGCCGAGAGGAAGGCGGCGATGGTGCCGGCAGCGAACATCGGCACGTCGGCCGCGGACAGCAGCGCGCGCTCCTTGTACAGCGAATATACGGTGGCGGCCAACAGCGTCGGTATGGCCAGGAAGAACGAGAATTCGGTGGCGGCCTTGCGCGACAGGCCGAACAGCATGCCGCCCATGATGGTGGCGCCGGAACGGCTGGTGCCGGGGATCAGCGCGAAGGCCTGGGCACAGCCGATCTTGAAGGCGTCGACCATCGTCATGTCATCCACGGTCTCGATGCGCGCGGCGCCCTGCTGCGCGCGCGCGCGGCGCTCGACCCACATGATCACAAAGCCGCCGATGATGAAGGCCAGCGCCACCGGGACCGGCGCGAACAGCACGGCCTTGATCTTCTTGTTGAACAGGAAGCCGAGGATGGCCGCCGGCATGAAGGCCACGATCAGGTTGACCATGAAGCGCTGCGCCTTCGGATCCGAACCCAGCCCGCCCAGCACCCGCGCGATGGGCGCGCGGTATTCCCACATCACGGCGAAGATCGCGCCGGCCTGGATCACGATCTCGAATACCTTCATCTTGTCGCCGACGAAGTTCAACAGGCTGCCGGCGAGGATCAGGTGGCCGGTCGAGGAAATCGGCAGGAACTCGGTGAGCCCCTCGACGATGCCCATGATGATTGACTTGATGATAAGCAGGGAATCCATGAATGATCGGGAATGGTTACTGGAATGGGGGTGAGGTGCGGCAATGTCAAGGCATCGCCTTGCGGGCACGTCGTCGGCTGGCATGCATGTTGTTACCCGTGCAACGCGTGCCTGGATTTTGTACCGGAAACTGTCCGGCTTATTTGACCGGGTCGAAGGTTACCACGAGCTTGTCGGCCCGGGTATCGATTCTGACCGGCACGAAGCTGATGCCGGCATAGCGGAAATCGCCGTCCCGGAAGCGGTACACCGGCACGTCGCCGACGAGCTGCGCGGCGAGAAAGCTGGCCACCCGCGCGACCTGCGGCCCGAGACCATCGCCCATGCCGTCGCCGCGTATGTCCTCCACCCGCGGCTCGGACAGCGTCAGCGCCCGCGCGCCGCTATCCACCCTCGGCGTGCCGGACAGCGTGACACCGCCGCGCCAGCCGCCGTTGCCGATGATCGGCGTGAGGGACACATCCAGGGACAGCTGTATGCGTCCGCTTTCGGGGCGTAATGCCAGCGATGGGTGGTCCGCATGTACGTCAAGAATGCCGATATAGCGCTGATCGAACGGAAAGCGGCGCGCCACGCCTTCCTGCAAACGGGACAGCGGCACATCGACTTCGCGTGGACCGATCAGGCTGGAGCAAGCGGCGAGGACAGCGACAAGGAAGAGCGGAAGGAAGCGTTTCATGCGGCGGTCGCCTTTTCCATGTCGGCAAGCCAGGTCAGCGCCGCTTCGCGGTTTGCGCCACACATCTCGGCTTCGGCTTTCAGGCTGCCACACACGGCCGGGCGTTCCGGATGGCCGAAGATGCGGCAGCGATGGTCCTCGTCGAGCTGCACGCAGCGCACGCCGGCCGGCTTGCCATGCGGCATGCCGGGAATCGGCGAGGAAATCGACGGGGCGATGCAGCAGGCGCCGCAGCCGGGACGGCAGGTGAGGTTTTCGGGCATCCCGTGATTTTACGCAAACTCATGGTGGAAGCAGAAAACTGGATTGCGTTTCCGGTTACGAAGGCAGCCGTGTCACATTTCATGGGGTTGGTATGGGCGACAGGGCAGGAAACGGGGTGTCGTATCGAAAAGGAGAAGTGTCATTTGCGCCGCTATCGCGGCCAAGCGCTGGCAAAACCGGCAAGGCCGGGAGCCAGGCCGTCACGCCGCCGAAGCTCGGTTCGCGTGAGGAGCAAACCTCACCCGCCGCTTCGCCGCGTTCCCTGCCCCGCCGCGCAGGTCAGCCGCTTCCCCCCTCCTCGAACGCAAGCGCGCCCGCTGCGCCCCATCCTGCAACAAGCGATGCTTCCGCCATGCCGCCGCCGTTCAAGCTGAGCGCCGCGGACCTGCGATTGCAAGCGCCGCTGGACTTTGAGCCGCCGCAGCGGCGGCGGGAACAGGTACGCGCCTATCTGAAGGGCCTGAAAGCGGAAGGACTCGACACCCTGCCCTTCCGCGACCTGAGAGGCGACATGGCTGTCTGGGCCAAACAATTCCAGGCTGCGCTTGCTCCGGCGATGTACCGCGCTCGCGGCAGATTGCTTGACGAACTGACAAAAGGGAAGCTGGAAACGCCGGATGTTGAAAACCAGGAGCGCGGTGTACCAAGAATTCAACGTACCGGAAAAGCCGTGGCTGCGGAATTGCACCCGCCCGGCTTCCAGTTGCCGCCGCTGGCAATGGCGATGCTGGCCGAAGCTCTGGAAGAGTTAAGAGACAGGCTTGGCGAGCGGAATGCAGATGTAATCAGGAAAATGTTCGAGGATGCAGTGCGCAATATCCTGGTCCAGAATGGTTTTCTGTCTTCCCTACTCAGCGGACACTCAGGAATGGCGACAAGTTTCGTGTTCCATGTGGCAACTTACGTCAAGGCAGTGTTCGGCATGGACGGTACCTCGCAGGGAGTGGCGGCCGCGATCGTCCGCAATATCGAAAAAAATGAACGCGAGGCCGCGACCCGCTTCATTGCCAGTACTTACACGACGCTGTCCGGCACGCCGGGTTTCGTAGAGATCCACTGGCCGCAAGAGGACATGGACGGCGATTCCGATGCAGCGAAGGAGCATGCAGCGCTGAAGCGTGAACTGTTCATCGACACCTGGAATCGTCGGGGCCGCAAGTCCATGGAATTCCCGTCTCGCGGCCTGTGGCATTTCCTCGAAGCCGACGGCAGATTCAAACGATGGAACACTCCGGCTAGCCTGGCCGATCGGCTAAGCGCCTCGCCATCGGATGAACTACCCGCAGTCATCCTGCATGTAGCCGGCCCGAATCTCTTGCTCTATGTAAGGCAATACCTGCTCGGTGGAAAACACGGCAAAGCGCTGGGCTTACGTCCCGACGCTGCCTTCAAGCCCGAGCTTGCCGTACTGTTGCGCCGCGAGCAGGACGAGGACGTACTCGACTTTCGTGCGGTGGACGATGACTTCAGCCGTGACGGCCTTGTCTCAGAAGACAGTACGGAGAAAGGCGATGAGATCGCCAGGAGCAAAAATGCCGCATCTTCCCGCAAGGTGCGTCTGGAAGTCCGCCTGCAAATCCGCTTCCGCCAACCCGACCTGTTCCAGATGCACAGCGCCCTGATCGTGAAAGCGGAATATTGATGCCGTGCTTTGCTTGACTGCAATCTGGCACCCCCTTACCCTGCTGACTCGACAGTCAGTTATTTCCGCCCACCCCATGTCATGCCCCCTCTCCAACCGACCGCGCTGGACGCGACGCAAACAGGCGCGTCCACAGGAGCTGCTCGCGGCTGCGCTGGAACTCTTCGTCGAGCGCGGCTACGCCGCCACGCGCCTGGACGACGTGGCCGCCCGCGCCGGCGTCTCCAAGGGCACGCTGTATCTGTACTTTCCGAGCAAGGAAGAATTGTTCTTCGCGCTGGTGCGGGAAAACCTGCTGCCGGTGCTGGACGAGGCGGCGGCGCTGATCGACGGCTACAGCGGTTCCAGCGTCGCGCTGTTCCGGGAGTTCATTTTCGGCTGGTGGCAGCGCATAGGCGAAACCCCACTGGCCGGGCTGACCAAGCTGGTGCTGGCGGAGTCCGGCAATTTCCCGGAGGTGGCCAAGTTCTATCACGAGGAAATCATCTCGCGCAGCAATGCGCTGGTGATGCGCATGCTCGATCGCGGCATCGCGCGCGGCGAATTCCGCGCCATCGACGTCCATCAGGCGCACATGGTGGTGGTGGCGCCGGTGCTGATGCTGACGCTGTGGCGGCATTCCTTCGATGCCTGCCGGCCCGAGCCGGTGTCGCCGCAGGCTTATCTCGACAGCATGATCGATCTGCTCACGCACGGCCTTCTGGCGCCATCCATCGCGCGGCCGGCCGGCTGAACAGTGGGCTTTGCTAAAATGCAGCCTGCTTTTTTCTCCCGCATTTCACACCCTAACCGCAATGAACATCGAACAAGCCCGTTTCAACATGATTGAACAGCAGATCCGCCCGTGGGATGTGCTGGACACCGACATCCTGGACCTGCTTCATGTGGTCAGACGCGAAGCCTTCGTGCCGGAAGCCTACAAGAGCCTCACCTTCATGGATACCGAGATCCCGCTGCCGGGCGGCGCATCGATGCTGCCGCCGCGCTTCGAGGCGCGCATCCTGCAGGAAGCGCAGGTGCAAAAGCATGAGAACGTGCTCGAGATCGGCGCCGGCACCGGCTACATGGCAGCGCTGCTCGCGCACCGCGCACGGCATGTGACGACGGTGGAAATCTCGCCGGAGCTGAAGGCGATGGCCGAGAAAAACCTGAAGGATTACGGCATCGGCAATGTCGACGTGGTGCTGGGCAATGGCGCCAACGGCTGGGAAGGCTCGGGCCAGAACGGCGCGCCTTACGACGTGATCATCATCTCCGGCGCGCTGCCCTTCCTGCCGGAGAATTTCCTGAAGCAGGTAAAGGTCGGCGGCCGCATCCTGGCGGTGATCGGTGAATCGCCGGTCATGCAGGCGCGCCTGATCGAGCGCACCTCCGAGACCGGCTACCACACCCGCAACCTGTTCGAAACCGATATCCGGCAGCTGCGCGATGCGCCGCGGCCTTCCCATTTCCGCTTCTGAAGGAAAACTCATGCGACATCTGTCGGCGCCGGAACTGGCGCAATGGCTGGCCGACGCCGGCCGGCCGCAGCCGCTGCTGCTCGATGTGCGCGAGCCGTGGGAATACACCACCTGCCACATCGACGGCGCGCAGACTATGCCGATGCGCGAAGTGCCGGCCCGGCTGAACGAGCTTGATGCGGATGCGCCGGTAGTCTGCATTTGCCACCACGGCGCGCGCAGCATGCAGGTGGCTGCCTTTCTGGAGCATCACGGCTTTTCCGATGTGACGAACCTGACCGGCGGCGTCCATGCCTGGGCGCTGCAGGTCGATCCGAACATGCCGACTTACTGAGTCATCTCAAGTCATCGCAAGCCAACCGCGCCCCACCGGCGGCCCGACGGGTCGCCGCAACGACAACCTCGCTCCCGGAGACCCTATGCGCCCTACCCGCCTGGCCCTGACGTTTGTTGCCACCCTGTTCGCCTGCGATGCCGGGGCAATGAATCTGCTCCAGGTGTACCAGGAGGCGCTGGCCAATGATCCGGTCTATGCCAGCGCGCGCGCGCAGCTGCAGGCCGGGCAGGAGCGCCTGCCGCAAGGCCGCGCCGGACTGTTGCCTTCGGTGGGGGTCAACGGCAGCTACACCCGGCAGGAAACCGATGCCAACCTGGCCAGCACGCCGGGCACCATCGGCATCGGCGCGAACGTCAATACCTATACGGTATCGCTGGCGCAGCCGCTGTTTCGCTGGGCCAACTGGGAAGGCTTCCAGCAGGGACGGCTGGCGGTCGCGGTCAGCGAGGCGCAATTCGAGCAGGCCCGGCAGGATCTGATCGTGCGCGTGGCCCAGGCCTATTTCGATGTGCTCACCGCGCAGGATGCGCTGGCAACGGTGCAGGCGCAGAAGATGGCCATCACCGAACAGCTCGCGGCCGCCAAGCGCAATTTCGAGGTCGGCACCGCCACCGTCACCGACAGCCAGGAAGCCCAGGCGCGCTACGACCTTGCGGTGGCGCAGGAATTCGCCGCCACCAGCGACCTGGACATCAAGCGCGCCGCCCTGCAGCAGATCATCGGCCATCCGGCGCCTGACCTGGCCGGCTTGCGCCCGGGACTGCTGTTGCCGCGCCCCGACCCGGAGCGCATGGACCCGTGGGTAGACAGCGCGGAAAGGCAAAATTACAACGTGGTAGCGCAGCAGTTCGCGCTCGAGGTGGCGCGGCGCGAAATCAGCAAGAACCGTGCGGGCCATTATCCGACGGTGGATCTGGTGGCCAGCCGCACTCACAGCAACCAGAACGGTCAGACGATCACCTTTACCCAGCCCTATGTGGCCAACAACACCAATGTCGGCGTGCAGTGGAGCATGCCGCTGTTCTCGGGTTTTGCGGTCACCAGCAAGGTCAAGGAATCGATCGCGCAGGAAGAGCGCACCCGCGCCGACCTGGAAAACGCGCGCCGCACCGCGGCGCAGGGCGCGCGCCAGGCCTTTCTCGGCTTTGCCAGCGGACTGGCCCAGGTGAAGGCGCTCGAAGCGGCCGAGGTGTCGAGCCAGTCGGCGCTGGACTCGAACCGGCTCGGTTACCAGGTGGGCGTGCGCATCAACATCGACGTGCTCAATGCGCAGCAGCAGCTCTACGCCACCCGACGCGATCTGGCCCGCGCGCGCTACGACACCCTGGTCAACAGCCTGCGCCTGAAATCGGCGGCCGGGGTGCTGCAGGAACAGGACCTGCAGAAGATCAATACGCTGCTGCAGACGATGTAGAACCTTTCACGCTGAGCAGCCGAACGCCGTTCTCACAGGCGCCACGGCGACGGCAGCGGCATGCGCGCCGGAATCGCGCGCGGCGTGGTGGGCTCGGGTGCAACAGGCGGCTCCCCGGCCAGCGGCACTGGGGCCGCCGGCGCGCCCTGGTAATCCGTCCCTGCCTCCAGCGGCGCGGCTGGCGGTTCCACGCCGATGGGCAGAAGGTCCGGCGTCAGACCCAGTTCATCCGCCCAAGCTTCCAGCAGCACGTCCCGTACCGGAATATCGCTGCCGGCCGGATTTCCGGGCTCTGCCGACAGCGCGGCGCCGAACTGCGGCGGCCAAGTCGGCGCCGGCGACCGCATCTGCCATTGCGCACCGGCCGGCACCATGCAGCCTGGCTCCACGATCGATCCCGGCGCGATCACCGCATCGTCGCCTATGGCAGCGCCAGCGCCGATCACCGCGCCGGCGCCTATCCTGACCCGCGCGCCCAGGCGCACGTTTTCCCCAATGACGGCTGCCGCACCGACCACGAGGTCGCCGCCTATCGTGGCCTGCGCGGGCCAAGCGACGTCCGCACCGATATCCAGCAGCTCGATGCGCGCGCCCGCGCCCACGCGGCTGCCTGCTGGCACGGCCACGCCTGCGGCAATGCGCGCCCCGGCTCCCACGGTGACGCCTGCGCCGAAGTACACGTCGTCGCCGATGTCGGCGCCGGCGGCAACAGTGAGATCGCCGTCCACCATGGTTCCCTGCCGCAGAACGCCCGGCGGCACGTGCAGATGGCGGATGGTCGCGCCGGAAACGATCACCAGGCCCGACGGCAGCCTCACATGCGGCGCGATGCGCACGCCGTCGCCGAAAGATATGCCTACGCCGACCTGAACTTCGCGGCCAATGACGAGATTGCCGCCGATCGCTGTCTGCGGCGGCAGCAGCGTATCCGGCGCGATGCGCAGGCGCTCGATGCGGGCGCCAGGCGCGACCACCGCCCCGGGCGGTATCTCGACGCCTGCGCCGATCACACAATCGGCGCCGAGAATGGCGCCTTCACCGATGCAGGCGTCGGCGCCGATGCTGACGTCGCCCGCGAGCACGAAATGCTGCGGCAGCGCGACCCCCGCGCCGATTTCCAGCTGCGTGATGCAGGCATCCGGCGCCAGTTCCGCTCCATTCGGAATCGCTACGCCGCGTCCAACATGGACCCGGGCGCCGAAGCGCACCTCAGCACCCACCGTCACCCCGGCTTCCAGGCGCAGATTGCCGGCAACGATGCTGCCCGGCGGCAGCGTCACATCCGGCGCGATCGAAAACTGCGTTATCTGCGCATCGGGCGCAAACACCAGGCCATCCGGTATCGCGCAGGCGCAGCCGATCTCGACGCCGGCATGGAATTCGACATCGCGTCCGACGACCACGCCCTCGCCCAGGTGCAGATTTCCATACAGCCGCGCCCCAAAGGGCAGCGCGCCTCGCGCGATGTGCAGTCGGCTGATGCGGGCGAGCGGCGCAATGCTCACCGCGTCCGGCACGACGACGTTGCGGGCTATGCGCACGCCGGCGCCAAAGCGCACTGCGCGCCCGACGCGCACGCCGCGCTCGAAGTGCAGATCGCCTTCCAGCGTGGTGCCGGCGGGCAGGGACGCGCCGCGCAGGGCGAGCGTGTCGATGCGTGCGCCATCGGCAATGATTACGCCGGCCGGCAAGCTGATTCCCGCGGCAATCTCCACGCCGGCGCCGAAGCGGATATCGCGCAGGATGCCGCAGCGCTCGCCGATCTCCAGGCTTCCCGCCAGGCTGCAACTGCGCGGCAACACATTGCCATGCAGCCGCAGCACGTCGATGCATGCGCCCGCTTCCACCTGTATGCCCGGCGGCAGATGCACGCCCGGGCCGATGCGCACATCCGGGCCAAGCACCGCATTGGCGCCGATGACCGCGCCGGCGCCGATGTCGACATTGCCGTGCAGGACCACGTCCGGCTCGAATATCGACGCTGCGCCGCGCCGGATGCAGTCGATGCGCGCGCCGGCGACGACGATGGTGTGCTCTGGCACGCGAATGCCGGGACCGAGCACGGCGCCGGTGCGCACGCGCACACCGTTCGCAAAGCTCACATCCGGGCCGATCCGCACGCCGTCCTCGATGTCCAGGTTGCCTTCGACGATGGTGCCGCGCCACAGCCTTACCTTGTCGCCGACGCGGCAATGGGTGATCCGGGCATGGTCGGCGATGTGCATGCCTTCCCGTATCACTACGCCGGGACCGATTTCCACATCGTGGCCGATTTCGACATGGCGCTGGATCCAGGCGTGCGGGCGCAGGCGCACATCGCCATGCAGCACCGTTCCCGCCGGCAGCGCGGCGCCATGCACGTCGAGACGCATCACGCGCGCCTGCCGGCCGATGACCACGCCGCGCGGCACGTGCACCCCGGCGCCGATACGGGCACCGATGCGCACCACCGCGCCCGCCTCGACCACCGCGTTGGCAAGAAGCCGCACGCCCGGCTCCAGCACAACGCCGGCCCCGACATGCGCACGAGCATGCACACGCACCATCCAGCCGGCATACATCGCCCGCAGCGTGGCGGATTGCGCGGGATAGTTTGCCGGCCAGATGCGGGCCAGGTCCCGCACAGCGGCATGCAGATGGCCGCGCAGCTCCTGCGATGGACGGGCTTCCTGCAACCGGGCCATATCGGCGCAGGCATCGCCGAAGTCGCCGAACGCCACGAATCCGATGCCTTCGCTGTGCTCGAGCAGGTTGGCGAAGCCCCACAGCAGCCTGGAGTCCGGATCCAGTCCCCATCCTCCGGCCCCGTCCGCGAACAGCAGGCGAAACAGCAGTAGCGCATGTTCGAGGAAATGCTGGCGCAGCGTTTGCCACTGCTGCTCGTACCATGACGGCCGGCAGATCAGCAGCGCGGCGCCGCCGGGCGGCGTGAACAGGAAGGCATCGGGCGCTTGCGCGCCGCGGCCGGCGCACGCCACCTGGGGAATGGTTAGACGCAGTTGCGCATGCCGCAAAAACAGCTCGCGCAGCGGCTGCCAGGGCGCCGCGACGAAGGCTTGCGGCGCCAGGTCGACGGCGATCGGTGCGCCCTGCGCATCGCGCAGAGCAGGATGGTCTTTCCAGGCCATCGCGCTATGTGAACAGGCATGTCCGGCGTATTCGAGCACCAGCTCCAGCGCCGCCAGCATGCCGCCCGCGCCGCGCACGTTCAGACCGATGCGATCGGGAGGAACTGGCCTGCCGGCGAAGAGCACGCGCGCATACAGGTCTTGCCACAAGTCCTGCGATACGGCAAGGGCAAGCGCATCGGCATCGGCGCGCAGCGTGCCGGCATGGGTCGAGCCCTGCGCCCAGCGCGTCATTTCCTGCGCGGCCTGCGCCAGTGCTGCCACGCTGGCATAGCGCGCGCGCATTGCGCCGGCGTCGGCTTCGGCACGCGCAAGGAATTCGACCACCAGGTCCAGGCCATCGGCAAGAAAGGCTGTCGCGCTCAGCATGTTCGCTCCCGTTCGCAGTGAGAAGTGAGAAGTGGAGCGACCTTAAGGTGCGGCCTTCCGGCCTGCCTTGTGAGGCCTCAAGCGGGGATGGCGAACCGCGCGCAGGGTTCAGTTACGGTATGCGCCGTTCGCACCGTAGCGATGGCGCACTGCGCAAGGTGTCGATGGCGGCATCGATCAGGCGCTCGGCATGACGTTCCACGCCGCCGCCATCGGGAGTAAAGAGCGCGGTGTTGATCAGGCCGTCCAATTGCGCCTGGAACATCAGCGCGGCCAGCGCCGTATCCAGGTCGGATGGCAATTGTCCCTTTGCCACCGCGTTGCGCAGGCTCCCCTCGATATGGCGGCGGCCGCGCAGGAACACTTCCTGCTGCCGCTCGACGATCGTCCCGGCGGCTTCCACGTATTCGCATTTGTGAAAGACGATGCCGAGCACCTTGCGCGAATGCGAGTTGTGCATCACCTGCTCCAGCACGAACAGGCAGGTGCGGCGCAATTGTCCAAGCGGATCGGCCTGCCTTTCGTCCAGCGCCGGCGCCGCCATTTCCTCCATCGGCAGGCGCACCCGCTCGCACATCGCGTCGAACAGATCGCTCTTGTTCTTGAAATGCCAGTAGATCGCGCCGCGGCTGACATTGGCGCGGTCGGCCACATCGGCCAGCGAAGTGCGGGATACGCCCTGTGCGTGAAAGATGTCTTCGGCTGCATCGAGGATGCGGTTGCGGGTTTCCAGCGCTTCTTCCTTGGTGGCTCGTGCCATATTTTCTCTTTTGCAACAAAATCCCGGACGTCACGGCAGAAAACGGATTGCCGGCAAACATACATTCACGAATGTATGTACACTACAGAACTTTCGCAAGCCGCGATACGGTTTCAAGCAATCGAATTCTTGCAACGTTTTCCGCGGCACAGTTTCCAAGTCGATCCACCGATTCAACCTCTCCGCCCGCGTCCAGTAGCCTGCGCGGACGGCTCTTCTTTTTGCGAGCCATTCATGAGCAGATTCCATCCCACTCCATTGTTCGCCGCAGTGCTGGCCGCGTTGGCGCTTTCGGCATGCGGCGACAAGAAACCGGACGCACAGGCCCAGGCCGCGCCGCCGCCGCCGGAGGTGGCGGTGGTGAAGGTGGCGCCGCAGCGCGTGGGCATCACTTCCGAATTGCCGGGCCGCATCGAGGCAGTGCGCGTGGCCCAGGTGCGGGCGCGGGTGCCGGGCATCGTGCAGAAGCGGGTCTTCGTCGAAGGCTCCGAAGTCAAGGCCGGCGATGTGCTGTTCCGCATCGACCCGGCGCCGCTGCAGGCGGTGCTGTCCAGTGCAGAAGCGACCCGCGCCCGCGCCGAGGCGAACGTGGCCCAGGCCAACCTGAAAGTGCAGCGCTACAAGCCGCTGGTGGAAACCAATGCGATCAGCCGCCAGGAATACGATGACGCGCTGGCCGCGCAGAAGCAGACCCAGGCCGATCTGCAGTCGGCCAAGGCCAGCGTCCAGACCGCGACCCTGAACCTCGGCTATGCCACGGTGACCGCGCCGATCTCGGGCCGCATCGGCCGCGCCCAGGTGACCGAGGGCGCGCTGGTTGGCCAGGGTGAAGCCACGCCGCTGGCGATGATCCAGCAGATCGATCCGATCTACGTCAACCTGACCCAGTCCGCCACCGAGATGATGGCGCTGCGCCGCGCGATGGATGCCGGCAAGCTGCAGAGCGTCGGCCCGAACCAGGCGAAGATTTCCATCGTCACCGACGACGGCCAGGTCTATGCGCAAACTGGCAAGCTGCTGTTCTCCGACGTGGCCGTCGACCCGAGTTCGGGCGCGATCACCTTGCGCGCCGAATTCCCGAATCCGAAGCGGCTGCTGCTGCCGGGCATGTATGTGCGCGCGCGGCTCGAGCAGGCGGTGGACCAGTCCGCGATCATGGTGCCGCAGCAGGCCGTCCTGCGCGACAACAACGGCGCCTCGGTGATGACGGTCGGCGCCGATGGCAAGGTCGCGCCGCGCCCCATCAAGACCGGCGACGCGCAGGGCAACAACTGGATCGTCACCGACGGCCTGAACGCCGGCGATACCGTCATCGTCGAAGGACTGCAAAAGGTGAAGCCGGGCGCGCCGGTGAAGACCACGCAGTGGAACGCCAACGCGCCAGCCGGCAATGCGCCGGCCGGCGTCGCCCAGGCGAACCCGCAGAAATAAGGAATTCCTCTCATGGCAAAGTTTTTCATTGACCGACCGGTCTTCGCATGGGTGATTGCGCTGTTCATCCTGCTGGGCGGGGCGCTGTGCATCCGGATACTGCCGATTTCGCAGTATCCGACGATTGCGCCGCCGTCCATCGTGATCACCGCCGTCTATCCGGGCGCCTCGGCCGCAATCCTGGACGAAAGCGTGACCAGCCTGATCGAACAGGAGCTGAACGGCGCCGACGGCCTGCAATACGTCGAATCGCTGTCCGACGCCAGCGGCCAGACGCAGATCACCGCCACCTTCCTGCCGGGCACCAATCCGGACCTCGCCGCAGTGGACGTGCAGAACCGCATGAAGCGGGTGGAGTCGCGCCTGCCGCAGGCGGTGACGCAGCAGGGCCTGCAGGTGAACAAGGCGCGCAGCAACTTCCTGCTGTTCACCACGCTGTCCTCCACCGACGGCCGGCTCGACCCGGTCGCGCTCGGCGACTATCTGTCGCGCAACGTGCTGAATGAAGTGCGGCGCGTGCCCGGCGTCGGCCAGGCGCAATTGTTCGGCACCGAGCGCGCGATGCGCATCTGGATCGACCCGGCCAAACTGGTCGGCTACAGGATGTCGACCACCGATGTCGTGAACGCCATCCGCGCGCAGAACGCGCAGGTGGCCTCGGGCACCCTGGGCGATCTGCCGCAGCCGGCGAATCAGCAGATCGCCGCGCAGATCGTGGTCAATGGCCAGCTGACCGACCCCAAACAGTTCGGCAACATCGTCCTGCGCGCCAATCCGGACGGCTCCACCGTGCGCCTGCGCGACGTGGCCAGGATCGAGATCGGCGGCCAGGCCTATTCCACCGCGGCCCGCCTGGACGGCAAGCCGACCGCCGCCATCGGCGTGCTGCTCTCCCCCACCGCGAATGCGCTGCAGACCGCCAACCTGGTCAAGGCCAAGATGGCCGAGCTGTCGAAGTACTTCCCGCAGGGCGTGAAGTACGACGTGCCCTACGACACCTCGCTGTTCGTGCAGATCTCGATCGAGGAAGTCGTCAAGACCCTGCTTGAAGCGGTGGTGCTGGTGTTCCTGGTGATGTACCTGTTCCTGCAGAACATCCGCTACACGCTGATCCCGACCATCGTGGTGCCGGTGGCGCTGATGGGCACCTTCGCCGCGATGGCGGCCTTCGGTTACTCGATCAACGTGCTGACCATGTTCGGCATGGTGCTGGCCATCGGCATCCTGGTCGACGACGCCATCGTGGTGGTGGAAAACGTCGAACGCATCATGAGCGAGGAAGGCCTGTCGCCGCGCGACGCGACCCGCAAGGCCATGAGCCAGATCACCGGCGCCATCGTCGGCATCACGCTGGTGCTGGTGGCGGTGTTCATTCCGATGGCCTTCTTCGGCGGCGCCGTGGGCGCGATCTACCGCCAGTTCACGTTGTCGATGGTGGCATCCATGCTGTTCTCGGCGCTGATGGCATTGACGCTCACGCCGGCGCTGTGCGCCACGCTGCTCAAACCGGTCGAGGCCGGTCACCATCACGAGAAGCGCGGCTTCTTCGGCTGGTTCAACCGCGGCTTCTCGCGCACCGCGGGCAACTACCAGAGCCTGGTGGCGCGCATCATCAGCCGCGCCGGGCGCTACATGATCATCTACGGCCTGATCGTCGGCGTGGTCGCGCTGCTGTACGTGCGCCTGCCGACGTCGTTCCTGCCGAATGAGGATCAGGGCTTCTTCATCACCAACATCCAGTTGCCGCCGGGCGCTTCCGCGGCCCGCACGGAACAGGTGATCCACCAGGTCGAAGGCTATTACCTGAAGCAGAAGGACATCGAGCACACGGTGGCCGTGCGCGGCTTCTCGTTCTCCGGCAATGGCCAGAACGCCGGCCTGGTGTTCACGCCGCTGAAGGACTGGAAGGAGCGCAAGGGTGACAACCAGTCCGTGACCGCATTGATCGGCGCGGCCTTCGGCGCGGTGTCGCAGATCAAGGATGCGATCATCTTCCCGGTCAATCCGCCGCCGATCCGCGAGCTGGGCAATGCCACCGGCTTCACCTTCCGCCTGCAGGACCGCGCCGGCCTCGGCCATGCGGCCCTGCTGCAGGCGCGCAACCAGCTGCTGGGCATGGCGGCGAAGAGCCCGGTGCTGGCCGGCGTGCGTCCGGAAGGCCTGGAAGACACGCCGCAGCTGCAGCTGGACGTGGACCGCGACAAGGCGCAGGCCCTGGGCGTGACCTTCACCGAGATCAACAGCACGCTGTCGAACGCCTTCGGTTCGTCCTATGTGAACGACTTCCCGAACGCCGGCCGCATGCAGCGCGTGATCGTGCAGGCCGACAGCGCCGATCGCCTGCAGCCTGCGGATATCGGGCAACTCTATGCGCGCAATACCAACGGCGACATGGTGCCCTTCTCGGCCTTCTCCAGCCCGCGCTGGGTCACCGGCCCGGTGCAGCTGGTGCGCTACAACGGTTATCCGTCCATGCGCATCTCCGGCGACGCGGCCAAGGGCAAGAGCACTGGCGAAGCGCTGCAGGAGATGGAAAAGCTTGCCGCGCAGCTGCCGGCCGGCTTCGGCTACGAATGGACCGGCCAGTCGCTGGAAGAAAAGACTTCCGGCTCGCAGGCGCCGGCGCTGTTCGCGCTGTCGCTGCTGGCGGTGTTCCTGGTGCTGGCGGCGCTGTATGAAAGCACCAGCATTCCGCTGGCGGTGATCCTGGTGGTGCCGCTGGGCATCCTGGGCGCGCTGCTCGGCGCTTCGCTGCGCGGCATGCCGAACGACGTCTACTTCAAGGTTGGCCTGATTGCGATCATCGGCCTGTCGGCGAAGAACGCGATTCTGATCATCGAGTTCGCCAAGGACTTGCAGGCCGAGGGCATGAGCCTGATCGATGCGACGCTGGAAGCGGTGCATCTGCGCTTCAGGCCGATCATCATGACCTCGCTGGCCTTCATCCTGGGCGTGCTGCCACTGGTGATCGCTTCCGGCGCCGGCGCTGCCAGCCAGCGCGCCATCGGCACCGGCGTCATGGGCGGCATGATCACCGCCACCGTGCTCGCGGTCTTCCTGGTGCCGGTGTTCTTTGTCGTGGTGCGCAAGCTGTTCCGCGGCAGCGATCGCCAGCGCAAGATGTACGCCGCCAATCGCATCCATCAACAAGAGGAACAAATATGATGAAGTCCCCTGTCCGCTTGCTGGCCATAGCCGCGGCGGCCACGGCGCTGGCCGGATGCTCGCTCACGCCGGAAATCGTCAAGCCGCAGCCGCCGGTGGCTGAGCAATTCCCGCAGCATGCGGCGGCGCAGTCGCAGCGCCCGGCGGTCGATATCGGCTGGCGCGAATTCTTCACCGATCCGCGCCTGCAGCAGCTGATCGAAACCGCGCTGGCGAATAACCGCGACCTGCGCACCGCCGCCCTGAACATCGAGCAGGCGCGCGCGCTGTACAACGTGCAGCGCGCCGATGTGCTGCCGACGATCAATGGCACTGCCAACGCCAGCCGCGCCCGCACGCCGGGCGCCCTGTCCGCCAGCGGCAGGCCGCTGTTGACCGATGTCTACCAGGTCGGTCTCGGCATTTCCGCGTTCGAGCTCGACTTCTTCGGCCGGGTGCGCGCCTTGAACCAGGCCGCGCTGGCGAGCTATCTCGCCACCGAGGAAGCACAGCGCGTGGCGCAGATCAGCCTGGTGTCCGAGACCGCGAAGGCCTTCCTGGCCGAGCTGGCGGCGGCCGAACAACTGGTGCTGGCACAACGCACGCTCGCAGGCCGGCAACAGGGTTATGAGCTGGCCAAGCAGCGCTTCGATGTCGGCGCCTCCTCGGCGCTTGATCTGCGGCTGTCCGAGACCCTGGTGGAATCGGCGCGGGTATCGGTGCTGCAGCTGCAGCGCCAGCGTGCGCAGGCGCACAATGCGCTGGTGCTTCTGGTCGGCGCGCCGATCGGCGAACTGGCGCCGGGCAATGACCTGTCGTCGCAACAGCTGATCACCGATATCCCGGCCGGTCTGCCTTCGGACTTGTTGACCAATCGTCCCGACATCCGCGCCGCCGAGCAAAGGCTGCGTGCCAGCTATGCGAACATCGGCGTCGCGCGCGCCGCCTTCTTCCCGCGCATTTCGCTGACCGCCGGCTATGGCACGGCCAGCACCCAGCTGTCCAATCTGTTCAGTGCCGGCTCCTCGTCCTGGAATTTCACGCCGCAGCTGACGGTGCCGCTCTTCGACTGGGGCCGCAATCGCAGCAATCTGCAATTGGCCGAAGTGCGCAGGGACCTGACGGTGACGGATTACGAAAAGACGATCCAGACCGCATTCCGCGAAGTCGCCGATGCGCTGGTGGCGCGCGGCACGCTCGAAGATCAGGTCGAAGCGCAGCGCCGCGTGCGGGTGGCCGAAGTCGAACGCCTGAACCTGGCGCAGCAGCGCTTCAAGAACGGCGTGTCGAGTTCGCTCGATGTGCTGGACGCGGAGCGCGAACTGTTCACTGCCGAGCAGACCCTGGTGCAAACGCGCCTGCTGCGGCTGACGAATGCGATTGATGTTTATCGTTCGCTGGGCGGTGGGTTGAAGGTGCAATAAGCGCTTGGATGTAGCAAGGTGCAAGCCGCGTGCCGCGAGGTGCGCGGCTTTTTTCATGGTCACTTGGTTGGCGCAATGCAAACCGTCTCAGTCGGGTTACCGGGAACCGCCCATTAATTCCGGATGGCGTTCCTCCCAGGCCTTCAGCTCTTCCCGATACCGGTCCATTTCCTGGTAATACCAATCGAAGATGCAAGGGTCGCAGCCGCTCTGGCAGCATTCACTGTCGTCCGGACGTTCGGGAGGTTCGGGACGGGGGTCGGTGGGAAAAGAAGGATTCATTGCGAACAGATCAGCCTCAACCCAGCAACGGCGCCAACAGCCATACGGTGCGCGCGGTCGCGCCGCGATGGCGATACGCATAGCCTTGCGCTTCCTGGGCCATGCGCCGCAGCGCCTCCTTATCGTTCAACAGCAGCGCCGCCTGGCGCAGCATGTCGTCCGCATCCTTCACTCGCAGCGCCGCGCCAGCGGCCACCGCGTCGTCGCTGACCGCGGCGAAGTTGAAGGTGTGCGGGCCAATCAGCACCGGAGTGCCGACCGCGCAGGCTTCGATCAGGTTCTGGCCGCCCAGCGGCATGAGGCTGCCGCCGATGAAAGCCAGATCGGACGCGACGTAATACGCGAACATCTCGCCCATCGAATCGCCAAGCATGACGTGGATGTCGGCCGGCACATCGCCGACCAGCGTCGAACGCCGGCAATAACCGATGCCGCGCGCCTCCAGCGCCGCGGCGACATCGTTGAAGCGCTGCGGATGGCGCGGCACGATTACCAGCAGCGCATCTTCCGGCAGATGATGGTGGCGCGGTGCGCTCGCGTGGGCGGAGGACGACGCCTCGACCACGCTTTGCAGCGCCACCCCCTCCGTCTGCGACCCGCCCGGCTCCGCTTCCGGATTCGCAATGGGCGACTCGGACGAATGCTGCGCCTGCTCGATTTCGCCAGCCTCGACAGGCTCGGCAACCGCAGCCGGCTGTGCAGCCGCCTGCGCCTCTGTTTCTTCTTCCGCCTGCCGCACCGCGCGCTCCAGCGCATCCAGGATCAGCGCCTCTTCGCCTTCACGGGTACTTGCGCAGAGCAGCACCGGGCGACCGCCAAAGCGCGCCTTCAGCGCTGCGCCCGCATCCAGCAATGCCGGCTTCGGATTGACGTCGAACTTGATATTGCCGGTGACCTCGACACCATTGCCGCCGGCAGCGCGCAGGCGCGCCGCATCCGCTTCGGTTTGCGCAGCGACGCAGGCAATGCCCTCTGCGGCTACGCGCAGCAGGTTGCCGAAGCGACGCGAACGTTTCAGCGAGCGCTCGGACAGGCGCGCATTCACCAGCGCCACCGGCACACCCTCGCGATTGCATCCGGCGATCAGATTCGGCCACACCTCGGTTTCCATCAGGATGCACAGCCGCGGCTGGAAGCGCTTCAGAAAACGCCGCACGATCCACGGAATGTCATAGGGCAGATAGACCTGGCGCAGACGATCGCCGTATTTCGCGTACAGCTCGGCGCCGGTCGCGCGGCCGGTGGGCGTCATGTGCGTCAACAGCAGGCTGCGGTCTGGGTAGACATCGAGCAAGGCGCCAATCAGCGGTTCGGCCGCGCGCGTCTCGCCGACCGAGACCGCATGCAGCCAGATCAGCTTGCCGCCGGATGCCGGCTCAATGCCGTCGTAAAAGCCGAGGCGTTCGCCGATATGCTGCCGGTAGCCCGGCTCCTTGCGACCGCGCCACCACAAGCGCAGCAGCGCCAGAGGCAGCGACAGCCACCACAGAAAGGAATACAGCCAGCGCATGTCACACCAACTTGCGGCCGGACAGCCGCGTCAGGATGGCAAGCGGACTGGCGCCCGGGTCGTATTGCGCTTCCGGCGGCAGATGGAAGGTCTGCTCCATCATGTACTGTCCGGACATGACCGCATGCGAGGTCTGGTCGGAAAAGCAGACCCAGACCGAGCCGGGCGCAAAGGGCATCGTCACCTGCTGCGCATCCTGCTGGTAATCCATGTCCTTTTTCATCGCGTCGTGCAGCTGCAGCATCATGTGGTCGTACTCGCTGCGCAGCGACTTCGTCACATGCAGCGCCTTGAGCATCTGCGCCTGAAAGCGGGAATAGTGCTTGAAGCGCGGCATGAAATGCTGGGCCACCATGTCGAACGGTTCGCCGACACGCCAGACGCGCGGCTGGTCTTGCGGATTGACGTTGGCAAACACGCGCAGGATGCGCTCGCCGTAATTCGGCCGCGATGGAAACGCATCCACGTGCAGCCGGCGGTCGTCGGCGCGCCAGGATTGCGTGCGGGTCTCGACCCGGCTCGGACGGTAGCTGGTCGGCGCGGTGCGCAGAGCGCTCGCATACGCCGGCAACAAACCCGTGATGAGCGTAGTGGCCTGCTGGCGGAAACGGCCGATCATGGCCGCGAGCCGCGCCTGCTGCGCCTCGTCGAGCGCTGCGCCCTTGAGCTTGCCGGCGGCATCAAGACTGATGTTGCGCACCTTGGGATCGCGCACCTCGGGCGCAAGAAATGCGCGCTCCTGTGCCTCGAATTCAAACGGAAGTTGCGGGAAATGCAGAACCTTGCCCGCTTCCAGGGCGGAAATCCATGCGTTGTTGGGCGCCCCGATGTGCCACTCGTGATGGGGGATGTTGATGATTTGCTGTTCCATCGGCCGTATTATGCCCTCCCGTGTCGATAACCGGAAATTACGCCGGTTGCCGGTCAAGCAGCGAAAACGCGGCGGCCTGCACCTCGCGCACCTCGGGCGGGGCGCCGATCTCGCCGAGATTGATGATGGCGTTCGACCAGTTGCCTTCGGTCTTCCAGCGCGGCGAATCGCAATAGATTTCGATCGTCGGCCGGTTGTAGGCGGCGGCGATGTGCGTGAGTCCGGTGTCCACGCCGACGGCGAGACTGGCCCGCTGCGCCAGCAGCACCGCTTCCATCAGCGGCAACGACGGCAGCACCCGCGCGCCGGGAATGGCGACGGCGAGCGCCTCGGCCGCCGCGCGTTCCACTGCGCTGCCCCAGGGCAGGAGCACGATCAGGCCGCGCTCGGCCAGCGACCGGCCCAGTGCGATCCAGCGCGCCGGCGCCCAGCCCTTGGCCGCGCGCGCGGTGCCATGGAAAAACACCGCGTACGGCTCTTGCGGCAACCAGGCCGGCGCGAGCTGCGGCGGCGCGAGATGAAAGTCGGCCGGGCTGTCGATGCGATAGCCGAGCGCACCGGCCGCGACCAGCCGCGCGCGCTCCACCGCATGCGCGCGCAGCGGCACCGGAATGCTTTGCGTGTGGAAGATGCGCGAGATCGCTTCGTAGCCCGAGCCTTCCGTGGCGTTGGCCAGACCGACGCGGCGCCCGCCCGGCGCCAGCCGCGCCATGCGCATGACCAGGCCGGTCTTGAACAGGCCCTGGGTATCAAGCACCAGGTCGTAGGATTTCGCGCGCAGCGCACGGTAGAAGCCGCGCATTTCGGCGCGGGTGGCGGCTGAGGCGATGTTGCGGCGCCAGCGGCGCAATGCGAACGGAATCACGTCGCGCACGCTGTCGTTGAGCCTTACCAGCGAGGTATAGGACTCCTCCACCACCCAGTCGATGGTCGCGCCAGGCACATGGCGGCGCAGGTCGGCCACCATCGGCATGTTGTGCACCACGTCGCCAAGCGAGGAAACGCGAACGACCAGGATGTTCAACGCGCCTCCGCACCGGGCAGACTGCGCCGCGACGCCATGCCGGGCCTCACGTCAGTAAGGCAGCGCCGCGTCCGGCTTGGCAGCCTGGATCACGCGCTTGAACTCGCCCTGGATGCGCTGCAGCGCTTCCTGCGATTCGGCTTCGAAACGCATCACCACCACCGGCGTGGTGTTGGACGAACGCGCCAGGCCGAAACCGTCCGGATACTCGACGCGCAGGCCGTCGATGGTGATCACCTCGTCCGAGCCGGGGAATGTCGCTTCCTTCTGCAGCTTCTCGATCAGCGCGAAGTTCTCGCCTTCGTTGAGTTTCAGTTGCAGCTCCGGCGTGCTGATCGATTGCGGCAGCGCATTCAGCACCGCCGACGGATCGGCTTCCTTCGACAGCAGTTCCAGCAGGCGCGCGCCGGCATACATGCCGTCGTCGAAGCCATACCAGCGGTCCTTGAAGAAGATGTGGCCGCTCATCTCGCCGCCCAGCGGCGCGCCGACTTCACGCATCTTCGCCTTGACCAGCGAGTGGCCGGTCTTCCACATCAGCGGCTCGCCGCCGGCGTCACGGATCCAGGAGGCGAGGTGGCGCGTGCATTTCACGTCGTACAGAATCTTCTCGCCCTTGTTGCGCGACAGCACTTCCTCCGCAAACAGCATCAACTGGCGATCGGGGAAGATCACCTGGCCATCCTTGGTGACCACGCCGAGGCGGTCGCCGTCGCCGTCAAAGGCCAGGCCGATTTCGGCATCGGTGGTCTTCAGCGCATGGATCAGGTCTTCCAGGTTTTCCAGGTGCGCCGGATCCGGGTGGTGATTCGGGAAATTGCCGTCGACTTCGCAGAACAGCTCCTGCACCTGCGCGCCCATGGCACGGTACAGCTCGCCGCAGAAGGCGCCAGCCACGCCGTTGCCGGCGTCAACGACGATCTTCATCGGCCGCGCCAGCTTCACGTCGCCGACGATGCGGTCCATGTATTCCTTGCGGATGTCATGGGTGCGGTAGTTGCCCTGGCCTTGCGCATAGGCATTGCCCTCGATGATGCGCAACAGTCCGGTGATGGCGTCGCCATAGATCGCTTCGCCGGAAAGCACCATCTTGAAGCCGTTGTAGTCCGGCGGATTGTGGCTGCCGGTGACCATGATGCCGGACTTGGCATCCATCGTGCTGGTGGCGAAATACACCATCGGCGTGACCACCACGCCGATGTCGATGACGTCGATGCCGGCGGCCTGCAAGCCCTCGGCCAGTGCCTTGGACAGGCCCGGTCCGGACAGCCTGCCGTCGCGGCCGATGACAACCTGCGATTCGCCCTTGTTGCGCACCGCGGTGCCAAAGGCCTGGCCGATGCGCCGGGCAACCGATTCATCGAGCGTCTTCCCGATGATGCCGCGGATGTCATAAGCCTTGAAGATGGTCGGGGACAGAGTCAGCATGATGGTCTTCTTTCTGTTTGCATGATTGAATGATTCGTTCCGGTTCGCGTTCGCGTTGCTCTAAGCGGCCGCAATATTGCCGTAGGGTGGGCGGAGCAGGCCCTACGTGAAGCTTGCGTGACCGCGCGGCGAAACAACCTCGTATTGTTCCTCCGATTGCGCACGAAGGCTTTGCGCGAAGCCGGCTGCAATGCCGGCCGGCGCCTATCCTCGTGCCGCATGATCCGGCCGCAAGGGCCGCACCACCGCGCCGGTCCTGCCGACATGCTGCCCGGCAGCGGTCCACAGGAAGTCCTCGATGCCGCACTGCGGCGCATATTCCACCACCGTCTGCAGCAACAGTTCGCGCACTTCGTCCATGGCAAAACGCTCGCTGGCCTGCGCGAGCCGATTCAGCGCCTCGGACAGCGCCGACCACGGCAGCTCGGCTTCCTGCGCGCGCAGAATCAGCGGATGCTCGGTGCCCTGGGCGTTGGCGCCGATGAGCAATTCCTCGTACAACTTCTCGCCGGGGCGCAGACCGATCTGCCGGATCTCGATCGTGCCGTGCGGCGTGGCTTCGCTCTTCACCTCCAGGCCGCTCAGGTGCACCATGCGCTTGGCCAGGTCCATGATCCGGACCGGCTCGCCCATGTCGAGCACGAACACATCGCCGCCCTCGCCCATCGCGCCGGCCTGCAGCACCAGCTGCGCCGCCTCGGAAATCGTCATGAAATACCGGGTGATTTCGGGATGGGTGACGGTGATCGGGCCGCCGGCCATGATCTGGTTGCGAAACAGCGGCACCACCGAACCGGAAGAACCGAGCACATTGCCGAAGCGCACCATGCAGAAGCGGGTGTGCTTCTGCTCGCGTGCGAAAGCCTGCAGGATCAGCTCGGCCAGGCGCTTGGTGCAACCCATTACATTGGTCGGGCGCACTGCCTTGTCGGTCGAGATCAGCACGAAGCGGCGCACCTTCGCGTCCATCGCCGCGCGCGCCAGGGACAGCGTGCCGAACACATTGTTGCGTATGCCTTCGATCGGATTGTGCTCGACCAGCGGCACATGCTTGTAGGCGGCGGCGTGATACACCGTGTCCACCGCATAGGTTTGCAGCATGCGCAGGCATTTCTCCTGGTCGAGCACCGAGCCCAGGAAGGGCAGCAGCTCGACCTCGGCGCGGGTTTCGGCGCACAGTGCGCGCAATTCCTGCTCGATGGCGTACAGCGCATATTCCGAGCTTTCCAGCAGCAGCATGCGCGCCGGCTTCAGGCGCACGATCTGGCGGCACAATTCCGATCCGATCGAGCCGCCGGCGCCGCTGATGAGCACGGCCTTGTCGGTGATGCAACTGGAAATCAGGTTCATGTCCGGCGCCACCGGATCGCGGCCGAGCAGATCCTCGATCTCGATATCGCGCACGTCCTGCAGCCGCAGCTGGCCGTTCAAGAGGCTGCCCATGGGCGGCGTCACCCGGGTCTTCACCTGCAGCGGCTCGAGCCGGTTCAGGATGCGTTTCTGCTGGCTGCGGGTCAGCGTCGGCATGGCCAGCAGCACTTCCTTGATGCCGCGCCGCGCCACCAGCCATTCCAGGTCATCCGGGCGATAAACCTTGGTGCCGGCGATGGTGGCGCCACGCATTTCCCTGCTGTCATCGATGAAGGCCACCAGCGCATAGTCCAGGGTGACGCGCAGCGCGCTGGCCAGCTGTATGCCGGCGTCACCGGCGCCGTAGATGGCCACGCGAGTCGCGCCGACCGGGCCCATCGCGCGCAGGAAATAGCCGCGCGCGATGAAGCGCCCGGCGACCATGTACAGGATCGCGCTGATCCAGTAGATAGCGAAAACGCTGCGCGACAGCGCGCTCATGCGCACCGAGAAGGCCGACAGGGTCACCAGCACCAGCACAGACAGCGACACGCCCAGCACCACGACATAGACGATTTTCTGGTCGATGAAACGGATCATCGCGCGGTACAGGCCGATGCGGATGAAGATCGGGATCGATACCAGCGGCGCGGCCAGCAGCAGCCACCAGTAATGCTGGACTACCGAAAAGTCGACATGGTCGTAGCGCAGCCAGATCGAGAAGAAAAAGGTCAGCGGCAGCATGCAGAAATCGATGCATGCTGCGAGCAGCTGTTTCTTGAAACGGGAAAGATCGAGGATGGCTTTCATGCCGGAAGCATTTTTTGTGCGGAGCAGTATTTTACCTGCGCCCGCATGGAAGCATTGTTCAATGTGTCACACCCTCTCGCCTCACAACCTTGATGAAGGTCAATTTTAATATCCTGATATCGAACAGAAACGAGCGCCGCTCCAGGTATTCCCGGTCGAATTCCACCTTCACCGGGATTGGCAATTCGTCCCGGCCATTGATCTGCGCCCAGCCGGTTAAACCCGGAGGCAACCGGTGCACGCCGCAGCGCGTGCGCAACTCGACCAGATCATGCTGATTGAATAGCGCCGGGCGCGGCCCGACGAAGCTCATGTCGCCTGTCAGGATGCTCCAGAGCTGCGGCAGCTCGTCCAGGCTGGTCTTGCGCAGGAAGGAGCCGATCGGCGTGAGGAAGGATTTCGGATCGCCGAGCAGGTGCGTCGCCACCGCAGGCGTGTCGATGCGCATCGTGCGGAACTTCGGCATGCGGAAAATCGCATTGTCGCGGCCCACCCGATCAGACCAGTACAGGGCCGGGCCCGGCGAGGTAAGGCGCACCAGCAGAGCGATCACCAAACTCGGAATCAACAAAAACACGGCCAAGCCTGCTGCAAGGCACAGATCGAACAGGCGTTTCATCGCGCTTCCCCCGCTTGCAGGAAATGGGCAACGGTCTTCGCGATGCCGTCCTGGAATGCCACCGGCGGCCGCCAGCCCAGCCGCTGCAGCGCCGGCGTCACATCGACTTGCAGCGTATCCAGCAGCCGGCCCGCTGCCGGGCGCTTTCCAACGAGCGCAGCAGCCGCCGACAGCAATGCCGGCGGCACCCGCAACAGCCGCGCCGGTTTTCCCATGGCCGCGGCGATCGCGCCGATCAGCTCGGCGATGCTAACATCGTGATTGTCCGACACCATCCAGGTCGCATGCGCGGCATCCGGATGTTCAGCGCACAGCAGCAGGAAATCCACCAGGTTGTCGATTCCGACCATGCTGCGTTGGTTGCGCACCGCCCCCAAGGGCAGCGGCACTCCGGAGCGAACCAGTTCCAGGAGTCGCAGGAAATTGGCGCGCACGCCGGGTCCGTAGACCAGCGGCGGGCGCACGATAACCAGTTCCAGGCCGGCGCGCGGCGCCCATTCCGACAGGCGCTGCTCGGCTTCCAGCTTCGACATCCCGTACGGATCCTGCGGCGCCGGACGGTCCTGCGCTGAAAACGGCCGTCCCGCCGGACTGCGCTCGCCATTGACCTTGACGCTGCTGAGAAAAACAAAGCGGCGCACGCCCTGCTGCGCCGCCTGCCGGGCCAGCGCGAGCGTGGCATCGGCATTCACGGCACGGTATGCAGCCAGCGGATCGCTCGATGCGTCGCGCATCATGTGCACCCGCGCGGCGAGATGGATGACGGTGTCGCAGCCCGCAAGCGCAGGTGCCCAGTCCACCGGACCGGCGATATCGCCTGCCTCGAACTGCTCTGCGCCGATGCGCCTGCGCACCGCCGCAACATAGCGCATGCCGCGCGCCTCCAGGCCCGCGCACAGTGCCGATCCGACAAAGCCGTTCGCGCCAGTAACAAGCACCTTGCCCAATTCAAGCCACCGCCTTTCCATCTATTCCGGGGAACGGCATTGTAGCCGCGCCGGGGGAAGGCGAGTCGGTTCAGTGCAGTGCGAGCGACTTGAAGGCTAGCGCCAGCACGCGCAACTCGTTAGCGGGTGCGCGTGCATCGGGCGTATCGAAATGGAGAATGTTTTCGCTTGTCGCTTCCTCGCGGTAGGGGAATGCTCAATTCGGTTTCCAGCCCCTCGGCTCTACTGCTGTAGATGTGCACACAATTAAGAGTGATGTGGAGGCGCCGCCCCCCACCAATAAGATTCTGAGCGTAAGAACATCCGGTAGCGAATCGTCACCATTTGCGGCATACAAAAACCGAGTGGACGCTGCGGTGCCAAACGACCAGCCGAGCCCCGCGTCTGACAGCGGACCATACTAGTTCCAAAAGAACAACATTGGAGAATTATAGGGAGGCGACGCGCCCTTACGCACAAAGGCCCCTGCGCTGACGCAGCCCAAAACCTCCAACATCTAGGTTTCTCTGACACGGTTTTACCCTAGATTCGTGTCCAGCAAAATCGGGGCCGACTCAGTCCGAACAAATCCTGAACTGGTTCGGCAAGCGCTGGCAGGTGAAAGTGACCTTTGAGGAAGCGCGAGCGCAACTGGGCATGGAAACACACCGCCAGTGGTCTGCGCGAGCCATTGCCCGTGCAACGCCGGTGATCTTGGCGCTGTATTCCATTGTTGCCTCGCTGGCCAAGCAACGCATCAAAAAACAACCGATCATCCTGCGACATGCGGCCTGGTATGCAAAGGGAGCAGCCACATTAGCGGATACGATCGCTTTGGTACGTCGTTGGTTCTGGTTTAAACAAGCTTTATCGATGTCAGATGGCGCACCAGAGATAATAAAAATCCTGCGGACTTTATTCGAACGCTTGACCGACACACTCAGTTACGTCGCCTAAGCGGACAAATCCCAGCTTAAATGCTTTTAAAAATCCAATAAATACGAGGGAACAAAAAAAGATTAGCCATGCATAATTTGGCGCATACGAATACGCCCAACTAGAGTCATACAGCATAGGCATCCATGAATGAATCGGTTGATAAAATATCGAATAAGAATCAACCTCCGTTCCAGGGCCTTTATTGTAAAGATTTGCGCCGACAACGGTGTATTGGTAAAAGAAATAAATCTGGAGAAGCATCCCTCCTACTGTCACCACCTGAAATACTCTCTCTCGACTTTTACCAATTTCGATCAATCCATAAATAGTTGGAATAACGAATGTTATTGCAGCAGCCCAGCCGAAGCGGCCGGAAAAGCTCCCTCCTCCATACCAGTTTGGGTGAAGAGCATTGGGAATGGTTAATGATAGATAAGTTAAAATCCAAATAAGAGAAAATGCGCGATGCTTTCTACAAATCCAGCCAATAGCAAGCACTCCAATTAGGTTTACTGGATTTAGAATTAAAAGCCCTTGGTTCTGGTCAAAGTGAAGGCCCATAAAAACCATTAAGCTTGTTTTGCTTATTTCAAGCGCGCCTGACTGGTATGGCCCAGATACCTTTCCGAAAGCATAATAATTATAAAGCATAAGTGCAATACATGAAGCGCCGGCAATAATCAAAACTCGGAGAACTCTTTTTCGATCCCTCGAGTCAATATAAATTTTGGCTGAGATCGCAATTATTAGTATTGCGCATGTTGCTGCGAACTTTATCTGTAGCCACGGCAAGAAAGAGATGGCGATGGCGAATGTAATCTCTAAACTTCTGCTTCTCCATTCATGTGCAGTGAAAAACCAATAAAGTCCAATAAGCGTTATTAGGCCAGCGACGAGTTCTGGATATATTTAATTTGATGCCGGAATAATAGGGAAAGCGATCGCCGCAGCAATGACAGCAAGGAGTCTATGGGTTTGGTTTTTGGAAAATCGTGATGAAAACTCCCAAGCTATTACTACAATGATGTCCCCAAAGAGCACCATAAACAATTTTGCACCTACAACTCCACCGAGTACAAAAGGCAGCGCCAATAAGAGTGGAAGGCCAATATTGTGAATATTGAATAATCCATGGGGGCCTAAAACGGCGTGGGTATTTTCAGGCGAGGGTTGTGCTTCTTTGGCGGCGAGGCCATGCCTATATATTGCTCTTGACCTGAACTCGTCTCTGTATGGCGCCGTCTGCTCTAGCGACCCATAATTGACAATTCCACTGGACATCACCAGATAATGCGGCTCGTCTCCAGTGGCAGTGTTTATTCCTTTTGCATTCCATGAAAAGAATGTCGCCAAAGCAAGGAAGTTGTAAATAAGTAAAATTATTAAGATTGGGTATTTCTTCATTATTGAACGTCTATTTTATTGCTAATGAAAGAAGGAAGATGGCATGCGAACATCATTATTGACCGTCGCTCCCCTAACGCAGGGTGCCGTAACAACGCGAGCAAAATATTGAAAGTGTCGCTGCAAGTACAGATGAGCACATCCTTGGAGATGAAGCTTGCCACAATCGCGATTAGAGCGAAAATAACAAAATTAACTGTTAGTTTTGTTGAGGCGAGAGCTCAATGTCGCGCCAAAGATCAAGAATTTTGCATCATACCGTAATGACGTGCTCGACTCTAGCGCGGTTGTCGGCTTTGTCGCGCAAATAGACCAAAAGGTGAGTTTGCCCTTTTGTAGGCAGATCTATGGTATGAAGACCGTAATTGGCGTGCCAAGACGCGTAGAGCGATTTGGCACCGGCGGCGCGCACTTGTAATTCAGCGAGGCTTTGTTGCGCAAATAGATTAAGGGACGAGTCTCTCCCTTGTGTAGGCGGACTTATGGCGTAGGGACCGTGATGGGCGTGCCAAGGCGCGTAAAGCGATTCAGCAAAGCAGCACGTACCTGTAGTTCAGCGACCTTACGGTCGAAGTCACGCGCTTGAATGCGCTCGCCGAGGAGTTTGAAGCAGCGCATTTTGGTCTCGACCAAGCTACGTCGGTGATAGCCGCTCCAGTTTTTCCAAATCGTGCGCCCCAGGCGGCGCGTCGCTCGCAGAATCTCATTACGCGCCTGTGTGTACTAGGGCGATTCGTTTTCCAGGGCTTGGCGTTTCTTCTCGTAGGGATGACGGCATGCGCCTGGCGTAGCGCGATGGCCTCATGGCAGGTCTTGGTGTCATAAGCGCCATCGACACTGGCAATCTGCTCTTGCACAGGAATCCGGTCCAGCAACTCCGGCAGTACGGGCGCATAGCCAATGCTATTGTCAGTGACTTTCATGGCCCGGATCTCCAGCGTGGCGGCATCGATGCCCAGATGGACCTTGCGCCATTGGCGCCGGTATTCAGCACCAAGCTTCTTGGTCTTCCATTCCCCCTTCGCCGAGCATCTTGATACCAGTGCTGTCGACCAGCAGGTGCAAGCCCGTTGTGGTGGGGACGACTTCAATGGTGACTTGTAATGTCTTTTGCCGCCGGCTCACGGTGCTGTAGTCGGGAACCGACCAGTCCAGGCCCGCCAGCTGCAGCAAGCTCTGCGTCATCCCCATGGCCTGCCGCAACGGCAAATTGAACAGGCATTTGATGCTCAGGCAGCACTGAATCGCTTCGTCACTGAAGCGTGGACTCCGCCCGCGCTTACCGGTAGCCCGGCCATGCCAGTTCATTGTGGGATCGAGCCAGATCAGCATTCCATTAGAGCGACTCCTCAGGAAAGAGTGCCTGTCAGAAAGCGATAAGAGATTCGGTCTTGGCCGGGCTAGTCTATATCAGCACTGCGGCCCAGGCGAACTGTACCGGGTACCGAGCACAATTACAAAGCAGGATACTGCCTGAGGCAGGTGTACTATTTGCATCCGGGCAACAACAAACATGCTGGCGCCGTGGCAAAAGCCTCAGTTCCCGTCACGGTTCCGCCGTGCGATGGGAATCAGGTCAGGTTCAGCGAATTAGTCGCAGCGTATTCGCCCTAGATATTCAACTTGTTGAAGACAAACCCCGGCATATGGATGATCACCATCATGATCAGCCGCCACTTGCCCGGCACATAGACCACAGTGCGCCCCTGGTCCACGCCGCGCACGATGCTCGCGGCCACATCCGTCACCGAGGCCAGCTTAGCTCCCTTGCCCTTCAGATGCGCCGTCATCGGCGTGTCGGTCGGACCCGGCTTGATCAGCACGATGCGCACGCCGGTGCCGGCGAAACGATGCTGCAGGCCCTGGGCATAGCGCGTGACCAGGCCCTTGGCCGCGCCGTAGACATAGTTGGACTTGCGGCCACGGTCGCCCGCCACCGAACCGATCAGCGCGAGCGTTCCCCTGCCCTGCTGCGCCATGTGCATGGCGAATGCCTCGGCATACAGCACCGGCGATATGCCATTGATGTCTAGCGCTTCACGGCACAGTGACAGGTCGGCTTCGCAGTCGTGCTGTTCCGGCAAGGATCCATGCGCAATCAGCGCCACGTCGACGGCGCCGTCGGCATGAAGCTGGTCCACCGTCGCCTGTATCGCTGCCGGATCGAGGAAGTCGGCCTGCATCAGCCGCACCGTCGACTGCGGGCTTCTGACGCGCAGGTCTGCGGCAATGGCGTCCATGCGGGCGATGCTGCGACCGACCAGCACCAGGTCCACGGCCTGTGCTGTTATCCAGAGCCGGGCGCAATGTTCGGCGATGGCCGACGTCGCGCCGATGATCACGATTTTCTTGAGTGCCAAATTCAGACTCCAATAAGACGACGCGACAAGGCAGAGCTGATGCCGGGATCGCGGTAATTCAAAAATTCATGCAGGCGCGGATAGCCTGTTTCGAAGAGGTCGCGCGGCATGCGCGCATCCTTGGCCGGATAAAGGCGTCCGCCGGCCTCGCGCACGACCGCATCCAGGCGCTCGAACAGCTTCAAGGTGCGTTCGCCGCGATTGGCGAAATCCAGCGCCAGCGTCACGCCCGGTTGCGCAAAACTCAGCATGCCCGGCGCCTGTCGATCGCCAAAGGTCTTGAGCACCGCCAGGAACGATCCATCGCCGGAGCGCGCAATCTCGCGCAGCATTGCCGCAGTCGCTTCCCTGCCGTTCTCGCGCGGCACCACGCTCTGATACTGGAAGAACCCGCGCGGACCATACATGCGGTTCCATTCGAGCAGATTGTCCAGCGGGTAGAAGAAAGACTCGTAGTGAGCGACTCCCCGGCCCGCCTTCCATTTCTTCATGTGGAAATAAGCCATGTTGAATGGGCGCAGCGTGAGCTGGTTCACCATGGAAATCGGTGGCACCAGGGGCATCGTGCGCACCTTGCCTTTCGGCGCGGGCGCATCGACGCCGGTTGCCGGGTTGGCGCGCATGAATATGCCGCGTCCGCCGTCCCCGGCAATGCAATCGATCCAAGAGACCGTATGTTCCCAGCCGGCTTCGGAATCGTCGGCGAGACGAAAGAATTCATCGAGGTTGGCGTAAGGCAGGGTTTCGGTATCCAGCCACGGGCCGCTGATCCGGCGCAGGCGAATCGCCGCCTCGGTAACTACCCCGGTCAGCCCGAGCCCGCCCACGGTTGCCGCGAACCAGTCGGGCATCAGGTCCGGGCCGCACTCGATGACTTCGCCGTCGGTACGCAACAAGCGCAGGCGCAACACATGGTCACCGAAAGACCCGTGCACATGATGGTTCTTGCCGTGCACATCATTGGCGATGGCGCCACCCACGGTGACCAGCTGCGTGCCCGGAGTAACCGGCAGCGTCCATCCGCGCGGAATCATCAGGCGCTGGATATCCCGCAACAGCACGCCCGCTTCGCAGACCAGCATGCCTGTAGCTTCATCGAAGCTGATGAGATGATCGAGTGCCGTGGTGTTCCACAAAATGCCGCCGGGATTGAGGCAGGCATCGCCATAGCTGCGGCCCATGCCATGAGCCAGACCCGGCCGATGCGCGGCCAGCGCAGCCGCGATGCCCGAGCGCTCGCGCAGCATGACCACCTGGTGGGGATCGGCCGACAGCCTGCCCCATGATGACACCGGCCTCATGACGCCGCGACCTTGAAGACGTAACGCTTGTCGAGCTGGTACTTGGTCAGATAACCGATCGCCAACCCGATCACGCCGCCGAGATAGCGCATTTCCTTGGTGCCGAACGCATGCTGGAACGCGAACTCCATGCCCCAGAAGATGACGGTCGTCGCCAGTCCCATCACGCTGTAGAGGATGAAAGTGCGGCCGTCATGCGCGGCATTTTGCGCACGGAAACAAAAAATATAACGTTTATCCAGCACGTACTTCATGACCAGGCCAACGGCGGTGCCGAACAGGATGGAAAGAAATATGCTGAAAGCGCCGGAATACAGACGCACCACAAGGTCTTGGGCTGCAAGGTTTGCCATAGTGGCGATTAATGCGAGAATCACATAGGTAATGGCTAGCTTCATTGGCAAACGCAATATGTTCCAGAAATCATATCAATCAATAGGTTTTTTTCATGCATGATACCTTAGCGCGGAGGTCCTCCCTGGCTCAGCTTGCCGGCCTCATCAAGCTGATGCGGCCCAAACAATGGGTGAAAAATGGATTTGTCTTAGCTCCACTCATCTTCTCCGGCGAGTTTCTCAACTCACACTCGATCAGCCGCTCGATCGTAACCGCGCTGCTGTTCTGCGCCGCCTCATCGGCAACTTATATCATCAATGACACTGCCGACATTGAGCGGGATCGGTTACACCCGACGAAGTCCAAGAAGCGCCCGCTGGCAGCCGGCATTGTCACGGTGCCAATGGCCATGGGGCTGCTTGCCCTGCTGTACGGCGTACTTGTTTGGGGCTGGTTCCTGGAACCGAAGGCGGTGCAGGTCATCGTGGCTTACATGGCGCTGAACCTTGCGTATACTTTCGTGTTGAAGCATCAACCGGTCATTGACATCTTCACGATCGCCATTGGCTTTGTGCTGCGCGTCTACGCCGGCGCTACCGCCCTTGCTGTACCCGTCTCTTCCTGGATGTTCGTGACGACTTTGTGCTTGGCATTGTTCCTTGCGGCGGTCAAGCGACGCCAGGAATTGCATCAAAGCGGCACGGAAGGGCGGAAGGTTCTGGAGCAATACTCCCTGTCCCTGGTGGATCGCTATGCCGAGATGTCTGCCACCGGCGCACTGCTTTTCTACAGCATGTTCGTCATGTCGGCCCGGCCGCAACTGATTATCACCGTGCCGCTCGTGCTGTTTGGCCTGTTTCGCTATTGGTATGTCGTTGAAAAACTTCAAGGCGGTGAATCGCCGACCGATGCGTTGCTCGCTGACTGGCAGTTGCTCATGACGGTCGTGCTATGGATAGGAATCTGCGCCTGGGCGCTGTGGCCGGTGGCGCGGGGTGCGGCATGACGCTCGCCTATGTCATCACACCCTTCGCCGCCTGGTTCGTGGCCGGCGTCATGAAATTCATCATCAACAGCATCAAGGCCGGCAAGCTGGCCTTCGGTCTGGTCGGCTACGGCGGTTTGCCGAGCAATCACAGTGCCATCGTCAGCAGCACGGCGGCCCTGATCGCCTTTCGCGAAGGCATTGGAGATCCCGCTTTCGGAGCGGCGCTGACGCTGGCATTCATCGTCATGCTCGACGCGAACAGCCTGCGCAGGCAGGTTGGCAAGCATGCCGCCGCGATCAACCGGCTCAATGCCGCGTCCTCGAAAAACGACATGCTGCGCGAGCGCATGGGGCATAGCCGTATTGAAATCGCGGCTGGCGTGCTGGTGGGTATTCTTGTTGCCGCTGCGGTCAACCGGCTGATTACCTAAAAACGGCCCTGATAATGGGCTGCAGCGACGAGCTACTAAGGAAACGCAAAGTAAGACGACAATGTTGGCCGTGCCAACTAGAAAACATGCGACTTGGGCACGTGGTTCTGTCGCCTACTTGCCGCCCGGTAAGTAAGATGCCCGTCTCCAATCTCGGATATTCCACCACTCTCTTGCAAAAGTGTTGAGATATAATGCCGCCTTTTTCAGCCGCTGAACAAAATACCACTAGGCAATCCTAAAAGTGCCGGCGGCTCGGCGGCATGGCATCAGGGTTGGATACCTCTTCGGCTATCTTTGCCGCCATGCTTCCCGTATTCGCTCTCTCCGGTGACAAATCACTACAGTTCGGAACAAGGAATTTCATGACGCTCATCCCCACCATCCTTTGCGGCGGCGCAGGCTCGCGGCTCTGGCCGGTCTCCCGCGAATTGCATCCCAAGCCTTTCATTCGTCTGGCGGATGGCCAGAGCCTGCTGCAAAAAGCGTTCTTGCGCGGCGCGGCGCTTGCGGATGCGAAGGAGATCCTAACCGTCACCAACCGAGATCTGTATTTCAAGACTGAGGACGACTTCCGCGAAGTCAACGCGGACAAGATGCCGACCTCGTACATCCTTGAACCCTTTGGCCGCAATACCGCAGCGGCGATCGCGTCTGCCGCACTGCATGTTGCCGCCTCGCATGACGAAGATGCGTTGCTGCTGGTACTGGCTGCAGACCATCTGATTGTCGACCAGCGAGCCTTCAACGACGCGGTGGAAGAGGCGAAAACCCTCGCTGCACGGGGAAAGCTGGTGACTTTCGGTATCCGGCCGGACGCACCAGAAACCGGTTACGGCTACATCGAAGCCGAAGGCAACGACGTGCTGCGTTTCGTCGAAAAGCCATCGCGCGAGAAGGCGCAGCAATACCTGGATTCCGGCCGCTTCCTTTGGAACTCCGGTATGTTCTGCTTTGCCGCAGGCGCGATTCTGCGCGCGATGGAGAAACACTGCCCGGACATTCTTGAAGCCACGCAGGCCTGCATGCGTCAACTGCGCACCGCTGAAGGCAAGTGCCTGACGCAGATGGAATTGCCGGCGGAGTATTTCGAAAAGGTGCGCGAGGACTCGATCGATTACGCGGTGATGGAAAAGGCCGCCAATGTCGCGGTCGTTCCCTGCAGCATCGGCTGGAGCGACATCGGTTCCTGGACCGCGATCGGCAATCTGACCGAGGCCGACGCCGAAGGCAACCGAGTCGAAGGCGAAGTGCTGCTGCATGATGTATCGAATTGCTATATCCAGAGCCGTGACCGCTTGGTGGGCGCAGTTGGTGTCGATAACTTGGTTATCATCGACACCCCGGACGCGTTGCTGGTGGCTGACCGCTTGCGTGCGCAGGACGTCAAGCACATCTATGCAAAGCTGAAAGCCTCCGGCCATGAAGCGCACCAATTGCACCGGACGGTGCACCGTCCATGGGGAACCTATACGGTGCTGGAAGACGGACCGCGCTTCAAGATCAAGCGTATCGTGGTCAAGCCGGGCGCGAGCCTGAGCCTGCAGATGCATCATCACCGCAGTGAGCACTGGATTGTGGTCAGTGGCATGGCCAAGGTGGTGAATGGCGATAAGGAGTTGTTCGTTAATACGAACGAGTCGACGTTTATTCCGGCGGCGCACAAGCATCGACTGGAGAACCCGGGCGTACTGGATCTGGTGATGATCGAGGTGCAGAGCGGTGAATATCTAGGAGAGGACGATATCGTGCGGTTTGAGGATGTTTATGGGCGGGTCAGTTAACTGACTTGTGGCTTGATCCCAGCGGCTATTGCTGCTTTCCTAGGACCGCGAGGTATAGACGGGATTGGCCCTATTTCACCGTATTAATGCGATTATCTAAAAGTACATGAGTGAGCAGAGTATGAAAAAAGCAATTGTCACCGGCATTACTGGCCAAGATGGCGCTTATCTCGCCCAGCTTTTGCTGGAAAAGGGCTATGAAGTTTATGGGACGTATCGCCGGACGAGTGCAGTCAATTTCTGGCGAATAGAAGAACAGGCGGTGCAGGATCACCCTAATCTTCACCTTGTAGAATACGACCTTACTGATCTCGGTTCAACGATTGCTTTGGTTCAGAAGGTTGAGCCAGATGAGATTTACAACTTAGCCGCGCAAAGCTTTGTCGGCGTTAGTTTTGAACAACCGAGCACAACAGCACAAATTACCGGCGTCGGCGCACTGCATATCCTCGAAGCTATTCGGCTGCTCAATCCTAGGATCCGGTTTTATCAGGCATCGACATCAGAAATGTTCGGTAAGGTTCAAGCAATCCCGCAAACCGAAGATACAGCGTTTTATCCCCGTAGCCCCTACGGAGTCGCAAAGCTGTATGCACACTGGATGACAGTCAACTATCGCGAAAGCTATGGCATATTTGGCGCGAGCGGCATTTTATTCAACCATGAAAGTCCACTTCGTGGCCGCGAATTCGTAACACGAAAAATTACTGATTCCGTTGCCAAGATTAAGTTGGGGAAACTCGACTGCTTGGAACTGGGGAACATCGACGCCAAACGCGATTGGGGATTCGCCAAGGAATACGTTGAAGGCATGTGGCGCATGCTGCAGGCTAGCGAGCCAGATACATTTGTGCTGGCGACCAATCGTACTGAAACCGTTCGCGATTTTGTGCAAATGGCGTTCAAGGGTGCCGGCATCCAAGTCGAGTTCAGTGGCAGCGCCGAGAACGAGATAGCCACCGATATAGCAACAGGCAATGTCGTCATGCGCATTAACCCGCGCTTCTACCGTCCCGCGGAAGTCGACCTCCTGATCGGCAATCCAGCCAAAGCAAAAGCCATTCTGGATTGGGAAGCCCGTACGACTTTGGAACAGTTGTGCCAGATGATGGTCGAAGCAGACCTACGGCGTAATGAGAAGGGTTTTTCATTTTGAAGATATTGCTTACCGGTGCCCATGGTTTCACCGGCAGACATTTCGCTGAACATGCGAAGGCCGCCGGCCACGAAATAATTGCCCTACGCGCCAATCTGAATGCAAGCAAGCAACTTGAAGATGAAATCCTTCAAGCTGCACCGGATGCGGTCGCGCACCTTGCCGCCATAAGTTTTGTGGGCCATGCCAATGTCAACGCTTTCTATGAAGTCAATGTAATCGGCACGCTAAATTTACTCGATGCACTGACTAGACTCGATAAGCCGCCGGTTAGCGTGCTTCTTTCAAGCAGCGCAAACATCTACGGAAATTGCACGGCCTCACCTATTGCGGAAACACAGCCTCCAGCGCCGGTGAATCACTATGCAATGAGTAAACTTGCGATGGAATATATGGCCCATACCTACTTGGACCGGCTGCCGCTCTTTTTTACGCGCCCATTCAACTACACAGGCCCTGGGCAATCCCTGTCCTTCATTATTCCCAAGCTGGTTTCGCACTTCGCACAACGCTTACCAACTGTCGAACTCGGCAATCTGGATGTTGAACGTGAATTCAACGATGTGCGGTTCGTTTGCGAATCGTATCTACGCCTATTGGAGAAGAACATTGTCGGCGAAACAATCAATATCTGCTCAGGAAATCCTGTCACGCTCACATCCGTCATTAGCCTTTTGAGCAGCATTAGCGGCCACAAAATCGAAACGAAGGTGAATCCTGCATTCGTTCGTGCAAACGAAATTCATCGACTGTGTGGAGATCCCTCACGACTACTCGCCATGACTGGACCGATCGAGATACCTGACCTAGCCGACACGTTGACCTGGATGCTGGATCAAGCGACGATCGTTGAACACTGATGCGGCTTGCCTTCAACGCTACATCGCTATTGTCGCCGCTCACCGGCATAGGGCAATACAGCAGACAACTCGCACTGGGCCTGAAACGCCGCAATGATATAGATGCCAGTTTCTTCTATGGAGCGGCATGGCAAAAGGAAGTACGGAACGAGGCGATGCCAGGTGCGGCAACAGTGCTTCCCTGGATAAGGAAACACGTTCCCCTATCCTATACGCTGCGTCGATTCATTCAGGAACACCGATTTGATGCAGGAACACGACTTCAGAAATTCGACGTTTATCACGAACCGAATATTCTGCCTTTACCGTTCGACGGCCCAAATGTCGTAACGGTTCATGACCTTTCCTGGATACGCTTTCCGGAAATGCACCCGATGGAACGGGTTCGCGCAATGAATAAATACTTCGAGCCCGGACTTCATCGTGCAACTGTGGTGTTGACTGACTCGGAATTCGTCAAACGTGAAGTGGTCGAAACGTTCGGCATTGACCCCGAGCGTATTCAACCCATTCCGCTCGGTGTCGAATCGCTGTTTCGTCCTAGGTCAGCACACGAAATCCGCGCTACTCTCGAGCGCAACGGGCTTGCGTATGGCAAATATCTTCTTGCGGTCGGCACTCTTGAACCTCGCAAAAATTTATCTCTCGCGCTGCGATCGTACGCGCGCCTGCCAGAACGTGTCAGAAAACATTTTCCACTAGTACTGGTCGGAATGAAGGGCTGGCTTACTTCCAGCCTTGAAACACAGTTGGCGCCGATGCTGCAATCAGGTGAAGTCAAACAACTAGGATACTTAACTCGGGAAGAGCTTGCGTACGTGATCGCGGGCGCTACTTCTCTCGTCTACCCTTCCGTCTATGAAGGCTTTGGCTTGCCACCACTGGAAGCAATGGCATCGGCGGTACCAGTGATTGCATCCAATGTTTCATCCATCCCGGAAGTAGTTGGCGACACTGGTATTTTAATTGACCCTCTGGACGTCGGAGCAGCCACGGATGCAATGCGTTCGCTTATAGATGACGACAATCTCAGAGAAAAACTAGCTTTGAAAGCGCTGGAGCGAAGTAGGGATTTTACTTGGGAAAAATGTATAGATCGCACAATACAATCCTACTATCAAGCTATCGACGCGCATCCTGCCTCTACTCTGAATAAGATAACCATTTAATTCTTGCAGACGAACTTAACTAAAACATTCGAAATCCCATCGCGGTGGAAAATAAAAGCACACTTGTAAACGCATCAAAAGTATTGGGACTATCAAGGAACACTGTATGTTAGGAATGTTATCGAGTGCTTGGCGTTATCGCTTCTTTATTTTTTCGTCCGTCAAGACAGAATTACGAACGAAATTCGTTCGCAGCCGGTTGGGCGGAATGTGGATGATCCTCAATCCGCTTTCTCAAGTGCTTATATTCGCTTTCGTCCTTTCCGCAGTTTTGTCCGCAAAACTGCCGGGAATCGACAATCGATATGCGTATGCGATTTATTTGATGTCAGGCACCTTGGGATGGTCTTTGTTTTCCGAAATAATAAACCGGTGCCTAACGATTTTTATTGACAACAGCAATATTCTTAAAAAACTGGCGTTCCCTAAAATTGCTTTGCCTCTCATTGTGACGGGCAGTGCGCTAGTCAATAACCTTTTGCTTTTTGCAGCGATCTTGGCAATATTTAGCCTCCTCGGCCACGCGCCCGGCACAGCTCTGATCTGGCTACCGGCGCTAATGATAGTAAATATAGCGCTTGCCTTGGGCTTAGGACTCACCTTAGGGGTTCTGAATGTTTTCATGCGAGATATTGGCCAAGTAGTCCCGGTCATACTGCAGTTTGTTTATTGGTTCACGCCGGTGGTCTATATGGCTAATATCATTCCTGTCGCATATCGGAGTTGGCTGGCGCTTAATCCATTAATTCCCATTATTACCGGATATCAGCAAATTCTTCTATACAACCGCCATCCTGATTGGACTGCACTCGGGCCGGTTGTTATCCTAGCTTTATTCCTATTGGTATTTTCCCTATTTCTGTTTCGGAAAGCCAATCCTGAAATGGTAGACCAATTATGAGCGGGAAATTGCACGTAAGCAACCTAGGAAAATCCTACCGTCATTGGGGTAGCGAATTACGCCGGTTTGCTTCATGGTTTTTCCCTTCGATTTCACCGCAGAAAGAACACTGGGTTTTGAAAGGTATTAGTTTCTCAATATCCCCAGGCGAGGCAGTCGGCATTATTGGGCAAAATGGTGCTGGAAAAAGCACTCTGCTCAAGATAATTACTGGAACCACACAACCGACTGTCGGCGAAGTTCAGCTAACCGGACGGGTTGCGGCAATCCTAGAGCTGGGAATGGGATTTAATCCCGATCTGACAGGCCGCGAAAATGCATTTCACTCTGCCGGATTAATGGGATACAGCCGGATTGAGATCGAAAAGGCGATGCCGGAAATCGAGACGTTTGCGGAAGTTGGCAAATATTTTGATGAACCCGTTCGCACCTATTCAAGTGGTATGCAGATGCGAGTCGCGTTCAGTGTAGCGACAGCTTTTCTTCCGGACTTGCTTATCATTGATGAAGCCTTGTCTGTAGGCGACAGCTATTTTCAGCATAAAAGCTTCGACCGGATACGGCAGTTCCGTGACAGGGGCGTTTCCATCATGTTCGTCACGCATGGCATGGATGATGTCAGAACCCTTTGCGACCGTGTCATATTGCTCGAAGGCGGACGCGCCCTAAAGGATGGCCCGCCGGACGAAGTAGTGGACTTCTACAATGCGCTGATTGCAGAAAAGGAAAATACTAAACTTACGGTTGAACAGCGCCGAGAAAAAAATGGCTGGCTGCTTACCAGAAGCGGTAGCGGTGAAGCACGCGTAAAGTCACTCCAACTGCTAGACGCCAATACAGGAACCGATGTAGCTGTAGCGCAGGTTGGTCAGCGAGTACTGTTAAAACTGCAGGCAACGATCCATGCGGATATTGACAGGTTGGTTCTTGGTTACATGATTCGCGATAAACAAGGCCATGTTATCTGGGGCACTAATACTTGGCATACCAGCCAGGTTGAACAAGACATCAAGGCTGGAGAAATTGTCACTTTCGAGCTCCCTTTCACATGCACGCTCGGGCCGGGCTCCTATTCAGTGTCTCCTGCTTTAGTCAGTTCGGATACCCACCTGACCGATAACTATGAATGGGTCGACAACCTACTTGTATTCGATGTGATTAATGCAAGCAAGGAATACTTTATCGGCAGCAATTACCTTGACGCCCAGTTCAATATCTCCCGAAAAATTGAAGAAAGTACCGAATGAGTTTCATCTCGTATGCGCAGAATTTTGAGGACGTCATGTTATGGCGTGCGCTGGGCCACATAAAAAATGGCTTTTACATCGATATCGGAGCACAGCATCCGGTCATCGACTCGGTCAGTAAGGCCTTCTATGAACATGGCTGGCGCGGCATCCATGTAGAACCTGTTCCAGAATTTGCCGATCTGCTGAGAAAAGACCGCCCAGATGAAATAGTGCTTCAGGTTGCGTTAGGCGACAATGAAGGAATCCTCGAGCTAAATGTGATTGCTGAAACTGGCCTGAGCACCGCGGTCAATGATTATGCGGAACGTCACAAGTCGGAACGCGGTTTCACGCCGGAAAAGTTGCATGTCCCTGTCCTTACCCTTAAAAGCGCGTTCAGCGCCTACTGTGGTAAAGAGATTCATTGGCTGAAGATAGATGTGGAAGGACTGGAAGAGAAAGTTCTACGGGGGTGGGACTCTGAGCTACTGCGTCCTTGGGTCATGATAGTCGAAGCCACCATCCCCAATTCAATCGAACTCAATTATTCGAGCTGGGATAGGATTTTGGTGGATGCAAATTACCAGTTCGTTTACTTTGACGGACTGAACCGTTTCTATGTAGCAAAAGAACATGCTGAATTGGCGGATTCATTTTCATGCCCACCCAATGTGTTCGATCACTTCCAGCTAAGCGGCTTGTCGGGGGAACTATGCGATTTAGTGAAAAACCAGTATGAAAGCCGACTTATTGCCAAAGACGCGGAAATACGTTCCGGGAAAGACGAATTATACGCAATCGAAGCGCAACTGAGGGCATTGACCACACAACAACACTCACTGACGCAGAGCCTTGCCATGGCAGAACAGCACTTGCAAGAGAAGCAAACGCTGACGCAGAGCCTTGCCATAGCAGAGCAGCGCTTGCAAGAAAAGCAAGCCGAGAATGATGATTTGTTAGAACGCTCGCAATGGCTGGAAAACGAATGGAAGGCATCACAGGCTCAGATGCACCATCTTACTTTCGATTTACGCAGCCGCTCTGAGGAGCTTGATCAGTTGCTTGCCAGCTCCTCTTGGCGCGTGACAGCCCCACTCCGCCGACTTGCCACACTGGGCAAATCGGTTCCAGCCCTGCCGGGAAATTTGCTGCGCTCTACGGCTCGCGCTGTCATGCCAGTTGTCAGGCCGGTCGCGCTGATGGCCATACGGAAAGTACTTGCCAATCCTGCCATGACCAAAAAGGCTCTAACGACGCTCAACAAGGTGCCGAGACTCAAGCAAAAGTTGCGACGATCCGCCGTTTATGCAGGTCTCATCAACGAACAAAGGGGGGAAATCTACACCGGCACGCACTCGATGATGCAAGAGTATGAAGGAGACCGGTCTTCCATTTCAATACCACATCAGCAAGATCTTTCGGCAAGAGCCAATCGCATACTTATCGATCTGCAAAAAGCCAATAAAGTGAGGCGCTAAAAATGCGGATTGTAATAGATATGCAGGGGGTTCAGGCAAGCAATCGTCAGCGCGGCATTGGGCGTTACAGCTTGTCGCTGACAAAAGCGATTGTCGAGCAACGCGGCTCGCATGAGGTCATTCTCGCCTTGAATGGCTTATTTACTGAAACAATCGAGCCTATTCGCCTAGCATTCAAAGAGCTTCTGCCACCAGAAAACATCGTAATTTGGCAATGCCCTGGCCCAATAAACAGCTTGGACGATGCTAATACTTGGCGCCGTAAATCTGCAGAATTGTTACGAGAAGGCTTTGTCGCAAGTCTGCGCCCAGATGTGTTGCTCATTACCAGCCTATTCGAAGGACTCGTCGATGACGCAGCGCTCAGTGTGCACACCTTGAGTCGCGCAATACCCACGGTCGCAATCCTGTATGACCTAATTCCACTGATTTGGCGTGACCGCTACCTCGACAATCCGCTGATGGAACGTTGGTACGAACGCATGCTCGGTCATTTACGCCGTGCCGACCTGCTGTTGGCAATTTCTGAATCATCCCGGCAGGAAGGCATACAATACCTCGGGTGCAACGCCGACGAGTGCGTTAACATCTCCACCGCTGCCGACACGCAGTTCCGGCCTCTGCAGCTAGACGCTGCCGCTAAACGGGAATTGCGTAATCGCTACGGCCTTAGCAATGGTTTTCTGATGTACACCGGCGGTATCGACCTACGAAAGAATATTGAAGGCCTGATAACCGCCTATGCCTCAGTTCCACTACACATTCGACAGCAACATCAGCTGGCAATTGTTTGCGCGGTACAGCCAAATGATCGGGCTGTGCTGGAAAAGCTAGCCAGTAAGGCCGGGCTAAAGAAGCATGAACTCGTCTTCACAGGCTTTATACCCGAGGCTGACCTACTTGCGTTGTACAACCTGTGCAAGGCATTTGTTTTTCCTTCGTGGCATGAAGGATTTGGGTTGCCTGCTCTTGAAGCCATGTCGTGCGGAAAAGCAGTTATCGCCTCAAACAAATCAAGCTTGCCCGAGGTGATTGGCTGGTCAGATGCACTGTTCGATCCTTTCGACACCCGAGCCATTACAGACAAGATTGTCCAAGTGCTCACCGATGAGAACTTCCGAAAAGATTTAGAACGCCATGGGATCGAACAGGCCAAGCAATTTTCCTGGCATAACAGTGCCCGCCTTGCCATTGACGCCATTGAGACGCTGATTCGAAAGAAGGCGCAAAATCAACTGTCACTCGTGACCGCGGCCCGCAGGCCAAGGCTCGCATATGTATCACCCCTGCCCCCCCAACGCAGCGGCATCAGCGACTACAGCTTGGAACTCCTGCCCGAGTTATCACGCTACTACGATATTGATGTGATCGTCGAACAGGACAGTGTGTCAGACCCGTGGATTAGGGCCAACTGCGGAATCCATACGACGCAATGGCTGGAAAACCATGCGGATCGATATGAGCGGGTGATCTATCACTTTGGAAATTCCGCATTTCACCAGCATATGTTCAGGTTGCTGGACCGTATTTCTGGAATCGTCGTTCTGCATGACTTTTTCTTGTCGGGCGTCGTGGCGCATATGGATGTGACTGACTACGCGCCCGGCTTCTGGGGACGTTCCTTATATGAAAGTCACGGCTATCCTGCCGTACAACATCGTTTCACTGCAGCCGATAGCGCAGATGTCGTCTGGCATTATCCTAGCAACATTGGAGTACTACGTGCGGCAATAGGGGTTATTGTACATTCCGAAGCGTCACGGACGCTTGCGCGCAAGTGGTACGGCCCGTCGAGTGCTTCAGACTGGTGCGTTATTCCGCATCTGCGAGTACCCCATTATGGTTTAGCTCGGTCAGAAACTCGGCATTCTCTCGGATTAACCGACCACGACTTCGTCGTATGCAGCTTCGGACTGCTTGGTCCCATGAAATTGAATAAGCGCCTGGTTGATGCATGGCTTAGTTCAAAACTGGCCGAAGACCCGCGGTGCATTTTGGTATTCGTAGGCGCAAATCAGGATAACGATTACGGGAATGACCTCGTCAACACCATTCGTAAAAGCGGGAAAGGCGATCGCATCCGCATCACCGGCTGGACCGACTCGGAAACTTTTAAAAAGTACTTGGTAGCGGCCGACCTTGCTGTGCAGTTGCGAAGTCTGTCCCGCGGTGAAACATCCGGCGCCGTACTTGACTGCATGAATTACGCGTTGCCGACTATCGTCAATGCTAATGGCAGCATGGCAGACTTGTCAGAAGATGGCGTGTGGAAAATGCAAGATGAGTTCGAAAATGCTGAACTAATTACCGCGCTTGAAACCCTCTGGCAAAATCAATCATTTCGGGAAAAGCTGGGACAACAGGCCAAAGACATTATTATCAATAAGCATAATCCACGACGTTGCGCAGCCCAGTATGTCGAGGCAATCGAAGCCGCTTATCGATATGCCGACCTCACTACACCGGGAATCACACGCGCCATTGCGGAAATTGAGCCTAATCAGGTTGAAGACAATGATTGGATTGCTGCGGCAAGGGCGATCTCTCTATCTATTCCATGTAGAGTTACTGTACCGCAGATTTTAGTTGATATTTCAGAACTGGTGCACCGAGATGCGCGTAGTGGCATACAACGTGTGGTACGTAGTATTCTGCATGAACTACTATCTTCCGAACATCTTGATTATCGAATCGAACCGGTCTACGCCACTACTGAACACGGTTATCGCTACGCTCGCAAATTCACCATGCAGTTCCTCGGATGTACGGACCAGCTTTTAGAAGATGATGTTATCGAGTTTCATAAAGGCGACATTTTCCTAGGCCTCGATTTGCAACCGCCTACCGTAATATCGCAGCGGGATTTTTATAGGCAACTGCGAAACTACGGTGTTAAAACGTCTTTTGTAGTCTATGATCTTCTGCCGATAAACTTACCTCACGCCTTTTTTCAAGGCGCGGATGTCCAACACCACCAATGGCTTTCTGTGGTTACGGAAAATGATAGTGCAATCTGCATTTCTCAGTCAGTAGCTGACGAGCTTAAGGCTTGGTATACGACCCATATTCAACCTGAAGGCCGAGCATGCGAAATCACTTGCTTTCACTTGGGCGCCGATATCGGTGCATCGCGCCCATCCTTCGGTTTGCCAAAAGAGGCAGATAAAGTCTTATCGGAATTAAACAGTCGACCAACGTTCCTAATGGTAGGGACAATTGAACCTCGTAAATGCCATCTCCAAGTCATTGAAGGGTTTGAACAACTGTGGAACAAAGGTATTGATGTCAACTTGGTTATCGTTGGAAAGCATGGCTGGATGATGGAAAAATTAGTTGAATACCTTAGCAAACACTCAGAACTGGGACGACGACTTTTTTGGCTTGAAGGGATCAGCGATGAATATCTGGAAAAAGTGTACGCAGTAAGTACTTGTTTGATTGCCGCGAGCGAAAACGAGGGATTTGGATTGCCGTTAATTGAAGCATCTCAGCACGGGCTATCTATCATCGCGCGCGATATTCCGGTATTTCAAGAGGTTGCTGGCAACCATGCATTTTACTTTTCCGGGTTTGCTCCTAAGGACATCGCCCACGCAGTCGATGACTGGCTAAGATTGAATGCAGAGGGTAAAGCGCCTCACTCTAGCAGGATGCCTTGGCTGACATGGGAACAAAGTGCTAATCAGTTAATGGACGCTTTGCTACGGAAACGTCACTAGTTTTGCTCAGCTTAACAGAAATACAGAACAGAATTACAAAGGCATGCTCTTAACAGCGTTGCTTGTCTAGCCTAGGTAGGTCCTACGCTTGCATGCCACTGTTTGAATTCCTAGACCTCTCCATGCGCGTTCTTCACTTCTACCGTACCTACTTTCCCGACACTGTTGGCGGCGTCGAACAAGTCATCAACCAACTAGCTCGAGGTACTACGGCCCTCGGCATTGAGACCGAGGTACTGTCGCTGAGCAGTAAGCGCCACCAAGAGACGATCGAAATCGATGGCCACCTTGCCCATAGTGCCAAGCTGGATTTCCAGATCGCTTCTACCGGTTTTTCAATCTCTGCCTTTTCCCGCTTCTCTGAACTGGCCCGCAAGGTGGATGTAGTTCACTACCATTTCCCGTGGCCGTTCATGGACTTGGTCCATCTCGCAACAAGGGTACGCAAGCCATCGGTCGTCACCTACCATTCGGACATCATCCGGCAGAAGCACCTGTTCAAAATCTACAAGCCGCTGAAGCAGCGCTTTCTCGCCAGTGTCGACCGCATCGTTGCAACTTCACCAAATTACCTTGAAACCAGCCATGTGTTGAACCGTTACCGCGACAAGACCGCGGTGATCCCCATTGGCTTAGACAAAGGATCCTATCCTGCGCCGCCGGACGAACTGATCCAGCAATGGCGGGCACGCGTTGGCGACCGTTTCTTCCTATTCGTCGGCATGATCCGTTATTACAAGGGTTTGCACATTTTGCTCGATGCGGTGAGGGATACGACCTTTCCGGTAGTCATCGTCGGCTCGGGGCCGGTCGAAGATGAACTTAAAGCGCAGGCGCGTCAGCTTAGGCTGACCAACGTGCATTTCCTCGGCACGATCTCGGAAGCTGACAAGGTGGCCTTGCTCAAGCTTTGCTATGCGCTGGTGTTCCCATCTCACCTTCGCTCTGAGGCGTTCGGCGTGTCACTGCTGGAAGGCGCAATGTATGGCAAACCTTTGATTTCAAGTGAGATCGGCACCGGAACGACCTATATAAATATCGATCGGCAAACTGGCATCGTGGTTCCGCCCAGCGACCCGTCCGCGTTGCGCGCGGCGATGAAGCAGCTGTGGGACGACCCACAACATGCGCAGGCAATGGGCCAAAACGGCGAGGTACGGTATTGGGAATATTTCACTGCGCAGAAGATGGCGGAAAGTTATGCAACGCTATATGAAAAAGTGCGGGCGGAGAAGAACTTGATTGAGTAAAGGCACGGCCGAGGTCAACAGAAAAAATGGTAATGATTCCCAGCCGCCTCCACAAATCATTAAAAAACTTCCCAACAACCATAATGCCGAGATACACCACCCAGAATAAAAAGCAGCTCTAGATCGGAAAAAATAGAATACTTGTTATATGTCCAGACCATTTCCAAAATGGAAAATATTGATGACGCATGGAAGTGCTATCAATGAACAATAACGGTTTTACAGCGCTTCGTCTGCTGGCGGCATACCTTGTCATCCTTACCCATAGTTTCGTGTTACTGCACGCTGGCCCCGACAATTTGGCCGAGCATGGGCTGCCTCAATGGAGCGACTTGGGTGTCACGGCATTTTTCTCTATAAGCGGCTATCTGATCTGCAAGGCGCTCCAGCGCAACCCCAACCCGATTGGGTATTTGAGAAACCGGGCACTTCGCATATTCCCTGGACTATTTGTACTTCTCGCCATTACGATTTTCGTTGTGGGCCCCCAGCTCTCTCCTAAGGGATACTGGAGCAACGACCCGCTGTGGTATTTCCAAAACCTCTCGCTTTACCTACTGTCGCCTTACTTGCCAGGAGTCTTTCAGGGAAACCCAGTTACCGTGGTAAATGGTTCCTTGTGGACGCTCGCGCACGAGGCGACGTGCTACTTACTGCTCCTCGCCATCTCTTGGGCCGGCGCTTTGAATTGGCGCACGTTATTACTGGTTGTGGCCGGTTCTTACGTCATGCACATGAATGACATGATAGCCACGGATGCGAAATTTTTAGGAATAACAGCCCACCATTTCTTACGCTTGTCCCTTTTTTTCTGGTCCGGCGCATTCCTAGCACTTATCACTTTACCCCGGAATATTCTTATATGGACTGCCGCATGCGCTATCACCATAGCGCCATTTTTCATATATGGGAATTCACCAGACTGGCACGAAAAAGAATGGGCTCTAAAGCTTCTTTTCCCTTTTATCCTAATTTTTGCGGCGGAGAATACGCCGAAACTCGCGTTTCTGAATAAATACGATATTTCCTACGGGATTTATATCTATAGCTTTTTGATCCAACAGATATTGGTAGCCAAATACGGTACGCACATAAATCCAAAAACGTTGTCGATTTACACGGCATTAATTGCAACCCCGGTAGCCTATTTGCCTTGGATTTTTGTGGAAAAACCGGCACTTCGACTTAAGGCGAGAGCGATGCCGGCGCCGCCACCGCCGGAAGAAAGAAAAACTAGTGGGCTGGAGGTCGCTTAATTCCCGTTTGTCCACTTGCCACCACCGAGTTTATATTATGGATCACGCGAAAATTGCCGAACCGCTCCGGCAAATCGCGCCACGGGCTGCCTGCCCCCTAATGGTATAGAACCGCTTCCACAAGTAGGCGGTTATCCCTAACCTAAATAACTAAACACCTAAACAAGATATGGACCTTTTTTCATTGCAGCGTGCTTGTCCATCGCAGTGATGAATAGATGAGCCACCCGCTCTTGGGCATCGTACGCCTGTAGGCAATACTTCATGTCGATTCAATTTGCAGGCACAGCAACCATTGCCAAAGGCATACCGCCGCCGGCTGTACACGTTGCTGAATTGTTTAAGGCAATCGTACAGCTTCCATTCCTTATTGCTGGCATAACAGCAAAGCAGACTCCCAATCAGGCAGGTGACAAAATTTTCTCATAAACAATTCGCAGGAAAGTTTCGAGTTTTTTGGCCTTGGTGCCGCGACAGGATATTGCTCGGTTGTTATGGGCAGAAGACGTGGCTGTTCAGCTTGAGAATTTTGGAAAATTGTTTTTGCAAATCCGAACCAAGTAGTGGCTCCCTGTGCAGTCAGATGATAAACTCCCGCAGCTCCACGAAAATCCACTTTACCAGTAGTTCTATTTAAATGCTGCGCAACAACATAGGCGGTTGCCTCAGCAATTGAGCGACTCCAAGTAGGTGCACCGCATTGATCATTAACAATACGAATCTCCTCGCGCTCTTTCGCAAGACGCAAGATAGTTTGCAGAAAGTTTTTTCCCCTTGCACCGTATACCCAACTAGTACGAAATATAAGGTGATTACTTCCAGCAACCCTCACCGCGTCTTCCCCCGCCAATTTGGACTTTCCATACACATTCAGCGGATTCGGCGCATCATTTTCGGTGTAAGCTCCGTCCTTAGTGCCGTCAAACACATAATCGGTCGAGTAATGAATCATTGCTGCACCGATTTTCTCCGCTTCCTCCGCCATGATTCCGGGAGCGACCCCATTAATTAGCATGGCAAGATCGGGCTCGCTTTCCGCCTTGTCCACCGTCGTATATGCGGCCGGATTAATGATGATATCAGGCCGTGTCTCGCGAATCACGGATCGTATTTCGTCACGATTGGCCAGATCCATTTGCGCACGATCAAGGCTGACAATCGTCCCGAGATGTTGAAGACTCCGCTCCAGCTCGTATCCGACTTGACCGTTTTTTCCCGTCAATAAAATTTTCATTGATAAATCTCGGCATCGCGGAGCAACACCGCGTTCTGGTCCTTTGCGGACAATAATGGCGGCGATGAAAATGGCCATTCGATGGCGATTTCCGGATCATTCCAGGCAACCGAGCGCTCGTTTTCAGGCGCCCAATAATCTGTGGTCTTGTACAGGAATTCCGCATATTCGCTGGTGACGACAAATCCATGCGCAAAACCGACGGGTATCCACAACTGGCGCTTGTTTTCTGAAGAGAGGTAGACGCCAACCCATTTGCCGAAAGTCGGCGAGCCCTTTCTGATGTCTACCGCCACGTCGTAAACTTCGCCAAGGATGACCCGTACGAGTTTTCCCTGCGGCTGCTGAACTTGGTAATGCAGTCCGCGCAATACGTTTTTCGCTGAGCGCGAATGGTTGTCCTGAACAAAATATGCCGAAGTTCCAGTCAATTCCCGGAATTTCCGCTCATTGAAGCTTTCAAAAAAAAACCCGCGGTCATCGCCAAAGACCGTCGGCTCGATGATCTTCACTTCGGGAATCGCTGTAGAAAAAATTTGCATAAGTTTGGTTAATCCGAATCCGTGCGCCTTACATCAGTAAACTTTTTCGTGCAACAAACGCAGCAGATATTGCCCATATCCGTTTTTCTTCAAAGGCTGTGCCAGGCGTTCCAGTTGCGCGGCATCGATATACTGCCGTCGATAAGCGATTTCCTCCGGACATGCCACCTTCAATCCCTGCCTTTTTTCTATCGTTGCAATAAAATGCGATGCATCCAGCAGCGATTCATGCGTGCCGGTATCGAGCCATGCAATACCTCGGCCCATCAGTTCGACGTTCAGCGTGCCGTGCTCGAGATAGAAGCGATTGACGTCGGTAATTTCAAGTTCACCGCGGGCAGATGGCCGAATTTCCGATGCAACGTCGCATACCTGGTTGTCATAGAAATACAAACCTGTCACTGCATAATTGGATTTCGGCTGTGCGGGTTTTTCTTCAATGCTTACGGCCCGCTTCTTGTCGTCGAAGCCGACAACGCCATATCGTTCCGGGTCTTGCACATGATAGGCAAATACGGTCGAGCCATCCACGCGTGCATCGGCTTCGCGCAATTGCGGCTCCAAGTCATGGCCATAAAAAATGTTATCGCCAAGAATCAGGGTCGACGCATTATTGCCTACGAATTCACGACCAATAATGAAAGCCTGCGCGAGACCATCCGGCGATGGCTGTTGCGTATACTGGAGATTGATTCCCCACTGACTGCCATCACCAAGAAGCTCAGCGAATCGCGGCAAGTCTTGAGGGGTCGAAATGATGAGGACTTCCCTGATTCCGGCGAGCATCAGCGTGGTCAGCGGATAGTAAATCATCGGCTTGTCGTAAACCGGCAGCAATTGCTTGGAAACGGATGTGGTAACCGGATACAGGCGCGTTCCAGAACCGCCGGCCAGAATGATTCCCCTGCGCTGCGTTTGCGATATCAAATTCATTCGACGGCCTCCGAGACGCTGCGTTGGTTATAATTTCTGTCTATCCAGCTCTGATATTCGCCGGACTGGACATTGCGAACCCAGTCCTCGTTTTCCAAATACCATTGCACCGTTTTGCGCAGCCCGGTCTGGAATGTTTCCCTCGGGCGCCAACCTAATTCCCTTTCGATCTTCCGAGCATCGATTGCATAGCGACGATCATGGCCCGGGCGGTCGGTGACATAGGTAATCTGCTCGCGGTAGCTTCCACCTTGCGCGCGCGGATCGATTTCATCGAGCAGGTCGCAGATGGTGTGCACCACTTCCAGATTGGTCTTTTCATTCCAGCCACCGACGTTATAGGTCTCCCCCACTCTGCCTGCCGCCAGCACGCTTCGTATCGCGGCACAGTGATCGCTGACATAAAGCCAATCCCGTATCTGCTGGCCGTCGCCATAGATGGGCAATGGCTTGCCGGCACGGGCATTGGCGATGATCAACGGGATCAGTTTTTCCGGAAAATGGAAAGGACCGTAATTGTTCGAGCAATTCGTCGTCAACGTCGGCAATACATAGGTGTGGAAATACGCCCTCACTAAGTGGTCGGATGCCGCTTTCGACGCGGAATACGGACTATTTGGCTCATAAGCCTTAGTTTCGCTAAACGGAGGATCGCCTGGCCCAAGAGATCCATAGACTTCGTCCGTGGAGACGTGAAGGAAACGGAAATTGTCGCGTTCGGCTCCTGTCAACGTGGACTGATACGCCCGGGCTGCTTCCAGCAGCGTGAAAGTGCCGTTGACATTGGTTTGCACAAAGGCCGCTGGCGCATGGATTGATCGGTCGACATGGCTTTCCGCTGCAAAGTGGACGATTGCGCGGGGCTTGTGCTGCTTTAGCAGTTCCGCCACCAAAGCTCCGTCGCAGATATCACCGCGAACGAATATGTGCCGCGGATTATCGGCAACCGAGGCGAGATTTGCCATGTTTCCCGAATAAGTCAGTTTGTCGAGATTGACTACGCCTTCAGCTTCGGTATCTAACCAATCCAGAACAAAATTCGAGCCGATAAAGCCTGCACCTCCTGTTACCAGAATCATATTTTTGCCTCTTTTAAACAATAATCTGCAACACCGTCCGCATTTCCCGTTGATTGGGGACGTTCAAATCAAAACTGCATAACAGGACGTTAAAGAGCTTAGTCCATTTAGTTGCCTAAAGTAAATAGTTAATCTCAAAAATGGCACACGAAACGCTTGCTTTGCAAAGGCACTGCACTTCTTACGTCATTATTGACGCTACGAACTGCTTGGTTCAGGCGGTTGATTTGCAAAGCCATTCTTTGCGCATCTGCCAGACCAGTGGCATCGCCTTTCGCACTATTATTGCGCAGACCAGAGGAGAGGCGCTGCACGGAAATCTGCAAGCTCGCTCGGGAAAATTCAAACGACGCTGAGGGTCGCTGGGGCGCTTGCCGCAAAAATTTATCGATATTCGCATTGATATCAATCTGCAAACCGTTTAGTGTGAGGATTCATAAATAACGTTTAAAAACATATAGTTATGAAAATTTCGCATCATCTTCAACACCATCCTGTACCTGAGAAGATCTCTTCGGCTATACCCTTCTGGGAACCCAAATTTTTACTCGCTAAGTACGATTGCTTGCGCGCCTGCCCTCATACGGTCCGCTCTTTTAATCATCAATCTGCCGGCGGCAAGACACCAGGCAATGGTGGCAGTGGGTCATTCCAACAAGCATCGTTTTTTGCAGCAGGCAGCGGTCCCTTTTCTTCCGACTCGCAGCTTGGGCATTGGCCGCACCGATCAGTTTGGATCCATCTCAGCCTTTAGGCAACGTGAGATGTGCAATCCGATTGTCCCTATTGCAAGGATTCGTGCAGCCGCTGAAGAAGCGGTCCGGTCGGGAAAGACTGTCCATGACTGCCCGCCCGAATTCGACTTTGCCGAAGTGGTCTGGAAAGGAGAATACTGGTTTGCCCATTATGAATACACCTACTGCAAGCCCACCAATTAATGGCTCTGTGCACCATCGCATACCGAGCCACAAGCGGTGCCAGAGGTTACGGCAAGGCACAGTGCACATGAACTCTGTTATGAGGTAAAGCCACTTTGGATCGCAGAACACGTCGGCGCATGCCCGCTCGGACAACACGGATGCGGCGACGTATCCGCACAGGTTTCAAGCATCAAAGCTCACTGACGAGCGGGTTTTCAGCGCGCCGACTGTCATCGACGAATTTCGGGACTCCGCCAAATGGGAAGTATTCACCATGGAAGGATAGCAATATGAAACGAAGAAACGTCATGTACCAAACAGACGAGCACCTGGTCGGCGCACGCGCGCCTTATCAGGGCGAGCGATAGGGGACGCCATGGGGGATGTAGCAAATTTCTTTCAAGAACAGCAGGATTTCAGGCAGCAACAAGAACTGGAAGAACAGGAGTACCACGAGTGGAGCGAACAACACAATCAGAAGGGCCAAGAGCATGAGCATTTCTACAGTCATCCTTGGCGAGTCCGGCAGCGGCAAAACAGCCAGTCTACGCAACATGAATCCAGCCGACACGCTACTGATTCAGGTAGTAAAGAAGCCTCTTCCCTTCCGGTCTAGGGGCTGGTCATACTTCAATGTAGAAAACCCGACGGGAAACATCTTCGTCAGTGACGCCTGGGATACGATCGCCGCCCTCATGCGCAAGACCAAGCGTAAAGCAATTGTCGTAGACGACTTTCAGTACGTACTTGCCAATGAATTCATGCGCCGTTCTGACGAGCGCGGCTTCGACAAATTCACCGAAATCGCCAGGCATGCCTGGGAATTATTTAACACTGCTAACACCCTGGCGGACGATGTCCGGGTCTACCTGCTCAGCCATACCCAAACCAGCGAACAGGGCGACATCAGGATTAAAACCATTGGCAAGCTACTGGACGAGAAAATCACGCCAGAAGGACTGTTCACCATTGTCATGCGCACCGTCGTCACCGACAAGGATTACTTCTTCAGCACAAGAAACAACGGCCGTGACACGGTGAAGACGCCTATCGGGCTCTTTGCTTCGGAGCGCATCCCGAACGATCTGGCAGCGGTCGATGCGCTGATCTCTGAATACTACGAGCTGCTCCCCGAAACCCAGCGACATCCACGGACACCATAATGAGCATTGAACTGATGACACTGGCATGGAAGACCGACCTGCCTTCTGGACGAAAACTGGTACTGCTTGCGCTTTGTGACCATGCGAATAATCATGGTCAGTGCTATCCCTCGATTGAGGCGATTTCGCGCAAATGCAGCATGGGACAGCGCACAATTCAGCAGCATTTGGGCGAGCTTGAAGCGGTGGGAATACTGGTCCGCCATTTCCGAAGCGGCCGCAGCACGTTATACAAGGTCGAGCCACGCAATTTCTGCATCCCGGCAGCTCCTGCAGTCCTGCACGATGCTCGCTCCATTCGCACGATTTCTGCGCCCTTGCCCCCGCAAATTCCCAGCGATACTGCTGCAAAACTCGCACCCATAATCGTCAATGAACCGTCAAACGATTCATCCCGTAAGCGTCAAGTGCTACGCGGCACGCGCTTGCCTCCCGCCTGGGAACTTCCGAGAGCATGGGCAGAATGGGCTCTGCAGCAACAACCAAGCTGGACAGCGGAGCATGTCCACTTTGTGGCAGACAAGTTTCGGGATCACTGGACAGCATTACCGGGTCAGCGCGGGGTCAAAACAGACTGGTTAGCCACTTGGCGTAACTGGTGCCGTAACGAGCACGCGCTTGACGACGACAAGGCCGCAGGCCCATGCAAATGGTGGACGAACGATGCCACAGTTCTTGCAAAAGGCAGCGAACTCGGGATAGCGCCTCTACCAGGAGAATCAATGGGAGCATTCAAAAACAGAATCCAGCGAGCACTCGAAAACAGTAGTAATTGCATGCCAATACATGTTCCTCCGGCCACAGTAGTACACCTGGAAGAATCCACAAAGATCGCAACCTCGACAGCTAATCGAGCCGCAGCACTTCACGCCGCACGAGCGCTGAAAAGCCGCTGTTCGAGCCCAGATATGACTGCGTATTAAAAACGAAAGTAGGCGATGTAGCTTGCATCGAGCTTTTCCGTATTGAATAACAAATGTTGCAGACAAAGGAGGATGGCATGGAAAGATGGGAAGTCATTTTGGAGGCGGGAGTAGAAGGTGGCTCAATCAGGCTCTATGGCATGCATAATGAAAAAGGTTGGATATTTAGCGAAGACGTTGTCGATCAAACACCCGAACTGATTGACAAACCAGGAGTCCACTATCGCTCCAAGCCCGTGTACACTTGGGAGGATGCGTTATCTCTACTCGACGAGTACTGTTGGCATTGTTTTTTTCCGCTCACAGTGCACCCCTTCTTTCGAGGCGCTGTTCTCGCGGGGGTACTTAATCGAAGCACGCTTGAAGAGATCAACGATAATTCCAGCTTATCCAACTGGCTAGCAATATGCGGTGAAATACCTCATGTAGAGTGGAAGTTATTACTACACTGAGAAAAACTCCACCGAACAGTACTTATGTTCCTTTATAAAAACAGAATCCATACTTTTCCCAGAGCATAAATTCATGCACTAAAACTCGTCCCTTGATGCTATAGGGCCGACTTAGATTCAATTAACCCAATTTCAAGACTGAGGATCCGCTGCACATCACGAGAATGAAAAGTATTTTGTTGGTGATTTTTCCTTCCAATTACAGTCCTTGTCTTTCGAAGGAAATTTTTGATCCCAATGGTATTGACGGCACCCGAACGCTTTTCACCTTTTACCGTCAAATATGAACAATATGAATCACGACAACTGACCGAACTTTATCGAAAAAATCCCTGTAACGCATATATCGCTAATATGTTTTACCAGGTCAGTGCACGGAAAAGGCGGAATAGCAAGTATGGCTGCTAATCGAGCTATTGCCCTTGTTTTTCGCCAGGGCTCGCGCGAAACATATGTGAAGTAGAGCGCGCCTTTCTTAACTTAGTGAAGCTATTGAACGAAACTGCAACCCAGAAGGTCCTTATATTATTTAGCGGACACTTTTTGAATGCTTCAGCGTATCCCCCAATATGCCCATTCCCTCTTTCGACGCCGACGCGAAGACCTACGCCATAGGCGACATCCAAGGCTGCCAAGCCCGCGCCAGTGAGCTGCTCAACAATATTCGGTCCCGCACACAGCAACCCCGCCTGCTCTTCGCTGGCGACGCCGTCAATCGGGGCCCGGAATCGCTAACAATGCTGCGCCAAATCCGCGACCTTGGCGACGCTGCCGAGATGGTTCTCGGCAACCACGACCTGCATCTTCTTGCAGTTTCTATCGGGGTCCGCAAGCCCGGCCGCGGCGACACCATTTCCGACATTCTTGAAGCGCCCGACTGCGACGAGCTGCTGACGTGGCTGCGCCATCGGCCGCTTGCCTTGATGGAGCAAGGCCACTTGCTGGTCCATGCTGGCCTACTACCCCAGTGGACCGCACAGCAAGCGATGGAGCTCGCGCATGAAGTTGAGATCATGCTGCGCGGCCCCGACTGGCGGGATTTTTTGCGCAGCATGTACGGCAACGATCCCGCACGCTGGGACGATAGCCTCACGGGACCCGAGCGGTTACGCTGCATCGTCAATGCGATGACGCGCCTGCGCTTTTGCTCTGCCAACGGAACAATGGACTTCAAAGCAAAAGAAGGACTGGAAGATGCGCCGCCTGGCTTCATGCCTTGGTTCGACGTGCCGGGCCGCCGCTCGGCCGATACCACCATTGTTTGCGGTCACTGGTCAACACTCGGCTTGGTAATGCGGCCAAACCTAATTGCGCTCGACACTGGCTGCGTCTGGGGCGGCCAACTTACCGCGGTCTGCTTAGAGAATCGCGAAGTCCTTCAGGTTGACTGCCCGCAATTCCAGCGGCCAGGGTAAATTCTGGCCGGGCCGACTGCCAAAATGCAGCAGTTGATTATTTGTACGATAGAGCTTCTCTGCTCCGTGCGGACCTCGTAGCGACAGTGTAGAACTAGAACAAGGTCGAGCATCACTTGGTCGGTCAAGGCGTGTAGCCCAAGCGACCGAGTGATGCTCGACTGAGCGATGAGCAGAGCCAAAATTCTATAAATTGCTCTCAATGTGTTCGTTCGCTCGACGCGCGGATACTGCAGTAAGCTGACGGCTTGTTCAAAAAGGGCTTGTAGAAAACGGTATGCGGATCGAGAAACAAACAGACAGCGCCTTGAATAAGCACGGGGTACTGTTGATTTGGCTGGATCCGCATATGCACTGGTACGGTCGAGCTAATGGAAAACCTGGTCGCACCCTGACATTTAGCGATGTAGCCGTGCAGTTCTGTCTGGCTATCAAAGGTCTGTTTGACCTTCCACTACGGCAAGCTATGGATCTGACAGAGAAGCTGCTTTACAGGATGGGCCTAAACTGGGCCGTGCCTGACTTCAGCACCGTAAGCCGTCGACGGAAACAGCTGCGTGAGGTAGTCGGGTATGGGATAAGCCGAAAAGGGTGGCACCTGCTCGTCGACGATTATGGCATCCAGATAATGAGCGTAGGCGAATGGAAAATCAGACCAGAAATCAGAAACGATCGGCGCCAGTGGCTAAAGCTGGAAGTGGCTATCGAGCTGAGATAGTAGAATTCCGATTCTAAAATCGGCAACAGGGAATTGCGGGCGCAACAGCAGCCCTCGAAATCGTTCTACCGGCTTCTCAGCGCGGATACAGTAGCAATTTCCAATAATCTCGGATGAATGTGGTCGCTCTCGGCACAAGCATCATCAAGTCCAAAATATGCGCATTGGCGAGCTAGTCCTATGTCGCCATGCATGTCGAGCCTGCTCAATAAATCAAGTAGCCCATCTGCCCGACATTTTGCAGTGTTCCTGAACTGGCGATGGACACACACCCGGGCTTCTATCGACAACCTTTTTTCCGGCTTCCCACATTTAGTTGACGTCAGCGACAACCAGCGACAACTGGAAGCCATTTGTCGACCTGGTTTGGCCATCTTTTAACCATATGAATTCACAGAAGTTTTTTGGAAATTCTCGAGACGTCCATTTCTGCACCGACAACTGGATTTGAGATTTTTCGCATATTTGTGCAACAAGACTTCGTCAACGTCAACAACTTGATTCTATCTTCCCCTTCACTCTATTTCATCCTAACCTTTTGATTATTTGAAAAATTTTTATAGGACCCTAATAAGAACCGAGGTTATCCCGCTTAACGTCCCGCTCCGCCGTCAACCTGTTTTCAGGACCGACAACCAGTACACTTTCGCAAATAGTAGAAAAAAGTCGTTACTTTTCAATAGCTTAAACCACATCCCACAAACCAGGTTGACAGCGATCCGATTTTTTAGCCGGGTTTAGCGACAACATTGCTCACAATTGGAAAGTTACGGCGTTCGCTTACTCTTCGGTTCCTGTTAATTTGCAACGTCATGCGAGCCGCCAAAGCCTCTCCAGTCAGGGGTAATCATGCGGCCTCGCGCTGCGACCCAAGCCGATCGCGCTCGACAACCGATGCTTTGGAGACGGAGGATTCACCGCTTCTGCCTGGAAGACCGCGCGGTGCTGCAGGCCTATTGCCCACAGTATCGTTAGTCCGGCTGAGCCGCTTCCAGCGGCACCTCCAGCGCTGCCGCGATCGCCTCGCGTGCGGCAGCCGCCAGTTCGCGCCGGTGCGTGCCGGCACTGTCGATTTTCGGCAGCACAATCAATTCCGCCCGCAGATCACGATGCCGCAGGATCGTTAGCATGCTTTCCACGAACGTCGTCTCGCCGATGAAATCCGCGGCCGGATGCAACCGCCCTGCCCGGTCTCGGTACTGCAGCGCATACGGCTGCACCGGCACGCCGGCGTCGATCGCGGCTTCGAACAGATTGGCATGGAAGGGCAGCACCTTGCCCTGCGCCGAGGTCGTGCCCTCGGGGAAGAAAGCGACACGCTCGCCGGCATGGATGCTCGCCACCAGCCCCTGAAATATCCGCCGCACGTCACGCTGCCGGCCGCGGGCGATGAAGATCGTTCCGGCTCGCTCGCACAGCCAGCCGAGCACCGGCCAGTCACGGATATCGGACTTGGCGACGAAGCGGCATGGGCGGAAGGCATTGATGGCGAAGATGTCCATCCAGGACACATGGTTGCAGACGATTAGCGCCGGCGTGTCCGGCATCGTGCCGCGCAGCGCGAGCCGCACGCCGCAGATCGCCAGCAGGTCGCGCGACCAGTTCCGGATCAGCCGTTCCCGCCGCGCCGCACTCACCAGCGGGAACAGCAGGCCGGCGGTAGCCAGGCCGCGCAGCAGATGCAGCAGCACCCGCGCCAGGTGCAACGGCATCATGCGCGGCGGTAGACGGGCTTGCCGGCGACGATGGTATGCCTGACCTGGCCGCGCAGATCAAAGCCGAGAAAAGGCGTGTGCTTGCCCTGGCTTGCCAGCGCTCGGGCGTTGACGGTCCAGCGCGCATCGGGGTCGAAGATACAGATGTCGGCCGGGCTGCCCACTTCCAGGCTGCCACCGGGCACACCGGCTACGCGCGCCGGCTCGGCGGTGATCTTGGCCAGCGCACGCGTGAGATCGACATCGCGTCCACCCTCGTCCATCCAGCGCAGGGCCAGCGACAGCAGCAGTTCCAGTCCGGTGGCGCCGGGCGAGGCTTCGCCGAAGGGCAGCAGCTTTTCATCGTCGTCGACCGGGGTGTGGTCCGAACAGATTGCATCGATGGTGCCGTCCAGCAGGCCCTGGCGGATGGCGTCGCGGTCGCGTTGCGAGCGCAGCGGCGGCGTCAAGCGCGCGTTGGGATCGAAGAAGCCGATGTCGGCATCGGTCAGGTGCACATGGTTGGCGCTGACATCGCAGCTAACCTGCAAGCCTTCGCGCTTGGCCGCGCGCACCAGGGCTATGCCGGCGCCCGAGGACATCCGGCACAGATGCACCCGGGCGCCGGTGGCGCGCATCAGTTCGAAGATGGTGTGCAGTGCGATGGTCTCGGCCATCACTGGCACGCCGGTCAGGCCCAGGCGCGAGGCGATCGGGCCGCTGTGGGCAATGCCGCTGCGGCCCAGGTGCGCATCCTGCGGCCGCAGCCAGACGGTGTAGCCAAAAGTTTGCGCATACTGCAGCGCGCGCAGCAGCACGGTGGTGTCGAGGATCGGTTCGTCGGCCTGGGAGAAGCCGACGCAGCCGGCATCGGTCAGCTCGGCCATTTCGGTCAGCGCACGGCCTTTCAGGCCGACGGTCAGCGCGCCGAGCGGGTACACATGCGCCTGGTTCATCATGCGCGCGCGGTGGCGCAGCATTTCCACCAGGCCCGGCTCGTCCAGCACCGGGTCGGTGTCCGGCGGACACAGGAGGCTGGTGACGCCGCCCTGGATCGCCGCCTGCAATTCCGATTCCAGCGTGGCCTTGTATTCATAGCCGGGCTCGCGCAGCCGCGCGGACAGGTCGACCAGTCCGGGCGCGACCACCAGGCCTTGCGCGTCTATGGTTTCGTCGGCGCGAAAGCCGGCTGGCGCGGCGCCGATGGCGGCGATGGCGCCGTCGACGATGTACAAGTCCTGCCTGGCGTCCGTGCCCTTGGCCGGGTCGATCACGCGACCGTTTTGAATGTGGATGTTCATGGTGTTTTCTTGGATTTATGCCGGGAATCCGCTGTGCGCTTCACGCGCATGCGAGCTCGGTGCCATGTGTTGGCAGCTAAGCGTCCTCCCGGGACTTCGTCGCCGATCAATTCCCTGCCAGGATGCTCATCACCGCCATGCGCACCGCGATGCCGAAAGTCACCTGCGGCAGGATCACCGCTTGCGCGCCGTCGGCGACCGCGGATTCGATTTCCACGCCGCGGTTCATCGGACCCGGGTGCATGACGATCGCATCCGGCTTGGCCAGCGCCAGGCGCTCGGTGGTCAGGCCATAGCTCTTGAAGTATTCCTGCGCCGAAGGCAGCAGCGCGCCGCTCATGCGCTCGTTCTGCAGGCGCAGCATGATGATCACGTCCACGCCGCGCAGGCCCTCTTCCATGTTGTGGAAGACGCGCACGCCCATCTGCTCCAGGCCGCTCGGCAACAGCGTGCGCGGGCCGATCGCCCGCACTTCGGGCACGCCGAGCGTGGTCAGCGCATGGATGTCCGAGCGCGCCACGCGGCTGTGCAGGATGTCGCCGACGATGGCCACCGTCAGGTTGCTGAAGTCCTGCTTGTAGTGCCGGATGGTGTACATGTCCAAGAGGCCCTGCGTCGGATGCGCATGGCGACCGTCGCCAGCGTTGACCACGTGCACATGCGAGCGCTGCGTGTCGATCAGATGCTTGGCGATCAGGTAGGGCGCGCCGGACTGCGCATGGCGCACCACGAACATGTCGGCATGCATGGCCGCGAGATTGTCGATGGTGTCCAGCAGCGATTCGCCCTTGCTGGTACTGGAGGCGGAAATGTTCAGGTTGATCACGTCCGCAGACAGGCGCTTGGAAGCGATCTCGAAGGTGGTGCGGGTGCGCGTGGAGTTCTCGAAGAACAGGTTGAAGACGCTCTTGCCGCGCATCAGCGGCACTTTCTTCACTTCGCGGTCGCTGATGCCGACGAAGGAGGATGCGGTGTCGAGAATCTGCGTGACGATGGCGCGGGGCAAACCTTCGATGGTCAGCAGGTGCTGCAGTTCGCCATTCTTGTTGAGTTGCGGATTATGCATGGTCTACGGTGAAGGAAAGGCGGCCGTCCTCGGCGCGTTGCAGCACGAGGCGCTCGCCGGGAGGCAAAGTCAGGGTTTCGGCGACGAAATCGGCGGCGATTGGCAATTCGCGTCCGCCGCGGTCGACCAGCGCAGCGAGCATGATGCGCGCCGGGCGGCCGTAGTCGAACAATTCATTGATCGCGGCGCGCGTGGTGCGGCCGGTGTAGAGCACGTCGTCCACCAGCAGGATGGTCGCACCCTCGACGTCGAACGGAATCTGGCTCGGCTTGACTTCTGCCGGCAAGCCTTTTTCCGCATAGTCGTCGCGATAGAAGGAAACGTCGATGTAGCCGAGGCGTCCTTCCACCGGCAATTCCTGCGCCAGCCGGTCGGCCAGCCAGGCGCCGCCGGAATAGATGCCGACCAGCGCCACATGGTCGGCACCGGACAGCGCATCTTTCACTTGCCGGGCAAGCGCTGCGTACAGCGCCTCGGCATCCAGGTCAGAAATGGGCATGTTCGTCGAAGTATTGTTGAAGAATGATGGCCGCGGCCCGGTCGTCGATGCGCTCGCCCTGCCGCTTTCCCAGCACCGCCGAGGAATAGCGTTCGTCGACCAGCGCGATGGTCACGCCAAAGCGGCCGTGCAGCTGGTTGGCGAAGCGCCGGCAGCGCTGCGTCATTTCATGCGGCGCGCCGTCCGGATGACTCGGCAGCCCGACCACGCACAGCGCCGGCTGCCATTCGCGGATCAGCTCGCCGACCGCTGCGAATTTGGCGTCATTGCTTTCTGCGCCGAGGATGGCCAGCGGCTGCGCCTGCCGCAGTATCGTGTTGCCGACCGCGACTCCGATGCGTTTCAGGCCGAAGTCGAAGCCGAGTATCGTGCTCACGCTGAGACCGGCCTCCTACGCGTGACCGGCTTCGCCCGTCAGCATCATCGGATCGATGCCAAGCAGCTTGATGGCGGCGGCGAAGCGCTCTTCCACCGGCATGTCGAAAATGATCGCGGGATCGGCTTGCACGGTGAGCCAGCCGTTGTGGGTGATTTCCTCTTCCAGTTGCCCGGCGCTCCAGCCGGCGCAGCCCAGCGTGACCAGCAGGCGGCGCGGACCGGCGCCCGCCGCCACCGCTTCCAGCACGTCTTTCGAGGTGGTCAGCGCGATGTCTTCGGTCACTTTCATCATCGAGGAAAAATCGCCGTAGGGCGCATGCAGCACGAATCCGCGTTCAACCTGCACCGGTCCGCCAAACATCACCGGCTGGTTCGCCATCTGTCCGGCATCGATTTCCAGATCGAGGTCGATGCGTTCGAACAGCGTGTTCATCATCATGTCGGTGGGCTTGTTGATGATCACGCCTAGCGCGCCATCGGCATTGTGTTCGCACATGTAGACCACCGCGCCGCCGAACACCGGGTCCAGCATCGATGGCATGGCAATCAGGAAGTGGTTCGCCAGATGCAGGCCGCTATCGCCTTGTTCCGACACGCCGGAAGCAGCGCGACGGGCGCTGCTTCGGGAGGAACTGCCGGGTTTGTCGCTTTGCTTGGCCATAATCCGCGCATTCTAACAGTTTTGTCCCAGCCAGATGCCGATCTGGCATCATGGCAACTTTTTGAATTTCCGCGACTGGCACGCGCTCACGTGCCGCGTTTTCACATGACCGACACCACACTCGTCTGGTTCCGGCGCGATCTGCGCTCTTACGACCACGCTGCGCTGTACGAGGCGCTGACACGGGCACGCCGCGTGCATTGCGCATTCATTTTTGACCGTGAAATCCTGGATCCGTTGCAGGAGCGCGGCCTCGTCGCAGACCGTCGGGTCCATTTCATTCACCGCAGCCTGGTGGAACTCGATGCCGAATTGCGCAGAAGAGGCGGCGGCCTGATTGTGCGCTACGGCTATGCAAGAACGGAAATTCCAGCGCTCGCCGCCGAGCTTGGTGCCGACACGGTATTCGTTAACCACGACTACGAGCCGGCAGCCACCTCCCGTGATGCCGACGTCGCTGCCGCTCTCGCCGCCGATGGCAGGCAACTGCTGAGCTTCAAGGACGGGGTAATTTTCGAGAAGTCGGAGTTGCTGACCGGCGCAGGAAAACCCTACTCGGTGTTCACGCCTTACAAGAATGCCTGGATGCGGGCGATCCTGGCTGTCGCGGATCCGGTCAATGCACATCCGTCATTGCAGGCGTATCTGAGCCCGGTCGACGACGCGCGGCTCGCTCCGGCGCCGCAAGGCATGCCCAGCCTCGAGGACATGGGCTTCGTTCCGGCACCGCTGACCGAACTCGGCATCGAGCCCGGCATGTCGGGAGCGCAGGCGCTGCTCGAGGGTTTTCTCGACCGCATCGCCGATTACGATGTCGCACGCAACTTCCCCAGCCGCCCTGGCACTTCGCACATGTCGGTGCACCTGCGTTTCGGCACGGTCTCGGTACGCGCGCTGGTGCGGCGTGCGCTGGAGGCCATGCATAACGGCACCGGCGGCAGCGGCGCGGCGGTCTGGCTGTCCGAGCTCATCTGGCGCGATTTCTATTTCATGATCCTGCATCACCATCCGCATGTGGCCGAGCGCGCCTTCAAGCCGGAGTACGACCGGATCGCCTGGGAAAGCGGCCAGCAGGCCGAGGACAGGTTCGACGCATGGTGCCGCGGCGCAACCGGCTATCCGCTGGTGGATGCAGCGATGCGGCAACTGAACGAAACCGGCTTCATGCACAACCGCCTGCGCATGGTGACGGCGAGTTTCCTGATCAAGGATCTGGGCATCGATTACCGCTGGGGCGAGCGTTATTTCGCCGAACGCCTGAACGATTTCGACCTCGCGGCCAACAATGGCGGCTGGCAGTGGGCGGCGTCGTCCGGCTGCGATGCACAACCCTATTTCCGCATCTTCAACCCGGTGACGCAGTCGGAACGCTTTGACCCCGACGGCAGCTTCATTCGCCGCTGGCTGCCGCAGCTGTCGCGCCTGTCGGCCAGGGACATCCACGCGCCCTGGCTGGCGCCGCAGACGCGGCTGCGTGAGGCGGGCATCGTGCTGGGCGCAAACTATCCGGAACCGGTCGTCATGCATGACGAAGCCCGTGAGCGCACGCAACAGCGTTATCTTGTGATCAGAAAGACAGCGTAATTCCGCTTAGCGACGGTGCAGCGCGAATAAGGGGCACGGCCCGCGTTCAGACCGATAGGTTCTGAACGCGGGCCGTGCCCTTTCCGGTGAAAGACGGTTCGACTTCCTCGTGTCCGGACTCAGGTCACGGAACGCGTGCCGCTGACGAATCCCGACAGAAGACGCAGCAATTCCTGATCCTGATACGGCTTGCCGAGATACTCGTTCACGCCAAGCTCCATCGCCAGACTGCGGTGCTTGGTCGCGGTGCGCGACGTGATCATGATGATGGGAACATGCCGGGTACGCGCATCGCTGCGCACATTGCGGGTCAGATCGAAACCATCCATGCGCGGCATTTCGATATCGACCAGCATCACATCCGGCGTCACCGACTGCAATTGCTCGAGCGCGTCGACGCCATCCTTGGCCAGCAGCACCTGGTAGCCTTCGCGGACAAGTAAGCGTTGCGTGACGCGACGCACCGTCAGCGAATCGTCGACGACCATGACAGTCGGCTGGCTGCGCGGCGCTGCTTCGGCTGACACGGCTTCGGCCAGCGCCGTCAGCGCATCAGCAGCGCCTGGCGGGAGCTGCATGCGCCGCTGCACACCGGCCAGACGCTGGGCAAGAGGCAAGGGATCGATGATGAGCACGATATCGCCCGAACCGAGCACGGTGGCGCCGGCAACGCCGGCCATGCGCGCCAGTTGCGGCCCGATGTTCTTGACCACGACTTCGCGGTTGCCGAGCACTTCATCGACATGCACCGCCAGGCGTTCCTCGCCGCGGCGCAGGATCAGCACCGGCGAGTACTGCTGGCTCAGCGGCGCGGCATGCTCGATGCCGAGCAGCTCGGACAGGTAGTACAGCGGCACACGCTGGCCCTGCCACTGGATCGCGCCCTCGGCATAGGCAGTTGCCAGGGCGCCGGCCTTGAGCTGCTGGACCTGCTCCACCAGCACCGAAGGCAGCGCGTAGACATTGCCACCGGTGGAAAGCAGCACTACCTGCGTGACCGCCAGCGTCAGCGGCAGGCGCACGATGAAGCAGCTGCCCTTGCCGGCTTCGGTTTCGATATCGATGCGGCCGCCGAGCGATGCGGCTTCGGAACGGACCACGTCCATGCCTACGCCGCGCCCGGCGAGCTCGGTGACTTCGTCAGCGGTGGAAAATCCGGGTTGAAAGATCAGCTCGCGCACCTCGGCATCAGACAGTTCCTCGCCGTCGTGCAACAAACCCGCCTGCCGCGCCCGCTGCAGGATGCGCCGGGTATCGAGGCCACGGCCGTCGTCGGACAGGCGGATGACGACTTCATTGCCTTCCTGGCGAATATCGATCAGCAGTTCGCCAACCTCGGCTTTGCCTGCCGCGCTGCGTTCAGCGCGCGCTTCAATGCCGTGGACAACCGCGTTGCGCAACAGATGTTCGAAGGGCCCGACCATCTTTTCCAGCACTCCACGGTCGACCTCGACAGCACCGCCGTGGATGTCCAGATTGATGCGCTTGTCGGATTCCTTCGCCGCCTGGCGGGCGACCCGGAACAGGCGTTCCGCCACGCTGTTGAATTGCACCATGCGCACGCGCATCAGATCCTGCTGCAGATCGCGGGTCAGCCGCGCCTGATGCTGCAGGTTGTCGGCCACGCCATCGATGCCACGCGTCAGTCCCTGCTGTACCGAGACGACGTCGCTGACCGTCTCGGCCATCATGCGCGTGAGCTCCTGCAGCCGGGTGAAGCGGTCGAATTCGAGCGGATCGAAGCCGCGCTCGGCGGACTGCGCCATCTGCGAAGACATCTGGCTTTCGGCCTGGATTTCCACTTCGCGCAACTGCGCGCGCAGGCGTTCGACGTTTTCAGTCAGTTCCGACAGCGACTGCTGCATGCCGGTGATTTCGCTTTCGACGCGCGATCGGGAAATCGACACCTCGCCCGCGCCATTGACCAGACGATCGAGGATGTCGGCGCGCACCCGCACCAGCGGCGTACTCGTCGCCTGGGCCGGCGTCGCGTTTTCCGCGGCAGCGATGCCCGCCTCGCTGCCGGCTGGCACGGCGGGTGCCGGCTGCGCAGCACCGGGATCGCGCAGGGCGTCGAACAATTGCAGACCGAGATCGAAACGGCCGAGCAGGTCGTCGATGGCCGCCACGGCTGGAGCGCCGCTCACGGTCATTTGCTCGATGCGGCTTTCCAGCTCGTGCATGTGCTGGCCGAAACGCATCGCGCCGGCCATGCGCGCGCTACCCTTGATCGTATGCAGCAGACGCATCAGCGCATGCGCGTTTTCCAAAGCCGACGGATGCGCCTGCCATGCGCGCAGCGAAGCCTGTATCTGCGGCAGCAGGTCGTTGGCTTCCTCCAGGAACACCGGCAGCAAATCTGCATCGAGCTCATCGCGCGGCATGCGCGTCGTATCGATGGCTGTAGCCGGCACCGGCTCTGCCACCGATGCGGCGTCTGAGCCTGTGAGTTCGGTCGGCGCGCCCGGCATAGCGCCGAGTGCTGGCTGGTGAACGTCGGCATCATCCATTGCGGCTTGTGCCGCATGAACAGGCACGGTAGAACGCAAGTCTCCCACGCCAGCCTGCGCGCGATGGATGAGATCCTGCCGGATGCGCTCCAGCATGCGCGCCGCCTCCGGCTCGCCAGGCGGCATGTCGCCAAGCGCAAAGGTTTGCAGCATGGCCTTCAGGCGCTCCAGCACCGCATCGATCGCATCGAATTCCTCGGGCAGAAGCGGCGTCGGCTTGCGGTCCGCTGCCTGCAGCAGCTTTTCCAGCGCATAGGCGACCTCGTGCAGCGAGGCGAAGCCGACGGTGGCAGAACTGCCGGCCAGAGAATGCGCGGCGTGCACGGCGGCAGTATTGACCTTGCGCTGCGCCTCGTGCCGCCATTCGGACATGTCCTGCACCAGCAGGCGCAGCAGCTCGTCGGTTTCCGCCAGATAGATATTGTGCAGCGGAACGCTGATCTCGATATCGCCGATGCGCTTGATGCTGTCGTCGATCTTCGCTTCCAGCGCATGCACCGGTGGGAAATCGATGATGTGTGCGCGTTGCGGCTCGGGTGGAGCTGCGACTTCTTCCTCATGCAACATTGCGGCTTCGGCTTCGGCTTCGGCTTCGGCTTCGGCTTCGGCTTCGGCTTCGGCTTCGGCTTCGGCTTCGGCTTCGGCTTCGGCTTCGGCTTCGGCAGCAATGGTGGCGCTGAGCTCCTCGCGGGGCAAGCTGCTCAGGCCGTCCGGCAAGGAATCATCGAGATCGAGACCTTCCGCGGGCAGCGCGCCCGCATCCAGCGTGTCTGGTGTCGTGCCTTCGAATGATGGGATCGCGACGCCTTGGAGGTCGGCATCGGAAGGCGATGCCATGTCGGCCGTTGCAGCGTCCATCGGCTCGGCAGCCATATTGTCGGACTCAGGCAAAGGCTCCAGGACGATATCCTGCCACTCGGCAGTCTCGTTACCATCGATGGCCGGCGTTGTGTCGAATTCCATCGCCAGCGTTTCGTGCTGGGCGCTCAGGTCCGAGAGATCGAAGGAATCGGGCTGAGCAGGTGGTTCGGACAGCGGCGGGAAATCGGACAGTTCAAAAGTATCAAACGCCGATGGCGGCGCGAGCGCGTCGGCGGCAACGTGCAAGTCAGGCTCGAGGTCTGGCAAAGCAGGCGCCTGTGGCTCGCGCGTTACGTCGAGGGCTTCCTCGCCGGCTGCGATGCCTGGCATTGCCGACGCGGACTCTGCGCTGGCATCAGCCTTGATCGCCGTCGGTTCCAGAGGTTCTCCATCGCGCACCCTTTCGGCAGCGGCATGCAAATCGGCCGCACGGCGACGCGACACGCCATGCTCACGCAAATCGCGTACCCAGTCACCGAGCTCATCATGAGCGCGCCGCAGGAGGCGCAGCAGGTCTGGCGATGCAGGCGCATTGTCGGCCAGGAACAGGTTCAGCGTTTTCTCGACGCCCCATGCTGCTTCGCCGAACTCGGTGAGGCCCACCATGCGACTGCTTCCCTTCAAGGTATGGAAGCAACGCCGCGTCGTGGTCATGTGCTCCTGAGCCGCGGAATGGGCGCTCAACAGCGGCAGGGTCTGGTCGACGCATTCGAGCAGCTCGACGGCTTCAGAAAGGAAAATATCGAGCAATTCGGCATCGATCGCTTCGACATCCGGTTCAGGCGCAGGCTCGGACTGTAGAGCGCTCGAGTCATCTGTGACGATCGGCGGCTCGTGAAGGTCTAGCCCCTGTTCCGGTTCAGGCGTCGTCGGAACCGGCGCTGCCGGCGCTGCGATGGTTTCCGTTACCGCGCTCGCCTCAGCCAGCATCTTTGCGGGGCTTGCATCCGCGCTGGGGCCTTCCGTCATACCGCTGTCCGCCACATGCTCGGCGGCCGCGCCTGGCAAATCGGCAAATCCGCTCTCTTCCTCTACGACATTGGCTTCCGCGGTAGCTTCTTCCTCGGTCCACGGCGCGACAGGAATTTCCACCGGCGCAGATGATTCGGTGCGAGCCTGAAACAGGCCCGAAACCGGATCGAACACGAAACGCGAACGGGCATTCGCGCTATCCGATTGCAAGCCCTCGATGAACAGACTGAGCGCGCCAATATTGCGGGCAACCTGCTGGAATTCCGGCCGGCCCGGTTCACCTTCGAAATCGGGTGCCGCGAACGCGGCGACCTGCGTGCGCACATAGCGCACTGCACTGGCGGCATCGTTCATTTCGAGCACTGCCAGCGCTCCTTCCACCTGATAGAGCACGCTGTCCACCGGCGCCAGCACGGTGCGCTTGGCGCAGTTGCTGAAAAATTCGTCCAGCATTTTTTCAGCCTGGGTCAGATTGGCGCGGATTTCCGTCACCAGTGCGGCCAGGCTTTCGCGCTGTTGCTCGCGCTCGGACATACTGTCGAGCCAGTCGGCCGCCGCTTGCGGCTCCTTGCCGGCGGCCAGCGCACGCAACCGGGATGACATCGTGTCCACACGCGCGCTGAATTCCTCATCAATGCGGCCGCGTCGGAGCGCGTTTTCCACGAACAGCAGGCCAGCCGCGGTCTCGAGTGCGAGCCGGTCGTCGGGCGGCGTTTGCTGCGCCTGTCTGGAGATGGCATCGAGTTCGGCGAGAAGGCCGGAGAGCACGCCACCCTTCAGGTTTCGGGCAACGCCGCCCAGATCAGCAAGGTGCCGTGCGAACGCGGCAGCAGCGCCGGGTTCGCCGTTGGCCAGCTTGTCCCAACTCGACTTTGCTTCCGCAAGGTAACCGCGCGCGACCGCCAAAGCGGCCGCGTCGGCATGACCATAGCGTGGCGTCTCGATATCGGCCAGCTGCACCAGCTGGAGCCCATAGACTTCGCGTATGCGCTGCAGCAGTGGCGACGGCAGCTCGACACAGGCAATGTAGAACAAGGCATCGCGCAGCAGACGCTCGCGCACTTCCACCGGCGTTTCGCCAGGCTTGCGCATTACCAGGTTGATGCGACCGAACAGTTGCTTGACATCGACGCCCGCCTTGACAGCGCCCCCGGCAACAGCCGATGTGAAACCATGCAGTACCCACCAGAATGCGCGCTGCTGCGGCGCGGTCGCCAAATGGCATTGCGCTTCCAGCACCTGGGACATTGCCGTCGCGGCATCGCGTTCAGCTGCGGGGTCAGCACTCTTGAGAAAACCGAGCAGCGTGCGCTCGAAACGCTGGCGCAGGCTTGCCGCATCGGCCGGCGCCACATCAGCTGGTGGCTCGGGCAGCCGCGGCAGCACCGCGAGATTGGGGAAATACAGTTCGCTGGGATGGATGCGGGCGACGCCACGCGCCGACTGCAGCGCGCGGTAATACGGATACAGCAGCAGAGGTTGCGGCTGTGCCGTGGTCAGCAGCTCTTCCAGATATTCGATGACGGCTTCGCAAGCCGCGACGATGGCCGCCGCCATGCCGGCATCCGGCAGAACACTGCCGTCGGCAACCCGTTTGCACAGGTCCTCGGCAGCGTCGGTGACCAGGCTGACGCCGGCGATATCAACGATCTGCAAGGCGCCATGCGCCTGGTGCAGCAATTCCGCCGCCCCACGCCAGTTGTCCGGTGCGGCAACGGCAGACTCCCCGGAAGAGGCTTTGAGCAGCTCGATCGCGCGCCCCAGGGTTTGCCGCAACTCTTCCATGATCCAGGACAACGGCCCCGTATCGAACTGCTCAGGAATGCCCGGGACGGAAGAATCAAATGTCATGACTGCCTCATGGGTTCAAAAAACGGCCGCGGACCATGCATCCGTCGCCGGCCGCGATTGCAACTGCTTATCGCCTGTGCATCCGGTGTGGCACGCTCGTCCGCTTCGCGCCTGTAATGCTGCCCGAAAGAAGATGCCCGACCATCGGCTTGCAAGTCGCGCCGCAAGTCCGGCTCGCTGCGGGAGCTTCGTGCCCGCGCATGCATCCATACATGGCTGCGTCAGTGCGCTGTTCGTCCGCGGATTCGTTCAGGCCTAGCATGGTTCAGGCAATACGGAAACGCGATACCGAACTCTTCAGTTCGTCGGCCAGACGGGACAGCTCGCGAATCGAATGCGCGGTTTGCTGCGTGCCTTCCTGCGTGTGTTCCGTTGCGCTCAGAATGTTCTGAATGTTTTCAGCAACGCCACTGGCCGAACGCGCCTCGCGCTCGGTTACCGCGGAGATTTCCTGGATCAGTTCGGCAAGCTGGTTCGACACGCGGCGGATATCGTGCAGCGCCGTGCCGGCCGCGTCCGAAAGCTTCGCGCCTTCCACCACGCCCTGGGTCGACTTTTCCATTGCGGCGACGGCGTCATGGGTATCGGTCTGAATCGTGCGCACCAGCGCACCGATCTGCTTGGTTGCCGCGGCGGAGCGTTCGGCGAGCCGCTGCACCTCTTCCGCAACCACCGAAAAGCCCCGCCCCGCTTCGCCAGCCGAAGCCGCCTGGATCGCGGCATTCAGGGCCAGCACGTTGGTCTGCTCGGTAATATCCGAAATCAGTTCGGTGATCTCACCGATTTCCTGCGACGATTCGCCAAGGCGCTTGATCCGCTTCGAGGTTTCCTGAATCTGCTCGCGAATTTCATTCATGCCCTTGATCGCGTTTTCCACCGCGCGCGAACCTTCCTCCGCAGCGCTCACCGACTGGCGCGCCACTTCGGCCGATTCGCTGGCGGAGCGCGATACATCGGTAATCTGCGTCGCCATCTGCAGCACCGCCTGGCCGGTTTCGCGGATTTCGCGCGATTGCCGCTGCGAGGCTTCCAGCAGTTCGCTGGAAATGTTTTGTGCAGCATCGGAGGCGGCGGTCACCTGCTCCGCGGTTTGCGTCACCCTGCCAACAAGACCACGCAGCTCTTCGACCGTATAGTTCAGCGAGTCGGCGATGGCGCCGGTAATGTCCTCGGACACGGTTGCCTGCACGGTCAGATCGCCGTCGGCCACTTCCTGCAGTTCGTTCATCAGACGCAGAATCGCTGCCTGGTTGCGGTCATTGGAGCGCTTGGCTTCTTCTTCCTGACGCTGTGCTTCGAGACGCTGGGTATCCGCTTCTTCACGACGTAGATCTGCTTCGCGGGCGCGGCCGCGGCTGTCTTCCAGCAGCACCACTGCGATGCCGGCCGCGGAAAGCAGTGCGGTCAGCGCGAACACCATCATGGTCCAGAAGGTCCAGCCTACCGATTCTTCCTGCTCGCGGTAAGCGCGCTGCAGCGCGGTGAGCTTGTCGCGCAGGGCTTCATTCTGGGTGAAGATCAGTTGTTCAGCCTGCTTGGCGGCGATGAAGTTCTGCAGGTTGCCAAGGATGCCGGCAACGGACTTTTGATATTCGGCAAAGTCCTTTTGCAGCTCAAGCAGCTTGTCGCGCACGTCCGGCTCGCGCGTCGGCGACAGTCGCATCACGTCATTGCCGTTCAAAAAGCCTTCGATCAGGTCGCGGAAAGTATTCGTATCCTTGCCGAGCAGGAAAGCGGTCTCGGGATTCACGCCTTCCGAGGTCAGGAATTCATTGGCGCTGCGGCCCAGGCGTTGCGTCAACATGACCAGCTGGCCCGCCGCGGCAATCTCGCGCGGCGTCGCGCCGCCCTGTGCTTTCAGCGTGGAGATCTGTTCCGTGAGTTCGAGCAGCGTCGGCGACAGCGTATTGAGCTTTTGCAGCGTCGTGCCAAAGCCGGACAATTCCTTCTCATGCTTCAGGATGGTTTCGGCCGCCTTGTCGGATGCCGCCCAGGCGCGCCGCGCGTCCACCAGCTTCGCGGCGATCTCACCCGAAGCGGCCGGAATGCTGCGCTCCTGGTAGGAACCGCCGCTGGCCAGCACTCCCAGTTGCGCGTTCATTTCGCGCCGGCTGTCGGCGAGCTGAACGAAGGCCGCAGTGTTGCCCTGGATGGCGTTCGGCGTTGCCTTGCCGAGACGCTGCGAGTGCATCAGCGCATTACCGGCAATCTGTGTCTGCAGCGAGTTGGTGCTCGAGGTTCTGGCATTGAGCCAGACGCTCAGCGAACCCAGCAGCAGCGATGCGCCAAGCACGGCGAGCAGTACGCGCATCTGCTGCGGAACCGGCATCCTGCCGAGGATAGGCAGTTCGAATTTGCGCTGCCGCCACGAGCCGTCGACTGCTGCGGCATCCGGTTCGGCCTGAGCGGATGTGGCAGCGTCAGACTCTTTGGTACGTAAATTTCTCAGCCTGCCTAGGAAGGCCAGATTGAATGCCATGCGGGGTCTCCTGAAGCGAAGAACGGTATTTTCTGGCGTGACCGCACGCGGGTCACAAGCCTATGTGCAGAAACCGAGAATCCTTGGTAACGAGGGATAGATCGAGTTCCTTCCAGAGTTGCGATTCTTCATCGAGGAACTGTCGCGCCAGCCATGCAGGAGTATCGGCAGACGACTCGCAATTCTTTAACGTCATGTCGTCGCTGCTGCGCAAACCGAGGACCCGGGACACGAGGAGGCCGCAATTGAAACCGAGCGGGGGCGCGAGCGCGATGATGCGGCTGTCACGATCGATGACGGTGGGCGCTCCACCGCAGAAGCGGGCGAAATCGATGACGCCGATCAGATTGCCGCGCACATTGGACAGACCGAGATACCAGTCCTGCGTAAGCGGCACTGGCGTGATGCCGCCCACGGTCATGATTTCGCCAGCCTGCTTCAAGTCCAGCAGCCAGCGTTGTTCGCCGATCTGGACGCCGAGATGATTGCGCTTGTTGCCGGCGCCGCGCTGCACCGCCTGCATGCGCTCAACGAGATTTGCCTGAAAATCACGCAACCGGGCGCGGCGCCCTTCCCTGATGCCGCTGTCATTGCGTGTGGAGGGATCCTGGGCTGCTTGTACCATGGCAGGACCGTTCAGCCCAGCGCGGCGATCTTCGCCAGCAATTCCTGCGCATCGACGGGCTTGACGATGTAATCGCGTGCGCCTTGCCGCAAGCCCCAGATGCGGTCAGTCTCCTGGCCCTTGCTGGTGCAGATGATGATCGGCACATCCTGGGTTTCGGGATTGCGCGACAGCGCCCGGGTAACCTGAAAGCCGTTCTGACCGGGCATGACGACATCCATCAGGATCAGCTGCGGACGGTCCGCCTTCACCTTCAACAGCGCTTCCTCGCCGCTTTCGGCGGTGGAGACGGAGAAGCCGTTCTTGATCAGGATGTCTGACAGGAAGTAGCGTTCGGTGGGCGAATCGTCGACTACCAGAATTTTTTGTATGGCCATCGCAGGAACCTTGGAAGATGCGTCACCGGGAAGCTGCTTGCGCGGTATGTTCGCGAACCGTCCGCAGCAGACTGTCCTTGGTGAACGGCTTGGTGAGATAGGCATTGGAACCAACCATCGCGCCTCGCGCTCGGTCGAACAAACCATCCTTGGAAGACAGCATGACAACCGGGGTATGCCGGAAACGCGAGCTCTTCCTGATCAGGGCGCAGGTTTGATAGCCATCCAGGCGCGGCATCAGGATGTCGCAAAAGATGAGGTCGGGATGATGATCGTTCATCTTGGCCAAGGCATCGAAGCCGTCCTCGGCCAATACAATCTGGTAACCCGCCTGACCAAGAAAGATCTCTGCTGATCGCCGTATCGTGCTGCTGTCATCGATCACCATGATCTTCAGTGCAGCGTTTTCGGTTGAGGTTGTCATGACGCCATCCGGTTGAACCCGCCTACTATACGGGCCAATCATGACGAAAAGCAAGATCGTTAAATTGGGGAAACCCCAGGCATGAGTCGATCACGTCGCATTTACGCGAATGCTTGATAAATTGTTACGAGAATCGTGGCGATAATCGATTTTGTGGAGTGCTCGACAGCGCGGTGGAGAACCGCATGAGCGAATCGGGATGGAGAAGGCGATAGGCGAGGGAGAACAGGATCGGGCACGGACTTCACGAAGTGCATCATTGCGCTGCCGCGACCGGCCCGGATACCTGCCGAGCCGTGGACCGCAACCGTAACCGCGTACGGTGAACATGCGGCCCCAGCGATCAGCGTGACTTCAACTACCGGTCAGACCGCGACCATTTCAAAATCTTCCTTGCGCGCGCCGCATTCCGGGCAGGTCCAGTTCATCGGTACATCTTCCCAGCGGGTGCCCGGCGCGATGCCTTCCTCGGGCAAACCTTCGGCTTCGTCATAGATCCAGCCGCAAATCAGGCACATCCAGGTTTTGTAGACGGTCGTTGCTTCATTGCTCACGGTGTACTGCCCTTCAAGTAGAATGCAAAGTCGCTTATGTTAATCCAGTCGCTGTGCAAAACCAAACTTCTCCCCTTGTCCTGAGCATCAATCTGACCGATCCGGTTGGCGCGGTGGGCATACAGGCCGACCTCGCCTCCTTCGCCGCGATGGGCTGCCATGGCCTGTCGGTGGTGACGGCAATCGCCATCGGCGACACGGCCAGGATCGAAGATACGCAGCTCATCGATGCCGACTGGGTGGCGGACCAGGCCCGCGTGCTGCTGGAAGACATGCCGGTGGCCGCCTTCAAGGTTGGCCATCTCGGCAGCGTCGAAGTCGTCTCGGCGATTGCCGAAATCGTCTCCGATTACCCTGATGTGCCGCTGGTGCTGGACCCGTTCGCCAGCGCGATGCCGCATGCCGGCCATGACAGCGAGGACATGCTGCTGGCCATGCGCGAACTGCTGGTGCCGCAGTCCACGCTGCTGCTCCTGTCCGCGCATGAGCTCACCCGCTTCGGCGAGACCTGGCGCGAAGCCTCGGCGCGTGACCTCCTCACGCAGGACGCGATACACCTGGTCGATCTCGGTTGCCGCTATGTGCTGGTTACCGGGACGCCGACCGCAGCCGGAGAAGTCGCCAACAGCCTGTTCAACGAGTCCGGGCGGCTGCGCCACGACAGCTGGCCACGCCTGGGCGCTGCCTACAACGGCGCCGGCAGCACCCTGTCGGCGGCGATTGCGGCCATGCTGGCAAACGGCCTGGACGTGCCCGAAGCCGCGCTCGAAGCCCAGGAATTCCTGAATGCCGCGCTGGCCAATGCGCGTCGCATGGGCATGGGCAAGCTCATTCCCGACCGCCTGTTCTGGGCGCGCGACGCCGACGACGCCAGCTGAGCCTTTGTAACCTCCCCTTTCGATTGCCAAAGCCATGACTTCCAATAACGAGATCCTGTTCGAGCGCGCGCAGCGCAGCACTCCCGGCGGCGTGAATTCTCCGGTGCGCGCCTTCCGCTCCGTCGGCGGCACGCCGCGCTTCATCACGCGCGCCGAAGGCCCGTATTTCTGGGATGCCGACAATCGGCGCTACACCGACTACATCGGCTCCTGGGGCCCGGCCATCGTCGGCCATGCGCATCCGGAAGTCGTGCGCGCGGTGCAGGAAGCGGCGGCGCGCGGATTGTCCTTCGGCGCGCCGACCGAAGGCGAAATCGAGATGGCCGAAACCCTCTGCCGCCTGGTGCCGTCGCTGGAACAGGTGCGCCTGGTGTCCTCGGGCACCGAAGCAGCGATGAGCGCGCTGCGCCTGGCGCGCGGCGCCACCGGGCGCGACCTGGTGATCAAGTTCGAGGGCTGCTATCACGGCCATGCCGACTCGCTGCTGGTCAAGGCGGGCAGCGGTCTGCTTACCTTCGGCAATCCGACTTCGTCCGGCGTGCCGGAAGATTTTGCCCGGCACACGATGGTGCTGGACTACAACGACAGCCAGGCGCTGGAAGACGCGTTCGCGCGCGTCGGCGAGCGCATCGCCTGCGTGATCGTCGAGCCGGTAGCCGGCAACATGAACCTGCTGCCGGCCACGCCGGAATTCCTGCAGACGATGCGCCGGCTGTGCAGCGCACACGGCGCGATCCTGATCTTCGATGAAGTGATGTCGGGTTTTCGCGTCGCGCTCGGCGGCGCGCAGTCGCTGTACGGCATCACGCCGGACATCACGGTGCTGGGCAAGGTCATCGGCGGCGGTCTGCCGGTGGCGGCCTTTGGCGGACGCAAGGACATCATGCGTCATCTCGCACCGGAAGGCGGCGTCTACCAGGCCGGCACGCTGTCCGGCAACCCGGTCGCGGTGGCGGCCGGCATGACCACGCTGAAGCTGGTGCAGACGCCGGGCTTCTATGAAGACCTGGGCGCGCGCACCACAAGACTGGCGAACGGTTTGTCGCAGGCCGCGAAGGAGACCGGCGTGGCGTTTTCCGCCGCTTCGGTCGGCGGCATGTTCGGCCTCTACTTCGCCGAGAAAGTGCCGCAGAACTATGCGCAGATGATGGCTTGCGACAAGGCGCGCTTCAACGCCTTCTTCCACGCGATGCTGGACGAAGGCGTGTATCTCGCGCCGTCGGCCTTCGAGGCCGGTTTTGTGTCTGCGCAGCATACGGACGAAGTGATCGACGCCACCATCGCCGCCGCGCGCCAGGCCTTCGAAGCGACGAAGTAGCCGTCCTGCGGTTGCGTTCGGCCGCCATCAATGCGCCGCGCGCGGCGCGGCGGCAGAATGGCGGCATTGACGATGGATGAACCATGCATGCCGCTCCCTACCCGATGCTGCGCCGCATCCTCTTTCTTCTGAGCGTGCTCGCCAGCCTGCTGCTGGCGGGATGCGCAACGCGTGTCATCGTGCGCAGCGAAGTCGTTGCCCATCACACGCAGCCGTTTGCAGCCGCCGGCCAGAGTTATGCCTACGCGCCGACCGAACAGCAGCGCGCCGATCCCGAATACCTACATGTCACGAGCCTGGTTGCCGAGCAACTGCAACGCCTGGGCTTTGTACGCGCTGATCCGGCCCAGCTGCGGATCACCCTCGACTACCATTCCACCGCGCGCGATGTACGCGTCGTCGAGTCACAGCTCGTCGACCCCTGGTATGGCAGCCCGTGGTACGGACCGCCCTGGGGCCCCTTCGGATTTGCGCCGTACTACGCCGATCCGATGTGGCGCGGACCGCCGATAACGGTGCCAGTCGAGCGCCGCTTCATCGTGTACAGGCGCGAGCTGAAGATCACGATGCTGCGCCCGGGCGATACCCAACCGGTCTACGAGGTCACGGTGCGCAGCGAAGGCGGCGATCCATCGCTCGCCGCGGTGATGCCGGCCATGGTCCGCAGCGCATTCGCCGACTTCCCCGGCCCGAGCGGCGTGCCGCGCGTGGTGGACATGCCGCGCGATGCGCAGCCCTGATCGCTGACCGGGTACGCCAGTACCCGGCAAGCAGGAACCCCTTCCCTTACAATGTGCGCTTTTCCCGCTTCGCCCTCCTCATGATCGTTCTCGGCATTGAATCCTCCTGCGATGAAACCGGCCTCGCGCTGTACGACACCGAACGCGGACTTCTCGCGCATGCGCTGCATTCGCAGGTCGCCATGCATGAGCAATACGGCGGCGTGGTGCCGGAACTGGCCTCGCGCGACCATATCCGCCGCGTGCTGCCGCTGCTGGAAACCGTGCTCGAGCAAGCCGGCATCGCCCGCAGCGATGTCGATGCGATTGCCTATACCCAGGGCCCGGGCCTGGCCGGCGCCTTGCTGGTCGGTGCATCGATCGCCTGCAGCCTGGGACTGGCGCTGGACAAGCCGGTGCTCGGCGTGCATCACCTCGAAGGCCATCTGCTGTCGCCGCTGCTGGCGAGCTCGCCGCCGGAATTCCCGTTCGTCGCACTGCTGGTGTCGGGCGGTCATACGCAGCTGATGCGGGTCGATGGCGTCGGCAGCTATGCGCTGCTCGGCGAAACTGTGGACGATGCCGCCGGCGAAGCCTTCGATAAATCGGCCAAGCTGCTTGGCCTCGGCTATCCGGGCGGCCCGGCGATTTCGCGCCTGGCCGAGTTCGGCAATCCCGGCGCCTTTACCTTGCCGCGGCCGATGCTGCATTCGAAGAATCTGAATTTCAGCTTTTCCGGGCTGAAGACCGCGGTGCTGACGCTGGTGAAGAACAATGCCGCCAATATTTGCGAACAAGGCCGCGCCGATATCGCGCGCGCTTTTGTTGAAGCGATCGTCGAGGTGCTGACCGCGAAATGCCTGGCGGCGCTGAAGGAAACCGGATTGAAGCGGCTGGTGATCGCCGGCGGCGTCGGCGCGAACCGCCAGCTGCGCGACGCGCTGAATGAAGCCGCGGCAAGGAAACGCTTCCGGGTGTTCTATCCGGAGCTGGAATTCTGCACCGACAACGGCGCGATGATCGCATTCGCCGGCGCTATGCGGCTGCAGGCGCAGCCGGATGCGGCCAAGCGCGAATACGGCTTCAATGTGCGGCCGCGCTGGCCGCTGGAAGAATTGCGTATTCCGAGTGGGACTTAAGCTTCACTTTTTCTTCGAGCCGATCCGGCTTTCCTTGCCGGCCAGAAGATTGCCGATATTCTTGCCGTGCCGGTAGATCAGCAGCGCGCTCATCGCGACGATGGCCAGCAGGATCGCATCGACGCCGAACAGCAGCGCGTAATAAAACGGTGCGAACACGCTCGCCACCAGCGCCGCCAGCGAGGAATAGCGAAACGCGTAGGCAACGATCAGCCAGGTGGCCAGCGTGGCCAGTCCCAGCCAGGGATTGATGCCGAGCAGCACGCCCAGCGCCGTGGCCACGCCCTTGCCGCCGACAAAGCGGAAGAACACCGGCCACAGATGGCCGAGAAATACCGCGATCGCCACCAGCGCGATGCCGCCCTCCTCCAGTCCGTATTGCGGTCCGAAGCGCACCGCCAGCCATACCGCCAGCCAGCCCTTGGCGCAGTCACCGATCAGGGTGGCAATGGCCGCCTTCTTGTTGCCGCTGCGCAGCACATTGGTCGCGCCCGGATTCTTCGAGCCGTAAGTACGCGGGTCGGCCAGGCCGAACAGTTTGCTGGCCACCACCGCGAACGAGATCGAACCGATCAGGTAGGCGGCAATGGCGAAGAGAATGGTAGTCATCGAGGTTCGTGTGTGAGGAATACGGGGGACGCTTATTGTCCGGGCAGCGCGCAGGAAACGAGGGTCACCGGCAGGATGGACGGCAGCAGTTTCGGGTCGATGCCAACCAGGAAGCCGCGCCGCCCGCCGTTGATGTAGATGCGATCGAGATCGAGAATGCTCTTCTCGGCATAAACCGGCATCGCGCGCCTGGTGCCGAATGGCGAGGTGCCGCCGACGAGATAGCCGGAATGCCGCTGCGCCACCTCGGGCGTGCAGGGTTCGACCGATTTGCAGCCGATCTGGCGCGCCAGGTTCTTGGTCGAGACCTTGCAGTCGCCGTGCATCAGCACGACCAGCGGCTTGGCCGCTTCGTCCTGCATGATCAGAGTCTTGATGACCCGGTGCTCCTCCACGCCGAGCTCGCGCGAGGAAACCGCGGTGCCGCCATGTTCTTCGTACTGGTACGGATGCTCCGAGAAAATCACCCGCTGACGACGCAGATACTGCGTGGCCGGCGTCTCGGATATATGCTCTTTCCTGCTCATGCGTTGGGATTCGTCGAAAAAAAGGTCACGTATTATGCAACAGGAAATCCGCTTCGCCACTTTCAATGTCTGCAACCTGGCGCTGCCTGGGGTGCGCTACTACGACGGCATCGAACCCTACACCGACGAGGAATACGATCTGCGCATCGCCTGGCTGGCGCAGCAGCTGGACCGGCTCGACGCCGACGTAATCGGCCTGCAGGAAGTGTTTTCGGCGGCGGCGTTGCGCGATACGCTGGCCAAGACCCGGCACTACCGCGATGCCTGGCATGTTTGTGAAGACGCCCGGCAGCCCGACGGCAAACCGGCGCCGGGCGTGGCGCTCATCAGCCGGCTTCGGATCGACGATGCCGAATACCACCGTCTCCTCCCCGGTGAAAACGAATTTCTGCTACCGCAACGCAATGAACCCGTCGCCGGCTTCACCCGGCCGGTTCTGCGCGCACGGCTGATGCTGACGCCGACGCGCGCGCTGCATCTGTTCGTGCTGCACCTGAAATCGCAGCGGCCGGATTATATCGATGACTCTGGCGGCGCAACGGCCGATGCGGTGGCGCTGGCCATGCTGCGTTCGCTGATGCGGCGCGGCATTGATGCCTGGGGCGTGCGCAGGCTGATTGCCGAGACGCTGGCGCGCGAGGCGGCGCCAGTGATGGTGATGGGCGACTTCAATGACAGCGCCGATGCGGTGACCACGCGTATTGCCATGGCCGGCGCGGCCGATAGCGGCGAAGCATGGCTGCGGCATTGCAGCCGCCTGGTCGGCAGGCGTGATCCGCTGCGGGATACCGGTTACACGCACATCCACGCCGGCCGCCACGACAGCATCGATCATGTGCTGGTATCGCAGGAATTCGATCCGGCTGCGGAAAATGCGATTGCCGAAGCAATCGAGGTCGGCTACCTGAATGACCACCTGTCCGTGCCCACGCCCGGCGCGTCTGACCACGGCGCGGTGCTGGTGCGAGTGCGATTGAAGGCGGATGCGGCTGATCCCGGGGCGTAGGTCGGGCTGCAAGCCCGACACGAACTCTGCTCGCCCGTCGACCGCCGCGGAATGCGGTATTACCTGACTTGCGAGACGCCAAACCGGAAGCCTGTAATTGATCGAGCTTAACGTCGGGCATCCTTCGTCAGCCCGACCTACGGCGGCTCGGTCTGCGCATCATGTTCGACCGGCGGCGGCAAGCCGCCGTCCTCGTCGCCAGGAGTTGACACGCGCTCCTGCTTGCGTTTGAGCTTCTCTTCCTTTTTCTTTTTCTTCTCGAGTTCCTTCTGCCGCTTCTCATACTGGTAATTCGGTTTCACCACGACGTGTTCTCCGGGACGAGCTGCGATAGGGAAATTCCAGCAATCAAGATAAGGGCCTTTCGCTTTGGCCGATATTCGATATGCCGAGGCATGCTAGCACGCACTTCCGCGCGGCGGCGTGATCGAACGCCAGAGATCGAAGGAAACCCTGTCCGCCCGAGCGCCGTGGCTTATCCGCGCGGATGATGCCTGGCGTGAATGACCTTCAACCGTTCACGCGCCACGTGCGTATAGATTTGCGTGGTTGAAATATCGGCATGACCGAGCAGCAACTGCACCACGCGCAGATCGGCGCCGTGGTTCAGCAAATGGGTGGCGAAAGCATGTCGCATCGTGTGCGGCGACAGCGGCGCGGTAATGCCGGCCTTTAACGCATGCTTCTTGATCAGCACCCAGAACATCTGCCGCGTCATCGCGCTGCCGCGGCCGGTGACGAACAGCGCATCGTCCACCGCGCCATTCAGGATCACGCCGCGCGCCTCGCGCAGATAACGTTCGATCCAGGCGCGCGCCTCGTCGCCGAAGGGCACCAGCCGCGTCTTGCTGCCCTTGCCGGTGATGCGCAGCACGCCTTCGTTCATGCCGACTTCCAGCGTCTTCAGCGTCACCAGTTCGGACACGCGCAAGCCGCTGGCATACATCAGCTCGAGCATGGTGCGGTCGCGCAGTCCCAGCGGCGTGGTCACATCGGGCGCGGCCAGCAGCGCCTCGACCTGCGCCTCTGACAGGGTTTTCGGAAAGCGCGGCGGCTGGCGCGCCGACTTCATGCGCAGGCAGGGGTCGACCGTGATGCGGCGCTGGCGCAGCGCCATGCCGTAATAACGTTTCAGGGCTGCCAGGCGTCGGTTGGCCGAGGTGGCGCGGCTGTCCTCATGCCGCGCGGCGAAGTAGGCCGCCAGATCCGGCGCACCGGCGGCATCGATTTCCTTGCCGTGCTCCTCGGCGAGCCACTGCGCAAACAGCGACAGGTCGCGCCGATAGGCATCGAGCGTGTTTTTCGCCAGACCGTCTTCCAGCCACAGCGTGTCGCAGAAGATGTCGATCTGCGACTGGCTTTTCGCGAGCGCTTCCATCAATAGCCCCGCACGCCTTCATGCGCCAGCAGCCAGCGCTTGACGCCGAGATGGAAGCCATCCGCTTCATCGCTGTTGGCAAAGCCGCCGAGGCCGCCGGCGGCCAGCACGCGGTGGCAGGGAATGACCATCGGAAACCAGTTCGCGCCGCAGGCCTGGCCGACCGCGCGCGGCGCCGAGCGAAGGTGCTTGGCGACTTCGCCATAGGTCAGCGTTTCGCCGCGCGGTATGGCGGAAATCGTTTGCCAGACGCGCTGCTGAAACGCGGTGCCGGCCGCGGCCAGCGGCAGATCGAAGCGAAAACCAGGATCGGCGAAATACGCCTGCAGCTGCTCGTCGACGCGCCGGCACAAGGCATCGGTCGGCGCGGCAAGCGGATACGAAGACGGCAGATAGACCAGCTCTTTCAACTGGTCGCCTGCGATGCGCATGCCCACGGCGCCAAAGGGCGCGGGCACGACGGCATCGAACAGGGAGGGAATCGGTTTGGCGGGCATGGCGGCAAGCATAAGCAAAAAGGCCGTTGCCCGCCATGGGCAACGGCCTGCTAAAACAAAGGATCAGCAGCCTGCGCCGCTGAGGAAGGCGCAGCCTGCCGGCTTCAGCCGCCGTACAGCATCCTCGGCAGCCACAGCGAGATTTCCGGCACGTAGGTCACCAAACCGAGGAAGGCCAGCATCGTCAGCAGCCACGGCATCACCGCCACGGTCAGTTCGGTAATGCCCATCTTCGTGATGCCCGAGGCGACGTACAGGTTCAGGCCCACCGGCGGATGGCACATGCCGACTTCCATGTTCACCACCATCATGATGCCGAAGTGCACCGGATCGATGCCGAGCTGGGTCGCGACCGGGAACAGGATAGGCGCCATGATCAGCACGATCGACGACGGCTCCATCACATTGCCGGCCACCAGCAGCAGGACGTTCACCACCAGCAGGAAGCTCACCGTGCCGAAGCCCTGGCCCATGATCCAGCCGGCCATCGTCTGCGGAATGTTTTCCGAAGTCATCAGGTAGGAGAACAGCACCGCGTTGGTGATGATGTACAAGAGCATCGCCGACATCGACGCCGAATCCAGCAGCACCTTCGGAATCTGCTTCAGGCTCAGGTCCTTGTAGACGAACACCGCGATGATGAACGCATATACCGCCGACATCGCTGCCGCCTCGGTCGGCGTAAACACGCCGGTATAGATGCCGCCCATCACGATGACGATCAGCAGCAGGCCCCAGACGCTCTTGCGGAACGCGGTGAAGCGCTCGGCCCAGGTCGCCCGCTTCATGCGCGGATAGTTGAATTTCTTCGCGCGATACCAGGTGGTGAAGCCGAGGAAGAAGGCCAGCATCAGGCCCGGGATCACGCCGGCCATGAACAGCTTGCCGACCGAGGTATTGGTGGAGACCGAGTACATCACCATCACAATCGATGGCGGGATCAGGATACCCAAAGCGCCCGAAGTGGTGATCACACCGGCGCCGAAGCCCTTCGGATAACCCTGCCGCACCATGGCCGGCATGATGATCGAGCCGATCGCCACCACCGTGGCCGGGCTCGAACCCGAGACCGCGGCGAACAGCGCGCAGGCCAAAACGCCGGCCAGCGCCAGGCCGCCATGCCAGTGGCCGACCATGGAGGTGGCGAAATTGATCATGCGTCTGGCCACGCCGCCATGGGTCAGGAAATTGCCGGCCAGGATGAAGAACGGGATCGCCATGATCTCGAAGTTTTCCAGGCCGGTGAACAGCTTCAGCGCCACCGACTGCACCGGGACGTGGGTCATCGTGAACAGGAAGCTCAACACCGTCAGACCGAGCGCGATCGAAATCGGCATGCCGGTCAGCATGAGCACGATGAGCAAAACGAAGATGATGAGGGCGTTCATACTTTGGCTCCCGAAATGTCTTCGGCGGCCGGATCCAGGCCCTCGACGTGGGCATGGTCATGCTTGGGCAGTTCGCCGGTGCGGATGAAGGACCAGGCGACCTGGAGGAAGCGGAAACACATCAGGTAGGAGCCGAGCGGAATGGCGGCATAGACCATCCACATCGGCAGCTCCATGACTTCCGACACGCTGCTGGTATGGCTGAGCTCATAGATGAAATTCGCGCCCAGCGTACCGACGATGCCGGTAAACAGCGCGCCAGCGAACAGGCCAATGACCACGAAGCGGCGGTACCACTCGGTATTCATGCGATTGATGATCACGTCGACGCCGACGTGGATGCCGGTACGCACGCCGTAAGCGGCGCCGAACTTGGCCATCCACACGAACATGTAGATGGTCAGCTCCTGCGCCCAGCTCATGTTGATGGCGATGAGTTCGTCCTGCAGCCAGGGTATCGGCAAGCCGGACAGATAGCGGTGCACGACCGCGATAAAGACGACGATGGTCGCCGCGCCCATCAGGGTGGCGATGAGCCACTCCTCAAGATGGTCCAGAAATTTCATGATGTCTCCCAGGATGGGATCGCGCGAAGCGCACTGAAAAACCCGCGCCGTCAGTAACGGGCGGGCTCAGCGCTTCATGGTTGCGCGATGATTATTTATAACCGGCTGCCGCGGCTTCCTTGTTGACCGCGTCGATGGTCTCTTTACCGATACGGCTTTCCATCTGCTTCTGCACCGGCAGCAGCGCTTTACGCCATTCCGCCTTTTCCTTGTCGTTCAGGGTGTAGATCGTGGTCTTGCCCGAGGCTTTCACCGCGGCCATGGCCTTGTCGTTCTCTTCCTTGGCGATCTGGTTGTTGTACTTGGTGGCTTCCTTCATCGCGCCGTCGAGCTCGCTGCGGATGTCCGCCGGCAGGCCGTCCCAGAACTTCTTGTTGACGATGACCGCATAGCCCAGATAGCCGTGGTCGGAAACGGTCACGTCCTTCTGCACTTCATGCATCTTCTGGGTGTAGAGGTTGGACGGCGGATTCTCGGTGCCGTCGACCACGCCGGTCTGCAGTGCCTGGTAGACCTCGGAGAAGGCCATCACCTGCGGATTGGCGCCCAGCGCGCGCATCTGCGCATCGAGCACCTTGGACGACTGGATGCGCATCTTCAGGCCGCGGAAGTCGGAAGGCTGGTGCAGCGGCTTGTTGGCCGACATCACCTTGAAGCCATTGTCCCAATAGGCCAGGCCGGTGATGCCCTTCGGCTCGAGCTTCTGGAACAGCTGCTTGCCGACCGGACCTTCGGTGACGCGGTACAGCACTTCCTTGTTCGGGAAGATGTACGGCAGATCGAAGACTTCGAATTCCTTCACGCCGAGCGGGCCGAACTTGGCCAGCGAGGGCGCGAGCATCTGCACCGCGCCGAGCTGCAGCGCTTCCATTTCTTCCTTGTCCTTGTACAGCGTGCTGTTCGGGTAGACTTCCACCTTCACGCGGCCCTTGGTCGCCTTCTCGGCCAACTCCTTGAATTTCTCGGCGGCCTTGCCTTTCGGCGTATCCGTCGCGACGACGTGGCTGAACTTGATGATGATCGGGGCCTGGGCAAATGCCGGACCGGAAACGATGGCCGCGGCGGCCAGGGCAAAGCAAAGCGATTTCAGCTTCATTGATATCTCCATAGGACGGTATGTATTTTCTTGCTCTTCTTGTGAGGCAAGAGATTGTTCCCAGCTTGGCGGGCAACCACAACTGTGGTTAACCGCAATTCTAAGCCAACAAACATATTTCTTTAGAGATACGTTTCTTTTAAGACACATTTTCAGCATGCCCAAGCTTTTTTCCCCGCTGGCGCTCGGCCGGCTGCGCGAGCGTCCCCAGTCCTGGCGCTGGATGCTGCCCGTCTTTTTGCTGCTGCTGTTCCTGTTCGCGCTGCTCTGGCTACCGTGGCAGGCGCAACGCATGGAAGCCACCGAGCGCGAAGAGCAGCTGATCGCCGATACCTTGTGGGTGGAACAGACGATCCGCTTCCAGCTCAGCCGCGACGAGGAAAGCCTGACCCTGGCCGCTGCCGACATTGCCGCCGGCACGCTCGACACCAGGAAGTGGGAATTCCGGATGAACGCGCTGCTGCGCAACAGCCGCGAAATCATTCGCGTCGGCTGGCTCGATGCGAATGGCCGCCAGGTCGAATCCACCGACGGCCGCACCATCACCGAAGCCGAACTGCCTCCCGCCTCGCGCGCCGCGCTCGAGCATGCACGGGAAATCCGCGCCCCCCGCTACAGCGCGCCGGTCTGGTCCGACGGCGCCGCCACCTTCGACTACCACATGCCGATCTTCGCCGGCGGCCGCTATCTCGGCGACCTGGTGGCGACCTACAACGCCAGCAACATCCTCGATCAGATGGTGCCGTGGTGGTTCGCCCGGGACAATGAAATCCGCCTGACCGACTTCGAGGACCGGCTGCTGGACCGGCGCGCGGCCGGCGGCGCGGGCCGCAATGTCTACACCCATAACCACGCGCTGGAATTGCCGGGCCTGACGCTGATGCTGCATACGAACAGCGTCAAGAGCGCGCCGAAGCTGCTGCCCAACCTGCTGGTGGGCTCGGTGATCGCCTTGTCGCTCGGCCTGCTGTGGAGCCTGGCGGCGCTGTGGCGCGACATCGTCCGGCGCCAGGCCGCCGAGGATGCGCTGCGCGAGCAATTGCTGTTTCGCAGCGCGATGGAAAACTCGCTCGTCACCGGCCTGCGCGCGCGCGACCTCGATGGCAGGGTGACCTATGTGAACCCGGCGTTCTGCCAGATGGTCGGTTATCCGGCGCACGAGATCGTGGGCCGGGTGCCGCCGATGCCCTACTGGGCGCCGGAGGCGATGAACGAATACCAGCAACGCTTTTCCCAGGTGCTGGCCGGCACCATCACGCCGCACTTCGAAACCATCTTCCAGCGCGCCGACGGCGAGCGCTTTCCGGTGATGGTGTTCGAAGCGCCGCTGCTGGACGAGCACGGGCAGCAGACCGGCTGGATGAGTTCGATCCTGGACATCTCCGAACTGCGCCGCGCGGAAAACATCAACCGGCAGCAGCAGGAACAATTGCAGGCCAGCGCGCGGCTGGCCAGCATGGGTGAAATCGCTTCCACGCTCGCGCATGAGCTGAACCAGCCGCTGGCGGCGATTTCCAGCTACACCGCCGGCGCGCTCAACATGCTGGCGCGCCCGGACGCCGACCGCATGCCACCCGGCATGCTGCGCGGCGCCCTGGAAAAGACGCATGCGCAGGCACAGCGCGCCGGCAACATCATTCGCAGCGTGCATGCGTTTGCGAAGAAGCGGGACCCGGCGCGCCATCCGGTCGACGTCACCAGGCTGCTGCACGGCCTGTTGCCGCTGGTGGAAACGCAGGCGCGCGATGCGATGGTACGCATCCGCCTTTCCTGCGCGCCGGACCTGCCGCCAGTGCTCGGCGACAAGGTGATGCTGGAACAGGTGTTGCTGAACCTGACGCGCAACGGCATCGAAGCCATGCGCGACACCGCGCCGGAGCAGCGGCTGATGACGATCAGTGCCGCGTTGGCCACCGGCACGGCCAGTCCGATGCTGCAGATCTCGGTAGGTGATCATGGTCACGGCATTGCCGAGGACGTCGCGGGGAAACTGTTTTCCGCCTTCTTTTCCACCAAGTCCGAGGGCATGGGCGTGGGCCTGAACATCTGCCGCAGCGTGGTGGAAGCGCATGGCGGCACGCTGACGCACCGCCCGGACCCGGATGGCGGCACGCAGTTCTGCTTCACTCTGCCGGCACTGGCGAGTGAAGCAACGCCAACCGCGCCCACGCCGCCCGTCGAGCCGAAGCCGGCGCCGGAACGCGAAGATTCTCAGGCTTGAGAAAGATTACGGTGCGCTCACTAGATTTTCGTTACACTCGCATCGCGCGGAACTTTCACAAGGGAAATTCCGGCGCAACGCCGGCCGAACCCTGCGGCGGCCCTGTCGGGATGGAACATGTTGCACATAGTCGATGATGAGGAAGTGATCCGCGATGCGCTGTGCTGGCTGGCGCAGACACGCGGCATTGCCGTTGCCGCCTACGAAGACGGCCAGGCGTTTCTCGATGCGCTGGGCGAACGCGTCGGCATCGCCGCGGAAGGCGAATGCCTGCTGCTGGACATGCGCATGCCGCGCCTGGCCGGCCTGCCGCTGTTCGAAACGCTGCACGCGCGCGGCCTGTCCGCGCAACTGCCGGTGATCTTTCTGACCGGTCATGCCGACGTGCCGATGGCGGTGGATGCCTTGAAGCGCGGCGCCTTCGATTTCTTTGAAAAACCCTTCAACGACAACAAGCTGATGGACCGCGTCGAGGAAGCACTCGCGGCGTCGCGCGCGGCGCTTGCCGGCGTCGCCGTGCAACAGCGACTCGCCAACCTGTCGGCGCGCGAGCGCGAGGTGCTGGAGCTGATCCTCGAAGGCCGGATGAACAAAGTGATTGCCGACCAGCTCGGTATCAGCATGCGGACCGTGGAAGTGCATCGGGCGCACATCTTCGAAAAGATGGGTGTGAAGACCGCGGTGGAACTGGCGCGGCTGCTTCGCTGAGCGCACGCCGCCATGCGCTTTTCGCTGGTGATCTTCGATTTCGACGGCACGCTGGCCGACTCGTTTCCCTTTTTCCGCGAATGCTTCGGCGTGCTCGCCGCGCGCCATGGCTTCAGGAGCCTGCCGGCCGATGAACTCGAAGCCATGCGCGGCGCCAGCGCCCGCGAACTGCTGCGCAGCATCGGCCTGCCGGCCTGGAAGCTGCCGCTGGTGGCGCATGATTTCCGCAGCATGATGGCGCAGCATGCGGCGCGTATCCGCCTCTTTCCCGGCATCCCGGAATTGCTGCAGCGCCTGTCCGGGCGCGGCGTGCGCCTGGCGGTGCTGAGTTCGAATTCCCGCGCCAATGTCGAAACCGTGCTCGGTCCCAGCCATGCCGGGCTGATCAATCACTACGCCTGCGGCGCCTCGCTATTCGGCAAGCGGCGCAAGCTGCGCGCGCTGCTGGCGAGCTGCGGCGTGCCGCCGCATGAGGCGCTGTGCGTGGGCGACGAGGTGCGGGATATCGAAGCCGCGCAAGCCGAACGCGTCGCTGCCGGCGCGGTGGCCTGGGGCTATACCTATGCCCAAGCGCTGGCGGCGAGCAGGCCGCAGGCGCTGTTTGCGAGCGTGGAAGAATTGGCGATGTTCCTGGAGCTGTGCTGAAGCCTTTGCAGTCTGAATGGCCCAACGACGCTGATCAGGCCTTTCCCGTTCGCAGTCCGCTTCCCGCATCGCGCGCCATGCCGACATAACCGAACACCGAAACCAGGGTCAGCACGCCGGCGCAAACAAAGGCGAAACGGAAATCCGCAAGCGAAAATTGCATGCCGCCGCCGTGCAGCCAGTTGCCGGCGCGCAGCGCGAGCGCGCCGAACGCGATGCCCATGCCTATGGTCATCTGCTGCGCCGCGCTCCACAGCGTGGATGCGGTGCTCATCTGCTGCGGCGGGATGTCGGCATAGGCCAGCGTGGCCAGTGTCGAAAACTGCATTGACCGGGTCACGCCGTACAGGAACACCACAGCCAGCGACAGCGTCAGCGGCGTGGCCGGCGTCAGCCAGCCGCAGGCCGCGATGAACACACCGGCCAGCGCCACGTTCACCACGGCGACATTGCGAAAACCAAAGCGCGACAGGATGGGCGTGGTCAGCGCCTTCATGCCGAAGTTGCCGATGGCGCTGGCCAGCAGCAACAGGCCGGACTGAAAGGCATTCAGCCCAAAACCGATCTGGAACAGCAGCGGCAGCAGGTAAGGCACCGCGCCAATGCCGATGCGGCTGACCGAGCCGGTGATCACCGTCACCGAATAGCTAGGCACTTGCAGCGTGGAATAGTCGATCAACGGATGCGGCGTGCGCCGGCTCTGCCACCACACGAGGTAGCCTAGCCCTACGCCGAGGGCGATCAGCGCCAGCGCAAAGCCGACCGGCGCGTCTTCCTGGCTGGCCAGTTCAGTGCCGTACATCACCGCGGTCAGCGCCAGTCCGGACAGCAGGAAGCCGATCCAGTCGAGCGGCTTGCCGCCATCGCCGCGCTCGTTCCTCACCAGCCGGAACACCACGGCCAGCACCGCCAGGCCCAACGGCACATTGATCAGAAAGATCCAGCGCCAGGAGGCATAGGTGGTGATGAAACCGCCCAGCGGCGGACCAATCACCGGCGCGGCGATCGCCGGCCAGGTGATCGTGGAAATCGCCGCCATCAATCGGCTCTTCTCGGTATTGCGCACCACGATCAGCCGGCCGACCGGCACCATCATCGCGCCGCCCATGCCCTGCAGCACCCGCGCCGCGGTGAAGCTGGCGGTGTCGTTGCACAGGCCGCACAACACGGATGCCAGCGTGAACACCACGATCGCGCTGGCATAGACGCTGCGCGAGCCGTAGCGGTCGGCGATCCAGCCGCTGACCGGGATGAACACCGCCAGCGCCAGCATGTAGGCAGTCACGCCCAGGCTGAGCGCATTGACCCCGACGCCGAAGCTCTCCGCCATGCGCGGCAGCGCGGTGGCGACGATGGTGCTGTCGAGGTACTCCATGAAGAAGGTGGCGGCGACGATGTAGGGCAGCCAGCGGCTGCGCGCATCCTGGCTCGGGATGGCATTCATGAGAAAAGGCAAGAGAAGCGTGAGACCGAACGATTATCGCCTACATTGCAAAATTGCACACAAGCTGCTCGGGCAGACATGCATGGCGTCATCCGGTAACATGCGCGCTTTCGCCGCACCGCCGCCGCTCATGTCGATCGCCACGATTCTTCTCCCCGATTTCACGCTGATATTGCTTGGTCTGTTTCTGAGGCGCTTTACGCGCTGGGGCGATGAGGCCTGGGCCGGCATGGAGCGCATGGTGTATTTCGTGCTGTTTCCCGCCCTGCTGTTTTATTCCACCGCGCGCATGCCGCTGGATTTCTCGGCGACCGGACGCTTGCTCGAAGGCGGCCTCCTGGTGCTGGTTTGCGGCATCGTGCTCGGCTGGGTGGCAAAGGCCATCTTCAACAGCAGCCACAAGGATTTCGCTTCCGGTGTGCAGACCGCTTTCCGTTTCAATTCCTACATGGGGCTGGCGTTGGCTTCGCGCCTGGGCGGCGATCATGGCACGTCGCTGATGGCGCTGTTGATCGGCTTCGCGGTGCCGCTGGCCAACATGGCGGCGGTGCATGCGCTGGTGCATGGCAGCGGCGGACTGGCGAAGGAACTGGCGAAGAATCCGCTCCTGATCGCCACCATCAGCGGCATCCTGTTCAATCTCGTCGGCGGGCATGTGCCGGAAGTGGCCGGCATCGTGCTCTCGCGCATGGGCAATGCGTCGATCGCGCTGGGCCTGATCCTGGTCGGCTCGGGATTGAAATTGTCCGGACTGAAGCAGGGACAAGGGCTGTCGGCCTGGTTCATCGGCGTGAAGCTGATCGCGTCGCCGGCGCTGGCGCTGGCCTTCGCGCGCTGGTATGGGCTGGCGCCGCTGCAGATGCAAATCCTGGTCGGCTTCGCCGCGCTGCCGACCGCCTCCAGCGCCTATGTGCTGGCAGCGCGCCTGGGCGGCAATGGTCCGCTGACGGCTTTCATCATTTCGGCGGGGACGCTGGCATCGATTGCGACGCTGCCGGTGTGGTTGTATCTGGCGGGGGCTTGAAGTGCGTAGGTTGGGCTGACGAAGGAAGCCCAACATGATCGTGGGCCGCTGGCGTTCAATGTTGGGCTTGTCAGCCCAACCTACGCAATCGCTGCCCCATGCCGCGCCAGCGCCCAGGCCACATGCTCGGCCACCAGCGCCGACGCATGCCCCGCCCTGCCCCACAAGGCCGCCACGATATCCGCATCGCCAGCCAGTCCGGCATCGGCCGCATTGCCCAGCGCCACCGCGATATTGCGCAGCCAGCGTTCATGCCCGATACGGCGTATTGCGCTGCCCTGCAGGCGGGTGTCGAATTCGTCCTCGGTCCAGGCGAACAGTTCGAGCAGCGTGGCGTTGTTCAGCCCGTTGCGCACATCGAAATCCGGCAGCACGGCGCGCTGCGCAAACTTGTTCCACGGGCAGACCAGTTGGCAATCGTCGCAGCCGAGGATGCGATTGCCCATCAGCGGCCGCAGCGCCTCCGGAATCGCGCCCTTGTGCTCGATGGTCAGGTAGGAAATGCAGCGGCGCGCATCGAGGCGCTGCGGCCCGGTGATGGCGCCGGTCGGGCAGGCGGTGATGCAGGCCTCGCATTGGCCGCAATGCGCGGAGGTCGGCGCATCCGTCGGCAACGACAGGTCGGTATAGATTTCGCCGAGGAAGTACATCGAGCCGGCATCGCGGTTCAAGAGCAGCGTGTGCTTGCCGCGCCAGCCGAGGCCAGCCTTGTCGGCCAAGGCCACTTCCATCACCGGCGCGGAATCGGTGAACACCCGGAAACCCATCGCGCCGACCGCGGCCTCGATGCGCTCGGCCAGGCGCTGCAGCCGGCTGCGCAGGATCTTGTGATAATCGCGGCCGCGCGCATACACCGACACCACCGCGGCGCGCGGATCGGCCAGCCGCGCCGTCTCGCGTTCGCGCCAGTCGTCGCCGGCATCGCGCGGCAGATAGTCCATGCGCGCCGAGATCACCCGCAGCGTGCCGGGCACCAGTTCGGCCGGGCGGCTGCGCTTGGTGCCATGGCTTGCCATATAATCCATGTCGCCGTGGCAGCCGGCCGCCAGCCAGTGAGCCAGGCCCGATTCGGCGGCGGACAAATCGACATCGGTGATGCGCACATCGGCAAAGCCGAGTTCCTGGCCCCAGGCCCGGATGTCGGATGCCAGCTGCGCCAGCGCTATCGTTTCCTGCAAGATTTTTACCCCATCAACACGGACCGCCATTCTAAGAGATGCAGCACTTCGAGGCAGAACTGAAGGAAGAGGCCGGCACGCTCGCGCTCGGCGCGGCGCTGGCCGCGGCGCTCGCTCCCGGCATCACGATTTACCTGCACGGCGACCTCGGCGCCGGCAAGACCACGCTGACCCGCGCGCTGCTGCATGCCGCCGGTCATGCCGGCCATGTGAAGAGTCCGACCTATACGCTGGCCGAACCGTATAGCGTCACCATCGCCGGCGAGCCGACCGAAGTCATCCATTTCGATCTCTACCGCATGGGCAGCCCCGAAGAATTCCTGGATGCGGGCTTTCGCGATTATTTCAATGCCACGAGCATCTGCATCGTCGAATGGCCGGAAAAGGCGGGCGAATTGTTGCCGCCGCCTGACATCAATATCTTTCTGCGCATGCATGGCGAAGGCCGTCGGGTAGAATTGCAGGCCTTGTCCGCACAGGGTGCCGTATGCCTCGCTCGCTTTCACTTCGCTCCCAATCTCTGATCTCGAAACGCCGCCGCGTGATGCTCAAAGCCGGCGGCGGTTTTCTGCTTTCAGTGATCGCGCCATTGCGCGCGCGGGCGGCGCAGATCATGGGTGTGCGGGTGTGGCCGGCCGAAGAATACACACGGGTTACCCTGGAAAACGACAGCGATCTGAAGACCACCCACTTCCTCGTCAAGAACCCGGAACGCATGGTGGTCGACATTGAAGGCATCGAGCTGAATCCGGCACTGAAGAGCCTGGTGGCAAAGGTCCAGCCGAACGACCCCTATATCAAGCAGGTACGCGTCGGCCAGAATCGGCCGAACGTGGTGCGCCTGGTGTTTGATCTGAAGGAGGAAGTGCGGCCGCAGGTGTTCGTGCTGCCGCCGGTGGGCAGCTACCAGCACCGCCTGATCTTCGATCTTTACCCGGTCAACCCGCCGGACCCGATCGCCGCGTTAATCCAGAAAGGCGACTGGGCCAAGGAACTGCCGCCCGACATCGCCGCCCAGATTGAGCCTCCCGCGGCGGCAACGAAACGAGCCGACCCGCGCGAAGAGGATGCACCCCGCATCAACCGCATGATCACCATTGCGCTCGACCCCGGCCATGGCGGCGAGGATCCGGGCGCGATCGGCGCTGGCGGCAGCCGGGAAAAGGACGTTGTGCTGGCGATTGCCAAGCGGCTCAAGGCCCGCATCGAGCAGAACCCGAACATGCGCGTGATGCTCACCCGCGACGCCGATTACTTCGTGCCGCTGCAGCAGCGGGTGCACAAGGCGCGCAAGGTGCAGGCCGATCTCTTCGTCTCCATCCATGCCGACGCCTTCGTCGAGCCGACCGCGCGCGGCTCCTCGGTGTTTGCGCTGTCGGAAAAGGGCGCCAGCTCGACCGCGGCGCGCTGGCTGGCGAACAAGGAAAACGCGGCCGACCTGATCGGCGGCGTCAATTTGCGCGGACAGGATCAGCAGCTCGCCAGCGTATTGCTGGACTTGTCTACCACCGCGCAGATCAACGACAGCATCAAGCTGGCCAAAGCCGTGCTCGGCGAGATCGGCGGCATCAACCGGCTGCACAAGGGCGCGGTGGAACAGGCTGGATTTGCAGTGCTGAAAGCGCCGGACATTCCGAGCATCCTGGTGGAAACCGCGTTCATCTCGAATCCGGAAGAGGAAGCCAAGCTCACCGATGACGGCTATCAGGAACAAATGGCGCAGGCGCTGATGAATGGCATACGCAAGTACTTTTCGAAGAATCCGCCGCTGGCGAAGAGTCGGTTGACTTGAGAAGGCAGGCCATCCGCCGCTGCCCGGTGAGCCAAGAAAAAGCGTGCCTTGATGCCTGCTTTCTCCTTGCGCCAGCCGTCTTTGTAACGCATGGCTTTCTCCCTGCAGGCAGCATGCTCGTCCGCAGCCGCGCTCCCTATTCCCGCTCCACCCCCGAAAAATACCGATACACCAGCGGCAGCAACAACAGCGTAAAGAACGTCGCCGACACGATCCCGCCGACGATCACCACCGCGAACGGCCGCTGGGTTTCCGAGCCGACACCATGCGACAGCGCTGCCGGCATCAGGCCCAAGCCGGCCATCAGCGCCGTCATCAGGATCGGCCGCAGCCGCGACACCGCGCCCTCCACCGCCGCGTCGAACACCGCCGCACCCGCCGCCAGGTTCTCGACGATCTGCTCGACCATGATCACGCCGTTCTGGACCGAGATGCCGGCAACCGCGATGAATCCGACCGCCGCCGACACCGAGAAATGCAACCCGGTCACGGCCAGGCCGAGAATGCCGCCGATCAGCGCGAACGGCACGATCGCCAGGACCAGCCCTGCCTTGCGCACCGAGCGGAAGGCCCAGAACAGCAGCGAGAAGATCAGCAAGGCGGTGACCGGCACGATCACCATCAGGCGCTTGACCGCGCGCTGCTGGTTCTCGAACTGTCCACCCCAGGTAATGCTGTAGCCCGGCGGCAGCACGACTTCGGCGGCCACGCGCGCCTGCGCCTCGGCGACGAAGCTGCCCTGGTCGCGGCCGATCAGGTTGGCCTTGACCGAGGCATTGCGCCCGCCCGCCTCGCGGCTGATGCGCGCCGCGCCCTGGCGCACGTCCACCTTCGCCACTTCGGACAGATTCACCGTGCCGGCGCCTCCGGGTAGCGGCACCTGCACCGCGCCGACGTCATCGACCGAGTCGCGCGCCTCGCGCCGGAAGCGCACGCTGATGTCGAAGCGGCGGTCGCCGTCATAGAACTGGCTCACGGCGCTGCCGGCCAGCGCCGTCTGGATCGCGGCGTTCACATCGTTGACATTGATGCCCAGACGCGCGATGCGCTCGCGGTCGATCACGATGTCCAGCTCGGTCTGGCCGCCGATCGGAATCGCCGCGACGTCGGCCGCGCCCGGAATCGATGCCAGGATTGCGGCGACCTGCTCGCTCTTCTGCGTCAGGATCTGGAGATCCGGCCCGAAGATCTTGACGGCGATTTCGCCCTTCACGCCGGACAGCGCTTCCTCGACGTTGTCTTCGATCACCTGCGAGAAATTGGTCGGCACGCCGGGCAGCCGCCGGATGCGCTCGGACATGTCGGCGATCAGGCTGTCCTTGTCGGCGAAGCGCCAGGTGTTGCGCGGCTTCAGGTCGGCCAGGATTTCCATATTGTTCGGCCCCTTGGGATCGGTGCCGTCGTCGGGCCGGCCCACCTGGGTGATGATGTTGCCGACCTCGGGATAGCCCTGCAGGATCGCCCTCACCTCGCGCTCAATGCGCTTGGTCTGGTCCAGCGCGCTGGACGGCGGCAGTGAAATCGTCAGCCAGATGTTGCCTTCATCGAGCTTGGGCAGGAATTCGCTGCCGAGCATGGGCGCGATCGCCAGCGTCGCCGCCAGCGCGATCGCGGATGCCACGATCACCGGCAGCTTCTTCGCATCGGCGCGGCGCAGAAAGCCGCGGTAGCCATCCTGCAGACGATGCATCCAGGCGTTGTGACGCTCGGCCATGCTGTGCCGGCGCATGATCAGCGCCAGGAGCGTCGGCACCAGCGTGATCGTCAACAGGATCGCGCCCAGCATCGCGAAGGACAGCGTCAGCGCCACCGGCGTGAAGATTTTTCCCTCCACGCGCTGGAAGGTGAAGATCGGAATGAAGGCGATGATGATGATGGCCTTGGCGAACAGGATCGGATGGCCAAGCTCGACCACGGTGGCATGCAGCACATCGCGCCGCCACGGATAATCGGCGCGCGGATTGGCCGGATCGAAGCTGCGCGCGGCCAGGCGCACCATCAGCGCTTCGACCAGCACCACCGCGCTGTCGATGATGATGCCGAAGTCGACCGCGCCCAGCGAAATCAGGTTGGCCGGCACGCCACGGGCGTCGAGCATGATGAAGGCGAACAGCAGCGACAGCGGAATCACCGCGGCCACCACCAATGCAGCGCGCCAGTCGCGCAGGAACAGCACCAGGATGGCGATGACCAGCAGCGCGCCGACCGCAAGGTTTTCGGCCACGGTATGCACGGTGTGGCGTATCAGCTCGGTGCGCTGGTAGATCGGATGGATTTTCACTCCAGCCGGCAGCCGCGCATTCAGCGCCTCGATCTTACGGTTCACGTCGTCCACCACCTTGGTCGCATTGCCGCCGCGCACCATCTGCACCACGCCTTCGACTACGCTGTCTTCACTGTTGAAGGCGACGATGCCCGAGCGCGGCTTGGCGCCGATCGCCACTTCGGCCACATCCGACACCAGCACCGTCTTGCCATCCTTGGCGCGGATGACGACGCGGCCGATGTCCTCGACATTGCGGTAAATGCCGATGCCGCGTATCACGAGCGCTTCATCGCCGCGCCGCAGCAGGCCGCCGCCGGCATTGCCGCCGTTGGCCGCGAGCGCGCTGCTGACCGCATCCAGCGTCACGCCATAGCGCTTCAATTGCGCCGGGTCCACGCGCACCTGGTATTCCTTGACCGTGCCGCCGAAGCTGACGACGTCGGCCACGCCGGGCACGATGCGCAGGGCCGGGCGGATGGTCCAGTCCTGCAGCGCCCGGACTTCGGCCGCCGGCATCGAGGCCGGCGCCTCGACGATGTAGCGGTAGATTTCGCCGACCGCGGTCGTCAGCGGCGCAAGCGAGGGCTGCACGCCATTGGGCAGCGTGACGTTCTGCAGTTTTTCCAGCACCTGCTGGCGCGCGAAGTAATCATTGGTGCCGTCCTCGAAGGTCAGCGTGACCACCGACAGCCCGGTAATCGTCACCGAGCGCAGCTGCGTCTGCAGCGGCACGCCGCTCATTTCGCGCTCGATCGGCAGCGTCACGCTGCGCTCGACTTCTTCCGGCGCCTGGCCCGGATACTGGGTCACGACTTGGACCTGCACATCCTGCACATCCGGAAAGGCTTCGATCGGCAAGAGCGACAGCGCGCGCACGCCGAAGGCGATCAGGGCCACGGTCAGCACCAGCACGAATACGCGCTGGCGCATCACGAAGGTGATCAGCTTATCGAGCATGAGAGCCGACCTCTGCGTTCAGGAGCAGCGCGCCTTCGGTGACGATGCGCTCGCCGGGCTTGACGCCGCCCTCGATGAAACTCTGCTCCGGGCCGTGCTGGCCGAGCCGCACTTCGCGCTTTCTGAATACGCCCGGCTCGGTTTCGACGAAGACATAGGTGTTGACGCCTTCGGCCACCAGCGCGGTGTTGGGCACCGGCACCGCGCTGCGTTCGCCATCGGCCAGGAAGAAGACGCGCGCGAACATTTCCGGATGCAACTTGCCATCGGCGTTATCGACGATGCAGCGCACTCCCATGCGCCGCGTGTTGGGATCGAGCGCGAAGCCGATGCGATCTACCTTCGCCGGGAAACGGACGTTCGGCCAGGCATCGGTTTCGATGCTGACGCCCTGGCCCGGATGGATGCGCGCGACCGCCCGCTCGGGCACATCGACGACCAGCCACAGGTGGCGCGGATCGGTGACGATGAACAGCGGATCGGGCAGATCGGGGCGCAGCTCGGCGCCGGCCGACACATGGCGGTCGGCGACGACGCCGGCGATCGGCGAGCGCAGCGCAAAGCTGCCGTTCTCGCTGCCGGAAGCATTGAGATTCTTCATGCGCAGCGCGGCGCGCCGGGTCTCGGCCGTGGCCTGGGCATAGTCGGCCTGCGCGGCTTCGGCATCCTTCTGCGGCACGACCTCGTGCTCGAGCAGGGTTTTGGCCCGATCCAGCGCCAGCTTCTTGCGCCGTTCATCGGCCTGCGCCTTTTTCAGATCGGCATCGGCGGCGGCCAGGTCCGGCGCATCGATCTGCAGCAGCACTGCGCCGCGCGCGACACGATCGCCAATCTCGACCGGGATCTTCAGCACCCGCCCGGCGATCGGGCTGGAAACGCGCGCGGTGACATTGTCGTCATAGGTCAGCCGGCCGTTGAGCGGATCGGACACCGGCAGCGGCGCGCTTTGCGCGGTGGCGGTCTTGATCATTGCCAGCTGCGGCGCATGCACCGGGTAGCGGATCACGCCGGGCTCGGGCGGCGTCGCCTGGCGCGCGGCCGGCTCCGGCGCGGCGGCATGCAGGTAATGCGATACGCCGACGCCAGCCACGCCAAGGCCAACGATGACGGCAAGAGCGGCAAAGGCGCCGCCGCGGGTCTTCTGGGTCATTCCTTGTCTCCGGTTTCCTGGGCCAGGCGCCAGGCGGCCAGCGCCCTGGCATGGTCGGCGCGCGCGCCGGCGGCCTCCAGGCGGATGGCGCGGCGCGTGCGGCGCGCATCGAGCGCATCCATCACGCCGACGGCGCCGTTCTTGAAGGCGTATTCGGCCGCATCGGCCGAAAGCTCGGCGGCCGGCAGCAATTCCTCGTCGTAGCGGCGCAGGGCTGCCGCCGCCACGCGCGCTTCGTCGCGACTTCTGGCCAGCTCGCTCCTGGCAGCCATGCGGGTCTTTTCCAGCGATTCGCGGGCACTGTCTAGCTGCGCTTCGGCATTGCGGATCTCGCCTTCGTACTGATTGCGCAGGTACAGCGGAATCTGCACCGCGATGCCGAAGCTGTTGCCGGTGCCGTAGGCATTGGCGCCGTTCTGCGGATAGTGCTCGGCCTGCACGCCGACGGTGACGTCGCGCGTGCGCAGCGACAGCGCCAGGCGCACGCCTTCTTCGGCGGCGCGCACCCGGGCGCGGGCGGCGCGCACGTCGGCGCGGCTGTCGACGATCGATTCCAGCGCCGCGCCGTCATCGATCTCGGCCGGGTCCGGCCATGGATCGATGGCGCGCAGGCGACGCGGATCCGGCAGCGAACCCAGCGCCAGCGCCAGGGTTTCCTGCGCGCGCAACAGCGCCGACTCGGCCGATTCGGCATCGTTGGCCGCGCGCAGCGCATCGACACGGATGCGTGCGACATCGGCGCCGGCCAGATCGCCCGCCTTCCTGCGGCGCTCGGCCGCATCCACCGTTTGCTGGTACAGCGCGAGCGTGTCGCGCAGAATGTCGCGCTTTTCCTGCGCGGCGAGCAAGTCGTAATAGGCCTGCGCCACGGCCAGCTTCAGTTGCCGGCGCACATCGGACATATCCTCGCGCGCGGCCTGTTCCAGCAATTGCGCATTGCGCACGCGCAGTTCGCGCTTGCCGCCGCGCTCGAATTGCTGATCGATGCGGATGGCACTGTCGACCGCCTTGGACCGCAGCGAGCCAGGCCCGACGCCGGTCGACGGGTTCACGCCCATGGTCTGCAGCGTCAGCACCGGGTTGGGCGCGGTGTCGGCGGAAGCGATCGCCGCGCGCGCGCTTTGCACCGCGGCCAGGGCAATGCGCAGATCCGGGTTGCGCTGTAGCGCCAGCGCCTGCGCATCGGCCAGGCGCAGCTGCGCGGTATCCATGGACATCTGCGCGAGCGCCGGCGCAGGCGCAGGCGCAAGGCAGAGCAGCGTCAGCAGAAGTTGCAGAATTGAGAGGTAGCGCGGAAGTTGCGGCACAAGCGGAAGTCGCGGCAGGCGCAGCGGGCGCGGCGCTGTCGTGTTCATCATGGTGAATCCATCCTTGCTGGCGCCGCTGCGGTGGCAAGTCTCCCGATCCGGGGGCTGGCGGCGAGGGCGTATCCTATTTGTCGTTCCTGTCAGGAAACTGAAGTGTAACTGACGAACGCCTGACGCCCCAACGCGACGGCTTTTTCTATAATGTGGCGCTTCTGCACCACCCTTCTCTCAACCTTCATCTGGATTACCCATCATGCATGTGCTTCTCGTGGAAGACGACAACGTACTTTCAGACGGCATTGCGCGCAACCTGCGCAGCCATGGCATGGCGGTGGACGTGGTGGGCAACGGCAATGATGCGGACGCGATACTGCAGCGGCATGAAATCGCGGTGGTGGTGCTGGACATCGGCATCCCGGGCCTCGATGGTTTCGAGGTCGTGCGCCGCCTGCGCGCGCGCGGCAACCAGACGCCGGTGCTGCTGCTGACCGCGCGCGATGCGGTGGCAGACCGTGTCTTCGGCCTGGAAATCGGCGCCGACGATTACCTGGTCAAGCCCTTCGCCACGCCGGAACTGGTGGCGCGGGTGCGGGCGCTGCTGCGGCGCGGCGTCGGACGCGATGCGACGATACAGATTGGCGCGCTCAACCTGGACAGCGCCGCGCGGCGCGCCACGGTGCATGGCCGCCCGATCGACCTGTCGGCGCGGGAATGGGCCATCCTCGAATACCTGATCCGCAATTCCGGCCGCGTGGTGTCCAAGCAGCAGATCATCGACGCGATCCTGCCCTGGGGCGAGGAAGTCACGCTCAACGCGGTGGAAGTTTATGTCTCGCGCATCCGCATCAAGCTCGGCGACGCCGGCGTGGCGATCCGCACGATACGCGGCTTCGGCTACATGTTGGACGCCGGCGGCGGCTGATGCGCAGCATCCGCCATGCGCTGTTGAAGCAGCTGCTGCTGCCGCTGGTGGCGCTCAATCTCGTAGTCGCCGCCGCGACCTGGTGGCTGGCCTGGGCGCCGACGCAGCGCGCCTTCGACGAAGCGCTGGCTGACGCCGCATGGAGCCTGTTGCCGTATATCGATGCGCGCGACGGCCGCATCGCGGTGCATCTGTCGCGCCAGGCCGAACAGATCCTGCGGCTTGACCATTTCGACGCGATTTACTTCGTCGTGCGCAACGAGCAGGGCCACACCATCGAAGGCGATGCCGACTTCCCGACGCTGGTAAAGCCGGCGCGGCCGAACGAGCCGCATGCCTATGACGGCGCAATGCGCGGCAATGCGGTGCGAATCATCACGCTGTCCACGCCTGTGGGTCAGGAAACCGTGACCATCGGCGTGGCCGAAACCCTGTGGAAGCGCGTGAGCATGCGTTCCGGCCCCGGCTTCATCGGGCTGCTGCTGCTGGATGCGGCCGCCACGGTGATTTCGGTGCTCATTGCGTGGACCGCGGTGCTGCGCGGCCTGTCGCCGCTGAACGCGATGCGCCGCGGCCTGGATACGCGCGGCCACGATGACCTGGCGCCGCTGCAGCATCGCAATCTTCCCGAAGAGTTGCAGCCGCTGGCCGATGCGCTGAACGCCTTGCTGGAACGGGTGCGCCTTGCCGCGCAAGGACAGCAGGATTTTCTTGCCAATGCCGCGCACCAGCTGCGCACGCCGCTGGCCGGATTGAAGACCCAGCTCGAATGGCTGGAACAGCGCCACGCGGCGGACGACGAGACCGCCCAATCGACGGCGTTGATGATGTCCGCCATCGAGCGCATGATCCGCCAGACCAATCAGCTGCTGGCGCTGGCGCGCGCCGAGCCGAGCCAGTTCCAGCGCGCGCGACTGTATCCGCTGGCACTGGACAAGCTGGTGGAGCAATCGGTGCAGCATTTCGTGCGCGAAGCGATGAAGAAACGCATCGATCTCGGCTTTGAATTGCAGCCGGCCATGATTGCGGGAGACAGTTTTCTGCTGCGCGACCTGATCGACAACCTGATCGACAATGCGATCCGCTATTGCCCGCCCGACGGGCGCGTGACGGTATCCTGCGGCGCAGATGACGGCGGCGTGCTGCTGTCGGTGGAGGATTCGGGACCAGGCATCCCGGAAGCGGAGCGCGAACTCATCTTCAGCCGCTTTTACCGGCTCAACGACAAGATCGGCGGCAGCGGCCTGGGTTTGTCCATCGTGCGCGACATTGCGCTGGACCATGGCGCCGAGCTGCAGGTGCAGCCGGGCGCGGATGGCAAGGGAACGGTGTTTTCGGTGCGGTTTCCGCGGGCCTGATGAAAGCTTGGGCTGGCAGGCCAGTGATCCGCCTGAAGCGGCATCCGTAGGGTGGGCGCAGCCCACGCGTTTCGTTGATCAAATCACCGCGTGGGCTGCGCCTACCCTACGCGGGTTACGAGCCCGGCGACCGATTCCATGGCAACTGAAAGGACTGGTTATCAGACCCAGCGCCGCAGGATGCAACAGCCCCACGCTTCAGGCCCGCGCCGTGCGCCGGAACAGCTTCCACAATCCGCCGAGCGCAACCGGCACCACGGCCGCGGCCACGCCGATCAGCACGATGGTGTTCAAATGGTCGCGTATGCCCGGAATGTTGCCGAAGAAATAGCCCGCGGCGACCAGGCCGGCAACCCACGCCACCGCGCCGGTGATGTTGTAGAGCTGAAAGCGCGCGAAGCTCATCTCGGACACGCCGGCGACGAAGGGAGCAAAGGTACGCACCACCGGCACGAAACGCGCCAGCACGATGGTCTTTCCGCCGTGCTTCTCGTAGAACGCATGGGTTTTCTGCAGCGCCGCACGATCGAGCCAGCGGTAATCGTGGGTATAGACTTTCTGCCCTATCCTGCGGCCGATCAGGTAATTCACGGTATTGCCGCCGACGGCCGCCACCAGTAGCAGCGCGGTCAGCAGCCAGACATTCATTTCGCCGGTGCGGCAGAAGGCGCCGCCGATGAAGAGCAGCGTGTCGCCCGGCAAAAACGGGAAGACAACCAGACCGGTTTCCGCGAACACGATGCCGAAGAGCACCATGTACACCAGTTGGCCATAGTCGGCGATCAGCTTGCCGAGGGATTTGTCGACGTGCAATACGAGGTCGACGACTTGCATTAGATCCATGAAATTCCTTGCCATTGGCAGTTGAACAAGTGCCGCCGCATGATACACGAGGCTTAATTTAACCTCTGATTAGAGTGTCTCCGGCCTGACCAGACTCAACGAGGCCGAGTCGAATTGCGCTCGGAACAAGGCGCGACGCAGTGCGGAGCGCAATACGGCCGGCATCGTGAGGCTGGGCAGGTCGGACACACTCCAGGCCTGAAGCTTTGCGCAAACGATGCCTTTATAATGCCCCGATGACTTCCCCCTTCGTTTCACCCGCGCGCGCCATCCGCCTGCTTCCCGACCAACTCATTTCCCAGATCGCCGCCGGCGAGGTCATCGAGCGGCCGTCGGCTGTCGTCAAGGAACTGCTGGAAAACGCGCTCGATGCCGGCGCCACCCAGGTCACCGTGCGGCTCGAGGCCGGCGGCGTCAAACGCATCTCGGTCTGCGACAACGGCCGCGGCATCCCGCGCGACGACATGCCGCTGGCGCTGGCGCGGCATGCGACCTCGAAGATCGCCTCGCTCACCGAGCTGGAAAGCGTGCTGTCGCTGGGTTTTCGCGGCGAGGCGCTGGCCTCGATCGCCTCGGTCGCGCAACTGACGCTGACTGCCCGCACTGCCGATGACGCGCATGCCTGGGAAATTGGCGACAACGGCGGCGAGCCCGCGCCCTCTTCGGGCGCCGTCGGCACCACGGTCGATGTGCGCGAGCTGTATTTCAATACCCCGGCGCGGCGCAAGTTCCTGAAGTCCGACCAGACCGAATACGGCCATTGCGCCGAAGTCGTGCGCCGCATCGCGCTGGCGCGGCCGGATGTGAGCTTCACCGTCAGCCACAATGGCAAGACCACCGAACACTGGGTGGCGAGCGACCTGGCCAAGCGCAGCGAGCAGATCCTCGGCAAGGACTTCGCCTCAGCGCGGCTGCCATTGACCGAAGCAGCGGGCCCGCTGCGCCTCGAAGGCTACATCGGCCTGCCGACCGCTTCGCGCATGCGCGCCGACTGCCAGTATTTCTACGTCAACGGCCGCTTCGTGCGCGACAAGCTGCTCACGCACGCGGTGCGCGCCGCCTACGAGGACGTGCTGCACGGCGACCGCTTTCCCTCTTACGTGCTGAAGCTGGAGCTGGATCCGACGCTGGTGGATGTGAACGTGCATCCGTCCAAGATCGAGGTGCGCTTCCGCGACAGCCGCGCGGTGCATCACTTCGTCTTCCATGCGCTGTCGGCTGCATTGGCGCAGACGTCTGCCACCGCCGGCGGTACCGCGCCAGCGCCGCAGCCGGCCGCCAGCGTGGCCGGCATGCTGCCGCAGCGACGCGAGCCGCAGCAGCAGGCATCCTTTGGCGCCGAATTCGCGCCGCGCTTCGGCAACAATGCCGGCGGCGGCGTGCCGCAGAGTCTGGCAAGCTACGGCGCGCTGTTTTCCGGATTGCGTGAGCCGGCCGCGCCGCAGGCGCGCGAAGGGATGCCGCCCTACACCGCCGGCACAACGGCTGCGGGAAGCCTGGAGGCCTTCGCCAGCGCGGCGCAGGAGACATCGCCAGCTTCCACCCCAACCGAATTCCCGCTCGGCTTCGCGCTGGCGCAACTGCACGGCATTTTCATCCTGGCGCAGAATGCCGCCGGCCTGGTGCTGGTGGACATGCATGCCGCGCATGAGCGCATCCTGTACGAACAGTTCAAGCAATCGCTGGACGCCGACACGGTGCAGGTGCAGCCGCTGCTGATCCCGGTGACCTTTCATGCCGACGCAATCGAAGTCGGCACCGTCGAGGAAAACGGCGACACGCTGTCCGCGCTCGGCTTTGACATCGCCGTGATGTCGCCGACCACGCTGGCGGTGCGCGCGATTCCGGCGCTGCTGAAGAACGCCGATGCGCAGAGCCTGGCGCGCGACGTGCTGCGCGATGTGCGCGAATACGGCGGCTCGCGCGTGCTGGTCGAGCGGCGCAACGAATTGCTTGGCACCCTGGCCTGCCATACCGCGGTGCGCGCCAACCGCATCCTGACGGTGCCGGAAATGAATGCGCTGCTGCGCCAGATGGAAGCCACCGAGCGCGCCGACCAGTGCAACCACGGCCGTCCAACCTGGGTGCAGCTGGCGCTGTCCGACCTGGACCGGCTGTTCTTGCGCGGCCAGTAAGCGATGAGGAACGCAGGCTCGAACGCAGCGGCGCGACCGCTGGCAGTCGCAATCATGGGTCCCACCGCCAGCGGCAAGACCGGCGCGGCGCTGGAGATTGCACGGCACCTCCGCTGCGAAATCATTTCAGTCGATTCCGCCCTCGTCTACCGCGGCATGGACATTGGCACCGCCAAGCCTACGCTTGATGAGCGCGCCGCCGTGCCGCATCACCTGATCGACATCCTCGACCCGGCTGATGCGTATTCAGTCATGCAATTCCGCGACGACGCGCTGCGCCTCGTCGCCGAAATCACCGCCCGCGGCGCGCTGCCACTGCTGGTCGGCGGCACGATGCTGTACTTCAAGGCGCTGCGCGACGGCCTCGATGCCTTGCCGCAGGCCGATGCCGCGCTGCGCGCCGAACTCGACCGGGAAGCGGCCGAACACGGCGTGCCGGCGCTGCATGCACGCCTGGCGACCATCGATCCCGACACCGCGGCGCGCCTCAAGCCGAACGACTCGCAGCGCATCCAGCGCGCGCTGGAAATCTTCCAACTCACCGGCCAGCCGATGTCGCAATTGCTGGCAAAGGCGCCGAAGGCTGAACTGCCGTTCTCGCTGCTGCCGATCGCGCTGGAGCCGTCCGACCGGTCGGTGCTGCACGCGCGCATCGCCGAGCGCTTCGATACGATGCTGGCAGCGCCGGGCGGCGGCCTGATCGAGGAAGTGCGACAGTTGCGCGCGCGCGGCGATCTGCACCTCGGCCTGCCGTCCATGCGCTGCGTCGGTTACCGCCAGGCTTGGGAATATCTGGATGGCGACTACGATCTCCCAACGCTGCGCGACAAGGGCATCGCCGCGACGCGCCAGTTGGCCAAGCGCCAGCTGACCTGGCTGCGCTCGATGCCGGACCGCATTGCGCTGGACTGTCTGCAAGCGGATGTGGCCGGACAAATCCTGCAGCGCATCCGCATGTTTTCCGAACAAGGTGAATAAAAATTGCCCATCGGCTTGACAGATGGGGTACCAGGCCTCAGAATCCTGGGCTCTCGGTGATATAGCTCAGTTGGTTAGAGCACAGCACTCATAATGCTGGGGTCGGTGGTTCAAGTCCACCTATCACCACCAGGAACACCGCAAACTTCAACGAAGTTTGCCAAAAAAGCCCCCTCAGAACGTAAAGCGCTTAGGGGGCTTTTTCATGCCCGTTGCGCCGATGTTTGCCAATTGACATCCGGCCCTTTTGCGGGCACCTCCCCCCTGGAATGAGGAAGGCCGCGCGCCTCAGACAGGCAAGGCCATGGCTGGTTCGCTGCCCGTTCCGGACGCCGATAACGCGGCCTTCACCTTGCGCGCAAGATCAGCGCGCCCATAGGGTTTATGCAGGACATCGATGGCGAATTCGCCCTGCGTCAGCTCTGCGCGACGGTCCGCGTATCCGGTGGTGTACAGCACTCTCAGGCCGGGGTCGAGCTGGCGCGCCGCCCTGGCCAGCCCGACCCCGTCCAGGCGTCCGGGCATGACGAGGTCTGTCAGAAGCAGGTCGTATCGCTTCTCGAGCATCAGCAGCTCCAGCGCCTGGTCTGCATTGCTTGCCGATTCGACGCGATAGCCCAACGACGTCAGCGAGCGCTCGACATGGCGACGCACGGCATCATCGTCTTCTACCAGCAGAATGTGTTCCCCACGACCTGCTGCGGCGGGCTCGCGTTTGAGCGGCGCCTTGGCCCGCGCGTCGCAGCTCGCGGGGAGAAACAGGCTTACCGTCGTTCCCTTGCCCGGCGTGGACCGCATCGTCACATGGCCATCGGATTGCTTGGCGAAGCCATACACCATGCTCAGCCCGAGGCCGGTGCCGGCGCCTTTGGGCTTGGTGCTGAAGAACGGTTCGAACGCCCGGTCCTGCACGTCGGTCGTCATCCCGACCCCGGTATCGCTGACCGAGAGCGCGATGTAGCGGCGGCCCGGCGGCAGTTCAGGAAACCGCGCTGCGGCGTCGGCGGCGACTTCGGCGGTCTCCATCGTCAATGCACCGCCTCTGGGCATGGCGTCGCGCGCGTTGACACACAAGTTGAGTACCGCCGACTCCAGCTGCGCCTGGTCGACGAGCGTCAGGCAATGGGGCGCCGAGGTTTTTACCTTCACCTCGATGTCCTCGCCCAGCACGCGCCTCAACATACCTTCCATTCCCGCCAGCACTTCGTCGAGCCGGATCACGACCGGGTCCAGCGCCTGCTGGCGCGCAAACGACAGCAGGCGCCTGGTCAGCGCCGCCGCGCGTTCGCCGGCGCTCTGAACGATCTTCGCCAACTCGTGCAAATTCTCATGCCGCTCCTTTGCCTGCTCGGCAATGACTTCCGCGCTGCCGTTGATGACCGTGAGCAGATTGTTGAAATCGTGGGCAATGCCGCCGGTCAGCTGGCCGAGTGAATCGAGCCGCTGTGCCTGGGCCAGCCGCTCCTGCGCTTCCTTTTCCCGGGTAATGTCGATGACGGCGGCCGCCAGCTGTGTCGGCGCGCCGGCAGCGTCAGTGATCAGCCAGACATAGTTGTGCACCCAGACAGTACAGCCGGCGCTGTTCAGGTAGCGCTTCTGCAGGTGGAAATGGCTGATTTCACCAGCGATCAGGGCACTGAGCAATTCCCGGTTCCTTGGCACGTCCGCGGGATGGGTGAAATCGAAGAGCGACTTCTCCATGAGTTCCTGCGCACCGTAACCGAGGATATCGACGAGGCGGTGGTTGGCCTCGACGAGACGCCCATCGAGGGTGGCAATGCCAAATCCGACCACAGTATTGGTGAACAGCGCGCGCAGGCGCTGCTCGCTGGCGCGAATCCGCTCGTCCGACACACAACGCTCCAGCGCGCCGCCTGCCGCGCGCGCGAGCGTCTCCAGCAGCGAGACCTCGACGTCGCTCGGCCTGCGCGTGTTCGCCCAGTACGCGCCGATTGCCGCGCTCGGCTGAACACGGCCCAGCGGCACCATGACGAGGCTGCGGACGAATGTCGGGCGGTACACCCCATGAGGAATTCTAGGATCGACAAACACATCGGGAACGATCGCCGTTTGGCAATTCAACATTGCCCAGCCGGAAATGCACGAGATCAGCGGAAAGCGCTGCCCTTCCCAAAGTGGCCCCAGCGGAGAGTCGGATCGCGCATAGAAGCACTCTTCGCCCTCCCGCAGCACCACCGTGACCCCGTCGGCCCCAACCAGCGTGCGTGCGAACTTGCACAAGACGCCAAGCACGCCGCCGCGGCTGTGCGCCGCCATCAATTCCTCGAGCGCCTCGGCCAGCAGCCTGAAAGATTGCTGGCCCCTGCCCGCTTCTGCGGCAGCAGCGCGTGCGCGCGTGCGCTTGTGGCCGCCGATGCTTCGTTTTGCCATTCTTGTCATATCAGGATGAGGTGGCGCGGCATGTCGATGGGGTCGGGCCATGTCAGCGCTGCAGCGCCGGTTGAAGGGGAAAGATTCATATGGGGGAACGAGCAGTCGATTGCAAGCAGGGTCGTGGCGATTGCTAAAGGATGGCCAAGCGCCGCCGAACGGCCACGATCGTTCCGCATCCCGGCCTGCCATGGATGCGCAGGGATGCGCGGATGCTGGCCGCCCGTTCCCGCATCCCGGTAAGGCCGATCGCGTCCGCGCTGCACGCCGTCTCGCGTGCGATGCCCACGCCGTTGTCATGGATGCGCACCACGAAGTTCAGCCCGCGCACGCCGATATGGATCGTGACCGCGCTCGCGTTCGCGTGGCGCAGCACATTGGTCAGAGCCTCCTGGCAGATGCGCAGCAGCTCGCCTGCGACGAACTGGGACGGCTCGACATACCCGGCCGTGTCGTGGACGAGCCGGCAGCTCAGGTGGGTCCGCCGCTGCCAGTCGGCGGTAAGCCAGCGCAAGGCCGCCAGCAGACCGCCGCGCTCCAGGGCCGGCGGCCGCAGCAGGATCGAAATGTTCTGGACCGAGGCGATCGCCATGTCGATGCTCGACAGCGCCGAGCGCAGTTCACCGAGCGCGACCGTCTCCACCGGAGCGGATGAAGCCGTGCGCGAGCGTTCCTCCAGCAGCCGCAACTCGATCTTCGCGGCGGTAAGCAATTGCCCCAGCTGGTCGTGCACCTCGCGCGCCAGCCGCCGTCGCTCGTCCACCCGCACGCTCTGGATCGTATCGAGCAGCTTGCGCAATTCCTGCTGCGATTGGCGCAGGCGCATGAGTTCGCTCTCGCGCCGCACCTCGGCGCGGCGCGCCTGCGCCATCCGTACGTTGGCGCGAATGCGGGCAACCAGTTCCTTCGCGCTGAAAGGCTTGGCGACGAAATCGTCCGCGCCGGCGCGCAGTGCGCGCACGCGCGACTCCTCGTCGGCATGGCCGGAGAGCATGATCACCGGCACCGTGCTCAGGCGCTCGTTGCGGCGCAATGCCCGCAATACGTCGATGCCGTCCATATCGGGAAGCAGCTTGTCCACCAGGATCGCGTCGGGCTGGACCGAGGCTGCCAGGTCCAGTCCATGCTGCCCGCGCTCGGCCGCATGGAACGCGAAGCCGCGTTGACGCAACAGGCGCCGGATGTGCGCCATCAACATGGGCTCGTCATCGATGAGCAAAACCTTGATGACCTCGTGAACCGGGGCCGCGTCGGCGTCGGCGTCGGCGCCGGGCGCAGCGCTGCGCCGTGCCTGCCCGAGAAGGCAGTCGCCCATGCGCTGCGCAATCAGGTTGATCTCCGCGGCAAAAGCCCGGCTTATCGCCGCCGAGCGCAACGCGAACAGCACGTAGCCGGAATGATGCGCTTCCAGGGTAAAAGGAACCGCGGCACAGGCGCGCGCCTGTTCAAGCCAGGGCGGCGCGGATTTCACTTCGAAAACGACCAGCCGGTCGCGCTCAGTGCGGCCGGCCGGCCCCAGCAGCGCGTTCACTGCTTCCGGCGTGGGCGCCGCAGCAAACCCGGCATGCGAACGCAATTGCGGCGCTTCATGGCACTCATCGGATGCGAACAGCGCGATGCCGCACACTTCTTCCTGCACCGCCGGCAGCACGCGCGCGGCGAGGTCACGCGCCTCGACATCGGCCGCCAGCGCAAGGGTAATCGCGGCATAGGAGCGCATGCGGCTCTCGATTTCGTCGCGCTCCTCGTCCGATCCGCTCGGCATCTCGTGCATTGGCTGTTCAGTCATCAGGCGTACCGCTCCATCCTGCTGCAACATCGCGGCTGGTCATCTGTCGCGCTCCCGTATCCAGAGACTGGCGGAATCGGCCCGCATCGGGGGAGCGATGGCATAGCCCTGGACCGCGTCGCAGCCCATCGCCGCCAGCGCTGCGGCCGTGCCTTCCCGTTCAACCCCTTCGGCAACGGTGCTCATTCCCATTTGCTGCGCCAGGCCAATGCTGGAATGCACGACCGAGCGCATGGCCGCCGAGTGATGCATGTCCGCGACAAACGATTTATCGATCTTCAACTCCGTGAACGGGAACATCGCGAGCTGGGACATCGACGAGTAGCCCATGCCGAAATCGTCGATGGCCAGTCCGAATCCCTTGATGCGCAAACGGCTGAGCACCTCGGAGGCGCCGAGCGCATCACAGATCTGGCTCGTTTCGGTGATTTCCAGCACGACGCGCTCGCGTGCGACCCTGGCGGCATGGCACCGGTCCGCCAGGCGCTCCGGCAAGCCCGCATCGAGAGACGAACCGGATATGTTGAGTTCCAGGCTCGGCATTGCGGTCGATGCGAGGCCGGCAAACCAGGCCAGGCTGATCTCGACGATGCGGTCGGTCAACGCTCCGATCCTGCCGGTGCCTTCGGCAAGCGGGATGAACGTATCGGGACTGAGTATGCCGAGCGTCGGATGGTCCCACCGGACCAGCGCTTCGATTCCCGACACGCGCTGCTGCGCCAGCAGCCATTTCGGCTGGTAGACGACGAAGAATTCGTCGTTGCGCAGGCCCCGCTCCAGCTCTTCGGCAAGCAACGCGGGCCCCTGCGCCTGCTCCGTGCCGCCCGCCGCTGCGGCCGGACTGGCGGCCAGCAGGGCACGCAGCGCGCGGGTCGAAAAGGGCTTTGCCAGCACACCGAGCACCGGCAGGCCGCGGGCCTGGGCCGAGCGCTGCGCCGCCTGCAGTACGCGTCCGCCCAGCCCGCTGGCGATGATGATGCCCGCTGTCGCCCGTGCCTGCGCCAGGCGGGACAACACTTCCACCCCATCCAGTTCCGGCATCACCAGGTCGATGAAGACATGCGACGGCTGCCAATGTCCAAGCTGCTCGAAAAACTGATCGGCGTTGGAGCAATAGCGCGCCAGCATGCCTGCGCGCTGGGCGATTTTCTCTACCATCCGGCCGACCGCTGGCTCATCGTCAAATATCAGCAAGCGGCCGGTCATGATCGTCCTTCCGGCGCATCGGGAGGTTCCTGCAGGGTGCCGGGTTCTTCGTTCAGCGCCGCATCGACCGCGTCAACCAGCTCATTCTTTCCATAGGGCTTGCAAAGAATGCTGTAGCGCGCGCTGACCGGCCCCTGGCGCTGGAAGGCATCGAAGGGGTAACCCGAGCTCAGCAGCACACGCAGGCCCGGCCGGCGTTCCCTGGCCTGCTCCGCCAGCTCGATGCCCGTCATCGACGGCATGATGATGTCGGTAAAGAGCAGGTCGCACTGCAATCCGCTGTCGAGCATGGCCAGCGCCTGCGCCGCAGTGGCGCAGGCTGTCACGGCATAGCCCAGTTCCTGCAGGCGCGCGTCGATAGCCTGGCGCACGTCCGGATCGTCCTCGACCAGCAGGATGCGGTGGCCAGCGTCGGACAATCGCGCGCTGCGAACGGCATTCGCCGTCAGCGCCATCCTGTTGGAACGGGGCAGATACAGCCTCACCACGGTGCCATGTCCGGGCTCGGAGTCGATCGTCAGATTGCCGCTCGATTGCTTGGCAAAGCCATAGACCATGCTCAGCCCGAGCCCGCTTCCCCCCGATTCTCCCTTGGTGGTGAAAAAGGGTTCGAAGACCTGATCGAGAAACTCGTGGGAGATTCCCACGCCGGTGTCGGTCACGGCCACGACCACATACTGGCCCGGGGCCAGCGCCTCGCCATCCTCCGCGCTGGCCTGCTCGACGTTGACATTGGTCACCTCGATCGACAGGCTCCCGCCATCCGGCATCGCATCGCGCGCATTGATGCACAGGTTCAGTATCGATGCTTCCAGCTGGCCGCGGTCGACGTACACCTGCCACGAGTCCGGCGGAAAGCGCAGGCGCAACACGATGTTTTCGTGCAGGCTGCGCTCGAGCAGCGGCCGTGCCGATTCAAGAACTTCGCGCTGGTCCAGCAAATCGGGCTCGAGCGACTGGCGTCGCGCAAAGGCTAGCAGCCGATAGGTCAGCCCGGCGGCGCGCTGGCCAGCCATCAGGATCATCTCGGCCAGTTCCGCCAGTGACGGGTTGGCCTGGAGCTCATCGGCCAGCTCTTCGGCGTTGCCGATGATCACCGTAAGCCAGTTGTTGAAGTCATGCGCGATGCCGCCCGTCAGCCGTCCCAGCGATTCGAGCTTCTGCACCTGCGCCAGGCGCTGCTCGATGGCGATCTTTTCGCTCAGATCGGTGACCACGGAGAGGATCGCGCGCGGCGAACCATCCTGGTGGCGCACCAGTATCCAGTGCGCGTGCACGACGATGCGACGGCCGTCGCGCGCAGACTGGATGATGCGACCGGTGAAGTCGCCCGTGCGCATCAGCGCCTGCATGGCGCTTTCAAAATCCTCCGCGGGACAAGCGGCATAAAGGGTCTCGGACACCGGGCGGCCGATCACCTCCTCCGCTGACCATCCATATCGCAGTTCCGCCGCCCTGTTCCAGTACAACACGCGATTGTTCAAGTCGCGCAAAAGGATGGCGTCGGTCGCGTAATCGAGCAACTCGGCCTGTTCGCGCAATCTGCTTTCCTGACGTTTGCGCTCGGTGATGTCGAGGATGCTGCCTACCATCCTCACCGCCCTGCCCTGCCCGTCCAGGATCAGGAAGCAGCGGTGCAGCACTTCGAGCTGCGCCGCGGGATCGCCACCAAGCCGGTACTCCTCGCTCCAGTGCTCGTTGCGCGCAACCACGCTTGCGCGCAGGCTCGCCTGCACACGCTGCCGGTCCGCCGGGTCGATACGGTCCAGCCAATCCTCCAGGGTAGCGACCGTCGCCAACATGGCTCCGAGCGCCTGGCCGGCGCTCTCGCCGCACGATAGCGCGTCGCTCTTGATATCCCAGTCCCATACCGCGTCATTGGTCGCGCGACTGATGTAACGAAAGCGCTGTTCGCTTTCGGCCAGCGATTCGGCGAGGCGCTTGAGCTCGAGCGACCTGAGCACGATCTCGGCTTCCTGCCCTGCTCTCTCTGGCAAGGGCTCCCGCTCGCGCCCGGCCTGCTGTGCAAAGACATAGTCGGTGACATCTTCGACGCGGTGAATGATGAAGGCGACGTTCCCGTCCGCATCCAGCACCGGCGAATTGATGGGGCTCCAGTATCTGGTCTCGAATCCGCCGCCCTGTTCCTGCGGTCGCCGGATGGGATAGCGCTGCACCGCCATGACATCCGGCGCCTTGCTCGCGCGCACCCGGTTGAGAGACGCCAACAAGGCCGCCACTCCGGTGGCGTGCTGACCTTCGGGATCGTCGGGAAAGACATCGAACATTTCCCGTCCCATGATCTGCTCGCGAGCGACCATCGTTGCCTTCAGGTAGGTATCGCTGACCGCAACGATCTGGTAGCGCTCCGGCGTGAGCACCAGGTACGGCGTTGGCGAAGACTCGAAGATGGCGCGGAATTGCTGCTGGGCGCGCTCGGCTTGCCGCCGCAATGCTTCCTGCATCTCGGCGTTGCGCTTTTCCTGAGTAATGTCCCGTACGGCAGCGGTGAGCACCGTAACGCCGCGACGCCCCGACCTGAGCGCCGCGCATTCATGGACCCAGCGCACCCGCCCGGAAGGCTGCACGAGCCGGTACTCGACCTCCTTGACCAAGCCGTCCAGCATGGCCGCATGCGCCTGCCTGACACGGTCGCGATCCTGCGGGTGGACAGCGTCAAGGAAATCGGCCAGCCCGGCAACAGTGGAAGCCTGCGAAAGTTCAAGCATGCGTTCCAGTTCCGGCGACAGGCGCATGCGGCCGGTGCGCGGTTCGTAATTCCAGCTGGCGACCTGTGCCAGTGTATGCGCGGCTTCCAGCCGTTCGAGGTGCTCGACCTGATCGGCCCACGCCGCGCGCACCGAAGCATGGCCGCCGATCGCCCTCAGCAAGCGCAACAAAGCGGCCTGCTGCGCGCTATCCCAGCTGCGCTCATGCGCATCGGCGAGCACGATGCTCACCTGCGCCGTGGCGCTTGCCCCGATGCTCAACTGTGCGGCAAAGATGGTATAAGCGCGCACGCCAGCCGCCGCCAGGCGAGCGGCAAGCTCCACATCAAGCGCGGCAGCGCTGCAATCCTCAACGAATACCGCTCCGTCCGATAAGCTGCCGCGCAAAATTTCGAGTACGGCAGCGACCGGTTCGTCCATGTCGGATGTCGCCTGGGCCATTCCCCCGCCGTCTGCGCGCAATACGAGCTGCGCCCAACGACAACCGGCCATGTATTTAGCAACGGCGATGTAGTCTTCCAAAAATCCCGCTTCTAGCAACGGCATGCATGATTCCCCAAACGATATGGCATCGCAATTCAGCCTAAAGGCAAACCGGGGAAAGGGCTTGGCTGCTGCGATCGGAACCATGCTTCGCGCAAACTGCGCATGTCTATGCCACGCCGTTGATTGCCGCCAGAACATTATTGATGGACGCCGGCTTGACCAAGTGCAGCTGGAAGCCGGCCTCAAGCAAAAGACCGCCGATGGACGCTTCGCCCCAGGCGGTCAGGGCAATCATCCGGATGCCAACGCCTCCTGGCAGCGTCCGCAGCCGCCGCGCAGTCTCGAACCCATCCATGCCCGGCATGCCGATATCCAGAAACGCGATGCAGGGATCGAAAGACTGGGCGACCTGCAGCGCTTCCTCCCCCGAATACACTACCCGCACTTCCAGGCCATACAACTCGAGCAATGCGGCAAGGGAATCCGCCGCATCGACATTGTCATCCACCACCAGAATTCGCCGTTTCATGTTTTATCCGCTTTGGCGCACCTGCAATAGCCGGGCGGCATTGGTTTTCGAGGCTCGCAGTGTATCTACCGGTCAACGAGCGCAACAATCGTAGGTTTTGCTACAGACCGTCACCTGCTTGCGACCGTGGGCAAGCGAAAAGGCGGGCCGGCCTCGATCCGTCACCGATGCGCCAGGTCGTGGCAGAGCGTCATCTCACGGTCATGCCGACGACACGCCTGTCGACGCAATTGGGACAGCGCGGTCAATGCAGGCAGGCAAGATCTTTTCCGTTCCGGCGCTTGCCGTTCACCGGATTCGCCGCTGCTGCGTGGCGCGATGCCTTTTGCACGCGACTGGCGTCAATCCGCAATGCCAGGCGGTGCGTCGCACTGAAGTCCATGCAAGGGGGTGACGACGAGGAGCCAGCCGCGCGATTCGGTGTCATTGCCCATCGGGCTCAGCAGCACCCGCAACACGGTCTCGCCGCGCTGCGCCTCAAATGTGGCTACGCGGCCCGGTGCCAGCACCCGAGGCAGCTCCGGGAAAAGGTGGCGCGCGTTTTCGCCGAGCACTGGACTGTGCCGGCCGAACAGCTTCCGCGCAGCGTGATTGGCCAGCACGATCACGCACCGGTCATCGCTGACAAGCACCGCAACGGGCACCTGATGCAGCGCCTCGCGGGCGATGTCCGGGCTGATTTCGTCTTGTCGGAGGACCCTCCGCTGCTGGTCCAGCAGGGTTTCGAGCTGACGGTTCGCAGCGCTGAGCTGCTGGTACGCGGTGCGCAACTTCAGCGTCAGCACGCGATTCTCGTTGGCCATCGCGCCGTGGTTGAACGCTTCGCGGATATGAGCCAGCAATTGCTTGTCGTCCCAGGGCTTGGTCAGGACCTTGTAGATCGCGCCGGCATTGACCGCCTCCGTCACCGTCTGCAGTTCGGTGAAGCCGGAAAGCAGGATGCGCACCGTGTCCGGATACAGCTGCCGGACCGCGCGCAGGAACTCGATGCCGTCCATCTCGGGCATGCGATGGTCCGACACGACCACGTCAATCTGCTGTTCGGCGAGCAGCTGCAGTCCCTGCTGCCCGTTCGCGGCAGTCAGGATCTGGTAGCCCTCGTTGCGCAGCCGCCGCTTGAGCGAGTACAGGATGGTCGGCTCGTCATCGACCAGCAGCAAGGTCGGCTCCCTGCGGTTGAAGCGCAGCAGGTGATCCTGCAGTCCGACGCCGTCACGCAACAGCGACGTCACCGCTTCTGCCGGCACGGGCTTGCACACGTAGTAGCCCTGCACCTCGTCGCACATGTGGCGCGACAGGAAATCGCACTGCACCTCGCGCTCCACTCCCTCGGCGATCACGCGCATGCCAAGGCTGTGCGCCATCGTGATGATCGCGTCCACGATCGCCGCTGCATTGGCCGCTTCGGGAACCCGCGCCATGAATGAGCGGTCGACTTTCAGCACGTCGATGGGCAGCACTTGCAGGTAAGCCAGGCTGGAGTAGCCTGCGCCGAAATCATCGAGGCATATGCGCACCCCTTGCCGCCTGAGGACTGACAGGCACTCGATGGCGTGCTCCATATCGCGCATGAGCACGCTTTCGGTCAGCTCGAGATCGAGAAAGCGCGGCTCCAATCCCACTTCATCGAGAGTGCGCATGATGTCCGTCACCAGGCTGGGCATCGAAAACTGGCGCGCCGACAGGTTGACCGCCACGCGCAGTCCGGCAAAGCCCAACTGGTGCCAGCGAACCAACTGGGAGCATGCGGTGCGCAACACCCAATCGCCAAGCTCGCCGATCAGGCCGCACTCTTCGGCAGCGGCGATCAGCATGGCGGGCGACACCTCGACCCCGTCCGCAGTGGTCCAGCGCACCAGGGCTTCCACTGCGCAAATCTTGCCGCTGACGAGATCGACCTGGGGCTGATAATGCACATGCAGGCCGCCGCGCGCGAGCGCGTCACGCAGTGCAAAGCCCAGCCGGAAACGCTGCAGTTCAGCCTCACCGGACGACGCGTCCTCGTAGCACAGCGTGCCCGGTCCTTCGAGTTTGGCGCGCCCGAGCGCGCGGTCCGCCGCCATGAGCAGCGCGCTTGTCGTTTGTCCGGACAGCGGGAAGGTGGCCACGCCGGTGCAGCATGTCACGCACACGCGCTGGTCGCCGTAGTCGAGCGGTTGCGCCACTGCCTCGGCGACGGCGCGCAGCAACCCGGGCTCGAGCGCGCCGTGTTCGGCCTCCACCAGGACCAGGAATTTGTCGCCGTTCTCGCGTGCCACGGTCGCCTGCGCGCCTGCCGCGTGTGCGATGCGGGAAGCGATCTCCGCCAGGATCCGGTCGCCGGCATCGTGGCCAAGCCAGGCGTTGACGCGCTTGAACAAGTCCAGGTCGAGCATTGCCACCAGCACTTCCCGCGGGGTGCGCGCCGCGCGCTGGATGGCGCGCTCGGTCCGGTCGCGAAACAGCGCATGGTTGGGCAAGCCGGTCAATGCGTCATGGGTCAGGGAATACTGCAGGTCGTGTCGGGAAACCGTTTCCATGGTGACATCGCAGCCCTGAATCAGAAGCCCGGCGACCCCGCTGTCCTCAGGGCCCGGAATCGGCTGGATCACAAAGTCGACGTAGCGCAACTGCGGCTCGCCACCGGACGCATTGCGCAGCCGTATCGGACAAGCGCTTTCGCAGTGGCGCTCGGAGCGCCTATACACGTTGCGCAGCAGGCACAGCAGGTTTTCCTGCTCCTGCAGTTCCGGCACCGCTTTGGCCAGTGGCAGACCGATCAGGTCTTCATGGCCCACCAGGCGCCTGTACGCATCGTTCGCGTGGACCACGGTAAATTCCGGGCCGGCCAGGACGAGGACGAAACCGGGCGCATGCTCGAACCACTCAAGCGCAACATACCTTCCAAGTCCGCTCTGTATCGCCGCCTGGCGGGCTGAGGGCTCCATGCTTTCCATTTCGGTCGTTTCAGCAATGCGGGTTTTACTCAGCTTCATTCCGTGGGCGGGAACGCCGCAGCGCTCCGTCAAGAGGGACAGAACAAAAATGTCCGGAGGATACATGTCAATGCGATTTGCCATCATTGGATGATTTGCGACAGGTTGTCGCAGGCGAACATGGAAGCGAGCGAAAAGTCGAAGCGGATTTCGACGGACGGCGCGGCGCGGGGGCCACGCCAGCGCGGACGGCGCGCCGCGCCGTCGCATTTTTTTCCAGGATCATGTCGTGCATTTAACGACCCGTGCACCTCGATCCCGTTGGCTATAATCCGGGTCGATGCAGCTTTCCAACAAGAAAAGCTGTACTCGGGAGGCACGTGGTCGACCATAGGACCGCATAGGACCGCATCGGACATCTCGGAAAAATCGGGCTGCCGCGCGCATGCCAGTCGCAAGGAAGAAAAATGATCAGAATCGTCACTGCAGACGATCACGAGCTGATTCGTGAAGGGCTCAAGAAGGTGCTGTTGCCCGAGCCTGACATCGCACTCGCCGGCGAAGCGTCAACGCTGCACGCCACGCTTGATCTGCTGGCGCGGGAAAGCATCGATGTGCTGGTGCTGGACCTGAGCCTGGAACATGGATCCGAAATACAAACCCTGCTCACGGTGCGCGCGGCATTTCCTGCAGTCTCGGTGCTGGTGCTGAGCGTGCACCCCGAGGAGCGGTTGGCAATTCCCGCGCTGAAGGCGGGAGCGGCCGGGTACGTCAGCAAGGCGATGGCCGCCGACCAAGTCATCAAGGCGATTCGCAAGATCGGCAGCGGTGGCCGCTACATCAGTCCACGTGTCGCGGAACTGCTGGCCGAGGAAGTGAGCAACCCTCCGGCCCGTCCCGCGCACCAGCACCTGACCCAGCGCGAGCGCGAGGTCTTTCAACTGCTCGGCCAAGGCATGCCGATCAAGCATGTCGCCGCCCAGCTTGAGCTGAGCATCAGTTCCGTCAACACCTACCGCGCCCGCATCTTCCGCAAGATGGGCTTGCGCAGCAACGCGGCATTGATCCGCTATGCGGTCGAGCATCGACTAGCCGACTGAGCCGGTCGTTATGTCTTCTCCAGGCTCTGGGCAAAGCGCACGGTATCGCGCCCGGCGGCCTTGGCGGCATACATGGCACGGTCGGCGCGCTGCATCAGCGCTTCGATGGTGACCGGTTCCGGCCCGAAGGTCGCCACCCCGATGCTGGCCGTGGAGCGCCAGTGCACCTTCCCCAGCAACATCGGCGCGCCGAGGCGCGCGACCAGCTGTTGCGCGACGGTTTCCACCTGGGCCGCCGCCGCCTCCGCATTGGCGTGGAGGTCTTCCAGCAGGACGACGAATTCGTCGCCGCCCAGGCGGGCCACCGTGTCGGCCGCGCGCACGCAGCCTGCCAGACGCTGCGCAGCGCTGCAGAGGAACATGTCGCCGACATGGTGGCCGTGGGTGTCGTTGATGCCCTTGAAGTTGTCCATGTCCAGGAACAGCAGCGCGCCATGCTGCCGCAAACGCTGCGCGCGTGCCTGCGCCAGCCGCAGGCGGTCCAGGAACATGCGCCGGTTGGGCAAGCCTGTCAGCGTGTCGTAATAGGCCAGATTGCGGATTTGCTCCTCCTGCCTCTTGCGTTCGGTCACGTCGTTGCCTACCCGCAGAATCGAATACGGCTCTCCGAGCTCGTTGCGCACCAGGCTCCAGCGTTCCTCGACCGTGAACTGCTCGCCATTGTTGCGCAGCTGCCTGAACTCGCCGCACCATTCGCCGGTCTTCAGCACGCAGTCCAGCGCCGCGGCTAATGCATCTGCATCCACATAGTGCGCGTGCAGCGGTATGCCGAGCGCCTGTTCCGCGGAAAGCTGATAAATGCGCGCCGCGCCCGGGTTCCAGAAACACACCCGCAGGCGCAGGTCGAGCACCGTTATGGCTTCCTGCGCGTGATTGAGCAGTTCCGCCTTTTCGCGCAGGTGCAGCAGCGTTTCCAACCGTTCGATCTCGGCCGTCGCCCGCTCCGCGAAAACCCGCAACACGGGGCGCATCAGTTCGTCCTGCGCGCGTGGCCGGCGATACAGAACGAATATCGTGCCCAGCACCTTGCCTTCCGAATTCACCAGAGCGGCTCCCGCATATGCTTCGGCAACAAGATTGCCCATCCGGCCGCCAGACGGGTACAGGCGTTGCAGCCCTTCGGGCACAATGCACTCCCTCTCCTCCAGCAGGCCCAGGCACGGAGTATCCGCGAAGCGGTACGACATGCGAGGCAGGCTGACGTCGTCGATTACCGCGGCGATCGTGTGCGCATACTCGGCGTCATCCTCGCGGATCTGGGCGATGGCGCCGCCGTCGGCATCCAGGGCGCGCACGAGATGACGCAACAGCAGGTCGAAGAAGGCCGCCGGCGTATTGGAGGGCACCGACGCGGCCATCTGCATGAGCGCCTGGTTCACGCGCCGGCGATCTGTTACGTCGAGCATGCCGCCGACCATACGCAGCAGATTGCCGTCGCTGTCGCGCATGATCGTGGCTCGGTCCGCCAGATAGCCATAGCTGCCGTCGGCACGGCGATAGCGGTACTGGGCGCTCCATTCCGGCGCACCCTGTGCAATGGCGCTGACGATACTGTCTCTGACCGCGTCGCGTTCCTCCGGGTGTATGCGATCGAACAACAATGCCTCGTGCACCTGCGCGATGCGCGGCGCAGGCAGCATGCGGCCATCGTCGTCGCTGCGCCATAGCTCCCCGCTCGCGGCATCCCATTCCCAGAACGCATCATTGGACACGCGCGCGATCGCGCGGAAACGCATTTCACTGCGGCGCAATGCCTCTTCGCCACGCCGGATGCTGGTCAGGTCATGCCACGCTCCTTCGATACGCTGTCGCCCCGCCTTGTCGACCATTGCCTGTCCAAGCAACCGAACGGGGTGGATCGCGCCACCGGTGCCGTGCAAATCCAGCTCGACGTCGAAGCTCTCGCCGCTTTGGCGGCAATGTGCCAGCGCCGCCAGCAACTGCCGCCTGGCCCGCGCAGGGAACTTCGCTCCCAACGCGCGAATGGATAATGCGCCCTCCTCCAGGCCGAAGCAGGCGGGCGGGCTGCCGCTCAGTTCCAGCCGCGCCGGGGAAAGTTCCAAGGCCCATCCACCGATCCCCGCCATGCGGCTGGCATTGCGCACCAGCGATTCGCTGCGACGCAAGCGGTCGTCGCGGATCTTCTCCGCCGTGATGTCTTCGGCGACCACGAGTACCCGGCAATCAGCGCCGCTCGTGCCCGCCAACACCGTCAGGGACGACCGGGCCCAGACAACGACGCCACTGCGATGCAGGTAGCGCCGCTCGCGACTGCCGCTCGAGCGCTGCTTGCGCATCACCTCCTCGATGATTTCGCAAGCCTCGCCGCGGTCGGCAGGATGTTTCAGGCTCAGGAATTCAACCCCTTCGAGCTCATGTTCGGCATACCCCATCATTTGCGCATAACTACGATTGACCTTGAGCACGTAACCGTCGGCATCAACGATCGCCATGCCGTTGATCGCATCGTCGAACAGTTGCTGGTAGCGCTGTTGGGCCAGTACCGCCGCCTGTTCCTTGCGCAGGACCGTTCGCAGCGCATTCCCGCCGAACAGGACAAGCAGCAGGATTCCGGTCGACATGCTCAGCATGGCGCCGTACACCTGCCACGGGCCCGCGTGCGCATCGAAATGCCCCGGGGCGGCGCCGCGCGCCGGATCGACCAGCTTGGCCACGCAGCCGCGCGCGGCTGCGCCCGCCGTCGGCGCCGAGAAGTCCGGTGCCGCGTGTTGGGCGGAGAGGCGGTCGATGCAGGCTAGCCCGGCAGGATCGTCGAGGAATCGAGGACGCAGTGAGCGCGCTGTCATCGCGACCTCATCGGCCTTGGCGATTACCTGCGCCAGCGCAGCCGCAGTTTGCCGTTGCCGATAAAGCGCGCGCAAATCGTCCAGCTGGTCGAGCCGCGTGGACAGCTCGACAATTTCCATGGATAGCTCGATACGGTCCTGCAGCAGTCGCTGCTGATGTTGATACTGGAAGATGAACCAGCAAGCCATGGCTGTGAATGCCAGAACGCCAATGAGCATCGCGCCGGTCCACCATCGGACCGGCCGGCGCAACCGGCGCAAGCGGGAAGGGATTTCTTGCATGGGGCAGTCGATTCGATTGCGCGTGATGGAATGCGGCAGTGCCAGGGCCGCGGAGAAGGAATTGGAGACCAATGATGTTGCCCGAGGCAAAAGGCACCGCGCAATTGACAAATTCGCGCCTTGCTGCGTCGTAAATTACACGACAGCCAGCGTCGATTGTTACATTGGGCAAGGAGGGCGGCTTGGCAAAAATTCAGCACGGCGGCCCGAAACTGCTTGGCTCGTGTTTGGGAATGGCAACTATGATCAGGATTGTCGTGGCGGATGACCACCAGCTTGTACGGGAAGGCATCAAGAAGATTCTTGCGCTGCATGCGGATATGGAACTGGCGGCCGAAGCTTCGGATCTGGAATCGCTGCTGACGGAACTTTCGCAACAGCAGGTCGACATCCTGCTGCTTGATCTCAGCTTGAGCGGAAACGATGAACTGCATGCCTTGCGGACCGTGCGCAAGCGCTATCCGGCGCTGCCGGTGCTCGTCATCAGTTCGCATCACGAAAGCCAGTTCGGCTTGGAAACATTGAGGCTGGGCGCGGCTGGCTACATTTCCAAATCGATGACGGTCGATGTGATCGTCAAAGCCATCCGTAAAGTTCGTGCGGGCGGCCGCTACATCAGCGAATCCCTGTCCGAACTGTTGGCGCAGGAGTTGTCTGCACCGAGGCAGCGCATGCCGCATGAGCAATTGACCAATCGCGAAACCGAGGTGCTGCGCCTTTTGGCCAGCGGACTGGCGCTGAAACAGATCGCCGCAAGGCTCGACATCAGCATCAGCTCGGTGAACACCTACCGCATGCGCATCCTGGAGAAAATGCAGCTCAACAATAGTGCGGAGCTGATCCGGTATGCGGTCAAACATAATTTGGTAGCCTGACCTGCCTGCATTCCCGCAGCGATTGCATTGCGTTCGCCGGCCGGGCATCGACAGAAGGCAGCGATGGCGCATCGCAAGCCGGCCTGGACCGCATCCACACCATCGTCGTGATCTACGCCGAAAACCACAGCTTCGACAATATGTACGGCCTGTTGCCTGCGCGAACGGCGTGGCCAACGCCAGTGCGCTGGCGAAGACGCAGCTCGATCACGGCGGCCGGCCGCTGCCGCAGCTGCCGGTCGCCCATGCGATGCGGTTGTCCGGGAAAGGGAATGTTCAGCGCCTTCAGTCTGTAGAATGCTCCGGGCAAAAAGAATGCATTCCATCCGAACGGAAGCAAGGGAGACCACCATGAAGCCCACCTGCATTGCCGCAGCCGCAGCCATCGCCATCGCCATCGCGCTCGCCGGCTGCGCCTCCACGAAGAGCGTCGACACCGGGCCGAGCGCCGGCCTGAACCGTATCGACACCATCGTCGTGATCTACGCCGAGAACCACAGCTTCGACAACATGTACGGCCTGTTCCCCGGCGCGAATGGCGTGGCCAACGCCAGTGCGCTGGCGAAGACGCAGCTCGATCACGACGGCCGGCCGCTGCCGCAGCTGCCAGCCGTCTATACCGCGCAGGGCAAGCCGGATGCGCGCTATCCCGCCGGCCTGCCGAACGGTCCCTTCCGCATCGACGCGCCGCCGGTGAATGCGCGCATCGACCAGGTGGTGCCGAGCCCGATCCACAACTACTACCAGAACATCGAGCAGATCAACGGCGGCGCGAACAACCGCTTCGTCGCGATGACCACGGTCGGCGCCTGGACCATGGGCTACTACGACGGCTCCACGCAAAAAGTCTGGCAATGGGCGCGTGACTATACGCTGGCGGACAACTTCTTCATGGGCGCCTTCGGCGGCTCCTTCCTGAATCACCAGTGGCTGGTCTGCGCCTGCACCCCGGTCTACGCGGATGCGCCGGCCTCGATGCGCGCGCAGCTCGATGAACAGGGGCGATTGAAGAAGAAGCCGCAATCGCCGGCGTCTGTGCTCGATGGCCCGGTGCAGGTCTTCGACGGCCCGGTCACGCCGGACGGCTTTGTCGTCAACACCTCGCAGCCGTCATACCAGCCCAGCGGCGTCGCGCCGGCCGCAGGAGGCAGCGCGGACTTCGCCGATCCGGCCAAGCATCCGGTGCCGCCGCAGCATGCGAAAACCATCGGCGACACGCTATCGGCCAAGGGTGTTTCCTGGACCTGGTATGCCGGCGGCTGGAACGCGGCGGTGGCTGACGGCCGCAAGACGCCGGGCGAAAAGCGCGCCGTCATCTATAACCGGGATGCGGGCAGCCCGAACTTCCAGCCGCACCATCAGCCGTTCAACTATTTCGCCCGCTTCGCGCCGGGCACGCCGGACCGCGCCGCGCACCTGAAGGACGGCGATGATTTTCTTGCCGCGATCGACAAGGGCACCCTGCCGCAGGTGGCGTTCTACAAGCCGGCCGGGCGCCTGACCCAGCATCCGTCCTATACCGATATCCAGAGCGGCGACGTCCACCTCGCCGAGCTGCTGGAGCGGCTGAGGAAGAGCCCGCAATGGGAACGGATGGCGGTGATCGTGACCTATGACGAGAACGGCGGGTACTGGGACCATGTGTCACCGCCGACCGGCCCCGGCTGGGGCGACCGCTGGGGGCCGGGCACGCGCATACCGACGATCGTCGTGTCCCCGTTCGCCCGGCGTGGCTACGTCGACCACACCTCGCTGGATACCACGTCGATACTGAAATTCATCACCAAACGCCATGGCCTGGAGCCCTTACCAGGCGTGCGTGCCAATACCGGGGACATGACGAGCGCGTTCGCGTTTGACGCGCGCTGAATCTTCGGAGACCGGGAAAGGAAAAGCGGCCCGCGCCTTCAGCGCGGCGCCCAGCCGCCGCACACCGGGAAAACCTGCCCGACGAAACAGTCCGCCGCCTCGGTGCACAGGTAGGCGGCGAACGTCGCATCCTCGCGCGGCGACACCAGCCGGCCCAGCGGCACTTCGCGCTTCAGGCGCTCCTGGAACGCCGGCAGCGCCTGGACTTCGGGCGGGAAATAGGTGGGGTTATCGACGAAGTTCTGCGCGATCGCGTTCACCTGCACGCCCAGCGGCGCGACTTCGACGCCGACCGCCTGGATGTAAGCCAGCTGCGCGCCGCGCGCGGCGCTGTAGCTCGACGTGCGCTTCATGCCGCGCAGCGCCGAGGCGCTGCCCATCAGCAGGATCTTGCCGGCGCGCCGCGCACTCATCATTGGCAGCACCGCGCGCACCAGGCGCGGCAACGGATCGACCATGTGGCCGAATACATGGCGCCATTCTTCCTCATCAACCTGTGCGGCCGGCGTCGACGGCGCCGGCACTGCGAGATTGGCGATCAGCACGTCGATGTCGCCGGCTTCGCGCACCATCTCGGTGGCAGCGTCCACCGGCAGCAGCGAGCGCATGTCCGGCACCACTTCCGCGCCGAACTCGGCGAGCACTTCGCACAGCATCGGCCCCATGAAGGCATCGGCCTGGGTGACCAGGATGCGCTTTCCTTGCAAAGTGATCAGTGACATCGTTGGCCTCGCCTCAGCAGAACATCATTGCCAGCAGCGCCGCATCGTCGGCAAGCGACAGCGCCAGGGAAACGGACCAGAACAGCAGGTGACCGGGCAAGCCGGCCAGGTAGGGCTTGAGCATGGCGTCGATGGGGAAAAGCGGAGGCGCAAGTGTAGCAAGTTCGATAGGCAGACGCTCGCTTTGGGCGCAGCCTCCTAGCGACTGCCGAACAATGGGAACAAGCCTGACACGTGAGCCGCTTGGTTTGTCATCGAGACCTGGCGCCAGAGCTGGCGTGGACAATGGGCGGTACGAATCGCGCCTTTTTGCAGCGACGGCATTTTTGAACTTCCGTTGCGAGCGGATGCATGCTCCACATAGGCGGATAAACCAAGTCGCGCGCACGAATGTTGCAACTGCCAAACAAGTTTTGCTCACAATCTGGCCGACTTTTACCATCCGGGTTCGCATGACGGCACGGCTTGTACGCCTGCCCAGCACCGTAACAAGTCGCACATGCTCATCTTCTCCGTGGCATCACTCGCAGTGCCGCATCACTCGCTTCAAATCTGTTGATTCTTCGCTTCGTTAGAGCAGCCTGCCGATAGCCGACCCTTGATATCGGCTTAAAGCGAATAAGCGCCTTCTACGTAATTCTTGCTGACCTCGCAATGCGAGGCTGAACCGGGCGTTCATCCCAAGCTTTTTGGGAAACGCCAGGGAGAAATGCCATTCCGCATGCATGCGTTGATATTGCGGGCCTTTTCAAGAGGTAAAGGCAATGAAAAAACGATCAGGCGACAGAAGCCTCAATGGAAATACTCAGCTCAGCCATCAAACTCTTTGTGCGCTTTTTCTCTGTGCACTGATAGCAATTTTTCCGTGCCATGCCGAAGAAAAAGATCCTCGACCATCAATCTACAAAATCGAACCGAGCGATATATGCGCAATGAAAAGCGAACATGCTTCAACGCGCTTTGCCACGCCTGCAACACCGATTGACATTATCAGGAACATAAAAATCTTGATAAATGAATCGCCTTTCATTGATCGTGATTTTATGAATGAGAATAATCTAAGTGCAACATTTGGAGACCGCAATTTTAGATGGATTGATCACACAGCAACAAGAAGATCTGTTGACATGACGACAAATACCATGTTTCCGAATAACTGCATCAGGGACAGTTACGCGTTCTGGAGAAAATATGGAATAAGTAAGGAGAAGCGAGAATCCATATTCGGGATTATTGCCAGTATCAACGATGAAATTCCAGAATGCCAGAGTATTAATGTAGGCAACGTCAAGTCTATTTTTGGTGAACCAAGCGCAATCCAGCCAATATTCGGCATGTCCCCTCCCCCTCATGGGAGAATCATTAGGTACGGACCACAAACTGACCCCCTTGGACATACCGATATTTTTTATTACTTCCAGTCTGGAAATTGCAAATCGGAGTTTAGATTCACAACACTTGGCAGTGGGGTGATCAGCGGTTTTCGCCTAACAATCGAAGGGGATAAATAATGGAAACGAGAGCAGACCTGAATCAAAGCACATTAGCGCTTTTAGAAAAATCTGACATCTCTGAAGAGGGCATCAGTGCAATCACAATTACTGCAGAAAAATCCCCCTACTTCGCAGAACTCCTGAATGACGCCGCGAAAAAAAATGTGTCTATCACCCTTAACGAGAAGCAACAAGGAACCTACACAGAAAAGCAATCGAATGGAAAAATTGTGGTAGTGATAGACAAATCTTTCGACCCCGGCAACCAAAACAACGGCATCACAAACATCGATAAAAACCCCATCATATTCGCCACCGTACTCGCCCACGAATTAGGACACGCGCTCCTCCCCGGCGGAAATGAAGGCACTCCCGCCAATGACCCAGCCAAAGCTGCGATCACGGGCGACAACAATGAGGGCGTCGGACTGACCACGGAATATATCGTGGCCAAGCAGAGCGGTTTGGGCGCGCCGCAAACCGGTTATATGCATTCCGATAATGGTCAGGGCAATCAACCCGCCCCCGGAACGCTGACGGCGTTACTGGACGACGCGGCAATCCAAATATGAACATCTGGCCCATCAATTCACTCCTGTCCGATCTATACGGCGATGCCATTCGCTGTGGAAACGCCACAAATTTCCACTGCCTTTCCCATTAGGAAAAAAGAAACACAACGCTTTGAGGGAAGAACAATGAAAACACGATTGTGCGGAAAAAGCCCTAGTGAAAATACTCAACTCAGTCATCAAACCTTTTCCGCGGCTCTGCTTTCAGCACTGATGACAGTTTTCCCGTGCCATGCCGAAGATAAAGACACTCGACCATCAGTCTACAAAATCGAACCGAGCGATATATGCGCGATGAAAACCGAACACGCGACGACGCGATTTACCGCGCCAGTTACGCCGATTGACATTATCAAGAACATCGACATCGTGCTGAAAAGCTCTCCTTTTATCGATGGCGAGTTTTTGAATGAGAACAATCTGAGCGCCATATTTGGCGAGCACTCGTTCAAGTGGATTGATTACATGCCGGAAGAAAAATTAATCAAGATGGATGCCTCGCCCGCTTTTCCATATAACTGCATCATACAAAGTACTGCGATATGGAGAAAATTCAAAATAGGCGAAAATAAAGTTGGCATCTCATTTGGACTGGTCGCAAATATCAATGACATTCTTCCAGAATGCCAGAGCCTCACTATAAGCAACATTAAATCTATTCTGGGAGAACCAAGCGCAATTGAGCCAATATTCGGCACATCCCCGCCTCCGCATGGCCGAATCATCAGGTACGGACCACAGACTGATCCTTTAGGACATGCCGATATTTTCTATTACCTCCAGTCTGGAAACTGCAAATCCGAGTTCTCATTCACAACACTTGGCAGTGGCGTAATCAGCGGCTTTCATCTATCAATAAAAGGAAGTAATTAATGGAAACCAAGTCCGCACTGAACGAAAATGCCTTAATTCTTTTAAATAATTCGGAAATCTCTCGTGAAGGAATAAATGCAATTAAAAACGTCGCAGAAATCTCCCCATATTTTGCCAGCATGCTGAACGACGCAGCGAACAAAATTCTCTCTATTGTCGTTGGCAAAGAGGGGCAAGGGTCCTACACCGCGAAGCAGCAAAATGGAACTATAGAAATAGTAATAGACCGCTCCTTCGACCCCGGCAACCAAACCAACGGCACCACAAACATCGACAAAAACCCCATCATATTCGCCACCGTACTCGCCCACGAATTAGGACACGCGCTCCTCCCCGGCGGAAATGAAGGCACTCCCGCGAACGACCCAGCCAAGGCTGCGATCACGGGCGGCAACAATGAGGGCGTCGGACTGACCACGGAATATATCGTGGCCAAGCAGAGCGGTTTGGGCGCGCCGCAAACCGGTTACATGCATTCCGATAATGGTCAGGGCAATCAACCCGCCCCCGGAACGCTGACGGCGTTACTGGACGACGCGGCAATCCGGATGGGCATCGATATTTCCTCTTTGCGATATGGCTCTTCCGAAGCCATTTCCTTCACCGCAATAAATTCTCCAGCACAATCCATCGCCGCCAGTTTCAATCTGGACTATCAAACGCCGTCCGGAATGAGCATTTCCTACCGCGAGTACTACAGCGATTTCAACATCATTTCCAGCTGCGTTTCCGCCGGACTTGAAACGAAGGTCAATCCGAGAAAAGTGGACTGGTCCAAAGTCGAGCCAGGCGATTTGGGGTACACCAAGACCAACAACGGCAGCTGCTTTTTCACCGGCACCGTGCCACTCAAACCCGACCCGAGCGATCCGTCGAATGCATCGTATGCCCGCATTTCCGGAACATTGTCCACAGATGGGCTTTCCACGATTTCCGTGTCGCTCCTGTCCAGCATGGAATCCAACGAAAGCCTGATTCCATTGACTATGTCCTTCTTTCTCACTTCCACGACTGACTATCTTGCAGACGTTTCGACTTGGACCCCGCCCGAAACGACAGACATCGGTTCTGTCGCCACGGTGCCGCATTCGCAGTTCGAGTTTCAAATCAATGAAGCCTCGGATACGCCGGCCATTCCAGCCACGCTAAACGATGGCACCACGGCAAACGACCTCGAGTTGAGCGTGAGGCCCAGCCTGGAGGCGCTTTCCCCGAATTCCACCGATTTCGATCCCGTAAGTTCTCCACTCAGTCTGGGACTGCTTCTCTTCGGTACGGGCTGGAAGTTGACTACCGACGGGCGGCAACTCAACCAGAGCCAGTTCGTCAATGGCCAGATCAGCAACACCGCTTCGGCGGCCTTCACCCAAATCCTTTCGGACGGCTTCAGACCCGGAGATATAAACGCGGCGCCCAGTGTCATCGCCCCCGATCTGTCGAAGCTCGGCAGTGGCTTTTATGACAACGCGCCTGACCAAGCCGGCGCGTCTCTTAATGCGATGTCCAATCTGGCCCGCAATTCTTGGCCCACCGATCCTCTAGTGCTGGACCTGAATGGAGACGGCGTGCGTTTGACTGATTACGCCAGCCGACCAGTGCTGTTTGACATCGACCACGATGGCGCTTCGGAACAAACCGGTTGGGTCAGCGCCAGCGATGGCCTGGTGGTCGCCGACCGCAATGGCAATGGCATCATCGATGACAGCGGCGAACTGCTGTCCGAATATTTTGGCGGCGCTGCCGGTGTCGACGATGAATCCGGCATCAAGCCTTATACCAACGGCTTCGCCGCGCTTGCCAGCCTTGATGTCAACCATGACGGCTGGTTCGACAGTCGGGACAACGCATGGAACCTGCTGCGCGTATGGGTCGATACAAATCACGACGGCCACAGCTGGATCGATGCGAATGGCAACCGTTCTTTTGATGCCGGCGAAACCAACGAGCTGCATACCTTCGGAGAACTCGGCATCACTAGCATTGAGCTATCCAGCCAGAAGCAATCGGGTGCCATTCGCGATGGCAATGAAGTACTTGCTACCGGCGGCTTCCTGATCGATGGTCGGCGCAAGGAAGCGCTGGCGGCAAACTTCCTGTCCAATCCGCTCGGCAGCACCAGCCGCGTCGATGGCAGCGGCGTGATCGTGCAATCGGGCGATACCGCCAGCTATGTCGCCGCGTCCGACAAGGGTGAACGCATCGATGTGGCGGAGAAGAAAGTGAATAATGCCCTCGGCGCAGCGGGCAATGACACGCTGATCGGCGACGCCGGTAACAACTGGCTGGCTGGCGGCGCCGGCAGCGACAGCTTCGATGCCGGCGCTGGCGACGATGTGCTGCTCATCGATGCCGACGACCTACCCTCTCACATCCACGGCGGTACCGGCATGGACATCGTGCAAGTCGTCGGCAAGCGCGGCGTGATGCTGAACCTGGCGCAGGCCGAAGTGGAAATCGCCCAAGGGGGAGTCGGGCGCGATGTGCTGATCGGCGGCGGCCGCAGCAGCGTCTTCATGCGCGGAGGCGATGGCGACGACGTGCTGATCGGCGGCGCGGCCAACGATGCGCTGTCCGGCGAGAACGGCGACGACATGCTCGACGGCCTCACGGGCAACGATGTGCTGCGCGGCGGTCGCGGCGCTGATGTGCTGTTCGGTGGCGAAGGAGACGACCTGCTCGATGGCGGACTGGATGACGACAGGCTTGTCGGCGGCGCCGGCAACGACATCCTGAAAGGAGGCAATGGCAACGATACGATCGATGGCGGCGACGGCATCGATGTGCTGGAACTCGCGGGAAGCTACGCGGATTACCGCATCAGCCGGGAGGGCGATGGCTACCGCATCTCCGACACCGCAGCCGGACGCGATGGCAGCGACTTCGTACGCAACGTCGAAAAGCTGAACTTCAGCGATCTTGGCCTGGTCGACATGCCCGACAACAGCGATAAGGCGAAATACCCGCTATCGGTCAAGGACGTGCTCGACGCGGATGCAAGCGGAAAGGCTTTCGATCACAAACAGCCGCATCTGATTGCAGCGTCGCAGTTACTGGGAAATGACTTCGATCGCGGCCTCGGCGCCATCCGCATCGACCAAATCTACGACGCGATTGGCGGCACTGCTACGCTGACCGATGCTGGCGATGTGCTGTTCACGCCCGATGATGCCTATACGGGACTGATGGGATTCAAATACGGCATCGTCAATGTTGCAACCGGCCTCGGCACAGAAATCATTGATACAAGCAGCGGTAATCGGGCGCCGATGCGCTCTGCGGTGTATCTGCGCACGCCTGAGCTGCCGCGCGATCCGCTGTTGCCGGACCAATGGTATCTGTCCGAAGCCAATATCCTGCCAGTCTGGCGCGACTACACCGGCCGCGGCATACGCATCGCGGAATTCGAAGCAAATGGTCCGTTTTCAGTGACGAAGGAAATCTTCGATTACCGTCACCCTGACTTGCGCGCCAATGTCGATGCCGCCTGGCTAGCCAATCCGAATCCCGGGGAGCGTGCCGGCGAAGGCAGCGAAGATCGCTTCAGCAACCATGCGACGCTGGTAGCTGGCGTGATGGTGGCGGCCAGCAATGGAGAAGGCGGCGTCGGCGTGGCATTTGACGCCAGCATCGCCGGCTACTGGTTAAGTGCCGAGGACTATTCCGCAATCGGTCACATGCAGGAGTACGAGGTGGCCAACAGCAGTTGGGCCGCCATCGGAAACTTTACCTTGCGCTACTCGCCCGCGGCTCTGGGCCGGATATACGCGCCATTCGAGGACGCGATCCGCTATGGCCGCGACGGCTTGGGCACGGTGATCGTCAATCCCGGCGGCAACGCGCGCCAATCCGGCGGCAATACCAATTATTCGAATGCGTCGAACAACCGCAGCGCCATCGTGGTCGGCGCAGTCAATGCCGCCACCGATCTCGGTGCGCTGCGGTTCGGTGGCAAACCCTTCTCCAATCCAGGCGCCAGCATTCTGGTAGCGGCGCCGGGTTCGAACGTCACTTCCACAGCGCGGATGGTGCGAAATGCCAGCGGCAGCAGCTTCGGCGCGGATGCGCAAAGCGTGCAGGGCACCAGCTTTGCCACGCCCATCGTTTCTGGCATCGTGGCGCTGATGCTGGAAGCCAACCCAAATCTCGGGTATCGCGATGTGCAGGAAATCCTGGCCTTGTCCGCCACCCGCGTCGACGATCCGGCCACTTCGTGGGCCGAGAATGGCGCGCGCACCTGGAATGGCGGCGGCATGCTGGTGTCGCATGACTACGGTTATGGCGAAGTCGATGCGCGCGCCGCCGTGCGCCTGGCCGAAACCTGGATCACGCAACAGACCGCAGCCAACGAACACACGCTTGCCGTCGCGCCGCAGACGGGCAGCATCGAATTGACGATACCTGATGGCGACAGCAATGGCGTCTTCAGCACGCTGCATGTAGCCGATGCCGCGATCCGCATCGAGCATGTTGAAGTGCTGCTCGACATCAGCCATGCCAATGCCGGCGATCTGATCGTCAAGCTGCGTTCTCCGTCCGGCACCGAATCGGTATTGATTGACCGCCCCGGCAAGGCGCCAGGTGACGCAGCCGACCGCGGCGATGTCGGCTTCAACGGTTCCGACACGCTGCGCTTCGTACTGAATACGGCGCTGTTGCGCGGCGAATCGTCCAATGGCGATTGGACGCTGCAGGTGATCGACGCCGCTTCCGGCGGGAGTGGCGTGCTGCATGGATGGAGCATGAATGTGTACGGCGCCGGCGCGGAGGCGCCGCTGCAATATGTCTATACCAACGCGTATGCGCAGCTGTCGCCGCAGGCGGGAAGGAACAGTCTCAGCATCGCCCCCGGCTCGACGGCGACGATCAACGCGGCGGCCATCAGCAGCGGAAGCCGAATTGATCTTTCCATCGCCCAGGCCACGCTGGCGGGCAATGCGCTGCAGATTCTCAATCCCGAGGCGGTGGTCAATGCGATCGGTGGCGAAGGCGATGACATCCTTACTGGCAATAGCGGGAACAATTTGCTGATCGGTGGTCGCGGCAGCGATGTGCTCAACGGCGGCGATGGCGACGACACGCTCGATGCCGGGATTGGCAACGACACGCTAACGGGTGGCGCAGGTGCGGATTTATTCATCATTGGGAAACATCCGGGCGATAGCGATGTGATTAATGATGCGAGCGCCGCGGATGTCGTTGCGCTGGTCGGCTTGGATGACAGCGCGCTGGCCGGCATTACGCGTATTCAGGTCGGAACGGACGTGCGCATCGACCTCGGCCACGGACAGACCGTGTGGCTGCGCAATCGCTCGCTGCAGGACCTGGAGCCGGGCCTGTTGCGCGGCTTCGCCGACATGCAGGCGCTGCGCCTTTGGCAGAGCGCCTGCATGTCGGCAGCGACGATGGCTTCGCTGGCGGACGGCGAAAGCGCGCTGCCCTCCGCTGCCGGTGCTGCGCTTCCGGCGATTGCAATCATCCGTAAGCCTTCGGCAGCGATTCCGATACTTACCGGCACCAATACTGCCGACACGCTCATCGGCGACGCCGGCGGCAACCTGATCGATGGCGGTCCCGGCGCGGACCGGATGGAAGGCCGCAGTGGCGACGACACTTATGTGGTCGACGCTGCGCGCGATGCCATCGTCGAAGTCGCCGGTGGCGGCTACGACCTGGCGCAGGCCAGTGTCTCTTATGCCTTGCCCGACGAAGTCGAGGAGCTGCAACTTACCGGCGCGGCCGCCATCGATGGCACGGGCAATGCGTTGGACAACCGCATTCGCGGCAATGACGCGGCCAATGTGCTCGATGGCGGCGCCGGCGCGGATACCCTCGTGGGTGGCGACGGCGACGATATCTATGTCGTCGACGACAGCGGCGACCGCATCGTGGAAGCGGCGAATGAAGGCGTCGACCTGGTGCGCTCATCCATCTCCTTCGCGCTCGGCGCCCATCTCGAGAACCTGCAGCTCACCGGCAAGGCAAACATCGCTGGCTACGGCAATGCGCAGGACAACCGGATTACCGGCAACGACGGCGACAACCTGCTCATCGGCGCCGAAGGCGACGACACGCTCGACGGCGCTGGCGGCAACGATGTGCTGATCGGCGGCGCCGGCAACGACCGCTACCTGTTCGGCGTCGGCGCGGGAGACGATCGCATCGTCGAGGAAGCCGGCCCGGCTGGCGGCATCGATACGCTGGTGCTCGGCGCGGGCATCGGCGTCGATGACGTGGTGCTGGAGCGCGCCGCGCAAGGCTGGCAATTGCGGCTTGCCAGCGGTGAGCGCATCGCCCTGCCCGGCACCGCCGAACAGGCGGCCATCGAAACAATTGCGTTTGACGACGGTACGGTGTGGAAGGCCGAGGACTTCGCGCAGCGGCTTGACCGCATCCCCGCCGGCTTCGCGCAGCTGCGCGACGTCATTGCCACTGAAGACCAGGCCTTGCGCCTGGCGCTGTCGGCTACCGCATTTACTGACGCCTCGGGCAAGGCGTTGCCGCTGGTGGCAACGCTGGCCGATGGCTCGCCGCTGCCGGCATGGCTGCGCTTCGATGCAAACAGCCGCAGCTTCGCCGGCCAGCCGGACAACGACGCGGTCGGCGACTTCGACATCCTGGTGCAGACCAGCGCGGACATTGCGCAAAGCCAGTCAGGCCGCTTTCGCCTCAGCGTCGTCAACGTCAACTATGCGCCGCGGCTGACGCGGCCGCTGTCGGCGCAACAGGGGCTCGAGGACACGGCATGCGGATTCAGCCTGCCCGACGATGCCTACACCGATGTCGATGCCGGCGACACCTTGCATTACAGCGCGCGCCTGGCTGACGGGGCGGCGCTTCCGGAATGGCTGCGCTTCGATGCCGACAACCGCAGTTTCAGCGGCCTGCCGGGCGCGGCGGCAGTGGGCACGCTATCGATTGTCGTCAGCGCAACCGATGCTGCGGGCGCGCGCGCGGACGGCGCTTTCGATCTGACGATCGAGCATGTCAACCATGCGCCGAGGCTGGTGCAGACGATCGGCAAGCAGATGGCGGTACAGGGCAAGCCCTTCTACTTCGCTCTGCCGCAGCGCGGCTTCATCGATGTCGATGCCGGCGATACGCTGACCTACACCGTTGCCATGGCCGATGGCAAGCCGCTGCCCGAATGGCTGTCTTTCGATGCGGCTTCTGCATCGTTGCGCGGCACGCCAGCGGCGAGCGGCCGCGTCGATGTCGCGGTGGCCGTGGATGACCATGCGGGCGGCAACGCCAGCACGACGATACGCATACAGGTTGCGCCGCCCACGCCGACCGGACTACCCGACACCGGCGCGCCCGGCTTCGACGGCGTCGCCACCGACGATGCGCTTCACGGCGGCGACGAAGCCGACATTCTGCGCGGCAAGGCAGGCAACGACACGCTGTGGGGCTATGAAGGCGACGACCGCCTGTACGGCGGCGCCGGGAATGATGTCCTCAGGGGTGGCGACGGCAATGACAGCCTCGATGGCGGCCCCGGAAACGACAAGCTGGAAGGTGGCGCCGGCAGCGACAGCTATTTCCTGTACCGCGGCATGGGCGCGGATCGCATCGATGACTCGGGCTTTCTGGATGACGCAACCGATGTCGTATACATCGGCGATGGCATCGGCATCGATGGGCTCTGGTTGCGCAAGACGGGTTTCGATGAACTCGAGATCAGCGTCATCGGCACGGACGACCGTCTCACCATCGAGGGCTGGGATTCCCGTTTCGAGGGCTGGTCGGTTCTCTACCCGAACCGCATCGAGCAATTCCGGCTTGCGGATGGAACGCTGCTGCTGCCGGACCAGATCGAGCGCATGGCAAGCGCAATGGCGGCTTATGCGCCCCCGCAGCAGCTTGAGGACATGTCGCGCGACGATCATGCGTGGCTGTGCGCGACGATATTGGCGATCGCCGCAGAAGACCATGCGCCGGTGCCAAGCGCGGAGACCGGCGACCTCGAAGCCTGGCAAGGCCTGCCGTTCGCGCTGTCCATGCCTGTGGGCATGTTCAGCGATGTGGACGCCGGGGACGCGCTGCGCTTTTCCATGACGCTCGCCGACGGGGCTGCGCTGCCTGCCTGGATGCGCTTCGATCCGCAAAGCGGCGTGCTCAGCGGCACGCCCGAGCAATCGGGCGCGCTGGCGCTGCGGCTTGTCGCCACGGATGATGAACAAGGCAGCAGCGCCGCGACCATGACTCTCCATATTGCCGGCCCGACTTACGGCACATCCGGCAGCGCAGACAGCGATTTTCTCGTCGGCACGCAAGCCAGCGAAGCGCTATTCGGCAAGAGCGGCAACGACATGCTGTTCGGTCTCGGGGATGCGGACTTGCTCGTCGGCGGCGATGGCAACGATGTGCTGTTCGGCGGCGACGGCGACGACTATCTGCAGGGCGACGATGGCAATGACACGCTCGATGGCGGTCCGGGCAATGACATGCTCAGCGGCGGCAGGGGCACGGATACCTATGTGCTGGAGCGCGGCATGGATGCCGATACGATTGACGACTTTGGCCGTTCCAGCGGCAACAGCGATGTGATCAAGCTTGATGCCGGCCTCACCGCCGATCAGCTCTGGTTCCAGCGCAGTGGCGCGCAAGGCTTGCAAATCGGGATCGCGGGTAGCGGCGACAGCATGACCATCATCGACTGGTATGCGCCGGCCGATGGCATTTCGACGGCGCTGGATGCCTCGGCCGAGCGCTTGCGCTTCAGCGATGACGCGTTCCTGACGGCCAACCAGGTTAACCGCCTGGTCGACGCCATGGCGCGATTCGCGCCGCCGTCGACATCGGACTGGGCCGCCGATGCATCGTATGCCGCCATCCGCGCCGACGCCGCCGCCATCGCCGCCGAGAATCATCAGCCCCATGTGATGACGGCAATTGCCGATCAACGCGCCTATCGCGGCAAGGCTTTCGAATTCACCGTACCCGCCGCCGCCTTCCAGGATCCGGACCGCGCAGACACGCTGTCCTTCTCCGCCACGAGCGCCGACGGTAAGCCCCTGCCCTCCTGGCTGAGTTTCGATCCGGTGCGGCGAAGCTTGCACGGCACGCCGCCGAATCTAACGCCGGTGGATGTGCGCATCACCGCCAGCGATAGCCGCGGCGGCAGCGCGGCCAGCAATTTCAAATTGTCGATAGCGATGGCGCCGCTGATCGTCAACGGCACCAGCGGCATGGATGTGCTCGTCGGTCAGAGCGGCGACGATGTGCTGTATGGCGGCGAGGGCAACGACTCACTGTACGGCGGCCCGGGGAAGGACACGCTTTACGGGGACGGCGGCAACGATGTGCTGGATGGCGGCCCCGGTAATGACCGCCTGCATGGCGATGCGGGCAACGACACTTACCTGATGTATCGCGGCATGGGACAGGACGCCATCATTGAATACGATGCCACCCCGGGAAATGCCGATACGCTGCAAATGACCTCGCGCATCAGCCCGGAACAGCTCTGGTTTCGCAAAACGGACTGGGGAGACCTGACCGTCAGCATCATCGGCACCGCAGACAGCATGACGATCGAGAATTGGGGCCGCGGTGAAGATGCCGGTTCACAAAACCCAACCCATATCGAACGATTTCGCCTTGCCGATGGCAGGATGCTGCTCGACGCCCAGGTGAACCAGCTCGTGGATGCGATGGCGGCGTTCGCGCCGCCGGCCATGGGTCAGACGACGCTGCCTGATGATTACCGAACCGCATTGATGCCGGTGCTTGCGGCGAACTGGAAGTGAACGTGATGGCAGGAGCGGCGCCGATGACGCCGTAAATAGCGATGGATGCGCGATCCCGAAGTCGGGCATGCGGGTAGGGATGGCTTTACCAGCCTTCGGTTTCACGACACCAGCGCGAACGGACTTCAATCCCGCAGGCGCTGCAAGTCGCACTTCACAAGGATCTTGAAAGGGCTGGATGTGCTTGCCTGCATAGCCCTGCGTCGAGTCAGCCGCAATCACGACCCGCAATGGCATGCCAACATCGCGACCGTGCACAGCGCCAGGAAGCAGCCGCCATGCCAGCGACCGCTACCTCCCCTTCGCCACCTTGCCCACCGCGCCGCGCACTTCAAAGCGCAAGGCATCCAGCTCCCTGCCCGCCTCGTCCACCAGTGCCAGCGCATGCCGCCCCGGCCAGGGCAGCCAGCCATCGTGCTGCGCTGCCGCTGGCAAGGGCTTGCCGTCGAGCAGCCAGCGCGGCCGCGCCACGCCGGTGGCCTGAAAGTGCAGGCGCTGCCGCGCCGGTGGAATGTCCGGGTCGAGCGCCACCAGCATGCCCCGCGCCGGATAGCGGATCGCCGGGCGGATCGCCTCCGGCTGCGCGGCAAGGATGAGGTCGCGCTCGGTCCCGTCGAGGAAATATTCGGTGCGCGCGGCTTCGATGCCGCCATCGAAGCGGATGCGCTGCGCCCTGACGCCGGCGGGCATGGCGGGCGGCGCGGCCGGCGCGCCGGCATGCAGCAGCTGCATGATCTCCTGCCAGACCGGCGCCGCGCCGGTCACGCCGGAGACATTCCACATCGGCGCGCCGGACGCATTGCCGACCCAGACGCCGACCGTGTAGCGCGCGGAATAACCGATGCACCAGTTGTCGCGCATGTCCTTCGACGTGCCGGTCTTCACCGCGCTCCAGGTGCGCAGCGCCAGCGGACTGTCCAGGCCGAACGTGCGGGCGCGTGCTTGCCGGTCGGACAGTATGTCACTGACGATCCAGGCCGCGGCCGCATCCATTACCTGCGTCGATGCCGGCGCCGCCTGATCGAGCCGGGTGCGCGTTGCTGCAAGGCGCCCGCCATTGGCCAGCGTGCGGAAGGCATTGGTCAGCGCCAGGAGCGTCACATCGGCGCTGCCCAGGGCCAGGCTGTAGCCGTAATAGTCGCCGGATTCTGGCAGCGCAAAGCCCAGCGTCTGCAGGCGCTCGAACATCGCTTCGGGCGTGACCGTCACCAGCGTGCGCACCGCCGGGATGTTCAGCGACGAGGCCAGCGCGGTGCGCAGGCTCACGAGTCCCTTGTAGCCGCCGTCGTAATTGCGCGGCATGTACAACCCGCCGGCGGTGGCCAGGTTCACCGGGCTGTCGTCCAGCAGCGATGCCGCGGTCAGCCAGCGCCGCTCCAGCGCCAGGCCGTACATGAAGGGCTTCAAGGTCGAGCCGGCCTGGCGCCGCGCCAGCACGCCATCGACCTCGGGCGCATCCGACAAGCCGCTCGAGGAGCCGACCCAGGCCAGCACATCGCCGCTGGCATTGTCCAGCACCAGCACCGCGCCATCTTCGATGTTGCGCCCCGTCAGCGCGGCGAGCTGGCGCGTGAGCGCGTCGCGGGCCTGGCGCTGCAGGCTTGCATCCAGCGTGCTGACAACGCGCTCGCCGGGCCGCTTCAGCAGGCGGCGCGCCAGATGCGGCGCGAGCTGCGGCGCTACGGACGATGCGATGGCCGCGGCTTCCGGCCGGCGAGCCGAACGGTCGGTCAACCGCGCCAGCCGCAATTGCGTCACGCCCTCCAGTCCGAGGCATGCGTCCGGCGCGCCCTGCTCGCGCAGGATGCCGCAGGCACGGCGCGCGACCTCGCCGGCGCCGGCATTCGGCGCGCGCACCAGCGCTGCGGCCAGCGCGGATTCCACCTTATCCAGGCCATCCGGATGCTTGCCGAACATCACCCGCGCCAGCGCATGTACGCCGACCAGTTCACCGCGAAAGCTCACCAGGTTCAGATAGGCTTCGAGGATCTCGTCCTTGCGCCATTCGCGCTCGAGTTCGCGCGCGGCCAGCGCCTGCGACAGCTTCTGCTTCAGGCTGCGCGCGCCCTTGCCGCGCTTCAGGTCTTCCTGCAGCAGGCCGGCGAGCTGCATCGTGATCGTCGACGCGCCGCGGGTGCGGCTATGCCACAGGTTGCCCCAGGCCGCCGCGGCGGCCGCGTTCCAGTCGACGCCGGAATGTTCATAGAAGCGCCGGTCCTCGGAAGCGACCAGCGCATTGCGCAGCGCCGGCGAAACATCCTGCAGCCGCACCCAGGGCAGGCGGCGCACCGTGGCATCGACGCGCAGCGCATGCAGCGGCGCGCCATGGCGGTCCAGCAGCAAGGCGTCGGAAGAGCGGTAGGACGCGCGGGCCTCGGCATACGAAGGCAGCTCGCGCGCCGTGCTGGCTGCGCAGCACAGCGCCAGCGCAAGCGCTGTGACGAAGCGGCGACCGGGCGGCGAGGCCCGACGCGATATGGCCATGTCGATGCGCTTGCCGGTGCCCATGCTATTGCACCTCCAGCACCGCGTTCGGCATCATCGCCTGCCGCTCGGGCGCATACATCGCCTCGACGCGGGTCGGCGGCAGATGGAACTTGCCGGGATTGTTCAGCCGCAGCGTGTAGCTGATGCTGAACTTGCCCGCCGGCGCCCACTGGTAATAGGCGCGGAAAGCGTCGAAGCTGCGCTCCTCGAACGCGAGCCAGGCAGCGCCCTTCTGCTGATTGCCCTGCGCGGCGATCGCGCTGTCGCGTCCCAGGCTGGAGCCGAGCACCGTAGCGCCGGCCGGCACCGGGTCGGACACGACAACCCAGCTCATGTCAGCCTGCGCATCGACTTCAAGCGTCACACGCAGAATGTCGCCGCGGCTCCAGTGCCCGCTCTCCTTCTGCTCGACCGCCTCGATGCGACGGCGGATTGCATAGCCGGCTTCGAACGGCGCCTTCAACGGCACCGCGGCCAGGCTCTGCATCGTGACCCAAGGCCGGCCCGGGCCGTCATGCTTGAGCGTCAGGCCATCGTCCGCGCGCGGCGCGACCACCTTCCATGGCAAGTCGATTCGACCCGCGCCGCCCCAGGCGTGGCTGGCGCTCGTCGCCGCGCCGCCCTGACGCAGCGTGGCGCGCGTTGTGCCGCCGACCTTGTCGGCTTCATAGCGCGCAGCGAACTTCTTCAGCGCCAGCAGTCCCCAGGCGTTCGCGGTGGTGGTGGACCAGTGACCGCGGCTTTGCCTGCCAAGCGCGCCGGTGACCAGGCGCGGCGCATCCGCGACGAGCGTCGCATCGTCCAGCGCCAGCAGCACGGTGCGCCCGGCATTCAGGTCGGGGCCGACCATGCGCCACCAAAAATCCTCATCGGCTTCCTTGCGGAACTTCAGTGTCGTGCCGCTGAAATCCAGCCGCGACGCCAGTTCCTGCCGGGCGGTTTCCAGCAATTGCGCGCGGCCGGCAATGCCATTCGTGCGCTGCAAAATCGACAGCCAGTCGAGCAACGCTGCGGTGGACAGGCGTGCCGGCGCAATCTCGATCGCATCCAGCGCGCGCACCGGCATGCGGCCATAGCGCGACAGCGCTTCCAGCGCCTGCAGGCGGCGCTCATCGCGATCATTTCGGCCGAGCCACTCGTAGCGGCGTTCGATGCGTCCTTCGACGAAAGCCTGCAGTCCGGCGAGCATGCGCTCGCGGCTGGCGTCCGGCACGCTCCAGCCGGCTTCATGCGTGATCGCCAGCACATAGGCGGTCAGGATTTCGCTGCCTTCGATGCCGGAGGCCGAGGACGGGAAGTAGCGCGCCAGGCCGTTGTCGTCGAGATAGATAGGCAGCTCGGCGACGATGCGCTGCCACATCGTTTCATCCTGCAGGCCAATGGCGCGCGAAGTCTTTTGTTCCAGGCAGGAATACGGATACGTCTCGAAATAGCGTCGCAGGCCATCGGCCGCGCCGGTGATGGACGGCGACAGCGACAGCGCCACGCCGCCGCGCCCCGGCAGACTGCCGGCGGGCGGACCCAGTTTCCATTCGGCCGCGCCGTCAAGCTGGATGAGCGTGGCCTGCTGCACCGTGACCGGCACCGCGGGCAGCACCTTCTGCGACAGCTTCAGCGCATCGCGCGCGCCCACGTTCCCGCCGCTGCCCACCTCCTGCGCGCGCAGTTCCCAGGCGACTTCCTTCACATCCTGCGGCGCGACGACATCCCAGCTCAGCTGCTGCGATTCGCCCGCCTCCAGGCGCACGCGCCGCGGCTGCGCATCGAGCGCGCGGCCGGCCATGCGCGCTTCGACATCGACGGCCATCGCGCGGGCTGCGCCATTGCGCAGCGTGACCATCGCGCCGTAGCGATCGCCCTCGCGCACCAGCGGCGGCAGGCCGGCGATCAGCTGCACGTCCTGGCTGCTGCGTATGCTGGCCGAGCCGGTGCCGAAGCGTCCTTCGCCGGCGGTGGCCACGGCGACGATGCGAAAGCTCGTCAGCGCATCGTTGAGCGGCACCGTGACATGGGCGCGGCCCTGCCCGTCAAGCCGGATTGCCGGCTGCCACAGCAGCAGCGTGTCGACCAGTTCGCGCGTAACCGCCTTGCCGCCGCCGCCGGCAGGCAGCGCCTTGCGGCCGAAATGGCGCTTGCCTATCACCTGCATCTGCGCGGTTGCGGTTTCCACGCCATAGCTGCGCCGCTGCACCATGGCGCCGATCAAGTCCCAGCTGTCATTGGCCTGCAGTTCCAGCAGCGCCTCATCCACCGCGGCCAGCGCGATTTCGGCGCCGGCCGCCGGCTTGCCATCCGGCAGACTGACGCGGATGGCGACCTCGGCTCTGCCACGCACCGGATACACCGCCTGCGCCGGGTCGACCTTCACATCGAGCCGGAAAGCTTCGGCGCCGACGCCGATTTCGGCGATGCCGTAACGGAAGGCCGGCTTGCCCAGATCGACGGTGGTGCCCGGCGCGGTGTAGGCGCGGTAATCCGTCCACCAGTTGCGCGGTTCGCGCCAGCCCCAGGTGAAGAAGGAATACCAGGGCACTTCGCGCAATCGCGGCCGCACGGCCAGCACCGAGACATAGACGTTGGCCCCCCATTCCGCGCGCACCGGCAGCTTGATGACCGGATTGCTGCCCGAGAGCTGCACCACGCGCGTCTCGATCACGCCTTCGCGCTCGATGGCCACCAGTGCGGTCGCCTGGCGAAAGGGCATGCGCACCTGGAAGCTGGCGGTCTCGCCGGGCTTGTACCGGCGCTTCTCGGGCAGGATGTCGATGCGGTCGCCATTGTCGCCGCCGAACCATTCGGCATTGCCCAGCCACGCGGTGGCGAAGGCCGTGGCGCTGCGCTTGGCTTCATCCCTGGCGCTGGCCTCGAACTCCACTTCGCCATCGACCCCGATGTCGACGTCACAGCGCAGCATGCCGTGCGCATCGGAATTCCCTTGGCACAGCAGGCCCAGATCGCGTTCGCTGCGGGTGTTCTCATACGCATAGAAGCCGCCGACCATGCGCTTGCGATGCGTATCGATGCGCCTGGCGCGCGCGCGCACTTCGAGCGGCACGCCGGCCAGCGGCCGTCCGTCGAGGTCCAGCGTCAGCGCGGTGATGGCGGAGCGCTTGCCCGAGCGCATCCACGATTCGGTCTTGATGCCGGCAATCACCGCCGCCGGCCATAGCGGCACCGTTTGCGACACGGTGCCGATCTCGCCGTTCGGATCGGCGAAGGTCATCTCGGTCAGCAGTTCGGCGGCGGCGGAAACCGGCGGCAGATCCGGCAGCGTGATGCTGGCAATGCCATTGCGATCGAGCTTTGCGGCCAGCTTGTCGGCGACGATCTTCTGATCGTCTTCGCGCTGCCCGCCCTCGCCGCGCTCCCTGGTCGCGAAGCTGAATTCCTCATAGCCGGCAAAGCGCAGCGCGCGCGGCCGCAGCAAGGCGCTAACCTGCACCGGCAAGCCGGAAGCGCCGCCGCCGTTCAGGTAATTCAGCTGCAGCGTGAGCGGCAGCGACTTCGGCGCAACCTGGTCCGTCTTCGGCGGCGCGATCCGGCCCTGCAATACCGGCAGCCGGAATTCCTCGACGCGGAAGCTGCCGCTCATGCGCGAGCGCGCCCCGTCATCGCCATCGAAGGACGGCGCGGTTTGCGCTTCGCCGGCGGCGTCGACCTTGCCCTGGTCGAGGATGACTTCATATCTGCCGAGCCTGGCCTCTTGCGGAATGCGGAACATCGTCTCCGCCGCGGCGCGGTCGCGCCAGGTCAGCGGGAAGCGATATTCCTGGCCGCTGCCCTGGTGCACGATGCGCACCCGCGTCGGCAGCTGCTCCCGTCGCGGCAGCGCGAAGCCGGCGCCGGTTTCGGTGCGCAGGATGTGCTTCATCGATACCGTCTGCCCGGCGCGCAGCAGCGTGCGGTCGAACACGGTATGCGCGCGCAGCGTGGACGGTTGCGACATGTCGGTCGGCACATTGAAGCGGAAGGATTCGATGCCGTCATTCCAGCTCGACAGCGCGAACGCCATGTCCGGCCTACCCTTTGCATCGATGGCGCGGGCGCTGACGAACAGGCCCTGCACCAGGCGCTGGTCGTAATTCCTGTCGCCGCAGTTCGGATCCAGCGCCACCGGCACATGGGCCACGCCGTCCGCGCCGGTTGCGCCACGCCACAACGGCTTGCCGAAGCAATCGGCAATGCGCACGTCGGCATTGGCGACCGGCTTGCCGCCATCCAGCGTCGTCACCCAGACCGCGCCATTCTCCCGGCCGATCTTCAGGTGCACCGCGAGATTGGTCACCAGCACGCTCGTGCGCACATACATCGGCGCGATCTTGCCCAGCAGCGCCGCGCCCAGCCGCTGCGACTCCAGCTCGACCACATAGAAGCCGGGCGAGCGGAACGGAATGCCGATCACTTCGAACGGCCGCTGGCCGTTCTCGTCCGGATGCGGCGACGGCAGATTCATGCGCTGCGCGCCGGGCTGTTTCGCCAGCAGCGACAGGCTGCGGGTTTCCACGGTCTTGCCATCGATATCGATCGCGCTTTCGTGATAGCGCTGCAAGCGCGACAGCCACTCGATGACCGCAGCATCGCCATCGACCGCGAGCGTGGACGCCATCGGCGCGACGCGGCCATCTCCTGTTCGTACAAGCAGATCCGGCTCGACATTGCGCAGCGTGACAGGCAACGCCGGTTCGTCATTCAGCTCAAGAATGCCGAAGGGCGCTGCGGCGAACTTGGCCAGCGGCGGCATCGCCGCGGTGCGGGGATGCAGCGGAAACTGCGCGGCATTGGCCGGCGCGCGGCCGGCGTCATCCTTCAGTTCGCGCGGCAGGTCGATGGTCAGCGTCGCGTTTTCCGGGAATGGCGGCTTGAATTCCAGGCCGGTGACCGTATCGCCGGCGCCATCGGTATCGTCGGGCTTGCGCGCGCCCATGACTGAATTCAGGCGGATGCGCTCGGCCAGCTCGCGCGAGATCGGCGCGGAGAATTCGAGCCGGATCGGCCGCAGCGGCACGCAACCGGCATGCGCGCTTTCGCGTTCGCAGGAGAAGTTGACGGTGAAGGCTTTGCGTACCTTGTAATCGAAGCGCTGCGGCTGGCGCGTCGCCATGCCGTTCGGGGTGGCGATGCCGCGATCCCAGACCAGGCGCAGCGCTGCATCATTAGGCAGGCGCTGCGCGCACTGCAGGGCCAGCAGATGCGCGGCCGGTGTGTTCGGCTCGAGCTGCCTGACCAGGTCCTCGCGCGGCTTGCCCTTGACCAGCCGCGCCGGAACACGTTCATTGACGCCTTGGGCTTCGCACCAGGCATGTCCGGCGATGCTGTTCTCGGCAACCGGACCGGTCAGGCGCAGCAGGAAGATCTGCTCTTCATCGATCTGATGCCAGGCAACCCCGGCAGCGGGATGGATATGCGCCACCGCGGGGCCGCCGGTGTCGAAACGGAACATCGTCTTGCCGGTTAGCGCCGCGCCGGACAGCAGCCGGAAATCCGCCTTCAGCCGGAAGCTGCAGGTGACGCCGGCCGGCAGCTCGCGCTTGAAGTCATAGACCCAGTTGCGATCGTCGGCCCAGCGCCCGCTACCGGGTTCGGCGCAATCGATATCGAAAGGCATGGGTAGCCGGGGATCACCGAAGCGCACCGCAGCCTCCGGAAAGCTGGCGCGCACCTGGCGCGCGTTCGGCGCCTCGCCCTGCGGCGAAAACAGAATGCCGCCGACCGCGGCAGCAGCGGCCAGCGGCAGGCAGCACAGCGCGGCGGCAAGCCATTGTTTCAAGCTCGACATCATTTCCTCCGTTTTGAAGCCGACTTGGTAACGCCGCGCGTCGCAGGATTGCCAGTTCACAAAAAAATTCTGCTGCGCGTGGCCCATGCGCCCGGACGTAGCGCGGCATTGCCGCTGTGCTTGCGGTAAACTGCGCGGTTTTACGTTTTCCTTAAACCACCATGCGCGCACACCGCATTCTGCCCGGCATCGCGCTTGCCGCGGCGCTGTTTTCCTGCCTGCCAGCGCAAGCCATGGAGCGCATGTTCCCGAATACGGCCAAGCGCGGCACGCTGTCCACCGTCGACTATCCGACCATGCGCATGGACGGCGCGGTGCGCAAGTTCGCGCCAGGCGCGTGGATCCGCAATCAGTTCAACACCGTGGACGTGCCGGCCAGCCTGGGTGGACGGGAATTCACCGTCAACTACACCGAAAATCCGCAGGGCGACATCGACCGCGTCTGGATCCTGACGCCCGAAGAAGCCACGAAGCCTGCGCCGGCCCAAAGCCGCTGACCACGCGCCCCATACGCACTACAAGCCCCATACGCCCCATACGCCCTACAGGCAAAGACGCCATGCAAAAGAAAGTATTCATCAAGACCTTTGGCTGCCAGATGAACGAGTACGACTCGGACAAGATGGCCGACGTGCTCGGCGCGGCCGAAGGCTATGTCAAGACCGACACGCCGGAAGATGCCGACGTCATCCTGTTCAACACCTGCTCGGTACGCGAGAAGGCCGCCGAGAAAGTGTTTTCCGACCTCGGCCGCGTGCGCGAACTGAAGCGCGACAAGCCGGGCTTGGTGATCGGCGTCGGCGGCTGCGTCGCGTCGCAGGAAGGCGAGGCCATCATCCGCCGTGCGCCGTATGTCGACGTGGTGTTCGGCCCGCAGACGCTGCACCGCCTGCCCGACATGCTGCAGCAGCGCCGTGCCAGCGGCAAACCGCAGGTCGACATCAGCTTTCCGGAAATCGAGAAGTTCGACCATCTGCCGCCGGCGCGCGTGGAAGGCGCGAGCGCTTTCGTATCGATCATGGAAGGCTGCTCGAAGTACTGCAGCTATTGCGTGGTGCCCTACACCCGCGGCGAGGAAGTCTCGCGCCGCTTCGAGGATGTGCTGGCCGAGGTCGCCGGCCTGGCCGAACAGGGCGTAAAGGAAATCACGCTCCTGGGCCAGAACGTCAATGCCTACCGTGGCGCGATGGAAGATGGCGAGATCGCCGACTTTGCGCTCCTGATCGAATACATCGCCGAGTTCGAAGGCATAGAACGCATCCGCTACGTGACCAGCCATCCGAAGGAAATGAGTCAGCGCTTGATCGATGTCTATGCGAAAGTTCCGAAGCTGGTGAATCATCTTTACCTGCCGGTGCAGCATGGCTCGGACCGGATCCTGGCGGCGATGAAGCGCGGCTACACCGTGCTGGAATACAAGTCCATCATCCGTCGCCTGCGCGCGGTGCGGCCCGATATTGCGATCTCATCCGACTTCATCGTCGGCTTTCCGGGAGAGACCGATGCGGATTTCGAAGCGATGATGAAACTGATTGCCGACGTCGGCTACGACCACAGCTTTTCCTACATCTTCAGCCCCCGCCCCGGCACGCCGGCGGCCAATCTGCCCGACGATACGCCGCATGAAGTCAAGCTCGCGCGACTGCAGCATCTGCAATCGGTAATCAATGAAAACGGCCGCCGCTACATCGCCAGCCTGCTCGGCACGACGCAGCGCATCCTGGTCGAAGGTCCTTCGAAGAAGGATGCCAACGAATACCAGGGCCGCACCGAGAGCAATCGCGTGGTGAACTTCAACGGCGGCCCGAACGGCGCGCGCCTCGTCGGCCAGCTCGTCGACGTGCGCATCACCCATGCTTTCGCCAATTCGCTGCGCGGCGACATCGTCGTGCAGTAGCCCACCAGGAACTCTTTCGATTTGAAAACCAAAACCCCGATGCAGGCGCTGCATTTCGAACCGCAGCCCGTGGACAACAACCGGCTCGCCAACCTTTGCGGACCGATGGATGAGAACCTGCGCCAGATCTCGGCCGCGCTCGATGTGACGCTGTTTCGCCGCGGCGAGAAGTTCATCGTCTCGGGCGCCAATGCCGAGCGCGCGGTCGACATGCTGCAAAAGTTCTATGCGGCGGCCGACAAGCCGGTCTCGATCGAGAATGTGCAGCTGGCCCTGGTCGAGCAGCGCGCCGGCCTGGCGCAGGACAAGGAAAAGCCGGCCATCCTCGCGCGCAAGACCGCGTCCGAAGAACTCGAGCCGGTGGAAAGCCCGGTGCTGAAAACCCGGCGCAGCGATCTGCGCGGCCGCACGCCGCATCAGAACCATTACCTGAAGCACATCCTCGAACATGACGTGACCTTCGGCATCGGCCCGGCCGGCACTGGCAAGACCTATCTCGCCGTGGCCTGCGCGGTCGATGCGCTCGAGCGCGACGCGGTCAAGCGCATCGTGCTGACCCGTCCCGCGGTGGAAGCCGGCGAACGCCTGGGCTTTCTGCCGGGCGACCTGGCGCAGAAGGTCGATCCGTATCTGCGTCCGCTGTACGACGCGCTGTACGACCTGATGGGCTTCGACCGCGTGCAGAAGATGTTCGAGAAGCAGGCCATCGAGATCGCGCCGCTGGCCTACATGCGCGGCCGCACGCTCAACCATGCCTTCATCATCCTCGACGAAGCGCAGAACACCACGCCCGAGCAGATGAAGATGCTGCTGACGCGCATCGGCTTCGGCAGCAAGGCGGTGATTACCGGCGACGTGACGCAGATCGATCTGCAGCGCAACCAGAAATCCGGTCTGGTCGATGCGATGCGGGTGCTGGACGACGTGCGCGGCATTGCCTTCACCCATTTCACCAGCGCCGACGTGGTGCGTCATCCGCTGGTGGCGCGCATCGTGGATGCCTATGAAGCCGCGGGCGACGGCGGCAACGCGCCGCGTTCCTGACGATGGCGGCCAAACCCAAGCTGACGCTGTCGGTGCAGTTCGCCGATCCGCGCCTGAAGGACGAGCTGCCCCGTGCCGACATCCGGCGCTGGGCGCAGGCCGCGCTGTTTGCGCCGGCCGAGCTGGCGATCCGCTTCGTCGATGCCGACGAAGGCCGGACGCTGAACCGCGAATACCGCGGCAAGGACTATGCGACCAATGTGCTGACCTTCGCCTATACCGAGGACGAGGACGCTGAAACGACGCAGGCTGACATCATCCTGTGCACCGATGTGCTGCAGCGCGAAGCCGCCGAGCAGGAAATCACGGTGCGCTCGCATGCGGCGCACCTGATCGTGCATGGCGTGCTGCATGCGCAGGGCTATGACCACGAGGATGACGAGGAAGCTGCCGAGATGGAAGGATTGGAAACCGAGATCCTGGCCGGGCTTGGCATTGCCGATCCGTATCGGGAAAGATCCGGGAATTAGCGCGCGGATCGCCGGTCTATCGTAGGGTAGGCGAAGCCCACGCGGTTGTGCGACTGCCGCGTGGGCTTCGCCCACCCTACGGGTCCCTGCTTCGCCCGCGCGCCAGCACCCATGGGTCAAGTGCGTGTGCAGAACAATCCCGGCAAGCCCGTTTTCCGGAACCCTTATGGCTTTGTTGTATCCTAACCCCCTTCGAAACAACGGCATCTCGCCAAATGCAAGACTACCCTAGTAGCGCCAGAAACCCTGACGCCAAGCCTCACCGGTCACTGCTGGAACGCCTGACCGCTCTCATCTCCCCCGAACCCGAGAACCGCGCCGAACTGCTGGAAATCCTGCATGAAGCGCATGAACGCAACCTGATCGACGCCGATGCGCTGTCCATGATCGAGGGTGTGTTCCAGGTTTCCGACCTGTCCGCGCGCGACATCATGGTGCCGCGCTCCCAGATGGACACGGTCGACATTTCCAAGCCGATCGAGGAATGGATGCCGATGGTGCTGGAAACCGCGCACTCGCGCTTCCCGGCCATCGATGGCGAACGCGACCGCGTCGCCGGCATCCTGCTGGCGAAAGACCTGCTGCGCTATTACGCCGAAGAAAGCTTCGATTTGCGCGGCGCACTGCGCCCGGCGGTGTTCATCCCGGAATCGAAGCGCCTGAACGTGCTCCTGCGCGACTTCCGCGCCAACCGCAACCACATGGCCATCGTCGTCGATGAATACGGCGGCGTGGCCGGGCTGATCACCATCGAGGACGTGCTCGAGCAGATCGTCGGCGACATCGAGGATGAATACGACTACGACGAGGAAGAGGACAACGTCCTGCAGCTGAAGGAAGGTCCGAACGGCCCGCGCTGGCGTGTCAAGGCGCTGACCGAGATCGAGCAGTTCAACGAATGCCTCGGCACCCATCTCGCCGACGGCGATGTCGACACCATAGGCGGCCTGGTCGCTGGCCATCTCGGCCGCATGCCGCGCAAGGGTGAAGTCTTCGAACTCGACGGTTTGCGCTTCGAAGTGCTGCGCGCCGATGCGCGCCAGCTGCATGTGCTGCTGGTGGAAAAGCTGCAGCCGGCGCGGGAAGACGAAGCGCTGGCCTGATGCCGCTGCCTTTGCCATGCGCACGCGCCCGGCCGTTCCGGGCGCGCTGCTTTTTCCGTCCCATTGAACCCACCCAATTTTCCTGAACCTGCCGCGGATGCTTTCCGATTCCAAGTCCCCTGCCCTGTCGTCCTGGGCCCTGTCACGCTTCGCGCCGCTGGCGGCCCTGCTGGCCGGCATCGCCGCGGTCGCCGGCTTCGCGCCGCTCGGCTGGTGGCCGCTTGAGATCGCCAGCCTGGCACTCTTGTCGTGGCTGGTATCGCAGCAAGTCTCGGCTGTGCGCAGCGCGCTCGTTGGCTGGTGCTTCAGCTTCGGCTGGATGGCCGCCGGCGTGTACTGGCTCTACATCAGCATGCACGACTATGGCGGCATGCCGGCCCTGATGGCCGCGGCCGCGGTCGCGCTGCTGGCGGCCTGGATGGCGGCCTATGCCGCGCTGGCGATGTGGCTGGCCACGCGGCTGCGGCTGCGCCTGTCGGCCTCCACCGCGACGGCGCTGCTGCTCATCCATCCGCCGCTGTGGATGCTCGGCGAATGGCTGCGCGGCTGGATCGCGACCGGCTTTCCGTGGCTGGCGTCCGGTTATGCGCATACGGGCAGCCCGCTGGCCGGCTATGCGCCGCTGGTCGGTGTCTACGGCATCGGCTGGCTGGCGATGCTCGTGGCCGGATGTCTGGCATTGGCAGCGATGCGGCGGCCGCGCGCGCTGATCCTCGGCGCGGTCTTGCTCATCGCCGGTCTGCCGCTGGCACGCATTGCCTGGACCGAGCCGCAGGGCAAACCGATCTCGGTGCGTCTGCTGCAGGGCAATGTGCCACAGGAGATGAAGTTCAATCCGGAACAGGTGCCAGCCAGCCTCGCGCTGTACCGCGAAATGATCACCGAGGCCCGGGCCGATCTGATCGCCACGCCGGAAACGGCGATGCCCATCCTCGCGCAGCAATTGCCGCCCGATTACCTCGAGTCGCTGACTTCCTTCCTGCATGACTCGAAGAGCCACCTGGTGCTCGGCGTGCCGGTGTCCGACGGTCCGAATCGCTACGCCAACAGCGCGCTCGGCTTCGGCCCCGACAGCGGCAACCATGCCTGGCGCTACGACAAGCATCATCTCGTGCCCTTCGGCGAATTCATTCCGCCCGGCGCCCGCTGGTTCGTCGACATGATGAACATCCCGCTGGGCGACTTCACCCGCGGCGACAAGCTGCAGCCGCCGTTCGAAGCATCCGGGCAATGGATCATGCCGAACATCTGCTACGAGGACTTGTTCGGCGAGGAGATCGCGGACCAGATCGCGGCCGCGCATTTCGCGAAGAAGCCTGAGCCGACGATGCTGCTCAACATGTCCAACATCGCCTGGTTCGGCGACTCGATCGCGCTGCCGCAGCATCTGCAGATTTCGCAGATGCGCGCGCTGGAGCTGCGCCGGCCGATGCTGCGCGCCACCAATACCGGCGCCACCGCGGTCATCGATGCGCGCGGACAGGTGCAGGCCGAACTCAAGCCCTTCACCCGCGGCACGCTGGCGGCGTCGGTGCAGGGCATGCATGGCTTGACGCCCTATATCGTGATGGGCAACGCGCTGCCGGTGACGGCGGCGCTGCTTCTGCTTGGCGGGATGTGGCTGGCGGGGAGAAGAAAGCCTGCGTAGCCTGCGTAGGTTGGGCTGACAAGCCCAACATCAGCCGTCGATGCTGCGCTTGCGTTGGGCTTGTCAGCCCAACCTACAAAAGCCGCATGGGCCTCACGGGGTAACGCAGCTCACACGTTCATGGTCGACCAAGCAAGCCGCGTGGGCTGCGCCCACCCTGCGAGCATCATGCTTTGTTAGAATCCCGGGTTTGTTCCAAATCTTTCCCATTCCCCTTTCGGCCCGCTCACGCGGCGCGAAACCACGATGCTCACATTTCAACAAGTCATTCTGAAGCTGCAGGAATACTGGGACCGCCAGGGCTGCGCGCTGCTGCAGCCCTACGACATGGAAGTCGGCGCCGGCACCTCGCATACCGCGACCTTCCTGCGCGCGATCGGCCCGGAACCCTGGCGCGCGGCCTATGTGCAACCGTCGCGCCGCCCCAAGGATGGCCGCTACGGCGAAAACCCGAACCGCATGCAGCACTACTACCAGTACCAGGTGGTCTTGAAGCCCGCGCCGGAAAACATCCTCGACCTCTATCTCGGCTCGCTCGAAGCGCTGGGATTGAATCTGAAGCAGAACGATGTGCGCTTCGTTGAGGACGACTGGGAAAACCCGACGCTGGGCGCCTGGGGCCTGGGCTGGGAAGTGTGGTTGAACGGCATGGAAGTGACCCAGTTCACCTACTTCCAGCAGGTCGGCGGCCTCGATTGCAAGCCGGTGCTCGGCGAAATCACTTACGGCATCGAGCGCCTGGCGATGTATCTGCAGGGCGTGGAAAACGTCTACGACCTGGTATGGACCGAGTGGGAAGAAAACGGCGTGAAGAAGTCGCTTTCCTACGGCGACGTGTTCCACCAGAACGAGGTCGAGCAATCGACCTACAACTTCGAGCATTCCAACACCGAGTTCCTGTTCTCGCTGTTTGGCAATTACGAATCCGAAGCCAAGCGCCTGCTGGCCGTGCCGGTGACGCTGCCGGCCTACGAAATGATCCTGAAGGCGGCGCATACCTTCAACCTGCTGGATGCGCGCGGCGCAATCTCGGTGACCGAGCGCGCCGCCTATATTGGCCGCATCCGCAACCTGTCGCGCGCGGTGGCCCAGGCCTATTTCGAATCGCGCGAGAAACTCGGCTTCCCGATGTGCGGCGACAACCGCGCCCCCGCCTGACATCACCGCATGAGCACAATGAACCAGACCCTACTCGTCGAACTCCTAACCGAAGAACTGCCGCCGAAGGCGCTCGATCGCCTGGGCGCGGCCTTTGCCGCCGGCATCTTCGAAGGCCTGAAATCGCGCGGCTTTCTCGAAGACGGCGCCATTGCCACCGCCTATGCCACGCCGCGCCGCCTGGCTGTCTCCATCACCCCGGTGCGCGCCGGCTCGCCGGACAAGACCGTGCGCGAGAAAGTGCTGCCGGTCACCGTGGCGCTGGATGCTGAAGGCAAGCCGACCGCGCCGCTGATGAAGAAGCTCGCGGCGCTGGCCAGGTCGGCCAATGTGCCGGAGATCGCGATCGATACGCTTGAGCGCGCCGCCGACGGCAAGAATGAAAGCCTGTTCTACAGCTATATCGCGCCGGGTGCGCCGCTGTCGGCCGGGCTGCAGGATGCGCTGACCGAGACGGTCGCGAAACTGCCAATTCCGAAGGTGATGAGCTACCAGCGTCCGGATGGCGAGACCGTGCACTTCGTGCGCCCGGTCCACAAGCTCATCGCGCTGCACGGTTCGCAGGTCGTGCCGGTATCGCTGCTCGGCCTGGAAGCATCGAACGTCACGCTGGGCCATCGCTTCCTATCGCAGGGCGAGCTGACGATTGCCAATGCCGACGCCTATGCCGCCACGCTGGAAACCGAAGGCCGCGTGATCGCGTCCATCGCCGATCGCAAGCAGCGCATTCGCGCTCAGCTGCAGGCCAAGGCCGAGGGCGACCGGATCCTGATGCCCGAAGCGCTGCTCGATGAAGTCAATGCGCTGGTCGAATGGCCTGTGGTGTATGCCTGCCAGTTCGAAGATGCCTTCCTGTCGGTGCCGCAGGAATGCCTGATCCTGACGATGCAGACCAACCAGAAATACTTCGCGCTCACCGATGCATCGGGCCGGCTGCGCTCGCGCTTCCTGATCGTCTCGAATATCGAGACCGATGACCCGTCGCACATCATCGGCGGCAACGAGCGCGTGGTGCGCCCGCGCCTGTCGGATGCGAAGTTCTTTTTCGAGCAGGACAAGAAGCGCCGTCTGGTGGATCGCATGCCGGGTCTGTCCAACGTGGTCTATCACAACAAGCTCGGCAGCCAGGGCGAGCGCACCGGCCGCATCACGGTGCTGGCCATGCGCATTGCGAAGATGCTCGACGCGGATGCCACGCTGGCCGAACGCGGCGCGATGCTGGCCAAGACCGACCTCCTGACCGACATGGTCGGCGAGTTCCCGGAGCTGCAGGGCATCATGGGCACTTACTATGCCCGCCACGACGGCGAGCCGGAAGAAGTGGCGCTGGCCATCTCCGAGCATTACCAGCCGCGCTTCGCCGGCGATGCGTTGCCGTCGACGATGACCGGCACCGTCGTCGCGCTGGCCGACAAGCTCGAAACCCTGGTCGGCATCTGGGGCATCGGTCTCGCCCCCACCGGCGACCGCGACCCGTTCGCGCTGCGCCGCCATGCGCTGGGCATCCTGCGCATGCTGGTGGAGAAGCGCCTGCCGCTGGCAATTCCGGCGCTGCTGTTGGAAACCGCGACGCTGTTCGCCGGCAATGCCAACTTCAAGGATCCGACCGCTGAGGTCACGACCTTCCTGTACGAACGCCTGCGCGGCCTGCTGCGCGAGCGCGGCTACAGCGGCAACGAAGTCGAGGCGGTGGTGGCGCAGCAGCCCGAGGTGCTGGACAACATCGTCGAACGATTGAACGCGGTGCAGGCCTTCGCGGCGCTGCCGGAAGCCGAAGCACTGGCCGCGGCCAACAAGCGTATCGGCAACATCCTGAAGAAGACGGATGAGGTCAGCGCCACGGTCAAGCCCGAACTGCTGGTCGAGGCCGCCGAGAAGACGCTGCATGCCGCGATGACGAACCTGAAGTCCGAGATCGACGCCGCCTGGGCGAAGGGCGACTTCACCGGCACGCTGCGCGCGCTGGCTGGTTTGCGCGACGCGGTCGACGCCTTCTTCAATGACGTGATGGTGATGGCCGAAGATGTCGCGCTGCGCAACAACCGCATTGCCCTGCTATCCGAACTGCACGGCATGATGAATCGCGTGGCCGACATCTCGAAGCTGGCGGCCTGAGCGAGTGCGCATGAAACTGATCATTCTCGATCGCGACGGCGTCATCAACCAGGATTCGGACGAGTTCATCAAGTCGCCGGATGAATGGATAGCCATTCCCGGCTCGCTGGAAGCGATCGCGCGCCTGAACCAGGCCGGCTACCGCGTCGTGGTCGCCACCAACCAGTCGGGCGTGGCACGCGGCCTGTTCGATATCGTCACGCTCAACGCAATCCATCAGAAGCTGCACAGCGAGGCACAACGGGTCGGTGCCGACATCGATGCGATTTTCTTCTGCCCGCACGCGGCCGATGACAATTGCGACTGCCGCAAGCCCAAGCCCGGCATGCTGCATACGATCGCCAAGCGCCTCAACGTCAGCCTGAAGGGCGTGCCCTGCGTCGGCGATTCGCTGCGCGACCTGCAGGCCGGGTACGGTCCCGGCTGCGTGCCCTATCTGGTATTGACCGGCAAGGGCGAGCGCACCCGCGAGAAAGGCGGCCTGCCGCCGGGCACGCTGGTGTATCCGGATTTGGCAGGCGTGGTCGATGCGCTGCTGGCGCAACCGCCGAAGGAAGCCGAAGAGCTGCCGTCGCAAAAGGAAGGCAGGCGCAGAAATGCCTAGGTCGAAAACCGGAGTCATGATGTCCCGTCCCATCCTGTTCCTGCGCTCGCTGCTGTTCATGATCCTGATGGCGATCGCCACCGGCATCTGGGCGCCGCTGTGCTTTCTGTCCGCGCCGCTGCCGTATCGCCAGCGCTACTGGTGGACGCGGCGCTGGAATGTGTTCGTGATCTGGTCCGCGCGCGTCGTCTGCGGCATCCGCTACCAGATACGCGGCATGGAAAACCTGCCGGATGCGCCGGTCGTCCTGCTGTCCAAGCACCAGTCGACCTGGGAAACGATCTTCTACCTGAACGTCATGCCCAGGCCGCTGGTGTATGTGTTCAAGAAGTCGCTGATGTACATCCCCTTCTTCGGCTGGGGGATTGCGCTGTTGCGCATGATTCCGATCGACCGCAGCAAGGGCCGCGATGCGATGGCGCAGATCGTCGCGCACGGCCGCAAGCGCCTGGCCAACGGCCAGTGGATCATCATGTTCCCGGAGGGCACGCGCATCCCGGTGGGCCAGAAGGGCAAGTACAAGGTCGGCGGCACGCGCCTGGCGGTGGAAACGCAGACGCCGGTGGTGCCGATCGCGATGAATTCCGGCGACTGCTGGCCGCGCAACAGCTTCATCAAGACACCGGGCGTGATCACGGTGTCGATCGGCAAGCCGATCGCGCCGGATGGCATGACGGCGCAGGAATTGATGGAAAGGGTCGAGGCCTGGATCGAAGGCGAGATGCGTGTCATCGCGCCCTGGGACTATCGCCGCGAGCGCAAGGTCCCGGCGGCCTGAGCCCGCGCATCGGCCATGAGCGCGCCCTCCTCGTCCACGCTGCCGCTGGAAGCCGTGCCCAAGGGCGGGCTGCTGGCCGGCAGCCTGCGCCGGCTGCAGCTGCGGCAGGCGATCCTCGAATACACCCTGCGCCGCAGCAAGCGCAGGACCATCGGCTTTCTGATCAACGAGCACGGCCTGCGCGTGACCGCGCCGCGCTGGGTTACGCTGGCCGATATCGAAAGCGCGATCCGCGACAAGGAAGCCTGGATCCTGTCCAAGCTGGCCCTGCGGCGCGAGCGCGTGGCGCAGGCGCAAGCCGAGCAGATGCGCTGGGAAGACGGCGCGCAGTTGCCCTATCTCGGCGGCATGCTGACGCTGCGCCTCTTTGCCGCCCGGCGCGCCGCGGTCAGCCATGATGCGGATGCAGCCGAGTTGGCGCTGCATCTGCCCGAGGGCGCGACCGAGGAAAAGATGAAGTCGCTGGTGAAGGCCTGGCTGCAGGAGCAGGCACGGCACTGCTACGCCGCGCGCCTGCCGGTGTTTGCCGAACGGCTCGGCGTGTCGTATCGCGCATTCACGCTGACCTCGGCCAAGACCCAGTGGGGCTCCTGCACGTCCGCCGGCATGATCCGGCTGCACTGGCGGCTGATGCATTTCGCGCCCGAGCATATCGACTACGTGATCGCGCACGAGCTGGCGCATCTGATCGAAATGAATCACAGCCCGCGCTTCTGGGCGGTGGTGGCCTCGGTGTTTCCGGATCATGCGGCATCACGCCGGGTATTGCGCGAACATGGATTGACGACGCTGCCGCCGCTTTGAGCGCTTTGCGCGCGAGCATGCATGTTGCTGTTGCGCTTCCTGCAAGCCGCTACCGGCGCGGCTACAATCGTGGCTTTCCGTTTCAACCACAGGGAACATCATGCGCATACTGCACACCATGTTGCGGGTCGGCGACCTGCAGCGCTCCATCGATTTCTATTCCAACGTGCTGGGCATGAAGCTGCTGCGCACCAGCGACAACCCCGAATACAAGTACAAGCTCGCCTTCATGGGTTACGGCAGCAATCCCGAGCATGCCGAGCTCGAGCTGACCTACAACTACGGCGTGGACAAGTACGACATGGGCACCGCCTACGGCCATATCGCCATCGGCGTGGACGATGCGAAGAAGGCCTGCGACGCGGCCCGCACCAAGGGCGGCAACGTCACGCGCGAGCCGGGCCCGGTCAAGGGCGGCAGCACCGTGATCGCGTTTCTGACCGACCCGGATGGCTACAAGGTGGAATTGATCGAGCGGCCGGAAGCGAGCTCGGGGCTGCACAAGAAGGCGTAAGGCATCCGATGACGCGTAGGTTGGGCTGACAAGCCCAACATCAGGCGTCTGCGGCCCGCGAGCATGTTGGGCTTCCTTCGTCAGCCCAACCTACTTCAACCACCCGCGCTTTCGGAAGTACCAGAACGGCGCGATCGCGCTGCCCACCATCAGGGCCAGCGCAAACGGATAGCCGAGGTCCCAGTTCAGCTCCGGCAGGATCTTGAAGTTCATGCCGTAAATGCTCGCGATCAGCGTCGGCGGCAGGAAGGCGACCGAGGCCACTGAGAAGATCTTGATGATCTTGTTCTGGTTGATGTTGATGAAGCCGACGGTGGCATCCATCAGGAAGTTGATCTTGTCGAACAGGAAGGCGGTGTGGTTGTCCAGCGATTCGATGTCGCGCAGGATCTGCCGCGCCTCCTCGAACTGGTCGGCATTCAGAAGCCGGCCGCGCATCAGGAAGCTGACCGCGCGCCGGGTATCCATCATGTTGCGACGGATGCGGCCATTCAGGTCTTCCTCCTGCGCAATCGCATTCAATGAGGCCGCCGCGTCCTGGTCGGTGAATTCCTTCTGCAGCACGCTGCGGCTCACGTCCTCCAGGCTCTTGTAGATGCCTTCGAGCGCATCGGCTGAATACTCGGCGTCGGTGGCGTACAAATCCAGCAGCACATCCTTGTAGTCATTGATCGAGCCGGGCCGCGAGCGCGCGCGCAGCCGCACCAGGCGGAATACCGGCAGATCGTCGTTGTGCACCGAGAACAGCATGTTGCGCGCCAGGATGAAGGCCACCGTGACGACCCGCGCCGGGCCTTCGTCATCGTCGAGCAGGAAGTCGGTGCGCAGGTGCAGGTCGCCGTTTTCAGCTTCGTAATAGCGCGCCGAGGCTTCGATATCCTTGACCTCGTCCTCGCCCGGCAAGTGCACGCCATAGATGCTGCGCACCCATTCCCGTTCTTCCTCGTTCGGGTCGGTCAGATCGACCCAGACCGGGCTGGCTTGCACCAGATCTTCCCGAGTATCGACATTCACCTGGGAGAGCCTGCCGCCCTGCAGCGCAAATACATTGATCATTCGGACTCCGCGCCGCAGCGCTGGCATGCGGCATAGCCCGCGCTGCCGGGCATCGCGGGATTCGACTGTATTCGGGAACGCGGCCGGATCGGCCAGGAATCTGCGCACCCACCATTGATTTTCAGGATGGCGAGATGCGCGTGCGGAAGGAACGCTTATCTCGCCGTGGCGCCATGTTGCGATGGCTGCGTGTCTCTTGAAGGACTACCCAAGACGGGTCTCCGGCGGAAAAAAACAGGGGCAAGTGTACTGAGAAGCTTTGCGGCAGGCAAGGTAAAACGGGAGGGAAAGGCGAGATGACGCAATGGTCTCGACCTTCACTAGTGAGGCAGCCTGAAGTGCTGATAAAGGCTTAGTCAAAGCGGGCGGAAACTGCTATTGCCTCATTTAGCAGGTGCAGTTCCGAAATGCCGTTTGATTGCCAACAGTGCATCCTTGATGGCACCGTTGAAATCACCAGAGATTTCCGCCATACCGGCATCGGGACCATTCCAGTTGACCGCAAAGGCAAAGGTTACGGTAACGCCGTCGCATGGAATCATCTGACCCGCGTAACACAAGACATGAAACTCCATCCAGCTAGCGTTGCCACGCTTGCCATAAATCGAGGTTTCAGGAAGATCGGCGAAAAAGATATTGCCATCGGCATGAACGCGCTTGAATTCGCTGACAGTTGATGCATTCGAAAAAAATTCTCCGCGCAGCACGCGCTTGTAATAAGAGACGAGTTCTTTCATCGTGCTGACAATCGAGACCTGATCATTGTCTACTGGACGTGGCGTGCCGGGCAGGACGCCTTGCAAAAGGCTTTTTATGCCCTCCCAGCCGATATCCACTCCTGGCGGTGCTCCTGCCGCATAAGACTCAAAGATACGTATGGAGTCAGGAATCCGCGTTGAAAGCAGTCCTGCGGACGTGAGAAAGGCGCGCACGTGCTCAGCGCCAACCATTTTCATGGCCGCATCCGTAGCAGTGTTGTCGCTGTACGCGATCATGGCATCAAGCACACTGCGCAATTGCACGCTTCCAGCGAGGTTGATGAACACCGGGCTACCGTTGACACGAATCTCGTCATTGATATCGACAAGCTGCATGTATGTCAGTCGCCCGGCTTCCACATCTTGCAAGCATTTGGCAACGATGAAGGTTTTGAAAGCGCTGCCTATCACAGTCTCGCGGTCAGCAAGATGCTCCATGGCCCATGCCTGCTGACTCGGCGTCGACACGATATCGATGCTGTAAACGGGGGTGCCAGGCAAATTGAGAAAACGCGCCACGGCATCCATGAATTCCCTTCCCAGCAGTAATTCACCGGCCTGACTGCTGCCGCAGCCGCCCGCGCTCAGCGTGGCCGCTGCACCAGCTATGGAATAAAAAAAATCCCTGCGTTTCATGCAGACCCCCCAGGCGTGTTCAAACCAATACTCTCTCGGCACAAACCTTGAACAAGGAAGAATCAAATAAGAGTCGCGGATCCGGCTCAACGCGCGTTCGTTCCAGGATGCTTCATGCTTGTACACGACTGGAATACGGAGAACGGGCTGGGGCCTTTTCGATATACGCATCAACAACAAAATGTGTTGCTTCGTGGCGTAGGACCTAAGTGGAGTGGCGCGAGAAATTGTTCAGTAAATAAGAAAAGAAAGGGCACTGCACGCGCAGGTCGGCTTGCCACATCGTCTAAATCTTCCGGGCGTAGAAATCGTTGCCTGGTGTGTCGCCATTTCAGACTCCTAACTAGACACACTGCGAATGCTGCTCAAGGCAGCGCCGCTGCCCCCATCCGACGCAGAATCACCGCCGTCCTGCGCGCCAGATAAGGTGAAGCCCGATGCGTATCGAAATACCTCGGATTGGGCAGCATCACTGCCAGCCGCGCGGCTTGCGGCGCGGACAGGCTGGATGCGGAAGCACCATAGTAATGCCGCGCCGCCGCCTCGGCGCCGAAGACGCCATTGCCCCACTCGACCACGTTCAGATAGATCTCGAGGATGCGCTCCTTGTCCATCCAGTACTCGAGCATGTAGGCAATCACCACTTCCTGTCCCTTGCGCAAGTAATTGCGCGAGCCGGACAGGAACAGATTCTTCGCCAGTTGCTGGGTGATGGTGGAACCGCCGGCGACAACCTTCCCCTTCTTCGTGTTTTTCTCGTAAGCCTTTTCCAGCGCATCCCAATCCACGCCTTCATGATCGGCGAAGTTGGCATCCTCGGACGCGATGATGGCGCGCTTCAGGTTGCCCGAGATGCGTTCGTAATCGACCCACTGGAATTGCAGCTGCGCCTTCGGATTGGTATCGCGCAGCGCGGAGAGCTGCTGGCGCATGAAGGCGGTGGACGTGGGATTGTGGTCGACCCACCACCAGATCTGCGCGCAGTAATACAGCTGCAGGCACAGGATCGCTGCGACCGGCAGGAGCACCAGCCAGAAAAGCAGACGGCGCAGCATGGACTACAGCGACGCGCGCAGCGCCGCGTACACCGGCGCCGTGTCCGGACGCACGCCGCGCCAGACCAGGAAGGCTTCAGCGGCCTGCTCGACCAGCATGCCCAGGCCGTCGCGCGTGGCGGCGCCGGCCTGCGCGGCAAAGCGCATGAAGGGCGTAGCTTCGCGGCCGTACATCATTTCATAGGCCAGCGTGCCGGGGCCGAAAAGCTCAGGCGCCAGCGGCGGCATGTCGCCGGCAATGGCCGATGAGGTGGCGTTGATGATCACGTCAAAGCGGCCTTCGGGTTCGCCGAAACCGCAGGCATGCACCCGGCCATGCGGCGGCGAGAATTCCCGCGCCAGTTCGGCAGCCTTTGCGACAGTGCGGTTGGCTATCACCAGCTCGGCCGGTTTTTCATCCAGCAGCGGCAACATCACGCCGCGCGCCGCGCCGCCCGCGCCCAGTAGCAGCACGCGCTTGCCGTGCAGCGCCACGCCGGCATTGCGCACGATGTCGGTGACCAGGCCGACGCCATCGGTGTTGTCGCCGAAGATCACATCGTCGGAAAAGCGCAGCGTGTTGACCGCGCCCGCCGCCTGCGCCCGCACCGACAACTCGGTGGCCAGCGCATGCGCCTCAAGCTTGAACGGCACCGTGACATTGGCGCCGCGCGCACCAGCGGCGATGAAGTCGCGCACCGTGCGCTCGAAGCCGTCGAGCGGGGCCAGCAGGCGTTCGTAGACGAGGTTCTGCCCGGTCTGCTGCGCAAAGCGGGCATGGATTTCCGGCGATTTGCTGTGGGCAATCGGATTGCCGATGACGGCGTAACGGTCGGGCTGGGACATCAGTTACCTCGCAGTTCGGCTCTCACTGCATCATCGCGCGTGAATTTGAAGCGGGTGATGATCTCCCACACATCGTCCTTGCCATTGGTGCGCATGTTTTCCGGAAAGCGGCCGAAGGGCGCGGCGCGGCGGACGATGTGCAGGGCAGCGGCGTCCAGCGCCGGATTGCCGGACGTCTTCTCGATGCGCGGCCCGCCTTCCTTCTCATAAATCGTGCCGTCCTGGAACACCGGGATATAGACCACCAGTTCGCCGTACAGCTTCCTGCCGTTCTGCTGCGGGAAATTCAGGGTGCCGATATTTTCGATGCGCCGCTGCAACTGGCTGTAATACATCGCATAGCCGACTTCACGGGTCGATGGCGTGATCTGGGTCTTGCGCGGGCGCTTGTTGTAATCCTCGATCTGGCGGTTGATCTCGGCTGTGCGGCGCGCGAGTTCGCGGGTGGATTCGGTGTCCTCGGTGGCGGCGGGCATCGGCGGCGTCGGGCTCGGCGTATCGTGCTCGGCCGTCTTTGCCACACGCTTGGGCGTCTGCTTCGCTTCCTGGGCCAGCAGCTTTTGCCGCTCTTCCAGCTCGGCCACGCGGCGGCGCGCGGCGCGCACTGCATCGCCATCCTCGGTCTTCTTCATGTTGGGCAGCGGCGACTTGGCACGGCCCTTGTCAGCATTGCCGCCGCCGTCGAGATTGGCCTGGGCCAAGGCTTCGGCCTTGACCGGTGCCTTGTTGTGGCGGGCATTGACCAGGATGACTTCCAGGCCCGGGTCGACCGGCTTGAAGCGGAACGGCTCGGGCGGCGCGAAATGCACTGCCAGCAGCAGCACATGCGCCAGCACGGATACCGCAACGGCCGTCGTCAGGAAACGGTCTTGGAGAAAAGGCTTCACGCGCATCTTGGGAAAGAAATGAAGGGAGGCACGATTTTACGTCAATAGAAAAGCCGGGGATCGCACGGGTGGCTCAATTCCAACAGAGGTAAGTTGGGCTGACGAAAGAAGCCCAATGTGTTCGCGGACCGCGGACGTACGGAACGGCTCGTAGGTTGGGCTGCAAGCCCAACATGTTCGCGGACCGCAGACGTTCGATGTTGGGCTTGGCAGCCCAACCTACGCACTTGGTTCAGCCCGCCGCATCCCCGGCCGGATTCGCGGCCACGCTTTCCGCCGCTTCCTCGGCCTGCGCCGGATCGATCTGCGCTTCCAAGGGCGGCATGCCTTCGGCCAGCTCTTCCTCGTCGGCCAGCGCGTCCTCGGCTTCGGCCAGGCTTTCGGCGCCCGGCGCGGATTCGACCTCGATCAGCCGCGCCTCGACCGACAGATCCACCTCGTCCCAGCGCAGCAGATCAAGCTTGACCGCGGTGCCGCGCGGCAGCGGCGACATGCCGGGCAGCTTCAGCACCAGCGGAATCTCGACCAGGCGCATGATTTCTTCCTTCAGCGCCACCGCCTCGACCACGCGCGCCTCGTGCTGCGCCAGCCAGCGCAGACACCAGTAGCGCTCCATCACGGTCTGGAATTCGGCGTAGGACGAATAGGCGCTGTCGAAGGCGGAAACGATCGCGTACAAATCCGCATCCTTGGGCTTGAAGGTCGCGGCCAGCGGCGCGGTCACGCCATGCTCGACGCAGGCCAGGATCTGCCACTGGTTGACCAGGTCGGTGTAGCGGCGCAGCGGCGAAGTGCTCCACGCGTACTGGTCCACGCCCAGGCCCTGGTGCGGCGCGGCATGGGTGACCATGCGCACCTGCATGCGCGTGGCCCAGTTGCCGCCGCCCTGGATGCGGTAGATGCCGGGCACGCCATGGTCGTGCATCAGCCGGCCCCAGCTGCTGTTGGCATAAATCATCAGCTCGGCGACAAGCTTGTCCAGCGGCGCGCCGCGCTTTCTGCGGGTAATGGTGACGACCTCGTCTTCGACATAGAAATTGAAGTCGACCCGGTTGTTCTGCTCGGGCTTCAGGCCAAAAGCTTCGCGCTTGGCCATGCGGCCGCGCTCCAGCACCTGCGCCCATTGCCACAAGAGCGTGATCTCCCGCTTGTACGGATAGTCGCCGCCGCCGCTGGCCAGGTTTTCCTCGGTGACCTGTTCATCCAGCAGGTTGTGACGCAAATTGGCCGCCATCGGCACCATCTCGGCGCGGGTATCGGTGGCCAGTACGTTCCAGTTGGTGGTGTCCAGCGTCACATACAGCGACAGCGCCGGACAATCCTGCCCTTCGGCCAGCGTGAAAACCTCGACCAGCGCATCGGGCAGCATCGTAATCTTTTCGCCGGGCATGTAGACGGTGGACATGCGGCTGCGCGCGATCGCATCGATAGCGTCGCCACGCGCAATGCCCAGGCCCGGCGCGGCGATGTGGATGCCGATGCGCACCCTGCCCTCGTCCAGCCAGGTGACCGAGAAGGCGTCGTCGATTTCCGTGGTGGTGACATCGTCGATCGAGAAGGCTTGCACCTCGGCTACAGCCAGCTTCGGCCGCGCGGGCATCGTCACTGCCGGGAAGCCAACGCCACGCGGGAAATGCTCGAGCAGAAAGCGCGTCAGGTGCAGCGCCTTCGGGCTGGGAATCGCGCCGACCGACAGCATCAGCCGCTCGCGCGTGGTCTGCATGTCGTTGGCGGCGGTTTCCAGCGCCTTGTATTCGATGCTGTTCTTGTCGGGGCGGAACAGCAATTGCGTGGCCGCGGCGCGGATCGCCTCCGGCAGACGGCCGGCCTTCAGTTCCTCGACATAGGCCGCCTGCTGCTCAGCCTGCAGGCGTTTTCTTTCCAGGCCGGCCAGCGCCGCCTTCAGCGTCGTCTCGGGCGCAGCCTTGTAGCGGCCGCGGCCCTTGCGCTGGAAATAGATCGGCGCGGAATGCAGCTTCAGCAGCAGGCCGGCGGCTTCATGCGGCTGCGGCGCATGGCCGAAATATTCGGTGCCGAGTTCGGCAAAACCGAATTCTTCCTGGCCAGCGACTTCCCACAGGAAGTCGAGATCGACCTCGTCGGCGATGCGCTGCGCGGCGGCCAGCATTTCGGCCGGCTCGGGTGTAGCGAATTGCAGCAGCACATCGCGCGCCCTGACCTTGGCACGCTTACCGGTTTGCAGTTCGACCTGGTAGGCCTCGCCCTGCTGCGACAACACCGATCCCGCTTTGAAATCGCCGGACTCTTCAAAAAATAGATTCATCAATTACTGCCTATCGTCATTCATTCATGTTTGTTCATCGGCGCCGGCGCATCGCCGGATTCAGCGCCATGACCGCCGGCAGAAACAGCTCGGTGACGAGCAGATTTGTGCCACCACGGCGATACAAGCGGCGCCGCGCCGGGAGGCGTTGCGCCGGTAATCCAGCCACCGCCATGCGCGCGCGCTTGCCCAGCGCATGGCTCGGCGCCAGCCGCGCGGCCTGCAATGCGCCGGCGGCGATGCGCGCATCGGTGTACAGCCGGCTCCCCAGCGAGCGCGCGCCCAGGCGGCGCAGGAAAGGCCATGCGGCCAGATGCGCTGCCGGCAACGCCGTCTGCGCATAGACCACCGGCACGCCATCGCAGCACAGCAGCACTTCGCGCGACACCACGCGGCCGCGCCGCATGCCGAGGATATCGCGCTGGTCCGCAAGCGGCCTGCCCATCGCCTGCCGCAACAGGCGCACCTCAAACGCGGCGCAATGCGCAACCAGCCGCGCCGTGAGCGAGCCGCGCGAAAAGAGCCATGCGCGCATCGTTTCCGGCATCACTGCGCGCGCCATGCCGCGCCGCCATGGAGTCAAACTGCGGCCCTGCCCTTGACCTGGGCATCGTCATTGCCATCGCAGAATGCCAGCACGCTGTCGAGATAGCGCGGGAAGTCCGAGATGCCATGGTCGCTGCCTTCGATCACCCGTTGTTGCGCGCCGGGATAGTGCGCCACCATCTCGCGCCAGTCGAGCACTTCGTCGCCGGTTGCGGCAAGCAACAGATAACGTTCGGGCCGGGTGATTGTGACCACCTCAAAGGCGCGCAGTTCTTCCAGGTGTTCCGGCAGGAAGACGAAAGGCTCGTCGGAATGCCAGGCCACGGCCACGCCGACCTGGGAAGCCAGATCGCGCGGCGCATGCACTGCCGGGTTCAGCAGCACAGTGCGGCAGCCGTATCTTTCCGCGAGCCAGGTGGCGTAGAAGCCGCCGAGCGAAGAACCGATGAGGCTGATGCGGTCCGCGCCGTGGCGCCGTATCAGGTCTTCGGCCAGCGCGATCGCCGCCTTCGGCGAGGCCGGCAGTTGCGGACACAGGTATTGCGCTTCGCGGCCGAGTTCACGCATGCGTTCGCCGATCACGCGCGCCTTGAATGACAGCGGTGAAGAACGGAAACCGTGCAGATACAGGATCATGCGAACCGTTCCTTCGATTCAACGCGCGGCGAGCGCATCGAGCAGCTTCTGATGCACGCCGCCGAAGCCGCCATTGCTCATCACCAGCACATGGTCGCCGGCGCGGGCGTCGCGCGCGATCGCAGCCACCAGCGTATCGATATCGTCATGCGCCTGGCCGCGCGCGCCCAGCGGCGCCAGCGCTTCGGCCAGGTCCCAGCCCAATGCATCCTTGCCGGACTTCGCGCCATAGCCGTAGACCAGGTCGGCCTCGGCCAGGCTCGCCGACAAGGCTGCCTTCATCGTGCCCAGCTTCATCGTGTTCGAGCGCGGCTCAAGCACCGCGAGGATGCGCGCGGCGCCGCCGGCCGCGGCGCGCAGGCCGGCCACTGTGGTGGCAATCGCGGTCGGATGATGGGCGAAGTCATCGTAAACAGTGATGCCATCGACCACGCCGCGCACTTCCATGCGGCGCTTGACGCTGATGAATTTCGACAGCGAGGCGATCGCCTGCGCCGGCGGCACGCCGACATGGCGCGCGGCGGCGATTGCGGCCAGCGCATTCAAACGGTTGTGCTCGCCCTGGATCTGCCACTGCACCCTGCCCTGCGGCACGCCGTCGAAGGCGACATCGAAGCTGCCGTCGTGATGCGCTTCCAGCGTCCAGCCTTCGCCTTCGGCATTGCCAAAGATTTCGCGCTCGCTCCAGCAGCCGCGCGCCAGCACCCGCTGCAGCGCCGGCTCGCGCGCATTCACCACGAGGCGGCCCACGCCGGGCACGGTGCGCACGAGATGATGGAACTGGGTCTCGATCGCGGCCAGGTCCGGGAAGATGTCGGCATGGTCGTATTCGAGGTTGTTCAGGATGGCGGTGCGCGGCCGATAGTGGACGAACTTGCTGCGCTTGTCGAAGAAGGCGGTGTCGTATTCATCGGCTTCGATGACGAAGAAGGCCGAATCCTCGCCTTCCTTGCCGCCGAGGCGCGCCGAGATGCCGAAGTTCATCGGCACGCCGCCGATCAGAAAGCCGGGCGCATAACCATTGTCTTCGAGGATCCACGCCAGCATTGACGAGGTGGTGGTCTTGCCATGGGTGCCGGCAACGGCCAGCACCCAGCGTTTCGAAAGAATGTGCTCGCCTATCCATTGCGGGCCCGACATATAAGGCAGGCCGCGATTGAGAATTTCTTCCATCAATGGATTACCGCGCGAAACCACATTGCCGATCACGTACAGATCCGGCTCCAGCGCCAGCTGCTCGACGCCGAATCCTTCGACGAGGTCTATGCCCTGCTGCTGCAATTGCGTGCTCATCGGCGGATAGACATTGGCATCGCAGCCGGTGACCTTGTGCCCGGCCTGGCGCGCCAGCACTGCCAGGCCACCCATGAACGTGCCGCAAATGCCAAGGATATGTATATGCATTGTAGAATTTCGGATTCTTGAATAACGGGGAATTCTACCCGACCCACGGGTCCGGGGAGTCTGCGCGGCAGAGGCAAGGCGGCTGCCGCGCAGACTCCTGGCCCGCGCCGCTCGATACCCACCATGAATAACCATTCCAGCGAAACCGAACTGCTGCGGGCTGAAATCGCCGCCGCCGCCGCGCGCATGATCGCGGAAGATGGCGCCGATTACGGCAGCGCCAAGCGCCGCGCCGCGCGGCAGATACTCGGCGATGTCCGGGTCCGGGGCGACATCCTGCCCGACAATGCACAGATAGAGGACGAAGTGCGGGTATACAACGAGCTGTTCCATTCCGATACGCAACCCGCGCGCCTGCTGCATCTGCGCAAGCTGGCCCTGCGCATCATGACCGAACTCGCCGAGTTCTCACCTTATCTCACCGGCGCGGTGCTCAACGGCACCGCCGGCGAACAGTCCGATATCCACCTGCAGCTGTTCGTCGAAAGCGAAAAAGATGTCGAAATCTTCCTGATGAACCGCAATGTCGACTTCGAAGTTTCCGAGACCTCGCACTTTCACAAGCGCGGCGAGCCGGTGGAGACGCTGAGCTTCATGCGCGACAACGAAGGCGTGCACCTCGCGCTGTTCAACTACAACGACCTGCGCGCTTCGCGCAAGGCCGATCCGGAACGTCCAGAGCGCGCCAACATCGATGCGGTGCGCGCGCTGATCGAAGAGATGGGTGGCGCTTGAAGCGCGCTCTGCTGGCGGCCGTTGCTCTGCTCTTCGCCGTTGCCGGCGCCTGGTTCGGCATGCACCGGGAAAAGGCCGCGACCGCATCGCCCGATGCCAGCGCCGTGTTCTACGCCAGCACGCTCAGCGACATGAACGGCAAGCCGGCTGCGCTGGCGCAATGGCGGGGCAAGCCGCTCGTGGTGAACTTCTGGGCGACCTGGTGCGATCCCTGCGTCGAGGAGATGCCAGAGCTGTCGGCGCTGCAGGCGCAGCTGCAGCCGCGCAATATCCAGATCCTCGGCATCGGCGTCGATACTGCGGCCAACATCGCTGCTTTCGCCGACAAGTATCACATCGCCTACCCGGTGTACGTGGCCGGCATGGAAGGCAGCGAACTGTCGCGCCGGATGGGAAACCGCGCCGGCGGTCTGCCATTTACGGTGCTGATCGGCGCGGATGGCGCGGTGAAGCGGACGTGGCTGGGACGATTGAAGATGGATGATCTGCGCCGCGAACTCGATTCGCTATAAGGTCATTTTTTCCATTTTCCTTGCCAACCATCAGCATAAGACGGCAAAATGCCGCCAACATCGTCAAACGGATAGACCTCGATGGCCAAAAAACTGCTGTTGCTCAATGGCCCCAACCTGAATCTGCTGGGTACGCGCGAGCCGCAAGTGTATGGATCGACCACCTTGGCCGATGTCGAGGAAGCAGCAAAAGCCCAGGCCAAGGACGCCGGGGCTGAGCTCCACAGCTATCAGAGCAATCATGAAGGCGAGCTGATCGACCGCATCCACGCGGCGCGGACCGACGGCACCGACGCCATCATCATCAATCCCGGTGGACTCACGCATACCAGCGTGTCGCTGCGCGATGCGCTGGCCGGGGTCGCGATTCCGTTCGTGGAGGTGCATATCTCGAATATCCACCGGCGCGAAGCCTTCCGTCACAAGTCCTATCTGTCCGACGTCGCCGTCGGCGTGATCTGCGGACTGGGCGTGGGAGGCTATCGCGCCGCAATCGCGCATGCGCTCACGGCGATGTAGTCTCCGGCAAGTATTCCGATATCAGGCGGCGGATTCATCCGCCGCATTTTTTGCATAAAAGTATTTTTGAGGGGTTCCCATGGATTTACGCAAACTGAAGACCTTGATTGACCTGGTCGCAGAATCAGACATCGCCGAGCTCGAAGTCACCGAAGGCGAAAGCAAGGTCAGGATCGTGAAATCCTCGGCGGCTGCGCAGCATCAGGTCGTGATGATGCCGCAGGCGATGGGCGCATCGGCGCCGGCAATGAGCGCCCCCGCCGCGCCGGCCGTTGCCGCGCCGGCCGCGGAAGCCGCGCCGACCGGCCACGTGGTCAAGTCGCCGATGGTGGGCACCTTCTACCGCGCCGCCGCGCCGGGCGCAGCGCCTTTCGTCGATGTCGGCTCCACCGTGAAGGAAGGCGACACGCTGTGCATCATCGAGGCGATGAAACTGTTGAACGAGATCGATGCCGACGCTTCCGGCGTGATCCAGCAAATCCTGGTCGAGAACGGCCAGCCCGTCGAATACGGTCAGCCGCTGTTCATCATCGGATGAGACCGGGCGCGCCGCCATGCCGGCGGCGCCCTTCCCGCTCATCCTCAACGCTGACATTCCCCAACCAACATGTTTGAAAAAATCCTCATTGCCAATCGCGGCGAAATCGCCCTGCGCATCCAGCGCGCCTGCCGCGAGCTGGGCATCAAGACCGTGGTGCTGTACTCGGAAGCCGACCGCGAGGCGAAGTATGTGAAGCTGGCCGATGAATCGGTCTGCATCGGCCCGGCGCCCTCGGCGCAGAGCTATCTGTCGATGCCGGCCATCATCAGCGCCGCCGAAGTCACCGATGCCGAAGCGATCCATCCCGGCTATGGCTTCCTTTCCGAGAATGCCGACTTCGCCGAGCGCGTCGAGCAATCCGGCTTTACCTTCATTGGTCCGCGTCCGGACTCGATCCGCCTGATGGGCGACAAGGTCTCGGCCAAGCAGGCGATGATCAAGGCCGGCGTGCCCTGCGTGCCCGGCTCGGACGGCGCGCTGCCGGACGATCCGAAGGAAATCATCCGCATTGCGCGTCGCATCGGCTATCCGGTGATCATCAAGGCCGCCGGCGGCGGCGGCGGTCGCGGCATGCGCGTGGTGCATACCGAGGCGGCGCTGCTGTCCGCAGTGACGATGACCCGCACTGAAGCCGGCACCGCCTTCGGCAATCCCGAGGTCTACATGGAGAAGTACCTGGAGAATCCGCGTCACGTGGAAATCCAGATACTGGCCGATGAATTCAAGAACGCGGTCTGGCTCGGCGAGCGCGATTGCTCGATGCAGCGCCGGCACCAGAAGGTAATCGAGGAAGCGCCGGCGATCGGTATTCCGCGCAAGCTGATCGAGCGCATCGGCGACCGCTGCGCCGAAGCCTGCCGCCGCATCGGCTACCGCGGCGCCGGCACCTTCGAATTCCTGTACGAGAACGGCGAGTTCTACTTCATCGAAATGAATACCCGTATTCAGGTCGAGCATCCGGTAACGGAAATGATCACCGGCATCGACCTGGTGCAGGAACAGATCCGTATCGCCTGCGGCGAGAAGCTGCGCTTCCGCCAGCGCGACGTGGAGCTCAAGGGTCATGCGATCGAGTGCCGCATCAATGCCGAAGATCCGTTCAAGTTCACGCCGTCGCCGGGACGCATCGTGTCCTGGCATGCGCCGGGCGGCCCCGGCGTGCGCGTGGACTCGCATGCCTATGCCGGCTATTACGTGCCGCCGAATTACGACTCGATGGTCGGCAAGGTCATCACCTACGGCGCCACCCGCGAACAGGCGATCCGGCGCATGGAGATTGCGCTGTCGGAAATGGTGGTCGAAGGCATACAGACCAACATCCCGCTGCATCGCGAGCTGATGGTGGATGCCCGCTTCATCGAAGGCGGCACCAATATCCACTACCTCGAGCAAAAGCTCGCAGCCAAGCCCGATCTGAAGCGCGACGCCGGCTGAGGCGATCTGTTATATATAGTGGAACGATCGCGGGGCCTGCAATCCGGGACCCGCACAAGCAGGCCAGGGCAACGCCCTGGCCTCATCCATTTTGCGATGAATCATCAACATCACCGAGGCAAGCATGAGCTGGACTGAAATCGTGATCGAAGTGCCGCTGCAGCAGGCCGAGGCGCTTTCCGATGCGCTGATGGAAGCCGGCGCATTGTCGGTCTCCGTCGAAGACGCGGACGAAGGCACCGAGGCCGAGCGCCCGCTGTTCGGCGAGCCGGGCATGGAGCCTGAGCAGGAAGCCTGGGAACACAGCCGTGTCGTCGCGCTGGCCGATGCCGATGCCGACCATGCCGCGCTCATTGCCGAAGCCTTCGCCGCCTGCGGCATCGATCCGGCCGGCGCCAAAACCACGCTGCGTGAAGTCGCCGAGCAGGACTGGGTGCGACTGACGCAGTCGCAATTCGAGCCGATGCAGATCGGCAGGAATATCTGGGTCGTGCCGAGCTGGCATGACGCGCCCGACCCGAATGCGCTGGTGCTGGAACTCGATCCGGGCCTGGCCTTCGGCACCGGCAGCCATCCGACCACGCGCCTGTGCATGGAATGGCTGGAAGCGCATGCCCCGAAGGGACTCTCGGTGCTCGACTACGGTTGCGGCTCCGGCATTCTGGCCATGGTCGCGGCCAAGCTCGGCGCGAGCGCGACCATCGGCGTGGACATTGATGCGCAAGCCATCGAGGCGGCGCGATTCAATGCCGAGCGCAACGCTTGCGACATCAGCTTCTTCGTTCCCGACGATTTCGCCGCGCGCGGTGACGAGCGCTTCGACGTGGTGGTGGCCAACATCCTGTCCAATCCGCTGAAGCTGATGGCGCCGATGCTGTGCGGTCGTGTCGCTCCCGGCGGCGCGCTGGTCCTGTCCGGCGTGCTGGCGCGCCAGGCCGATGAAGTCATTGCCGCCTACGCGCCCTATCTGCCGCTGAGCGTCTGGGCCGAACGCGACGGCTGGGTCGCACTGGCGGGACGTAGCGCCGCGCAGGCCGCAAGCTGACCGCCATGGTGCTCGCCACGCGCTGCCCGCATTGCCGCACCACGTTCCGCGTGGTGCAGGATCAGCTCAAGCTGCGCGGCGGCCTGGTGCGTTGCGGCGCCTGCAAGGAAATCTTCAACGGCGTGGAAAATCTGCTGCGGCCGACACAGCCACCGCAGGAGCGAGCGGAGAAGCCGGTCGAGCCGGAGTCAGCGCAGCATCAGCCAGGGGCGAACGGCGCTGCTGGCGATGACATGGCAACGCGGAATGCGCCGCAGTCGGACAACACCGACAAAGCCGTGGCGCCGCCGGATGCAGGGCCGGACACGGCGCAGCCACCGTCGGAGGACGCGGCATCTGCAGCCACCGTCCCCGCGCCGTCATCCATCCCGACCGAACCCGTCGCCGGGCAGCCACCCGATCCCTTGCTGCGCATGACGCTGATGGATTTCTCGCATGCGTACGAGGATCAACCTGGCGATGAGTCGGAGAACCGGCACGAAGACCAGCCCACGAATCAAGCGAATGTGCAGGCCGAGTCAGTAAGTGCACCGGCGTCGATCAGCATGCCCGGTCCTGTACCGACGACCATCATGACGGCGCCGCATCCGATGCAAGCGGATTTCGCGTTGCCGCGCATGCCGGCGCAGCGCGCGCCGATGCCGAGCGCCAACGATGATGAGCTCGGTCGCGCCATTGATGAACTCAAGCGCAAGCCCTGGCGCGGCACGCAGGCCAAGCCGGCGCGACCGGACGAGGATGCCATCGATGCGCTGGACTCGAACGAGCCGCAATTCATCGCGCATGCGACACGGCGCGAGCGCCGCGACAGGACGACAAACATCGCGCTCGGCGCAGGCTCGGCCGTGCTGGCGCTGTTGCTGCTGTTTCAGGCGCTCTACACCTGGCGCGTCGAACTGGCCTCCACACTGCCGGGCGCGGCGCCGCTATTGAAGCGCGGCTGCGCCCTGTTCGGCTGCCACATCGGTTTGCCGGCGCGCATCGATCAGGTCACCATCGAATCGAGCGAATTGCAGGCGTTGCCGAATGCGACCGACACCTTCGCGCTGATCGCGCTGCTGCGCAATCGCGCCAGCGTCGCGCAGCAATGGCCCAATCTCGAACTCACGCTCAATGACGTCGATGAGCACGCGATCGCGCGCCGCGTATTCACGCCGCGCGACTATCTCCCGGCTGGGCAGGATCCGGAACAAGGCTTTGCGCCAACTTCGGAGCAGTCGCTGAAGCTGGTGTTCTCGCTGTCGCAGCTCAAGGCCTCGGGCTATCGCGTCTACCTGTTTTATCCCTGATTTCCAACCTTCCAATCGGATTTCTCATGACTTCCCTTATCTGCGGCTCGCTCGCTTTCGATAGCATCATGTCCTTCGGCGGCCGCTTTTCCGAAGCGCTGCTCGCCGATCAACTGCACAAGATCAACGTCGCCTTCCTGGTGCCGACGCTGCGGCGCGAATACGGCGGCTGCGCCGGCAACATCGCCTACAACCTGAAGCTGCTCGGCGGTGATCCGCTGATCATGGCCACGCTTGGGCAGGACGGCGCGCCCTATCTCGAGCGCCTGCAGGGGCTGGAAATTTCGCAGCGCTGCGTGCGCACCGTTGCTGACGCCTATACCGCGCAAGCCTTCATCACCACCGATGCGGCCAGCAACCAGATCACCGCCTTTCATCCGGGCGCGATGACGCTGTCGCATCAGAACCGCATCAGTGACGCCGGTCCGGTGAAGCTGGCCATCATCGCGCCGGACGGCCGCGACGGCATGCTGCAGCATGCGCAGCAATGCGCCGAAGCCGGCGTTCCCTTCATCTTCGACCCGGGCCAGGGCATGCCGATGTTCGACGGACCGGAGCTGATTCGCTTTATCGAACTCGCGACCTGGGTGGCGGTCAATGACTACGAAGCCGAACTCCTGACCAGTCGCACCGGCCTGTCGCTCCAACAGATCGCCGAGCGCGTCGATGCGCTGGTCGTTACCCTGGGCGAGCAAGGCGCGCATATCCATGCCGATGGCAAGCGCTTCGACATTCCCTGCGTGCCGGTGGAAAACATCGTCGACCCGACCGGCTGCGGCGACGCTTTCCGCGCCGGCATGCTGCATGGACTATCGATGGGCATGGACTGGGAAACCACCGGCCGCATCGCCAGCCTGATGGGCGCGATCAAGATCGCTCACCAGGGCGGCCAGAACCATGCGCCTTCGCTGGCGGAAATCGAAGAGCGCTTCCAGGGAGCATTCGGCTACCGTTTCTGAATCGATGGCGCTGCGGAGGCACACATGCGCAAGCTGTTGGGGCTGGCACTGACCATGATTGCCGTGGCGGGCTGCGCCGACGCGCGCAAGCCGGCGCCAGTCTATTCAACCGAAGGAACCACGAGCGTGCGCGTCGGCGTAGTGAATGCGGTGCTGCCGCCGGCCGAGGCTGGCGCGCCGCCGCGCCTGCTGCTGCGCTATGACGATGGCGGCAGCGCGACGATCGCCACGTCGCAGGCCCATGCCTTTCTTGCGGGAGACCGGGTACGCGTCGTTACGCGACGCAATGCCATCGATATTGAAAAGTTTGGACCGTAATACGCTGCGCGCTGCCGGGGCGCGCCAGGATCAGGCCAAGGGCAGCAGGATCGCGCCGATCAGACGCAATGCGATCTGCAGAAGGATGAAAGCCACCAGCGGCGACAGGTCGATGCCGCCCAGCGGCGGAATGATGCGACGCAGGGGACGCATCAGCGGCTCGTTGAGCGCGCGCACCACCGGCGCCAGCGGCGCCTGAGGATTGACCCAGCTGAAGATCACCTCAATGAGCAGCAGGCCCATGAAGCCATAGACAGCCCATTGCAGCACGCGAACCAGGGACAGCACCAGAAGCATCTGGATATTGAGTCCCATCATCAATGCCAGCTCGATGGCCATCGCCGCCAGCGCGACCAGGTAGGTGCCAATCAGGCTTGCCCAGTCATAACCGCCCCGGCCGGGAATCAGCTTGCGTAAAGGCTGCACCAGCCAATCGCTGAGCTGGTACATGAAATGGCCGAGAGAGTATGGCGGTCGCACACGGACCGCCTGCATCCAGAAGCGCAGCAGCATGATGCCGCCGAGGAGCACGGCGACGGTATCGACAATCAATCCAACAATGCTGTAGAGCACAGCTTCCCCCTCATGAAAAACCCGCTGTGCGACTTTCGGCCACACAGCGGGCATTGTGCCCGAAGTCCTTCGGGCTTCCAAGGCAGCGGGTCTTACGGACGCGTGCCGGTCGGGAACGGCCATGCGGCCGCCGGGTTCAGCACAGTCTTCACTTCAGGCGCAGGAGCGGAAGTTTGCGCAGCCGGAGCCGCTGCCGGAGCGGCGGCTTTGGTGGCAGCCTTCTTCGGCGCGGCCTTCTTCGGCGCGGCGGTCTTGGTGGCAGTCTTGGCAGCAGCCTTAGGCGCAGCGGACTTCTTCGCCGCAGCCTTTTTGGCGACCGCCTTCTTCGCTACTGCCTTCTTGGCGACGGTCTTGGTTGCAGCCTTCTTGGCTACCGCCTTCTTGGCGACGGCCTTTTTCGCTACCGCCTTCTTGGCCACAGCCTTCTTGGCTACCGCCTTTTTGGCAACGGCCTTCTTGGCGACGGCTTTCTTCGCCACGGCCTTTTTCGCTACCGCCTTCTTGGCTACTGCCTTCTTGGCGACGGCTTTCTTGGCGACTGCCTTCTTCGCCACGGCCTTTTTCGCTACCGCTTTCTTGGCGACGGTCTTGGCTGCAGCTTTCTTGGCTACGGCCTTCTTCGCTACCGTTTTCTTGGCTGCGGTTTTGGTTGCGGACTTGGCTGCAGACTTGACCGCGGACTTGGTGGCCGCTGCCTTCTTCGCTACCGGCTTGCCGGCGGCTTTCTTGGCTGCCGGCTTGGCCGACGTTGCCTTCTTGGCGGCGGTTTTCTTCGCCGCCGCTTTCTTTGCTGCTGTTGCCATAAATTTCTCCTTCACGTGATAGGTATCAAGCTAAAGATCGAAACCCGTCCGGGACATCGCGCTGGCCCGGGCGGATTATTCATCGGCACAAGCGAACTGCGTTTGCGCTAATGAATTTGGCACCAGCTGAACTGCTGCATCTCCTCGTTCATGCAGCACTTCAGCCATCATGGTCGTTGCGCGCGAAGAGTCGCGCAGCACACGCCAAAAAAAACGCCGGACACAATGCCGGCGTCGGAACACAGTTTAAAAAAGGACAAACCAATCTTCGAAGAAAACGCCGCCTTGCCCGACAGGGTCGGACGCAGCGGCGTTCGCGGGTCACAGCGATCAGATCTTCTGATGTCCATGCAATTCGGTTGTCTACCTTCCTTCGTCCGTCGTCTCTTCTTTGCCTTCGTATCGACAGACGGACCTGCCTTCGGACCTGCTTCGTTCATCAGTCCCGCTGCCGCGGAATCGATGATCTGCCTTGATCAGTGCTTCATGCACCCTTGGTTGCTGAAGACTGGGAAGCTCGCGTTGGATCTGGTCTGCCGCGATTGCTTCACAGTCTCTTCATCAATCCCAATTCAGCGCGCCACCCGTTTGGTATTCGATGACCCGGGTCTCGAAAAAGTTTCGTTCCTTCTTCAGGTCGATCATCTCGCTCATCCAGGGGAAGGGATTCTCTTCCTGCGCGAACATGGTATCGAGACCAATCTGCTGCGCGCGGCGGTTTGCGATGAAGCGCAGGTAGCCTTTGAACATCGGAGCGTTGAGGCCTAGCACGCCACGCGGCATTGTATCTTCTGCATAACGATATTCCAACTCCACCGCGCGCAAAAACAACGCTTTGAGCTCCTCCTTGAACTCGTTGGTCCAGAGGTGAGGATTCTCCATCTTGATGGTGTTGATGAGGTCGATGCCGAAGTTGCAGTGCATGGATTCATCGCGAAGGATGTATTGGTACTGCTCGGCTGCGCCCATCATCTTGTTCTGCCGGCCCAGCGCAAGAATCTGCGTGAAGCCGACATAGAAGAACAGGCCTTCCATCAGGCATGCGAACACGATCAGCGAGCGCAGCAGCTTCTGGTCGTTCTCGATGGTGCCGGTCTTGAAGGCAGGATCGGTCAGCGTGTCGATGAAGGGGATCAGGAATTCATCCTTGTCGCGTATCGATGCGACTTCGTGATACGCATTGAAGATCTCGCCTTCATCCAGACCCAGCGATTCAACGATGTACTGATAGGCATGCGTATGAATCGCTTCCTCGAAAGCCTGGCGCAACAGGTACTGGCGGCATTCCGGCGCAGTGATGTGGCGATAGGTGCCCAGCACGATGTTGTTGGCGGCAAGCGAATCGGCGGTGACGAAGAAGCCGAGGTTGCGCTTGACGATGCGGCGCTCGTCTTCGGTCAGGCCGTTCGGGTTCTTCCACAGCTCGATGTCGCGCTGCATGTTGATCTCCTGCGGCATCCAGTGATTGGCGCAGCCGGCGAGATACTTGTCCCATGCCCACTTGTACTTGAACGGCACCAACTGATTGACGTCGGTCGCGCCGTTGATGATGCGCTTGTCAGCGGCATTGACGCGGCGCTCGCCGCTTGAATCGGGGGCATCGGCGGACATGGCCGCGAGCGCTGCCGGTTGCGGTTGCGGCCGGGCTTGCGAAGCCGGCGCCGAAGTCGAAGTGACGTCATCGTCCCAGGAGAGCATATGGTTTCCTTTACTGTCTTGATCGGGGCATGCAGGGCGCAGTGGTGCACCTGCGTGAAGCCGCCGGGTTGCGTACTCGGACATGGTGGCCTCACCACCCTGCCCTGGCCATGCCGCCGCGGCGTGAAGCCGGTGGCACGAAGCTAAAAAACGGCGTTGAAAATGATGCTGCCGATTTTACACGAGCACCCGGAAAACACCACTACCTATAGTGCAAATCAGCGACAAAATGCCATATCTAGTGTGCGTCGTTTCCCTACCGAATGTCCTTCCGCCTTGCTCGACGAGCATGACGAAGATCATCAATACCCTGCTTGAAATCCTTTTCTTCGCGCGTGCTCTTTGCGCGATTCGTGGTGCGGTGCGAGATGCGAGCAAGCCCTAGGAACCCTGCTTGTCCTGGCGCTTCTATCAGAATGGTCCCGTGCGCGTAGCGTGACAAGACGGGGCCGCATCATTCAATTAACGGGAATCAATTCATGTGCGGCATAGCAGGAGAAATTCGGTTCGACGCGGCCAATGCCGACGTCGCGGCAGTGTTGGCGATGACCGAGGCGCAAGCGCGTCGCGGTCCCGATGGCGAAGGCATCTTCAGCATCGGCGCGCGCTGCTTCGGCCATCGACGTCTGTCCATCATGGACCTGAGCCGGCGCGCGCATCAACCCTTCATCGACAATGAGCTGGGCCTGGGCATCGTCTTCAACGGCGCGATCTACAACCATCACGAATTGCGCAGCGAGCTTGCAGCGATGGGCTACCGCTTCGCTTCCACCGGCGACACCGAGGTCATCATCAAGGCCTGGCATGCCTGGGGCGATGCGGCGCTGCAGCGCTTCCATGGCATGTTCGCCTTTGCGCTGTGGGAACGCGACAGCGGCATCACGCACCTGGTGCGCGACCGCCTCGGCATCAAGCCGCTGTACTACAGCCAGAATGCGTCACGACTGCGCTTCGCATCGGCCCTGCCGGCGCTGCTCAGGAGCGGCGACATCGACACCACGCTCGATACAGAGGCGCTGCATCACTATCTGTCCTGGCACGCCGTAGTGCCGGCACCGCTGACGATCCTGCGCGGCGTGCGCAAGCTGCCGCCTGCCGCGCACATGACGGTGCATCCGGATGGGCGCTCGGAAACCACGACCTGGTGGCGCCTCGACTTTGCGCGCAGCACGGCCGATGAAGCGCGCAGCTTCGACGAATGGCGCGACATGGTGCTGGAAAGCCTGCGCCTGTCGGTGCGCCGGCGCCTGGTGGCCGATGTGCCGGTGGGCGTGCTGCTGTCGGGCGGACTCGATTCGAGCCTCATCACCGGTCTGCTGGCCGAAGCCGGCACGCAGGATCTGCGCACCTATTCAATCGGCTTCGAAGCGGTCGATCAGGAAGCGGGCGACGAATTCCATTACTCAGATCTGATCGCGCGCCATTACGGCACCGTGCACGAGAAGATGCACATCGGCGCCGACAAGCTGCTCTCGGCATTGCCGGATGCGATTCATGCGATGGCCGAGCCGATGGTGAGCCACGACTGCGTCGCCTTCTATCTGCTGTCGCAGGCGGTGTCGCAGCACAGCCGCGTGGTGCAGAGCGGCCAGGGCGCGGACGAAGTCTTCGGCGGCTATCACTGGTATCCGCCGCTGGCCGAGATCGCCAACGAGGAAGACGGCGTCGAGGCTTACCGCAAGGTGTTCTTCGACCGCAGCCATGCCGAGCTGCTTGGCCTGCTGCAAAACGGCGGGAACATGCCTGACTGGAGCGGCGACTTCCTGCGCGCGCATTTCCACGCAGCCGGCGCATCGAGCACGATCGATCGGGCATTGCGCTTGGACACCACCGTGATGCTGGTCGACGACCCGGTCAAGCGCGTGGACAACATGACGATGGCTTTCGGGCTGGAAGCGCGCGTGCCCTTCCTCGACCATGAGCTGGTGGAGCTGGCCGCGCGCATTCCGGCGCGGCACAAGATCGCCGAAGGCGGCAAGCATGTGCTGAAAGAAGCCGCGCGGAAAGTGATACCAGCCGCGGTCATCGACCGGCCCAAGGGCTATTTCCCAGTGCCGGCATTGAAGTACCTGCGCGGACCGTTCCTGGACTATGTGCGCGGCGTGCTCGATGCGCCGCAGGCGAAGGAGCGTGGCCTGTTCTCACGCAGCGCGCTCGACCGCATGCTGACCTCTCCCGACGAATACATCACGCCGCTGCGCGGTTCCACCGTTTGGCAGATCGCTCTGCTGGAAGCCTGGCTGCAATCGCATGGATTGTAGGCCCGCTGACATGACCCCGGACAACAGATCAAGCAGATCAAGCAGAGCAAGCAGAGTAAGAGAGTAAGGAAACTGCCATGATGACTACCCACTACGATGTGGAAAGCCGCGCCAAGCGCACGGCGCCGCCGCAGCCGCTGGACGAGGAAGCAGCGCTAGCGCCGCACGACAATGTGATTCTCGATTGCGGCTGGGGCCGCCTGATGTACGCGCCCTCTTTCGATACGCCGAAACATCTCGCGCAAGAGCTGATACGCGAGCAGATGGGCAAGCGCGACATCGCGCTGTATGTCGAAGCGCCGCAACTATTGCTGGCCGAAGCGCCAGCCGACCTGTTTCTCGATCCATCGTTGCTGTACCGCAGGCGGCTTGCTATCGATGCGCCAGCCGAAGGCCCCGCGCCGGGCATGGTGATCCGGCGCCTGGCCACCCGCGCCGACATCGCCGCGATGAACCGCCTGTATACGATGCGCGGCATGGTGCCGCTGGAGCCGCGCACCGTCTGGATGCAGCGCGATTCCGATGCGCTGATCTTTCTCATCGCCGAGGATGAACGAACCGGTGAAGTGATCGGCTCGGTGATGGGCATCGACCACACGCTGGCCTTTGGCGACTCCGGCGGCGGCAGCAGCTTCTGGTGCCTGGTTGTCGATCCGCAAACCGCGCGCAGCGGCGTCGGCAAATCCCTTGTCAATGCGCTGATCGAGCTCTTCACCGGGCGCGGCCGGCGCTTTCTCGATCTGTCGGTGCTGCATACCAACACGAATGCGATCGCGCTGTATCACAAGCTCGGTTTCGAGCAGGTGACCGGCTTTGCGGTGAAACACAAGAACTCGATCAATGAAAGGTTGTATGTCGATGCCGGCGACTATTCGGCGCTGAATCCGTATGCCCGCATCATCATCGATGAAGCGCGCCGGCGCGGCATCAGCGTGGAAGTGGTCGACGCCGAAGCCGGCATCTTCAAGCTGCGCCATGCGGGCCATGAAATGCTGTGCCGGGAATCGCTGACCGAGCTCACCGGCGGCGTCGCGATGACCTGGTGCCAGGACAAGACCCTGACGCTGCGACGCCTGGCTTCTGTCGGGCTGCGCGTGCCGCAGCAGCGCGTGGCCGACGAGAGCGCGGACGATATCGCCTTCATGCAGGAACACGGCGCCATCGTGGTCAAGCCGGCGCTCGGCGAACAGGGCCGCGGCATCAGCGTCGATGTCAGGACAGAAGAACAATTGCGCGATGCGATCGTGCGGGCGCGCAAGGAAGGCGGCCATGTGGTGCTCGAGCAATTCTGCGCCGGGCAGGATTTGCGCATCGTGGTCATCGGCTACAAGGTGGTCGCGGCCGCGATCCGCAAGCCGGCCGAGGTCGTGGGCGACGGCCAGTCGACGATTGCCCAACTGATCGAACGCCAGAGCGCGCGCCGCGCCGCGGCCACTGGTGGCGAGAGCCGCATCCCGGTCGATGGTGAAACCGAGCGATGTCTCGCCGGCCAGGGCCTGAACTACGATGCGGTGCCCGCGGATGGCCAGCCAGTGCAGGTGCGCAAGACCGCCAATCTGCATACTGGCGGCACCATCCACGATGTCACCGCGATGCTGCATCCGGCACTGCGCGAAGCCGCCGAGGCCGCAGCACGCGCGCTGCGCATTCCAGTGGTTGGCCTGGATTTCCTGGTGCCGGCGCCGGACGCCGCAGAGTACGTGATCATCGAAGCCAACGAGCGGCCTGGCCTGGCGAATCATGAGCCGCAGCCGACTGCGCAGCGCTTCGTCGATCTTGTGTTTCCCTATACGGCATCGTGAGGAGTACGGATGGAAGAATTGCGCATGCGTAAGCTCGTCATCAATGACGAATACCTGAAGACCACCCTGCTCGAGCTCTTGGCCATACCAAGCCCGGCGGGCCTGACTGATGAAATCGTGCATTACACCGGCGCGAAGCTCGAAGCGCTCGGCGTGTCTTATGAGCTGACGCGACGCGGCACGATACGCGCGGTCCTGCGTCGCAACATGCCCGAGCGGCGGCGCGATCCGCCGGCCTGCGCCATCGTGTCGCATCTCGATACGCTCGGCGCGATGGTGCGCGAAATCAAGCCGAATGGCAGGCTGTCGCTGATGCCGGTAGGCACCTGGTCCAGCCGCTGGGCCGAAGGCGGACGGGTGACTCTGTTCACCGAATCGGGCCGCGAACGCGGCTCGGTGCTGCCGCTGAAGGCTTCGGGCCATGTCTACAATGAAGCGATCGACAGCCAGCCGGTGGAATGGGATCAGCTCGAGCTGCGCGTCGATGCGGAAATCCACAGCGAAGCCGAAGCCAGGGCTCATGGCATACAGATTGGCGACTTCGTGGCCTTCGATCCCAACCCCGAGATGCTGGACAACGGCTACATCGTGTCGCGCCATCTCGATGACAAGGCCGGCGTGGCCGCGGTGCTGGCGGCGGTGAAGGCCGTGGTCGAGGGCCGCGCGCCGATACCGATGGATTGCCACCTGGTGTTCACGATTTCCGAAGAAGTCGGCTCGGGCGCGCGCGCCGTGATCGAGGCTGATGTCAGCGAAGTCATCGGCGTGGACATCGGCCCGGTTGCGGCCGGACAGGGCGCGAAGGAATACGGCGTGACGATCCCGCTGATGGATTCGGCCGGCCCGCATGATTACCACCTGACGCGCCGGCTGCTGCGGCTCTGCGACGAACATGACATTCCCAGCCATCGCGATGTGTTTCGCTTCTACCATTCCGATGCCGGCGCGGCGGTGAGCGCCGGTGCAGACGTGCGTACCGCGCTGTTGTGCTTCGGCACCGATGCCTCGCACGGCTACGAGCGCACGCACATGTCGACGCTGCTGAACCTCGCGGAACTGCTGGCGCTTTACATGCAGAGCGGGCCGACCATCGCCGAAGACCGGCAGCGGCGGCTGGACTCGGTGGAAAGCTTTTCGCATCAGCTCGACGCGGAACAGCTGACGCGGCCGGGCACGACCTTGCCGGATGCGGGGGAACTGGTGCGGGGCGTGGATACGCCGGAAGGCGGGAAAGAAGAATGAGCGGCAGCGTGGCCGAAGGCGCTTTCGGGTCAATCCGTAGGTTGGGCTGACAAGCCCAACATGTTCGCGGCCCGCGGACGCCGGATGTTGGGCTTGGCAGCCCACCCTACGAAAAAGCCCTGCCCGGTTGAACCGGGCAGGGCTTTGTGCTTTCAGCTTTCCGGCGTGAAGGTTTTCAGGCCTTCACGCCTTCATGCCTTGCCGCTTACTGGCAAGCCTCGCATTCATCGAAGCCCGCATCGCCCGGACGCAACATGCACACCGGACCAGCCGGCTCTTCCGCCGCGAGGGCCGGCTGCGACAGCATGCCGCCGTTGCCCACGCCGCCGTCGGTCGACACCGCGTTCAGCGCGCCGGTGCGGGTGGTCGACTTCTCGGTGTGCGTCGCGCCGATGGTGCGCAGATAGTAGGTGGTCTTCAGACCGCGCAGCCACGCCAGCTTGTAGGTCTCGTCCAGCTTCTTGCCCGAGGCGCCCGCCATATAGATATTGAGCGACTGCGCCTGATCGATCCACTTCTGGCGGCGCGACGCGGCTTCGACCAGCCACTTCGGCTCGACTTCGAACGCGGTCGCATACAGTTCGCGCAGGTCCTGCGGAATGCGGTCGATGCGCGCCAGGCTGCCGTCGAAGTACTTCAGATCGGAAACCATGACCTCATCCCACAGCCCGCGCGCTTTCAGATCGCGCACCAGGTGCTCGTTGATCTCGGTGAATTCACCGGACAGGTTCGACTTCACATACAGATTCTGGTAGGTCGGCTCAATGCAGGCCGACACGCCGATGATGTTGGAAATCGTCGCCGTCGGCGCAATCGCCACGCAGTTCGAGTTGCGCATGCCATGGGTCTTGATGCGTGCGCGCAGCGCGGTCCAGTCCATGCTTTCGGAAGCGTCGACTTCCAGGTACCCGCCGCGCTCTTCCGCCAGCAGCTTCAGCGAATCCTGCGGCAGGATGCCGCGGTCCCACAGCGAGCCCTCATAGGTGCTGTAGCGGCCGCGCTCTTCGGCCAGTTCGGTCGAGGCCCAGTAGGCGTAGTAGCACACCGCTTCCATCGAACGGTCCGCAAATTCCACCGCGTCATTGCTGGCATAGGGCACGCGCATCATGTGCAGGCAATCCTGGAAGCCCATGATGCCCAGGCCGACCGGACGATGACGCAGGTTGGAATCGCGCGCCTTCTTCACCGCGTAGTAGTTGATGTCGATCACGTTGTCGAGCATGCGCATCGCGGTGCGGATGGTCTTCTGCAACTTGACATGGTCGAGCTGGCCGTTCTTCATGTGCGCCGGCATATTCACCGAGCCCAGATTGCAGACCGCGATTTCGCCGTCGTTGGTGTTGAGCGTGATCTCGGTGCAGAGATTCGAGCTGTGCACCACGCCGACATGCTGCTGCGGCGAGCGGATGTTGCAGGGATCCTTGAAGGTGATCCACGGATGGCCGGTCTCGAACAGCATCGACAGCATCTTGCGCCACAGGTCCAGCGCCGCCACCTTCTTGAACAGGCGCAGCTCGCCGCTGGCGGCCTTCGCTTCATAGCCAAGGTAAGCCTGCTCGAATGCGCGGCCGACCTTGTCGTGCAGGTCCGGCACGTCGGAGGGCGAGAACAGCGTCCAGTCGCCCTTTTCCATCACGCGCTTCATGAACAGGTCCGGAATCCAGTTCGCGGTGTTCATGTCGTGCGTGCGGCGGCGGTCGTCGCCGGTGTTCTTGCGCAGATCGAGGAATTCCTCGATGTCCAGGTGCCAGGTTTCCAGGTAGGCGCAGACCGCGCCCTTGCGCTTGCCGCCCTGGTTCACCGCCACTGCGGTGTCGTTGACCACCTTCAGGAACGGCACCACGCCCTGCGAATTGCCGTTGGTGCCCTTGATGTGCGAGCCGAGCGCGCGCACCGGAGTCCAGTCGTTGCCGAGGCCGCCGGCGAACTTCGACAGCAGCGCGTTTTCCTTGATCGCTTCGTAGATGCCTTCGAGATCGTCCGACACCGTGGTCAGGTAGCAGGACGACAGCTGCGAGCGCTGAGTGCCGGAGTTGAACAGTGTCGGCGTGCTGCTCATGAAGTCGAAGGAGGACAGCAGGTCGTAGAACTCGATCGCACGCTCTTCGCGCTTGGGCTCGTTCAGCGCCAGGCCCATCGCCACCCGCATGTAGAAGGCTTGCGGCATCTCGATGCGCGTGCCGCGGATGTGCAGGAAGTAGCGGTCGTACAGCGTCTGCAGGCCAAGGTAGCCGAACTGCAGGTCGCGCTCGGGCTTGAGCGCGGCGGCCAGACGGGCCAGGTCGAATTCGGCGAGCTTGGCATCCAGGAGTTCCGCCTCGACGCCCTTCTTGATGAACTGCGGGAAATAGCTGAGGTAATGCGCAGCGGCGTCGGCCTGCGCCACTTCACGGCCAAAGATTTCCTTGCGCATCGTGTGCATCAGCAGGCGCGCGGTGACCAGGCTGTAAGCCGGGTCCTTTTCCATCAGCGCGCGCGCGGCCAGGATCGCGGACTTGTGCAGCTCGGCCACCGGCACGCCGTCGTACAGGTTCTTCAGGGTTTCGGTCAGGATGGCTTCGGAGTCGACATGCTTTTCCAGGCCGATGCAGGCGGCGACGATCAGGCTGCGCACCTGGTCGAGGTCGAGCACGCGGCGTTCGCCGTTGTCGGTGACATGCAGCGCCGGGCGGTCGGCATCGGCCTGGCGGCGCGCGGCCTGCTGCTGCGCGCGCTCTTCCATGCGCTTGGCGCGGTACAGCACATAAGCGCGCGCCACGTCATGCTCGCCGGAACGCATCAGCGCCAGCTCGACCTGGTCCTGCACGTCTTCAATATGGAAGGTGCCGCCGGTTGGCTGGCGGCGCATCAGCGCGCCCACCACGTTGTCGGTCAATTGCTCGACCAGTTCGCGCACGCGGGCCGAGGCTGCGCCCTGGCCGCCGTTGACGGCGAGGAAAGCCTTGGTCATGGCGATGGAAATCTTCGACGGCTCGAAGCCGACCACTGCGCCGTTGCGGCGGATGATGCGGTATTCCGCGGCGCTCGATGTGGTCGGGCTGCCGGCGGCAATGCCGGCGTAGTTCGGTTTGCCGATGGTTTCGGCGCCTTTGGTAACGGAAATATCCTGAGGTGATTGCACGTGGCCTCCTGAATCGATATGGGGTGCGGCTGTTTTGAACTGACCTCGGCGGCTTGCCCGCCGTATCGGCCTGCGGGCCATGCCCGTCGCCATGGCGATAAAGGTGCCAGGCACGGACGGGCAAAAGAGCGGAAGAGCAAACCGTGATGGAGCGAACCATCTTGCCTGCGATCACTACACAACACTATATGTAGTAATTCTCGAGGCGATGGGCACTAATTCTAGTGGGACGATACCGGCCGTGCAATAGCGTTTTCCCAACTCGTCTTTAAAAAAAAGCATTGACTTTTTACACCGCCGTTGGGAACTGTAGAGCTGCCGCCGCGGGAAGCTGGCGGCATGCGGCTTGATAGGCCGGCCAGTCGAAATACGGACCCGGGTCGGTCTTGCGTTCGGGCGCGATATGTTGATGGCCAGCGACATGGCGCAACGGATAGCGGCGCGCCAGCGCTTCGGTCAACGCGGCCAGGCGCGCATATTGGACGGCGGTGAACGTTTCCTCATCAGTGCCCTCCAGCTCGATGCCGATCGAGAAGTCATTGCAGCGCTCTCGTTCCCCGAACCGCGACAGGCCGGCATGCCAGGCGCGCATCCCGGCCGGAACGAATTGCAGCGTGGCGCCGTCGCGGCGGATCAGGAAATGCGCCGAGACCCGCAAGCCGCGCAAGCCTTCGAAATACGGATGGGCTGCATGATCGAGGCTGTTGGTGAACAGCGCGGCGATCTCATCGCCGCCGAACTGACCTGGCGGCAGGCTGATGTTGTGTATCACCAGCAGGTCGATCTCCATGCCCTGCGGCCGCGCGTCGCAATTCGGCGAAGCCAGTCGCCGCACGTCGCCGCACCAGCCGCTGTCGTCAGGCGCGAGCAGCGCGGCCATCGTTTCAATCGGGTTCATGGATATCCAGTCTCTGCATGCGGTAACGCAGCTGCCGCAGCGTCAGGCCCAGCAGATCAGCGGCCTGCGTACGGTTGTAGCGGGTGCGGTCGAGCGCGGCGCGGATGATGTCGCGCTCGACCGCATCAAGATGATCAATGAGCGAGCCGGGCAAGGTTGGCGCGCTCGGCGCAATGGCCGGCGGCTCGGGTGCAGGCGATACCGCTGCCGATACCGACGCTGTCGGTGCGGCCGGGGCAAGTGGCGCGGGCGGCGCTGTCTCAGGCGACGCGCCTTGCGTACGCGGGGCTGCCGGACGCAAGGCAAGGTCCTCGGCCCCGATCGCATCCCCGCTGGCGAAGGCCAGCGCCCGCTCCAGAATGTTCTCCAGCTCGCGCACATTGCCCGGAAACGCGTAAGCCTCCAGCGTGGCCCGCGCCGCTGGCGACAGTGCAGGCGCCGTGCCGCCCGACAGCCGATTCAGAATCGCCCCGGACAGCAGCGCGATATCGTCGGCGCGCTCGCGCAGCGGCGGCAAGCCGAGTTCGATGACATTCAAGCGGTAATACAAGTCCTGCCGGAACTTGCCGGCCTCCACGCACGAGGCGAGGTTCTGATGCGTGGCGCTGATGATGCGCACATCCACCGGCTCCTCGACCGTGGAGCCGACCTTGCGCACCCTTCTCTCCTGGATCGCACGCAAGAGCTTGACCTGCATCGGCAACGGCAGGTCGGCCACTTCATCGAGCATCAGCGTGCCGCCATTGGCAGCTTGAAAAAAGCCATCGCGATCTTCCGCAGCGCCGGTGAAGGCGCCCTTGCGATAGCCGAAGAACTCGGCTTCCATCAGCGCTTCGGGTATCGCGCCGCAGTTGACGGCGACGAAGGGCTTGTCGGCGCGCGCGCTCTGCGCATGAATGTCGCGCGCGGCCAGCTCCTTGCCGGTGCCGGACTCGCCGGTGATGGCGACCGGCGCCATGCTTCGCGCCAATCGTGCGATCTGGGCGCGCACTTCGCGCATCGCTGCCGACTCGCCGAGCAGGCGAAAGCCCGTTTCCGCCTCGTCGGCCTTCGCGCTGCGCAGCGGTGATCCCGGCACCAGTTTCAGCGCCGACTGCACCATCGTGCGCAACTGGTCCAGCGCCACCGGCTTGGACAGGTAATCGAAAGCACCGGCCTTCAATGCCGCTACCGCGTTATCGGTGCTGCCAAAGGCGGTGATCACCGCGACCGGCGTGCCGCGGTAATGCGCGGCGATCTCGCGCACCAGGTCGATGCCCTGTCCGTCCGGCAGGCGCATGTCGGTCAGCGCAAGAGCGTAGGATTGCCGGCCCAGCAGTTCGCGCGCTTCGGCCAGCGTGCCGGCGCTGTCGGTATCCAGGCCCATTTTGAGGAAGGTGATCTCGAGCAGCTCCCGCAGGTCTGCTTCGTCGTCGATGATCAGAATGCGGGGCGCGGCCATCAGGACTCACTCGGTTTGCACGGCCGCGTCGGGCGCGGCCAGCGTGATGACAAAGCGTCCGCTGGCCTGGCCCTGCTCGTGGTTCCAGGAATCGGTACGGTATTCATAATCCAGCGTGGCTCCATTGTTCAGGCACAGTTCGCGGGCCAGGTACAGTCCCAGGCCGGTGCCTTTTCTGGATGTGGTGTAAAACGGTTCGAACAGATGCGAGCGTACTTCGGGGGTAATGGCGGCGCCGTCATCCTGTACATGCAATTCGCGCCGACGGCCTGCGTCCGAGACCATGAACAATCGGATCGACGCGTCCCGGCCGCTGGCGTAGCGTAGTGCATTCGACAGGAGATTGACAATCACCTCGCGCAGATGCAGCGGATCGAACAGCACGCTGCGCTCGTCCATCGCGCCGACATGAATGAAGCCCGGCCGCAGCGCCTGCGACTCGCGGAATTCCTCGACGATTTCCGGCACCAGCAGCGCTGCCGACACCGGCTCGCCGCCGGTTTGCGCCTTGCGCGACAGGCGCAGGATGTCTTCGATCATGCGGTTCAGGCGCCCCACGTTGTCATTGATGATGTTCAACAGGCGCAGCTGCACCGGATCGGCCGCATCTTCGATCATCAGGGAATTCGCATGCCCGATCGCGGACAGCGGATTGCGCACCTCGTGCGCGATGCTGGCAGTGAGCCGTCCCATCGACGCCAGCTTCAGTTCCTGAGCCCGGTTCTCGATCTCGCTGACATCCTGCATGAACACCACGGTGCGGGCATTGTCCGGCACGGCAGCGTCGACGCTGGCGAAACGCAGCCGCAGATGCGCCATCTTTTCCTCCGCCGGCTTGATCATTACGAACGATGCTGCCGCGCCTCCGGCGGACCAGGCGGCATGGGCCTGGGCAATCGGGGCCAGCCAGGTGATGCGCGCAAGACGGCGTTCTGCCTGCGGCACATTGGCCAGGCCGAGAAGTCGCTCGGCTGCGGGATTTGCGGTGAGCACCGTGATGTCCGGTCCAAGGACCAGCACGCCATCGCGCATGTCGGCGATGACGAGCTGATTGATCGCCTGCTGCACCCGCAGATCCGTGCCATGTTCGACGGCCAGTCGCTCCTGCTTCAGCAGCCGCGCCGCCAGTCGGTTCAGCAGATAGGATGCGGCAAAAAAGGCTGCTCCGAACAGCCCCGCTTGCGAGATGGTCGACTCGGACGTGAAGTTCAACAGCTGCCAGGCACTTTCCAGCAGCAGGGTCAGCGCGACCAGCGCAGTGAAGAACAGGGCCAGCACCGTTGGCGCCAGTACCGCGCCGCCAGCCAGCGGAAACAAATACAGGATGGCCAGTCCGCTCTTGGCGCCGCCCGCGGCGACATACAGCGCGGTGATCAGCAGCAGATCGATGGCAATGCCCACGGTCAGCTGAAGCAGGAAGTGACGTCGCCAGAACTCGGTGGTCAGCGCCCCGACCACCGCCAGCGCCAGGTAGACACCGCAAGCTTGTCGATAGAGGAAGTCGCCATATAGCCAGAAGCCGGTATGCGCATTAATGCTGAGATAGACCAGCAGCACCAGCGCAATCGCAACCCGGGTGAAGTTGAAGGTCTGCAGCGTACGCCACAAGGTTTGCCTGTCGCCGACCAATGGCGCCGCATCCGCGAATCGAGCCATCTATCAGCGCGCCGCGTACAAGCTACGATGCTCTTCGCAGCAGTAGGCGCGTCCCGCCGCGTCATGCAGCATCTCGGAAGACGGTGCGTGCACGCCGCATTGCGCGCAGGGCAGCATGGGTTCGGTCGTCAGGCGCAGCTGCCGTGCCGGTCCGCCGGGCAGAGGCCTGTCCTTGGGACGTTGCAGCCACATCACAACAAAGACAATCAGGCCGGCCAGCAGCAGGAGTTTCATGCCAGGCCCCGATGCAACAGCACTTCCAGCACGAAGCGGCTGCCGACATAGGCAAGCAGCAGCGTGGCAAAGCCGGACAAAGTGAATGACAGCGCGGTCTTGCCGCGCCAGCCGCGCAGGCGCCGGCCGGCGAGAAGCAGGCCGAACAGCACCCAGGACAGCATCGTGAAGATGGTCTTGTGATCCCAGCGTATCGGGCGTCCGAACAGTTCTTCGGAAAACACAATGCCGGACAGCACCGTCAGCGTGAGCAATGTGAACCCGAAACCGATCATGCGAAACAGCAGCTTTTCCATCGTCAACAGTGCCGGCAGGCGCTCGATCATGGTCGTGAACCAGCCGCGTGCCGCACCGGGAGAGGTATGCAGGCTGGCTTCCTGTACTGCCATGAGCACCGCATGAAACGCGGCGATGGTCAGTGTGCTGTAGGCGAGGATGGCGATGACGATATGCGCCGTATACAGGCCCGCATTGTCCTGCAGTGACACCACGCTTCCGGGAAAGATTGCGGGCAAGACCACCGCGACCGCGGCGCTCGGCAGCACCAGCACGCGCAAACTGTCGAGTGAAAAATTGCGATTTTCCAGCCAGTAGGCCGCCACCGAAATCCACAGCGTCGCCGACAGCACCACCGCGAATCCGAGTCGCAGCGAATCCGGCCGGGCAAGCATGTCAGCCCACAGCGCGCCGCCGTGCAACAGCCAGGCAAGCACGGTGCCCACTGATGCCGCGCCGCGCATGCGCGCAGGCAGAAAAGCGGTGGCCAGGTAGATCAGCGCGGCCAGGAAGAAGAGAGTGTTTTGCATCGCGCAAGTCTACACCATGGCGTTGTGCCGGGCGCCGACGCGCGGACGGCGCCGCGGCTTGATGCGATGGGAAAATCGTCGCATCGGCATCGGGTAAAATGTTTCGTTTTCGCGGCGGCCATGCGCACGCCGCGCCCCACTCTCCCCGGATACGGAATCCATGCTCGACAATCTGACTCAACGTCTTGCCAAAGTGGTCAAGACCATGCGCGGCGAAGCGCGCCTGACCGAAGCGAATACTGCCGAGATGCTGCGCGAAGTGCGCCTGGCGCTGCTGGAGGCTGACGTTGCGCTGCCGGCAGTGCGCGAATTCGTTGCCCGCGTGAAGGAAAAGGCGCTCGGCGAGGAAGTCGTCGGATCGCTCACTCCCGGCCAGGCACTGGTTGGCGTGGTGCATGACGAACTCGCGGCAATCATGGGCGCGGACCTCGGCCCGGAAGCCACGCAACTGAATTTCGCGACCCAGCCGCCGGCGGTGATCCTGATGGCCGGCCTGCAGGGTGCCGGCAAGACCACAACCGTCGGCAAGCTGGCCAAATATCTGCGTGAGCAGAAGAAGAAAAAAGTGCTGACGGTATCGACCGACGTATATCGCCCTGCCGCGATCGGCCAGCTGCAAACGGTCAGTGCTCAGGTCGGCGCCGACTTCTTCCCCTCGCAGCCGGATCAGAAACCGGTCGACATCGCCCTGGCAGCGCTCGACCATGCCCGGCGCCAATTCGCCGATGTGCTGATCATCGACACCGCCGGTCGCCTTGGCATTGATGAAGCGATGATGCAGGAGATCAGCGCGCTGCATAAGGCAGCCAAGCCTATCGAGACCCTGTTCGTGGTCGATGCGATGCTGGGCCAGGACGCCATCAACACTGCTCGCGCCTTCAATGAAGCACTGCCGCTGACCGGCATCGTGTTGACCAAGCTCGACGGCGATGCGCGTGGCGGCGCGGCCCTGTCCGTGCGGCACATCACCGGCAAGCCGATCAAGTTTGCCGGTGTTGCCGAAAAGCTCGACGGCCTGGAAGCCTTCGATCCGCAGCGCATGGCCAACCGCATTCTCGGCATGGGCGACATCGTCGCGCTGGTGGAGGAAGCGCGTAAAGGCGTGGACATCGAAGCGGCTCAGGACCTTGCGCAAAAAATCAAGGGCGGCGGCAAGTTTGACCTGAACGACTTCAAGGCACAGTTGAGCCAGATGAAGAAGATGGGTGGACTGTCGAACATGATGGACAAGCTGCCGGCGCAGTTTCAGCAAGCAGCCAACGGTGCCAACATGGACCAGGCCGAGAAGCAGGTGCGACGCATGGAAGGCATCATCAATTCGATGACGCCGGCTGAACGCAGCAAGCCCGAGCTCATCAAGGCTTCGCGCAAGCGTCGCATCGCTACTGGCGCTGGCGTTCCGGTACAGGAAGTCAATCGCATGCTGGCCCAGTTCGAACAGATGCAGTCGATGATGAAGAAGTTGAAGGGCGGCGGCATGATGAAAATGATGCGCAGCATGAAGGGCATGATGCCAGGAATGCGTTGATCTGCACGCCGCTTCGGCGGTATCGAGACCAGGTAGTCAAACCGGTGTTGAAACCGACCCCCAAACCCGTTTTTTCCCTATGAAAGCGGGTTGTCGCACGGGATATGCAACGTTGGCAAAATACTTTCAAAAAACACTTGCGTACCCAGCAAAAGGCAACGACTATTAGCGGTGCGTGACATGGCGCAATTTTCCACTGCTATATAGATAGTGAAGGAGGTTCGAAGATGGCAACCGCCAAAAAATCAGCAGCCGCCAAACCGGCCGCCAAGAAATCCGCCGCGAAGCCCGCGGCCGCAGCAAAGAAAACCGTAGCAAAGAAAGCCGCAGCCAAGCCCGTAGCGAAGAAAGCCGCAGCCAAGCCGGCCGCGAAAGCTACCAAAGCCGCAGGCACCCGCGCACCGAATCCGGCCTTCATGAAACCCCTGACTCCGTCGCAAGACCTGGCCGCCGTCATCGGCAGCAGCCCGTTGCCGCGCACCGAAGTCACCAAGAAGGTTTGGGACTACATCAAGAAGAACAATCTGCAAGATCCGGAAAACAAGCGCAACATCAATGCGGATGACAAGTTGAAAGCTGTTTTTGGCGGCAAGAATCAGGTCTCCATGTTTGAAATGACGAAGATCATTTCCGGCCACCTGAAATAAATTCCAGGAGCCAAACAAAAACGCCCGCGCAAGCGGGCGTTTTTGTTTGTTCCGAATTTTGGAACGCTGGTGCACTTCGGCGAGCGCTCGCTACTTCGTTTCCCAGCCTTTCCATGCCGCCAGCACCGCATTCGGATACTCGGGCCGACCGCGGCTGCCGTTGTAGCGGCCGAGCGCCAGATACAGGTTGCCGCCCTCCATGTCGATATACATGCGCAGTATTGAACAGCCGTAGCGCAGATTGGTTTGCATGTTGAACAGCTTGCCTGAATCGCCATCGCCGATGACGCGTGTCCAGAACGGCATGACTTGCATATAGCCGCGTGCACCCGCGCCGGAAACGGCGTACTTGCGAAATGCCGACTCGACCTGCACCAGACCCAGCACCATGGCCGGTTCGAGCCCGGCACGCTTGGCTTCATACCAGAGGGTCTCAAGGAATTCCTTGCGCACCTGCCAGTCCGGCAAGCGTTTCTTCAGCCGCTGCGACATCTCACCCAGCCACAATAGATACTGAATGCGCTGATTGATGTTGTCGAAGTGCGGCTTCGGCGGCTGCGAATCGGTAATGGCCCTGGACAGGGCCAGGCGCACCGAATCCGCAAGCGCCTCTTCCTTCTGGTTGCCCGCGTGCGCGGCGCTGCAGGTGAAGACGGCACACAGCAGCAGGTGCGCCAGCCAGTGTTGCTTCACCTGTCTCAAGCAGCGAGCTTGTCCCGGATGAAGTCGGCCATTTGTTCCACCGGCACTCCGGTCGCGGCGGCGTCGCGCCGGCCTTGGTACTCGAGCATGCCTTCCTTCAGTCCGCGATCGCCGATCACCACGCGGTGCGGCACGCCAATCAGCTCCCAATCCGCGAACATCGCGCCCGGGCGCTCGCCACGATCGTCGAGGATGACGTCAATCCCAGCCGACTGCAGCGCCGCATACAGACGCTCGGTCTCGTTGCGCACAGTCTCGCTGCGGTCATAACCCATCGGGCACAGCACCACTTGGAAGGGTGCAATCGATGCCGGCCAGATGATGCCGCGTTCATCAAAGTTCTGCTCGATTGCGGCGCCGAGGATGCGGGTAATGCCGATGCCATAGCAGCCCATCTGCATCAGCGCCGGCTTGCCATCGACGTCGAGGAAGGTTGCGTTCATATCCTTCGAATAGCGGGTGCCGAGCTGGAAGACATGGCCAACCTCGATCCCGCGCTGGATCGCGAGCACGCCTTTGCCATCGGGTGAGGGATCGCCTTCGACGACATTGCGGATGTCATGCACAATCGGCTGGGGAATATCACGGCCCCAGTTTGCGCCGGTGTAGTGGAAGCCTTCCTCGTTGGCGCCGCATATGAAGTCGCTCATGTTGGCCACGGCGCGATCAGCGACAATGTTGACCGGCTTTCTGGTGCCGATCGGGCCGAGGTAGCCCGGCTCGGAGCCGAACCATTCGACGATCTCGGAGGCACCGGCAAAGCGGAATTCCGCAAGGCCAGGGATCTTGGCGACCTTGACTTCATTGAGCTCGTGATCGCCACGCAGAAGCAGAAGCCACAGCGTTTTCTCACCGCCCTCTTCTGCGGCATCAACAGTGAGCACGATGGATTTGACGGTGCGCGCAAGCGGTAGGTTAAGGAATTCGGCTACGTCTTCGCAGCGCGTCTTGTTGGGCGTCGCAGTTTTCGTCAATGGCTCGGCTGCGGCAGCGCGTTCGCCAGCAGGAGCCAGCGCTTCGGCCGCTTCGATATTGGCCGCGTAGTCCGAAGTCGGGCAATAAACCAGCGCATCTTCGCCGGTATCGGCAATGACGTGAAATTCATGTGACCCGGAACCGCCGATTGCGCCATTGTCCGCGGCTACTGCGCGAAACTGCAGGCCGAAGCGATTGAAAATGCGGGTGTAGGCGTCATACATGATGCGGTAGGACTTCTGCATGCCTTCCACATCGCGGTCGAAGGAGTACGCATCCTTCATCGTGAATTCGCGGCCCCGCATCAGGCCGAAGCGCGGCCGACGCTCATCGCGAAACTTGGTCTGGATGTGATAGAAGTTCACCGGTAGTTGGCGATACGAGCGAATCTCGCTACGGGCAACATCCGTCACCACTTCTTCTGAGGTCGGCTGTATCGCGTAGTCGCGGCCATGACGATCCTTCACGCGCATGAGTTCCGGACCCATCTTGTCCCACCGGCCGGTTTCCTGCCACAACTCGGCTGGCTGCACTACCGGCATCAGCAGCTCGACCGCGCCGGCGCGATTCATCTCTTCACGAACGATGGCCTCCACCTTGCGAATCACGCGCAGACCCATGGGCATGTAGGTATAGATGCCAGACCCGAGGCGCTTGATCATGCCGGCGCGCATCATCAGCTTGTGGCTGATGATCTCGGCATCGGATGGAGCTTCCTTCAGGGTCGAAACAAAAAAACGTGAGGCGCGCATAAGGGTGAATTCTTTTTAAAAAGAGAGAGTTATAATCGACCCAATTTTAAAGGATAAGCTGGCTGCCTGCGCCCACTCTTTGCGGCGTCTCCGTGTCTCTCTCCGACTTGCTGCATATCGGACAAGGTCATCGAACTTCGCTCAACAACAGCGCGCAGCCACAGAAAATTTGAGGTGCGACATGCTGGACCGCGAAGGCTTTCGCCCGAACGTCGGCATCATCCTTCTCAACACGCACAATGAAGTGTGGTGGGGAAAGCGGGTGCGCGAACATTCGTGGCAGTTTCCGCAAGGCGGGATCAAGTTTGGCGAGACTCCGGAACAGGCAATGTTCCGGGAACTCGAGGAAGAAGTCGGCCTGAAGCCGGCGCATGTCAGGATCATCGGGCGTACGCGCGATTGGTTGCGTTATGAAGTGCCCGATCATTTCATCAAGCGCGAAATCCGTGGCCATTATCGCGGGCAAAAGCAGATCTGGTTCCTGCTGCGCATGACCGGCCGCGATTGCGACGTGAATCTGCGCATGACCGATCATCCCGAGTTCGACGCCTGGCGTTGGCACAACTATTGGGTGCCGCTGGACGTGGTGATTGAATTCAAGCGTGAGGTGTATCAGCGTGCGCTACAGGAGCTATCGCGCTTTCTGCAGCGTCCAGGCCAAGGGGGCCATCGGCAGCGCTATCTGCGCCAACCGCATGATGGCGCAGCATCTGGCCGAGACGCACGTTCTGCGCGCGAAATCCGTGCGGCGCGCGAAGCGCAGAAACTGGTGCTCGCTCCCGAGTTCCCGATCACTGGAACCGATAACAAATGAGCGCTTCATGCTTCTGAATTTTTGCCGTATCGCGACCGCATGCGCGCTGGCCGTATGTGCCAGCGCATCCTGGTCGCAATCCCATTTCGAAGAAGACTTCGATGACGTCGAGAAGCCATGGCAGGAAGTCACCGTACAAATGCCAGCGGCGCCAATCGATGCCAATCTGCTGCCCTTCGATGTGAGTGCGACGGCAACGCTGCGCTTCGCGGTGGATGCCAATTCCCTATCCGTTGGGTCGGATGGCGTAGTGCGTTATACGCTGGTTGCGGTAAGTCCATCTGGCGCGAAGAGCATTAGCTACGAAGGCATACGCTGCGCGACTTTCGAGAAGAAGACCTATGCGTTTGGCCATCCCGATGGAACATGGTCGCGCTCGCGGCGCGATCAATGGGAGCCGATCCCTCGCAACTCGGCCAATCGGCAGCATGCGGTGCTGGCGCAGGATTTTCTATGCGATGGGAAGACGGTAGCGGGCAACAAGGACCAGATGCTCAGACGCTTGCGGACCGGCCAGTCGGTGACGCCGACGTACGGTGCCTGAGCTCCTCCAGCGGCGCCAACAGGCGCATTTCGCTTTCTGCTCAGATCAAGACCATGTTGTCGCGATGAATCAGCTCGGGTTCCTCGACAAAGCCGAGCACCGATGCAATCTCGCTTGATGGCTTGCGCATGATCAGCCGCGCTTCGGAGCTCGAATAATTCGTAATGCCGCGCGCCACTGGTTTGCCGTTGCCGTCAACACAGGTGATGACATCGCCGCGGCCGAAGTCGCCACTGACTTCAATCACGCCAATCGGCAACAGCGATTTCCCATGCGCGGTCAACACTTGCGACGCGCCATCGTCGAGAGTAACCCGACCGGCTGTCTGCAGATGATCGGCCATCCATTGCTTGCGTGCAGTCAACTGCGCGGTCTGGGCGGTAAGCTGCGTACCAATCATTTCTCCCTGCGCCAATCGACACAGCACCTGCTCTTCCCTGCCCCAGGCAATCACCGTGTGGGCCCCTGAAGTGGCGGCGCGCCGGGCGGCAAGAATCTTGGTCAGCATGCCACCACGGCCAATGCCGGTTCCGGCGCCGCCAGCCATAGCCTCGAGCGCAGGATCGCCGGCTTTTGCTTCTTCGACGAAGCGGGCATCCGGATCGCGTCGCGGATCGGCGGTGTACAAGCCGCGCTGGTCGGTCAGGATGATCAGCGCATCGCCTTCGATCAAATTGGCAACGAGCGCGCCCAGGGTATCGTTGTCGCCGAACTTGATCTCGTCGGTAACGACAGTGTCGTTCTCATTGATGATCGGTATCACGCCGAACTGCAGCAGCGTGAACAGCGTCGAACGCGCATTCAGATAACGCTCGCGGTCAGCGAGGTCCGCATGGGTCAGCAGCACTTGCGCGGTGCGCAAATCGTGGGCTCGGAAGCTGGTCTCGTAGATTTGGACCAGCCCCATCTGTCCGACCGCAGCACAAGCCTGCAATTCATGAATGCCGGTGGGCCGCTTTTCGAATCCCAGCCTTTGCATGCCTTCGGCGATCGCGCCCGAACTCACCAGCACGACTTCCTTGCCAATGGCGCGCAACTCCGCAATCTGTGCGGCCCATTTCGCAATCGCGGCATGGTCGAGCCCGCGACCTTCATTGGTGACCAGAGAGGAACCCACTTTGACGATCAGGCGCTTGGCATTCTGAATGACGGAAATCATGAGGCTTTGAAAAGAGTTGAACCGCGGCTGCAATTATAAGGGGCGCCCGTGGCGCCCCGTGATGCATTGACCGTCTTATGCCTAATCAAGAATCTTGAAGCGTGGATCGTCCGGGTCGATGCTGTCGATGCCGCGCGCAGACTGGTCCATCTGCGGCGTTTCTTCGACGCGTTGCTCCTGCAGGCGCTGCTGCTCGAGGTAGCGATATATTTCCTGTACCAGTTCTTCGCAACCGTCCCGGGTCAGCGCTGAAATTTCAAAGACAGGGCCTTTCCAGGCAAAGCGCTTGATGAAGTCCTTCACCCGTTTCGCGCGCTCATTCTCAGGCACGACGTCGAGCTTGTTCAGCACCAGCCAACGCGGCTTTTCGAACAGGGATTCATCGTACTTCTTCAGTTCCTTGACGATCGCCTTGGCTTCCTTGACCGGATCGACATTGTCGAACGGCGCAAGGTCTACGATATGCAACAGCAAGCGGGTGCGCTGCAAATGGCGCAGGAACTGGATGCCGAGCCCGGCGCCCTCGGCTGCGCCCTCGATCAACCCGGGAATATCGGCGATCACAAAGCTCTTTTCATGACTCACCCGCACCATGCCAAGGTTCGGATGCAGGGTCGTGAACGGATAATCCGCGATCTTGGGGCGCGCATTCGACACCGCGGTAATGAAGGTAGACTTGCCGGCGTTCGGCATGCCAAGCAGGCCCACATCGGCCAACACCTTCAGCTCCAGACGCAGATGCCGACGCTCGCCTTCCTTGCCATCGGTCTTCTGACGCGGCGCGCGATTGGTCGAGCTCTTGAAATGAATGTTGCCCCAGCCACCCTCGCCACCACGCGCCAGCAGGATGCGCTGGCCATGCTCGGTCAGGTCCGCGACGATTTCGCCGTCATCCTCATCGACAACCAGGGTGCCGACCGGCATGCGCAGTTCGATGTCCTCGCCGCCCTTGCCATAGCAGTCGGCGCCGCGGCCATTTTCACCATTGCGCGCCTTGTGCAGCTTGGAAAAGCGGTAATCCACGAGCGTATTGATATTGCGGTCGGCGACAGCGTAGATGCTGCCGCCCCTGCCGCCGTCGCCGCCATCGGGACCGCCGAACGGGCGAAATTTCTCACGGCAGAATGAGGCCACGCCGTTGCCGCCGTCGCCCGCGATAACTTCGATCCTTGCTTCGTCTATGAACTTCATGATGTTTGCCGCCTGAAAAAGAAAAAGGCCCTACCAGCGGCAGAGCCTCCTTCGGCAAGGCTTGCGCCTGCGGTAAGCGTTACGCCGGAACGACGGTAACGATATGACGCTGCAGACGGCCTTTGGTTGCGAATTGCACCTTGCCATCGATCAGCGCGAACAGGGTGTGATCCTTGCCCATGCCAACGTTCTCGCCTGCATGCACCCGGGTGCCGCGTTGACGAATGATGATGCCGCCGGCGTTGATCGCCTGGCCGCCGTAGACCTTGACGCCCAGTCGTTTCGACTCGGAATCACGGCCGTTGCGCGTAGTGCCGCCGCCTTTTTTGTGTGCCATTTCAGACTCCTAGGTAACTGTTTAACCCGACCGGCGCTTAGCCGTTGATCGAGACGATTTGCAATTCGGTGTAGTTTTGGCGATGGCCCTGGCGCTTTTGGTAATGCTTGCGACGGCGCATCTTGAAAATCTTCACCTTATCGTGGCGACCATGCGCCACAACCGTAGCCAGCACCTTCACACCTTCGACCAGCGGCGCGCCAAAACGAATGGCGTCGCCTGCACCTACTGCGAGGACTTGATCCAGGGTGATTTCGGAGCCAATGTCTGCCGGTATCTGTTCTACTTTGAGTTTTTCGCCAGCCGCAACTTTGTACTGCTTGCCGCCGGTTTTTATGACCGCGTACATGTGAAACCTCGTCAAATATTTTAGGGATCTTCTCCTGACCCTTCGCTTCCGCAGCAACCGCACTGGGAACGAGCAATCAGGAAAACCGCGAATAATACATGGACCCAACAATTCAGTCAAAGCATTTGCCGCCATCACCGCGCTGGCGAGCGATTACGTCAGCGCCCCTGAGCGCTGCGTCGCTCATCGTATAATGCCGGGATTGAAAGATAACAAGCAGGATTCATCTTGTCCGCCACACCCTCCATTGCCCCATCCAGCGCATTGAATGCGCCGATCGCGGCCGATACCGCTGCTGTGGATGTCCTCATCCGCCGTGAATTGCATTCCGATGTCGCGCTGGTCAATCAGATTGCTGAATACATCATCAGCGCTGGCGGCAAGAGAATCCGTCCGGCGCTGGTGCTGCTCTTTGCAAACGCCTGGAGTTATCGAGGCAGCGCGCATCATGCGCTGGCGGCCATCGTGGAATTCATTCATACCGCAACGCTTCTGCATGACGACGTGGTCGATGAATCCTCACTGCGACGCGGACGTGAGACCGCGAATGCGCTCTTCGGCAATGCTGCTTCAGTGTTGGTGGGCGACTTTCTTTATTCGCGCTCCTTCCAGATGATGGTGGACATCGACAACATGCGCGTGATGCGCATCCTTGCGGACGCGACGAATGTCATCGCTGAGGGCGAGGTGCTGCAGCTGTTGAACATGCATGACCCCGATGTATCGGAAGCGCGCTATCTGCAGGTGATCCGCTCCAAGACCGCGAAGCTGTTCGAAGCCGCCTCGCAGCTTGGCGCGCTGATTGCCGGCGCACCGGAAGAGCAGATCGACGCAGCAGCCGAGTACGGACGCTCGCTCGGTACCGCATTCCAGCTGATCGATGATGTGCTCGATTACTCAGGCAATGCCGCCGACATTGGCAAGAACGTTGGCGATGATCTGCGCGAAGGCAAACCGACGCTTCCCCTGATCTATCTGATGCAGCATGGCACCCAGCAGCAGCGTGAACTGGTGCGCTCATGCATTGAGAACGGTGACGAAGCCAACTTTGGCGCGGTGCTTGCCGCGGTCACCGATTCTGGTGCGCTCGCTTATACCAGGCAACAGGCCGAGACGGCGTCTCGTAACGCCAGAGATGCGATTGTTCGCATTCCTCCTAGCGATTTCAAAAACTCTTTGCTACAATTGTGCGCCTTCGCAGTTGACCGCAATCACTAATGCAGTGATCGGCGCTAAACCGCAAACAAGTTGTTCTGGTCGTCGGGGTGTAGCTTAGCCTGGTAGAGCGCTACGTTCGGGACGTAGAGGCCGGAGGTTCGAATCCTCTCACCCCGACCAAACGACTTCGTCAGGCGTATCGCTTCAAACGCTGACCCTCCTTTCCCGGCACATCGCCACTTCTTGCACTCTGACTTCGAATCCGCTTGCATTGGCAATGCGCTTCTCATGCATGCATCCGGACGCATCCGCGCAGACCTGGACAGCCGCGGCCAAGCGCAGGCCCTCGAAATACCAGACCCTTTAAGATGTCTTCTTCAGCGCATCCGGCTTGTGCGCCGCCTCGGCGCCAGTCTTGTCGCTTTGCACCAGGTACTGGGGATCTTCTCTTGATGCATCCACATGATGAGTCTTGATATCGTCAGGCGCGGTCAATTTCTTCTTCACCCTGCCTTGGACTGTACCTTGTGAAGATTTCCATTCCACCTTGTCGCCTTTCTTCAAGGTATTCGCCATTGCCATACTCCTTCGGAAAATTCGACTGCCGGTCGTTACAGGCCGGCAGGCAATACCCATGGGGGTGCGCATTGCAAGCCGACGCGTAACGTCTGTTGTCGTAGGCAAGAAACTTCTGGAAACGTTCAACTGAAAGACAGCCTTGATGAAATCGATATAATCTTCGGCTGCCGAATATTCGTTGGGGCGAGGAATTACAGGCAGTCTTTGCACCGGGTGCAATCCAAAAAGCTGCCACCTCTGATGATGCCCATGCCGAAAAGCGAAAACACGCCTGCATTGCAAAATGTTCTCCTTCCTATTTCAGTGCATCGAATCATGTTGGCGAAGTGGGGGATCAATGTTTTCTTTGGCTTGTCTGGCATGGATAGCCTTCAATGCCAGCAATGCCACCCTTCCTTGGATCACTTTTGACACACCACGAGGACAATGAAGGAAAGCCACTTCAGGATGGAGAAAGTGCGCTTTGAAACAGAGGAAACGGGCGCGCATTCATCAAGAGTATGTTTCCGTCCGCACACAATGACATTGGCCACTTCACACTGCGATACAATCCCGCCTTCTCCTGTGGAATAGCATTCAATGGCAATACAGCCTTCGCACATCTTGATATGTCGTAACGACAATATCGGAGACGTCATTCTCACGCTGCCCATTACGGCCTGGCTCAAGCAACAGTTTCCAGCGGCGAAGATCAGCTTCATGTGCCGCGCCTATGCTGCCGCAGCGGTTGGCGAATGCGCGACGGTGGATGAGGTGGTCGAGATTGAAAGCGTGATACAGGATCCGGTCACTTATTTCAGGAAGTCTGGCGTCGATACCGTCATCTTTGCGCAGCCGGACAAGCGCTTGGCCGTTGCCGCCTTTAAGGCGCGCGTGCGCAATCGGATCGGAAATGCTCGGCAAAAGCTGTACCAGATGATCTTCTGCAATCAGCGAGTCCGTTTCTCCAAGCGCACTTCGCCGCTGCATGAAGCTCAGATCAATTTCGAATTTCTCAAACCCTTCGGTCTCACGGAAATTCCAGATCTGGAGACCATTGGCGGCATGTACGCATTCAAGCCTTCCGCCAATCCTCAGGTACACGCCATGCTGAAGCGATATCGCTTCAACCTGGTGATCCATACCAAGTCCAATGGCCATGGCCGCGAATGGCCACCGCAGCATTTTCTTGAGCTCGCGCGGCGGCTGTCGCGGCATCCCGACATTCATCTATGGGCGACGGGAAGCGCCAGCGAAGGACGCTGGCTGGAGCAGAACGCATCCGAACTCCTCAACATGCCCAATGTCAGCAATGTCTGCGGAGGCTTCACGCTGGCGCAGTTCTCGGCCTTCATCCGCAATGCAGACGGCCTGATTGCCAGCGGCACCGGGCCGCTGCACATGTCAGCCGCGCTGGGCCAGCGTACGCTCGGCCTGTTTCCCCCGACTCGGCCGATGCATCCCGGCAGATGGGCGCCGGTTGGACCGCGTGCCCGCATGATCTGCATGCCGACTTCCTGCAGCGGATGCGCGAAAAGAAAGACGCTGAGCTGCGAATGCATGGAAAACATCCCGCCCGAGGTCGTCGAGAGCATTGTGCTCGAATGGTTCAACGAGGCATGCGGCAATGACGCGCGGGCACGCATAGCAGAAGCTGGAGCGACCGCTGCCGATGCCGTCTCGCAGCGGCACGCCTGAAGCTGCGACGAGTCCGCCAATTCAAGAAAGCGCGAAGTGTCTACCGCATCCCCAATGTCCTTTACGCCGTCCTCGCACGGCACAAATCCAGTCCATATCGCTTTCGGCGTGGACGCTGGGTATTACCGCGGCATGGGTGTCGCCATCACCTCCATCATCGAAAACAATCCGAAGCGGCGCTTCATCTTCCATGTCTTTGCCTTCACCGTCACAGCCGAGGATCGGGACAGGCTGCGCGCGCTCGAGGAGAAACATGGCCAACGCATCGAAGTGCATCAACTCGATACAGGCGCTCTGGATGCCTTTCGCCGTTTTCCCTGCTTCTCGCAGCATTCGCTGGGCACCTTCATCCGCCTCTTGATTCCCGAGGGCCTGCGCGGCGTCACGGACCGGGTGCTATACCTGGACGCCGACCTGCTCTGCTTCGGCGATATCTCAGACCTGCTTCAAACGGACCTTGGCGATTGCATTGCCGCCGCAGTCACCGATGAACAGAGCACCACGGTAAGCACACAGGTGCCGGCGCTCGGCCTCAAACATGGTCAATACTTCAATGCGGGGGTAATGCTGATCGATATCGAGCGTTGGGTTGCCGCCGACGTGAGCGATATCGCCCTGAAAGCACTGAGCATGCGCGAACTGCGGTTTGCCGATCAGGATGCGCTGAACATCGCGCTGGACGGCCGCGTCAGATACGTCGATGCGAAATGGAACTACCGCTACCACTTGGTCGATTACCTGGACAGAGGAGAGACTCGGTTGAACGTAGGCCCATCCTTTGCACTGATGCACTTCACCGGTCCGGTCAAGCCATGGCATGACTGGTGCCTTCACGAAGTCAGATGCATGTTCCTGGAACTCCAGTCGCGCTCGCCCTGGGCTGGCATGCCGCTTGACGCACCGCGCACTGCCCGGGAGCTGAAATTGTTCTCCAGGTTCCTGATGAGGCAGAATCGCATTGTTGAAAGCATAAGTTGGCACTGCCGATACCTGCGGGCAAGACTCAGGCAAAAACGGAAATCAGCATGAGCCCCTGTGCCGGGCATGCCTGCCCAGGCGAGCCGCTCGAAGATCACCAGAGAAAGAACAGGAACAGACTTGCGTTACCTACAAGCGCTCATCGCAGCTTCACTCATCGCATTCTTTGCGTTTGCGCTTATCATCGACCGTGCAGCCGGCGTCCTGTATGGCGCGCTGATTTTGACCAGCCTTGCCGCTCTGCTCAGCCGCAGCAAGCCAGAGAATCTCTCCTTCACTGAACTGTTGCGGTGCTATTGGCCGCTGATCCTTGCGCTGGCCGCGCCGCTTTTTGCTGTGTTGGCCAATGAGATGTCGCGCGGCCATTTCTCGGGCAGAAATATGGACGCGCCTCTGCGCCTGGCTCTGTTTCCCCTGGCGCTGTGGGCAGTATGGCTGTTGCCTATCGCTCGCCTGCGACAACTGCAATGGGCTTTCGTCGCTGGAGCCGTACTGTCCGCGATCAAGATCTATCTGCTATCGCATAACGGTCAGGATCGCTATGTGACGGATTTCATTCCAATCACAATCTTCATCGAGATGGGCATGCTGCTCGGCGTGTATGCGCTGCTTTCCATCGCATGGAATGCCCGTGGAAACACGCTCTCGATCGCATTGAAGCTGGTGGCGGCGATTGCAATCCTCTACGGCAGCTATATTTCCCAGTCGCGCGGAGCCTGGGTAACGATTCCGCTGTTCGCCGCGATAGCGCTCGTTGCCTGCAATTCGATGAAGACAAAGACAAAGCTCGCGATCGCCGCGGCTTTGGTCGTGACGATCGCGCTGGCGGGCGGCAATGCAACCAAGCTTCGTGAGCGTGTGGAAGTCGCGCGCAACGATATCCAGCAATATCTCCAGAAGAGCAATGTCGATACATCAATCGGCATCCGTTTCCAGTTGTGGCGCGGCTCGATGGTGATCTTCAGCGAGCATCCGATTTTCGGCGTCGGCGTGGATCGATACCGCGATGCCCTAAAGGACCTCGCTGCGCGCAAAATCATTTCTCCAACGGCATCCACTTATGCGCATTCCCATAATGAGATGCTCTTTGCGATGGCGAGGCTGGGTTTGGTAGGCCTGGCCGCGATGTTGGCGCTGCTGCTGGTTCCTGCGACCTATTTCGCGCGTGACCTGCGCCATGCGGACGGGCAGGTCCGCGCCTCGGCCTGCATGGGGCTTTCGCTGTGCACGGGCCTTCTGTTGCTTGGCTTCACCGACGTGGTGTTCCTTTGGTGGGAAGTCTTTCCGTTTTATTCCCTCAGCATCGCAAGCTTCATTGCGTTCGCCGCCAAACGCAAGGCCAAGGCTTGAAGGCGGCGGTAAGGCCGCTCAGCGCGCGGCCGCAAGCGCATTCATCACCGCAGCAACCGGTATCTCCTTGACCCAGTCGCTGCGCTTGGCCGCAGTAATCACGATGCTGTTTTCACGGTCTATCGGCGCCCATTCCGGGTTCTTTTGCCGCATCAGCGCAATCACCGGCACGCCGACCGCATTTGCCAGGTGCATCACCGCCGTCTCCACCGAAATGATCAGATCGCATTGCTTGAGCAACGCCGGCAACTGGAAGAAATTTTCCTGGGCCGAGAAGATACGTGTGCGTTCCAGCCGCTGATGCTCGATGGCATTGCGCGCTTCCTCGAGCCGCTCGGGCACCGCGTTGACGATGAAGCAGGCATCGCGCCAGGAAGGTTGCGCGCGCATCTCACGGATCAGCGCAGCGACCTTTTCAAGCGGCCAGCAGCGCTTGACGGTCTTCGCATACGGATTGATGAACACCAGCGTTGCGCCTTCGGGAAATTCCCACTGCCGCAATTGCTCATGCGCCGCGGCGATCCATGGCGCCGGAATATCGACGAAAGGCTGCCGCCCGGCCGGCGGCAATTCCAGTCCGAACAATTGCCGGAACCAGCCGCCATACACATCGGTGATATGCGCCTCAGGCATGCCCGGCGGCGCGTCCGGTGAAATCGCCGCATCCAGCTTGCGGTACGCAGGCAGATGATGCAGCTGCGTCAGCTTGGTCCGCGGCTTCATGCCAGCGACGAATCCATTCGGACTGATCTCGCGCGCGAGGCCAGCATAGAAATGCGGTCTCAGCGTCGCCAGGGATACCACGAGCGGATAAGCCTCGCGCTGCGCTTCGGCGATGGACTCCTGGAACAGTTCCGGACTGTAGGTGCGCCGATAGACTTTCTCGAAGAATGGACAGGCTTCGACCCAGTCATACAGCGCATAGGATTTCAGGAACTTCCATTCCTCGCGCTTGCTGGTGCGCCGCACCTCGTCCACCCACAGATGAATCTGCAGGCCCGGATGCGCCTGGGCGAATGCCTTGAAGAAGTTCTGCAGATAGGTGTAGTCGCCCAAGGCAAGATGAGCAATGAAGAGCATCTTGCCGCCGCTGGCAAGCAGCTCGGCCGGGACTGCGAATGGAGTGCTGGAGCTATCGTTCATGCTGATTCATGTGCTTGCATGGCTGCTGCGCCGGGGGAAGGCATCGGAAGGATGGCTGGATGTCGCTGCACCGTTTCAACCGGTGGCGCGCGCTCGACTGCGTTTTTTCGCCAGATAGCGCCAATACCATGCGAGCGAATTACCGAACTCGCGACGCTGGAACAGAAAACGCGAATACATGCGCATTTCCTTGTAGTTCTGTGGCGCGGCTTCAAGCGGCAAATCGCCCCACGGCGACATCGCATGATACGTGCGGAACAGCTCCGTCGCCTCATGCCCCGTCCACAGGCTCCATGGCTTGACCGATCCGGCGAAATGGATGAACACCGCTTCGCCCTGCAGGCTCAGCTTGCGCCGGTCCCGTTCCAGGTCCGCGACAAGGCCGTAGATATGGTTCCACTTGTTATCAAGGAACAGCGTCCTGTCTTCAAGCGCCAGGTTCAGTGCGTCCTGGTCCTGAAAGCGCAGATCTTCCCTGTCGCTGGACAGCACCTCGACCGCCTTTTCCGAAATGCCAGCTGCCATCCATGCCGCCACATCGACGAGCATCATGCCGGCGTTGAAATACAGCTTGCTGCGCATGTCCAGGGCTTTCGTGCGGCGAGCCATCGTCACCGGCGCATCGGGCACCGCAGCCACGACCTTGCCGGCAAGGTCGAGGGTGCGCAGCTCGTCCACATTGCCCACGCAGAGTATGTCTGCGTCCAGGTACACGACTCTGTCGGCGACGCCGGCCAGAACCTTGGGTACCACCAGCCGGGTGAAGGTGGCTGCGGAATAGTAGGACGACTTGATGAAGTGGTGAAATTCGCGGAACTGCTCGGGGTCGATCACATGGATCATGGTGCCCACGCCGAAGCGCTGTTCCAGCTGCGCTACCCGGCGCCGGTTCTCGTCGGAGATCGAGAAGACGAACACATGAAACACGAAGTGTGCGCCGGCATTGTTGGCCATGATCGACGCGATGGTCGCGCCCATGCGCGGCACATAGCGATCATCAACACAGAACGCGACATGCAGAATGGCCGACCTTGCGCCGGAAGCAGTGTTCGAAGGATTTTCCATGGGGCTCAGTTTTGCATATCCTCGTGGGGCAGGCGTGGATCGCCGCCAAGGTCCGAGGCCCCATGCCAGGCGCGAAAAAGAACGGCTGGCGTCAAGGCGGCACACGGACGAAAGGCACGGATTTTACCCGCACCGCGGTCCGCGTGGAAACCTTGCGCCCGCGCGGGCTCAGGCGTAGCTCTGCGCCGCCATGCGCGCGGCGGGACTGGCCGGCGCGGGCGCTGCCGCCTGGGCCTTGTCCGGATCAATTTGCAGCCAGGCGTCGCGCAGCTCGGTGAGCAGGCGCTGCGCTTCGAGCAGATGCTCGGGCTCGTTGTGCAGATTCCCCTGCAACATTCGGCCTTCGATGTACAGGTAGAGCGCGTCCAGGCTCTGCGCGATCTCCCCGCCCACGTCCTTGTTCAGACTCGCTCGCAAACCTTCGCCGACGATGGTGACGGCACGCGAAATGGCGCGCCCCTTCGCAGCGACATTGCCGTTGCGCATTTCATTGAGTCCGGTGGAAATCTGCGCGAGCGCGCCGTCGAACAGCATGACGATCAGACGATGCGGGCTGGCGAATCCCACGCCGGTTTCCACACCCAGCGTTGCGTAGGCGCTGGCACCTTTATTAGCCGAACCGAAAGCTGAACCAAACATTGGCATCCTCTGAAAAACCGTGCGCCATAACCACTATGGCAAGCGCGTTGTTGGCTGCGATCTGTGCGCGCCGCGCTGTTGCAACCATGATTTCCTTAACGGCAGCTTCGGGTTTTTCTGTAGTAAAAAAATGCAAGGATTGCTTGCGGAAAAGGCATCGGGGCGACGTTCATCAGCGTGGCGCCGGCGTTTGCGATACCAGCCCCTGCATCATTGCCTGCTAGCGCGGACCCTGTCCGCCATAGGCGTTCGCAAGCTTTCTCGACGAGCCGGCGCTGCGCAATTGCACAGCGATTTCTTCGCGCCACGGCGCAAGCAGGCGCTGCGCCTCGCGCTGATTGGAGAGAGTTTGCAGGATCAGTGCTTCGATGCGCTCGGGCGCGGCCCATTGCGCGCGCTGCGCTGCATCGAAAGCCTGCAGCCGCGCCAGGAGCGCTGCTTCACCCGCGTTGAGCGCGGCGAAACTCTCCCAATCGCGCTCGCGGCAAACACGCAGCATGTCAAGGCTCAGCTCGGCGAGCTGCTGGTAAATGGCGCACAGGCCGGATGAATCACCGCTCATGGTGCTCAACTACTGCTCGAATTCGCCTTGATCGCGGCGAGTTGCTGCGTCAGGTAGGTGCTGGTCGCGGTAAGGCCGCTGAGCTGCGTGTCGAGCGCATTGAATTGTGCGCGCAGCGCCGTTTCCCTGAGAGTCAGCCTTTGACTCATGGCATCCTCCTGCTTCTGCACCGCCTTGATCGCCGCATTGATGCCCTTGGTGTGTGCGCTGATGCTGCCATCGGTATCAAGGACTCCGGCGATCAGGTCATCCAGCTGGCTGGCATAGCCCTTCGCATAGCGGATGGTTCCGCGATCGCCGATCGCGCCGCCCGTCACCAGCATGGAAAGTCCTTCCGATGCGTCGCCATTGGCGCCGGTGAGCTTCTGCCCGCTGCCGGACGCAGCCATGCCATTGATCGTGCCGGCCACATCGACGCCGTCGCTGGCTACAGGACTCGCGCCCACCAGGTTGGCCGCAGCGGTGCCGGCAAGCGTGATCTTCGACGCCGAGCCGTAGCGGTTCGAGGTGAAGCTGAGAACATTGCTGCTGTCCGCGCTCACCGCCACGCCGGAATCGGAAAATGCGCTGTTGCCATTGATTTGCGACTCGATTTGCAGCGCCAATGCGCTTGCGGTCTGGTAGTCGCCAGGCTTGAGCGTGATCGTCGCGCTGTTGCCGTCCAGGTTCACCGTCAGGCTGTCGTTGACGCCTGCGGTGATCGTGGTGCTGCCCAGAGCCGAACTTCCGACGAGACTGCCCTGTGTCGCCAGTCGGGAGACGCTGACCGCATAAGTGCCCGCCTTGGTGGCAGGAGTCGCATCCTGATAACTGACCAGTGCGTCGCTGGCATTGCCGGCCACGGCGAACAGGCTCGCCACATCATTGAAATTGGACGTCAGCGCCTTGTTCAGCTTGGCCGAGTCCAGCGCCAGCGTCCCATCCTTCTGGAAGCTCACGCCGATGTCGGCGAGCCGGCTGTACGCTCCGCCGCCCGCGACCACGTTGGACAGCATGCTGCGCATGCGTGTCTGCAGGTTGCGCACCGTAGAGTCGCCGTTGAGCACAGCGGCGGTCTTGGTTTCCGCATTGTAGGAAGTCGCGTCGGTCAGGGTCTTGCTGGCGGCATTGTAGGCGTCGACGAATTTCTTTACTGCCGAGCTTGCCGATGCGGTGTCGCGCGCCACGCTCAATGTCGTCGGGCTGCCAGCATTGGTCTTGGTCAGGTCCAGCGTCACGCCATCGATGAGGTCGGTCACATGGTTCGACGGCTTCGTCACCGCCAGGCCATCGATGCTGAACTTCGCATCCTGCGCCGCGATGGTCTGCTGCATCGCCTGGCTGCCAGCCGGGTCCTGCGACAGCAGGCTTGACAAGGCCGCATCGCCCGACACCGAGATCTTCATGCTCGACGCCGCGCCGGTGGCGCTGTTGGTCAGCACCAGCCGGTTCGGCGCGGCGCTGCCATCGTTGACGATGGAGGCGGTCACGCCCATGCCGGCGGCATTGATGGCATCGCGTATGCCGGACAGCGTCGCATGCGTGCTGTCGATGGTGACGCTCTTGCTGCCGCTGCCGCTGGACGCGAAGGAGGCGCCGGTGTACTTGCCGGTGGACGCGTCGAGACTGCCGCCGCTGACGGTGCCGAAATCGAAGGTGATGGTGCCGGTGCCGATGGCGGCGCTGGTGCTCGCCTGCCCGGCCGAGACCAGCTTCTGTGCCTGCGCGAGCTGCGTGACTTCGAGCGCGTAGCTGCCCGGCGCGGCGCTGGAGCTGGCGCTGGCCGTCATCACGGCGCTGTCGCCCACCGTGGCCTTCACTGCCTGGAAGCTCTTGACGTCGGTCAGTCCGTCGAGCGCTGACTGGAAGCTGGACAACGCGCTCTTGACCTGGCCAAGCGCCGAGACTTGCGACTGGTAGGTCGCTTCCTTCTTTTGCAGCAGCGTCAGCGGCTGACTTTCCTGCGTCATCAATTGCGACACCAGGCTGTTGACATCCAGTCCGGAGCCGATGCCCGGCGACGAGATTCCCATGGGGCCTCCGCTTTCAGGCCTCTGTCTTCAACAGATGGCCCTGCAGGTTTTCAATGTCCTTGGCAAGGGCCAAGGCTTCCTTGGTCGGATACTGGCGCAGCACCGTGTTGGTCTCGGTATCGACCAGCTTGACGACGGTGCGACCGCTGTCGGCATCGATGCTGAACTCGATGTTGTTGGAGAAGGTCTTGAGGAAGGTATTGATCGCATCGACCGATCCCTTCAATTCCTTCTTCTGCGCTTCGCTGGAGGAAGCTGTGTCTCCAGACACGCCGGATGTTGGCTTTGCCACAGCGGCAGTCTGCGCGGCTGGCGCGGATTGCGCAGCCTGCGCATCGAGATTGGCTTTCTGCAACGACTGCATGGCACTGGCGGCGGAATTGCCGACCGAACTGACATTCATGATGCACTCTCCCTGGTAAAGACAAAGCGGAAAACAGTCGCCTGTTTTCCGCCTTGTTCAAGCGATCGTCTCTTTGGACTGCGGCAATCGCCCTTGCGGCATCAGCGCAGCAGCGACATCACGCTGTTCGGCAGCTGGTTGGCCTGCGCCAGCATCGCGGTGCCCGCCTGTTGCAGGATCTGGTTGCGGGTCATGTTTGCGGACTCCGAAGCGAAGTCGGTGTCCTGGATGCGGCTGCGGGAGGCGCTCAGGTTCTCCGACGAGGCCTGCAGGTTGCTGATCGTCGAGGTGAAGCGGTTCTGCAGTGCGCCCAGTGCGGCGCGGTTGTTGTTGATCGACTGCAGCGCCGAGTCGATCACGTCGAGCGCATTGTTGGCGCCGGAAGCGGTCGAGACGTCGATGGCGGCGACCGAGGACAGCGAGCTGGCGGCCGAGGTGCCGCTGATCAGCGTGCTGGTGGCATCGGTGGAGGTGACGGTGAAGCCGTTGGACGACTTGAAGGACACTGAGCCGCCGACGGTAGCCGCATCGCCTACGGAGCCAGCCGCGGCCAGGGTGACCTGGGTGCCCGAAGCGCCCTGCACTTTCGCGCCGGTGGTGCCGGAGACGCCGACGAGCTTGATGTCAGCGCCGTCGGAGTTCGTCAGTTTCAGGTTGCCCGAGGAGTCGGCCACGGCGGAGATGTTGGTCGACGAGCTTTGCGAGTTGATCGATGCGGCCAGGCTCGACAGGTCGTTGCTGTTGGAAACCGTGCCCGTGATGTTGACCGTGGTGCCGTTGCTGCCGGTCAGCTTGAAGCTGACCGAACCGGTGCCGACGTTCGACAGCGTGGCGTCGGTTTTCGCCGTGGCGCTGACGCCGGTCGATGAGGAACTGGCATTGATGCTTGCGGCAATGGTTTGTGCCGAATCACCCGCAGCGACCGAGACCGTGCTCGTGGTGCCGTTGCCGCCGATGGTCAGGGTTTGAGAAGCCGTGTTGTTCGCTGCCGCGGTGGCAGCCGTCGTGCCTGCCTTGGCCGCGGTGATGGAAGTGGCGCTGGCGTTGGTACTGACCGAGTAGTTGCCCAGGTCGGTCGCCTTGGCGCTGGCAATCGAGAAGCCCACGGTCTGGTTCGCGTTGGCGCCGACCTGGAACTGGATGTTGCCCATGCTGCCGTCCAGGATGTTCTGGCCGTTGAACTGGGTCGTGGTCGCGGTGCGGTTGATTTCCTGTGCCAGCTGGCTGACTTCCTTCTGCAGCGCGGCGCGGTCGGACGACGAGTTCGAGCCGTTGGCTGCCTGCACCGACAGGTCACGCATGCGCTGCAGCATGTCGCTGGTGGTGGAGAGGCCGCCTTCTGCGGTCTGGGTCATCGAGATCGCGTCGTTCGCATTGCGCGATGCCTGGTTCAAACCGTTGATCTGCGAGGTCATGCGGTTGGAGATCGCCAGGCCGGCGGCGTCATCCTTGGCGCTGTTGATGCGCAGTCCCGAGGACAGGCGCTGCAGCGAAGTCTGCAGCGAGGTTTGCGAAGAACTCAGATTGCGCTGGGCGTTCAGGGAAGCAATATTGGTATTGATTACGGAAGACATTCCAATCTCCTAGTTGACTCGTTACGTTAGGGTTTGGCCTTTTCTGGCCCTCCCCCGCAGCGCGTTTTTCGCAATCGCCGGGAGGCATGATTGCTTTACGGACAGTCCTGAAAAACCTTGAGAGATTTTTTGAAAAAAATTGCCATAAGATTTCCATCCGCATATCTGCCATAGTCAGCCGGCCGTCGGCACGCTCGTTCGGGCTGCGGTTTGTGTACGGCGCGGCCCTTGGTATACTGCGGCAACCCTGATGATATTCAGACAAGATCAATAACCCACCGCCGGCGCCCCGCCCGGCATTCCTTCCCTCGGTGATGCATTGGATGCCGTTCCTTTGTGGGCGCAATTTGCCGCGCTGGCAATACTGATTTTTCTGTCCGCATTCTTTGCCATGACGGAAACCGCGTTGATGGCGGCCAACCGGCACCGTCTGCGCCACCTTGCGCGCCGCGGCAGCCGCAGCGCCGCCGCCGCGCTCTGGCTGCTGGAGCGTACTGATCGCCTGCTGTCGCTGGTGCTCATCGGCAGCACCCTGGCCAATGCGCTTGCCACCGCGCTGGCCACGCTGATTGCCTTCAACCTCTTCGGCGGCCAGGAAATCAAGCTGGTCATTACCGTGGCTGCGGTGTCGCTGCTGTTGATCGTGTTCGCACAGATTTCACCAAAGGTGGTTGGTGCCGCCCATCCGGAACGCATTGCGCTGGCCACCAGCCTGCTGCTGCGGGCACTGATGACGCTGGCGCAGCCGCTGATCTGGGTGATGCACCTGCTGGTGACCAGTCTGATGTGGCTGCTGCGCATACGCGCGGGCGATGTCGACGCCAGACTGTCCACCGAAGAGCTGCGCATGATGGTGCTGGAAAGTGGCAGCTTCATTCCGGGCAAGCATCGCAGCATCCTTTTGAACCTGTTCGAACTGGAAAAGATTGCCGTCGATGATGTGATGACGCCGCGCGCGCACATCGAAGCGCTGAACCTGGCCATGCCGGTCGAAGAGATCCGGCACCAGCTGACCACCTGCTATCACAACCAGTTGCCGGTGCACGAAGGCGAGATCAACGACATCATCGGCATCCTCCATGTGCGCAAGGCAATGGCGCTCCTGGCTGAGGAAGACCTGGCTGCCGAAGATTTCCGCGCGCTGCTGTCGGCGCCCTATTTCATTCCGCCGGACACCGATGTCTTCGCCCAGCTGCAGTATTTCCAGGAAAACCATGAGCGGCTGGCGATCATCGTTGATGAGTATGGCGAGGTACAGGGTCTGGTCACGCTGGACGACATCATCGAGGAAATGGTTGGCGAATTCACCACGCCGGCCCCGGGCGCGGCACGCGCCGATGCGCCCGGCTGGGATGCCAACGGAGAATGCCTGGTCGAAGGCTCGGCGCTGCTGCGCGATCTGAACAAGCGACTCGCCCTGGATTTCCCGCTCGACGGACCGAAGACCATCAATGGACTGCTGCTGGAATATCTGCAGGACATACCGGAAGCGCATGTCAGCGTGCGCTTGGCCGGTTGCGTCATCGAAATCATCCAGGCCCAGAACCAGGCAATCAAGGTCGTCAAGCTGATTCGCCCGGGAAAATAAAAGTTTCTGTACGTAAACTGTAGCAGGCAGGTATCATTCCAGCCGCCCGGCGCTTCGAAAGCGCCACGAAATCGGCCCGCGCGGTTTACAAAAATGATGCTCATGGGCATCATCTGTGGCGACCACTTCCCCACGCAGAGCTATTCCCGACGATCCCATGGCGGCGACATCACCCAATACAGTCTCGAGCACGCCGGTTTCCGGCCTGGCACGATCGCTGCTGGCGGCCGGACGGATTTCGGCCGAACAGGCGGAAACCTGCAGTCGCAAGGCGCAGGCGGAAAAGGTGTCGCAGATCGATGTGCTATTGCAGGAAAAGGCCATCGATTCGAAAAGCCTGGCAGCGTTCTGTTCCGAAACCTTCGGCTACCCTCTTCTCGACTTCTCCGCTGTCAATCCGGCAACGCTGCCGGAAAAGGCAATCGATCCGAAACTGATGCAAAGCCTGCGCGTCATTGCGTTGGCCCGGCGCGGCAACCGTTTGTCCGTGGCGCTATCGGATCCGACCAACAGCGCCGCGCTCGAGCAGATCAAGTTCCAGACCGAACTCACCGTCGAGCCGGTGATCGTCGATCATCAGCAATTGCTGCGCATAGTCGAGCGACTTGACCAGGATGCGAACCAGAATCTGCAGGAACTGATCGGCGACGATCTCGAGGGCGTTGATCTTTCCGAGGAAGAGCCGTCGCCGGGCGACGGCGCAGCCACGGCGGAAATTGACGATGCGCCGGTGGTGCGCTTCCTGCAGAAGATCCTGATCGATGCAATCAACATGGGCGCATCGGACCTGCACTTCGAGCCCTTCGAAAAGTATTACCAGATCCGTTTTCGCGTCGACGGCGTGCTGCGCGAAGTAGCGCAGCCGCCGCTGGCGATCAAGGAAAAGCTGGCTTCGCGCATCAAGGTGATCTCGAAGCTGGATATCTCCGAGAAACGGGTGCCGCAGGACGGCCGCATGAAGCTGGCCCTGTCGAAAACGCGCTCGATCGACTTCCGCGTCTCGACACTGCCCACGCTGCACGGCGAGAAGATCGTCATGCGTATCCTGGACGCGACCCAGGCTCAGCTCGGCATCGATGCGCTCGGTTACGACCCGGATCAGAAGGCGCTGCTGATGGACGCCATCCAGCGCCCGTACGGCATGGTGCTCGTGACCGGCCCGACCGGTTCGGGCAAGACGGTGTCGCTGTACACCTGCCTGAACATTTTGAATCAGCCCGGCATCAACATTTCCACCGCCGAAGACCCGGCCGAGATCAACCTGCCCGGCATCAACCAGGTCAACGTGAATGAACGCGCCGGCCTGACCTTTCCGATCGCGCTGAAAGCCTTTCTGCGCCAGGATCCAGACATCATCATGGTCGGCGAGATCCGCGACCTCGAAACCGCGGACATTGCGATCAAGGCCGCCCAGACCGGCCACATGGTGTTTTCCACACTGCACACCAACGACGCGCCATCGACGCTGACGCGCCTGATGAACATGGGCGTGGCGCCGTTCAACATCGCCTCGTCGGTGATCATGATCACCGCGCAGCGCCTGGCGCGCCGGCTGTGCAGCTGCAAGCAACCGACCGAGATCCCCGAAGAGGCGCTGCTGGAAGCCGGCTTTCGCGAAGAAGAAATCGACGGCGCCTGGGTGCCCTACCGCGCCGTCGGCTGCGAGCGCTGCAGCGGCAGCGGCTACAAGGGGCGCGTCGGCATCTATCAGGTGATGCCGATTTCCGAAGCGATCGAAAAAATCATTCTGTCGCACGGCACTGCGCTGGAAATCGAAGCCCAGGCCCGGCGCGACGGTGTACGCACGCTGCGCGAGGCCGGCTTGGCCAAGGTGATGCAGGGACTCACCAGCCTGGAAGAAGTGCTGGGCTGCACGAACTCATAAAGGAAAACCGCCATGGCAAGCGCAATCGCCGCCAACAATGTGAAGGAAACGCTGTACGCCTGGGAAGGCAAGGACCGCAGCGGCAAGCTGGTGCGCGGCGAATTGCGCGCCTCCGGCGAAAACATGGTGAATGTCACGCTGCGCCGCCAGGGCATTCTGGTCACCAAGGTCAAGAAGCGCTCGCTGCGCGGCGGCAAGAAGGTCAGCGAGAAGGACATTACCCTGTTCACCCGCCAGCTGGCGACGATGATGAAGGCCGGCGTGCCGCTGCTGCAATCCTTCGACATCCTCTCCAAGGGAGCCGGCAATCCGGCGATGGCCAGACTGATCCAGGACATACGCGGCGATGTGGAAACCGGCACCAGCCTGAATCAGGCCTTCCGCAAGTTTCCGCTGCACTTCGATCCGCTGTTCTGCAATCTGGTCGGTGCCGGCGAACAGGCCGGCATCCTGGAAGAGCTGCTTACCCGACTGGCGGTCTACAAGGAAAAGACGCTGGCGATCAAGGGCAAGATCAAGTCGGCGATGTTCTATCCGGTCTCGATTCTCGCGGTTGCCTTCATCGTCACCGCGGTGATCATGATCTGGGTGGTGCCGGCCTTCAAGACCGTGTTCACCAGCTTTGGCGCCGATCTGCCGGCGCCGACGCTGCTGGTGATGGCGATCTCCGACTTCTTCGTCGCGAACTGGTATTTCATCTTCGGTGGCATCGGTGGTGCGCTGTATCTGTTCTTCCAGTCCTGGCGGCGCTCGGTGACCATGCAGCGCCGCATGGATAAGCTGCTGCTGAAACTGCCGATCTTCGGTGCAGTCATTCGTAAAGCATCGATCGCCCGCTGGAGCCGCACGCTGGCAACCATGTTTTCGGCCGGCGTGCCGCTGGTGGAATCGCTGGATTCGGTTGGCGGCGCTTCCGGCAACGCGGTCTATCAGGATGCCACGCGCAAGATCCAGGCCGACGTCAGCACCGGCACCAGCCTGACGGTGGCGATGCAGAGCGCCAATGTGTTTCCGATGATGGTCACCCAGATGGTTGCCATTGGCGAGGAATCCGGCGCGCTGGACGCAATGCTGGGCAAGGTCGCCGACTTCTATGAAGAGGAAGTCGATGAAGCGGTGGAATCTCTGTCCAGCCTGATGGAGCCGCTGATCATGGTGATTCTTGGCGTGCTCATCGGCGGCCTGGTCGTGGCGATGTATCTGCCTATCTTCAAGCTGGGCTCGGTGGTGTGACTTTTGCCCGCGCCTGCCGTGTCCTGACGACGTCGGCGGGATCGGAGGTCTTTGGCTACCTCGATTCAAGGCGGAGTGACCGCTTCCGGAAAGCGGTCATTCAATCGATACCGAGTCAGCAACGTCCCCATTCCGAGAATCAGATCGTGCATGCGGCTTCGCATTGAAGCTGCGCTTTCGGTCCCAGGCAAGGATCGATGCCTCAGTAGACACGCTATGGACGCTAGCCAGCACACTGCAAGCGATGATGCCTGATGCGAATAGGCGCGTCCTGTTGAGCACTGACAGGCACTGCTTGTGTTGGTGATCAGGAATATTTCGGGGCAGTCTTCAGGAACAGGGATCGCTGGCAGTCTGCGGCCTTGACGCTCCTGAAATTGCCATTCTTTTTCTCATATATCCGCATTGAACACCTTTGCACATCCAATGCGTCTGGAAGGAGTCCACTTGTCACAGTTAGCGCGCCGCATGCAGTATGGGTTGCTGCTCCTGCCCCTGGTCATTGTCCTGGCCGTGTACTGGCCGATATTGAATTACGGGAAAGTCTGGGACGACTGGTTGCTGCTTGGGGAATTCGGACATTACAAGGAACCCGCATTGTGGTGGCGCTTCCTCGCCAACCCCCTGCCCTTCTCGGAAAACTATTTCCGCCCGCTGGTTGTTTTCTCCTTCATTCTCGAAGGGTATTTCGGGCTCACCGATTCCTTTTCCCACCTGCTGAACATCCTCATTCACGGCGCCAACAGCGCGCTGTTGATTCTCCTTGCCGAAAGGATGTGGCCCAAAGGGCAGGATGCGCGTTTGAACCGCATCGTCGCAACGGGAGTCGGCATTGTTTATGCGCTGCATCCGGCAATGTCGGAAGGCACCATCTGGATTGCCGGCCGTTTCGATCTTCTTGTTACGACCTTCATTCTGCTGGCACTGCTCGCCGACAGCGCGGTGCGTTCGGCGCCGCAACGTGCATTCATCGTAGGTCTTTGCTTCTTCGCGGCGCTGCTGTGCAAGGAAATGGCAATCACTCTGCCGATTCTTCTGGTGTTGCTCCATGCGGCGAGATCGACGCAAACCGGGATTCACTATCTGTTCACGCGTGAACGGCTGCAAGTTTATGCGGCGCTTCTGCTTGCCTTGGCCGCGTATGCCTGTGTGCGCTATGCGTCGCTTGGATACTTCCTGACGTCCGAGCCGGAAATGGCCTTCCTGCAGCTTGGCACGACGCTGCAGCGCATGCTGTTGATCGGCGCGGCGCTGTGGGGTTATCTCTGCACCATGCTGATGCCGCTTTCCGGGATCGCGCCCCTGCACTACACCAGTCTGCCTATCCCGGTGTCCGACATGTCCGCGTGGCTGGGTTTGTTCCTGCTGGCGTTCATCATTGGGCTCGGTCTCCTTCTCGCGCGACGTCAAGCGTGGCGCTTGCCCATCCTTTGTCTGGGCGCGGCTTTGGTGAGCCTTCTGCCCGTGTTGCACATCACCGCCGTCCCAATGCTGCTCGGAAACACCCTGACAGCGGACCGCGCTACGATGGTGCCCATCCTCTTCCTGTCGCTGGCCATAGGCGGCGCGATTGTCATGCACGCCAATCGCAACGGCTTTGCCCTGGCCGGACTTGTTGCCGCAGTATGGATGATCCTTTCGGTCTTCATCATTCGGGCGATCCTGCCGCTATGGTCCAGTGATCTGGTGTTGTGGCATTGGCTGTCTACCGATAATCCTGCATGTTCGATGTGCCATACCAACTATGGAAGGCATCTCATCTATGGCCTGAGTCCGGAAATGGGTCTGAAAGAGGCTGATCTTGGTCTTGCTCGCGCCCAGCAGCCCTGGCAGCTTGCAACAGCCCATGATGTGCGGTCCAGGGCTTTGGCAAAGCTCGGCCGCAATGACGAGGCGATTGCCGCAGCCACCGCGGCTTTCGATGCCGAACCGGTTCAGAAGCAGAAGGCGCAATTTCTCGTGCAGCGTATTTCACTTCTGACCAAGGCCGGAAGATACGACGAGGCCAGCGCCGATCTCGGCAAGGCGCTGGCACTGAAAGGGCCGAGCGATCACACGCTCATAGGACTGCTCGGTGACCTCGCGCTGGCGACTGACCGGCCCGACATCGCCCGCAACCTGTACAAGCAGGCGTTCGAGTTCTCGACACCTACCATTCGCTCCGCCAAGCTCGCCAGTGCGGACGACCCGGTGAAGTGGCAGCGCCTGGGAGACCTGTTCGCGGCGCAGCATGCCACTGCCGATGCAGAAGCGGCATACAAGGAAGCGCGCAGGCTTGGCAAAGCCAATTGAGCAGGTAGGGGCGATGACACCCCTTCGCGCAACTTTGATGACTCCAGCCCCGGCACTGTTTGCGACGAAGTGGGAGGTGGCGCGTCCTGCGCAGTATTTTTCACGCGCAATGTCCCGCTTAAATTATTTCCATGTATCATCATTTAACATTTCGTGCCGATAATCGATTCACAGGTCGAACACAGACACGCAGCAGGCTTTACGCAAAAAGGACACCAAGGGACGCGCCGCGATGATGGGAAAGATAGGGAAATACAGCTTGATGATGGCCATGGCAGTGCTGCCGTACTGCATGGGCCATGGCGCAATCGCTGGAGCACTGGATGAAGCGAAGGCGCGCGCTCACCTTGATGCCGTCGCGGAGGGCAACCTTGATGCGCTGATGCAGGATTACACCGACGACGCCTACATGGAATGGGTGGGCGGCCCACTCGACGGACGCTACCGGGGCAAGGATGCCATCCGTTCCGTATGGCAGCGCTTCATCGCGATCAATGCCGGCAAGCCGCGGCCGGCGCATTTTGGCAAGGTATCCGCCTTCACCAACCCCAAGGGCACATCGCTGCAGTCCGGGGCCGAATATGGCGGCGCACTGCCGCTGAAGGTTTGGCACGTGCTCACTTACCGGGATGGCGAGCTCAGCACCGAGATCTGGCAGATCGCCCCTGCGCTGCAGATCGACCAATGATGCGCGGCACCGCCGCGCGCATGGCGCTGTTGTTCGTGCTGGCGGGGAGCGCCAAGGCCGCCACGGTCGATGCGCTGGTGCTCGATCCGAAGGGCCAGCCCGTGCCGGATGCGGCGGTGGTGCTTTATCCGCTTGCGCCAGCCGCGCACAAGCCGCGTCTGCCCGCGACCATCGAGCAGCGCGGCAGCGAATTCATCCCCTACGTCACCGTGGTGCAGACCGGAACCGCCGTCGAATTTCCGAATAACGACAGCATCAAGCATCACGCCTATTCGTTTTCGGCGGCGAAGCGATTCGAGATCAAGCTGTATGCGGGCAAGCCAGGCCAGCCGGTCATCTTCGACAAGCCCGGCGAGGTCGTCATCGGCTGCAATATCCATGACTGGATGGAGGCCCATGTCCTGGTGGTGGACTCGCCGTACTTCGCCAGGACGGCGCCCAACGGCAGCGCGGCGATTGCCAATGTCCCTGCCGGGCGCTATCGGCTACAGCTGTGGCACCCGCAGCAAAAGGCCGGGCAAGCGCCGAGCGAGGTGGACATCGGCCCCTCTCCCGCGCGCATCACGATGAAGCTTGATGTGAAACCACGCGAGCGCAAACCACGGGCCGAGACTGACCCGGATCGCTATTGATCATGGTATTGACGTCCCTTCAGCGCCGCATCGCCGTGGTCTTTGTCGGCCTATTGGTGCTGGTCATGGGCCTGATCCTTGCCCTGGTTCATACCAGCAGCAAGGGAATCGTGAGCAGCGAAGCCAGGCGCGAACTAGCGGTCGGCACCAAGGTGTTTCGCAAGCTGCTCGAACAGAACCAGCGCCAGCTGGAGACGGCGGCCACCGTGCTGTCGGCCGATTTCGCGTTTCGCGAAGCCATCGCCACGCAGGATCAGCCCACGATGCGCTCGGTCATCCGCAATCACGGCAACCGCATTCATGCGCAAGTCATGATGGTTGCCAACCCCGAAGGCAGTCTGCTCGCCACGACCCAGCGCGAGAGCGCCACCGGAGCGCCCTTCCCCTTTCCCGACCTGCTTGCGGCTGCGGAGTCGGCCGGCAAGAGCGCCGGCTTCCGGCAAATGCGCAATGGACAGCTTTACCAGGTGGTGGTGGTGCCCATCATGGCGCCGCAGCGCATCGCGTGGGTAGCCATGGGTTTCCATGTCGATAGCCGCTGGGCGCAGGACCTCGCCGAAGTCACCGGGCTTGCCGTGCACGTGGTGCGCAACGATGCCGGCCAGCCGGCATTGCTGGCTTCCTCGACTCCCGAAAACAGCACTGCCGGCATGGAACAGGCCTTGCGCTCCGGCAGCGAACTGCAGCAAATCGGTAGGGCCCTGTATCAGATCGCGCAAGTGCCGCTGGGCGGCGATATCGAGGCAGTGCTGGAGCTGCCGGTGGCGCAGGTCCAGGCGCCTTTCGACTTCCTGCAAGGCACGCTGCTCATCGTGGTTGGCGCGGGCATCCTTGTGTTCGCGCTGGGAAGCGCCATGCTGGCGCGCAGAATCGTCAAACCGCTCAATGCGCTGTCGACAGCGGCACGCCGTGTCGCAATGGGCGATTACGCGCAGCCTCTGCCATCGCTGCCGCCGGATGAAATCGGCCAACTCGCAGCGAGTTTCGAACACATGCGCGAAGGAATCGCCAGCCGCGAAGAGCGCATCATCCGGCTGGCCTATGTCGACAACCTGACGGAGCTTGCCAACCGCACCAGCTTCGAAGAAGCGTTCGCGCAGCTGCCTGCGGGCTCATCCGGAGCGATAGCGGTATTGAACATCCACCGCTTTGCGCTGATCAACAATGCGCTTGGCTATCCCATCGGCGACCGCCTGCTGCATGCGCTCGGCGCTCGGCTTTCGCAACTGCTCACACCGGACGACATGCTTGCAAGATTGTGGGGCGACCAGTTTGCCTTCCTGCTCAGGCATGCCGACAGCGATGCGGCACGGACCTTCGCAAGCGCGGTCCTCGCGACATTGATCGACCCACTCACGCTGGACGGCCAGCGTCTGGACATGGGCGGCAGCATCGGTATTGCGCGCTATCCGCAGGATGGTTCGGATGCCGGGACGGTGCTGCGTCGCGCCGAACTGGCGATGACCGAGGCCAAGCGCCGTCATTGCGGCATTGCGTTTGCAGCCGACATCGGGACCGGTCCCGCGCATGAACAGCTATCGCTGATCGGCGAAATGCGCGAGGCGATGGCCAATGGTGAGTTTGTCGTGTTCTATCAGCCCAAGCTGGCATTGCGCAGCGGACGCATTGTCGCGGCCGAAGCGCTGCTGCGGTGGAATCACCCGGAACGCGGCATGATTGCGCCGTCGCGCTTCATTCCCTTCGCGGAGCAGACCGGCTTCATCCGCGAGATCACGCCCTGGCTGCTCGATGCGGTGATCCAACAGCTCGCCCTGTGGCAGGGTGCGGGCCTGGATATCGCCGTCTCCGCCAACCTTTCGGCGCTGGACCTGCTCGATGCCGGCTTGAGCGGCCGCGTGTCCGGATTGCTGAAGCGCCATGGCGTTGCGGCCGAAAGGCTATGCCTGGAAATCACGGAAAGCGCGCTGATGGACGATCCCGCGCTGGCGCTGGAACATCTTGCCGAACTGGCGGCGCTGGGCATCAAGCTGTCCATCGATGACTACGGCGTCGGCCAGGCATCGCTCACGTATCTGAAAAGTCTGCCGGTCAATGAACTCAAGCTGGACCGCAGCTTCATCACGGCCATTGCCGAGTCGCCGAAGGATAGCGCCATCGTGCTATCCACCATCATGCTCAGCCATGCGCTGGGGCTGAGCGTCGTTGCCGAAGGCGTGGAAACGCCGGCCGACCTGCATTGGCTGATGGAACACGGCTGCGATATCGCGCAGGGGTACGGAATCGCCCGGCCGATGCCGGCGCAGCAATTGCCCGGGTGGATCGCTTCGTACAGCGCAGAGGCTGTGCTCGCATCGACCAGCTGATCAGGGCATGGCCTGACTTGGCAATCCCTTGGAGGGAGCTGCCAGGGTGCATTCCGGAATGGCTGGATACTTCCAAGCCGGCATCAGCTCTGGGTGTTGCGCTGCATTCCCTTTCAGCTTCTCAAGGCACGGGTGCTCATGGTGCGCGTATTCACACTCCAGCTCCGTCTTCCGGAATGCATACCGCCCGGAAGGTGAAATCGATTCATCGGAAAAAAAGAAGAATGCAAGCCCGATGCTTCAGGATATGAAACCGGGAAAGGCAGCAGGATAGGCCTGCGTGAAGGTATTGCACGGTGCGCACCGAGGCCCTTTCGCTGCCATCCGCGAGACAAGGCGGTAATGGCCGTGCGCTGATGCCGCCATGCATGGACAAGAGTGTCGAAACAGGAATGGCCCAGCGGCGAATTGAATTGGTGTGCCATGCGGCCGCTGGCTCCGGAGTGCATCCGCATCGGGAGCCGTTGCTGCCCACGGAATCTGCCAGCGGAAACCAGAAATGAAAAAGGCACCCGAAGGTGCCTGGTACTGCGCTTGCTGTGAAATCGGGAAGCGATTATTTGCAGAGGTTTGCAGCGATACAGGTACTGGTCGACTTGGTGCTCCAGCTCACTTTGCCGGCGGCAAGTGCAGGTTGCAGGATGTAGGTTTCGCCAGACAGGCCATTGACCGGGGTGCCGCTGGCGCCAACTGCCGTAGCGGTGATCACGCCATCCGCGGTGGCGACGCTTGCCACGTTACCGGAAGCGGTCGAGATATCGGCCGGAACGCCAGCGCTGCCGCCGGTGCAACCGGTCAGGCTGTTCTGGTCTTGCGCGCACAGTTCAACGGCGACTTTTGCTGCGGAGGTCGACAGCACGACTTCACTGAACTTCGCCTTCTTCGTGTATTGCTGATACGCCGGCAGCGCAACAGCTGCCAGGATGCCGATGATCGCAACAACGATCATCAATTCGATCAGGGTGAAGCCTTGTTGTGCTTGCTGTTTCATTTGCTTGATTTGAGCGTATTTCATGATCTTCCTTCCGGGTGAGTGAGCCTGTTAAGTTCGGTACCGCTGCATTCTCTAGAGCAACTGTTGTGCCAGGGAAATGTAGTGCCCGAATTGAACTAAAAATTGCTTTTTATTCATGCATGAATGTCCGGAACAGGTGTTCACGCCACTACTGACTACCCCTTCGGCCTAGTCAGCAGCCACTGACAATGAATTGCAGTCGCCAGAATGAGCACACGCGCAGGCTATGCAGCGCATCAAGAACGCACGCGGCGATCGTGCGCCCTGCCGGTGCCGAGGAGGTGTAACCGGGTCACTTGCCATCCCCCTGTCTTAGTCAGGTAGACTGTTCGATCAACGATCATTCTTTCCATCGGACTCACCGTGAACTTCATCAGCATTGCCTCCGCCATCACTCTTACTGAATGGAGCGACAGCACCTTCCGCCGCCGCGTCGCGGATGGATCCCTGACGCGCTCGATGGAAAGCGGGGGCAGCGGCCGGGTCATGGTCGACTTCGCCTCGATCCGGCCGCATGCCTGCATTCCGCTTGCACCGGAAGACATCGCCCTCATCGCCGCGGCCGACGCCGGCAACAATGCCGCGCAGAGCGAGCTTGCCTTGCTGTTTCTGCAACACGGCAAGCCGCGCAGCGCGCTGTACTGGCTGGAACTGGCTGCCAAGGGCGGCAGCGCCGATGCGATGCACTGGCTCGGACGCTGCTATCTGGAAGGCAATGGCATGCTCAAGGACGAGAATCTCGGAATGATGTGGCTGGCCAAGGCAGCGGCCGAGGGACACGCGATCTCGCGCGGGATGATGGAAGCGATGCGCGCGCGCTTCTGCGCAGCGTGAACGCTTGTTCAGGTAGGAAGAGAAGACTCGGAAGGAAGAAACTGGGGCGCAGCCCGGCCGGGCGCGCCCTGGAAAAGAAGAATTACTTGTCGCTGCTGCGCGCGGTCGACGCTTCGGCCTTGGTCTGCGCCTTCGACAGATCCGAAGCCGCATCGGCGATTTCCTTGTTGGCCTTGCGATGCGCCTTCAGCTTTGCCTTGTCGGCCTTGGCATCGGCCTTCACATTGGCTTCGGCTTCCTTCAGCTGCGCGCGGTTTACCTTTTCCTGTGCCTTGATCGTGGCCTGGTCGACCTTGCCCTGTGCCTTGACTTCCTTGGCATCCTGGGCATGCGCACCGATGGTGAACATCGTGGCAACGACAGCGATGGTGAGCTTGTTCATGGACCTCTCCTGTTGACTGATAATTAAGATTGGTTTTGGGACAGACCCGCTTGCGTTGAAGTTCCGTACGGATCTATCCCAAGTGCATCGGGTTTGCGCATTACGGCGCGCTGGCCGTATCGAGAAGGTTCAGGTCTTCCGACGTCAGCGTCAGCTGCACCGAGCGGATCAGGCTTTCAAGCTGTTCGACGCTCGTTGCGCTGGCAATCGGCGCGGTGACGCCGCGTTGCGCAATCAGCCAGGCCAACGCCACTTCGGCCGGCTTCGCGCCATGCGCCTGTGCCACCTTGTCCAGGGCATCGAGGATGCGCATGCCGCGCGGATTCAGATACTGCGCAACGCGGCTGCCGCGCGCGCTTTTGCCCAGATCCTGCTCGCCGCGGTACTTGCCGGACAAAAAGCCCGACGCCAGGCTGTAGTAAGTGATGACGCCCAGTTCCTCATTGATGCACAGCTCGCGCAGATTGTTCTCGAAACTGGAGCGGTCAATCAGGTTGTATTCCGGCTGCAGCACATCGTAGCGCGGCAGGCCCTTCGTCTGCGCTGCATCGAGCGCAGCGCGCAGGCCGGGGACATCGTAATTCGAGCAGCCGATCGCGCGCACCTTGCCCGCTTTCAGCAACTTGTCGTAGGCGCCCAGCGTTTCCTCGATCGGCGTTTCCGCGTCCGGATAATGCGACAGGTACAGATCGATCACGTCGGTCTGCATCCGCCGCAGCGAATCTTCCACCGCTGCCAGGATGCGCTGCTCCGACAAGCCCTTCTTGCCCGGCCCGAGATCGACGCCGACCTTGGTGATGAGGGTGACGCGGTCGCGCCGGCTGCGGTTTGCGGCCAGCCACTTGCCGATGATGGTTTCCGATTCGCCGCCCTGGTGCCCCGGCACCCAGCGCGAATAGGCGTCGGCGGTGTCGATGGCATCGAGGCCGGCGTCAACGAAACGATCGAGCATCGCAAACGAGGTCGCTTCATCGGCGGTCCAGCCGAACACGTTGCCGCCGAAGACCAGCGGCGCGATTTCCAGGCCGGTGCGGCCGAGCTTGCGCTTTTGCATGTTGACTCCCGTTTTCATCACGTTGGCAGCCCCGCAGTATGCCGTCGTCATCTCGCCGACATGGACGACAGACGCAAAGGAACAGCGGTTTTGCCGCGCGAGTTTCAGTACAATGCGTCGATTCCCGGAAGCATCTCCTGTCCCCTCCTCTCGCCCTCGGAAGATTCATGGTCAACGCGGCAATCCTCGACGATTCGTTTTACGGCATGCTCCTGTTCGCTGCGCCGGCAAGCCTCTTGCCCAGCATCGTCGCCGGCATCCTTGGTCTCGTGGTCGGCAGTTTCCTCAACGTGGTGATCCACCGCATTCCGAAGATGATGCAGCGCGAGTCCGACAATTACGTGGCCGAGGAAAGCGGCAAGCCGCTGCCGCATACCGATCGCTACAACCTGATGCTGCCGCGCTCGGCCTGCCCGCATTGCGGCCACCAGATTACCGCTCTGGAGAACATACCGGTCGTGTCCTGGCTGGCGCTGCGGGGCAAATGCAGCGTGTGCAAGACGCCGATCTCGGCGCGCTATCCGCTCGTGGAAGCCCTGACCGGCCTGCTCTCGGCCGGCCTGGTCTGGCATTTTGGCAGTGGCGTCGCCGGCATGGCTGCGGTGGTGTTCGTCTGGCTGCTCATCACGCTGACCTTCATCGATGCCGACACCCGCCTGCTGCCGGACGACCTCACTTTCCCGCTGCTCTGGCTCGGGCTGCTCGTCAATCTGAACGGCACCTTCGCTACGCTGTCTGACGCGGTGATCGGCGCCGCTGCCGGTTACCTGGTGCTGTGGCTGGTGTACTGGGCCTTCAAGCTGGCCACCGGCAAGGAAGGCATGGGCTACGGCGACTTCAAGCTCCTGGCCGCGCTCGGCGCATGGATGGGATGGAAAATGCTGCTGCCCATCATCCTGCTGTCCTCGGTGGTCGGCGCCATCGTCGGCATCTGCCTGATCGTGTTCACCCGCCGCGGCCGCGACAATCCGATTCCCTTCGGCCCCTATCTGGCTGCGGCCGGACTGATCAGCCTGGTCTGGGGCGACACGCTGATCACTCTCTACATGCCCTGAACATGCCCTGAACACGCCATGAGGAGTTCATCATCGCCACCCCATTCTCGATCGGCCTGACCGGCGGCATCGGTAGCGGCAAGAGCCTGGTTGCGGACATGTTCGCCGCCCTTGGCGCTTCCCTGATCGATACCGACCGCATTGCGCACCAGCTCACCGCGCCCGAAGGCGGCGCCATGCCGGCGATCGCGGAGGAATTCGGCCCCGAGTACCTGTCGCCTTCCGGCGCGCTCGACCGCGAGCGCATGCGCGCCAAGGTCTTTTCCGATCCGGGCGCGAAGCGGCGGCTTGAAGCCATCCTGCATCCCTTGATCCGCATCGAAACCGAGCGCGCCGCCAACGAAGCGCAAGGCTTGTACCGGATCTTTGTGGTGCCGCTGCTGGTCGAATCCGGTAGCTGGAAAGCTCGGGTGTCACGCGTACTGGTGGTGGATTGCCCGGAAGCGCTGCAAATCGAACGGGTAATGGCCCGCAACGGCATGCTTGAGCCCCAGGTGCGGGCGATCATGGCAGCCCAGGCCAGTCGTGAGCAACGCCTCGCCGCCGCGGATGACGTGATCGTCAACGATGCCGACATCGCCGCGCTGACGCCGCAGGTGGAAAGGCTGCATGCGCAATATGCGGCAGCGGCGAAGGCGGCATAGCAAGGCAGGATGCAGCCGCAGCGCGCCGCGGTGCAAAAACATTTGCCTTGTTTGTAATATGATGCGGTTTCGCCAATCGAAGCCCGCATGTGCAAGTCATAGGGCCAAGCTTTAAAGGGATGTCACCTTGATCGTCTACGAATACCCTTTCAACGAGCGTATTCGCACGTTGCTGCGGCTGGAGGACCTGTACGAGAAATTTGTGTTCTTCGCGGAGCAGTCGGATCCGTTGCAGCATCATGTCGCCCTGTCGACGATCTTTGAAATGCTTGAAGTCGCCGGGCGCGCCGATCTGAAATCGGATTTGCTACAGGAACTGGAACGGCAGAAACAGACGCTGCTCGGCTTCAAGGCCAATCCCAATGTGCAGGCCGACCGGCTCAACATGGTGCTCGATGAAGTCGACCGCATCAGCAGCGCGCTGATGGCCACCGCCGGCAAGACCGGTCAACATATCCGCGACAATGAATGGCTGATGAGCATACGCGGCCGCACCATCATTCCCGGCGGCGCCTGCGAATTCGATTTGCCGTCCTACTATGCCTGGCAGCATCGCACCCGCGAGGAGCGTCTCACCGACATCTTCGCCTGGTTCGCGCCGCTGCAGCCGCTGTTCGAGGCGATCGCCTTCGTGCTGAAGCTGCTGCGCGAGACCGGCCGGCCGACGAAAATCATCGCCCAGGCCGGCAGCTTCCAGCAGATGTTGCAGGGCAAGGTCTACCAGATGCTGCGGCTGACGCTGGATGAGCGCATCGGCGCGATTCCCGAGATTTCCGCCAACAAGTACATGCTATGGGTGCGCTTCACGACGCAGGGCGGCGACATGAAGCCCAGGCCGTATGACCACGACGTGCCCTTCGACCTGGCATTGTGCAATTTCTAGAACGGTTACAAGAATGGTAGCAATCGTCGACTGCCCGACCTGCGGCAAGAAAGTGGAATGGACCGAGGCCAACAAATACCGGCCCTTTTGCTCGGAGCGCTGCAAGCAGATTGATCTTGGCGCATGGGCTGAAGAGAAGTATGTGATACCGGGGGCGGAGCCGAATCCCGGCGACAAGGATGATCTCGACAGGCATTGATGCCGCGTAGGTTGGGCTGACAAGCCCAACGTGATCTTCGATCGCCGCAGACCTCCCTATCGGGCTTGCTTCGTCAGCCCGACCTACAACTTCTGCCCATACCTCACTCGGTCCAGCCATTCAATCAGCGGTATCGTCGCCGGCAGCAGCGGCTCCACCGCCACCCTGCCCTGCCAGGAAAACGCCTGCCCTTCCAGGCTCTGCGCTTCGCCGCGCCATTCGCGGCTGATATAGAAATGCAGGCGCACATGCGCATGCGGATACACATGCTCGACGCAGCACCAGGCTTCGGCACTGAGCACCGCGATGCCCAGTTCCTCGACGAACTCGCGCTTCAAGGCATCGAGTATCGATTCTTCCGCCTCGACTTTGCCGCCCGGGAATTCCCAGTAGCCGGCATAGGGCTTGCCCTCCGGACGCTGCGCCAGCAGCACATCGCCGTCATCACGCATCAGGATGCCGACGGCGACATCGATGGGCGCAGCCATCACGCCGCCCGCATCTTGCCCGCATGGTCGCGCGCGAATTGCCAGGCGACGCGGCCGGAACGCGAGCCGCGCTGCAGCGCCCAGCGCAAGGCTTCGGCGCGCGCAGCTTCGATCTGCTCATCGCTGCAGCCGAAATGGCGCAGCCAGTGCGCGACGATGTCGAGGTAATCGGATTGCTTGAAGGAGTAGAAGGTGACCCACAGGCCGAAGCGCTCGGACAGCGAAATCTTTTCCTCCACCGTTTCGCCCGGATGCAGGTCGCCGTCGTCGTCATGGCTGTAGCCTGAATTGTCGGACATACGTTCCGGCATCAGGTGACGCCGGTTGGAAGTGGCATAGATCAGCACGTTGTCCGATTGCGCCGCAATGCTGCCGTCCAGCGCCACCTTCAGCGCCTTGTAGCCAGCCTCGCCTTCCTCGAAGGACAAATCGTCGCAGAAGATCACGAAGCGCTCGGGGCGCGCGGCGACGAGATCGACGATGTCGGGCAAATCGGCGAGATCGGCCTTGTCGACCTCGATCAGGCGCAGGCCATCGTTCGCATATTCATTCAAACAAGCTTTGATCAGCGAAGACTTGCCGGTGCCGCGCGACCCGGTCAAGAGCACATTGTTGGCCGGCAGGCCGCGCACGAACTGCAGCGTGTTCTGCGCGATCTGCTCCTTTTGCGGGCCGATGTGCTGCAGGTCCGCCAGCGCGATCGATGACAGGTGCCGCACCGACTGCAGCCAGCCGCGGCCATTGGTCTTGCGCCAGCGGAAAGCATGGCCGGCGTCCCAGTCGGGCGCGGCAGGGCCGGCTTGCGGCAGGATGGCTTCGATACGTTGCAGCAGCGATTCGGCGCGAGCGAGGAACTGATCAAGCTGGGTCATGATGGCAACGCGGCGCCACATGGCGCCGCTTGAAGATAGGGTTGGTTGAAAAGAATCAGGAACGGTAGTCGGCGTTGATGCTGACGTAGTCATGCGAGAGGTCGCAGGTCCAGATCGTGGCGCTGGCATCGCCGCGCGCGAGCGCGACGCGCACCGTGATCTCGCTGCCCTTCATGACGCGCTGGCCGTCGGCTTCCTGGTAGTCCGGGTTGCGTCCGCCATTCTTCGCGACCCAGACATCGTCCAGCCACAGGTTGATCTTCGACACGTCGAGATCGTCCACGCCGGCATAGCCGATCGCAGCCAGGATGCGGCCGAGGTTCGGGTCCGAGGCATAGAACGCGGTCTTGACCAGCGGCGAATGGCCGATCGAATAAGCGATCTTGCGGCACTCTTCAACCGAGGCGCCGCCTTCGACGGTGATGGTCATGAACTTGGTCGCGCCTTCGCCATCGCGCACGATCATCTGCGCCAGTTCCTGCGACAGGGAAATCACCGCGTCCTGCAGCAAGGCATGCGCCTCGGATCCGGCCGCGCCGACATCCACGCCGGAAGCGCCGGTGGCGATCAACATGAAGGAATCATTGGTCGAGGTGTCGCCATCGATGGTGATGCAGTTGAACGAGCGGTCCGCAGCCGTCTTCACCATGGCGTCCAGCACCGGCTGTGCCACTTTGGCATCGGTGGCGATATAGCCCAGCATGGTCGCCATGTTCGGCTTGATCATGCCGGCGCCCTTGCTGATGCCGGTCAGCGTGATGGTTTTGCCATTGATCTCGACCGTGCGCGACGCCGCCTTCGGCTGGGTGTCGGTGGTCATGATGGTTTCGGCGGCCTTGTACCAGTTGTCTTCGGCCAGGTTGGCAATCGCCTGCGGCATGCCGGCGACGATGCGCTCCACCGGCAACGGCTCCAGAATCACGCCGGTCGAATACGGCAGGATCTGTTCCGGCGCGCAGCCGAGCAGTTGCGCAAGCTCTGCGCAGGTGCGGTTCGCATTCGCCAGGCCGGCTTCACCGGTGCCAGCATTGGCATTGCCGGTGTTGACCACGAGCGCGCGGATCGGCTTGCCCGACTGCAGATGCGCCTTGCACAGTTGCACCGGCGCGGCACAGAAGCGGTTCAGCGTGAACACGCCGGAGACGGTCGCGCCTTCGGCCAGGCGCATCACCAGCAGGTCCTTGCGATTGGCCTTGCGTACGCCGGCTTCGGCATGACCGAGCGCGATGCCCGGCACAGGCTTCAGATTCGCGGCGACGGGAAGGGGAAGATTGACGGCCATGTTTGCTCTTCTTCGTTACGTGTTCTGAAAACCGTATCAAGCCAGGCGGCCGTGACACTGTTTGTATTTCTTGCCGCTGCCGCAAGGGCAAGGATCGTTACGGCCCACTTTAGGCAGCGACGCCACCGCCTGCTCGCCCGCATCCGCCACCGCCTCCGGCGCCAGCAGGTCTTCCGGCGGCAGATTCGGATTGAAGTCCGAATGCTGGTAATGCACGTTGCTCAGGTCCGGCGGGGCCAGTTCCTGCTCGGCGGCGTCGATCTGCTCGCGCGACTCGATGCGCACCGTCATCACCACGCGCGCCACTTCGTTGCGGATCAGATCCAGCATCTGGCCGAACAGTTCGAAGGCTTCGCGCTTGTATTCCTGCTTCGGATTCTTCTGCGCATAGCCGCGCAGATGGATGCCCTGGCGCAGATGGTCCAGCGCGGCCAGGTGCTCGCGCCAGTGGCTGTCCATCGCCTGCAGCATCACGCTGCGCTCAAACCCGGCAAAGGCTTCGCGGCCGACGATAGCGATCTTGGCAGCATAGACATCGTCGGAAGCGTTCAGCAGGCGCTCGAGCAGTTCGTCGTCCGTCAGGTTCGGCTCGGCTTCCAGCATCTGCGACAACGGCACCTCGAGATGCCACTCGTCGGCCAGCGCCTGCTCCAGTCCCTTCAGGTCCCACTGCTCTTCCAGCGATTCCTCGGGCACGTAGCTGCGGAACACATCGGTCATCACGCCGCGGCGCAGCGCGGTGATCAGCTCGGACATGTCCTGCGCCTCGAGCAATTCATTGCGCTGCTGGTAGATCACCTTGCGCTGGTCGTTGGCGACGTCGTCGTATTCGAGCAGCTGCTTGCGGATGTCGAAGTTGCGCGCCTCGACCTTGCGCTGCGCCGATTCGATCGAGCGCGACACGATACCGGCTTCGATCGGCTCGCCTTCGGGCATCTTCAGCCGGTCCATGATCGAGCGCACGCGGTCGCCAGCGAAGATGCGCAGCAAGGGATCGTCCAGCGACAGGTAGAAGCGCGAAGAGCCCGGATCGCCCTGGCGCGCGGAACGGCCGCGCAGCTGGTTGTCGATGCGGCGCGATTCATGGCGCTCGGTGCCGACGATGTGCAGGCCGCCGGCGGCGACCACCTGGTCGTGCAGCGATTGCCATTCGTCGCGCAGCTTCTGCGACTGCGCCTTCTTGTCCTCGTCGGACAGGGCCGCATCCGCCTCGATCATCTGCACCTGCTTGTCGACGTTGCCGCCCAAAACGATATCGGTGCCGCGGCCCGCCATGTTGGTGGCGATGGTGATCATCTTCGGGCGGCCGGCCTGGGCCACGATCTCGGCTTCGCGCGCATGCTGCTTGGCGTTGAGCACGTTGTGCGGCAGCTTGGCTTTCGTGAGGATCGACGACAGCAGCTCGGAGTTTTCGATCGAGGTCGTGCCCACCAGCACTGGCTGGCCGCGCTCGTAGCAGTCCTGGATGTCGCGCACCATGGCGCCGTATTTCTCTTCGGCGGTCTTGTAGACCTGGTCCTGGCGGTCCTTGCGCTGATTCGGCCGGTTAGGCGGAATCACCACGGTTTCCAGGCCGTAGATCTCCTGGAATTCATAGGCTTCGGTGTCGGCGGTGCCGGTCATGCCCGAGAGCTTGCCGTACATGCGGAAGTAATTCTGGAAGGTGATCGAGGCCAGGGTCTGGTTCTCGTTCTGGATGCGTACGCCTTCCTTGGCTTCCACCGCCTGATGCAGACCATCGGACCAGCGCCGGCCGGTCATCATGCGGCCGGTGAATTCATCGACGATCACGACCTCGCCGTTCTGCACCACGTAATGCTGGTCCTTGTGATACAGCACGTGCGCGCGCAGCGCCGCATACAGATGATGGATCAGCGTGATGTTGGCCGGGTCGTACAGCGACGCGCCTTCGGGCAACAGGCCCATCTCGGTCAGGATGCGCTCGGCGTTTTCATGGCCGGCTTCGGTCAGCAGCACCTGGTGCGCCTTTTCATCCTTGGTGTAGTCGCCCGGCACTTCGATCTGGCCCTTGCCGTCCGGGGTCTCCTCGCCGACCTGCAGCGTGAGCATCGGCGGCACCGCGTTCATCCTGACGTACAGCTCGGTATGGTCTTCGGCCTGGCCGGAGATGATCAGCGGCGTTCTGGCTTCGTCGATCAGGATCGAGTCGACTTCATCGACGATGGCGAAATTCAGGCTGCGCTGCACCCGGTCGCCCGTGTCGTAGACCATGTTGTCGCGCAGATAGTCGAAGCCGAATTCGTTGTTGGTGCCGTAGGTGATGTCGGAGGCATACGCGGCCTGTTTGGCGCTGTGCTCCATCTGCGACAGGTTCACGCCGGTGGTCAGGCCCAGCCAGCCGTACAGGCGGCCCATGTTTTCCGCATCGCGCTGCGCCAGGTAATCGTTGACGGTCACGATATGCACGCCCTTGCCCGCCAGCCCATTCAGATACGCGGGCAGCGTGGCCATCAGCGTCTTGCCCTCGCCGGTACCCATCTCGGCAATCTTGCCGGAATGAAGCACCATGCCGCCGATCAATTGCACATCGAAATGGCGCATGCGCAGCACGCGTCGGCTGGCTTCGCGGCAGACCGCGAAAGCTTCGGGAAGGATCGCATCCAGGGATTCGCCATTGGCGATGCGCGTCTTGAACTCGGGCGTCTTTGCCTGCAGTTCCGCATCGGAGAGCTTTTCGATGGCCGCTTCGAGCGCATTGATCTGGCGAACGGTCTTCTGGTACTGCTTGACCAGCCGCTGGTTGCGGCTGCCAAAAATCTGAGTCAGTAATGACATGCTTGGATTCTGTATAGGGGCGGCGTGGAAACAGGCCCGCGCGCACTGCCGTGGTCGCGCGAGCGAGATTCGGTCTCATGCTGAAGCGGGGGATTTTAGCACGCTGCCTCTAACAGAATCGGTGCGGGGCCGGCAGGATGGTAATGAAAGGAAACCCGCCTTGCGATCGCTCATTGCGCCGCAGCCACCTTCAGCGCCCTGGCCGCGCCAGCGCTGAGAAAGATTTCCGGATCCTGATGTACGCCATTGACCAGCACTTCGAAATGCAGATGCGCGCCGGTGGCGCGGCCGGTGGCGCCGACGTCGGCCACTTGCTGGCCGCGTTCAACGATCTCGCCGACACGCGCGCGCAGCTTCGACGCATGCGCATAACGGGTGACGATGCCATTGCCATGGTCGATCTCGATCATGTTGCCGAATTGCGGATGGCGTTCGGCGGTGATGATGACGCCGGGCGCGGCGGAAAGTATCGGCGTGCCGGCCGGCGCGGCGAAATCGATGCCTTCATGCAGCGTATTGCGGCCATTGAACGGGTCGAAACGCCAGCCGAAGTTCGAGGAACGATAGCCCAGGGCGACCGGTTCGCTGGTAGGCAGAAGTCGCTTTTCCACGCGCTTGGTCGACAGCGCTTCCTCGATCGTGGCAAGACGGTCGGCGCGACGTTCCAGCTCACGCGACATCTGCTCCAGCAACTGGCCGAATTCCGGCACGTCGATCTGGCGTCCCGATATGGCGGCGGTGTCCGTGCCGCCGCGTGCCGGAGATGCCTTGAAATCGAATTCCTCGGGCTTTACATCGGCCAGGTCGCGCACCCGTTCGCCAAGCGCATCGAGTCGCACCAGCTGCGCCTGCATTTCCCCTATCCGCGCCGCCATGATGGCAAGCTTCTGCTGCACCTGCGGATCCGGCGGCGGCGCGATCTTCACCGCCGGCAGCAGATTGCGCAGGAAGGGCAGATGGGATTGCGCCGCATGGCGCAGCAGCGTGTAGCACAGCAGCAGCGAAACGAACAGCACCGTCATCAGCATCGCGAGCGAAAACAGAAAGGCGTGGTGGCGCGTAAGCTTCAGCGAGCGGGCCTGAGCCAGGCGCGGATGCACCAGGATGATTTGCATGTCTTCTCCGGATTTTTGAATGCCACGGACTGTGATAAGGTTCGGCGATGTTTAGTTCACCAATGATTTCGCGGCATCCCAAAGGCAAGACCGTGTCCAAGGCATCCGATGCGCTCACTTATCTCGGCGTGCATGAACGCATGGCTGCGCTCTTGCCCGCGGTCAAGCGCATCGCTGCGATACAGCGCGCCTGCGCCACGGCGCTTCCGGAGATGTTCGGCCCCTGCTCGGTGCTGCACTTCCACTCCGAGCAACTGCTTCTGGCCGTGCCCAACGCGGCGTTGGCCGCGCGGCTAAAGCAGCGCCTGCCGCGGCTGCAGGACGAGTTGCAGCGTCAGGGCTGGCAGGTGAATGCGATCCGCCTGAAGATACAGATCATGCCGACCATGGAGCGGCCGCTGCCGGAAAAGACTGCACAGTTGCCCCATGGCGCGGTCTCGGCGCTGGCCGAATTGAATGACAACCTGGAAGACACGCCGCGCAATGCGGCCCTGCGCGCGGCGATCGCGGCGATGGTGGGAAGACACAAGCGCCAAGGGCGTTGATTCGCGGTAGGGCGTATTCGTTCTAACAGGCTGTTGAAAAACGTAGCGAGCGGGTCGAGATTGGGGGCGAGAAGCGGAACCGTACGAGTAGTACGGTGAGCACCGCAGCCCCCGAGATCGGCACGCGCAGTAGTTTTTCAACAGCCTGCTAATCGATGGACAAATAAAAAGCCGCCTGTCAGGCGGCTTTTTGTTTCGCGGCATTCCACGTTCAATTCAATGCCCACTCCTCGCCAACCTGGCGCGCATAAGCCAGTGGCGCATCGGCGATCTTGTTGAAGCTGACGATCTCGTACGCATCGGGCTGCGCCAGCAACGCGCGCAGCAGCTGATTGTTCAAGCCATGTCCGGACTTGTGCGCGCTATAGCTTGCCAGCAGGGGGCGCCCTACCAGATACAGGTCGCCGATGGCATCCAGGATCTTGTGGCGCACGAATTCATTCTCATAGCGCAGACCATCCGGATTGAGAATGCGGTATTCATCCATCACGATCGCGTTCTCCAGCGAGCCGCCGCGCGCCAGGCCCAGGCCGCGCAAGGTTTCCACGTCCTGCATGAAGCCGAAGGTGCGGGCGCGCGCAATCTCGCGCACATAGGATTCGACGCCGAAATCGACTTCGGCGATCTGACCGGTCGCATCCACCGCCGGATGATTGAATTCGATGAAGAACTTCAGACGGAAACCGTCATAAGGATCAAGCCGCGCCCACTTCTCCTGCGCGCCCTTGCCTTCCCTGACTTCCACCGGCTTGATCACGCGGATGAATTTCTTTGGCGCTTCCTGTTCCTGCAGGCCGGCCTGCTGCAGCAGAAACACGAAGGACGACGCCGAGCCATCCATGATCGGGATTTCCTCGGCGGTGACATCGACATACAGGTTGTCGATGCCGAGTCCCGCGCAGGCCGACATCAGATGTTCAACCGTGGAAATCTTCGCGCCATCACGCTGCAGCGTGGATGCCATGCGGGTGTCGCCGACAGCGAGCGCGGATGCGGGCATGGCAACCGGCGGCTGCATATCGACGCGGCGAAAGACGATGCCGGTGTCGATGTCCGCGGGCCGCAGCGTCAGTTCGACCTTGGTGCCGGAATGCAGCCCGACGCCGATGGTCGTGACCTGCTGCTTGATGGTGCGTTGTCTTAACATCCGGCGATTATAACAATCAGCCAACGGCAGACTTCGCCGCGGGAACTTTGTGGATGAAATACCACGACAGCAAAGGCCGGGAATTGCAGCGCATGCGCAGCCCTCGCCACTAATGCGCCTTGACGATCCATTTTTCAGAACGAAAGGCTGCGGATGACTCCACTGCAATTTCCCGGTTACCAGGACTGGCTACGCAAGCTGAAGGACAGAATACGCAACGCGCAAACGCGCGCCGTCACCGCGGCCAACCGCGAACTGGTGCTGTTGTACTGGCATATCGGCCGGGAGATTCTGGATCGGCAGAAGCTGCGCGGGTGGGGAGCGAAGGTGGTGGATCAACTGGCGGCCGATCTACGGACAGAGTTCCCTGAGATGCGCGGCTTTTCAGCACGAAATCTGAAGTACATGCGCGCATTTGCGCAAGCTTGGACGGATCCGGAAATTGTGCAGACGCTGTCTGCACAAATCAGCTGGTCACATCATTGCGCGCTACTCGACAAGGTCAAGCATGCTGAGGAGCGCGCCTGGTACGCGAAGGCGGCTGCTTCGAATGGCTGGAGTCTGGCTGTTTTGCATCACCAGATCGAAACACAGGCACACACGCGTCAAGGCGCAGCCATCACCAACTTCAGTCAAACACTGCCAGCACCGCAATCCGACCTGGCGCAGCAACTGTTCAAGGACCCATACATCCTCGACTTCATGACCCTGGCCGAAAACGCCGCCGAGCGCGACCTGGAGAGCGGTCTCATCGAGCACCTGAAGGATTTCCTGCTTGAACTCGGCAAGGGCTTTGCCTTCATTGGCCGTCAGCATCATCTCGAAGTCGGCGGGCAGGACTTCTATCTCGATCTGCTGTTTTACAACACGAAGCTGCATTGCCATGTCGCGATCGATTTGAAGATGGATGACTTCAAGCCGGAATACGCGGGCAAGATGCAGTTCTACCTCGCCGCCATCGATGCGCAGCTCAAGTCCGAGCGCGACGACCCGACGATAGGCCTGATCCTGTGCAAGACCAGGAACGGCATCATCGTCGAATACACCTTGCGCGATGCAACGAGGCCGATAGGCGTGGCGGAGTATCGAACCTTGCCCCCGGCACTGGCGCAAGCGCTGCCGAGCGCCGAGCAACTCGAGCGGGAATTGTCCCGCGCCGCGGATAGATCGATGCCACCGCAAAATGAATAAGGCTTGCCGCGCCTGCGCGACAAGCCTCGGAACATCAACTTCAGCGACTTAGCCCAGCTGCTGCAACATCGTCTCCGCATTCGAGACTTCGAACTTGCCCGGTCCTTCGATATTGAGCTGCTGCACCACGCCATCCTTCACCAGCATCGAATAGCGCTGCGAACGCACGCCCATGCCGCGCGCGGTCAGATCGAACTCGAGTCCCAGCTTTTTCGTGAACTCGCCGCTGCCGTCGGCCATCATGCGCACGATGCCGGTCGATTTCTGATCGCGGCCCCACGCGCCCATCACGAAGGCATCGTTGACCGAGATGCACCAGATCTCGTCCACGCCCTTGGCCTTCAGCGCCTCGGCATTCGCCACATAGCCCGGCACATGCTTGGCGGAGCAGGTCGGCGTAAAGGCGCCGGGCAAGCCAAAGATGGCAATGGTCTTGCCGCGCACGAGGTCTTCGACCTTGAAGACATTCGGCCCCAGCGCGCAGCCTTCGGTTTCAACTTCAATGTATTCGGACAGCGTGCCTTCGGGCAGCTTGTCGCCTTTTGCAATGGTCATTCGTGTTCCCCTCAATGTTCCTGGTGGCAGCGCCAAAAAAACGGGCCCGAATCGGGCCCGATGCGCGACGGGCAGTATGCCCTGTGCCGCGGTTTTCTGCAGAGAGACGATCAATCCGCCTGCTTGCGCAGGAAAGCCGGAATGTCGTAGGTCTCCATGCCGTTCTTCTCGAGAGCGCGCACGGTCTCGGACGCGGTCTTGTTGCGCCATACCGCCGGTCCCTTCGGGCTTTCCGTGGTGGATGCATGGCCGACATGATGCGCGCCGCCCGACATGCCCATGGCGCCGATGGCCCCGTCATGGGTACCGGTGCGCATCGACTGGGTCTGCACCAGCTGCACGGTCTTGCGGGCGCGGCCCAGACCGGTGGCGACCACGGTCACGCGGATGTCGTCGCCCATCGCATCGTCATAGGCAATGCCCTGAGCGATCGAGGCGTCCGGCGCGGCAAAGGCGCGCACCGTGGCCATGACTTCCTTGATTTCCTTGCCCTTCAGATTGCGGCTGGCGGTGACGTTGACCAGCACGCCGCGCGCGCCGGACAGATCGATGCCATCGAGCAGCGGCGAAGCGACCGCTGCTTCTGCGGCCAGGCGCGCGCGATCCACGCCAGAAGCCACCGCGGTACCCATCATTGCCTTGCCCTGCTCGCCCATGATGGTCTTGACGTCGTTGAAGTCGACGTTGATGTGGCCCGGCACGTTGATGATCTCGGCGATGCCCGCCACCGCGTTGTTCAGCACATCGTCGGCATGCTGCAGCCACTCGATCATGCTGTCGTCCTCGTAGATATCTTCCAGCTTCTCGTTGAGGATGATGATCAGCGAATCGACGTGCTGCGACAGCTGCTCCAGGCCTTCCTCGGCGATGTCCATGCACTTCTGGCCTTCGTAGGAGAAGGGCTTGGAAACCACGGCCACCGTCAGCGCGCCCTGCTCCTTGGCGATCTGCGCAACGACTGGCGCCGCGCCGGTGCCGGTGCCGCCGCCCATGCCGGCAGCGATGAAGACCATGTGCGCACCGCGCAGCGCATCCTCGATGCGGCTGCGCGAATCTTCAGCGAGCTGACGACCGACCGCGGGCTTCATGCCTGCGCCCAGGCCGGTATCGCCGATCTGGATGATGTTGTGGGCCTTCGACGCCTTCAGCGCCTGCGCATCGGTGTTGGCGCAGATGAACTCCACGCCCGAGACGCCCTTGTTGATCATGTGCTGGACCGCGTTGCCACCAGCGCCGCCGACGCCGACAACCTTGATCACAGTGCCCGGCGCCGCATTTTCCAGAATATCGATTTCCATGCTGACTCTCCAATATGTTGTTTGCAGTCTGCAGTCAGTAGGCCTCACGGCCCGTGACGTCTAGCAACTGCCTACTGCCTGCTTCGCAAGAACTGCTACCCTTAAAAATTTCCCAAGAACCATTCCTTCATGCGCTGCCACACCGCCTTTGCCGAGCCTTCCTGGCGGGCGACGATATGGCCGCGCAGATACTGCTTCTTTGCTTCCAGTAGCAGGCCCAGCACGGTCGCGTAGCGCGGACTGCGCACCACGTCGGCCAGCTGGCCGCTGTATTCAGGCATGCCCAGTCGGGCTGGCTTGAGGAAGATATCCTCCGCCAGCTCCACCATGCCCGGCATCATCGAGGTGCCGCCGGTCAGGACCAGGCCTGACGACAGAACTTCCTCGTAGCCCGACTCGCGCACCACCTGGTGCACGAGCGCGAACAATTCTTCCACGCGCGGCTCGATCACCGCGGCCAATGCCTGGCGCGACAGGGTGCGCGGATCGCGGTCACCCAGCCCCGGCACTTCGAGATGCTGGCCCGGGTCGGCCAGCACCTGCTTCGCCACGCCGTAACGCAGCTTGATTTCTTCGGCTTCCGCGGTCGGCGTGCGCAGCGCCATCGCGATGTCGTTCGTGATCTGGTCGCCGGCGATCGGAATCACCGCGGTATGCCGGATCGCGCCTTCGGTGAAGATCGCCACGTCGGTGGTGCCGCCACCTATGTCGATCAATACGACGCCGAGTTCCTTTTCATCGGGCGTCAACACTGCATCGGCAGAAGCCATCGGCTGCAGGATCAGGTCCGAGACTTCGAGGCCGCAGCGGCGCACGCACTTGACGATATTCTGCACTGCCGACACCGCGCCAGTCACGATGTGCACCTTCACTTCCAGGCGGATGCCGCTCATGCCGATGGGCTCGCGCACGTCTTCCTGGTTGTCGACGATGAACTCCTGCGGCACGGTATGCAGCAGCTGCTGGTCGGTGGCGATATTGACCGCCTTCGCCGTTTCAATCACGCGCGCCACGTCGGTCGCGGTGACTTCCTTGTCCTTGATTGCCACCATGCCGCTGGAATTGAAGCTGCGGATATGGCTGCCGGCAATCCCGGTGTAGACATTGCGGATCTTGCAGTCGGCCATCAGCTCGGCTTCTTCCAGCGCCCGCTGTATGGACTCCACGGTGGCCTCAATGTTCACCACCACGCCTTTTTTCAGGCCGCGCGATTCATGCTGCCCGAGTCCGATCACTTCATGCCTGCCGTTGGACAGCACTTCAGCCACCACCGCCACCACCTTGGATGTGCCGATATCCAGGCCAACGATCAGGTTCTTAGCGTCCTTAGTCATTTCATTCCATTATTTTTTCTTTGTTTCCGGCGCGAGTTTCAGACCGTCCGCCTTCAGCGCCAACCCGTTGGGATAGCGCATGTCGACGTATTCGATCTGCCCCGGCAGCCGCGCGACCAGTTGCGGATAGACCCGCACCAGCCGCTCCACCCTGTTTTTCAGGGTCTCCCTGGTTTGTTCTCTGCCCAACTCCACCGTCATGCCATTCGACAGCTTGACGGTCCATGCATACCGCCCCGACAACTGCACCGACTCCGGCTTCAACTGCACCGGCGCGAGCCAGTCGATGAAATCGCGGAAACGTCCCACCACTTCACGCTCGCTACCTCGCGGCCCAAAAAACTCCGGCAGCCGACCATCTTCTTCGGCTTCGTCGAGGTTGGCGGTGAAGAGGTCGCCATCCTGCGAAATCAGCCTGCCGTCATCGCCCCAGGTCCCCAGCGGCCTGTGCTCGTCGATGGCCACGACCAGCTTGTTCGGCCACTCGCGTCGCACCGCCGCGCGGCGCACCCAGGGCACCGACTCGAACGCCACGCGCACCTGCTCCAGGTCCGCGGTGAAGAAGTTGCCCTTGATGCGCGGCAGCGCGGTGGCGCGCACGGTGGACGGGCTCACATGCTTGAGCGCCGTGCCTTCCGGCCCTTCGAGCCGCACTTCGCGCAGCGCAAACATCGGCCTATGCATGACCCACCACATGCCGGAACCGATGATGGCGAGCACCAGCAGGCCGAACAGCGTATTGGCCGTCGCATTGAGCAGTCGCACGTCTTGCCACATGATCGGTTTCGTCCGTCTCTTCGCTTATTTCACGGTCCATTGCGATGACGGCTGCAGGTACAGCGCCGCCGATCGCAGGATTTCCACGCACAACTCTTCATATTCCATGCCGATCGCACGCGCCGACATCGGCACCAGCGAGTGACCAGTCATGCCTGGCGACGCATTGATCTCGAGCAGGAAAGGCTCGTTGTCGCGCTCGCGCAGCATGAAGTCGACCCGGGCCCAGCCGGCGCAACCCAGCGCGTTATACGCGCGCACCGCGATGGCTTGTATGCGCTCGGTCAACGCCGCATCCAGCGGCGCCGGGCACAGGTACTGGGTGTCGTCACTGAAATACTTGTGCTCGTAGTCGTAATTGCCCTGCGGCGCGCGGATCTCGACGATGGGCAGCGCGCGCGCCTCGCGGCCGGTGCCCAGCACCGGCACCGTCAGCTCGCGCCCGGCGATGAATTCTTCGGCCAGCACCGTGTCGTCGTAGCGCGCGCAGTGGGCGAAGCCGGAAGCCAAATCCTCGGCGCGCTCCACCTTGGCGATGCCGATGGTCGAGCCTTCATGCGGCGCTTTGAGCATCAATGGCAGGCCGAGCTCATCCATCGCGGCGCGCACCTGCTGCGCATTGGCGTTGGCGTCCAGCGACATGAAGCGCGGCGTCGGTAGGCCATGCGACAGCCAGACGCGCTTGGTCATGGTCTTGTCCATCGCGATCGCGCAGGCCATGACACCGGAGCCGGTGTAAGGAATGCCGAGCTGCTCGAGCGCGCCCTGCAGCGTGCCGTCTTCGCCATAGCGGCCGTGCAGCGCGATGAAGACGCGGTCGAAGCCCTGTGCCGCCAATTGCCCGATGTCCTGCTCGGCCGGATCGAAGCCGTGCGCATCGATGCCCGCAGCGCGCAGCGCGGCCAGCACACCCGCGCCCGACATCAGCGACACTTCGCGCTCGGCCGAGCGCCCGCCGTACAGCACGCCGACCCGGCCCATGTTGATCGCGCCGCTCATGCCTGATCCTTCGTCAGTTGCTGCAGTTGTGCCGGCACGCCGGAAATCGAGCCTGCGCCCATGGTCACCACCACGTCGCCGTCGCGCACCAGGTCCAGGATCGTGCCCGGCAGCTCGGCGATGTCTTCCACGAACACCGGCTCGACCTTGCCCAGCACGCGCAGCGCATGCGCGAGCGCGCGGCCATCGGCGGCGACGATGGGCTGTTCGCCGGCCGGGTAAACCTCGGCCAGCAGCAGCGCATCCGTGGTCGACAGCACCTTGACGAAGTCTTCGAACAGATCGCGGGTACGGGTATAGCGATGCGGTTGGAACGCCAGCACCAGGCGGCGGTCCGGGAAGGCGCCGCGCGCGGCGGCCAGCGTGGCAGCGGTCTCGACCGGATGATGGCCGTAGTCGTCCACCAGCGCGAAGCGCGCGCCCGAAGGCGCGGTCAGTTCGCCGTAGCGGGTGAAGCGCCGGCCGACGCCGTGGAACTCGGCCATCGCCTTTTGCGTGGCCGCATCCGGCACGCCAAGCTCACGCGCAATCGCCACTGCCGCGAGGGCGTTCTGCACATTGTGCATGCCGGGCTGGTTCAGGCTGATGTCCAGCGGCGCATAGCCCTTTTGCAGCACCGTGAATTCCATGCGGTCGCCGGCGGCGCGCGCATCGACGGCGCGCACGCTGGCTTCGGCGTGGAAGCCATAGGTCAGCACCGGCTTGGAGATGAACGGCATGATCTCGCGCACATTCGCATCATCCACGCACAGGATGGCCACGCCATAGAACGGCAGCCGGTTGGTGAATTCGATGAAGGTCTGCTTCAGCTTGGCGAAGCTGTGGTCATAGGTCTCCATGTGATCGGCATCGATGTTGGTGATGACCTCGATCACCGGAGACAGGTTGAGGAAGGAGGCGTCCGACTCATCGGCCTCCGCAACGATGAAGTCGCCCGAGCCGAGCTTGGCATTCGCGCCGGCGCTGGTCAGGCGGCCGCCGATGACGAAGGTCGGATCCAGGCCGCCCTGGGCCAGCACGCTGGCCACCAGGCTGGTGGTGGTGGTCTTGCCATGGGTGCCGGCGATCGCGATGCCGTTCTTCAAGCGCATCAGCTCGGCCAGCATCACTGCGCGCGGGACGATGGGAATGCGCTGCGCGCGTGCGGCCTGCACTTCCGGATTGTCATGCTTGACCGCGGTGGAGGTGACGATCGCATCCGCGCCCTGGATATTGTGCGCGGCATGGCCACGGCTGATACGCGCGCCCAGGCGCGCCAGGCGCTCGGTGGCGGCGTTGCTGCCCAGGTCGGAACCGGACACGGTGTAGCCGAGATTGAGCAGCACTTCCGCGATGCCGCTCATGCCGCTGCCGCCGATGCCGACGAAATGTATGTTCTTGACTTTGTGTTTCATGCTTGCTGTGGCGCTTGCGCCAGGTTTTCCAGTATGTTCGCGATCGCCTCGTTGGCGTCGCGTCGGCCGTTGCGGTAAGCCGCTTCGGCCATGGCGAGACAAGTCTCGCGGGTCATTTCTCCGATCAGCTGGGCAACGCGTTGCGGCGTCAGTTCCGCTTGTGGAACGTGGATCGCCGCGCCCTGCCCCGCCATCCATTGCGCATTGTCGCGCTGGTGGCTGGTGGTGGATGCCACGAAAGGCACCAGCACGCTGGCCACGCCGGCCGCAGTCAATTCGGACACCGTGATCGCGCCGGCGCGGCAGATCACGAGGTCCGCATCCGCATAACGGCGCGGCATGTCATCAATGAAGGGCAGCACTTCGGCTTGCACGCCCTTCTCGGCATAGGCCCGGCGCACCGCATCGGCATGCTGCCTGCCGGTCTGATGCGTGACCATGGGGCGATGGTCCTGCGGCAGCAGCGCCAGCGCGGCAGGCAGGCAATCGTTGAGCGCCTTGGCGCCGAGGCTGCCGCCGACCACGAGGATGCGCAGCGCTCCAGTGCGCCCCGCATAGCGCGCCGCCGGCTGCGGCAAGGCGAGGATCTCGCTACGCACCGGGTTGCCGGTCACGACAGCCTTGCCCTTGGCTGCGCCAAAATCGGCGGGAAAGCCGAAAAGCACCTTGCGCGCGACCGGCGCCAGCGTCTTGTTCGACAGCAGCAGCGCCGCGTCCGCATTCACCAGCGCCAGCGGCAGGCCGGCCAGGCGTGCCATCAGGCCGCCAGGCACGGTAACGTAGCCTCCCATGCCGAGCACCACATCCGGCTTTCTGCGCGCCAGGATGCGGCGGCAGGCGAAGAAGCCCGCAGCCATGCGCAGCGCGCCGGTGATCGTGTGCTTCAAGCCCTTGCCGCGCATGCCGGAAAAGTCGATCGCGTCCATGGGCACGCCGTGCCTGGGCACGATCTCGCTTTCCATGCCGCGCGCGGTGCCGAGCCAGCACACGTCCCAGCCGCGCGTCTTCATGGTCTCGGCAATCGCCAGACCCGGAAAGATATGCCCGCCGGTGCCGGCAGCCATCACCATCAGCCGCTTCATGCCCGACCTCCGCGCATGCGTATGCGATTCTCATAATCGATGCGCAGCAGGATCGCCAGGCCCACGCAGTTGAGCAGCACGCCGGAGCCGCCATAGCTCATCAGCGGCAAGGTCAGGCCCTTGGTCGGCAACAGGCCGAGGTTCACGCCCATGTTGATGAAGGTCTGCACGCCCAGCCACAGGCCGATGCCTTGCGCGGTCAGGCCGGCGAAGGTGAGATCGATCGCAATGGCCTGGCGGCCGATTTCAAATGCGCGCTTGACCAGCCAGTAGAACAGCAGCACCACCACCATCACGCCGACAAAGCCGAGTTCTTCGCCAATGACGGCGAGCAGGAAGTCAGTATGCGCTTCGGGCAGGTAATGCAGCTTCTCGACGCTGGCGCCCAGGCCCACGCCGAAGAATTCGCCGCGGCCGAAAGCGATCAGGGAATGCGACAGCTGGTAAGCCTTTCCAAGTGCATTGTCTTCCTGCCAGGGATTGAGGTAAGCGAAGATGCGCTCGCGCCGCCACGGCGACAGGATGATGACCATCGTGAACACGCCGACCAGCGTAGCCGAGATGCCGCCGAACCAGATGCCGTTGATGCCGCCCAAAAACAGGATGCCCATGGCGATGCAGACGATCACGCCGAAAGCGCCGAGGTCCGGTTCGAGCAGCAGCAGCAGGCCGACGAAGCCGACCGCGACCGTCATCGGCAGAAAACCCTTGGTCAGCTTGTGCATGTACTGCTGCTTGCGCACGGTGTAGTCGGCGGCGTACAGCACCATGAACAGCTTCATCATTTCGGATGGCTGCAGGTTCACGATCTTCAGCGGCAACCAGCGCTTGGCGCCGTTGACGCCCTTGCCGATGCCTGGCACCAGCACCAGGACAAGAAGGACCAGCGTGCCGACGAACAGATACGGAGCGATCTTCTGCCAGGTGGCGACCGGCACGCGGAACGCCAGGGCGCCGGCGACCAGCGCCGAGCCGATGAACAAGGCCTGGCGCGCCAGGAAGTGCGTGCGGGTGTAGGCCGCGTATTTCGGCGAATCCGGCAATGCGATCGATGCGGAATACACCATCACCATGCCGAACAGCATCAGCAGCACCGTGACCCAGATCAGCAGCTGATCGTACTCGGCCATGCGCGGGCGCTGCGACAGCGCTTCCGAAGCTTTGAATTGCGGCAGCAGGAAAGACAGCTTCATGCAAGCACCTCGCCGCGTGCGGCCGCGATCTCGCGCACCGCATCGATGAAGACTTCGGCGCGATGCGCGTAATTACGGAACATGTCCAGGCTGGCGCAGGCCGGCGACAGCAATACGGCATCGCCGGCGCGTGCCATTTCGGCGGCCTTGCTTACCGCCTCTTCCAGGGTCGGGCAATCGATCAGTTCAACACCGGTGTCAGCCAGCGCAGCGCGGATCGCCGGCGCATCGCGCCCGATCAGCAGAACAGCGCGCGCATGGCGCTTGACCGGCTCGGCCAGCGGCGAGAAATCCTGGCCCTTGCCGTCGCCGCCAGCGATCAGCAGCAGCCGCGCTTGCCTGCCCTCTTCGCCCAGGCCATTGAGCGCGGCGACGGTGGCGCCGACATTGGTGCCCTTGCTGTCGTCGAAATAATCGACGCCGCCGACATTGGCCACCATTTCCACGCGGTGCGGTTCACCCCGGTATTCACGCAAGCCGTGCAACAGGCGCGCCAGCGGCAGCCCGATCGCGCGGCACAGCGCCAGCGCGGCAAGCGCATTGGCGGCATTGTGGCGGCCGCGTATCTGCAGCGCATCGACCGGCATCAGCCGGTTCAACACCACCGGCACCGGCGCCTCGTCCTTCTTGCGGCGGCGGCGCGTGCCCTCTTCCTCCGGCACCGCCAGCGCCAGCCAGGACATGCTGTGCTCCTGCATCAGACCAAGGCAATCGGCCTGCGCCGGTTGGTCCATGCCAAAGCTGACCACGCGCGCCGCGCCTTTGGCCATGGCCATCGTCTGCGGGTCGTCGCGATTGAGCACCCGCAGCGTTTGGGGTCCGAAGATGCGCGCCTTGGCCTGCGCATAGGAAGCCATGTCGCCATGCCAGTCGAGATGATCCTGCGTCACGTTCAGCACCGCGGCGGCGTCGGGATTCAGGCTTTCGGTCGCATGCAGCTGGAAGCTGGAGAGCTCCAGCACCCAGACCTGCGGCAGATCGTCCGCATCCAGGCGCGCGCGCAGCATGTCCAGCGCCGCCGGGCTGATGTTGCCGGCGACCTGCACGGTCATTCCCGCGCGCTCCACCAGGAGGCCGGTCAGGCTGGTCACAGTGGTTTTGCCATTGGTGCCGGTGATGGCCAGCACCTTGGGCGCATAGCCGCGCTCTTCGCGCAGCTCGTCCAGCGCCTGCGCAAACAATTCGATCTCGCCCACCACGGGAATGCCGCGCTCGCTCGCCACAGGCAACAACGTCGCCAGCTCGCGGTTCGGCGCCAGGCCCGGGCTGACGGCAAGCATGTCTACGCCATCGAGCAGATCCGGGCCGAAGGCGCCGCCGACGAATTCCGCTGCGGGCAGCGCTTCACGCAGTTGCGCCAGGCGCGCCGGCGCATCGCGGGTGTCGGCCACGCGCAGCGAGGCGCTAGAGCGTGCCAGCCACAAGGCCATCGCCAGCCCGGATTCGCCCAGGCCCAGAACCAGTATCGTTTTGCCTTGGGTCTTCATCAGCGCAGCTTCAGGGTGGAAAGGCCGAACAGCACCAGCATCATCGTGATGATCCAGAAACGCACCACGACCTGGGTTTCCTTCCAACCCTTTTGCTCGTAGTGATGATGCAGCGGCGCCATCAGCAGCACGCGACGGCCGGTGCCGTAGCGCATCTTGGTGTATTTGAAATAAGCAACCTGGACCATGACCGACAGGGTTTCAACGACGAACACGCCGCCCATGATGAAAAGCACGATCTCCTGACGCACGATCACGGCAATGGTTCCCAACGCGCCGCCGAGCGCCAGCGCGCCGACGTCGCCCATGAACACCTGGGCCGGATGCGCGTTGAACCACAAGAATGCAAGACCTGCACCGGCCATGGCGCCGCAGAACACGATCAGTTCGCCAGCGCCGGGGATATGCGGAATGAACAGATAGCGCGCATAGGTGGCGCTGCCGGTGAGATACGCGAACAGGCCCAGGCCGGCGCCGACCATCACAGTCGGAAGAATCGCCAGGCCATCGAGGCCGTCGGTGAGATTCACCGCGTTGCTGGTGCCGACGATGACGAAGTACGTCAGGGCAATGAAACCCCAGACGCCGAGCGGATAGCTGATGGACTTGAAGAACGGCACGATGAAGTCGGCCTTCGGCGGCAGGTCCATCGAGAAACCGGAACGCACCCAGGCGGCGAACAGATGCCAGACGCTGGCATTGGTCACGCCCGACACCGAGAACGCCAGATAAAACGCCGCGCCCAGGCCGATGAGGGATTGCCAGAAGTACTTTTCCTTCGACGGCATGCCCTTCGGATCCTTGTGGACCACCTTGCGGTAATCATCGACCCAGCCAATCGCGCCGAAACCGAGCGTGACCACCAGCACCGGCCAGATGAAACGGTTGCTCCAGTCGGCCCACAGCAGCGTGGACAAGCCGATGGCGATCAGGATCAGCGCGCCGCCCATGGTCGGCGTGCCGGACTTGACGAGGTGGGTCTTCGGGCCGTCGGTGCGCACCGCCTGACCAACCTTCAGCCGGGTCAGCATGCGGATCACGCCGGGGCCGCAGATCATGCCGATGGCCATCGCGGTCATCGTCGCGAACACGGCGCGGAAGGTAATGAAGTTGAATACGCGTAGCGGACCGAATTGGTCCTGCAGCAGTTGCGCGAGCCAGAGCAGCATGTCAGTGCGCCTCCGCCGAAGATGCGGCAGGCGCGCCGACCAAGTGTTGCACCACCCGTTCCATGCGCATGAAACGCGACCCCTTTACCAGCAGCGTGGCTGCGGGCTTTGCCAATTCGCTGGCGTAAGCGGCAAGCTCGTCGATGCCGCCAAAATGCTTTGCGCGCGCACCGAATGCATGACTGGCCGACTCGGCCAGTTCGCCCAGTGTTAGCAGATGCTCGATGCCGCGGCCCTTGGCATAGGCGCCGACTTCCTCATGAAACTTGCGGCCTTCGCTGCCGACTTCGCCCATGTCGCCCAGCACCAGCACGCGCGGGCTGGCAGCCATGGCCAGCACATCGATGGCGGCCTTCACTGAATCCGGGTTGGCATTGTAAGTGTCGTCGATGACCGTGGCGCCGCTGCTGGCCTGCTTGCGTTGCAGCCTGCCATGGACCGGCGCGAAATTTTCCAGCCCCTGCACGATCGCGCGGCGATGCACGCCGATGGCCAGTGTGCAGGCAATCGCGGCCAGCGCATTGCGTACATTGTGCGCGCCCGCCGCTTGCAGATTCACTTCGAATTCACGCTGGCCGACGCGCACCGTCATCGTGCTGCCGAAGGCCTGCGGCACATAGCTGCAGCCGACGTTCGCATCCAGCGACAGGCCGAAGGTCAGCGATTTGCGCTGGCCCGATGCCTTGGCCAGACCGCGCCACAGCGGCGTGTACACATCGTCAGCCGGGTACACCGCGATGCCGCCGTCCGGCAGCGCGCTGATCACCGAGCCGTTTTCCTGCGCCACCGCCTCGACGGTGGCCATGAATTCCTGGTGCTCGCGCTGCGCATTGTTCACATGCGCGACGGTGGGTTGGGCAATGGCCGCGAGCTGCGCGATCTCGCCCGGATGGTTCATGCCAAGCTCGATCACGGCGGCGCGATGGCGGGCATCCATGCGCAGCACCGTCAACGGCACGCCAATGTCATTGTTCAGATTGCCGCGGGTGGCGAGGATGTTGTCCGCGCCGAACTCGGCGGCGAGGATGGCCGCGATCATTTCCTTGACCGTGGTCTTGCCATTGCTGCCGGTGACACCAATGACGGGAACATCGAATTGCCGGCGCCAGTGGGCGGCGATTTCGCCGAGAGCGACGCGGGTGTCGGGCACGATCAGCGCCGGCAGGTTCAGGCCCGGCGGCATGCGCTCGACCACGACCGCGGCCGCGCCCTTCGCGGCAACATCGGCGAGGAAATCGTGCGCATCGAAACGCTCGCCGCGCAGCGCGACGAACAGGTTGCCCGGCGCCACCGTCTTGCTGTCGGTAGAGACGCCATCGAAGGCAGCGGCGGCGCTCATCGTTGCGCCGGTAAGACGCGGCAACAGCTGCGTCAGCGAAGACTTCATTACAGCGCCCCCTTCATCGTCACCCGCGCGGCCAGCGACAGCGCGGCATGATCGGCGTCGAGGAAAGGCAGCTTGCGCCCCTTGATCTCCTGGTAGGTTTCATGGCCCTTGCCGGCCAACAGCACCACGTCGGCCCGGGCCGCGTGCTTGATTGCATAAAGAATGGCCGCCGCCCTGTCTTCGATGACATGCGGCGCGCCCTGCATTACCTGGCGAATCTTCATTCCTTCAACTATCTGTTCAATGATGTCCGCGGGATGTTCACTGCGCGGATTGTCGCTGGTGACGATGACGTGATCCGCGGCTGTTGCCGCCGCGCCCATCTGGGGACGCTTGCCCGGATCGCGATCACCGCCGCAACCGAATACACACCACAGCTTGCCGTGGCGCTGCTGTGCGACCTCGCGCAGAGCGGCAATGACTTTTTCAAGCGCATCGGGCGTGTGCGCATAATCGATGACCACCAGCGGCGCTTCCTGCCCGCCAAGCTGCTGCATGCGCCCCGGCACCGGCGGCAGCGATTCCAGCGCTTCGACGATGCTCTTGAAGGTCGCGCCGCGCGCATGCAGCACACCGGCCACGCCAAGCGCATTGCTGACATTGAAGCTGCCGACGAGCTGGCTGCGCACCGCGGCCGTGCCTTGCGGCGTCATGAGCTGAAACACCGTGCCGACGTTGCCGAAGCGGATATCGGTGGCTTGCAGCGTCATCACACCCTCTGCCGTGGCGCCAGCGCTGCTGTAGCCGATGACGGTCACATCGGGACGCGTCTCGCGCAGATGGGAAACAAGGCGGGCGCCCATTGCGTCATCGAGATTGATCACCGCGTGGCGCAGGCCGGGCCAGTCAAACAGGGCGCGCTTGGCCGCTTCATAGGATTCCATGTCGCCGTGGTAATCGAGATGATCGCGGGTGAAATTGGTAAACAGCGCGGCATCGAAGTGCATGCCGTTCAGTCTGCCCTGGTGCAGGCCGATGGACGAGGCCTCGATGGCGACCGAGCGCGCGCCCGCAGTTTTGGCTTGCGCCAGCCGACGCTGCAGCAGCACGGCGTCGGGCGTGGTGTAGCCGGTGGCCTGGAAGCTGCCGGCCGAGCCGTTGCGGTAAGTGCCCGTGCCGAGCGTGCCGACCACCAGCGTTGGTCCGTTGGACCGCGACAGCACGCGTCCCAGCCATTGGCTGCACGAGGTTTTGCCGTTGGTGCCGGTCACGGCAACGACGAACATGCCCTCGTCAGGCTTGCCGTACCAGCCGCTGGCGATGTCGCCGGCGAGCATCTTCAGGTCACTGACGCCGCGATGCGCAAACTCCGACTCGCCTTTCCAGGCATAGCCGTCGCCGCTTTCATGGATCACGGCTGCTGCGCCGCGCGCGATAGCGGCATCGATGTAGTCGCGGCCATCGGCATCGTCACCCGGATAGGCAAGGAACACATCGCCCGCTGCCAGGCTGCGCGAGTCGGAAGACAACTGCGCGTTCGGCGCAAGCGTGCGCAGCCAGGTCAGGAGTTCCATGACGAGCGGATTCTCGGCTGGGCTCACATGCTCTCCTGGACAGCGTTGGCCGGGATGATGATCGAGGTCACTGGCGAATCCGGCGCCACGTTCATGGAACGCAGCGAGCTGCCGACGATATTCGAGAACACCGGGCCGGCCACGTCGCCGCCATAGTGCGCGCCCTGTGGCTCGTCGAGCATGACGGCGACGATGATGCGCGGATCCGAGGCCGGCGCGAAACCGACGAAGGAGGCGACATACTTGCTCACATAGCGGCCGTGCTCGATCTTGTATGCGGTACCGGTCTTGCCGCCGACGCGATAGCCCGGCACCTGCGCCTTTGGCGCCGTGCCTTCCGGGCTGACCACGGTTTCCAACATGCCGCGCATCGTGCGGGCAGTCTTTTCGGTGATCACGCGCTGCCCCGTCGGCGGCGCGGAAACCTTGGTGAAGGACAGCGGAATCAGGTCGCCGTCACGCGCGAAGATCGTGTATGCATGCGCGATCTGCAGCAGCGACACCGAGATGCCGTGGCCATAGCTCATCGTCGCCTGCTCGATCGGACGCCAGGACTTGTAGGGCCGCACCCGACCCGCGACCGCGCCGGGGAAGCCGAACTTGGGCGCCTGACCGAAGCCGACGGTGGTGAACATTTCCCACATTTCCTGCGGCTGCATCTGCAGCGCGATCTTGGCGGTACCGATGTTGGACGATTTCTGGATCACCTGCGACACCGTCAGCGGGCCATGCGCATGCGAGTCGCCGATGGTGGCGGTGCCGATGGTGAGTCGTCCCGGCGAAGTCTGGATCACGGTGTTGGGCGTGACGCGCTTGGTATCCAGCGCCAGCGCGATGGTGAACGGCTTCAGCGTCGAGCCCGGCTCGAAGGTATCGGTGATGACGCGGTTGCGCAGCTGCGCGCCGGTCAGCACCGAGCGGTCGTTCGGGTTGTACGTAGGCAGGTTTGCCAGCGCCAGCACTTCGCCGGTCTTGGCATCGACAACCACGGCGGCGCCAGCCTTCGCATGAAACTTGTCGACCGTTTCCTTCAGCTGAGTGTAGGCGATGTACTGGATCTTGCTGTCGATGGACAGCACCAGGTCCTGGCCGTCATGCGGTTCGCGGATCGCGGCGATGTCTTCGACGATGCGGCCCAGGCGGTCCTTGATCACGCGGCGGCTGCCCGTAGTGCCGGCCAGCGTCTTCTGCGCGCCGAGCTCCATGCCGTCCTGGCCGGAATCTTCGACATTGGTGAAGCCGACCACGTGCGCGGTCACTTCGCCCTGCGGATAAAAGCGCTTGTATTCCTTGCGGGTCTCGATGCCGGCGATCTGCAGCTTCAATACCTTGTCGACGGTGTCCTGCTCGACCTGGCGTTTCAGATAGACGAAGTTGCGATCGGAATCGAGCTTCTTGCGCAGCTCGGACTCGGGCATCTCGAGCAGCTTTGCCAGCGTACGGATCTTGTCGGCTGGCGCTTCGAGCACGTCATCGGGAATGGCCCAGATTGCCTTGACCGGCACCGAAGACGCCAGCACCTCGCCATTGCGATCGGTGATCTTGCCGCGCGTGGCCGGCAACTCCAGCGTGCGCGCATAGCGGGCTTCGCCCTGCTTCTGCAGGAAGTCGGTGGACAATCCCTGCAGCCACAGCGCGCGCCCAACCAGAGCCAGGAAGGCTGCGAACAGCAGGAACAGCACCAAACGGGAACGCCATGAAGGCAGGCCTCCCATCGCCAGAAGCGGACTGGCGGAAAAGGGAACACCCCTCGCGGCGGCACGGCGGGGAGACATGGCGCGGGTCATTTTTGCTCCACGTTCAGATATTGCGTGCGGGCCGGTGTGACCGGGACCATGTGCAGCTCGCTGCGCGCGCTGGCTTCGATGCGGGCGTGCTTGCCCAACGTGGATTGGTCGAGCTGCAGCTGCGACCACTCGATGTCAAGCTGGCGCGCGGAAGATTGCGCGCGCTCGAGTTCGATGAAAAGGCGCCGCGCCTCATACTGGGCATTCACCAGCGACAGCGCGCTGGCCACCACGAGCGCGGTCAGCAGCATCCCGATGCGACCGCTCATGCAGACTCTCCAGCGGGGGGTAGCCTTTCGGCCACGCGCATGACCGCGGAACGCGCGCGCGGATTGGCTGCGACTTCGGCGGCGGACGGTTTCACTTTGGAGAGCAGCTTCATTTTCGGTTGCGGCAGGTCAGCGGCGCGTATCGGCAGGCGGCGGTCCGGTTGCTCGGCGCGCGCAAGGGAGGCGAGGAATTGCTTGACAATGCGATCCTCGAGCGAGTGAAAGCTGATCACAGCCATCCTCCCGTGCACAGCCAGGCGGTCGTAAGCGCCGCGCAAGCCTATTTCGAGTTCTTCAAGCTCTTGATTGATGAAAATCCGGACAGCCTGAAAGGTGCGAGTGGCCGGGTCCTTGCCCTTCTCGCGGGTTTTGACGGCGCGTGCCACGATCTCGGCAAGCTGTCGTGTAGTTGAAATTGGCTGGACTGCCCTGCCAGCAACAATCGCCTTTGCAACCTGAAAAGCAAACCGTTCTTCCCCATAATCCCGTACCACCTTCTCAATGACTTCACCGTTTGCCGTCGCCAGCCACTCCGCTGCCGACATGCCGCGCGTGGTATCCATGCGCATGTCGAGCGGCCCATCCGCTCTGAACGAGAATCCCCGCGCGGCGTCGTCCACCTGCGGCGAGGAAATGCCCAGATCGAGCAATACGCCGTCCACGGCACTTATGCCGCGGCTTGCCAGCGCATCGCTGATTGTTGCGAAACTGTTGTGTATGACTTCGAACCGGCTGTCGGTAAGCATCAGAGACTGTGCAACGGCGATCGCCTGCGGATCCTTGTCGAAGGCGATCAGCCGGCCGCCAGGGCCAAGTCGCTCGAGAATCCTTCGACTATGGCCGCCGCGACCGAATGTGCCGTCAACAAAGACGCCATTCGCGCGCTCGCCTTCGATTGCAAGTGCATCGACCGCTTCTTCCAGCAGCACCGTTCGGTGCTGCAACCCTGGCACCGTTTCACTCATCGCTGCACGGGCTAGAAGGAGAAGCTGTTCAACACATCAGGCATGCCGTCGGCCACCGCCTGCGCTTCATTTTCCGCCAGTCTTGCCGCATCCCAGATCTCGAAATGACTACCCATGCCCAATAGCATGACTTCCCGCGACAGCCCGACCGCGCTGCGCAGTTCCGGCGCGATCAAGATTCGCCCGGCGGTATCCATTTCGACATCCGACGCATTGCCCAGAAAAATTCGCTGCCAGGCACGTGCCGACATCGGCCATCCAGCAATCTGTTCGCGATGCACTTCCCACACCGGTCGCGGAAAGAACAGCAAACATCCGTGCGGATGCTTGGTCAATGTGACTCTGCCTTCGCATTGCACCGTCAGCGCGTCTCTATGCTTGGCAGGAATGGTCATCCTGCCCTTGGCATCGAGAGTTAATGCGGACGCGCCTTGGAACACCCTGGAAATCCCTTGTTATTTGTATTCGGTTGACGCCGCCACCGCTTCCCACTTTGCTGCAGCGTTGCTCCAGATCACCCACAAAACACCACTTTTTCACACTGCTGCCCACTTTAGAGGATGCTCTTTTTGCGGTCAAGGAATATCACAGGGAAATGACCGACTTTCCCCAATGAAGTCAAAGACTTAGCGGAGCCATAGAGAAAGTTTCTATTAATTAATTTATATATTAATCAATGACTTGCACGATATTCTAAACGTGGTTTCAATGTATACACATGTGTTTGTTCTGTGGAATGCAGGAAATTAATGTCCGAAGGACAATGAATGAAGGTGATATTTTTCTTGATTTAAATGGCTAACAAAAGCTGCATATAAGCAACAACGGGCGCGTGCAGAAGCATTTCCAAAATAACAAAAATGCTATTAAAAACATAAGTTTAGGAGGACTGCTGGCATTGTTCTATGCCGTAGCCATCAATGACACCGATTTCTCCGTGGCCTATTAAAAAGCAATAAGGGAAGTTCCCTGTAAAGCGTAGGCCCAGTGTCCTTGCGAAGCGTTTCAATCCGCTTGCAGAGGAAAGAGCAATCAACTTCTACAGGATGGCATCGCAAATCCGGCAAGTTCCCGCGTCTTCTTATCAGGAAACAGCCGAATCGACCGTTATCGCAATATGCGCAAGGACCTGGATGCCCGCCGGGACTCTATGAAGCCCGCAGTAGCGAGCGCCAGGGCGCAGGATGCCGGCGAGCTCGATGCGACAGCTCTCGCTTTCCATGAAATACCGAGTGTCTGCGGCAGACATGCCTCCGCGAGAACGAACCGAGCCACAGTGCCATTGGAGGAGAACAAAGCGGTGGCATTGGGCGCGACCACATTGGGCACGAGGCAACATCGCTGAGCCCAAATCATGTAGCAATTTCCAGTGTGAAAAGGGTGATGTCGCGCCGTGTGCGCCGCACAAAAGCAGCTTATTGCTTGTCGATCAGCGAAGGGCTTGCGTAGGCCTTTGTAAGCGGTGGGCCTTTGCAAGCGCTTCGCATAATGATTGGCAGGGCATGCATATTGCACCCTGCTCAAGAAAACATTGAAGCGGGCCGATAGGCCGGATTCTGTAGCGCCTGTCCGAAGACCGGCGTGACAGTCATTCCTCTAGGCCGTGAATTGCTCCACGGCTCAAGCTTCCTACCCGCACGCTCCGCGAGCAGCATCATCGCGTGCCTATTTGGAATTGCTCCGGGTGGAGGTTACCGCGTTTCACCGTAACTAAATACGCTCGTCTCTGTGGCCCTGTTCCGCGCCTTATATCTTGCGACTTTCGGCGGACGGCCGTTAGCCGTCACCCTGCTCTGTGGAGTCCGGACCTTCCTCCCGCCCGCGGGGAAACCCCGCAAGCCAGCGACTGTCTGGCCCGCTTCGGGCGCCATTGTAGCCGATGTGCCACCGCAAACCCGAATCGCCGATCTTCAGCCTCGTGGAAAACGCCTTCACGAGGTAAAAGGCGGTATATTTCCACCAGAAAACATTCCTTCGATCATTTGTTCGGATAACGCTAGCTCTACAATACGCCCGCCACGCATCCGCCATCCGCATGCCTCCATTGCCCACCATGAATCATTTGCTGCACTCTTGCCGATTAGCGCTAGCCCTGTTTGTTGCCGCAGCGGCGAGCGCATCGCATGCGGCGCCGCAATCCACATCGGTGGCCATGCCCACACGCCTGGAGCGGGTCGCGGCAGCGGGCGAACTGCGGGTCTGCATCTGGCCGCAGTATTACAGCGTTACCTACCGCAACCCGAAAACGCGCCTGCTTTCGGGCATCGACATCGATATCGCCAATGAACTGGCGCGCGAACTCGGCGTCACGGTGCGCTTTGTCGACAGTTCCTTCGTGCAATTCATCGACAAGCTCAACACCGACGCATGCGACATCGCGATGCATGCGATCGGCATCAGCCCGGAGCGGCAGACGCGGGTGCAATTCACCCGTCCTTACCTGCGCAGCGATTTCTACGCAATTACCAGCAAGAGTTCGAGCATCCATACCTGGTCCGACCTGGACCAGCCAGGCCGGGTGATCGCAGTGCTGCAGGGAACGGTGATGGAACCGGTGCTGCGGCAGCGTCTGCAGCACGCCACCATGCTCCTGGTGCAACCGCCGCGCAGCCATGCGCAAGAAGTGGAATCGGGCCGGGCCGATGCCTTCATCACCGATTTTCCATTCAGCCGGCGCATGCTCGATCTGACCGACTGGGCACGCCTGATCGCGCCGCCCCAGCCGTTTCATCCGACCGACTATGCGTACGCGCTTGCGCGCGGCGACCGCTCGCTGCTTGAACGTGTCGACGCCTTTGTCGCCGCCATACGCAAGGATGGACGGCTGCGCCGTTTCGCCCAAGCGCATCGTCTGGAAGACATCGTCCTGGCTGACTGAGACCGCAACGCGATGAAGCGACGATTCTTTCTTGCCGACCTGCTCCGGCGCCGCGGACGATTCGCCCTGGTGACCATCGGCGCGCTGTGCGCCATGGCCATCTTTTTCGGCACGCAATTCCTGCTTACACGCGACCGCGACGCGGCGCTGCATACCGAGAGCGAGCGCAGCAAGCTGCTGTCGAGCATGCTGGAGAGCCATATCAGCCGCACCATCGGCAGCGTCGACAACAGCCTGGACGCGATAGGCGGCATGCTGTTGCGCAGCAGCGGACAGCCCGGCCGCACGCTGGCCAGCGCCGAATTTCAGGCCCAGCTCGACGCCGTGATGTCGGGCGCGACTTACCTGCGCTCGATATCGGTATTGGACAGCGCCGGCAATGTCGTCGCCAGCTCCACGGCGTCGAATGTTGGCCTGCATTTCTCCAACAGCCAGCTTGGGCTCGAGCAAGTGCTGGACAACATGGTCCAGATCGGTCGCCCGGTGTTTGCGCATGATTTGAATGATCTCGACGCCCGCACCGATGCCGGCACGCTGCGCGAACGCGGTGTCTATGCGCTGCCGCTTGCCAGGCAATTGCGTATTGGCGCAACGAGTCTGACGCTGTTGGCGCTGCTGCATCCGCCTTATCTGTTTCCCGAAGCGCGCAGCGCCTCCGGTTTGGGCCGCAACTACGCGGCGCTGTTTGACTACCAGGGCACAGCGCTGGCTGCGACGCCGAATGCGCCTTATACGGTGGGCCAGCGTTATGCGCGCCTGCCGATGATTGCCGCACTCAAGCGCGACGCCGAATTCGGCGCCTTCCGACTCGAACCCGGCGCTGCGCCAGGCAACGGCGCGCACCGCATCAGCTTCCAGGCCAGCCCGCGCTTTCCGCTGGCCGCCATGGTTGGTGTATCCGAAGACGACATCCTCTCCGCATGGGAAGGCGGCGCGCGCAACCTGCGCTTCATCGGCGTCGTCGCCGCCGTGTTCGGACTGGCCTATACCGCATTGCTGCACTGGGTAATGCGTTCCAATGAAAAGACCGGCGAGCAATTGCGTCAGGCGAAGGAAACCGCGGAACGGGCGAATGCGGCCAAAAGCGTGTTCCTGTCGACGATGAGCCATGAGATCCGCACGCCGATGAATGGCGTGCTCGGCATGACGGCGCTGCTACGCGACAGCGCGCTCGACGCCAGGCAGCAGGAATATGCGCGCACCATCGAGGAATCGGCTGGCGCGCTCATGGCCATCATCAACGACATCCTCGACTTCTCGAAAATCGAAGCCGGGCGGATGGACCTTGCGCCCTCGCCGACCGCGCTGCTGCCGCTGGCCGAGTCCTGCATCGAGCTGTTGTTCGGCAAGGCCAGCGCGCGCGGCCTCGATCTGATCGCGCATATCGACCCGGCGCTGCCCGCCTCGGTGCTGGTCGACGGCGGCAGGCTGCGCCAGATCATCCTCAATCTTCTGGATAACGCCATCAAGTTCACCGACGCGGGATCAGTCACGTTGCGCGTGGCGCGCGCGGCGCCGCTGCCGCAGGACGAGGGCCGCGCGCGTATTGTTTTCGAAGTCATCGACACCGGCATCGGCATCGCGCCGCAGGCGCTGCCACGGCTGTTCCAGCCCTTCACCCAGGCCGACAGTTCGGTGACGCGCCGCTATGGCGGCACCGGCCTGGGGCTGTCGATCTGCAAGTATCTGCTGAACATGATGGGTTCGACGATCAGCGTGGAAAGCGCGCTGGGCCGCGGCTCGAGCTTCCGCTTCGAGCTGCGTCTGCGCGAGCTGGAAGCGGCGACGCATGCGCCAACGCTGCCCGGCGCTTCAGCGCTGATCATGACCGCGCAGACGCGGCAGACAGCAATGCTCATCGATTGCCTGCGCCACTGGGGCATGCATGCCGCGCCCGCGGCGAGCGCAGAGCAGGCGTGCGCGGTGCTCGCTGCCCTGCCCGATGTCTCGCCCGGATCGCATCCGCTGGCGCTGCTCGACAGCGCGCTGCCGCAGCTTGATGCGCTGGCGCAAAGACTGCGGCAGGCATGCCCCAACCTGCGTCTGCTGCTGCTGACGCGCAATGGCGAAGCGCAGGAAAGCATGCGCGGCGACAGCTTCCACGCCTTGCTGCCGATGCCGATCCGGCAGGCGCAACTGCTGGATGCACTGCGTTTCGTCCAGGAGCGCGGTGAACTGGGCCAGCCGACGCAGAGCGAGCAACGTGTCGATGAAATCGCGCCCACTGGCGCCGGGAAGCGGCCCATCCTGCTGGTCGAAGACAACCCGATCAATCGCAAGCTCGCGGTGTATCAGCTCGAACGCCTCGGCTTGCGCGCCGATGTGGCCGAAGACGGCGCCCAGGCGCTCGCCGCCCTCGCCGCGCATGACTATGCGCTGATATTGATGGATTGCCAGATGCCGGTCATGGATGGCTTCGAGACCACCCGCCGCATCCGCGACATCGAACGCAGCATCGAGCGGCGCTTGCCGATCATTGCGATGACGGCCAATGCGATGGAGGGCGACAGGGAGCGCTGTCTTGCGGCCGGCATGGACGATTATCTTGCCAAGCCGGTGCGCTCCGATGCGCTTGCGGCAATGCTGCAGCGCTATCTGCCGCCGACGCTTGAAGCGCCGCCAGTGCTGGATAGTGAACGCCTGCAGGAACTGTTTGGCGACGATGCCGAGATGCGACGCAGCCTGCTGCGCGGGTTCTGCAACGGCACGCTGCCGATGCTGCATCAGCTCGGCGCCGCGCTTGCGGACGACGATGGTGACGAAGCCGAGCGCATTGCGCATCAGCTCGCTGGCTCCAGCGGCAACCTGGGCGCGCGTGAAATCGAAATGCTGACGAAATCCCTGCGCCTGGCGCTGCGCAATGGCGATATCGACGCGGCACGGCAAAGCCATGCGGCGCTGGAAGCGGCATGGCAGCGTTTCGAGCACCATCTGCAACAGGAAGCCTGCTGAAATGGCTGTGCTCATCATCGATGACGACCCGCTCAATCTGACGCTGATGTCCTATCTGCTACGCACAGTCGAGCCGGCGCCAGCGCTCGAGTTCGCCGATCCGCTGGCGGCGCTCGCATGGTGCGCAGCGCAGGCGCCGGACCTGGTGCTCATCGATCAATGGATGCCCGGACTCTGCGGCCTGGAATTCATCGAACGATTGCGGCAACTGCCGCAAGGCGCGAATGTCCCGGTGCTGCTGATCAGCGCCGACGTGGACGCAGCCTTGCGCGGCAAGGGCGAAAGCCTCGGCGTCGCGGACTTCCTGAGCAAGCCGATTGTGAAAGCTGAACTGCTGGAGAAAGTACAGAAACTGCTGCGGCGTTGAGTCGCCGCATCGCATCGCTCGGGCTGACAGGCAAAGCCCATTACGCCGCTTCGCGCGTCCCATGATTGCAAGCCGCATCGCTTGCGCCTGGCATATCGGCAAGCCGGATCGCCGTGATCGCGCCGGAATAGCGGCGCGCGAACTCCACCAGCGGCACGGTATTGGGCACCGCATCACCTTCGGCCAGGATCAGCACGCCATGCGCATCGGCGGCAAGCAGCAGCACCGGCAGCAGCGTCTCGCGCAGCCCCGGTCCCTGCCTGCCGCGCAGCCAGGCAATCAACGGGAACACCTGCTTGTGCAGACGGCAGGCCTTGCACAGGCGCGACGTCGACTCGAAACCGAACAGCCCCGCGATGCGCATCATCGCCTCGGGGCTGTAGAAGGCCGCTGCATGAACCGGCGGCAATGGCAGCGGCTTCCTGTGCATCGCGCACAGCCGCTGCAGTATCCAGTAGAAGTCGTTCCGGCTGACCTGTTTGACCATGGCGGCGACCTCAGGCCGCCTTCGGCACGGCAGCCTCATCGTTGCGCGCGGGAATCGCGGCATCGGGCCGCATCGGCGGCGGCGCATGGCGATGGGTGTAGACCCAGGTGAACTCCGCGCCGAGCAGGAAGATCTGCGCCGAGTAATACACCCAGACCAGCAGCACCACCAGCGAACCGGCCGCGCCGAAGCCGGAAGCCACGCCGCTCTTGCCGATGTACAGGCCGATGAGGAACTTGCCGATCGTGAACAGCAGCGCGGTGGACGCAGCGCCCAGCCACACGTCGTGCCAGCTCATCTTCACGCGCGGCATGAACTTGTAGATCATCGCGAACATCACTGTGGCCACACCGAAGGACACGGCGATGTTCAGCACCTGCAGCACGACTTCCCAGCCGCCGAGCAAGCCGCCCCACCAGCGGCCAAGCGCAGCCAGCGCCGCGCTGAGCACCAGCGACACCATCGACAGAAAGCCCAGGCCCAGGATGAGGCCAAAGGACAGGATGCGGGTGCGGATCAGGGTCCAGATGCCACTTTCATTCGGCGCGGCCGGTGCGCGCCAGATGCGGTCCAGCGAAGACTGCAGCTCGGCGAAGACCGCGGTCGAACCGATCAATAGCGTGATCACGCCGAGCACAGTGGCGATGATGCTGCCGCCGCCGGGCCGGTTCGCCGACTTCAGCAGACCCTCGACCGCGGTCGCCCCCTCGGTGCCCATCAGGCCGCCGAGCTGCTGCACGATCTCGCCGCGCGCCGCATCCTGGCCGAAGATCAGGCCGGCCACCGCGATCACGATCACCAGCATCGGCGCCAGCGAAAACAGCGTGTAGTAGGACAGCGCCGCGCCCATGCTCGGCGCATAGTCGTCGCTCCATGCGGAAAGCGTGGTCTTGATCAGATACCAGGCGCGCTTGAAGAGCGAACCTGATGGCATAGGCTGAAAGGCGAGTTGCGGTTCTGCAGCGGCGGCTGGCGCTGTGCTTGCAATTGCAGCACCGGTCGCCTGCGCCTTTGCCGCTGCCACGCCGGTCGGCGCGGTGACGGGATCGGTATCCTCGGGCGCCGGCACCGGGTCGACCTGCGCCTGCGCGGCCTTGAATGCGGCAAAGGCATTGCCCAACGCCACCACCGACTTGCCCAGATCCATCAGTTGCCGCGTGGTGCCCTTCGCGTTGCGCTTGTCCTTCGCATCGGCCCGGGCACGTTTCGCGGCCCGGCTCTTTCCCATGGGGAGAGGCAAGCCGAGCAGACGCCGCTGTGCGGGAGCTTGCGGCAGAACGGCAGCCCTCGCTTGCTCCTCCATGCGCTGTGCCGGCAATGGCTTGCGCGCCAGCGCATGCGCCGCGGCTTTCGGTGAGGCGATCGCTGCGCGTTGCCGCAATGCGGGCTTGAGCTTGCGCCGCGCACTGAGAAAACCCAGGGCCGCCGCGCCAAGCACTGCGCCGGCCACGGTTGTCGGTGACTTGGCCACCGCGCCGATGCGTTCCATCATGGGCTGGTCCTGCTGCGGCTCGGCGCTATCGCGGTCCTGTTCGCGCAGCGCGCCGCGCGGCATGTCGACGATCTTGTTCATGAGCATTCCCATAGACATGTTTAGCCGGCGATACCGGCCATCACTTGCAAGCAGAATACTTCGCCCCCAGATTGAAGACCGTACGCGGGCGCACATAGCCGCGTCGTTCCTTTCAGGAGTATCAATGAAACGCTACCTCGGAATTTTTCTGCTGATGCTGTCCACGCTCATGGTGATTGCGCCGAATGCCGATGCGCGCCGCCTGGGCGGCGGCGGCTCCTTCGGCCGGCAGTCGAGCCGGATCGCACCGCCGCCGGCGCCGATGCGCCAGGCGCAGCCCATGCCCCAGCCCGCGCCGCGCTATGCGCCGGGCGGGTATGCGCCGGCGCCGCAAACGCCGCCGCAATACGCGAACCGCTCCGGCATGGGCGGCATGCTCGGTGGCGCGCTGCTCGGCCTGGGCCTCGGCTCGATGCTGGGCCATGGCGCGGCCAGCGGCATGCCGATGGAAGGCGGCGGCGGTGGCGGCGGGTTTCTGACGATCATCATCGTCGGCGCAATCGCCTGGCTGCTGTATCAGCGCTTCCGGCGCTAAACCTTGCGATCGTACGGGGCGACTGCAGGCGTCCCGTACGCGCTCAAGAACTGTTTCCCGCGCGCGGCGTCTATCCAAGCATTCACCAACCACGAGGCCACGCGCATGCAAGTCAGAATCAGCCATCAACAGTCCGACGGCTCCACACGCGAGCTGGGCACCCGCGAACTCGACCATATGCCGCCGATCGGCGAGCCGTTTCCGATGGACGAGCACACCTACTACATCTGCAAGGCCTTCTTCGGTCCCGACGCCAGTGGCCAATATCTGCTGGTGCTGGAAGGCGATGCGCAGCGCAGCGAGCGGCCCATTCCCGGCTGATGCGTCCTCCAATGAAAAGCCCGGCTCCGCATTGCGAAGCCGGGCCTTGTTGCGTTTGGCGAAACGCGCCGGAACTTACTTCAGCATCGGCATGCCAGTGATATAGCCAACCGCCGCGCCGAAGCGGTTACGGTAATTCGCATTGATGAGCGGCTCCAGCGTTTTGTACACCACGGCATGGAGCCCGCCGGTGACATTGCCGGCGCTGTCGCGATTGAGTTCCCAGTCGCCGGCATGCTGGAAGTTGCTCATGATGTAGGTGTATCCATTCACATCATCGACCGCATGCAGGCCGGTCGATTCCGCGCCCGCCGGGCAGGACAGGATGCGCGACAGCACGCCGGTATCGACGTTATAGGCCCACAGGAAATTGTTGACGTGGGTATTGCTGTCCTCGCCGATGAAGAGCGTGCGCAGCTTTTCCGAGAACTTCAGATTGTCCGGCGTGGCGATCTTTTCCGGATTCGCATAATTGCCCAGCGCATCCTGCTGCTTCAGCTTGCCGCCGCCGAAGTCTTCGGACACCAGCGCCGGCACCGCCGCCATGTTCACCGGCACCCAGGCGCTGGCAATGGCCACGCCGCCGGTGTCCACCTGGTCGCCGCGCAATTGCTGCATGTAGACCGCGCCCGAATACGGGCCCTGCACCCGCACGTCGCCGGAACCGTCGAGCATGCTCGACTCGATGCGCGACATCGCAATGTAGGCGACCTTGTCCTTCGCATTGACGGTCGTGCCTTCCCACTTGGTGAAGCCCATGCTGCCGCCGATGCAGGCGGCATAGCGGTGCGTCTCCAGGAAGGCGGCTGCCTTTTCCATGCCGGGCCGGATGCGGATCCAGTTGAACTTGCCGCCAAACGGAATCTTCCTGAAGCTGGCGTCATTCGGATCGCTGGTCTTCACTTCCATGATGTCCGCGCCCTCGATGCCGCTGTCGATGAGCGCCTTGATCTCGGCGCTGGTCGCATGGCCGAGACGGATCCAGGACAGCGTTGCAGCGCCAGGGCCCACGCCCGAGGTCTGATGCCACTTGCCGACATACAGCGTGCCGCTGGACAAATCGCGCGCGCGGTCGGCGACGAACAGGAAGGCGCCGCCGTTGGTGGCATCGTCGCCCATGAGCACCGTGCGCTGGTCCGGCATCACCTGCACCAGCTCATGCGAGATGCGACCCAGGCAGTAATGCTTGCGGATGTTACCGGTGCCGTCCGGATTGACCGTCACTTCCGGCAGATGGCCGTAGTTGTACGGATTAGCGCGGCTCGCATCGCCGTACAGATTGCGGCTGAAGCCGGCAAGCTGCGCATTCGAAGCGAGCATCGCATCCGGTTCATATTCTTCGCTGGACAGATGGGTATTCCACGGCGACAGGCTCGCGCCGCAGGTAATCCACAAGCCGCCAACGCCGCTGGTATCGACGTTGTGGTACTTGACCAGGGACAGCTTGCCGGTATGCGGGTCCTGGTCGAGCGTCAGCACGGCGATGGGCGATGGCAGCAGGCCATACATCGATGTGCCGGCGGCATTGCGGCTGGTGTATTCGAACTGGACCACGGCGAACACCGTGTTGCCGCGCACGCCGGGCACGGTGGCATGCGGCAGCGTCAGCAGCGACATGCCGTCCGGGCTGTCCGAGAAGAACTGATGCAGATCGTTGGACGTGGTATCGCGGATCGGCTGATTGTGGATGTCGTAATAGCCGCCCGCCACCATGTAGCCGCCCTTGCCGTCCGGGACCTGCGCGCCGGTGATGAAGAAGGGCTCATAGCGCAGCGCGTATTGCTGCGTGCTGCCGTCATGAAAGGTCGCGGTGAGATGGGAGCCGACGGTGGTGGTGGCCATCGCGTTCGGATCAGCCAGCGTGGGCGCGGGCATGCCAGTGAACGACACATGCTTGACGTTCAGATTCTTCCGGGGTGCGGCGTAGGGTGCGGCATGGGCGGCGCCGCTGGCAGACAGCAGCGAGCCGGCAAGGCCGCCGCCGGCCAGCGGCAGCAAGGGCACGCCGGAAAGCGCTTTCAGAAGACGGCGACGGCCAGGGAGGTGAGATGTGGTCATGGACTGTCCTTTCTTGTCGTTTGTGGATGCGAAAGCTGCGGCAGAGGCAATGCGCAGAAACCGCGACAGATTAAGGACAGGAAATGACAGCGTGATTACGAAACTGACGACATGCTGACCGCGCCCGATGCGGCGAGCGGCGCGGCACAGGCTTGATCAGCCACTGTGCGCAAACGCTGCGCTCGCCATCAGGCAACCAGGCAATCACGCAAACCGGCTGAAGTCCGGCTTGCGCTTTTCAAAGAAGGCAGTGAAGGCTTCCTTCGCTTCCGGCGCATTCAGCATGCGCCGGAACTGCGCGCCCTCGTCGGCCATCTGCGTCGATACCGCATCGCGCTGCGCCGCCTTCATCAAGCGCTTGGTCTCACGCAGCGAGGACGCCGGAAGCGCCGCCAGCTTGGCCGCCTGCGCGCGGGCGAATGCGTGCAATTCCTCATTGCCCACCACCCGGTTCACCAGGCCGAAGGCTTGCGCTTCCTGCGCCGAAAACGGCTCGCCCAGCATCAGCTTCTCGGCCGCGCGCTGGTGGCCCGCCAGCAGCGGCAGCAACAGGCTTGATCCGAATTCCGGGCACAGGCCGAGCTGCACGAAGGGCAGCGAGAGCTTTGCGTTCTCGGAGGCATACACCAGGTCGCAATGCAGCAGCATCGTGGTGCCGATGCCGATCGCAGCGCCGCCGACCACGGCCACCACCGGCTTGCTCGCATGGCGCAACGCTTCCATGAAGCGGAATACCGGGCTGCTCTCCCCTGCCGGCGGCTGCTTCATGAAGTCCTCGAGATCGTTGCCGGCAGTGAAGATGCCGCCGGCGCCCGAGAACAGGATGACCCGCACCGCGGCATCCTTTTCCGCGGACTCCAGCGCATCGGCCATTGCGGCATACATCGCCGCGGTGATCGCGTTCTTCTTTTCAGGGCGATTGAATTCGATGCTGCAGATGCCCCCTTCGACGTGGCTTGCGATATCCATGCTTGTTTCCTGTTGTTGGTAGCGGGAATGAATAAGGGCCGCAGGACGAAAGGTCGCGCGGCCCCGGTATGGCGATGTGTTGCTTAAACCCTTTCGATGATGCCGGCCGCGCCCATGCCGGTGCCGACGCACATCGTCACCATGCCGTACTTCAGGTTGCGGCGGCGCAGCGCATGCACCACGGTAGCGGCGCGGATCGCGCCGGTGGCGCCAAGCGGATGGCCGAGCGCGATTGCGCCGCCCATCGGGTTGACCTTGGCCGGATCCAGGCCCAGGTCGCGGATCACTGCCAGCGCCTGCGCGGCGAAGGCTTCGTTCAGCTCGAACCAGTCGATCGCATCCTGCGTGATGCCGGCCGCGCGCAGCGCTGCGGGTATCGCTTCCTTCGGACCGATGCCCATGATTTCCGGCGGCACGCCGCGCACGGCGAAGGAGGCAAAGCGTGCCAGCGGCGTCAGGTTGAACTGCTTCAGGATTCTTTCGCTGACCAGGATCAGCGCGCCGGCGCCGTCCGAGGTCTGCGAGCTGTTGCCGGCGGTGACCGTGCCCTTCGCGGCAAACACCGGCTTCAGTTTCGCCAGCGCCTCGATGGTCGAATCGGCGCGCGGACCTTCATCCAGCGTCGCGGTGCGGGTCCTGATCTGGACTTCGCCGCTGGCCAGGTTGGGCACGCGTTCGATGATTTCCACCGGCGTGATCTCGTCATTGAATTCACCGGCCTGCTGGGCTGCGATCGCGCGGCGGTGGGATTCGAGCGAGAACGCATCCTGGTCTTCGCGCGACACCTTCCATTGCTGCGCGACCTTTTCTGCGGTCAGGCCCATGCCATAGGCCATGCCGATGTTCTCGTCCTTGAAGATGCCCATGTTCATCGAAGGATGGTGGCCCATCATCGGCACCATGGACATCGACTCGGCGCCGGCGGCAATCATCACATCGGCCTGGCCGACGCGGATGCGGTCGGCGGCCATCGCCAGCGCGGTCACGCCCGAGGCGCAATACCGGTTCACGGTCACGCCGCCCACCGTCTTCGGCAAGCCCGCGAGCAATACCGCCATGCGCGCCATGTTCAGGCCCTGCTCGGCTTCCGGGAATGAGCAGCCGACGATGGCGTCTTCGATCAATGCCGGGTCCAGGTTCGGCACCTGGGCCACGGCGGACTGGATTGCGCGCACCAGCAAGTCGTCCGGGCGCACGTTCTTGAACATGCCGCGCGGCGCCTTGCCGATCGGGGTGCGGGTCGCGGCGACGATGTAGGCGTCCTGCAGTTGTTGTGCCATTTTTTTCTCTCCTGAGAACTTAATTGCGCACCGGCTTGCCGGTCTGCACCATGCCCATGATCCGTTCCTGGGTCTTTGGATTGCCGAGCAGCTCGACAAAGGCTTTGCGTTCGAGGTCCAGCAGCCATTGCTCGTTGACGAGGCTGCCGGCATCGACGTCGCCGCCGCAGACGATTTCCGCAATCATCAATCCGAGCTTGTAGTCATGGGCCGAGATGAAGCCGCCGTCGCGCATGTTGATCAGTTGCGCGCCTATGGTGGCGATGCCGTAGCGGCCGACCACCGGGACCGGCGCCGCCAGCGGCGGACGATAGCCCGCGTCGAACATGGCGCGCGCTTGGCTCCTGGCCACGTGCAGCAGCTCGTACGGGTTGAAGACGATCACATCGTCCTGCGACAGGTAGCCCATCTTCCGGGCCTCATGCGCCGACTTGGACACCGTGGCAGTGGCCGCGGCCATGAAGCCGTTCTTCAGGAACTGCAGGATGTCGTTGCCCTGCGCCGCCTGCGCCGCGCGCACCGCGATTTCCTTCAGGCCGCCGCCGGCCGGCACCAGACCGACACCGACTTCAACCAGGCCGACATAGCTTTCCAGCGCGACCACACGCCGCGCCGCATGCAGCATCAGCTCGCAGCCGCCGCCCAGCGCCAGGCCCGCAACCGCGGCCACCACCGGCACCTGCGCATATTTCAGGCGCTGGTGTGCCGCCTGCAGCCGCGCCACTTCGGGACCGATCGCCTTGGCGCCGCCGGACATGAAGACCGGCATCATCGCCTGCAGATCGGCGCCGGCCGAGAACGCGCCGCCGGCAGCGGCATCGCTGTTCCAGATCACCAGGCCCTGGTAATTGCGCTCGGCTTCATCGACCGCGCGCGTAATGCCATCGATCACGCCCGGCCCGATCACATGCATCTTGGTCTTCAGCGACAGCACCAGCACGTCGTCGCCGCCATGCCAGATGCGCACCGAGTCATCCTCGAACACCGTCTCGCCAGCCTTGGCACCTTCCGGCGCGGCTTCACCGAGCACCGGCGCGCGGAAGGCCTGGCGCGCATACACCGGCAGCGTCGAGCGCGGCACATAGGCATTCTTCTTCGGCGACCAGGAACCTGCGGGCGTGTGCACGCCGTCGCGGCCATCGAAGACCCAGGCCGGCAGCGGCGCCTTCGACAGCGCGCGTCCGGCCTCGATGTCTTCCTGCACCCATTGCGCGATCTGCTTCCAGCCCGCGGCCTGCCAGCTCTCGAACGGTCCCATGTTCCAGCCGAAGCCCCAGCGCAGCGCCAGATCGACATCGCGCGCATTGTTGGCGACGGACTCCAGATGCAGCGCGATGTAATGGAAGGCATCGCGGAAGATGGCCCACAGGAACTGCGCCTGCGGATTGGTGGAATCGTGCAGCGCCTTCATGCGCTTGGCCGCATCCTTTTCCTTCAGCACGCGCGCAACGAAATCGTCGGCCTTCGCGCCGCCGGCCACGTAGCCGCCGGAAGCCGGATCGACGCGCTGGATATCGCGGCCGACCTTCTTGTAAAAGCCCGCGCCGGCTTTCTGGCCGAGCGCGCCGGCTTCGATCAGCTTCGCCAGCAGCGGCGGCGTTGCATAGACCTCATAGAAGGGATCGTCCTTCAGGTTGTCCTGCATGGTTTTGATCACATGGCCCATCGTATCCAGGCCAACCACGTCCGCGGTGCGGAAGGTGCCGGACTTGGCGCGACCCAGACGTGCGCCGGTGAGATCGTCGACCACGTCCACCGACAGACCAAACTTTTCCGCTTCCTTCATCGTGGCCAGCATGCCGAAGATGCCGACGCGGTTGGCGATGAAGTTCGGCGTATCGAAGGCGCGCACCACGCCCTTGCCGAGCGTGGTGGTGAGGAAGGCTTCGAGGCGGTCCAGGATCTCGGGCTGCGTTGCCGGCGTCGGGATCAGTTCGACCAGGTGCATGTAGCGCGGCGGATTGAAGAAGTGCACGCCGCAAAAGCGCGATTTCAGCTCGGCGGCAAATCCTTCGGACAGCGCCGTGATCGACAGGCCGGAAGTGTTCGACGCAAAGATCGCGTTCGCACCGATATGCGGCGCGACCTTCGCATACAGGTCATGCTTCCAGTCCATGCGCTCGGCAATGGCTTCGATGACGAGATCGCATTCGGCGAGCTGCGCCAGGTTTTCCTCATAGTTGGCCGGCGTGATCAGCGCGGCCAGATCCTTGTCGGCCAGCGGTGCCGGCGACAGCTTCTTCAGGTTCTCGATGGCGCGCAGCGCGATGCCGTTCTTCGGGCCTTCCTTGGCAGGCAGGTCGAACAGCAGCACCGGCACGCGGGCATTCACGCAATGGGCGGCGATCTGCGCGCCCATCACGCCAGCGCCGAGCACGGCGACTTTCTTCACGATGAAATTGGACATGGTGATTTCCGGGGATGATGTTTCGGGCAAACGTAGGGTGGGCGCAGCCCACGCGGCTTCATTGATCAACCGCAGGCCGCGTGGGTTTCACCCACCCTACATGGGACTTAGATCAAGTCCGCATCCAGCGCCATCAGGCTGGACGAACCGGCGCGCGCCTGGCGGATCAGCATCGCGGTCTCGGGCAGCAGCTTGGCGAAGTAGAAGCGCGCCGTGCCAAGCTTGGACTTGTAGAAGCTGTCGCCGGAATCCTGCTTGTCCAGCGCGATCTTCGCCATGCGGGCAAAGAAGTAGGCAAAGACGAGATGACCGACCACGCGCAGGTAAGGCACGGCGGCCGCACCGACTTCGTCCTGGTTCTGGAAGGCCTTCATGCCGATTTCCATCGTCAGCTTGGTGACCTTCTCGCCGAGATCGGCCAGCGGGCCGACGAACTCGGCCATGCGCTCATCCAGACCATGCTCTTCGACGAAAGCCTGCACCTGCTTGCCGAAGACCTTCAGCTTGGCGCCGTTGTCCATCAGCACCTTGCGGCCCAGCAGGTCCAGCGACTGGATAGTGTTGGTGCCTTCGTAAATCATGTTGATGCGCGCGTCGCGCACATACTGCTCCATGCCCCATTCCGAGATGTAGCCATGGCCGCCGTAGACCTGCAGCGCTTCGGAGGTGGCGATCCAGCCGTTGTCGGTGAGGAATGCCTTGATGATCGGCGTGAGCAGCGCGACCTGGTCGGCCGCTTCACGGCGCACCGCTTCATCCGGATGATTCAGCTCGCGGTCGATCAGCATCGCGGTGTAGTAGCTGAACGCGCGGCCGCCTTCGGCATAGGCCTTCGCAGTGAGCAGCATGCGGCGCACGTCCGGATGCACGATGATCGGGTCGGCCGCCTTGTCCGGCGCCTTCACGCCGGACAGGCTGCGCATCTGCAGACGGTCCTTTGCATAGACCAGCGCATTCTGGAATGCGACTTCGGTCAGGCCCAGCGACTGCATGCCCACGCCGAGGCGCGCTGCGTTCATCATCACGAACATGGCATTCAGGCCCTTGTTCGGCTCGCCGATGAGCCAGCCGGTCGCGCCGTCGAGATTCATCTGGCAGGTGGCGTTGCCGTGAATGCCCATCTTTTCTTCGATCGCGCCGCAGTAGATGCGGTTGCGCTCGCCCGGCTTGCCGTTCGCGTCCGGGATGAACTTCGGCACCAGGAACAGCGAGATGCCGCGGGTGCCGGCGGGCGCGTCCGGCAGGCGCGCCAACACCAGGTGCACGATGTTCTCGACCATGTCGTGCTCGCCGGCCGAGATGAAGATCTTGCCGCCGGTGAGGCTGTAGGAGCCATCGGCTTGCGGCTCGGCCTTGGTGCGCAACAGGCCCAGGTCAGTGCCGCAATGCGCTTCGGTCAGGCACATGGTGCCGGTCCATACGCCCGAGGCCAGCTTCGGCAGGTACATCGCCTTCAGCTCGGGCGTGCCATGCGCATGCAGCGCTTCATAAGCGCCGTGCGACAGGCCCGGATACATGGTCCATGCCTGGTTCGCCGAATTCAGCATTTCATAGAAGGCATTGTTCAGCACCACCGGCAAGCCCTGGCCACCGTATTCCGGGTCACAGGACAGCGCCGGCCAGCCGGCTTCCACATATTGGCGGTAGGCCGAACGGAAGCCTTCGGGTGTCTTCACTTCATGCGTGGCGACGTCGAGCCTGCAGCCTTCGCGATCGCCGGAATGGTTCAGCGGGAACAGGATGTCCTGGGTGAACTTGCTGCCCTCTTCGAGCACCTGGTTGATGATGTCGGCATCGACTTCGGCGTGCGGCGGCAGCTGCTTCAATTCCTGGTCCACCTGCAGCAGCTCGTGCAGCACGAACTGCATGTCGCGCAGGGGTGCGATGTATTGGGGCATGGTCTTCTCCTGGATATTCCGGCTGGTTGTTCTACTCGGTGCCGACAGGTTTTCTGCCGGACGTCTTCACATGCTTCGCATTCTTCGCATCGCCTTCAAGCCCATCGGCGCGATAGCTTTGCAGCAGCCGCTCGAAACCGAGTCGCGCGCGCTCCACGCTGCCGGGCCGCTTGATGAAGCGGGCATCGTGGTGCAGCGCCAAAATCAGGCCATACATCTCGTAGACGAGCTGCTGCGGATCGGCGTCGGCGCGGAGGTGTCCCATCTCCACGGCCTGCACCACGCAGCGGTACAAGGCGTCCTGCCAGGCCTTGACCATGCCGACGAGTTCCTCGCGGATCGCGCCGGGACGGTCGTCATACTCGACCGCGCCGCTGATATAGATGCAGCCCGAGGCAATCTCCACCGTCACCCGCTTCACCCATCCGGCGAACATGGCCTCCAGACGCGGCAATCCGCGCGGCTCCTTCATCGCCGGATAGAACACTTCCTGCTCGAAGTGATGGTGGTACAGCTTCAACACTTCGATCTGCAAATCCTCGCGAGAACCGAAATGGGCGAACACGCCGGACTTGCTCATGTTCATCTTGTCGGCCAGCAGGCCGATGGTCAGGCCTTCGAGGCCGTCGCGGCTGGCAAGCCCGAGAGCAACGTCGAGAATGGCGGCGCGGGTCATTTCACCCTTGCGCATGAATTTGGGTGTCGTGTCAGTCATGTTGGAACGAGGAAGTCGGGTGATGAGGTTCCGTGCGCGAACTGAATGCGAACGTTCGTACTATTATGCACGGGAATTCGAAAGTCAAACCTGGTCCTAGAGTAGCAGCTCTAGGGATGCCTCGGCGCAATTGTCTGGCTACAATCGCCGCACGGCGGCGTTCCGCCACAATCCACGCAGCACAATGCCAGGGGGAAAATCGTCATGCGCATCCGGGTCGCGAAGCTGCTGGTGCTGCTATGGAGCCTGTGCCTGTTCGGGGTGGCGCAGGCAAACACGACGATACGGGTGCTGGAGACTTATCCTTCAGGCCCGAGCATCAGCCTGCCGAACAATTGGAATTTCCACCTGCGCCTGGCTTATGCGACCGACGTGCCGGTCGGCATCTGGATCCAGCCTTTCTTTCAGGGAAAGCGGGTGCCGGATGCCGGTACCAGTCCCTCCGCGCAATATGCGGGCGAAGGCGAAGCAGTGGCCTGGTTCTTCTTCATGAGGCCGGGAGAGGAAGTCGACGAAATCCGCATCACTGCCGGCGACGGCCGCAAGAACCCGGTCGTGGCGACCTACCGCGTTCATGTCGTCGGAACAGGGTCGAGCGCGGCAGCGGAAACGTCCCCTGCATGGGTAAGCGCAGCCAGTGCGCGTGTGGCCGCCGCTGAAAAACAGGCAATGGATGCGAGCATGCGCGAGCCGGTCGGCATTGTAACGAGGCTGCTGATATTCGCCCTCGGCTTGACCATGCTTGCACTGGGTCTCTCGGGATTGGCACTGCCACTGTGGCTGTGCTGGCGCTGGCGCGGCGGCTGGCGCTTCGCTGCCGCGATGCCGGTCGCATTGATGTCTTTCGCAGTACTACGCTTCGAGATCGAAGTCACGCGCGATCCGACTTCACACAATTTATGGCCGCTGGAACTGCTGCTGTTCGCGCTGTGCAGCCTGGCCATCAGCGCGGCCCTGCTGATTGCCCGCAAACTGACGGGCAAGCCAATCCGCTCGAATTGAAACCGTCGTTTGCCCGGTGGGGAAATCAGCCCTGCGAACGGCTCAGCACGCGCCGGTCGCGCTTGGTCGGACGGCCGCGGATCGTTTCGCCGGGCTCGCGGAAATAGCGGCGCTGTTCGGCGGCTTCTTCGCGTCGCTTTACGCTGTCTTCCGTTTCGCGGTAGAGCTGTTGCGCCTCTGGCGCGCCACGGCGCACCTCGGACAAGCCTTCGACCACGACTTCCCATTCGGTGGCGCCGTTGTCGATGTCGAGCTTGTCGCCAAGCTTCACGCCGCGCGCCGGCTTGATGCGCTCGCCGTTGAGCTTGACCTTGCCGCCATCGACCGCGTCGGTGGCCATGGTGCGGGTCTTGAAGAAGCGCGCTGCCCACAACCATTTGTCGACGCGCACATTGTCCTGATTCATCGGTTTCGTATCCTGTTTATGCATGCTTCCCATATCGAGGGTTTGCGCCGGATTTCAACCATAGCGCCCCATCGTGATCATCTGCAGCACGCCGCGATACAGCAGGAACGCCATGCCATACCAGAAGCGGCGATACCAGGGCTGGCGGCCGAAGTCCTCGGCGCGCACGCGCACGGCGTCGCGGATGCCGTTGCCAATGTGCTCGCGCAGGGCGCAGGCAAATTCCTCGTCGCGGATCACGATGTTGGCTTCCTGGTTCACGAACAGCGAAAAGCCGTCGTAATTGCTCGAGCCCACCGTCGACCAATCCTTGTCTATCGTCGCGACCTTGCCGTGCAGCTGGGTGCGCTGGTATTCGTAGATCTTCACGCCGCTCTTGAGCAGCTTGGGGTAATACGAGCGCGCCACCGCGTCCTGGATCGGAAACTGGCCCACGCCGAGCAGCAGCGACACATCGACGCCGCGCTCGGCCGCGCGCGTCAGCGCCACGCGCAGCTTGCGGCCCGGCGCGAAATACGGATTGGCCAGCCAGGCGCTTTCGCGCGCATGGCCAAGCGCATGCAGCGTGGCGCGCTCGATCGTGCGGCGGTTGCGCAGGTTGTCGCGCACCACAAGCGCCGCATAGGAAGGCGCATCTTCTTCCTTTTCGACATGGCGGGTGCGCAGCCGCCGCAACTGTTCCAGCCGCGACTTGATGCGCAGATGGCCCACGCGCATCCATTGCGTGACGATCTCCCTTTGCACCGACTCGACCAGCGGCCCATCAATGCGCACCCCGAAATCCCAGCGCGGCGCCGGCAGCGGCGCGGCCGAATCATCGTCCGAGATCAGGTCGTCATTGATGTTCAAACCGCCGAGGAAAGCGGTCTTGCCGTCGATCACGCAGATCTTGCGATGGGTGCGCGCAAAGCCGCGCCGGAACCACGGATTGAAGCTGCGATGCGCCACGCCCGCGGCCTTGAAGATCGCATGCAGCTTTTCCGATTCGGCGCGGCCGGTGCCGACCCAATCGGTAATCACCTGCACCCGCACGCCACGGGCGGCGGCGCGTACCAGCGCCTCGCGCACCTCACTGCCGGTCGGATCGTCGGCAAAGATATAGGTCTCGAGGTGAATCTCGGACGCCGCGGCATCGCAGGCCTTGATCAGCTCCGGAAAGAATTCGGCGCCGCAATGCAGGAGCGCGAGGCGGTTATTGCCGGTAAAGGCGACCCGTTGCATGAAGACGCTGTCCGGTTACGCCAGTTCGAGGTCGGCCATGATCGGCGCATGGTCGGACAGCCTGCTCCACATCAGGCCATGCAGCACCTTGGCCGCATGCACCTTGAAACCGCGCACATAGATGCGATCGAGCTGCAGCACCGGCATGGCCGCCGGGAAGGTGCGCGCCGGCGTGAGCTTGGGACCGCGCCCGGAAAGCCGGCGCAGATAGGTGCCGAAGCTGCGGCTGGGCAGATTGTGGTCGAAGACCTCGACCACGCCGAGGCACTCGCGCAGCGTGTCGGATAGCTGGTTGTTCCAGTCATTGAAATCGCCGGCGATGATGACCGGCTCATCCGGCGGCGCGCTTTCCCGCACCGCCTCGATCAGCGCCTCGGTCTGGCGCCGGCGGCTGCGCGCGAACAGGCCGAGATGGATCACATAGCAATGCAGCCTCGCGCCATCGGCCTGCACCACGCAATGCAGGATGCCGCGCGATTCATACGCATGGTCCGACACGTCGCGGTTGTTCGACGATGCAATCGGGAAATTGCTGATCAGCGCATTGCCGTGGTGGCCATGGTCATAGACCGCATTCAGACCGTAGGCGGTATGACGCTCGGCTCCCGCCAGATATTCATGCTGGGCCTCGTCGGGCCACAGCGCCGCATGCTTGATTGCGTTCACGTCATGCCTGCCCTGCACTTCCTGCAGGAAGATCAGGTCTGCGTTCAGCGTCGACAGCGCTTGCTTGAGTGACTGGATCCGCGGCTTGCCGCCTATGGTCGAGACGCCCTTGTGGATGTTGTAGGTTGCAATACGCAGTTTCATGAAGTCGTTTCCGTCTGGTTCGCGCCGCCGGAAAGGGACGGCGCGACGCGCTGCGGCAATTGCAGGATCGCTTCCGCGTTCGATGGCGAAAAGCATCGATCCGCCGCTTCGCGCCAGGGCAGCCACATGAAATCGCGATGCTCGCGCGGCGCCAGCACCACCTCGGTGCCGCGCGGCACTTGCAGCGAAAACACATGCTCGGTGTTCTTCAACACGCCCGGCGCATAACGATGCCGCCACGTAGCGTAGATGTCGTAAACATTGGAAAGTTGCCAATCGCGAAGATGATCCGCCGCAACCTTGATGCCGGTCTCTTCCCACACCTCGCGCATGGCGGTTTCGATCAAGGGTTCATCGAGGCTGTCCTTGCTACCCGTCACCGATTGCCAGAAACCCGGGTTTTGCGCGCGCTCGATCAGCAGCACATCGAGTTCAGGAGTATGTATGACGACGAGGACCGATTCGGGAATCTTGTAGACAGGCATGGTTGGCGGCAGTCTTGGCAGGACAACCATTATGCCTGTTCGGGGCAATGCGGGCGCTGCGCCAGGCCAGCGGCGCCCGAGCATGTCCGGCGCCAAAAAAAAACGGCAAGCCCTAAAGCTTGCCGTCGATGGAGATGAGGAAGGGATCAGAACTGGTCTTCCGCCAGCGCCAGCACGCCCGCGCTGCCCGAGACGATCGCATCCCGGCTGCCCGGCGCCTGCGACAGGAAATGATCCGCGTAGAAGCGCGCGGTGCCGATCTTGGCCTGGTAGAACTTCGCGTCGCCCGAGCCTTCCTCCAGGCGCTTGCCCGCCGCCAGCGCCGCGCGCGCCATCTGCCAGCCGCCGAGCACCACACCGGCCATCTTCAGGTAAGGCACGCTGCCGGCGAAGACGCCCTTGATGTCGCTCTTCATGTTGCCGGCGACGAAATCGACCACGTCCTCCAGCGCGGAAGCCGCGTCGGCGAGGCGCTTGCGGATCGCGACGAAATCGTCCCCGGCCTGGCCTTCCAGCGCATCGACGGTGGCGCGTACCTGCGCCAGGATCGCCTTCGCAACGGCGCCGCCATCGCGCGCGGTCTTGCGGCCGACCAGGTCGTTGGCCTGGATCGCGGTCGTGCCTTCATAGATCGGCAGGATGCGGGCATCGCGGTAGTACTGCGCCGCGCCGGTCTCTTCGATGAAGCCCATACCGCCATGCACCTGCACGCCGGTAGAAGCCACATCGATGGACATTTCGGTCGACCAGCCCTTGACGATCGGCACCATGTATTCGTAGAAGGCCTGATTGGCACGCTGCGTCGCTTCATCCGTGGCATGGTGCGCGGCATCGTAGGCGGCAGCGGTGACGTAAGACAGCGCGCGCGCCGCCTCGGTCTGCGCGCGCATCGACATCAGCATGCGCCGCACATCCGGGTGATGGATGATGGCCACCGGCCCGGCGGATCCAGCCAGATCACGCGACTGGATGCGCTCGCGCGCATAGGCCACCGCCTTCTGATACGCGCGCTCGGCCACGGCCACGCCCTGCATGCCAACGGCGAAACGGGCGGCGTTCATCATGATGAACATGTATTCCAGGCCGCGGTTTTCCTCGCCGACCAGGGTGCCGATCGCGCCGCCATGGTCGCCGAACTGCAGCACCGCGGTCGGGCTGGCCTTGATGCCGAGCTTGTGCTCGATCGAGACGCAATGCACATCGTTGCGCGCGCCGAGCGAGCCGTCGGCATTGACCAGGAACTTCGGCACCACGAACAGCGAAATGCCCTTCACGCCCTCGGGCGCGTCCGGCGTGCGTGCCAGCACCAGATGGACGATGTTCTCGGCCATGTCGTGCTCGCCATAGGTGATGTAGATCTTGGTGCCGAACAGTTTGTAGCTGCCGTCGCCCTGCGGCACCGCGCGGGTGCGTACCAGCGCCAGGTCCGAGCCGGCCTGCGGCTCGGTCAGGTTCATCGTGCCGGTCCACTTGCCCGAGATCAGGTTGGCGAGGTAGGTCTCCTTCTGTTCATCGCTGCCCGCAGTCAGCAGCGCTTCGATCGCGCCATCGGTCAGCAGCGGGCACAGCGCGAAAGACAGGTTCGCCGAGTTCAGCATCTCGATGCAGGGCGTGGCCACCAGCTTCGGCAAGCCCTGGCCGCCGAATTCCGTCGGATGCTGCACGCCCTGCCAGCCGGCTTCGCCGAAGGCGCGGAAGGCGTCGGCAAATCCGGGCGTGGTCGTTACGCGGCCATCCTGCCAGCTGCTTGGCTGGCGGTCGCCGGTCACATTCAGCGGCGCGATGACTTCACCACAAAATTTCGCATTCTCTTCCAGCACCGCTTCCACGGTTTCCGGCGTGGCTTCCTCGCAGCCCGGCAGGGCATTGACGGCGGCGAGATCGGCCAGCTCGTTCACCACGAACAACATGTCCTTCAGGGGCGCGACATAGCTCATTGGAGTCTCCAAAAAAATCGGGCAGGTCACGCGGATGCCACGTTTCCTGCCCTGGTTCTCATCTTGTTATGGATGCTGCGCTTAGCCGAGTTCCTTGACCAGCTGCGGCACGATCTCGAACAGGTCGCCGGCGAGGCCATAGTCGGCCACCTGGAAGATCGGCGCTTCCGGATCCTTGTTGATGGCGACGATGGTCTTCGAATCCTTCATGCCGGCCAGATGCTGGATCGCGCCCGAGATGCCGACCGCGATGTACAGCTGCGGCGCCACGACCTTGCCGGTCTGGCCGACCTGCCAGTCGTTCGGCACGAAGCCCGCGTCCACCGCGGCGCGCGAGGCGCCCATGGCCGCGCCGAGACGGTCCGCCAGCGGCTCGAGCACCTTGAAGGCTTCGCCGGAGCCCATGCCGCGGCCGCCGGAGACGATGACTTTCGCCGCGGTCAGTTCCGGACGGTCCGACTTCGCCACTTCGCGCGACACGAAGCTCGACTTGCCGGCATCGCCTACCGCGGTGATGGTCTCGACCTGCGCCGAGCCGCCCTGCGCTGCGGCATCAAAGCCGGTGGTGCGGACGGTGATGACCTTCACCGGATCGGCCGATTGCACCGTGGCGATGGCGTTGCCGGCATAGATCGGACGCTCGAAGGTGTCCGGCGACACGACCTTGGTAATTTCGGAAATCTGCGCCACGTCCAGGCGGGCTGCCACGCGCGGCAGGATGTTCTTGCCGTAGGCGGTGGCCGGAGCCAGGATGTGGCTGTAGTTGCTGGCCAGCGCGAGCGCCTGCTCGGCGACGTTCTCGGCCAGGCCGTCGGCGAACTGCGCCGCGTCGGCCACCAGCACCTTGGCCACGCCGGCGATCTGCGCCGCGGCTTCTGCCACGGCGCCGACATTCTGTCCGGCGACCAGGATATGGACGTCACCGCCGCATTGCGCGGCCGCGGTGACGGTATTCAACGTGCTGCCCTTGAGGTGGGCATTGTCGTGTTCTGCGATAACAAGTGCGGCCATGATGTTTGTCTGCCTTTATTCGGTATCTATGCGGGGATTAGATGACTTTGGCTTCGTTCTTGAGCTTGGACACCAGCTCGGCCACGTCCTTGACCATGATGCCGGCGCTGCGCTTGGGCGGCTCGGACACTTTCAGCGTCTTCAGGCGCGGCGTCACATCCACGCCCAAGTCGGCCGGCTTGACGGTTTCCAGCGGCTTCTTCTTGGCCTTCATGATGTTGGGCAGCGTCACGTAGCGCGGCTCGTTCAGGCGCAGGTCGGTGGTGACGATGGCCGGCAGCGGCAGTGCCACGGTTTCCAGGCCGCCGTCGACTTCGCGGGTGACAGTGGCTTTGCCGTCTTCGATGACGACCTTGGACGCAAAGGTCGCCTGGCCCCAGCCGAGCAGCGCGGCCAGCATCTGGCCGGTCTGATTGCTGTCGTCGTCGATGGCCTGCTTGCCGAGGATGATGAGTTGCGGCTGCTCTTTATCAGCCAGCGCCTTCAGGAGCTTGGCCACGGCCAGCGGCTGCAGTTCTTCGGCGGTGTCGACCAGGATGCCGCGGTCGGCGCCGATGGCCATCGCGGTGCGCAGGGTTTCCTGGCATTGGGTGACGCCGGCGGAGACGGCGACGATTTCGGTGACCTTGCCGCCTTCCTTGAGCCGGACCGCTTCCTCGACGGCGATCTCGTCAAAGGGATTCATGCTCATCTTGACATTGGCGATATCGACGCCCGTGCCATCGGATTTCACTCGAACCTTGACGTTGTAATCCACTACGCGCTTGACTGGAACCAGGACTTTCATCGCTTTTGCCTTTGAAGAATCGTATTGACGTTTACGTAAACCGAAACGGGATTATATGAAGATTTGGAACACGGACGAGAATTTAGCACGATCGTGCTAAATGTGAATAGAGTGCGGTCACTAAATCTTTGTTCGCCCTCGCCCGCTTTCTTCCTGAATTACTTGCGGCGCAGGAAGAAGGTGTATTCCCGGTTGCTTTCCGACTGCTCCAGCAGCGCGTTGCCGGTCTGCCGGGCGAAGGCCTGGAAATCGCGCACCGACCCGGTATCGGTGGCAACCACGCGTAAAACTTCGCCGCTGGCCATCTCGGCCAGCGCCTTCTTCGCCTTCAGGATGGGCAGCGGGCAATTCAGGCCGCGCGCATCGACATCTTTATGGAATTCCATCTTTCGCTTTCTTCAGGTGGCGCGCCGATCCAGCATCGCGCGCGCGATTGTACCGGCATCCACATGCTCGAGTTCGCCGCCGACCGGCACGCCGCGCGCCAGCCGCGTGACCTTCAGGCCGCGCGCCTTCAGCGTCTCGCTGATGTAATGCGCGGTGGCTTCGCCCTCGTTGGTGAAATTGGTGGCCAGGATCACTTCCTTGACCGCGCCATCGGAAGCGCGCGCGATCAGGCGCTCGAGGTGGATGTCCTTCGGCCCGATGCCATCCAGCGGCGACAGATGGCCCATCAGCACAAAATACAGCCCCTTGAAGGTCAGCGTCTGCTCGATCATCACCTGGTCGCCCGGCGTCTCGACCACGCACAGCAGGCTGCGGTCGCGCTCTTCATCGGCGCAGGTCTCGCAGATCTCGCTTTCGGTGAAGGTATTGCACAGCGCGCAGTGATGGATGCGCTCGACCGCCTGCGTCAAGGCGCGGCCGAGCATGCCGGCGCCTTCCCGGTCATGCTGCATCATGTGATAGGCGATGCGCTGCGCGGATTTCGGGCCGATGCCGGGCAGGCGGCGCAGCGCTTCGGTCAGGTAAGCCAGGCTGGACGGCGTTTTCAAGCGGCGGACCTCAGAACGGCAGCTTGAAGCCCGGCGGCAGCGGCAGGCCCGAGGAAATGCCGGCCATCTTTTCCTGGGTCGTGGCTTCGGCCTTGCGCACCGCGTCGTTGAAGGCGGCGGCGACCAGGTCTTCCAGCATGTCGCGGTCATCGCCCAGGAGCGACGGGTCGATGGAGACGCGCTTCACATCGTTCTTGCAGGTCATCACGACCTTCACCAGGCCGGCGCCGGACTGGCCTTCGACTTCGATGGAAGCGAGCTGGTCCTGCATCTTCTTCATGTTGTCCTGCATCGCCTGCGCCTGCTTCATCAGGCCTGCCAACTGGTTCTTCATCATGATCGTGCTTCCTGTCGTGATTAAACTGGTTTGATGGATCCCGGCACGATGGTCGCGCCGAATTCGCGCATCAGCGTCTGCAAGAACGGATCGCTGTGCATGGTCTGTTCCGCCTCGCGCTGACGCTGCGCGCGCGCAGCTTCCGCCTTGGCATTCGCGGTGCGCTGCACCGGGCCGATTTCATGCTGCAGCCGTACCGGCTTGCCGAAGCGCTCGGCCAGCGCGGCGGTGAGCTTCTCGATGCTGATCGCCGAACACAGCGTATCGACCGGAACGCGCAAGCGGAATACATAGGTATTGCCTTCCGGCGCACATTCAAGTAGCTCGCTCTGCTGCGCCAACTGATGTGCGACGCCGCGCACCGGCAGCATGGCCGCCAGTTGCGGCCAGTCGCCGTCCCAACCGAGTTCGGGCACCGGGCGCTGCGGCGGCGCTTCAACCACAGCCGATGCAACCGGCGCTTCAGGCTCTATCGACACCGTCACCGCGGCAACCGGCATTGCCTCAACAGTCGGACGCGCGGCTACGGCTGGCGGTTCAGTTTTTTTTTGAGCGGGTTCGAAATCGTCGAACGGCGGCAGATCGTCCCAGGGCGGCGGCTCGGATGCCGGCGCCTTCTTCGGCGGCGGCACCGCGGCGACGAACGCGGCCGGCGCGGCTTCGGCGGCGCTCGAGGCGCCAGCGCCGCGCTTCAAACCGCGCGCGGCTTCCAGCGCCGCGCGGGCCGGACTCATGGTGCCAGCAGCGGGACGGCCGGCCGGCGCGGCGGATGCAGCCGGAGTCGGCGCGCTCGCTGGCGCAACCGGTGCTGCGGCGCTTGCAGCCGGGGCGGTCCGCGGCTGAGCCGCGGCGCGCGCAACCGGGGCCTCCCGCGCAGGCGACGGCGCCGGCGCCGCTTCGGCCGGCGCATTGCCCGGACGGAAAGCCAGCATGCGCAGCAGCGTCATCGTGAAGCCGGCATAGTCGTCCGGCGCCAGCGCGAGCTCATTGCGGCCATGCACCGCGATCTGGTAGTACAGCTGCACCTCGTCGGCATCAAGCACCCCTGCCAGGCGGAGGATGTGTTCACGCTCCGGCGCGTCTTCCGGCAAGGCTGCCGGCGCCAGCTGCGCCAGCGCGATGCGGTGCAGCAGCGAAGCGAGATCCTGCAGCGCGGCGTCGTAGGACAGGCTGCGCGCGGCCATGTCGTCGGCCACGGCCAGCAGGCCGGCGCCGTCGTCGGCGGCCAGCGCATCCAGCAAGCGCACCAGGAAGGATTGGTCCAGCGCGCCCAGCATGGTCTGCACTGCATCCAGCGTGACCTTGCCGGCGGCATAAGCGATGGCCTGGTCGGTCAGCGAGAGCGCGTCGCGCATCGAGCCGTGCGCGCCCTGTGCCAGCAGCCGCAGCGCGGGCGTTTCGAAGGGAATCTCTTCCTGGCCGAGTATGTTTTCCAGATGGCCGACGATATGTCCCGGCGGCATCTGCTTCAGATTGAACTGCAGGCAGCGCGACAGCACCGTGACCGGAATCTTTTGCGGATCGGTGGTAGCCAGGATGAATTTGACATGGCCCGGCGGCTCTTCCAGGGTCTTCAACATCGCGTTGAAGGCCTGGTTCGACAGCATGTGCACTTCGTCGATCATGTAGACCTTGAAGCGCGCATTCGACGGCGCATACACCGCCTGCTCCAGCAGCTGCGCCATGTCGTCGACGCCGCGGTTCGAGGCGGCGTCCATCTCGATGTAATCGACGAAGCGCCCGGCATCGATGGCTACGCAGGCTTCGCATACGCCGCAGGGATGGGCGGTGATGTCGCCCTGGCCGTCGGGACCGATGCAGTTGAGGCACTTGGCCAGGATGCGCGACAGCGTGGTCTTGCCGACGCCGCGGGTGCCGGTGAACAGGTAGGCGTGATGCAGCCGCTTCTGTTCCAGCGCATGCGTCAGCGCCCGCACCACGTGCTCCTGCCCGACGAGCGACTCGAAGCTCCTCGGACGATACTTGCGGGCAAGAACTTGATAGGACATGACGATGCGGAAATTGAATGGAACGCGCATTTTACCTGACAGCCGATCGGCGCTTGAAGCAGAATGGCCGGGTCAGCGGGAACCGAAAACATCATCACAGCAGGAGACGCCTCCCATGTCCTGGCCCACGCACGAGGTCGCCAATCAGGCGCCCGATCTCGAAAATTTCAACCTTTACAACACTGATGCCGCGCTGGCCGATGGCCTGCGCCGCTACGGCGCGGGCTGGTACGAGGGCGAGCTGCAGCGTTTAGGCGCCGAACTCGGCCGGCCGGAAACCTTGCGCCTGGGCGCGCTGGCCAACGCGCATCCGCCCGAACTGCACACTCATGACCGCGTCGGCCGGCGCATCGACAGCGTCGAATTTCATCCAGCCTGGCACGAATTGCTTGCGATGCTGCGCCGCGAGGGCCTGCAAGCCCTGCCCTGGGCCGAACCGCGGCCTGGGGCGCAGGTGGCGCGCGCCGCCGGCTATTTCCTGCAGGGACAGATCGAATCCGGTTCGCTGTGCCCGACCACGATGACCTACGCCGCCATCCCCGTGTTGCAGAACGAGCCGGCCTTGTTCGAGCAACTGCGCGACAAGCTTTATTCCCGCGAGCACGATCCGCGTGACCTGCCGATCGCGCAGAAAACCTCGATGCTGATCGGCATGGGCATGACGGAAAAACAGGGCGGCTCGGATGTGCGCAGCAATGCGACGACGGCCCGCCCGGTGAGCGGCGTCGGGCGCGGCGCTGAATATGCGCTGACCGGTCATAAATGGTTTTTCTCGGCGCCGATGTGCGATGCGCATCTGGTGCTGGCGCGCACTGATGTCGGCCTGTCCTGCTTTTTCGTGCCGCGCTGGCGTTTCGACGGCAGCAAGAACGCGATCCAGATCCAGCGCCTGAAAGACAAACTCGGCAATCGCTCGAATTCCAGCAGCGAGGTCGAATTTCTCGATGCCTCAGGAATTCTGATCGGCGAGGAAGGCCGCGGCATTCCGACCATCATCGAAATGGCCAATACCACCCGGCTCGATTGCGTGATCGGCAGCGCCGCGCTGATGCGGCATGCGCTGGTCCAGGCCCTCCATCATGCCCGCCACCGCAGCGCCTTTGGCCGGCTGCTGGCCGAGCAGCCGCTGATGCGCAATGTCCTGGCCGATTTGGCGCTGGAAAGCGAAGCCGCGACCGCGCTGATGCTCAAGCTCGCCTCCGCCTTCGAGAACGCACAGACCGATGCGCTGGCGCGCGCCTGGCGCCGCATCCTGACGCCGGCGGCGAAATTCTGGATCTGCAAGCGTGCCATCGCTTTCACCGGGGAATGCATGGAAGTCTGGGGCGGCAACGGCTATGTCGAAACCGGGCCGATGGCGCGCCTGTACCGTGAAGCGCCGGTGAATTCGATCTGGGAAGGCTCGGGCAATGTGATGTGCCTGGATGTGCTGCGCGCCATCGAGCGCGATCCGGAAGGCTTTCTGTTGCTGCTCGCCGATTTCGACGAAGCCGCTGCCGGTCATGCCGCGCTGCAGGCCAGGCTTGCCGGGCTCAGACAGATGCTGGCGGCGCCGGCGGAGATGCGCGAAGCGCTGGCACGCACCCTGGCGCAGGAACTCGTGTTGATCGCTCAGAGCGCCCTGCTGCTGCACACCGCGCCGGCCGACATCGCTGAAGCCTTCGTCGCCAGCCGCACCGATGCGATGCATGGCAAGGTCCACGGCACGCTGCCAGGCACGACGCTGGACGCACGCATACTCGAACGGGCGTTTCCGCAATGACAATGAATCGAAGGGGAGAAACTGCGAGAGAAGAAACGGAAGGAGGCGAGCCTTGTCTGCGGCACTCGTGGTGAACGGCTGTGGCTGCTTCGTTCCCGACCTGACCAGGTTGACCATGCCACAATGCGCAGGGGCCCGCCGACCGCGATTCTAACAGCAAAGCGCGGGCGGCGTGCTGGAATCGCACACGCCGCGGCGCGCATTGCTCAAATGCCAAGCTGCTGCCAGATGCTGTCGACCTTCCGTTTCACTTCATCGCTCATCACGATAGGCACACCCCATTCACGATTGGTCTCGCCGGGCCACTTGTTGGTCGCATCGATGCCCATCTTGCTGCCCAAGCCGCTGATCGGCGAAGCGAAATCCAGGTAATCGATCGGCGTGTTGTCCACCAGCGTGGTGTCACGTATCGGATCGACACGGGTGGTGATCGCCCAGATCACTTCCTTCCAGTCGCGGATATTCACATCCTCGTCGACCACGACGATGAACTTCGTATACATGAATTGCCGCAGGAAACTCCAGACGCCGAACATCACCCGCTTCGCATGCCCCGGATACGATTTCTTCATCTGCACCACTGCCATCCGATAGCTGCAGCCTTCCGGCGGCAGGTAGAAATCGGTGATCTCGGTGAACTGCTTCTGCAGCAGCGGGATGAACACCTCGTTCAGCGCCACCCCCAGCACCGCCGGCTCGTCGGGCGGCTTGCCGGTGTAGGTCGAGTGGTAGATCGGATCGCGCCGCATCGTGATGCGGTCGATGGTGAATACCGGGAACATGTCCTGCTCGTTGTAATAGCCGGTGTGGTCGCCGTACGGCCCTTCCAGCGCATGCTCATAGCCGCTCGGATGCGACTCGTCCGGGTAGATATGCCCTTCCAGCACGATCTCGGCCGATGCCGGCACGCGCAGCTCGCTGCCGATCGCCCGGGTCAGCTCAGTGCGGCTGCCGCGCAGAAGGCCGGCGAATTGATATTCCGAAAGGGTATCCGGCACCGGCGTCACCGCGCCGAGGATCGTCGCCGGATCCGCACCGAGCGCCACCGCCACCGGATACGGCTGACCGCGATTAACGATCGCATGCTCGCGGAAATCCAGCGCGCCGCCGCGATGCGCGAGCCAGCGCATGATTACCTTGTTAGGTCCCAGCACCTGCTGGCGATAGATGCCAAGGTTCTGCCGCTTCTTGTGCGGCCCTTTCGTGATCACCAGACCCCAGGTAATCAACGGCGCCACATCGCCCGGCCAGCAATGCTGGATCGGCAACCGGGACAAATCCACATCCTTGCCTTCCCAGACGATTTCCTGGCAGCGCGCGCCGCGCACTTCCTTCGGCGCCATGTCCCAGACCGATTTCACCAGGGCGCCCAGACCCATCACATCGCGCAAGCCCTTCGGCGGCTCCGGTTCCTTCAGGCTCGACAGTACCTGGCCGATGCGACGCAATTCGCCGACATCCTGCGCGCCCATGCCGAGCGCGACGCGCTTCGGCGTGCCGAACAGATTGCCGAGCACAGGCATCGCATAGCCGGTCGGGTGCCTGAAAAGCAGGGCCGGTCCGCCGGCTCGTAGCGTCCGATCACAGACCTCGGTCATCTCCAGATGCGGCGAAACTGGAACATCCACCTGTTTCAGCTCGCCCATTATTTGCAACTGCGCAATAAAGTCCCGCAAATCTGCGTATTTCATGGTTTGTTGATCTTTTTCAAACATGTCTTTTTGCTTGAAGCAGCAATAGACAAGTCATTGAATTCATTTGAAATTGCCAAGAAGCCGTTGCCGACATCATATCCAAAAATAATAACGAAGGCTTTTTATATTCTTGACGCGATATATTCACATTTATACAATGCGCCCGAAGTCTGAGTCATCCGCCGGTCATTTTGTGCCGGGCTGCCCAGGGCAGAAAGGATAAGTTCACGGGGTTCGGGGCCCCACGCGACATTTTAAGGAGTGTTTTCTCAAGGCGTCAGCCTTATCTCCCCGACAACGTTATCGGACACCGACCCGCCTGGCCAGGCTGCGGTCCGTGAATGATGACTCCGCCGTCTGCGGTCCGCTCCCAAAGCGAGCAGACGATCGTTTCTGGTACGCGGCAATGGAAGCAATTCTTTCCCGGCAGGCGCTTTTCCTGCATGGCGGAGCATTGTCGCGCTGATACAGGAGGACATAATGTTGACGAGTGACACAGGGCCAGCGCCAGAGTCAGTCAGAAGCAGCAATGCAGCCAGGACGCCGTTTTCCGGCATTGGCATTCCGGCATTGAAGAAATTCGCGCACCGTACCGTGATGTGCGCAGGCGTGACCGCGATCGGCGCGATGACCATGTTGTTCGTCAAGCCTGAATTGGCAGAGCGTATCAAAACGATTTCCCCGTTCGCAGAAACCGCCGAAACGCAGCCCATGGCGCTGCCGCAGCAGGCAGCCACCCTGCCATCGCCTGCGGCGAAAGCGAACACGGAGCAGCGATCCGCCTCGGTAGAAAAGCCCGTCGTTGAAAAAGCAATCATCGTCGCTGCTGAAAAGAGCAAGGCTGTGCAGCCGATCGACACCCAGGCCGGCGCGACTGACGCGCTTGCCGTCGTCACTCAGCCCGCTCAAGCCAAAAAGCCTGCAGCAACGCCGCGCGACCAGGCCTTTGTCACTGAATGGCTGGCCAAACGCTATCGCGTGGCCAGCGACGCCGCGCACATGCTGGTGGCGACGACCTACAACACCGCAACCGAAATCCATTTCGACCCGCTGCTGATCCTGGCGGTGATTGCCATCGAATCCGGCTTCAACCCGCTGGCCGAAAGCCCGATGGGCGCCAAGGGCCTGATGCAGGTGATGGCCGATGTGCACCATGACAAGTTTCGTCCGCTGGGCGGTGTGAAGGCAGCGCTCAATCCGGTAGCCAACATCAAGGTCGGCTCGACCATCCTGCGCGACTATGTGCGCGAAACCGGTTCGCTTGAAGGCGGCCTGAAGCGCTATGTCGGCGCCGCGGCCTTCGACAACGATGCCGGCTACGGCTGGAAGGTGCTCGCCGAATACCGGCGCCTGAAGGAAGTGGCCAGCGGCAAGCGCGTGCCGGTGAATGTGCCGACGCTGACCGCGAAGGCGCCCGCCAAGCCGGCCACGCCGCCAGCTGCGCCGCAGGACAAGGAAGACGTGGCGTCCAGCCAGTCGACCGTGGTCTCGCATTCCGGGCAACGGCATGAAGCCGATGCCGATGGCGTGATGTCCGCCTCGCTGTAATCCAATCTCGTCCCGCCATGCCGGCGCACCAGCCGGCATGGCAGCACTCCCCCTACCCCTTCCCGAAAAACCGCTGCAGGCGCGACACTGCCTCGCGCAGGTTTTCCATCGAGGTCGCATACGACACGCGGATGTAGTTCTTCGCGGTGTACGGACCAAAATCCAGCCCTGGCGTCAGCGACACGCCCGCTTCATTGAGCATGCGCAGCGTGAGCTTATCGGCATCGTCGGCCAACGCGCTGCAATCCGCATACACATAGAAAGCGCCATCCGGCGTCACCGGCACCGAGAAGCCGAGATCGCGCAGGGCCGGCACGATGTAGTCGCGCCGGCGTCGGAATTCCTCCTTGCGTTCTTCAAAGATCGCGATCGCCTCCGGCGTGAAACAGGCCACGCCGGCATATTGCGCAATGCTGGAGGCGCAGATGAACAGGTTCTGCGCCAGCTTCTCGACCGCGCGCACCATCTCCGGCGGCACCACCAGCCAGCCGAGGCGCCAGCCGGTCATGTTGAAGTACTTCGAGAAGCTGTTGATGACGATGACGTCCTCGCCCGCCGACAGTGCCGAAAACGGCTCGCCTTCGTACGACAGCCCCTGGTAGATCTCGTCGACGATGGTGTAGCCGCCGTGCTCGCGCACCGCGCCGACGATGCGCCGCAATTCCTCGTGCGGAATCGATGTGCCGGTCGGATTCGATGGCGAGGCCAGCAGCACGCCGCGCGTGTGTTCATTCCAGTGCTCGCGCACCATCGCTTCGGTCAGCTGAAAGCGCGCTTCCGGGCCGCTGGCGATCATGCGCGCGCGGCCTTCGAAGGCGGCGACGAAATGCCGGTTGCATGGATACGAAGGATCGGGCATCAGCACTTCGCTGCCCGGCGACACCAGCGCGGCGCAGGCCAAAAGCAGCGCGCCCGAGGCGCCGGCGGTGACGATGATGCGCGATGGCGCCACATCCAGGCCGTACACCGCGCGGTAATGCTGCGAGATTGCTTCGCGCAGCTGCGGTATGCCGGTGGCGGCGGTGTACTGCAGCCGGCCGGAGGCCATCGCGCGCGTTGCCGCTTCCAGAACCGGCGCCGGCGCGGTGAAGTCCGGCTCGCCGATGTTCATGTGGATGATGCTTCTGCCCTGGCGCTCGAGCTCGGCCGCCATCTTCGACAGTTCCATCACATGGAAGGGTTGGATATTGTCCAGGCGCGACGCCAGCAGATTCAGATCCATCGCTTACTCCTGCGCGCCCCGGGCCGCATTCGTCTCCGGTCCGCGCAGTTGCAGCGCAAGCTTGTCGAGCACACCGTTCACATACCGATGGCCCTCGGCGCCGCCGAAGGACTTGGTCAGTTCCACCGCCTCGTTGATGACGACCTTGTACGGAATCTCGATGTGGTGCTTCAGCTCGTAAGCGCCGATCAGCAGCGCCGCATGCTCGATCGGCGACAGCAGGTTCAGCGGCCGGTCGATCAGGGGCGTGAGTTCGCGACGCAGTTCGGCGGCATCACGGATCGCGCCGTGCAGGAGCGTATTGAAATGCTCGGCATCGGCCTTGTCGAAGCCATGCGCCTGACGGATATGGGCGTCGATCACGCCCGAGTCTTCATTGCTGATCAGCCATTGATAAAGGCCCTGCAGCGCAAACTCGCGCGCGCGATGGCGCGGCGTGCGGTTCTTGCTGGGATTGGCATGTTGGGATTTCTGGGTCATGGATGGATTGCGCCCGCGTAGCGCATCCTGAGTTGATCGGGACACGGCGCGGGCGTAGTAGGTAAGTGAATGAAAAGCCGCGAAAAACCGCGAAAGGGGCAGTCGAATCAGGCCGCAATACAGCGCGCCCGGACTGCGTTACTCCTCTTCGGTCGCTTCGGCCAGTTCCTGCAGCGCCAGCGCGAGATTGGCCATTTCCACCGCGACGCGGCCGGCGTCGGCGCCCTTCTCGGCCATGCGCACTTCGGCCTGCTCGTCGGTCTCGGTGGTCAGCACCGCGTTGGCGATCGGAATGCCGTAATCCAGCGCCACGCGCGTGATGCCCGCGCCAGACTCATTGGAGACCAGCTCGAAGTGATAGGTTTCGCCGCGGATCACCGCGCCGATGGCCACCAGCGCGTCGAACTGCCGCGTCTCGGCCATCTTCTGCAGCGCCAGCGGAATTTCCAGCGCGCCGGGCACGCTGACGTGAAGCACATCTTCGTCGGCCACGCCGAGACGCTTCAATTCGGCCAGGCAGGCCGACAGCAATCCATGGCAGACGTCTTCATTGAAACGGGCCTGGACGATGCCGATGCGCAAACCTTCTCCGTCCAGATTGCGTTCGTAGGTACCGACAGTCATGTTCTTCCTTCAGCGCTCACGCGCGGGTGTGTTGATCAAAGCTTGCGGGCAAGGACATCGCCCGCCGTCATTACTTGGTATCGGGGCAGGCCTTGAAGCCCAGCACTTCCAGGTTGAAGCCTGTCATCGACGGCATCTTGCGCGGGCTGGCCAGCAGCGTCATCTTGCCCACGCCAAGATCCTTCAGGATTTGCGCGCCGATGCCATAGGTGCGCAAATCCATGCGCGCATCGCGCGAGGGCTTGCGCTCCTCCGGCTTCGATGCAAGCGCCTCGAACTGCGCGAACATCTGCTCGGCCGATTCTTCGCAATTGAGCAGCACCACCGCGCCGCGCTCGGCATCCTTGATTGCCTGCAGCGCCGAGGCCATGTTCCACGAATGCGTCGTCTCCTGCGATTCGAGCAGGTCGAGAATGGATACCGGTTGATGGACACGCACCAGGGTCTCCAGTTCCGGGCGCGGCTCGCCGTGCAGCAGCGCAAGATGCGCGCCGCGGCTGGGCTTGTCGCGATAGGCGATTGCGCGGAAGGTGCCGTGCGCGGTCTGCATCGTGCGTTCGGCCACGCGCTCGATGATGCTTTCATGCTGGCTGCGATAGTGGATCAGGTCGGCGATGGTGCCGATCTTGATCCCGTGCTCGCGGCCGAATTCGATCAGGTCGGGCAACCGCGCCATGCTGCCGTCGTCATTCATGATTTCGCAGATCACCGCGGCTGGCGTCAGGCCGGCCAGTTCGGCCAGGTCGCAGCCGGCTTCGGTATGGCCGGCGCGCATCAGCACGCCGCCCTTCTGCGCCTTCAGCGGAAAGATATGGCCGGGCTGCACGATGTCGGACGGCTTGGCATTGCGCGCCACCGCGGCCTTGACGGTGGTGGCGCGGTCGGCCGCCGAGATGCCGGTGCTCACGCCTTCGGCGGCTTCGATCGAGACCGTGAATGCGGTGCCGTAGGATGTCCCGTTCTTGGCGGTCATCATCGGCAGGTTCAATTGCGCGCAGCGCTCTTCGGTGAGCGTCAGGCAGATCAGGCCGCGGCCGTACTTGGCCATGAAGTTGATCGCCTCGGGGGTGACGAATTCGGCGGCCATGAGCAGGTCGCCCTCGTTTTCACGGTCTTCCTCGTCAACGAGTATGACCATGCGGCCGGCGCGCAGCTCGGCAACGATTTCCTGGGTAGTTGAAAGAGACATGGGAGATCAGTTCGGATGAGGCCGCTATTCTAATGGATTTGCGCCACCGCCGGCCCACGGCGGCGGCTAGTACCCCGGCTCAGGGAATTTGAACGCTTGAGCCGAGTCGATCGGGGGTGAGTGCAAGACGCAAAGCACAGTCGGGGTGGTACCCCGACGAGCATTTGCAACGCCGCAATCGCCTTCGAGCGGCCGGCGCAAGCTTTCAAAAGCCCCTGAGCCGGGGTACTAAAACCTCACGCGGGCGCGGCGGACTTACTGTGCGCCGCGGCAGGGATCGCTGTTGCGCAGGCTCGCCTGCGAGACATTGCTGCCCGGCGGCACATCCTGGGTGATCCACACATTACCGCCGATGGTCGAGCCGTGGCCGATGGTGATGCGCCCGAGTATGGTTGCGCCGGCATAAATCACCACGTCGTCCTCGACGATGGGATGGCGCGGAATGCCCTTGATCAAGGCGCCGCTTTCATCGGCCGGGAAGCGGCGCGCGCCCAGCGTCACCGCCTGGTACAGCCGCACCCGCTGCCCGATGATGGCGGTTTCGCCGATCACCACGCCGGTGCCATGGTCAATGAAGAAGCTGCCGCCGATCTGCGCGCCCGGGTGGATATCGATGCCGGTGTCGGAATGCGCGATGTCGGACACCAACCGCGCCACCAGGCGCGCGCCGAGCCGGAACAGCGCATGCGCGATGCGGTAGTAAATCACCGCGACCGTGCCCGGATAGCACAGCAGGATTTCCGAGATGCTGCTTGCTGCCGGGTCACCCTGATAGGCCGCATGCAGGTCGCTGACCAGGAGCGCGCGCAGCGCAGGCAGCTGGCTGGCAAATTCGCGGCTGATTGCGCGAGCGCGCTCCAGCAACTCGCGCGGCCCGGCGCCTTGCATATCTTCGCCGAACACCAGTCCGCGCCGAATCTGCTCGGTCAGCAACCCGAGCGTGGTATTGAGCGTGTCGCCGACGTAATAGTCGATGCTTTCATCAGTCAGCTTGTCGCGGCCGTAATGCGTCGGAAACAGCACGGCGCACAAGCCATGCAATATGCCGACCAGGGCGGTCTTGGATGGTAGTTCGCGGATGCTGCCCTGGTGCCGGATCTTGTGCGTGACTTCGCGCGACTGGCGCAATTCCTGCACCACCTTGTCGAGATTCCAGTCGGGTTGCGCGGCGGCGGCGCCGTGGATGTCGGTATCGGCCATGGGGGTTCTTCCTGTGTTCTGGATGCGTCCACTCTCGGGCGCGCGTAAATGAGCGCAGATTATAGAGCCCGGCCGCGAATGGCACAGGAGGCCGCTTCAATGCGCATCGCCAGCCTCACGCAAGGCAGCGATCACCGCGGCGCGCAGCGCGGGCCAATCGCCGCTGCGCATGCTCGCATGCTTCTGATTGATCTCGAGTTCGATGCCGACGTACTGTTCGGCACCGAAGCGCCGGCGCAGCCAGGTGGTGAAACCATCGGCGCTGCCCGCATACGGATAATTCATGCGCACCCGCAATGCCGGCGCGCGCAGTCCCAGCGCCTCACGCCAGCGCCGGCACAATGCCGCTTCGCCATGACGTTTCGGGTCGTAGAGCAGGCCGATATCGGCATTGCGCACCGCGCCGTCGAGTTCCGGCGTGAAACTGTGCGAGGACACATGGATTACCCTCCTGCCCTGCGCAACCAGGTCGGCGATGCGCTCTTCCACCGCGCGCCGGTACGGCAGATAGCAATGCTCGAAGATGTCGCGCCGCTCGGCAACGCTCAATGCGCGCGTGACGGCGGAATACAGCTGCGGATGCCCCGGCGAGCGGTTCAGCTCGATCAGCAGCCGGCTCACCGTGGCGGCGAACAGCGGCGCATCGAGGGCGGCGGCAAGCTCACGCGCCATGCGCAGCGCGCCCTTGTCATAGCCGCGATGGCTGGAAAGGAGCGCAGCATGCGGCGCAAACAGCGCTCGCCATTGCGGCGGAACGCGCTTGCCGCCATGTTCACAGCTGATCAGGAAAGCATCGCGCTCCATGCCCTCTTCACGCCGTGCCCGGCCGGAACATCGTTCCCTGCGCAAGACAGTCGCACAGCTGCCGGTACACCGCATCGATGCGCGCGGGCGAAGCGTCCGTGCCGAGCGCACGCAGGATGCGCCGCGACAGCGTGCCCTGTTCCAGGATGGTGTTCAGCGGCTCCTGCCAGAAGGCCTGCGCGCCCTGCGGCATGCTTGCGATCAGGTGCGCCCACAGTTCGACCGCGCTGCATTGCGCGCCGGGATAACCGAGCAGCGCGAGATAGGTCGCGTCATCGATGCGCGCGCGCTCGCCGTCGCGGATGCAATCGCGCAGCAATTGCGCCAGCGCCTCGGTGCTCATCGCATTCTGCTGCGCCGTCGCGTCGCTGCGATACAGCGTTTGCACCGCATGAATCACCGCTGCCGCGATCGCCAGGTCCGCGCGCGGACATTCCTGCACATCGAGCACGCGGATCTCGACGGCATTGCGGTCGAAGCGCGCGATTGCGCCACGCGAATTCAGCCACTCATGGCGCAGGATGCCTTCGGGATCGAAGGGCGCGATCTCGCGATACATCGTCTCGAGTATGGTTGCTTCGTATTCGGCCCGGCTGCGCGCAGGTTCCGGCACCACCAGCCCCGCGATCGCCGGCATGCGGTCGGCATTGTGCCAGTACACCTGCATGCGATGGTCCGCATCGCCGGTGACGCGGCCATCGGCAATCGGCGAGCTTGCCGCCAGCGCGGGCAGTATCGGCAGCAGCACGCGTATGGCCGCGTGCAGCCGCGCGAATTCGGCATCGTCGGCGAAAGGCAGATTGATGTGCATGCTCTGCAGATTGGCCCAGCCATGGCTCTTCGTATCGAACAGGCGCGCATAGGCCGCGTAGATCGCTTCATTGCGGTGCGGCCAGAGCCGGGTCTCGCTGGCCGGGTCCATCCATGGATGCATCGCGCCGGGCATCAGCCGCGCGCCCATGTCGTGCAGGCTTTCGTTGATCGCGGCGACCTCATGCTGGAAGCCCGCCGCCAATGCGTCGAGATCCGGCAGCGGCCGTGCGTTCTTGATCTCGAGCACATGCAGCACCAGCTCATTGGACCAGCCATACACGCCACGATCGGCCTCGCCGCTGTCGTCGCCCGATGCCGCGCGCAGCAGCGCGTCCGCTGCCGGCAACACCGCGAGATCGGCATCGGACACGATCATGTATTCCAGCTCGATGCCAAACGCATCGAAGGCATGCAATGCTGCGGCCGGTTCGCTCATAGCGAAGTATTCCGCTTCAGGGCATCGATGCGCTTCCTGAACACGCCCATCACTTCGCGATACAGCGCATCGCCAAGCACGCCATCCTCGTTGCCGGCATCGACATTCGGGTTGTCATTGATTTCGATGATGTAGTACTGGCCGCCGACCTGCTTCATGTCCACGCCATAAAAGCCATCGCCGATCAGGTTGGCCGCACGCACCGCAATCTCGATGACTTCATCCGGTACCTCGCGCAGCGCCAGCGCTTCGGTCCTGCCTTCGCTGACCTGGTGCCGGTCATGCTTGATGATCTGCCAGTGACCCGGCGCCATGTAGTACTTGCAAACGAACAGCGGCCGCTTGTCCAGCACTCCGATGCGCCAATCGAATTCGGTCGGCAGATATTGCTGCGCCAGGATCAGCTCGGACTCCTTCAGCAAGGCTTGCGCGCGCTCCTGCAACTGTGCTTCGCTGTGGATCTTTTCCACGCCGATCGAGAAGGCACCGTCGGGCAGCTTCAGGATGCAGGGCAAGCCCAGCGTGGGCACAATCTGGTCGACATTGCCCTTGTGTACCACCAGGCTCTTCGGCACCGGCACATGATTGCGGGCCAAGAGCTCGGCAAGATAAATCTTGTTGGTGCAGCGCAGGATCGAATCGGGATCGTCAATCACGACCATGCCGGCCGCCGCGGCCTGGCGCGACAGTTGATAGGTGTAGTGATTGACGTTGGTCGTGGCGCGCAGGAACAGCGCGTCGAACTGCGGCAGCCGCTTCGCTTCGCGCGGCGTGATCAGCTCCGCGCGCATGTCGAGCAACGTGGCGGCTTCGACGAACTTCTGCAGCGCCTGCGCATTCGATGGCGTTTCCGCGCGTTGCGGATCGTGCAGGATCGCCAAGGTCGGCTGGTCCTCGCGCGGGCGGTTGATGCGGATCTTCGCTTCACGCAGATAGGCTGCGATCGCGTCGGTAAAAAAGGCGTGATGCGCCTCTTCGATATCGCTGACATTGCCGGTCTGCACGCGCGTGAGCTTCCAGCCGCCCTCGCCGCGTTCAAAGCGGGCATGCAAGACCGGCGCGCGCAGCATGCGGAACAGCTCGGCGCACAGATACTCATGCCGTCCCGTGGGTTCGCGGCCGAAATAGATATCGAGCTCAAGCTCGGTGCGCTCGGCCTCGAACAGCGCGCACTGGATCAGGTTCTCGAGCCGCGATTGCGCTTGTTGCAGCAGGTCGGCAGCCTGCAGGCTGCGGATCGCCTCCACATCCGGCAAGGGCTGATGGCCGCGCGCCTCGGCCAGCAGCGACACGTAATAGCCATAGTTCTGATAGCGATAATTCCTGCACAGGTTGAAGACCTTGGTACAGGTCAGATCGCCGTAGGCGGGGTCGGTCAGATAGCTGTGCGCCGTGATGGCGCTGATGCCCGGGATATCGAATGGCCAGTCCTGCTGCTGGCTGACCACGAAGAGAATGTTCATCTGTGTGCCTGTTCCTGCTTTCGGCGCGGATGGATGACCAGCAGATTGGCATCATGCGTGACGATGCCCAAAAGCACCGCCGCGAATACCCGCTCCGCGGAAAGCCAGTATTCATGCTTGGTCGCAAACGGGTTGCGTCCGTAGGGATCGATAACCCTCAGCGTGCGCTTGGCGCGGTCATAGCCGGCAATGATCACGAAGTGCCCGGAGGGCAAGCCTTGTACATCGTTCGGCGTATCGTCGGGGCCATACTCGCGCGCGACCCGGTACAGATAGGTCGAGCTCAGGCCGGTGAGGATGGGATAGCCACGGCGCAGGTAACCTTGGATCAACCCGCGCGACGGATCGAGCATGCGCAGCTTGCCGCCCAGCTTCAGGAATTCGAGATAGCCTTCGGTGGCCAGCCGCAGCCGCGGATCGTCCTTGGCTTCGCGCTGCCGCTCGAGCCGTTCGGCGATATCGACATCGCGACGTGTGAACCAGGTCGGATCGAAGACGTTCAGGTTGTAGGTGTAGATCGCCGCGTCATAGCCGCGGCGCAGCGCATCGCAGGCAAGGAACACCGCGAAGGTGCCGCCCTGCTCCAGCTTGCCGGTGCGGGTGATGACCTCATCCAGCGCTTCGCGCTCGCCCCAGTAACGATAGACCGCATGCAGGCAGGTCGGCCCGCAGGTGGTTTCATCGGGCTGCGGCAAGATGCCTATCGGCACTTCCATCCTGTTTGTAATCACCTTGACGCTCTCTGACGAAGATTCCTTGCGAAGCAAGGAGGAACAGTCGTCTCGTCAATATATGACGCGAGCAGCCCCGCGGCGGTGCGGGAAGCCGGGGCTTTTGTCTTTGAACAAGCCTCGGGAGAGCGGAATTTCAGGGAAACAGCCAGCACCAGTGCTTGATTACCGTCACTGGCGATTGCCCCCTTGTTGCAGGCGATTCGAGGCAATCGCCATGTTCGCATTGCCGGCACTTGCGAAAACCGGCTATGTCGGCGCGGCCAGCACGATCAGCACAACTTATTCATACCGTTGTTCAGACGGCAGGGCATCGTAAGTCCGCTGCAGCAATTCCTTGATTTGCCCTTGTGCCATCGCAATGTCCATTAAACCGGGGATGGCCCCCAGTTCGAGCATGAGTTTGGTGATCGCCATGGATCCGGCGCGAATGGGGACGTGCAATTCAGTACGCTGCAAAATCGCGTTTCCCAGGCGCTGACTCTGCAGGGATTTCGGATGCGCCTTGATCCAGGCTTCTGCAAGCTTGGGCGAATCAATACGACAGGCCAGTACCAGCAACTCTGTTCCGGTATTCGCGGTCACCAATTGATTCATTTCCAGTACAGACTTTGACATCGCCTTTTCGAGCTCTGCTTCGTTCTTCGAGTCGAATACCTTGGGCAGTTGAGCCAGGGTATTGTCATCAAGTCCGGCCCAGCTTGAAGTCTTGAATCCAGCTTTCGACAGGGCTTTTGCCGTTTTCTTGCTGCCGGCAAGAATCGCCAGGTCCAGTTCCGATTCACCGGTGAGGCAAGCCAGTAGCTGATCGCTTTCCCGAATGTCGTCGCCGCTCTCTTTTACCGCCTTTTCATAAGCCTTTCGATCGCCGTTGCGGGCCGCCTCGAGGCGCTTTTCCTGCCATGCATCGACTTCGTCTTCGCCGTCCTTGTTTTCAAACTGCTTAGCTCGCGAGGCGGTGGCAGATGAGGCCGTATAACGCGGATTGGTTGTCGTCGTTGGCGCCGAATTCAAGGTCGCGCCAGGCTGAGCAGTCGCAGACTGCATGAAGCCGCCACCGACTGTGCCGCCCTGCTTACCCACCACGGGAGTGGCACTGCTGGTGGACGACTCGCTTCCGGAAGCCTTTTTTCCTGCGTCGGTCGCAAGCGTGATCGAGGACCTAACTTGCGTTGCCTGATTGTTCGCGCCTTGCATTGCCATTGCACAACCTCCCTGGTAACTGGAGTGCGACCCAATGTCACAACCCGCAGAGCGGCTGTGTAACAATCTCCCCGCATACGTTCAGGCCATTTCGCCATGCCCGATTTTCAAGAGGAAGCGGGCTTGCCAAGCATGCGCTCGACATACCGCGCAATCAGGTCGATCTCAAGATTCACCCTGCTGCCCGCCTTCAGATGCTTCAGCGTCGTCACCTCGACCGTATGCGGTATCAGGTTGATGGAAAACTCGCAGCCGGCTTCGGTGTCGCTGACCCGGTTCACCGTCAGCGACACGCCGTTGACGACGATCGAGCCCTTGTAGGCCAGATACTTGCCCAGCTCGCGCGGCGCAACGATCACCAATTCGCGCGACTCGCCGACCGGCTCAAAACTCTGCACCTGTCCCAGGCCATCGACATGGCCCGAGACCAGGTGGCCGCCGAGGCGGTCAGCCAGGGTCAGCGCTTTCTCGAGGTTGACTTCGCCCAGCGCGTCCAGCCCCGCAGTGCGGTTCAGGCTTTCGCGCGAGACATCGACATCGAAGCTCGCGTCGGTCTTGGCGATGACGGTCATGCAGGCGCCATTGATGGCGATCGAGTCGCCGAGCGCGACATCTTCCAGCGGCAGGCCGCCGGCATCGATGGACAGGCGCACGCCGGCTTCCGGCTCGCTGCCCAGGGGATGAATTGAAGTGATGCTGCCGACGGCAGCGACGATTCCGGTAAACATGGATGGTGCTCGGTGTGAGGTCAGTGGGAAGGAAAACGGGCAAGGATACGCAAATCGGCGCCGATCTGCCGGAGCTCGTGAAAAGCCAGGCGGCGCTGGCCGGACAAGTCTTCCAGCGCGGGCAAATCGAACATGCGCTGCGCATCGCCCAAGAGCGTCGGCGCGTAGTACAGCAGCAGCTCGTCGACGCAGCCGTCGCGCAGCAGCGAGCCATTGAGCTTGAACCCGGCTTCCACATGCAGCTCGTTGATGCCGCGCCGGCCCAGTTCGCGCAGCAGCTCGGGCAGATCGACCTTGCCACGCGCATTCGGCAGCAGCAGCACTTCGGCGCCGCGCTCGCGCAAGAGCGCTTCCTTGTCCGCGTCGGGCTGCGCGGCCACGACCCAGGTGCCGCCGCCGGACAGCACTTTCGCGTCCGGGGAAATCTGCAGCCGGCTGTCGATGACGATGCGGCGCGGCTGGCGCGGTGTGTCGACGGCGCGCACGGTCAATTGCGGATCGTCTTCCTGCACGGTGCCGATGCCGGTCAGGATGGCGCAGGCGCGGGCGCGCCACCAATGGCCGTCGTCGCGCGCGGCCTGTGAGGTGATCCACTGGCTGCGACCATTGTGCAGGGCCGTGCCGCCATCCAGGCTGGCGGCGGATTTCATGCGCACCCAGGGGCGGCCGCGTTCCATGCGCGAGAAAAAGCCGATGTTCATTTCGCGCGCTTCATGCTCCAACACACCGTAATCGACGGCGATGCCGGCCGCGCGCAACTTGTCCATGCCGCGACCGGCAACCAGCGGATTCGGGTCGGACACCGCCACCACTACCCGCGCCAGGCCAGCCTCGATCAAGGCATCGGCACAAGGCGGCGTGCGGCCATGATGGCTGCATGGCTCCAGCGTCACATAGGCGGTGGCGCCGCGCACATCGTTGCCGCGCGCCGCGGCGTCGCGTAGCGCCTGGACTTCCGCATGCGGCTGTCCGGCCGGCAGCGTATGCCCGGCGCCGATCAGCGCGCCGTCGCGCAGAATGACGCAGCCCACCCTGGGGTTCGGCGTCGTGATGAACATGCCCCTTGCGGCCCATTCCAGCGCCAGGCGCATGGCTTCCAGATCCTTGTCGCTATCCCTGTCGATTCCCACGGCGGTGTCGTCCTGTTGAAAGTCGCTATTGTAGTTGCGACGCTCGGCCGAGCCGCCCTGCCTCGTCACACCGCATCGCTGCGCCAGCAAATTTATATTCCCGCAATTATAATTAACAGTTATTCGATCAACGAACGCAACTACATCGCACCATGCCGCACGCGCGGTGCGCTTCGAGGAGCAGCGCATGCAATACCATCAACGCGACTTCAACACCGACCGGCGCTCTCTGCTGCTTTGTGCGATTGCTGCGATCATCGGCGTTCTCAGCACCATCGCCGCCTGGGTGCTGCTGAACCTGATCCATTTCTTCACCAATCTCTTCTTCTTCCAGACGCTGTCCTTCCAGTTCCATTCGCCGGCCGGGCATCACCTCGGCGCTTGGGTGATCGCGGTGCCGATCATCGGCAGCCTCATCGTCGGCCTGATGGCGCGCTATGGTTCGGACAAGATACGCGGTCATGGGATTCCCGAAGCGATCGAGGCGATCCTGTTCGGCAAGAGCAAGATGTCGCCGCGCGTGGCGATCCTCAAACCGCTGGCCTCGGGCATCGTGATCGGCAGCGGCGGACCATTCGGCGCGGAAGGCCCGATCATCATGACCGGCGGTGCGATCGGCTCGCTCATCGCCCAACACTTCCCGGTCAGCGCGGCCGAGCGCAAGACATTGCTGGTCGCGGGCGCCACCGCCGGCATGACGGCGGTGTTCGGCACGCCGGTGGCCGCGGTATTGCTGGCGGTGGAGCTGCTGCTGTTCGAATGGCGGCCGCGCAGCCTGTTGCCGGTGATCGTGGCTTGCGCCGTGGCCGGATTCGGCCGGCCGCTGCTGCTGGAACCCGGCCCGCTGTTCCCCTTGCACACCGCGCCGGCCGGATTGCCGGCGCTGGGCGTGTGCCTGGTGGCCGGCCTGTTGTGCGGTACGCTGTCGGCGCTGATGTCCAAGGCGCTCTACAAGGTAGAAGACCTGTTCGCGCATCTGCCGGTGCACTGGATGTGGTGGCCGGCGATCGGCGCGGTGGCGGTCGGCATCGGCGGCTATCTGCAGCCGCGCGCGCTTGGCGTCGGCTACGACGTCATCGACGATTTGCTGAACCATCGCATCCTGCCGGCGGCCGCGCTGGCGCTCTTGGCGGTGAAGGCGGTGATCTGGGTGATTTCGCTCGGCTCGGGCACTTCGGGCGGCGTGCTCGCGCCGCTGCTGATGCTGGGCGCAGGCCTCGGGACCGCGGTCGCCATCCTGTTCCCGGGCAGCGATCCCACGCTGTGGCCGCTGGTGTGCATGGCGGCGGTGCTGGCCGGCGTGCTCGGCGCGCCGCTGACCGCCGCAGTGTTCGCGCTTGGCCTGACGGGCAACTTCAATGCCTTCCTGCCGCTGCTGCTGGCGACCGGCGTGTCCTACGGACTGACGGTGATCATCATGCCGCGTTCGATCATGACCGAGAAGATCGCGCGGCGCGGGCTGCATATCTATCGCGAATACGGTGTCGATCCGCAGGAACGCGCCTTCGTCGAGGAAGTGATGAGCGCCAAGGCAGTGGCGGTGCCGGCGACGATGGCGCTGGCCGAGGTCGAGTCGCGCTTCTTCGGGTCCACGCAAACGCATCGTGCATATCCGGTAATCGACGCCGATGGCAGGGTACTTGGCATGCTCGATCGGGCCCTGCTGCAGCAGGGCGAAGTGCGCGCCGATGCCGTGGCCGCATCGCTCTTCCTGGAAGAGGCCGAGGTGGCGCTGCCGACCGAGACTTGCCAGGTCGTGGCCCGGCGCATGGCGTCGCTGCACCTGGAGCGGCTGCCGGTGGTGCGCGACCGGCAAGGCAGGCAGCTGGTGGGCATCATCAGCCGCAGCGATCTGGTAAAGCCGGCGCGCAACAGCTTCCTCGAGGAGCATGTGCGCGAGCGCATGATGGGACGGACGAAGAAGACGGCTTGATGGCCTGCAAGGTACTCATCGGTTGCGCGATCCAGGCCTGGTGATGTGTAGGCCCTTGAGGGAACAGGAAGCGCCGGCCTGACCAGGGTCGGTGCGAGCGGGACGGCCTACCGCTGGCCGCAGCGCGGTGGCCACTGGACAGCTTCCGCCTCAGCAATTCGCCTTGTCCCCGTCCGGATTGCAGCTGCGTGCACGGCCGTAGAAATTCAGGATCAGCTTGCGCCGCACGTCGCCGCAGGCAAAGGTCCACAAACCGAATTGCGCCCCGCCGGCATAACTGCTGCTGCGGCCTGCCGGACTGTAGCCGAGATAGGCAGCGCTCATGTCGGCCAGACTGGCGCTGACTGACATGTCCCCGGGCAGCGCGCCATGCTGCCGGATGATTTCCTCGCCCGGGTCGGCGCGGCCGTTGCGGTTGCTGTCGACCAGCACCATCCAGCCGGCGCGCCAGCCGCCGTCGGCGGCCACGACATCCACCCGCACGCCGCGCCGCAAGGCCTCGGAGCGCGCAACCAGCAGCGCGGCATGGAAATCGTTGACCGCCGCCGACAATCGATGCTGGCGCAGCAGGCGCAGAAAACCCGGCGTGCCGGCCGCCAGCAGGACGCTAGCGATGACGAAGATGCACAGCAATTCCACCAGCGTGTAGCCGCGCCGCCGGGCAGGATGACGACAGGCATCGAAACGTGTCACCAGCATCGCCCGCCCTCCCCTTGCGCACCCTGTCGGCCACGGCTGTCCAGCATCAGCATGCCGCACTCCGAGTCGCGGAATGCGCTAGCACCGGGCTCGGCGCGCAGTTGCACGCAGTCTTCCAGCGGCGCATCGCTGCAGGCCACTGCGGACAGCAAATAAGCGCTGGCCGCGGGTGTCGGCCCGGAATGCCAGGGAAAGCCCGCTGGCGCGGCGACGTCGTATGCGCGATAGCGGCCGTAGCGGGAAAAATAGTGCTCCTGCGCCTGCATTGCCCGCGCCAGGGCAGATCGGCCTTCCGCGCGGCGCTGGGTGCGCACCAGGTCCTGCCAGGAACGCGCGCCCATCCACGCGAGCAAGGCGGCCAGCGCAAGCACGGCGGCCAGCTCAGCGAGGCTGAAACCGCGACGATCAGCGCCGGGCCGCATCGCGCAATGCCTCGACATCCACGACTTCACGCCACCCCAGCCTGCCGGTCCGGCCGGGCGCGCTGCTTGCCGTATCCTGCGTCGGCATGGCCGACGGCCTGCCCGCGCCCACCAGACGACGCCGGCTGACGACACGGCGCTGCCCGCGGCCATCCGCGGGCGCGACTTCATCACGCTGCCGCACCATCGGCGCGCGCCCGATCGCCTCGGCCGGCAGCAATGGCGGCGCGCTGATGCCCGGCGCCGGTTTTCCGGACAATGCGTCGAGCCAGTACAGCCGGAGATCAGCCGAACAGGGCGCGCCGCGCGGAATCATGCTCGCGGCTACCAGCGCGCTTCCTTCCAGCGCGATGCCCCAGGCGCTTCTCTCCCCGGCCTCAGGAAAATCGAGATACCAGCCGTCGTTTGCCGTCACGCTGGCGATGCGATAGCTGCCATCGATGGCCAGCAGCCGCTCGGCCAGCTGCGCGCGGGTGGCGCCCTCCGTTGTCATGCCATGGTCGCGCACGCCGTACAGGGTTTGCCGGGAACGGTCGGCGCCATCGCCGGCGAACAGCAGGCTGCCGGTGCCGAACAGCAGCAGCACGCCATCGCTCGCCTGGGCAATGCGCGGCGCGACTGTGATCGGCTGGGGCTGGCCGCCGGCGTCCGCAGCGATGAACACCGGTCTGCGCGGCGCGGTTTCCGAGGTGTCGGCCAGATCAAAGCGCCACAGATTGCCGCGCATATCGCCGGCATAGGCATAGCGCACATCGCCGGCGTCATCGACGGTCAGCGACGCCGGCCCCAGACCGTTGGCCACGGCATCGTCCGCCGGCGCAAACCATTTGAAGTAATTGGCGTTGCGCCTCCAGGGATCGGCCGGATCCTTGTCCAGCGACAGCAGGAAGAGCGCGATGCGGCCACGTCCACCGGTGTTGTAACCGCCACCGACGACGAGGTAATCCGCCGCCGGCGCTGCGCCTATGCGCGCCCGTACGATTTGCGGCGCACCGTAGACATGGCCGATGTCGGCATCGTCCTGCTCAGTGAACTCGAACATGACGCCGCCCTTATCGCCGAAATGCACGGGATCGCTGACGTCGAGCGCATAGACACCCTTGGCCGCGCCGCCCATCCCGACGGCCAGCACCGTGATGCGCTTGCCGCGCGCCTTCGCTTCGCCAACGGCAATCGCACCTTCGACATACGGCGCATTCCGATACGACGGCGTGGTCAGCCGACTCCACCAGGGGGCGATCGCGCGCGGCAGGTAGGCGAACAGTTCGGCGCCGCTGGCGGAATCAAAGGCATGCAGCATGCCGTCGTTCGCGGCGAGGTAGATGGCGGCATGCGCACCGCGCCCTGCAACGCGCGGCACGCCGGCAAGCGTGGCGCCGAGAAGACCGAGGCGGTCGCGCATGCCGCCCTGGCGAGGGCTTTCAGCCTCGCGCATGCCGCGCAGGTAAGCCAGTCGCAGCGCGCCGAGACCGTCTTGCTCGCCGCTGGCGGTGATATCCAGAAGCGCGCGCTCGGTTTCGCCAAGCGCTTCCCAGAGGAACGGGATCGTGCGCATGCCAGCGTCATCGCGCCGCGTGGTGTAGATTCGCCGGGCAGCGGATGGCGTCGCATCGAGTAGCGCACTGGCATCCCATTGCGGCTGGTCGGCGGCGCCGAGTCGGCCGGCGCTGTCAATACTCACCTCGTAACGCTTCAGGCTGCCAGTGACGCCATCCGGCAGCGAGGACGCGCGGTACAGGCCGGCGCCGTCGGCATCGAGCGCAGCGGCAACGCAGGCGGAGGAATAAACCAGTTGCGCCGCGTTGGCCAGCTCGCGCGGCGGCATTGCGCCTGCCTGGCCACTCGCAATCAGCAGACAAGCCGCTGCAACGGAAAGGCGAAGTCTGCGCATCGTTAGCCGCTCCTGGCGCGGCGATACCAGGCCTGCAGCAACACGCGGGTGGACTCGCGCCTGCCAAAGCCGATTGCGCTGATGCGGAAAATTCGACGCCGGTCGGACGGCTCGGCGCTGGCGCCGGCTTCGCGCAGCGGAAAATCTTCAATGATGTAACGCGGCAGCCGCGCCGGCAGCATGCCGCCGGCGACTGGCATGCGGCTGCCGGTCAGGTGACCGTAGGGCACGCTGCTGGCCCCGGTTGCCGACGCCTCGATAAGATCCGCGCCCAGCCAGGCCGACGGGCCGGCGCACAGGCCGAGGCGCGGATTGTTCAACCCGGCGCCGCAGTCGGCATCAAAGCGCAGCGCGCCATCGGCAAACATCAGACCACGCTCGTCTGTCGCTTCTTCGATATCGCGCTGCGCATCTTCCAGCGCTGCCTCGGCAGCCAGAAAAGCGATGCGCCGGTCGTGATCGTTGCGCGACCAGAGCTCGGCTTCGATCGCCACGCGCGCCGCCGACAGTCCGAGCAAGGCCACCACCACGAGCAACACCAGGCAAGCCAGCAGCGCCAGGCCGGCTTGCGGTGGCGGAGGCGTCATCGGGAGTGATGGACGTGATGAACGCGAAGAGTGCAATGCGTGCAATGCGTGCAATGCCTGCAATGGCATCATGGCCTGTGCCGGCACGGGCATCATGGCGCGGCACTGCCATTACGCAGCGGGATCGTCGCGGTGAAGATGCGTCGCGCCAGTCCGCGCGCGGCTTCGGGCAGCATCGCTTCATCCACCATCGCGCCCGCATCCTCCGGGTGGCGCCGCGCATACTCCGCGCCGAAAAGAGCGAGGCGACGCATGCCCGGCCTGGCACGCTCGGCGCCATGCACCAGCAGCCCGATCCGGATCGCCGCCACCGTGCGCCACAGCGCGCCGCCAGGCGCCGCGGCATCGACGGCGGTGGCCGTCATGTAGCGATGCGGCAGACCGTCGCCTTCGGTATCGATGCCATACAGCACCTGGAAGCTTTCCACGCCGCGGGCGATCGCATCCGACTTCCAGCCCGAAGCACCCCGGTATTTGCAGCGCAGTTCGGGTTCGCCGCGCGCATCCTCGGCGACATGGAAGATGCTCCAGCCTCGGTCCGGACCTGCGGGCACCGCCGCGCCCGCGCAATTGAGAATCCCGCCGTCATCCGCGCCATCGAAATGCAGCGCCAGCACATCGCTGCCGTTGACGGCCTTCTGCCATGGCCCGGCGATGCCCTCGGTGCTTGTCTTCAACCCGCGCGCATCGAGGCCCTGCACTGCGGGCGGCGCAGCGGCGTAAGCAGGCATCGCGCTTGGGTCCAGATAGCCAGCCTGCCGCACCGCGCGTGAGATGGCATCGATGGCGAATCGGCCGGTTTCGTTCAGCCGGGCGCGGTCTTCATTGAGCAGATAGCTCGTGCGCGTGGCGAGAAGCACGGCGCAGGCGGCCAGAATCAATAGCAAGCCGACCGCCATGGCCACCATCAGCTCGGACAGGCTCAAGCCCTGTTGCCGACACCTGCGCCGCGTCACCGCCCGCTCTCCGGCAAGGGTAGCGCCAGCCGCGGCGCAGACGCGTTGTCGACGTCGTCGCGCCATCCCAGCTTGACCCATACCGGTCCGGCATCGGCGCAGTCCCAGCGCAGCGCGGCAGTCGCCGCATCCCAGGGCGCGCCGTCAGCGCAGACGCGCAGCCGCGCCCCCGGCAGCCGGCTGCGCACCGCCGTCAGCCATTCGCGCAGGTCGACTGCCGCCAGCTGCGCGGCGCTGCAGGCGAGGCGCTCGCAATCCATGATGTCGGGAAGCGGGGAATCGCTGTCCAGGAGCAGCGTTTCCCTGTCGGGCAAGCCGCGCAGGCGTTCCGCGATGTCGGTTGCCAGCGCCAGCGCTTCGCCCTGCAGCGCCGCACGCTGGATGGCGGAGAAGGCATGCCATTGCAACTCGGATACGCCTAGCGCGGCGATGGAAAAGATGCACAGCGCCACCAGGACTTCGAGCAGCGTATAGCCGTCGCAACGATGAAAGCGGGGAATTCCCATGCCTGACACTCCTGTGTGCGCAGCAATGCGCCTGTCACGAGAGCACCTGCGGCCGGGGAAGTGGCACGCGCAGGGGGAAAACGGAGGTTTATCTGCCGGACTTCTTGCGGTCGATGTCGATTTCCGCGATCACATTCTGGAACTCGGCAACGTCCTTGAAACTGCGATAGACCGAAGCGAAACGGATGTAGGCAATCTTGTCCAGGCGCTGCAGCTCGTGCATGACCAGCTCGCCGATCTGACCGGACGGCACTTCGCGCTGACCGGAAGCGCGCAGCTTTTCCTCGATGCGCTGGATCGCGCTGTCGACATCGCCGGCCGGGACCGGTCGCTTGCGCAGCGCAAGCATCATGCTGGAACGGATTTTTTCGGGATCGAATTCAGTGCGGCTGCCGTTTTTCTTGACCACCGCCGGCATTGCCAGCTCGACGCGCTCATAAGTGGTGAAGCGCTTCTCGCATTGGTTGCACCGCCGCCGGCGCCGGATGCTGTCGCCCTCCTCGGACACCCGGGTGTCGAGGACTTGCGTGTCTTCATGCTGGCAGAACGGGCATTTCATGAAGGTTCACCCCGGGCGGCAGCGATTCTGGAATGGCGTGGAGTATAAATGTTGCCAGTTTGTCTGTGCAACAGGAAACATCGCCCCCGGGTGTGCCAGGGGCGATGCGATCAGGAAGCGTAGACCGGGAAGGCGTCGGTCAGCTTCTTTACTTCGGCGCGCACGCGATCGATGGTGGCGGCGTCGTGCGGATTGTCGAGCACGTCGGCGATCAGGTTGCCGACCTTTACCGACTCGGCTTCGCCAAAGCCGCGGGTCGTCATCGCCGGGCTGCCGAGACGGATGCCGGAGGTCACGAACGGCTTTTCCGGATCATTCGGAATCGCGTTCTTGTTGCAGGTGATGTGGGCCGAACCGAGGATAGCTTCAGCTTCCTTGCCGGTGATCTTCTTGGCGCGCAGATCGACCAGCATCACATGCGACTCGGTGCGTCCGGAAACGATGCGCAGGCCGCGTGCGATCAGCGTCTCGGCCAGCGCCTTGGCATTCTTCACCACCTGCTGCTGGTAGGCCTTGAATTCCGGCGACATCGCTTCCTTGAAGGCCACCGCCTTGCCGGCGATGACATGCATCAGCGGGCCGCCCTGGATGCCGGGGAAGATCGCGGAATTGATCGCCTTCTCATGCTCGGCCTTCATCAGGATCACGCCACCGCGCGGGCCGCGCAGCGATTTGTGGGTGGTGGAGGTGACGAAGTCGGCGTGCGGCACCGGGTTCGGATAGACGCCGGCCGCGATCAGGCCGGCATAGTGCGCCATGTCGACCATGAAATAGGCGCCGACTTCTTTGGCGATCTTCGAAAAACGCTCGAAATCGATGCGCAGCGCATAAGCAGAAGCGCCAGCGATGATCAGCTTCGGCTTCTTCTCGCGCGCCAGGGCTTCCATCGCCTCGTAGTCGATCTCTTCCTTGTCGTTCAGGCCGTAGGACACGACGTTGAACCACTTGCCGGACATGTTCAGCGCCATGCCGTGCGTCAGGTGACCGCCTTCGGCCAGCGACATGCCCATGATGGTGTCGCCGGGCTTGAGCATGGCGAAGAATACGCCCTGGTTCGCCTGAGAACCGGAGTTCGGCTGCACGTTGGCGGCTTCAGCGCCGAACAATTCCTTCAGGCGGTTGATCGCCAGGGTTTCGGCGATGTCGACGAATTCGCAGCCGCCGTAGTAGCGCTTGCCCGGATAGCCTTCGGCGTACTTGTTGGTCAGCTGGCTGCCCTGTGCTTCCATGACCGCCGGCGACGTGTAGTTTTCCGAGGCGATCAGTTCGATATGGTCCTGCTGGCGGCGGTTTTCCTGCTGGATGGCCGACCAGAGTTCGGGGTCGACATGGGCGATGGTATGGTCTTTGGCAAACATGGATGCTCCAAACGGATGAATGTGGACAGCTTCGGATGCGATCGGCTGAAGGCCAGCGAGTGGAATGTGACAGGCAGCCCAACCGACACGGAACAGGATGTTGAAACGGTTGCGAGCTATCGTGCGGCCTGCATCGCGCTTTTCAACACCTGCTGACCATCTTGGCTGCCCAGGCGCACGGCGGTGTGAAATCTCACGCTTCCCGGTGGGTGCCCACCTTGTGCCGGGAGAGGATCCCGGTTTTTCGCCAGTCACGTGAGACGAAATGGTGGCCGCATTGTAGTGGATGCCCGCTTTTTGGGCAATACAACAAACCGCGGGCGCGATGGCACGCCGAACACCGGCCAATTGTCCCTTGGGATACAATTTTGTTTTTGCTCGAATGGAACAGGCCATGATCGTTCTCATCACCGGCGCCACCGCCGGCTTCGGCGCGGCGATGGCGCGCAAGTTTGTCGGCGCGGGTCATCGGGTGATCGCCACGGGGAGGCGCCGCGAGCGGCTCGACGCGCTCGCCGCCGAACTCGGCGCGGCGCTGCTGCCGGTGGAAATGGATGTAACGAGCCGGGAATCGATTGCCGCCGGCATCCAGGGGCTTCCGGCTGACTGGCAGGACATCGATGTGCTGATCAACAACGCCGGCCTCGCGCTCGGTGTCGAGCCGGCCGACCGCGCGCTGCTGGAAGACTGGGAAACCATGATCGACACCAACTGCAAGGGTCTGGTGACGATGACGCGGCAGCTGCTGCCCGGCATGCTGGCGCGCCGCAATGGCCTGATCATCAACATCGGTTCGGTTGCCGGTTCCTATCCCTACCCGGGCGGCAATGTCTACGGCGCCACCAAGGCATTCGTCGACCAGTTCACGCTGAACCTGCGCGCTGATCTGGTCGGCACCGGCGTGCGCGCCACCAATATCGCGCCCGGCCTGGTCGGCGGCACCGAATTCTCGAATGTGCGCCTGCATGGCGACGATGCCAAAGCGGCAAAGGTCTACGAAGGCACGACGCCGCTGACCCCGGAAGACATCGCCGATACCGCGTTCTGGATCGCCACGCTGCCGCCGCATGTCAACATCAACGTCATCGAAATGATGCCCGTGGCGCAAGGTTTTTCAGCATTTACCATCAAACGCGAGCAGTAGTAGAATGTGCCCCGCCGCGACGCGGCCTTGTTAAAAGGAAAGTTCTGAAAGATCGTCCCATGTCGTCAGCAGCCGAGTTCAACTGGACGATCCGCGTCTACTACGAAGACACCGACACCGGCGGCATCGTGTTCTATGCCAATTACCTGAAGTTCTTTGAACGTGCGCGCACCGAATGGCTGCGTGCTTGCGGTGTTGGTCAGCAGGCTCTTGCGCAAACCCATGGCAAGATGTTCGTCGTCATGAGCACTGCGGTGGACTATCATGCGCCGGCGCGGCTCGACGATACGTTAAAGCTGACCGTCGAGGTGGAGCGCCTCGGGCGCGCTTCGGTGCAATTCTTTCAACAAGCGTGGCGCATAAGCGACGCCGAACCACAATTGCTCTGCACCGGCCGGATCCGCGTCGGCTGTGTCGATACCCAAACGCTGCGTCCCGGCGCCATCCCGACCGAGGTTTTCGCCAGGATCCAGCTGAACCCAGCATGAACCTTCGCCTGATCACGCGGCGCACGATGACGCCGTCATCGCGTCGCGCCGCAACCGATACGCCCTGAAATCACAAACCATCCATGTCCAACGTCGATCTGAGTTTCCTGTCCCTCATAGGCAATGCCTCGCTGCTGGTGCAGCTGGTCATGGCGCTGCTGCTGTCCGTCTCGATCATGAGCTGGACCTACATCTTCCGCAAAATGTTCGCCATCCGCAGCGCGCGCGCCCAGACCGAGGAATTCGAGCGCCTGTTCTGGTCCGGCGGCAATCTCGATGCCTTGTATCGGGACGCGATCTCGACCCGCCGCCAGCAGACCGGCGACAACGGCGCGCTGGAACGCATCTTCGAATCCGGCATGAGCGAATTCAACAAGGTGCGCGCCTCCGTCGGCGGCCGTGACGCTAGCGGCGCGCCGCTCGAAGGCGCCCGCCGCGCGATGCGCGCCGCCTACCAGCGCGAGATGGATGCGCTCGAATCGCACCTCGCCTTCCTGGCTTCGGTCGGCTCCGTGTCGCCGTATGTCGGCCTGTTCGGCACGGTGTGGGGCATCATGAATGCCTTCCGCGGCCTCGGTAACGTGCAGCAGGCAACCCTGGCCACGGTAGCGCCGGGCATCGCCGAAGCGCTGATCGCCACCGCCATCGGCCTGTTCGCCGCGATTCCGGCAGTGGTGGCTTACAACCGCTATTCGCATGACATCGATCGCCTGGCGATCCGCTTCGAAACCTTCATCGAAGAGTTCTCCAACATCTTGCAAAGGCAGGGCCGCTGATGGCCAATACCACGATGCGCGGCGGCCGCCAGCGCAAGTTCAAGGCCGAGATCAACGTCGTGCCGTATATCGACGTGATGCTGGTGCTGCTGGTGATCTTCATGGTGGTGTCGCCAATGGTGAACCCGTCGATGATCGATCTGCCCACGGCCGGCAAGTCGGCGCTGCCGCCGCCGGAATACATACAGATTTCGCTCAAGCCCGAGGAAGCCGCGACCATCGGCATCGTCGGCGGCAAGAGCGTCGGCACGCAGGACAAGGTCAGCGGACGCGACGAACTCGTGCGCCGCCTGCGCGATCTGCACGGCAGCAACGAGGACATGGCGGTGATGATCGCCGCCGACAAGAACATCAAGTACGACGAAGTGATACAGGTGGTGTCCGAAGCGAAGAAGATGGGATTCAAGCGCGTCGGACTTGCCACCCGCTAGCCCTCCCGACATCAGGCCATGAACGACGCAACGCGTTATCACATACCGAAGGAACCCGGCCGCTGGCGTGCAATGACGCTGGCGGCCGTGGTGCATCTGGCCCTGGTCGCCTTTCTGTGGATAGGCATACGCTGGCACAGCGAAACGCCGGTGGCGGTGGAAGCCGAGATCTGGAGTCCGCAGGCGCAGCAGGCCGCGCCCAAGCCCGAACCGCAGCCGGAACCGGAACCGGAACCCGTGCCCAAAGTCCAGGAAGCGCCGAAGCCACAACCGGCGCCGCCGCCGGTGGAGCGCGAAGCCGCCCGCCCGGTGGAAAAGCCGGTGGTGCCCGACCCCGAGATCGCCATCGAGCAGCAGCGCAAGAAGCGCCTGAAGGAAGAGCGCGAACGCCGTCTGGCCGAGGAGCGCGAGGAAGAGAAGCGCCAGGAAGAGAAGGAGCGCCTCGCCGCGCAGAAGAAGCAGGAACAGCAGCGCGCCGAGGACAAGCGTCACAAGGAAGAACTCGCGAAGGCCGAGGAAGCGAAGGAACGCAAGCTCGAGGAAGAGAAGAAGCGCAAGCAGGCTGAACTCGCGAAGCAGAAGCAGGAAGCCGAGGAAAAGAAGCGCGAACTCGCTGAAGCGGACAAGAAGAAGAAGCTCGCCGAAGCCGCCGAGAAGAAGAAACGCGACGCGGCAGAAACCGCGCGCGCCGAGGCAGTGCGCAAGGAAGAAATGAGCCGCATGCTGTCGCAGGCCGCCGGCTCCGGCGGCAGCGGCGAAGCGGCGCATTCTTCGGGGCCGTCGCGCGGCGACGCCAGCTACGTCGCCAAGGTCGCCGGCAAGATCCGCTCCAACACCGTGTTCAACGTACCGGACGACCTGGCCGGCAATCCGGCGGCCGAGTATGCGGTCGATTTGCTGCCCGATGGATCGGTGCGCTCGATCCGCAAGGTCAAGAGCTCCGGCGTGCCGGGCTTCGACGAAGCGGTGCGGCGCGCCATCGAAAAATCACAGCCCTTCCCGAAAGACAAGACCGGACAGGTACCGTCCGGATTCACCGTCTCCCATAAACCGAAGGATCAGTAAAAGCCATGCTCAAAACCCTATTCGTCAGAACGGTCGCCGTGGCCTCGCTGCTGGCCGCGTCCGCCTCCCATGCGCAGTTGCGGGTTGAAATCGCCGGCGTCGGCGCGCAACAGATACCGATCGCCGTGGCCGGCTTCGCCGATGAAACCATCGCGCCGGCGCAGGTCAGCGCCATCATCAAGGCCGATCTGGAACGCAGCGGCATGTTCCGCGTGATGGATGCCGGCGTGCTGCCGGAAAACGCGCAGGTCAACTACGGCGACTGGAAGTCGCGCGGCGCCGACGCGCTCGTGGTCGGCAGCGTGCAGCGCCTGCCCGATGGCCGCTTCGATGTGCATTACCGCCTGCTCGACACGGTGAAATCGACGCAGCTCTCCGCGCTGGCGCTGGCCGCGCAGCCGCAGTTCACCCGCGTCACCGGCCACAAGATCGCCGACGACATCTATGAAAAGCTGATCGGCGCGCGCGGCGCCTTTGCCACACGCATGGCTTACGTGACCAAGGTCGGCAATGAATACCGGCTCGAAGTCGCCGATGCCGACGGCGAAGGCGTGAACGTGGCGCTGCGCTCGAACGAGCCGATCATCTCGCCGACCTGGTCGCCGGACGGCACCAGGGTCGCCTATGTGTCCTTCGAGAAGAAGAAACCGGTGGTCTATGTGCAGAACCTGGTGACCCGCCAGCGCACGGTCGTCGCCGACTTCAAGGGCAGCAATTCCGCGCCCTCCTGGTCGCCGGACGGCACCAAGCTCGCCATCGCATTGGCGCGCGACGGCCTGACCCAGGTCTATACGGTGAGCGCCGACGGCGGCAACCTGCAGCGCCTGACCCATACCGATGGCATCGACACCGAGCCGCAGTATTCCCCGGACGGCCAGTGGATCTACTTCACCAGCGACCGCAGCGGCGGCCCGCAGATTTACAAGATGCCCGCCGGCGGAGGCAACGCGCAGCGCGTTACCTTCCACGGGCCGTATAACATCAGCCCGCGCATCTCGCCCGATGGCAAGACGCTGGCTTACATCGGGCGGCGTGAAGGCCGCTTCCAGTTGTATGTGCTGGATCTGACCAATGGCCAGGAATTGCGCCTGTCGGATACCGCCAAGGACGAATCGCCCAGCTTTTCCCCCAACGGCAAATACATCATGTATGCCACCGAATCCGGACGCCGCGGCTCGCTCGCCGTGGTCTCGGTCGATGGCCGCGTGAAGCAGCGCCTGACGACACAGGCGGGCGATATCAGGGAGCCCAACTGGGGCCCGTTCATGAAGTAAACACCACCGCTCAATCCAACAAGGAGAACCCCCCATGCGTATTTCGCATAAATTCGTGCTCGCTCTGTCGAGCGCATTGCTCGTCACCGCCTGCTCGTCGCCGGTCAAGCTGGACGACAAGGCTGCCGTCGTCGATCGTTCCGCCGCCGGCACGCAAAGCGCCGATCCGCGCAGCGTCAACACCATCAACGCCACCGGCTCCAACATGGATCCGCTGAACGATCCGCAAGGCGTGCTGGCCAAGCGCAGCGTCTACTTCGACCTTGACAGCTATACCGTCAAGGATGAATACAAGCCGGTGCTCGAAGCCCATGCCAAGTACCTGAACGCGCACAAGGATCGCCACATCGTCATCCAGGGCAACACCGACGAACGCGGCGGCCGCGAGTACAACCTGGCGCTGGGCCAGAAGCGCGCTGAAGCAGTGCGCCGCGCGATGAGCCTCCTGGGCGTGCAGCAGAGCCAGATGGAAGCGATCTCCTTCGGTAAGGAAAAGCCGAAGGCCCTGGGTAGCGACGAAGCGGCTTACGCCGAAAACCGTCGCGCCGACATCGCCTACTAAGCGCCATGCGCACCTCGATCCGAACGCTCCTCGCGGCGGCGATCACCGCGACGGCATGCGCAGCGCCCTTGATGGCGCATGCCGGCATGTTTGATGATGATGAAGCACGACGCGCCATACTCGATCTGCGCGCCAAGATCGACGCGGTGAACAACCGCGTCGATGGCAAGGCCGACAAGGGGACCAGTCTCGACCTCGCCGCGCAGAACGATCAGCTGAAGGCGGAGATTGCGCGGCTGCGCGGCCAGATCGAGGTGCTCACCAACGACCTGGCCAACGAGCAGCGCCGGCAAAAGGACTTTTACGCCGACCTCGACGGTCGTCTGCGCAAGCTGGAACCGCAGCAGATGACGGTCGATGGCAAGGATGTCCAGGTCCAGCCGGGCGAGCAGCAGGCTTATGAAGCGGCGCTGTCGCAGTTCAAGTCCGGCGACTACAAGGCTGCAAGCCTGGCCTTCGCCGCCTTCCTGCGCAGCTATCCAAAGTCGGGCTTTGCGGCCGCGGCGAACTACTGGCTGGGCAATGCGTACTACGCGCAGAAGGATTACCGCAATGCGATCGCCGCGCAGCAAATCGTGGTGAGCAGCTATGCGGACAATCCGAAGGCGCCGGATGCCATGCTCAATATCGCCAGCAGCTACACCGAGATGAAGGACCGGGCCGCGGCCAAGAAGGCGCTGGAAAACCTGATCGCGCAATACCCGGACTCGAATGCTGCGCAGACCGCGCGGCAGCGCCTGGGCAGCCTGAAATAAGACGACGCCGACCGGAACAGGAATCCCTGTTCGAGATTTGACAGTCCAGGGTCGGCTCCCTATAATTGCGGTCTCTTTCGGGTCGTTAGCTCAGTTGGTAGAGCAGCGGACTTTTAATCCGTTGGTCGCTGGTTCGAGCCCAGCACGGCCTACCAAGAATAAAGAGGTACAGCAGCAGTACAGGTTGTATCCGAAGGACATCCGCAAGGATGTCCTTTTTTAATGCGGAGTTTTCCGCAACCGTTTCGGGTCGTTAGCTCAGTTGGTAGAGCAGCGGACTTTTAATCCGTTGGTCGCTGGTTCGAGCCCAGCACGGCCTACCAAACACCTCGGTGTTTTCAAGGGACTTCTTCGGAAGTCCCTTTTTGTTTTGGCGCCGCCCTGCCCTGCATGAACATGGGCAGGCTCATCGACCATCAGCCATCGACCGGATCGCGCGGCGTATCCAGCGTCAATTGATAAAAGCCCAGATCGAGCCAGCGGCCGAACTTGAAGCCGGCCTGCCGTATCGTGCCGGCATGCACGAAGCCGAGCTTTTCATGCAGCGCGATGCTGGCAGCGTTGCCCATGTCGATGCCGCCGATCATCACATGCATGTCGGCCGCGCGCGCCGCGGCGATCAACTCCCGCATCAACGCCTCGCCCAGACCCTGGCCGCGATGGTCGCGCTGCACATAAATCGAATGCTCTACGGTGTACTTGTAAGCGGGGAAGGCGCGAAAGTGGCCATAGCTGCCGAAGGCGAGCAAATCCCCTTCCTCGCCTTCAAAACCCAGCACCGGAAAGCCGCCGCGCTCCTTCGCAGCAAACCAGTCATCGATGTTCTGCGCCGTGCGAGGACGATAGTCATACAACGCAGTGCTGTTGGCGATGGCATCGTTGAAGATGTCCAGCACCGCCTGGCCATGGCGCTCAAGGCTGCAGTGGACGGCTTGCATGGCAACTCCCGGAAGAAATGGCGAGGCAGGCATTGTACAAGGCAAAAAAAACCCGCTGACCTTGCGGTAGCGGGTGAATCCATCCTGTTTCAGGGTGGAGGAGACAAGGCCAATATAGGCAAGTTTATGGTGCAGCGCAATATAAATCTTGCGCTTGTCGTTTTGTCCCTACATTGCCACGAAACAGGATTGCGTCGGTTCAAACGCCTTGCGCGATGTCGCGCCGCATCACCAGCTGACGCATTTCATTCAAGGCCATGATCTCGGTGTTGGACAGCGAAACCGGCGGCGCATCGCCCCAGTCGCCATAGAGAAAGCCCACCGGATGCCGGTTCGCCGTCAGCGGCAGCACGATGAAGCTGCGCGTGGAAAGAAACGCTTCCTTCCACCAGCGTGGCAGCTTGGCGCGGAATGCCGCGTCCTGCGCATCCTTCACGCACACCATCTTGTCGTTGGCCAGCGCGGCATGAAACACATCGGGCTGATACGCATCATCGAAGGCCAGGCGCTGCAGCGTCGGCTGCATATCCTCGCCGAAGAACATGCTCGCCACATACCTGCCTTCCTTGCGGTTGCGCAGGAAAGCCACCGCGCGCTTGAGGCGCAGGCCCTGATAACTCGTTTCCAGCGCCATCGTCATCAACTGGCTGACAGTGATGCCGGCCGACGCATTGCGCATGTCGGCCACGCCGCGCACCAGCACCGGCGTGGCGTCGGAGCGGCTGGCTTCGCGCGGCGCTTCCTGCGGCGCAGCAGGACGCGCCGTGGTGGAGACAGCACGGGCGAGCGCGGGATCCTCATGCGCCGCCTCGCGCGCCGAGGCAATCGCACCCAGCAGGTTTGCGCTTTCCATGCCCAGCATCTCGGCATAGCTTTCAACGATGAGCGACAAGGCCTCCTCGTCCGCACCATCCTCGCAGATCGCCTGCGCGCAATTCGAAGACATCGTCGCCAGCGCCGCCAGCCAGGCGGTGTGATCCAATGGCTCGCCAGCCTGCGGCGCGACATCCTGCAAACTTTCGATCAGGCCATGCGGCAAGCCCCAGCGCCGCGCGATCAGCCTGCCGATGTCGGACAGCGTCATGCCCAGTGTGGCGACTTCTGCGCCGATGCCGGGACCACGCTCCTGGGTCGCATGCTGCAAGGCTTCCCAGTACTCCGGCAGGTAGAACGCCGTCATCATGCGGCCCAGCCCGTGCAGCAGCGAACACACCACCGCCTCTTCGGCATCGCGGGTGCTGGCCTGGGCAGTGGCCTGGCGGGCGATATGCCCCGCCAGCACCGACTTCTCCATCTCCATGCGCACCTGGCTCGACCCGGTCGAGACATCGGCCATGCCGTCGACCAGTTTCAGGCCCAGAGCCAGATGACCGATGGATTCGGTGCCCAGCACCATCACCGCGCGCGACACGGTATTGATTTCGCCAAACATCGCATACATCGCGCTGTTGGCCAGCCGCAGCACCCGCTGCGTCAGCGCCGGGTCCGACAGCACTGTGCGCGTCATGCTGAATTCGCGGTCGTCGTCGCTCTGCATCGCGCCAACGATCTGCCGCACCACGCTGGAAAATCCCGGCAGGTTGCCCTGCTCTTTCACGCGCAGCCACAGCAGATCCTGGGTCTTGCCGGCATCGCCGAACCCAATAGCGACTGCGTTCATCCCACTATCCCTCCTTCTTCGGTTTCCCGCGTCTGCGCCGGCGCTCGCTCTACGCGCGCACGTTCGTCCTTCAAAGTCTGCAGCGCATCGGCGAACAGCATCGGGCGGCCAGTGTGGAAGCCCTGGATCAAGCCACAGCCGTGCGCCATCAGGAATGCCAGCTGTTCCTCGTTTTCGACGCCTTCGGCCACGGTGTTCAAGTCCAGATGCATCGCCAGGCTCAGCACGACGTTGCAGATCGCCGCGTCCTTCACCGAGCGCGGCAAATCCTTGATGAAGGCGCGATCGATCTTTAGCGTGCTGATCGGGAAGCGCTTCAGGTAAGCCAGCGAAGAATAGCCGGTGCCGAAATCATCGATGGCGATGCGCACGCCACGCGACGCGATGCGCTGCAGCAGGTCCTCGGCATGCGCCGGGTCCGACATCAGGATGCCTTCGGTAATTTCGAGCAACAGCTGCCTGCCGGCGATGCCCGAGAGTTTCAGCGCATCGTCCATCAGGTGCAGGAACTGGTCGTTGCGGAATTGCCGCGGACTGACATTGACCGACACATACAAATCCCGGCCGGCCGCCTCCTGCAGGCTTGCCAGCTGCACGCAGGCCGCTTTCAGCACCCAGGCGCCAAGCAGATTGATCAGTCCATTGCTCTCGGCCATGTGTATGAACTGGCCCGGCGAGATCAGTCCGAGCTCCGGATGCCGCCAGCGCATCAGCGCTTCGAAACCGACGATCTCGCGATTGTCCGCGCGCACGATGGGCTGGTACTGCAGGAAAAATTCGCCATTGCGCACCGCTTCGAACATTGCCGCTTCCATCGACACATCATGGTCGACCGAGGCGAAGGTGTCGCTGTTGTAGACCACGCAGCGCGCGCGTCCGGTTTCCTTGGCGCGCGTCATCGCGGTTTCGGCATGCGCCAGCAGCCTGACCTCGTTTTCGCCATGCTCCGGATACACCGCCGCGCCGACCGAGGCGCTGACGTACAGCGATTGACCTTCAATCTCGAATGGCAGCTGCACCGCGCCGATCATGCGGCGCGCTATCGGCATGATCTCCGCCTCGCGTCGCACGCCCGGAAGGATAGCCAGGAACCGGTCGCCACCTACCCGCGCCAGCGTATCGTGATCGCGCAGCACCTTCTGCATGCGCGCGGCCGCTTCACACAGCAAGGCATCGCCGGCGCCGTAACCGAGCGCATCGTTGACCTTGCGAAAGCCGTCCAGATCCAGCGCCAGGACCGAAAAGCCCGAGCTGACCCGACGCGCCTGGGCCAAGGCCATGCGCAGCCGGTCTGACAGTAGCGCGCGGTTGGGAAGCCCGGTCAGCGTGTCATGGGTGGCGATATGCAGCAGCCGCTCGCGGGTTTCTTTTTGGCCCGAAATATTGCGTCCGATGACCAGCAGCTCCAGCGACTCGCCTGCCGACACTCCCGGCGCGGCATCGGCACAGATTTCCAGCTCGAACCATTGCGAGCCGGAGGAGGTCTGGATGCGCAGGTTGACACGCTGCCGTTCGCGCGAACTGATCGCTTCGGCGAGCGTGGCGGCCAGCGCATGCCGATCCGGTCCGTCGACCAGGTCGTACATCTGCCTGCCAACGTAATCACCGCTCGGCCCGAACAGCGCGAGCGCGCGCTGGCTGGCATGAATGATGGCGCAGTCTTCCGACAGGATCAGCACCAGGTCGCCCGCTGCCTCGACAAGACGGGACAGACGGCTCTGGAGCGTGGTGATCAACGGGTTATTGGAATGTGAAAACATGAGTTGTCATGGTTTTATCCGAGGGAAACGGCTTGCCGCACATGTGCGCGGCCCAGCCGATCCGGGAATCCGCATTCTATCTGACCGTACAGAAACATTTACGGCAGGAAAAACCATAAGTTGAGGAATTGTCTGTCGCAGCGAAATTGCACCGGACGGTTGCATGTCGAAACGGCAAGCAAAAAGCCAGAATAGGAGGGGGATTGCGCGAAAACCACTGGCGCAAAAGCATACGGCGCGTACCAGACGCGCCGTATCAGAGAAGATCGGGCTTAAGGCCCGAAAAACGCTTTATTTGGACATGGTGCCCGAGCCGGTAGCGGATTCACCCAAGCCAGTCCCTGCGCCACCATCGGCCGGACGGGTAGCGTTGGCGGTCGAATGGGCATGCTTGGCGCGGCGCGCTTCACGCTTGGCCTTGCGGTCGGCGCGGCGTTGCGCTTTTTCCTCTGCCGTCATTGCCTTTGGATTTTTCAGGTTCGGCTGCGACGAGGTGCCCGGCGTCGGTACTTCAGTATTCGCACGCAGCTGTTCGGCACCGGCGTTGCGCTCGGCCTTTACATCGGCGCGCGAGCGTGCGCCCGTGCCCGCGCCCGGCTTGTCTTCGAACTGGTTGACCTTGTCCGCGTTAGCGGCGCTTGCGCCCGCCTTTACATCGGCACGGCTGGGGCTTGCACCCGGATTGGTTGCGGGAGTCTGGGCAAAGGCAGAAACCATTGCAGCCTGAGCCAGGGAAAAAGCCAACACGGTTAATGTTTTTTTCATTTTCGGCTTCCTTGGGTGAGTAAAAGAATGACAAGGCAACGACTGGGCAAAGCCTAAGCGAGGACGCGCGCCTCGACAGTACGCTGCCGCACATAATCGGCGCTTCTCAAGCGTTTTCGGTATGCCGGCGTACCCAGCCGTTACATTGTGCGTTACACTCGGTCGCCTATTTCGCCCGGCCTGCGCACGTTTTGCGCGCCCGCAATGATCCTCATCGTTGAGAATCCATGACAGTTTCCATACCGGTTCCCAAAGCGGATGTCCTGACTGTGCCAATTCCCGCGCTGCGCGCAAGCTGCGCGGCCTGCAGCATGCATCAGCTCTGCCTGCCGATGGGCCTGGACAGTAACGACATGTCGCGTCTGGACGCCATCATCGGTCGCCGGCGCAAGGTGGCGCGCGATGGCCATCTTTATCGCATGGGCGATCCGTTCACCACCCTTTACGCAATCCGCCTCGGCCATTTCAAGACCTTCCAGATCAATGTCGGCGGCGAACAGCAAATCACGGGTTTTCAAATGGCGGGCGAGCTGCTCGGCATGGATGCGATCAGCGCCGAGCGCCATCACTGCTCCGCGGTGGCGCTGGAAGACAGCGAAGTTTGCGAAATCCCGTTCACCCGCCTCGAAGACCTGTTCGGTCAGATTCCGACGCTGCTGCACCATTTCCACCGCATGATGAGCCAGGAAATCACGCGCGAGCAGAGCGTAATGCTGCTGCTCGGGAACATGCGCGCCGGCCAGCGCTTCGCTGCCTTCCTCGTCAACCTCGGCGCACGCTATGCCGCACGCGGCTACTCCGCCAGCAGCTTTCAGCTGCGCATGTCGCGCGAGGAAATCGGCAACTACCTGGGTCTGACGATCGAAAGCATCAGCCGGCTGCTGTCGCGCTTCAAGAAGCAGGGACTGCTGCGGGTGAGCAACCGCGAGATCGAGATTCTCGACCTCGACCGCCTGAAGGCGATGGCCGCCGGCACGGAAACCTGCGATTGACCTGGATTGCTCAGAACGGCGGCTGCCGCTCCGCCGGCACATAAGCCAGGTAGTGACTGAGCATCGCCGCCAGCGCGCAGAACAACCAGAACAGAAAAAAGCCCAGCGTATAGGCGCCGAGCGGCGACATGTGCATCGCCATGCTGTCGAGCGGCAGATCGGCCGGATCGAACAGTGAAAAGAACAGGCCCTCGGCCAGCGCCGCCACCAGAAAGGACGGCCAGAGGATCACCATCGCCAGTCGCCGCATTGTCTCCTCCTCGTGATAGTTCATTGGCGCCGATGCCCGCAAACGTCGGCGCCCTTTCTCTTCAATGCTGCGCGGCGATGCGCACGTCGCGCTGCTGCGGCCAGGACCAGTCGCCTTCGAGCCGCCATGCGAGCGCGCCATCTTCCAGCAGCACCTGCCAGCGCGCCATATCCAGCATCGGCAGCGTCAATGCGAATGCGCCGTTGGCATCCGGCTGCACTGGCAGCGTCAGATCCCGGTCGGGCCGGGTCGGATGGATCAGGCGCAGGGTCATCGCGCCCCGCACCGGCGTGCTGCCAGCAACACGTCCGCTGAGCCGGCCGCTGGCCGCATCATAGGACAGCGCAAGCGATAAACCGAGCGTAGCCGCCGTGCGCTCGCGCCGCAGATCCTGATTGATCGCCTTGCCCTTCAGATAGTAATCGCCAACCACCAGCGCATCCTGCCGGCTGAAAGCCAGCCAAGAGGTGTAGCCGCCGGCCAGGATCACCAGGAAGGGCCCGAGCATCAGCAGCCAGGGCCAGGCATGCCGGTACCACGGCGCCGCCGATGAAGATGGGGAAAGATTTGCGACTTGCATGTGAAGCTCCCTGTCAGCGCGGCACAATGAATACCGCTTTTTCGACGGCCTTCAGCCGTGCATCGTCGAGCGATTGAATGGTGATGGTGATCCGGTTCGAACCCTTCGCGCCCTGCCCCGGCGCAATGCGCAGACGCAGCGGTACCGAGCGGGTCTCGGTCGAGCCGACTTCGACTTCATCGCTGCCGGCCACCGTCAGCGTGGCAAGTCCCTCGGCATGCACCTGATAACGATGCGACTCTTCCGAGGTGTTCATGATCTGCAGACGGTAGACGTTCTCGATCATGCCATCCTCGACTTCCCGGCCCATCGCGCCGCGATCGCGCAGCACATCGAGCTTGACCGGATTGCGCATGGCCAGCGAGCCAAACAGGGCTGAAACGATCAGCAGCAGAATCGCGCCGTAGATCAGCACCCGCGGCCGCCGCATACGCTGCGCAATCCCCTTGTTCGACAGGCCTTCCGTCATTGCATGATCGGTGCTGTAGCGGATCAGGCCGCGCGGGCTGCCGACCTTGTCCATCACGCTGTTGCAGGCGTCGACGCAGGCGGCACAGCCTATGCACTCATACTGCAGGCCCTTGCGGATATCGATGCCGGTCGGGCACACCTGCACGCACATCGTGCAATCGATGCAATCGCCAGTCTTCTTCGCCGGGTCGGCCTTCTTCGCCTTCGGCCCGCGCGGCTCGCCGCGTGCGACGTCGTAGGTGATGATCAGCGTGTCCTTGTCGAACATCGAGCTCTGAAAGCGCGCATACGGGCACATGTACTTGCAGACCTGTTCGCGCATCCAGCCGGCGTTGCCATAGGTCGCGAAGGAATAGAACACCACCCAGAACCATTCCCACGGCCCGAGTGACAGCGTGGCGATTTCACGTGCCAGCGTATGTATCGGCGTGAAGTAGCCGACGAAGGTAAAGCCGGTCCACAGCGCGAGCAGGCCCCAGGCCAGATGCTTGGCGCTCTTGCGCGCGAACTTCTCCAGCGATGCTCCCTGCCGGTCCAGGCGCATGCGCGCACTGCGGTTGCCTTCGATCTTCCGCTCTATCCACATGAAGATCTCGGTATAGACCGTCTGCGGACAGGTGAAACCGCACCAGACGCGGCCGGCGATCGCGGTGGCCAGGAACAGCAGGTAGGCGGAGACGATCAGCAGGCCGGCCAGGTAGATGAAGTCCTGCGGCCACAGCACGAGGCCGAACAGGTAGAACTTGCGCGCCACCAGATCGAACAGCACCGCCTGGCGACCGTTCCACCACAGCCAGGGCAAGCCGTAGAAGACGATCTGCGTCAACCAGACGAACACCCAGCGCAGGCTGGCGTAGCGGCCGCTGATTTCGCGCGCGTAAATCTCCTCGCGCTTTTCATACATCTTGATGACGGCGGTCTGGCCTTCACCTTTCATTGCCTGGTCCACGGCGCTCACTCCTCAACCTTCAATGCTCAATACTTAACGCTGCGTGCCCGCATCAATATTGGACAGGCTCCACACATAAGCGGCCAGCACATGCACCTTGGCTTCGCCCAGGAAGTCCTTGAACGACGGCATGGTGTTATTGCGGCCCTTGCGGATGGTTTCCATGATCGTGTCCGGACTGCCGCCATACAGCCAGATCTTGTCCGACAGGTTCGGTGCGCCAATCATCTGGTTGCCATGGCCATCAGCGCCGTGACATGCGGCGCAGGCGCCGAATTTGCCTTTGCCCATCGCGGCCTTGATCGGATCCGAGGCCGGCGAGCCCGACAGCGACAGCACATAGTGCGCGACGTTCTGCACATCCTGCTCCGAGCCCAGCGCCTCGCCCATCGGCGGCATCTGGCCGTTGCGGCCGTTCATGATCGTGGTCTTGATCGTGTCCGGCTCGCCGCCATACAGCCAGTCATGGTCGGTCAGATTCGGAAAGCCCTTGTTGCCGCGCGCATCCGAGCCATGGCACTGCGCGCAATAGGTCAGGAACAGTCGCTCGCCGATGGCGCGCGCCTGCGGATCGGCGGCTACCGCCTTCAGGTCCTGCTGCAGATACTTGTCGAACAGCGGGCCGTATTCAGCCTGCGCCTGCTGCAACTCGCGCTCGTAGGCGCCAGTGGATCTCCAGCCGAGCTTGCCGGCATAGGTGCCCAGGCCCGGATACAGCGCCAGGTAGCCGATGGAAAACAGGATGGTGATCACGAACAGCCACATCCACCAGCGCGGCATCGGCGTGTTCAGCTCGGTGAGATCCTCGTCCCACATGTGGCCGGTGGTGTGTTCCTTCGGGCTCACGCCCGGTGGCAGCGTGACCTTGTGGCGCGACTGCGACCACAGCAGCACCGCGCAGCCGACGATGCCAAGCACTGTCAGCAGCGTGACATACAGGTTCCAGAAACCGCTGGTGAAATCAGACATGGCGCTGCTCCGTATTGTTGTTCGCGTCGTCGTCGGCCAGCACGGCCGCGGCGGCATTGTCGAAGTCGGCGCGCTTGTGATGCACGAAGGTCCACCACAGGATGCCGACGAAGGTGATGAAGCTCGCCACCGTCATCGCACGGCTGGCCAGCTCGAACAGGCTCTCAAAATTCATCGTCCGCTCCTCAATTCCTTGCCTTGATCTGCGTGCCCAGGCCCTGCAGATAGGCGATCAGCGCATCCTGCTCGGTCTTGCCCTCGAGATCCTTGGGCGCAGCCGCGATCTCTTCATCGGTGTAGGGCACGTTCAGGCGCTTCAAGGCACGCATGCGCGGCATGACTTCCTGCGCATCGAGCTTGGTCGTTGCCAGCCACGGATAGCCCGGCATGTTCGACTCGGGTACTACGTTGCGCGGGTTGTCGAGATGCGCCCGATGCCATTCATCGCTGTAACGGCCGCCCACGCGCGCCAGGTCCGGGCCGGTGCGCTTGGAGCCCCACTGGAACGGATGGTCGTACACGGATTCGCCGGCCACCGAGTAATGACCATAGCGCTCGGTCTCGGCGCGGAAGGGCCGGATCATCTGCGAATGGCAGCCGTAGCAGCCCTCGCGAATATAGATGTCGCGGCCCATCAGGCGCAGCGGCGAATAGGGCTTGAGGCCCGCGACCGGCTCGGTGGTCGACTTCTGGAAGAACAGCGGAATGATTTCCACCGCGCCGCCGATGCTGATGACCAGCACCACGAAGATGATCAGCAGCCACGGGCTCTTTTCGATTTTTTCATGAGTAAGCAGCATTTTCGACTCCGATCAGACATGCGCGACGGTGGTGGGAATGCGGGATGCCACCGGTTGGGAATCGCGCACCGTCATATAGGTGTTCCAGGCCATGATCAGCATGCCGGACAGGTACAGCAGGCCGCCGGTGAAACGGATCACGTAATACGGATAGGTGGCCTTCACGCCTTCGACGAAGCTGTAGGTCAGCGTGCCATCGGCATTGACCGCGCGCCACATCAGGCCCTGCATCACGCCGGCGATCCACATCGAGGCGATGTACAGCACGATGCCGATGGTGGCGACCCAGAAGTGGGTCTCGACCAGGCGGGTGCTCCACATCGCGTTCTTGCCGGCGATGCGCGGAATCAGGTAGTACAGCGAGCCCATCGTGATCAGGCCGACCCAGCCGAGCGCGCCGCCATGGACGTGAGCGATGCCCCAGTCGGTGTAGTGCGACAGCGAGTTCACGGTCTTGATGGACATCATCGGACCTTCGAAGGTAGCCATGCCGTAGAAGGACAGCGACACGATCAGGAACTTCAAAATCGGGTCCGAGCGCAGTTTGTGCCAGGCGCCGGACAGGGTCATGATGCCGTTGATCATGCCGCCCCAGGACGGCGCCAGAAGGATCAGCGAGAACACCATGCCCAGCGACTGGGTCCAGTCCGGCAGCGCGGTGTAATGCAGATGGTGCGGGCCCGCCCACATGTAGGTAAAGATCAGCGCCCAGAAGTGGACGATGGACAGGCGATATGAATACACCGGGCGCTCGGCCTGCTTCGGAATGAAGTAATAGACCATGCCGAGATAGCCGGCGGTAAGGATGAAGCCGACCGCGTTATGGCCGTACCACCACTGGATCATCGCGTCCTGCACGCCGGCATAAGCCGAATAGGACTTGGTCAGCGAGGCCGGCATGCTGGCGCCATTGACCACATGCAGCAGCGTGACGGCGAGAATGAAGGCGCCGAAGAACCAGTTCGCCACATAGATGTGCGCGACGCGGCGCTTGATGATGGTGCCGAAGAACACGGTCGCATACGCGATCCACACCACCGCGATCAGGATCGTGATCGGCCACTCCAGCTCCGCGTATTCCTTGCCGCGGGTCATGCCCATCGGAAGCGTGATCACCGCCGACACCAGCACCGCTTGCCAACCCCAGAAGGTGAAGGCGGCAAGCTTGTCCGAGAACAGTCTGACCTGGCAGGTGCGCTGCACGACGTAATACGACGTCGCGAACAGGCCGCAAATGCCGAACGCGAAGATCACGCCATTGGTATGCAGCGGGCGCAGGCGGCCATAGCTCAGCCAGGGAATATCGAAGTTCAGCGCCGGCCATGCCAGCTGCGCCGCGATGAACACGCCGACCAGCATGCCGACGACGCCCCAGAAAACGGTGGCGATCGCAAACTGCTTCACGACGCGGTAGTTGTAATTCGATGCTGTGTCCACGAGGGGCTCCAGATGTGATGATGAATGTTGTTCTGGAGCCAGAGTACGTATCGGGGGTCCGAAAATCTTTGACTTGAGTCAAAATGGCCCGGCTTGGGAAAATCGGCATGAAGCCTGTAGCGATTCATGCAGCGAGCGTGACGTCATGGAGACAATCGCAGCGCGATGCAACGGACCCCTGTTGGCATCGGATCGGCTTTTGGCCTTATGACAAGGGGAGAAAACGAGGACGACCCGAGCGCCATGGTATGGCCTTGTATTGCAGCGTCATTGCGAAGACGAATGAACAACAAGCATGGCGCGATGCCATGCGAGACAGTCGCGTAGGTTGGGCTGTCAAGCCCAACATGAAGCTCGACCCGGTGCAGACTCCTGTTGGGCTTCCTTCGTCAGCCCAACCTACCGTCGCGGCCCTGATGCACCCGGCCCGCACTCGGCTCGCCACCGCGATCATCATCCTGGAGTACCCGCAACGCCGGCCCGACCATATCTTCGAACTGCCCGCCATCGGACATCAGAAAGAACACCGCGATCGCGGCGAAGACAAGCACCACCGACAGCGGTATCAGAATGAACAGCGCATCCATCAAATCCTCCTTGCCGCGCGCATCAGGCGCAGCGCATTGCCGACCACCAGCATCGAGCTGGCCGACATGCCGATGCCCGAAATCCACGGATTGATCAGGCCACAGGCGGCGGCGGGAATCGCCACGGCGTTGTAGACCATGGCCCAGCCCAGGTTCTGGCGCACCACTGTCATGGTCTTGCGGGCAATGAGCGCGGCTTGCGCCAGCGTCGAGAGTCGGTCGCTGAGCAGCACCGCGTCGGCATGCGCCTGCGCCAGCGCCGCGCCATTGCCCATGGCGAACGACACATCGGCGGCGGACAGCACCGCCGCATCGTTGATGCCATCGCCGACCATGGCCACCACCGCGCCATCGCGCTGCAGCCGCCGCACGAAGTCGAGTTTCTGCTGCGGCGTCTGCTCGCCATGCGCGCGCCGGATGCCGAGCGTGTCAGCCACATCGCGCACCACCGCGTTGCCATCGCCCGACAACAGAATCATTTCCTTGCCGGCGGCGGCAAATTGCGCAACGAGCTCGCGCGCATCTTCGCGCAGGCCATCGGCGATATCGAAGCGCGCCAGCACGCCATGTGCACTGCCGAGATACACGCTGCTGAACGCGCCCTGTGCGCTCCTGCCGATGAAGCGGCCGCTCAGCTCCTCGACATAATCCGCGCGTCCGAGCCGATAGCGCATGCCATCAATCATGCCGGACACGCCCTGCCCGGCGCTTTGCTGCTGTTCGCTTGCTTGCCGCAGGTTTGTATCTGCCGCCGCGACGATGGCCCGCGCCAGTGGATGCGCGCTGCCCGCCTCGAGCGCGGCGGCAATGCGCAGGCAGTCGGCACGCTCGGCGCTGCCATACAAGGCAACGTCGCGCAGCGTCATGCGGCCCAGGGTCAGCGTGCCGGTCTTGTCGAAAACGATATGCGTGGCGCGGTGCAGGGTCTCGATCGCATGCGGCCGCACGATCAGCACGCCGGCGCGCAAGAGGCTGTCGGTCGCCGCGGCCAGCGCGGAAGGCGTGGCCAGCGACAGCGCGCACGGGCAGGACACCACCAGCACCGCGATGGCGATCGGCCAGGCGCGCGCCGGATCGTGGATGTGCCACCAGACGAAAGCGCCAGCCGCGAGCAGCATCAATCCGAAGACGAACCATGCCGCGACCCGATCAGCCCATTGCGCCAGCATCGGCTTGCCCTGCCCGGCGTTTTCCGCCATGCGCACCAGCTGCGCCAGCGTGCTGGCCGCCGCTGGGCGCGTGACGCGCATGAGCATCGGATGTTCGACATTGACTGCGCCGCCCGGTATCTCCTCACCCTCGATACGCGCCTGCGGCCGGCTTTCACCGGACAGCAGTGACAGATCAACACGGCTTGCGCCTTCAAGCAGGATGCCGTCCGCCGGCGCCGCCTCGCCGGGTGCAACCAGCACCACATCACCTTCAGCGAGGCTCGCGGCCGATACAGTTTGCGTCACGCGGCTTTGCGGATAGCCAATGAGGCGCTGCGCCGATGCCGGCAAGCCATGCCGCAAGCGTTCCAGCGCCTCGGCCGCGCGCCGTCGTGCCAGCAGCTCGAGCCAGCGGCTGCACAGCAGCAGAAAGATGAACATCGTCACCGAGTCGAAATACACTTCGCCCCGGCCGCTGAAGGTGGAAAGCAGGCTGGCGGCAAAAGCAGCGGCAATCGCCAGCGCGACCGGCACATCCATGGATAGCGCGCGTGCGCGCAGCGAGGCAAAGGCGCCGCGGAAAAACGGCGATGCGGAATACGCCACGGCCGGCAGCGTCAGCAGCAGGCTGGCCCAGCGCATCAGGGTTTCCATGTCGGCATCGAGGCTGCCGTCAGTGGCCATGTACACCGGCACGGCGTACATCATCACCTGCATCATCGACAAGCCGGCGACGAAGAGCCGGCGCGACAAGCCACGGGCCGTGGCCGCAAGCCCGGCTTCGCGCCGCGCGGCGTCATACGGATAGGCGCGGTAGCCAATGCCCGCCAGCACGGCCAGCACCGCGGCCAGCCCGGTGCGCGTCGGGTCCCAGCGTAGATGCAGGCGCTCGGTGGCAAGATTCATGTCCGCCGCCAGCACGCCGTCGACGCGCGCGAGCACGCGCTCGATCAACCATACGCACGCAGCGCAACGCAGGCCTTCGACGCACAGCGTGGCTTCGATCGTGTCTGCATTGCGCTGACCATAACGCTCCAGCTCCGCCGGCGTGTCATACAGCGCCAAGCCCTGCGGCAGCGGCTGCTCCGAGCCCGGCGCGGCGAATGCGGTGCGCTCGCGGTAGTAGCTGCTCATGCCGTTGTCAACGATGGCTTGCGCGACCGCAGCGCAGCCAGGACAGCACATCGGCTGGGCGACGCCATCGATAAGAACGCTGGTCGCTGCAGCGCCGGCAATCGGTCCGCCACAATGGAAGCAGTCCGCAAGCGTCTGCGGCGCCGCGCTCATTGCATCACTCCCGGCGTGAGGCAGAAAGCATCGGCCCACGCGAGCGGCATGCCGTATAAGGCGCGCGCGATGCCGAATATGCCGAAGCCGAGCACCACCAGCCCCGCCGCCTGGCGCATGCGTGGCGTACGCATGCCTTCGGCAAGTCGGGTTCCGGCGAGGCCCGCGGCGACCAGGGCCGGCAGCGTGCCCAGACCGAAGGCCAGCATCACTGCCGCGCCGCGCGTGGCCGAGCCGGCCAGCATTGCCAGCGTCAGCATGCTGTAGACCATGCCGCAAGGCAGCCAACCCCAGAGCATGCCTAGCGCCAGCGCCTTCCCCGGGCTATCCAGCGGCAACAGGCGTCGCGTGTAGGGCTGCAGATGCCGCCACAGCAGTTGTCCTTTCGTTTCCAGCCAGTTCAACCCCAGCCAGGCGCGCATCAGATACAACCCGAGCGCAACGAGCATCAGATTAGCCAGCCATAGGCCCACAAGCTGCAGCCAGGCCAATTGCACCAGGCTCTGCACGCCGCCGATCACCCCGCCGGCGATGGCGCCGGCCGTCATGTAGCTGCCGATGCGGCCGGCGTGATAGGCCGTCATGCGCAAGCCATTGCCCATCGTCTCGTCTAATGCCTGGGCGGTAGTCATCGTCACCACCGGCACCGGAAACGCGTGCCGGCCAGTCGCCGAAAACGCGCTGACGATGCCGCCGCACATGCCCACGCAATGCACGCCGCCAACCAGGCCGGCGAGAAAGATCGGGAACAGTTGCAGCGGATTCATGGACGCGTCTTCAGATGGTGCGCGAGTAGCGCAGCGGCTCGGCGCTGCGATTGCGCAGATGACGATCAAAGACCATGCAGACATTGCGCACCAGCAGCCGGCCACGGGCGCTGATGGTGATCCATTCGTCATCGAGCGTAAGCAGGCCGTCTTCGCGCATCGTTTCGAGCTGCTCGAGCTCGGCGGCGAAGTAGCTGCGGAATTCGATCGGATACGCCTGCTGCAAGGCCGCGATCGATAACTCGAAATTGCACATCAACATCTGGATGATCGAGCGCCGCAATACATCGTCCATGGAGAGGCGGATGCCGCGCGCGATCGGCAGCCGGTGGCTGTCGAGCAGGCTGTAATACGCGTCCAGCGTTTTCACGTTCTGGCTGTAGGTCGCGCCGACCGCGCTGATGGCCGACACGCCGCAGGACACCAGGTCGGCGTCGGCATGGGTCGAGTAGCCCTGGAAGTTGCGATGCAGCCGGCCCTGGCGCTGCGCAATCGCAAGTTCATCGTCCGGCCGCGCGAAGTGGTCCATGCCGATGTACACATAGCCGGCTTCCTGCAGCCGCTCGATGCACAGCGACAGCATGCGCAGCTTCTCTTCCGGACTGGGCAGGTCGGCATCCGCGATGCGTCGCTGCGGCTTGAACAAATGCGGCAGATGCGCATAGTTGTATATCGAGATGCGGTCCGGCGCGGCCGCGACCACCTTGTCCAGCGTAGCCGCCATCGTCACCGTCGATTGCAATGGCAGACCGTAAATCAGGTCGATGTTGATCGAGCGGAAACCCGCAGCGCGCGCAGCATCGATCATGGCGCGGGTCTCGGACTCAGGCTGGATGCGATTGACAGCGCGCTGCACGCGGTCGTCGAAGTCCTGCACGCCAAGACTGATGCGGTTGAAGCCCTGCTCGCGCAGGCGGGCAATGCGTGCCGCATCGACACTGCGCGGATCGACTTCGATCGCGTATTCGCCTTCGGCATCCGGCGCGAAGCGGAACCAGCGGCGCAGTGTCAAGAGCAGCTCGTCCATCTGCGCATCGCTGAAATAGGTCGGCGTGCCGCCGCCCAGATGCAGTTGCGAGACTTCATTGATGCCGACGAACTGCTGGCCCTGCATCGCGATCTCGCGCTTCAGGTAATCGAGATAGGTAGTGGCCTTTTCGCGGTCGCGGGTGACGATCTTGTTGCAGGCGCAGTAGTAGCAGACCGTGTCGCAGAACGGGATATGCACATACAGCGACAACGGATTGGCCTTGTTGCGAGCGCGCAGCCCGGCCACGGCTTCGAGATAGTCGCCGTAATCGAAGGACTCGGAAAACCGGTCCGCCGTGGGATACGAGGTATAGCGCGGTCCCTGCAGGCTCATCCTGCCTATCAGCGCCGCATCGAATTCGACCGCGGGACAGGCAAGCGCGGATGGCGAAAGAACCGACATGGTAAGAAAACTCCTGGGCACGCTGCCGCGCGGATGTGGCGGCACTGCGAGCGCTTGCAGTGTAGGGAATCGGGCCTCTGGCGATCCTTGATGTAAGTCAAAATCGGCCGGGAGGCAGCGGGCGGCCGGCCTGTCCATGTCGCGATTGGCAACCATCCGATCAGGTGTGCGAAAGGCTGAGCGCAGTGGGATACCGCGTTACTTACCCGGCCCACGATCCTGGAGATCAGCAATGAAACGCAGACTTGACGATCGCACTTCCCCGGTCCGCACCCTGCCCTATGTTTCGACCGGCACCCTTACCGATCTTCCGCACGATGTCATGCCCAATATCTGGCTGCGCCTGCCCGAAGAAACGATGGCGGCGCTGCTATGCACCAGCAAGCGTTTCCATTCCGATCAACGCTTGTTCACGGCGCGAGCCCTGGAGCGCAAGATCGCGCTGACCGCGAGACCCACTTTCCTTGGCAACGGAACTCATTCGCCGGACATCGAAGCGGTGCAAGCCTTGCTCAACGACACGAATCTCGATTCGATAGGCCTGGCCCGGTGTCTGGAATTGTTTATCGACGCTCAGGCTTTTTCCTGCCCGAGCGACGCATTTTATGAAACCTGTTTCAGCGCACTGGAAAAGTTGGATAGATATGCGAGAGGCCGGGCTCTGGAGAAAATTTTTCAATATTGGATTCTGGAACAATATCGTTTACTAGGAAACAATTTCGCGCCATTTCTGCTGAAAATCATCGGCGAGCGGGAAGACTGGGAACTAGGCCTTGCAGAAGAATTTGAGCTCGCATTCATGTCGGAACAAAGCAGGGCAACCATAAAAATATGGCTGTTTTTTGTAATTTCCTGCAAAAACGACGAGTTCTGCAAAAATTCCGCCAAAGCGTCCACAGCGCTGATCGATTTCATGAAAAACGTGGAAGAAGGCGAAATGATCCACGCCCTGTCCTGGATACCGTGCCTTCACAATAGAAATGTTCTCACCAAAAATAATGCAGGATCCGCAGCCCAACCCGAGGTTGCTCTGATAATGGCTTATTACGAGTACTGTGACAGGATCGACCCTGTACTATCCGCCAAGGTGCATTCTGCAAGCCTGGAATTGTTGCAGCTCCATAACGGTGACCACATTTTCCAAGACCCCAGCCAATATTGGCGGTCAAACCAGACTGTACGACAAACAACCTGTGAAGCCTTGGTGCGCACCCTGCTCCAACTCGATGACGAAGCGAGTATCGACTTACTGCAGTACCCATTACATCGAATAAGGCATACGTTTGGCGGACATGATTTTTACAAGCTCCAAATAATGCACGTGTGCGAGAAAACCATGAAATCGGCTTGCAGAAGCCGTGCCGGACTGGGTGCTCAACTAATGCTCATTGATGTTCTTTCTTCTTTTCCATGCCATGCTGCATCGAATAACATCCGGATTTTTCATAGCGTGGAACCATTTTGGCGGAACCTTCCTGCCACAGCGTTAACAGCGGATGCCCTCGCGATGTTTTCATGTATGACCGCATACATGAAGAACACGGAATTGCAGTCGAACATGTTCGATTGGCTCATCAAATATTTACAAACCAATCCATATTCCGGAAATATAAGACTGGTTTGTTTGCTCGCGTATTTGTCTGCATTCCTTGACCATGAGAAAAAATTCACGCTTCAGTTGTTTTTGCAAAATATTGTGGAAAGCATGTCGGGTGCGCACAGGGACAAGCTCACCTCCAGCCTGAAAGGTGCAAACTTCCTCGCGAACAAGTTTGCGGAGTGGAATGTCGAAATGAGCGCCTTCTACTCTACGCTCTGGCGGGATCACGACTTGTCTACCGGACACGAAGACTGGGACGTCTGCAAGAGAAAAGAGAGGGAGTTGATTCTCTCGGAAAACTGCCACGAAGAGTTCATTGCATCATTCTTTCTCCAATTGAATGCAATACGCACCTGGCCTGAGCTCCAGAAAAATTACGTATTCGAGCCATTCTCGTTTTTTGGAGACAACGATAGCCCCGAAAATTCCACCACCATTACATCGGATTCGGCGCAGCAGGAATTGCGAAAATTGGAGACGGTTCTTTCCCCCGCGGCGCAACTGCAATATCTGAAAATTTTGCTCAATAGCGGCCATCATGGCCATGGCATCCAATTCCTTGCGCTGGCGGTGCTGAAATACCGGGAACTTCCTCCGTTAAGCTCGGTGGCGCAGTTTTCACCCACCCCAGTATGGCTGCATGGCCACGCGCAAATGCCATCCGTGTTCCACATAAAATCGATACTGGAAATTTTTCGAAAGAACAAAAGCGATCTTCCCCTGATAATCGAAGCAGGGAGAGGCGTCACTTTCGCCAACAACAAGCACATCGTGAGTTTTCTGCCTTTCTGGCATAAGTTGCTGAAGGAATACTCTTCGGCAGACCGCTATCGATTATTGACGATGATCGCATCCAGCCATTACTTCATTACAGGAACGCCGACATCTGGAGATTTGGCATTTACGCAAGTAATGAGCAAATTGGCAAGATATCTGCGCGATGGGGACAAACCTGATTACCTGAACAGGCTGGCGCAAAGAATTGACATTACCATTAGCGAATCCGGGGTCCATCTTTTTGCGCCAATCAAGGCAGTTGCGGCCAGCATTCCTCCAGAATTTGGCAGCCGCCTGCAATTACAGGCCATCGCAATATGCGTGCATGTGCAGAAACTGGCCTCATTGATCCGGGATCGTACGAATCGCGGAGAAAAATTACACCCCCTGGAAAAAGTGGGCCGTATTATAGCGGCGCCCCGGGATAGGCGCCTGTCATTTTCAGATATTAAAATGATTTTCAAATGGATATCGCACCTGGAGAATGGAAGCGATATCTCTCTGAAATTGGCATGCACTTCCCTGAGTACGGAAAAATGGGAATTGGTGCTTTCCGCCTATCAGGCCTCTCCCGATTGGGAAGCGGCGCTCGTTGCCGAATACGAGCAAAGGCCGGAACGATTGCTTGTTCTCATAGAGTGCATTCCGGATGGGCGCCTGGCGTTGAATACCCTGTTGCATGGCCCATTGATCGAGTCGGACGCTGTTGAGTTCTTCCAAGAGGAAGGCAATGCCTGGTGACCATGGCCAGCGCAACCCAATTGGCGCCGCCCCCGTACAAGATCACGCCTTGCGATAACCATGCAATTGATTGGTCGGCCGCCGCAATCAAGGCAGTTGCAGCCAACATTCCACCTAAATTCGCCGAACGCTTGGATCTAGAAAAGATTGAAATATGCGCGCAAGTCCGAAGCCTGATATCGCTAATTCTGCCGCGCATGGATCGGGATGGAGAATTATATTCCCCGAAAAAAAGGCACGTATATCCATGACAGCGCCGCCTGAAGGCGTTCAGACCGGTTGCAAGAAACGCATTACAGCGCTTGCCAGCCTATCGCGAACGTTCTCAAAACAGCAACCAGCCTGTGATTGCGGCTACCGCATGCTCTTTCGGCGCGCATGACAGTCTCCGTTCAAAAGTGTGCTGATCAATTTCGTGCCCGCCGTTACCAAGGCAGCTCTTTTTTGGGATGTAACCATGAAATCTCAACTAGCAAGCAATTCCGTTTCCCGCACGCAGGCTGCGCCGGAGGCGACGTATCCCGGCCTGTCCGACTTGCCCCATGCGGTCATGCCCAATATCTGGCTGCGCTTGCCGGAAGACGCGATGGCAGCGCTGTTATGCACAGCCAAGCGCTTTTATGACGAAGAAGAATTTCGCACGTTTCGACGCCTGGAGCGTAGATTCGATTTAACCGCGCGACCTACTTTTGTCGTTGAGGAAGGCTCGTTTTTCCATCATTCAGGCATGCCGTCCGCCTACTTCGACAAGGTGCGCGATATGCTTGATGACAAAAGCCTCACGCAGGCAGGCCGGGCTCGAAACCTGGAATCGTTTATAGATCAGCCGAAACCTTCCCATCAACGCGCGGAATATCTCCGGATTTGCTTCGACGCATTGAGGAATCTGGATAAAAGTCTCAGGGGCCGCGTCCTCGATCGAATTTTCCAAAGCGAGATTTCAAGGCAAACGCATTCGAACAGGCAAATGCTCGCCGATTTCCAGCTTGCGTTCACTACCACGCGAAACACCAGTGAACGCGCCCTTTCCGAAGAGTTCGATGTAACGTCCATGTCGCCACATTGCGGCACGTCCATGAAAATATGGTTCCTTTACGCAAAGGGGTACGTAAAGGAACGTCAGCTCGCCCAAGAAATGACGAACAGAAACGCCAATGCGGAAATAGCTGCCGGCACAACATTCGCAGAGCTGATCGAATTCATGAAAGGCACGAAAGACTCACAAGTGGTCGATGCCCTGCCCTGGGTTCTGGCCTTTTGCGCCGCGAAAACCGGAAAAACCCAAATGCGGCACAGGCCCTTCGGGATCAGCTTTTGCGAAGCGCTTCCGACTCAGGGATCTCTGAATACCCTTGCGCGAGTTTACTTTCATAGATGCCGGGACATACAGCCGGAACTCGCAGTTCAATTGCACATGGCAAGCCTGGAATTACTTTTTCTGCAGGGAATCGATATATGCTTTGCACCGAATGATCCGAATCGAAAATTCGCCGAACAAATACAATTCGAAACCGTTGTAGCATTGATTTATGCATTGGCTCAATTAAAGGGCGAGACGCATGACGCAACCATGGAATATCTGATGCACCGGATGGGAAGCCATTTCTTTGAAATTAATCTTAATTTCGAGAAACTGTGCAATCAGATCGTAGAGAACTCAGCCACAAAAAACCGAGCCAGGCTGATCGCTCAGGCGATGCTGGTCTATGCACTCAACCAGTCAATTAATTATGCCAGGAAAAATCACGACGATGCATGCTCCGCCTTGGAAAGCATGGCTGATATTTGCCAGTCCCTGCCTGTTGAAGACATGACAGCCGAAGTATTGGCAACATTTTCATGCATGACTGCCTATCTGAATGAGCCAGAATTGCAATCCCGCATGCTTGACTGGATTATCGCGATCCTGGCATCCAGATCGCCGTTCGAGCATCCGCGATTACTCGTTTTACTGGCGCATTTATCCGTTTTCTTCAGCTCCGAGGATGGAACGAGATTGCGGACGGTTCTGAAGGAGTTTGCAAAGAGGCTGTCGAAGCCGTATGAAAATGTGCTCACTGCGGCCTTGCACGGGTCCTTCGCGCTTGCGGATGCGCTTGGGAAACTTGAAATCGGACAGAAAGTTTTCTATTCATCCCTTTGGCGCAATTACAGTTCTACCCTTGTCGATCTTCCTGCGCTGGATTGTCTGACGCAAGGAATGGAGTTGATCTTATCCGGAAATTATCACCAAGAATTCACTACTTCATTCTTTCTTCAAATGGAGGCTATGCAAACCTGGCCGTCGCTGAATAAGCAGCACTTGTCCGAGCCACTGCTATTTTTTTCAAGCAACGATGGTTGGAAAAATTCCGATCATGTCGTATCGGATTCATCACAGGATGAGTTGCAAGAATTGAATATGACCTTGTCTCCGGGAACACAGCTGAATTACTAACCTTTCATGAAGTAATGCCATGTCGCTGCTATGATGGTGGACATGAGATGCAAACGAACGTCAGATGGTCGCAAGCTCGACCACCACACGCTGCAGGTGATGCGGCAGCAGGCCATCAGGGCCGTACATGAGGGGCAGACGGTGACCAGCGTCGCGGCAGTTTTCGGGCTGAACGTGCGCACGGTATTCAACTGGCTGGCCAAGTTTTCCGACGGCGGCGAACAGGCGCTGCTCGCCAAACCGATTCCGGGACGTCCAGCCAAGGTCAGCGATGAAGAGATGCACTGGATCGCTCAGGCAGTCAGAAACCATACGCCCCAGCAGTTCGAGTTGGAATACGGCCTGTGGACGCTGTCGCTGATTGCCAAGCTGATCCACCGCCAGTTTGGCAAGTCGCTCTCGTTGGCGTCTGTCAGCCGGATCATGAAGCTGCTCGGTTTTTCGGCGCAGAAGCCGCTGTACCAGGCTTGGCAACAGGATGCTGCCATGGTCAGGCGCTGGGAAACCGAAACGTATCCGCAGATCAAGGCAGAAGCACGCGCAGTCGGTGCCACGGTGTACTTTGCCGATGAAGCCGGTATCCGCTCTGATTACCACACCGGCACGACTTGGGCACCGGTTGGCGAAACACCGGTCGTCACGGTCACTGGCCGCCGCTTCTCATTGAATATGATTTCTGCCGTCAGCCCACGCGGTGACTTCCGTTTCATGGTGCATGATGGAACGGTGACTGCGCCAGTGTTCAAGGACTTCCTGAGCCGCCTGATGATCGGTGCCACCAGGCCAGTCTTTGTGATTGTGGACGGCCATCCGATTCACAAGTCCCGGCAGGTACAGGACTATGTAGAAGGACTCAATGGACAGCTTCGGCTGTTTTACCTGCCGCCGTACGCGCCACATTTGAACCCGGACGAGCAGGTGTGGGCTCACGTTAAGCGCCGTGTCAGCAAGCAGGCGGTACAGGCCAAGGACGATATGAAAAAGTTGGCGCTTGGCGCCCTACGCCGCCTTCAGAAACTCCCACGTCTGGTGCGATCCTTCTTCCTGCAGCCTGAATGTCAATACGCGAGATAGTGACTCTACTTTGTAAAAGGTTAGTATTTGGCAGGCATGATTGAAAATGGCCATTATGGCTTTGCTGTACAAGCGGTCGCGATGGCGGTACTGAGGTATCCGCAGATGCTACCTTCGCAGCTCGATATGCAACAGGTTTCCCTGTCACACCTCCGATCCGTGTTCGAGCTTTGCGCGAGAAACAAGGAGGACCTTCCGCTCATTCTCGAAACCGGAAAAAAGGCGTGCGCCGCCGGTAATCAGCACATCGTCAACCTCTTGCCTTTCTGGCAGAAAGTGTTGGAGAAATGTACGCCTGCGGAACGCTATCGCATTTTGCATCAACTCGCATCCGGCCATTATCCAATTGAAGGAACGCCAAGCTCGGCTGACTTGGCATTCATGAAATCGATGGCCGAACTGGCAAAATTCCTGCGCGACGGCGATAAGCCCGACTACTTGAATTTGCTGGTCAAGAACGTCGATATGCCCATTAATGAAGCAGGACTCAAGCTTTTCGAGCCGATCAAAGCCGTTGCCGCCAGGATTCCCGAGGAATTTTCCCATCGCTTGCGTCTGGAAAAGATCGAAGCCCGGGTCGATAGCTAGCCGTAAACCTGTTCCTCATCGGATCATTACCCGTTCATTAATACCGGTCTGCGCACCCTGCGCGGCAGGCTGTGTTTGATTAGCTTTCCATCACGGGTCCCCGCAGGCGGTGGTACGTGTCCTAGGAAATCGGCACATGTCGCCGTCTTGTCGAGGCCGCGGGCTTTCGGTCAGTCATTGATATCGGCCGGCCGGTTACCTCTAACGCAGCAAAAATTTCCCAACTTAAACATCGCAGCTTGGCGTTCGGCAATCCGAGCAATTGCAGGTTTCGTGTCACTCAGAATCTTTTTTTAAACGGATCCCGCCATGAGACGCGCGCACGAATCTTCTTCCCAACTTTGCGTCCAGCCTGCACCGGACTTCACAATCAATACGCTGATCACCCTGCCAGGCGACGTCATGCCCAACATCTGGCTGCGTTTGCCGGAAGAAGCGAAGGCAGCGCTGCCATGCACGGCCAAACGCTTCTATTTTGATAAGGATTTGAAAATATCGCAAAAATCGGAGCGTCGAATTACCTTGGCTTCAAGGCCAAACTTCGTGGCCCGCGACAGGCACATAGAAAGCATAAATTCTGGCGAATTAAGTAAAGCTTTAAAAAATGAAAAATGCTCTGGAACGGATTTGGCCCAAAACCCTGTATTGATGATGAATCCGCCTATATCCACACCTTGGAAGCAAAATTTGTGCGATCTTTTTTTGAGCATTTTCGAAAGCTGGACAAAAATTTAAGAAGTCAGACTTTGGAATTTCTTTTTAAAACCAAAAATTTCGATAACTATGGACACCCTGATTCCTACTTCAACACAAGCTTGCGGAATTTTTTGGCAAGAGAGAAAATTACGAACAAGCTTTTGCAGAAGAACTGGATACAAATTCCATGTCAACACCATGCAAAGCATTTTATAAAACAAAACTACTTTTTTGGAGTGCCCTCGAATCAAATGACGATAACAATTCGTCTCGCGAAACACTGATTGCGCTTACAAGGAATGCCGACCGCACCGAAATATTCGACATTATCCCAGTCGTACTATCTTCTTGCGACTACTACTGCGACGATGAAAGTGATCGAGAAGATGAATTTCCATTGGATGAAAAAAAGTCCGCGAAGGAAAAACTGGCAATTCAATTAATCCCGGCATGCTTCGACCTTTGCAATATCCTCGAACCAGCGCTCTCCGCAAGAATGCTTATGGCCAGCTTGGAAATGCTACTTGTCGGTGGACAGGGAGATTATGGATACCATCCCGATTTGAGCGACGTTCCATACTCACGAAGCCGGTTTTCGTAAAGATTGCTGAAGCACTGATGCGATATTTGCTGCAGCTAAAGGGCGATGCGCTCACCAAGGAAGTAATTTATCTTGCCTATAGAATGACTTATTTTCTTCACATGGAGGGCGCGGATGTCGCAACGTTGTGCGAGCACATTATGGAGTCGGCACTTGAAAATAGAGCCACACTGATTGCCCAGTTGATGATCGGCTACGTTATGGACCAATGCTGGTTGAACGAAAACTATTACACCGAGCGGATTCGCAGCGCCTCCCCGATAGTGTCATTGAAAAGAATGCTCGAGATTTTCGGAAATTTGCCGCCCGATGAACTGACAGAAGATGTGTTGGCAATGTTTTCGTGCGTGACGGCCTATCTGCGTACGCCAAAATTTTAATCCAAAACGCTCGCCTGGATTGTTGCGGTTTTAAAGAAGAAGTCTCCACCGGGCCATCTTCGCTTATTTTGCTTGCTCGCGCATCTATCGGTTTTCTTTAAAGGCAGCGACGGAAAACTATTGCAAGATACTTTGAGAGATTTTCTGCAACGCATGCCTGAAAGGCAGGCAAGCATGGTCGCGCGCGCCAGGGCCGAGGCTAACTCGCTGGCAAGGCACATGGCGGAATCTGGTTTTGACGTGCAGTCCTTTTTTATGAATCTCTGGGTCTACCATATGGAAGACCATGAATCATTCGAAATGGGTATAGACGACGAGTTAAGGCCGGTGGCGAACTCAATTCTTTCGAAGAAACATCACGATGGATTAATATCCTCATTTTTCATCCAATTAAATGCAATGCGCGTATGGCCGGCGAACAGCAAAACTTACCTGACTGAGCCATTGATATTTTTTTGCTGCGCTGACAATCACGAAAACGCCATTTTTATTGACCCGGAGACTCGCGAGGATGAAGTAAAACAATTGCAGAAGATTCTGTCCCCAGCCGTACAGATAAAATATTTGGCACGCCTAATGGGAAACGGCTATTCAGCCATCGATATGTTCGTCGGAACAGCAGTGCTGAGGTATCCAACGCTTATGCCATATAGTAATGATTTCGCTTCCACCATCCAAAGAGGAACCCGAGCTCACATACTGCTCATGCTGGAACTTTGCGATGGATATGAAAATCTTCCATCCATTCTTGCACAGTGTGAAAACATGAAAAACATGGACATCGCACCGGTTTTGGAGATCCTTCCGTTTTTGAAAAGGCGGCTGCACGAATCTCCTTCGGACGTACGCTTGCGTCTATTGATGCTGCTTGTTTCCAACGATTTTTCATTTTCATACCCCATGACGGATAGAGAGTGCGAGCTCGCTCATTCGATCATCGATTTGGCGACATTCTTGCGCGAAGGTGACAGGCCAATCTATCTTTAATGTCCATGGATGAAAGCGATGATATCGGCCACGTGGATGTCGAACACGTCACACCCGATATTGCGGATGCCAAGTCCAATCCAGATTCTCGTGGCTAGCAATGCCCATTGACGGCGCGAGCGCGACAGCGACTTCTGCACCAGGTTTTCCGGTTCGGGACGGTGCCCGGGCGATCCAAACCACTGCGGCGCGCCTGCGTTAGCGTTGGCACGCGTCGCAACGCGGGCAATGGGTTTCATGCCCTGGCGCTGATGATCCGCGCCGGCTTGCTCGCAAGGCGGCGTCGATGCAATTACGCTATGCTTCGTGCTTCCAAAAACCGGAGCGGAGCGCGGTGCATGAATGCGGTAGCAAGAGAGATTTCAGGGATGCGCCATGCCGGGATGCGGCGCGGCTGCGCGCGACGCGATGTCAAGCAATCGAGCGCATTCGCTGCGCGCCGCGGCAATCATGTCGGCCAGCCCGCGCGCGGCCTCACCATTCGGTCGCTCCGCTTCCACGGCGTCACCTCGGCAGGACAGCCTTTAACGACGAATGGCACAACACTTCTCGGCAGTAAGCGCGCCGCAATGCGACGGCGCCGTGGCGGAGGCAACTGAACCTTGTCTTCGCCCACACCGGAAAAAGCCGCCCCCACCACCAATGCGCTGGCCCTGATGCTCGCCGCGCTGGCGATGCTGGGACCGTTCGCGGTCGACACCTACCTGCCCGCCTTCGCCAGCATCGAGCAGTCGCTGCATGCCACGCCCATCGAAGTGCAGCAGACGCTGACGGCCTACATGCTGTCCTTCGGCATCATGACGCTGTGGCACGGCGCGCTGTCGGACTCCTATGGCCGGCGCGGCATCATCCTGATCTGCCTGGCAGCGTTCGCCGTGGCTTCACTGGCCTGCGCGGCGTCGCACAGCATTACCTATCTGTGGATCTTCCGCATCCTGCAGGGCGTGTCCGCCGGCGCGGGCGTGGTGATCGGCCGCGCCATCATCCGCGACCTATATGCCGGCGCGGCGGCGGCGCGGCTGCTGTCGCTGGTGACGATGATCTTCTCGATCGCGCCAGCGATCGCGCCGATCATGGGCGGCTGGATCGTGAAGATCTTCGACTGGCGCTCGATCTTCATCTTCCTGTTCTTCTACACCGCGCTGCTGCTGTGGTGGTGCTATCGCGGCCTGCCCGAGTCGCTGCCGCCGGAGAAGCGCCAGCCCTTCAATCCCTCGGTGCTGTGGCAAAGCTACAAGGGCGTGTTCTCGTCGACGCTGTTTTACCTCGAAGCGGGCACGGTGGCCTTCAACTTCGCCGGGCTGTTCCTGTACGTGTCGGCCGCGCCGGTGTTCCTGATCCAGCATCTGCATCTTTCCGAGAGCCAGTTCGCCTGGCAATTCGTGCCCTCGGTGGCCGGCATCTTCCTCGGCGCGCTGACGGTCAATCGCCTGGCAGGCCGCGCGACGATACGGCAGCAGGCCAACGCCGGCTTTGCGCTGCTGATCGGCTCCTCGCTGTTCAACGTCGCCTACCACGCCTTCCTGCCGCCTGCGCTGCCCTGGTCGGTGCTGCCGCTGTTCTTCTACACCTTCGGCATGTCGGTGGTGGCACCCGGCGCAACGCTGCTGGTGCTGGACCTGTTTCCGCAGATCCGCGGCATCGCCGCCTCGTGCCAGTCCTGCTCGATGACGGTGCTCGGCGCCTTTGTTTCCGGCGTGCTGGCGCCGGCCTTGTCCGGTTCGGTATTGATCCTCGCCAGCGGCCAGCTCGCTCTGACCGGCACCGCGCTCGTGCTGTGGCTGCTGGCGCGGCGGCGGCGCGCGCGCATTGCCGCTTGACGGTTCGCAACCGCGCTCCGGCGCGCCCGCGACGCCGCGCGCAGCCCCTGCCTACACTGAGCGTTTTGTTCAACGGAGCAAAGCGACATGGCAACGCAAAACGGCAAGGCCGACGTGGAAGACGTGGCAGCCAAGCAGCGCAAGATCCAGCAGGAAATCGATGCGCTGGACAAGTCCGGCAAATCTTCTTCCGGCGAACAGGGCGCAGTGCAGGCCGGCGCCCGCGCGCAGCCGGCGCCGCCGCTGCCGAAGCAGCACCTGGCCAAGCCGGGCAATGAATCGGACCTGAATCCGCGGCCGAACTTCCTTGCGCCCGATTACAAGGGCAGCGGCAAGCTTGAAGGCATGAGTGCGATCGTCACCGGCGGCGATTCCGGCATCGGCCGCGCGGTTGCGGTACTGTTCGCGCGCGAAGGCGCGGACGTGGCCATCGTCTATCTGAACGAGCATGGCGACGCCGAGGAAACCCGGCAGCACATCGAGCGCGAAGGCCGGCGCTGCCTGTGCATTCCGGGCGATGTGAAGAATGCAGACTTCTGCCGTGATGCGGTCGAGCGCACGGTACGCGAATTCGGCAAGCTCGATGTGCTGGTCAACAATGCCGCGTTTCAGCTGCATGCGGAGTCGCTCGAAGACATCACCGAAGAGCATTTCGATGAAACGATGCGCACCAACATCTATGGCTACTTCCACATGGCCAAGGCCGCGCTGCCGCATCTGAAGAATGGCTCGTCCATCATCAACACCGGTTCCGAGACTGGCTTGTTCGGCAGCCCGAAGCTGCTCGATTACTCGACCACCAAGGGCGCAATCCATGCGTTCACGATGTCGCTGGCCACCAACCTGGTGTCGCGCGGCATCCGCGTCAATGCGGTAGCGCCGGGGCCGGTGTGGACGCCGTTGAACCCGGCAGATTCGGATGAAGAGAAGGTATCGAAGTTCGGCAGCGGCACCGACATGAAGCGGCCGGCGCAGCCGGAAGAGGTGTCGCCGGCCTATGTGTTCCTGGCTGCGCCGGTGTGCTCGGGATTCATTACCGGCGTGATCCTGCCGGTGATGGGCGGCGTGACCGGCAGCGCCTGATCTGCCCTAGGGTGTGTTTGAGAAGAGTAGCGAGCGGTCCGCCATGGCGCCGAGAAGCGCACGCGTACGAATGGTACGCAGAGCATCGCAGGCGGCATGGCGGGCCGCGCAGTAGCTTATCAAACACACCCTACTCCTTGATGTGCCGGCGGATGATGGCCAACAGCAGCTTCTGCATCGGGTTGGCATTGCCGCCGGGACGCCAGGTAAAGGCCAGCTTCTGCGCATAGGCGTCGAACTGCAGGCTCCATGGCACCGCGCGGACCTTACCACGCCCCAGCAGGATCTTCAGCACCTGGGTGCCGGTGAAGCCGGCGCACAAGTCGCATGACATGCCGGTGGAAGGACCGCGCTCCTCCTTGAAGTTCACCGCTTCCGGCACGACCAGGTAATGACGGTGGATCGCCTTGGGTGCCAGGCCGGCCATGAAGCGCAGCAATTGCTCGCGCCGGCTGTGGCCCTCGAGCTGGAAGTAATCCTCGAAGCTCATCTTGCCCGGCTCGAAATACAGGAAGCCCACGCCCATGCCCAGCGGCGCGGCCGTCACCGCCGGGATGCCGCGCCGGTAGGATTCGGCGAACAGCAAACGGCGCGATTCGACCGAGAAGTAATCGATGCTGTCGACATAGATATCGACATCCTTCAGGAAGTCGTCGACGTTTTCCGGCGTCACGCCTTCGCCGAACACGCGCACATCGGCTTCGGGATTGATGTCCCTGGCCATGCGCGCCATGACCTCGGCCTTGGGCTCGCCGAGGGTGGACATCATCGCGCCGGCCTGGCGGTTGAAGTTGTGCACCTCGAAATGATCGAAGTCGGCGATGTTGAAATTGCCGATGCCCAGGCGCGCCAGGGTCAGCAGATGCGAGCCGCCGACGCCGCCCAGGCCGGCAATGGCAGCGCGCGCGCCACGCAGCCGCCCCTGCTCTTCCACAGTGACCCAGCCGATATTGCGCGAAAACGCTCTTTGGTAATCGAATTCTTTGTTCATGACTGACATCGGAACGGGTATGGCCAGCGCCGCGGCGTCCCGTGCTGTGACCGGATTGCCTTGAGCAATCTCAGGGCAGAGGGAAGTGAAAAGCGGAAACTGTAACAGAAAACCCCGGTCTACTGACTCGACAAGTCCGGCGCTGGTTCCGCTTTCATCAAGTGTCGCGGCGCGCTGTGGCTTGTCGCTTGATAGTCCGCTCACCAAGTTGATAGTCCGTTTAGCAGCTTGATAGTTCGACTGTCAGCTTTTATATTCGACAACCGTACCAATCGGAAACAGGGAACAGCTTCATGAGCAGTGGAAAAACACGGGATGAGATCGCCGAGGCTTATTCATCCGAACCATGGTGGTATGACATACGCGGCTTCTTCATTCTGACCTTCGCCTACAACAGCACGATAGGCACGCAGCTGCGCTTCTTCGGTCCGCATTTCGGGCCGAACCATCTGGAGGTGGCTTGCGGCACCGGCACGCTGCTCGAACTGATGCTGCGCTGGCGGCGCTGGAAGAAGATGCCGCAGGTGAAGATCACCGGCATCGACTATGCGCCATCGATGCTTGCCGGCGCGAAGAAGCGCTTTGCCAAGGAGCCGGACGTGCAGGTGCAGCATGCGGACGCGGCGAACCTGCCCTTCCCCGACGCGAGCTTCGATACCGCCAACATCGCCAATTCGATCCATTGCTTCCCGGCGGTCGATGATGCGCTGCGCGACATCTTCCGCGTACTCAAGCCCGGCGGCACCCTGGCTGCGAACGTGCTGCTGTACCCCGAAGGCATACCGCCGCTGCGCTGGGCCGCGCAGCGCATCAACGACTGGGGCATACGCAAGGGCATCCTGTACAGCCCGTTCCATGAGGAAGAGATCCGTCGCCGCATGCTGGCGATTGGCTATGAAGTGGCGCGGGAATTCAAGTCCGGCAATACCTGGAACGTGGTCGTGCGCAAACCCAAACGGGCTGCCTGAGGAAGGAAAGTTGCCCGGTGTCCCCGATGCAGGACACCGGCAGCTCAGCCGATGGCGAGCAGACGCTGGTGGATACCGGCTTCCTCGCGCGGCGAAAAGAAGAAAGGATAGAGCGAACGGGTATGGGCGGCGCGGTCGCTGCTGCCGCCATGGATCTGGATCTGCTCTTCCACATAATCCAGGTCAGCCCACAGCAGATACGCGGGCGCATTCACGCGTGGATTGGTGCGGATCTCGCTCTGGCGCTTGAAGCCGAGCATCGATTCATAGAAGCGGCGATGGCGCGGATTGACCTCGATGAAGACATCGGTGCAGCCATGGATGCGCCTGCCGTAGATGAAGATGATGTGAAACAGCGAGGCCAGCGCGAATTTCGATCGGATGTCCGGATCGAACGCGAGCTTGGTCATCTCGCATACCTTGCGCCCCCTGGCGCGAAAGCTGTCCACTTCCGGTTTGAAAATCTCGTCCGCGAGCAGTCCTTCGTCGGAGTCGATGCCGAGCGTGACAGTGCCTATGACCCGTTCATGATCGGATGCGGTCAGCGTCAGGCGCGACGGATGCTGCCTGACCTGATGACCGCCGCCATAGCCGCGCCACTGATACATCTTGTTGATCAGCATGCTGGCCGAATTGCGGCCCTTCTCGGTGTCGGCGAGACGGATCTTGAAGTTCTTTTGTTCGATGACGAAGTCGTCAACGGGCCCCGCCTGCGGATCATCGTCCGGCGTCGCATGGCCATCGCTGATGACGCGGCTGCCTTCGTGCGGTCCCAGCGGATCGTCCGGTCCAGAAATGCCGGACATCAGGAAGTTGCTTCCAAATTGAATCGCTGGATACCCATAAAGCCCTAATGCGAATTCGTCATGCGTTCCACGGTTGTGGTCCCTCTACTTGCCTGATAAACACCGGCCAATGCATTCAGCACATCAGCGTTACCGGGGTCCTTGCGCAGCATGGCAATGTATTTCTCAATGATAACCTTGTTTTGCTGCTCGCTGATCGGACAAAAGAAGTAGGGATATAGGGTCTTTTCTGCGTTTTCATGGGTGCTGGTACCACCGACGCGACGAACCTGCTCTTCCACGAAGTCGGTGTCGACACACAGCAGATAAGCCGGCGCATTCACGCGCGGGTTCATCTTCTTCGGGCCGCGCGCGGTGAAACCGAGCATGCGCTCATAGAAGCGGCGATGACGCGGGTTGACTTCAATGAACACGTCCCTGACGCCCTGCACCCGGCGCACATAAATCAAAACCATGTGAAACAACGATGCCAGCGCCACTTTCGACCGAACGGAAGGATCGAAAGCCAGCTTGGTCAATTCGCACACTTTGCGGCCCTGGCGGCGCGAAACATCGATCTCATCCTTGAAGATTTCATCGGCCAGGATGCCGGACGGTGAATCGATGCCCATGGTAATCGTGCCGAGCACCTGATCGCCCTGGGAAATCGTCATCGTGTAGCGATGCGAATGCTCGGCGAGCGGATTGGAAACGGTGTAGCCACGGGTGGCATACATGCGATGTATCAGTGAACTGGCATCGCTGCGGCAGGTCTCACTGGAAACCATGCGAATCTGGAAACTTCTTTCATCGACTTCAAGATCATGCACCTCTGAATAAGCATGTACCGAAGTTCTGGTCTCCTGTTCACGGCGCTCGTGCAGCCGATCCTGACCAGAAGCTTCGGTCTTCAGATAGGTCTTTTGGTCTTGATGATCAAACACTGTAGAGGCTCCTTAAATTTGCAGATACTTTCCGTTCGTTTCAAAGTTGCCGCCAGGACAGCGTATTCCATCGAAAGATTTTGACTATCGGCAACACGGGAGATTAGAAGGGGGTAGTTCCAATAGGTTCGCGAAGTGCGAAATTAGGCGACGAACGGCAATTTTTCCCGTTGGCAAATAGAAAACATGGTCAAAATGCTCTCTGTAGTGCCCAGTGAATGACTGGCCGAGTCAGGTATGCAGGTTTCGACGAAATGCAGGAGGATTTTGCATATCCGCGTGTTTTCGCGGAGAAACTTTTCTTCTGAGTCATAGCTTTATCGATTTTCTTGTACGGCATGGAACGAATGCCTGTCTCCTTTTAGCGGTTGAACAATTTACAAGATGTTTTTTGTGCACGAGTTGATCGAAATACACAATTCCTGCAGTAAAGCGGAAACCTTTTCCGATTTTGCAATGTCATTCGACCGCAGCGTCCTCCCAAACTTTATTCAAATAGCAAGACCTTCCCCCTCTCTTTAGCGCTACTCAACGGAGCGCAATTCACTTCCTTTCGAGAATTTTCTGATTTGCACTTTTCCTAAGTGCATTACTCCGCTTGCGCGAAATCAAGGATTGCAACACGGGAATGTCGTGTGTTTTTACATGATTTCACATCAGCAAGCATAAATTTCACATAAGGTCATGTTTTTTAATAAGTTTTTTATTTGGCATGGTTACTGCTAGAAGAAACATGTCGAATAACCAAAACTTAGCGACATCAGCGAAAAACCGAGAGTTTACAGGCCGTGCCGATTCACTGGGAGGCTCTGTAATTGCACGAAATGAAAATTTTCGGAGAAAACATGAAAACGATTTTCAGCAAAACCCTGCTGGCAGCTGCATTGACCGGCGCTTTGGGTCTGGCGAGCTCGGGCGCCATGGCTCAAGTCAATTTCCCGGATTTCCGGGTCACGGAGACATCGGTGCCGGGCGCGGCCGCAGGCTCCTTCACCGCTGACAAGATCACCGGCAACTACACCGAAGTGATTACCTTCAGCGGCAGTACCTTCAACGTGTCCCTGCTGTGGAATGCCGGCCAGTTCGTCGCCAATAACGGCACCTCGCCAGTGCCGACGCAACTGGGCCAGACCGGTTCGACGATTTCGCAGCAGTACGGCATGTATGCGCTCTACACTGGTTCCGGCACCGTCAGCTCGGGCGCGGGTGGCACCACTACCTTCAACTTCACGCCGGGCGGCAGCCTGCAGGTGTTCATCGATCCGAGCACCAACTCGACCTTCAACCAGCCAGCCAATGGCTCGACCGCCTGGACCGTGAGCAACAACAGCGACGACTACCTGATCGCCACTGGCATCCCGACCTCCGGTCAGGGCACGCTGAATCCGTCACTGTCGACCTGCTCCAACGGCACCGGCGCCGGCATCAACTGCGGCAGCTTCGGTTCTTCCACCAGCTTCAACCTGACCGCACAGGGCAGCCAGTACTTCACTTCGCCGACGCCGTTCTACAACGTGTCCTTCCAGTCGGGCCAGCTGAACAACTTCAGCCCGACCGGCACGCAGGTGATCAATGGCTCGATGGACGTGGTGTTCGGCGTTCCTGAGCCGGCCAGCGTTGCGCTGATCGGTCTGGGCATGTTGGGCCTGGGCCTGTCGCGTCGTCGCAAGCAGGCGTAAGCCTCTCCAAAGGCGCTGTACCCGCCGACTCCATGACCTCGCGGTCATGGAGTTTTGTCATGCGCGCGCATCACGCGACGGGTTTGCCAGCCAGCCGGAAACCTGCGTAGAATTGCCGGGCTCGCGGGTGTAGTTCAATGGCAGAACGAAAGCTTCCCAAGCTTTATACGAGGGTTCGATTCCCTTCACCCGCTCCATCTTCCCCCTACCGCATTTCCCAACACGCTTCCCGGCATCCGGCGCCATATCCTGGTTCGCCAGCCTTGGCTGCGCACTCCGCAGGAATCATTGCGTTCGAGACAGGCTTACCGATTAACACTTTGAATGTTAACTTCCGGTTTCGCCGTCCTTGTTCCGGAGCTGACATGCGTCTTTACGACCTGCTGTTCGACCTTCCCACCGCCCTGCTCTTCCTCATCAGCATCAGCGTGGCCTTCGCCATTTCGGGACTTGCCCTGGGCATCACACGCTGGTGCAGGCGGCTCTGGCCGGCGGCGACAGGGGCACTGATGATTTCCACGACGCTGTCCGCAACCGTTGTCCCCGCGGCATTGATGATCACCTTTATTGCCAACGAAGTTTGGGTAGCGGACAACCGGGCGAAGACCGTGGTGCTGCGCGAAGGCATGGCCATCGCCGAAAGCCTGAAGCTGCTGCGCCATTTACCGTCGGACGCGAGACCGCCGCTGCAGGAGGCCTTGCTTGCCTACGCCAGAACGGTGGTCACCGAGGATTGGGATGCCATGCGCGCGGAACAGCGCAGCGAAAACACCGAGGAAGCGATGTATCTGCTGCGCGAGCGGCTGTACGAGGCGAAACGACATCTACCCGACCTGGAGGCGGTATGGCAAACGCTGTCCGAGCAAATCGGCATCATGGTGGAAAACCGCGAAATAAGGCACAGCATCGCGCAGCTTTGCGTCAGCCCGATGAAATGGGCGATTCTGCTGCTGCTTTTCTTCGTCAATGCCTGCGCGGTCTGCGAACTCAACCCGGTCCGCTTGCGGGAACAGCTTGTCGGACTCGTTCTGCTTTCCCTGGCGTTCGGCTCCATTTCCTGGCTGATCCTGGTCTACGATCGGCCTTTCGCCGGCACCACCGCATTGCATCCGACCTTGCTCATTGAGACGCTCGCCAGCGGCGCCTGGCACTGAGCGCTGCGCATCCGTCAACACCGGCATGGCTTGCGCCCCTGCCGGCTGGGATAAAATACGGCCCTTTCCGCACCCCGCCCCTGTCGCTACTGTCCGCATGTCCGATCATTCCCCCGCCAACGCCGCCGGCAAGCCGCTGTTCTACGACCCGACCGAACGCCGCATCCGCAGCTTCGTCACCCGCGCCGGCCGGCTTTCCACCGCCCAGGCGCGCGCCCTGGAAACACTGGGACCACGCTATTGCCTGCCCTATCGCAAGGAAACCCTGGATTTCGCCGCGACCTTCGGCCGCGCGGCGCCAACCATCCTGGAAATCGGTTTCGGCATGGGCGGCACCACGGCGACGATTGCCGCCGGTATGCCGGAGCAGAACTTCATCGGCGTCGAAGTCCATACGCCGGGCGTGGGCAGCCTGTTGAAGCTGATCGGCGAACAGGGCCTGGAAAATTTGCGCATCATCCAGCATGACGCAGTCGAAGTGCTCGAGAACATGATTGCGCCGGCGTCGCTGGCCGGCGTACACATCTTCTTTCCGGACCCCTGGCACAAGGCGCGCCACAACAAGCGCCGCCTGATCCAGCCGCCCTTCATCGCGCACCTGATCACGCGCATCGCGCCGGGCGGTTATCTGCATTGCGCCACCGATTGGGAAGAATATGCGCAGCAGATGCTCGAAGTGCTCGGTGCCGAGCCGGCGCTGGAAAACAGCGCCGACGGCTATGCGCCGCGCCCGTCCTACCGGCCGGTGACGAAGTTCGAGAACCGTGGCGTGAAGCTCGGCCACGGCGTGTGGGATCTGGTGTTCCGACGTCGTTGAACGAAACGTCTCAAACCACGGCAGGATGGTTGAATACCTGCCTCAGATAAGCGAGGAAAGTCTCGTCGGTGCACATGGTCTTGCCTGGCGAATCGGACAGCTTGGCCACGGCCTGGCCATTGCACGACGTCAGCTTCATCACGATGTTCAGCGCCGCGATGCCGGTGTCGTTGGTGAGATTGGTGCCGATGCCGAAACCGGTCTGCACCCGGCCGGCAAAATGGCGATACAGCCGGATCGCCTTCGGAATATCAAGCCCGTCCGAGAACACCAGGCGCTTGGTATGCGCATCCACGCGCAGCTTCGCATAATGCGCCAGCGCCTTTTCGCCCCAGATGATCGGATCGCCGGAATCATGGCGCAGACCGTCGAAGAGCTTGGAAAAATACAGGTCGAAGTCGCGCAGGAAGGCGTCCATGCCGACCACGTCGGTCAACGCCGTGCCGAGGTCGCCGCGGAATTCCTGCACCCAGCCTTCCAGCGCTGCCTTCTGAAAGTCGCGCAGACGCACACCGAATGCCTGATAGGACTGCAGATACTCATGCGCCATTGTGCCGATTGGCACCAGGCCATGTTTCTTGGCCAGGTAGACGTTGGATGTGCCCTTGAAATACATCGGCACTTCGCGCGCCAGCGTGGCCAACACCTCGTCATGCCAGTCGCCGGAAAAGCGGCGGCGGGTGCCGAAGTCGAAGAAGGAAAAACTGTGCCGCTCCGGCACTTCGCGGCTGAATTGGCGCAGCAGTTCAATCTTTTCCGCCAGACGGCGACGGCCGTCGCGCAGTGCCTCTTCCTGAGGAAAGCGGCGGAAATACAGCTCGTTGACGATGTACAGGATGAAGATTTCGAACCCCATCACATGCACCTGCGGGCCGACGGCGCGGATGCGCAAATGCTCGCCTTCCGCGCTGACTTCCAGAAACTTGCGCTGAAAACGAAACACCGTGAGGAAGTCGACAAAGTCGCTCTTGATGAAGCGCAGCCGGCGCAGGTAATCGAGCTCATCGTCGCTGAAGGACAACCGGCACAGGTGGTCCAGCTCGCGCTCGAGCTCCGGCAGCAGCTCGGTCAGCGGGAACGCCGGATCATTGCGCAAGGCAAAGGTGTACTCGGTCTGCGCGCCCGGGTGGCTGTGCAACATCGCCTGCCACATCGTGAATTTGTAGAGATCGGTCTCGAGCAGGCTGCGTACAACAGGGGTCATGTGCGGTCCTTCGGCTTGGGGCTGGGCAGTGTCTGGCCTCGCCAGTGGCGGTGGGTGATGGGTTATATAACAAAGGCGATCACAAAGGGAAGCGATATTGACAACACTGAGAATCGGTCATTCACAAAACATATGTCTGGTATCCAAACATGCAATTGGTAAATTTTTCCACAAGCCAACATAATCCAAACCGTCTCCTCTATCTCCTTCCAGAGCATAGATTTCAGCCCGCTCCAGTCAGCGGGCTTTTTTCTTGGTGGGTTCTGCATGCCGATGTTGGACAGTTTGCGATGCCATTTTGTCTCTTGCCTGCAACTCAATGCGCAAACAAAGCTTGTTGAGGACCAAATTTCAGTCTCTTTTAATGACGCGGGATGCGCGAACGTCTATCATCCCCGGTTTGCCCGCAGGAATGGAAGTCCGCCGCATCAGCAGGACCACAGCCTCCATACCTGTTCGCCTGAAGGAACCTGCCGGTTGATTTCCAACCTAAAGACCTCAATTGACGCCCCTGACCACAGAATTCCCTGAAGTGCCAGTCCGCATCCGGACATCGATGCCGCGGCTGACCATGGTTTTTGCAAGACTGAGTGCCTGATACCGACGCAATGAACAAACCCGCTAAAACGCTTACCCTCACCTCGAAATCCGCGAAGTCCTCTTCCGCTACGCCGGCCAACGCCACGATGGTTGAGCCGCTCGATCCGGCCCAGAGCGCCGCCCCGGTGACCGTGGTGAGAAAGCGCTCCCGCCTGGCCGTGCTGAAGGAAGCCGAACACCAGGAACCTGCGAACAGCCCCGAAGCTGCCGAGACTGCGCCACCGACCGCGAGCACTGACGTCGCCGCACCGTTGGCAAACGCAGCCGAACCGGAAAAGGATGCCCCCGCCGTGACGAAAAAAACGCCCAAGGCCGTGGTGAAAACCGCCGCCGCGCCGCGCGCCGCCAAATCAGTCCAGGATGCGCAAGCGACCAAGCAGAACGCCGCGCCCGCTCCGGTGAGCGCGACCAAGGATGCCGCCGCGCTGGCCTCGATCGACACTTCCGGCTATGTGCTGCCGGGCGTGAAGGTGCCGGGCCGACGCGGCCGCAAGCCGTCCGAATTCGTTCCGGAAAACGACGAGATCGCCGCGCTGAACGCGGTCGAGCGCGCGGAACTGAAGGCCGCCAGCAAGGCCAAGGACCGCCGCAAGACCGGCATGCTCGATGAAGGCGCCACCGAAGCCGAAATCCAGAAGCGGCTGCAGAGCATCAAGACGCTGATCCATCTCGGCAAGGAACGCGGCTTTCTGACCTACTCCGAGATCAACGACCACATCCCGGAAAACGTCAACGACCCGGAAGCGATCGAAACCCTGGTCGCGACCTTCAACGACATGGGCATCGCGATCTACGAGCAGGCGCCGGACGCGGAAACGCTGCTGCTGTCGGACAATGTCGCCACCGCCGCCAGCGATGACGAAGCCGAAGCCGCCGCTGCCACCGCGCTGTCGACCGTCGATTCCGACTTCGGCCGCACCACCGACCCGGTGCGCATGTACATGCGCGAGATGGGCGCGGTACCGCTCTTGACGCGGGAAGGCGAAATCGAAATCGCCAAGCGCATCGAGACCGGCCTGCGCGACATGATCCAGGCGATCTCGGCCTGCCCGACCACGATCGAACAGATCCTCGCTTCCGGCGAGCGCCTGGCCAAGGATGAGATCAAGGTCGATGACATCGTCGACGACCTGGTCAACCTGGAAGAAGGCGAGGAATCGGCAGCGCCGGCGCCGGTCGCCGCCTCGGATGACGAGGAAGACGAGGACGAGGACGAGCTGGAAGACGAGGAAGAAGAGGAAAGCAGCGGCAGCACCGGCGGTTCCTCCACCTTCTCCGGCGAGCAGCTCGCGCAGCTGAGAAAGGGCGTGCTGGAGAAGCTGGACGCGATCCGCGCGCAGTACGAGCGCATGGTCGCCGCGGCAAAGAAGGATGGCTACGGCTCGCCGGCCTACGTCAAGGCGCAGGACATCATCTCGCATGAACTGCTGGGCATGCGCTTCACCGCGAAGACCGTGGAGACGCTGTGCGATTCGCTGCGTTCCCAGGTCGATGAAGTGCGTCATATCGAAAAGCAGATCCTGTCGATCGCGGTGGACAAGTGCGGCATGCCGCGCACCCACTTCATCAAGGTCTTCCCGGGCAACGAGACCAATCTCGACTGGGTCGATGGCGAAGTCAATGGCAAGCATCCGTACAGCGTGCTGCTGGGCCGCAATGTGCCGGCGATCAAGGAAGCGCAGAAGAAGCTGGCCGACCTGCAGGAGCGCGTGCGCCTGCCGCTGCCGGAACTGCGCCGCATCAACAAGCAGATGTCCGCCGGCGAAATGCGCACCCGCCAGGCCAAGCGTGAAATGACGGTGGCCAACCTGCGTCTGGTGATCTCGATCGCGAAGAAGTATGTGAACCGCGGCCTGCAGTTCCTGGACCTGATCCAGGAAGGCAATATCGGCCTGTTGAAAGCGGTGGACAAATTCGAATACCGCCGCGGCTTCAAGTTCTCGACCTATGCCACCTGGTGGATCCGCCAGGCCATCACCCGCGCCATCGCCGACCAGGCGCGCACGATCCGCGTGCCGGTGCACATGATCGAGACGATCAACAAGATGAACCGCATCTCGCGCCAGATCATGCAGGAAACCGGCTCCGAGCCGGATCTCGCCACGCTGGCCGAGAAGATGGACATGCCCGAGAACAAGATCCGCGAAGTGATGAAGATCGCCAAGGAGCCGATCTCGATGGAAACGCCGATGGGAGAGGACGGCGACACCCAGCTCGGCGACTTCATCGAAGACAGCAACACCCTGGCCCCGGTGGACGCGGCGCTGCATGCGTCGATGCGCAACGCGGTCAAGGAAGTGCTGGACTCGCTGACGCCGCGCGAAGCAAAGGTGCTGCGCATGCGCTACGGCGTGGAAATGTCGACCGACTACACGCTGGAAGAAGTCGGCAAGCAGTTCGACGTGACCCGCGAGCGCATCCGCCAGATCGAAGCCAAGGCGATGAACAAGCTGCGTCATCCGTCGCGTTCGGATGCGCTGAAGGCATTTCTGGAAAACAGCTGATCGGCATTTGCTCGATCAAAAAAGCCGGCGCGAGCCGGCTTTTTTATTGTCGCAACTGCGCGTGACGGCAGACAACGATGCGGATGCAGACCTTTCAAAGTGGCTGCGACATGCGTTTCACCACAGGCGCGTGCAGGAAACCGTAGGGTGGGTGCAACCCACGCGCCTGGTCGCTCGACCATCTGCCGCGTGGGTTGCGCCCACCCTACGAATCGCTCACCTCTCTATCGCCAAGGTGAAGTGCCTGCATGGCGGAAGATGCCCGGAATGCCTGAAGACCCCTTGCGATTCAAGGCTTCTGCGTTTCGATATTGCGCCGAAGCTCCTCGGCTCCGGCATGCGTATAGTCCTTGTCGATTTCCAGTCGCACCGCGGCCTGCAGCTGCGGAGTCATCAGCGAGCGCAGCATGCCGAGAAACTTCGGCGACACCACCAGCGACAGTTCACGGAATTCACCGCGCTGCTGACCCTGCTGCAGGTAGCCGATGATGTCACGCGCGAACAGCTCAGCGGCGTGCTTGTCCGGCGTCTGCGGCGGTTCATATCCCTTGTTCGGCACGGCGCCGCCGGTGTTGTGCATGGTCTTGGTGCCTGCCGTCGGGCCTATCCTTTCGGACTCGGTGTTTTGCGACACGCGCAGCCGCGATTCATCATTGATCATGTCGTTGATCTCGCGCAGCGGTCCGGTAGCGTTGTCCTGCGCAAAGATACGCGCCCGGCTGGCGTTGGCTGAAACGATCCAGGTTGCCGTCATAGTGTCCTCTTCAATGCGTGCATGAAGCTTTTCGACGTGCGCGCCTGGTGAAATGTTCCAGCACCGGGCTTGATCCTTTCCTGCTGCGGCGCGGACTCCTCGCTCAATGCGCTGCGCGCAGCAGCTCGGCGGCGAGCAGCGCGGCGCAGGGCTTCAGATCGGCCGCGCTGGCCGCATGGCAATACCGGCCCGCCGGCTGCGCCGGATCGCGGCAGGAGGACGGCGCGTCGCCGGTGTTGGCCAGGCAGCGCAACAGCGCGCCGTCGGGTGTGCCATCAGGCGCGGGGCCGAGTCCGATCACGTGGATGCGGACACCGGCCGCGCGCGCGCGCCTGGCGATGGCCATGCTCGCCATGGCCGCGGCGCGGCGCAGGTTGGCCGCGGTCGGGGCGCGCTGGGCGGCATCGCCAGCATCGGTCAGCAGCGGGATGGCGCGATCCTCGCCGTGGGCGTTGTACCAGGGCGGCAAGGCGTCCGGCGCGAGCAGGCCAAGCGCGGCAGCATTGCCGCAGGCGCCGGGCAGCGCTTCGGCTTGCCGGTCGGCATGCCATAGCCCGTTGACGGATGCGGCCCCTGCTCCGGCCAGCACGCCTGTTGTCGGGCACGCGTCGGGATCGGTGAAGGCAAAGCGCGCCGCCAGCGCGCCGGGCGCATTGCCGGCGAACAGCAGCAGCACGCGCGGCGTATCGGATGTGCTTGCTACGGCGGTCAAGGCATTGCGCGCCTGCCACAGGCCTTCGGCGAGATTGGCGCAGCCGTCCAGATTCGAAGACGCCAGGCGCGCCTGCAGCGACGCGCGATCGAAGCCGCGGCCGCTCACGCGCATGGCCGCATCAAGCTGCGCGCCATAGCCAAAGCGCACCAGCGCGACACGGTCGAGCATGGGACTGAGCTGGCGCAGCAGCAGACCGGCAGCGTCCGTGATTTGCGTAGCGGAGGCGGCCTGGCCGGAAGACAGGTCCAGCGCCAGCGCCACGTCGATACCGCGCCGCCGCGCTTGCGCATCGACCGCTACCGGCACCGAAGCGAATCCGATGGCCGCCATCAGGCCGGTCGGCATGTCGGCGGCGGCATCGATCTGCACGCGCAGGCCGTCGGGCTCCCATGCCAGCTGCAGCGGCGACAGGCGCGCTGCGGCGCCCAGCCAGCCCTGGGGGAAATTCGCGTCGAAGGCGGCCGCCGCGGCATCCTGCGCCGCCGCATCGGCGGCGTAGGCGTTGTCGGCGGAAGCGGCGGCGCGCAGCGCGGCATGGCTGGCGGCATCCGCGGCGGCCGACAGCCGCGCGCGCACCAGGTAGCCCCGGCCGGAATCGATGACCAGGCCAGCCATGGCGATGAGCACGATCAGGCAGAACGCCGCCAGCACCAGCACGCTGCCGGATTGATGCCGCCGCCGTACCTGTGCCCACGGTCGCAAGACAGGTAGCGGCAAGGCAGGCGCGGATGGAAGATGACGCGGCCATCCGCCTCCGCCCTCCTTGCGTGTGGACGTGCGCCCGAGAGCCCACGCATGCCCTGTCGCGCCTGCCTGCGACGCGCGCCTTTCTACAGCAAGGTAATGGCGCACCATTCCCCCGCAAGCCCGGAAAACAGCGAGAACAGCGGCGCATACCGGTAATGCGCCTCGACCGCCAGCACCGATGCGCCTTCGCTCAGCGGCGGCAGTCGGCGCCATGCCTCGTCGCTCAGCATGCAGCCGGATGCGGCGTCGCATTGCGCAAGCGCGCTCGTCATCCGCGCATCGCCGCCGTCCCAGCGGTATTGCTCCAGGACGATCGGTCCGTTGCCGGCATCGGCAATGCGGGTGATGACGATGGCGCCGTTCGCGCGCAGTTCCGGCGATGCGGTCGCGGCCAGGGTTTCCATCAGCCCGTCGCTACTTTCGCGCAGCGGCAACGCGCCGGCAGCGGCCAGTTCCGCGCCGGCGCGGCTCATGCCTTCGAGCGCCAGCCGCGCTTCGAGCGCACGCCCCAGCTCGGCCATGCCCAGGGCCAGCAGCAGCAACATCGGCAGCAGCAGCGCCAGCTCGACCAGCGCTGCGCCGCGCATGCGGGCCACAGTGCACGCGCTCACTCCCCGCCCCCGTCATGCAGCGCAGCGGCGAATTCGAAGTGATAGCCGTCGGGGAAGAACGGCGCGAGCAGCGGCGTCGTCACCGGCCAGGCGCATTCCATCCGCAGCACTGCGTGGCCGCCGGGCGCGGCCACCAGCGTGATCTGTGGCTGCAGGCGTGCGTACAAGCCCATCGATTGCTCGGCCACGCGCGCCAGCAGCCTTGTCGTGTCGTTCGCCTCTCCCATCTGCGCCGCTTGGCGCACGCCATCCTGCAGCGCATGCCGCATTGTCAGCGTGACCCAGGACAGCACGCCCAGTTCGAGCGCGGCGAAGATCAGCAGCAGCAGCACCGGCGCAGCCAGCGCGAATTCGATCAGGACCGCGCCGCGCTGGCCGCGGGCTTGCCTGCGATGTTGCATGGTGCGGTGCAGGCGGCGCGCGCTCATGATCCCAACCCCGGCAGCAGCGCCCGGCCGGCCTGAATGATGGCCGGTCCCATCAGCACCACCAGCAGCGCCGGAAACACGCAGAAGATCAGCGGGAACAGCAGCTTCAAGGCCAGCTTGGCCGCCGCTTCCTCGGCTTGCATGCGGCGCCGCAGGCGCAGATCCGACGCATGCTGGCGCAGCGCCTCGGCCACGCCCGCGCCGAAGCGTTCGGCCTGCAGCAGCGTGGCCACGCAAGCCGTGACTTCGGCCAGGCCACAGCGGGCGGCAAAGTCGCGCAGCGCGCTTTCCCGGCCGGCGCCGGCGCGCATCTCGAGCACGGCGCGCGACAGTTCGCGGGTGACGGCCGGCGCGATGCGTTCCATTTCCTCGCACACCCGCGCCAGCGCGGCATCCAGTGCCAGGCCCGCTTCCAGGCACAGCACCAGCAGGTCGAGCGCCTGCGGAAATTCACGTGCAATCGCGCGGCGCTTGCGCGCGCCGAAGGAACGGTGCGTCCATCCGAGAGGCAGACGCAGCGCTCTGAACATCGGCGCCGCGGCGCGCCGTGATGCGTCCAGGACCAAAGGCTTTCCCGGCGCAGCGGCGCGCAAGCCATCGAGTCGCTGCAGACGCAAGCGCGCGCGGCTGGGCCGCAGGCGCAGCAACAGCAGGGCCGCGCCGCAGAATACGGCGGCGAATAGTGACAGGGACAGAAGCAGGTTCTGCATGCGCCGCCCCTATAGCCGGATGCGCACCAGCGCGCGCATCCATGCCACGCCCACCAGCATCAGCAGCGCTGCCGCACCCAGCATGCGTCGCCCCAAGGGCTCGTCCCACAGCAGGCGCAGGAAATCCGGATGCAGGAAGTGCATTGCCGCGCCCAGCGCCAGCGGCAACAGGCCCAGTATCCAGGCCGACAATCTGCCCTCGGCAGTGCCCACGCGGATGCGGTCGCGCAGCAGCGCGCGTTCGCGCACCACGTCGGCGATGCTGGCCATGAGCAGCGGCAGATTGCCGCCGGTTTCGCGCTGCACGGACAGCGCCGCGACCAGGCAGCCGATATCGGTCAACGGCAGCCGCGCGGCAAGATCGCGTAGCGCATCGGGCAGCGGCGCGCCGAAATCCACCTCGTCCACGACGATGCGTAGCTGCGCCGCGAGCGGCTCGGCCGCTTCTTCAGCGGCGATGCGCAGGGCGCCGGGCAAGGCATGGCCCGCGCGCAGAGAGCGCGCCATCAGTTCGAGCGCATCCGGCAACGCGGCTTCGATGCGCGTCAGCCGTTTGCCACGGGCACGCCAGGCAAACAGCAGCGGCAGCCCGGCCAGGCACAGCGATACCAGCACGAAGCGCGCAAGCGGCATGCGCAGCCCGGCCTGGGCCATCAGACGCTCGATGGATCCGGCCCAGTTCGTCTGCACGAGCAGGCGCGTGATGGGAGCGTCCTGCGGGAGCGGCGGCTGGCGCCGTATCGATACGCTGGCCGGCGATGCGCCGGCGGCCTGACGCAGACGCGCGCGCAATTGGCTGCGCGAGCGCGCGCCGAACAAGCCCAGCCGCGCACCGGCACACCACAGCGCCGCCAGAAACGCCCCCATGCCGGCCAGCCATACGAGCGGCGTCATGCGGCCTCCCGGGCAGCGTCATGCCAGCGCGCGGCGAAGCGCGAGGCAAGGCCGGCGGCATGAAATTCACCGAGGATGGCGCCGTCGCGCCCCACGCCGGTCTGGCGAAACGCATGCAGCTCCTGCAACGCGATGTCCTCGCCCTGCAGCCCCAGCACTTCCTGCACGCTGACGATGCGGCGCTGACCGTCGGCCATGCGCGCCACCTGCACGATCGCGCCGATGCCTGAAGCAATCTGCTGCCGCGCCGCGCGCGACGACAGCGCCATGCCTGCCATGCCGAGCATGTTTTCCAGGCGCAGCAGCGCATCGCGCGGGGAATTCGCATGGATCGTGGCCAGCGAGCCATCGTGGCCGGTGTTCATCGCCTGCAGCATGTCGATCGCTTCTGCGCCGCGCACTTCGCCGACGATGATGCGGTCCGGCCGCATGCGCAGCGCATTCTTCAAGAGCGCGCGCGTGGTCACCTCGCCGCGGCCCTCGATGTTGGCGGGCCGCGTTTCCAGCCGCACCACATGCGGCTGGCGCAATTGCAGCTCAGCCGCATCTTCGATGGTGACGATGCGTTCGCCGGCGTCGATGTAACCGGACAGGATGTTGAGCAGCGTGGTCTTGCCGCTGCCGGTGCCGCCGGAGATGAGCATCGACACCCGCGCGCGCGCCAGCTGCGCCAGATAGCGCGCAATCTCGGGCGTGGCGCTGCCGTGGCGGCACAGGTCTTCCACCGTCAGCGGCGACTGCGCGAAACGGCGGATCGACAGGCACGGTCCATCCAGCGCCAGCGGCGGAATCACGACATTGATGCGCGAGCCGTCGGCTAAGCGCGCATCCACCATCGGGCTGGATTCATCGATGCGCCGGCCCACGCGCGAGACGATGCGCTCGACGATCTTCATCAGGTGCGCATTGTCGTGAAAGCGCGCCGGGCTGCGTTCGAGCCGACCGCGCCGCTCGACCCAGACCTGGGCCGCGCCATTGACCAGGATGTCGGAGATGCCTGGGTCGGCCAGCAAGGGTTCGAGCGGACCGAGGCCAAACATTTCATGGCGGATGTCGCGCAGCAGCAGCCTGCGCTCGGCATCGGCCACGGCAATGCGCTCGGCGGCGAGCGTTTCAGACAGCAGCGCGCCCAGCTGCGCCTGCGCCTCGGCCGGCGGCAGCGCGGCCATCGCCGCGAGATCGATGCGCTCCAGCAGCAGCCGGTGCAGGCGGATGCGCATGCCGGCATCGTCGCGCAGCGGCGACGGCGCGGCATGGGCGGCCTGCGCGGCCATGCCGGCTTCAAGCCGGTGTCTCAGTGACATGGGGTTTGCCTTTCATGACGATGCCGGCAAGGGACAGCACACGATGGATCCAGCCGGCGCGCGAGGGCGGCGTGCCGGCGCATTCGCGGCTCCATTGCAGCAGCGCCCTCGACACCGGGCTGGTGCGCGCCAGCCGCAGCATCGGAATGCCGCCATTGACTGACGCTGCCACCGCCGCATAGTGGTTCGGCACCAGCCGCGCCACCGGCGCGCCCAGGGTTTTCTCGACTTCATGGATGCCGATGTCGCCGCGCCGTTCATGCCGGTTCACCACGAGCCGGCATTTCTCCAGCGGATAATCCAGGCCGCGAAATACCTGCAGCAGACGGCGCGCGTCGCGGATGAAGGGCAGCGTCGTCTGCAGCACCGGGTAGATCAGATCGGCCACATCGAGCACACGCAGGCTGCGCGCATCGAGGTTGCGGCCGACATCGACCAGCACCCAGTCCCAGCGGCTCTTCGCGGCCGCCAGAATCGCGTCCAGATGCTCGGGCAGGATTTCCAGCGCCTGCGCCGGATCCTCCACGCCGGCCAGCACCGGCAGCGGTCCGACCGCGCTCATGCTCGCTTCAAGCGCACTGGCGTCCAGGCGCGGACCGGCACGCGCGGCATCGGCCAGCGTGCGCACCGGGGGCTCGTCCGACAGGAACAGCAGCGCATCGCCGCATTGCAGGTTGGCGTCGATGAGCGCGGCGGAATGTCCCTGCGCTGCCAGCGCGTAAGCGAGGTTGGCCGCCAGAAAGCTCGCGCCGCTGCCGCCCTTGCAAGAGACAAAGGCCAGCACCTTGCCGCGGGCCCTGGGTGGTCGCAAGCCGGCGGCTACGCGCTCGACCGCGGCGCGCAGCGCCTCGGCATCCACGCCAGGCGGCAGGATTTCACGCACGCCAGCGCGCATTGCCGCCAGCAGAAACGTCGCATCCTGGCGTGTGCAGACAAGAATGAGCGGCATGCCGGCCGCGCGCGCGGCCAGCGCGGCCAGTGCGTCAAGCGCGGAAATGCTGGCGTCTTCGGCATCGATATCGGCCAGCAGCAGCTCGCCCGCCTGCGCCGCCCGCGCGGCCATGGTCTGCGGCCGGCCATGCAGCGCCACCACCGACTCCAGTTCCGCCATGCGTCCCAGCGCCGCCTGCCAGGCCTCGAGCCGGGCGCGTTCGGGCGAGATCAGGCATAGCCGTGGCAAGCCGGGCTTCATCGCGCGCTCCCGCCGGCAATGCCCACGCCGCCGCCGGCGCTGATTCCGCCATTCCCGCCTCCCGGCCGCGCTGTCACAGCATGGCGCTGGTAAGCCGTCAGCGCCGCGCGCGCGGCCGTGCCATCGAGTGCGGGCAAGATGCGCGCCGCATCCTTGTTTGTCCCGTCCTCTGCCTGCGTTGGCGGCTCGGTGCCCGGTAGCGCTTGTGCCGCCAGCAGCGCGCGCACTTCGTGCCCGAAACGCGCATCCGTACGCGGCATCGTCGGCGCGCAGCCGGCGAGCAGGCCGACGAGCAGCCACGCCAACGTCATCCGCATGGTTTTCCTGAGTGCGGCCTTCATCGCTCATCCCCCTGCCCTATGCCGCCTTCCATGCGGCCCTCGAGGAAAAATTCGCGCCGCGACGGCGGCGGCGAGCGGTCCGTCGGCAGCGGCATGTCCTCGGGCAAAGCCTGCGCCAGCCGCGGCGTGATGATGAACACCAGTTCGCTGCGGTCGTTCTGGAAGTCGCTGCTGCGAAACAGCGCGCCCAGCACCGGCACCTCGCCCAGCAGCGGCAGCGCGCGCACATTCTGCGCGACGGTATTGCGGATCAGGCCGCCGATGGCCAGGCTCTGGCCGTCGCGCAGCTGCACCGTGGTGGCCGCGCGCCGGGTGGTGAACAGCGGCAGCACCGACGTGCTGCCGCCGCCGCTGACGGCGACGCCTTCGCGCGAGAGTTCCGAGACTTCCGGCTCGACGCGGATATTGATCCTGCCGCCATCGAGCACCGTGGGCAGAAAGCGCAGACCGACGCCGAATTCGCGTTCCTCCAGCGTGAAGCTCGCGCCGCCGCCGGCGCTGTTTTGCGCGACCGGGATCAGTACCCGGCCGCCGGCGAGAAAGCTGCCTTCCTGGCCGCTGATGGCGGTGATGGTCGGCTCGGCCAGGATGCGGATCGCGCCATCCTGTTTTTCCGCGTCGATGTTGATGAATTCGCCGCTGGCGGTCTTCACCACACCGAGCACGCCGCTGCCAGTGCCGCCGAAAGCCGAGGACAGGCGCGTGGACCAGTTGCCGCGGCTGCGCGTGAGCAATACATCCACGCCGAGGCGTTCGAGCAGCGTGCGCGAGATTTCCGCCACCTTCACTTCCAGCATCACCTGCTGCGGCGCTGCGACCGTCAGCATGTTGACGACGCGTTCGCCGCCGCTGACGGCAGTGCCCGACGTGCCGCCATTGCCGCCATTGCCGCCATTGCCGCTGCTGCGACGCGCGAAAGCGCCGGCCAGCGATACCGCGCGCTCGACCGCCACGGCATCGCTGGCCATGCCGGTCAGCACCAGCGCATCGGCGGCGGCGGCAATGCGTATGCCGGTTTCGCGCGGCAGCAGTTCGCGCAGGCTGGCCTCGACCGCGGCCGCGTCGACATCCACCACCACATCCACCAGCGCGCAGCGGTTGTACCGATCCTGGAACAGCAGATTGGTGGCGCCGACGCGCTTGCCGAACAGGAAAAAACTCGATCGTGGCGCGACTGCGGCCATCGGTTCGACCTGCAGCGTCTCGGCGCTGCCGATGGCGCGCAGCCAGGCCGGTGCGGGCAGATTCGCGCTCACCAGATCGAGCAACAGGGATTGCCCCTCGGGCACGCGTAGGCGCGCCGAGCGCGTGAGCTCGCCAATGCAGGGCGGCGCCGGCATGCCGGAACGCGGCTGCGGCGATGGCGGCAGCTGCTGCGTGTGCTGTGGTGGCTGCTGCGGCGCCGCAGGCGCCGGCTCGGCAATCTTCAGCGTCGGCTGGGCCAACGCTGCCGGCGACAGCAGCCAGGCTGCAGCCAGCGTCAGCCAGCCGCGCATTCTTGCGTCTTGCATGGCATGTCCTTCCCTGAAAAGTCCGACGTGAATTGATGCGCCGATTGCTGCATCGATTGCTGCATCGATTGTCACCATTGAGCTCAGTAGCAACGCGATACCGGCCCCGATGCGGTGAACACTTGCGCGCATTGCGGTGTGCTGCGCGCCGTTCGCGTCACGGCGGGCGTTGCGGCCAGCGGCGCCTGGGTTTCGAGCCGCAGCAGCGATGCCTTGGTCGCGCCTCTGGTTTGCACCGGCGCGGCATCGATCTGGTTGCGCAGCACCAGCGACAACTGGCCGACGCTACGCGCCAGGTCGAGCTGCTCGGCCTCATCCGGCGTAACTTCGAGCGTGACCGCGTTCACCACTCGCGGACGGTTATCCGAAGCGCTGGCTTCCTGCGCCACCGCCAGCACCAGAATGCGCTCCAGCACAAGCTTGGAAACGCTGCCCGCGCCATCGCCCGCCGCATGCCGCGGGTCCTGGGTGCTGACCAGGATGTCGACGTAATTGCCCGGCAGCGCAAAGCCCGCCACGCCGACCACATCGTTGACCCGCACCGTCATCGCCCGCCGACCCTGCGCCACCAGTGCCGACAAACCGCCGGCCGCGCCGCTTTGCGCCAGTCGCGCTTCGAGCACCGGCTCGCCGCGCGTCATCGCCATGCGCGACACGCGCGCCTGCAGCGCTTCGATGCGGGTGAAGCCGCCGGCCGGAACGCTGGCGGCAGGCCAGTCGGCCAGCTTCAGCATTTCCGGGGTCAGACGTGCGCCGGCCGGAATATCGGCCGCCGCAACTACGACCGGCATCGTCTTCGGCGCGGCCGGCGCCAGCCAGCGCCCGGCCGCGCCGACCGCGGCGAACGCCGCCGCCAGCGCGATCGCCAGGGCCAGCAGCATGCGCGCGATGCTCATCCGCGCCATCCCTGCCGCGCGCGCACTGTCATGGCTTGGGCATTCATGCGGCCCACCACAATTGCGCGATGCCCGCGCCGGCGGCAATCGCCAGCGCATAGGGCATGCGCCCCGCCGAATCGCGCGCTGCGTCCAGACGCGGCGCTTCGCCACAAGCCAGGCACCAGAACGCGCCCTGCAGCATGTCGCGCAGATTGGCGAAGAGGCGCAGCAGGCGCCGGCGCGAGGCGGCAACAACGATGCTCATCAGGCCGCCGGCAACAAAGGTGGCGGCAAGCACCGCCGGCATCGCCGACGCGCCGACGATGGCGCCGACCGCGGCCATCAGCTTCACATCGCCGGCGCCGAGCGCACGCAGCAGATACATCGGCAACAGCGCCACCAGGCCGATGCCCATGCCTGCAAGTGACGCCAGCAAGCCCACGCCGCCCGGCGCGCAGCCGAGCGCAATGCCGGCCAGCGCGCCGGCCAGCGCCAGCGCATTTGGTATGCGCCGGCTGCGCAGATCGCTCCCCGCCGCCGCAAGCAACAGCAGCAGCAGCAGCCACAGCGATGCGGACATGGCGGTCTGCGACATCGGCATGATGGATCGCGGCGATCAGGTGCATACGCCGCTGCCGCCGGTCAGCGCGGTGCAGACGGTGGAGAAGCCGGCCTTGATCTTGGTGCCCAGCGTGGCGATTACCGCGACGACCACCGCCGCGATCAGCGCTACCAGCAAGCCGTATTCGACTGCCGCTGCGCCATCTTCATCCCGCCAGAATTCCCTGAGTGCGTTCATTGTTGTGTGCTCCTTGCATGAGGTGGAGTGAAATGCGCCGGCGTGACTCGTCGGCGCAGCGGTAGTTTCATGACACGGCATGCGGCTGGCTTGAGACAGCGCAAGGGGCGGAAAAGGCTTGATGTAGCGCGGATTCGGGGGAGCGGTCAGCGGGAGCGGGGGCCTGTGACAGAACGTTAAAGCGGGAGGAACGTGCGGCCTCCCATGCTCATGGGAGGGGAGGCGCTATCGATCGATCAAAGTCTGGACAGGGACAGCTGCACTTCCAGCAGGCGCTGCCTGGTCGCTTCGTCGGTGCTGTCGTGCAGCTTGATGTCGGTACGGATCAGACTTTGTTCCCGCTGCGAGGTCAATTCGGGTGGCAGGCCGCTCCACCCGGCGCCCGTCTGCTAGGACTGCTGTTCAGTGCGCTTTCCCTCGATGCGCTTGTTGTTTGCCGTCTGGGACTCAATCACACTGACTTGCAGACGCATGTCCTCGCTGGCTTCAGCTGGAAGCGTGACAAGGACCTCTTGCAGCGTCGTATTGCTGCGCATCGCATCGGCTATGGCTTTCAATCCCGGTTGGCCGATCGGATTGTAGTGCAGATTCAGCAGCCGCAGCCTGGTGTTCTGCTCAAGCATCCGCGCAAGCGCGGCGGCGCCTACATCGGTGATGTCATTCCCGCTGAGGGACAGCTTCTCGATCGTCTGATCGTTTTGCATGAGCGATGCGATGGCAGTCACCATCTCATCGTTGATCTTGCAGGACGTGAGATCGAGTTCCTTCACGTCGGGCTGGCCCCATCCATCCACACGCAACAGGTGTTGCGCTGCCATTTCAATGTCCTTCTTGACGTAGATACCCTCGCGATACATGTCGCTCAATGACCGATGCGCAAGAATGTCGCCTTGTTGCGCGGCCTTGCTGAACCATTCGAACGCCTGCTGCGGGTTTTTCTGCACGTGCTCGCCATTCAGGTACATGTACCCTACGTGTGCCTGTGCGCGGCTATTTCCCTGCTCCGCCGCCTTGCTGAGCCACTTGAACGCCTGCTCGTTATCGTCCTCCACGCCACTGCCAAGGTAGTACATCAATCCGAGACTGGCTTGGGCTTCAGCATGTCCTTGCTGCGCTGCCTTGCTGATCCATTCGAATGCCTGCGCCATGTCCTGGTGCACGGCATTGCCTTGTATGAACTCCCGCCCCAAGTCGAATTGGGCCTGTGCATCGCCATGCTCGGCCTGCTCCCGTAGCCCGGTTAGGTCCGGACCCCTTTCTTCGGTCATCGCGACTCCTCCATCGCTGCCAGTCGTCGCTGCTGCTTGCAACGTCGGCGCCGACGTCAACCGTGCGTCAGTGGTGGCGCCCTCGGGTTGCCCCTGCGTTGACAACAGCGAGGGGGGTTGTGTCTGGCTCTGCACGCCAGGCGCGGCATTTTCCTGCTGTGGCTCCTGCGTCGGGCTGGCCGCATCTACAGGCGCCGACGAGAGTGGATCTCCCTTTTTGGGTCCGGTGGGATGCATGATGTCTCCAATAACAATTAAGTTGACGTTTTGTCAAAAAAACTGCTTGTGGGTTCCACCGCTGCGGTAGGGCATGCCGAATTTTTCGAGCCCGATACCACACAGGATTAAGCAACGCCTACAGAACCGGATCAGCGTGCGCTCCACTAAGGCCGCAGCCAGCCGCAGATCACTGGCTCAACAAAACTGGCCAAAGCCCCTGTATGCCGACAATGCAGAGGCGCACGCTGCGCGGGCATCGGAGTCATTGGCTCAATTTCGGGAGAAAAGATGGACACACAGGAACGCTTTTTACAAATGCTGGAAGCGGTGCAATCGCGCCGCAAACCCATGCTCAGGCTGGCATTGCGGCGCGCCGAAGGCCAGGACGATGTGCTGGCATCGAAGATTCTCGGCATGCCGTATTGGGAAGACGGCGTCCCCGTGCCCATGGATGACGATGGCAAGCCGCTGCAGATGATTGCCCAGCTCAATCTCGCCCTGCTTCCACGGCTGCCCACGTTCCCGGCGCAGGGAGTGCTGCAGTTCTTCATCGCGGACGACGATCAATACGGCTACTCGGCGGATGCCGAAGTCGACCATGCGAAGAGTCACGTCATCTACTGGCCCATGCCCGATATCGCCAGGCACGTGCCCTATCCGGTGATGGAGATGGAATTCTGTCCGGCCGACGCGCCGCTGCTGCTCAATCCGGAGGAGATCACCCTCGAGCATTGCGGCGCTGAGGATTACGAGGCCTCCAGCATCTACGCGAAGCTGCTGGATGCGCAATTCCCTGACATCGATCACGAAGCGCTCCACGAATTTCTTGATGACCACGTGGACAATGCCGGCTGTAAGCTGGGTGGCTTTGCCTATTTCACCCAGAGCGACCCGCGCAATGGCCAGGATTTCGGCACAAGCCGCGAATGGATACAGCTGCTGCAGCTCGACAGCGACGACGCGGGCATGATGTGGGGCGACGCCGGCATCGCGCACTGGTTCATCCGCCGGGAAGACCTGGAACGGCGCGACTTCTCCAAGGTGTTCTATACCTGGGATTGCTGCTAATGCTGCATGGCCCGCTTCGCCCACGCTTCATCGGTGTGCAAGCGGACGTGTGGACGGAGCAGGCCCCATCAAGATGACGAAGACCACTGGCTCTCGCCCGCAACTCCCCTCCGCTTAATACTCCACCGCCGCGCTGCGCGCCCCCAGCCTCTCGAACAGGGATTGCCGCAGCGCGTCCGCCGGCGCGACGCGCCATTCATCCGGCCACTGCACTTCGCAATCGATGCCATCGCGGGTATAGCGCATGGCCAAGGGCAGGCCGCTCTCGGAACGGAACTGCGAAAGAATTGCCCGGATCTGCGCCGCATCGCTGCTGTCGGTCAGCGAGAACGCGAACTTGCGGCCGAAGGCAATGCGCGCGGTGGCGATGTCCATCACCTTTTCCGCGGTGATGCGCAGGCCGCCGGAGAAGCGGTCTTCCGACACCTTGCCCTGCACCGCGAGGAATTCGTCTTCCTTGAACAGCTCGCGGTTCGCGTCGAAGACTTCGTTGTACACCGTGACTTCGACTGCGGCCGAGCCATCGTCGAGCGTCACGATCAGCATCTTGCCGCGCTGGGTCATCTGCGCGCGCAGGCCCGAGATCACGCCGGCGATCAGGCGCGGCTCGCGTGATGGCGCCAAATCCGACAAGCGCGTGCGCGCGAACTTGCGCGCTTCTTCCGCATAGGCGTCGAACAGATGGCCCGACAGATAAAAGCCGAGCGCGACCTTCTCTTCGGTGAGCTTCTGCTTGTCGCTCCAGGGCTGGGCCTTCACATATTCCGGCGGCGCGATCATGCCGCTGTCTTCATCGCCGAACAGACTGACCTGATTGGCCGAAGCTTCGGCCTGCTCGGCGCATTCGAGCGCATAGCCGACCGAAGCCAGGAGGATGCCGCGATCGACGTTGAAGCCATCGAAGGCGCCGGCGCGGATCAGCGATTCGATGGTGCGGCGGTTGATCTGCTTCTTGTCCACGCGCTTGCAGAAGTCGAACAAGTCCTTGAACGGACCGCCTTCGCGCCGCGCCGTGATGATCGCTTCGATCGCGCTCTGCCCCGAGCCCTTCACCGCGCCCAGGCCATAGCGGATCTGCGTGACCTTCTTCTTCGTCACGCTCGGCGCTTCGCCCACCGGCATGAAGCGGTAAACCGATTGATTGATATCCGGCGGCAGCAGGGTCAGACCGCAGACATCGATCGCATCCTCGACCAGGATCTTGATCTTGTCGGTGTCGTCCATGGCCAGCGACAAGTTGGCTGCCATGAACGCGGCCGGATGATGGGCCTTCAGGTAGGCGGTGTAATACGACAGCAGCGCATACGCGGCCGCGTGCGACTTGTTGAAGCCGTAGCCGGCGAACTTCTCCATCAGGTCGAAGATCTCGTCGGCCTTTTCGGTGCTCAGGCCATTCTTGGCAGCGCCTTCGCGGAACAGCTCGCGGTGCTTGGCCATCTCCTCGGCCTTCTTCTTGCCCATCGCGCGACGCAGCAAGTCCGCGCCGCCGAGCGAATAGCCGCCGATGACCTGCGCCATCTGCATCACCTGCTCCTGGTAGACCATGATGCCGTAGGTCTCGGACAGGATGCCCTCGGTGCGCGGATCGGGATAATCGAATTTCTCGCCGTGCTTGCGGCGGCAGAAGTCCGGGATCAGGTCCATCGGGCCGGGTCGATACAGCGCCACCAGCGCGATGATGTCCTCGAAGCGGTCGGGCCGCGCATCCTTCAGCATGCCCTGCATGCCGCGGCTTTCCAGCTGGAACACCGCGACCGTCTTGGCCTTGGTCAGCAAGTCGTACGAGGCTCTGTCGTTGAGCGGCAGCCGCTCGAGATTGAAGTCAGCCATGGCTGGATCGAGCTGGCGGATGTAGTTCACCGCGCGATCGAGAATGGTCAGCGTGGTCAGGCCCAGGAAGTCGAACTTCACCAGGCCCACCGCTTCCACATCGTCCTTGTCGTATTGCGATACCACGCCCGCATCGCCGCCTTGCGTGTAGAGCGGGCAGAAGTCAGTCAGCTTGCCCGGCGCGATCAGCACGCCGCCGGCATGCATGCCGATGTTGCGTGCGATGCCTTCGACCTGCTGCGCAAGGTCGAGCAATTGCTTGACCTCTTCTTCCTTCTCCATGCGCTCCTTCAGGAGCGGCTCTTCCTGGATCGCATCGGCAATGGTCACCAGCTTGCCGGGCTTGAACGGGATCAGCTTGGAGATGCCGTCGCAGAAGTTGTAGCCCATGTCGAGCACGCGGCCGACGTCGCGCACCGCGCCCTTGGCAGCCATGGTGCCGAAGGTGGCGATCTGCGACACCGCGTCACGGCCGTAGCGGTCTTTCACATATTGAATGACGCGGTCGCGGCCTTCCTGGCAGAAGTCGATATCGAAGTCGGGCATCGATACCCGCTCCGGGTTCAGGAAGCGCTCGAACAGCAGGTTGTAGGCCAGCGGATCGAGGTCAGTGATCTTCAAGGCATACGCCACCAGCGAGCCCGCGCCCGAGCCGCGACCCGGGCCAACCGGCACGCCATTGTTCTTGGCCCACTGGATGAAGTCGGCCACGATCAGGAAGTAGCCGGGAAAGCCCATCTTGATGATGGTGTCGGTCTCGAACTGGAGCCGGGCCTCGTAGCGTTCGCGCGCGGCTTCGCGCTTGGCTGCATCCGGATACAGATGCACGAGGCGTTCCTCGAGACCGGCCCTGGCCTGCGCGATCAGGAAGTCGTCGATGCTCATGCCGTCCGGCGTCGGGAAGTTCGGCAGCTGCGGTTTGCCCAATGTCAGTTGCAGATTGCAGCGGCGCGCGATCTCGACGCTGTTCTGCAGCGCGCCCGGCAGATCGGCGAAGAGTTCGGCCATCTCGGCCTGGGTCTTGAATGCCTGGTTCGGATTGAAGCGCCTGGCGCGGCGGCCATTGGCCAGGATTTCGCCTTCGGCAATGCAGGTGCGCGCCTCGTGGGCGATGAATTCTTCCTCGGACAGGAACTGGATCGGATGCGTAGCCACTACCGGCAGGCCGAGCTTCGCCGCCAGCGCCACCGACTGGCGCACCATCTGCTCCATGTTGGGCTGACCGGCGCGCTGAATCTCGATGTAGAAATGGCCGGGGAAGATTTGCGCCCAGGCTTGCGCGCAACGCTCGGCCAGTTGCGGATTGCCGCGCTCGAAGGCGCAGCCGATGTCGCCGAAATGCGCGCCGGACAAGGCAATCAGGCCGCCCGGCGCGAGTTCGGCCAGCCATTCGGCGCGGATCTCGGCGCGGCCGCGGTGCAGGTTCGACAGCCAGGCGCGGCTCAGCAGTTCGCACAGCTGCAGGTAACCCTGGTTGTTCTTGACCAGCAGCAGCAGGCGCGACGGCTTGTCGCGGTCGTCATTGTTGGTGATCCAGACATCGCAACCGGCGATCGGCTTCATGCCCTTGCCGCGCGCGGCCTTGTAGAACTTGACCATGCCGAACAGGTTGGCAAGGTCAGTGATGGCCAGAGCGGGCTGGTTGTCTTTAGCGGCTGCCTTGACCGCGTCATCGATGCGGACCAGGCCGTCGACGATGGAATATTCGGAATGCAGGCGGAGGTGGATGAATTGCGGCGAAGTCATGGCCGGCATTGTACCGAAGCCCGCCCGTGCGCGGCGACCGCATTTGCCCGGCCGCCTTTGTCCGACCGCGTATAATGCCGGCGAATCAAAGACTTACCCTTGCCATCCATGCACGCACCCGCCCCCATCGTCAACATCGCCGCCTACAAGTTCATCAGCATTGACGACACCGAAGCCATGCGCCCGGTCTACCAGGCCAAGTGCGCCGAGCTGCGCCTGATGGGCACCATCCTGCTGTCGCCTGAGGGCATCAACCTGTTTCTGGCCGGCGCGCGCGCGGACATCGACGCGTTTCTCGCCTGGCTGCGCGCCGATGCGCGCTTCGCCGATCTCGAAGTCAAGGAAAGCTTCTCGGACGAGCAGCCGTTCAAACGCATGCTGGTGAAGTTGAAGCGCGAAATCATCACGATGAAGCATCCGCTGATCAAGCCGGAACTCGGCCGCGCGCCGGCGGTGACGGCCGCTGACCTGAAGCGCTGGCTCGATCGCGGCCATGACGATGAAGGCCGGCCGGTGGTGATGATGGATACCCGCAATGCTTTCGAGGTCGATGTCGGCACTTTCGACAACACCATCGATTACCGCATCGAGAAGTTCAGCGAGTTTCCGGCGGTGGCCGAAGCGCATCGCGAGGAATTGAAGGACAAGACCGTGGTCACCTTCTGCACTGGCGGCATCCGCTGCGAGAAGGCGGCGATCCATATGCACAACGTCGGCTACGAGCGGGTGTACCAGCTCGAGGGCGGCATCCTGAAGTATTTCGAGGAAGTCGGCGGCGACCATTACAGCGGCGATTGCTTCGTCTTCGACCGCCGGACTGCATTGAATCCGAAGCTGGAAGCCACACCGACCGTGACCTGCTATGCCTGCCGCGCCGTGGTGACGCCGCGCGAGCAACTGTCGCCGCTGTACAGGTACGGCGAAAGCTGCCCGCATTGCGCGACGGAGGAGTCCGCGTGAAAAACCTGTAGGGTGGGCGCAGCCCACGCGGCGATCGAACACCCGCGTGGGTTTCACCCACCCTACACATCGTTACGCCAGGTCGAACACCAGCACCTCGGCGCCCTTCCCTTCCTTCAGGGCCACGCTCGGCTCGCCTTCCAGCATCAACGCATCGCCGGCCTGCAGCGTCTCGCCGTTCACATTGACGCTGCCGCGCGCCACGTGCACATAGGCGCGGCGACCATGCGCGATGGCGGCTTCGGCGGTTTCATCGCCATCGAGCAAGCCGGCATACAGCCGCGCATCCTGGTGGATGGTCACCGAGCCATCGGCGCCGTCCGGGCTGGCAATCAGGCGCAGCCGGCCGCGCTTGTCTTCGGCGCGGAAATGCTTTTGCTCGTAGCCGGGCGCAATGCCGCGGGCATCCGGCTGTATCCATATCTGCAGGAAATGCGTGGTCGCATCCTTGGCATGATTGAACTCGGAATGCATGATGCCGCTGCCCGCGCTCATGCGCTGCACATCGCCGGGCACGATCACGCTGCCGTTGCCGATGCTGTCCTTGTGGCCCAGTTCGCCGTTGAGCACATAGCTGATGATTTCCATGTCCCGATGCCCGTGGGTGCCGAAGCCGCTGCCCGGGGCGACACGGTCTTCATTGATGACGCGCAATGCGCCGAAGCCCATGTGCCGCGGATCATAGTAGTCGGCGAAGGAAAAGCTGTGATACGAATCCAGCCAGCCGTGGTTCGCATGGCCACGTTCCTCGCTTCTGCGCAGTTGTCTCATCGTTCAACTCCTTTCAATTCAGATCTGTCGATGGCTTCCAATATAGCGGCTCGCGCCAGAAAGAACGAGGGCATAATTCCGTCTCTTTCATTCAAATCCATTGAACAAGCCGTGCCCATGAACCTGACCCTGGAAGCGCTGCGCATCCTCGACGAGATCGACCGCCGCGGCAGCTTTGCGGCCGCCGCAACGGCGTTGGACCGCGTGCCATCGGCGCTGACCTACAGTGTGCGCAAGCTCGAGGACGACCTCGATGTGCTGCTCTTCGACCGGCGCGGCCACCGCGCCCGCCTGACCGCCGCCGGCGAGGAATTGCTGACCCAGGGCCGGCATCTGCTGCGCGCCGCCGATGAGCTCGAGCAACGGGTCAAGCGCGCCGCCACCGGCTGGGAAACCGAGCTGCGCATCGTCGTCGACAGCGTGATTCCGTTTGAACGCATGCTGCCGCTGGTGGCCGATTTCGATCGCGAGGAATGCAGCACCCGGCTGCGCTTTTCCTGCGAGGTCCTGTCCGGCGTATGGGAAGCGCTGCTGCAGGGTCGGGCCGACCTGGCCATCGGCGCGGCCTACGAAGGTCCGGACGCGGTGCAGATGAACAGCGAGTACAAGAGCCGCGCGCTCGGACGCATCAACTGGGTGTTTGCCGTGGCGCCGACCCATCCGCTGGCGCGCGAGCCGGATCCGCTGCCGGCCGAAGCGATACGCCGACACCGGGCGATCGCGGTCGGCGACACCGGCCGCACGCTGCCCGATGTCACCGCCGGCCTGCTTTCCGGCCAGCACACGCTGACCGTGCCGACGCTGGAAGCCAAGCTGGCCGCGCAATTGGCGAACCTGGGCTGCGGCCATCTGCCGCGCGCGCTGGCGGCGTCGCATCTGGCCTCCGGCGCGCTGGTGGAAAAGGACACGGCCGAGGCCAAGCCCGGCGGCACCGCGCACATCGCCTGGCGCGCCTCCGCTCGGGGCAAGGCGCTGCAATGGTTTCTCGATCGCCTGGCTGAACCGGCAACGCGGCAGATGCTGCTCGGGAGCGATGCATGAGCGCGCCTTATCGCGACGATGGCGGCTATGGCGGCTATCGCGGCCGCTTCGCGCCCTCGCCCACCGGGCCGCTGCATGCCGGCTCGCTGGTGGCGGCGCTGGCCAGTTATCTCGATGCCCGCGCGCACGGCGGCGCGTGGCTATTGCGCATCGAGGATATCGATGAAGCGCGCGCGCAGGCCGACGCGGCCGAAGCCATCATGCGCTGCCTGGCCGCGCATGGCATGCAATGGGATGAAAAGCCGGTGTGGCAAAGCCGACGCAAGGCGCTGTATCGCGCCGCCTTCGAGCGGCTGGGTGATGCGGCCTACCCTTGCGGCTGCAGCCGCCGGGAAATTGCCGATTCGCGCATCGGCATGGCCAGCGACGGCGCGGCGGTATATCCGGGCACCTGCCGCGCTGGCCTAGCGCCGGGACGCGCGCCGCGCGCCTGGCGGCTGCGGGTGCTGGAGGAAACGATCGCCTTCGAAGACCGCTGGGTCGGAACGGTGCGCCAGCAGCTTGCCACCGAGGTCGGCGATTTCGTGTTGAAACGCGCCGACGGCTTCTGGGCCTACCAGCTCGCGGTAGTGGTGGATGACGCGGACCAGGGCATTACCGACATCGTGCGCGGCGCGGACCTGCTCGATTCCACCGCGCGCCAGATCCTGCTGCAGCGGCTGCTCGGCCTGCCCACGCCGCGCTATCTGCACGTGCCGGTTTTGACCAATCCGATCGGCGAGAAATTGTCGAAGCAGACCGGTGCGCAGGCGCTGGACCATGCCGAAGCGCTGCCCAACCTGCTGCGCGCGGCGCGCTTTCTGCGCTTGCCGCTCGGCGAGCCGCAGACGCTGGCCGAGTTCTGGGAGAGCGCGATCGCGGCATGGGGGGATGCACACGCGGCGCTGTAGCTGCACATCGTCACAATGGCTGGGCGACGGGAAGACACAGCGCATGAAGCGCTCGTTCCCCGTTGCCCGCTTCATCTGACGTTGATGCGCGGCTCAGCGCAGGGTGATGCCGGACGGATCACCGAGGGTCGACGGCGCAAACGGCGTATAGGCTCCACAGGAGACCGGATCTCCGATGCCATTCGTATCCGTTTTCGCGTTCGCGAGCTTGCATCGGATGACGCCGCGAGTGCTTGTACGCTCATTGCTGACGAGTAGATAGAGTGCGGGTTCCGTGGCGGTGTTGTACGCGAATTGCAGGTCGAGGAGCGACGACGCAATATTGTTGGAAATAGACCACGCAGCCCCACACTGCGTGGTTCCCACCGCGCAGTTGATTAGCAGCGGGCCACTGCTGGAATTGGCGCCCATGAACACATGGCTGGCATCGCTAAGTTGTCCAACAGTCATGGTCGTGAAGACGTCCGTATAGTTGTGCCCATAGCTTTCACATTGCACGTCAAACCCGGCGCCCTGAAGCCGCACGCAGCGGAAGTACTGCAGTTGCAGGTTATCGAGCAGGTACAGCGCGCCGTCATCGCTTGCCAACGCATCGATCGCGCCGAGCTTGATGTTACCGGTATCGATTTTTATCTGTTCACAGCCGGCATTGGCGCCGAGCGGACAGGCGTAGATGGACGCGCCGCCCTGCCCGACAAGCACGTAGAGCGCGCCCGAGACTTCCGCCATCCACGTCACATTCGCGGGGACGTTGATCTGATTGACGCAGTCAAGAAGAGCGCCGTCGGCGCCCACGTCGCAGACATGGACCACCGCGGCCGGGGCGTCGAGCACATAGGCTTTCGATCCGCTGATAACCATGCGCCGCAGGCCGGTCGGCTGAATGCCCGCGCCAGGATCGTCGCAGGCATTCAGCTCGTACTTCGTGGCGCCGTCGGCCATCTTCAGCCAGCACTGGCTAACGCCTAGCCCGTCTCGCGTGCCAGCGGCGTAGAGCCGGTAGATGCGCGAGGTGTAATCAATCGAGGCGTTGCCGCTCATCGACTGCCCTAGGGCATTGCGATACGTGATATTCAGCGCAAGGGTTTGCTGCGCTTGCGACTGTTCCGGCGCCGGCCGGAAATGCAGCACCAGTTGACACTTGCCATCCTGCGTGACCTCGGCGCAGGAAAACGTCGACAGGGGCGCGTCCGAGGTCCATCCGGCCGGCAGGCTGGCATCTGCGGCCAGCCGCAGGTCGGCCAGCGCATTGCCGTCGCTGGAAGTGAAAGTGAAGCTTACGTCCTGGCTGTCGCCGGGATCGACGGCGACAAGATCGGGCGACGCCAGGTTTGCGCCGCCAATGTCGACTCGGACCGAATTCGGCACCGCCGCCGAATAGCCGACCGAAATCGCGTCGCTCTGCGGCTTGTCCGCGCTGTCGACGTAGCTGTAGTTGATCGTGAACCGCGATGAGGGCGCGCTCTGCGTCGGCGCATAGCGCAGCGTCAGCCGGCACGGCGCGCCGCCACCAAAACGCTCGCAACTGAAATTGGCGGCATCGCTGTTCCATCCGGCAGGTAGGGCAAGGGATGCGGCGAGCGCGCTGGCGACCGTGCCGTCGTTGGTGGCGAAGTCGATGGTGAGCGTACTCGTCTGGCCTACGATGCCTGGCACGGGGTTGGGCGCGGCGGTGGCAACGGCGGCGTTGGCGGCAAGCGCGCGATAGTTCAGCGTCACGCTGCCACCCTGGCTTGCGCCGGCGCTATCGATATAGCGGTAAGGCAGGCGCAGCGTTGCGGCCGGTGCGGCCTGTGTCGGCGTATAGGTCAGCCGCAGCACGCAACTGCCTTCGCGCGCCACCGTGTCGCAGGAAAGCGCTCCGGTTTGCGATTGCCAGCCCGACGTGGCTGGCAACGATACGCTCAGTTTCGTCGCCGCCGCGCCGTCGCTGGTCTTGAAGCTCAACGCGACGGTCTTGCTCTGGCCGACATAGGCAAGCAGGTCCGTGCCTTCCACAATGCTGCCCGCAACGGTATTGGCCACCACGGCCGCAGATGGAGCGGCTGTGGTGGCATCGTCGCCCCCGCGGCAGGCGGACAGCATCGCGGCGCACAGCATCATTTGCGCCAGTCTGAACATTCGGTATGAAGCGCGAGTATCGAAACGCATTTCGTCATCCTTTCGCATGCAGGGCAGTGGTCGTGGCGGCAATGGACGGCGCATTCCGGGCTCTCGCGCCGTCTTACCCGAGCGTCGGACCGCAAACCATATTGCCAATCAGACAACCGGGATGACTTGGTGGAATCAAAAGGGTTTCAGTTTGGTAAAAATCGCAATTCATCAGGATTTGTTAGCGATTCGTCGGCATGGCGCAAGCACGGCCTGGTTACCGAATCCGGGCAATACGGCTACGGGACGCTGTCGACGTAGCACTTTCCGGGATGGCCGACACCAATGGTCAGCGGCAGTCGCCAGAGATCATGCGCAATCCGGAAAAGCGTGAGGGCGCCGGCACGAATGGCCGGCGCGGAGGAAGGCCTTGCGTAAGCAACGAGGGAGAGAGCTGGCGTACCGGCACCAGGCGGTGGGAGAGCGCTGCCTTGGTCTCTGTACTGCATGCGGCCACTACACGCGGCCGCATGCCGGCATCAGCGCAAGGCGATGCCAACGGGAAGAGTTGCCCCGGTGTCGCCAGCGGCCACGCAATCGCTGACATCGCCGTTCGTCTCATTGATCGCACAGCGCAGGATGCCCTTCATGTTGCCTTGCACAACCGCCAGGTAAGCCGTCTTGCCCGAAATCGCAATATCGCTCACCGGACCCAAGTCCGAGGCGACCAGGTTGGGCGGCACCGTGCCGCCATCGCAGGCGGAAACGCTGCCGTCTTCCGCAAGCGTGCATTTGACGAGGGCGCCGGTCTTTAAGTTGCTGCTGAGCAGATAGAGATAGTCGCCACCGGACAGGCTGGCGCCGGCCATGCTTTGTACCAGTTGCGGATATACGGCGGGGAAGGTCTGGCACAGGTTGCGTATAACATTGTTCGGATCGTTAACGCAGCGCAGCAAGCGCGCTCCCGTGTCCGAACGATCGATCGCGGAGGCAACATACAGCGCCGATTTGAACGCCGTCAGCGCCGAGGGCACGACCAAGCCGGTAATGTCGAACGGCAATTGCCGGCAACCATCCTCCGGCACGCCGCCGCGGTCGTCCATCATGCACCGGGTAATGCGATTGATGCGTTCGATTGGCGAAACTAGATAAACATCCTGCCCAAGCGCGGCAAAGCTGATGATGCCGTCAAAACGCGCGCCGGCCTCGGTGCAATTGACGAGGCTGCCATCGATATTGACATCGCAGACGCTGATCGTACGGGGGTTGCTCTCGGAAGGCGCACTCGTCGTGACATAAGCGCGCCCGCCGTTGATGGCGATCCGGCTGGTGCCGATTGCCGGCCAGGCCGAAGCGACCTTCGCGCAGTTGATCAGCGAGCCGTCCGCCGTGACTTCGCACTGCAACGGACCGCCGCCGTTCTGGCTGCTGCCGAAGTCCGCCACATAGGCGGCGTACGCAGGCGAACTGTAGGAAATGCGGGCAACGCCCTGTTGCGGCTGGCCATTCGCGTTCACATAGTCGAAACCGAGCTCGAGCCGCTGTGGCGGCACGCTCGTCGTTGGCGCGTAGTTGAGCACGAGCTGGCATTCGCCCTCGGGACCGGCGGTGGCGCAGGGCAGCGTCGACGACTTCACACTCCAGCCTTCCGGCAGCCTGGCGCCGTCGGCAAGCTTTACTGCGCTGGCCGAGCGGTCGTCGGCGGGAACGAAGGTGAACGTCACCTCGCGGCTTGCGCCCGGCATGACGGCAATCCGCACGCCCGGACTGACGTTGGCGTAGACCGCGTTAGGCATCGGCGCGACATAGGCGATCGTCAGCTTTCCGGACTGCGCCTTGCCGGCGCTATCGACATAGGCGTAGGGAATGTCGAAGCTGGCCGCTTCGGTGGAGGCGAGCGGCTGATACAGCAGTTGCAGCTGACAGGCGTTGCCGACGCCAAAGCTGGCGCAATCAAAGACCGGCGTGCTCGTGCTCCAGCCGGCGGGAAGCGCGGCGGTCAGATCGGCGTGCAGGTGGCCCGCGGCCGAGCCATCATTGGTGCTGAAGCTTACGGTGACGATCTTGGCGGATCCGACGATAACCTTCACCGTGCCTGCCGAATTGAGGGTGACGGTCGCCGCGTTCGCCGGCAGCGCGCGGTAGTTCACGGTCACCTTGCTGCTGCGCGCGCTGCCGGTGCTATCGGTATAGGTGTAAGTCAGGGTCAACGGCGCGCTGGCTGCTGGCGCATCCGGCGCATAGCGCAGGCGCAGCCGACATGGCTGCGTGGCGGACACGGTGTCGCAGGCGAGTTTGCCGTCGGCGCTCTGCCAGCCCGGCGCGGCGGGTGCGTCGAGCTTCAACGCGGTGGCAACGCCGTCTGCAGTCGAAAAGGCGACGGTGATGGCCGCCGAATTGCCGACGTAGGCAACGATATCGTCTCCTTCGACGACGGAGGCGCTGACGGTATTGGCCTTGACGACCGGCGCCGGATTGTCGGGCGCGGCCGGCGTGGCGTTATCGTCAGCGCCGCTGCAGGCCCAGAGGCAAAGACCGGCAAGGAAAATGACAAGAAGTTTGCAGGCCCGAATGCCGATTCGGGGAAAGAAAGAATGGCTACGCATGGGCTTCTCCGGAAGGGGTCGACGGCTGCGATAGACGCTGCCAAGGCACTGGGTGCAATCCCGTGCGTTGATGTTCCGGAAAGCTTCCCTATTTCAACATTTTTAACTGAAGGGAGCGTCACAGAATGTCGTTAACGCCGCCCCCGTACCGATTTCAGCGAGAGCCGATGCCGACCGGCGCGATGCTGCCGGTGTCGCCAGCGACCACGCAGGACTGCAAATTCCCTCTGGCCTCATCGATCGCGCAACGCAGAATGCCTTTCCGATTGCCGCCGGCGATGGCGATGTAAGCCCGCTTGTTGATGACGGAGATTTCCCTCGCCTGAGCCAGCTCGTCGGCCGCTACGCCGGACGGCACCCTGCCGGCATCGCAGCCGGACACGTTGCCATTGGCCGCAAGCTGGCATTTGACGATGGCGCCGCCGCCGCTGTCGGCACCAAGCAGATACAGGTAATCGCCGCTGGTCAATGTCACCCCGGCCAGGCTCTGCGCCGCGTGCGCATAGTCGGTTGGGAAAGTCAGGCACTGCAACTGGATCCCACCGAAGAAGTCCGGCAAGCAGCGCAATAACGTCGTGCTGTTATTGGCCGAGGTATCCACGGCGGCTGCATACAGCGCAGCATTGAACGTGGTCAGCGCGGCCGGCGCGAACGCCGAGGCGCTGTCCAGCGATACCCGCGCGCAACTGCCCGCCTGTACCGCGCCGCTGTCGTCCAGCGCGCAGCGCACCGTGCCGGTGGCTCCGCCCGTTGACCCATCGCCGGGCGCGGTTAGGTAAAGGTATTGCCCGAGCAGGGCAAGGCTGGTGACGCCGCCCTGATTGAGGCCGGCGTCGACGCACTTGCCGAGGGCGCCATCACCCTCGACGGCGCACAGGCTGAGCGCGCGGGTCGGACTGGCGGCGGGCCGGTTCGCGACGACATAGGCGCGCGCGCCGCTGACGAGCACCTTGCTGCTGCCCGGTGTGGGCCAGGTCGATTCCGCCCTGACGCAGTTCTGCAGCGTGCCATCGACGTCGATTTCACACTGGCGCGCGCCGCCGCTGCCGCTGCCGCTGCCGTCGTCGGCATCGGCGACGTAGGCCCGGTAAATACGCGAGGTATAGGACAGGCTGGCCGTGCCCTGCCGCGCCTGGCCGGCGGCATCCACGTAGGCGTAGCCAAAGCTGATCTGCTGCGGCGCCAGGCTGGCCTTCGGCGCATAGGTGAGCAACAGCTTGCAGGAGCCGTTGGCTTCGACGCGCTGGCACGGCAGCGTCGAGGTCTTGACGCTCCAGCCTTCGGGCAATGCGGCGCTGGCGCCGGCATCCAGGTCCAGGTTGCTGGCGAGGTTGCCGTCGCTGGACTGGAAGTCCAGGCTGACTTCCTGGCTTGCGCCGGGGATGACGACAATCTTCCCGGCTGGCGTGATGCCGGCCGACACGGTGTTGGGCATCAGGGCCGCATACGCGACGGTGAGCTTGCCGCTGCGCGCATTGCCGGCGCTGTTGAGATAGCTGTAGGACAGATCGAAGCTGGTTTGCGCGATGCCGGCGCTGGGCTGGTAGCGCAATTGCAGCTGGCAGGCGTTGTTGCCGCCGAAGCTGGCGCATTCGAAGAGCGCCGCATCGCCGCTCCAGCCGGTCGGCAGGCTGGACAGATCGATGCGCAACGCGCTCGCCGCCGAGCCGTCGCTGGTGTTGAAGCTGGCGCTGACGATGCCGCCGGTGCCGACCACGGCGGTCAGCGTGCCGGCCGGCTGCAGTGTGACTGTCGCGGAATTTGCCGGCAGCGTGCGGTAATTCACAGCCAGGCTGCCGGTGCCCGCCCGGCCGGCGGCATCGACATAGCTGTAGAGCAGTTTCAGCGTTGCGCTGGCCGCAAACGCCTTGGGCGCATACAGCAGCCGCAGCGTGCACGGGCTTTCGGCTGAAACGCGCTCACAGGCCAGCTTGCCGTCTGCGCTCTGCCAGCCGGGCGTGGCGGGCGCCTGCAATTGCAGCGCGGTGACCGCGCCTTCGCTCACGGAAAAGCGCACGGTGATGGCGGCCGACTTGCCAATGTAGGCAGCCACATCGGCGCCTTCGTCGACTTCGGCACTGACAAGCTTGGCGCCGGCGCTTGGCGTGTCGCTCGTGGAAGGAGCCTGCGATGGGGCGTTGGAGCCACCGCCGCAGGCTGCGAGAAGGACGGCGCAGAAGAAAGAGGCAAGGACGTTGCCGCCGTGCGCGGCGCAGCTTGTCAAACGCATGAAATCTCCCGAGTCAATGGGACCGGTGGCGTTGACGAACATTGGCGGCACATTGCGCGCTTCGGTCTCACACCGGCGGGCTTGTTTGTGAAACCCCGTTCGAGAGGGTTCGAAAGGTTTTTATCTATTAATCGAGACCCCAGCATCTGAAGGGCCGGCCGAGGATACGATTGCGCATCCCCGGAGTGTGCGTTTACTGAAGCGGAACATTCCGCTTCCTGGCACATCAGCGCACTTCGATTACCGTCGGCTGGGTATCCGTCGTAAACGTAAACGGCGTGTACGCGGCGCAACTGAGGATGTCACCCATATCACTCGTAGCCGTCTTTGCAGTCGCCAGTGCGCATCGGACCACGCCACGCGTGTTATCAGGCGCATCAGCCATCAGCAGATAAAGCGCAGTATCGCTTGCACTGTTGTTTGCGAATTTCATTCCTGCGAGCGTCAGCGGAAGGTGATTTCTACCAACCGGAAACACGGCTGCGGGCTGAAATTGCGAACATGCGCCATTGTTCACGCTGCATTTGGAAAACTCAGGACCTGTTGCGGAATTTTTTCCAAGGAAGAGATAGATAGAATCACCGATTTGTCCTGCTGCCATAGCTTGAATAGGCTCCTGCGCATTCGTTTGCAGAGATTCGCAGGTGATATCCGAAGTCGCCAAGTCGGGTGTGCATTTGAATACACGACCTTGCGGCTGCGAATTGTCGAGCAGATAAAGCGCGTTGCCGTAGCTTGTAACCCCGGCGACTGAGCCGACCGCGACGTCTTTCGAAACAACCTTGATCGTTGAACAGCCGCCACCCCCGCTCAACGGGCATGCATATAAGTTCGCATTAATATCCGAACCGTTGCGCAGAAAGATCGCGTTACCCAGCAACGCGATGGATTGCGCATTTGCCGGCGTCTTGATTTGGCCAACGCAGTCCAGCAAGGCGCCATCGGCCCCCACACCACATATCTGTATCACGGAAGCGGCATTGTCGAGCAGATACGCGGTTGAACTACTGATCAGCATGCTTTGGATTGGGAATTCCAGGGAGAGATTTTCACACGCGTCCAAATCGTACTTCCCGGAGCCGCTGGCCATCTTCAGCCAGCATTGCTTGAAACTGGGCCCAAAATCCGTATTGCCGGCATAAAGACGATAAATCGTCGATGTGTAATGGAATGAAGCAACGCTGTCCAGCGACCGCCCGGCGTCATCCTGATAGGTGTATCGAAGAAAGAAGATTTGCCGGGGCAGTATCTGGTCCGCTGGGGGTTTGAAGTGCAGCACCAGCCGACACTTTCCATCCTGCGTGACCGAGGCGCAGGAAAAGCTTGATAGTGGCGCATCTGAAGCCCAACCCTTCGGCAGCCTGAAGTCTTGAGCAAGCCGCAGATTGGACAGCGCGTTGCCATCGCTGGAGGTGAACGTAAAGCTGACGTCCTGACTGTCGCCGGGGTCGACTGCGATCAGCGCCGGGGACGGCTGGTTCGCGCTGTCTATGGAAACCCGGGCTGTGTTCGGCGCCACAGCCGCATAGCTGATCAATATCGCATCGCTTTGCGCCCTAGCGGCGCTATCGATGTAGCTGTAGCCGATCTTGAAGCTCGATTGCGGTGTGGGCTGTATCGGCGCATAGCGCAGCGTTAGCCGGCACGGTGCACCCGATCCGAAGCTTGCGCAGGTAAAGTTGGCAACATCGCTGCTCCATGCGCCTGGCAATGCATAGGACGCCGAGAGCTCGCTGGCGATGGTGCCGTCATTGGTGGTGAAGTCGATCGTTACCGTGCTTTGCTGGCTCGCGATGCCGGGCACCGGATTGGGCGTGGCGGTGACCACGGCGGCGTTGGCCGCCAGCGCGCGGTAGTTCAGTGTGATGCTGCCGCTCTGACTCACTCCCGCGCTGTCGACATAGCCGTAGGGTAGGCGCAGCGTCGCGGCCGCGGCGGCTTGCGTCGGTGCATAGCTCAGCCGGAACACGCAACTACCCTCCCGGACGACCGTGGCGCAGGACAGTGCACCCGTTTGCGATTGCCAACCCGGCGCAGCAGGCAAGGAAAGATTCAGCTTCGTCGCCGCTGCGCCATCGCTGGTTTTAAAGCTCAGCGTGACGGTTCTGGTCTGACCGACATAGGCAAGCAGGTCCGAGCCTTCTGCGACGTTGAAGGTGACGGTATTGGCCGCCGTGGAAGGCGTAGATGGTGTGGAAGACGTGGAAGGCCTGGAAGGCGTAGCGGCATTGCCTGAGGTGTCATCGCCGCCGTGGCAGGCGGACAGAATCGCGGCGCACAGCAGCGGCGCGAATATGGACAATCGCCATGGGGATTGGGCATTACAACGCATCTCGATATCCTTTCGCATGACCATAAAGGACAGGGCGAAAGGCACGGCGCGTACGGCATTGCCGTGCCTTTCGCCCTGGAATTCCGGCCAGAATTAAAGTTGCTTTAAAAGCAAGCCAGGATTGCTTCGTGCGAAAAGAAGACTTTTAGTTTTGGAAAAGTCGAGATTCGTCAGGGATGGTCGGCGATTCGACGCCAGGGATGCGGGACGCAACGGCAGGCGGGCAAGCCGCACGATGCCGAAGCGTTTGAAATGGGGGACGAAACAACGGCAGGCATGGACGCTAGCCATTCTGAACAAGCGCGATGGGATACGAGGTGATGTCCGTGCGCCGTCAGCGCTTGATCAATCCGCCAAGCAAAGCTGCCCGCTTCTGCGGCTTGGCTTCCGGCTCCGACGCTTCATTGGCCGGCACCGCTTCCTTCGAGACGCTGGGCTCGTAGGGCTTGAGGAACCAGGGATCGACCTTTTCCTTGCGCGGCGCATAGGCGCGCGAGGCCGAACGCGGCGACTCGTCGCGACGGCTGCCCTCTTCCCGACGAGGGCGACGCTCGCCACGTTCACCACGTTCACCACGTTCACCACGTTCCGGAGAGCGCTCGCCCTGCGCGCGCGACGTGAAGCCGGCCAGGGTGGAAGGAACCAGTTTTTGCCGGATCAGCTTTTCGATGTCCTGCAGCAGACGCGCATCCTTGTCGGAAAACAGCGAGATGGCGTCGCCCGAGGCGCCGGCGCGGCCGGTGCGGCCGATGCGGTGCACATAGTCTTCGGCGTTGTACGGCAGGTCGTAATTGATCACGCAGGGCAGATCGGAGATATCCAGCCCGCGCGCGGCCACGTCGGTGGCCACCAGCACGTCGATGCCGCCGTTCTTGAAGGCTTCCAGCGCGGCCATGCGCTCGTTCTGGGTCTTGTCGCCATGGATGGCGGAAGCGCGTATGCCTTCCTGCTCCAGCACGCGCGCCAGGCGCGAAGCGCCGATCTTGGTGTTGGAAAAGACCAGAATCTGCTTGGCGTCGCGGCCGCGAATCAGGTGCACCACCGCGTCGCGCTTGTCATCCTCGGCCACCTTGTACACCGCCTGCGTGACGCGCTCGGCGGTGGCATTGCTGCGCGCGACTTCGATCGACACCGGGTTGGTCAGAAAGCTCGACGCCAGCTTCTTGATCTCGGGCGAGAAGGTGGCCGAGAACATCAGGTTCTGGCGCTGCTTCGGCAGCAGATTGATGATGCGCTGCAGATCGGGCAGAAAGCCCATGTCCAGCATGCGGTCGGCCTCGTCCATCACCAGGATCTGGGTCTGCGACAGGTTGATCGTCTTTTGCTGCACATGGTCGAGCAGGCGGCCGGGCGTGGCGATCACGATTTCCACGCCGGCGCGCAGCGCATTGGTCTGCGGCGCCATGTCGACGCCGCCGAATACCACCGTGGAGCGCAGCGGCGTGAAGCGGCTGTAGGCATGGACGTTGTCGGCGACCTGGTCGGCCAGCTCGCGCGTCGGCGTCAACACCAGCGCGCGCACCGGGTGCCGCGCCGGCGAAGCGCTGCTGCTCGCATGCGCCAGCAGCAGCTGGATGATCGGCAGCGAGAAGCTCGCGGTCTTGCCGGTGCCGGTCTGGGCCGCGCCCATCACGTCGCGCCCTTGCAGCACCACCGGGATGGCCTGCGCCTGGATCGGCGTCGGGTGCACATAACCCTGCTCGGACAAGGCGCGCAGGATGTCTGGCGACAAGCCGAAATCTTCAAAACGGATGGTGGCCGCGTCTTGCTGCGCGGCGCTGGACTGGGTGTCGGACATGGTATTGGTGGGCTCCTGGGCCAGCGAACTGCACCAGACTGTGGGAAGGAATGAGCGCCGGATTATAACGCGTTTCGATGAACGATCCGGCTTCCGCTGCCACTCAGGCTGCTGGCGCGCATTGCGCGAATTCAAAACCCCTGCGATTGGCGCCGCTTGCAAAGCATTCCTGCCCGCCTTTGCACCGTGTTGCGGGCGCCATCGCAGGCTCATCCGACCCCAGCCTTCCAACATGCAGATTTTTGCCAAGATCAGGAGCGGCATTGCACTGGCCGCCGTTTGCTGCGTTTCCCTTCCCCCCGGCTGCGACGGCGGCACCAACAACGACCGCGCGCTGACCGAAAAACTGACTGAACGCATTCCTTCCGTGATGCAGGCCGCCATGCGGCGCCATGATGTGCCCGGAGCTGCGATTGCCATTGCCTACAAGGGCGCCATCCTGTTCAACCAGGGGTATGGCTATGCCGACCGCGATGCAAAGACCACGGTCACTTCGGATACCGCGTTCCGCGTGGCCGGCGTGTCACAGGCCATCACCGCGGCCGCCATCCTGAAGCTGTACGAGAACGAACTCCCCGCCGCGCTCGATTATCCGGTGTTCGGTGCGAAGGGCATCCTGCCCGACTCCGCCTTTCCGGAGTTCGCGGTGCGGCGCGATGCCCGCATGGCCAATATCCGCCTGCGCGACCTGCTGCAGCACACCTCTGGCTGGGGAATCGACGGCTACGATCCGCAGTTCGACCTCGTCAATATCGCCCGCGCGATGGGTGTGACACCGCCCGCATCGGCCCGCACTGTGGTCGCCTACATGCTGCAGAACCGCAGCCTCGGCGTGAATCCGGGCACGCGCGTGCAGTACAGCAATTTCGGCTACAACATCCTCGGCCGCGTCATCGAATACAAGAGCGGCAGGTCCTATGCGCAGGCGGTACGCGAACTGGTGCTCACGCCTGCCGGCGCTTCCGGCATGTTCATCGCCGGCTCGACGCTGGCCGAGCGCAAGCCCAGTGAAAGCCTCTATTACGACAATCCGCTCGCAGCGACTGTGCGCGCGCAGGACGGCAGCGGCGACACCGGGCCCGAAGCCTATTACGGTTACCACTTTCCGAGCATGGATGCCCACGGCGGCTGGGCCGGCACACCGGCGGACCTGGTGCGATTCGCACTGGCGGCAACCGAGACCGAAAGCGCGGCCGCCTTGTTCAAGGAAAAGACGGTGACCCTGATGTCCAAGGCCGATGCGCGCTTCGCCGATGCCAGATACGGCCTGGGTTGGGAGGTCTGGAACCGCGACGGCGTGGCCATGCTTGAGCATGGCGGCGCGCTCGAGACCGGTAGCTATGCCTTCGTGCAGACGCGCGCCGATGGCTGGACCTGGGCCATCGCCTTCAACCGGCTGCCGGTGACGGGCAGCGACAATCTCACCCTGGACGCCATGAACCGCGACCTCGGACAGATACAGTCCGACCTGGCGGCGGCGATCGTCGCAACCATCGAGAAGGAATGAGCCTTTCCGCTGCGGTGTTTCGGATAGGCGCAGCCTATCCGCATCCGACCCAGCGCGGAGTCGGCATTTTTTGATCCAGGTTCGGACCAGGCCGGCGAGGCGCGCCTAAGATCGATTTCACAGGCGCGTGGGCGCCGTGTCTTGCCTCACCGGGAGAACAGCATGAAAGCACAGGAAGTGATGACCCGCCACGTCATCACCGTGAAAGCGGATATGCCGCTGCAGGAAGCCATCGCGCTGCTGCTGGCCAACGGCATCAGTGGCGTGCCGGTGGTGGATGACGCCGGCGCGCCGGTCGGCATGCTGACCGAAGGCGATCTGCTGCGGCGCGCGGAAATCGGCACCGGGCGCCACCGGCCGCGCTGGCTGGAATTTTTGCGCGGCCCTGGACTGGAAGCCCGGGAATACACCCATCTGCATGGCCGCAAGGTCGGCGACGTGATGACGGAAAAGCCGGTGTGCGCGAGTCCGGATGCCACGCTCGAGGCGGTGGTCGAGCTGATGGAGCGTCACCGCGTCAAGCGCTTGCCGGTGCTGGAAGATGGCCGCGTGGTCGGCATCATCAGCCGCGCGAATCTGCTGCGCGCGCTGCTGCTGGCGAATCTGTCGCTGCCCGCCGCCAGCGTCTGCGATGACGAGATCCGCGAGCGGCTATGGCGCGAACTGCAGTCGACTTCGTGGGCGCCATGCGCGCTGCTCAATATCGTGGTGCGCGACGGCGTAGTCCATCTGCACGGCACGATCTTCGATGAGCGCGAGCGCGCCGCGCTGAAGGTGGCCGCGGAAAACATCCCGGGCGTGAAGGCAGTACGCGACCATCTCGTCTGGTGCGAGCCCATGTCGGGCATGGTGGTGCAGGAGCCGGAATCGGACGAGGAGCCGCGTCGGCCGGCTTAGCAGGCCGTTGAAAAACGTAACGAGCGGTCCGCCATAGCGGACTGCTCAGCAGCTTATCCCCCTTAACCGGACGATGCGACGGGATGCAGACTGCTACGGATTGACGCCGCTCAGTTCCGCATAGGCGGAATGGTTGTGGATGGATTCGAAGTTCTCTGATGTCACGGTCCAGGAAGCGATGCGCTTTTCCGCCATCAGGCGCAGCGCGACATCGCGCACCAAGTCTTCGACGAACTTCGGATTGTCATAGGCGCGCTCGGTAACCCATTTCTCATCCGGCCGCTTGAGCAGGCCGAACACCTCGCAGGACGCTTCCTGCTCGGCGATGCGGATCAGCGCATCCGGCAGCATCGGCTCGCGCAGGGTAGCGCGGATGCCGAGATGCGAACGCTGGTTGTGCGCGCCGTATTCGCTGATCTCCTTGGAGCATGGGCACAGGCTGGTCACCGGCGCCACGATTCCCACCGTCATCACGCTTTCCCGACCGCTCTCGCGCGACAGGATGATGCGCACCTGATAGTCCAGCTGGCTTTCCACGCCCGAGACCGGCGCCTTCTTGCGCAGGAAGTAAGGGAAGGACATCTCGATCTCGCCGCTGTCGGCTTCCAGGCGCTTGAGCATTGCATCGAGCATTGCCAGCATGCCGGCCGCATCCAGCGGCGCTCGCGGCTGTTCGAGGATTTCAATGAAACGCGACATGTGCGTGCCCTTGACTTCGGGCGGCAGGCAGACCGACATCGTTAGCTCCGCCACGGTGTGCTGCACAGTGCCGGCGCCGTCCAGCAACACGAGTGGATAGCGCACGCCCTTGACGCCGACCTTTTGAATCGCCAGACGCCGGTTGTCGGCGCCGGATTGCACATCGGGCAAAAAGAAATGTTCAGGTGCATTCATCGTTGTTCTCCAGTCTGCCGTCGCGGCGAGGCTCATGATTGAGAAGTTTTGTCCATGACAAAACTGAGGAAACTTCAGTCAATTGCCCTTGCCGCAAAAATCACAGCAAACCTTTTCGGCACACGACACGGCGTTCGTGCGTCGCGCCTGCTACGGATAATGCTCGCCGGGTGAACAAATGGAGATTTGTCATGGACAAAAGCGATTGACGTCGCCAATATAAGCAACGGCATTTTGGGTGTCAATCTTTTGTCTAGAACAAAGCATGAACAGTAAAGTATTGGATACGGCGCTGAGCATCGCCGCGGTAGAGCGGGATACCGGCTTGGGCAAGGATACGCTGCGCGTCTGGGAGCGGCGGTATGGCTTTCCGAGTCCGCTGCGCGACAGCAATGGCGAACGGCTGTATTCCATGCAGCAGGTGGAGCGACTGCGCTTGATCAAGCGCCTGATGGACCATGGTCACCGACCAGGCAAGCTGGTGCCGGCAAGCGATGAAGAACTGCAGCGTCTGTGCGAAGTGTGCGAGCCGCCACGCGCTGCTGCTACGGGAGGTCCGGTCCGGGACGTGCTCGGCCTGCTTCGTGGAAACGATGTCGCCGCACTGCGGCTGACCCTGAACCAGATGATGCTGCGACAGGGCATGCAGGATTTCGTCCTCAACACCGTCCCCGAACTCAATCGCGAGGTGGGCGACGCCTGGATGCGCGGCGAGCTGCATATCTTCGAAGAACATCTGTACACCGAGCAGATCGGCATGGTGCTGCGCCAGGGCATCGTCAATCTGCCTTCGGGCGCCGGCAGCCCGCGCATCCTGCTGACCACGGTGCCCGAAGAACAGCACGGCCTCGGTCTGCTGATGGCCGAAGCGCTGCTGGCGCTGGAAGGCGCCTGCTGCGTGTCGCTTGGCACGCAGACGCCGCTTGCCGACATCCGCATGGCGGCGCTCAGTCACGGCGCGGATATCGTCGCGCTGTCGTTTTCGGCGGTGTATCCGGCACGCCGCATCGCCCCGCTTCTGGCTGAACTGCGCGGGATGCTGCCCGAACACATCGATATCTGGAGCGGCGGCGCCGGCAGCGCGCGCGTGAACGCCGCCGATGGCATTGTGCCGTTGCTCGACATGCCGTCGGCACTCATCGCCCTGGCGACGTGGCGCGCCCGGCGTGCCTCCCTGTGAGGAGTTACATCCGCACCGGTTCGGAATGCGCGACTTCGATCAGGCGAAACGCTGGCCGGTCCGGATACGTATGTCGCAACAAAGGCCGGGCGACGTTGTAGACCGGAATATTGTTCACCGTGCGCCCTTCCGGCGTGCCGCGATGCGCATGGCCATGCACCACGGCAGTCACCGGATAGCGCAGTAGCGGTTCTTCCAGCCGGCTGGTGCCAAGGAAAGGAAAGATTTCCAGCGGCTCGCCCTGCACCGTCGCCTCGATCGGCGAATAGTGCAGCACCGCGATGCGCTCGCTGGTACGCAGCTTGGCCAGGGCCGATTCCAGCTTCAGCGCTTCGGCGATGGCTTCATTGACGAATTGCTTGATCGTGGTTTCCCCCCAGGGCCCGAGCGTCCTGCGGCCGAAACCGCCGGCGAAGCCTTTCACCCCGGCAAAGCCCACGCCATGGATTTCGCAGGCATCGCCATCCAGCATGCGCACGCCGGCGCTCGAGAGAATCTTGCACACCTCTTCCTGCTGCCCGGATTCATAGTCATGGTTGCCCATCACCGCCAGAATCGGTATGCGCGCGCCGGACAATTCATCGGCCAGCACATGCGCTTCCTCGGGCAGACCGTAATCGGTCAGGTCGCCGCAGAGCACCAGCACATCGGCGCTGTCGGCTGCCTGCCGGAACAGCTCGCGCAACTGGCCTCCGGATTCCTTGGTGCAATGAAGGTCTCCCACCGCGGCCACGCGTATCTTGTCTTTGGACATCGGCTGCTCTCCTGTATCGATGCTTTCGGACTGCGCTGTGCAAGACCGGTGCCATGGCATCGCTCTTGCTGTAGGACAGCTTATGCCGGGGCGCGGCGCGCACGACGCGCTCGGCGCCACCTCTCTGGAGACACGCATCATGCAAGAGATGACTACGATGTCCGCCGCAAGCGATAGCGCCGACGCCAGCACCCGGTTTTACCGGCATGTCCTGGAAACACTACATGCCGCCGGCCTGCCCTTTCTGGTCGGCGGCGCGTATGCCTTCAGCGCCTGCACTGGCATTTCGCGCGACACCAAGGACCTGGATCTCTTCATCCGGCGCGAAGACCTCCCCGCGGCCAGCGCAGCAATGCAGCGCGTTGGCTATGAAACAGAACTGACGTTTCCCCACTGGCTGGCGAAGGTCCGCACCAATGGTGACATGGTCGATCTGATCTTCAACTCGGGCAACGGTCTGGCGAAGGTTGACGATCTGTGGTTCCAGCATGCGATTCCGGCCGCCGTGCTTGGCGTGGAAGTCAACCTGGCGCCGGTGGAGGAAACGCTGTGGTCCAAGGCCTTTGTCATGGAACGGGAACGCTATGACGGCGCCGACGTCGCCCATCTGATCCTGGCGCGCGCGCCGATGATGGATTGGCCGCGGCTGCTGCAGCGTTTCGGCCCGCACTGGCGCGTGCTGCTGTCACATCTGATCATTTTCGGCTTTATCTATCCCGCTCAGGAAGACCTGGTGCCGGAATGGCTGATGGAGGAATTGCTGCGCCGGCTGCGCGAGGAAAAAGCGGCGGGTACGGGCGAAAGCATCTGCGCCGGCACGCTGCTGTCGCGCGAGCAGTACCTGTGCGACATCGATGCCGGCCGGTATCGCGACGCCCGGCAATTGCCGCCATGCACGATGACCGACAGCGACATCGCGCAATGGACCGAAGCCATCCAGCATCGCGACGAGGAACAGCACAGTCAGACGCGCATCGTCGCCGGTCCGCAGCAGTGAATCGCGGCACCCGGCAGGAACATCGCGTCGGCCGCGCGAAGCGCCTCCTCCGGCTCCGGCACCAGCGCCAGCGCTGAGGCGCGCCCTCTGCCATCTACTTCGGCGAATTCTGCTTGCAGAGTTCGGCCGGTCCCTTGCACGAAGAATCCTTCGAGCCGCGCGTGGTCGGTTTGGGCGGACTGGTATGCCCCGCCTGCGCGCCCTTTCCGAGACTTGGTGGCGCCACCATGCCGGGATCGACCGCGGCCGGCGCCGGCGTCTTCTGCACAGCCTCGGCATCGCCTGTCTTCGGCGGCACGACGATCGCGCCAGCATCCACCGGCTCCTTCGGCGCGTTCGGTCCGGTTTGCGCCAGCGCGGCGCCAAGCGACAGGCCTAGGCAAGCCAGAACCGTTAAATGTCTTGGCCATTCTTGCATTGACATTCCCACCCCCTCGACGATAGCGCCCGGCCCGGCGGGCTCGCATACCGTCTGATGACGCGCATCCGCAATCGTTCCTTGCGCCATCGGTGCTTGCGGTTTTCCCGCGCTTCATTTGCGAACGGCCAAATGACGGCTTTTAACCAGTAGTTAATCTCCTGCGGCCACAGACCATCGCCGGTGGTCCCTCTTTTAACCCAACTACGGAGAAGACGAAATGAACAGTATAGGAAGCCGAATAGGCTGGATGGCGCTGTCGCTGTTCGGCGCATTTGCGCTGGGCACCGTGGCGCTGCATCGCGGCGAATCGATCAATGCAGTCTGGCTGGTGGCGGCCGCGGTGTGCGTCTACCTGATTGCCTACCGCTTCTACAGCAGGTACATCGCCGACAAGATCCTGCAACTCGATTCCCGCCGCATGACGCCTGCGCATAAATACAACGACGGCCTCGATTTCGTGCCGACCAACAAATATGTGCTGTTCGGTCATCACTTCGCCGCAATCGCCGGCGCCGGTCCGCTGGTCGGCCCGGTGCTCGCCGCGCAGATTGGTTACCTGCCCGGCATGATGTGGATTTTGGCCGGCGTCGTTTTCGCCGGCGCGGTGCAGGACTTCATCGTGCTGGTGATTTCCACCCGCCGCGATGCACGCTCGCTTGGCGTGCTGATCAAATCCGAGCTCGGCGTGGTGCCGGGCATGATCGCGCTGTTTGGCACCTTCATGATCATGGTGATCCTGCTTGCGGTACTGGCGCTCATCGTTGTCAAGGCGCTGGTCGGCTCGCCCTGGGGTACCTTCACCGTCGCGGCGACGATTCCGATTGCGATGTTTATGGGCATCTACCTGCGCAGCATCCGCCCGGGCCGCATCGGCGAAGTCTCGCTGATCGGCTTCGTGCTGCTGATGATGGCAATTCTCGGTGGCCAGTATGTCAGCGAGCATCCGTCGCTGGCGACGCTGTTTACCCTCGATGGCAAGACGCTGACCTGGCTGCTGATCGGCTACGGCTTCATCGCTTCGGTACTGCCGGTATGGCTACTGCTGGCACCGCGCGATTATCTCTCCACTTTTCTGAAGATCGGCACCATCGTCGGCCTGGCGCTCGGCATCCTGGTGGTGGCGCCGCATCTGCGCATGCCCGCGGTGACCCAGTTCATCGATGGCAGCGGACCGGTCTGGTCGGGCAACCTGTTCCCCTTCCTGTTCATCACTGTGGCTTGCGGTGCGGTATCCGGATTTCACGCACTGATTTCCTCGGGTACGACGCCGAAACTGCTGGAAAACGAAACCGAAGCGCGCTTCATCGGCTACGGCGGCATGCTGATGGAATCCTTTGTCGCGATCATGGCGCTGGTGGCGGCATCCTGTATCGAGCCAGGCGTGTATTTCGCGATGAATAGTCCGGGCGCGCTGATCGGCACGACGGCGCAATCGGCAGCTCAGGCCATTTCGAGTTGGGGCTTTGTTGTCACGCCGGAAATGCTGACGCAAACCGCTGCCGATGTTGGAGAAAGCACGATCATTTCCCGCGTCGGCGGCGCACCGACGCTGGCGGTGGGCATGGCGCAAATCCTGTCTTCGGTCATCGGCGGCAAGACGCTGATGGCTTTCTGGTATCACTTCGCGATTCTGTTTGAGGCGCTTTTCATCCTGACCGCGGTGGATGCCGGCACCCGCGCCGGCCGCTTCATGCTGCAAGACCTGCTCGGCACTTTCGTGCCCGCGCTGCGCCGCACCGATTCGCTGCCCGCAAACCTGATCGCCACCGCCTTGTGCGTGGCCGCCTGGGGATATTTTCTGTATCAGGGCGTGGTTGATCCACTTGGCGGCATCAATACCCTGTGGCCGCTCTTCGGCATTTCCAACCAGATGCTCGCCGGCATTGCTCTGATTCTCTGCACCTGTGTGCTGTTCAAGATGAAGTGCGACCGCTACGCCTGGGTCACGCTGCTGCCGACCGCCTGGCTCCTGATCTGCACCATGACAGCCGGCTGGCAAAAGGTTTTCCATGCCAACCCGAAGATCGGCTTCCTTGCCCACGCCGAGAAATACAGTGCGGCGATCAGCCAGGGACAATTGCTGGCGCCTGCGAAGTCGATGGCGCAAATGCATCAAATCGTGCTCAACGATTACATCGATGCGGCGATGGCCGGCCTCTTCCTGGTCGTTGTGACCGCGGTCGCGATGTTCGGCCTGCGCACCATCCTGCGAGCCCGGGCGCATGATCGGCCCAGCTCGCAGGAAGCGCCATTCGAAACGCTGCCAGTCAGAGCGATGAGTGGTTCATAAGGAGGCCACGATGCTGGAGGATCTTGCCCGCGCCGGCCGCTATCTTGGCCAGACGATGCGGCTGATGGTGGGATTGCCGGATTACAACGCGTATTTGTCCCACATGCAGAGAACGCATCCCGAACAGCAGCCTATGAATTACGAGGAGTTTTTCCGCGAGCGCCTGCAGGCCCGCTATGGCGGCGGAAATGGACGCGTTGGAAGTTGTTGCTGACCGCTGGTCTCAACTTGCAAAGGCGGCGCGCCGAGCTTATCCGGCAGCCGCCTTTTGTTTTGCAACCAGCTTCAGCACTGTCGTGCGTATCGTCGACAACACCGTCGCACCATTGAAGGGTTTAACAATGAATCCATTCACGCCGCGTTGCGCCGCCTCTTGAATCACTTCGGCGGTGAAACCGCTTGATACGAGGAAAATTACGGTTTTCGGCAATGCTGTACGGAGTTCGGATAACGCGTCGAGGTTGGCGGTATCGCCGCCGCTATCCATGAACAAGATGTGCGGCGCAAGCATGCGACCGCGCGCGAGGTTGGTGGGATTGATATTGGAATCTGCAACCACATCATGGCCGCCATCCGTCAGTACGGTACGCAGCAGGCTGCGGGCGATGGCGTTGTTGTCGAAAATGACCGCTTTCAGCATGGACGTCTCTTATTGTTATAGAGAAATCCAGATTGTAGCGAATACTTGGCGTGATATTTCTATTGAGCAATATTATTTTTGGAGCGTCGCGTCCGCCGTACATAATGCAAAGATTCTTTATCTCCCTATCCCTTGCAGCCGAGAAACATCCGCGTGGCTCTCGAAACAGGAGGTGGTAGCAGTACGCACTCTCAAACATTATTGAGAAAAGGAAATTACTGGCACCGTAGCGTGTTTCATAATGTGAGACAAACGTAGCCGCGTCGGAGGGTTAATTAAGATTAAGCACTTCTTATTAAAAAGGGAAAATCAATTACCGCGCGTTCTCACATGGGTCGTATCGTTTTCGCAAGAATGAAAAGTAAAGTTCTGCCGCGAAAAACGCTTATAGCCAAGTTCCAGATCCGAAAAGTGGGCATAGTTCCGGTAGGTAAATTTCAGTTGCTTGCAAAGCTTTGTATTCGATGTTCAATGGAACGTTCTCCACATAGTACCGTTCCGAAACTCTCGTCAGCTTGCCGCAAGGAAAATACAAAAAAGGGCTGCGTCGAAACGCAACCCTTCAAGTGTCTGGTGGGCCTCCCGTGAGTCGAACACGGCACCAACGGATTATGAGTCCTTTTCTTATGCCTTTTTGCTTTTTAACCCAAAGCCTTGAAAATCCTTAATTTTCATCACAAGCCACTGATTATTAGAGTATTTTTTTAAGCTTCCCGCCAATTAACTCTACCCGTTGCTACCCATTGATACCCATCTATGCCCATCATCCTGTAGCATAATCTGTAGCATAATTTTGTCCTGTAGCATAAAATGTTCCGCAAAGGACAATTTTTTCCAATGCCTTGGGAGCAACGATGCCAGAGAAGCATGAACAAGAAGATGCGAATAAACGGTTCGACTTCACCAAAAAACTTTTACTTGACCTTCCATTCACCAATGGCAAGCAGGTTGTTTATTACGACACAAAAACCAAAGGGTTAGGAATACGGGTTGGCAAAAGAACAAAGACCTTTTTCGTCTACAGAAGAGTCAAGGGAGGAAGGCCAGTCAGGATAACAATTGGGGAATTTCCACTTATTAGCCTTGAAGATGCAAAAATTGCAGCCAATAAAAATAGCGCTGATTTGAGCCAAGGTATTGACCGCATCAAACTAGAAAAAGAAGCTGCTGCCGTTAAAGCAAAAGCAAAGGCAGAAGAAGATGCAAGGCTAGAGGCTAGACGAAAAGCCAAAGCTGAAGGCAAATCGATTGCATTTGAAGATGTTTATACAGTTCAAGATGTATTTACTTATTATATTCAGGAACAACTGATTAAAAACAAAGGCAACGAACGGATTACTCAGATAGACGATGATGGTAATGAAATAATCATCAAACAGTCATCCACCCTCAAAGATGCTGATTTGATGGTTAAGTATTTTGACGAACGAACCATCATTACACTCAAAAAAATTGGCAATGAATGGGTGAAAGATGCAACAGTAAATTTACCGAGCTGGTTAGATATACCTTTCAGGGACATAACAGCCACGATGGTTGTTGAGAGATTTGAATATTTTAGTAGGGCTTGTCCAACTAGGACGAATAAAGAAAAACAACTTGCACCAATCAAACGAACTCACCAACTTGTTTTCAAATATGCCCTTTCAGCATTCTCTTATTCTATCAATCGGCTGAAATTTGACCTAACCGATTCAGGCAAACCTGAAGCACTTACTAATCCATTTGAAGTTTTGAGTGTAACAAAAAAATGGAAGAAAACAGAAATCCGGGAAAAATTCATAGACTTCGATAGGCCTGAATGTGCGAGATGGTGGAGTGCAGTTCTTAACTACAAAAAAGCAGATGGTGTTGTTTCTGACTATTTGTTTTTCAGCCTTATTCAAGCCGGTCGCTCTATTGATATTGCTTCATTGACCTGGAATAAAGTCAATTTCAAAGAAAAAACAATTACATACAGCGACACAAAAAACAGCAGAAATTACATCTTTCCGCTGACTCGTTTTTCATTAGAAATTCTTGAGCGGCGATGGGAATACAACAAGGGGAAAGAATTCATATTTGAATACCCCAATTCCAAAAATGGGTATGTTCCTCAAGACTGTAAAGACCACTTCAAAGCAATAGCCGAAGTTTCGGGAGTTCTGATTTCACATCATGACTTGAGAAGGACTTGGGCTACCGAAGCAAGACGGATGAAAACGCCCGATGGTAGGAATATGTTTGATGAGAGGAATATTGCCTACTGTCTGAAACACCATCGGAGTGATGTAGGTGAACACTACTTCCAAGACAAAAAAGGCGAAATTACCTTTACTTTACAAAAGGTAGAGGATGCACTGCTAAGCAAGGTAGCCGAGTTTTCAGCACTTGAACAATTAGTAGGACCAGAAAAACAAGAGAAAGATATGGAGCTTGCATGACCCCTTCAGATTTTCAAGAGCAGCTATCGCAGCTTCCTTCTGATACTCCAATAACTGCACAGCATATTCTTGCGATTTTGGCGGCACTACAGCCTAAACCGGCGAGAGACCAAAATTACAGCCAATGGGATAACCAAAAAATCATCGACCAAGACACTTTGGCTGAATGGTTAGGCGAATCACCACGGACAATTGAAAAATGGAGAGAAATTCCAGGAAAAGGTCCAGCATTTATCAAAAGGCAAGGAAAAAACGTTCGTTACAGAGTAGAAGATGTAAGGAATTGGTTTAAAAAAAATACTCACAATTCAATTGGAGAATGGCAGCAAGCAGAACAGGAAGAGCTCACAAAAAGAATGAACGGCAAAGTAAAAAAGCTTTCTTTCGGTGGTATGGAATGGGATTCTTTTACAGCCACTATCTTTGTTGATGATAAACCCATGCCATTCTTTGAGACTCTAGACCCTGAAATGAATATCACAGGCTATGAGGTCCAGTGGAATGAAGCTGGAAGCTTGGCAACCAAGTTTTTGGAACAGCTAGCTCACAGCCCCAAAACTGTCATTCGTACCCTTCAAGAAGATAAAACGGACCTTAACCAAGTCTCCCATTTCCTCGTAGGTGAAACGATTCAGAAAAGGACTCTTGCTCATGCAATAGCCACTTTCCCTACCTATGAGACAGAGCAATACAAAGAACTCGTAATAGAAATGCTGGATAGTGGGATTGATTTCACCATCACTGACGAACAGGGACGAAATGCCATTCAGCTTGCAATGGAATGTGGGAATCAATTCTTAATGAAGATTTTGTCCTCTTACAGTCTATATTGGCAATTACAGACTGAACTGCCTAGCAGGCCAATTGGCCAAGAAAATAGGGATAAGGCCTGATTAAATAAAACTAATCCTTATTATCCGTAGCCAAAGGAAGTTTGATGGTGACAAAACTTTGTTGCAAATCATCGAAAATACTGGTTTTTTAACCAGTATCCCCCTTGTTTCTGGGCATGACAACTGACATAATGTCATCAATTATTCCCAGAGGTGCTATGAACAGTCCACTCCCCGAAGCCGCTATCCTGTTGGCTGAAGCAAAAAAGCTTTATTCCCAGAAAGAGCTTGCTTCTCTACTTAACAAAGTGCCAAGAACAATTGCTAGATGGGAAAGTGGGGAGTGTCCTGTTGACCCCAATGCCCTTCTGGTTCTGCGAAATATCCTTTCTAAGGCCCCAGCTCCTGCTGACCACGATTTCACATTCATAGACTTGTTTGCAGGTATCGGTGGTATTCGTAAGGGTTTTGAAGCACAGGGCGGGAAATGTGTCTGGACCAGTGAATGGGACAGCTACTCACAGAAGACTTACAAGGCTAACTATCCCAATGATGACCATGACATCCATGGGGACATTACACTGATTGATGACCCTGTCAATCAGGTTCCAGACCATGATGTGCTGCTTGCAGGATTTCCATGCCAACCCTTCTCTATTGCAGGGGTATCAAAAAGAAATTCGCTCGGCCTGTCTCACGGCTTTGATTGCTCAACTCAAGGGACATTGTTCTTTGATGTGGAACGGATCATTCTTGCAAAACAACCCAAAGCATTCCTCCTTGAGAATGTGAAAAACCTTGTCAACCATGATAAGGGGCGCACCTTCAGTGTTATTAAACAGGTGCTGGAAGAACGGCTTGGTTACAACATCACTTATAAGGTGATAGACGGTAAGCACTTCGTTCCTCAGCATCGGGAGCGAATTTTGATTGTGGGCTTCAGGAAAGATATTGGCTTCAAAGATGCTATTGGCGATAACTGGAAGAACCTGAATTTGCCGAGCCTTGATGACGGTCCGAAGCTGTCGTCCATCCTTCATCCTGAAGATGGAACAGAGATAGATGTTGATGATGGACGATGCATTGACAAAAATGGCAAGGTTCAGAAAAAATACATCCTGACTGACAAGCTGTGGGCTTACCTCCAAGCTTATGCAGATAAGCACAAGGCAGCAGGCAATGGTTTTGGGTTTGGGCTGGTCACTCCAGATAAAACAGCAAGAACACTTTCTGCCCGCTATTACAAGGATGGTTCTGAAATTTTAATATTCCGTGGTAAAGGCAAGAACCCTAGAAGGCTGACACCTAGAGAATGTGCTCGTCTGATGGGCTTTGGTGATGACTTCAAGATTCCTGTTTCTGATACACGAGCCTATAAGCAGTTTGGCAACTCGGTTGTGGTGCCATTGGTCGCCCATGTTGCCGGTTTCATGAAGCCTTTCATCATGGAGATGAAAAAGCTGGAAGCTGACAACATCCATCCACGCCTCTTCTAAATCGGGTATTCATGGCAGATATTGTTTCTCCTTCTGCCAGAAGTGCCATGATGTCAAAAATCAGGAGCGGTAACACTGCTCCTGAACTCACTGTCAGAAAACTCCTGTTTGCAAGAGGTATCCGCTACCAATTGCACCGCAAAGATTTGCCTGGCAAACCTGACCTTGTTTTCCCTCGTTTCAAAGCTGTGATTCTCATACATGGATGCTTCTGGCATATGCATGGCAATGGCTGTTATCTCTCCAAACGACCATCCAGCAATACAGAATTTTGGGATACCAAACTTGGAAAAAATAAGGAAAGAGATAAACGGGTTGTAGAACAGCTTCTGTCTATGGGCTGGAGAGTATGCACAGTATGGGAATGCGCAGTTCGTGCCAAAAAGCCAGAACAGCTAGCTGGGTTGGTCGATATAATTTACTCCTGGTTACACAGCGATGAACAACAATTTGAAACCGAAGCTGTTCAGAAAGGGAGCAAATGAAGCAGGGGTATTTATCACAATATTTTAAAGGGGTAGCGGTTAAAAGGCTGTCTGCTGTAGAAGCTCATCCCGAAAAATCGAATCAGCATGAATTCAATGGGGTCGGCTCGCTGGCGAAAGTTTTAGGGCCTGCCATACCTAAGCAAAAGTTTGATGCCACATTCCTTTATCTGAACGATGATGACCCAGAACCTATCGAATCTGATGGTTTTGTGACATGGTATGACGCAAGGGAAAATCATCCCACCCGGTCAGAAAACCGCCTTTACTTTCCCACAACGACCGTATCCCAGAATGCCAATGAAGGCGACCTTCTTCTAATAGCTAAAAAGCCCGACGATACAGTGCTTGTTATCGTTGCTGAAGCTGGTTCCACCATAGAGAACCAGCTCATGTGGTTGATGGGAGAAAGTGATATTACCCATCCAGGCTTTTCAGTCAAAGGTGAGATCGAGAACGACCAAGTAAAGTTAGATTTCGTCAGTCGTCTAATATTGGAACAGGTTGGAATTGAAGCAGCGGAGACAGATGAAAATTATCTGGAACACATGCTCCACCTTTTCAATGGTGTCTTTCCTGATACAGCAACACTCTCCCGATATGTCCGTGATTCTGTGAACATAAATCCGCTGGACGACCCAGATGCTGCATTGGTCGTCTGGTATGAACGCGAGTTCATAATGTTCAGAACGCTGGAAGAGCACTTTCTAGGTAGTAAGATCAAGGATGGATTCCCATCAGTGAAGGAGTTCCTTGACTTGTCTCTCAGTGTCCAGAACCGGAGAAAGTCTCGTGCAGGGAGTGCTTTGCAAAACCACCTGACTCCAATCTTCAAAGCCTATGGCTTGAAGTTTGAAACTCAAGGCGTCACCGAAAATAAGCAGAAACCTGATTTTCTGTTTCCCGGCGCATCTGAATACCATGACCCTGCTTTTGCAACTGAAAAGCTTTTGATGCTTGGAGCGAAAACATCGTGCAAAGATAGATGGAGGCAGGTTTTAGCTGAGGCTGCAAGAATAACAAACAAGCATCTATGCACTTTGGAGGCCGGCATATCGGAGAATCAAACCAATCAGATGATGGCACATGGCCTACAATTGGTAGTCCCAAAGCAATATCATTCAACTTTTAGTACAAAACAACAGGGATGGTTACTGAGCCTTAAGGACTTCATCGTGTTTGCCAAATCAAAGCAAACCTGACTTGGAAGCCAAAACAGCCAAATTTTTTATTAAGACATTCCTATATATCGGAAAAATGCGAAAGCCCCAAAATTGGGGCTTTTTTTTGATTTCATTTTATGGCTTAGTTATTTCAGATACTTTTTCGTCAATAGATCTATGCTCTTTGGTCAATCTTGCTCTTAATTCTCCAAGCTCATCAAGAAAAGATGCTACAGCCTTAGAAGTTGCCTCAACTGTGTATGCAAAGCATTGACCGTGGTCTTCAGCAAATGCAATGTGGAATTGATTGCCAATATGCTCTATGGGTATGTTTTCATCATCAATATCATCACGACCGTCATAAAACAATTGATTAATGCTGTGATAGATCAGAGCTTTCAGATCTTTGCTCTCCTTCATATTACTCTCCAATCTTACTGCAAATCAATAACATGAATATTGCCTTGAGCTTCCATTAAATCAATCTTGGCTCTATTTTCTATTTGTCTCATATATTCCTTTACATAAAATTCTACGATTTCTTTTTTCGGCTTTTTGCATAAATCATTGAGATATCCATTCAGTTTTTGCCTTACATCTTCATACTCAAGATAACCCCAATAACCATAATGAATAGCCATCATGTCATGAAGCATAAAAAATTGCTTAATCTCCTGGCTAATTCCCGGACTGTCAAAATCCTCATTTTTACAGCAAACATCCCAAATCCTGAATGAGAATTTAAGGGATTCACATAAGTCTAAGTAATTCACCCCGTCAAAAGCATTTTTAAAATTAATTACAGCTCGATAATTATTCATATTCATCTCCGTCATTTAAAGTTGAGCTTTAATTCTATAAATAAATAATTAAAAAGTCCACAATTTAATTAACGTTTTTATAACAAAAGGTTCAAAGAACTCTTTGAAGGTTTTGAATATTGAATCTGTGATCCAAAAACAACAAAAGCCACTTTTTATAGCGGCTTTTATGTATGCGGAAAGTATTAAATTTTAAATTTATCTTTCTTATCTCTATTCAATTCCGCTTTTTTATCTTCAATTTGCTGCTGCTGTAGCACCGTTAATTGAAATTTTAATTCAAATATTTTTTGCTCAATTTCCGCCCGTTTTGAATTTGGAGCATTTGATAGCTGAGTGTATAGAGCAGTTAATTGCAATTCAACACTGCCAATTTTTTCTGCGATATGGGTTCCGAGCGAGCTTGAAATTCCAATAGACCTGAAATTATTGAAGTTCTTTTGCTTTTTAGAAACATTGGAATTGGACTTAACAACTGGTTGGATAGTTTGTTTTCGTTGTTCTTTCGGCTTAACTTTATTATTTGGCTTAATCTGCTGTGGTGCCTTTATTTTTACAGATTCAGTTTTTGGCAATCGTATTTTCTTTTCTTTAGGAGCATAAATCTTTGCATGTAGCTCCCTTTTGTAAACCATAGCTTCGTCAAGCCTAGCTTCTACTTTTCTAAACTGATCGGGCCTAAGGTGCTTGGAAGCCGTATTATGTTCAGCGATTAATGATCTGTAATCCACATCCTCTTTAAAACAACCACCTTTAAATCTGATAGGCTTTTCTTTTCCAGGCAATATTATAGATAAGTAATCTTTTCCTTTCCTAGTTATCCTGCAGTTATTCCTTTCCAAGAATTTAACCAAGTCATTTCTATTATTAATCTTGCCTGCCATTACAGCTTCGGCTGTAATACTGCTTAGTTTTTCCCTCCTTTGATTGCTGTCCTTGTTTTCCTCTAAAGCCTTTACGGCTTCCTTTTCGTCTATTTTTTGTAGAAATTTCTTTCTTCTTTCTTTAGGAACTTTGGCGTCAAATCGGCTAAAAGATGCTTTAAACGGATTACTTACAACCTGCTCAAATCCTAACCTATGGTTCCAACATGCACAAAAATCCTGCTGTAATTTTTGGGACCTTTCACCTGGTGGCCACGGATTGAATCTACGCCCAGTGAGCATATCTTCGTCATTGATAATTAGATGAACCTCAGTATTTCCCTTGTCAGTGTGTTTGACTGCAAGAATATTTATTCTGTCAGACCCTAAGCCTGTGCAAAAGGTATCTCGCACAGATTGAACAATTTCTTTTAGCTGTTCGTCCGTAACTTTTTCATTATCCCGAAATGAAAGAGCATAACTGCTATATTTTTTTATTCTTGAATTGTTTTCAATCAAATACTTTGTAAGCAATATATCCCCCTCCAATAATTCGGCTGGTGGATTTCTTTCCTTACCGTTTGCGTCCTTCTCACTGAAGAGATAATTAATTCCTTCAGGTCCGGACTCACCCTTATTAACGAAAGTTAATATCATGAGTTACCCCCAACCATTTTTTTCAAAACAATCTCTAATTTTCTATTCATCTCCCTCATCAAATTGAGTTCTTCTAACATCTTTTCTTTAAAGTTTTGGACACCCTCGTTGCTATTAAACTTTCTGGCAATTTGGTTTAAATTGCTCCCCATTTTTCCTGTCTGGGATATGTCAGTTTGTTTATAAAGCCGGTAAAGCGCTGCCACATTTTCAAGGTTTAGTTGTTTTTCGTCGGTTACTTTTACTTCTTTTGAAAGTAGTTTTCTACGACAGTAAGGTGCCAATTTTGAGTAAGAAGATTGATTAAACTGCTTTACCAAATCTTCATATTCCAGTTCAGAAAGTGCTATCTGCACATTCCTTGTTCTTAGTTTTGAATTACCGTCATAGCCAGCTTGACCAGGTCTTTTCTTCTCATCTGGTTGTAGATTTTTTTGTTCTATGAACTTTTTGTAATGAGTCATTTTCGTCACCTTTTTTATTATTGTTTTTAGTGAAGCTAGGGGCATGGGGGAACCCCATATATCTTATTCCCCTTGGGAATAGTTACCCTTGCTTTAGATTTCGTTTCCCTCTTTAATTAAAACAGAAAGATTTTAAAAATCAAATTTTTGCCTTGATTAAAATTTTCTTTTTGCTATATGTAAAACACAATAAATTAAGGAGAATTTTGAGATGGGAGATTGGATGGGAAGAGGTAAATGGGTTTATTCTTGGGAAGAAAAAAGGGCTTATGCCGAAAAGAAGAAACAAGAATATCTATACAGCCTAAATAAACAGAAAGAAGAAAAGAAGAAGAATTTTTTTACTTTAACTCAGTTGAGAAGCTTTTTAAGCAGCAAGGATGTTGAAGAATTTTTCCCTAGCCCTGACGAAACGGTTAGGACTAAATTCGGTTCCGCGAATTTATTCAAAATACGAAAAGTTCTTTCATTGATTAAAAAGAATAGACTTGCGATCCAAATAAAAAAACCTTTTTACTGCATCGAGAACGAGGAAGCCAAGGAAAAAGTTTTGCATCTTCAGAAAGAAATGGCATACCTAGAACTAAACAAGAAATTAATTGTTAAACATGCTCCTCGGAAAAGCATTAATAAGATATAGGAAAATAAAAAAGCCTGCGAATGCAGGCTTTTTAATTGGATCGAATAGAAATTTTTTTATTTTTTCAGTTTCGCGCTTTTTTGTTTCAATTCTTGAAACTTGCTTAAGCAAATCCTTATTATTTGGATTGGGACTGCCAAAGCAGTTCTAATAATTTAATTTTTTGGGTTGCTAAAGCAATTCTTTTACTGATTTTGAAATCTTGCGATACCCTCCCTTAGAGGGTAATTACCGGACAACACCATATAACACCATAGTTGTTATTTCAACTAAGTCGATCATGCAGCCATCTTTTTATAAATTATGGGCTCGAATTCCTTCCAATATCTTTTAATGGTGCTCAATGATATTTTGCTGTGTATCTCAAGGCTTTTTTGAGTAATAGGAATACCTTGAGCTTTCAACAGCGTTATTGATGTAAATAAGGCACTTCTCGTCGTGTTTGTTTGCTCCTTATGTGTTCGTTCTGCTGATAGTCTCTGCTTTTCATCTAAGGCTAAATCCTTATCCCACAGTCGCATGACTCCGCGATTCCCGTGTCTATCCAAATCGTATCTATTCCTCCAAGTCCATCTACTAACTGACTTTGCAATTTGCAATACTTCTTTAGTGCCTAATTGACCTTGTGGATAGCTCTGGAACTCTTCGTTGATTTGGAATGCACGATCCTCCACTGCCAATTTGAAGTTTTCGAGGTCTGCATGCTTCCTTACTTCTTGGTATGCCCAAAACCTCAAGTTATTGAAAAGCGTATGGTTTCTTCCCAAGATGTCATGGGTTATAGGCTTTTTCCAGAATGAGTTTTTTATATCCACATACTCAAGAAAGTCTTTCAAATCATAGGAAACATCGTGTCTTATGACTTTCCAGTATGGGCAGAGTGGATTTTTTGTTAAATGTCCGTCGTAGCTCCTATCACCTTGTAGTGCTTCAATAAGTGCCCTAGTCACTGCTTCATATAGTTGTTGGGGTTCTTTCCTCGCATTAGGTGTAAAAATCACTGGGGTGTTCAACTCATACTGGTAGTGCGGTGTTCCTTTTTCTGGATTGATCGTAATGATTGATGGGACAGGCATTCCCTTTTCTTCATAACGGAATGCTGGTCCAATCCGTTCGTTATTAGCAGACTTGTCGATGTCAATATCAATGATTAGATACTTTTTATAGCTCTGATTGTGTTCAACATACTTGTATTGCAAAGCTTCTTCTTTACTTCTAAATTTCGTTCCTTCGTCACCAGGGTTATTACTGCACCTTACTTTTTCGGGCAACGACTTTATAAATGTGTCTAACATAAAAAAATTCCTTTTCAATTGGCTGAAAAGCCAAAAAAGGAATTTCTTATTCGTGTAGATTGTGTGTTTATTTAGATGCTTGACATTTTATATTTAAATGCTTATATATCTTCATGAACGAAAAATCTGGCGAGATCAATGTTCCTTTTCTAGAAAGGCCAAGTTTACCGACTTGGCTTTTTTCTTTTCAGCCTGCATTCTTTAATAAATTTTCTTTATAAAGTCAAATGCCCGCTTCTTAATTAAGTGAAAATGCCTCAAAGAGTTCTTTGAAGCATTTCGGAATTTGCTTTTCCATATTATTTTTATATATTAAAAATAATGACAATGGAGAGCCAAATGATAAAGAATGAAAAGATTGCGGAATACATCCGAGCTAAAACTTTTAGCAAGACTGGTGATTTTCAAAGCTATCTAAATTTTTTTGTAGAGAATTATGATGAGTTTGAAATTTTTTTGAATGCTAATTCTAGATTTTCTTTTGGCAATGGTATGAAAAAGTATGAAAGGCTTGCTTGTCACCTTCTACATGAGCGCGGAATTACTTGGAAAGATGGCGGAAAGATTCCTTCTGCTCTCGTCCGAAATTTTTTTAAATTAGCCCGGAGAGAGAAAGAAGCGGCTGCACCCAAAAGAATTATTCCATGTGAAAAAGCCACAGTTTTTAGAACTTTCCATCCCAGCGATCTTTAAAGAATAATTAGAAAAGGATGAATAGCATGGAAGAAGTTCGGGATTTTTCTGATTTAGCTAGGAATATACAAAATATGGAAATAGCATTAATGGCTATTAATAGCAGGCTATCTTTGGTTGAGGCTTTCAACAGTCAATTAGCACAGGGGCAAATAGACACAAAAGATGTCCTAACAAAACTCATAAGAGGTGGCCAGCAAACACAAGACCAAGCTGAGTTAAGAGAAACATTTTCCGAACTGGTCAAGACAGTTAATCAGATGAAAGTCACTCAGAATATGCTAATGATGCGCTTGAAGTAAAACTGAGCAAGTTATGAAGTAGCCTATTTCCCTATAAGTAAACAAAGCCCACATTGGGCTTTGCGTGGTGTTTTTATTTTATTTGGTTTTGTATTTCTCAAGGGCATCAATGCCCTCTTTGGAAATTACATCTTTGACCCATTGTGGTTTTGGTCCACGGCCTCCGCTCCAAGTTTCGGTTTCGCTTTTTTTATAGGCAACAATTCTATCTTTCGGAATTGATGTTGCTTTAGTTTTTTTGGCTTTAGCTTGATGTCCAAATCCAAGGTCCTGAGGTGTGATAGCAAATTCTTCCATTTTTTGTTTTATTTCTTCTATTGCATTTGCTTTCCCCTCTTCTCGCATTTTATTTGCCTGAGCTTGCATCTCAGCGATCTTTTTATTAAGTTCTGCAAGAGTAGTCATTTCATTCCCCGTTATTGATAAATCAATTGATTTAATCTACACCAGCAATTATATCCATTGATTTTTTTGCGTCGAGCTTTTTCCAAACAAGGGCGATTCTTTCCTTCATCAGATTTTTTATTTTCTGACATCCAGTATTGGATTGACTGCGGTGGTTGCTAGAGCAGATTCTGTTGGTATCGTTGGGATGTGCCATGGAGCTGTGTACGGGTGTTCTTAGCCCATATTCCATCTATATCGGACAAACTCCCTAACCCACAAAGAAAAAAAGCCCCGAAGGGGCTCTCGTATGCTACTGGTTTAAGATTTCTTTCTACATACCGCACTCTTTATGCTACTTCCTTCAATCCAGCTCGTTGGTAAAGCATCCTAAAAGCATCGTTGTGTAGCATAAGCGTAGCATAATAAATCTTTCCCACATACAGCAAGGGGCTACGATTTCTCGTAACCCCTTGAATTTACTACTATATTTTGGTGGGCCTCCCGTGAGTCGAACACGGCACCAACGGATTATGAGTCCGCTGCTCTAACCAAGCATGAGCTAGAGGCCCTTTTCTGAAAAACTGAAGGAAAACGGACCGAACGGTCCGCCTTTACAACACCGGCCCGCGTGTGCGGGCCGGCAAGCATTGTACATCAGATCAGGCCGATCAACTTCCTTCCAGGAAGCTCTTCAGCTTGTCGGAGCGGGACGGATGACGCAGCTTGCGCAGCGCTTTAGCCTCGATCTGACGGATGCGCTCGCGCGTGACGTCGAACTGCTTGCCGACTTCTTCCAGCGTGTGATCGGTCGACATTTCGATGCCGAAGCGCATGCGCAGTACCTTCGCTTCGCGCGGCGTCAGCGAATCGAGCACGTCCTTCACCACGCCGCGCATCGAGGCATGCAACGCGGCATCCGAAGGTGCCAGTGTGTTGTTGTCTTCGATGAAGTCGCCCAGATGCGAATCGTCGTCATCACCGATCGGCGTTTCCATGGAGATCGGCTCCTTGGCGATCTTCATGATCTTGCGAATCTTGTCCTCGGGCATTTCCATCTTTTGCGCCAAGGTTGCTGGATCGGGCTCGGCGCCGGTTTCCTGCAGAATTTGACGCGAGATCCGGTTCATCTTGTTGATCGTCTCGATCATGTGCACCGGGATGCGAATCGTGCGCGCCTGGTCCGCGATCGAGCGGGTGATAGCTTGGCGGATCCACCATGTCGCATAGGTCGAGAACTTATAGCCGCGACGGTATTCGAATTTGTCCACCGCCTTCATCAGGCCGATGTTGCCTTCCTGGATCAGATCCAGGAATTGCAGACCGCGGTTGGTATATTTTTTCGCAATCGAAATCACCAGACGTAGGTTGGCTTCGGTCATCTCGCGCTTGGCCTTGCGCGCCTTCATTTCGCCGGCCGCCATTTTCTTGTTGATGTTGCGCAGATCCGGCAGCGGCAGCACCACGCGTGCTTGCAGGTTGATTAGCTTCTGCTGCAATTCCTTGATGGTCGGCACATTGCGGCCCAGCACGGCGCTGTACGAATTGCCGGCGGTGACTTCGCCATCGATCCAGTCGAGATTGGTTTCATTGCCGGGGAAGACCTTGATGAAATGGGCGCGCGGCATGCCGCATCTGTTCACCGCCACATCCAGGATCTGCTTTTCGATATGACGCACTTCATCGACTTGGCCGCGTAGCGTGTCGCAGAGTTTTTCAACCATTTTCGCGGTGAAGCGGATGCTCAGCAGCTCGTTCGAAATCGTTTCCTGCGCGTCGACGTAAGGCTTGGAGTTGTAACCCTGCGATTCGAACGCTTTGCGCATGTTGTCGAATTGCTGGGAAATGAAGCTGAACTTGCCGAGTGCATCGCGCTTCAGTTGTTCCAGCTGTTCCGCGGAGAAGCCGGCGGCGGCGCTTGGCGTGTTTGCAGCTTCCTCTTCGCCTTCTTCCTCCTCGTCTTCCGCGTCTTCGTCCTCGTCGTCCTCGTCCGCATCGGCGGAGCCCTGAACGGGCGCATCCGCTTCAGCCGACTCATTCGGGTCAACCAAGCCATCAACGACCTCGTCGATGCGCATTTCTTCCTTCTGGATGCGTTCGGCCGCGGCCAGGATCTCGGCAATCGTGGTCGGGCAGGCGGAAATCGCCTGGATCATGTCCTTCAGGCCATCCTCGATGCGCTTGGCAATCTCGATTTCGCCTTCGCGGGTCAGCAGTTCGACCGAGCCCATTTCACGCATGTACATGCGCACCGGATCGGTAGTGCGGCCGAAATCGGAATCGACGGTGGACAGTGCGGCTTCAGCGGCGGCCTCGGCTTCATCGTCGTCGCTGGCGACATTGGCGACGTTGTCCGACAGCAGCAGGGTTTCCGCATCCGGCGCCTGCTCGTAGACGGCGATACCCATGTCGTTGAAGGTACCGATGATGCCTTCGATCGCCTCGGGGTCGACTATGTTTTCCGGCAGGTGGTCGTTGATTTCCGCATAGGTCAGGAAGCCGCGTTCCTTGCCTAGCTTGATCAGGTTTTTCAGCTTCTGGCGGCGACGCTCAAGTTCTTCCTCGCTGGCTTCCGTGTCGGAGGAGAACGCGTCCTTCAGCAGCGCCTTTTCCTTGGCCTTGCGGTCTTTCGCGCGCGCCTTGTCAGCGGCCTTCAGTTCGGCGCGCTCGACGGCATTGAGCGCCGCCACTTCCTCGTTCTCGGGCTGAAATTCCTTGGGCTTGCGACCACGTCTGCCCGGCACCTTGACCGTCGGCAGCACATAACCGGAAGTGTCGATTGCCGCCAGCGCGGCGGCATCGGTGGTTTGACTCACGCGCCCCTGTGCGGCTTCAGCCTGGACATCGGCCTTCGGGGATTTGCCTGAAGTTTTCGATTCGGTTTTCTTGGTGGTCACGGGAGCTTTCGGATGCGCAGAGGTCGGCTGATCAGCCGCCTTGGATGAAGATGTGTCCATGGAGCGGGAGGCCTTGGCGTCAGCCTTTGCCGACGTCTGTGCGATTGCCTCGGGCGCCGCCATGGATGCCGATTTCGTCTTTGCTGCCTTGCTGCCTGGTTTCGAGACGAGCGCGCCGGAAGCCGCTTTCGGCGCGCCTGCGCCGGCCTTGGCAGCCGACTCGCCTGGCGCCTTCCCGACCTTGGCGGTCAGGGCCGTTTGATCTTTCGCGGGTTTTTTCATTGCGTTCGTCATGGAATCCACTATCAACAATTTGCGGGCGACTGCCTGCTATTAAAGTGTTGCGCCGTGCCGCTCGTCACGACGCTGGTCCTGTGCTGAACTGCCAAAATCCCTTCTGATCGCTAGCCGAATACCGTAAGACTTTGAATCAAAAGCTTTAAATCATACCATAGCACATTAGCGCTTCAGCAACTATGCTGCCCCTGTGGAAGCGGTATCGGCAGCGGCCTGCTGCTTCAGCCGCTCATGCAGATTCCACAATTCTCGCAAGCGGGCGAGCACCTCGGGCGTGGTGGAACCTGATGCGGTCAGCCGGTCCATTTCCGCCTTGACCAGCTTCATCCGGCACTGCCGCACTGCGCCGCGCAATTCGAGTCGAGCCACTTCCGGCTCGTATTCGGCTTCGCCCAGGAGCTCGGCGATCATTCCATCGAAATCCGGGCCCGAGGCGCGCAATTGCTCGGCAAGCGCGGCGAAATTCGGACTGGTTCCCATGGTTTCGATCGTTTCGAGCAGTTGACGCAGCATGGCGCCGCCGTCGGGCGCCACCGCAGCCAGCGCATCCACCGCCCCGGCGCTCATTTCGGCAGCCAGCGCAGGTTGCGCCAGCAACAGGCGAATCACCTTCTTTTCCATATCCGCCGGCGCGGCGCGGCTGCTCCTGGGCGGCGGCGCGGCGCGGCGTGGAGTTACGGGTTTGGACAATTCAAACAGCGCTTCGATCTCCGCCGGCGTGGTCTGTGTCATTTGCGCCAGACTGCGCACGATTTGCAAACGCAACCCGGAAGCCGGCATTGCCTGCAGCAAGGATTTTGCGTGGAATTGCGCCCGGGCACGGCCCTCGGCAGTATGCATTTCGCCCTCGGCGCTCACCTCGTTCAACAGGAATTGCGAGAGCGGCATCGCGTCGCGGATCTGCGTTTCAAATGCTTCCGTGCCATATTCACGCACATAGCTGTCCGGGTCATGCTCGCTGGGCAGAAACAGAAACTTCATCGATTTGGCATCACCGGCATGCGGCAGGCAGGCATCGAGCGCCCTGCGCGCGGCGCGGCGGCCAGCGGCATCGCCATCAAAGCTGAACACCAGGTTGTCGGTTTGTCGCAAGAGCTTTTGCACGTGAACCGGTGTGCACGCGGTTCCCAGCGTTGCCACCGCCTGGGGAAAGCCCAGTTGCGCCAGGGCCACCACATCCATGTATCCCTCGGTCACCAGCACGTATCCCGCTTCGCGTATCGCCTGTCTGGCCTCGAACAGGCCGTAGAGCTCGCTGCCCTTTTGAAATAGGGGCGTCTCGGGTGAATTCAAGTATTTCGGCTCGCCGCCATCGAGCACGCGACCACCAAAGGCGATTACCTGGCCCTTGGTATTCCTGATCGGGAACATGATGCGATCCCGAAAGCGGTCATAACGCTTGCGTGGACCGCCATCTTCGTTGCGCTCGATGACCAGCCCCGACTCGACCAGCGCCGCATCCTCATAATCGGGGAAGGCTGCACGCAGATTGTCCCAACCCGACGGTGCGTAACCCAGTTGAAAGCGCAGCGCGATCTCACCCGTGAGACCGCGCCCCTGCAAATAAGTTTTTGCATTCTGTGCGCCGCGCAACTGTTGTTGATAAAAAACGTTCGCCCGGCTCATCGCCTCGGACAATGCCAGCGACTTCGCCTGCACTTCAGCGCGTTTGCCGGGCGGCAGCCGGTCTTCCTGTTGCGGCACGACCATGCCGACGTTCTGCGCCAGATCCTTGATCGCCTCGACGTACCCAAGGCCGGAATACTCCATCAGGAAGCCGATTGCGCTGCCGTGCGCGCCACAGCCGAAGCAGTGATAAAACTGCTTGGTTGGGCTGACCGTAAAACTGGGCGACTTTTCGTTATGGAATGGGCACAGGCCCATGTAGTTCGCGCCGCCCTTCTTCAATTGCACATAGCGACCCACCACGTCGACGATGTCGACGCGGGACAGCAGGTCCTGGATGAAGGAAGCGGGTATCAAGAAGGCGCCCCGGCTTCGTCTTGCAGGGGAATCAGCTCTTGGCCAGCGCGGCTTTCACCAGCGCGGACACTTGGGTCATATCGGCGCGGCCGGCCAGCTTCTGCTTGACCAGCGCCATCACGCGTCCCATGTCCTGCGGGCCGGAAGCGCCGGTGGCAGCCACCGCGGCGGCGACTTCGGCGCGCACTTCGTCTTCGGAAGCGGCGGCGGGCATGTATTCGGACAGCACGGCCATTTCGGCGCGTTCATTGTCGGCCAGATCCTGGCGACCGCCGGCCTCGAACTGGGTAATCGAATCCTTGCGCTGCTTGATCATCTTTTCGACGATCGCCTGCACCTGCGCATCATCGGTCACGATGCGCTCATCGACTTCCTTCTGCTTGATCGCCGCGGTCAGCAACCTGATCGTGCCGAGACGGGCGCTATCCTTGGCGCGCATTGCCGCCTTCATGTCCTCGGTGATTCTTTCCTTCAGGCCCATGATTTTCCTTCTGTGCAATCCGCAAACTGCGGTGGGATAAATGGCAAAACCCGCTGCGGAATTCCGGAGCGGGTTAACAACGCGGCCGCATCATGGCGGCGAAATCTCAGTACAGTTTCTTGGGCAGCTGCTGGCTGCGGATGCGCTTGTAGTGGCGCTTCACGGCAGCGGCGAGCTTGCGCTTGCGCTCTGCGGTCGGCTTCTCGTAGAACTCGCGCGCACGCAGTTCGGTCAACAGACCGGTTTTTTCGATGGTGCGCTTGAAGCGTCGCATTGCGACTTCGAACGGCTCGTTTTCTTTCAGACGAATAGTGGTCATGTACTTAAACCAGGAAAGTTGGTTTTGAATTGGGAGTCGGCGAGTATAACAGCGCGTATTGACAAGTCAACGGTTTTCTTCAAGTCGCCACCCCCGCCGCCACGCCGGAAGCCCATGCCCACTGGAAATTGTAACCGCCGAGCCACCCGGTGACGTCGACCGCTTCGCCGATGAAGTGCAAACCCGGCACTGCATTGACCATCATGGTCTGCTGCGACAACGCCCGGGTATCGACGCCGCCGCGAGTCACTTCAGCCTTGCGATAGCCTTCCGAGCCACTCGGCACGATGGTCCAGCGGTTCAGGATGTCGGCCAGCCGACGTAATTCGCGGTCCGGCATGTCGGCCGCCCGCGCGGCGGGATCGAAGCGGTTGGCGGCAAGCAAACCCTCGACCAGCCGCGCCGGCAGCCAGCCCGACAGGTGATTGGCCAGGTTCTTGCGGATCGCGCCCTTGTTGCCCAGCAGTTCTGCGGCGACATCGACTTCCGGCAGCAGGTTGATCGTCAGCGCCGCGCCATCCATCCAGTAGCTCGATATCTGCAGCACCGCCGGCCCGGAAAGACCGCGATGGGTGAACAGCAGGTCTTCGCGAAAGCGCATGCGCGAGCGCTTCTCGCCGGTTTCGATGTCGACCGGCAGCGCGATGCCCGCCAGCGGCGTGTAAGCCTGCCAGCCGGCGTCATCGAAGGTCAGCGGCACCAGCGCCGGCCTTGTCGCTACCACCGGAACATCAAACTGCTTGGCGATCCGAAAGGCGAAATCAGTAGCGCCGATCTTCGGTATCGACAAACCCCCGGTCGCGATCACGAGACTGGCCGCCTCGATCACACCGCCATCGGTATCGATGCGAAAACGCTCGCCGGCACGACTCACGCCCGCCACCTTCACCGGCATGCGCCAGGCTACGCCGCCGGCATCGCATTCGGCCTTGAGCATGGCGATGATGTCTTCCGCCGAACGGTCGCAGAACAATTGCCCCTTGTGCTTCTCATGCCAGGGAATGCGATGCCGATTCACGAGATCGAGAAAATCGCGCGAGGTATAGCGCGCCAGCGCGCTGCGGCAGAAATGCGGATTGCCGGACAGGAAATTCTGCGGGCCGGCATCGATATTGGTGAAATTGCAGCGACCGCCGCCGGAGATGCGGATTTTTTCGGCGAGCCGGCTCGCATGGTCGATGATGACTACGCGCCGACCGCGCTGGCCGGCGACGCCGGCGCACATCATGCCGGCCGCGCCCGCGCCGATGACGGCGACATCAAACTGCTGGGACATGGAAATGGGGAAAGCGGGAAAAGCCGCGATTGTAGCGGCATCCGCCGCGCCCTGCCCCACGCGGTTTCTATGCGGCCGCGGCCTGCTCCGCGGCAAGCGTCTGCAATTGTTCGGCGCAGCGCACCACATCGCCGATCACGATGATGCCCGGGCTGCCCAAGCTTGACTCAGCCAGCGCCTGCGGCAGCGCGGCCAGGGTGCTGATCAGATGCGCCTGCCCCGTGCCGGTGGCCGCATGGATCACCGCCGCCGGCGTATCGGCCGCCTTGCCGCCGGCCAGAAGCGCCGCGACGATCTCGCCGCAGCGCGCGATGCCCATGTAGATCACCAGGGTCAAATCCAGCTTCGCCAGCGTGGCCCAGTCCGGCTCCGTGTCCGCGCTCTTGCCATGCCCGGTGACCAGGATCACGCCCTGGGTATGGTCGCGATGGGTCAGCGGCACGCCGATCGAGGCCGGCGCGGCCAGGCCACTGGTGATGCCGTTGATGACTTCCACCGGGATGCCCGCTTCGCGCAGATGCGCGCATTCCTCGCCGCCGCGGCCGAAGATGTACGGATCGCCGCCCTTCAATCGCACCACGCAATGCCCGGCGCGCGACTCGGCGATCATCAGCCGTTCGATGAATTCCTGCGGCGTGGACTGGCAGCCGCCGCGCTTGCCGACTTCGACGATGCGCGCATCAACCCGCGCATGCTGCAGCACCGCGCGGTTGACGAGATCGTCGATCAGGATCACATCGGCAGCGGCGATCGCCTTCGCCGCCTTGATGGTCAACAGTTCCGGATCACCGGGACCGGCGCCGACGAGATAGGTTTTTGCTGCGTAGGTCATGGGAAGTCTGCTGAAAGGCGTAATGCCCGCTACTTGCAAGCCCCGTTCCATGCTCCAGAGTTGCCGCATGCCCCATTGCAACGCATGCGCGAGCGTATGGCGCCGGTTCGCGGTGAGCCCGAGCACCAGCGCGGTGCCGCGACTCACCCGGAAAGGGCGCCAGCGAAGCCAGAGCGTCTCAGACGCGCAGGCTGGCCGCCACCTCGCGGCAATGCGCCACCTGCTCGAGTATCGCCGGCGGCATCGGCCGTTCACCGCGCAGCGCGGCTTCGATCCAGCGCGCGGTGGTCGCGGCATCGCTGCCATCGGGCAGATCCGGCAGGGTTTCCTGCGGCGGCTGCCGCTCCACCAGCACTTGCGCCGCGCCGGCATGGAACCAGTCGATACGGTTCGCGCGCTTCGGATTGGCCACGGTCTCGCCCTCGGTGCCGCGCATCAGGAACGCATCGCCACGGTCGGCGGGAGCGCATTGCGCGAAATACTCGGAAAGCATCGTGAAGTATTCGGGATGGGTATACGAAGTCAGCCGCAGCGCCGGAGCGCTGAAGGGCTGCAGGATCTTGACCAGCGTATGCGTGGAATTGCGCACGCCCAGAATGCGCCGCAAGGCCAGTAGCCGCGCCATCTTCGGCGCCAGCGCTTCGATGGGCAGGAAGGCCGGCCTGCCGGCGGCAAAGGCTGCGGCGGCGTTCGCGGCGGATTGCGCCACCGGCAAGCCGAGCTCGCGCAGGATTTCGGCGCTGGTCACCCGCCCCGGATCGGTGAGCACGCCATGCATCAGCACCGGCACGCCTTCGCGCGCAAGCAGCAGCGCCAGCAGCGGCGTGAGATTGGGCAGCGAACGCGAGCCGTTGTAGCTCGGGATAACCACAGGCGCATGGCTGGCGGCTGGCGCTGCAAGCAGGGAGAACGAGGCTTCAGCGGCATCGAGAAAACCGGCGATCTCGTCTACCGATTCGCCCTTGATGCGCATGGCCAGAAGCAGGCCGCCCATTTCCAGGTCGGACACGCGGCCGTCGAGCATCGCGGCATAGAGCTCACGGGCATCGTCGCGTGAGAGGCTGCGCGCGCCCTTCTTGCCGCGGCCGATTTCCTTGATGAAGCGCCCGGCGGCGAATGGAGTGGTGGTGGCTGGATTCGTCATCGCGTGAGGGTACACCAATTGCGCCGCAAGCCGCACCGACGCGCGGTCTTCGCCGCAGCCTACTTCGCCGGCGTCACCCGCCACACCACATTGCCGACATCGTCGGCCACCAGAAGCGCGCCGGCTCTGTCCACCGTCACGCCGACCGGCCGTCCGAGCGCATTGCCATCCTTGTCGACGAAACCGGTCAGCACTTCCTCGACCGGCCCCGATGGCATGCCCGCATCATCGAAGGGCACGAACACGACTTCATAGCCGCTTCTCGGCCTGCGGTTCCAGGAACCATGCTGGCCGATGAAGGCGCCGTTGCGATAGCGCTCGGGCAAGAGCCTGCCCTGATAGAAGAGCAGACCGAGCGATGCGGTGTGCGCGCCGAGCGCATAGTCCGGCTTCAGGGCACGCGCCACCAGCTCGGGCCGTTGCGGCTTGACCCGGGCATCGACGATCTGGCCGTAATAGCTGTAGGGCCAACCGTAGAAGCCGCCTTCCTTCACCGAGGTCAGGTAGTCCGGCACCAGGTCGCTGCCAAGCTCGTCGCGCTCGTTGACCACGGTCCACAGCGCGCCGGTCTTCGGCTGCCAGGCCATGCCGTTCGGATTGCGCAGGCCGGATGCATAGACCCGCGACTTGCCGCTGGCCAGATCGATCTCCAGAATCGCGGCGCGGTTTTCCTCGGCTTCGATGCCGTTCTCGGCAACGTTGCTGTTCGAGCCGACGGTCGCATACAGCGTCTTGCCATCCGGGCTGGCCAGGATGTTCTTGGTCCAGTGATGGTTGATCGGACCGGCCGGCAGATCGGCCACCTTCTCGCCCTTGGCGCTAATCTCGGTCGCGCCCGGCTTGTAGGGAAAGCGCAGCACCGCGTCGGTATCGGCCACGTACAGCGCGTCGCCGATGAGCGCCATGCCAAACGGCGAATGCAGGCCCTTCAGGAATTCGGTCTTGGTCTCGGCCACACCGTCGCCATCCGCATCGCGCAGCAGCGTGATGCGGTCCGGACTCTTCATGCCGGCGCCGGCGCGCTTCATCACCATTTTCATGATGCGGCCGCGCAAGCCCTTCGCATCCTGCGGCTTTTCCGGCGCATTGGTCTCGGCCACCAGCACATCGCCATTGGGCAAGGTATAGAGCCAGCGCGGATGGTCCAGCCCGGTCGCATAGGGTTTGACTTCGAGCCCGGCGGCGGCGGTGGGCGCGGCGCCCGGCGGCCAGCCCTGCGCCGGCGCGATATGCACCGTCGGAACCAGGCTGTGCACCGGCGGCGGCAGCGTCGGGTTCGGACCGGTGCCGGCCATCAGCGGCAGCCTGGCCTGTTCGCAGCCGGCCAACAGCGTCAGCGCGGTGACCAGGGTGGCGGTGCGCATTGCTTGCATCATCCAGGTTCTCCCTCGCGCTTATCTGGCAAGCGGCACGCTCGTGCCCGCCGGCAGCGGCACGGCGGTCACGCTGTTCTGCGGACTGCCTTCGATGACCCGATCCGAATACACCAGGTAGACCAGCGCATTGCGTTTCGCATCGACCATGCGCACCACCCGCACCCGCTTGAACATGATCGATGCGCGCTCGTTGAACACTTCCTCCTGCTGCGGCAAGTTGCCCTTGAAACGGATCTCGCCGACCTGGCGGCAGGCGACTGACGCTTCGGCCTTGTCCTCGGCCACGCCGAGCGCGCCCTTGATGCCGCCGGTGCGGGCACGGGACAGGTAGCAGGCCACGCCCTCGACCTTCGGATCGTCATAGGCATCGACCACGATCTTGTGATTCGGTCCGACCAGCTTGAACACGGTGCTGACCTCGCCCACTGTCTCGCCGTGCGCCGCGCCCGCGAGCAGCAGCGCGCCAGCCAGAATGCTGTTTCGAAATCGCATGGATGGATCGCTCCGTTGTTGATAAGGGTTGACGAAGAGGCCAGAGCTTAACCCGAAACCGCGCGCCAACGTTTGCGCGGGCCGCAAGTCTTATAGAAGAGTTGGGTGCAAAGGCCGGTGGATGATAGGATGCACGAGCCCCGGCGCCTTCCGCGCTGGCGGCTTCCGGTACCTCGCCTCGAACAAGCACATGTCCGCGTCCACGCCCACCATTTCACCCGACCGTCCGCAACCCCGCTCACTGCTCGACCTGTTCCTGTCCATGTCCTTCCTCGCGCTGCAAGGCTTTGGCGGCGTGCTGGCCGTAGTCCAGCATGAACTGGTCGAGCGCAAGCGTTGGCTTACCCGAGAAGAATTCGTTGAGGAATGGGCGGTCGCGCAGATTCTGCCGGGACCGAACGTGGTCAACCTGTCGCTGATGCTGGGCTCGCGCTATTTCGGCCTGCCGGGCGCGATCGCAGCGCTGGCCGGCATGCTGACCTTCCCGACGATCGTGGTGCTGGCCATGGCGATCGCCTATGCGCAGTATGCGCAGCATCCCGGCGTGGCCGGCGCGCTGCGCGGCATGGGCGCGGTGGCCGCGGGACTCATCATCGCTTCGGGCCTGAAGCTGGTGACGGCATTGAACCGGCATCCGCTGGGCCGTCCGGCGGGCCTGACCATCGCGGGCCTGTGCTTCGTCGCGGTGGCGCTGTGGCATGTGCCGCTGGCCTGGGTGCTCGGCATCCTCGGCACGCTGTCCTGCGTGCTGACCTGGCACAGGATCCGCGCATGAGCCCGACGCTGCATCTGCAGGCGGCCGACTGGCTGAGCCTGTTCATCCATTACCTCGGCCTGTCGCTGCTGGCCGTGGGCGGCGCGATCAGCACCGCGCCGGACATGCATCGTTACCTGGTCGACCAGCAGGGTTGGCTCACCGACGCCCAGTTCAATGCCTCGATCGCGCTGGCGCAGGCCGCGCCGGGACCGAACGTGCTGTTCATCGCGTTGATGGGCTGGACGGTCGGCACCAATGCCGGCGGCATGCTGCTGGGCCTGCTCGGCGCGTCCATCACGATGGGCGGCATCCTGATCCCCAGCACCACGCTGACCTACTACGCCGCGCGCTGGGGCCATCGCAACCGCGACCTGCGCGCCGTGCGGGCCTTCAAGGCCGGGCTGTCTCCCATTGTCATCGGGCTGATCATCGCCACCGGCTGGCTGATGACCGCGGCGCACAACCAGCTGGCCACCGACTGGCCGCTATGGCTGGTCACTGCAGCATCGACGCTGATCGTCTGGCGCACCCGCATACACCTGCTATGGCTGCTCGGCGCGGGGGCGCTGCTGGGCTGGTTCGGATTGGTCTAGCGCACTGCCGGTGCGTGGCCCCTGCACCTTCCCTGGCCTCCCGCCGCATGGCCCGGTGCGGCTTTCGCATTCCGGTTCGCACTACTGAACCGCCCCCTACCGCATCTCACTAAGCGCTCCCTCGAGCCTGACATGTGCATGTCACGCTCGTCTTCAACCATGGAGATGCGCTTATGGACCGCAGCAGCAGTTCCGCCTTTTCGAGTTCCGCTTTTTCGACTTCCAACGCGCCGACAGTAACTTCCGGCGCCCAGCCCCTGCACAACACGACCGCCCCCAACGGGTATGCGGAATTGCTGGCGCGCTTTCCCGACAGGCTGCGCGGCGCGATCGAAGCCACCTTTCCCGAGGTCGACGAGCTTGCCGCCTTTCACCAGGACTTCGTCGACAAGGGAATGCCGTTCGACCATGAAGGTGTGGTTGCTTTCGTGCTCAACAAGGCGCGTGAACAAAAGCTGGTTGCACAGCGGCGCATCCTGTTCCTGCCGCTCAGGCAGCAAGGGGAAGCAGAAAAAAAAGGAGGAGAGAACAAGAAGCCTATCGTGAATAGCTCGGGGCCACTGCATGAAGCAATCCTGACTTGGGATGGCGCGCTGGTGCGCGAGCTGCTGCGTCAAAGCGCGTCACCGGGCGACGTGCTGCAACCGGAGCAGCGGCAACGAGAGGCCGACGCGATGGCAGCAGTAGCCGCCAAGCACGACAGCGACCGCAGGGAGGCGAGCAAGACATTCGAGTACTCCTTCGGAAACGAGGATGCGCTCGACGCGAAATTGAAAGAGCACATCGTCGATGCCTTGCAGGAAGCGCGTGACCAGGCAGAAGGCGTGCGCGCCACCGTTTTCGCCGCGCATGCCGGCGAGAACGCGCTGACCCTGGCGATCTCCTACGAAGCGCCGATGGAAGTGATCGCGCTGCTGGTGGAGCATTGCGCCAGACATACCCCCGCCCTGCTGAACGGGGCGGATGGCAACGGCAACCTGCCGCTGACGCTGGCCGCGGCCAGCGGCAATGTCGAAGTCGTCAAGCTGCTGCTGCGATCGGGCGCGCAAATCGATATCGATCGTTGCAATGGCAAGGGACACAGCGCGCTGATGGAAGCAGCCAGGATAGGCAATGCCGGCATCATCCGGCTGCTGCTGGAATGCGGCGCGCGCGCCGACCTGCCGAATGCGCAGGGCCGCACCGCGCGCGAACTCGCCGCCATCCGCGAGCACACCGATGCCTTCAATGCGCTGGCCGAATGGGAAATCAGCCTGTCCGGCAAGACGCAGGACACGAGCATGGGCGCGAAGCTGGCCGCCGACCTGCGCCATGCAGCGAAGCGCGGCAACATCACGGTGCTGGAAAACATCCATGCCCGGCTCACGCAATGCGTCGATGCCGCCGGCCTGCGCAAAGCCGCGCAACGGGCGCTGTGGTCGGCGCTGAATGTGAACGACAATGCCGCCGTCGTCACCTGGCTGCTTCGCCATGGCGCATCGGCCGAACAGGTCAATAAATCTGGAATGCCGCCCCAGGTGGGGGCCTGCGACCGCGGCAACCTCGAGGCGCTGATGGCCTTCGCCTTATCGGGCAAACCGCAACAGCTCGGTCGCGCGTGGCGCCAGTCGCTGCTGCGTCTTGCCGCGAAATTCGGCAGCCTTGACCTTGTCCTTTACGCACTTGATGGCGGTGCCTACGTCGACGGCGCCAGCCCGGACACCAAAATGACGGCGTTGACCGCGGCGGTACAGCAAGACAATCGCGACATCATCAAGATTCTGTTGCAACGCGGCGCGCGCATTTGCTTCGGTGACGATGGTGATGACAGATTCGGTTTTGACGGAAACTCTTCCCCGCTCGAAGCGGCGACAAAGGCTGAGGAAAAGGCGCAAGACCTGGTGATGTTCCTGCTGGACCACCATCCCGCGCCCTATGCCGAAAAGGGAGCGGCCAAGATGCTGCTGCGTATCGCGCTGAGTATGGACATGCCGGAGCTGCTCGAGCGATTGATCCGGGACGGCCAGGTGGATTACGACGATCATGACGATCGCGAGAAATCACTGCTGATGTCCGTCTCCGAGTTCTGTTCAGGACAGTTCGTGCGCGTGCTGCTGAGCCCGCCGGCGCCCGTGCAACGCCTGTTGAACGCGGAAAACGGCAATGCCAACGCCGTGCTGAAAAGCCTGGTCAAAAGACGCGCCTTTCATGGGAAGGAAGTATTCAACGCCATCCTCGAAGCCTGCGATATCTCGCCACACGACGATCCAGACGAGCTTCTGGATCGCCTGTGCCTGGCGGTGCAAATTGGCAGCAAACCCTCCTGCGAGCTGATCCTGAAGAAAGGAAAACTGCGCTTGCAGCCGGACGCGCTGCGCGACCGTAATCCGCTGATGCTCGCGGTGAGGCTGAACAAGATCAAGCTGATTCCACTGCTGCTCGAGCATGGCGCTCACGCCTGCGCCATGGTCAGGAAAACTCCTGAAAGCAACTCGTATAAGAGCGCGTTGCACGTGGCCTGGAAGTGTAAGCGTGAACCGTGGGAGCGTGAAACATGGAAGGCGCTGCCCATCCTGATGAAACACGATCCGCACTTACCCGCCGAGCTCGGCGCCATCCTGCCGTCGCTGGGCGCATTGATCGAGAAGAGCATCATGGAAGTCGACCTCGTGCCAGAAATACCAGGGGAAGTCCTTGCATGCCTGCTGCAGCATACGAAAGACATGCCGGTGCCGAAACCGGCGTTGCAGGCACTGCTCTTTTCGGCGGCGCGCTCGGGGGACAAGGCGGTAATCACGGAGTTGCTGCAGCGCGGCGCCGATCCGCAGCATGAGCATCCCTGCGGCGCCGATGCGCTGGCTCTCCTGCTCGACAGCGACTCCTTCTCGTTCGAATGCGCCGGCATGCTGCTCGCTGATACGGCGTCTTCTTCGGGGGGAGCCAGCGAAAAGGAAGGCGCTACGGTCTTCGGCGTGCCGGGCTACAGTCTTGCGCAGGAGAACAGGCTGCTGGAAGCCTTGACCTCGCAACTGATCGACGACGACAGAAAGATCGACATCATGTGCGCACTCATTTTCGCGTCGCCTGACCATGCGGTCGAGACTTTGTCGATGGCCGAAAGCCGGGCAAGAAAATATTTCGAGTGCTTGATGCCCATAGCAACAAGTATCGATGACGATGAACCCGAAGAGGTGCTTGCGGAAGTCATCGAGGCAGCGACAAAGATGGCGCAGGAAAGCGGCAATCAACAGAAAGTAAAGCTGATCAGCAAGTACAAGAGAAGTTGGGACGTCTGATGTGCTGCGCGGCACTGGGTGGCAATGTCAGGCGCACGCCGTTGCCGCGCAGCGCGGTCCGGCTCAGTCGCGCAGACGGTTCGCCAGCGCGACGTAGGCTTCCACCGCCACCGCCTCGGGCCTGGCCTGCGGATCGATGCCGGCATCGACCAGGTCCTGCTCCGCAAACATCCCGGCCAGGCAATTGCGGATCACCTTGCGCCGCTGCGAGAACGCCTTCTGCACCACGCGCTCGAGCTTGCCGGCATCGCAGTGCAGCGGAGCGGCCAGCGGGATCATGCGCACGATGGCCGAATCGACCTGCGGCGGCGGGTCGAACGCGGTCGGCGGCACCACGAACAGCAGCTCCATGTGGTAACGCCATTGCAGCATCACCGACAGCCGGCCATAGGTCTTGCTGCCCGGCTCGGCCACCATGCGCTCGACCACTTCCTTCTGCAGCATGAAATGCTGGTCGCGTACCCGTGGCGCGATGTCGGCGAGGTGAAACAGCAGCGGGCTGGAAATGTTGTAAGGCAGGTTGCCGACCACGCGCAGCTTGCCGCCTTCGGGCGCGAGCGAGGCGAAATCGAACTTCAGCGCGTCGCCGGCATGTATCGTCAGGCGCTGCGGATCGAAGCGCTTCTTCAGCCGCTCCACCAGGTCGCGGTCGAGTTCAACCACGTGCAGATGATCGAGCTGATCGAGCAGCAGCGCCGTCATCGCCGCCAGGCCGGGGCCGATCTCGACCATCGTGTCGCCGGGTCGCGGATCGATGGCGCGGATGATGTCGAACAGGACGGTGTCATCGGTCAGGAAGTTCTGGCCGAAGCGTTTTCTCGGGATGTGTTTCATTGTGTTGCGGTTTTTGTTGCGGCCATGCGCGCTGCGGCGCGGATCGCTTCGATCATGCTGCCATGGTCGGCCCGACCCAGGCCCTGCGCGGCGACGTCCAGCGCGGTGCCGTGGTCGACCGAGGTGCGAATGATGGGCAGGCCGAGCGTGATGTTGATGCCGCGGCCGAAGCTCGCGTGCTTCAACACCGGCAGGCCCTGGTCGTGGTACATGGCCAGCACCGCGTCGGCGTCTTTCAGGTACTTCTGCTGGAACAGGGTGTCGGCCGGATACGGCCCGGCGGCGTCGATGCCACGCGAGCGCGCCGCTTCCAGTGCCGGCGCGATCACCTCGATTTCCTCGCGGCCGAGATAACCGTTTTCGCCGGCATGGGGATTCAGGCCTGTGACCAGGATGCGCGGCGTAGCCATGCCGAACTTGCCGCGCAGATCGGCATGCAGGATGTCCAGCGTGCGCGACAGGCTGTCGAAGGTGATCGCCGCCGGCACGTCCTTCAATGGCAAATGCGTGGTGGCCAGCGCCACGCGCAGCGGCGGCGTCGTGGCCTCGGTGGCGAGCATCATCACCACTTGCGGCGTGCGGGTTTTCTCGGCCAGGTATTCGGTATGCCCGGTGAAGGGCACGCCGGCATCGTTGATCGTGCTTTTCTGCAGCGGCGCAGTGACGATGGCATCGAGCCAGCCGGCCATTGCGCCTTCAATCGCCACGTCCAGCGTCTGCAGCACCTGACGGCCATTGAGCGCGTTCGGCATGCCCGGCGTTACATGCGCGGCGAGCGGGCAATCGACGACGGCAATGCGATCCGCCGGAAAGCTCGGCAAACCATCGTTCCTGAGCGCGAACTGCGAGATGGCCACCAGGCGGATTGCCGGATCGATCTCGGCGGCGAGCATGGCAAGAAAGGCGGAATCGCCGATCAGCACGCTACGGACTTCCTCGCGCAATTCCCAGGCCGCGCGGATGGCGATCTCGGGGCCGATGCCGGCCGGCTCGCCGACGGTGATGCCCAGTGTCGGCTTCGGGTCGGCATGCAGTGCCGCATTGGCCACGTCTGTCATTGCCGGGCCGCGCCGGCCAGTCCGGCCAGTTCGTCGTTGCGGTATTCGACGTAGGTGCGGTCGCGCAATTGACGCAGCCAGTCTTCGGTGGCTTCATCGACCTTGCGCTCGCGCAGCGCCTGCTTGGCCAGCGTGCGCTGGCGCTCCCTGGACATGTCGTCGGTCTTGCGCTCGAGGACCTGGATCAGGTGGAAGCCGAAGGGCGACTCCACCGGATCGCTGATCTGCCCTGGCTGCAGCGCATTCATCGCCTTCTCGAATTCGGGCACGGTGTCGCCCGGATAAATCCAGCCCAGGTCGCCGCCTTTGGATGCCGAGCCATCGTTCGAATACAGCCGCGCCAGTTCTTCGAAAGTCGCGGCCTTATGGTCCAGGCGCTCCTTCAGCTCGACCAGCTTGCGCCGCGCCTCGTTGGCCGGCACTACCTGGTTCACCTTGATCAGGATATGGCGCACATGGGTCTCGGTGACGGCCGGCAGCGCGGCGCCATTCTTGCCGTTGCCGGCGGCGGCGCTGCGGCGTCCCACGAGCTTGAGGATATGGAAACCGTTGGCGCTCTTGACCACGCTGATCTCGCCATCCTGGCGCTGCGCCACGGCATCGACGAACAATTGCGGCAGGCGGTCCGGGCTGCGCCAGCCCATGTCGCCGCCGTTCAATGCGTCCGAGGCATCCGAATAGGTGGCGGCCACGCGCGCGAAATCGGCGCCGCCGCGCAATTGCTGCAGCGCTTCGTCGGCGCGCGCGCGGCGCTGGGCGATCTGCTCGGGCGTGGCGTTTTCCGGGATGCGCACCAGGATCTGCGCAATGTCCAGTTCAGGCTGCGCCGACATCGCGCCGCCGTTGGCCGCGAGGAAATTGTCGACTTCGGATTCGGTGATCTGCACCTTGTTCACCACTTCGCGCTCGCGCAGCCGCTGCATCATGATTTCGCCGCGGATGTCTTCGCGGAAGCGGTTGTAAGGCGTGCCGTCACGCTCGACCTTGTTGCGGAATTCCTGCAGCGACATGCTGTTCTGCTGCGCGATGCGGGCGATCGCGTTGTCGAGCAGATTATCGTCCACGCGTATGCCCTGCTCCTTGGCTTCCTGCATCTGGGCGCGGTCGACGATCATGCGCTCGAGCAGCTGCTTCTGGAATTCCGCGCGCGGCGGCAGGCTCACGCCCTGGCTCTTCAGGCGCGCCTCGACCAGCTGCATGCGCGATTCGAGTTCCTGCGCGGTGATGACTTCGTTGTTGACTACCGCGACGATCGCATCGACCGGCACCACGCGGCCGGCCTGCGCCGGCGCAGCCGACGGCCGGCTCTGCGCAGAAGTGGTCGCCGAAGTGGTGGATGCCGGCAATGCCGGAGAAGTTGGTGACGCCGTGGCGGGCGCGGTCGCGGCGGGCAGCGTGGGACTGCCTGCACCCGGCAGCTTGAAGGATTGCGGCCACGCCTGCGGCGCGGCGACAAGCGCGGCGATGAGCGCCGGCATCAGCCGGCTGGCACGCACTAAGCGTGAAGGGAAACGCGGGTTGTGTGGATTTCTCATGGCTAGCCTTGAATCGGAAAATGCGCCGCGCCGCATCGGATCATGGCAGCGGCGGCTGGTTCACCGGCGTGTAGCCGGGAACGTTGTTGCGCAACGCCGTCAACGGGTTGGAACCCAGGCGCGACAGGCCGTTGAGCTCCAGCTGGAAGAACAGCGAGGATGTGGCGACGTTGGTGGCGGTAGGTGTGCGCTGCGCCACAACGCGGAACACCCAGCAGTCGGCCTTGTACTCCAGTCCGAACAAGCTTTCGGAGACTTTCTTCTCGATCATTGAATAATTGACGCGTGCTACGCCGTACAGCCGCGCCGCCAGCGGCCACTGGGCCGATGCATCGACCAGGTCCAGCGCGGTGGCGACATCGCGGCGGCGCTGCAGATTCAGCACGCGCTGCGGCCCCGGCTGCCAGCGCACGCCGTAGGTTTCCGCATTGGTCTTGTGCAGGCTCTGGCTGTATTGCACTCCGGCATCGAACTGCAGCGTCGGCGTCACCTGACCGGAAACGGCGGCCAGAATATCAGATTTGTTTTCCGATGCAGCGGTACCGGTGGTTACCAGCTGCTGATTGAAATAGAAGCGCTGCCCCAACGCCAGGCGCAGCCGCTCGGTGCCATCCTCTTCCAGATAGCGCGACACCACCGCCGCGGTGAGCTGGTTGGCGTCGCTGATGCGGTCATAGCCGATGTAGCGGTTTTCGCTGAACAGCTGGGCGAAGCTGAAGTCGGACAGCGCGGTATCGAACAGCGGGATCTGGTTCTGGTTGCGGTACGGCGTGTAGACATAGAACAGGCGCGGCTCCAGCGTCTGCGTCGCCGGACGGCCGAGAAAGCTGGTATCGCGTTCGAACACCAGGCCACTGTCGACCGAGAGCGTCGGCAGCGTGCGCGTGATCGTGGTCGGCTGGCCGGGCGCGGTGTTCTGCAAATTGTAGCTGGCGGCGTTGAGCGAGACGCTGGGCCGGATGAAATAGCCGGGCGCGATGATCGGGTAGGAAATCCGCGGATTGACCACCATCCGGTCGCCTTCGACCAGTTGGTCCTGAGAGAAGCGGGTGTAGTCCGTGACCATGCTGACATCGAAGCCGCCATAGTCGGCGCGATTGCCTGTGACCGTGATCTGCGGCAGCCGCGAATAGGGCTTGGTGATCGGCGCGGCCGGATCCTGCAGCACCTGGTAGCTCGTGGTGCGCGCCACCGCCGTCCAGTACGGGCGCGCGTAGGTCAGATTCAGGTCACGCGGCAACAGGCGCAGGCTGCTGTTGGTGATGCTGCTCTGGAAATCGTTCGGATAGTTGTCGTCCGATGCGCCATTCAGATTCGCGCCGAACGTCAGCCCGGGCGCCAGCTTCTGCGCATGGGTAATGCTGTACGCATAGCGGTTGGTGCCGGTGATCCGGTCGCTCGGCAGGTCTTCCGCCCGGATCTGGCCGGAATAGTCTTCGCCGAGATAGCGTGCCTGGGCGCCGAGCTGCACGCCGCGCCGGCTGATGATGCGCGGAAACAGCGTCAGGTCGCGATTCGGCGCGATGTTCAGGTAATACGGCGTGGAAACCTCGATGCCGCCCTTGCTGGTGGTACCGATCGCCGGCGGCAGGAAACCCGACTTGCGCTGGTCGGACAGCGGAAAGGTGATGAAAGGCGTGCCCAGGATAGGCACGCCCTTGAAATACACGATGGAGCGCGATGCGGTGCCGATGTCGCGGCTGCTGTCGAGATTCATCGTGCCGGATTGCAGATACCAGTCCGGGTCCGGGCCTTCGCAGGTGCTGTAGGTGCCGTTCTGCACCACCGCTTCTTCGCGCGAGGCAAAATCGATGCGGCCTGCCTTGCCCTGCGCATTACGGGCGCGCGGCCCGAGATTGTAGGTCGGGTTGTTGATATAGCCTTCGCCGGTATCGAGCTTGATGTCGAGGTCGGTGCCGGAATAGCGCTCGTTGTAGCGCCGCATCTTCACATTGCCTTCCGCCTTCACGCGGTCATCGACGATGTCATAGGTCGCATGGTCGGCGTTGAGCGTCATCGGGCCGCGCGTGACTTCGGCGTCGCGGTCGAGCGTGACTTCGCGGTCCGGGCGACCGGTGATGCGTTCGGCGCCGACCTGGGTCGGGGCGTTCGGATCTTCCGGCGCGCGTGCCGCCTCGGTCTGCGCCATGGACAGCGTCGGAATGGAGACAGCGGTAACGGCTACCGTCAGCGCGCGAACCAGGCTTCTTGAGGAATGAGGGCGTTGGCGGCGAGTCATGCAGTAGGGAAATTTGGTCGGGGAAGAAGACGGATTTTTCGGGATGAATCCCTTATTATATGGGAACTCCGCGGCCCTACCTCCGCAGCAAGACCCAATCCTTTCCGATCCCACATCCCTGTTGCACATGCCCGAGCACAATCTTTCCGACGAGCGCCAGAACCTGATCCGCGCCTGGCTGGCCGCGCTTTCCGCGCCCGCCCTGCTTCCCGACACCCTGCGCGCCGCCTCCTCGGACGCGAGCTTTCGCCGCTATTTCCGCGTCGACGCCGCCGACGGCGCCAGCTACATCGTGATGGACGCGCCGCCGCCGCAGGAAGACGTGCGGCCGTTCATCCATGTCGCCGAAGTCTTCGGCGGTGCCGGCGTGTCGGTGCCGAAAGTGCTGGCCGAAGACCGCGAGCGCGGCTTCCTGCTGCTGAGCGACCTCGGCAATACCACCTATCTGCATCAGCTCAATGCCGACACCGCGCACAAGCTCTACATCGATGCGATCGATGCGCTGGTCGTGCTGCAGGCGCAGAGCCAGCCCGATGTATTGCCCGAATACGACCGCGCGCTGCTGCTGCGCGAGCTGAATCTGTTTCCGGAGTGGTATGTCGCGAAGCACCGCGGCGCGACGCTGAACGAGACGCAGACGGCGCAGCTGAACAAGGTGTTCGACACGCTGCTGGCCAACAACCTGGCGCAGGCGCAGGTCTATGTGCACCGCGACTATCATTCGCGCAACCTGATGGTGCTGCCGCGCGGCAATCCCGGCATTCTGGATTTTCAGGACGCGGTCTACGGCCCGATCACCTACGACCTGGTCTCGCTGCTGCGCGACGCCTACATCCAGTGGGACGAGGAGCAGGTGCTGGACTGGGCGATCCGCTATTGGGAAAAGGCGCGCCGCGCCGGCCTGCCGGTGCCGCCGGACGTCGACAGTTTCTACCGCGACTTCGAATTCATGGGCCTGCAGCGCCACCTGAAGGTGCTCGGCATCTTCGCGCGGCTGTATCACCGCGACGGCAAGGCCGCCTATCTCGACGACATCCCGCTGGTGATGGAATACACCCGCAAGACCGCGGGCCGCTACCGCGAACTGGCGCCGCTGATCCGTATCCTGGATGCGATCGAAGGCACGGAATCCGGCGTCGGCTTTACCTTCTGATGGCACCCATGAAAGCCATGCTGCTTGCCGCCGGACGCGGCGAAAGAATGCGCCCGCTGACCGACACCTGCCCGAAGCCGCTGCTGAAGGTGCGCGGCCGGCCCCTGATCGTCTGGCATGTGCTGAACCTGGTGCGCGCCGGCATCACCGAGATCGTCATCAACCATGCGCACCTGGGCGGCATGATCGAAGAAGCGCTCGGCGACGGCAGCCGCTACGGCGCCTCCATCGTCTACTCGGCGGAAGGCACGGCGCTGGAAACCGCGGGCGGCATCGCGAAAGCGCGCCATCTGCTCGGCGAGGAGCCCTTCATCGCCATCGCTGCCGACATCTGGTGCCCGCATTTCGATTTCGCCGCTGCGACCGAGACGCTGCCGGACAACGACGTCTGGGGCAATCCGCTGCCGCTCGATGCACGCGACGTCGCCTGGCTGTACCTGGTGAAGAACCCGACGCACAACCCGGGTGGCGACTTCGCGCTGCACAGCTTTTCCATCGCCAACGAGGGTGAGGACAAGCACACCTTCTCCGGCATCGGCGTGTACCGGCCGCAGATGTTCGACGCAATCACACCCGGTGAAGCCGCCAAGCTCGCACCGCTGCTGCGCGAATATGCCGCGCGCGGCCAGGTCGGCGGCGAAGTCTGGCGCGGCGACTGGCTCGACGTCGGCACGCCGGAACGACTGGCACAATTGAACGCTCCCTACGACAAAGGAAACCGCCCATGACTCCGTATTCCACCCGGCGTGCCAAGCTCCTGGACCAGATGCGCGCCCAGGGCGGCGGCGTGGCCGTCATCCCGACCGCGCCCGAAGCCCAGCGCAACAACGACGCCGACTATCCGTACCGCCACGACAGCTATTTCTATTACCTGTCCGGCTTCACCGAGCCGGAAGCGGTGCTGGTGCTGATCGCGAATGGCCAGGGCAATCAGGCTATCTTGTTCTGCCGTGAAAAGAATCTGGAACGCGAAATCTGGGACGGCTACCGCTATGGCCCCGAAGCCGCGCGCGAGACCTTCGGCTTCGATGCCGCCCATGCGATCGAAGCGCTCGATACCGAATTGCCGAAGCTCATGGCCAACGCTCCTGCACTGTTCTATGCGCTGGGCGCAAGCGAAAAGTTCGATGCGCAGATGCGGCAATGGCTGGCTGCGGTGCGCATGCAGGCACGCGCCGGCGTGGTCGCGCCGGCCTCGGCGCATGACGTGCGCCGCCTGCTGGATGAAATGCGGCTGATCAAGGACGCCGACGAGATCGCCATCATGCAGCGCGCCGCCGACATCTCGGCCGAAGCCCATGCGCGCGCAATGCGCATGACCAAACCCGGCATGCGCGAATACCAGATCGAGGCCGAACTGCTGCATGAATTCCGCCGCAACGGCTCGCAATTTCCGGCCTACACCTCGATCGTCGCCGCCGGCCCGAACGCCTGCGTGCTGCACTACCGCGCCGGCGATGCGGTGATGAACGACGGCGACCTGGTGCTGATCGACGCCGGCTGCGAGCTGGACGGCTACGCCTCCGACATCACCCGCACCTACCCGGCCAATGGCGTGTTCTCGGGGCCGCAGAAGGCCTTGTATGAAATCGTGCTGGCCTCGCAGGAAGCGGCGATCGCCGCCACCGGCCCGGGACGCCGCTTCACCGACGGCCATGATGCCGCGGTGCGGGTGCTGGCCCAGGGCATGCTCGACACCGGCCTGTTGAACCGCGACCGTGTCGGCACGCTCGATGACGTGATTGCCAACGGCGACTACCGCCAGTTCTACATGCACCGCACTGGCCATTGGCTGGGCATGGACGTGCATGACGTCGGCCAGTACCGCGACGAGGACGCCGACGGCATCGAGCAACCCTGGCGCGTGCTGCAGCCCGGCATGGTGCTGACGGTCGAACCGGGCATTTATGTGCGCCCGGCCGAAGGCGTGCCCGAGCAGTACTGGAACATCGGCATCCGCATCGAGGACGATGCGGTGATCACGCCGGACGGCTGCGACATCATCACGCGCAATGCGCCCAAGCGCATCGCCGACATCGAAGCCCTGATGCGGTCCTGAAGCGGCGTGGCTGACATCGACCATCACATCGACTACGACATCGCCATCGGCGGCGCCGGCCCCGTGGGCCTGGCGCTGGCGGCGCTGCTGGTCAAGCGCGGCATGGCGGCGTCGCGCATCGCCCTGATCGATGCGCGCGAGCTGGCAAAGGCGGCGATGGATCCGCGCTCGCTGGCGCTGTCCTGGGGCAGCCGCCAGATCCTCGAGGACATCGGCGCCTGGCCGAAGGAAACGCATCCGATACAGGAAATTCATGTGTCGCGCCGCGGTCATTTCGGCCGCACGCTCATCGAAAGCCGCGATGCCGGCGTGCCGGCGCTCGGCTATGTCAGCCGCTACGGCGCGGTGGTGACGGCGCTGGCCGCGGCCGGCGAACGCGTCGGGGTGCGCGCGCTGCGGCCGGTGCAGATTGCCGCCGCCGACGAGCGGACGGACCGCGTCGTACTCACGCTCGCCGACAAGCGCGAAGTGCACGCGCGCCTGTTCGTGCAGGCCGAGGGCGGACTGTATGCCGAGCGCTCCGGCAAGCCGATTTCGCGCGACTACAACCAGAGCGCGGTGATCTGCCATGTCACCGTGTCCGAGCGCCAGCCGCAGCGCGCCTTCGAGCGCTTCACTGACGAAGGTCCGCTCGCGCTGTTGCCGCAGGACGATGGCTATGCGCTGGTCTGGTGCCTGCGGCCGGCGCGCGCGCAACTGGTCGCCGCGCTGCCCGAGTCGGGCTTCCTGGCGCAGCTGCAGGCGGCCTTCGGCCAGCGCCTGGGCCGCTTTCTGAGCGCCTCGCCGCGCCTGACCTATCCGCTCGGCCTGAATGCCGGCAGCCGATCCAGCGCACGCACCGTTGCCATTGGCAATGCGGCGCAGACGCTGCATCCGGTCGCGGGCCAGGGCTTGAATCTCGGCCTGCGCGACGCGGCGGTGCTGGCGCGCATGCTGGCGCGCGAACCCGAGCCGGCGACGCTGACGCGCTTTACCGCCGCGCGCCGCCCCGACCGCGGCCTCACCATCGGCATCACCGATGCGATGGCGCGCCTGTTCGCCGACACGTCCGGGGGCGCCGGACAAAGCCTGCTCGGCATGTCGCTGGGCTTGCTCGATGCGGTCGCGCCGGCGCGGCGATTGTTCGCCGAACAAATGATGTTCGGCCGGCGCGCATCATGATTCGCCTTGCCATCGCCGGCATCGGCGCAATCGGCCTGCGCCATCTCGCGGCCTTCGCGGCAATGCGCGATGCCGAGGTGGTCTGCCTGATCGATCCGGAATGCGAGCGCGCGCGCCAGGCGGCGCTGCGCTTCGGCATTGTCGATGTCTGCACCGAGCTTGATAAAGCACTCAAGCGGCGCGACATCGATGCGGTGGTGCTGTGCACGCCGACGCCGCTGCATGCCGCGCAGGCCGCAGCCGTTCTCCGCGCCGGCAAGCATGTGCTGATCGAAATCCCGATGGCCGACAAGCTTGCCGATGCCGACATGCTGGTGCGCCTGCAACGCGAAACCGGCCTGGTGGCGATGGTTTGCCATACCCGACGCTTCAACCATGGCCATCAATGGATGCATCAGCGGCTGCGCGGCGGAAAGGCGAAGTTGCAGCATCTGGTTGCGCAGACCTGGTTCCTGCGTCGCTCGAATCTGAATGCGCTCGGCCAGCAGCGCAACTGGGCCGATCACCTGCTCTGGCACCATGCCTGTCATACCGTGGACCTGTTCCACCACCAGACCGGCCAGCCGCCGCTACGGGTGCATGCGATGCAGGGACCGCCGCATCCCAAGCTCGGCATTGCGATGGACATGTCGGTGCAACTGGCCTCGCCGCGCGGTGTGCTATGTACGCTAGCGCTGTCGTTCAACAACGATGGGCCTTTCGGCAGCGCCTTCCGTTACCTGTGCGACGACGGCACCTGGGTCGCGCGCGAGGATGCGCTGGTGGACGGCCATGACAATGCGGTCGACCTTTCCGGCATGGAGGAAAGCGGCAACGGCATCGCGCTGCAGGACCGGGAATTCATCGCGGCGATCAGTGAACGGCGCGAAGCCGTGACCAGCGTAGCGCAGGTGATGCCGGCCTATCTGACGCTGGAGCGACTGCGGGAAAGCCTGGCCCGCACGCATTGAGCGCCCCGTGCGCATGAGGACATGCCACGGGCAACGACTACTATGGGCGCGGAAGCGCGGCGGCGCGGCCATGGATGAATGAACCCGCCGCGAGATTGCATGGATAACTGATGAAACAGGCTTTGCTGACTTCCCTGACGTTTGCGCTTTTGCTGTCCGCTTGCGACGTAGTTCCGGTCGTGCCGGTGACACGTGAAGCGCATCACGAAAATTTCTGCCCGCCAGGGCAGGCCAAGAAAGGCAATTGCGCGCCAGCGTCCCAGGACCGCGGCTTTTGTCCGCCGGGACAGGCGAAGAAGGGGAACTGCTGAAACTGCCGCACGCTGACCATGTTTGCGGGTTGGGCTGATGCAGGAAGCCCAACCTGCTTGCGGGCCGCGAGTGTCTCGTGTTGGCTCGTAGGTTGGGCTGACGCAGGAAGCCCAACAAGCTCGCGGGCCGCAGACGCCTGATGTTGGGCTTGGCAGCCCAACCTACGCATTCACTCCACGGCCTTGACCATATCCTCGATGACCTTCTTCGCATCACCGAAGACCATCATGGTCTTGTCCATGTAGAACAGCTCATTGTCCAGGCCCGCGTAGCCCGATGCCATCGAGCGCTTGTTCACGATCACCGTCTTGGCCTTGTACGCTTCCAGGATCGGCATGCCCGCGATCGGCGACTTCGGATCCTTCGCCGCCGGGTTCACCACGTCGTTCGCGCCCAAGACCAGCACCACGTCGGCCTGGCCGAACTCGCTGTTGATGTCTTCCATCTCGAACACCTGGTCATACGGCACCTCGGCTTCGGCCAGCAGCACGTTCATGTGCCCCGGCATGCGGCCCGCCACCGGGTGGATCGCATACTTCACCGTCACGCCCGCATGGGTCAGCTTCTCGGTCAGCTCCTTCAGCGCATGCTGCGCCCGCGCCACCGCCAGACCGTAGCCCGGCACGATGATCACCGTCTCCGCATTCGTCATCAGGAAGGCCGCGTCATCAGCCGAGCCCGACTTCACATTGCGCTGCGCCTGCGCGCCGCCCGCTGCCGCACCCGCTGCCGCGTCGCCGCCGAAGCCGCCCAGAATCACGTTGAAGAACGAGCGGTTCATCGCCTTGCACATGATGTACGACAGGATCGCGCCTGAGGAACCGACCAGCGAGCCGGCGATGATCAGCATCGAGTTGTTCAGCGAGAAGCCAATGCCCGCCGCCGCCCAGCCGGAATACGAGTTCAGCATCGACACCACCACCGGCATGTCCGCGCCGCCGATCGGGATGATGATCAGCACGCCCAGCACGAACGCGATCACCGTCATCAGCACGAACGGCAGCCAGGCTTGCGTGAGCACGAAGATGATGCCAAAGCCGATCATCAATACCGCCAGCGCCAGGTTCACGAAGTGCTGGCCCTTGAACACCACCGGCGCACCCTGGAACAGGCGGAACTTGTACTTGCCGGCCAGCTTGCCGAAGGCAATCACGGAACCGGAGAAGGTGATCGCGCCGACGAAGGTGCCGATGAACAGCTCGATGCGGTTGCCGGTCGGAATCGGCGTGCCATGCGCGGCAATGCTGAAGGCCCACGGCTCGGACACCGCGGCCACCGCGATGCATACCGCCGCCAGACCGATGAGCGAATGCATCGCCGCCACCAGTTCCGGCATCTTCGTCATTTCCACGCGCTTGGCCAGTGTCGCGCCGATCGCGCCGCCTACCACCACGCCCAGCACCACCAGGCCCAGGCCCAGGCCGCTGCTGTTCATCTCGGCCTGCAGCTTGACGATCAAGAGGATCGTGGTCAGCACGGCAATGGTCATGCCGCTCATGCCGAAGGTGTTGCCGCGCCGCGCCGTCGAGGGATGCGACAGGCCCTTCAGCGCCTGGATGAAGCACACCGATGCGATCAGGTACAGCATCGTCACCAGGTTCATCGATACGAATGCCAGATTCATTATTTCGCTCCTTCGCCTGCCAGCTTGCCGGCTTCAGCCGGCTTGGCTACCTTCGGCTCTTTCTTGCGGAACATCTCGAGCATGCGCTGCGTGACCAGGAAGCCGCCGAAGACATTGACCGCAGCCAGCGCCACGGCCAGCACGCCCATGACGCGGCCCAGCGTGCCTTCGGTCAGACCGGCGGCCAGCATGGCGCCGACGATGATGATGGCGGAGATCGCATTGGTGACGGCCATCAGCGGCGTATGCAGCGCCGGGGTGACGGTCCAGACCACGTGGTAGCCGACATAGATGGCCAGCACGAAGATGATGAGGTTGATGATGGTATGACTGACTTCCATGATGCGTCTCCTTTATCCGTTCTTGCGCACGATCTCGCCGCCCTGGCACATCAGGGTGGCGGCGATGATCTCGTCGTTGCGGTCGATGACGAGCTGGGCTTCCTTGTCGATGACGAGCTTCAGGAAGTCCAGCACGTTGCGTGCATACAGGGCCGAGGCGTCGGCCGGCACCAGCGTGGCCAGGTTCGGCAGGCCGATGAGGTGCACGCCGTACTTGGTGACGATCTTGCCAAGCTCGGACAGCGGGCAATTGCCGCCCTGCTCCACGGCCATGTCGACGATGACCGAGCCGGGCTTCATGGCCTTGACGGTCTCTTCATTGATCAGCACTGGCGCCTTGCGGCCCGGGATCAACGCCGTGGTGATGACGATGTCGGCCTGCTTGGCGCGCTCGTGCACCAGCGCTGCCTGGCGCGCCATCCATGCGGCCGGCATCGGCCGGGCATAGCCGCCGGTGCCCTGGGCGATTTCGCGTTCCTCATCGGTTTCATACGGCACGTCGATGAACTTGGCGCCGAGCGACTCGACCTGTTCCTTGACCGGCGGACGCACGTCGGAGGCTTCGATGACCGCGCCCAGGCGCTTGGCGGTGGCGATGGCCTGCAGGCCGGCCACGCCGACGCCCATGATCAGCACACGCGCTGCCTTGACGGTGCCGGCGGCGGTCATGAGCATGGGCATGAAGCGGCCATACGTGTTGGCGGCGAGGAGGACGGCCTTGTAACCGGCGATGTTGGCTTGCGAGGAGAGCACGTCCAGGCTTTGCGCGCGGGTGATGCGCGGGGCGGCTTCGAGGGCGAAGGCGGTGATGCCGGCGGAGGCCATGGTGGCGATGTTTTCGGCATCGAAGGGATTGAGCATGCCGACCAGCACGGCGCCGCGTTGCATCTGCGGCAGCTCTTCGGGGTTGGGTGCGCGCACCTTGAGCACGAGCTCTGCGCCCAATGCTTCAGCGGCGCTGACTATGCGGGCGCCGACGGCAGCATAAGCCTCGTCGGTGATCGAAGACGCCACGCCGGCGCCGGATTGCACGATGACATCGTGCTTGGCCGACACCAGCTTCTTGACCGTTTCGGGTGTTGCGGCTACGCGGGTTTCCCCGGCACGGGTTTCCGCCGGTATGCCTATCCTCATTGCCATCTCCAGATGAAAAAATCCGGGCACGATCTTACACGGCTTTTTTAAAAAAGTTACAAGACTCATCCGGCGCTTTTCCTTCGCAAAGCGCAAGAGCACGCAATGTCTTTTCTGCTACGGCGACCGTTTCCACGCAGAGGCCCAGCCATTTCCTTTGCCATATGTCTGGGCAGCTATTGACCGCACCACGGTAAAATGCCGGATTCTTTCGAGGAAGCCTATGAGTGAAGTTTGGAAACCCTCGGTTACGGTGGCAGCGGTCATCGAGCGCAACGGAAAGTTTTTGATGGTGGAAGAAGAGACCAGCGACGGCGTGCGCCTGAATCAGCCCGCCGGCCATCTCGACCCGAACGAATCGCTGGAGCAGGCGGTTCAACGCGAAACCATGGAAGAAGCTGCGCACGATTTCACCGCGACCGAACTGATCGGCATTTACATGGCGCGCTATCTGTCTTCGCGCACCGGCCAGGAAGTGACGTATCTGCGATTCGCGTTCGCCGGCAAGGTCGGCGCGCGCTACGACACGCCGCTGGACGTTGGCATTTTGCGCGCGGTATGGATGGACTATCCGGAACTGCTGGCCAGCCGCGAACGCCATCGCAGCGAACTGGTGTTGCGCAGCGTTGATGATTACCTTGCCGGCAAGCGCGCGCCGCTGTCGCTGCTCTATACCCATGCCAGCGTGCTTGGAGAGTTGCATGCGTAAGAAGGTGGTCATCGGCATGTCCGGCGGCGTTGATTCGTCGGTGGCCGCGTGGATGCTGAAGGAGCAGGGTTACGACGTTGTCGGCCTGTTCATGAAGAACTGGGAAGACGACGACGATTCCGAATACTGCTCGACGCGCGAGGACTGGATCGACGCGGTCAGCGTAGCCGATGTGATCGGCGTGGACATCGAGGCGGTGAATTTTGCCGCCGAGTACAAGGACCGGGTCTTCGCCGAATTTCTGCGCGAATACCAGGCCGGGCGCACGCCGAACCCGGATGTGCTGTGCAATGCCGAAATCAAGTTCAAGGCCTTCCTCGACCATGCGATGAAGCTCGGCGCGGATCTGATTGCCACCGGCCACTATGCGCGGGTGCGCCAGGCCGCCGATGGCCGGCACCAGTTGCTCAAGGCGGTCGACGCCAGCAAGGACCAGAGTTATTTCCTGCACCGGCTGAACCAGGCGCAGTTGTCGAAGACACTGTTTCCGCTGGGCGAAATCCACAAGACCGAGGTGCGCCGCATCGCCGAGCAACTTGGGCTGCCGAATGCGCGCAAGAAGGATTCGACCGGCATTTGCTTCATCGGCGAACGTCCGTTCCGGGATTTCCTGAACCGCTATCTGTCATTCAAGCCGGGCCCGATGAAGACGCCGGACGGCAAGACCGTCGGCGAGCATGTCGGCCTGAGCTTTTACACGCTGGGTCAGCGCAAGGGCATCGGCCTGGGCGGCATAAAATCCAACCGCAACGACGACGGCAGCCACGATGCCTGGTATGTCGCGCGCAAGGACGTGGAAAGCAACACGCTGTATGTGGTGCAGGGTCACGACCATCCGTGGCTGCTGTCCGGCACATTGCAGGCCGGCCAGGCGAGCTGGATCGCAGGCGAGGCGCCCGAGGCAGGCATGCTGTCGGCCAAGACCCGTTACCGCCAGGCCGACGTGTCCTGCCGTCGTCTCGAAGATGTAGATGCCGACTTCGCGCTTGCCTTCGACCAGCCGCAATGGGCAGTCACCCCCGGCCAGTCGGCCGTGCTGTACCAGGGCGAGGTTTGCCTCGGCGGCGGCATCATCAGCAGCGCCGAAGCCCTGTCGCTGGTTTGACTCCGCGGCGCGGCGCCGACTGCGCCCGCCGCTCATCTTCCCTCCCTGACGCCGTCCGCGCCCACACATTCGCCCCGCTCGCTGTCGTCTCCGCCAGTCTTGCCTTCCCGATTTAACACTGACACACGCCCTCCACCGGCTGGGACAAGCCTGCGCCGTCGCTTTCTGAGCGCATTCCTGCCAAATGCAAATTAATTCTTGCCAGCGGACGAATCATCGGGAATAATCTTAATGCGAATTGTTCGCATTTGCATTTTGACAGGAAGCGGAGCTGAACACGGATGGCTTGTATGGTCGTTCAACAGCGCCTGAATTCGGAAACGCCATCCGCATTGCTTCCTGTCTAGCGTAAGCATCTTCTTTCCGCCGTCCAACCGGCCGCCATCGCAAGGAATATCGATGATCGTCTGCGTCTGTCACAACATTTCCGACCGCAAGATCCGCCAGGCGGTGGATGCTGGCATGGACACCATGCCGCAATTGCGCGAGAACCTCGCGCTGGGCACCTGTTGCGGAAAATGCCATTTCAGCGCGAAACAGGTGTTGAAAAAGTGCGTGTCTGACAAGGAAAAGGCGCAGCCGGTGCTGTTCCGGGTCGATGCGCTGGCTGCATAGACAAGTCAGCCTCGGTCCAGCATTGCGCGTCCGGCGCAGGCCAGCAACAGGAGCAATGATTTGGTGCGCCTGTGACCATGGCGCAGGCATAGCAGGAAGGATGCGGCGCCGATGCGCGCATCGCCATGCCTGTAATGCGCATAGCCATGATTGAACGCACTGCCTGCAAGCCGCTTTTCGATCGCCGCCGACCCACCCGACGCGCCGCCGCCCCAAGTTTCCAGAGCCCGCTTCAACACCAGATATTCGTAGTTGATCGCCCGCGCGCTGCGCGTAAGGCTTGCCGGATGCTGTCGATACAGCGCGGTGGGCTCGTCGATGCCGAGCATGGTCAGCCGGCGCGACAGGCGCAGCCATAGCTCGTAGTCCTCGCCCAGCTGCAGCGATTCATCGAAGCCGCCCGCCTCGATCAGCACTTCTCGTTCCACCATCACCGTCGATGTCCACACGATGCAATCCAACAGCAGCGCGTCATAAGTATCGCCGGTAAGCAGCACGCAATCGGATACATGGGCCGCGCCATCTTCACCGAACATGCGCTCGGCGCTGGGATAGCCGCCATCCGCATCCGGTCGCCAGACAATGAAGCGGCTATATGACATTGCATGTCCGCTGCGCCGCATTGCTGCAAGCTGCAGGCAGATCTTGTCTGGTCGCCACACATCGTCGCCATCAAGAAAGGCGACATAGCGGCCCTGGGCATGCGCTATCCCGGCGTTGCGCGCCGCTGCGCAGCCGCGGTTCTCCTGTGACAGCAGGCGGATTTGTTTGCCATAGGAAGCCAGCACTGCGCCGGTGCCATCGGTGGAGCCGTCGTCGATGACAATGACTTCAAGCGCCGGATAATCTTGCGCCAATACGCTGTCAATCGCTTCGCGGATATAGGCGGCGCAGTTGTAGGCCGGGATGATGACTGACACCAGCGGCTGTTCCTCGCCGACGACGTCGTGCCTGTTCTGGGTGCTTACCGGCATAGCCTCGTGCCTGGGTTTCGGGAAAGGGCGCGGCCACATCCGACCATGCTTCCGTCGACCGCGACGCGCATCTTAACCCGCACGCACGCGCATCCCATAGTCATCGATGCAACGCGCGAACCCTTGCCGCAGCGCCGCGCCAAGTTCGCCATTGCCGCTTTCGGGCGACAGCGTCAGCGCACTTTCCTGCGGCAGGCAAGTCCAGCCCTCGATGCGCTCGTGCCGGCTCGGCACGATGAGCATGCCGTCTTCGCGCTGCAGGATCAGGCAGCACTGCATGTGCAGCAGAAAGCTGCGTATCGTGCGGCAGCCATGGCGATCCATGAGTGCCGTCAGCCAGCGCAGATAGCGGATGCGGCGTTCGCGCCGGCTGAGCATGGCCATCGGAAGCTGCCGCGGCGCCTCGGCGCGCAGCCGGCTGTGGAGCAGCGCTGCCCTGATCGCCGCGCCGAGCCGACCGTCCGGGCCGTTGATATCCGGATGCAGCATGCGCGCCCGTCCGAGCAGCCAGGGGTCGATGCCGGCCGGCCGGCTGAACACGCACAGCATCCGGCCATTGCTCCATGCCGCTGCGTGCGCCTGCGCCGGCATCGGCCGCACCCAAGTACAGCCGGGCTCATGCGCGGCCCACGTTTGCGCTTCTTCGTTCGCGGCGAACCAGTCGCCGGCTTCGCCCCACAGTTGGCTATCCATGACCTCATTTCTCCTTTTGCGCGCGAGTGATCTCGACCACCACGCGCCGGTTCGGCGCCAGGCAGGCAATGCGCTCTTCCTGTGTCCCGGCGCAGGCTTCCAGCGCGACCTTCGGCTCGGCTGCGCCCATGCCTCGCACCGAAATTGGCACGTCCGGAAAACCCCGGCTTTTCAGATAATCGCGCACCGCTTCAGCACGCGCGGTCGACAGTCGGGCATTGACCGCTTCGCTGCCGAGCTGGTCGGTGTAACCCGAGACGCGTACCGATGCGATGCCCTGCCCTTCAGCCTGCGCCGCCTTCGCCTCCTCGATCAGCGCATCCAGGTCGGCCAGGCCGTCGGCGCGCAGCGTGGCCTGGTCGAAGTTGAACAGCACATCCGCCGACAGTGCATAGCTCTGCGTTGGCTGTACCTCGGCCCGGCAGGAGAAGCACCCCCAGGCGCCGCAGACTGGCGGATCCTGCCCGATGGCCGGTGTGGGCGTCTGCGGCGCGCCGACGCCGGGTCCAGGGACGCCAGTACCGGGCGGATGCGTGGACGGTGGCATATCGGCAGGCGGCTGCGGCGCCGGCTCCTTTCCATCGGCCGGCGAAATCCAGACCGGCTCGCTCCATTCAATGGCGTCGCTGTGCATGTGCAGCGTGACTTCCGACACCATGTCGATACGGCCCTCGGCATGCAGCCTGCGCACAAAGGCATCGCCGCCGCCAGCCGCATCGTGCGCCTGCAGCGCCGCCTGCATCAGTCTGCGCACCAGCGGCACTTTCGGCGCATAGCCATGGGTGATGCGCAGCTTCAGCAGATTCGCGTCGAACAAATTCTGTTGCGACGTCGGACCGATGCGCGCCGGATCGCGGAATGCCAGGCCGCTGTTCGGAATCACCCGTGCGCCGGTCTTCAGCAGTGCCTGCAGCGCCGGATCGTTGAAATCGTCGAAGCTGGCGCGACCAGGATTGAGCAGTTCGATGCGCAAGTTGCCGCGCATGTCGGCCCCGGCGCGAACACGCGCGGCCGCGATCTCCACGTCATTCGCGCCGCCGCCATACAGCGGAGCCAGACCGCGCAGATAGGCGTCGCGTATCGAAGCGAGGCTGGCGTTGTGCATGCTGCCGGCGCGGGCCGCGAGAAAGGCTGCGTGGTTGACGCCGTTCCTTGCGAAATACAGGAGGCTTGCCTGCAGCACGCCGAGGCCGATCATCGTGAGTACCGGCGCGATGATGACAAACTCGACCATGGCCGCGCCGCGCTGGCTTTTTAGGCCCGTGCACGGCGGCGACAGGCGCGCGTGCTCGAGCCGATCGCCCGGCGCGATGCGGTAATACGCAATGCTCCCTGGCGCCAGTTCGAGCGTATGCGCCGCACCGGCAGCGCGATGCGCGCGCCATGGCGGCACCCTCGGCACGCAGCACAGCACCCGGCCACCGGCGTCCAGGAACACCAGGTCCAGGCTTTGCCGCATGAAACAGGTATGCACCGCGCGACAGCGGGTGATCAGCATCCCTTCGTCGATGCCAAGCGCCGGGGCGCCGATCAGCCCGACAAGGCGGCTCGCAAAGCGCTCCGCCAGGCGCAGTCGCAAACTGTGGCTGCCCCTGGCGGTCCTCAGCGTCGCGACGTCGATGCGCATGTTCACAGGCCGGCATGCATGAACTTCATCGCGATTGGGAAAAACAGCACGATGAAGGTGCAGGGAAAGATGAAGGCCAGCAGCGGAAACAGCAGCTTCACCGGCGCCTCCATGGCCAGTTTTTCCGCCCGCAGGAAACGCTCGACGCGGCGCTGATCGGCTTGGGCGCGCAGAATTGGTCCCAGATTGGTGCCCATGCTCTCCGCCTGGATCACCGCGGTGACGAAGGCGCTCACCGCAGGCTCGTTCAGGCGCGCGGCCAGGCTGCGCAGCGCGGCGGCACGCGGCTTGCCGGCGCGGATGTCGCGCAGCAGGCGCTGAAAAGCTTCACGCAGCACGCCCTTCGGCCCCTTGACCACCGCCTGGTTCAGCGCGCCCTGGATGTTGAGCCCGGCCTCGACGCACAAGGTGATGATGTCGAGATAGAACGGCAGCGTCTTCTGCAGTTCGCGCCGGCGCTGCGCGATGCGCTCGCGCAGCCAAATGCCAGGATAGGCCCAGCCACCGAGCGCGCCGAGCAAGGCGGCGCAGGCATAGCGCGACAGTGGCATGCTGGTTGCGCCGTGATCAAACGCGCCCAGCATCCAGCACAGCAGCGCGGCTGTGCTGACCGCGGCAAGCGCACGGCTGGCAATGAACTGCGCCGGACTCAGGCTGAAATCAACGCCAGCCTGGCCGAGACGGATCAGCAGGCGATCGACGCGTTGTGCCGACAGAAGCGGCTGCAGGAAATGCGCGAGCCAATGAATCGGCCACCACAACAGGCGAAATCCCGGCGGCGGCGCATCCCGGTAGCTGCGATCTTCGGGCGGCACCGCGGCAAGCGCACGGCCGGCTGCCCAGGCCAGCAGCGCGAAACCAGAGCCGAAGACCAGCGCGAGCAACAGTGTGACCGGGATCGTGGAAGACAGGCTGGACATCGTTCGCTCCTCAGACATCGATGGCAACGATGCGGCGAATCAGCAGCACGCCGAAGGTTTCCAGCAGGCCGATCGCCACAAGCGCGGCCCAGCCAATGCGGCTGTGCCAGAGATAGGACATCGCTTCAGGCTCCATCCGGTCAAGGATCAGCATCAGCAACAGCGGCAGCAGCGCCACTACCCAGGCCTGCAGCTTGCCCTGCGCCGTCAGCGCACGGATCTTGCCTTCCATCTGCAGCCGGCTGCGTATCGTCTGCGCGGTGCGTTCCAGGGTTTCGGCCAGGCCGCCGCCGGTTTCGCCGGCGATGCGCATTGCCGATACCACCAGTACCGTCGTCTGCGTCGGCATGCGCCGCGCCAGATTGGAGAGGCTCTGCTCCAGCGTCACGCCCAGCCTCCCCTCGCGCAAAACCAGGGCAAATTCCTGCGCCAGCGGCGCCTCCGCTTCGGCCACGAGCTGCTGCATCGCCGCGCTCATGCCAACGCCCGCGCGCAGGCCGCCGCACAGCATCATCAAGGCATCCGGCAATTGCTCCTCGAAGCGACGCAGCCGGCGTCGGCGCAGGGCCGCATACAGCAGACGCGGCAGCAGCGCCAGCAACAACAGCGTCGGCAGCGCGAAGGCCAGGCTGCCAGTAACCAGCCATGCGGCCAGCGCACCGGCCAGCATGACGCCAAGATTGGCGACAAACAGATGGCGCGGATCGATGAACAGAAAAAATTCCTGCGCCTGGAAGCGGGTGCGCTCGGTGAAGTGCTCGCGATAGCGTGTCATGGCCGCGGCGCCGGCGCGCAGCATGAACCAGGCGAGCAGCGTGGCAGCCAGGGCAACGGCCATCAGCACCGCAAGTTGCAAGGCCGACGGCGCGCTCATGGCACGTCTCCGATGCCAGCGCTGCGCGTCGACTCCACCGGGTTCGCCGCGAACAACCCCATGTCCAGCGCCGTGCCGCAAGCGCGCAATTCCTCATAAAAGCTCGGCACCACCTCGCAGCCGGTGAAATGCCCGGCAACGCGCTTGCCCGGTCCGGTGTAACCGCAGTTGACGAAGCGGAACAGTTCCTGCATCTGTATCTTGCCGCTCTCGATGCCGGTGACTTCGGCGATGCACGACACCTTGCGGCTGCCGCAGGCATAGCGGGTCTGCTGCACCACGATGTGCACCGCGCTGGCGATCTGCTCGCGGATGGCCGCCAGCGGCAATTCCATGCCGGCCATCAGCACCATGGTTTCCAGCCGCGCCAGGCCATCACGCGGCGTGTTCGCATGCAGCGTGGTCAGCGATCCCTCGTGGCCGGTGTTCATCGCCTGCAGCATGTCCAGCGCCTCGGCGCCTCGGCATTCGCCGACGACGATGCGGTCCGGCCGCATGCGCAGCGTGTTCTTCACCAGTTCGCGGATCGGCACCGCCCCCTTGCCTTCGACATTGGCCGGACGCGATTCCAGGCTGACCAGGTGCGCATGGTTGAGCTTGAGCTCGGCAGCGTCTTCCACCGTAATCACCCGTTCGCCGGGCGGAATGAAGTTCGACAGGATGTTGAGCAGCGTGGTCTTGCCCGAGCCGGTGCCGCCGGAAACGATGATGTTCTTGCGCGCGACCACGCAGACCTCGAGAAAGCGCGCCATTTCCGGGCTGATCGCCTCGAAGCCAATGAGATCGGCGGCATCGAGCTTGCGCCGCGCGAACTTGCGTATCGTCAGACACGGCCCCTTCAAGGCCAGCGGCGGAATGATTGCATTCACGCGCGAGCCATCCTTGAGCCGGGCATCGACCATGGGCGAGGATTCATCGATGCGGCGCCCCAGCGGCGCGACGATGCGCTCGATCACGCCGAGCACCGCGCGCTCGCCAGTGAATGCCAGCGGATGACGAAACAGCCGGCCGGCGCGTTCGACATAGATTTCATCGTGTCGGTTGACCATGATTTCGGTCACCGCTTCATCGGCCAGCAATTCCTCCAGCGGGCCGAGACCAATCGCTTCATGGATGACCTGCGTGGCGAGCAGATCGCGGTCAAGTTCGCGCGGCAATTCGGCCTCGGCTTCCTGCAGGATCTGGCGCACCAGGCTTTCGGTTTCGCGGCGCAGCTGCGCATCCGACATGCCGTGCACATCCTGGCGACGCAAATCCATCGTTTCCAGCAGGCGCGCATGCAGGCGCTGGCGCCAGGCGAATTCCAGCTGGCGCAGCGGCGGCTCGATTCGCGTCTGCGGTGGTTCGGTCCCCGTCTGCGGCAGCTTCATCTGTGCTCGCGCCGTGGCGGCTGGCGCATCGTGCGAAGGCGCCGCGGCGGTGGACGGGGACAGTGGCGCGCACACTGCCGCCGGCGCATCGGCGTGCGAGGTCTCGCCTTCGAGTATGCGCAGACGGTATGCGCCGATGCCGATCAGATCCGCGCCCGACAGCGGCCCGTGTTGTCCGATGATGCGCTCGCCATTCACCGTGACGCCGCCAAAGGCGCCGAGGTCTTCCAGCACCACGCCGGCCGGCGTGGCGAACAGCCGCGCATGCTCGCGGGCAATGCGCCAGCCTTCGAGCCGGATTTCACTTTGCGCCGCCTTGCCGATCATGCAATCGTCCGGCACGCGCAGCGTGCGACGGGCGCCGTCGGCGTCCAGCACTTCGACTTCGAGCATGACTTACTCCGTGTCGTCGGGGTTCACACGCGGCATCGCCGTTTGGTGTGGTGGTAAATGAAGCTGTGCTGCCATGTGGCCTAACCCGGCAGACCGGGCGCCCATCACCGCGCGGCGCGCGGCATTCCTTCCTGCGGCGCCAGCCACTGGGTCGCCACCCAGCCGCGCCGACCATCGATTTCCACCGCGCTCCAGTAGCCGCGCTGCGCCTGCGGCAACAGGCGCACGATCGTGCCGGCCTGAAGCTTGCGCAGTACCGCGGCATTAATGTCCGGAGCTACCCGGAGCGCGAGCCTGTCCAGCGTCACCCGCATCTCGCGCGGCGGCATTGCCTGCGTCGGCGCGGCTTGCGCCGTGATCGGCGCGAGCGCTGCGCCGCGCTGTTCGGCCGTCGCGTCGCGTCCGCGCGCCCATGTCGCCGCGTCGGCCTCGCTCGCCGGCGCGACAGCTTCGGCTTCGACCCAACCGGCAATCTCGCCAGCGACGACATGACGCCAGCGACCATCGGGCGCATCGCTCTCCCCCAGGCGCAGCCGCGCGCCGCGCGACAAGCTCAACAGGATCGCGGCATCGCGCGCTGGCTCGGCGCGCAGCAGCGTGTGGGCGCGCCGTGTGACGAGCAGGCTGCCGCCGGCATCGGACGTAGCTGAAGTCGCGGCATCGGCATGCGGCCCCTCGGCCTCGCTCCGTGCCGGACGGAAGCTGCCGGGATCCTGCCCCGGCTGCAGCGCATCGCTCAGGTAAGGCGGCGGGCCCATGGTTTGCTCGAGCCTGCGCTTCGTGCTGGTGATGCGCTCGGCAAGCTCGGGCGTCTGGCTGTCGACCACCGTCGGCGTGACGAAGACCACCAGTTCGGTCTCCTTGTTCTGGAAACGCTTTGAGCGAAACAGCGGCCCCAGCACCGGCAAATCGCCGAGCAGCGGCACCTTGTCGATGTCGGTGCTGGTCTCTCGCGACAGCAGGCCGCCGAGCACGATGGTTTCGCCGCTCTTCACATTGAATTCGGTGCTGGTCTTGCGGGTGCGCAGCCCTGGCCCCGCGGGCGTGGAAATCGCGGCATCGATGGAGCTGACTTCGCTATCGATCTTGGCGCGGATCACGCCGGCGCTATCGACCCTGGGTTGAATTTCCAGCTTCACGCCATAGGGCTTGAACAGCACGGTCGGTCCATTGATCGTGGAGACGGTGTACGGATATTCGCCGCCAGCGAGAAAGCTGGCTTTGGCGCCGTTGCGCGCCGAGAGCTGCGGCTCGGCCAGGATGGCGGCGCGGCCGTTTTGTGCCAGCAGATTCAATTGCGCATTCAGCCCGAGATTGACGCCGGACAGAATGTTGAGCCCCGAGGGCAGCGGCACGCCGCCCTGCCCGCCGCCCCCGCTTTGCGGCGACGTGATCGGCGCCGCATTGCCGCCGCCGCTGTTCTGGACATTGATCTGATACGGTCCGTCGCTGCCATAACGCAGCGGCGCCCAGATCGCGCCGAGCGCACCGCCGCCGGCCGGCGTCCAGCGCACGCCGACCTCGGACAATGCACTCAATGGAAACTCGGCGATCTTCACATCCAGCAGCACCATGCGCTCCCAGCCGAGGCGGTTGGTGAAATTGACGATCTGCGGATAGCGCTTGCCGAGTTCATCGATCTTGTCGAGCTCGACATCGGACAAGCCATCGCCTTCGACGATGACCTTGTCGCCGATGACGGAAGCCCGTGCGCGCGGCATCGCAGACAGGAAGGCGGCGATCTCGCGGGCATGGCGGCTGGTGTCGCCCGGGACGATGTTGATCTTGATGCGCTGATAGCGGCCATCCTCGTTCCAGACGAAAAGCGAAGACGTGCCGACCTCATTGGCGAAGATCAGGGTTTCACGGCCATCGAGCGCGGCGGCAGTCATGATGCGGCCATTACCGACCGCGATGCGCGAGACGCCCGGCGTAGGGAAAACCCGTGACTCGCCGACGAACATCTCTATCTCGGGCAACTGCGCACTATCGTCATCAACCCGGATCGGTGCATACGGCGCTTGCGCGGCGGCCGGATGCCTGGCGCGCTTGAGGGAATCGGCGAAGACGTTGCGTGGCGAGGACGCCGCTGCCGTGGCGACCGGCGTGGCGTCGGCGAGCGCTTGCCCTGCACAGGCAAGCGCAGCAAGACAGGGCATCAGGCTGCGGCGGAGAATCGGCATGGCGTCATTGGCATGGCAGGACTAGCGGCGAACGCCATCGGCGCGCTGTGAGGAAAGAACGGGAACGGCGGTCATGGTCTCGGCGCTTGCCCGTGCGGAATGCGCTGACAGCTCGGGCTGCGCAATGGATGGCGGATTTGCGATGTAAGCCGCCGCGGCATTCGATGCCGCGCCCGATGCGCCGCGCAACTGCAGCGCCTCCGGCGGCAGCTTCAGCGGCGTGCCGCCGTACAGTACCGGTACCTCATCCACATCGCGGGCGCCGCCGAGCAGCGCTGCAAGGTCGAACGCAGCGCCGCGGGCATGATCGCGATCGGCCGGGTTGCGCAGCAGCGCAGTGATCCTGCCGGTTTCCCGCGCCAGGATCAGGCTGGCGGCCTGCTGCGGCGTGACGTCGACGGTGACGGTAGAAAACTGGCGGCGCTCTCCGGTGGCGGGATCCTCCGCGGCGCGCTGGCCGGTCGCCATCACGCGCACGTCCTGCACCAGTGGCAAGGCCAGCCTTTTGCCCTTGCGCTCGATGCTGGCGAGCATGTCGATGCTGTCGCCCGGCTCGAGCATGCCGGAAATCGAGTTGATTTCATCCACCGACAGCGTCATTGCCCGGCGGCCGGCCGCCACTCTGGCGGAAAAGCTCGGCGGCCGCTGCGACTGCAGAAGCCCCCAGAGGATCATCTCGCCATCCTTCACATCGACCTGCAATACGCGACCTTCGAGCTGCCGGTAGTCTTCCGGCCGCACCGCGCCCGAAGGCGCATAGTCCTTCGGCACCGCGCGCAGCGCCAGGCTGTCTGCCTTCAACGCTTCGCCACGGCCGATGTCGCGCCGCGCCACCACCACATCGACCGTGGCACGGCGCGCCTTGGCCTCGATATCGGCAAGTCGGCCGGAGAGAAAGCGATTCGCGGCCACGGTGGCGAACAGGCCGATGCCGAGCGCCGCCGCAGGCAACAGCCAGGCTTTGCGAACGCGCGGAAAGGATGGGAGCCTAAGTTTCATCGCATCAGTCGGGATCAGTCGGGAACGGAGATCGCATGAGTAATCTTCTGGTAGCCGGCACGAAAGGCCTGCACCAGTTGCCAGAGAACGCTGTCACGGTCGGCCATGCCCAGGCCGAGTGCTGCCGCGATCGCGGCGCAGATCACCGTGTATTCCATTGAGGATTGGCCACGGCTGCGAGCCTGTTTCATCGCCTGCTCCCTTCATGCCCGATGGCGCGTGACGTACCGGCCGCATCGCCTGCATGGGTCCAGCTGCCTGGATTGGTGCTGCCGATGTTGTCGATGTTGTCGATGGTATCGAGCACGACCGTGCTGGAACCATCGGCACGGCGCAGGATGGCTGCCACCGCTTCCCGGCCCGGCGCAGCGAACAACAGCGCTTCTTCCTCCCGCGTCTTGCTCGCATGCCGCATGAGCAGGCCGTCTTCGCGCATGGCCGCCTCCAGCGCGTTTCGATTCACCTCGGCTGTGGCCGTGTTCGACAGCACGCGCTGGCGCCATGATCGGCCGCCGTCACGGCTGCCCTTATCGGACAGCACGCGCGTACCGGCCGGCAGCCGCTCCAGCCAGCGTCGAACATCCGCCGCTGCGCCACCGTCCGGCCTCTCATGCGCCATGCTGGCCAGCGCGACGATGCCGCGCGCGCCGGAACCAGCCTCGGTGATTTGCACCGTCAGGTAGCCATCCCGTTGCGGACGTCCGAGCACGATGCCCCGGCCGTGCGGCAAGGCCGTTCTTGCCAGCGGCTCGCCCAGGGACTGCGCGAAGCGCTCGGCGAGGCGCTGTGGTGGCAACGCGGATACGAAGCCGCAAAGGCGCAGGCTCATGTCGCCAGCCTTCAGCTCGCGCCCGATGTCGATGCGTTGCGCCTCGGACGGCAGGCGCCAGCCGGTTTGCGCCGTCGCAGCCTGCGATTGCGCTTCCCGCGGTAATGCAAGCCACAGGACCAGCAACAAGGCCGGCAGGCAGGTCAGCGACGGAATAGCTCTCTTCATTGCGCCGCCTCCCGCGGCACCACCCGGTCGCTCGGCACCGCATCGCGCCAGCGCTCGAGCGCGCCGAAGGAAGGCGCTGCCACATCGTGCAGGTCGACCAGTTTCATGGCGGTGCCAAATATTCCTTCGATCGCCTGCAGCGGCTTGTTCACCCCGGCCAGCGGGCCGAAACGCCTCTCAACCTGCGCCGGTCCATTCGCCGTCCAGGCATCCAGCAGCACGCTGGCATGCCGTTCAATGCGCAGGTTCAGGCGGTCGAACGGTTCGATCAGCTTCAGGCCGGCGGGCAGGTTCGCGACATCCGCCGAGACATTGACGTTGTAGATGCCATCCGTGTGCAGCCCGGCCTTTGATGCCAGCATGAAGCGCTCGGCGTCGCTTGCCGCGGTGAAAGCGTCACGGTGTGTCTTGCCATGCGACGGTCCGAAGGACAGCCGCACCGCCGTTGCCGCGCCGACGAGTGGATGCGCCCACGGATCGCTCCACTGGGGTCGCGATGTGAAAGACTGCGATCTGTCTTCGGTTGATATCGCTACGCCGGCGCTGAAGAAGCGCTGCGCCAGTTCGCGCTCGAGCTGCTCGGGCTGCTTGAATTGGTTGTGACTGTCGTTGCGCAGCAGCCCATCGAATGCGGCATAGCGGCTCGCCAACTGCGCCTGGTGTGCGATGTCCTGAATCTTTCCGATCAGCGGCAGCAGCAGGAACAGTGGCAGCAGCACCAGCGAAATCACGAGAAACTCCGTCAACGCCTGTCCCCGAACAGCGTCGATACACAAGGGCGCGGGGCGGCTCATGGCTTCCCTCCGCCGCTGTCGCGCGCGTCGATCAATCGCACCTGCCAATACGGATTGAACAGGCTGGCCAGCTCGCGCGGCTTGCCGAAGCGCTCGCCCCAGGCATTGTCCGCGCTGTCTGGTGGCCTGGCGAAAAATACCTCGGCCGCCGCGCTTGCCGCCATTCGGCCGGAGGCAAAGTCGCCATGGTAGGCAGTCACGCTGACGCGTCCCGGCGTATCTTCCGCCTGGCGGATCACCGAGCGCCCCTCGGGGATGGCAAGGTCGCCGCGCTCGCGCGACAGCGTGACCGTCAGGCCGAGCCGCGGCTCCGGAGAGTCGATGCGAAGCCATTCCGGAGCCAGGTCGAGATAGCCCGGCAAGCCGCTGTAACGCGCCCACGCCTGGCTCGACACATAGGCATGCGCGCTCGGATTGGTGGCCGCCGAGCCGCCGAAACTGGCAGTGCCGTCGTCGCCATCTTCGGCGCTCGCATACGCCGCCTGTCCGCCCCAGGCGATCGGCTGCTCGGCGCTGCCGCAACGCGGAAACCAGCGTCCGGTATTGCGCACTTCCCAGTAGGATTCGGTGTCCTCGGCCTTCCATTCATCGTAGTTGACCAGCTCCGTGCCGCCGCGGCGCTTGACCGAGTTCCTGCGGTTCGCCGCGACACACGTCCATTCCCAGGGCGGCGGCGATGGAGCGGCGCCATCCGCATTGCGCTGCTTGACGAATTCGTCGCTCCAGGCTGCTTCTTGCGCGACATCGGCGAAGCGGCCGCGCTCGTTGCCCTGGTAGAGACGCAGAAATCCGGCCCAGCCGTCGCTGCCCGGCTTCACGCTCGCCTTGACCGGCCCGTCGCCACGGTAATTGGCGTCGGCAACCTGCTGTATCACCTGGTCGCGCAGGGAGGAAAACAGCGATGCGCCGGCCGCATCGCCGCTGCCGTGCACCAGGCGACGCGCGCCGAGGATGGCGGCCTTGCTGGCTTCGACGATATCCACCAGCGTTTCAGCGATGTCGGGTATCTGTTCGGCGACGGCCTCGACGGCGTCGCCGGTGTACTGCGCCATCAGATAACACTTAGCCGCGTACTCCGGTCCATATTTGAAAGCCGCGCCGATCGCGAAGCCATATCCTTGGGGATCCAGGCATTCGGGGAACTGGTAAGGCAGCATCGACGCGTGCTGCTGCGCATATTGCGCCCACGACGACAGGCTCACCATCTGCGCGATCAACACCTCGTTGGCTACCAGAGCGCGATTCGAATAGGCGTCGTAATTCAGCGCGCGCGCCTGCATCAGCGCACCGGCATGCGCCGCCGCGTCGGCGGCATTGATGAGCCGGGTCTTCTCGGCCGTCACCTGGCCGAGATTGAACAGCAGATACAGCCCCGCCAGGCCGGCCAGAAGCAGGCCGATGCCATAGACCAGCGCCTGGCCGCGCTGGCGCCGCGCGAAGTGCACAGCCAGTGCCGGTCGATTGCGGCAGGCGATGCGCTGCGATGCCATGGCGCGCCCTACTTGGCCTTGTCGGCGCCGTCGGCGTACTTCGCCAGGCCCTTGGCGGCCTGTTCGGCATCGGTCTTCGCTGCCGCGCTGGCAGCGGCGCTCATCGCCGATGCGCCGGAATTGCCGCCGACTTCATTGGCGATCGCGGACATCTGGCTGCGTATGGTCTGCCCGAAGAACTGGTACACCGCGATCGCCGCGACGGCGATCAGGGCCACGATGATGATGTATTCGGTCATGCCCTGACCGCGCTGCGGCGTCCTGGTTTTTTGCATGGCAAACACTCCCCTTGTATGAATGGCGCCGGCCGGATCTGCTTGCCGGTGACGCTGGGTGGCTGGAATCGCGGTCGTGGAATGCGACCGCCGCGCGCCAGTATAGGAAGGGTCGCTTTGCTGAAAACCTGTCGAATTTAACAGTTGAAGACCAATAGACTTAACAATATTGCGCCGGATCGATGCCAGCGACATTTGGTAAGCGGCGCCTGAAATTGTTGGGTTATCATCGCCTTGGCGCCGCACACAGGGAAGCGCGGCGCTTCTCTCACAACAACAGCGAGGAATCCATGAAGGGCGATCCGAACATCATTCGGCTGCTCAATGCGCAGCTCACCAACGAACTCACTGCGATCAACCAGTATTTCCTGCATGCGCGCATGTATCGACACTGGGGTTTCGAGCGGCTGGGCAAGAAGGAATACGAAGAATCCATCGGCGAGATGAAGCATGCCGACAATCTGATCAACCGCATCCTGATGCTGGGAGGCCTGCCCAATCTGCAGGCCCTGAACAAGCTGCTGATTGGCGAGAACGCCGAGGAAATGCTGGACTGTGACCTGCAGCTCGAGCGCGCCGCGCACCAGACTGTAACGGAAGGCATCGCGGCTTCTGAAGCGGCTGGCGACTATGTGTCGCGCGAGATCCTGGTCGCCATCCTCGAAGACACCGAGGAGCATATCGACTGGCTGGAAACCCAGCTGGAACTCATCGGCAGAATCGGCATCCAGAATTACCTGCAATCGCAGATGGGAGAGGAATGAAAAACGGCGCGGAAAGCGCCGTTTTTTCCTTGCTCGCGAAGACGATGCTCACTGCGGCATCGTATCCCGGAACGAGGGGCGCTCCGAGATGCGGTCGAAAACTTTGGCCAGGTTCGGATATTCATCGCGCCAGCCGATCTCGGGAAAGCGGAACGCCAGCCATCCGAGCGCGCAGCCCAGGGCCACATCGGCCAGCGTGAAGTGATTCCCCATGCAGTAGGGCTTGTCGCCCAGACCGCTCGCCATCGCCTTCAGGCCGGCGTGTACCTTGCCCATCTGGCGCTCGATCCAGGCCGGGCTTTGCTGCTCCTGCGGCCGCAGCGTGCGTTCCAGCCGTACCAGTATTGCGGCATCAACCGCGCCGTCGGCCAACGCTTCCCAGCATTTGACCTGCGCGCGCTCGCGGCTCTGTGTGGGAATCAGCTTGCCGACCGGGGTCAGCGTATCGAGATATTCAACAATGACGCGCGAATCGAACATCGCTGCGCCGTCTTCCATGATCAGGCAAGGCACCTTGCCCAGCGGATTCGATTGCGGCACAACGCTATCCGGGCCCCAGACATTGTCCAGCACCAGCGCGTAATCCAGCTTTTTTTCCGCCATGACAACGCGCACCTTGCGCACATAGGGACTGGAGAGTGAGCCGATGAGTTTCATAGATGATGTTTGGAAAGGATGCGGCCGATTATAGCATTGACAATCCGACCATCTTCGTACGGGCCTGCCGCGCCGAGGGGAACGCCAATGTTAGAATGGCGCCCTTGCCGGCGACGCGCTCGTTGCATGGGCCCGTACCAGGCCGGTGCATGTACCGGGTTCCACCAAGCTTCGCGGCCGCGCCGGGCCGGCTTCCCACCGATTCCGCTTTCATCCACTTTCCACCGCCATGTCCAGTCTCTCCGCACTGACCGCCCTTTCCCCGCTCGACGGCCGCTATGCCGCCAAGACCGACAAACTGCGCCCGATTCTTTCCGAAGCCGGCTTCATGCATCACCGCGTGAAGGTCGAGCTGGCCTGGCTGCAGGCGCTGTCGGAAGCGGGCCTGCCCGAAATCCGGCCGTTCTCGACTGAGGCGCGCGCGCTGCTCGAACGCATCGCCGCCGAGTTCAGCGAAGCCGACGCGGCGCGCATCAAGGAAATCGAAGCCGTCACCAACCATGACGTAAAGGCGGTCGAATACTGGCTCAAGGACAAGGTCAAGGACATGCCGGAGCTGGTGGCTGCGTCCGAATTCATCCATTTCGCCTGCACCTCGGAAGACATCAACAACACCTCGCACGGCATGATGCTCAAGGCCGCGCGCGACGAGGTGATGCTGCCGGCGCTGCAAGCCGTGATCGACAAGCTGGCCGAACTCGCGCATGCGCATACGGACGTGCCGATGATGTCGCGCACCCACGGCCAGCCGGCCAGCCCGACCACGCTGGGCAAGGAAATCGCCAACGTGGTGGCGCGACTGCGGCGCGCGGCGCAACGCATCGCCGCCGTCGAGATACTCGGCAAGATGAATGGCGCGGTCGGCAATTACAACGCGCATCTGTCGGCGTATCCGGAAGTCGACTGGCCGGCGTTTTCGAAGGGCGTCATCGAAGAGCGCCTCGGCCTGGTTTTCAATCCCTACACCATCCAGATCGAGCCGCACGACTACATGGCCGAGCTGTTCGACGCGGTCGCCCGCGCCAACACCATCGTGCTCGACCTGGACCGCGACATCTGGGGCTATATTTCGCTCGGCTACTTCAAGCAGCGCACCCGCGCCGGCGAGATCGGCTCGTCGACGATGCCGCACAAGGTCAACCCGATCGACTTCGAGAATTCCGAGGGCAACCTCGGCATGGCCAACGCCGTGCTCAAGCACCTGGCGGAAAAGCTGCCGGTCTCACGCTGGCAGCGCGACCTCACCGACTCCACCGTGCTGCGCAATATCGGCGTGGGCTTCGGCTATGCATTGCTGGCCTACGACAGTTGCCTGCGCGGCCTGAACAAGCTCGAAGCCAATCCGGCGCGCATGGCCGAGGACCTGGACGCAACCTGGGAAGTGCTGGCTGAACCGGTGCAGACGGTGATGCGTCGCTATGGCATCGAGAATCCGTATGAGCAGCTGAAGGAGCTGACCCGCGGCAAGGGCATTTCGAAGGAGGCGCTGCAAGCCTTCGTGGCGACGCTGGCCATGCCGCAGGAAGCGAAGGACAGGCTGCTGGCGATGACGCCGGCGAGCTATACCGGCATCGCAGCGAGGCTGGCGAAGGAGATCTGAGGCGCTTGCGCCGCCTTCCCGGCAGCCATGGGCCTGCCGGGAAGGAGGCCCATGACGAGGCTTCAGGTTTTCTTGACGCCGCCCTTGTTCCCGTAGTCATGGATGAGGAACCTCTTGATTAGCCCGCCAAGATTCGACTCGGTGATCATCGCGTCGAACTGCTGCAGGGATGCCCTATCCATGTTCGGCTTTCTTTGCAGAAGATCGTCGAGCATTTGCCTGGCCGACTTTCCATTCTTCCCTATGGAAAGCAACAATTGCTGTTTTTGGTCGTCGCTCAACGACGAGTCCAGAACGGAAGCAACGTAGGCACTCATTGCGCGGCGACTTCCTGAAGCCATCGCGATTTGCAATGGGGTATAACCATCTTCTCCGTAAGGCTTCAGCAAGGCATATTTGTCTTCGATTTGCAAGTCCGAAGACAGCACGGCCTCGACATACGCCCCGACCGCGCGGAATTCATCGTTTTCCATTGCGTTGAACAACGCAGGATTTCCACTGGCGTCCTCGGCGAGGATAAAGCTGATCGGCCTGATATGGCTGCCAGTTACAGCGTATTCGATCATCGCCCTGATATACCCGGTAACCGACTGTGCCTTTCCATTTCGAAGCGCCGCATGAAAGGCGGAGGTCGCTTTTTCCCGTTCCTGGCGCACCAGGCGGCGCCCCAATTGCTTGCACTCCTTGCGCTCACTCTCGGTGAATCGAGACATCATCGCGAACAGGGACTCATCACGCGCCTTGTCCCATTGCAGTTTGGCGTCCGCATCAACCCTATCGAAAGGCTTTTCGAATGAAACTGGGGTGGATGTGAAGTAAGTGATTTTGCCGTTATCCGCGGCCTTGCTCTTGGGAATACCGTCGTTCGGGAATTTTTTCAGATAGATCGCCTTTACAGCCAAATAATAGGCAGTCAATCCTTTTTCCCTATAGTCCACATTGGCATCGGCCACCGACGTTTGCCCGGAAAGCAGAGCCGCCTTCTCATCGGGGGCGAGCGTTTTGTCCTCGCAGATGGCGCGCACCATGCTGTATACCAGGCTGGCATCATCCTTCATCAAGGCAAGCCGAAATGGAGAATTGCCGTCCTTATTCGGCGCGGACAGCATGCCAATCACATCGCGAATATGCTTTTCGTCAAACTGCAGCAAACCTGTCATATAGGCGTAAACGCTCGCTTCCATCTTTGTGCTATCGCTTTGTATTGCGCACAGCAAGCCTGGCGTGCCGTCGTTACGTTTCGCTTCGAGCAGCGCGAGCTTTTCATCCGCGCCTAGCTTGCCCAGTCCCGCAACGATGTCGATAAACTCCCTGATATTGTCATCGCGCCCCAGGATGATGGCTAACTCCATTGCGCTTGGGCCGCTACCATCGATTCGCCTGAGCAAACGGTTCAAATCGCTCTTCCGCATATCCGATGCGTCGAGCTTGCCCAGATATTCACGCGCAACATGGATGTTCCCGCTGACCATCAAGTGCTGCAGCAGCGGCAGCGTGGGTTTATTGTCCTGGTCCGGCACCATATCCTCGAGCAGTATCTTGCAGGACAGCGGCGTGAGCGTGCTGGCGCATACGCCGTGGATAAAGGACGTCGCGTTGTCGTAGGCAACATCGTCGATGGCACGCAAGGCCGCATCATGCTCGAGTTCGAGCACGCTTAGCAGGAGACAGATGCTACGGTCGGGCAGCCAGGTCGCGCCGGGCACACCGCTCTGCCCTTCCAGCAGCAACAACTCCCGCACGATGTCAAGAATCGTCTCCGGGGCCGAAACGGGTTGGGGCGTTGCGGTCGTGGCGTCCGTTGGCGCGTTGCTCGTCGCAGTGGCGCTCCTGACATCTCCGGTATTGGCGGGCGCCGGGCTGGCGTTGCCCGGCTGCCGTGCCATGAGATCTGTAGCCAATTCCCGCATGCAGCCGTGCAGTGCCTCTTCGATACCGTCGGCGATGATGTCCAGGCTCAACAAACTTTTAAAATCCTCGATGGCCCTAGGTTCACCGGCCAGGATGCCCCGCAGCACCGCGGAAGCAGTATGTTGAATCTCCCCGCGCAAGCTCTTGGCGCCAGGACATGCCGACGACTGAAAAAACGCCAGAACCAGCAGTTTTGCGCCCAGTTTTTTCTTCAATGCGGACATGGCATCGCGGATTGCGGCCTTGTCCTTCATGCTTTTAAAACTATCGATTGCCACTGCCGTAGCTTCCAGTTGGGCCTGAACGTCAAGCCTGCTGCCGGCGATTTTTGCCGCCAACTCGTTCCATGCCTTTCTAGTTGTGGCGCCCTTCACATCTCTGCACAGCGCGGTGAATTCTTCCATCGCCTGATGGCATGATGCCGCGGAAGACTCTTCGCTTGAATCATCATCGTCAGCGCCTTTGGCTTTGTAGTACCTGCTCAATACCTGGTGGGCCCATTGCCGCAATTGCGCATCCGGCAGCGCGCGTGCACAGCGCCAGGAACGCTCCAGCACCTCCGCCCGGCTCTTCTTTGGCAACGCGAATGCCATCTCGACCAGCGCGCCGAGTAGCTGCCAGCGAAGTTCCTTATCGCAGCCCGCCTCCAGCAACTGCAGCAAGCCCCGGCACTGCTCGAGGCTGGCTTGCGAGCTGGTAGGGACATCGCGATCACCCGTATCGGGGACATAGCGCGGCTGCAGCGTGAGTGCGGCCATGCGTTGCGAGCGGCGTTTTGCCCTCTCCGGTCTTTCCGAACGGGGAGATTTCTTCAGCTTTGTCCGCTTTTCCGGCTCAGGGGGTTGTTTGCCGTCGATCTCAACTTCGGTCTTGGCTTCGGCCTTCTTGGGACGAATCGAAGTGAACTTATCCAGCTTCGGAGACCGGGCGGATGATGGAGGTGTTGTGCTGGAGGATGGTGCCGGTGTCGCAGGCAGCACAGCTGGGGTTATGGTTGCCGAGGCGGGTTTGGTCCGCTTGCTGCTATCGGGCTTGAGTGATTGGGGCGTCGAAGGCGATACGGGTTGCGGTGGTTCGTCCTGGCTGGAGCGCGAGGCTGACTCGTCTTTTTTCGGTGTCGCGCTCGAACTGGCAAGCTTTTTCGCATTGGTCTTCTTCGCAGGCCCACCGCTGTGCGAATCGCCATTCGTGGAGGAAGACGGCACAGATGAGTTTCGCTCATTTGAAATGTTTTGGTCAGCAAGGACGGAGTCTATAGCGGCCTCAATCTCTTCTGGTAATGCTTCCTTTTTGGTTGCGCCACTGATGGGATCTGGCACAGTCTTTTCCGCCTTTTCATGCTCCTCACTGGAACTATTGTCTTCCGAAGCAGCGAACTCGGCGTCTCCCAGACCTGCTAGCCCCGGATTAGCCTCCGCAATGATGCTAGGCGTGCGCCGCTTTTTTTCAAGGTCAGCTTGCTTGCCTGAATTTTTCGCCCCACTGTTCGACTTAATGGGGGCTTCATCCTCCGAACTGCTGCTGATCTCTTCAAAAAACCCCGGCGCAGGTTTCTTCGAGCTGACACCCGGCTCACTGCCCTTCGGCATTGGCATCTGTGAGGAATTTACTAAAGGAAGCGGCAATGGAATGGATGCGTTGGCAACCTCTCCCACCCCATGGGCCGTATTAAAGATAAAGGACGGCTTGTATCCCAGGCTTGGTTTTTCCTGCGGCACAGCTGAAGTCGGCGGCGATCCACCCCCTTGGGCAGAATTGACATGCGAGCCTGCAGCCGAGGCGGCGCCAATGGATGTAGCCATGAAATCCCTCCTGAAAGATTGTTGCGCAAGCGACCGACATTGGCCGCAAAACAGGAGGGTATGTGGCAAAGAAACGTAAAAGATTCACGCGAACGCGTTGACAATAAACAAACGCCGGGTCGACCCGGCGTAAGGCACCTTGGCGCCAGACCGACAGCCATTGCAGCGCCGGTCGGAAAACAAGCCGGGAGCGCGCGGCGCTCCCGAACCTTCACACCACCGCGCCGCCGGTGGTGTCCTTTTCCTTGGCCGGCTTCAACAGATCCTCGCGCTTGACGCCCAGCCACATCGCCACCGCGGCAGCAACGAACACCGACGAATAGATGCCGAACAGAATGCCGATGGTCAGCGCGACGGCGAAGTAATGCAGCGTCGGGCCGCCGAAGATCAGCATCGACAGCACCATCACTTCAGTGGAGCCGTGGGTGATCACGGTGCGCGAGATGGTGCTGGTGATCGCATGGTTCATCACGTCGGCGGTAGAGAGCTTGCCATAGCGGCGGTCGCGGAAAGTTTCGCGCACCCGGTCGAACACCACCACCGATTCATTGACCGAATAGCCGAGCACCGCCAGCACTGCGGCCAGCACCGTCAGCGAGAACTCCCACTGGAAGAAGGCGAAGAAGCCAAGGATGATGACCACGTCATGCAGGTTGGCAATGATGGCAGCCACCGCGAACTTCCATTCGAAGCGGAAGGCAAGGTAGATCATGATGCCGATGACCACCATGCCCAGCGCCATCAGGCCATCATGCGTGAGTTCGTCACCCACCTGCGGGCCGACGAACTCGACGCGACGCAATTCGGCGCCATTATCCTGGGCCTTCAGGCCATCCATCACCTTCTGGCTGACCTGGGTCGAGTTCATGCCCTTTTGCGTCGGCAGGCGCACCAGCACATCCTGCGCGGTGCCGAAGCTCTGCACCTGGCTGTCGGCAAATCCCATGCCCTCGACCGACTTGCGTATCGCCTCGACATCGGCCGGATGCGAATAATGCATTTCCATCACGGTGCCGCCGGTGAATTCGATCGACAGATGCAATCCCTTGTGAAACAGGAAGAACACCGCGGCGATGAAGGTGATTGCCGAGATCGCGTTGAACACCAACGCGTGGCGCATGAAGGGAATGTCCCTCTTGATGCGGAAAAATTCCATGACTGTGTTTCCCTATGCGTGGTTCAGGTGTTCGGCTTCCAGACCTGGCCGATCGAGATGCGCGAAAGCTTCTTGCGCCGGCCATACCAGAGGTTGGCTACGCCGCGCGATACGAACACCGAAGAGAAGATCGAGGTCGCGATGCCCAGGCAGTGCACCACCGCGAAGCCGCGGATCGGGCCGGAGCCGAAGATCAGCAGCGCCACGCCGGCGATCAGCGTGGTGACGTTCGAGTCCAGAATCGTCGCCCAGGCGCGGTCGAAGCCGACCGCGATGGCCGCATGCGGCGTGCTGCCGTTGCGCAGCTCCTCGCGGATGCGCTCGTTGATCAGCACGTTGGCGTCAATCGCCATGCCGAGCGTGAAGGCGATTGCCGCGATGCCGGGCAAGGTCAGCGTGGCCTGCAACAGCGACAGCGCCGCGATCAGCAGCAGCAGGTTCACCGCCAGCGCGAACACCGAGAAGGCGCCGAACATCAGGTAGTAAATGATCATGAAGATCGCGATCGCGGCAAAGCCGTAGATCGTCGAATGGAAGCCCTTGGCGATGTTGTCGGCGCCGAGCTGCGGGCCGATGGTGCGTTCCTCGATGATCTCCATCGGCGCGGCCAGCGAGCCGGCGCGCAAGAGCAGCGCCAGGTCGGTAGCGGCCTGTGGCGAACCCATGCCGGTGATCTGGAAGCGCGCGCCGAGCTCATCGCGTATCGTGGCCACCGTCAGCACCTCGCCGCGGCCCTTCTCGAACAGCACGATGGCCATCAGCTTGCCGATCTTGTCGCGCGTGGCTTCGCGCATGCGCCGGCCGCCGTCGCCGTTCAGATCGATGCTGACCGCCGGCTGGTGGTTCTGGTCGAAGCTGGCGGTGGCATTGGAGATGTAGTCACCGGTGATGATCGGATCCTTGTACAGCACGACCGGGGCGCCGCGTCCGACCTTGAACAGCTCGGAGCCGAACGGGATCGTCGCGCTGTCTTCGGTCCCGCGCTGCACCGACTCATCCACGAAGCGCACTTCCAGCGTCGCGGTGCGGCCGATGATGTCCTTGGCCCGGGTCACGTCCTGCACGCCCGGCAATTGCACCACGATGCGGTCCGCACCCTGGCGCTGGATCACCGGCTCGGCCACGCCCAGCTCATTGACGCGCTTACTCAGCGTGGAAATGTTCTGCTGTACCGCGTCTTCGAGCGTGCCCTTCAGCGCCTGCGGATTCAGGCTGACGATCAGCGACGGCTCGGTCGCCGTGCCGCCGTCCTTCAATACCGCATCCGACAATTGCGCCGACAGGATGTCGCGCGCGGCGTTGCGAGACGCTTCGTCATTGAGCCGCACCTCGACGCTGTCGCCGCTGCGCGAGATGCCGGCATAGCGCACTTTCTTGTCGATCAGGATGCTGCGCACGCTCGACTGCATGCCCTGCAGCCGCTTGTTGATCACCGCCTTGGTATCGACCTGCATCAGGAAATGCACGCCGCCGCGCAAGTCCAGGCCGAGATACATCGGGAAGGCATGCAGGCTCTGCAGCAGCGCCGGGGTATTGGGCAGCAGGTTGAAGGCCGCGACATAGGTCGGGTCGGCCGGGTCGGTGTTGAGTTCCTTCTCCAGCAGGCCCTTGGCCTTGAACTGGGTATCGGTGTCGGCAAAGCGCACCCGCACCGAGCCCTGATCGCCGGCGCTGTCGTAACTGATGGCCTGGTAAGGCAGGGCCGCCTTCTTCAACGCTGCCTCGACCTGACCGGTCAGGCTCGAATCGATCTTCACCGTGGCCTTGGCGCTGCTGATCTGCAGCGCCGGCGACTCGCCGAAGAAATTGGGCAGGGTGTAGATCACGCCGAACAGCAGCGCGATCGCGATGAGGATGTTTTTCCAGAGGGGATAGCGGTTCATGGCTGGGAAGGATGGAAAGCGGCGGCGGGGTTGGCCGCCGGGGCGGGACCCCGGCGTGGCGCGCTTACAGCGACTTGATGGTGCCCTTGGGCAGCAGGGTAGTGACGGCGACTTTCTGCACCACGACTTCGGTGCCGTTGCCGATGTCCAGGGTGAGATAGGCATCGGCCACCTTGGTCACACGGCCGAGCAGGCCGCCGGAGGTGACGACTTCATCTCCCTTGGCCAGCGCGTCCATCATCGATTTCTGTTCCTTTTGACGCCGCATCTGCGGACGAATCATCAGGAAGTACAGCACCACGAACATCAGGATGATGGGAAGGAAACTGGTCAGGCTGCCCTCGATGCCGGCGGCGCCGCCAGCCGCCTGGGCGTAGGCATTGGAAATGAACATCAACTGCTCTCCGTTATGGGTATGGTGGTGGTGGAACGTCGAAAGACCCGGCATTTTAGCACCGGATCATCGCGCATCCCGCACCGCGAAACGAAGAGCGATCAGTGCGTGTTCCGGTCGAGCTCGGCAGCAAGCGCGTGCTCTTCCTCCTGCGTCAGGGTGTGATAGCGCAACAGGTCGTAGGTGTCCTGGCCGAAGGCATCCTGGTCTATGGCTTCCTGGGCCAGGCCCTCCTGGGCATCGAGCATCCGTTCAACGATGTCCAGCGCGGTGCGACCAAAGGCATCGACAGCGTTGGTATTGCAGCCTTTGGCAAGCAGCAACTGCACGGCTGTCTCATTGGCTGCCGCGCATGCGAGGTGCAATGATGTGCTTCCAGCACGATCAGCGGCATCCGGATTCGTGCCAGCGCTTAGCAACGCCGTCATTTCCTGGGTCTTGCCGAGCCGGATGGCGCAGAGCAACGGCGTATCGCCATTCGCGTCCGGAATTTCCGTATCGGCGCCCTTTTTGAGCAGGGCCACGCACCTGTCCAGGCCCCTCTCCCTCTTGATCGCCAGATGCAGCGCCGTGTCGCGGGACTGATTCACGAGATTGATGACCGCGGGCACGGCAAGCAATTGCACCACTTCGGAAAAATCTCCCTGTACTGCCAGGTGCAACAGAGAATTGCCGTGGCCATCCAGTCTGGCGATGTCCGCGCCCGCCTCCATGAGACCGCGCAGCAAATGAAACCGATCTTCAAGCGCCGCTCGCTCAACCAGCTCTGCATCGCGCGCTTGCGCAGCGCTGGGTCGCCAACCTTGGCTGGCAATGACTTCAGCCACATCCAGCCGCGAACGCTCGATGGACTGAGCGAAGATCAGTTCAGTCAATTCGGCCGGGTCGCGCATTTTCGCAAGCAGGTCTGTGGGTATTTGAACAATGGCTCTGGCCCTGGTGCGATCCGGATTGAACAGCGTCAGCACGTAGCTGTTTGCATCGCTTTCATCGGTAATGACGAAACCATGTCGAAGCAGGTTGGCCAAACGCGAGCGCATTGCTTCATCGTCATCGGCCGACCTTTCGTCATTGCTCGAATCCACTGGTGGCAAGTCCGCATCAACACCGCCTGCCGGGGAGGACCGGGAATCGGACAGCGCGAAAGCATGGACCAGGTTGGATGTGATCGCTTGTTCACCCCGCCGTGAATCCGCCCTGCCCCCCCGGGGCAAACGCGCGGCTTCCGGCGCCGTTGCAGGACTCAGGCGCACGCGCTTCGGCGACGGCTGCAACGGCAAAAAATGAAATGCGCTGCCAGCCGTACGCTTGCGGCTGTGTCCAGGAACCGTGTCTTGCGCATCGGCTTGCGCTGAAGAGGCGGCCGGGCCGCTCAGCCAGGAAATTCCGTATTCGACCTGAACATCATGCTCCGGGCTTTCTTTGCCGTCCTGTACCGGGGCGAACTTCTCCAGTATCGACAGCTCGCCATCCTGTGCATGCACACTTGGCGCATGCCGATGGCCAGGATGCGCCGCTTCCCCGGACTGTGGCTGCGGAAAAGGTGGAATGGGCGATGGCGGCGTCGGGATGCTGCCAGTGCGATTGAAGCGTTGGTCTGCGGGTTGACTCATGCTCTCTCCTTTGCGGTAGGTGTGCGCTGCCGCCTTCAGCAAGCGCGGGACCTCTTAGGAAGAATGCGCAAAAGCTTGTTCCCAGGCCGCCCCCGGATAGTGCGCCAGCTTGTGTTTGGACAAGCTGCGCTCGTGCCACATGTCCGGCCTTCGCCCGCTTCTATGCGCCGCGCGCCCGATCCGCATGAAAGCGCAGGCGGAAAGCCTGGAATTGGCCGGCGTCGATGGCATCCCTCGCCTCGCGCATCAGCTGCAGGTAGTAATGCAGGTTGTGGATGGTATTGAGCCGCGCGCCGAGGATTTCGCCGGCGCGGTGCAGGTGGTGCAGGTAGGCGCGGGAGAAGTTGCGGCAGGTGTAGCAGTCGCAGCTCTCGTCGAGCGGCCGGTCTTCATCCTTGTGGCGGGCGTTCTTGATCTTCACGTCGCCGAAGCGGGTAAACAGCCAGCCGTTGCGCGCATTGCGGGTCGGCATTACGCAGTCGAACATATCCACGCCGGCATCCACGCCTTCGACCAGGTCTTCCGGCGTGCCCACGCCCATCAGGTAATGCGGTTTGTCCGCCGGCAGCCGCGGCCCGACATGGCGCAGCACTCGCATCATGTCTTCCTTGGGCTCGCCCACCGACAGGCCGCCGATGGCAATGCCGTCGAAGCCGATGTCGTTCAGGCCTGCCAGCGATTCGTCGCGCAAATCCTCGAACATGCCGCCCTGGACGATGCCGAACAGCGCATTCGGATTCTCGAGCCGATGAAATTCATCGCGCGAGCGCTTGGCCCAGCGCAGCGACATGCGCATCGATTTCGCCGCTTCCTCGCTGGTAGCGGGACGACCATTGATTTCGTACGGCGTGCATTCGTCGAACTGCATCACGATGTCGGAGTTCAGCGAACGCTGGATCTGCATTGAGATCTCCGGCGACAGGAACAGCTTGTCGCCATTGATCGGCGAGGCGAACTTCACGCCCTCCTCAGTAATCTTGCGCATCGCGCCCAGCGAAAACACCTGGAAGCCGCCGGAGTCGGTCAGGATCGGCTTGTCCCAGCCCATGAAGCGATGCAGGCCGCCGAAGCGGTCGAGGATCTCGGTGCCGGGGCGCAGCCACAGGTGGAAGGTGTTGCCGAGGATGATCTGGGCATCGATTTCCTTTAGCTCCAGCGGCGACATCGCCTTGACCGTGCCATAGGTGCCGACCGGCATGAAGATCGGCGTCTCGACGCTGCCGTGATTGAGTTCGACGGTGCCGCGGCGCGCGCGGCCGTCGGTTTTCTTGAGGGTGAATTTAAGCATGGGAGGTACAGGTCAGAAGCATGGCGTCGCCATAGCTGAAGAAGCGGTAGCGCGCTTGAATCGCATGACGGTAGGCCGCGCGCATCGTGTCATAGCCGGCAAGGGCCGACACCAGCATCAGCAGCGTGGATTTGGGCAGATGGAAATTGGTGATCAACCGGGTCACCGTGTGGAAGCGGTAACCCGGGGTAATGAAAAGCTGGGTGTCAGCGCTGCCGGCTTCGAGCTGACCCGACTGCGACGCCGATTCGAGCGCGCGCAGGCTGGTGGTGCCCACGGCAATCACATCGCGTCCGGCAGCGCGCGCTTCGCGCACCGTGGCCACCGTCTCCGGCGGGATCGTGTACCACTCGCTGTGCATTTGGTGCTCGGCCAGGTTCTCGGTGCGCACCGGCTGGAAGGTGCCGGCGCCGACATGCAGCGTGATGAAGGCAAGAAGCACGCCCTTCTCGCGCAGGCGCGCCAGCAGCGCTTCATCGAAATGCAGGCCGGCGGTGGGCGCGGCGACCGCGCCGGGCTGTTTCGCATATACGGTCTGGTAACGGGTTTCATCCTGCGCATCGGCCGCATGCTCAATGTATGGCGGCAGAGGCAGGCGGCCATGCGCATCGATCAGCTCGAACACATCGCCGGGAAAATGCAGCGTGAAGAATTCACCGGCGCGCTCGCCGACGGTGACGTCGAAGGCATCGGCCAGGCGGATCTTCGTGCCCGGTGGCGGCGACTTCGAGGCCCGCACCTGCGCATGCACGGTGCGCGCATCCAGCACCCGTTCGACCAGGGCTTCAATCTTGCCGCCGGTTTCCTTGACGCCGAAGAAGCGCGCCTTCAGCACGCGGGTATCGTTGAACACCAGCACATCGCCGGGCGAGAGCAGGTCGACGATGTCGGTGAAGACGCGGTCGTGCAGGCCATCGGGGGCGACGTGCAAGAGGCGCGAGGCGCTGCGCTCTTGCAGCGGGAATTGCGCGATCAATTCCTCGGGCAGCGCGAAGTCGAAGTCGGACAGTGAGTACATGCGATGGGACGGGTATCGGAGCGGGTCTGGAACTGCTATGGTTACAGCCCTGAGTTGAAGCCTTAACAAGCAGCCTGGCAAAGCCGGCGCCGCAGGCACAAAAGTCCGCTATTTTACGCCGAGCCGCCCGAGTTCTTCCCGTACATGCCCGAAACCAAGCAAAAGACCGAACCCTCCGCCAAGACTTCCCGAGCGGCCCGCTCCGGCAAGCTGGAAGACAAGCTGGCCCGCCTGGGCCTCAGATCCGACATGGATTTCGTGCTGCATTTGCCGATGCGCTACGAGGACGAGACCATCGTCGTGGACATGCATGACGCCGGTTTCATGAGCGGCGGCGCGGCCCAGGTCGAAGGCGTGGTCACCGATTGCGAAGTGCAGTACCGGCCGCGGCGCCAGCTGGTGGTGACGATCGCGGACGACACCGGCCAGGTCACGATGCGCTTCCTGAATTTCTACGGCAGCCAGGCCAAGCAGCTGGCCGTGGGCAACCGGGTGCGCGCCCGCGGCGAAGTGCGTCATGGCTTCTTCGGCGCGGAGATGGTGCATCCGGCCTACAAGGTCATCAACGAAGGCGCGCCGCTGCCGGACGTATTGACGCCGGTGTATCCGAGCGGCGAAGGCGTGTCGCAGACGGCGTTGCGGCGCGCGATCGAAACCGCGCTTGCGCGCGCTAACCTTGCGGATACCCTGCCCCTTGCGCTGCGCGACGCGCTGGGCCTGATGCCTTTCGCCGACGCGGTGCGGCTGCTGCATCATCCGCCGCCGGACGTCGACGAGATGGCGCTGGAAGACCGCAGCCATCCGGCCTGGATGCGCATGAAGTTCGATGAGTTGCTGGCGCAGCAGCTCTCGTTGAAGCGTGCCCAGGAGGCGCGACGCAGCAAGGGTGCGGTGCCGCTCACGGTCGTGGGCGCGCTGTCGAAGGATCTGCTGGCAACGCTGCCGTTTTCGCTGACACGGGCGCAGCAGAAGGTGCTGGCCGAGATCCGCAACGACCTCGTCGCGCCGCATCCGATGCAGCGGCTGCTGCAGGGCGATGTGGGCAGCGGCAAGACCGTGGTCGCGGCGCTGGCCGCGGCCCAGGCCATCGACAGCGGCTGTCAGGCCGCCTTAATGGCGCCGACCGAGATCCTGGCCGAGCAGCACTTCCGCAAGATCGCCGCGTGGATGGAGCCGCTGGGCGTCAAGGTAGCCTGGCTCACCGGCAGCCAGAAAAAGAAGGAAAAGACCGAGTCGCTGGCGCTGGTGGAAGCCGGTGTGGCGCAGCTCGTCGTCGGCACCCATGCATTGATCCAGGAAGCCGTAGCGTTCGCGCGGCTTGGCCTGGTGATCATTGACGAACAGCATCGCTTCGGCGTCGGCCAGCGGCTGGCCTTGCGCAACAAGGGGGCGGAAGGCGAGGAAGAGGCGTCGCGCATCGTGCCGCATCAACTGATGATGTCGGCCACGCCGATACCGCGCACGCTGGCGATGACGTATTACGCCGACCTGGAAGTCTCGGTGATCGACGAACTGCCGCCGGGCCGCACGCCCATCGTCACCCGCGTCATCGACCAGAACCGGCGCGAAGAGGTCATCGCGCGGGTGCATGCGGCCGCGCTCGAGGGCCGGCAGGTGTACTGGGTTTGCCCGCTGATCGAGGAATCCGAAGCGCTGCAATTGCAGACCGCGACCGATACCCATGCCACGCTGGCCGCGGCCCTGCCCGATCTGCGCGTGGGCCTGGTGCACGGGCGCATGAAGCCGGCGGAGAAGGCCGAGGTGATGGATGCCTTTCTGCGCGCGGAAATCCATGTGCTGGTGGCCACCACGGTGATCGAGGTGGGCGTCGATGTGCCGAATGCCTCGCTGATGGTGATCGAGCATGCCGAGCGCTTCGGGCTGTCGCAGCTGCACCAGTTGCGTGGACGTGTCGGTCGCGGCAGCGCGGCCAGCGTGTGCGTGCTGCTGTACCAGTCGCCGCTGGGACCGGTGGCGCGCCAGCGTCTGGTGACGATGCGCGAAACCACCGATGGTTTCGAAATCGCCCGGCGCGATCTGGAAATCCGTGGCCCGGGTGAATTCCTCGGCGCGCGCCAGTCGGGCCAGGCGCTGCTGCGCTTTGCCGATCTGGAGCATGACAGCGTGCTGGTCGAAGGCGCGCGCGAAGCGGCGCAGCGGCTGCTGCGCGAGGACTTGGCTACGGTGGAAGCGCATCTGGCGCGCTGGCTGGGTTCACGCGAGGAATATCTGAAGGTGTGAGCGCGTCCCGCTTTGGAGCGGCAGTGCGAAGGTTGGGCTGACGCAGGAAGCCCAACAATAGCGCCGGCGGTTGATCGAGCTTCACGTTGGGCTTGTCAGCCCAACCTACGAACTGCCGTAAAGTGCGAACGCCTCCATGCGCAAGCTGTGTCATGATGGCGCCCCATGACGCTCACTGAATTGAAATACATCGTCGCGGTCGCCCGCGAAAAGCACTTCGGCCATGCGGCCGAAGCCTGTTTCGTCGCGCAGCCGACGCTCTCCGTGGCTATCAAGAAGCTCGAAGATGAACTCGGCGTGATCATCTTTGAGCGCGGCGGTTCCGAGATTTCCACCACGCCGCTGGGCGCGCAGATCGTGGCCCAGGCCGAGCGCGTGCTGGAGCAGACCGCGGCCATCCGCGAAATCGCCAAGCAGAACAAGGACCCGCTGGTCGGCCAGCTGCGCCTGGGCGTGATCTACACCATCGCGCCCTACCTGTTGCCACAACTCGTGAAGACCATGATCGAGCGGGTACCGAAGATGCCGCTGATCCTGCAGGAAAACTTCACCACCAAGCTGATCGAGATGCTGCGCCAGGGCGACCTGGATGCGGCGATCATGGCCCTGCCCTTTCCGCATCCGGGCCTGCTGGTGCAGCCGCTGTATGACGAGCCTTTCGTGGTCGCGGTGCCGCGTCAGCATCCCTGGGCGCAGCATGCGGCCATCAATTCGAATGCGTTGAAGGCCGAGACCATGCTGCTGCTTGGCAACGGCCATTGCTTCCGCGACCAGGTGCTGGAAGTCTGCCCGGAGATGTCGCGCTTCTCGACCTCCGGCGACGGCATCGCGCGTAGCTTCGAAGGCTCATCGCTGGAAACCATCCGCCACATGGTGGCATCAGGCATCGGCATCACGGTGCTGCCCACGGCGTCAGTGCCGGACATGCAGGAACAGGGCGGCATGCTGCGCTACATCCCGTTCGAGGAACCGGTGCCGTCACGGCGCGTGGTCATTGCCTGGCGCAAGAGCTTCACCCGGCCGCAAGCGATCGAGGCGGTGCGCCAGGCGGTGCTGGCCTGCAATCTGCACGGCGCGCAGATGCTGCCGGATGCGCAGCCCGAGGAAGACTGAAAAGCTAAAGCCGGCGGCACGGACAAGCCGGACCGCCGGCAATGCTGCAATGCGAGGCGCGGACCACGTCCGCGCCTTTCTTCTTACTGCCCGCCGTTGGCGCGCTGGAACTTCACCAGTTGCTCATCGCCGCGCTTGACCGCGTCGTCCAGGCCCTGCTGCGCGGTCTTCTTGCCAGTCCAGACGTTTTCCAGTTCCTCGTCGATGATGGTGCGGATCTGCACGAAATTGCCCAGGCGGATGCCGCGCGACTTGTCGGTGGTCTTGACGATCATCTGCTGCACCGCGACGTCGGTGCCCGGGTTCTTTTCATAGAAGCCGGAAGCCTTGGTCGCTTCATAGGCGGCCTTGGTGATCGGCAGGTAGCCGGTCTCCTGATGCCATTTCGCCTGCACTTCCGGGCGCGACAGGAACTGGAAGAATTTCGCCACACCCTTGTACTCGTCGGCCTTCTTGCCATTCATGACCCACAGCGAAGCGCCGCCGAGCACGGTGTTCTGCGGCGCGCCCTGGACATCGCTGTAATACGGCAGCTGCGAGACGCCAAACTTGAACTTGGCATTCTTGGCGATGTTGCCGTAGGCAGCGGACGACGAGGTGAGCATGCCGCATTCGCCGGAATAGAACTTCGACTCGGCCTCGGTCTTGCGGCCGGCATAGGTGAAGTAGCCCTGCTTGGCCCAGTTCGCCAGGTTGCCGATGTGGCGCACATGCAGCGGGCTGTTGAACTTCAGGCGCGCATCCAGGCCGCCGAAGCCATTGTTCTTGGACGCGAATTCCACGTTGTGCCAGGTCGAGAAGCTTTCCAGCTGCGTCCACGATTGCCAGCCGGTGGTGAAGGCGCAGGCATTGCCGCTGGCCTTGATCTTGGCCGCGGCGGCCACGACTTCTTCCCATGTCTTTGGCGGCTTGTTCGGATCGAGGCCGGACTTGGCGAACATGTCGCGGTTGTAGAAGAAGACGGTGGTCGAGCTGTTGAACGGCAAGGACAGCATCTCGCCCTTGGGCGAGGTGTAGTAGCCGGCCACTGCGGGAATGTAGGCTGAGGTGTCGAACTTCTCGCCGCCGCGCTTCATCACCTCGGACACCGGCACGATCGCGCCCTTGGAGTACATCATCGTCGCGGTGCCGACTTCGAACACCTGCAGGATGTCCGGCGCATTGCCGGCGCGGTAGGCCGCGATGGCTGCGGCCATCGATTCATCGTAATTGCCCTTGAATACCGGGACGATCTTGTAATCGCTCTGGCCGCGATTGAATTCATCGGCCAGCGCGACGACGCGGTCGCCGAGCGCGCCGGTCATCGAGTGCCACCAGGTGACTTCGGTGGCGGCCTGTGCCAGGCCGCTGGCGCCGAGCAGGGTGATGGCGGCCATTGCGCCGCGCAGTTTGCTGATCTTGTGTTGCATGTCGAGTCTCCTCCGAAAAGATGCTGCATGTTAATGACTGCGCATGACGCCGTGGTGACGATTCAACCCGTCGGTCCACTGTCATTCGTGCCATCTATAATCCGGGTCTGCGCCCGCTACCCTTGTTTCTCACTTCACTTGCTTCCGATGAATCGATTCCATCTCTACCTGCGCCTGGTCCGCATGGACAAGCCGATCGGCAGCCTGCTGCTGCTGTGGCCGACGCTCTCGGCACTGTGGCTTGCCGCGCAAGGCCATCCCGCGCCCAGTCTGGTTGCGATCTTCGTGATCGGCACGCTGCTGATGCGCTCGGCCGGCTGCGCCGTCAACGACTATGCCGACCGCGACTTCGATCGCCACGTCAAGCGCACCGCGGAACGTCCGCTGACCAGCGGCCGCATCCGCGCCTGGGAAGCGCTGGCGATCGCAGCCGGGCTCTCGCTCATCGCCTTTCTGCTGATCCTGCCGCTGAATGCCTTGACGAAGGAGCTGTCGGTAGCGGCTGTCATCATCGCCGCGACCTATCCGTATTTCAAGCGCTTCTTTGCCTTGCCGCAGGCATATCTGGGCATCGCCTTCGGCTTTGGCATACCGATGGCCTACGCCGCGGTGCAGGACCGGGTGCCGCCGGAAGCCTGGGTGATGCTGGCGGCGAACATCTTCTGGGCACTGGCTTACGACACGGAATATGCGATGGTGGACCGGGACGACGATCTGAAGATAGGCATACGCACATCGGCAATTACCTTCGGCCGCTACGATGTGCTGGCCGTGATGCTGTGCTATGCGGCGAGCCTGGCGCTGTTCACCCTGGTTGGCCTGGCTGCAGGTCTTGGCACGATCTTCCTCATCGGCATGCTCTGCGCGGCCGGCATGGCGATCTACCATTACTTCCTGATTCGCGGCCGCGAGCGCATGCCCTGCTTCGCCGCCTTCCGCCACAACAACTGGCTGGGCGCAGCGATGTTCGCCGGCATCGCGCTCGATTTCGCGCTGCGCTCGCAATCCGCATGAACGCGCGCCATGTCGAGTGAGGCTGCGCGCTGCACAATCCATCAGGCGCTGACGTTTCTGAATCCCGCCGCCACCACGCCTTCCAGCTCAGCCAGCTGGAAGGGCTTTTTCAGATAAGCCACATCCAGGCCATCGAGCTCATTGCTGCGGCCGTAGCCGGAAGCCACCACGATCGGCATTGCCGGATGCCGGGTCCGCACCCGGCGCGCCAGTTCGATGCCGGACATCTTCGGCAAGGTGATGTCGGTCATCAGCATGCCAAAGCGCTCGCGCTCCAGCATTGCCAGGGCTTCCTCGGCGCTGCCCACGCCCACGCCTTCATGGCCGAGTTCGGCCAGCATCATCATGGTCAGATCGAGCAGGTCGGCATTGTCTTCGACCATCAGCACACGCGGCGTCTTGCCGTCGGCGCTGCGCTCGGCAAGACGTTCGGCGCGGGCGTCCAGCAGCTGCCGCAGCTTGCGTGCGAGCTGCTCATGGCGGTAGGGCTTGGACAGCAGTGATACGCCGGGATCGAGCCGGCCGCCATGGGTGATCGCATGTTCGGCATAGCCGGAGGTATAGAGCACTTCGATGTCCGGCAGCAGCGCCTTTGCGCGCTCGGCCAGCTCGGTCGCATGCATGGGCCCTGGCATGACCACGTCGGAGAACAGCAGGTCGTAGCGACGGCCGCCTTCCAGAAGGCGCAGCGCCGACAGCGCATCATGCGCCTGCGCCACGCGATAACCGAGGCCCGTGAGCATGGCCACCACGGTGTCGCGCAGCGCATGGTCGTCTTCGACCACGAGGATGCTTTCCTCGCCGCCGAGCACCCTGCCCGCGTGCATGTCCGGCATGGGCTCGACTTCGCCGGTGCAGCGCGGCAGATAGACCGTCACCGTGGTGCCTGCATCGACGCGACTTTCGATATCGATGTGGCCGCCGCTCTGCTGTACGAAACCATAGGCCATCGACAAGCCGAGCCCGGTGCCGCGACCGGGACGCTTCGTGGTGAAAAAGGGTTCGAACACGCGGTCGATCAACTCCGGTGTCATGCCGCAGCCGGTATCGGAAACGGCAATGCGCACATACTCGCCCGGCTTGACCTCCGGATGCGCGTCGACATAAGCGTTGTCGAGGACCACATTGGTCGCCTGCAGCGTGAGCCGGCCATGGCCATCCATCGCGTCGCGCGCATTGATGACCAGATTCAGGATCACGGTTTCGAACTGGCTCGGATCGACCAGGCTGTTCCACAGATCGTCGTCGACCACCGTCGAGACTTCGATATCGTCACCCAGCGTGCGATGCACCATCTGATGCATGTTGCGGATCATGCCGTCGAGCTTGACCACCAACGGCTGCAGCGGCTGCTGGCGCGCGAAGGCCAACAGCTGCGAAGCCAGGCTGGCGCCGCGCTGGACCGCGGACATCGCCGCATCGATGCGCCGCGCGCCCGCGCTGTCGACCGCGCCTTCGCGCAGCAGGTGCAGGTTGCCGCTGATGATCTGCAGCACATTGTTGAAGTCGTGCGCCACGCCGCCGGTGAGCTGGCCGATCGCTTCGAGCTTTTGCGCCTGGTGCAGCGCGGCCTGGCTCAGTTCGAGCTGGCGCGTGCGCTGCAGCAGCTGCGCCTGGCTGCTCTGCAGCGAGGCATAGGCGGCATCGCGCTCCACGCGTGCGTAATGCGCATCCGAGTGATAGCGCACCCGGGCCACCAGCTCGGCGCGCGCCGGCCATTTGACCAGGTAATCATTCGCGCCCGCGGCAAAGCCCTGCGCCTTGCGTTCGGGCGCGTCTTCGGAGGACAGCAGGATGATGGGGATGGCCGCGCCTTCAGCAGACTTTCGCAGTCGCGCGATCACGGCGAAACCATCGACGCCGGGCATGCAGACATCGACCAGGATTACGCTGGGCGAGAAGTCGCGCACCTTTTCCAGGGAGAGGGAGGATTCGTACAGCGCCTCGATGCTGATATCGGGCTCGGCCGACAGCATGTCGCATGCCAGTCCGGCTGAAATTTCCTGGTCATCGATGACGAGCACGCGCGGACGAAGGCGCATTTCAATCATGATCAACCCGGATGGGGAACGTATTCATTGATTCGATTCTGCCGGCAGCAGTTTTGAGCGCTGCTCGATTTGACTGGAAGAGGAAGCGTGAAGGTAACTCGGGATACTCGGTGAGGTATGGCGTTTCGTCAACACAACTCTTGGTACGCCCGGCATTCCTCCAGAAATTTCCTGCGCCGCCTTCATCAGGCTTTGCGCGGCCGGGTCTGCGCGATGCGGCGCTCGCGTTCCTCGTCGATGACCTGCGCGGCCGCACTGTCGGGAAAACCCAGGCGCTGCAATACGAAACCGGACAGCTGCAAACCGGATTCGAGCGTCTCCGGCACCACCTGAGTTGCGCCGGCACGCAGCAGCGCGCCGGCATGACGTTCATCACGGGCGCGCGCAAAGATCGGCACGCTGGCGAAGTCACGGCGTATCGCCAGGGTCGTGTGCAGCGCCGATGCCGAGTCGTCCATCGTCAGCACGATGGCGGCGGCGCTTTCCGCATGCAGCGTTTTCAAGAGTGCATGGGCGCCGGCGTCGCCGTAATGCAGCCGGCCGCCGCCGCCGCGCAGCGAGGTCACCAGCTGCGGATCGTTGTCGATGGCGACATAGGGCGTGCCCTGGCCGTCGAGAATCTGCGCCAGCATGCGGCCGACGCGGCCGAAGCCAACGATCACCACATGCCCTTCCGGCAGCGGCTCTTCGCGGCGCAGCGCCGTGTCCGGATGGCGCAATTGCCACCAGTCGCCGAAGGCGCGACCGGCGCGCCAGGCCAGCGGCGTGGCGAACATGCTGAAAGCCACCACCAGCATGATGAATTGCCCGAGCGCCGGACTCATCAGATGCGCCGCCACTGCCTGGCCCACGACGATGAACGCGAATTCCCCGCCCTGCCCGAGCAACAGTCCGCCTTCGAGTGCGCGTCCCCAGGAAAAGCCGCCGATGCGCAGGATCGTGCCGGTAAAGAACGCCTTGATCGCGAACAGTCCGGGCACGGACAGCGGCAGCCATAGCGGCGTGTCGGCCAGCGCGCGCAGGTCGGTCTGCATGCCGACCGACAGGAAAAACAGGCCCATCAACAGGCTGCGGAACGGCGCGATCACGGTTTCCATTTCATGCCGGAACTCGGTCTCGGCCAGCAGCAGCCCAGCCAGGAAGGCGCCGAGCGCCAGCGACAGGCCCGCTAGAGCGGTGAGCGCGGCGATGCCGAGCGCGATGAGCAGCGTCAGCGCCACAAAGACATCCGGCTGGCGCTGACGCAGAAAGGTGCGCAGCAGCAAGCGCACCGCCGGACGGCCGGCCAGGTAGATCACGAGGATGGCGCCTATCGACTTCGCCAGCGCGGCGCCGGCAAGCGGCAGCCAGTTGCTCTGGCCGCCGGAGAGCACGCTGATGAGGATAAAGATCGGCACCACCGCAAGGTCCTGCAGCATCAGGATAGAGAATGCCGCCTGGCCGAGCGGATAGCCCAGCGCCCGGCGCTCGGATAGCAGTTGCATCACCACCGCGGTCGAGGAAAGCGACAGCACCAGGCCGAGGAGCAGCGACGCGGCGCCCGGATTGCCAAAGGCACGAGCGCACAGGCCAATGGCCGTCGCGCACAAGAGCACCTGTGCGCTGCCGGCACCGAATACCCAGCGCCGCAGCGCCCACAGCCGGGCGGCGGACAATTCCAGGCCGATCATGAACATCAGGAACAGCACGCCCAATTCGGCCAGCGGTGCTACGCCCTCGGGACGCAGGAAAGCCACGCGCGCCAGCCATGGATGCTCGGCGATCCACAATCCCGCGCCGTAGGGACCGACTACAACGCCGGCGGCAAGAAAACCGAGCACCTGATTGATTTTCAGGCGCTGCAGCAGCGGCATCAGCATGCCGGCCAGCGCCAGGAACAGCAGGGCTTCCCGCAGGAATGGAAGGGATTCGTGCGCCGGCATGACGGGGTCAGCGCACACCGGGTCCGTTGAATGACAAGCCGCGATGACGGCCGCGGCGCCCGCGCAACAGGGATGCGGCGGCGCCCGGCAACGCGCCGCCCGGTTCGGAATTCATCGATCAGCTTCCAGTAGCGGGAAAGGGATCGCGATTATCGCATCCCGCAATGGCGAGTCATGGGAACTCAGGCTTGCCTGGCGGCTGTGCCCTGCTCACTATCATCGTGCCGGGCACGACTGGTACGAATCAGTATGCGCACGAACTCGCGCACGATCTGCCGATGATGCTCATCCAGCAACTGCATGTCGGCGATGAGCTTGATGTCGATTGAATTCGCCTGCAGCGAGGTGGGCGGCGCATCGCCGCGCTCGTCTTCGGTACCAAAGCGCAGCCAGTCGATTGGCACCATCAGCCAGTCGGCCAGGGTGCGCATTTTGTCCTGTGTCGGAATGGCCTCGCCCACCAGCCACTTTCTTGCCGCATGCACGGTGATCGGCCGCCCGCTAAAACGGATATTGAATTCCCGTGCCAGTTCGGTGGGACTATCCGGGGAATGATGTGCATTGCGAAGTGTCTGCTGAAGACGCTGGCTGAAACGTTCCCGTTCGCTCGGAATATTTGCCACTGCTGAGCTCCTTCCTACTACCGGTTACAGGCTGGCGGAGAAGGCGGCAATAACGCATCACCTGCATCGACAGTTCTGCATGGCTCGGATGTCTGAGGTGGTTGCAAGCACGCCACCCGCCGACGCTTTATAGTTCTAAAGACGACATTATTGATCGATAGTCGAACTGTAAAATCATAGCAGCACTAACTCAGTTTGTTTTCAAAAGGAATTTAATTTTTTTGTTTGTTTCGAATACGACGCATGGGAAAACCGTGCTGAAAGTCTTGAGTGCACGCGTTGTTCCTGTGTTAACCGGATTGCCGTGCGGATTTTTTTCAAAAATCATGAATACAAAGGAATGTTGTCGTTACTAAACCTGCGCTTTATGTTCGATTGACGAATGGTTACAAATTGTTTTTTCCTTGGAGTATTGTGTCGAACAAGCTTGAAAATAAATTGATAGTGTGAAATATTGTTACCTTGCAATTTGATTTACATTAAGACAAGATAACCGGCAGTCAAACCGATTGTCGTTCAACGCTCTTCCACTCATCCGCTACCGTTATGAGAATTGCCGTACTCGATAATGATCGCAGTCAGACCGATCTGGTCTGCCAGGTGCTCTCTTCTGCGGGGCATTCCTGCCACTCCTATTCCACCAGCAGAGACATGCTGGCCAATCTCCGACGTGACAGCTTCGACATGCTGATCATCCATTGGCAGGTTCCGGATGCCAGCGGCGAGGAAGTGTTGCGGGCGGTGCGTGAAAAACTGTCGCCGACGCTGCCGGTGCTGTTTATCACCGGGCGATCGAGTGAAGACGATATCGTCGCCGGCCTCGCCGCCGGCGCGGACGACTACATGATCAAGCCGATACGTCGCGGCGAACTGGTGGCGCGGGTGCAGGCATTGCTGCGGCGCGCTTATCCAGCGCAGAACGAAGCCGAGCAGATCCAGTTTGGTCCCTATATATTCCAGGCACGCACCGGCCGCGTGACGATGCAGGGCAAGCCGATCGAAGTCACGCAAAAGGAATTCGACCTGGCACTGCTGTTTTTCCGCAACCTCGGTCGGCCACTGTCGCGCGCTTACATCCTCGAAGCGGTCTGGGCGCGCGATATCCAGGTGCCGTCGCGCACGATGGATACCCATGTATCGCGGGTGCGCAGCAAATTGCAATTGCGGCCGGAACATGGTTTCCGCCTGGCTCCGGTCTACAGCTACGGCTACCGTCTCGAGCAAATGCAGAGCTGATAAGGCTTGATTTCATTGAAAAAGCCCGCTGTTCGGTAACAGGCGGGATGAAGAGCGTCAGGCTATAATGGCGCTCTTTTCGCGCTTTCGCCCAGCAATGCAACTTCTCGCCGTCGGCCTCAATCACCACACCGCTCCGCTCGCTCTGCGGGAACGCGTTGCGTTTCCGGCAGATACCATCGGTCACGCGGTGGCGGCGGCGCGTGCGTGGTTTGGACGCAACGCCAAGAGCGGCGGCGAAGCGGCAATCCTGTCCACCTGCAACCGCACCGAACTGTATTCCGCCTACCAGCCGGCGGGTGATGCCGAAAGCAGCATCGACGCCATCGCCTACTTCCTCGCCGAATACCACGGCATGCCCTACTCCGAGCTGCGTCCTTATCTGTACACGCTGCCGCAGGACAATGCAGTGCGTCATGCCTTCCGCGTGGCTTCCGGCCTCGACTCGATGGTGCTCGGCGAGGCGCAGATTCTCGGCCAGATGAAGGATGCGGTGCGTCAGGCCGAAGCCGCCGGCGGACTGGGCACCTATCTGCACCAGATGTTCCAGCGCACCTTTGCCGTGGCCAAGGAAGTGCGTACCGCTACCGAGATCGGCGCGCACAGCGTGTCGATGGCCGCCGCGGCGGTGCGTCTGTCGCAACGCATTTTCGACAACATCGCCGACCAGCGCCTGCTGTTCATTGGCGCCGGCGAAATGATCGAGCTGTGCGCGACGCATTTCTGCGCGCAGAACCCGAAATCGGTCACGATTGCCAACCGCACGCTCGAACGCGGCGAAGCGCTGGCGCACCGCCTGCATGGCCAGGCGATCCGCTTGGCCGACCTGCCAGACCAGTTGGCGAATTTCGATATCGTCGTGTCTTCCACCGCGTCGTCGCTACCGATCATCGGACTTGGCATGGTGGAGCGCGCCATCAAGGCGCGCCGCCGCCGACCGATGTTCATGGTCGATCTGGCAGTGCCGCGCGATATCGAAGCCGAAATCGGCCGGCTCGACGATGTGTTCCTGTACACCGTCGATGATCTCGGCGCCGCAGTGCAAACCGGCATGGAAAATCGCCAGGCCGCGGTGACCGCAGCCGAGGCGATCATCGAAACCCGGGTGCAATCGTTCATGCATTGGCTGGAAAGTCGTGCCGTGGTGCCGGTGATCCAGGAACTGCATGAGAACACCGAACAAATGCGCCTGGCCGAGCTGGAACGTGCGCGCCGGCTGCTGGCACGCGGCGAAGATATCGACACCGTGCTCGATGCGCTGTCGCGTGGCCTGACCGCGAAATTCCTGCACGGTCCGCAGCAGGCGCTGCACCAGGCACAGGGCGACGAGCGCGCGCGCCTGGCAAGCCTGTTGCCGCAGCTGTTCCGCACCCGGCGCTAGCGCCGCCCCCGCTTCGCATTCCGCGCGGCTACCGGCCGCATTCTCCCCTTTCGCCTCAGAGACGCCATGAAGCCATCGATGCTTGCCAAGCTCGACCAGCTCGCCAACCGACTGGAAGAAGTCAGCAGCCTGCTGATGCAGGAAAATGTCACCGCCGACATGGACAACTACCGGCGGCTCAACCGCGAGCATGCGGAGCTCGATCCGCTGGTGGCCTTGTACCGCCAGTATGTGGGCGCCGGCAGCGATGTTGCGGCCGCGCAGGACATGCTGTCCGATCCCGACATGAAGGAATTCGCGCAGGAAGAAATCGCCGCCGCGCGCTCGCGCATGGAAGCCCTGGAGAAGGATTTGCAGCGCATGCTGTTGCCCAAGGATCCGAACGACGAACGCAACATCTTTCTCGAGATCCGCGCCGGTACCGGCGGCGATGAATCGGCGCTGTTCGCCGGCGATTTGCTGCGCATGTACACCCGCTATGCCGAACGCATGCGCTGGCAGGTGGAAATGGTGTCGGAATCGGCGTCGGAGCTGGGCGGCTATCGGGAAGTCATTGTGCGCATCGTCGGCTTTGGCGCGTATTCGCGCCTGAAATTCGAATCCGGCGGACATCGGGTGCAACGGGTGCCGGCGACCGAGACGCAGGGCCGGATACACACGTCGGCCTGCACGGTGGCGGTGATGCCGGAAGCGGATGAAATCGGCGATGTAGACATCAACCCGGCCGATCTGCGCATCGACACCTTCCGCGCCTCCGGCGCCGGCGGCCAGCACATCAACAAGACCGACTCGGCAGTGCGCATCACCCATCTGCCGAGCGGCATCGTGGTCGAATGCCAGGATGACCGCAGTCAGCACAAGAACAAGGCGCAGGCGATGAAGGTGCTGGCAACGCGTCTGAAGGATGTGCAGCTGCGCAAGCAGCAGTCCGAGGAAGCGGCCACGCGCAAATCCCTGATCGGCTCCGGCGACCGGAGCGAGCGCATTCGCACCTATAATTTCCCGCAAGGTCGAATGACCGATCACCGCATCAATCTAACGCTCTACAAACTTGACTTCATCATGGATGGCGACCTGGACGAACTGACCAGCGCCCTGATGGCCGAACACCAGGCGGAACAGCTGGCAGCGCTGGCCGAAGACGCCTGACCTTCTCCCTTCAATCTCAACGGAATCCCACCATGCGCGCCTCTCGCTCCGTATTGCTCGCCGTCGCCATCATTTCCCTGCTGCTGCTGGGCGAGGCGCTGTATCTGCAGCATGTGAAGGACATGCCGCCCTGTCCGCTGTGCGTACTGCAGCGCTATGCATTCCTGGTGCTGGCGATCGTCTGCCTGGTGGCCGCGGCACGCCAGGAAGGCGGCCGGCGCATCGGCGCCGGACTTGGCCTGTTGACCGCGCTGATCGGCGCCGGCATTGCCGGCCACCATGTGTGGATCCTGGCACATCCCGGCACGTCCTGCGGCATCGATCCGCTGGAAACGCCGCTGAACACGATCCCGACCGCGCGCCTGTTGCCCTTCCTGTTCCAGGCAGACGGCCTGTGCACCACCGAATATCCGCCGATCCTCGGCCTGTCGATTCCGCAATGGTCTTTCCTGTGGTTCGCGCTGTTCGCCGTGCTGCTGGCCTTCGCGACGCTGCGCCGGGCCAAATAAGCATGATGGATGCCGCATCGCTGGCCGGACTGTCGATTGCGCAGATCGAGCGGCTAAGCACGCTGCCGCCGCTGGAAACCCGCATCCTGCTGTGTCATGCGTTGGGCCTCAGCCGGGTGCAATTGATCACGCGTTCGGAACAGGTGCCGGATGCGGCGCAGCGCGAGCTGCTGGCGCAATTGCTTTTGCGCCGGCAGGCTGGCGAGCCGATCGCCTATCTCACCGGCAGCCGCGAGTTTTATGGCCTGGAATTCCGGGTGACACCGGCGGTGCTGATTCCGCGTCCGGAGACCGAGCTGCTGGTGGAGCTGGCAATCGAACGTCTGCCCGAAGGCGGCAGCCTGCTGGACCTGGGCACCGGTTCCGGGGCGATTGCGGTGGCCATCGCCCATGCGCGGCCGGACGCCCATCTCACCGCGCTCGACGCCAGCGCTGCGGCGCTGGAGGTGGCGCGCGGCAATGCCGAGCGTCATGGCGTGCGCGTCGAATTCCTGCAGAGCGACTGGTATGCCGCGCTGCCGGCCATGCGCTTCGATCTGGTCGTTTCCAATCCGCCCTACATCGTCGCTGGCGATACGCACCTGGCGCAGGGCGATCTGCGCTTCGAGCCGGTCGATGCGCTCACCGACCATGCCGATGGCCTGAGCGCACTGCGAACCATTGTTTCGGGCGCGTCGGCGCATCTGGCCGATGGCGGCTGGCTACTGATGGAGCATGGCTACGACCAGGCCGAAGCGGTGCGCTCGCTGCTCGCAGCACGCGGCTTTGCCGAAGTTCAGAGCTGGCGCGACCTGGCCGGGATCGAGCGCGCGTCGGGCGGGCGCCTGGTCGCATAAGACGTAGGGTGGGCGCAGCCCACGCGGTGGTCGAACAGACGCGTGGGCTATGCCCACCCTACGCCAAACCCAAGGACCCATTGCCCGCGGACAGCTTGCCAAGCCTGGCAACCCAACCTACCCTCCCGCAGCCAGATTGCGTATCATCCACCGCTCCCGTTTTTCTTCCTTTCATCATGCTGCCTTCCATCGAACAACGCCTGGCCAATGAACTGGCCGCCCGGCCGGCGCAGGTCGCCGCCGCCATCGCCCTGCTGGATGAAGGCGCCACCGTTCCCTTCATCGCCCGCTACCGCAAGGAAGCCACCGGGGGGCTGGACGACACGCAATTGCGCCTGCTCGAGGAACGGCTGCGCTATCTGCGCGAACTCGAAGACCGTCGCGCCGCGGTAATCGCCTCGATCCAGGAACAGGGCAAGATGACGCCCGAACTGCTGCAGGCAATCAGCCTGGCCGAAGACAAGACCCGCCTCGAAGACCTGTACCTGCCCTACCGCCAGAAGCGCCGCACCAAGGCGCAGATCGCCGTCGAAGCGGGCCTGGCGCCGCTGGCCGAAGCTCTGCTCGCCGACCCGCTGCTTTCGCCGGAAGCCGAAGCGCAGAAATACCTGAAACCGGCATTCAGCACGGACAACGGCGAGAATCCGGGCGTGGCGGACGCGAAAGCTGCGCTCGACGGTGCGCGCCAGATCCTGATGGAACGCTTCGCCGAGGATGCCGAGCTGTTGTCCGCGCTGCGCGCCTATCTGCAGGAGCATGCGGTGGTGGAATCGAAGGTCATCGAAGGCAAGGAAGATGCTGGCGCCAAATTCGCCGACTACTTCGATTATTCCGAGCCGATCGGCGCCATCCCGTCGCACCGCGCGCTGGCGCTGTTCCGCGGCCGGCGCGAGGAAATGCTGAACGTGACGATGCGCCTGGACAGCGAAGAGGAAAAGCCGAAGTGGGACGCGCCCTTGAACCCCTGCGAATCGCGCATCGCCGGCCGCTTCGGCGTGGCCAGCAAGGGCCGGCCGGCCGACAAGTGGCTTGCCGACACCGTGCGCTGGACCTGGCGCGTGAAGCTGGCCATGCATCTGGAAACCGAGCTGATGGGAGCGCTGCGCGAGCAGGCCGAGCAGGAAGCGATCCGGGTATTCGCCACCAACCTCAAATCGCTGCTGCTGGCCGCGCCCGCCGGATCGCGCGCCACCATGGGCCTGGACCCGGGTCTGCGCACCGGCGTGAAGGTCGCGGTGGTGGACGCCACCGGCAAGGTGGTCGACACCGCCACCATCTATCCGCACCAGCCGCGCAATGACTGGGAAGGCTCGCTCCACCAGCTGGCGTTGCTGGCGGCCAAGCACAATGTGGCGCTGGTCTCCATCGGCAATGGCACTGCGTCGCGCGAAACCGATCGCCTGGCGCAGGACCTGATCCGGCGCCACCCGGAACTGAAGCTGACCAAGATCGTCGTGTCCGAAGCGGGCGCGTCGGTGTATTCGGCGTCGGAATATGCGTCGCGCGAATTGCCCGAACTCGATGTGTCGCTGCGCGGCGCGGTATCGATCGCGCGCCGCCTGCAGGATCCGCTGGCCGAGCTGGTGAAGATCGATCCGAAGTCGATCGGCGTGGGCCAGTACCAGCATGACGTCAGCCAGAGCCAGCTCGCGCGCACGCTGGATGCGGTGGTCGAGGATTGCGTAAACGCGGTCGGCGTGGATGTGAACACCGCTTCCGCGCCGCTGCTGGCGCGGGTGTCGGGCCTGAATGCGAGCGTGGCGCAGAGCATCGTCAGCCATCGCGAAGCCAAGGGGATGTTCAGCTCGCGCGCGGCGCTGCGCGCGGTGCCGCGCCTGGGCGAAAAGACCTTTGAGCAGGCGGCGGGCTTTCTGCGGGTGATGGCTGGCGAGAACCCGCTGGATGCCTCGGCGGTGCACCCGGAATCGTATCCGCTGGTGGAAAAGATCCTGGCTGACCTGAAGAAGGATGTGAAAACCGTCATCGGCGACAGCCGCCTGCTCGGGGCGCTGTCTCCGACGAAATACGCGGATGAGCGCTTTGGCGTGCCGACGGTGACCGACATCCTGAAGGAATTGGAAAAGCCGGGCCGAGATCCGCGCCCGGAATTCACCACGGCAAGCTTCAAGGAAGGCGTCGAAGAGATCAGCGACCTGCGCCCGGACATGGTGCTCGAAGGCGTGGTGACCAACGTGGCCGCATTCGGCGCTTTCGTCGATATCGGCGTGCATCAGGATGGCCTGGTGCACATCTCGGCCTTGTCCAACAGCTTCGTGAAGGATCCGCACAGCGTGGTCAAGGCCGGCCAGGTGGTGAAGGTGAAGGTGCTGGAGGTGGACGCGAAACGCAAGCGCATCGCGCTGACCATGCGCTTGTCCGACAGCGCGCCGACGCCCGGCAGCCGGCCCGAGCAGCGCGCCGACCGCAATGACGCCAAACGCTTGGCGCAGCATGGCAAACGCGTCGAAGCGCAGCCGGCCGGCGCCATGGCTGCGGCATTCGCCAAGCTCAAGCGCTAACAGGCCCTCCAAGCCCGAAGCAGAAAGGACCGCCGGCGCTGTCCGGCGGTTTTACCTATAATGGCGGGTACGTTCGCAGTCCCCCCTTATTTCCCTTTTCCCCTATACCCCTATTACCCCTTGAGAGGCAGCCATGAGCGATGTGAAGCAATGGATTAAAGAAACCGTGACCGGCAATCCGGTCGTGCTGTTCATGAAAGGCACGGCACAGTTCCCGCAATGCGGCTTTTCCGGCCGCGCGATTCAGATCCTGAAGGCTTCCGGCGTGGACAACATCGTCACCGTCAACGTGCTGGAAGATCCGGAAGTCCGCCAGGGCATCAAGGACTATTCGAACTGGCCGACGGTTCCGCAGCTGTATGTGAACGGTGAATTCATCGGCGGCTCGGACATCATGACCGAGATGTACGAGTCCGGCGAACTGAAGTCGCTGCTGCAGAAGTAAGGCAACCGGTGCCGGCGATCGACGACACCGCAACCAGCGCCGGGGCCCCTCCCCGGCGTTTGATTGTCGCCATCACCGGCGCGTCCGGCGCGCTCTACGGCGTGCGGCTGCTGCAGGCCCTGCGCGAGCGCGCCGACGTGCAAACCCATCTGCTGCTGTCCGAGGCCGGCGTGCTGAATCTGCACCAGGAACTCGGCATGAACCGGCGCGAGGCCGAGGCGCTGGCCGACGTGGCGCATAACATCCGCGACATCGGCGCGTCGATTGCGAGCGGCTCGTTCCAGTCCGACGGCATGATCATCGCGCCCTGCTCGATGAAAACCCTGGCCGCGATTGCGCATGGCCTGTCCGACAACCTGATTTCCCGCGCCGCCGATGTGGTGCTGAAGGAGCGCCGGCGCCTGGTGCTGATGGTGCGCGAAACCCCGTTCAACCTGGCCCATCTGCGCAACATGACGGCGGTTACCGAGATGGGCGGCATCGTGTTTCCGCCGCTTCCCGCCTTCTACCACCGGCCGCAAAACATCGAGGAAATGGTGGACCATACGCTGGGCCGCGTGCTCGACCTGTACGGCATCGCGCACGAGCTCGCGCCGCGCTGGCAGGGAATGAAGTCTTAACGGCGTGCCCGAAATCCGCAAAGAAGCTGCGACGTCGGGAAAGCGGCCGGATGCCTAGCGCCTACAATCATCGCTTTCGCACAATTGCTGCGGCCTGCCGGCCTCGTGCAGCGCATCCATGAGTTTTTCCCGCAAGCCATTCACGGGCAGACATGGCCCGGTCCTGCTGGCGATCGCGATGCTGATCATCACGCTCGGTCTCACCGCGGTGCTGTCGCGCAATGCGCAGCACGTCGTCGAGCGCAATGTGCGCGCCGACTTTGATTTCCGGGTGCGGGAAACCGCCGAACGCATACAGCAGCGCATGGATACCTATCAACAGGTGTTGCGCGGCATGCGTGGCTTTCTGCAAGGATCGGTAACGCCCCAGCGCGCAATATTCCATGACTATGTGCAGTCGCTGGGCCTGGAACAGCACTATCCCGGCATCCAGGGGCTGGGCATTTCCGAACTGGTGATGCCCGACCGGCTGGCCGCGCACGTCGCGGCGATCCAGGCCCAAGGATTTCCCGATTACGCGGTACATCCGAGCGGCCCGCGCGAGATCTATACCGCGGTGCGCGAGCTGGAGCCGTTTTCTCCGATGAATCAGCGCGCGTTTGGTTATGACATGTACAGCAATCCGGTGCGCCGCGCGGCAATGGAACGTGCGCGCGACTCGGGCAGCGTCGCCTTGACTGGCAAGGTGACGCTGGTGCAGGAAAACGGGTATGGCACGCAGCCGGGTTTCCTGATGTATCTACCGATTTACCGCAAGGACATGCCGGCGGGCAGCGCCGCCGAGCGTCGTGCGGCGCTGATCGGCTGGACTTATGCGGCATTTCGCAGCTACGACTTCATGCGTGGCCTGGGCGGCGAACGCTCAGCCGACCTCGACATTCGCATCTACGATGGCCAATCGGTTAGCAATGCAGCCTGCCTGTACGGCTGCGCCGGCGATCAGTCGACACCCTGGGACGATGGCATGCTGCGCGCGCAGCGCCATATCGAAACCGCCGGCCATCCGTGGCTGCTGGACATCCGTGCCACGCCCTCGCTGCGTGAGCGCATGGCCAGCGATACGCCGGGCATCATCCGCGACGCCGGCATCGTTACCAGTCTGCTCCTGGCTGCACTGGTCTGGACGCTGGCTTCCAGCCGCAGCCGCGCGATGGCGCTGGCAATGAACATGACGCGCGAATTGCGCGACAGCGAATTCCGCTGGAAATTCGCGCTCGAAGGCGCCGGCGACGGCCTGTGGGACTGGGACTACCGCACCGGAGAAATCTTTTATTCCCGGCGCTGGAAAGAAATGCTCGGCTATGCCGACAACGAGCTGTCCAACCGGGTCGGCGATGTGCTGGGCATGTTGCATCCCGATGACCGCGACCAGACTCTTGCCGCCATCACCGACCATCTCGAAGGCCGCACGCCCGCCTACATCGCCGAATATCGGATGCGCTGCAAGGACGACAGCTGGAAATGGCTGCTGGCACGCGGCATGGCGGTCAGCCGCGATGAGGACGGCAAGCCCCTGCGCATCATCGGCACCCATACCGACATCGACAGCCGCAAGGAAGCGGAACGGCGGGAAGCCGAAAGACGGCAGGCGCTCGAAGACACGCGCAAGGCCCTGTTCCATGCGCAAAAGCTCGAAGCAGTCGGCCAGCTCACCGGCGGTGTCGCCCACGACTTCAACAATGTGCTGCAGATCATCACCGGCAACCTCGACATGCTGGCGCGCGATGCCCGCCTTGATGACACCCAACGCACGCAGCTGCTCAGCGCGCTGGCTGCCACCGAGCGCGGCTCGCGCCTGTCTTCGCAGCTGCTGGCATTCGCGCGAAAACAGCCGCTGCAGCCGATGGTGATCCACCTGGGCCGCTTGCTGGTCAACATCGATGCGCTGCTGCGGCGCGCGCTGGGCGGCGGCATCCGTCTGACGACCGTCGTCGATGACGCGCTGTGGAATACCCAGGTCGACCCCTGGCAGCTCGAAAACGTCATCCTCAATCTCGCCATCAATGCGCGCGACGCGATGGAGGAAGGCGGCAGCCTGACGATCCGGCTGGCCAATGCCACGCTCAACGCGGCGCATGTGGCCACGCATCCGGATCTGCCGCCGGGCGACTACGTGACGCTCACGATGGCCGACACCGGCACCGGCATGCCGCCGGAAATCATCGAACAGGCATTCGAACCCTTCTTTACCACCAAGCCCGAAGGCAAGGGCACCGGACTTGGCTTGTCGATGGCCTATGGCTTCGTGCGGCAAAGCGGCGGACACATCGATATCGACAGCGCAGTCGGGCGCGGCACGACGGTGTCGATCTACCTGCCGCGTTCGCTGGAAGCACAGCAGGATCTGCCGACACACGACGCCGACGCGGATACCGCCGCGCCACTGCCTGGCGGCAGTGAAACCGTGCTCGCGGTGGAAGACGATGCCGGCGTGCGTGACATCGTGGTGGCGACCTTGTCCATGCTTGGCTATCGGGTCCTGCATGCCACCGATGCCGACAGAGCGCTCATGATCCTGGAGCACGAGCCGCATGTCGATCTGCTGTTTACCGATGTCGTCATGCCGGGCAGTATGCGCGGCCCCGAGCTGGCGCAACGCGCGCGCGAGAGACATCCGGGCATCGTTGTCCTGTTCACTTCCGGCTATACCCGCAATGCGATGGTGCGCGACGGCAAGCTTGAGGCCGACGTGGAATTGCTGAGCAAGCCTTATCGTCGCGATCAGTTGGCGCGCAGGGTAAGGCAGTTGCTGGATCGGCGTGCCGACCGCGTCGCGACGGCTTTTGAAGTGGCGCGGCAAGGGTCGGCACAGCACATACTCGTGGTCGAGGACGATCCGGATTTGCGCCAGATGTCCGTCCAATTGCTGACGATGATCGGGCAACATCCGAGTTGTGCCGAGGATGCTGAAACAGCGCTGGAGATGCTCCGTCATCAGGAGTTCGACTGGCTGTTCACCGATATCAACCTGCCGGGCATGGATGGCATTGCGCTGTCCAGGCAGGCCAGGGATTTGCGACCGGATATCCGCGTGGTATTTGCCAGCGGTTACGGCGATACGGTAGATATGCGCGGCGAACGAGCCATCATGCTGAAGAAGCCTTATGATCTTGCGCAGTTGCAACGGGTATTCGAAGGTTGAATCAGCGTTGCGCATCAAACCGCCCAAACGCAAGGGGTGACATGCAAGCCATCCACAACATCGATTTGCTGTCGCTGCGGGACAGCTTCATCAGCCTCTTCTCCGCCTTTCTACTTGGGGCATTGATCGGCCTCGAACGGCAATACCGGCAACGTACCGCCGGCTTACGCACCAATGTGCTCGTATCAGTTGGCGCGGCAATGTTCGTGGATTTGGCGAACCGTCTGCATGGTGCGGATGGTGCGCTGCATGTAGTGGCGTACGTCGTGTCCGGAATCGGTTTTCTCGGTGCCGGCGTGATCATGCGCGAGGAAGGGAATGTGCGCGGCATCAACACGGCCGCAACCCTGTGGTGCTCTGCCGCTATCGGCGCTTGCGCAGGTGCCGACCTGATACTCGAAGCGGCACTGGGTGCGCTGTTCGTGCTGTGCGCCAATACCCTGCTGCGCCCGGTTGTCGATGCCATCAATCGCAAACCACTCGATGCTACCGCGGTGGAGATGAGCAGCGTCGTGCATGTCGTAACGAGCCGGGAACGAGGAAAAACTGTGCTTGCCATGCTGGATACCGAGCTCGCGCAAAGCGATTATCCGATCAGCGATCTCGTCATGCGCTCCTTCAGCAGCGACGAAGTGGAAATCCGGGCCACGCTGCCCAGCACTTCAGTCGATGCGGCTTTGCTCGACCGATTGATCGACCGGCTGCTCGCCTCGCCCGATGTTCGGCAAGCCTTCTGGAGTCCGAGCGGAAGCGAATAGCGATCTTGCACCGACACGACAGGCTATCAGTTTCATAAAATTAATTATCTTTATCTATCTCGGTGCTTCCCGAATAATGCGCTGGTGCTTTTTGCAGGGAGGACAGGCTGCAGGAGGCGCATGCAGTCCGGGCCGCAAGGCATGTCCGACACCAACCACCGAGAGTGAACATGAAGAAATTAAGCACCGCAGCCGGCGCTCCCATCGCCGACAACCAGAATTCCCTGAGCGCCGGCCCGCGCGGTCCGTTGCTGCTGCAGGATGTCTGGTTCCTCGAGAAGCTCGCCCATTTCGACCGCGAAGTCATTCCCGAGCGCCGAGTCCATGCGAAGGGTTCAGGCGCCTACGGCACGCTGACCATCACCAATGACATCACGGCCTATTCAAAGGCGAAGGTGTTCTCGCAGATCGGCAAGACGACCGACCTCTTCCTGCGTTTTTCCACCGTTGCTGGCGAACGCGGCGCGGCTGATGCCGAGCGCGATGTGCGCGGCTTCTCGGTGAAGTTTTACACCGAGGAAGGCAACTGGGACATCGTCGGCAATAACACGCCAGTGTTCTTCGTGCGCGATCCACTGAAATTTCCCGACTTCATCCATACGCAGAAGCGCGACCCGAAGACGAATCTGCGCAATCCGACCGCTGCCTGGGACTTCTGGTCGCGCCACCCGGAATCGCTGCACCAGATCACGATCCTGATGAGCGATCGCGGCATTCCGCAGAACTATCGGCAGATGCATGGCTATGGCTCGCATACCTTCTCGTTCATCAATGCCGACAACGAACGCTTCTGGGTCAAGTTTCACTTCAAGTCGCTGCAAGGCATTGCGAACTGGAGCAACGAAGAGGCGCTCGAGGTGATCGGCCACGACCGCGAATCGTCGCAACAGGATTTGTTCGACAACGTTGAACAGGGCAATTACCCGCGCTGGCGCATGTGCGTGCAAGTCATGCCCGAGCGCGACGCCAATGCGTATCGCATCAACCCTTTTGATCTCACCAAGGTCTGGCCGCATACGGACTATCCGCTGATCGAAGTCGGCGTACTCGAGTTGAACCGCAACCCGGAAAATTATTTTGCCGAAGTCGAGCAATCGGCATTCACCCCAGCCAACGTGGTGCCCGGCATTGGCTTTTCGCCGGATCGCATGCTGCAGGGACGATTGTTCTCGTATGGCGATGCGCAGCGCTATCGCCTGGGCGTGAATCATCACCAAATTCCGGTTAACGCGCCGCGTTGCCCGTATCACGGCAGCTTCCATCGCGACGGAGGCATGCGCGTGGATGGCAATCTCGGCGGCATGCCGAATTACGAGCCGAACCGTTTCGGCAGCTTCGAACAGGACAGGAATGCAAGCGAGCCGCCGCTGGCGCTGAGCGGCGCGGCAGACCGCTATGACCACCGCGTCGATGACGACTATTACAGTCAGGCCGGCGCGCTGTTCCGCCTGATGGACGATGGACAACGGCAGCGACTGTTCGGCAATATCGCGGCATCGATTGCCAGCGTGCCGAACGATATCAAGCGCAAGCAGCTGGATCATTTTTACCGGGCCGATCCGGCCTATGCCGCCGGCGTGGCGCAGGCACTGGACTTCCCACATGAAGCGCCGAACGCGATCCCCTGAGGTCCGGCAGGGGCTAAGCTCACCGGCTCGGCATGCCGAGCCGATACGATCGGCCATGATCGGGTAAGGCGGCCAGAATACCTGCGCTCCTTTGAACTTAAGAGGCTATGCTCGGTAAGACACCGCGAAAAAGAAAAGCCCGCTACCGTAATCGGTAGCAGGCTTTGCTTAGTCTCCTCAGCCTTCCCTTAAGGGATAGATTTTTGTAGGCGTGATCATGACCGGAAATTGTCGGGATGTCTATCGTGCAATGCATCATTCCGACCTGTTGAACCGATAATCGAACCGTATCGGCTTGTACCCTAGTGCATGCCTGGCTCCGATAGTGCTGATGCACCAGGCAAACCTGAAAGACGTGCCCAAATAAAAACCCAGCCATGAGGCTGGGTGCGGAATTGGCAATCTTGGTGCCGGCTGCAGGACTCGAACCCGCCACCCCATGATTACAAATCATGTGCTCTACCTGATGAGCTAAGCCGGCGAAAGATCGCGATTATACGTTATTTGATTCGGGTAAGCGTTGGACGGCCGCCTTTTTTCGGGGGCTCGGGATGGTCTTCCGGACCATCATCGCCCTTTGTCTGCTCTTCACCGCCAGAAGGCGCTGGCACTGCGGAAAGCGAAGGCGCCTCGGCTGGTGCCGGAGCATCCGCCGCATCCTGTTTCCTGGTGACTTCGAATGCCATGCCCTGGCCGTTTTCCCGCGCATAAATCGCGACGACATTGTCGACCGGGACGAATATCTCGCGCGAGACTCCGGCAAAACGGGCATGGAAACTGATGAAATCGTTGCCCATCTTCAATCCGCTGGTCGCGGAAAAGCTGATGTTCAGAACGATCTCATTGTTCTTCACGAACTCCAGCGGCACCTGGGTATGCTTGTCGACCATCGCCGCAAGATACGGGGTGTAGCCGTTATCGGTACACCACTCGTAAATCGCCCGAAGCAGATAGGGTTTGGTGGAGGTTTCTTGCATGGTTCATGGTCCGGCTGGAACATCATATGGCGTTGTTATGCGGGCCGGCCCGCCATGATGCCTGGCCGCCCGATGCCAACACCGACAATGACGCGAAGTCTGTTATCGACGCATCACTTTTTCCGATGGCGTCAACGCCTCGATATATGCAGGACGAGAGAAGATGCGTTCCGCATACTTCATCAGCGGCGCAGCCGTCTTCGACAATTCAATGCCGTAATGATCCAGGCGCCACAGCAGCGGCGCGACGGCGACGTCGAGCATCGAGAACTCATCACCCAGCATGTACTTGTTCTTGATGAACAGCGGCGCGAGTTGCGTAAGCCTGTCACGGATTTCCGAGCGTGCCTTTTCCAGAGCCTTGTCGGTCGCGCGCGTCTTCTCGTTTTCCAGCGTATGGACGTGGATGAACAATTCCTTTTCGAAATTGAAGAGCATCAGGCGCGCCCTTGCCCGCATCAGCGGATCGGCCGGCATCAGCTGCGGATGCGGAAAGCGCTCATCAATGTATTCATTGATGATGTTTGATTCGTACAGCACCAGGTCCCGCTCGACCAGGATAGGCACCTGGCCATACGGATTCATGGTGGAAATGTCTTCCGGCTTGTTGAACAGGTCGACATCGCGCACCTCGAAATCCATGCCCTTTTCGAACAGGACGAGTCGGCAACGCTGAGAAAACGGGCAGGTCGTGCCCGAATAGAGAACCATCATTTTGCAGTTCCTTAAAAACAAACAGGGTGAGGCCCGTAAGGCTCACCCTTGCATCATGCCCGCGGCAAGAGCATGCGCTCATGCATGCGGGCCATACCCTTATTTCACTTCCTTCCAGAAGCTCGCATTCAAGCGCCACATCAGGAACATCAGGCATCCGAGAAAGATCAGAACCCAAGTACCCAATTGTCGCCTCTTGAATTGCACCGGCTCGCTCATCCAGCTCATGTACGACACCAGATCGGCGACTGCCTCATCATAATCCCTCTCGGACATCGAGCCGGGCGTCACCTGTTCGAAACCGACAAACTTCTTGACCGGCGCACCGCCCTCATGCTCGTCCTTTTCCTCGACGAACTTGGCATTGCGTATGCCCTGCAGCTCCCACATTACATGTGGCATTGCGACATTCGGATACACCATATTGTTCCATCCGGTCGGCCGGCTCGAATCGGCATAGAAGGTGCGCAGATAGGTATAGATGTAATCCGCACCGCTACCCGCCTCCGAATCCTTCGCGCGCACGATCACCGACAGATCCGGCGGCGCGGCGCCGAACCAGCGCTTGCCGTCAGCCGGGGTCATCGCCGATTTCATCAGGTCGCCAACCTTGTCCGAGGTGAACAACAGGTTGTTCCTGATCTGGTCTTCCGTCAGCCCGATATCGCGCAGCCGGTTGTAACGCATTGCCGCTGCCGAATGGCAGTTAAGGCAATAGTTGACGAACAGCTTCGCGCCGCGCTGCATTGAAGCAAGATCAGTGCGCGCCGGAGCATGGTCCAACGGAAAACCGCCTTCGGATGCCAGAACCAGCGTGGGCAGCAATGCCAGAATCGCGATCAGCCTTTTCAGTATTTTCATTCTGCGATCCCTTTCGGCTCAGTGCGGATGAAACGTGACTCGGGTCGGGACCGGCTTGAAGCTGCCGGCTGCGCTCCACCAGGGCATCAGCAAAAAGAAGCCAAAGTAAATGAAGGCGCATATCTGCGAAATCAAGGTTCGCGTCGCAGTCGGCGGCTGTACGCCCAGATAACCCAGCACCACGAAGATGATGGCGAACACCACATACACGTATTTATGCCAGGTCGGACGGTAGCGCAGCGAACGCGCCGGCGAATGATCCAGCCAGGGAAGACCGGCCAGAATCAGCACGGAAGCACCCATCAGCACCACGCCCCAGAATTTCGCATCGAAGATCAGCATGCCGATGATGACGGCAAGGCCGATCACCACCGCGGCGAGCTTGCTGCGACCGGACAGGCGCGAGCGCACCAGCAGCAATGCGACATAGGCAGCTACGCCGGCGATGAGCCAGTACATGAATTCCGAGGTGGTCGCACGCAGGATCGAGTAGTAAGGCGTGAAGTACCAGACTGGCGCGATATGCGGCGGCGTCTTCAGCGAGTCGGCCGGAATGAAGTTGTTGGCTTCCAGGAAGTAACCGCCCATTTCCGGCGCGAAGAACACTACTGCGGAAAACAGCAGCAGGAAGACCGATACGCCGAACAGATCCTTCGTCGTGTAATACGGATGCGAAGGAATCGAATCAAGCGGATGGCCGTCCGGACCGAGATAATCCTTCACTTCAACGCCGTCCGGATTGTTCGATCCGACTTCGTGCAGCGCGATCAGATGCGCGGCGACCAGGCCGATCAGCACCAGCGGAATCGCGATCACATGGAAGGAGAAGAAGCGGTTCAGGGTAGCGTCCGAGACCACGTAATCGCCGCGGATCCACAGGGACAGGTCCGGACCGATGAACGGGATCGCCGAGAACAGATTGACGATCACCTGCGCGCCCCAGTACGACATCTGGCCCCAGGGCAGCAGGTAGCCGAAGAAGGCTTCGCCCATCAGCGCCAGGAAGATCGCGCAGCCGAACAGCCAGATCAGCTCGCGCGGCTTGCGGTAGGAGCCGTACATCAGGGCGCGGGTCATGTGCAGATAGACCACGATGAAGAAGGCCGAAGCGCCGGTCGAGTGCATGTACCGCACCAGCCAGCCCCAGGGCACATCGCGCATGATGTATTCGACCGACGCGAAGGCGAGGTTCGCATCCGGCTTGTAATGCATGACGAGGAAGATGCCGGTGACGATCTGTATCGCCAGCACCAGCGTAGCCAGCGAGCCGAACAGGTACCACATGTTGAAGTTCTTCGGCGCGTAGTACTTGCCCCACTGTTCGTTCCAGAGCTTGGACAGCGGGAAACGCGCATCAACCCAGTTCAGCGCCTTCGCGGACGCCGGTGCGTCGGCGGGCAGTTTCTTTTCGACGAATGCCATGCTCAGGCCTCCCCTTTCTCGTCCTTGCCGATGATGATCTTCGTGTCACCGGCGAACATGTAGCGCGGCACCTGGAGATTGTCCGGCGCGGGCTTGTTCTTGAATACGCGACCTGCGAGATCGAAGGTCGATCCATGACACGGGCAGAGGAAGCCGCCGGGCCAGTCCGCGGGCAGCGAGGGCTGGGCGCCGGGACTGAGCTTGGTGCTCGGAGAACAACCGAGGTGGGTGCAGATGCCGACGGCGACGAAGACATCCGGCTTGATCGAGCGGTGCTCGTTGCGCGCGTAGGGTGGCGTCAGTTCGTCGGGATTGCGTTTCGAAAGCGGATCGGCAAGCTCGCCATCATGCTTGGGGAGAGCCGCCACCATCTCTTGCGATCGCTTCAGAATCCATACCGGTTTTCCGCGCCATTCCACGGTCCTCATCTCGCCGGGCGCCATGCCGGCAATATCGACCTCGACTGGCGCGCCAGCTGCCTTGGCGCGCTCGGATGGCTGGAAAGTTGATACAAATGCTCCTGCAGTAGCCAGTCCAGCAACTCCACCTGCCGCGCAAGTCGCAGCAAGCAGCACACGTCGACTCGCGTCGACCCGCTTCTCGTCACTCATACCAACCCCAAAGTTGTTGCGAAATATGTATATAACTTTCGGTGCCCCGTCGCCGAAGTGCGTTCAATAAAAGTGGCGAGAACCGCACCGAGACGGCGTCGAAAATGCGCGCAGAGCGAATTACCCTTGCCGCGCGTTTCCCTTGCCTCGACACGATTTCGCCACTTCTATTAATTGAACGAACTTGCAATTCAGGACACTAGCAGCCAGCGATTATATCCGAAGAGATAGTCACTTTTTAATAAACTGCATGAGCTTTCGGTCGATACACAAACAAGATCGCCGGTAAACGCTTGCTCGATACAAGATGCTCTCGCATCATTGTCGGCGGTGCGATATCGCACGCCCCTTACCAACGACAGCTACGTCAACCAGGAGGACAAGCATGGGCATGCTGCAGGAATTCAGGTCATTCGCGATCAAGGGCAATGTGGTGGATCTGGCGGTCGCGGTCATCATCGGCGCAGCCTTCGGCAAGATCGTCGATTCGCTGGTCCAGGACATCATCATGCCGGTCGTCGGCAAGCTGATCGGCGGACTGGACTTTTCCAATTACTACCTACCCTTGAACCATCAGGGAATGAATCTGCCCCTGGCTGAAGCAAAGAAGGCTGGCGCGGTGCTCGCTTATGGCAATTTCCTCACGATCCTCCTGAACTTTCTGATCCTGGCCTTCATCATTTTTCAGATGGTCCGACTGATCAACAAGGCAAGAACCCTCGGACGCCTCGGCGACAAAGAAGAAGCGGCACCAGCGGCGCCGCCCCCCGAAGACGTACTGCTTCTGCGCGAGATCAGGGACGCGCTGAAGACGCCGCAAGGCCGAATCTAGAACAGTGCGCTGGCCTCCTCCACCGTGACGGGAATGGCCGCTCACCCCTACCAGACAAGCCGTGAAGGCGCATCAGCACCGCGCCTTCAGCGCATGCATCTGCAACAACCCGCGCCGATTCGCTTCGAACACCGCCTCACCGCGCGAATGCACGGACAGCTTCCCATAGAGATTCTTGACATGCGTCTGTACCGTGCTCACCGATACGCATAATTCGCGCGCCATGGCGTCGTAACTGTCCCCACGGGCGATCAGGCAAAGGATGTCGGATTCACGCCTGGTCAGCGCCGGCGTTTGCGGCACCATTGCCGGACCCGACTTGCCCGAGCGCAGGCGTGCAAGCACCTTGCGCGCCACCACCGGGCTGATCGGCGAACCGCCGGCATGCAACTCCATCAACGACCGGACGATATCGATCCCGCCTGTCCCTTTCAGAACGTACTCGGCTGCGCCCGCCTCGATGCAGGCCAGCACGCTTTCCTCGTCGCTGGACATCGTGATCACCATCACGTCGCAATCCGGATTGCGCTGCAGGCAAGTCCGGATCACGCCGATGCCCGAACCGTCAGGCAATCCGATATCGGTGAGCAGCATGTCCGCGCGGCCGGTGGCGAGCCAGTCCTGCGCCTCCTTTACGCTGCCCAGGGCCGCAACCAGCTTCAGATGCGGCTCCGTGGCGATCGCCGCTGCAAGCATGCTGCGCGTGATCGCGTCGTCTTCAACAATCAATACGTCTATCGATGCCTTTGCTGCCGAATTCAACATGGTCTTCCCTCGTGTCATACGCGCAGGATATGCGCTTCGCACGCGATCGCTGACGGGCACCAGGTAAGGCCCCCGTCAGCCTGTCGCGCCCCTCGCTGACGTCGCCGGATCGAGCGACGCCTGCGTTCTCTTCCAGGCATGCTGGCCGCGCTTTGTGTCAAAGGGACGAAATCGGTTCAACAAATCCGTGCAGTGCTGCGCACGAAATTCGACGCAGGGCCTACACCGGATTGTCGATATCGATAAAAAGATGGCGAATGCCGAATTCGGCAGCGATATGCGCACCGAGTGCCTGAACGCCATAGCGCTCGGTTGCATGGTGGCCACATGCGATATAGGCCACCCCGGTCTCACGCGCAAGATGCACGGTCTGCTCCGAGATTTCGCCACTGAGATAGGTTTGCGCGCCGGCGGCGATCGCATCCTCGAGATAAGCTTGCGCGGCGCCGGTGCACCATCCGATCCGACCCAGCGGCTGCTCGAGATCGCCGATGACCATAGGCTGGCGCCCGAGGCCTTGCTCGATGCGCCTGGCAAGGTCACCGACGGTCCTTACCGTGGGATCGTCGACCATGCCGAGCCAACCAATGCCGTTTTCACCGAAACGGTCATCGGCGCGCAGTCCCAGGCGCAAGCCGAGCTGGGCGTTGTTACCGAGTTCCGGGTGCATATCCAGCGGCAAATGGTAGGCGTACAGGTTCAAATCATTGCGCAGCAACAGCCCGAGCCGCTGCTTGCGCGTGCCGACGATGCGGCCATCCTCGCCGCGCCAGAAATAGCCGTGATGCACCAGGATCGCATCGGCGTTCTCCGCCAGCGCGGCCTCGATCAGCGCGATGCTGGCGGTGACCCCGGTGACCAGCGTGGCGATGCGTTCCCGTCCCTCGACCTGCAGTCCGTTTGGGCTAAAATCACGGACGCGATTGATATCAAGCAGGCAAGCCAGGTATTTCGATAGCGCCTCGCGATCGACAGTTTGCTCTTCCAATTCCTTCACCCTTTTCGTATGCGACGTCTCTGGTTACTGTTCGCCCAAACCGTTACGGTCGGTTTGGCGGTCTGGTTCATTGTAGCGACCCTGAAACCAGGCTGGATCAGCCATGCCGGCGATGGCGCGCGGACTCCTGTCGCAGCGCCGGCAACGAGCGCTGCGCCGAGCGCCTCGGCGGCTTCGGCCACTTATCGGGAAGGTGCCCGCCATGCGATGCCGGCGGTGGTCAACATCTTCACCTCCAAGGGCGCCAAGCCATCGCGCAATCCCTTCATGGACGATCCTTTCCTGCGCAAGTTCTTCGGCGACCGCCAGGGCGAACAGGAAGACAAGCAGTACAGCCTCGGTTCGGGCGTGATCGTCAATCCGAACGGCTACATCCTGACCAATAACCACGTGGTCGAGGCGGCCGATGAAATCGAGATCGCGCTGGCCGATGGCCGCAAGGTCGATGCCAAGCTGGTCGGCACTGATCCTGAAACCGACCTGGCGGTGATCAAGATCGACATGAAGGACCTGCCGTCGATCACCTTCGCGCCGATCGACGGCGTTCAGGTCGGCGACGTAGTGCTGGCCATTGGCAATCCCTTCGGCGTCGGCCAGACGGTCACGATGGGCATCGTCTCGGCCCTGGGCCGCAACCATCTCGGCATCAATACCTTCGAAAACTTCATCCAGACCGATGCGGCGATCAACCCGGGCAATTCCGGCGGCGCGCTGGTCGATGTCGGCGGCAATCTGCTCGGCATCAATACCGCCATCTATTCGCGCACCGGCGGCTCGCTCGGCATCGGCTTTGCGATCCCGGCCTCCACGGCGAAGACAGTGATGGATGCCATCATCAAGAATGGCCGGGTGGTGCGCGGGTGGATCGGCGTGGAGCCGCAGGACATCACACCGGAACTGGCAGACAGCTTCAACCTGAAACGCAATTCGGGCGCGATCATCGCCGGCGTGCTGCGCAATGGCCCGGCGGACCGCGCCGGCATGCGGCCCGGCGACATCCTGGTTGAAGTCAACGGCCGCCCGGTGCGGGACACCACCGAAATGCTGAACCTGATCGCGCAACTCGAGCCGGGCAGCAAGGCGCGGATGAAGGTGCTGCGCCGCAGCGAGGAAGCGAGTCTCGACATCCAGGTTGGCACGCGGCCGCGGCAGCAGCGCGAGGCGGAGTAAGACCATGCACCTGCGCGATCTTGCCGGCTACCTGGCCGAACTGGCTGAAAACAATAACCGCGCCTGGTTCGTCATGAACAAGCCGCGCTACGACATCCTGCGTGCGGAATTCCTGGAATTGACCGCCAGCCTGATCGACGGCATCGCCCGCTTCGATCCGGCGGTCGCGGCCTGCAACCCGAGAAAGGCGCTGTTTCGCATCAACCGCGATCTGCGCTTCACCCGCGATCCACGGCCGTACAAGACCTATTTTTCCGCGGCGATCACCGCCAGCGGCCTGAAGCGGCCGAACCAGGGCGGCGGTCCGGCGTATTACTTCCACATTGATGAAAAGGCGCAGCTGCTGGTTGCCGGCGGCGAATATCAGCCGCCGCCGGACCGACTGCGTGCAATCCGGCAGCATCTGCTCGCCGATGCGAATGGCTTTTCCAAGGTCCTGGCCGACAAGCGCATGCGCGAATCCTTCGGTGAATTGCAGCAGGAAGGCATGCTGGCGCGGCTGCCGCGCGGCTTCGACGCCGGGGCAAAGCACGCGGACTATCTGCGCTACAAGAGTTTCATCGTCTGGAACGAGCGCACCGTGACCGGCATGCCGGCCGATGCGCTGGAAGGCATCGTGCTGGAGAATTTCCGCGCCGCGTTGCCGCTGGTGCGCTGGTTGCGCGGCGTGCCGGCTTCGATCGAGCCGACCGCCGCCGATTGATTACTGCTGCGGCGCAGTTTCCTCTTCGGGCGCGCGAGTCGCCCTGGCGAAGGCCGGCGCGAGCAGCAGGCCTATCTCGTACAGCAGGCACATCGGCACCGCAAGGAACAACTGGCTCATGATGTCTGGCGGCGTCACCACCGCGGCGATGATGAAGGCGCCGACGATCACATAAGGCCGAATCGCACGCAGCTTCTCGATCGGCACCAGGTTCATCCGCACCAGGACGATCACGACCACCGGCACCTCGAAGGTCACGCCGAAAGCCAGGCACATCGTCATCACGAAATCGACATAGTTTTCGATGTCCGGCGCTACCGTGATCGACTTCGGCGCGAAGTTGTAGATGAAGCTGAATACCTTGCCGAAGACGAAGAAATAGCAGAATCCCACGCCGAGGATGAACAGCAGCGACGAGGAAATCACCAGCGGCGCAATCAGGCGCTTTTCATGGGTGTACAGTCCCGGCGCGACGAAGGCCCAGATCTGGTACAGCACCCAGGGCAACGAGATCACGAAGGCCACCAGCAGCGTGACCTTCATCGGCACCAGGAAGGGCGTGATCACGCCGGTGGCGATCATGTGCGCATTGGCTGGCAATGCCCACATCATCGGCCGCGCGACGATGTCATAGATGGTGGCCGCGCCTGGCCACACTGCGAACAGCACAAGAAACACCAGGAGCACGACCGCAGCCGCCTTGACCAGGCGGCTACGCAATTCGATCAGGTGCGAAATGAAAGTTTCTTGTGCGCCGTTTTCCGTATCGTCAGGCATTTACAGGAAGAATTGAGAGGTTTTGCGACCGCCGGCGGGACGGTGCCGGGCCACGCGCGCCGCACCGGACTGCACGCGGCTGCGTCTGCCCTGCTGCTGCTTGTACCAGGAAGGAACGGCCGAGCTGTGCGCCAGGCGCTTCTTGCGAAAGCTTTTCGCCTTGACCGCCAGGGTTTCCGGGTTCGGAGCCGAGCTTGGCGAGATGCTGGAATAGCTGCTGCCCGCGCTGCCGGAGTCCGTGCCGTCGTTCCAGCCGGACTCGACCGCATCGCGTGCCTCGGACACATGCTGCGAGATGGTTTGTTCGACGCTGCTGGCCGCTTCCTTGATGTCCTGCTGCATCTTGCGGAAGTCGTCGAGCTCCATTTCGCGGCTGACTTCGCGCTTGACGTCATTGATGTAGCGCTGGGCCCGGCCGAACAGGGTGCCGGCCATGCGCGCCACCCGCGGCAGTTTCTCGGGCCCGACCACGATCAGCGCCACGACGCCGATCAACGCCATCTTGGAAATGCCCAGATCGATCATCGGGCGCCACGCTCAGCCGTAGTCATGTCGTCGATCAGCCGCGGCTCTTTTCCTTGGCTTCGACGTCGATGGTGCTCTTGTCAGCCACCTGCGACGGCGGAACCGCCTGACCGGCCGGCCGCTCGTCGTCGCGCATGCCGTCCTTGAAGCCCTTCACCGCCTTGCCGAGATCCGAACCCATGTTGCCGATCTTCTTGGTGCCGAACACCAGCATGACGATCACCAATACGATCAGCCAATGCCAAACGCTAAACGAACCCATTTCATTCTCCTTGGGGACTTACGCCCCGACTAAGCACTTGCTGATTAACGCTGGCCGCGCCATGGGCGCGGTCCGCCGAAGACGTGCAGATGCAGATGGTAAACCTCCTGCCCGCCATCCGGTCCGGTATTGAACAAGGTCTTGAAGCCGCCGGCGCCAGTGCCGGTTCCTTCGGCCTCGAAACCGCAACCCTGCTGTTGCGCCAGTTTCGGCGCGAGAAGGAGCATTTTACCTAACAAAGCAGCATGCCGTTCTTCACAATCGGCCAGCGTCGGAATGTGCTCCTTCGGCACGATCAGGAAATGCACCGGCGCGGCAGGATTGATGTCGTGAAACACGACCAAGTCCTCGTCCTCGTGGATGCGCTTCGACGGAATCGCACCCGCTGCGATCTTGCAGAAAATGCAGTTGTCCAAATCTCTCTCCGTTTGCGACGTCGCCCTGTCTCTGACGATCAATCGCGGCGTTCGGCCTGCTCGCGCTCGGCAAGCTTGCGATTCGCCTTTTCCTCGATGCCCGAGACGCCTTCACGCCGCGCCAGCTCATTGAGCACGTCGTCCGGCGTCAGGCCGAACTGCGCGAGCATGATCATGCTGTGAAACCACAGGTCCGCACATTCATACAGCAGCTTCGATGCCTCGCCAGACACGCGCGCATCCTTGGCCGCCATCACGGTTTCGGTGGCTTCCTCGCCGATCTTTTTCAGAATCGCGTCGTCGCCCTTGTCAAACAGGCGGCTGACATAAGATTTTTCCGGATCGCCGCCATTGGCCGGCTTGCGCGCTTCGATCACCGCGGCAAGGCGGCTCAGTGTGTGGCTCAGTGTGTCGTTCATCGTCACTTGTAGATGCTGTCGGGATTTTTTAGTACCGGGTCGACCGCGACCCATTCGCCGTCGGCCGCGCTGCCTTCGAATTTCTGGAAGAAGCAGGAATGGCGACCGGTGTGGCAGGCGATGCCCTCCACCTGCTCGACCTTGAGCAGCACCACGTCCTCGTCGCAATCCAGGCGCAGTTCATGCACCTTCTGCACATGGCCGGATTCCTCGCCCTTGTGCCAGAGCTTCTTGCGCGAGCGGCTCCAGTACACCGCCTGGCCGGTTTCCACGGTACGCGCCAGCGCTTCGCGGTTCATCCAGGCGAACATCAGCACATCGTTGCTCGAGACTTCCTGCGCGATCACCGGCACCAGGCCGTGCTCGTCCCATTTCACCTTGTTCAGCCACTTCGCCTTCACGCTCATGCCAGCCTCATTGCAATGCCTTGGTCGGCCATGTAGCGCTTGGCTTCCTGAACCGTGTGTTGTCCGTAATGGAAGATGCTCGCCGCCAGCACCGCGTCGGCATGGCCCTTGGTGACGCCGTCGGCCAGGTCCTGCAAACCACCGACGCCGCCCGAGGCGATCACCGGGACATCGACCGCATCCGACACCGCGCGCGTCAGTCCCAGGTCGAAGCCCGAGCGGGTGCCGTCACGATCCATGCTGGTGAGCAGGATTTCGCCGGCGCCGAGCTTCTGCATGCGGCGCGCCCAGTCGACTGCGTCCAGGCCGGTAGCCTTGCGTCCGCCATGGGTGAACACTTCCCAGCGGCCGTCGCCGGCGCGCTTGGCGTCGATGGCCACGACGATGCATTGCGATCCGTACTTGCCGGCCGCATCCTCGACCAGCTGCGGATTGGTGACCGCGGAGGTATTGATGCTGACCTTGTCGGCGCCGGCATTGAGCAGCCGGCGCACGTCCTCGACCGCGCGCACGCCGCCGCCGACGGTCAGCGGGATGAAGACCTGCGACGCCACCGCCTCGATGATGTGCAAAATCAGGTCACGCTCGTCCGACGAGGCGGTGATGTCCAGGAAAGTGATTTCGTCCGCGCCCTGCTCGTCATAGCGGCGCGCGATTTCGACCGGGTCCCCGGCGTCGCGCAGCTCGACGAAGTTGATGCCCTTCACCACCCGTCCGGCGGTGACATCCAGGCACGGGATGATGCGTTTTGCCAGCGTCATAAATTATCGGTTTCCGGCTCTTGCTCGTAGCCGTTCAGTTCATCGGCGCGCGCCTGCGCATTGCGCAGATCCAGCGTGCCTTCATAGATGGAGCGACCGCAGATCACGCCCTCGATGCCCTCGTCTTCGACTTCGCACAGCGCTTCGACGTCGCGGATGTCGTGCACGCCGCCGGAAGCGATGACGGGTATCGTCATGCTGCGCGCCAGGCGCACCGTGGCTTCGATGTTCACGCCACCCATCATGCCGTCGCGGCCGATGTCGGTGTAGATGATCGCTTCGCAGCCATAGTCTTCGAACTTGCGCGCCAGGTCGACGACTTCATGCCCGGACAGCTTGCTCCAGCCATCGGTGGCGACCTTGCCGTCCTTCGCATCCAGGCCGACGATGATCTGCCCCGGGAAGGCGCTGCAGGCGTCGTGCAGGAAGCCCGGGTTCTTCACCGCGGCGGTGCCGATGATGATGTACGACAGGCCGCCGTCGAGGTAACGCTCGATGGTGTCGAGATCGCGGATGCCGCCGCCAAGCTGGATCGGCACTTCCTCGACATCGTTTTCCACCGCGAAGTTGCGCACCGCCTGGATGATGGCTTTGACCGCCGCCTCATTCTTCGGCTTGCCGGCGAAGGCGCCGTTCAGGTCGACAAGGTGCAGCCGCCGCGCGCCTTGCGCCAGCCAATGCCGCGCCATCTCGCCGGGGTCGTCGGAAAATACGGTCGCCTGGTCCATGTCGCCTTGTTTGAGGCGTACGCAGTGTCCGTCTTTGAGATCGATAGCAGGTATGAGCAGCATGGCTACAGCGTGATAAGGGTTGTCATGGTTGATGGATGAGCGGAATCAGGGATTCCAGTGGACGAAGTTGCGGTACAGCTGCAATCCGGCCGATGCGCTTTTCTCGGGGTGAAACTGGGTTGCAAAGATATTGTCGCGGCCAACGGCACATGCAAAGGGAATGCCATATTCGGTTTCGCCCAAGACGTGCACGCTTTCGGCCGGCGCTGCATGGTAACTGTGCACGAAGTAGAAATAACTGTTGTCGGCCACGCCGTTCCACATTGGATGCGATTCGGTTTGCCGCACCCGGTTCCAGCCCATCTGCGGCACCTTGTAGCGCGAACCATCGGCCTGCGTCATGCCATCGAGGCGGAAGCGCACCACCTTGCCGGGCAACAGGCCCAGGCACGGCGTGTCGCCCTCTTCGCTCCAGTCGAACAGCATCTGCTCGCCCACGCACACGCCGAACAGCGGCTTGGTGGACGCGGCTTCCAGCACCGCGTCCACCAGGCCCGAGCTGCGCAGGCTGCCCATGCAATCGCGCATCGCGCCCTGCCCCGGCAGCACCACGCGGCTGGCCGCCCGGATATCTTCCGCTTCGCCGGAAATGCGCACATCGGCTTCCGGCGCGGCATGGCGCAAGGCCTGCGCCACCGAGCGCAAGTTGCCCATACCGTAATCCACCACAACTATCCTGTTCATGTCGAAAATCAAACCCGGTTGGCGCTTCGCTTACAGGCTGCCCTTGGTTGAGGGAATGGTGCCCGCGGCGCGGGGATCCAGTTCGGCTGCCGCGCGCAGCGCGCGGCCAAATGCCTTGAATACCGTTTCGCACTGGTGGTGTGCATTGTCGCCGCGCAGATTATCGATGTGCAGTGTGACCTGCGCATGATTGACGAAGCCCTGGAAGAACTCGCGCGTCAGGTCGACATCGAAACCGCCGATCATCGCGCGGGTGAACGGCACATTGAAGTGCAGGCCGGGACGGCCGGAGAAATCGACCACTACCCGCGACAGCGCTTCATCCAGCGGCACATAGGCATGGCCGTAGCGGCGGATGCCCTTCTTGTCGCCGACCGCCTTCGCCACCGCCTGGCCCAGGGTGATGCCGACGTCTTCCACGGTGTGGTGCGCATCGATGTGCAGATCGCCTTTCGCGACGACATCGAGGTCGATCAGGCCGTGGCGCGCGATCTGGTCCAGCATGTGGTCCAGGAAGGGCACGCCGGTGTCGAGCTTCTGGCGTCCGCTGCCATCGAGATTGATGGCGATACGGATCTGGGTTTCATTGGTATCGCGGACGACTTCCGCGGAGCGTGGCGTAGACATGAAATGAAATCGTTAGGAAGCCAGCGCGGTTTGGAGCGCGTTCAGGAAGATCGTGTTTTCTTCCGCCGTCGAAACCGTCACGCGCAGGCAATTTTGCAGTGAAGCGTGCATTTTACCGACATTTTTGATCAGCACCCCTGCCTGCATCAGGCGAGCGTGGACGGTGGCCGCGTCGAGACCCGGCGCGGTGATGCGCAGCAGCAGGAAATTGGCGGCCGACGGATAGGTTTTTACGCCGTCGAAGCCGGCGAGCGCCTGCACCACGCGCTCGCGCTCGGCGCGCAGGCTGGCGGCCTGGGCATCGAGCACGTCGGCATGATCGAGCACGAATTCGGCCGCGGCCTGGGTCAGCACATTGATGTTGTACGGCGGGCGCACCTTCTCGAATTCGTTCAGCAGCCCGGGCGACGCCGACATGTAGCCAAGCCGGATGCCGGCCAGACCGAGCTTGGAAACGGTGCGCATCACCACCAGGTTCGGGAAGTCCGGCAGGCGCGGCATGAAGCTGGCCTGGGCGAACGGCTGGTAAGCCTCGTCGACGATGACGATGCCCGTGTCGCCTACCGCTTCCAGGATCTTCAACATCGCGCCTTCATCGAACAGGTTGCCGGTCGGATTGTTCGGATACGCCAGATAAGTCACCGCCGGCCGATGCGCCGCGATCACTGCCAGCATCGCTTCCAGGTCGAGGCTGAAGTCCGGCCGCAGATCGACGCCGATGAATTCCATGCCGGCAAAGCGCGCCGACATTTCATACATCACAAAGCCCGGCACCGGCGCCAGCACCTTGGCGCCGGGTTTCGCGCATGCCACTGAAACCATGGAAATCAATTCATCCGAGCCATTGCCCAGCACCACGTCGAAGCCCGCCGGCACGCCGAGCCGCGCGCGGATGCGCTGCTTCAACCCGCTGTAGCTCGGCACCGGATAGCGGTTCAGCGCCACGTCGGCGAGGCGGCGACCGAGTTCGGCGCGCAGCGCTTCCGGCAGCGTGTACGGATTCTCCATCGCGTCCAGCTTCACGAAACCGGTCGAATCCGGCACATGGTAGGCGGCCAGCGCGCGGACTTCGGGACGGATGATGTTTTCGATCAGGGACATGATGTGCTCTCGGTGGGCGCCGGGTTCGCCGGCGCGTCTTGCAGCGCGGCGAGCCGGCTGTCTATCAGTTTGCAGTACTCCAGATTCAGCTCGAAGCCGGTGAAATCGCGGCCGCAGCGCCGCGCCGCCACGGCGGTAGTGCCGCTGCCCATGAACGGGTCCAGCACCACGCCACCCGGCGGGCACGAAGCCTTGACCATGCGCTCGATGATTTCCAAGGGCTTCTGCGTCGGATGGTCTTCGCGCTCGCGATGCTCGCGGTGCAGCCGCGACACGCTCCACACATCCTTCGGGTTGTAGCCCAGTTCCAGCCATTTCGCGCCGACGAAGATCGAGCGTGAACGCGCCTTCTTGGTCTGCTCGTCGTAGGGGATGCGCACCGCGTCGAGGTCGAAATGATAGTCCCGGCCCTTCGCAAAGAAGCCGACGGTGTCATGCACCGACGAATAGCGCCGGGTGCTGCCGCCCATCGACGGCACGCGGCGATCCCAGATGATCTCGTTGAGCATGGTCATGCGCTGCTTGAGCATCACGAACACCTCCGGCGAATAGCGCCAGGTCAGGAAGATGTACAGGCTGCCGCTGGCCTTGAGCTTGGGCAGCGCCGCGTCGATCCAGCGCTCGGTCCACTCCAGGTAGGCGCGCGCTTCGAGCTTGTCGGAATCATTGCCGTAATCCTTGCCCAGGCCATACGGCGGATCGGCAATGATCAAATCGATCGATGCCTCGGGCAGGCGCGCCAATCCCGACAGCGCATCTTCACAGAATACCCGGTTGCGCCAGTCGTCCAAGCGGTGTCGAGCCTTACTTGATGCGCAGTTCTGCCGAGCGCGCATGCGCCTGCAGACCTTCGCCATATGCCAGTTCGGCGGCGATCCTGCCCAGCGTCTGCGCGCCCGCTTCGCTGACCTCGATCACGCTGGAGCGCTTCTGGAAGTCGTACACGCCCAGCGGCGACGAAAAGCGCGCGGTGCGCGAGGTCGGCAGCACATGGTTCGGGCCGGCGCAGTAGTCGCCGATCGACTCCGACGAAAAGCGACCCAGGAACATCGCGCCGGCATGGCGGATCCGGTGCGCCCACTGCAGCGGATTCTCGGCCGAGATTTCCAGGTGTTCCGGCGCGATGAAGTTGGCGATCTCGCAAGCCTCGTTCATGTCGCGCACGCGGACCATCGCGCCGCGGTTCTGCAGCGAGGTGCGGATCGTGTCCTGGCGCGGCATGGTTTCCAGCAGGCGGTCCACGCTCTCCTGCACCCGCGCGAGGTAATCGGCGTCCGGGCACACCAGGATCGATTGCGCCAGCTCGTCGTGCTCGGCCTGCGAGAACAGGTCCATCGCTACCCAATCGGGGTCGGTGGTGCCGTCGCACAGCACCAGGATTTCCGACGGGCCGGCGATCATGTCGATGCCGACGATGCCGAACACCCGGCGCTTGGCCGCGGCGACATAGGCGTTGCCGGGGCCGACGATCTTGTCGACCTGCGGAATGATGTCGGTGCCATGCGCCAGCGCGCCGACCGCCTGCGCGCCGCCGATGGTAAAGACCCGGTCCACGCCTGCCAGGGCGGCCGCGGCCAGCACCAGTTCGTTCTGCACGCCGCCAGGCGTGGGCACCACCATGATGATTTCGCCGACGCCGGCCACCTTGGCCGGAATCGCGTTCATCAGCACCGACGACGGATAGGCCGCCTTGCCGCCTGGGACATAGATGCCGACGCGGTCCAGCGGCGTGACCTTCTGGCCCAGCACGGTGCCGTCGTCCTCGGTGTACAGGAAGCCGTCCGAGCCGCATTCTTCCTTCTGCCGCTCGTGGTAGGCGCGCACCCGGTCGGCCGCCACGGACAGCGCCGCGCGGCGCGCCTCGGGCAAATTCGCCAGCGCCGCATGCAGCGCATCCTGGCGGATTTCGAGCTCGGACATCGAGCCGGCGGATACGTTATCGAAGCGCGCGGTGTATTCCAGCACGGCGGCGTCGCCGCGCGCCTTCACATCGGCCAGGATATCGGCCGCGGCGCGGTCGATCGCTTCGTCTTCGTTCGCTTCAAAGGCCAGTACCGCGCGCAGCTGTTCACGAAAGCCGGCGTCGGTGGAATCGAGTTTGCGTATGTCTGCGGGCATGGTGGTCTTTATGGGTTCGATGCCTTGGCGAAGGCGTCCAGAATCGGTTGCAGCCGCTCGCGCTTCAATTTCAGCGCGGCCTTGTTCACGACCAGGCGCGAGGAGATGTCCATGATGCGCTCGACCTCGACCAGCCGGTTCGCGCGCAGCGTGCTGCCGGTGGAGACGAGGTCGACGATGGCGTCCGACAGGCCGACCAGCGGCGCCAGTTCCATCGAGCCGTACAGCTTGATCAGGTCCACGTGCACGCCCTTGGAAGCGAAATGCTGGCGCGCGATCTGGGTGTACTTGGTCGCCACGCGCAGCCGCGCGCCCTGGCGCACCGCGCTGGCGTAATCGAAGTCGGCCGGCACCGCGACCGACATGCGGCACTTCGCGATGTTCAAATCGATCGGCTGATACAGGCCTTCGCCGCCGTGCTCGAGCAGCACATCCTTGCCGGCCACGCCAAAGTCGGCAGCGCCGTATTCCACGTAGGTCGGCACGTCCGACGCGCGCACGATGATCACGCGCAGATCGGCGTCGTTGGTCGGCAGGATCAGCTTGCGCGAGGTTTCCGGATTCTCGGTGACGGTAATGCCGGCCGCCTGCAGCAAGGGCATCGTCTCCTCGAAGATGCGGCCCTTGGACAGGGCCAGCGTCAGCTGGCGCGTGCTCATTTGACCCTCTGGATATCGGCGCCGACCGCGGACAGCTTGGCTTCCATGCGGTCGTAGCCGCGGTCGAGGTGGTAGATGCGGTCGATCAGGGTCTCGCCCTCGGCCGCGAGGCCGGCGATCACCAGCGAAGCCGAAGCGCGCAGGTCGGTCGCCATCACCGGAGCGCCGATGAGTTTATCCACGCCATCGATGATCGCGGTATGACCTTCGATGCTGATCGAAGCGCCCAGGCGGTTCATCTCCTGCACATGCATGAAGCGGTTTTCGAAGATGGTTTCGGTGACGCGGCTGTTGCCTTCGGCGATGGCGTTGATCGCCATGAACTGCGCCTGCATGTCGGTCGGAAAGCCCGGGTATTCGGTGGTGCGGAAGCTCACCGCCTTCGGCCTGGCCGCCATCTGCGCACGGATCCAGTCCGGCCCCGTCGTCAGCACCACGCCGGCTTCACGCAGCTTGTCGAGCGCGACGTCGAGGATGTCGGTGCGCACATTGGTGAGCGTGACATCGCCGCCGGTCGCGGCCACGGCGCACAGGAAGGTGGCGGTCTCGATGCGGTCCGGGATCACCGAGTGCGATGCGCCATGCAGCGCCTCCACGCCCTGGATCACCAGGCGGTCAGTGCCGATGCCATCGATCTTCGCGCCCATGGCCACCAGCAGGTTGGCCAGGTCGCTGACTTCCGGCTCGCGCGCCGCGTTTTCCAGCACGGTTTCGCCTTCGGCCAGCGTGGCTGCCATCAGCAGGTTTTCGGTGCCGGTAACGGTGATCATGTCGGTCACGATGCGCGCGCCGCGCAGCCGCTTGGCCTTGGCATGGATGTAGCCGGCTTCGATGCGGATATCCGCGCCGAGCGCGCGCAGGCCCTTGATGTGCTGGTCCACCGGGCGCGAGCCGATGGCGCAGCCGCCGGGCAGCGACACCCAGGCTTCGCCGAAGCGCGCCATCAGCGGCCCCAGCACCAGGATCGCGGCGCGCATGGTCTTGACCATTTCATACGGCGCTTCGAGCTTGTCGATGCGACCGCCATTGAGCGCCACGCGCTCGCCGTCCTGCTCCACGCGCAAGCCCATCTGCTGCAACAGGCGCAGCATCGTGGCCACGTCCTGCAGCTTGGGCACATTGGAAAGATGCAGCGTATCGGCCGTCAAAAGGCCGGCGCACAGAATGGGCAGCGCGGCGTTCTTCGCGCCGGCGATGGCGATATCGCCAGACAGGCGCTTTCCGCCCTTGATCAACAGCTTGTCCATTATTGCGAGAACTCTTCCGGGGTCAGCGTCTTCATCGACAGCGCATGGATTTCTTCACGCATGCGATCGCCCAGGGCCGCATACACCAGTTGATGACGCTGGATAGGGCGCTTGCCGGCAAAAGCCGGCGACACGATGACCGCGGTGAAATGCTGGCCGTCGCCTTCCACTTCGAGGTGGGTGCATTCCAGGCCGGCGGCGATATAGCTCTTCACGAGCTCGGGGGTGGGCAACATGATTTTTGCCTTGGATAGATTGGTGAGTTGCGAACGCATCGTCAATGACGCAGCTTGTAGCCGCTTTTCAGCAGATGAATGGCGATGCCGGCCAGCACGATGAAGAAGATTGCCACGATGGCGAAGCTGGTGGTCGGCGGGACGTCGGACTGTCCGAAGAAGCCATAACGAAAGCCGTCAATCATATAAAAAAACGGATTTACGTGCGATACCGCAAGCCAGAAAGGTGGCAGCGAGTGGATGGAATAGAACACTCCGGACAGGAATGTTGCCGGCATGATCAGGAAATTCTGGAAGGCGGCGAGCTGATCGAATTTTTCCGCCCAGATGCCGGCGATCAAGCCCATGGTCGCGAGGATGGCTGCGCCGAGCAATGCGAAGATCGCAATCCACCATGGCGCGACGAAGGACAGATGCGCAAACCACGCGGTGATGATGAACACGCCCAGTCCCACCGCGATGCCGCGCACCATGGCCGCCAGCACATAGGCGGAGAAGATCTCCCAGTGCGACAGCGGCGGCAGCAGCACGAATACCAGGTTGCCGGTGATCTTGGACTGGATCAGCGAGGAGGAAGAATTCGCGAAGGCGTTCTGCAGCACGCTCATCATCACCAGGCCCGGCACCAGGAAGCCGGTGTAGGTCACGCCGGGATAAATCTCCACCCTGCCCTGCAGCACATGCCCGAAGATCAGCAGGTACAGCATCGCGGTGACGACGGGCGCGGTCAGCGTCTGCGTCGCCACTTTCCAGAAACGCAGGATCTCCTTGTAGAACAGCGTGGAAAAGCCGGTCATTTATTGCCATCCATGATTTCGATGAACACATCTTCCAGGTCGGCCTGGTGCAGCTGCATCTCTTCGATCAGCGCGCCTTCCTGGCGCAGCGTCGCCAGGATCGGCTCGACATCTGCGTATTCGCTGATGCGCAGCGCATAGGTATTGCCATTGGTCGGCGCATGCGCGAGCAGGGGCTTGAGCGATTCGGGCAACTGCCCCTGCGCCAACCGGATTTCCAGCTGCGAGCCCGAGATGCGACGGATCAGCGCCGACGTGGTATCCAGCGCCACCACCTTCCCGCCGCGCAGCATCGCGATGCGGTTGCACAGCGCCTGCGCCTCTTCGAGATAGTGCGTGGTCAGCACCACGGTATGGCCTTCGCGGTTCAGGCGCGCGATGAACTTCCACAGCGTCTGTCGCAGCTCCACGTCCACGCCGGCGGTCGGCTCGTCGAGCACGATCACGGGCGGCTTGTGCACCAGCGCCTGCGCCACCAGCACGCGGCGCTTCATGCCGCCGGACAGCGCGCGCATGTTGGCGTCGGCCTTGTTGGTCAGGTCGAGGTTGTGCATCACCTCGTCGATCCAGGCGTCGTTGTTCTTCAGGCCGAAGTAGCCGGATTGCATGCGCAGGGTTTCGCGCACCGTGAAAAACGGATCGAACACCAGTTCCTGCGGCACCACGCCGAGGTGGCGACGCGCCTGGCGGTAATCCTTCACCACGTCGTAGCCCATCACCGACACGCTGCCCGAATCGGCACGATTCAGTCCGGCGAGTATGGAAATGAGGGTGGTCTTGCCAGCGCCGTTCGGGCCGAGCAGCCCGAAGAATTCGCCTTCTTCGATGGCGAAGGACACGCCGCCGAGCGCCTGCAGTGAACCGTAGCGTTTCTTTACGTCGTTGATCTGTATGGCTGCCATGCTGGCTGGGTCTTGTTCAGAAAAGAGCACCGGCGGACAGAGCCGCCGGCAAAAGAGGGTCGATTATAGGGGATTTCCTGCGAAGACCTTGGAAGGCCGCAGGGTGGGTGAAACCCACCATCCGGTCGATCTCGCGCAGACCGCGTGGGCTTCACCCACCCTACAACAAGCCCGCCACGCCGTAGAGCTGCGCCAGACTATGCAAACTCTCCGGCGCATGGGCAATGACGAGTTCCGAGCCACTGGCACGGGCGGCGCGCTTCCACGCCAGCACCAGCGCCACCGCCGAGGAATCGACCGCCGTCACGGGCGACAAATCGAATTCGCGTTGCCCGGCGGCGATGGCGGAAAGGCCCTCGGCCAGCGCGGCGCGCGCGTTGGCCAAAGTGAGACGATCAGGGACTTGCATCATCGCCACGATCAGGAAGACTTGCCCGCCGGGCGCAGGCCGCCGGCGGCGAGGCGCTTGTTGCGCTCGGCCAGCGTATTGATCAGGCCGTCGATGCCGCCCTTGCTGATCTCGCTGGCGAAATTGCCCTTGTAGGTTTCCACCAGCCAGGCGCCAAGCACGTTGAGGTCATAGATCTTCCAGCCGTCGCCCGTCTTGGCCAGCCGGTAATCCAGCTCGATCGGCTCGCCGCGCGGCTGCACCACCTGCGAACGCACGACCACGGTGCTGCTGGACGGATCGTTGCGGGACGGCTTGAACTCGAGCTGCTGGTCGCGGATCTGCGCGATCGCGCCGGCATAGGTATAGATCAGCAGATCGCGGAATTCCGAAGACAGCCGGTCCTGCTGCTGCGGCGTGGCTTCGCGCCAGTAGCGGCCGGCGGCCAGCGCGGTCATGCGCTTGAAGTCGACATAGGGCAGGATCTTTTCCTGTACCAGCTTCAACACCTGCTGCTGGTTGCCGCTCTGGATGCTCTTGTCGTTCTTGGCCGCATCCAGCACATCGGTGCTGATGCGCTGGACAAAGGCTTCCGGCGATTCCTGCGCCTGCGCCGCGCCCATGAAACCCGCCATGACGACGGGCAGTATCAATGCAAACAGTTTCCTGAACATAGCGTTTCCTTTGTTGATGGCCGGGCGGATCGCGCCCGGCGCTGCATTACCGGGAGGGGACAGCGGCGGGTTCGGGAATGAACGCAGGCTGGCTGCCCGAGTTCGCCGGCGCCGCCGGCGCCTTTTCCTGTTGGAGCTCAACCGCCGGGGCGGGTTCCGGAGAAGGCTTGGCCGCAGGGGCATTCGTTGATGAAGGCTTGTCCGTTTTCGACTCGGCATCGAAGTCTTCGGGCAACGAATAGTCGTCCGCGCCCTGCCCCTCACGCTCGCGGCCGCTGTTGATCTTGTTCGCACGGCGCTGCAGATAAGCGTCGCGGATGAATTCATAGCGGTCCAGCGCGGCTTCCTCGACCAGGTTCGATGCGTTCAGCACGCCGGCGCGCAAATCGATGATGCGAAGCGCCGAGCCGGTATTGCGGGTCCAGACCGGGTCGACATAGCGCCACGGATCGGCGGCGTAATCCGCCGGCAGCGCCGCGGTGTCGCGCACCGTCGACGAGCCGAGGAAAGGCAGCACCACGTACGGCCCCGCACCCACGCCCCAGACGCCGAGCGTGGCGCCGAAATCCTGCTTGTGTTTCTGCAAGCCGGCTTCACTGGCGATATCAAGCACGCCGAACAGGCCCAGCGTCGAATTCACCGCCACGCGCATGATGTCCGACACGCCGTCGGCACCCTTGCCCTGCAGCAGGTTGTTCATCGCGGTCCAGACGTCGGCGAGATTGCCGAAGAAGTTGTACACGCCGGTCTGCGCGAACGAAGGCACGGTGTTCTTGTAGACGGTCGCCACCGGCTTCAATGCGTACTGGTCGACCTTGTCATTGAAACTGAACACCGTGCGATTGAACGGCTCGAGCGGATCGGCCGGATTGCGGTTCGGCCCGGTGGCGCAACCGGCCAGCGCCGTTGCCAGCGCGATCGGCGCCGCAAGACGCCATGCTGCATGCCTCATTTCTTGTTGCCCTCACTCGCTCCCTGGGCGCCGCCATTGCCCGGACTTCCTTCTGCGGCCTTCGAAAACAGGAACTGGCTGATCAGGTTTTCCAGCACGATCGCCGACTGTGTCATCTCGATGCGGTCGCCCTGCGCCAGGTTGGCGGTGTCGCCGCCCGGTTCCAGCCCGATGTATTGCTCGCCGAGCAGGCCCGAGGTCAGGATCTTCGCCGAGGTGTCTTTCGGGAACTGATACTGGCTCTGCAGCTCAAGCATCACATCCGCCTGAAAGGTCTTGTTGTTGAGCGCAATCGACGCGACCCGGCCGACCACCACGCCTGCGCTCTTGACCGGCGCGCGCGCCTTGAGGCCGCCGATGTTGTCGAAGCGGGCGGTAACGTCGTAGGTCTTGCCGAAGGACAGCGAGCTCATGTTGCCGGCCTTCAGCGCCAGAAACAGCAGCGCCGCAGCGCCGAGCACCACGAACAGTCCGACCCAGATATCAAGAGATTTTCGTTGCATATGCGTAATCCTGGTTGCTTCTATTTATTGAACATCAGCGCGGTGAGCAGGAAATCCAGCCACAGCACGGTCAGCGAGCCGATCACCACGGTGCGCGTCGTTGCGCGCGATACGCCCTCCGGCGTCGGACTGGCTTCATAGCCTTGGTACAGCGCAATGAAAGTGACCGCCACGCCGAAGACGATGCTCTTGAGCACGCCATTGGCGATGTCCTGCCAGATATCGACGCCGGCCTGCATCTGCGACCAGAAGGCGCCGGAATCCACGCCGATCAGCAGCACGCCGACCACGTAGCCGCCGACGACGCCGACCGCGGAAAAGATGGTCGCCAGTATCGGCATCGCGATCACGCCGGCCCAGAAGCGCGGCGCCAATACCCTGCCCATCGGATCGACCGCCATCATTTCCATCGCCGCGAGCTGCTCGCCTGCCTTCATCAGACCGATTTCCGCGGTCAGCGAGGTGCCGGCGCGGCCGGCGAAGAGCAAGGCAGTGACCACGGGGCCGAGTTCGCGCGTCAGCGACAGCGCCACCAGCACGCCCAGCGCCTGTTCCGAGCCGTACTTGGCCAGCGTGTAATAACCCTGCAGTCCGAGCACGAAGCCGACGAACAGGCCCGAGACCGCGATGATCACCAGCGAGTAATTGCCGATGAAGTGAATCTGGTCGGTCACCAGGCGCAGGCGGCGCAGCAGGCTGCCGGAACTGCGCAGCAGCGTCAGAAAGGTGCGTGCGCCAAAACCGAGATTGACCACGAACTCGCGCACCGCGCGGCCGATGGCCTCGAGGAAACGCGCAATCACGGCCGGCCTCCCAGCCCGAGGTCTTCGGCGAGAGATTTTCCGGGATAGTGAAAAGGCACCGGCCCGTCGCTCTCGGCATGCACGAACTGCTTCACATACGGGTCGGTGGAATCCATCATCTCGCGCGGCGTACCGTGGGCGACGATGGCGCCGGCGGACAGGAAATACACATAGTCGGCGATCATGAACGACTCGTGCACGTCATGCGACACCAGGATCGAGGTCGAGCCGAGCGCGTCGTTGAGACGGCGGATCAGGTTCGCGGTCACACCCATCGAAATCGGATCGAGCCCGGCAAAGGGTTCGTCATACATGATCAGTTGCGGATCCAGCGCCACCGCGCGCGCCAGCGCAACCCGGCGCGCCATGCCGCCGGAAATCTCGGCCGGCTTCAACTCTGCCGCATTGCGCAGGCCGACCGCTTCGAGCTTCATCAGCACCAGGTCATGGATCAGCTCCTCGGGCAGGTCGGCATGCTCGCGCAGCGGAAAGGCGACGTTCTCGAACACCGTCAGATCGGTAAACAGCGCGCCGTGCTGGAACAGCATGCCCATCTTGCGGCGCATGCGGTACAGCGCGGCGGTGTCATTGGTGCGCACCGGCTCGCCATCGACGCTGATGCTGCCGCGCTGCGGCGCCAGCTGGCCGCCGATCAGGCGCAGGATAGTGGTCTTGCCAGAACCGGAGCCGCCCATCACGGCGACGACCTTCCCGCGCGGGAAGTCCATCTGCAGCCCCGAAAGTATGGGCCGCTCGCCATAACCGAAATGCAAGTCGCGGATTTCTACTAGGTTGGGCACTGGAGGTATTTTTTTTGGAAAGACGTGATTGTAGAGCAGAAAGCGAAAATGCCTGCGGCGGTGCGTCATCCGCTGCAACGCAGATGAGCGCTTGAAGAGGCGGCCGCCACAAATTGTAGGTTGGGCTGCCAAGCCCAACAGGTTCGCGGCCCGCGATTGCCATGTTGGGCTTGGCAGCCCAACCTACGAGCTACGAGCGTCCTGGCGCGCCTTCCTGTCCACGCGCCAATAAAAAAACAGGCCGGAGCCTGTTTTCGAATGAGCGCGGCATGCGCTTGCAATCGCATGCCGCGCGATCCGCTCTTATTAGCGCGGCAGAACCGACGAACCCATCAGGTATTCATCGACGGCGCGGGCGCACTGGCGACCCTCTCTGATCGCCCACACCACCAGCGACTGGCCGCGGCGCATATCACCGGCGGCGAAGACCTTGTCCACCGAGGTGTAATAGGCCTTGTCGCCTTCGGTAGCGGCGCGCGCGTTGCCGCGGGCATCCTTCTCCACGCCGAAGGCATCGAGGATGCCCTGCACCGGCGACACGAAACCCATGGCCAGCAGCACCAGGTCGGCCTTGAGCTCGAACTCGGAATTCGGCACTTCGACCATCTTGCCGTCCTTCCATTCGACGCGCGCGGCGATGAGCTTCTCGACCTTGCCGTTCTTGCCTTCCAGGCGCTTGGTCGCCACCGCCCAGTCGCGGTCGCAGCCTTCCTCGTGCGAGGACGAGGTGCGCAGCTTGGTCGGCCAGTACGGCCACACCAGCGGCTTGTTCTCGGTCTCCGGCGGCTGCGGCAGCAGTTCGAACTGCACCACCGATGCGGCGCCGTGACGGTTCGAGGTGCCGACGCAGTCCGAACCGGTGTCGCCACCGCCGATCACGACCACATGCTTGCCGGTGGCCTTGATCTGGTCCTTGAGCTTGTCGCCGGCATTGACACGGTTCTGCAGCGGCAGGAATTCCATCGCGTAGTGCACGCCGTCGAGCTCGCGGCCCGGCACCGGCAAGTCGCGCGGCTGCTCGGCGCCGCCGGTGATGATCACTGCATCGAAGTCCTTCTGCAGCTGTTCCGGCGAGATCGTTTCCTTGGCCAGGTTCATGATCTTGGCCGGGAAGTCCTTGCCGACCAGCACGCCGGTGCGGAATGTCACGCCTTCGGCCTTCATCTGCTCGACGCGGCGATCGATGTGCGACTTCTCCATCTTGAAGTCAGGAATGCCATAGCGCAGCAGGCCGCCGACGCGGTCATTCTTCTCGAACACGGTCACGTCGTGGCCGACACGCGCGAGCTGCTGCGCCGCGGCCATGCCGGCCGGGCCGGCGCCGACGACGGCGACCTTCTTGCCGGTCTTGGTTTCGGCCGGCTGCGGCACGACCCAGCCGTTTTCCCAGCCCTTGTCGATGATGAAGTGCTCGATCGACTTGATGCCGACCGGATCGCTGTTGATGCCCAGCGTGCATGCCGCCTCGCAGGGCGCGGGGCAGATGCGGCCGGTGAATTCCGGGAAGTTGTTGGTGGAATGCAGATTCTCCAGCGCTTCGCGGTAGGTGCCGCGATACACCATGTCATTCCAGTCCGGGATGATGTTGTTGACCGGGCAGCCGTTGTTGCAGAACGGGATGCCGCAGTCCATGCAGCGCGCGCCCTGCACCTTGGCCTGGTCGTCGCTCAGGTGGAGCGTGAATTCCTTGTAGTGCCTGATCCGCGCGTTCGCAGGCTCGCTTGCCTCTTGCAGACGCTGGAATTCCAGAAAGCCGGTTACTTTACCCATTGTGTGATCTCGCCTCGAAGCCGCGCGGCGGCCATGCGCCGCGCGGGTAACTATGTGGATTGCTTATGCTGCGACCTTGTCCTTGGACTTCGCTTCCCGCGCCGCGGCAAGCTCGCCCAGGGCGCGCTTGTACTCGGTCGGGAACACCTTGACAAACTTGGCGCGGGCATTGGCCCAGTCGTCCAGGAGCGCGCGGGCGCGGGTGCTGCCGGTGTACTTGAAGTGGCGCTCGATGAGTCCCTTCAGGATCGCCTCGTCGGCTTGCCCTGCGCCATTGCGCTGCAGGCTGTGCCACACCGCGCGCGGCATCGCTTTCTCCTGCTCGGCCGCGGTCAACACCGGCTCCAGCGCCACCATCGACATGTTGCACTTCTTCGCGAAGTCGCCGTCGGCGTCATACACATACGCCACGCCGCCCGACATGCCTGCCGCGAAGTTGCGGCCGGTGTTGCCCAGCACCACCACGGTGCCGCCGGTCATGTATTCGCAGCCATGGTCGCCGGTGCCTTCCACCACGGTGACCGCGCCGGAGTTGCGCACCGCGAAGCGTTCGCCGGCGACGCCGCTGAAGAACGCTTCACCCGCAATCGCGCCGTACAGCACGGTGTTGCCGATGATGATGTTGTCGACCGCGCGGCCGCGGAACTCGGTGTTCGGGCGCACGATGATGCGGCCGCCCGACAGGCCCTTGCCGACATAGTCATTGCCCTCGCCCACCAGGTCCAGCGTGATGCCATGCGCCAGGAACGCGCCGGCCGACTGGCCCGCGGTGCCCTGCAGCTGGATATGGATGGTGTCGTCCGGCAGACCCGCATGGCCATAGCGCTTCGCCACTTCACCCGACAGCATGGTGCCGACGGTGCGGTTCACGTTCTTCACCGGCGAGATGAAGGACACGCGCTCGCCCTTGTCCAGCGCTGGCCTGGCTTGCGCGATCAGCTTGTGATCGAGCGCGTTTTCCAGCGCATGGTCCTGGAACTCGGCCTGGTACAGCGGGGTGGCGTCGCGCAGCTGTGGCTGATGGAAGATGCGCGTGAAGTCCAGACCCTTGGCCTTCCAGTGGGTGACCGCCTTCGACTTGTCGAGCAGGTCGGTGCGGCCGATCAGCTCGTTGAAAGTGCGGATGCCCAGCTGCGCCATGATCTGGCGCGCTTCTTCGGCGACGAAGAAGAAGAAGTTCACCACGTGTTCCGGCTTGCCCTGGAACTTGGCGCGCAGCACCGGGTCCTGCGTGGCCACGCCCACCGGGCAGGTGTTCAGGTGGCACTTGCGCATCATGATGCAGCCTTCGGCCACCAGCGGCGCGGTCGCGAAACCGAGCTCGTCGGCGCCCAGCATCGCAGCGATCACGACGTCGCGGCCGGTCTTGATCTGGCCGTCGGTCTGCACGCGGATGCGGCTGCGCAGGCCGTTCAGCACCAGCGTCTGCTGGGTCTCGGCCAGGCCCAGTTCCCAGGGCGTGCCGGCATGCTTGATCGAGGACAGCGGCGACGCGCCGGTGCCGCCGTCATGGCCGGCGATCACGACGTGGTCGGCCTTGGCTTTCGCCACGCCCGCAGCCACGGTGCCCACGCCGACTTCGGAGACCAGCTTCACCGAGATCGATGCCTGCGGATTGACGTTCTTCAGGTCATGGATCAGCTGCGCCAGGTCTTCGATCGAATAGATGTCATGGTGCGGCGGCGGCGAGATCAGGCCCACACCCGGCACCGAGAAGCGCAGCTTGGCGATGTACTCGGACACCTTGTGGCCAGGCAGCTGACCGCCTTCGCCGGGCTTGGCGCCCTGCGCCATCTTGATCTGGATCTGGTCGGCCGACACCAGGTAATCGGCGGTCACGCCGAAACGGCCCGATGCCACCTGCTTGATTTTGGAACGCAGCGAATCGCCTTCCAGGAGCGGCAGATCGACTTCGACCTGGTCCTTGCCGATCACGGAAGCCAGGGTCTCGCCCTTCTTGATGGGGATGCCCTTCAGCTCCATGCGATAGCGCGCCTCGTCCTCGCCGCCTTCGCCGGTGTTGGACTTGCCGCCGATGCGGTTCATCGCGATGGCCAGCGTCGCATGCGCTTCGGTCGAGATCGAGCCGAGCGACATCGCGCCGGTAGTGAAGCGCTTGACGATTTCCTTGGCCGGTTCGACTTCGTCCAGCGGGATCGCGCGGGCCGGGTCGAGCTTGAACTCGAACAGGCCGCGCAGCGTCATGTGGCGACGCGACTGATCGTTGATGATCTGCGCGTATTCCTTGTAGGTGCTGAAGTTGTTGGCGCGCGCCGAGTGCTGCAGCTTGGCGATCGCGTCCGGCGTCCACATGTGGTCTTCACCGCGCACGCGGAAGGCGTATTCGCCGCCGGTGTCCAGCGCATTGGCCAGCACCGGGTCGTTGCCGAAAGCCAGGCGATGCAGGCGCAGCGCTTCCTCGGCCACTTCGAACACGCCGATGCCTTCCACGTTGGACGCAGTGCCCTTGAAGTACTTGTCGACCAGTGCCTTGTTCAAACCGATGGCTTCGAAAATCTGCGCGCCGCAGTAAGACATGTAGGTCGAGATGCCCATCTTGGACATCACCTTCATCAGGCCCTTTCCCACCGCCTTCTGGAAGTTGTAGATCGCCTTGTCGGCCGACAGGTCGCCCGGCAGGCCGCGCGCCAGGTCGCACAGCGTATCCATCGCGAGATACGGGTGGATCGCTTCGGCGCCGTAGCCGGCCAAGAGCGCGAAGTGATGCACTTCACGGGCCGAGCCGGTTTCCACCACCAGGCCGGTGGAGGTGCGCAGGCCCTTGGACACCAGGTGCAGATGGATGGCCGAAGTCGCCAGCAGCGCCGGAATGGCAACGTTCTGCGCATTCAGGTTGCGGTCGGAGATGATCAGGATGTTGTGGCCGGAACGCACCGCGTCCACGGCTTGCGCGCACAGCGAGGCCAGGCGCGCTTCAATGCCTTCCTTGCCCCAGGCGACCGGGTAGCAGATGTCCAGCTCATGCGAGCGGAACTTGCCGCCGGTGTGGGCGCTGATGTTGCGCAGGCGCGCGATGTCGCTGTAGTCCAGGATAGGCTGCGACACTTCCAGGCGCATCGGCGGGTTGATGTTGTTGGTGTCGAGCAGGTTCGGCTTCGGGCCGATGAAGGACACCAGCGACATCACCATCGCTTCGCGGATCGGGTCGATCGGCGGGTTGGTCACCTGCGCGAACAGCTGCTTGAAGTAGTGGTACAGCGTCTTGTTCTTGTTGGACATGACCGCCAGCGGCGAGTCGTTGCCCATGGAGCCGGTGGCTTCCTCGGCCTGCACCGCCATCGGCGACATCAGGAACTTCAGGTCTTCCTGGGTGTAGCCGAAGGCTTGCTGGCGGTCCAGCAGCGCCTGCTCGGAATTCTGCTCGCTCTTTTCCGCGGCCAGGTCGTCGAGCTTGATGCGCACCGACTCGATCCACTGCTTGTACGGCTTGGCGTTGGCGTAGGTGTCCTTCAGTTCCTTGTCATCGATGATGCGGCCGGCTTCCAGGTCGATCAGGAACATCTTGCCCGGCTGCAGGCGCCATTTCTTGATGATCTTGGATTCCGGAATCGGCAGCACGCCGGATTCGGAAGCCATCACCACGAAGTCGTCATCGGTGACGATGTAGCGCGCCGGGCGCAGGCCGTTGCGGTCCAGCGTGCCGCCGATGTGGCGGCCATCGGTAAAGGCCATCGCGGCGGGGCCGTCCCAGGGCTCCATCATCGCGGCATGGTATTCGTAGAAGGCGCGGCGGTTGTCATCCATCAGCGTGTGGTTTTCCCACGCTTCCGGAATCATCATCATCATCGCCTGGGCGATCGGATAGCCGGCCATGACCAGCAGCTCGAGCGCATTGTCGAAGCAGGCGGTGTCGGACTGGCCTTCATAAATCAGCGGGAACAGCTTCTTCAGGTCGTCGCCCAGCACGGCGGACTTCATCACGCCTTCGCGCGCGCGCATCCAGTTGAAGTTGCCCTTGACGGTGTTGATCTCGCCGTTGTGCGCCAAGAGGCGGTACGGGTGGGCCAGCGGCCACTCGGGGAAGGTATTGGTGGAGAAACGCTGGTGCACCAGCGCCAGGGCGGACACGCAGCGCGCATCCTGCAGGTCCTTGTAATACAAGCCGACCTGGTCGGCCAGCAGCAGGCCCTTGTAGACCACGGTGCGCGCCGACATCGACGGCACGAAGAACTCCTTGCCGTGCAGGAGATTCAGCGCCTGGATCGCATGGCCGGAGGACTTGCGGATCACATACAGTTTGCGCTCCAGCGCATCGGTGACCATGATGTCCTGGCCGCGGCCGATGAAGATCTGGCGGATCACCGGCTCTTTCGCGCGCACCGTCGGCGACATCGGCATGTCGACATCGATGGGCACATCGCGCCAGCCGAGCACGACCTGGCCTTCGGCCAGCACCGCGCGCTCGATTTCCTGCTCGCAGGCGATGCGCGAAGCGCTTTCCTTCGGCAGGAACACCATGCCCACGCCGTATTCGCCGACCGGCGGAAGATTCACGCCCTGCTTGGCCATCTCTTCGCGGTAGAACTGATCCGGGATCTGGATCAGGATGCCGGCGCCGTCGCCCATCAGCTTGTCCGCGCCGACCGCGCCGCGATGGTCGAGATTCTTCAGGATCAGCAGTCCCTGCTCGACGACGGAATGACTCTTGACGCCCTTGATGTGGGCGATGAAACCAACGCCACAGGCGTCGTGCTCATTGCGGGGATCGTATAGACCTTGCGCGTGCATGGGGATTCTCCACTGCTTTAACAAATGAGCCTGAAGAATAGTCGATCACCGTACGCGGTTCAAGAGGAAAAATTGGGGTCGGAGTCAATTAAAATTTACGCCCCATCAAGGTTCATTTTAATTGGGGACAGAGTGGTTACGGTGCAGGAAGCGGGTGTATCGCTGGTTTTCTGCTTACGAAATGCGCAATTCGGGCAAGTTCCCGTTCCGGGCGGCAGGTTCAACGCAGGGACCCATGCCTGATCAATGAGACGCGTAGCTTGTGCCTCTTTCAGGATACGACTTCCGCTTTTGGCGGCCTTCCCCGCCGCGCCGGACCAGCTCTGCGTCCAGTCTTTCTTTCCATCTCGCTGCGAAACGCTTCCGGACCCAGCGCCCAGCCGGAACGCAGCGCCGAGGCGAGCCGCTCGGTTTCCGCAGCCGACATCCCGGCTTCCATGCGGTGCCGGTAAGCCGCTTCGCGCTCGAAGGGCGTGTTGCCCAGTGCCCAGTACAGCGGATGGTCGGTGATCACCGGATCGGCCTGTATGCCGGCATGGTGGGCAAAGCTGGACCAGCGATACTCCTGAGGCTCCGCCGCCGCGCCAAGCCGCACCGGCTGCATTTCCAGGTAGCGGCAGCAATCGAGCAGCCAGCTCGGCGCATCCAGTACCGCCGCCCGGTAGCGTCCGCCCCAGAGCGTGCCGGTGCGGCCGTATTTGCGATTGAAGTAAGGCACGTAATAGCGGCTGAGCCACTGCATCAGCCGCGGCAGGCCCTCCGCGTCGGCGGGTGTGGCGAGCAGATCGATTGCTTCCGGCAGCAGGACATAGGCATGAATCGCCACGCGGAACTTCCGGGCACCCTCGCGCAACCAGTTCAGATAGGCCGAGCAATCCTCGGCGTCGCGGAAGACCGGCTGCCTGTCATGCCCGACCTGGCTGACGTAGTGCGGCTGCTGCGGAACGACGAGGCGAGAAAGTCGGGCCATGAAAAAGCGGACGCTAGCGAAGGAAAGCCGCCATTGTAACGGTTGCGGGAGCGCACCCAAAAAGTAACAAAGACTTGCTCAAGAGATGCGCGAAATCGATATAAAGTTTAGAATCATTTTCCAGAAAGAAAAAATTGATATTAAGAAACCTTGTCGCGAATTTAACGGCAGGAAATTACGTTTTTTATCAACGGGTAACAGAACGAACCTCATCCATTGGCAAATGGGTTTTTCTGGTGCTACTATCGAACGAACTGACTTTAAGTTTCACCCGCCCTGATTAAGTATTTGTTTCACTTTTAGTGCAGCGCCTCGGGTTTCTCTACAAATTTCAGAACATTCAGTAAACCTGGTTCGGGCCGATCTTGAAGAACAACAAGCTGACTGGCGGAATCGCGGTCGATGTATCCGATGCCCTGCTGATCGCCAGGGTAAGACTGGTGCTGGCGGTGTCCGCCCTGCTCACCGCATTCATCGAAATGCCGCACGAGGGCATGGACCTGAGCTGGATGGTGTTCTGCGGCTATGCCCTGCACACCGCCACGCTCTATGTCCTGACCCAGCTGCGCAAGCCCTTCACCGGCAGCGAGCTGATCCACTGGCTGGACGTGTGCTGGTATGCGCTGATGGTGCTCTCGACCGGCGGCAGCCAGAGCCTGTTCTTCCCCTTCTTCTTCTTTGCGATCCTGACCGCATCCTTTCGCTGGGGTTTCGATGAGGGCTGCCGCGTCGTCGTCGCCTGCGCGGCGCTGTATTTCGCCATCGGCATCGCCACCAATGCCAGCACCGAGGTGCCGCGCCTGCTGTTGCGTGACGCCTTCACGCTCGGCCTGGGCTACATGATCGCCTACTGGGGCGAATCGGAAATCGCCCTGAAGCGCCGGCTCGCGCTGCTGCGCGACGTGAGCCGGCTGTCGAATCCGCGCTTCGGCGTCGATCACACCATCACCACGGTGCTGGAGAAGACCCGGGAATTCTTCCGCGCCGACAACTGCATCCTGGTCAGCCGCGATGTCGACAGCGCCGACTGCAGCTACCGCGCCGTACGCAGCCAGGGCGCGCGCTCGGCCCGGGCCGAGCGCATCGGCGTCGACATTGCCGCGCCGATGCTGGCGCTGGCGCGCGGCCACGCCGCGGTGTATGACGGCCGTCCGCCCTCGCTGCTCGGCGCCCTCGCCGGCATAGGCGGCCTGCGGCTGCATGACGCCGAAACCCGGCGCTGGAACGCGGTGGAAGGCGAGGATGCGGCCGGGGTAGCCGAGCTGCTCGACGCCGACCAGTTCATTTCCGCACCGGTGCCGCTGCGCAATGGTGAAGGCCGTCTCTACATCGCATCGCGCCGCGGCGGCTTCTCCAGGAACGATGCGCTGTTTCTGAGTCAGCTTGCTGCGCAAGCCTTCCCGGTGATCGAGAACATCGCCCTGCTCGACCGCATGGCGACCGAGGCCGCGGCCGAAGAGCGAAGGCGCATTGCGCGCGATCTGCATGACACCACGATCCAGCCCTACATCGGCCTCGAGCTTTGCCTGCATGCGATGCGCAAGAAGGCAGGCGACGACAACCCGTTGATCGAAGACCTGGACCGCCTCACCGAGATGGGCGGCCAGGTCATCCAGGAATTGCGCCGCTATGCCGGCAGCATCCGCAACCCCGCCATCGGGAACGGCTCCACGCTGCAGACCACGCTGCGCCGCCAGGCCGAACAGATGTCGCGCTTCTACGGCATCGACATCGACCTCGGCATCGAAGGCGCGCTCGACCTTTCCGACCGACTGAGCGCCGAAATCTTTCAGATGATCAGCGAAGGCTACGCCAACATCCGCAAGCACACCTGCGCGCGTCGCGCCTGGCTCAAGCTGCGCGACGAAAACCATTGCATCGGCATCGAGATCGGCAATGAATGCATGGAAGCGTCGCCGGCCTTCACGCCGCGCTCCCTGTCCGAGCGCGCCGCTGCGCTGGGCGGGCAGGCCTGGGTGGACCGGGCCGGCAGCGGCTGCACCGTGGTGCGCATAGAAATACCAATATAAGAAGAGGGATAGGCATGCAGGGCAATGCAGTGGAAATTCAGGTGATGCTGGTCGACGATCACCAGACGATGTTATGGGGCCTGGAAAAGCTCATCGATTGCGAAGCGCCTCGCATGCAGGTGGTCGCTACCGCGCGCAACGGCGAGGAAGCGGCGACGCGCGCCGGCCTGTTCGCGCCGGACCTGGTGCTGCTGGACCTGGACCTCGGTGGACAGGACTCGCTGGACCTGATCCCCAGCCTCATCAGGAACGGCAAGACCAAGGTGCTGGTGCTGACCGCAAGCACCGACCAGGACAAGCTCGACCTCGCGGTGCGCCGTGGCGCGCGCGGCGTGCTGAGCAAGGCTTCCGCGCCGCAGGACGTGGTGAAGGCCATCGAAAAGGTGCACCGCGGCGAGCTGTGGCTGGACCAGGCCATGCTTTCGCGCGTGCTGGGGCACCTGATCAACCCGGCCCCGCAGCGTCCCGATCCCGAGCTGGAACGCCAGAGCCGCCTAACCGGCAAGGAACGCCGCGTCATTCAAGCTATCGTCGAAGGCAATGGCGCGCTGAACAAGACCATCGCGCAGAGCCTGTGCATCTCGGAGCACACGCTGAGGAATCATCTGACTTCGATTTACCAGAAGCTGGATGTGGCGAATCGGCTGGAGTTGTATGTGTATGCGGTGAAGCATGGGCTGGGGGCGGCTAGAGCCGGAGGCGACGTGGAAATGCGAGCCTGAGGGCCACCTGAGAAAAGGCATTCTCCCTTCCCGGTATTTTCGCAAAGTGGGCGCAGCCCGCGTGGTCAACGGGCGATCAATCAAACCGCTAGGGCTGCGCCTTCTCCGATGAATACGTCCGGGCCTGCATGCATAAGCTCCTGCAAGTTCAAACAACCAAAGAAGCCTTACGACAAAGGGCAATAAGGCAGCCGGAAGCGCCAGCCTGACAGCCATCCAGACGCACCCCACCAATCCGCTCGTGCCGAGCCGCTGCATCGCGGCGGATCGAAGCATCGCATCAGCCTTGTTCAGCCTTGTGCCGCTTCGTAAGAGAAGTTGTACAGACGCATATCGAAGCCTAACCTGCGCAGTTCGCACAGCCCGCGCAGCGACGGAACCCGTCAGACACCCTCCCCCTCCCTGATCATTTGTCCCGATCCATCTAGTACTTAACTCCCGGGTGTTCGATCAACCCAGGGTCATCAATTCCTACAAAAATCGGTGCGTTTGTCAGATGTTCTCTGACGGCCTTGTCGGTATCGTTTCCATCATCAGCGAAGCGGTTTCAGTCTCGCGACCGAAACGGCCAAAACACATTCGGGGATGGGAATGCATTCGATCGATGGCATGGACCTCGGGGTCATGCAGTTCATGCGGGACGAGGCCGGGGTCTCCTTCATCGAATGCGCGCTGGTGGCATCGCTGATTGCGGTCGTTGCGGGAATCGCGGCGCTCGCATGGAGCAAGGGGAAAAATGGCTGGCTCTGATTTTTCGCATCAGCGGCAAATGAGAGCGGCAGGAGAGCGGGAGGTCGTCGGCGTGCGCTGTTGCGAGGGTGGGCCGGCCAACAATAAAACCTGCGTAGTGGTAGTCGGTAGAAAAATTGATCTCTTACTTTTACTTGAAAGGAAACGTCATGGAAATGATCAAGAACTTTATTCGGGAAGAAGACGGTGTGACGGCTGTTGAGTATGGCCTGATTGCGGCGTTAATTGCGGTTGTTATTGCTGGGGCTGTGCAAGCAGTTGGAACCAACCTTAACGCAGTTTTCGGCTCGGTTAGGGATTGCCTCTCATCCTCCCACACTTGCTGAAGTTAAAGCCAGGCCACCTTTACGTGGCCTGTATTTCCAAAAACAGCAAGGGGGCACTGTGAAGAATTGTTTTTCAAACGAAGTAATGCACGCTTTCCTTAATGATCGGTCCGGCGTCACTTCGATCGAATACGCCCTTCTTGCTTCACTGATAGCGATTGTGATCGCTACTACAGTAAGCCTTCTAGGACAGAACCTTGCCGCACTCTGGCAACAGGCGAGAAATTGTATGGCTTATGCCGCAAACAAAGGCTCAGGCACTTGTCCTTAAGTGGACTTAGAACACCAGTCATCTAATAGCGCTCTGATGGAATAAGTGATGATCGATTCCGGCATGATCCACGTTGGCAGTTTCTTCATTGAAGTCGAAACAGCGCTAATGATCCTGATGCTTTCGATTGCGAGCATCACTGATATCGTGTCCAGGAAAATCCCAAACTGGTTGATCTTGGCCGGAATCACATCAAGCTTTCTCTACCAAGTCCTATCACCTTACGGCTTCGGCTTCAGCACTTGGTTAGCTGGTTTAAGTGTCGGACTGCTGACCCTTTTCCCCTTATATGCTCTGCGGGTTATGGGAGCCGGTGACGTAAAGCTAATGGCAGCCGTTGGAAGCTTCTTGGGTGGCAGTGCCGCGTTCTCAACTCTGATCTACACACTAATTTCGGGCGGCGTGCTCGCTCTCGTCTTCATCCTGTTCAAACGCACTTGGAAGAGCAGCTTTCAGAATGTCACGCTGATCGGCATGCACATGTTCTCCAGCGTGCTCGCGAAGCGTGTCTACCTCGCGGAATATCCGGTTCAGACCAGCGGACATCTTCCATACGCCGTCGCCATTTTCGCCGGCACCCTGCTCCACCTCTACGTCTTCCGCGGCTAGCGGCAAACCAACGAACAGCCAGCCATGGAAATGAATCCATCCGACCGCGACCCGCCGCCATCCGAGGCCACGACCCGGATGCGTTCACCGCGCACGATCGAGGAAACCGGTCTGCCCTTCCTATTCATGCTGGAGCTGATTGCGAAGATCCTGTTCCTGCGCGGGCAGATCCGCCTGAGCGAGATGGCCTCGCACCTGTGCCTGCCTTCGACTGTGCTCAATGGCGTGGTCGACTTCATGCGCACTGAAAAACTGGTGGAAGCCCTACGCGTCGGCGGCACCAATACCGACGCTGACCTGCATTACCGGCTCACCGGCCCGGGCCGCGAGCGCGCCGGCGAATGCCTGGCCCGCAATGCCTATGCCGGCCCTGCGCCGGTGAGCCTCGCACGCTATTGCGAGCAGGTGCGAAGCCAGCGGGTGGCCGACATGCGCATCCGCCGCGAAGACCTTGCGCGTGTTTTCGAGAACATCGTCCTAGATCCGCGCATCCTCGAGCAGCTCGGCGCGGCAATGAACTCCGGCCGTGCAATCTTCATCCATGGGCCCGCCGGCAGCGGCAAGACCTACCTCGCCGAACATCTGACCACGCTGCTCAAGGGCGACATCTGGGTGCCGCATGCATTGCTGGTCGATGGCGAAGTGGTGCAGGTCTACGATCCCGCGATTCACCTGCCCGCGCTGGAAGACGCATCCGCCGCGCCCTCGCTGGACCGCGGCGCGCAGGGCGATGCGCGCTGGCTGCGCTGCAGGCGGCCTACGGTGCTGACCGGCGGCGAGTTGAACATGGACATGTTCGACCTGCATTTCGATCCGGCCACGCGCTATTACCAAGCGCCGCCGCATTTGAAGGCCAACAACGGCCTGTTCATCATCGATGACCTCGGCCGCCAGCGCTGCTCGCCGACCGACCTGATGAACCGCTGGATCGTGCCGCTGGATAGAAACCGCGATTTCCTGTCGCTGCATACCGGCCACAAGTTTATGGTGCCCTTCGATGTGATCGTGGTGTTCTCGTCCAACCATGCGCCGGAAGCGCTGGCCGACGGTGCCTTCACGCGGCGGCTCGGCTACAAGATCCATGTCGGGCAGCTGACCGAGGAAGAATACGCACGCATCTTCCGCCAGGCCTGCGCGCAGTACGAGGTGCCATGGTCCGAAGCGGCTTTCCGCTATCTGCTCGAGAAGAAGCACTACACCGAGGACCGGCCGCTGCTGGCCTGCTATCCGCGCGACCTCGTGAGCCAGGCGCGCGACCTGGCCCGCTACGAAGGCACGCCGGTGGAGCTGGACAGCCGGGTGCTGGACTGGGCCTGGCGCAATTATTTCGACAATGCCGCGGCATTGTCCTGACGCTGCAACGAGGGGATAAAAATGAGGAACACCCGCGCATTAGTCACGATGATCATCGCCGTCGTACTGGCCTTCGCCGCGGTGGTCGTCGCGGCGCGCTGGATCAGCGCACAGGCGCAAGGATCGACGGACAAGGTTGCAGTGGCTGCGACCGACATCGGCCTCGGCGCAAAGATCACACCCGACATGATCCGCATGGTCGACTGGCCTTCGGGCTCGAAGCCACCCGGCATCTTCAACGATGCCAAGACGCTCGAGAGCCGCGTGACGCGCACCAGCATCACGCGCGGCGAGCCGATCATGGAAGGCAAGCTCGCGCCGCCCGGAACTCAGGGCGGCCTTTCCGCCGTGGTGGCCGAAGGCAAGCGCGCCATCACGGTGCGGGTCAACGACGTGGTCGGCGTGGCCGGCTTCGCGCTGCCGGGCAATTACGTCGACATCCTGGTCAACACGCAGGGCGAAGGCGCGGGTGCGAATGGCAGGGGCGAAAACATTTCGAAGATCGTGCTCGAGCGCATCCTCGTGCTCGCGATCGCGCAGGAAGCGAGCCGGGACGACACCAAGCCCAAGGTGGTCAATGCGGTGACGCTGGAAGTCACGCCCGACCAGGCGGAAAAGCTCGATCTCGCGCGCAGCGTCGGCTCGCTGTCGCTGGTGCTGCGCAATCAGGTGGATCCGAGCCCGGTGAACACCGATGGCGCGACCAAGGCGACGCTGTTCAATGTGAAGGCGCCGGCGCAACCCGAGACGAAGCCGGCCGCGCCGCGCCCTGTAGTGAAGCATGTCGCCGTGCGCGCGCCGCGGCCGGCTGGCACACAGGTCGAAGTGATCAAGGGCCTGGCGCGCAGCACGCAGGAATTCTGAGGAACAAAAACACCCGAGGGAGAAGCCTTCATGAAAAACACCCGGATCGAACGGAGCCAAGGCCTGCTGCGTATGTCGCTGGCAATTGCCGGCGTGATCGCCGTTACCCATGCCCATGGGCAGACCAGCATCGAAGCGGGCATGCTGACGGCGAAGACGCCGCCAAAGGCCGCCGCCAAGACCGGGACAGCCGCTGCGGCAAAGGCACCCGTGGCCGGGACCGTAGCCACCCCGGCGCCGCAAACAATGCGCATGCCGCCGACGAACAATGTCGAACTCGCGCCGCAGGTGAATCTGTCCGAAGGCAAATCCACACTGATGCGACTGCCCTATGCCGCAAGCAGGCTGTCGGTCGGCGATCCGCGCGTGGCCGACGTGATCCTGCTGAATCCGAGCGAGGTCTACATGCTCGGCAAATCGGTGGGCAGCACGAACCTAATGCTGTGGAACAAGACCAATGACGCCACCATCGTCGACATCGCGGTCAACGTGGACACTGCCGGCCTGCAGTCACGCCTCGCGCAGCTTATGCCGGAAGAGAAGGACATCAAGATCACGACTGCGGCCGATACGCTGATCCTCTCCGGCACGGTGTCGGATGTCGTCAAGGCGGACCAGGTGCTGGCGCTGGCGAATGCCTATGTGCAGCGCAGTGCGCGCGGTGGCCAGGGCGGTGCGCCGCAGGGCGCGCCGGGCCAGGATGGCGCGCCTGCGGCCGGCCCGCAGGGCGGCGCGCCGAAGGTCATCAACATGATGGGCATAGGCGCGCCGCAGCAGGTGATGCTGGAAGTGAAGGTGGCCGAAGTGTCCAAGACGCTAGTGGACAAGCTCGGCGCCAGCATAGGCGCGAGCCACACCCATGGCAGCTGGACCTATACGCTGCTCAACAACCTGCTGACGGGCAGCCCGGGTGTGCTCGACGCGTTCAACAACAAGAACGGCAACTTCGCCACGCTCGATGCGCAGAAAACCGATGGCCTGATCAAGGTGCTGGCCGAACCGACCGTGATGGCAATCAGCGGCCAGGAAGCCAGCTTCCTCGCCGGCGGCAAGATCTTCATCCCGGTCAGCCAGACCAACAACGGCGCCACGCCGACCATCACGCTGGAAGAAAAGGAATTCGGCGTGGCGGTCAAGTTCACGCCGACGGTGCTCGATGGCGGCCGCATCAATCTGAAGGTCGCGCCCGAGGTGTCGGACCTGAACAAGGATGGCGTCGGCATCAGCGCCACCGGCACCAATACCACCGCGATCCTGCCTTCGTTCACCACGCGCCGGTCGACCACCACGGTGCAGCTGCGCGACGGCCAGAGTTTCGCGATCGGCGGCCTGATCAGGAACAACGTGGTCACCAACATCAAGGCCTTCCCGGTGCTGGGCGAAGTGCCCGTGCTCGGCGCGCTGTTCCGCAGCAGCGACTTCCAGACCGATCGCTCGGAACTGGTCTTCATCATCACGCCGCACCTGGTCAAGCCGCTCGGCCCGGACTATCCGCTGCCGACCGATAGCTATATCGAACCCAGCCGCACCGATCTCTTCATCAACGGAAAGATGGAAGGCACGCCGCCCAGGGCAGCGCGCCGCGAATCCGCCGATGCCGCGCTGGGCGCGGGCTTTGAAATGAAATAGGAGCCAGACATGAGCCGCAGACTTTTCACGCTTACTCCGCTATGCCTGCTGATCGCTGGTTGCGTGCAGCCGGCCCCGGTGCTCGACAGCCATCTCGGCGATGCGGTCACGATGCTCAAGGCGCAGCAGATCATCAATCCGGAAGCGGGTCGCAATCCGGACCCGGTGGCCGGCATCGATGGCAAGGCGGGCAAGAGCGGGTATGACCAGTATCAGAAGTCGTATCGGGCGCAGGAGCCGCAGACGAATGTGTTCACGATTGGGATAGGAAGGTAGCCGGCACAGGCCAGCATGGAAGAAGGTGCGCGATGAGAGCGACATTTAAAGTTCGCAGGGAGAAAGGAAATGTGGCCATTACTTTTGGCCTCATGCTCGCTGTCGTTTTCGGCTTCATGGGCCTGTCCCTGGATCTCGCGCAGACCTATGAAATGAAAACAGAACTTCAGAACGCAGCCGATGCGGCTGCCCTTGCCGGCGCGAAGGCATTGAACGGCACACTGGTCGGCATCAACGCTGCAGTCAGCAACGCGAAGTCTGCAGCGTCCAGCAACAAATTCAAATACTCAACGCCTGTCACGCTGCAGGACGCAAACATCAGCTTTGGCGACGATCCCGACACGACCAACTGGAAGACGGTTGCTCAGGCGCAGAGTTCACCGGCGGGATTGCTGTTCATCAAAGTGGACACGGGCTCGAAAACTCAGGACATCGTCAATTTCATGAAGGTTGCTGCTGTCGCCCGCGGCGACGGCAGCACGACTGCGCCAACCACCTATGGAAGCGCAGTCGCTGGCCGCTTCTCCCTGGGCATTTCCCCGATAGCAGTCTGTGCGCTTGACCCTGCGAACAAATATGGCAAAGTCAGCCACAGCGCCGCCGGAATTCCTGATGAACTGTCGGAATTCGGATATCGTCGCGGCCTGACCTATGACCTCGTCAATCTCAATCCGCTCGGCGCAAGCGCTAATAAATATCTGTTGAATCCGGTTGATATCCCGACCGGCGCCAGCGATAACAACTGCAATCCCAGCAACGGAAGCACCACGACGGCACTGCCTTATATTTGCTCGGGTACGGCATCCATCATTACCACGCTCCCCGGATATGTGTTCGCGAATACAGGTTTCCAATCCAGCCTGAACGCCGAATTCAATTCCCGCTTTCTTGATCCTAAAACTAACAAGGCATCCTGCACCACTCCTCCTGATGCCAACATCCGGGAATACACGGCAAACAAAACGGGTCAGGGATTTCCCAGTCAATGGATGACTCCGGCACCCGCTAACCAAGGCGTTTCTCTCGTCCAGAGCGGAAACGGACAAAACAAGATCACTCTTCCCTTCACGCCGCCAGCGGCAAGCGCGAGCAACTGGGGCGTGCTGTGGTCTTACAGTCCAGCAGTCCAATGGGCCGCCACGCCTCCATCCGGCGGATACACGCCTTACACGACGCCGGACTGGTCCAAGCTTTATCCGAGCACCGCCGCGCCGCAAGTTCAGGCTTTGCCTGCTTATCCGACAAGTACGACGTTCTCAGATCCTCCCTCTCCGTATAACCAATCAAGCGGAAGCCAATTCTTTTCACAGGGCAGCGGATCCCGCGATCGACGCGTGCTGAATGTTGCCCTTGCGGACTGCAGCACTTATCAAAGCAATGGGAAATGCAGCACCCTGAAAATCATGGGCATCGGGCGCTTCTTCATGCCCGTTCAAGCAAATATCCCCAGCAATCTTTACGTCGAATTCGCCGGCCTCGTCCCGGACAACGAGCTCACGACGGACATCAAGCTTTACCACTGAGCCAGGAAAAATGAAACCGCCCAAGTCCCTGTCGCGCTCAAGCCATTTTCAACGAGGCGTAGCAACCGTCGAGATGGCCATCATCGCCACCGTGATGCTGCTGATCACGGCCGGGATGATCGAGTTCTCTCGCGCGTTCTGGTACAGGAACGCGCTCGACAAGGCAACCAGGGATGCCGCTCGGTTCATGTCCATGGTCGCGTCTACCGACATGAAGGACGCCACGCAGCTTGCCAGCGCCATCAGCACTGCGAAGACCATTGCTCTCACTACAGCGAACGGCGCGAACGTTCAGCCGGCCCTGACTACCAACAATATCGACATCAAATGCGATGCCGCCGCATGCTCCGGCACCGCCCCGACCTACATCACCGTCAGCATCGTCAATTTTTCCGTGCGCATAGGGCAACTCTTTCCCTTCTTCTCGCATAGCGGGGGCACGTTTGGGGACATTCCGCTGAACCCCGGAACCACCATGCGGTACATGAATTGAGCAAACGCCATGACCCGCCCCTTCCCTCAATCCAAAAAGATCCTCGGCGCGGCAAGCGTCGAATTCGCGTTGATCGCGCTCTTCATCTTCCTGCCCCTGCTGTTCGGAATGATAGAGATGGGACGGGTCATGTACCTGTGGAACACGGCACAGGAAATCACGCGCAGGGCCGCAAGAGCGGCAGTAGTCACCGACTTCACGAACGCGGCCGCAATGACCACGATCAGGCAGAACGCGATATTCCGGTCCGATTCCGGATCGCTGCCCGCGGGCATGGAAATCACCGACAGCTCGGTTGTCATCAACTACCTAAGCTTGAGCCAGCAGGTCATCGACCCGACCACCACCTGCCCGGCAAAAAACATCAGCAATTGCATACAGGACCCGACCAGCTCGAGCTGCATCCGCTTCGTCGAAGTCAGTTTGTGCCAACCCGGCACCGGCCAGACGAATGCCTGCAGCCCAATCATCTATTCGCCGCTTGGCACCTTCTTTTCCATCCTGAAGAAATTGAACATCTCGCTGCCGATTCCGGCTTCGTCGGTGGTGATGCCGGCGGAAAGCCTGGGCTACAGGCCCAATGCCACGCCATGTTGATTCGAAGGATGAAGAAGGGCGTCTGACGGTTCCGACGCATTGGATAAATGAATTTGCAAGTTGCAGGAGCACCCTTGAAAATCGCCCTTATCTCGAAAAGCGAGGCTGGCTGTGCAGAAGCAGCGAAACTCCTCCGGTCGCGTTTGCCTTCGGGAGAACTGGTCATGCTGCCCGCCATTCCGGATCTGCTCATTTCCGGAGGAGATCCATCCGCACCCGATCTGCTGGTTCTGAACGAGCCCTCGATCGAAGATGGCGAGCTCGATCGCGTGGAGCGCCTCAGCCATCTGTACCCACGCCTGGCCTGCATCATCGTTTCCCGCAACAACACGCCGGAGTTCCTGATCCAGGCCATGCGCGCCGGCGTGCGCGAAGTGCTGCCCGCCCCGGTGAACGGGGATGCGCTGCTCGCCGCAATCCAGCGCATCGAAGCCAAGCGCAGCGGCCAGGCGCAGTCCGAAGGCAAGATCATGGCCTTCATTTCCTGCAAGGGCGGCAGCGGCGCGACCTTCCTCGCGGCCAATCTCGGCTATGCGCTGTCCACGCTGAAGAAGCGCGTCGCTCTGGTCGACCTGAACCTGCAATTCGGCGACGCGTCGCTCTTCGTGTCGGAACAGAAACCGATGGCGACCATCGCCGACGTCGCGCAGCAGATGCATCGCCTGGATGCCTCCTTCCTCGATGCGAGCATGATCGAAGTCGCGCCCGGCTACAACGTGCTGGCCGCGCCGGAAGACCCGGCCCAGGCCAACGATGTGCGGCCCGAGCATGTGGACAAGCTGTTGAAGCTCCTGCGCCGCAACTACGACTACATCCTGCTCGACGTCGGCCGCAACCTCGACGCGGTCAGCATCGGCGCGCTGGACCAAGCCGACATCATCTTTCCAGTGCTGCAAACCACCCTACCCTACATCCGTGACGGCAAGCGGTTGCTCGCGGTGTTCCAGTCGCTGGACTATCGTCGCGACAAGATTCAGCTGATCGTGAACCGGCATGAGAAGAGCGGCGACATCCGGCTGGAAGATGTGCAGCGGGCGCTGGGTATGAAGATGCCCCGCACCATCCCCAATCATTACGAAGCGGCGGCGGCATCGGTCAATCAGGGCGTGCCGATCCTGAAGCTTGTGAAAGTCAGCCCGGTCTCCAGAGCGCTCCTCGACTTCGCACAGTCGCTGCTCGGCACGTCTACGCAAACGACGTCGGGATGGCTGCGGCGGGTATTACATCGCTCCTGAGGAAATGAACATGCAGGCAACTTGGAAAGGAATATGACCATGAGCGCGGAACCAACGACATTGCGGGACAGATTGCGCTCCTCAGGCGGACTCGGCAACGGCATCTTGCTGGGCGTGCGCGCAGACAACCTTGAAAACCGCGCCTACCAAGACCTGAAGCACCGCATCCACCAAGTCGTGCTCGACCGTATTGACCTGGAAAGCATGCAGCGTCTGTCGCAGGAGCAGATACGCAGCGAGCTGCGTACCTTGGTCGAACGGCTGCTGGAAGAGGAAGGCGCGGTCGTCAACGATACCGAGCGGCGGCTGCTCACGCGCGACATCCAGAACGAGATGCTCGGCTTCGGGCCGCTGGAAGAGCTGCTCGCAGATCCGACGGTTTCGGACATCCTGGTCAACAGCTACAAGCAGGTCTATGTCGAGCGGCGCGGCGTGCTGGAACTGACCGACGTGGTCTTCTTCGACGATGCGCACCTGATGAAGATCATCGACAAGATCGTCTCGCGCGTGGGCCGGCGCATCGATGAATCGAGCCCAATGGTGGATGCGCGCCTGCCCGACGGCTCGCGCGTGAATGCGATCATTCCGCCGCTGGCCATCGACGGTCCGTGCATGTCGATACGCCGCTTCTCCGCGGTGCCGCTGAAGATGGAAGACCTGGTCAAATACCGCAGCCTGACGGCCGAGATGGCCGAGCTGTTGCAGGGGCTGGCGAAGGCAAAGGTCAACATCCTGATCTCGGGCGGCACCGGCAGCGGCAAGACGACGCTGTTGAATGTGCTGTCCGGCTACATCAGCCACAACGAGCGTATCGTCACCATCGAAGACGCGGCCGAACTGCAACTGCAGCAGCCGCACGTGGTGCGGCTCGAAACCCGTCCGCCCAACATCGAAGGCCGCGGCGAAGTCACGCAGCGCGCGCTGGTGAAGAATGCGCTGCGCATGCGGCCGGACCGCATCATCCTCGGCGAGGTGCGTGGCGGCGAGGCGCTGGACATGCTGCAGGCGATGAACACCGGCCATGAAGGCTCGATGGCGACCGTGCATGCGAATACGCCGCGCGATGCGTTGACCCGCCTGGAAAACATGATCAGCATGGCCGCCGCGAGCCTGCCGACACGCGCGATGCGCCAGCAGATCAGTTCCGCGATCGGTGTGGTGGTGCAGATCGGCCGCCTCTCCGACGGCAAGCGCAAGATGCTGTCCATCCTCGAGATCACCGGCATGGAAGGGGATGTGATCACCACGCAGGAAATCTTTTCCTTCCGCCAGACCGGCATGGACGACAAGGGCGGCATCATCGGCCACTTCCAGGCCAGCGGCATCCGCCCGCGTTTCCTCGAGCGGCTGCGCGCCTTTGGCATCACGGTGTCCGACAAGCTGTTCGATCCCACCCGGCAATATCGCTGACAGACCATGGACAATCTCTACTATCTGTTCGCGATCCTGCTGTTCATCGCGATCGTGCTCTTCATCGAAGGCGCCTATTCCGCTTGGAATTCCAGCAAGGGTCCGGAGGCCAGCCGCATTGAGCGGCGGCTGCGCGCGATGTCGGCCGGCGCGCATGGCAACGATGCCGAGGTCTCCATTGTCAAGCAGCGGCTGCTCAGCGAAAGTCCGGGGCTGCAGGCGGCCCTTTTGAAGCTGCCGCGGGTGCATGCGGTGGACCGACTGCTCGAGCAATCCGGATTGACCTGGAATGTGTCACAGCTGATCGGCATCACCGTGGCCGCCTTCCTCCTTGTCCTTATCGGCACGTCGTTTCTCGCATTGCCGCTGCTGCTCCGCCTCGCTGCCAGCCTCGGCGCGGCGGCATTGCCGATGCTGTATGTACTGCATGCCAAGCAGAAGCGCTTGTCGCGTATCGAAGAGCAATTGCCCGATGCGCTGGACTTGATGGGCCGCGCGTTGCGCGCAGGTCATGCGTTTCCCACTGCGCTGCAGATGGTCGGCGACGAGATGAGTGAGCCGCTCGCAGGGGAATTCGCTACTGCCTTCGACGAGGTCAACTTCGGCGTCTCGATGCAGGATGCGCTGGTGAATCTGGCGACCCGTGTGCCGAGCATCGACCTGCGCTATTTCGTCATCGCGGTGCTGATACAGCGCGAAACCGGCGGCAATCTGTCCGAGCTGCTGGGCAATATCAGCAGCATCATCCGTGACCGCATCAAGCTGCTCGGTCATGTCAGGGCGTTGTCGGCGGAAGGCAAGCTCTCGGCCTGGATACTCGGGCTTCTACCCTTTGGCGCGGCTACGCTGATGCACTTGGTGAACCCCGGCTTTCTAAGCGTGCTCTACACCGACCCTTTCGGCAGAAAGATGATCGCGGGCGCGCTGGTGATGATGTTCTTCGGCGTGCTGGCCATGCGCAAGATCATCCGCATCCGGGTCTGAACATGAACATGACCACACCACCTTCCGCTGCGAGGATGTGATGAACCCAATGCAGATCGTCTTTCTGGCGCTGGTCTTTCTCGCAGTGTTTGCCTTGGCGCTGTTAGCCATGCGCCTGTTCGCCGGCAATCCGATGCGCGATCGACTCGACGCAGTCGTGGGCCGCCCGGCCGAAGTACCTGAAAGCGGAGCGAATGAATGGCTGGCAACCATCGTCAAGCTGACCGGGCCGCTTGCGAAACTGTCACTTCCTGAAGAAGGGTGGGAAGCCTCGGCAATGCGCACCCGCTTCATGAATGCGGGCTTTCGCAATCCTTCCGCGCCAGCCGTCTTCTTCGGTGCGAAGACCTTGCTCGCCATCGTACTGCCGCTGGGCACCTTCATCGCGCTGAGCTTTTCTTCGGCCAAGCACGGGACCAATTACCTGCTGTTCTGGCTGCTGCTGTCGGCAGCGATCGGCTACTACCTTCCGAACGTCCTGTTGCGCAACCTGATCTCGCGCCGGCAGCGCGAGATCTTCGAGACTTTCCCGGATGCGCTGGACCTGATGACGGTATGTGTCGAGGCCGGTCTCGGCATGGACGCGGCGCTGAATCGCGTGGCGCAGGAGATGATGCTGAAAAGCCAGGTTCTCGCGGAAGAACTGCAACTGGTCACGCTGGAGCTCCGTGCCGGCAGCTCGAAGGAAAAAGCCCTGCGGAACCTTGCCCTGCGCACCGGCGTGCAGGATGTCGATGCACTGGTAGCGATGCTGATCCAGGCCGAGCGCTTCGGCACCAGCATCGCCGAATCGCTGCGGGTGCAATCCGACATGCTGCGCACCAAGCGCCGCCAGCGCGCCGAGGAAGCGGCGGCCAAAATCGCCTTGAAGCTGCTGTTCCCACTGATCTTTTTCATCTTCCCGTCGCTGATGGTAGTGCTGATGGGCCCCGCGTTCATCCAGATCTATCGCGTGCTGCTGCCCACCATGGCTGGCGGCCACTGAAAGGAGACATGACATGAGCACACGTCGTCCCGTTGCAATCGCCGTTTCCATGGTTTGCCTGCTGCAGGCCTGCGCCAGCCCTTCTGCGCCGGTGGCGCCCAAGGCGATGCAGGTCGAGCCAGTGCTGCGTCTGAACCATGCCGGCGCGCAATCCGCATCGACCTATTACAAGCTCGGCAAATTTCACCAGGAGCGCGGCAACCTTGATGCGGCGCGTACGGCTTATCTGCAGTCCATCGCGCTGGATGCGCGGCAAGCCGACGCGCGCAATGCGCTGGCCGTCATCGATGCGAAGCAGGGACGGCTTGAAGACGCGGCGCGGCTGTTGGAAGCGCTGGTGCGCGACTATCCGCAGGATGCCTATCTCCAGAATAACCTCGCCTATGTTCAGTACTTGCGCCACGACTACAGCGCCGCGCTTTCCGCGCTGGAGCACGCGCTGACGATAGAGCCGGGCAGTGCGCGCGCGCATGCCAACCTCGACTTGGTACAGGCGGCGCTGATCGAGAAGAAGCAAAGCTTAGTGGCCGGGCATACCGGTGCGCCGGCACCGCAAGCCGATGCGGCGCACGAAGACAAGGCCAAGACTGACACAACGCCTCCAGCCACGGCGCCGCGCCAGGATGCCGACATCGAGATGGCCGTCACCACTGCTCGCGAAGCGCTCCCGAAGCCGGCTCCCGCCGAGCTGCGGCGCAAAGCTTCCGCGCTGGCCCTGCAAGTCGCACCGGCGGCGCCCGCAGTGGCGCCTGCACCCGCTCCCACGCCGGTCGCCGCTGCATACGTACAGCCGGAGCAAAGCCTGCGTGTCGTGCAACTGCAAGCGAACATAATCGAACTCAGACCGCGCAGCGCACCGGCCAAGGCTGCTCGCGAGCTTCCCGTGACGACCGACACGCATGCGCCGCAGGTCTCGCATGCCGCCGTACGGGAAGAAATAATCCTTGCGACGACCGCGGCTCCCGTGAAGCCGCATGAAATCGAGACAAGGCAGCAGCCGAAGCAGGAAGCGAAGACCTTCCGCGTCGACATCGCCAATGGCAATGGCATCGAAGGCATGGCAGCCAGGATGCGCACGGCACTCGAGCAGCGGGGCATCGCGGTCGGGCATCTGAGCAACAAGAAGCCCTACGACACCACCTTGACCGCCATCCAGTACCGGGCCGGCTATCTGCAGGAAGCGGAGCGGGTGCGTCGCGCATTGCAGGCTCCGGTGGCGCTCGCGGCGATGAAGGACATGCCGGCCAACGCGGATGTGCGGCTGTTGCTTGGCAAGGACGCCGGCGGTCACCTGGCGCTTCTGAGCGGCTCATCGAAGCTGGCCTTGAACGACAGTCGTCGATAAGAGCCAGGGCAAAAAACATCAACAGAGATCCAACGACACCGGGGGGAACATGGTTCACAGGACAGGAATGGATAAGCCGCTGCGCATGCTGACGATGGGTGCCGCCTTGCTCGGCGCCGCAGTGCTCGGCGCATGCGGCGGCGGTGGCGGCAGCAGCGGATGCGCGACTCTCGAAGCGAGCCGGAGCACAGCGCTTCCCGGCTGCGCCTCGAGCTCCACGGGTTCTTCGGGCTCATCCACTTCCACCGGCACTGCTGCGGCAACAGTGCAGTTCCTGGTCAGCAGCCAGCAGTTCAACTCGGCCGGCACCGCCCCCATCGATCTGACCGTGGTCGCTCGCGACGCGAATGGTCAGGCGCTAGCGGGACGCGCGGTGCAGTTCGTCGTTTCCGATCCAGAGAACACCGCCTACGTTTCCAATTTCAGCCAGACCAGCGGCAGCACGCACGCAACCGGCAGCAATGGCCAGCTCGGCGCGAGCCTCTTCCTCGGCACCAGCAAGGCCAACCGCAGCATCACGATCACCGCGAGCGTGGACGGCGCGACGGCATCCAACGTGGTCAACGTCACCGGCACCTCTCTGAGCATCAGCGGCTCCAATGCACTGGTGTTCGGCGCATCGGCGCAATACAACATCGTCATGACGGATTCGGCCGGCAAACCGATTTCCGGAATTCCGCTGAAGCTCGCTTCGTCCGCAGGCAATACCGTCAGCCTGTCCAGCCCGAATACCGATGCCTCGGGCAAGGCCGTTGCCACGCTTACCGGCACCAAGTCGGGTGCGGATACCCTGAGCGTTTCCGGTGGCGGCGCGAGCGCGGCTTACTCGGTGAACGTGAGCAGTAATGGCTTCGCTTTCTCCAGCCCGGCGAACGGCAGCAGCGTCGCAGTCGGTGGCTCCACCGTAGTGACGGTACGCTGGACCAACAATGGCCAGCCCATCGCGGGACAGACTGTAAGCTTCGCGAGCACGCGCGGCACGGTGAGTCCGCAATCGGTGACGACGAGTGCCAGCGGCGACGCTTCAGTGACGCTGCAGGCGACTTCCGCCGGCCCGGCGACGCTCACGGCTTCCGGCCCCTCGGGCAGCGGCGTCGCCGGTTCGCTGAACCTGTCCTTCGTCAGCGTTGCGCCAGCCACGGCATTGGATCTGCAGGCGGACAAGACCGTCGTCGGCACCAATCCGGCAGGTAGCAGCAACAATGTGTCAACGCTGACTGCGGTGGCACGCGATGCGAATAATTACCGCGTCGCCGGCGCCGTGGTGAACTTCCACATCGACCAGGATCCGACCGGCGGCGCATTGAGCACTGCGTCGGCCGTGACCGATGCCAATGGCGTGGCGCGCACGCAGTATGTGCCGACCTCGCAATCGAGTCCGACGAATGGCGTGGTGATCGCGGCGAGCGTTGGCGGCACGGCGCTGAGTTCTCCGACGGTGAAACTCACGGTCGCGCAGCAGAATCTGTTCGTGCGTATCGGCACGGACAACCTGGTGGGCACCGCGACGAATTCGCCGAACTATACGAAGCAGTATTCAGCTTTCGTGACCGATGCCGCAGGCAATCCGGTGCCAAATGCGACGGTGCAGTTCACGATCAGACCGCGGCAGGATGTGGATCCATCGCTCTATGGTGCAGGCATCTTCGGCCGGACCGATGGCGATTATGCTTACTTCAAGGGCTATTACGTCTGGAATGGAACGATATGGACGCGGACGAATGGGGACTATGTCGGGGGCACTGCCCCGATCCCTGCTCCAACAGGGTGCTACAACGAAGACTTAAACTTCAACGGCATTCTCGACCCTGTGCCCGGACTAACATACGGCGAAGACAATAATCACAACCAAGTGCTCGACCCAGGTAACCCGTTCTCGGTGAACTCGGACCTCACAACCAACAACTCCGGTTATGCGGTCGCCACAATCACCTATCCGAAAGACCGTGCGAACTGGACCGCTGTCACGCTGAAGGCAACCGCGCTGGTGTCGGGCACTGAGGCGACCGCGACGACAAGCTTCACCCTCCCGGTCGCGGCCGGCGATGTGAGTTCGCAAAATGTCTCTCCGCCGGGCGCCATCAGTCCTTATGGACGCAGTACTGACTGCAGCAATCCTTTGTAAAACGCCGAGAGATCGATTCGCGGGACGCGCTGAAAGCCGGGAGATATGAAGCCATGATTAGCGAAGAAACCCGCGAGGAATGGCTGGGGATGGGCGAGAGCCGTCATTGGCTCAACGCAGAGCGCGTCACGAGCTATTCGAAAATCTTCATCGCCCTGTACATCGCCATCGCCATCGGATGGGTGGCGATGTCCAGGGAAGGCATAAGCCCAAATGGGAAGCCTCTAGGCTACGACTTCATCACCTTCTGGAGTGCTTCCTATACGTGGTTGCATGGCGATCCCGCAGACGCCTACGACTTGTCGAAGCTTTTTGAAGTACAGAAGCTTGCCGTTGCAGGCACCACAACCCCGTTCGCCTGGTTTTATCCGCCCACCTTCTACTTCGTTATTCTCCCGCTCGCCGTACTTCCCTATGCGGCGTCGTATCTGAGTTTCGTAGGCGCTTCTTTTCTTGGCTTCATCGCGGCTATCCGCAAGATAGTTCCCGTTCCGAATGCGCTTTTGGCTGTGTTCGCCTTTCCCGGCGTTTTTGTCAATGCCGCTCATGGTCAAAACGGCTTCCTTACAGCGATGCTCGCTGCTTGCTCGTTGATGCTTATTGAAAGCCGATCAGTACGAGCTGGAGCGCTTGCGGGCTTGTTGGTCATCAAGCCGCACCTTGCCGTGCTCTTTCCACTCGCCTTTCTTTTTTCCGGTCAGACAAAAGCAGCAATGACGATGATCATTTCGGCGCTTGTTTTCACCGCGCTCAGCATCTCGGCGGTCGGTATCGAGTCGCTCAAGGCTTTCATCGAGAACATGGCGCTGGCTCGCACCGCGCTGGAAGCCGGAATGCTCCCATGGATCAAAATGCCTACCGTCTTTGCATTCATGCGGCTTTTAGGAGCTGGCATTACTGCATCTTATGCAGCGCATATTGTTGTGGCTTGCCTTGTCGCTTTCGGGGTTGCGGTTGCCTGGTTCAAGCGATGGCCTTTCTACCTGCGAGCCTCCGCCCTGCTTACCGGTAGCCTGCTAATCACCCCGTACCTCTACGACTATGACCTCGTGTGGCTCGCTTTCCCAATCGCGTGGATTGCGATAGACGGACTGCGGCATGGGTGGCTGAAACTGGAAAGGGAAACGCTGCTCGCCGCATGGCTATCACCATTACTGGTTCCATCCATGGCCAATCTAAGTTCGATCCAAGTTGGCCCGCTGATTACGTGCCTGTTATTCCTAACGATCTTGAGACGTGGAATTTATGTTGCCAATAGAGCTGAAAAGGAATGCAAAAACTAAAGTCAATGCCTCTACCCGCTAATCAACATAAATGCGTCACTCCCTATCGGCGAGCAAAAAAATGACTTATCTTCTTCCGGCACTAACGCGAAAAAAGTTGCTTTTCATTGCCAGCGCGTTCTCATTCTTGCTGATCATTCCTGTCATACTATCTTTTGACATCCAAAATAATGACAAGCTGAAAGTTTTTGGCACTTATTGGGAAGCTGGCAGAGCAGCGCTAACAGGTGAGAATCCATTTGAAGTTTATCCATTAACTTGGTTCACCGGGTATGTTACTGATGTAAATTTAAACCCGCCGACAATGCTTCCCTTGTTTCAATTTTTTGCTCAATTCGATCCAACCATAGGCGCGAAGTCATGGGCAACATTCTCAATCCTGCTTTTTCTTGCCACATGCCTCGTACTATTTTTAGAAAAAGGAAATGGCAGCCAGCGACGACAGATTGTTTGGGTATTTCTTGCACCGGCCTTCACAGATACGGTAAAGCTCGGGCAGATATACATTGTCCTATTTGCATTGGCAGCTGGTGCATGGCTACTTTTGCGGAGTAGACACCAGCTCGCTTCAGGCATTTGCATTGGATTTATTGGAGCATTGAAGCCAAATTTTGCATTATGGGCAATCTTTCTACTTCTTGCCGGATATTGGCGACCCGCGGTTGCTGCCGGAATAACCGGACTGGCCATACTGGGGGCGTCAATTCTCCTGTATGGAATAGAAAGCTACCAACAATGGATTGCGGCATTCTCGACAGATACTCATGCAGTTAAATTAGCAGTAGAAGTATCGATTCATGGGTATTTTTCACGTCTTGGCTTCGGAACTCTCGGGACGAGCCTTTCCATCGCTCTTCTCGCATGCACAGGTTATTGGGTATGGCGTCGCCGACCAAGCGTACTCGATGCAAGTCGTATTGGGTTAATGGTAGCGATTCTGGCATCGCCACTGGCGTGGTTTCATTACCTGCTGTTCTTGATCCCGGCGCTGATCGAAAAGCCTTGGACACGTGGAATGACTATCGCTGCCGTTACACTCATGGTTCCCCCAATAGTTCCCATGGCAATGATGTATGGCCCGTTCTGGTTGCAGGTGCTCGGATCAAGCGTGTATTTTGGTGCAGTATGCACAATTTTTGTGATGTGGTTAACAGAGATCAAGGCTTCTATGGCACAACGTGTCAAGTCAGAGGGCACCTCGGTATTTGCGTAATTCAAAGCAGAGCTGTCAAATTCTTCGGCAGAACTGACTTTATAAATGCTGGCCTGAAGGAATTACAGAAGAGTAGAGGCAAGAAACAGTGAACTGGAGATTCTTTGCAGAAAAGAAATGGACTGCCGTAACTTTATTAAGTGAAACGCCATACGCGAGCGGATAGACGCAACCGCCCACGCAGGCATGACCATCGAGCGTTTTTGACTTCCGTATTATGGTTTATGCATATTAACGCGGCTGGGGCTTATCTACCAATCAGTACTCGCCATACCAGCACTTTATATCCGTATCCAAACTCATTAATCTGCAAACCTTAAAAAATTGGCAAACAGATTAACCAAGTAGAATTTTCCAGTTATAGCACATACATTTTATTGCACCTCTCACCTATACGACCTTCAATTCAATAAACGAATATACCAAAAAAGCGAATAATAACCATTTAAGGCAATTATTTATTATGACATCATTTCCTTGGATTGATCGCAACAAACTGATTATTTTAGGAATTGCGCATTTACTATTAATTATTTTTACGTCTGCGTTGCGTTTTCGATTGGACGAACCAGATGGAATGAAAGTTTTTGGAGCTTATTGGGCCTCGGGTCAGGCTCTCATGCAAGGAATGAATCCATTTGGCATATATCCACTCACTTGGTCACGCTTTTTCAATATACCAGAAGTAAATTTAAATCCACCCACGATACTTCCCTTATTTTATTTCATTGGGCATTTTCCCCCAGTCTTTGCCGCCAGAGTGTGGACATTAATTTCCGGGATCGTGCTGATCATCGCAATTCTATGGCTCTTCGTGGATAGAAGAGATGATTTAATCCAGCGCCGGCAAATGTTATGGGTATTTTTTCTTCCCTCCCTCGCAAGCACTTTGGTAATTGGCCAAATCTATATTTTCATATTTGCCATGGTAACTGCAGCTTGGATATGTCTGAAACGTGGACATGAGAGAGTTGCCGGAGTCATTATCGGAATTATTGTTGCCGTCAAACCCAATTTAGCCGTATGGCCGTTCTTCCTTCTCATTGCTGAGCATTGGCGGCCTGTTAGGTTTGCTCTCCTGGCTGGAGCGAGCGCAGCAGCACTTTCATTAAATCTTTATGGCATAAACGCTTACAAGCAGTGGCATGCAGCAGTAGCAGCAGATACCCATGCCGCGAGGTTTCTCATAGAAGTATCAATCCACGGCTTTATGACTAGGCTGGGCGCACCCGCAATTGGAACTGCTCTGGCCGGGATATTATTGGCTACAACGACAGTTTTAGTTTGGCGTCAACGCTTCTCGAAAATCGATACCACACGGCTTGCGCTCATTGTTGCAATCTTGGCGTCACCAATTGCTTGGGTAGATTATGCAATGTTTTTAATACCAGCGATGATCATGCGCCCTTGGAACCGTACTTTAACTTTGGCGGCAATATTACTCTTGGTGCCGGTCAGCATACCGAATATGTTAATGGATGGCCCTATTTGGAAAACCATTGTTGGCGGAAGTATTTACTTCACCGCCATTCTACTTATTTTTATTGACATTATGCGCGATATAACTCGCACAACGATTCATCATTCCGACGCTTCCGAACCTAAGCCTCCTGCGTTACATGCACATTAATAATTCCTTACGCAGCATGATTCCCGTAGAGAAAAGATCATTATGCCGCCGATGAAGGTCATCACAATAACATGGTAAATATGCGCATGAAATCAATTCACCGCGATCACCTTCCCGAAGGCGTCGCCGACCAAGCGAATTCGATGCAAGTAGTATTTTGTTGATGGTAGCGATTCTGGCATGGTTTCATTACATGCTATTTTTAATCCCAGCGCTGATCGAAAAGCCTTGGACACGTGGAATGGTTATAGCTGCAGCGACTCTCATAGTTCTCCATAACTGCCCGTGGCAATGATGTATGGCCCGTTTTGGTTGCAAGCATACGAATCAAGCATTAATTTCGACGCGGCGTGTGCAATTTTTGTGACGCGGATAATAAAGATCCAATCTTGTAAGGCCCAACGCGCCAAGTCTTAGTCCAACAGTATTTGCGCAAGAATAATGTACAAGGCCAAGCGCTCTTGTATTTTTGGAATTTTTCACGTCCTCGTGCCACAAACTCATTACTTTGCCATTGCTTTAACCATCATATTTCACACTTCTCGCCAGGACTTATATGTCCACAAAAAATTTTCAGTCGGCCGCATCAACTCGGTCGATTTTTTCTACCAGTCGCGCGCATTTATTACTTCTTCCCGTCCTCCTTGCGCTTTTCTCAATTGCTTTTTTGCGCACAGCCTGGGTTGCAGAAGACGCTTTCATCACGTTTCGGACGATTGATAATGCGCTTCACGGCTTGGGGCTAACTTGGAACCCGGGGGACCGAGTACAAACCTATACCCATCCGCTATGGCTCTGCCTATTGCTACCTATTATTGGGCTTTTCAACGATCCCTTTTACGTTAGTCTGATTACAAGTTATTTATTGCTGCTTACTACGCTCATCATTCTGTTCCGGACAATCAATGAACGAAGCATTTCCGGATTGATGGTAATAGCATCATTGCTGTGGTCACGTTCCTTTATCGACTACTCAAGCTCAGGCCTCGAAAACCCTCTTACCCACGCGCTTCTCGCTGGGTACGTTTTTGTGTGGACCAGAGACCCGGATTTTCGATATAGACCATTCCTCTTATCCGGCATCATTTCCGCATTGTTCCTCACACGTCCAGACGCAATCGTACTTGTGACACCGAGTTTCATTTTTTATCTGTGGAGCATGCGTCGGCGCATAAAACAGCATTTTTTGATGGTCCTCGTTGGCACCCTTCCGGCAATTCTATGGATTGCATTTTCACTCTTTTACTATGGCACTCCTGTACCAAACACGGCTCTAGCCAAGGTCCAAACGGGAAACAGTTTTCTCCACAATTTAATTCAAGCATATTACTATCATGAATGGGCGCTGCAAAATGACCCGGGTACTCTTTTGTTGGTCATCGCAGGCATTATTCTCGGCATATCTGGCAGTGCTCGTCTGCGCCCTATCGCATTCGGACTCCTGCTCTGGGAGGCATATCTTTCTTATGTAGGAGCCGACTATATGGGTGGGCGTTTTTTCAGTGGCGCGGTATTGGTGGCCACAGCGTTGATCGCCATCTATGTAAAGAAGCAGCCTAACCAGAGGATCGTTTGGGGCATCGCTCTTACGTTGATATTTACGTCCGGCATACTGAAATGGACGCTGTTTTCCTCAACCCATTATGAGCAAAGCGCCTTCTCGGCCGGCGGGATCGCAGACGAACGCGGCTTTTACTACCGAGCACTTGGCCTGATCCCTTCCATCAGGCGTGGCACATGGGAATCCCATATTTGGTTGCAAGAGGGAAAATTCCTACGTGCATATACAGGGTGGTACACCCGCTGCAATATTGGAATGGCCGGATACATGGCAGGCCCAAATGTTAAATGGGTTGATCCACTGGGTCTGGCTGATCCCTTGCTGGCTCGACTTCCTTCACGCAGAAATGCTCGCGTCGGCCACTATGAACGCGCATTCCCAGCCGGTTATCTGCAATCTTTAGTAGTAAATAAAAACCTCGTCCGGGATCCTAAAATCGCTGCGCTGGAGGCAGATGTCGGCAAGGCTGTACGCGCACCGCTATTTTCTGCCGGAAGGCTAAGTGCGATTTGGCGGCTGAACACGGGCTATCACTCGCGTGCTGCGGACAACTTCAATCGGGAAGCGATTGGTTTGCCAGGGATACCAGTCAAGACATTTTCCAAAATTTCCTGCTATGGACTTCCGCCTGCGGAAGAAGCAACTTGGCAGCTCGCAGGCTCGCCGGTTACTGCGATGCGCGTGACTTTCCCTGATTTCTTGTCTGGCGCCGCGCCTACAAAATAGCCGTGTATGGCGGCTACGGCCGCCGTCCTCCGGGCCAAGCAGGGGTGTAGAACGGCAGAATTCGGCATGGCCGCAGTTTGGCCATTACCGTGTGGCCTCGTCCCCGCTATCAATGTCGAGGCGTGACATGCACATTTACTGTACGTTCTTGGTCGGTGCCTTCTGTCCGACCATGCCCGGCGGCGGCGCTACACCCACTCCCCGCACCAGCTCCCCCATCCCCGCCAACACCCGATACCCCCCCGCCAGCAACGCAAACTTCCCCGTCGTATAAGCCTGCCGCGCATTGAACACCTCCCCTTCCGAATTCAGCAGGTCCAACAGCGAGCGCTGCCCGATGCTGAACTGCTTCTGGTAAGCCTCGCGCGTGGCCACGCTTGCGTTCACATAGCGTTCCAGGTCGCCGATGCGCTCGCGGGCAGTGACGTTGGCGTTATAGGCAAGCGCGGCATTCTCCCGCACCTCGGTCCGAACCTGGTTCAGCACTTCGCCCGCTTCCTGCACCTGGTACCCGGTTTCGGCCACGCGCGCCGTGTCGGCGCCGGCGCGGAACAGGTTGTAGCGCAGGCGCAGCATGACACTGCGGTCATTCACCTGGCCGCGGACCAGGTCGTTGCTGCGGCTCGAAGCCAGTTCCAGGTCGACGCGCGGCGACAGCGCGGCCTTGGCGCCGGCATTGGCTGCGCTGGCTAGCGCGACATTGGCTTCGGCTGCCTTCACCGATGGATGCGCATGCAGTGCTTCGTCGATGACCCTGGCTTCGCTGTCGGGCAGCAGCGCGTCGGGCAGCGCCGGCGCTTCCAGCGCGTTCGGCGCCTTGCCAACCAGGCGCAGATAGCTCGTCTGCGCATCGCGCAGGCTGCTCTGTTCCTGGCGCAGGCTCGCGCGCGCGAGCGCAAGGCGGGTCTCTGCCTGGTCGATGTCGGCGCGCCGGCCGACGCCGCCTTCGGCAAGGGTGCGGATCTGGCGGGAGATGCGCTCATGCGCGTCCAGGTTGTCCTGCGCTTCGGCTACTGTCTCCTCGCGCCGCAGGACTTCGAGATAGGCGGTGACGACGCGCAGTGCCAGGTCCTCCGCGGTCGCGGCGACGTTGTAGCTGGTTGACGCTACCCGCGCTTCCTGCCTCTTCACTTCGCTTCTCACCGCGAAGCCGTCGAAGAGCATCTGCGTGAGCGTGACCGAGGCTTCGCGCCGGGTCATCAGCTGGTCGTTGACGCCGTAGATGCGGGTATCCGGACTGTCCAGCCATTCGCGGCCCCGTCCCAGGGTCACATCCACGCGCGGCAGGTAGCCGGCGCGCGCCTGCTTCACGCCTTCGCCGGCCTGTAGCCGGCGGCTGGCGGACGCGAGCACTTCGGGATTGCTGTGGATCGCCTGGTCGATAGCATCGCGCAGGGTATCCGCGACGGCGGCGCTGCATAGGGCATACGCGGCAATGAGGGCCGCCGCGGGCAAGGCTTTATTGAGTTTCATCGAATTCCAGTGACTTGGCGCGCCGAGCCCGGGGCATGGCCATGCAGGCTGCACTCGAACCGGGAGAAGCGTCGCATGCGCGTCGAGCCAGGCATCATGCGGTGGCGACAGGGACGAGCCGAACGATGGTACCGCAGGGAAAAAATCGCTTCAATTGCTATAGCGATTTGCCGTGGGCTTTTTGACACCACGCTACGGTCATCATGTGTTCAATGCAGCATGCGGTCCATCACCTTGCCCAGGATCCGGCGCGGCACCCAGGCTTCGCCCTGGTCGACGCTGCGCACCGCCTTGACCAGATGCCGGTCCAGCGCGGATTGCTCCAGGTAGCCGCGCGCGCCGTGCATCAGCGCCGCGACCATGTCTTCATCGTCCGCCGGTGAATCCGCCAGCAACACCACGCGGGTATCCGGCGAACTTTGCCGTAGCGCCTGCAGCAGCGCATCCTGCTCCTGGCCGCGCTCTCGCAAGGCCAGGAGCAGGATGCGCGGCTTGAGCGCAAGGACAGCGGACGCGGTGTCGCCGGCGCCCTGCAGCACGGTGATGCCGTCCTGGTCGCGCAGCAGCTGCTCGCAGGCCGTCATTCCACGCGGGTCCTGGCCGGCGATGGCTACCGTGATGGTCCGCATGCGCGCCTCCGTAGTGTGCCGGCTGCCCCGAATCGGCTCGGCCCAGGCGTCGTAGCTGGACGCGGCCCGGCAGGTGCGCAGCGCCCGGGACGGCGCGACAGCGTTCGCTGTCGCGCCGTCCGCGGGATCTGCGTTGCCGCGGCGGGCCCGATCGTGCCTGCCCCCGTCATCATGCGCTGGTCGGCTGCGACTGATGCAGCGGGTCGAACAGCTGCGTGGCGATGCTGGTCGGCGTGTAGGTGACCAGCGTGCCGCTGCCTGTATCCGCCGCCGCATGGAAGCTGCCCGCGTCGTACTGGCCCGTGAGCGCGATGCTCGCGGTGTGGCTGCCATCGCTGACCGTCAGCTTGCCGCCGCTGCCGTCTGCATTCGCCGCGTAAGACAGCGACAGGCTGTCGCTGAAGTGCAGGTCGCCGAGGTCGAGCTTGTCGTTGCCGTCCATGCCGGACACGCTGCCGGTGAAGTCGAGCACATCGTCGAGCTTGAGCGTGCCCGCCGCATCGGCGGCGAAGTTGGCATGTGCCGACGAGGCCGACATGAACTCCAGCGTGCCGCTGCCGCTGATCAGGCCATGACCTTCCCCGCTGACCGGACCGAAGACCACCAGTTCCGCGCCATTGGCCCACAGCGTGCCGGTGTTGTCGACCGCGCTCATGACATGCATGCCCCCGGAGCCGACGGCTTCCAGCGTGCCGCTGTTGTGGACAGTGTTGGCGCCGGTATCGATTACCAGCGCATTGCTGCCGGTCGCAATGATGCTGCCTTCGTTCACCAGGCTCATCTGCCCTGCGCCGATCTGGCCAGCGCCGGAGATGGTGTTGTCGACGTTGTGCAGCGTGACCGCCGCGCCGGTGCCGGAGATGACATTGGCGCCGCTGTCCGACAACGTCACATGGCCGCCGCCCTGCAGCGTGATGCCATTGCCGATCAGGAGCAGATCGGTTTCGCTGCCGGCCGAGTTCAACGCGATGGTGCCGCTGTTATGGATGTCGCCAGACAGCGGCAGCATCGTGCCGTCGTCAAGCGCCATGGTGCCGGTGTTGGTCATGGTCGGCGTCTGGTCGAAGACGAAGTTGTCCGCGGTAAGCGCTGCGGCCTGCACGCCCTGCAGCGTGATGACCTGGCCGTCGCCGAGCGTAATCACCGCATTGCCGGCCGCGTCCTGCGACAGATGCGATTGCACGTCGGCGAAGCTGTGGAAGCCGGCATAGCCGATCAGGTCCACCTTGTCGGCGGCGGTGTCGAACTTGTAGATCACGTCATGACCGATGGGCTGGGCAATCACGAAGGTGTCGGCGCCGCTGGAGGCGGTGAGGTGATCGTCGCCGGACCAGGCGAAGATGGGAGAGCCTTTGGCGTAGACCTCCATGTTGTCGGCGATGGACATGGTGGAGGTGGTGCCGTCGGCGTTGGTCCAGCTAGCACTGACGTTCAGCACAGTTGCGCCGCTAGAGCCTGAAGGCGCTATAACGGCAAGAGCACTGAGATCATCGGTTTGAATTGTCCAGCTTCCGTCTTGATGCATCGTGCCGCCGGCTAGTATCCAACCGGATGGCAAAGAAACATTGACGAGAACATCGGTTATCTCTGGTCGATGAGAAAGACCGAGATTGATAGCTTCACCAGCAATACCGGCCGGCGCAGTCCTTGCAATGACTGTAGAGTTGCCTGCGGCATCTGTAGCGGTTATGGAGATGGAGTCGCGTGTCGCGTTGCTGCCATTGCCAGTTGTGAGGTCAACGCTACTATCAACGATAGTCCAGCTTACTCCAGCACCAGAATTTACCGTTGTCGTGCCCACGGCCGCGTTGTTTTTGGATGTGGCCGTATCAATGATTGATATCGTTCCACTCGCATTGTCCGAATAGGTTCCCTTCAATGTCCAGGTCTTACTGCTGTTTGAGTAAGTTGCACTGTTGTTCGCAAAATCTACTGTTGGTCCAGTGGTGTCTATATGCTGCAGATTCAATGTAGCAGCCGAACTGGTATTACCGGCAGTATCAGCGATCGTTGCCGATGCCTTGATCGTTTCAGAACCGACAAACACATTCGCTTTTGCTGTATAAGTATCGGTCGCGCCATCCGATTTCAGAGTGAAGTCGCTCGCCAGCTGTGCTGACGTCAACACGATTCCATTGACCATTACACTCACTGCTGCACCGCTATCCACCGTAAAGCCATTGTCATAGCTTGCGTTCTTGGCATTAAGTACGTCGTGTAACGTAGGCGCAGCAGGCGGCGTCGTATCCAGAGTGTAACCATGGCCAACGCCTACTGTGACATTGCCTGCCATATCAATGGTACGCACGCTCAGCACCGTACCGCTGCTGCTCAGCGCCACGTCAGCGGCGCTCCAAGTCTTACCCGATACAGTTGCGTCCACCCAAGTGCTGCCACCATCGGCCGACACCTGGACTTTTTCACCAGAGCCCAGCGTGGTGTCGAGCGTGCCGCTCACCGTCTGGCTGGCCACGCGAGTGACGAAGTCGCTGCTGCTGCTGCCGGTATCCTGGCTCAGTTCCGTTACAGTGGCCTTAGCGGTCGGCGCCGTCCTGTCGATCGTGACCGAGATGGCGTTGGTGGTCGATGGATTGCCAGCGGCGTCGGTCACGACAGCATGGAAGCTATAGTTGCCGTCCGCCAGTGCCGATTGCGATGCCGTGGTAGTCGTCCAGGTGGTACCACCATCCGTTGACTTCTCATACATCACCGATGCGCCTTGCTCCTGGCCGCTGAGGCGCAGGTTGAACGCATTATCATTGGTCAGACCGTCAGTCTGCGAGCTACCCGAATCAATTAGATTGGCGAAGCTCAGCGTACCGGCAGCTGGGGCTGTCTTGTCTAGCGTGAAGGTGATGCTGGAGCTGGCGGTATTGCCGGCAGCATCCGTATCCGTCACCACAACGGTGTGCTGGCCATTCGCTGCCGGAGCGGTATAGCTGCTCGACACCACTCCATTGTCCACTGAATAGGTGCGCGTCACTGCTTCGCTCGGCGTGCTGAACGTCAGTGATGCATCGTTCGTCAGCTTGTCCGTATGGTCACTACCGCTATCGACGCTCAGCGCGACGGTCGACGTAGCGATCGTCTTGTCCAGCGTGAAGGTGATGCTGGAGTTGGCGGTATTGCCGGCGGTGTCCGTGTCGACCACCTTGACCGTGTGCGGGCCGTCTGCCGTCGGTGCCGTATAGGTGCTCGTCGCCGTACCGTTGTCCACAATGTAGGTGCGTGTCACCGCTTCGCTCGGTGTGCTGAACGTCAGTGATGCATCGTTAGTCAGCCGGTCACTGCTTGAGCTTCCAGTGTCGTGGGTCAGCGCAACGGTAGGCGTAGCGATCGTCTTGTCCAGCGTGAAGGTGATGCTCGAGCTGGCGGTATTGCCGGCGGCATCCGTATCCGTCACTTGCACGGTGTGCTGGCCATCACCAGTCGGTACGGCATAGCTGCTTACCGGAGTAGCGCCGTCCACTGAATAGGTGCGCGTCACCGTTTCGCTCGGTGTGCTGAACGTCAGCGATGCATCGTTCGTCAGCTTGTCCGTATGGTCACTGCCGCTATCAGAGCTCAGCGCAACGGTCGGTGTAGCAATCGTCTTGTCCAGCGTGAAGGTAAGGCTCGAGCTTGCAGTATTGCCGGCAGTGTCCGTATCTGTCACCTGGACGACATAGGTGCCATCTACCGTCGGTGCCGTGTAGTGGTCCACCGCTGCGCCATTTACCGTAATGACGCGGCTGACATCGCCAGCAGCGGCGCTGATGTTGAGGCTGCCATTGTTGGTCAGCCTGTCGCTATCAATACCGCTATCGTGGCTCAGTGCAACGGTCGGCGTGGCAATGGTGTTGTCCAAGGTGAAGCTGATGGTCGAGCTAGCGGTATTGCCAGCGGTGTCCGTATCGACCACCTTCACCGTGTGCGGACCATCTTCCGTCGGAGCCACATAGGTGCTGACCGGAGCAGCGCCATCAATCACGTAGCTACGCGTTACATCGTTCGCCGCATCGCTAAAGGTCAGCGAGCCATCCTTCGTGATGCCATCGCTATTCGAGCTGCCCGTATCGTGGGTCAGTGCCACCGTCGGCGTAGCGATAGTGTTGTCCAGAGTGAAGCTGATGGTCGAGCTAGCGGTATTGCCAGCGGTGTCCGTATCGACCACCTTCACCGTGTGCGGACCATCTTCCGTTGGAGCGGTGTAGGTGCTGACCGGAGCAGCGCCATCAATTACATAGCTACGCGTTACATCCTTCGCCGCATCGCTGAAGGTCAGGGAGCCATCCTTCGTGATGCCATCGCTATTCGAGCTGCCCGTATCGTGGGTCAGTGCCACCGTCGGCGTAGCGATAGTGTTGTCCAGAGTGAAGCTGATGGTCGAGCTAGCGGTATTGCCAGCGGTGTCCGTATCGACCACCTTCACCGTGTGCGGACCATCTTCCGTTGGAGCGGTGTAGGTGCTGACCGGAGCAGCGCCATCAATTACATAGCTACGCGTTACATCCTTCGCCGCATCGCTGAAGGTCAGGGAGCCATCCTTCGTGATGCCATCGCTATTCGAGCTGCCCGTATCGTGGGTCAGTGCCACCGTCGGCGTAGCGATAGTGTTGTCCAGAGTGAAGCTGATGGTCGAGCTAGCGGTATTGCCAGCGGTGTCCGTATCGACCACCTTCACCGTGTGCGGACCATCTTCCGTCGGAGCCACATAGGTGCTGACCGGAGCAGCGCCATCAATCACGTAGCTACGCGTTACATCGTTCGCCGCATCGCTAAAGGTCAGCGAGCCATCCTTCGTGATGCCGTCACTATTCGAGCTGCCCGTATCGTGGGTCAGTGCCACCGTCGGCGTAGCGATAGTGTTGTCCAGAGTGAAGCTGATGGTCGAGCTAGCGGTATTGCCAGCGGTGTCCGTATCGACCACCTTCACCGTGTGCGGACCATCTTCCGTCGGAGCCACATAGGTGCTGACCGGAGCAGCGCCATCAATCACGTAGCTACGCGTTACATCGTTCGCCGCATCGCTAAAGGTCAGCGAGCCATCCTTCGTGATGCCGTCACTATTCGAGCTGCCCGTATCGTGGGTCAGTGCCACCGTCGGCGTAGCGATAGTGTTGTCCAGAGTGAAGCTGATGGTCGAGCTAGCGGTATTGCCAGCGGTGTCCGTATCGACCACCTTCACCGTGTGCGGACCATCTTCCATCGGAGCCACATAGGTGCTGACCGGAGCAGCGCCATCAATCACGTAGCTACGCGTTACATCGTTCGCCGCATCGCTAAAGGTCAGCGAGCCATCCTTCGTGATGCCATCGCTATTCGAGCTGCCCGTATCGTGGGTCAGTGCAACCGTCGGCGTGGCGATGGTGTTGTCCAGAGTGAAGCTGACGGTCGAGCTAGCGGTATTGCCAGCGGTGTCCGTATCAAACACTTTCACCGTGTGCGGGCCATCTTCCATCGGAGCGATGTAGCTGTCAGCCGCTTTCCCATCGATCACGTAGCTGCGCGTTACATCCTTCGCCGCATCGCTAAAGGTCAGCGAGCCATCCTTCGTGATGCCGTCACTATTCGAGCTGCCTGTATCGTGGGTCAGTGCAACGGTCGGCGTGGCAATGGTGTTGTCCAGGGTGAAGCTGACGGTCGAGCTAGCGGTATTGCCAGCCGTATCCGTATCAACCACTTTCACCGTGTGCGGACCATCTTCCATCGGGGCGGTATAGGTGCTGACTGGAGCAGCGCCATCGATCACGTAGCTGCGCGTTACATCTTTCGCCGCATCGCTAAAGGTCAGCGAGCCATCCTTCGTGATGCCGTCGCTATTCGAGCTGCCCGTATCGTGGGTCAGTGCAACGGTCGGCGTGGCGATGGTGTTGTCCAGGGTGAAGCTGATGGTCGAGCTAGCGGTATTGCCAGCCGTATCCGTATCAACCACTTTCACCGTGTGCGGACCATCTTCCATCGGGGCGGTATAGGTGCTGACCGGAGCAGCGCCATCGATCACATAGCTGCGCGTTACATCCTTCGCCGCATCGCTGAAGGTCAGGGAGCCATCCTTCGTGATGCCGTCGCTATTCGAGCTGCCTGTATCGTGGGTTAGTGCAACCGTCGGCGTGGCAATTGTCGTATCGATGGTCAGTGACAGCGTTTGCGATTGCAGAATGTCGCCTAGCGATCCTGCGTACGACGATGTTGCGCTGATCACATGTACGCCATCCGCAAGCTCAGCTTGCGTGTCAATACTGACGCTCCAATGTCCATCGCTCCCAGTAGTAGTGGATCCCAGCACATTTTTGCCGTCATACACCACGACCGTCGTGCCCGATTCGGCAGTTCCACTGAATCCCGGGTGGCTATCGTTCGTAATGTGGTCGCCCAACTGGCCGCTGTCGCGTGTAAATCCAGTAATAACCGGCGCCACGTCGTTGACATTGGTAACGGTAATTGCAACAGCCTGCCCCTGGCCGGCAAGACCATGCGCATCGGTCGCGGTTACGACGATGTGATAGACATTGTCTTGGTCTGCATCCGCCGGCGCTTCAAAATTCGGAGAAGCTCTGAACGTGACCGCGCCGGTCTGCGCGTCGATATTGAATCGCGCAGCGTCGTCGCCGCTCAGGCTGTAGGTGAAGCTGGTATCGCCAGCGTCCGCGTCGCTGGCGCCTGCCTGGTACACCACATGGGAAGTCGCGGTATTTTCAGCTTGCGACGCAGTGCTGCCGGAAGTAATGACTGGAGCGTCGTTGGTTCCAGTGATGGTCACAGTCAGCTTTTGCTGAGTGCCATCGGCAGTCTGCACCACGATGCTGTCGGTATAAGTTTTGCCGCCCACGAATTCGTTATGCGCCGAATTCATTGTGTAAGTCCAGTGGCCACTCGCATCGATGCTGAACTTGCCGTAGCCATTTGATCCCGCCGCGTCCGTTAGCGCTACGAAGGCAGCTGAGCTGTCAACATCAGTTGCGCTTAAGGTGCCACCCGTGCCTTGAACCGCATCGGTCTCGGTAATGGAAGCGGTGCTGGTACCCGAGATTACCGCAGCGTCATTGGTGCCGTGGATCGTGACATCGATAATCTGCGATGCCGTACCATCCAGGGACTTCACCGTCAGGTAGTCATGCTTGATATCGCCTACGTTCAAGGCCTGGGTGGCGGGCGAATCATTGCTCAGCGCGTAGCTCCACTGCCCGGTATTCGAGTTGAAGCTGAAATTGCCGTAATTGCCTGCCAGGCTGGCTGGTGTCTGGAAAATCGATTCGCCACGGTCCGCATCCTGTACGGTCAGCGTTCCGCCAACCGGGTCCCCAGGCGTCGTCATATCGGCGCTGCCGCCCTTCTCGATGATATCCTGGGGAACGTAGCCAGTGATTGTCGCCGCATCGTTCGACCCATGAATCGTCAGCGTGACATGCGCCTCGCTAAGCGTGCCATTACCCAGGCGGATCGCATATACGAAGCTGTCGTTGACGACGTCGGTCCCCTTCAGCGAGTCAAAGCCCATTTTGTCCGTCGGGCCAGTTGCTCCAGCCGGCGCGCCGCTTATTCCATCCGGCGCGCCGAGTGCAAATTCGATTTGCCCATTGTTGATCCGCACCCAGTTGCCGGCAGTCGTTCTTTCCCATGCCGAAGTGCCATCGGAGCCGACGTCCTTGACGATCAGGTCGAAGTCGGTCCCGCTGATTACATTGCCCTTGCCGTCGTCAATGGAATACAGGGTCTTCGCATTGCCGCCGAGGTCGTTGCTCATCACGTTGAGCATCAGCGTCTGCGTACTGACGTTGTACAGCTTCACATTGGACGTGATGTCGTTTTCGCTGAAGCTGTAAATGTCATCCACCGCCTGCGGCGTATTGCTCATGGAAATAGTGCCGGTGCTGCTGGTCGTCGTCGTGGTAGCCATCGCTTCCCCCTATCCTGGTTCCAGGGCCGGTATCCATTGCGGTTCCGGCATCGTTGATCTTGGTATTCCCATTCCTGCGTCGGAACGGATTTATTCAGACTTGAACTGCCATGCCGCGAAGTTAATCAACTTAATTACGCGCGACCATTGGACTTTGGTACACCCGAGTTCCACAGCGCGCCGATAAAGGAACTGAATGGCGTGTGCGAGCGCCTTCCGTGGAATTGGGAGGCAATGCCGTTCCATGAGGTGCAAGAGTGAAGAAAGCTGCTGTGCGTGCGCAGGCTATGGCTGTTCGGACGGGCGTGCGCACGTAAGCACTCTGTGGGTTACAGCCAGGAGCATTAGCTGGGGCGGTGTTTGGCGCTCAGATCGGAATAAGGCGTTATAGCCGCGCGAGCAGACCCTTCGATACGCCCACTTCGTGGCCTACTCAGGGCGAACGGTATTGGGGTATCCAGGTATTGGGGTATCGAGGTATCGCGATGTCGAGGTATCGAGGTACGGGGTATCGCCAGGTGCTTCAAAGAGCGTATTGGGTATGGCCGCCCATCCATAGCCGGCATCGTCGCCGGCCTCAACCACGTAGGAATCTCTAGGCGACTGCGGCGCAATCGCCCCGCTCAACACATTGGCGCCTCGGTGATCAGCAGCGCCAGCTTCAACCGGTCCCCAATGCGCAGCTTCCTGAAGATCTCTGTCAGGTGCGCCTTCACCGTGCGCTCGGTGATATCCAGCCGCCGCGCGATTTCCTTGTTGGATTCGCCATTGCCCACCAGGTCGGCGATCTCGCGTTCGCGCCGCGTCAGCTCCTGCAGCCTTGCCACCGCTTCGCGCCTGCCTTCGCTTTCCTCGCGCAGGCGCGCGCCGAGTTCGTCCAGCAGCCGTGGCGTCAGCGTCCTGCGTATCCAGAGTTCCCCGCGCATCACGGCAGCGACGATCTGCGCCAACTGCGACGGCGCAATGTCGTCCCTGCAGCAGCCGCGCACGCCGATGCGGAACAGCGCCAGTTCGCGGTGGTCGTCGCCGTCGGTTCCGAGCGCGACGATGCGCATGCCGGCGTGCCTTCGCAACAGCGGCGCGATTTCCATGGGCGTGCCCATTCCCGGCAACGCGAGATCGAGCAGCAGCACCTCTGGCTGCCGGCGCACCAGTTCCTCGTAGAGCCGGTCCAGGCTGGATGCCGTCGTTATCAAGCGGTCTTCCAGTCCCTGCGCCCAAGTGCCCAGCCACTGCGGCGATGGGCTTGCAATCATGATGGCGGTGTTCATCTCATCTCTCTCGCAGCGCCATGTCCCGGGTCTTGATGATCGGCTTGAGCAGATAGTGCAGCACCGTCTTGCGACCGGTCTTGATGTCCACCGTCGCCACCATGCCCGGGATGATGGCCACCGCGTCCTTGCGGCCGCTAGGGTGATTGCTCTTCGTGCGCACCCGGATAAGGTAATAGCTTTCGGGCTTCTCACCGGGCTTGTCCGGGGTGATGCTGTCGGCGCTGATCTGCTCCAGCGTGGCCGGGAAACCGCCGTAGATCGAAAAGTCGTAGGCGGTCAGCTTCACCAGCGCTTCCTGGCCGGGGTGCAGGAAGGCGATGTCGGCTGGCTTGACCTTCGCTTCGATCAGCAGCGTGTCGTCGTCGGGCACGATCTCGATCATGTCCATGCCGGGCTGCACCACGCCGCCGACGGTGTTGATCTTGATCTGCTTGATAGTGCCGGCCAGCGGCGCGCGCACCATGGTGCGTGTCACTCGGTCGTCGAGCGCGGCATTGGCGGCGGAAAGCGCTGCCTGGTCGGCGCGGGCCTGGCTCAGGTCCTTGGCGGCATCGGCGCGGAAGCGCGCGACCAGCTCGTCGAGCTTCTGCTGCGCTTCACGCAGCGCTGACTCCAGCCGCGGGATGGCCAGCCGGGTCGCGTCGAGTTCGCCCTGCAGGTCGCTGCTCTGCCTCTCCAGGCGCAGCACTTCCATTTCCGAGACCACGCCCTGCTGCGCCATCGGCCGCATCATTGCCACTTCCTTGCCGATCAGGGCGCGGCTCTCCTGCAGTTGCGCGGCGCGCGCGCGCTTCTCGGTGAGCTCCTGCCGTTTCTGATCGAGCTGCTGCTTCAGGATCGCGAGATTGGCCTGCAGCTCGCTGCGACGGCTCAGGTACAGCTTGCGCTCTTCCGCGATCAGGCCGGGCATGTCCTTCTCCAGCCGGGCGGCGGGTGCGAAGGGCGTGTTTTCGGCTTCGGCGCTCAGGCGCGCGATGCGGGCCAGGAGCGCCTGGTCCTTGGCCTGGCCTTCGCGCGAGGAAGCGGCGAAGCGGGTCTCGTCGATGCGCATCAGCGGCTGGTCCTTTTGCGCCTTGTCGCCAACCTTGACCATGATTTCGGAGACGATGCCGCCTTCCAGGTTCTGCACGATCTGCACCTGGCTCGAGGGAATCACCTTGCCCTCGCCGACGGCAAATTCATCGACCTCGGTGAGCGCCGCCCAGGCGAATGCGCAGGCGACGAACAGCAGCGTCAGCCACAGGATCCAGTGGCTGAAGAAGCGCGGCCCTTCCATCAGCGCGGCGCTGGATTCGCGCATGTAGTCGGTGTCGTTCGCGGCGGGCATCATCGCGTCGATCGCGCGACGGGCGAGGCTGCGCCGCGGCTCGGGTGGAAGCTTAATTGGCTGCGACATGGATCTTTCCTCCCGCCAGCGCGGCCAGCACCGCTTCCTTGGGCCCATCGGCCACGACCCTGCCCTGCTCGATGACGATGACGCGGTTGACCAGCGACAGCAGCGATGCGCGATGCGAGATCAGGATCAGCGTGCGGCCGTCCAGTTGCGCGGCAAGGCGCGCCTTGAATTGTTCTTCGGTGCGGCTGTCCATGGCGCTGCTCGGCTCGTCCAGCAGCAGCACCGGCGGCGCCATCAGCTCGGCTCTCGCGATCGCGATCGCCTGGCGCTGGCCGCCCGAGATGCGTTCGCCGCGCTCGCCGACCTGCAGGTCAAAGCCTTGCGCGCTGCGGCTGGTGAAGTCGGTGACGCCGCCGATGGCGGCCGCGCGCAGCACCGCGGCATCGTCGGCATACGGCGCGCCAAGCACGATGTTGTCGCGCACGCTGCCGTAGAAGAGCGTGATGTCCTGCGGCACATGGCCGATGCCGCGGCGCAGCGCGGCCGGGTCGAGCTGGCGCAGGTCGGTGCCGTCAACCAATACCGCGCCTTCTGCCGGCGCATACAGGCCAAGGATCAGTTTCTCCAACGTAGTCTTGCCCGAGCCGATGCGGCCGATGATGGCCACCCTTTCGCCGGGCGCGATCGAGAACGACACGCCGGACAGCGCGTCATGGCTCTGCTCCGGATAGCGGAAGCTGACATTGCGGAATTCGATTGCGCCATGGATCTCGGGGCGATGCACGAAGTCCCTGTCGGCCGGGCGCTCGGATGGCAGGTTCATCAGCCGGTTCATCGATTTCAACGCATCGCGCGACTGGTGGTAGCGGGTCAAAAGGCCAGCTACCTGCGACAGCGGTGACAGCGCGCGGCCGATCAGCGTGGTGCAGGCGATCAGGGCGCCGGTGGTGAGCTTGTCGTCGGCGATCAGGTAGACGCCGTACAGGATCACCGCGACATAGGCGAGTTGCTGCACCCAGGTCGAGAAGTTGACCACGCAGGAGGCGAGAAAGCGCGATTTCAGCGCATGCTTGCCGATGTGGCCGAGCAGCTGTTCCCACTTGCGCTGCATCGCCCCTTCCGCGCCATGGACCTTGATGGTTTCCATGCCCACCAGGCTTTCGATCAGCGTGGCCTGGCGCTGCGACGCGAGCTTGCTGCTTTCCTGGACGATGCGCACCAGCGGCATTTGCAGCGCCATCGCAAAGCCGACGATGAGCGGCACGGCGGCCACCGGAATCCAGGCCAGCGGGCCGCCGATCCAGGCCATCGCGATGATGAAGATGAAGACGAAGGGCAGGTCGATCGCTGCGGTGATGGTGGCCGAGGTCGCGAATTCGCGGAAGGCTTCGAATTCCTGCAGGTTGGAAGCGAAGGCGCCGACCGAGGCCGGGCGCGCGGCATGCTGCATGCCGAGCACCTTTTCGAAGATGCTGGCGGACAGCACCACGTCGAGTTTTTTGCCGGCGACGTCGATGAAATACCCGCGCAGCGCGCGGATGACGAGGTCGAAGGTCAGGACCATGGTCACGCCGATGGCCAGCGCCCACAGCGTTTCGGTCGCATGGTTAGGCACTACGCGGTCATACACGTTCATCGAGAACAGGGGCATGACCAGCGCGAACAAATTGATCAGCACCGAGGCGATCAGCACTTCGGCATAGATCGGCCAGGCCTTGACGGCGACGCCCCAGAACCAGTGCGCGCGCGGCACGGCGCTGTCCTGGGTGCGGGCATCGAAGCGGTGCGCCGGCCGCACGAAGATGGCGTGGCCGGTGCAGCGTTGCGCCAGTTCATCGGGCACGATGTCCTGTATACCGGTGCCTGATTCGGGAAGCAGGATGCGAGCCTGGCCTGCCTCGATGCCGAGCAGCACGCAGGCCTGCCTGCCGTGCAGCAGCAACACTGCCGGCAACACCAGGCTGGAGATGTCTTTGAGGGGACGCTTAACCAACTTGGCGGAATAGCCGATGCGCTGCGCGGCGCGGATGAACAGTGCGGGCGTCAGGCCATGGTCGACCAGCGGCAGCCCCGCGGTGAGCGTATCGGCGGAAACCGGTTTGTTATGCAAGCGGGTCAGCGCAAGCAGGCAGCCCAGCAGGGGGTCGTCGGCCATGCTTGCGGCGGGAGGCAAATCCCAGGCGCCGTCTTCATCGACGGCAAGCGCGTTCGTCTGCTGCATGGGGCGGGTCTTTATTCAGAAATCCTGTTGTGTGCTGCTGTTTTGCGGACCGCCGTCGGTTGGATCGATCTGGGTTGCATACCGCCGCTGAGGCACTGTTGTGGCATCGAATGTCAAACGCCAGCAGGCAAATGTCACATCGTCGAGCGCCATTTTATGTAAGTCGTCTGTCAGACAAATCGCACATTGCTACCGAAATTTGTAGGAATTTTGCACCATGCTTACTGGAAGACAATAGGAGATTCGTACTAGATTTCAGTACGTTTGCATGTTGTTCGCAGATGGCGCTCCTAAAGGCGCAGGCTTCCTGAGAAAGCGAAATTTCTTTTACGAAACATGAGATCGGTTTTGCAGGCCCGGACCGCAAGCCAAGGCGACGGCAGAATGAAGCGGCGTTCCACGAGGGAATGGAATGTGTGGGGAAAGCCGAAATTGGATTTTGATTTCAACGATCCGATCGACTCTGTTGCATAAATCGACGAGGCGGCACTGCGTCGGGTACTCATGTAGCCTAGGCGCATGAAACCCGCTCCCCGGAAGTACCAAACGACGAACTGGAAGATGTATAACGCGGCATTGAAAGCGCGCGGCTCGCTGCTGATCTGGCTCGACCCTGCAATGAACTGGCAGGGCCGAGCCACTGGCAAGCGCGGGCGGAGTCCATGCTTCAGTGACGAAGCGATTCAGTTCTGCCTGAGCATCAAGTGTCTGTTCAATCTGCCGTTGCGTCAGGCCATGGCAGATTGCCAGTGTCAGCGCCGATGGCGCTTATGACACCAAGGCCTGTCATGAAACCATCGCGCTACGCCAGGCGCACGCCGTCATCCCTACCCGAAGAAATGCCAAGCCCTGGAAGACGAATCGCCCTGGCGCGCAGGCGCGTAATGAGATCCTGCGAGCGACGCGCCGACTTGGACGCACGATATGGAAAACTGGAGTGGCTATCATCGACGAAGTCTCGTCGAAACGAAAATGCGCTGCTTCAAGCTCCTTGGCGAGCGCATCCGAGCGCGGGACTTCGATCGTCAAGTGGCCGAATTGCAGGTGCGTGCCGCTTTGCTGAATCGCTTCACGCGTCTTGGCACGCCCGTCACGATCCCTATGCCATAAGTCCGCCTGCAAAAGAGCAAACTCGCCCTTTACTTATTTGTACAACAAAGCCCAGATATTGGGGAAGTGAACAACAGGGATTTGGGGCACATTTCTGCAGAACTGGTCGACTGAGAACAGGCAATATCACTAGCAGGAGCCTGGCTGTATATCGCTTGCTCAAGACCCTCGCAAGACTGACGGCATCCATGGCTTCTATGGATTTTTGTTGCGTTCACTCAAGAATCCTCCCGTCAAGATGACAAATAATTAATACATACACAAGCGGGAGAACATCATGATGCTGCTCGAAAAACTTCTCTACGGATCTTTGATTGCGGCGACTTTTGCATCCATTCTTTATTCGGTACCGATATAAACGGCTTTCGACATCAAGCACGATCCAAGCCTTGTCCGCGCCGCCAAGCTTGGCGTGCTAAGGTCATCAAAATCGTGAGCTCGCACTGAACCGCCTTGCATTGCCCCAAGATGCAGGCCAATCGTTGCCGCTTCCTTGCCATGCCCACTTCATCTCAGCTGCACTCCTGTCCGCAGGCAGTTGCTGCTCCCACGCCGTCTAGCCTGCAAACGCTCCCGGTTGATACGTCGCGCGACAGCTATCTCATGCTCCGCCCTCCTGTACCTTGGCGCATGTGGCGCCGATAGCCATACGCATCGCAGGCTGGAGCTGCTGCAGCTTCTCACCGACGCAGCCGGCGCGATCCTGCTCGCGCCGGCTTTAAAGGATGCCACTGCTGACGCCATCTCGCGTCGCCGCCAAGGCATTGATGGGACCCTCATCAGCCGTTGCCTGGAGAGCGTGTTTGCACGCTATGCGGTCGACATCGCGCGCTTGGCCATTGGCCGCTTTTCGGACGGCGCACTGGAAAAGAGAGGCCGATCGCCCCTGCAGCCTGCAGCTCGAGTGGGCCGGATATACGCTGACGAACTGTAAATTCGATGACAGCATAGGATATCGGCAGAAATTCCCCGCGCAGCTATGGCATGGATTCTTGCGGACAAGTAAACGCTGTCGACAAGAACAACGCTACCGCGGAATGCCAAAAAGCTTCTGCGAGACCTGTCGATAAAATTTACAGCCAACTAATGGTACCGAAACCTAATTTCTCCAAGTCATTGTTTATGAAAGTAAAAATTTACTGGCATCAATATTGCATAGAGGAATGCGTAACGAACAACTTTCACGGAGAACATCTTGAAGAAACTATTGTGTGCAGTAGTCTTGTCTGCTTTGGGCGCCATGGTATCTGCTCATGCTGCTGTCCTTACGTTCAACCTCACCGAGAGCATCAATGGTGCCACGCCGGCCGCGACGGACATCACGCCTTGGCTTACCGCGACATTTACCGACACCACCGCAAACCATGTGCAGCTCACGTTGAAAAACAACTTGGTGAATGCAACGACCAATACGCCGACGGGTGAGTTCGTTGTCGACTGGCTGTTCAATTCGAACGTGCTGCCTATCACCGCAAGCTATGTCAGCGGCTTCAAAGCAACTTTCCTGCTCGGCGACACCAACGGCGGCTCGAACGTCCAGGCTGGCATTTTTGACATGAATTTCGCCTGTTCGAGTGACAATTGCTCGGGCAATGATCCGCGTTTCACTGGCGGCATGACCTCGGTGTTCGATTTGTCTGCCACTGGCCTGAGCGCAACCTCTTTCCTCACCACCAGCTCCGCTGACGGTAAGCAGATCGCTGGCGGTTACTACACCGCCGCTGACATTCGCGGCATCACGGTTGGCAACTCCGGTTCGATCGGCACCAAGGACGGCAAGATTACGCCGACCGGCGACCCGGTACCTGTGCCCGAGCCAATGCCGCTGGTGCTGCTCGGCATGGGACTGGCGGCATTCTCGCTCTCCCGCATGAAAAAAAAGGCGTCCTGAGCCGCTCTTCGGCAGCCGCTGTTTTTGAAGAAGGTCCGGTTTTTACCGGACCTTTTGTTTCTGCGCGAGCGCATCCACGGACATCGACCATGTCGCCAGAACGTCCAGGCACATCTGCGGCATGCGCCTGAATGCGCCGGTTCCAAGTGGCTGGCGAAGCGCATTCCTACGGAGATTGCGTGAAAAACAATGCGACGAATCCCGGAACGGAGAAAACGACGCGTACCGGATAAGATGGGCGCTTTTCCATTCCTGCGAATCATGATGGCGTTCCCATCACACTCTGCGTTGCGCTACTCTGTTACTTGGCTTGTGGTCTGGCTGTTCCCCGCGGTCGCGTCATGCGCCGACACCGACGACAAGCTCTCCCTCAAACTCACCCCCTCCTGGTACCAATCCTCCGACGGCAACCACGCCTGGGACTTCAACCTGCGCGCCAACACCGGCCCACACGCCGCCTGGCTCGGCTACTACAGCGAGCGCAGCGGCGCGCGGCAGGAACGTACCGGCTATGAATACACAGAGAACTTTCGCGCCGGCCATGTGGTCTGGTCGGCACAGGCGGCCAGTGGCGGCTTCCTCGGCGGCTCGGCGACGCTGCAGACCGCAAGCCCGGTCTATCTGATCGCCGGCTTCGGCCGCACCAACCTGCGCAACTATTACAACCTGAATTTCGATCCCAACGATGCCTATACCATCGGCGTTGGGACCGGGCTGATTCCGAGAACCGATCTGTCGCTGTACGAGATCCGCGATGACAGGCTCGGTACCGGGCAGCGCGTCACCCACCTGTATGCGCATGTGGACCTGAGCGATACCGACCGCGTCTCCATCGACGGCACCTACAAGCGCGGGCTGTCCGACGACGGCGTCCAGGTGCACGGGCATGGACTGACGCTGACCTATACCCATCGCCACGGCTTTCTGCGCATCGCGCATGATCCGTATGCGAACTTCGGACGCGCGACGCAGAACCGGTTTTCGGTGGGACTGACCTACTGAGCCGGCTGCGCCTGCGGCGTCTCCTGCGCCGCCAGTTCCAGCCGCATCGGCACCTCGCCATCCTGCAGCTTGTCGGCTTCCTCCGGCTGGGCCAGCGCGACACGCTCGACGGGGAGGCCTTCTTGCCGCGTCAGCGCCGCGCGTACCGCTTCGCCGCGCTCGCGCTGCAGCGCTGCGAGGGCTTCGCTCGGCAGAGGCTGAACGGCAATCAGGCGCTCGAGCAGGCGGTCACGCCAGGCATCCGGCGCCATGCCGGGGGGCGCCTTCAAGCCACGCGCATCCGGCAGCCTCTCGGCGGCAAGCGCATCGATGACGCGTTGCACCCGCGGCGCGGAAGTGTTCAGCGGGCCGGGGTCCTCGCCCGGTTCTAGCGTCACGCCCATCTTCGTCAGCACTTCGCGACGCAGCGCCAGCGAACGCAGTGCGGCCGCATCCGCCTCCCGGTTCAGCGCCGGATGCACCAGCAGCTTCACACCGGGACGCTGCGCCAGCGCCTTCGCCAGCCGGTCCAGCTTCTGCCGCTCGGGCGGCGCGAGGCTGGCGCTGCCGGGATCGAACCCGATACTGTCAAGCTCCTCGCCGCCACCTATCTTCAGCAGCGAAGCCAGCGCCCGGAACGGCGCCGACACGATATTGCGCAGCACATTGCCCAGCGCATGGCGCACCACGGCGCCAAAGCTGAACTGCGGATTCTGCAAATCGCCCGACACCGGCACGCCGATGCGGATCACGCCGTTCTCGTCGCGCAGCAGCGCCAGCGCCAGCTCGAGCGGAATATCGAGCGCGCCTTCGCTTTCCACCTTCTTGCCGAGCTGCACCTTGTCAAGCACGACGCGGTTCTCGCCGACCAGGCGGCTCTGCTCGACCTGGTAATGCAAATCCATGGCCAGCGTGCCGGAGTTCACCTCGTAGCCAGCGAAACGCACTACATAGGGCGACAGCGCCGACATGTCGACATTGCGGAAAGCCATGCGCACATCGGTCGCATAGGCCGGCTTGAACGGATTCATGCTGCCTTCGATGCGCGCTTCGCCGTATTCGGCGATTGCGGCATCGAACTGCAGCCGCGCGCGCCGGCCCGGCACGGTGGACAGGCCGGTCATCACGCCATGCAGATCGCGCATCTTCGTGCTGAATTGCGGCTGCTGGCTGAAGTCGGCGAAGGTCAGCGTGCCGTTGTCCACGCGCAGCCGCGAGATCGTCACCGGGAAGGGATCGGCCGCATCGCTTTGGGCTGCTGCGGCGTTGTCGGTCGCGGCTGCGGCAGGCACGGGCTTCTGCGCCGCATCGCCCTTGGCCGCCTTGTCCTGGCCCAGCACGCGTGCGACGTTCACGCTGCCGTCCTGCGCGATCAGCAGTTCGCCGACCGGGCCGTCGATGCGCAGCTGGCCGATGGCGAGCCGGTTCGGCGCGAGCGTGAGTCGCATGTCGGCAGCCGCCATCGTTTTCCATGACAGGAAGCGCTGGCGCGGCGCGGTCTGGTCGATGGCCACGCCATTGAGCGCGGCGCCGCCGGTGTAAGCCAGCATCGGCGCGCCGCCGCGGCCGGCGAGTTTCAGGCGGCCATCGGCCGAGAAGGTGCCGGAAGCCAGCGCCAGGCGGCCAATGCCGGCGAGGTAAGGCTCCACCGGCTGCAGTGGCAGGGCAATGGCCTTCAGGGCCAGATCGCCAGCGCCGTCGGACAGGCCGATGCTGCCATCGACCGACAGGCTGCCGGCGCCCGAACGGGCCGCGAAGCGTAGTTGGGACGGCGCCCGGCCAGCGGTGTCGACATTAGCCAGCGTCGCGTCGATGCTTTCGAGTGTCAGCGCTGCGGCTGGCGTCTGGCGCGCATCGGCCAGGTTCGCGGTGAAACGCTGCAGCGCGATGCTGTTGGCGGTGACGCGCCATGACGGGGCGGTGCCTCGAGACGCGGGCGCTGCATCGGGCGCGGCGGATGTGGTTGCGGATGCGGCGGGTGCAGCGGACGCGGAAGCAGCCGTGGATGCGACGGGCGCAGTCGGAGCGGTGGATGCGTCGCGCGCGGCAGGCGTGGACGACGCGGTGGACGCGGTGGACGCTGACGGCGCAGCCAGCGCGCTCCAGTTGAAAGCGCCATCCTTGTCGACGCGCAGCGTCGCCGCGCCACCGGCAAGCGTGATCGTACCGAGGTCGACGCGACGCGCCGCCAGATCGAGCGCGGCACCCTGCATGCTGGCGGCGTCGACATGCGCCAGTTCGCCGGGCGCGCGCGGGTCCTTCATCAAGAGCTTGCCGAGTTTCGCCTCCATGCCGCTGGCTGCCAGCTGCGCGCCCGAGGTCGGCAGCGATAGCTTCAGGGCAGCTGCATCCAGCGTGCCGTTGCCGAGCGTGGCGAGATTGTCCGCATCGCGCGACCGGCGCCAGGCGGCGTCGGCCAGCGTCAGACGTGCCGCCTGCGCCTGCAGGCCGAACGGCGCCTTGTCACGGCTGCCGGCTTCGAGGCGACGCGCGCCCAGCGTGGCCGCGCCGAGTCGGACGGTGCCGTCCGCGCCCTGCCGGTTCATGCTCCGGATCGACAGGGCCGGCGCTTGTGCGACCCACGCCATGCCCTTGTCATCCTGCGTCATGTCGAGACTGGCGGCCTGCAGCGCCGGTGCGGCGACATCGATGGCATTGCCCGCCGCCTTCACCTGCAGTCGCTGCAGCGCGAGTTCCATGCCCTGCAAGGCGAGCGCGAGGTTCGCGCCGGTAGAGAGCGTCACCGTCTTGCCGCGCAGCGATGCTCCCGGCGTCTGCACGCTGGCACCACTGGCCACAACGCTGGCGGCGCCGAGCGATAGTTCCGGCGCATCCGCATCGATGCGCACGCTGTTGCTGCCGAAACCGAGCGTGGTCTTCGGCAGCAGCAGCCGCGCCGTGTCCAGCGACATTGCCGGCGCCGCGCCCTTTGGCTCGGCCAGGGCCAGGCCGGTCAACGTCAGTTCCAGCTTGTCGAGTTCGCCCGACAGCGCATCGCCGGACATGCCAAAGCGCCAGTCGCTGCGCAGCGCGATGCTGCCGTCGGCGCGGCGCCAGGGCAGTTGCCGATGCAGCGCGCGCGCCAGCGTGTTGGCCTTCAGTGCCGAAAGCTCGAGGCTGCCGCCGGCGGAAAACGGCTGCAGGCCCAGCGTGCCGGCGCCCTTCAGGATTTCGCCGGCTTCGCTGCGCGCCGAGAAACGGATGCTGCCGGTGCGCGAAGGAATCGTCGTCAGATCCGTCGCTTCGATGGAGAGCGGATACAGATGCGTCACCAGCGGCTGGGTCAGCGATGCGTCGGTGTAATTGACCGATCCATTGCGCAGCACCAGGCGCTGCAGCAGCAGGCGCGGCGGCGCGCCCTTCTTCTGGTCCTGCGGCGACTTCATGGCGTCGAGCAGCGGCTGCAGGTTGAGCTTGCCGTCCTTGTCGAGTTCGAGGGTCAGCGTGGGCTGGTCGAGCAGGATGTCGGCAAAGGTCCAGGCGCGGTGCCAGAGGGAAGACAGCTCGAAGTCGATGCGCAGCCGGTCCGCCGACAGCAGCGCGCCTTCGCGCCGGGTGCGCAGGTTGATGTCGCGCAGCTCCAGCACCAGGGTGAACGGGTTGAAATACACCTTGCCGAGTTCCAGCGTAGCGCCGAGCCGGGATTCGACCTGCTGCGGCAATTGCCACTGCAGCAGTGCCGGCACGCCGAACAGGCCGCCAGCGAGATACACGGTCGCCAGCGCGCCGGCAACCAGCACCGGGCGGCTGCCGATGACGCGGGCAAAGCGGTTCTGCTTGCTGTGGGAAGTCTTGTTCATTCGCTGTGATTGTCGACGGGCGTACCGACGTCCGCACGGAGAAACGGGATTTTAATGCCTGCAGGCGCTGATGGCTTCCTTGAAGCGTCCATCGCAGTTTCCAGGGTGCTGGTCGGGACGCCGGCAACACGCCGCGGCATACAATGCCGGATCGTCAACTTCACGACGCGCCTGCGCCCAGCCATGAGCTCTCTCCCGCCGACGTCCTCCGCCGACACCGATGCGCGCGCCGCGCCGCATACCGAGGCCTCCGCCAAGGGCACGGCCGGCGAGGTGTTTCTCGCCTTCCTGGCGCTGGGCCTCACTTCCTTCGGCGGGCCGATCGCGCATCTCGGTTATTTCCGCACGCAATTCGTTGAGCGGCGCAAATGGCTGGACGACGTCAGCTATTCCGACCTGGTGGCGCTGTGCCAATTCCTGCCCGGCCCGGCCAGCAGCCAGGTCGGCATCGCGCTTGGTCTGGGCCGCGCCGGCTGGCCCGGCGCTTTCGCCGCCTGGGCCGGGTTCACGCTGCCTTCGGCAGCCGCGCTGATCCTGTTCGCGTATGGCGTGGCGCATCTCGCAGGTTTCGCGCAATCGGGCGCGGTGCATGGTTTGAAGGTGATGGCGGTCGCGGTGGTGGCGCAGGCGGTATGGGGCATGGCGAAATCGCTGTGCCCGGACCGCCCGCGCGCGGCGCTGGCCATTGCCTGCGCGCTGCTGGTGCTGGTGCTGCCGTCCGCGGCCGGGCAATTGGCAGCGATCGCGGCTGGCGGGGTCATTGGCCTGGCCTGGTTGCGGCTGCCGCAATTACCGAGCGCGGTGCACCGGGATTACGGCGTGAGTCGCCGGCTTGGCGCGACGCTGCTACTGCTTTTCTTCGCGCTGCTGCTGGCGCTGCCGGCGCTGGCTAGCGCCTTTGCCTCCCCGGCCCTCACCGCCTTTTCCACGTTCTACCGCGCCGGCGCGCTGGTCTTCGGCGGCGGCCACGTGGTGCTGCCGCTGCTGCAGGCCAGCGTCGTGCCGAACGGCTGGGTTAGCAATGAAGCCTTTCTCGCCGGGTACGGAGCGGCGCAGGCAGTGCCAGGACCGCTGTTCACCTTCGCTGCCTATCTCGGCGCCGCGATGGCACCTTTGGGCGGCTGGCGCGGCGGACTGCTGATGCTGGCGGCAATTTTCCTGCCGGCCTTTCTATTGATCGCCGGCGCGCTGCCATTTTGGGAAGCGCTGCGGCACCGGGAAATGGTGCGGCGGGCAATGGCGGGAATCAATGCGGCGGTGGTCGGCGTGCTGGCGGCGGCGCTGTATGAACCGGTGTGGACGAGCGCCATTCATTCACGCGCGGATTTCGGGCTGGCACTGGCGGGGTTTGGCCTGCTGACGGTGGGTCGGGTGTCGCCGGTGTGGGTGGTATTGCTAGCGGCAGCGGCGGGATGGCTGCTGGGGTTGTAAACCGTATCGGGGTCCGGCAACACACAAATGGAAACGGAGCCGCGAACGGCTCCGTCATTCATGCTGCTTGCGGCAAAACGAAGGAATCAGAACGGAATATCGTCATCCATATCCGAAAAGCTCGGCGCCGGGCGCTGCTGCGGCGCCGGGCGGCTCGCGCCACCGGATTGCGGACGCTGCTGCTGCGGGGCGCTGTAGCCGCCGCCGTAGCTGTCATCGGACTGCGCGCCGCCGCCCATGCCTTGCCGGCTGCCCAGCATCTGCATCGTGTCGCCGCGGATCTCGGTAGCGTACTTCTCCACGCCATCCTTGTCGGTGTACTTGCGGGTGCGCAGCGAGCCTTCGACATACACCTGCGAACCCTTCTTCAGATACTGACCGGCGATCTCGGCCAGCTTGCCGAAGAAGCTGATGCGATGCCATTCGGTTTGCTCTTTCTGCTCGCCGGTGGCCTTGTCCTTCCACTTGTCGGTGGTGGCCACGGCGATGTTCGTGATCGCGTCGCCGCCCTGGGTGTAACGGGTTTCCGGATCGCGGCCCAGGTTGCCGACGATAATGACCTTATTGACCGAAGCCATGAGTGCTTTCTCCTCTTACTTCTGTTAAGCGGCGGCCGGCTGCTGTTGCTTGCCGCGCCGCGGTAGATTTTTCATGCCGGCGGCAATTATAAGCCACAGCACTGTGAGCGATCCGCCCATGATGAACACCGTCGACGGCCCCAGATGCTGGGTCAGCCAGCCGCCGGCCGCACCGCCGCAGAAAAGGCCCAAGGCCTGCAGCGTGTTGTAGACCCCGAGCGCCGCGCCGCGTCCGCCGGCCGGCGCAAAGCGCGACACCAGCGAAGGCTGGCTCGCCTCGAGGATGTTGAAAGCGACGAAGAAGGCCAGCAACAGGCCGACCAGCGGCGCCCAATGCACGCCGTGCGACAGTTCGAACCACATGCCGACCTGCACCGCCAGCAGCAGGGCGATTGCGCCGACGAAAACGCCTTTCATCTTGCCGTGCCGCTCGCCGACGAAGACCGGCGGCAGCATCAGTACAAAAGACAGCAGCACCACCGGCAGATACACCTTCCAGTGCTGCGCCACCGGCAGATCCAGGGTTTTCACCAGCGCTGCCGGCACCACGACGAACATCGACATCTGCGACAGGTGCAGCGTGAAGACGCCATAATTCAGGCGCAACAGCTCGGGCATCTTCAATACCTGGGAAAACTTCACCGCTGCCGGCGGCAGCGCGGCCACGTCGGGCACCACGTAGCGCACCACCACGATCGCGGCCAGCGACATCAGGCCGATCAGCACGAACATGCCGCTCATGCCAATGGCGCTGTACAGCAAGGGCGACGCCACCAGCGACACCGCGAACGACAAGCCGATCGAAGCGCCGACCATGGCCATGGCCTTGGTGCGATGTTCTTCGCGGGTGATGTCGGCGATCAGTGCGGTGATGGCGGCCGAGATCGCGCCGGCGCCCTGCACGCCGCGCCCGAGTATGACCCAGACGATGTGATTGGCCGCCGCAGCGATGAAGGAGCCGATCGCGAACAGCAACAGGCCGATGAAGATGATGCGCTTGCGCCCATAGCGGTCGGAAGCGATGCCGAACGGGATCTGACCGATCGATTGCGTCAGGCCGTACATGCCGAGCGCCAGACCAATCAGCGTGGCATTGCCGCCGCCGGGCATGCTGCGCGCGTGAACCGCGAACACCGGCAGGATCAGGAACAGGCCGAGCATGCGCAGCGCGAAGACCGAAGCCAATGATGCGCTGGCGCGGATTTCAGTGCGGCTCATGCCGGAGCCGGGCTTGGCGGGAGAGTGGGATGGCATGGACGAAGGATTCTGGCGATTGAGCGCAAAAAGAAGGAAGAAGTCAGCCGGAAAGGGCCGGATACGGCGCTTTTCAAAAGCCGCTATAGTAGCAGGTTGACCCGCCTGAACCCGGCTGCCCGTCAAGATCGAAAACGTTGCCGGGATTTTAATGCTGAAGGAATTCATGGAAGAGATTCGCATCCGAGGCGCTCGCACGCACAACCTCAAGAACATCAACCTCGACCTGCCGCGCAACAAGCTCATCGTCATCACCGGCCTGTCCGGTTCCGGCAAATCCTCGCTGGCCTTCGACACCCTGTACGCCGAAGGCCAGCGCCGCTATGTCGAATCGCTGTCGGCCTATGCGCGCCAGTTTCTGCAACTGATGGAAAAGCCGGACGTCGACCTGATCGAGGGCCTGTCGCCGGCGATTTCGATCGAGCAGAAAGCCACGTCGCACAATCCGCGCTCCACCGTCGGCACCGTCACCGAGATCCACGATTACCTGCGCCTCCTGTACGCGCGCGTCGGCACGCCCTACTGCCCGAACCATCCGGAGAACCCGCTGGCGGCGCAATCGGTGTCGCAGATGGTGGACGCGGTGCTGGCCATGCCCGAAGACACCAAGCTGATGATCCTCGCTCCCGTGGTGGCCAACCGCAAGGGCGAGCATGCCGACCTGTTCGAGCACATGCAGGCCCAGGGCTTCGTGCGCTTTCGCATACAGAGCGGCACCAATGACGCGCGCGTGTATGACGTGGATGATCTGCCCAAGCTGAAGAAGACCGAGAAGCACTCGATCGATGTCGTCATCGACCGCGTGAAGGTCAAGGCCGACATCAAGCAGCGCCTGGCCGAAAGCTTCGAGACCGCGCTGCGCATCGCCGACGGCCGCGCGATCGCGATGAACATGGATACCAATGCCGAGCAGGTGTACTCCAACAAGTTCGCCTGTGCCATCTGCGGGTATTCGCTGCAGGAGCTCGAGCCGCGGCTGTTCTCCTTCAACAATCCCATGGGCGCGTGCCCGGAATGCGATGGCCTCGGCCATATCGAGTTCTTCGATCCGAAGCGCATCGTCGCCTTTCCGAATCTGTCGCTGGCCTCGGGCGCGGTGAAGGGCTGGGACCGGCGCAACCAGTTCTATTTCCAGATGCTGCAAAGCCTGGCGAACCACTACGAGTTCGATGTCGACTCGCCCTTCGAAGACCTGCCGCAGAAGGCGCAGGATGTGGTGCTGCACGGCTCGGGCCGGCAGACCGTGCCCTTCACCTACATCAACGAGCGCGGTCGCGCGGTGGTACGCGAGCACACCTTCGAAGGCGTGGTGAACAACCTGCAGCGGCGCTACCGCGAAACCGATTCGGTCGCCGTGAAGGAAGAGCTGGCCAAGTTCATCAACCGCAAGGCGTGCCCGGCATGCGAGGGCGCGCGGCTGCGCGTGGAAGCGCGCAATGTGAAGGTGGGCAGCGGCAGCCAGGAACGGGCGATCTATGAAGTCGAATCGACGCCGCTGCGCGATACGCTGGAGTTCTTCCAGAACCTGAAGCTCAAGGGCGCCAAGCGCGAGATCGCCGACCGCATCATCAAGGAAATCGTGGCGCGGCTGAGCTTTCTGAACAACGTCGGCCTGGACTACCTGTCGCTCGAGCGCAGCGCCGATACGCTGTCCGGCGGCGAAGCGCAGCGCATCCGCCTGGCCTCGCAGATCGGCTCGGGCCTGACCGGCGTGATGTATGTGCTGGACGAGCCGTCCATCGGCCTGCACCAGCGCGACAACGACCGCCTGATCGAAACCCTGAAGCACCTGCGCGACATCGGCAACAGCGTGCTGGTGGTCGAGCATGACGAGGATGCGATCCGCTGCGCCGACTACATCGTCGACATGGGCCTGGGCGCCGGCGTGCATGGCGGCGACGTGATCGCGGCCGGAACGCTGAAGGAAATCCTGAAGAGCAAGGAGTCGCTCACGGCGCAGTACCTGAACGGCAGCTTCCAGATCCGCGTGCCTGAAAAGCGCGTCGCGCCGGATCCGAAGCGGCAGTTCGTCATCACCGGCGCCACCGGCAACAACCTGAAGGATGTGACGCTGAAGATTCCGGTGGGCCTGTTGACCTGCGTGACCGGCGTGTCGGGCTCGGGCAAGTCGACGCTGGTCAACGACACGCTGTACCTGTCGGCATCGCGCCACCTGTACGGCTCGCAAGCCGAGCCGGCGGCGCATGAATCGGTGTCGGGCATGGAGCATTTCGACAAGGTGATCTCGGTGGACCAGGCGCCGATCGGCCGCACGCCGCGCTCCAATCCGGCCACATACACCGGCGTGTTCACGCCGATCCGCGAAATGTTCGCCACCGTGCCGACCGCAAAGGAGCGCGGCTATTCGGCCGCCCGCTTCTCGTTCAATGTGAAGGGTGGCCGCTGCGAATCCTGCCAGGGCGATGGCGTGATCAAGGTCGAAATGCACTTCCTGCCGGACGTGTACGTGCCCTGCGATGTCTGCCACGGCAAGCGCTACAACCGCGAAACCCTTGAAGTGCAGTACAAGGGCAAGAGCATCACCGAGGTGCTGGACATGACGGTGGAAGATGCGCACGAGTTCTTCAAGCCGGTGCCGGTAATTGCGCGCAAGCTGCAGACGCTGCTCGACGTGGGCCTGGGTTATATCAAGCTCGGCCAGAGCGCGACCACGCTGTCCGGCGGTGAAGCGCAGCGGGTGAAATTGTCTTTGGAGCTTTCCAAGCGCGATACCGGCAGAACGCTCTACATCCTCGACGAGCCCACCACCGGCCTGCACTTCCATGACATCGACCTGCTGCTGAAGGTGATCCACCGCCTGCGCGACCAGGGCAACACGGTTGTCATCATCGAGCACAACCTGGACGTGATCAAAACTGCGGACTGGATCGTCGACCTCGGCCCCGAGGGTGGCGCCGGCGGCGGCGAGATCATCGCCACCGGCACGCCCGAGGAAGTGGCGAAGAACCCGCGCAGCTTCACCGGCAAGTACCTGGCGCCAATGCTGAAGAAGAAAAAGTGAGGCTGGCGATGGCCACGCGCTTGCGAATCACGGGACGGGTGCAGGGCGTGGGCTACCGCGCCGCGTTCCTGCACGAAGCGCAAAGGCTGGGCCTGTCGGGCTGGGTGCGCAACCGGCTCGACGGCTCGGTCGAAGCACTGGTGGCGGGTGATGCCGCGGCGTTGCAGGCCATTGCGGCATGGGCGCGGCGCGGACCGACGCTGGCGCGGGTGGATGCGGTGGCGATCGAGGATGCGCCGGAGGCGCAACCGGGAGGCGGCATGGAGATGCGGCCGACCTTGTAATTCGCACTGGGCCAACATCTGGCCCGACCCTTAACAAAGCTTCAGGCTGGTTGCCGCTTGCATTAGTTTTGCGGCCCTCTCGCGCGAGCATGCGCTCGCGCCCGTTCAACCATGCTCATGAAGAAGGGACCCAGTATGGACAGCATCGCTTTCAGCGCGGCCAGCGCACCCCGCTTCGGTCGGCCCAGCACCTCTGCCGCTACCAACGCCTATATGCAAAAGCTGGACGCTTGGGTTGAAGGAAAAGCCGAACGTAGCAAAGCACGTGCACGCATCCTCGCCTGGATGGATTGCAGAGACGACGGCGAGGCGTTGAACCTGGACGAACTCAAACTGGTTGAATTGCCGCCCTTGCCGCCAGGCCTGCGCAAGCTCAAGGCGAATAACAATATGCTCAACAGCCTGCCTGAAGACTTGCCCCACACCATTGAAGAGCTGCATCTGCGCGACAATTGCCTGCTCGACTTGCCGCAGGCGCTGCCATACGCCTCGCTTGTGCTGCTCGATGTGCGAGAGAACGCGATCGAGCAGCTTCCCGAAAGCCTGAGCCAGCTTGCCGCCGGCTGCAAGGTCTACCTGAATGGCAATCAGATTCCGCACAATCGCATCGACGCGCTGTTTGACACGCCGCAGGACACCAATGGCCTGCGTTATCCGCGCCAGCGTGTTGCCAGCGCGCTCCCGCCCGCGCAGCACGGGATCGTGCGCACGGCCCAAGCGGCCCGGGAATCCCGGTTGGACAGCCAAGCCAACGACGACTTCAGAGATCGCCTCGGCTATGCGGTCTACGAGGGGAATACCACGGTGGTGAAGCAGCTGCTTCAGAAAGGCACTTGCGATATCAATGCGCCATGGGAGAAGTGCAACAACTACAACCTTCTGGGCATCGCTGTCGAAAAGGAGCATTTCGCCATTGTGAAGCTCCTGCTGGAGCAGCCGGGACTGGATCCGAACGGGGCAGGCCGCGACAAGTGCCATCCACTGACCACGGCCATCTTGAAGAAACGTACCGACATTCTCGATGCGTTGCTCGGTCACCCTGGCATCGATCCGAATCACGACGACCACAGCGGGGTCGCCCCGCTCTACGTGGCCACGCAGAACCAGCAGGGCGAGATGGTCAAGCGCCTGCTGAAGCATCCGAAAACGAACCCCAACCTCGGAGGACCGAAATGCGACGGCAACACGCCGCTCACCAAGGCAGCCTATGAGGGATATCTCGCGCTCGTGCAGGCATTGCTCAATCACAGGGACATCGATCCCAATCTGCCGAACGTGTCCATTGGCGCGACCCCGCTGTACCTGGCATGCCAGCAAGGTCATGAAACCGTCGTGGCGGCACTGCTCAAGCACCCGGGGATTCAGCACAATCCGGTAACAAGGGGTGGGCAGGAGACGCCGCTTCATGTCGCTGCCTACAAGGGTCATCTGAAAATCGTTCGGAGGCTGCTTGCCGAAGCGCGCGTGGATGCAAGCCTGCGCACTGCGACAAGAGAAACACTGATTTACCTCGCCGCAGAGCAAGGCCATGCGGAAATCATCGATTGCCTGCTCCAGCACAAGGAAAAGCGCGTCGACCCCAATCTTGGGAAGGCGGACGTCACGCCGCTGATTGCCGCCGTCATGAACGGTCATGAAGCCGTGGTATCGCGTCTGCTGGCGGAACAATCGGTCCTCGTGAACAAGCATTGCGGCCCTGAGAAGACGACGGCTCTTCTGGCCGCGATTGGAAAGGGAACTGCCTCGATGGTCCGCCTGCTATTGCGCAGCAAGGCCGTGGATCCGAATCTGAAAATCACGGAGGCGAACATCCCGCCGCTTCAATACGCCGTCACCATGCGTGATGTGTCCATCGTCCAGGCCCTTCTGGATGATCCCAGGGTGGACATCAGTGCGAAGAACAGTTTCGGTGGAGATGCGTTTTCAGTCGCAGTCGAGCTCGAACGCGCGGAGAGCGCGCTTGCGCTGATCGAGCGCGGAGCAAGCATAGGTGCGCTGCCCACTGCGACGCTCAGGCAATCCGCGATACAGGTTGTTGGCGCGAGCTGCCTGATGAAGCTGACGACGGGAAAAGAGGCGCAGACGGTGCTCGACAGGCTGAAGCGGATGCCGCCGACGCAAGCTGCCCAGTGCCTGGTTGCAATCGCCATGCAATCGGCGCTGACCCCCGCTGAAAAGGCGCTGGACGAGTTGCCAATGCTGAAGCAGGCCATCACGCTGAACACACCGGGCTTGAACGAGGCCGTGTCCGGCACGCTTGCCGCCTGGGGCGCGGCAAGCGTGAAAGATCGCAGCCAGTTGCCGCGATTGACGCGCGACATGCTCACGGCATGGGGGCTGTGAACACGACGCCTTTCGACCTCGTGCCTGTGCAGACGCCTTGCCCGCGCAAGGACGATGCCGTTCGATCGAGCAAAGGGACCGGCGCAGCGGACGCTCGTACGCAGCGTCGACTTCGCCGGTCAGCTCAGGCCGTGTGATACGCCTTTCATGCCAGCCCCAGCCACAATCCCAGCGGCACGAAGGCCAGCGACGCCAGGTTCCCCAACAACACGATGGATGCCACCTTGTCCGGCTCTTGCCGGTAGCGCTCGGCGATCATGAAGCAGAACACCGCCGGCGGCAGCGCGGCGAACAGGTACATCTGGCCGCGCTGCATCTCGGTCAGCGGAAGCACATGGCTCAGCAGCGCGGCGCAGGCGATGCCGGTCAGCGGGCAAGCGACAGCGCCGATGGCGCCGATATGCCAGCTGCGGAAATTCACGTCGAGCATGCGCACGCCCAGCGAGAACAGCATCAGCGGAATGCAGGCTTCGCCAAGCATCTTCATGCCCATCATCAGCGGCTCGGGCACATGCAGATGCAGGATCGCGAAGGCCATGCCGATGAGCATGGACAGCATCATCGGGCTCTTCATGAAGCTCAGCAGCGAGGCATGCTCGCCGCCCCGGCCACTTTCGATGATGCGGATGCCCACCGAGAAATAAACCAGGTTCGAAGCCATGAACAGCGCCACCGCGGCCGACAGGCCCGCCGGGCCGAAAGCCAGCGCCGCCAGCGGCAGGCCCATGTTGCCGCAATTGTTGTACATCATCGGCGGCACGAAGCTGCGCGGATCATAGCCGAGCAGCTTTGCCAGCGGCCAGGCCAGAAGACCCGAGCCCAGCGAGATCAGCACGCCGGCGGCGATCAGGCTGGCGTTGTGAACGATGTCGAAGTCCTTGGCGGCCAGCGCGGAAAACACCATCAGCGGACACAGCACATCCATGCTGACGCGGTTGACCGCGCCCATGTCGGCGCGCACCTTGTCGCCGCGCAGGCGGGCATAGCCGTAGCCGATGGCGATGATGGCAAGGACGGGAAAAATGATGGAGAGAATGCGTTCGAGCGTCTGCATGGAAATAGGGGCGTGGCGGTGACTGCGCCGGCAGTATGCGGCAAAGGGAAAAACTATGCTTTGAGCAGCCTTTCTTCGGCCAGCGCGATGGCTTCGGTCGCGCCGCGCAGCACGACGATGTCGCCGCCTTCGAGCACGGTGTCGGGCGTGACATCGATGCGGCTGCGGCTGCGGCGTATCGATGTCACTTCGGCGCCGAGTTCATGCAGCGACAGCGTGGCCAGGGGCTTGCCGATCGCATGCGCATCCTCGGCCAGCGCCACCGAATGCAGCCGCACGTTCAGGTGCTCGGCATGGGCCGGATCATCGGCGCCATGGAAATAGCCGCGCAGCGCGGCATAGCGTTCGCCACGCACCGTCTGCACCCGGTGCAGCACCCGGCGCAGCGGCACGCCGAGCATCAGGAGCGCATGCGAAGCCAGCATCAGGCTGCCTTCGATGGCTTCCGGCACGACTTCGGCCGCGCCCGAGCTCTTGAGCTTGTCGAGGTCGGTGTCGTCATGGCTGCGCACGATCACGGGCAACAGCGGCGCAAGCTCGTGCGCATGATGCAGGGTCTTCAGCGCCGCCGGCGTATTGGCGTAGGTGATCACCATCGCCGAGGCGCGGTGGATGCCGGCGGCTACCAGGCTTTCGCGGCGCGAGGCATCGCCGTAGGACACGGCTGCGCCGGCCGCGCGCGCTTCATGCACCCGCTCCGGGTCGAGGTCGAGCGCGTGGTAGGCAATCTTTTCCTCTTCGAGCAGCTTGGCCAGGCTCTGGCCGCTGCGGCCAAAGCCGGCGATGATCACATGCTTTTGCGTGGACATCGTGCGTGCGGCGAGCTGGGTCAGCGTCAGCGACTGCATCATCCATTCATTGGCCGACAGCCGCAGCACGATGGCGTCGGACTTGGCCAGGATCAGCGGCGCGGCCAGCATCGACAGCACCATCGAGGCCAGGATCAGCTGCACCAGGAATGGGTCGACCAGGTCCAGGCCGCCGGCCTGGTTCAAGAGCACGAAGCCGAACTCGCCGGCCTGCGCCAGCGCCAGGCCGACGCGCAGCGCGGTGCCGGTGGATGCGCCGAAGAGCCGGGTGAGCGCGGCCACCAGCAGGAATTTCAGCAGCACCGGCACCGCGAGCAGCAGCAGCACCAGCCACCAGTTGGCCAGCACCAAAGGCAGGTTCAGCAGCATGCCGATGGTGATGAAGAACAGGCCGAGCAGCACATCGCGGAAGGGCTTGATGTCTTCTTCCACCTGGTGCTTGTACTCGGTCTCGGAAATCAGCATGCCGGCGACGAAGGCGCCAAGCGCCAGCGACAGGCCGGCCTGCTCGGTGATCCAGGCGGCGCCCAGCGTGATGAGCAGCAGGTTCAGCATGAACAACTCCTGCGACTGCCGCTTGACCACCACGTGCATCCACTTGCGCACCGGCTTTTGTCCGACGAACAGCAGCAGCACCAATACGGCAACCGCCTTGGCCGCGGCCCAGCCCAGCGTCGAGGCCAGGTTCGCCGGGTGGGATAGCGCGGGCACCATGATCAGGATCGGCACCAGCGCCAGATCCTGGAACAGCAGGATGCCGATGATGCGGCGGCCATGCTCGGTTTCGAGTTCGAGCCGCTCGGTGAGCATCTTGGACACGATGGCCGTGGATGACATGGCCAGCGCGCCGCCGAGCGCAAACGCGGCGCGCCAGTCGATCTGCAGCCGTGGCGGTAGAAGCCAGGCGCTGGCATAGCCGAAGGCGATCGTCACCGCGATGGTCAGCAGCACTTGCGCCAGACCGAGGCCAAAGACGGTGCGCCGCATCGATGACAGTTTTGGCAGCGAGAATTCCAGGCCGATAGAAAACATCAGGAACACCACGCCGAACTCCGCCAGCGTGTGCGTGGTGGCATTCTCTTCGGCCAGCCCGAGCGCATGTGGCCCGATCAGGATGCCGACCGTCAGATAGCCAAGCATTGGCGGCAGATGCAGCATGCGAAAGGCCACCACACCCAAAACGGCAAAGCCGAGCAGCACCAGGGTCAGTTCAAGGGCGGTGAACATCTTCGTGTTCCATGATCGGGTAGAGCAATGACGTCTGGCATGCGGAGTCGATCAAGCGACCGGGTTTTTGTTATTTCTGGCAGGTTTTTTGCTTAACCAATTCGTTTATACTTCGGGCATGAGTGTACCTTACGAAAAATCATTGTCGAAGGCTTTCGACGCCGACCGCGCCCAACGCGCGCTCGAAATGGCGCAAAGCACGCTGCGGATCGAAGCTGACGCCATTCTCGCGTTGATGGAAAGAATCGCCGTGCCCGGCAACGACAGCTTCGCCAGGGCCATCGCGCTGCTGCTGGGCTGTACCGGCCGCGTCGTAGTGTCCGGCATCGGCAAATCCGGTCACATTGCGCGCAAGATCTCCGCCACCCTGGCTTCCACCGGCACCCCTGCCCTTTTCGTTCATCCCGCCGAAGCCGCCCATGGCGATCTCGGCATGATCACCGAGAACGACGCCTTCATTGCCATCTCCAATTCCGGCGAAACCGCGGAGTTGATGTCCATTGTGCCGATCATCAAACGCATGGGCGCGAAGATGATTGCGATGACCAGCGACGACGCTTCCAGTCTTGCTCAGTTGGCAAATGTGCATCTGAACACCGCCGTGGACAAGGAAGCCTGCCCGCTGAACCTGGCGCCGACGGCCAGCACCACGGCCACGCTCGCGCTGGGCGATGCGCTGGCGGTGGCGCTGCTCGACGCACGCGGCTTTCGGGAGGAGGACTTCGCACGCTCGCATCCGGGCGGCGCGCTCGGCCGGCGTCTGCTGACCCATGTGCGCGATGTGATGCGCACCGGCGACGCGATTCCGAAGGTGGCGCGCACGGTATCGCTGAACGCAGCGCTTCTGGAAATCACGCGCAAGGGCATGGCGATGACGGCCATTGTCGATGATGCGGATCGGCCGGTCGGCGTGTTTACCGATGGCGATCTGCGCCGCCTGATCGAAAAGGCGCAGGATTTCAACCGCCTATCGATTGCCGAGGTCATGCATGCCAATCCACGCACTGTCGGCCCCGACCAGCTCGCGGTGGAAGCGGTGGAATTGATGGAGCAACACCGCATCAACCAGCTGCTGGTCGTCGATGGCGACGGCCGGCTGGCCGGTGCGCTGCATATCCATGATCTGACCCGGGCAAAGGTGATCTGATGGCGATGGATCGCATTGATGCCGAAACGCGCGCCCGCGGCGTGGCGCTGATGATCTTTGACGTTGATGGCGTGCTGACCGACGGCAGCCTGCACTTCGGCGCCGAAGGCGAAGTCATCAAGACTTTCAATGTGCTGGATGGCCACGGCATCAAGCTGCTGCAGGCATCCGGCGTGGCCACGGCGATCATCAGCGCGCGGCAATCGCCGCTGGTGGCGCGCCGCGCGGCCGACCTCGGCATCAGCCACGTGCGCCAGGGCGCGCATGACAAGCTCCAGTCTTTCAATGCGCTGCTCGCCGAATGCGGCGTGGCGGCTGAGCGCTGCGGCTTCATCGGCGACGATGTCATCGATCTGCCCATTCTTACGCGCGTCGGTTTTGCCGCCAGCGTGCCGAACGGCCATCCGGAAGTGCGCAGCCGGGTGCATTACGTTACCGAGACGCGCGGCGGCTCCGGCGCGGCGCGCGAGCTGTGCGACTTCATCCTGCGCGCGCAGGGCAATTACGAGGCGGCGCTGGCGCCGTACCTGCGATGAGCACGGCCAGGCGCGGTCGCTTCGGCCTGGTCACGCTGATCCTGATCGGCGCGATGATGGCGCTGGGCAGCCTGTGGCTGTTGGAGGTTGTGCGTCGCGCTGGCGTTGAAACCGCGCGCGCGGTCAAGCGCACCGAGCCGGATTATTACGTCGACAATTTCAACTATGTACGCATGGCCGAGAACGGCGAAGCCCAGTACAACATTTCCGGCAAGCGCCTGGTCCACGATCCGGTCACCGATACCCATTTGATCGATCAGCCGGTGGTCAACAGCCTGTCGGCGGAGCGGGCGCCGATGAGCGCGCGCGCCGATCGTGCCCGCGTTGATTCGAACAGCGACAAGGTCTACCTGTATGACAATGTGCAGCTGAACCGGCCGGCTTCGCCGAAGGCGGATTATTTCCATCTCGACACCGATTATCTGGTGATGCTGACCGACGAGGAAATCATGGAGACCGACCGTCCCGTGCATATGGTGATCGGCAAATCGATCCTGAATGGCACCGGCATGAAGGTCAACAATGCCACCGGGGAACTGCATCTGGCCAGCCGCGTACACGCGGTTTTGCCACCGAAGACGGCGACGCGCTGAGACGTCTGCCATCCATATTTGCAAGCCAATAACAACGTGATGAAACGCACTCATACCTGGATGTTCCTGTTGGCGCTGTCGGTCTGCGGCGGCGCGCATGCGGAACGGGCGGACGCTACCAAGCCCATCGATATCGAGGCCAATCAAATGGCCTATGACGACGTCAAGCAGATCAACACCTTCACCGGCAACGTAGTGCTGACCCGGGGCAGCCTGATCATGAAGGGAGAAAAGTTGGTGGTCACCCAGGATCCGGCTGGCTACCAGTATGCGACGCTGTATGCGCCGGCCGGCGGCCGGGCCACGCTGCGGCAAAAGCGCGATGCCGGCCCGGACAGCTGGATGGAAGGCGAAGCCGGCGACCGCGTCGAATACGACAACAAGACCGAGGTCGCGAAGTTCTATGTGAACGCGAAGGTGCGTCTGCTGGAAGGCAAGAAGGTGACCGACGAGGTGCAGGGGCAATTCATTTCCTACGACAGCCGGCAGGAATACTACTCGGTCAATAACACGCCAAGCGGCGCCAGCCAGCCCGGCGCCGGACGCATCCGCGCAACGATACAACCGCGCAACACGGGCACGCCATGAACGCGCAGGCAATGACGACGCCGGAAAGCACCCTCACCGTTCGCGGCCTGCAGAAGACTTATGGCGCGCGCCAGGTGGTGCGTGATGTGTCACTCGATGTGGCCAGCGGCCAGGTGGTCGGACTGCTCGGTCCAAACGGCGCAGGCAAGACGACTTCCTTCTACATGATCGTTGGCCTGGTGCCATCGGACGCGGGGGAAATCGCGCTCAACGGCGTGGACATTTCGCGTCTGCCGATACATCGGCGCGCGATGCTGGGCCTGTCCTATCTGCCACAGGAAGCTTCGGTGTTTCGTAAGCTGACCGTCGAGGAAAACATCCGCGCGGTGCTGGAACTGCAGCAGATTAATGGCAAGCCGCTGCCCAAGGCTGACCTCAATCATCGGCTCGACGCCTTGCTGAAGGAATTGCAGATCGAGAAGCTGCGCGACAACCAGGCGCTGTCGCTATCCGGCGGCGAGCGCCGGCGCGTGGAAATTGCACGGGCGCTGGCAACGAATCCGCGCTTCATCCTGTTGGACGAACCTTTCGCTGGCGTCGATCCGATTGCCGTGATTGAGATCCAGCGCATCGTGCGTTTCCTGAAGGAGCGCAATATCGGTGTGCTGATCACCGATCATAACGTTAGGGAAACCCTGGGCATTTGCGACCGTGCCTACATCATCAACCAGGGCATGGTGCTGGCCAGCGGTACGCCGGACGACATCATTGCCGACGAATCGGTAAGGCGCGTCTATCTCGGCGAGCATTTCCGCATGTAAGCAAGAGCACAGATGAAACAAACCCTGCAACTCCGCGTTTCGCAGCACCTCGCGCTGACGCCCCAACTGCAACAGTCCATCCGGCTGCTGCAGTTGTCGACATTGGAACTTCACCAGGAGCTGGAACAGATCCTGTCGGAAAACCCGCTTCTGGAACGCCTGGACGATCCACTCGATCATTCGGTGCGCCTGCTGGCCGATGGCGCGGTCAGTTCGGCGAGCCCTGCATCGAGCGCCACGGAAAGCCCGACGTCCGATTCGGCGCCGGCCGATGCGGAAGGCGGCTTCGATGGCGGCGATGGCGGTGAAGGCGGCGAGAGTGCAAGCAGCGCCGACTCCGACTGGAGCTTCGACGATGTCGCGCGCACATCGAAAGCGCCCGAGGACGATGATGCGCGTCCGCAGATGGAGGCGCATGAAACCACCCTGCGCGAACACCTGCTGGAACAGATGCGCGTCACGGTACACAGCATCCGCGACCGGGCGCTGGTTGAATTGGTGATCGATGCGCTCGATGAGAATGGCTACCTGGAAGAACCGCTCGAGGAAATCCACGCGCGGCTGCCGGAAGAGCTGGAAGTCGAGGTGGAAGAATTGTCGATGGCGCTGAAGCTGGTGCAGAGCTTCGAGCCGGCCGGCGTGGGCGCGCGCAGCGCATCGGAGTGCCTGGCATTGCAGATCCGGCGCATGCCGAAGGTGCCGATGGTGACGCGGCGCATGGCGCTGAGCATCGTTGAAAACCATCTGGCGCTGTTCGCGCAGCGCGACTTCAACAAGCTGAAAAAGGCACTCGATTGCGACGAGGAAGACCTGCGCGAAGCACAGGTGTTGATCAAGGCCGCCAATCCGCATCCGGGCGCGATCTTCGCCGGCAATGCCTCGGACTATGTGGTGCCGGATGTGATCGTCAAGCGCGGCAAGAATGGCTGGCAGGTGATGCTCAATCATGACGTGATGCCGCGGCTGCGGGTCAATGCGATGTACGCCAGCATCCTGAAGCAGAACAAGGGCGAAGGATCGATGAGCTCGCAGTTGCAGGAAGCGAAGTGGCTGATCAAGAACATGCGCCAGCGTTTCGACACGATATTGCGTGTCGCACAGGCGATAGTCGATCGCCAGCGCAACTTCTTTTCGCACGGCGAAGTGGCCATGCGTCCGCTTGTGCTGCGCGAGATTGCTGATACACTGGGCCTTCACGAGAGCACCATTTCTCGTGTCACCACGCAAAAGTACATGCTCACGCCCCACGGGATGTTCGAACTGAAGTACTTCTTCGGCAGCCATGTCGCTACCGACGCGGGAGGCGAAGCATCATCCACTGCAATCCGGGCGTTGATCAAACAACTGATAGGAGCCGAGGACTCGAAGAACCCCTTTTCCGACAGCCGCATTGCAGAGATGCTGGCGGAGCAAGGCATGGTTGTCGCTCGCCGCACCGTCGCGAAGTACCGCGAAGCCTTGAAAATCCCACCAGTCAATCTGCGCAAGTCATTGTAGTTTTGCAGTTCCCCTCAGCCGCCGGGCGGAGGCCCTCACCGAACCGCAGGCGGCAATTCACAAGGAGCATTGTATGAATCTGACCATCAGTGGACATCATGTCGAAGTGACTCCCGCCATTCGTGAATACCTGCAAAGCAAGCTGGCGCGCGTGAAGCGCCATTTCGATCATGTGATCGATATCGCCGTCATTCTTGCCGTCGACAAGCTCCCGGAAAAGGAAAGAAGGCAACGCGCCGAGATCACCGTTCGACTACGCGGCAAGGACGTGCATGTGGAAAGCATTGCGCATGACCTGTATGCCGCGATCGATAACCTGATGGACAAGCTGGACCGCCAGGTCCTGAAGTACAAAACCCGCCTGCAGGATTATCAGCATCCGGGCTTGAAGCGCATGGATTCGGAACCGGATCCCGCCGCTGCAATGTAGTCAAACTCCGGCAACACAAGAAAGGCGCGATCGGCGCCTTTCTTGTTGTTACGTACTGGACGCAGAGCGCACAAAATAACTGTTTTTTTATACAGTAGTTGTGCTAAAGTACGCCCACTGAACGTCCACACGGAGATGCAGCCATGGCAAATTTCAATAGCTCGATGACTACCCGCTTCGCTTTCGATGAACCGCCCGCAGCCTTCATGCTGCGTCTTGGCCGGCGCGAAATGCAGATCCGCCGCGAAGTGACCAAGCCGCATTACAGCGTCAATCCCATTCTCGACTGCCGTCCCGGCGACGATCCAGGCCACCTGCAAATGCTCGTGCTGAACCGCTGGATGGTTACTCTCTCCAAGGCCCGCGCCAGCCGCCGTCAATAAGTCCACCAGCGCATCGATCGCCCCCATGATGGGGCGATCAAACAACGGTACACTGTGCGGTTTGTTTTTCACCAATTTCCTGCCATGACCGCACATGTGCTCGCCGAGATCCAAAATCGGATCGGCATACTCACTCTTGATCGTTCCCGTGCGCTGAATGCACTTTCACTGGACATGGTGCGTGCCATCAGCGCCCATCTCCGCGCCTGGCGAGACGACGATTCGGTTCTCGCCGTGCTGATTCGCAGCAGCAGTGAACGCGCCTTTTGCGCTGGCGGCGATATCCGCTTCTTTCATGAGGTGGGCAACGCTGCCCCGGCTGGTGGCAGCGCACTTCTGGAAGATTTCTTCACCGAAGAATATGCGCTGAACCATCTGATCCACCATTATCCAAAGCCGTATATCGCCCTTCTCGATGGCATTGTCATGGGCGGTGGCATGGGCATCACCCAGGCTGGCAAGCAGCGACTTGCCATCGTCACCGAACGCACCCGTATGGCGATGCCCGAAGTGCACATCGGCCTGTTCCCGGACGTAGGCGGCAGTCATTTTCTGACGCGCATGCCAGGGCAGCTCGGTCGCTGGCTGGCGCTTTCGGGTGAAACCATCAGCGCGGCCGATGCGCTGCATGCGAACCTGGCCGATGTTTTCCTGCCTGCGGCGCTATTGCCCGAATTGATGGGAATGCTTGGACAGCATGCCGCGCGGGACGCTGCTGATATCGTCAACATGATTCGTGAATTTGCCGCGCCTCACGTCCGCGATGCCGGCCATGGCCGCTTGGCCGATGCGCGTGAACGCATCGATCGCCTGTTTGCCGCCGATACCGTGTCTGCCATCGTCTCAGGCTTGAAACAGGAAGGCGATGACTTCGCCGCTGCGACGCTGCACGCGATGGAACGCGGTTCGCCACTGATGCTGTGCGTGACGCTGGAACAACTGCGGCGCGGCGCCGGCATGAGCCTGGCCGAATGCCTGCGCATGGAGCGCGACATGGTGCGGCACTGCTTCGAGCGCACCGAGGTACTCGAAGGCATACGGGCACGCGTGATCGAAAAGGATAATGCGCCGCGCTGGTCACCGGCTTCGCTAGCCGACGTTGATGAAGCGATGGTGACGGCCTACTTTGAACCGGTTTGGCCGGCGCACATGCACCCCTTGCGTGAACTGTGAAGGCAGGCGGCGCGAGGCGTCGACTACTACGCGCTAGATTTCGTCGATCATGAACATCCGCCGGTGTTCACGCATCGCATAGCGATCAGTCATGCCGGCAATGTAATCCGAGACGCGACGCGCGCGCACGGCTTCGTCCTCGTCCCGGGCGGCTGGCTGGTGGCCGGGCGGTAGCAGCGTCGGTTCCCGCATGAAAATCTGGAACAGGTCGACGACGATGCGCCGCGCCTTGCTGGTCATGCGATTCACCTGGTAATGCTGATACAGGTTCCTGCGCAGGAAAGCCTTGAGCTGCTGTGCTTCACGCCGTATCGCGTCGGAAAAGGCGATCAGCGGTGGCCCGTTGCGTACATCATCGATAGTGACGACGCCAGCGGCAAGAATGTGTTCGCGGGATGTGTCAATCAAATCGACGATCAGCGTATTGATCATGCGTCGCACGGTTTCATTGATCGCACGGCGGCCGGTAATGCCGGGGAAGGTTTCCTCGACTTGCCGCTGGTGACGCGCATAAAAATCCATCTCGGAAAGCTGCGCCACGGTGATCAGGCCAGAACGCAGGCCGTCATCGACGTCGTGATTGTTATAGGCAATTTCATCGGCCAGGTTGGCCAGTTGCGCTTCCAGCGTTGGCTGCTTCTTTTCCAGGAAACGCTGGCCGATATCACCCAGCGTGCGCGCATTGGCCGGAGAACAATGCTTCAGGATGCCTTCGCGCGTCTCGAACATCAGGTTCAGTCCGTCAAAGCCGCCATAGCGCTCTTCCAGCAAATCCACGACGCGCAGGCTCTGCAGATTGTGCTCGAAGCCGCCAAAGGGTTTCATGCATTCGTCCAGCGCATCCTGACCGGCATGCCCGAACGGCGTATGGCCAAGATCGTGCGCCAGCGAAATCGCTTCGACCAGATCTTCGTTCAGCAGCAGATTGCGGGCGATCGAGCGCGCAATCTGTGCGACTTCAATGCTGTGCGTCAGGCGGGTTCGGAACAGGTCGCCTTCGTGGTTCACGAATACCTGGGTTTTGTATTCCAGCCGGCGGAAGGCGCCGCTGTGAACGATGCGGTCGCGGTCGCGCTGGAATTCGGTGCGGGAAGTTGCCGGCGCTTCGGGATAACGCCGGCCGCGCGAATCGGCGGAGCGCACGGCATAGGAAGCGAGGTGGGTTTCAAAGTCCATCGTCTGCTCGCCTCCCAGTTTTTCTAAGATTCGACGCAAGCCCCGATCGCGGCCAGCAGCGTATCCTGCGGCGCCGTGGTGATCAGTGGCGAGCCCAATGGTTTCAACAGGATGAAGCGGATTTGCCCACCCTCGTTCTTCTTGTCCACCTGCATCAATTCCAGCCAGCGCTCGGCGCCGAGGTCCGGAGCGACGATCGGCAAGCCAGCCGCACGCACCAGGGCTGTGACGCGTGCGCGTGTAGCCGCGTCGATGAATCCCAGCCGCTGCGACAACTCGGCCGCCATCACCATGCCGCACCCCACCGCCTCGCCGTGCAGCCATGCGCCATATCCCATGCCGGCCTCGATCGCATGGCCGAAGGTATGGCCGAAATTCAATATCGCGCGTAGACCGCCCTCACGCTCATCCTTGCGCACCACGTCGGCCTTGATTTCACAGGAGCGCTGGATCGCATACGCCAGCGCCGCAGGATCGCGCGCCATCAGGCGGGTGATGTTCTCTTCGATCCAGTCGAAAAACTGCGCATCGATGATCGCGCCATGCTTGATCACTTCAGCCAGACCCGCGGAAAGCTCACGGTCCGGCAGCGTGTTCAGCGTCGAGGTGTCGGCAAACACCGCTTGCGGCTGGTAAAACGCGCCGATCATGTTCTTGCCAAGCGGATGATTGATGCCGGTCTTGCCGCCGACCGAGGAATCGACCTGCGACAGCAGCGTGGTTGGCACCTGGATGAAAGGCACGCCGCGCATGTAGGTCGCCGCGGCAAAGCCGGCCATGTCGCCGATGACGCCGCCGCCAAGCGCGACGATGGTGGTCTTGCGATCACACTTGTCGCGCAACAGCGCGCCATAGATGCGATTCAGGTTTTCCCAGGTCTTCTCTTCTTCGCCGTCCGGCAACACGATCTCGGTCACCTTCTTGCCAGCCGCACGCAACGCACCTGCAACCCGTTCGAGATACAGCGGTCCGACGACGGTGTTGGTGACAATGGCGGCATGCGCACCGGCGACGCTCGCAGCCAGGCGGGCATCATTGGCAAGCAGGTCCGGGCCGATCAGGATCGGGTAGCTGCGTTCGCCGAGTTCGACTTTCAGTTCAATCTGGGAATGGGAAGACATCGGGTTATGCAATCGTTGTGGATCCTGCTGCGACGTAGTGCGTTCCAGGATTTCCAGTTGGGCCACGATGGCCTGGACCAGCGATTGTATATTGGGACGACCGGTGTCAATGATGATATCGGCAACTTCGCGGTAATACGGATCCCGCTGCGTGGACAATTGCTCCAGCCGGGAGCGCGGATCGGCAGTTTGCAGCAGCGGACGATTGCGATCATGCGCAGTGCGTTGCAGGATGTTGTTGACGCCGGCACGCAGGTAGACGACGGTACCGCGTGCTTTCAGATATTCGCGGCTTCTTGCGTCGAGGATGCTGCCGCCGCCGGTGGCGAGCACGATGTTTCGTTCGCCGGTCAGATCGCGGATCATCGCGGCCTCACGCTGGCGGAAAGATGCCTCGCCTTCGATTTCGAAAATCAGCGGAATGGACGCGCCAGTGCGCGCCTCGATTTCATGGTCGGAATCGATGAAGCGCTTGTTGAGTCGTTTTGCGAGCGCGCGGCCGATGGTCGTCTTGCCCGACCCCATCAGCCCCACCAGAAAAATATTGCCCGCGCCTTCGCGCGGGCTTACCACGTTTCCTCTGCAGCGCTCGCCACTGCCGCGTGTGATTCGGTCAAACTTTTACCTCGTTGCTAATTTATCGCTGAGGACCTTGGGCGTCAGGAAGATGAGCAGTTCGGTTTTGTTGTTGACCCGCGATGTCTTCTTGAACAGGTTCCCCATTACAGGAATGTCGCCGAGTAACGGCACCTTGTTGATTGTATCGCGATCTTCCTGCATGTAGATGCCGCCGATGACGACGGTGCCGCCGTTCTCGATGAGCACCTGAGTCTTCACATGCTTGGTATCGATAGCCAGACCGGAATCGGTTTTCTGGCCAACGCTGTCCTTGTTGACATCGACATCCAGGATGACGTTGCCGTCCGGTGTGATTTGCGGAATCACATCCAGCTTCAGATTTGCCTTGCGAAAGGCCAATGCGGTAGCGCCGCTCGACGTGGCCGTCTGGTACGGCAGTTCAGTGCCCTGTTCGATCGTCGCCTTGAGCTGATCTGCCGTGATCACGCGCGGGCTGGACAGGATCTTGCCCTGCCCATCGGATTCCAGGGCGCTGAGCTCAAGGTTGATGAAGCGGGTCGCTGCGGAATTGAACAGTGAAAGCGCCACCGAGCCGGCCGACGGCGACGTCGCCGCCGGCAGATTGACCGAGTAGCCTCCCACCGAATTCACGGTCGGGCCGACGTTCGTGGCTGACTGCTGGCCACCGGCCGCGTAATTGTTGCCCTGCAGGCCGAAGGCGAGTTTCGCGCCCAGATCCTTGCTGAAGTTATCGGTGGCTTCGACGATGCGCGCTTCGATCATCACCTGGCGGCTGGCGACGTCGGTCTTCTGGATCAGCTTGCGCACTTCTTCCAGCTTCGACGGAATGTCGGTGACGAACAGCTGGTTGGTGCGCGGATCGATCACGGCGCTACCCCGCTTGGACAGGATGCTCTTGCCGCCGCCGCCCGCGTTGTCGAGGATGGTCTTGAAGGTATCGGCCTTCTGGTAATTCAGCTGGAAGTTCTCGGTGCGCACCGGCTCGAGTTCGGCGATCTGCGAACGCTGCTCAAGCTCAAGCTTTTCCTTGGTCAGCAGCTCATCCTTCGGCGCGATCCAGATCACGTTGCCGTTCTTGCGCATGTCCAGTCCGCGCGCCTGCAGCACGATGTCCAGCGCCTGATCCCAGGGCACTTCCTTCAGGCGCAGCGTCAGGTTGCCGGTCACGGTGTCGCTGGCGATGATGTTCAGGCCGGTGAAATCGGCGATCACCTGCAGCACGGCGCGTACTTCGACGTTCTGGAAGCTCAGCGACAGACGTTCGCCGCGATACCCCTGATTGCCCTGCGCCAGCTTGTTCGGATCTTCCTTGACCGGCCGCACCTCGACCACCAGTTTCGAATCGCTTTGATAGGCGCTGTGTTCCCAGGTGCCTTTCGCATCGATCACCATGCGCACATTGCTGCCCTGACGCGTGGTGGTGACGGTGCTGACCGGCGTACCGAAATCGCCAACATCGAGACGGCGGCGCAGCGTCTCGGGCAGCGCGGTGTTGCTGAAGTCGATCAATACCTTTTGTCCCTGCTGGCGCACGTCGACGCCGGGCTGGCCGGGCGGCAGGTCGATGACGATGCGGCCTTCGCCGTTCGGTCCGCGTCGGAAGTCGATGTCGCGAATCTCCGGCGTGCGCTGGGCGAGCGCATAGCCGGCAGCGGCGGCGGTGCCCGTCGCCGACACTGGCACGATCGCGCCGGCGGCTTGCGCCGACTTGGCGCCGGCCGCGCTTTCCATGATCACCATGACGGTCTTGCCCTCGATCGAGGTGTTGTACCTCATCGGACGGTTCAGATTGAACACCAGGCGGGAACGGTCTCCGGCCTGGACCACATTCACATTGCGCACGTCGCCCATGCCGATATCGTGGCTGACCGACTTGGTGTCGTTGCCTGTGCCGGCAAAGTCGAGCGCGATGCGCGCCGGGTTCGTGGTCGAGAAGCCGATGGGCGCCTTCTGCACCGGATCGCGCATCGCGACTTTCACCACCACGTCGCTGCCATGCTGGCTGGCGCTGATCGACTCAATGGCGTTGTCCTGGGCATGGGCGATGCTCCACGCTCCGGCGACGCAGACGATGGCGCAGCTCTGCCACAGCTTACGGTAATCGAGATTCATCATTTCTTGCTCTCCTGCAGCTCCAGCTTGGCATTGCGCTCGACCCATTCGCCGGACGCATCCTGTACGGTTTCTTTCAATTGGACTTCGCCTTCGGTGACGGCGGTGATCCGGCCGAGGTTCTGGCCGACGTAGTTGCCGGCCTTGGCCCGGAAAATCGAGCGGTCCGCCTGCACCAGGGCGAAGGTTTCGCTGCCGCGGCGCAAGGTGCCGACCATCCTTAGCGTGTCGAGCGGGTAGGATTCCAGCGCCTCGCGCCGGCGTTCGAGATCGGGCTTGAAGTGACCGGCGCCGCCTCCCGGCGCCATGGCGTCAACGATCTTGGCTGGGCTGGTCGGATCCACCCCGCCCTTGCCGTTGTAGCTGAATGGCGTGAATTTCTTCGGCTCGGCCAGCTTGGTCACGACCGGCCGGACCTGGCTGCGGGTTTCATCCATCCACCCCTTCACTTCCGTGATGCCGCCATCGCCGCAAGCCGCCAGCAACATGGGCAGCGCGACGCAGGCGAGCATTCCTGCCATACGCGTCGACATCATTTCTTCGCTCCCTTCTTGGCTGCCTCTGCCTTGCGCTGTGCCGCGACTTCCTCTTTGTCGAGATAACGGAAGGTCTTGGCGATGGCTTCCAGCGTCATGGTGCCGTCCTTGGTCGCCGACAGATCGAGATTGTTCAGCGTGACGATGCGCGGCAGATTGGCGATGTCGCCGGTGAAGGCGCCGATGTCGTGATAGCTGCCGGTGATCTTGATATCGATCGGCAGTTCAGCGTAGTAATCCTTCACCACCACTTGGCCCGGCTTGAACAGCTCAAACTGCAGCCCGCGACCCAGACCAGCCTGGTTGATGTCGGACAGCAGCGCATCCATCTCCGCCTTGCTTGGCAACTGCTTTTCCAGGGTCGAGACGTATTCGCTGACTTGTTCTTTCTGCTTGCGCAAGGCGTCCAGGTTGACCGCCTGCTGGATCTTGATCTTGTAAGCGTCGCGCAGCTGCTGTTCTTTCTGGTGGCCGGCATCCAGCTCCTCGAGCTGACCGCTCCAGTACAGGAACCAGCCGAGGAACAGCACAGCGGCGAGCACGCCGACGCCGCACAGCGCGCGCGGCACCAGCGGCCACTGGCCCGGATGCCGGCCATTCAGGTTGCGAAACTGCGCGCCAATATCGGAAAACGATGTCAGATTCTTCATGGGGCGATGTCGTTATGGCTTGCCAGGTGTTGCAGCGGCGGCGACGGCGTTGGCCGCATTCGGCGCGGCGGGACCGGTTTCCTTGTCGCGCGGGCGGCGGATGCCGACGTTCATCGAGAACTCGAATACCCGGCGCGCTTCCTTGCCCTGCCCCACGGTAGCCGCCTTGATTTCCAGCAGCTCCGGGTGCTCCAGCCATGGCGACGCATTGCCGAGGTTGCGCAGTAATTCCGAGACCCGCTCATTGGACTGTGCATAACCGTTCAGCAGCACCTTCTGGCCGGTCTGCTTGAAGCCTTTCAGATAGATGCCTTCCGGGACTTGCTTGACCAGTTCGTCCATCAGGTACACCGGCTGATTGCGGTCACCCTGCAGATCCTCCACCGCCTGCTGCCGCGCCTTCAGCGCTTCGATTTCCTGTTTCAGGCTGGCAATTTCCTTGATTTGCACGTCCAGCTTCGTGTTTTCCGCCTCGATGAAGGCATTGCGCTCGTTCTGCGCCGAGATGCGCGCGGAGATGATGAAACCGCCAAGCATCACCAGCAGCACGCTGGCAAAGGCCGACAGGATCAGCATGGCAAAGAACGCCGTCTTGCGCTCCTTGCGCCGCGCTTCCCGGTGCGGCAGAAGATTGATCTTCACCATCAGTCGAACCTCCGCATCGCAAGGCCGCAGGCGACCAGATAGGCCGGTGCTTCGCTCTTGATTGTCTGTTCGCGCAATCCCGCACCCAGTCCCATGCCATCGAATGGGCTGATGACCGCGGTCGGCACCTTGGTGCGGCTGGCGACGATATCCACCAGGCCGGGAATGATCGCGCAGCCGCCGGCAAGGCAGATCTGATCAATGCGGGTGTACGGCGTGGAAGTGAAGAAAAACTGGATCGCGCGGCTTACCTCGACTGCGGCGCTCTCGAGAAACGGCTCGAGCAATTCGCGCTCATAGGCTTCCGGCAGGCCGCCATGACGCTTGCGTTGCTCGGCATCTTCCGCCGTCATGCCGTAGGCGCGGACGATTTCCTGCGTCAGCTGGTTGCCACCGAAAGGCTGTTCGCGCTCGTATAGCGGCTGGCCATCGAGCAGTACCGAGATATGGGTGATGTGCGAGCCGATCTGGAACAGCGCGACGATGCGGCCCTGGCCGTTCTGCGGCAGGCGGCGCATGATCCTGTCGATCACGGCACGCGCGGCATAGGATTCGATATCCATGACCGTCGGTTTCAGGCCGGCCGCTTCGGCCACCGCCACGCGATCTTCGACTTTTTCCTTGCGCGAGGCCGCCAGCAGCACTTCTACATCGCCCATGGAATTCTGTGCCGGGCCGATGACGTCGAAATCCAGGCTGACCTCATCCAGAGCAAACGGAATGTACTGATTCGCTTCGTTTTCTACCTGAAGCTCCATTTCGTCCTCGGACAAATCGCCGGGAAGAACGATTTTCTTGGTGATGACCGACGCGGAAGGCATACCGAGTGCGACATGCTTGGCGCGGGTGCCGCTCTTGCGCAGAACATTCTTGACGGCATCGACGACCTGCTCAATGTTGTCGATATTGCCATCCACGACGGCGCCGCGTGGTAAGGGCTCACTGGCGCAGCGTTCGAGCCGCAAGCCATCCTTGCCACCTTCAGCGAGTTCAACGATCTTGATGCCGGACGTACTGATATCCAGCCCGATCAGTGGCATGTTCTTTTTCTTGAGTAGTGAGGCGAAATCCATCATGAATGGCGTTTCCCGCGGAATGTTTCTTGGTCAACACAGCATCGGTGCGATCGTCGAAACCGTGTGCTTGAGGAAAATTGCAAAAAAGCTTTTAAATTCTTGAACTTATTGAATTTAGGAAATGCCAGCTGATCGTAGCAGCGAGTTTCTCGGCATGTAAAGTAATTTCCGCAGGGTAACATCAAACCTCGTTGCCAAAACCCCACGCGGTGCTTGGGTATTAATGGAACGGTTGTCTTTCGCACAGCAAATGCCAAGTTCCTGTCGTAGTTCGACCGTGCGTGCGGACCTGCCCGCACGCCAGATGTAACCGCGAAAAGTCCGGCTGAAAGCAAACCGCTCTATAATGAGCATCCTCTTTCCCCTCCGTTTTTCTTCCGCTCCCCGCATGACTCCTCCTAACCCTCCCCGTGACGGCGCCCGGCCGTCAAAAGAGCAGCCGCCCCGGCCGCGCAAGAATCCCGTTACCCGCATCCTGCTGGGCCTCGTTGGTTTGTTTGCCGGCTTTGCTGTTATCGGCGTTTTACTGCTCGCCTTTATGTTGGCAATTGCCTATCCCACGCTGCCAGACCTGGGATCGCTGACCGACTACAAGCCGAAGATGCCGCTGCGCATCTTTACTGCGGATAACGTGATGATTGGCGAGTTCGGCGAGGAGCGTCGCAACGTGGTGCGCTTCAAGGACATCCCGGACGTCATGAAGCGGGCGGTGCTGGCTATCGAGGACGACCGCTTCTATGAACATGGCGGCGTCGATTACGTCGGCATCCTGCGCGCGGCCGTGCACAACATGACCGGCGGCCAGCGCCAGGGCGCGTCCACCATCACGCAGCAGGTCGCGCGCAATTTCTTCCTCTCCAGCGAGCAGACGCTGAAGCGCAAGCTGTATGAAGCGCTGCTGGCATGGAAGATTGAGCAGAACCTGTCCAAGGATCAGATTCTGGAGGTCTACATGAACCAGATCTACCTCGGTCAGCGCGCCTATGGTTTCGCCTCGGCGGCGCAGGTGTATTTCGGCAAGAAGCTGCAGGACATTACCGTGGCCGAAGCCGCGATGCTGGCCGGCCTGCCGAAGGCGCCGTCGGCGAACAATCCGGTGGTCAACCCGAAGCGCGCGAAGGCGCGCCAGCAGTACATCCTGCTGCGCATGCACGACCTCGGCTACATCACGGACGCACAGTACGAACAGGCGAAGAATGAAGAGCTGAAGATCAAGTCCGACAGCAGCGAGTTCGGCATCCATGCCGAATACGTCGCCGAGATGACGCGGCAGATGGTGTATGAACAGTTCAAGGAAGAGACCTACACCCGCGGCCTGAACGTGTTCACCACCATCACCAAGGCTGATCAGGATGCCGCCTACATCGCGCTGCGCCGCGGCGTGATGGACTATGAAAAGCGCCACGGCTATCGCGGCCCCGAAGGCTATGTCGACATCCCGGACGACAAGAATGAAGCCGAGGATGCGATCGAATCCGAACTTGCCGATCATCCCGACAGCGATGACCTGGTCGCGGCGGTAGTGCTGCAGGCCAGCCCGAAGGCGGTGCGCGCGGTGCTGTCCTCCGGCGAGGAAATCACGATCACTGGCCCGGGCCTGGCCTTCGCGGCGAATCTGCTGTCGGACAAGGCGCCGCCGAACCGCAAGGTCAAGCGCGGCGCCATCATCCGCGTCGAGCAGGATGGCAAGTCCTGGAACATCACCCAGATGCCCGAGGTGGAAGCGGCCTTCGTATCCGCCGATCCGCAGGATGGCGCGATTCACGCACTGATCGGCGGCTTCGACTTCAACCGCAGCAAGTTCAACCATGTGACGCAGGCATGGCGCCAGCCCGGTTCCTCGTTCAAGCCCTTCATTTATTCGGCCTCGCTGGAAAAGGGCCTGTCGCCGGCGACCATCATCAATGACTCGCCGATCAGCTTCGACGCCGGCCAGACCGGCGGCCAGGCCTGGGAGCCGAAGAACTACGACAACAAGTACGAAGGCCCGATGTCGATGCGCAAGGCGCTCACCAAGTCGAAGAACGTGGTGTCGATCCGCATCCTGAACCGCATCGGCGCGAAGTACGGCCAGGAATACGCGACCCGTTTCGGCTTCGATGCCGACAAGAACCCGGCCTATCTGACGCTGGCGCTGGGCGCGGGCTCGGTGACGCCACTGCAGATGGCCGGCGCCTATTCCGTGTTCGCCAACGGCGGCTACAAGGTCAACCCCTACCTGATCTCGAAGATCACCGATTCGGCCGGCAACGTGCTGTCCGAAGCGCACCCGGACAAGGCCGGCGATGAAGCCAGCCGCGTCATCGATGCGCGCAATGCGTTCATCATGGACAGCATGCTCAAGGACGTAGCGAAGTACGGCACCGCCGCGAAAGCGCAGGCGACGCTGAAGCGCCCGGACATCGGCGGCAAGACCGGCACCACGAACGATTCATTCGATGCCTGGTTCGCCGGCTACCAGCGCCACCTGGTCGGCATCGCGTGGATGGGCTTTGACCAGCCGCGCAATCTCGGCAACCGCGAAACCGGCGGCGGACTGGCGCTGCCGATCTGGATCGGCTACATGCAGAAGGCCCTGAAGGATGTGCCGGTGGACGAACCGCGCATGCCGGACGGCATCATCCAGGCCGGCGGCGATTACTACTATTCCGAGTATCCGCCGGGCAGCGGCGTGCCGTCGCTGGGCGTGGCTGGCGCGGTGCCGGGAGCCGCGCCTGGCGCGGGAGAAGCGCCGAAGACGCGCGACGAGGTCAAGAACGAATTGTTCTGAGGCCTTGCGTCTGGATGGATGAAGACTGCTGATCCAAAGCATCGGATCGGCAGGCCGAGCGGGGTTCCGATGTCGCGTCGGAACCCCGCGTCGTTTATGGCGCCAGCGTCACCGGCGCGCCGGCCTGCTCGCTGGCCATGCGAGAGAGCGCCTCGAAGAATTCCGAGCCGTCACGGGTATTGATCCAGCGTTCGCCGTCGCGCCGGTAATGAAAGCCGCCGGAACGCGCGGCGATCCACATTTCGCGCATCGGCGCCTGGCTGTTGACGATGATCTTCGAGCCGTTGTCGACGAACTCGATCTCGAGCACATTGCCGCTGCGGCTGCATTCAATGTCGAGATCGCTGTCTTCCACTGTCCGCTCGATCGCGGCTTCAATGCTGTTCAGCGTCTGTTCCGCCAGGACCAGGAATTCCGAATCGGTCATGCTACACTCCGAAAGTTTTTGCCAACCGTGATTCTAATCGTGAACTCCCTTCCTTCGGTTCCGCGCCGCCGCCTCGCATTGTTTGCCATGCTGGTCTGCGCTTTCCTGCAGGCGGGATGCGGTCAGACCGGTCCGCTGTATCTGCCGCAGAAACCCGCGCCCCGGCCTGTCGGACAATCGGTGCAGCCCGCACCCACCGACAAGCCCACGCCGCCGCCAGTGGCCACGCCACCCGTGCCGGTATCGCCGCCCATAGGGTCGCCGACACCAGTCGCTCCCGCATCCGAATAGTCTTCCACCACCATGTCGATTTTTTCCTATCGCGACGGCGAACTGTGCGCCGAAGCCGTGCCATTGAAAGCCATCGCCGAGCGCTTCGGCACGCCGACCTATGTGTATTCCAAGGCGGCGCTGCTCGATAACTTCGCCGCCTACGACCGCGCCTGCCGCGCGCATGCAAAGAGCGGCAATGCGCTGGTCTGCTACTCGGTCAAATCCAATTCCAACCTGGCCGTGCTGAACCTCCTGGCGAGCCAGGGTTCGGGCTTTGACATCGTTTCCGGCGGCGAACTGCTGCGCGTGATCGCCGCCGGCGGCGATCCGCGCAAGGTGATCTTCTCCGGCGTGGGCAAGTCGCGCGAGGAAATGCGCCTGGCGCTGTCGCACGACATCCTGTGCTTCAACGTCGAATCGATTCCCGAGCTGCAGCGGCTGAACGAGGTCGCGGGCGAGCTGGGCAAGCGGGCGCCGGTGTCGCTGCGCGTGAATCCGAATGTGGATGCGAAGACGCATCCGTACATCTCCACCGGCCTGAAGGAAAACAAGTTCGGCGTGGCCTTCGAAGACACGCTGTCGACCTATCGCGCCGCAGCCAAGCTGCCGAACCTGGAAGTGGTCGGCATCGATTGCCACATCGGCTCGCAATTGCTGGACGACGCGCCGCTGCTGGAAGCCCTGGACAAGGTGATCGACCTGGTCGATGCGCTGGAAGCCGAAGGCATCGCGCTGCATCACCTCGATATCGGCGGCGGCATCGGCATTACCTATGACGAGGAAAAGCCGGTTGCGGTCGGCGATTATCTCGAGCGCCTGTTCGCGCGGGTCAATGCCTGGCGCGATGCCAAGCATGGCGGCGCGCCGATCAAGGTCTTGTTCGAGCCGGGCCGCTCCATCGTCGGCAATGCCGGCGTGCTGGTCACCGAGGTGCAATACCTCAAGCATGGCGCATCAAAGAATTTCGCGATCGTCGATGCCGCGATGAATGACCTGATGCGCCCGGCGATGTATGAAGCCTGGCATGGCGTGAAGCCGGTGACGCAGCGCATGCAACCGGGCAAGGTGTACGACGTGGTCGGCCCGGTATGCGAATCCGGCGACTGGCTGGCGCGTTCGCGCGATCTGGCGATGGAAGCCGGCGACCTGCTGGCGATCATGTCCGCCGGCGCCTATGGCATGACGATGGCTTCGAACTACAACACCCGCGGCCGCGCGGCCGAGGTGATGGTGGATGGCGCGGAGATGCATCTGATCCGTCGGCGCGAGACGCCGCAGGAGCTGTTTGCGCTGGAGTCGCTACTGCCCGGCGATGCAGCGTAGCAGCGTAGGTTGGGCTGACGCAGGAAGCCCAACATGCTTGCGGTCCGCAGGCGTTTGACGTTGGGCTTGGCAGCCCAACCTACGAAACTGCCCCGACGATGCAGCGTGAATTGAGTACACCGTAGGGTGGGTGAAACCCACGCGTCTTTTCAAACAACCACGCCGCGTGGGTTTCACCCACCCTACAGGAGCGCGGCATCAACCTGCCCTGCTCACCATTGCCTTCTTCTCCGTCTCGCTCCGCGCAAATTTCCAGTACAAGCGCATCCCCAGCAGCACGGCCACGATCACGCCATACAGCGTCGGATTGGCGAAATCATGCTTGCCCGCCTTCATCCACCAGTAATGCAATATGCCCAGCGGCGCGATCAGGTAGATCAGCCGGTGCAGCCACTGCCAGCGCTTCGCGCCCAGCCGCTTGATCATCGCGTTGGTGCTGGTTGCGGCCAGCGGCAGCAGCAGCACGAAGGCAGTGAAGCCGACCAGGATGAACGGCCGCTTGGCCACGTCCTTGAACATCTCGGCCACGTTGAAGAAATGGTCGAACCACAGGAAGGTCATGAAGTGCAGGCTGGCATAGAAGAAGGCATACAGCCCGAGCATGCGCCGCAGCCGGATCAGCCAGTTCCAGCCCGAGATGCGCCGCAACGGCGTTGCCGCCAGCGTGAAGCACAGGAAATACAGCGTCCAGTCGCCAGTGTTGCGCGTGATGAATTCGACCGGGTTCGCCCCCAGCCGATCGGTGAAGGTCGCCAGCACCAGCCGGGCGAACGGCAGCAGCGACGCCACAAACAGCAGCGCCTTGACGACCTGAAGCTGGCGCGGCGCCAGCATGGCGAGCGGGCGGGCCATCAGAAGAACTTTTTCAGGTCCATGCCGGAATACAGCGACGCGACCTGCTCATAGCCGTTGAACATCAGCGTCTTGCGCTTCGGTGTGAAGAGACCATCCTCGCCGATGCGCCGCTCGGTTGCCTGCGACCAGCGCGGATGGTCCACGTTTGGATTCACGTTGGAATAGAAACCGTATTCCGACGCCGCCGCCTCGTTCCATGACGTCTTGGGCTGGTCGCGCACGAAGCGGATCTTTACGATCGACTTCGCCGACTTGAAGCCGTACTTCCACGGCACCACGACCCGCACAGGCGCGCCGTTCTGGTTCGGCAGGGTTTCGCCATACATGCCAAAGGTCAATAGCGTCAGCGGATGGTTGGCTTCATCGAGGCGCAGGCCTTCGGCATAGGGCCAATCGAGCACGCGGCTGGAGAGTCCATTCATTTGCTTCGGATCGGCCAGCGAAATGAATTGCACATACTTCGCATTGCCGTTCGGCTCGACGCGCCGGATCAGCTCGGCGAGCGAATAACCGGTCCACGGTATTACCATCGACCAGCCCTCGACGCAGCGCAGCCGGTACAGCCTTTCCTCGAGCGGCGCGAGCTTCATCAGGCTGTCGATGTCCAGCGTCATCGGCTTTTTCACTTCGCCTTCGATGGCGATGGTCCAGGGCCGGGTTTTCAAGGTGCCGGCATTGCGCGCCGGGTCGGCCTTGTCGGTGCCGAATTCATAGAAGTTGTTGTAGCTGGTCGCGTCCTTGAAGGACGTGGTCTTGTCCATCACCACGTAAGCCGGATTCGGCTTCGCGCCCAGCTTCTGGCCGGTCTGCGCGAAGGCTTCGCGCGCGGCCATTTCCCACAGCGCGCCGCCGGCGATGGAGCCCAGGGCCAGACGGCGGATGAAATCGCGGCGCGATTCGAACACTTCGCGCGGCGTGATTTCGGAAGGAAACGGCAAATCGATGCCGTTCGGATTACGTTTGATCAGCATGGCAGGCTCCTCAGAGGTTCTTGCATCCTTATTCGCAGCAGATGCGGCGCTGGATGCAAGTTACCCGAAATTTTCGGCGCCTGCCGCGCGCTCAGAGCTGGCCGTAGGAATGCAGACCGGACAGGAACATGTTGACGCCGAGGAAAGCGAAGGTCGTCACCAGCAGACCCACCAGCGCCCACCAGGCCGCGATCTGCCCGCGCAAGCCCTTCATCAGCCGCATGTGCAGCCAGGCAGCATAGTTGAGCCACACGATCAGGGCCCAGGTCTCTTTCGGATCCCAGGACCAGTAGCCGCCCCAGGCTTCCGCCGCCCACAGGCCGCCGAGGATGGTGGCAATGGTGAAGAAGGCGAAGCCGACGGCGATCGCCTTGTACATCACGTCATCGAGCACCTCGAGCGTGGGCAGGCGGTCGGCCAGGATGCCGTGCGACTTGCACAGGTAGGCCGAGCCGACCATCGCCGCCAGCGCGAAAGTGCCGTAGCCGATGAAGTTGGCAGGCACATGGATCTTCATCCACCAGCTCTGCAGCGCCGGCACCAGCGGCTGGATTTCCGCGGCGTCGCGGCTGATGGTGTACCAGAGCAGAAAGCCCACTGCAGCCGAGATCACCAGCAGTACGAACGGCCCGATCTGGCGCGTGGCGTAGCGGTCTTCGTAGTACAGGTAGAACAGCGCGGTGATCATGCAGAACAGGATGAAGACTTCATACAGGTTCGACACCGGGATATGGCCGACGTCCGCGCCAACGAGATAGGACTCGTACCAGCGCACCAGCATGCCGGTGAAGCCGATCACCACCGCGGCCCAGCACAGCTTGCTGCCGATGGCGGCACCGAAGTTCGAGCGCGCCAGGAAACCGCCCCAGTAGAACAGCGTGGACAGATAGAAGAAGGTGCTCATCCACAGGATCGCGGACTGGCTCGACAGCATGTACTTCAGCAGGAATTTCTTGTTCGCCATGTCGAGCGAGCCACCGTACAGCGCAATGGCAGACAACGCCAGGATCGCCAGCGCCGCCATCAGCGCGCGCACCGGTTTCCATTGCCAGCCGAGCCAGGCGAACACTGGAACGGCGCCGATCAGGATCGCCTGCTCGTAGATATCCATGTACTGGCCATAGCGATGCAGCGCAAATGCCGCGCCGGCGACCAGCGCCAGCGCATACAGCCAGTCAAGCACGCCGAGCCGGTGCAGAAAACCGGCGGGCGGCGCGTAGGAAGCGGAAGGTTGTCGCGTCAGTTCCATGGGTGATGCTCCGTATGCGCCGCGTCGTGCGGCGAAGAATGCTTTGGACGAACGGTCAGTATAGTGGATGGTTTCGCACCGCCGCTCATTTCGCGGGCGGCCCTTGCGTCAGCGCCTGCCGCATCGCTTCGGCTTCGCGGTCGAAATCCAGCGTGCGCCGCTGCGTGCTCATCGCCATCATGGCTTGCGCGCCGTCGCCGCCCTCCTTGATCCACACCCACAGGCGGCGCTCGCGTACGTACAGCATCGCGAAAATACCGGCTACCAGCAGCAGGCAGCCGAAGTAGACGATTTTCTTGCCCGGCGAACGCGTGACCTGCAGCACCGAGGCCTTCACTTCCTCGAAGGAATCGAGATGCAGATAGAACGGCGCGCCATAAAAGACCGCGTCCGAATACGCATTCGTGGCCAGCTGCAGGAAGCGGCCATGCTTTTCATCCGCAGCCACCGGCGGCAAGCCATCCTTGTCACGCGCCAGTTGCCAGACTTCCCACAGGCTGCCGTTCAGGATTTTCATGAAGATGTCGGCGGCCTTTTCCTGCTCGCCTTGCGGCAGGCGTTCCAGGAAACGCGCCACTGCAATATAGCCCGCTTCCTTGCCATTGCCGGCGAAGATGTCCAGGCCCTTGTTCGCGGAATCGCGCAACTGCGTACGCACCGTATCGCCGCTGCCGGGCAGCGCCCGCTGCGCATAGCGCTCGGCGGCATGCGCGCGCAATTGCGGATCCTGCAGCGCAGCGCGAAAACGCATCCAATCGTCCAGGGAATCCTTGTCGTCGGCCGGGATGCGCAGATAGCGGAAAGCTTCGTTCGGCGATTCGCGCATGCCCGACAGGAACACCCACTCACCCTCGATGCGCACCGGCTGCATGTAGTTGTGGTACTCGCGTGCCTGCCCGGTCTTGTCGCGCAGCTTGTACTGCACGCTCGGGCCGACATTCCTCAGGTCGCGCTTGTTGACGTTCTTCGCGGCCGAGCCGAGCTGCTTGCCGAGATCATCCGCCAGGCTGTGATTCTTCGATACGGCGCGCACGTCCTGCCCCGGCTCGGTCATGTTTTCGACGTTGAAGGCGCGAAAGCCCGACCATTCGATGGTGTAGTCGCCTTGCTTGCCGGCGTTCGGCGCGGTCGAGCCGCCTACTTCAGCGTCGAGGTTGAAGCCGGTTTCCTTCGGCCCCGTCATTGGATAGGCGGTGAGCTTCAGTTTGCTGCCGCCATCCTCGAAGCTCGACTGATACACCGCCAGTCCCTTGTGGATCAGCGGCTGATTGACCTTGATGGTTGCCGGAAAGCTCTTGCCAGTGTCATGGTCGGTGACCTGCACTTCGCTGGCGAACAGCTTGGGCATGCCGGTGGAGTAGTACTCGATGATGAAACGGTTGAGCCGGATCGTGAACGGCAGCGGCTGGATCAGCACGCCGGACTCGCGCGGGATGATCGCATTGTCGCTGGCCGCGCCTTCCGGGATCAGCGTGTTGCCGCGGAAGGTCGGATTGCCCAGGCCGAGGCGGCTTTGCGCCGGCACATCGGCGATCAGGCCGCTGCCGGCATACGGCGTCTTGCCATACATCCATTGCTGCAGGCGGATCGGCAGGTCGGAATCGAGCAGGCCTCCTATGCAGATGATGACGATTGCGCTGTGCGCCAGGATGTAGCCCCACTTGCTGGCAGCGCCGCGCTTGGCGGCGATCAGCATCGCGCCATCTTTCTGCACCAGCTTCGTCCGGTAGCCCAGCGCGCGGATGCGCTGCGCGCTCTGCTCGACCAACGCATCGACCGGCATCGCTTCGCGCCACTCGGCCTTGTGATGGAAGTTGCGCAGCGATTGCTCGCGCAGATTCTCGCGCCAGCTCACCATGTCGCGCAGCATGCGCGGCGCATTGCGCACGATGCACAGCGAGGTCGACGTCACCAGGAAGCCCAGTATCAGCAGGAACCACCAGGCCGAATACACCGCATACAGGCCGATCTTGTCGAACACGTCGAACCAGAAAGGCCCGAACTGGTTCACGTAGTTCGGCATCGGCTCGTTCTGCTTCAGCACGGTGCCGATCACGGAGGCGATGGCGAGCACCGACAGCAGGCTGATCGCAAAACGCATCGATGACAGCAATTCGACGACGCCGGCCAGCGCGCCGCGTTTGCTGCTGGAGGGTATGCCGGTGGCGCCGGTGTCGACGCCGCCGGGGATATCTGTCTGCCCGGAATGCAAGGCTGCTTCCTCAAAAAGAAAGGGGGCGTCGTGTCGCCCCCTGTGATTCACACCGCGCGATCGAATGATGCCGCGCTTACTTTAGGCCAGCGATGTAATCCGCAACCGCGGCGCTTTCCGCATCGGACAGGCGCATGGCGATAGCGCTCATCTGCTCACTGTTACGCCGACCGCCAGTGCGGAAAGCGACGAGCTGAGCCGAAGTATATTCCGGATGCTGGCCGGACAGGCGCGGATACTGCACCGGGATGCCGTCGCCCGCAGGCCCATGGCAGCTTGCGCAGGCCGGCACGTTCTTTTCGGCGATGCCGCCGCGCCAGATCTTCTTGCCGAGATCGATGGATTCACGGTTCTTCGCCGCGCCGGGCTTGGGCGCCTGCTTGGCGAGATAGGCGGCGATGTCGTTCATTTCGGCATCGGACAAGGCCTTGGCGATCGGCGACATGATTGGATTGTTGCGCTCGGGCGTGCGGAAATTCGCAAGCTGCTTGGCGAGGTATTGCGGATGCTGCCCGGCGAGCTTCGGGTTCTGCGCAATCGTGGAATTGCCGTTGGCGCCATGGCAGGCCAGGCAGGCGGGGATGTTGCGTGCCGCATCGCCATTGGTGTAGATGGTTTCGCCTTTTGCGGCATCGGCCTTGGCCGGCTTGGCTTCTTCAGCGCCGGCGGACAGGGAAAGCGCCATCAGGACTGCGGCGCAGGAACTGACAAAGGAGGAAAACGCACGATTCATTCAGACACCCGGAGAATTGTTGGAGTTATGGCTTATCGGCGATTGCACTGCGTGATGCGAAGGCCATGATGCCTTGGCAGATGGAGCTCGCATCGACATCGCCGCCCGTATTCACTACACCTGCCGCATGCTTCCTGATGCCGAGCACGCCGGGCGGCGGCGTTCAGCCGATGATTGTACAATAGCTCCCTCCGCTTTTTGCCTTTCCGGGCATCACTTTCCTCGCACCCATGTCCCAGCTCTGGCAGGCCCGTTTCTTCACTACCGTCAATCATCTGCGCGATCTGCCGAAGACGCAGGTTCCCGAAATCGCCTTCGCCGGCCGCTCGAACGCGGGCAAGTCCACTGCGATCAATGTGCTGTGCAATCAGAAAAAGCTTGCGTTCGCGTCGAAGACGCCAGGCCGCACGCAGCACATCAATTTCTTTTCGATAGGCGGCGCCCATGTTGGCCAGCATCGCAAGGATGAAACCCGCGTCGATGAAATCCGCGCGCTGCTGGTGGATTTGCCAGGCTATGGCTACGCGGAAGTGTCCGGTGACGCGAAGATTCACTGGCAGAACCTGCTCGGGGACTACGTCGCGCGGCGCGAGCAGTTGGCAGCGCTGGTGCTGATCATGGATGCGCGCCGCCCGTTCACTGAGCTCGACGTCCAGATGCTCGAGTGGTTCGCCCCGACCGGCAAGCCCATTCATTGCCTGCTGGCCAAGGCCGACAAGCTCAATCGCAACGAATCGACGAATGCGCTGCGCGAAACACGCGCCGTGCTGTCGAGCTATGCGATGCCGGATGGCTCGCCCTACCCCGCGACGGCGCAACTGTTTTCGGCATTGAAGCGCACCGGGCTCGATGAAGCCACCGAGAGAATCGAGGCGCTATTGCACTTGAACGAGCCGCAAGCGTCGGCATCTGAAGACGAGTCCGCTGAAGGCCAGTCATAAAAAAACCCTGGAGAAAGGGGAGTATCTCCAGGGTAGTAACGCCTCATCGTTAGGAACGATAGGCCCCGCTCAGGGAGGAGAAGCGGGAGGCACTTGACGCACCTATCGCTATGAATGCACCGTGGCGAAAAGGTTCACAGATTTTTTTCCGCAAGATTGCAATTTCTTCCAGGAACAAACCCATGTCCAAGACCATTCCTTCGCCGCAATTTCCCGCCATACGCATGCGCCGCATGCGAAAAGATGCGTTCTCGCGCGCAATGATGCGCGAGAACGTCATCACCGCAAGCGACCTGATCTACCCGGTCTTCGTGCAGGAAGGCACGAACCAGTGCGAGAAGGTGGCGTCCATGCCCGGCGTCGAGCGCATCAGTGTGGACCTGCTCCTGGGTGTTGCAGAGGAATGCGTATCGCTTGGCATCCCGGTGCTGGCGCTGTTCCCGGTGATCAATCCTTCGCTGAAGACGCCGGACGGCATCGAAGCCACCAATCCGAAGGGCCTGATTCCGCGCGCGGTGCGCGAGCTGAAGCTGCGTTTCCCGGAGCTCGGCATCCTGACCGACGTTGCGCTCGACCCGTACACCAGCCATGGCCAGGATGGCGTGCTCAATGCCGAAGGCTATGTGCTCAATGACGAAACCACGAGCCTGCTGGTCAAGCAGGCGCTGACGCAAGCCGAAGCCGGCGTGGACATCGTCGCGCCTTCGGACATGATGGATGGCCGCATCGGCGCGATCCGTTCCGCGCTGGAATCGCATCACCATATCCACACCCGCATCATGGCCTATTCGGCCAAGTATGCTTCCGCGTTCTACGGCCCGTTCCGCGATGCTGTCGGCTCGGCGGCCAATCTCGGCAAGGGCAGCAAGGCCACTTATCAGATGGACCCGGCCAACAGCGATGAAGCCCTGCGCGAAGTGGCGCTGGACCTGGCCGAAGGCGCGGACATGGTGATGGTCAAGCCCGGCATGCCGTATCTCGACATCGTGCGTCGTGTGAAGGACGAGTTCCGCGTACCCACCTTCGCGTACCAGGTCAGCGGCGAATACGCGATGATCAAGGCCGCCGCCAAGAACGGTTGGCTCGACCATGACAAGACGATGATGGAATCGATCATGGCCTTCAAGCGCGCCGGCGCCGATGGCGTGCTGACCTATTTCGCGCTGGACGTGGCGCGTCGCCTGAAGCAGAAGCCTTAAGCCGCCAGCGCCGCATGGACGTCATACGCATCGCCAACCACGGCGCGGCGCTGCTGGCGCAGGACGACAGGACCGAACCCGGCGATGGCTTCCTGTGGCTCGATGCCACGCATGAAGAAGTTGCCGCCGATCCACAAGCCTGGCGCGCCGCCGTCGAAGCGGCCACCGGCGTGCAGATCTACGATCCGCATCTCACCGATGCGGTGAACCTGCGGCATCCGTCCTATTTCGATCCGACCCGCGATTACGAGCTGCTGGTATTCCGCAAGCTGGCCATGGGCAATGGCCATGACGGCAAGCGAGCATCGATCGCGCGCATCGACACACGGCCTGTCGCCTTCCTGCTGATGGACAAGGCGCTGGTCATGGTCCGGGCCAAGGACAGCCGCATCATCAATGCCGCGCGCACGCGCTTGCTGGAGGTGCATGCGCGTCCCGGTAATGGCCATGGCGGCCGTCTTCCAGCTTCGCCGACCGAGTTGATGCTGCGCCTCCTGAACGCGATGGTGGACCAGTACCTGGACCTGCGCCAGCCGCTGTCGCTGCAGGTCGACCGCTGGCAGCGCGCGCTGCTCAACACCGAGCGCACCTTCACCGACTGGAGCGCCCTGCTCGATGCGCGCATCGAATTGCGCAAGCTCGATCATCTCTGCGAAGAACAGCACGACGCGATGCAGGAGTTGCGCGACCATCTGGTCGACAGCATGCATCCGGGCGGCGATGCGCGCGCGCACGATCTGCTGATGGTGCGCATCAATGACGTGATGGAACACATTGCCCGCGTGCTGAACCATGCGCGCCGGCTCGAAGCCTCGATGGAGTCCGCGGTGCAAATTCATTACGCGGCAATGGCGCATCGCACCAGCGAGATCATGCGCACGCTGACCGTGCTGACTGCCCTCTTCATGCCATTGACGCTGATCACCGGCATCTTCGGCATGAACTTCGAATGGATGCCGCTATTGAAGCATCACAACGGCTTCTGGATCACGATGTCGGGAATGGGTGTGCTGGTGGTGGTATTGCTGCTGTACTTCAGGCGCAGGCGTTACCTGGAGGACCAGGATCTGCCCGGCTCGCGCGGGGATGCGGGAAAACATAAAGCGGAATGACATGCAGGGTGGGCGCAGCCCACGCGGTTCCTGTGGCTTGCCGCAAACCGCGTGGGCTGCGCCCACCCTACGAACTACCGTTTCTCGAAGCGCTTTACTTGTTCGGCTGCGGCGTCAGACGCAGATACGGCTTCGGCGCGGTATAGCCCTTCGGATATTTCTGCTTCAGCGTGGCTTCATCCTGGATCGACAGCGGGATGATCACGTCATCGCCATCCTTCCAGTTGCCTGGCGTGGCCACCGTGTAGTTGTCGCTGAGCTGCAGCGCATCGATCACGCGCAGCACTTCATCGAAATTGCGGCCGGTGCTCATCGGATAGGTGATCATCAGCCGTACCTTCTTCTTCGGATCGATCACGAACAGAGAGCGCACGGTGGCGGTCTCGGACTGGTTGGGGTGGATCATGTCATACAGCGTCGACACGGTCTTGTCCGCATCAGCAACGATCGGGAAGCCAACGACAGTCTTCTGGGTTTCCTCGATGTCCTTGATCCAGTCCTTGTGCTTGTCGGCCGGATCGACGGACAGTGCGATGGCCTTTACATTGCGCTTGTCGAATTCGCCTTTCAGCTTGGCGGTCAGGCCGAGTTCGGTGGTGCAGACCGGCGTGAAATCGGCGGGATGCGAAAACAGCACAACCCAGGAGTCGCCTGCCCATTCATGAAAGCGGATCCTGCCGATCGAGGAATCCTGCTCGAAGTCGGGTGCGGTATCGCCTAGTCGCAAGCTCATTTCGTTCTCCTATCAGTTGTCGGGGCGATAAGGATATCGCCAACCTGACTGCCGGCTCAACGATTTTTCCCGAGTAAGAAAATAACCATCGATTGTAGAGGTGCCGTCTTAACCACCCGACACGGGCGCGAGCGAGCGCAGGAAGCTGTCCGCATCCTGGTAGCCGATGACCCGGCCGGCCTCGGCGGCATTGCCACCAAACAGGATGATGCCCGGCGGGCCGAACAGCCGGAAGCGTTTGAGCAAGGCCTTGTCATCGGCATCGTTGGCCGTGACATCGGCCTGCAGCAGCAGCATGCCGGCGAAGCGCTGCTTCACGCGCGCATCGCTGAAGGTCAGCTTTTCCATTTCCTTGCAGGACACGCACCAGTCGGCATAGAAGTCCAGCAGCACCGGCTTGCCCTTGGCCGCGACCAGCGCCGCATCGAGGTCGGCCGGCGACTTGATGCGCTGGAACGCGGTTTCCTGCGCTTGTCCGCCACGCAGGCGCGCCAGCGGCGCCAGCGGGTCGCGCGCGCCGCTGGCCAGGCCCGCGACCTGGGCCGCGCCTGCCAGCAGGAACACCAGTCCGGCGAGCTTGCCAACCATGCCCGGTCCGCGCAGCAGCCAGGCGCCATAGCCCAAGCCAAGCGCAGCCCAGCCGGCCATCTGCAGCCATGCCGGAATCACCGGCGCGACCATCCACAGAGCCACGCCGAGCATCAGCACGCCGAACAGGCGCTTGACCGATTCCATCCACGTGCCCGCGCGCGGCAGCAGCGAACCGGCGGATACGCCGATGATCAGCAGCGGCACGCTCATGCCGACCGCCATCGAGAACAGCGCGCTGCCGCCGACCATGACATCACGTGTCTGGCTGATGTACAGCAGCGCCCCCGCAAGCGGCGCGGCCACGCAGGGTCCAACGATCAGGGCCGACAGCGCGCCCATGATGAATACGCCGGTGTAGCGGCCCGCGCTCTGTCGCTCGGAAACGCGCGCGAGCCGGGTCTGGATTGCGGCCGGCATCTGCAGCTGGTAGACATTGAACATCGACAGCGCCATGACTGCCATCAGCAGCGCGAAGCCGGACAGCACCCACGGATTCTGCAGGCTTGCGGACAGGCCTTCGCCGGCCAGGCCGGCGGCGATACCCAGCAGCGTATAGACACAGGCCATGCCCAGCGCATAGGCCACCGACAGCATGAAGCCATGCGTGCGGCTGGTCTTGGCGCCGCTGCCAAGGATGATGGTCGACAGGATGGGCACCATCGGCAGCACGCAGGGCGTGAACGCCAGGCCAAGGCCCAGCAGCAGAAACAGCGGCACGATCACACGCAGCTTGCCGCTCTTCAAGGCGGATTCGACGCGACCCATGTCGGTATCCGTGGCAGTGACCGAGGCAGCCGCTTCGGTGGGCGCGACATCGATTGCGCCTGACGGCGCGGACGACATGCCAGCGGCGCTGGCCGCGCCGCGCACCGCGGCCAGCAGGCCGCCGCCATTCGGCGACAGCTGCGCCTTCGAGTCGATCGGCGTGTAGCACAGTCCGGCATCGGCGCAACCCTGGCCGGTCGAGATCAGGGTAAATGGGCCGTCGGCTTCCACGGGAATCGTGATCGACACTGCGTGCCGGTAGGTCTCGACTTCCTTGTTGAAGGTCTCGTCGAACTTGACCTTGCCTTTCGGGATCACCGGCTCGCCGAGCTTCGCGCCCTCGGCGCGGAAGGCGAAACGCTCGCGGTACATGTAGTAGCCGTCGGCAATCGCATAGGAAACCTCGATCGTCTTCGGATCAAGCATGCGCGCGGAAAACTTGAACGCCGCTTCCGGCTCGAGATAATCATCTGCCGCATGCGCGAACGGCAACGCAAGCGCGAGAAACAGCATCAGCAGCCAGGCCAGGAAGCGGCGCGGGCGCAGGACAGGCTCAGACATCGATATCCTTCTTCGTTTCCTTCCGGACCCAATCGAGATAGGCCGGCAAGCCGTTCGCGATCGGCACGGCGATCACTTCGGGCAGTTGATAGGGGTGCAGCGCGCGGATCGCGGCTTCGAGTTCGGCATAGCGCGTCGCGGTGGTCTTGATCAGCAGCGTGATCTCGCTCTCTTCCTCGACAGCGCCCTGCCAGCGGTACACCGACTGCACACCGGGCAGCATGTTGACGCAGGCGGCGAGCTGCTGCTCGACGAGTGCGCGCGCGATGCGGCGCGCGCTGTCGATGTCGCCGAGGTTGGTCAGCACCAGCAATGTCGGTTCTTCCATGTTCCTGTCCTTCGCTTACTTCAGCAGGCGACGGCGCGTCAGCAGCGTGGCGACATAGAAGCCACCAAGGCAATACGCCAGCAGCACCATCAGATTGCCGACAGCATCCACCGGCCATTCGCCGAGGATCAGCGGCCGTACCAGGCGCACCGCGGCGCCAAGTGGCAGATAGTGTGAAATGACTTGCAGCCAGCCGGGCAGCTGCGTGACCGGATAGTACACGCCCGAGACGAAGATCATCGGCGTCAATACCAGTGTGAAATAGTAGGTGAAGAAATCGTAGCCCTTGGCAATCGCATTGAACACCAGGCCCAGTGAAGCGAAGGTCATGCCGACCAGGAACAGCAGCGGCAGCGCGAGCAGCGTATGCGGATGCAGGCCGATGCCGAGCAGGAACATCACCACCAGGATTGCAATGCCGGAGAACAGCGACTTCGTTGCGGCCCATAGCATTTCGGCCAGAACCACATCGTCCAGGTCCAGCGGCGCGTTCAGCAGCGCTTCCCAGGTCTTCTGCACGTGCATGCGCGAGAACGCGGAATACAGCGCCTCGAAGGAAGCGGCCATCATCACCGACATGCAGATTGAGCCGGATGCCAGATAGTGGATGTACGGAATGCCATCGATGCTCTTCAGCAGGCTGCCCAAGCCATAGCCGAAAGCGATGAGGGTAATCAGCGGATCGGCGATATTGCCCAGCACGCTCGCAACTGCAAGTTTTTTCCATACCAGGAAATTGCGGCGCCAGATCGGGATGAAGCGCGTCGAGAACGACGGCAGCGCATAGCTCATCATCGTCAGTCCCTCATTTCGCGGCCGGTGAGCTTCAGGAACAGGTCTTCCAGGTTCGCCGGTCGGTGGATGTAGCGCACGCCGGGCGTGGTCGACAGACTGTCGACCAGCGGCTGCGCATCATTGGTGTAGCAGAAGACGGTCTCGCCGCTGACCTCGTAGCGCGCGGCAAGCCGACGACCGACGGTTTCGCCCCAGCTCAGCGCGTTTTCACCGTAGGCCTCCACCACTTGCGACTCGATGTGCGCGGCGATCAGGTCGCGCGGCGAGCCTTCGGCGATCATGCGGCCAAGATCGATGACGGCCAGGCGATCGCATAGGCGCTCTGCCTCATCCATGAAGTGGGTTGTGAGGAAGATCGTCTTGCCTTCGGCCAGTAGCGTCTTCAGGCGCTCCCAGATCATGTGCCTTGCCTGAGGATCGAGGCCGGTGGTCGGCTCATCCATGAAGATCAGGTCCGGATCATTGACCAGCGAGCGCGCAAGCGTGAGACGCCTGCGCATGCCGCCGGAGAGCTCGCCTATACGTGCGTCCTTCTTTGACGTCAGGTTCGAGAACTCGAGCAGCTTCGGTATGCGTTCAAGGATCACTGCATCCGGCATGCCGAAGTAGCGGCCAAAGACGAGCAGGTTTTCGGAGACCGTGAAGTCAGGATCGAGATTGTCGCCCTGTGGCACCACGCCGACACGCAGCCGCGCTGCGCGCGCATCCGCTGGCACCTTGTGGCCGACGAGTGTGACACTACCGTCGTCGGGAGAGGTCAGCCCGAGACACAGGCGCAGCGTCGTGGTCTTGCCGGCGCCGTTCGGTCCAAGCAAGCCATAGCATTCCCCGCGTCGCAACGCGAAGGACAGGCCATTGACGATGAGCTGGCGCGCGTCGCCGCTGCCATAGCTCTTGCGCAGCTTGTCGACGATGAGGATTGAATCGGCGCCCGGGATGCCCGCCGCCGTAGTTTGCGGCTTCAAGGCCGCCGGGGTGGAAGTCATGCGGGTATGGGTAATAAAAAAAGCCAGGCGGTTGCCTGGCTTCGGATTGTACATCGTTCATGCGGCACGCTTTTGCGCAGGCCGCATGAAGACCTTTTCAGGTCTTATTCGCCGCTGGTGTCTTCAACGGCTTCCGTGATTTCCGGACGGTCAACCAGTTCGACGAATGCCATCGGCGCATTGTCGCCAACGCGGAAACCCATCTTCAGGATGCGGGTATAACCGCCGTTGCGGTTGGCATAGCGCGGGCCGAGTTCATTGAACAGCTTGACGACGATATCGCGATCGCGCAGGCGGTTGAATGCCAGGCGCTTGTTGGCGAGGCTGTCGGTCTTGGCCAGGGTCAGCAGCGGCTCGACAACGCGGCGCAGTTCCTTGGCTTTCGGAACGGTAGTTTTGATTGCTTCGTGGCGCAGCAGCGAGATCGACATGTTGCGCAGCATTGCGAGGCGATGAGCGGAGGTACGGTTCAGCTTGCGAAGGCCGTGACGGTGACGCATGGTATTTCCTTTCGATTGAGTTTGTTTCCAGCTCTTCTATCGTCGCAGGATGCGGCGCGGGCCGGTAAGGCTAGTTTGAAAAACGGTGGATGATAGCTGAAGACGCGACGCGCCTCCAGCGTTTCTTCACCGGCTACTGCAATTACTTCTCGAGACCGGCGGGCGGCCAGTTTTCGAGTTTCATGCCGAGGGTCAGGCCGCGCGAAGCGAGCACTTCCTTGATCTCGTTGAGCGACTTGCGGCCCAGGTTCGGGGTCTTCAGCAGTTCGTTCTCGCTGCGCTGGATCAGGTCGCCGATGTAGTAGATGTTCTCGGCTTTCAGGCAGTTCGCGGAACGGACCGTGAGTTCCAGGTCGTCGACCGGGCGCAGCAGGATCGGGTCGACCGACGGTGCACGCGACGGCGCTTCAGCGGCGGCTTCGGTGCCTTCCAGCGCGGCGAACACGTTCAGCTGGTCGACCAGCACGCGCGCGGCCTGGCGAATCGCTTCTTCCGGCGAGATCACGCCATTGGTCTCGATGTTCATGACCAGCTTATCCAGGTCGGTACGCTGCTCAACGCGAGCGGACTCGACTGCATAGGACACGCGGCGAACCGGCGAGAACGAGGCATCCAGGATGATGCGGCCGATGGTCTTGTTGGTGTCTTCGGACAGGCGACGCACATTGCCCGGCACATAACCACGGCCCTTCTCGACCTTGATCTGCATGTCGAGCGAACCGCCGGCGGTCAGATGAGCGATCACGTGATCCGGGTTGATGATCTCGACGTCATGCGGAAGATCGATGTCCGATGCGAAGACCGGGCCTTCGCCATCCTTCTTCAGAGTCAGCGTCACTTCGTCGCGATTGTGCAGCTTGAACACCACGCCCTTCAGGTTCAGCAGCAGGTCAACGACGTCTTCCTGCACGCCGTCCAGCGACGAGTACTCATGCACGACCTTGGCGATCGTCACTTCGGTGGCCGCAAAACCGATCATCGTCGACAGCAGAACGCGACGCAGCGCATTGCCCAGCGTATGGCCATAGCCGCGCTCAAACGGCTCCATGGTCACTTTCGCGTGGCCGGCGCCAAGCGCCTCGACTTCGATGATTCGGGGTTTCAACAGGCTGTTTTGCATGGATGGTCCTTTTCAATACCCTCGGCTCGTTACACCGATAAGGCTGACGGCACTAGTGGAAAGCCCGCCGGACAAGCGGCGGGCACGGTACAGCAGGTGCTACAAGACTGCGGTCAGCCGGATTAGCGGCTGTAGAGTTCGACGATCAGCGATTCGTTGATGTCGCCAGCGATGTCGCTGCGCTCCGGCACGCTCTTGAAGGTGCCTTCCATCTTCTTCGAGTCGACGGCGACCCAGGTCGGCATGCCAACCTGCTCGGCCAGCGACAGCGCCTCGACGATACGGGTCTGCTTCTTGGCCTTTTCACGCACGGCGATCACGTCGCCCGGCTTGACCTGGTAGGAAGCGATGTTCACGACGATACCGTTCACGGTGAACGCCTTGTGCGACACCAGCTGGCGGCTCTCGGCGCGGGTCGAACCAAAGCCCATGCGATAGATGACGTTGTCGAGGCGGGTTTCCAGCAGCTTCAGCAGATTCTCACCGGTGTTGCCCTTGCGACGATCAGCCTCAGCGAAGTAGCGACGGAACTGGCGCTCGAGTACGCCGTAGATGCGCTTGACCTTCTGCTTTTCACGCAGCTGGTTGCCGAAGTCGGAAGTGCGGGCGCCCGAAGTGCGGCCATGCTGGCCCGGCTTCGAATCCATCTTGCCCTTGGAATCTGCGGAGCGGCGGGCGCTCTTCAGGAACAGGTCGGTGCCTTCACGGCGGGACAGTTTAACTTTAGGACCGGTATAACGTGCCACGATATTTTCCTTTGTTGATGACGCCCCAGGCGACGGTTGCCGATTATTGCGGCTTGCCGATTACCAGGCGCTAGTCAGTTCGGCGTGAGAACTGACGGTGGTCTTAAGAACAAAACCCGCCAAGCTCCCCTGGCGGGCACTGCGATGCCGCTTGCAGCGGCATGCGCGGCCGATCTGAATTAGATACGACGACGCTTCGGCGGACGGCAGCCGTTGTGCGGGATCGGGGTGACGTCCTGGATCTGGGTGATCTTCATGCCCAGATTGTTCAGAGCGCGCACGGCCGATTCACGACCCGGGCCCGGGCCCTTGATGCGCACTTCCAGGTTCTTCACACCAAACTCCACAGCCACCTTGCCTGCGGCTTCGGCCGCGACCTGAGCAGCGAACGGCGTGGATTTACGGGAGCCCTTGAAGCCGGCGCCGCCGGAAGTTGCCCACGACAGGGCATTGCCCTGGCGGTCCGTGATCGTAATGATGGTGTTGTTGAAGGACGCGTGGATGTGCGCGATACCTTCGGCAACGTTCTTCTTGACTTTCTTGCGCACGCGCGAGGCGGCGGCGTTGTTTGGTGCTTTAGCCATGGTCTTTTCCTTGAATCCCGATGCTGCTTCGGATTATTTCTTCAGCGCTTGCGCTGCCTTGCGCGGGCCCTTGCGGGTGCGAGCGTTGGTGCGGGTGCGCTGGCCGCGAACCGGCAAGCCGCGACGATGACGCAGGCCGCGGTAGCAACCCAGGTCCATCAAGCGCTTGATGTTCATGGAGACTTCACGGCGCAGGTCGCCTTCGACGACGAACTTGCCGATCTCGTCGCGCAGCTTTTCCAGCTCGTTGTCGTCCAGGTCCTTGACCTTCTTGTTGGTCGCCACGCCGGTGGTTGCGCAGATCTCTTCAGCGCGCGGACGGCCGATACCGAAAATGGCGGTCAGGCCGATCACGGTGTGTTGGTGGTTGGGGATGTTAACCCCTGCAATACGTGCCATTCGTTATTCCTCGATCAATAACGTTAATTAACCTTGGCGCTGCTTGTGGCGGGGTTCGATGCAGATGACACGAACGACGCCTTTGCGCTTGATGATCTTGCAGTTGCGGCAGATCCGCTTCACTGATGCGAGCACTTTCATGTTGGCCCTCTTCCTATAGTTCTTGGTTCAATCGAATTACTTGGTACGGAACACGATGCGGGCGCGCGAGAGGTCGTATGGCGTGAGCTCCACCGTCACCTTGTCGCCCGGCAGGATGCGGATATAGTTCATTCGCATCTTTCCGGAAATGTGTCCCAGCACTACATGCCCGTTTTCAAGCTTCACCCTGAATGTGGCATTTGGCAGATTCTCGAGAATCTCGCCCTGCATCTGAATAACGTCGTCTTTTGCCATGCGTCCGTCCGTCACATCCCGCTTACCGCGACGGGATGCCGCCCTTGAAGTTTGCCTTGCGCAGCAGCGATTCATATTGCTGCGACATCACGTAGTTCTGTACCTGCGACATGAAGTCCATCGTTACGACAACGATGATCAACAGCGAGGTGCCGCCGAAATAGAACGGCACCTTCCAGCGCGCGATCAGGAATTCCGGCAACAGACATACCAGCGTGATATACACCGCACCGGCCAGCGTCAGGCGCATCAGGATGCGGTCGATATAGCGCGCGGTTTGCTCGCCAGGACGGATACCCGGAACGAAGGCTCCGCTCTTCTTCAGGTTGTCCGCGGTCTCCTTGCTGTTGAAGACCAGGGCGGTATAGAAGAAGCAGAAGAACACAATCGCAATCGCATACAACAGCGCATGGATCGGCTCACCCGGCGCCAGCGATGCCGACAGGTCCTTCAGGAAACGCACGAAGGCGTTCGAGCTAGAACCGCTGGTGAACCAGCTTGTCAGCGTTGCCGGGAACAGGATGATCGACGACGCAAAGATCGGCGGAATCACACCTGCCATGTTGAGCTTCAGCGGCAGGTGACTGCTTTGGCCGCCATAGATCTTGTTGCCAACCTGGCGCTTCGCATAATTCACCAGGATCTTGCGTTGACCGCGCTCGATAAACACAACCGCAAAGGTCACGAGGGCAACGATGATGCAGATCAGAATGGCAGACAGAGCATTCATCGAGCCGGTGCGAACCAGTTCGAAAAGCCCACCCAGAGCATTCGGCAGACCCGCCGCGATACCGGCGAAGATGATGATCGAAATACCATTACCCAGACCGCGCTCGGTGATCTGCTCGCCCAGCCACATCAGGAACATGGTGCCAGTAATGAGAGTCACGACCGTGGTGAGGCGGAATGCATAGCCCGGATCCAGCACCAATCCTTGCTGCGACTCCAGTGCCACCGCGATACCGAGCGCCTGAAAGGAGCCCAGCAGCAGCGTGCCGTAACGGGTGTATTGCGTGATCTTGCGTCGCCCTGCTTCGCCTTCCTTCTTGATCGCCTCAAGTTGCGGCGACACGATGGAAAGCAGCTGCATGATGATCGACGCAGAGATGTACGGCATGATACCGAGCGCGAACACTGTGAAACGCGACAGTGCACCGCCCGAGAACATGTTGAACATCCCCAGAATGCCACCCTGGTTCTGCTTGAACAGTTGCGCCAACTGGGTCGGGTCGATGCCCGGCACCGGGATGTGCGCGCCTATCCGATAGACCACCAGGGCGCCGAGCAGGAACCACAGGCGGCTCCACGGAAAACCGCTCGCCGCGCCTTTGGCCAGTTGGGGAGTCGTCGCCACTTGGTACTCCGATCAGGGGGCCGTATTACGCTATCGAGCCGCCAGCGGCTTCGATTGCGGCTTTGGCGCCCTTGGTTGCGATCAAGCCTTTGAGGCTGACTTTTTTCGTGAGTTCGCCGGAGGCGATCACACGAACGACGCGCGCCAAGTCAGACACGACGCCGGCTTGCTTCAGTGCCAGCAGATCGATGTCTTCGACCGGCAGGTTCTGCAGGTCGGACAGGCGAACTTCCGCCTTGTACGGCGTCGCCAGCGACTTGAAGCCACGCTTCGGCAGGCGACGCTGCAGCGGCATCTGACCGCCTTCGAAGCCGACCTTGTGGAAGCCGCCCGAACGCGACTTCTGACCTTTGTGACCACGGCCGGCGGTCTTGCCCAGGCCCGAGCCGATACCACGACCGACGCGACGCTTGGCGTGCTTGGCGCCTGCTGCCGGTTGAATGTTATTCAGTTCCATGCTTTGCTCCGTGCGCAAGCCGAGGGCTTACGACACCACTTTCACGAGATACGCAACCTTGTTGATCATGCCGCGCACTGCCGGCGTGTCTTCGAGTTCGCGGACGGAATTTACGCGGCGCAGGCCCAGGCCGCGCACGGTTGCGCGGTGGTCCTGACGCGTGCCGATCAGACCCTTGACCAGTTGCACCTTGATGGTATTTGCCATGTCGTCACCTTAGCCCAGGATTTCCTCGACAGACTTGCCGCGCTTGGCCGCAATTTCCGCCGGGGTATTCATCTTCGAAAGACCGTCCAGGGTAGCGCGGACCATGTTGTACGGGTTGGTCGAGCCGTTAGACTTGGCCACCACGTTAGTCACGCCCATCACCTCGAAGATCGCGCGCATCGGGCCGCCGGCGATCACGCCGGTACCGTCCTTCGCCGGCGACATCAGCACCGAGGAGGCGCCATGTTTGCCAACGACGGTGTGTTGCAGCGTACCGTTCTTCAGCTGAACCTTGATCATTTTGCGACGGGCTTCTTCCATCGCCTTCTGCACGGCCACAGGCACTTCCTTCGACTTGCCCTTGCCCATGCCGATACGGCCGTCGCCGTCGCCGACGACTGCCAGCGCCGCAAAGCCCATGATCCGGCCGCCCTTGACCACTTTGGTCACGCGGTTGACCGAAATCATCTTCTCGCGCATGCCATCATCCGGCTTGTCGCTTTGCATTTTCGATTGCATCTTTGCCATGATGATTTTTCCTTAGAACTTCAGACCGGCTTCGCGAGCCGCTTCTGCCACAGCCTTCACACGGCCGTGATAACGGAAACCCGAGCGGTCGAACGCGACTTCCGTCACGCCGGCAGCAAGTGCCTTCTCGGCGACGCGCTTGCCCACGAGTGCAGCAGCGGCAGCATTGCCGCCCGCGCCGGATTGACCAGCGAGCTGCTGGCGCACTTCGGCTTCCAGCGTTGAGGCCGAAGCCAGTACCTTGGCGTCCGGGCTGATGATCTGCGCATAGATATGCAGATTGGTCCGGTGCACCGCCAGGCGGTTTACTTTCAGCTCGGCGATTTTTATCCGAGCCTGACGTCCGCGACGCAGACGTGATTGTTTCTTGTCCATCGTCAGCCCCTGTTATTTCTTCTTGGTTTCCTTGATCACCACGCGCTCATCAGCGTAGCGAACACCCTTGCCTTTGTAAGGCTCCGGCGGACGGAAAGCGCGCACCTCAGCGGCGACCTGTCCAACTTGCTGCTTGTTGGCACCCTTCACCACGATCTCGGTCTGAGTCGGGGTGACGGCGGTCACGCCTTCCGGCAGGTCGAACACGACCGGATGCGAAAAACCCAAGGAAAGATTCAGCGCATTGCCCTGAACCGCAGCACGGTAACCCACGCCAACCAAGGTCAGCTTGCGCTCGAAACCCTTGGTCACGCCGGTAACCATGTTATTGAGCAGCGCGCGCATCGTGCCGGACATGGCATTCGCTTCGCGGCTTTCATCGGCAGGCGCCAAGTTCAAGGTGCCATTGTCGTTAGCGACGTTCACCAGACCGCCCTTGTTTTCCTGGGTCAGCGTGCCCAGAGGGCCCTTAACGGTAATCCAGTTTTCGCTGATCGTTACTTCCACACCTGCTGGCAGGACGATCGGCATCTTACCTACACGAGACATGCTTCTTCTCCTTAGGCCACGTAGCAAATGATCTCGCCGCCCACGCCGGTCTGGCGTGCCTTGCGGTCGGTCATCACACCCTTCGGGGTCGACACGATGGTCACGCCGAGGCCATTCATTACGCTGGGGATATCATCCTTGCCCTTGTAGATCCGCAGGCCGGGACGGGACACACGGTCCAGGCGCTCGATCACCGGGGCGCCGGCGTAATATTTCAAACCGATTTTCAGTTCCGCCTTGCCGTCTGCTTCGGTCACAGCGAAATCTTCAATGTAACCCTCGTCCTTGAGGACGTTGGCAATCGCAACCTTGAGCTTGGACGACGGCATCGCAACCGAGGTCTTTTTCACGCCCTGTGCATTGCGGATGCGGGTCAGCATATCGGCGATAGGATCGCTCATACTCATTGCTTGTTCTCCTATTACCAGCTGGCTTTGGTCATGCCCGGGATTTCGCCACGCATGGCGATTTCACGGATCTTGTTACGGGCCAGACCGAACTTGCGGAAGGTGCCACGGGGACGGCCGGTCAATGCGCAACGGTTGCGCTGACGGGTCGGGTTTGCATTACGCGGCAGGGCCTGGAGTTTCAGGCGCGCTTCGTAACGCTCTTCTTCCGACTTCGACTGGTCGTCGATGATTGCCTTCAGTTCAGCGCGCTTGCCAGCGTATTTCTGCACCAGGTCGGCACGCTTCTTTTCACGGTTAATCAGTGAGAGTTTTGCCATGGCAACCTCAGTTTCTGAACGGGAATTTAAATGCGGCGAGGAGAGCCTTGGCTTCTTCGTCGGTCTTGGCAGTCGTCGTGATGCTGATGTTCATGCCACGCAGCGCGTCGATCTTGTCGTACTCGATCTCGGGGAAGATGATCTGCTCTTTCACGCCGATGTTGTAGTTGCCGCGGCCGTCGAACGCCTTGCCGGACACGCCACGGAAGTCACGCACGCGCGGCAGGGCCACGGTGATCAGACGATCGAGGAATTCATACATGCGCTCGCCGCGCAGGGTCACCATGCAGCCGATGGGCACGTTCTCGCGGATCTTGAAACCTGCGATTGCCTTGCGGGACTTGGTCACCACCGGCTTCTGACCGGCAATCTTCGTCAGATCGCCAACGGCGTTTTCGATGATCTTCTTGTCCGCAACGGCTTCCGACAGACCCATGTTCAGGGTGATCTTCAGCAGGCGCGGCACTTCCATCGACGACTTGTAGTTGAACTGCTTGGTCAACTCGCCGACGACTTTCTCTTTATACAGTTCCTGGAAACGGGCCATGATTCTTACACCTTAACGACTTCGCCATTGGACTTGTAGACGCGAACCTTCTTGCCGTCTACGACCTTGCTGCCCAAGCGATCTGCCTTGCCCGAGGCCGCGTTGAAAATCGCGACGTTGGACACGTGAATTGGCATCTCCTTGTCGACGATGCCGCCAGTGGTACCGGTCATTGGATTCGGGCGGACCGCCTTCTTGGCGACGTTCACGCCGGCCACGACAACATAATCTTCATTCACGCGACGCGATACAGCGCCACGCTTGCCCTTGTCTTTACCGGTCAGGACGATGACTTCGTCGCCTTTACGAATATTGCTCATATCGACTCCTTACAGAACTTCAGGCGCCAGGGAGACGATCTTCATGAAGCGCTCGGTGCGCAGTTCACGGGTAACCGGTCCAAAGATGCGCGTGCCAATTGGCTCGAGTTTGTTGTTCAGCAGCACAGCGGCATTGCCGTCGAACTTGACCAGGGAGCCATCCTGACGACGAACGCCCTTGGCGGTGCGCACGACGACAGCGTTGTAGATCTCACCCTTCTTGACGCGGCCGCGCGGGGTTGCATCTTTCACGGTGACCTTGATGATGTCGCCGATGCTGGCATAGCGACGCTTGGAACCACCCAGGACCTTGATGCACAGCACTTCGCGCGCGCCGGTGTTGTCGGCTACTTCGAGCCGGCTTTCAGTTTGAATCATGATATTTTCTTTCCCAACTTTACCCGCTTGCTCCGCCGGATTGCGGTATCTCGCGGTCAGTCTTGGTCCCGCCAGCACACTCAGAATCAAGCAGGCTGTTTGGGTGGACGATTTTCGGAATCACATCTACTGCATCACTGCTGCGGGATTGCACCAGGATGCAGAACAACTATACGCAGCGCCCCGAGCGATACTCACTCGAGGAAGCTGCGCATTATGGCAGCAAACTGCCTGCCACGCAATACCAATTACACGATTTGCGCGGTTTGCACCACGCGGGTCACGTGCCAGGCCTTGGTCTTGGAGACCGGACGGCCTTCCTGGATTTCCACCAGGTCGCCGACCTTAGCCGTGTTGCTCTCGTCATGAGCGTGATACTTCTTGGAACGCTCGATGATCTTGCCGTACAGCGGGTGCTTCATCTGGCGCTTGATCAGGACGGTGACGCTTTTATCCATCTTGTCCGAGACCACTTCGCCGACCAGCGTACGCTTGGGCGTTTGTTTTACTTGGTCGTTCATTTCTTCGCGTCCTTCTGAGCCAGTACAGTCTTCACGCGAGCGATGTCGCGGCGAGTCTTCTTCAGCTGCGAGGTATTGCTCAGCTGTTGGGTCGCGCGCTGCATGCGCAGGCTGAACTGGGCTTTCAACAGTTCGGTCAGTTCCTTGTTCAGGCCTGCCGAGTCTTTATCTTGGAGTTCGGATGCTTTCATTGTTCACTCCGTTTATTGGCCGACCTGACGGACGACGAAGGTGGTGCTCAGCGGCAGCTTGGCTGCGGCCAGGCGGAAGGCTTCGCGAGCCAGGGACTCGTCAACGCCGTCCATTTCGTACAGCACCTTGCCCGGTTGGATTTCGGCGACGTAGTACTCCGGATTACCCTTACCGTTACCCATACGGACTTCGGCCGGCTTGTTGGAGATCGGCTTGTCCGGGAAGATGCGGATCCAGATACGGCCGCCACGCTTGATGTGACGGGTCATCGCGCGACGCGCTGCTTCGATCTGACGCGCGGTGATGCGGCCACGCGCAACCGCCTTCAGGCCAAACTCGCCGAAGGACACCGAAGTGCCGCGCTCGTGCGAGATGCCCTTGTTACGGCCCTTCTGCTCTTTGCGATATTTTCTGCGTGCTGGTTGCAGCATGATTAAGCTCCTGGCTTATTGGTGCGAACGCGCTTGGCGCCCGGTTCACCGGAGGGGGCACCCTGACCGTCCGGACGGCGACCGCGCGGCGGGCGACCTGCACCCGGGCGACCATCGTCACGGCGCGGGCCGCGGCGCTTCTTGTCGTCTTCCGGCGCGGCTTCCACGGTCGGCGCTTCGCCGCTGGCGAGGCGATCACCCTTGTAGACCCACACCTTGATGCCGATGATGCCGTAGGTGGTCTCAGCTTCCGAAAAACCGTAGTCGATGTCGGCACGCAGGGTGTGCAGAGGCACACGACCTTCGCGATACCACTCGGTACGAGCAATCTCGATGCCGTTCAGACGGCCCGATGACATGATCTTGATGCCTTGCGCGCCCAGGCGCATCGCGTTCTGCATTGCGCGTTTCATTGCGCGACGGAACATGATTCGCTTCTCGAGCTGCTGAGCGATCGAATCGGCGATCAGTTGCGAATCGGTTTCCGGCTTGCGAATTTCTTCGATGTTCACGTGCACCGGCACGCCCATCATCTTCGACAGCGTGGACTTCAGTACTTCGATGTCCTCGCCTTTCTTGCCGATCACAACGCCCGGACGGGAGCTGAAAATCGTGATGCGCGCGTTCTTCGCCGGACGCTCGATGACCACGCGGCCGACCGAGGCGTTCTTCAGCTTCTTTTTAAGGTATTTGCGGACCTCGAGGTCTTCGCCAAGCATGTCGGCGAAGTTGTTGTTACCGGCGTACCAGCGCGAGCCCCAGTTACGGGTGACGGCGAGGCGGAAACCGGTCGGATGTATCTTCTGTCCCATCGCGACTCCTTAGTTACCGACAGTCACGAAGATGTGACAGGATTGTTTAGAGATACGATCGCCACGGCCTTTCGCACGCGCGGTGAAGCGCTTCAGGACGGGTGCCTTCTCGACGTAGATCGTCTTGACTTTCAGCTCGTCGATATCCGCGCCATCGTTATGCTCGGCGTTCGCGATTGCGGACTCGAGCACCTTCTTGATGATGACCGCGCCCTTTTTCGGGCTGAAGGCCAGGATATTCAGAGCCTGATCAACTTTCTTGCCGCGGATCAGATCGGCGACGAGGCGGCCTTTTTGGGCCGACAGGCGCACGCCACGGAGGGTTGCATTAGTTTCCATGTTCGGACCTATTTCTTAGCCTTCTTGTCAGCCGCATGACCCTTGAACGTACGGGTCAGTGCGAATTCGCCGAGCTTGTGACCAACCATGTTCTCGGACACATACACCGGCACATGCTGCTTGCCGTTGTGAACCGCGATCGTCAGGCCAATGAAGTCCGGCATGATGGTCGAGCGGCGCGACCAGGTCTTGATGGGCTTCTTGTCCTTGGTCGCTTGCGCGGTCTCGACTTTTTTCATCAGGTGACCGTCGCAGAACGGCCCTTTTTTCAATGAACGTGCCATGGTTAATCCTTATTTCTTGCCGCGGCGGGAGACAATCATCGACGTCGTGCGCTTGTTGCGACGGGTCTTCTTGCCCTTGGTTTGCTGGCCCCACGGCGATACCGGATGACGGCCAGCCGCGGTGCGACCCTCGCCACCACCGTGCGGGTGGTCGATCGGGTTCATGACCACGCCGCGAACCGTCGGACGCACGCCGCGCCAACGCATCGCACCGGCCTTGCCGATCTTGCGCAGGTTGTGCTCGCCGTTGCCGACTTCACCGACCGTCGCGCGGCACTCGATGTGCACGCGGCGGACTTCGCCGGAACGCAGGCGAACCTGAGCGTAGGTACCTTCACGCGCCATCAGCACGACAGCGGCACCGGCGGTACGGGCCATCTGAGCGCCCTTACCCGGCAGCATTTCGACGCAGTGCATCGTGGTGCCTACGGGGATATTGCGCAGCGGCAGGCAGTTACCGGCCTTGATCGGCGCCTGGGCGCCGTTCATGATCGTGTCGCCAACGCTCAGGCCCTTGCTGGCGATGATGTAGCGACGATCACCGTCCGCATAGCAAACCAGCGCGATGTGCGCGGAACGGTTCGGATCGTATTCAATACGCTCGACCTTCGCTGGGATGCCGTCCTTGTTGCGACGGAAGTCAACCACGCGGTAGTGCTGCTTGTGGCCGCCACCGATGTGACGGGTGGTGATGTGACCATTGTTGTTACGGCCGGCGGTCTTCGATTTCTTTTCGACCAGGGCGGCGAACGGACGACCCTTGTACAGGTCGGCATTCACCACCTTCACCATGCCGCGACGGCCTGGCGAGGTCGGTTTCATTTTGACGAGAGCCATTACTTAGCCTCCTCGGTGAAGTTGATTTCCTGGCCGGGCTTCAGGCACACGAACGCGCGGCGGGTATGGTTGCGGCGGCCCATGAAACGGCCTGCGCGCTTCTGCTTACCCTGACGGTTGGCGACTTGCACGGATTCCACCTGAACCTTGAACAGCATTTCCACGGCGGCCTTGATCTCGAGCTTGTTGGCATCGGGAGCGACCAGGAAAACGACCTGCTCGTTTTTCTCGCCGACGAAGGTGGCCTTCTCGGAGATCACCGGCGCCAGCAGCACCTTCATCAGGCGCTCTTCGCTGAATTTCACATTGGCGTTCATGCCAGCATCTCCTCAATCTTGGCCAGTGCGGCCTTGGTGATCAGGACCTTCTTGTAGAACACCAGAGACACCGGATCAGCCTGATGCGGCTGGCACACCAGCACGTGCGGCAGGTTGCGCGAGGCCAGAACCAGGTTTTCACCCGGGTTGTCGGTGATCACCAGCACGGACTCGAGGCCCATGCCCTTCAGTTTCTGCGACAGCAGCTTGGTCTTCGGCGCATCGACGACGAAATCCTCGACGATCGACAGACGGTCTTCGCGGGCCAGCTGAGACAGGATCGAGCAGACACCTGCGCGATACATCTTCTTGTTGACCTTGTGCGTGAAGTTCTCTTCCGGCGAGTTCGGGAAGATGCGGCCGCCTCCGCGCCACAGCGGCGACGAGGACATACCGGCACGGGCACGACCGGTGCCCTTCTGACGCCACGGCTTCTTGGTGGTGTGCTTGACTTCCTCGCGGTCCTTCTGCTTGCGATTGCCGCTGCGGGCGTTCGCGTGGTAGGCCACGACGATCTGATGGATCAGTGCTTCGTTGTAGTCACGACCGAAAATGGTGTCCGGTGCGTTGACGTTGGAAGCGGCCTGGCCCTGTTCGTTCAGGAGCTTGAGTTCCATCGTTTATGCTCCCTTCTTAGCTTTGACTTTGACTGCCGGATACACGACGACCTGGCCATTCTTGGCACCAGGAACAGCACCCTTGACCAGCAGCAGCTGGCGCTCGGCGTCGATACGTGCGATCTCGAGGTTCTGGGTGGTCACGGTGACATCACCCATGTGACCGGTCATGCGCTTACCCGGGAAAACACGACCCGGATCCTGCGCCATACCGATGGAACCCGGCACATTGTGCGAACGGGAGTTACCGTGAGTAGCGCGACCGGAGCTGAAGTTGTAGCGCTTGATGGTGCCGGCGTAGCCCTTACCGATGGAGGTGCCTTGCACGTCCACTTTCTGGCCGACTTCAAAGAGGCTGACGGGAACCACATCGCCGACTTTCAGTTCGGCGGCCTTGGCGGCGCTGATGCGGAATTCCTTGAGGACGGAGCCAGCTTCGACGCCAGCTTTCGCGAAGTGACCGGCGGATGCCTTGTTCACACGCGAGGCGCGACGCTGACCGAATGCGACCTGAACTGCGGCATAGCCGTCGGTTTCAGGCGTTTTGACTTGAGTCACGCGGTTGTTGGACACGTCCAGCACGGTCACAGGGATCGTATCCCCGTCATCCGTGAAGATGCGCATCATGCCAACCTTGCGACCAACCAGGCCTTGGCCTTGATCTTGGTTCATTTTTTCTCCATTCCCGCCTGCGATTGGGCGGGGCTGATGTTGTACCACTGGTGTTTTACCGCTGGTCTTGCCAAATAACTACCGGCGCCAGAAAAAGGGTGGCGCCGGCTTTGGACAGAGCCGGCGATTATAACGCGGGATTTTGACCCATACAACAGGATTCTTTGAAAGTCAAAGCCCCGCGTTGAAAAATTACTGCAGCTTGATCTCGACGTCCACGCCAGCCGGCAGGTCCAGCTTCATCAGCGCGTCCACGGTTTTGTCGGTCGGATCGACGATGTCCATCAGACGAACGTGGGTGCGGATTTCAAACTGGTCGCGGGAGGTCTTGTTGACGTGCGGGGAACGCAGGATGTCGAAGCGCTGGATGCGGGTCGGCAGGGGAACCGGGCCCTTCACCACTGCGCCGGTACGCTTGGCGGTGTCGACGATTTCGAGTGCCGACTGATCGATCAGACGGTAGTCGAAAGCCTTCAGGCGGATACGGATTTTCTGGTTGAGCTTGGTGCTTGGGGTCGACATGCTTTCTTTCCTTTAAAGAGCGATCCGCGGGCGGGTTCGCCCGCGGGATTGGGTACTACTTGATGAGTTCGACGATTAGTCGAGAATCTTGGCAACCACACCGGCGCCGACGGTACGACCGCCTTCGCGGATCGCGAAGCGCAGACCTTCTTCCATCGCGATCGGGTTGATCAGCTGCACGGTGATCGACACGTTGTCGCCCGGCATGACCATTTCCTTGTCCTTCGGCAGCTCGATCGCGCCAGTCACGTCCGTGGTACGGAAGTAGAACTGCGGACGGTAGTTGTTGAAGAACGGCGTATGACGGCCACCCTCTTCCTTCGACAGCACATAGATCTCGCCGGTGAAGTGCTTGTGCGGCTTGATCGAACCCGGCTTGGCCAGCACCTGGCCACGCTCGACGTCTTCACGCTTCGTGCCGCGCAGCAGCACGCCAACGTTGTCGCCTGCCTGACCCTGGTCCAGCAGCTTGCGGAACATTTCCACGCCGGTGCAGATGGTCTTCTGGGTGTCGCGGATGCCGACGATTTCGATCTCGTCGCCAACCTTCACGATGCCGCGCTCGACGCGACCGGTCACCACGGTACCGCGACCGGAGATCGAGAACACGTCTTCCACCGGCAGCAGGAAGGTACCGTCAACGGCACGCTCCGGCGTCGGGATGTAGGTGTCCAGCGCTTCAGCCAGCGCCATGATCGACTGCTCGCCCAGCGGACCCTTGTCGCCTTCCAGCGCCAGCTTCGCCGAACCCTTGACGATCGGCAGATCATCACCAGGGAATTCGTACTTCGACAGCAGCTCGCGCACTTCCATTTCCACCAGCTCGAGCAGCTCTTCGTCGTCGACCATGTCGCACTTGTTCAGGTAGACGATGATGTACGGCACACCAACCTGACGCGCCAGCAGGATGTGCTCGCGGGTCTGCGGCATCGGGCCGTCAGCGGCCGAGCACACCAAGATCGCGCCGTCCATCTGCGCTGCGCCGGTGATCATGTTCTTCACATAGTCAGCGTGGCCCGGGCAGTCAACGTGCGCGTAGTGACGATTCTGGGTTTCGTATTCGACGTGCGCGGTGTTGATGGTGATGCCGCGTGCCTTCTCTTCCGGCGCCGCATCGATTTCGTCGTATTTCTTCGCTTCGCCACCGAACTTGGAGGACAGCACGGTCGCGATTGCAGCGGTCAGCGTGGTCTTGCCATGGTCAACGTGGCCGATCGTGCCCACATTCACGTGCGGTTTGGTCCGCTCAAATTTGCTCTTTGCCATTTGATTCTTCCTTCAGGAAACGATTTCGCTTGATGAGGTTGTCGTTTGGCAGCGGCCCGGCCGGATTGACCGGGCCCGCCTGCATGAATTACTTGGACTTGGCGCTGATGACCGTCTCGGTGACGTTCTTCGGCGCTTCAGCGTAGTGCTTGAACTCCATGGTGTAGGTCGCGCGGCCCTGGGTCGCGGAACGCAGCGTGGTGGAGTAGCCGAACATCTCGGACAGCGGAACCTCTGCCTTGATGATCTTGCCACCGCCACCGGCGATCTCGTCCATGCCCTGCACCATGCCGCGGCGGGACGACAGGTCGCCCATCACGGTACCGGCGTAGTCTTCCGGCGTTTCCACTTCCACGGCCATCATCGGCTCGAGGAGAACCGGGCTAGCCTTGCGGCAGGCTTCCTTGAATGCCATGGAGCCGGCCATACGGAACGCGTTCTCGTTCGAGTCCACGTCGTGGTAGGAACCGAAGGTGAGGGTGACTTTCACATCCACAACCGGGTAGCCCGCCAGAACGCCATTGTTCAGCGACTCGCGCACGCCCTTTTCGACCGCCGGGATGAATTCGCGAGGAATCACACCGCCCTTGATCGCGTCGATGAACTCGAAGCCCTTGCCCTGTTCCTGCGGCTCGAGGGTCACGACAGCGTGACCATATTGACCACGGCCGCCCGACTGCTTGACGAACTTGCCTTCCACGTCAGAAACCGACTTGCGCACGGTTTCACGATAAGCAACCTGCGGCTTGCCGACGGTCGCTTCGACGTTGAACTCGCGACGCATACGGTCGACGATGATCTCCAGGTGCAGCTCGCCCATGCCGCCGATGATGGTCTGGCCAGACTCTTCGTCGGTGTAGACGCGGAACGACGGATCTTCCTGAGCCAGGCGGTTCAGTGCCAAACCCATTTTTTCCTGGTCGCCCTTGGTCTTCGGCTCGACAGCCTGCGAAATCACCGGCTCCGGGAACACCATGCGCTCCAGGGTGATGATCGAGTTCGGATCGCACAGAGTCTCACCGGTGGTCGCGTCTTTCAGACCAACTGCAGCGGCGATGTCGCCAGCGCGCACTTCCTTGATCTCTTCACGCTGGTTCGCGTGCATCTGCAGAATACGGCCGAGGCGTTCCTTCTTGTTCTTCACCGGGTTGTAGACGGTGTCGCCCGACTTGATCATGCCCGAGTACACGCGGAAGAAGATCAATTGACCAACGAACGGGTCGGTCATGATCTTGAATGCCAGCGCGGCGAATTTCTCGTCGTCATCGGCCTTGCGGGAAGCCGGCTCGTCGTTCTCGTCCAGACCCTGCACCGGCGGAATGTCGACCGGCGACGGCAGGTATTCGATCACGGCGTCGAGCATGGCCTGCACGCCCTTGTTCTTGAACGCGGTGCCGCACATCATCGGCACGATTTCGCCGGCGATGGTGCGCTGACGCAGCGCGGACTTGATCTCTTCCTCGGTCAGTTCGCCTTCCTCGAGGTACTTGTTCATCAGTTCCTCGGTGGCTTCAGCGGCGGCTTCGACCATCTTCTCGCGCCACTCGTTGGCCTGGTCGACCAGGTCAGCCGGGATATCCTGATACTCGAACTTCATGCCCTGGGAAGCGTCATCCCAGATGATCGCCTTCATCTTCACCAGGTCGATGACGCCGGCAAAGTTTTCTTCCGCGCCGATCGGCACCTGGATGGGGATCGGGTTGGCCTTCAGGCGAGCGCGCATCTGGTCATAGACCTTGAAGAAGTTCGCGCCGGTGCGGTCCATCTTGTTGACGAATGCCAGACGCGGCACCTTGTACTTGTTGGCCTGACGCCAGACTGTCTCGGACTGCGGCTGCACGCCGCCCACCGCGCAGTACACCATGCAGGCGCCGTCGAGCACGCGCATGGAACGCTCCACCTCGATGGTGAAGTCCACGTGGCCCGGGGTGTCGATGATGTTGATGCGGTGTTCCGGGAAGTTGTTGCCCATGCCGCGCCAGAAGCAGGTGGTCGCAGCGGAGGTGATGGTGATGCCACGCTCCTGTTCCTGCTCCATCCAGTCCATGGTGGCTGCGCCGTCATGCACTTCGCCGATCTTGTGGTTGACGCCGGTGTAGAACAGCACGCGCTCGGTGGTGGTGGTCTTGCCTGCGTCGATGTGAGCGGAGATGCCGATATTACGGTACCGCTCGATGGGGGTCTTGCGAGCCATGATTGATCCTAAATCGTTTAATGAACAAAACCGAGCGACATCTTTTTCATGAAAAATGTGCCCGGCTTGAAACAGTTGCCAAAGGGAGAAGCCTCGCCGCGAGACGGGGCTTCAAGCGGCCCTTAGAAACGGAAATGCGAGAACGCCTTGTTGGCTTCCGCCATGCGATGGACCTCGTCACGCTTCTTCATCGCGCCGCCGCGGCCTTCCGCGGCTTCCATCAGCTCGCCACCCAGACGTTGCGGCATCGACTTCTCGCTGCGCTTCTTCGCAGCTTCCCGCAGCCAGCGCATGGACAGCGCGACGCGACGCACCGGGCGCACTTCAACCGGCACCTGGTAGTTCGCGCCGCCGACGCGGCGGGACTTCACTTCGACCATCGGTTTGCAGTTGTTCAGCGCTGCGGAGAACACTTCCAGCGGGTCCTTGCCCGATTTGGTCTGGATGTATTCGAAGGCGCCGTAGATGATGTTTTCAGCAACCGACTTCTTGCCCGACAGCATCAGGGTGTTGACGAACTTGGCGACATCTACATTGCCGAACTTGGGATCCGGCAGAATTTCCCGTTTCGGGACTTCACGACGACGTGGCATTGGTATTCCTTTCGATCTTCAGTTGAGCCGGCGGCTGATCTTTTCCGCCTGCCCGCGGATGGCCATCCTGACCATCCACTTACTCGACCCATTCGGGGCCGACTCCGATCCGCCTTGCGGCGGAATTCACATTGATTACTTCTTCGCAGCCTTGGCGCGCTTGGCACCGTACTTCGAGCGGGCCTGCTTACGGTCCTTGACGCCCTGGGTATCCAGCGCGCCGCGCACCATGTGGTAACGCACACCCGGCAAGTCCTTCACACGGCCGCCGCGGATCAGCACGACGCTGTGTTCCTGCAGGTTGTGGCCTTCGCCGCCGATGTAGGAAATGACCTCGAAACCGTTGGTCAGGCGTACCTTGGCGACCTTACGCAGCGCCGAGTTCGGCTTCTTCGGGGTCGTGGTGTACACGCGGGTGCAAACGCCGCGCTTCTGCGGGCTGTTTTCCAGCGCCGGCGATTTGCTTTTCACCTTCGCGGAAACGCGCGGGCTGCGAATCAGTTGATTGATGGTTGGCATCGTTCTCTATGCAACTAAGTAAGGCATTAATGACGAAAACCGGGAAGCTCGCGGCCTTCCCGGAACGGGGAAACTGGGTATATGGGCTTGCGTACTGCCGATGCTGCTCATATGGGATACGAATCGGCTGCGAGGAATAAGCGACAACGAGGCGGGGAAAACTGACCAAAGAGCGCTTAAGCCGGGAAGCTTAAATTCGAGAACTGGCGAGTATAGCGATGTCAAGGGCTTGGGTCAACCGGCGGGCCTGAATGCCCGTGCCCCGGTCATCGGGTTCGCTCTTTGGAGATCAGGCAAGTGCCAGGCAAGTCTCTGAAGTGTGCATCGCAGGTGAGCAGAGTCGCGCCGTGCTGCCTTGCAGTCGCATACACGATGGCATCCGCCGTTGCCAGTTTGCAGTCACGATGTAAATCTGCTGCCATCAGGGCGAGCGCAGTATCAAGTGGAACGACGATACACTTCTGCGTATAGGCGAACAGCCGGTCCGCCTCCTGTTCACCAACCTCACGCAATAGTCACTTTGCCAGTTCGAGTTGCACGATCGTCGGGACGATGCAACGAGACTCGTCGGGAAAATCCGTGGCGAACGAGTTGGCGAGTTCGCTGCCGATGATCCACTCGATCCACGCGGACGTGTCGACCGCGCAAAGGGACTCGGCCATCAATAGCGGTCCTTTTGATCACGGTATCCCTCCGTCTTGGCTTCCGGCGCGATGCCGCGCAGTTCATCGAGTTCCGGCACGGGCATGATCAGCACACCTCGACCTTTGGGAATGAAGACGAATTCCTGTCCAGGCTCCCAGCGCTGTTCCTCACGTACCGACTTTGGGATCGAGATTTGAAACTTCCTTGAGAGCGTTTCTATCGCATTCATTTTCTTACTCCGTTCGAGTCGTCAAGCAGGGGGTAGGAATAGCCTCTTGTGACTCCGACATCCACCGTGTCACTGCTTTCCTGCTGCACCGATGGACGAAAAAAAACCCCGCATCGCTGCGAGGTTTTCGGTGTCAGGACAAAGCTCGCGCTCAGCCCTGCTCGTCCGGATTGTGGGCTCCGGTGGCCGCGGCGATTTCCGCTTCGGCTTCGGCGATGCGCGCGGCACGCTCGGATTGCAGCAATGCCTGGCGCTCTTCGGCTTCCCAGTTCTCCTTTTCCTTGCGGGCACGGTGGTAAGCCAGACCGGTACCAGCCGGGATCAGGCGGCCGACAATCACGTTTTCCTTCAGACCGCGCAGACCATCCTTCTTACCCATGATCGCGGCCTCGGTCAGCACGCGGGTGGTTTCCTGGAAGGACGCCGCCGAGATGAACGAGTCGGTCGACAGCGATGCCTTGGTAATACCCAGCAGCACGTTGTCGTAGCTCGCCGGACGCTTGTTCTCGCCGATGACGCGATCGTTCTCGTCCAGCAGTTCCGAACGCTCGACCTGCTCGCCCGGGATGTAGCTGGTGTCGCCGGCATCGACCACCTGCACGCGGCGCAGCATCTGACGAACAATCACTTCGATGTGCTTGTCGTTGATCTTCACGCCCTGCAGACGGTACACGTCCTGCACCTCGTCGACGATGTAGCGCGCCAGCGCTTCGATGCCCAACAGACGCAGGATGTCCTGCGGATCGGCCGGACCGTCGACGATCATCTCGCCCTTGTTCACCACCTGGCCGTCGTGCACCAGCACCTGCTTGTCCTTCGTGATCAGGAACTCGTGCTTGTTGCCGTCCATGTCGGTGATTTCCAGGCGCTGCTTGCCCTTGGTCTCCTTGCCGAACGCGACCGTACCGGTGACTTCCGCCAGCATGCCGGCATCCTTCGGCGAACGCGCTTCGAACAGCTCGGCCACACGCGGCAGACCGCCGGTGATGTCGCGGGTCTTCTGCGATTCGGTCGGGATACGTGCCAGCACTTCACCTACCGATACCAGCTGACCGTCCTTCACCGTGATCAGCGCGCCGACCTGGAAGCCGATCGTCACCGCATGTTCGGTGCCGGCGATCTTCACTTCCTGGCCTTGCTCGTTGAGCAGCTTCACCTGCGGACGCACGGACTTGGTCGAGGCGCTGCGGCGCTTGGCGTCGATGACCACCAGAGTCGACAGGCCGGTGACCTCGTCGATCTGGCGCGCCACGGTGACGCCTTCTTCCACGTTCTCGAACTTCACGGTACCGCTGTACTCGGTGATGATCGGGCGGGTCAGCGGATCCCAGGTCGCCAGCGCGGTGCCAGCCTTGAGCGCCATGCCATCCTTGACGATCAGGGTCGCGCCGTACGGCACCTTGTGGCGCTCGCGCTCACGGCCATGGTCGTCGGTGATCAGCACTTCGCCGGAACGGGAAATGACGATCTGCTCGCCCTTGCCGTTGGTGACGTAGCGCATCGTCGCGGTAAAGCGCACGGTGCCGTTCGACTTGGCTTCGACCGAGGAAGCCACTGCCGCACGCGATGCCGCACCACCGATGTGGAAGGTACGCATCGTCAGCTGCGTGCCCGGTTCGCCGATCGACTGCGCCGCCACCACGCCGACGGCTTCGCCGGCATTGACCAGCATGCCGCGGCCAAGATCGCGGCCATAGCACTTGGCGCACAGGCCGTAGCGGGTTTCGCAGGTCAGCGGCGTGCGGACCTTCACCTCGTCGATACCGAGGCGTTCGATCTCTTCGACCGTGTCCTCATCCAGCAGCGTGCCGGCTTCGAACGTGGTTTCCTGGGTTTCCGGATTCACCACGTCGGTTGCGGCAACACGGCCGAGGATACGGTCGCGCAGCGCTTCGATGACTTCACCGCCTTCGACCAGCGCCTTCATCGACGCGCCGTTGGAGGTGCCGCAATCGTCTTCGATCACCACCAGATCCTGGGTCACGTCGACCAGGCGACGGGTCAGGTAACCGGAGTTAGCGGTCTTCAGCGCGGTATCGGCCAGACCCTTACGGGCGCCGTGCGTCGAGATGAAGTACTGCAGCACGTTCAGGCCTTCGCGGAAGTTCGCGGTAATCGGCGTCTCGATGATCGAGCCGTCCGGCTTCGCCATCAGGCCGCGCATGCCGGCCAGCTGCCGGATCTGCGCGGCGGAACCGCGGGCGCCCGAGTCGGCCATCATGTAGATCGCGTTGAACGATTCCTGGGTGCTGACGGTGCCGTCACGCTTGGTGACTTCTTCCACCTTCAGCTGATCCATCATCGCCTTGCCGACTTCATCGCCCGCCTTGCCCCAGATGTCCACGACCTTGTTGTAGCGCTCGCCAGCGGTGACCAGACCCGAGGAATACTGCTGCTCGATCTGTTTCACTTCCTGCTCTGCCTGGCCGATGATGGTGACTTTCTGCGGCGGCACCAGCATGTCGTCCACGCAGATCGAGATGCCGGCGCGCGTTGCGAGACGGAAGCCCGACTGCATCAACTGGTCGGCGAACACCACGGTGGCGCGCAGGCCGCAGCGGCGGAACGAGATGTTGATCAGGCGCGAGATTTCCTTCTTCTTCAGCGCGCGGTTCAGCACCGAGAACGGCAAGCCTTTCGGCAGGATCTCGGACAGGATGGCGCGGCCGACGGTGGTCTCGTAACGGGTCAGGGTGCGCTCGAACTCGCCGGTCTCCTGGTTGCGCGGATACTCGACGATACGCACGGTGATGCGCGTGGTCAGCTCAACTTCCTTGTTGTCGTACGCGCGGATGACTTCGCTGACGTCCGGGAAGAGCATGCCTTCGTTCTTGCCGTTGATCTTCTCGCGGGTCGCGTAGTACAGGCCCAGCACGATATCCTGCGACGGCACGATCGACGGCTCGCCATTCGACGGGAACAGGATGTTGTTCGACGCCAGCATCAGCGTGCGCGCTTCCATCTGCGCTTCGATCGACAGCGGCACGTGTACGGCCATCTGGTCGCCGTCGAAGTCGGCGTTGAACGCGGCGCAGACCAGCGGATGCAGCTGGATCGCCTTGCCTTCGATCAGCACCGGCTCGAAAGCCTGGATACCAAGACGGTGCAGCGTCGGCGCGCGGTTCAGCATCACCGGATGCTCGCGGATCACGTCTTCCAGGATGTCCCACACCACCGGTTCCTGCATCTCGACCAGCTTCTTCGCGGCCTTGATCGTGGTGGCCAGGCCCATCAGTTCCAGCTTGTTGAAGATGAAGGGCTTGAACAGTTCCAGCGCCATCAGCTTCGGCAGGCCGCACTGATGCAGTTTGAGCTGCGGACCCACCACGATGACGGAACGGCCGGAGTAGTCGACGCGCTTGCCCAGCAGGTTCTGACGGAAGCGACCGCCCTTACCCTTGATCATTTCAGCCAGCGACTTCAGCGGACGCTTGTTGGCGCCAGTCATGGCCTTGCCGCGGCGGCCGTTGTCGAGCAGCGAGTCGACGGCTTCCTGCAGCATGCGCTTTTCGTTGCGCGTTATGATTTCCGGCGCGCGCAGCTCCATCAGCCGCTTCAGGCGGTTGTTACGGTTGATGACGCGGCGGTACAGGTCGTTCAGGTCGGAGGTCGCAAAGCGGCCGCCGTCCAGCGGCACCAGCGGACGCAGCTCCGGCGGCAGCACCGGCAGCACTTCCATGATCATCCAGTCCGGCTTGATGCCCGAACGCTGGAAGGCCTCGAGTACTTTCAGGCGCTTCGCATACTTCTTGATCTTCGCTTCGGACTTCGAATCCTTCAGTTCCTGGCGCAGCGTGTCTGCTTCGCGATCGATATCGATCGAGCGCAGCAGCTCGCGGATACCTTCGGCGCCCATGAACGCGGTGAAGTCGTCGCCGTACTCTTCATATTTGGCGGCGTAATCGTCCTCGGACATGATCTGGCACTTCTTCAGCGGCGTCATGCCCGGATCGGTCACGACATAGGCTTCGAAGTAGAGCACGCGCTCGATGTCGCGCAGCGTCATGTCGAGCACCATGCCCAGACGCGACGGCAGCGACTTCAGGAACCAGATGTGCGCGGTCGGCGATGCCAGTTCGATGTGGCCCATGCGCTCGCGGCGCACCTTGGCCAGCGTGACTTCCACGCCGCATTTCTCGCAGATCACGCCGCGATGCTTCAGGCGCTTGTACTTGCCGCAAAGGCACTCGTAGTCCTTGATCGGGCCGAAGATCTTGGCGCAAAACAGGCCGTCGCGCTCCGGTTTGAAGGTACGGTAGTTGATGGTTTCCGGCTTCTTGACTTCGCCGTAGGACCAGGAACGAATCTTGTCGGGGGACGCCAGACCAATCTTGATCGCGTCGAATTGTTCATTTTGCTGAACTTGCTTGAATAGATCGAGCAGTGCTTTCATCTATCACTCCAGGTTGGCGTGAAAAAACTTCATCTTTGAGACCGAGCCGCGAACCGGCCATTATCCCCGCGGCACGCATTCCTTGCAGGAGGCGCACCGCGGGCGGCGGGGTTAGTCGCGCTCCAGGTCGATATCGATACCCAGCGAGCGGATTTCCTTCACCAGCACGTTGAAGGATTCCGGCATGCCGGCATCGATCACGTGATCGCCCTTGACCAGGTTCTCGTACACCTTGGTGCGGCCGTTCACGTCGTCCGACTTCACCGTCAGCATTTCCTGCAGCACGTAGGACGCGCCGTAGGCTTCCAGTGCCCACACTTCCATCTCGCCGAAACGCTGGCCGCCGAACTGCGCCTTGCCGCCCAGCGGCTGCTGGGTAACCAGCGAGTACGGGCCGGTGGAGCGGGCATGCATCTTGTCGTCGACCAGGTGATGCAGCTTGAGCATGTGCATGTAGCCAACCGTGACCGGGCGCTCGAACGCTTCGCCGGTGCGGCCGTCGTACATCGTCACCTGGTTCTTCGACGGGGTCATGCCCAGACGCGTTGCGATCTCGTCCGGATAGGCCAGGTCGAGCATGCGATGGATTTCCTTCTCATGCGCGCCGTCGAACACCGGCGTCGCGAACGGCACGCCCAGCTTCAGGTTTTCGGCCAGCGTCAGGATCTCGTCATCCGACATCGCTTCGATCTCTTCCGGCTTGCCCGACTCGTTGTAGATCGTGGTCAGGAAGGTGCGCATCTCTGCCGCCTTCGCATGGCGCTGCATCATCTCGCCGATGCGCAGACCCAGGCCCTTGGCTGCCCAGCCGAGGTGAACTTCCAGCACCTGGCCGACGTTCATCCGCGATGGCACGCCGAGCGGGTTCAGCACGATGTCGGCCGGGGTGCCGTCCGCCATGTACGGCATGTCCTCGATCGGCACGATGCGCGACACCACACCCTTGTTGCCGTGACGGCCTGCCATCTTGTCGCCAGGCTGCAGGCGGCGCTTCACCGCCAGGTACACCTTGACCATCTTCTGCACGCCCGGCGGCAGCTCGTCGCCTTGCGTGAGCTTCTTGCGCTTCTCTTCGAAAGCCAGGTCGAACTGGTGGCGCTTCTCGGCGATCGATTCCTTGATCGCTTCCAGCGCGGCCGCGGTGTCATCTTCGGCCGGACGGATGTCGAACCAGTGATAGCGGTCGAGATCGGCCAGGTATTCCTTGGTGATCTCGGCGCCTTTGGCGATGCGCTTCGGACCGCCGTTGACGACCTTGCCGATCAGCATGCGCTCGAGACGCTCGAAGGCGTCGCCTTCCACGATACGCAGCTGGTCGTTCAGGTCCAGGCGATAACGCTTCAGCTCATCGTCGATGATCTGCTGGGCGCGCTTGTCGCGCTGGATGCCTTCACGGGTGAACACCTGCACGTCGATCACGGTGCCGACCATGCCCGAAGGCACGCGCAGCGAGGTGTCCTTCACGTCGGACGCCTTCTCGCCGAAGATCGCGCGCAGCAGCTTCTCTTCCGGGGTCAGCTGGGTTTCGCCCTTCGGCGTGACCTTACCAACCAGCACGTCACCGGCTTCGACTTCCGCGCCGATATAGACGATGCCCGACTCGTCCAGGCGGGCCAGCTGGTTTTCCGCCAGGTTCGAGATGTCGCGGGTGATTTCTTCCGCGCCGAGCTTGGTGTCGCGCGCCACGACCGACAGTTCCTCGATGTGGATCGAGGTGTAACGGTCATCGGCAACGACCTTCTCCGAGATCAGGATCGAATCCTCGAAGTTGTAGCCGTTCCACGGCATGAACGCGACCAGCATGTTCTGACCCAGCGCCAGTTCGCCCAGGTCGGTCGATGCGCCGTCGGCGATCACGTCGCCGCGGGCGACACGGTCGCCAACCTTCACGATCGGACGCTGGTTGATGTTGGTGTTCTGGTTCGAACGGGTGTACTTGATCAGGTTGTAGATGTCCACGCCGACTTCACCGGCAGCGGCTTCGTCGTCGTTCACCCGAATCACCACGCGGCCGGCGTCGACATAGTCAACCTGGCCACCGCGCAGCGCCTGCACGGTCGTGCCCGAGTCCACCGCCACGGTGCGCTCGATGCCGGTACCAACCAACGCCTTTTCCGGGCGCAGGCAGGGCACGGCCTGACGCTGCATGTTCGCACCCATCAGCGCGCGGTTCGCGTCATCGTGCTCGAGGAACGGGATCAGCGAGGCTGCAACCGACACAATCTGGCCCGGCGCCACGTCCATGTACTGCACGCGCTCCGGCGACACGAGAATGGTTTCGCCGGCTTCACGCGCGGATACCAGCTCGTCGGACAGCATGCCTTCGTCGCTGATGGTCGCATTCGCCTGAGCGATCACATAACGGCCCTCTTCGATCGCGGACAGATAGTCGATCTGGTCGGTCACGCTGCCATTCTCGACCTTGCGGTACGGGGTCTCGAGGAAGCCGTATTCGTTCAGGCGCGCATACAGAGCCAGCGAGTTGATCAGGCCAATGTTCGGACCTTCCGGCGTTTCGATCGGGCACACGCGACCGTAGTGGGTCGGATGCACGTCGCGCACTTCAAAGCCGGCGCGTTCGCGGGTCAGACCGCCCGGGCCCAGCGCGGAAACGCGGCGCTTGTGAGTGATCTCGGACAGCGGGTTGGTCTGGTCCATGAACTGCGACAGCTGCGAAGAACCGAAGAACTCGCGAATCGCGGCCGAGATCGGCTTCGAGTTGATCAGGTCGTGCGGCATCAGGTTATCCGCCTCGGCCTGGCCGAGACGCTCCTTGACCGCGCGCTCCACGCGCACCAGGCCGGCGCGGAACTGGTTCTCCGCCAGTTCGCCGACGCAACGCACGCGGCGATTGCCGAGATGGTCGATATCATCGACTTCGCCGCGGCCATTGCGCAGCTCGACCAGAATCTTGATGACGGCCAGGATGTCTTCGTTGGACAGCGTCATCGGGCCGGTCAGCTCATCGCGACCGACGCGGCGGTTGAACTTCATGCGGCCCACGGCCGACAGGTCGTACCGCTCTTCGCTGTAGAACAGGCCATGGAACAGCGCCTCGACCGATTCCTCGGTCGGCGGTTCGCCGGGGCGCATCATGCGGTAGATCGCGATGCGGGCGGCGTTCTGGTCGGCGGTGTCGTCGGTACGCAGGGTTTGCGAGATGTACGCGCCCTGGTCCAGGTCGTTGGTGAACAGCGTCTGGATGTCGGAGACGTTGGCGTCGCGCAGGCGGCCGAGCAGTTCTTCGGTCAGCTCGTCGTTGGCGCTGGCCAGCACTTCACCGGTGTCCGGATCGATGATGTTGGTCGCCAACACGCGGCCGAGCAGGTAGTCTTCCGGCACCGAAATGGTCTTCATGCCCGAGGACTCGATCTCGCGCACATGACGCGCGTTGATGCGCTTGTCCTTTTGCACGATGACCTTGCCGTCACGATCGACGATGTCAAAGCGCGCGACTTCGCCACGCAGACGCTCGCTGACGAATTCCAGCTCCGCCCCTTCCGAGCGCAGCGTGTAATTGTCGAACACGAAGAAGTTCGCGAGGATCTGCTCCGAGGTCATGCCGATGGCTTTCAGCAGGATCGTCACCGGCATCTTGCGGCGGCGGTCGACACGGAAGAACAGGATGTCCTTCGGATCGAACTCGAAGTCGAGCCAGGAGCCACGGTAGGGAATGATGCGGGCCGAGAACAGCAGCTTGCCGGACGAGTGCGTCTTGCCGCGGTCGTGCTCGAAGAACACGCCCGGGGAACGGTGCAGCTGCGACACGATCACGCGCTCGGTGCCGTTGATCACGAAGGAGCCGTTGACGGTCATCAGCGGCAACTCACCCATGTAGACTTCCTGCTCCTTCATCTCCTTGACCACGGGCTTGGTCGGCGATTCCTTGTCCAGAATCACCAGACGCACCTTGGCGCGCAGCGGCGACGCGAAGGTCAGGCCGCGCTGCTGGCATTCCTTCACATCGAACGGAGGATCGCCGAGCACATACGACAGGAACTCGAGGCGAGCGAAACCATTGTGGGAAACAATCGGGAAAATCGAGGTGAACGCGGACTGCAGGCCTTCGTTCTTGCGTTGCGACGGTGCCTTGTCCGCTTGCAGAAAGCCCGTATAGGATTCGAGCTGGGTTGCGAGCAGATACGGAACGTGGTGAACGTTAGCGCGTTTCGCGAAAGACTTGCGGATGCGCTTCTTCTCAGTAAATGAGTAGTGCATGAACACTCCGTGAGTGACAGGAAGGATGAAGAATTCAGGATTCGGCATGGCGAGCGGGCGTTCCTGCTCGTCTGCGAAACCTCAAGTCTTTACCCTCTTGAACCAGCTTTAATGAATCGCGGCCAATTGCTGTCGATAACGTGAAACTGTTATAGACCGCCACCGGGCGCAGGTGTTGCAACTCGTCCGTCGCTTTCGACACGCGAAAACGACAAAGGAGCCAAAGCCGAACCCTTCCCTTTCGGGAAGGATTCTGCACTTTGACTCAGGCGCTGTTTGACTCGCGCGCAAGCGAGAATTACTTGATCTCGGCTTTCGCGCCAGCTTCTTCCAGCTTCTTCTTCGCAGCTTCGGCGTCGGCCTTCGACACACCTTCCTTCAGGGGCTTCGGTGCACCGTCGACCAGGTCCTTGGCTTCTTTCAGGCCCAGACCGGTGATCTCGCGAACGGCCTTGATGACGCCGACCTTGTTCGCGCCGAAGTCGGCCAGGATCACGGTGAATTCGGTCTGCTCTTCAGCAGCAGCCGCGCCGCCAGCACCGCCGGCGCCGGCCGGACCAGCAACTGCCATCGCAGCTGCGGAAACGCCAAACTTCTCTTCGAACGCCTTGACCAGGTCGTTCAGTTCCATCACGGACATCGAGCCTACGGCTTCGAGGATGTCGTCTTTGCTGATTGCCATTTGATACTCCTAGATTTTCGAGAATTTAAGTCGAGTCGATATGAACGCTGCAGGCTTACGCTTGCGCTGCTTCTGCCGGCGCTTCTTCCGCCGGTGCGCCGCCGCCGTTTTTCTCGGCGAGGGCTGCCAGCGCGCGGGCAAAGGCCGAAACCGGCGCCTGCATCACACCCAGCAACTGGGAGATCAGCACTTCGCGGCTCGGGATGTTGGCCAGCGCGGTCACGCCTGCCTTGTCCAGTTGCTTGCCTGCGTAATTGCCGCCCTTGACGACCAGCTTGTCGTTGCCCTTGGCAAAGTCCGACAGGACTTTGGCCGCGGCGACAGCATCGTCCGAGATCGCATAGATCAGCGGACCGGTCATGTCGGAGGCGAGTGCGGAGAACTGGGTGTTCTCAACAGCGCGACGAGCGAGCGTGTTTTTCAACACGCGCAGGTACACGCCTTGCGCACGTGCCTTGGCACGCAGTTGCGTCATTTGACCGACCTCGATACCACGGTACTCGGCCAGAGCGATCGTCTGCGCCGTTGATACCTTGGCGGAGATTTCTTCGACTACGGCCTGTTTTTCATTCCGGTTGAGACCCACGGTCAAGCTCCAAAAATGATGCGCGGGAAAAACTGCATCCACGACACATCGGTTCGAACACGGCGTCCGAAGTTAGGAGTTCACTGCTGTCGCGATACTTCATGCGCAGCGGGCAGACTGCAAAACTTGTTCGGGCTCGCCATCTGCGTTGGGTGCCTCGTCGATTGCTCGCTTCGGTGTTTAACTTTGTGCCTGCCTGCTGCACGCCGCCCAACGGTCTTTGATTGCCCGGTCCCCTGCAGATATTGCCGTGGACCGGCCCAAAGATGCGCCTCGCACTCAGTGCACGAGGACTTGATTCTTCTTACTGCGCAGCCAGGGAAGCCTGGTCAACGCGTACACCGGCGCCCATCGTGGACGACAGCGCCAGCTTGCGCAGGTAGATACCTTTGCTCGACGCCGGCTTGGCCTTGTTCAGCGCATCGATCAGCGCGACCAGGTTCGCCTTCAGGTTCTCGTCGGAGAACGAGCGGCGGCCGATGGTGGCGTGGATGATGCCTGCCTTGTCGGTACGGTATTGCACCTGACCGGCTTTGGCGTTCTTGACGGCGGTAGCGACGTCCGGGGTCACGGTGCCGACCTTCGGGTTCGGCATCAGGCCGCGCGGACCCAGGATCTGGCCGAGGGTACCGACGATACGCATCGTGTCCGGCGAAGCGATCACGATGTCGAACGGCAGGTCGCCACCCTTGATGCGGTCAGCCAGGTCTTCCATGCCAACGACATCGGCGCCAGCAGCGCGTGCTGCTTCGGCCTTGTCGCCGGTGGCGAACACGGCTACGCGAACGGACTTACCAGTGCCGGCCGGCAGAACCACGGAACCGCGGACCACCTGGTCGGATTTCTTTGCATCGACGCCGAGCTGAACAGCCACGTCAATCGACTCGTCGAATTTCGCAGTCGCGCACTCTTTCACGAGTGTGATTGCGTTTTCGAACGGATAAACCTTGGTGCGATCGATTTTGCCTTTGATCGCTTTGGCGCGTTTGGACAGCTTAGCCATTACAGACCCTCCACCGTGATGCCCATCGAACGAGCGGAACCGGCCAGCGTACGGACAGCTGCGTCCATGTCAGCGGCGGTCAAGTCGCCCATCTTGCCCTTGGCGATTTCTTCGACTTGAGCGCGAGTGATCGTTGCAACCTTGTCGGTATGCGGCTTCGGCGAACCCTTCTGGATGCCGGCAGCCTTCTTCAGCAGATAGGTTGCGGGCGGCTGCTTCATCGTGAAGGTGAAGGACTTGTCCGCGAACGCGGTGATGGTCACCGGAATCGGCATGCCCGGTTCCAGGCCCTGGGTTTGGGCATTGAAAGCCTTGCAGAATTCCATGATGTTCAGACCGCGCTGACCCAGCGCCGGACCGATCGGGGGAGACGGATTTGCCTTACCAGCCGGAACTTGCAGCTTGATAAAGCCTATGATTTTCTTTGCCATGATGGCTCCATAGGAAGTGAGTATTAGCGCCGACACGCCGCACTAGGCGGCGCAGGAGGCTCCTCGGTTACTGCCGCGTTTCGCATCGGGATGCGACGCCCGGCAGAGCGCTTGTTGCATTCGGGGTTTAAACCTTCTCGACCTGACCGAACTCGAGTTCGACCGGCGTTGCACGGCCAAAGATGGTGACAGAAACCCGTACGCGGGATTTCTCATAGTTGACTTCTTCGACGTTGCCGTTGAAATCGGTGAATGGACCATCTTTGATACGGACCAGTTCACCCACTTCGTACAGCACCTTGGGACGCGGCTTTTCCACGCCCTCCTGCATCTGGTGCAGGATGGAGTCGACTTCACGCTGAGGCAGCGGAGTCGGCTTGTTGGATTTACCGCCAAGGAAACCGGTGACCTTGCTGGTGTTTTTCACCAAGTGCCAGGTATCGTCGGTCATTTCCATTTCGACCAGCACATAGCCAGGGAAGAAGCGTCGCTCGGTAACGGATTTATGGCCGTTCTTCACTTCGATCACTTCTTCGGTAGGCACCAGGATGCGGCCGAATTTATCTTCCATGCCAGCCCGCGCGATACGCTCGGTCAACGCACGCTGCACACTTTTCTCCATACCGGAATAAGCGTGCACAACATACCAGCGCTTGTTGCCGGTCGGCGCAGTGGACGCAGCCGCTTCCTGCGGCGCGCCGTCTTGCAAATTGTCGCTCATTATTGTTTCCAGCCCAGGATCAAGTCGTACAGCACGAATTCAAGAATTTTGTCCGTGCCCCACAGGAAAATCGCCATCAGCAGCACGAATGCAAACACCGCACCCGTAATCTGCATCGCCTCCTTGCGGGTCGGCCAAACCACCTTCTTGGTTTCGCGAACCGACTCCTTGGCGAACGTGACGATGCCCTGACCGGAATCGGAAGTCCACAGCAGAGCAACTGCAAGCAGCAAACCGACAACCAGCGCAACGGAACGCACCAGAGTCGACTGGCCAGCGAGCAGGTAGAAGCCGATCACACCGGCGACAGCAACACAAATAGCCAAGCCGACCTTCATTTTGTCGCTTGACGTATTGACGGTCTGCACGGGTTGATTAGACATACGAATTTACTTTCGGTGCCCTGCACCTGAATCGGTGGCAGGGGCGGAGGGTCTCGAACCCCCGACCTTCGGTTTTGGAGACCGACGCTCTGCCAATTGAGCTACGCCCCTACATCAAAACGATAAGGTGACAAGCTTCTGCCACCCTTTTCCGCGGCGCCGTTTGATCGCAGCACCGCGGTGGATACAACTGATTAGTCGAGGATCTTGGCAACAACACCGGCGCCGACGGTACGACCGCCTTCGCGGATCGCGAAGCGCAGGCCTTCTTCCATCGCGATCGGGTTGATCAGCTGCACGGTGATCGACACGTTGTCGCCCGGCATGACCATTTCCTTGTCCTTCGGCAGCTCGATCGCGCCAGTCACGTCCGTGGTACGGAAGTAGAACTGCGGACGGTAGTTGTTGAAGAACGGCGTATGACGGCCACCCTCTTCCTTCGACAGCACATAGATCTCGCCGGTGAAGTGCTTGTGCGGCTTGATCGAACCCGGCTTGGCCAGCACCTGGCCACGCTCGACGTCTTCACGCTTCGTGCCGCGCAGCAGCACGCCAACGTTGTCGCCTGCCTGACCCTGGTCCAGCAGCTTGCGGAACATTTCCACGCCGGTGCAGATGGTCTTCTGGGTGTCACGGATGCCGACGATTTCGATCTCGTCGCCAACCTTCACGATGCCGCGCTCGACGCGACCGGTCACCACCGTGCCGCGACCGGAGATCGAGAACACGTCTTCCACCGGCAGCAGGAAGGTGCCGTCAACAGCACGCTCCGGCGTCGGGATGTAGGTGTCCAGCGCTTCAGCCAGCGCCATGATCGACTGCTCGCCCAGCGGACCCTTGTCGCCTTCCAGCGCCAGCTTGGCCGAACCCTTGACGATCGGCAGATCGTCGCCCGGAAATTCGTACTTCGACAGCAACTCGCGCACTTCCATTTCCACCAGCTCGAGCAGCTCTTCGTCGTCGACCATGTCGCACTTGTTCAGGTAGACGATGATGTACGGCACACCGACCTGACGCGCCAGCAGGATGTGCTCGCGGGTCTGCGGCATCGGGCCGTCAGCGGCCGAGCACACCAGGATCGCGCCGTCCATCTGCGCTGCGCCGGTGATCATGTTCTTCACATAGTCAGCGTGACCCGGGCAGTCAACGTGCGCGTAGTGACGGTTCTGGGTTTCGTATTCGACGTGTGCGGTGTTGATGGTGATGCCGCGTGCCTTCTCTTCCGGCGCTGCGTCGATTTCGTCGTATTTCTTCGCTTCGCCGCCGAACTTGGAGGACAGCACGGTCGCGATTGCAGCGGTCAGCGTGGTCTTGCCATGGTCAACGTGGCCGATCGTGCCCACATTCACGTGCGGTTTGGTCCGCTCAAATTTGCTCTTTGCCATCTTAGACTCCTAACGATTTGATGAGAATGTCCGGCACTGCCCGACTATCTTGCTGATGTGCGCGATAACTACTAATTACTAAAGGCGCATCGCGACACCGCGATGCGCCTCTTCCATAATTGGTGCCCTTGACGTGGATTGAACACGTGGCCTCTCCCTTACCAAGGGAGTGCTCTACCACTGAGCTACAAGGGCATTTTGTCGTCCGATACCCCTTGCAAAGGCACGTACAACCAAAAACCTGGAGCGGGTGAAGGGAATCGAACCCTCGTCGTAAGCTTGGAAGGCTTCAGCTCTACCATTGAGCTACACCCGCTAGGGCGACCATCTCAGCCACTCACTTAACACCTGACTGCTCTGTCCTGCTGGTGGAGGGGGCTGGATTCGAACCAGCGTACTCGTAAGAGGGCAGATTTACAGTCTGCTGCCATTAACCACTCGGCCACCCCTCCGCAGGGAACCCCAAACTATAGTGAGGAACCCCCGGTCTGTCAACGTTGAGCCGCTTTTTATTGCGCTCCTCGTTGAGGAGGCCGAAGCATATCACGAGGCCAGCGGAAATTAAAAGCGGGTTTCGGTGGCGCAATGCAAAATTTTTCGGTCGGGTTTTCTTTTGCCGCACATTTTGCGTTAGCGGAGATGGCAAAACTGCCATTGGCTCCATAATTCACGCGTTCACACCTCTCAGATTCTTCCCATGCCGCGAATGCTGATTCTGTATGCCCATGCGATGCCGCATTACTCTCGAGTCAATCGCCGCATGATTGAACGCGCCAGCACGATTCCCGGCGTCACGGTGAACGATCTCTACGAGACTTATCCGGATTTTGTTATCGACGTGCAGCGTGAACAGGCGCTGGTTGAAGCCGCTGATCTGATCGTGATGCAGCATCCCGTACAGTGGTATGGGATGCCTGCACTGCAGAAGGAGTGGCTGGACACGGTGCTCGAGCACAACTGGGCCTATGGCAGTCGCGGCGCCGCGCTGGCGGGCAAGGATTTCTGGCTCGCGGTCACCACTGGCAGCGCCGAGGGGGCTTATTCGCTGGAGGGAGAGCATGGGCATCCTTTCGAAGCCTTCCTGCCGCCTTACCGCCAAATCGCGCAACTGTGCGGCATGCGCTGGCTGGATCCGCTGGTCCTTCACGGCGCCCGCCAAGCGGACGAGGCCGCGATTGAGGCGCATGTCACCCGCTACTGCGATGCGCTGGCGACCTACTCCCGTCCGGCAATGACCGCGAATCGCCTTGCAAGCGCGGGCCTCTAACAGGAAGTGCCATGGAACAGGGACCGTTGCAAGACGCATTGATCTTCCTCCTTGCCGCGGTGCTCGCGGTACCCATCGCCAAGCGGCTTGGTCTCGGTTCGGTGCTTGGCTACCTGCTGGCCGGCGCGGCAATCGGCCCATGGGGTTTGCGACTGGTGTCGGACGTGCAGCAAATGCTGCACTTTTCCGAATTCGGCGTGGTGTTGCTGCTCTTCCTGATCGGGCTCGAACTGGAACCGAAGCGGCTCTGGGCGCTGCGCCGCTCTATCTTCGGCGGTGGCGCAGCCCAGGTTGGGCTCGTCAGCGCAGCATTGACCGGCGCGGCCGTTGCCGTTGGCGTACCGTGGAAAATCGCGCTGATCGCCGCGCTCGGCCTGTCGCTGTCGTCAACTGCGATTGCGCTGGCCACACTCTCCGAGCGCAATCTCGCCGGCACGCCGGCCGGGACCGCCGGCTTCGGCATACTGCTGTTTCAGGACATCGCCGCCATTCCGATGATTGCCGTTGTCCCGCTGCTTGGCGTGGCGACCGACCACGGCCAGGAGGGATACGGCGGCGCACTGCTAGTGGTTGCCGTCGTCGCCGCGCTGGTGATCGGCGGGCGTTACCTGCTGCGGCCGGCGCTGCGCTTCATCGCAGCGACCGACCTGCGCGAAATTTTCACCGCCTTTGCGTTGCTGCTGGTCATTGCCATCGCGCTGCTGATGAACAAGGTCGGTCTGTCGATGGCGCTCGGCACCTTCATCGCCGGCGTGCTGCTGGCGGACTCGGAATACCGCCATGCGCTGGAAACCGATATCGAACCGTTCAAGGGCTTGCTGCTGGGGCTGTTCTTCATTTCAGTTGGCATGTCGGTCGACTTCGGCGTGCTGCTCGGTCAGCCATGGCGGATTCTCGGCCTGGTGCTCGTCTTCCTGGCAATCAAGATCCTCGTGTTGTATGCAATGAGCGGCCGGCTCGGCATCGCGCGGGCGCAACGCCCCTTGTTTGCCATCGTGCTGTCCCAGGGCGGCGAATTTGCGTTCGTCGTCTTCGGCGCAGCCGCCACCGCGCGGGTGTTCAGTCAGGAAATTGCTTCGATGCTGGTGGTTGCGGTCACGCTATCCATGGTCGCCACGCCGCTGCTCCTGCTGTTGCACGACCGCGTGCTGGCGCCGCGCCTGGCTGGCAGCCGGCAACGGCCGGACGACGAGGTTGAAGCGCGCGAGGACCATGTGATCATCGCCGGCTTCGGCCGCTTCGGGCAGATCATCGGGCGCCTGTTGCATGCGAACCGGATCCGCCTGACCGTGCTCGATCACGACCCCGACCAGATCGACCTGCTGCGCCGCTTCGGCTGGGAGGTGTACTACGGCGACGCGACCCGGCTCGACCTGCTGCATGCCGCCGGCGCCGAGCGTGCACGGGCGCTGATCGTAGCTATCGACGACGTTGAGGACAGTCTGGCGCTGGTAGACGCGGCGCGCGAAGCCTTTCCCGAGCTTCCCATCCTGGCGCGCGCGCGCAACGTCAGCCACTACTACGACCTGATGGACCGCGGCGTGACCATCATCGAACGGGAAACTTTCGAGAGCGCGCTGCTGCTGGGCCGGCGGGTACTGCAGCAACTCGGGTACGGCGCCTGGCACGCGCGCCAGGCGGCGATGAAGTTCCGCGACCACAACCTGAAGTCGCTGCAGGCGGTGTATCCGTACTACCGCGACCAGAAGCAGTTCGTCTCCATGTCCAAGCAGGCGCGCGACGAACTGGAGGAGATGTTCGCTCGCGATCTTGAGGCAAGCAAGACGGAGCGGGAGGACGGATGGGATTGAGCCGAGGTGGTTTCATGATCCTGTGGATCCAGACACGCGCTCAGCCTTTATCGGTATCAGCTCCTTCTGCATACGAGGAGATGAGGCGTTTCATGGCAAGCGTCAATCGCTCTCCCACCTGTTCGAGTGTCAAATTTCGGTAATGTTTTACAAAACCCGCCAAGTGGTCGATGATCGGATTCAAGTCACGAGCAATACACAAGCCAAACAACATCAAGTCATTGTTGAGTACAAAATCTCTTACCGGAGGCAATTCGAGCATTTCAACAACGGCATCTACCCTGTTGTTATGTATCGCCAGAAGCAGCGGATTGCTGTTTTCATCGGACATGTCCGCGGTAATGCGTGACTGCACTTCGGGAAGCGCGAGCAGGCATCGCAGACTTTCACGGCTGCCCGCGAAGATGGCTACTTTCAAAGGTGTAAGCCCCGTCGCATCGGCTCGGACAGCCATGGCCGGCACGCCACGGATGGCGAGCAGCATGCGCAGCATCCGTGTATCCGGAAGAGAAAGCACATAGTGCAGCGGCGAAGCGCCATAGGGCCAAGGCATCGAGACAAGTTTCGCGCCTACAGGCGTTCGCAAAACGTTCAACACAAAATCCGCATGCTGAAACCGGAATGCACGCTCAAGACTCCGTCTTAGTAACTCCCAGACATCTTCCTCCTCGGTTTCCGATGAGGCGCTTGACTCGGGCTTGCGACGAAGACCGCTTTCCTGAAGAAGCTCTCGCATTCCCAGCACACTCATTTCCTCTTCATATATTCGTATCCGCGCATTCCTTATGTCGTCGGGCATATCGTTCATATCGGCCAGCACGCCGCGAATCGCCCTGCGTATCGCTCCTTCCATCCTGAAGGTCCGAGGCAGGCTCATCAGATAGCGGTCGAATGTTTGGATAAGCTGAAAATCGCTTGCGCGCATACTCGTCCGCGCCAGCCATATCGCTGCCTCAGCCTGTTCATACTTCAAGGCCAGCGCCATGGCATCCTGCTGGCTTTTCGGCTCGCGTTCCGTCAGCAAGGCAGGAAAAGCCTTTGCGAGATGCGGCAATATCTGCATGGGATCACGCGTCTTGTCCCGAAGGCGTTGGAACCATAGTTGGCGTGCCGAGGCGTAATTGCCCGGTAGTTTGGCTGGAGGCGTAACGCGACTTTCCGACGCCTTCGCTGCATCCGCAAAAGCATCGTTCGCAGAGTCCTTGGACCTTGCCTTGGTGCCCGGCTTCCGATGTTTCCCATTGCCGGGTTTGGCGGACTTGGACGTCGATCGGGACGCATCCGGCTGTTCGACTTCTTTTTCAGTGTCTTCCTCGGCCTGAACCTCGATCGGTTTCCATTCATCCACTTCAGGCACGCTTCTCGATGCGCCCGTGATCTGTCGCCATTCATCCCGAGCGGGCAGCCTGTTTGGCGCCGGAGACGAAGCATCCTTGACCGCAACCCTTTTCGCAGCCCCGTGCTCGCCTGACTTCAGCGCCGGAGCCGACGCCAGATTGCCGCCGACCGGAACCCAGTTCTGGTCCCCGAACCTTGGCCTGCTGCCCTGTGTTTCAGCGATGTCGCTGAGCAGCAATTCCGTAATCAGCTGACCTTCGTTGTTCACCGCGCTTGCCATCTCCGTGCCGCTGCGCTCCACACTGCGCTGCGTCAGCATGACCGTCCCGCGTATCCAGACCTGCTCCGTCAGCACTCCCTGACGACGCCAGCGGCTCAGCAACTTGCTGACACGTTGTGCACTGTCCGCATTCCAGTCTGCCAGGCCCGTATGGGATATCGCATTCACCAATGCCACGATATGCCCGCCGACATCGGTCGCCGAAACCCGCTTGCAAACGATCATCCAGCCCAGCGCCGACATGAGTCCTTCAATGGTTCTGCTGCTTCGAAGGCTAGATAGCGACTTCGTGGAAAGATGGCCGAGCAATTGCCGTGCGGCGAGCCGGTAGTCACGCTGGCCCACGATTTTGGCTTCAGGCGGGGCTGCTTGCGTCCAATCTTCCTTTTCCAGTACCTGCAAAAATTCCGCCAGCATGGAGGCGGAATGACTATCCACCGAGCACTTCTGGAACTCGGGAGCGCAAACAGTGGCAATCACTTTATCGCATGCCCCGGAAAACTCGCTCTTCGCTGCCCACCGACGCGACTGACCGTTGAGTATGCAGGAACGCAGCAATACCGCGCAGGCGGCAAGCGCGCGGGTATCCGGTTGCAGAAAGCGGTCCGGGCTAATGCTGCCGATCAGGCGCGCCAATGCCAGGAAAACCGGGTCGTTTCTCTCTTCGGTCGGCGCAAGCATTCCATGCTTGAGCAGGGTCTTGAGCAAGGTGCAGAAATTACTCAGCGTGACTATGTTTTCCGTCTGGCGCAACAACGTCATGGCTGCTTTCGAAGTCAGCCACTCCATGATGGCGCCGACAAGTTTCCGATCGGATGCGGAAAACAGGCCAAAACGCAGGAGCGCATCGATTTGCATGGCGAACTTGCCGAGCTGATGCGCATCCAGGACATCGGCCTTGCGTTGATTAGCCCAGATTCCAGCAAGCCTCAGGAAGGCGGCACAGTGTTTCCTGACGGGTTCGGAAGGGGAAAGCAATTGCGCCTTCAATGCGCGGCTAAACAGGTTCTGTACATTCAAAACGGTGCCGTAATCGCTTGCGCCATCCGGGAATTGCAGCGCATGCAAGCGCTCGCACAAGGCGGCAAGCAATCCGTTGAAGGGGGAAGCCGGATTGTTCCGCCATGTCGCCGGAAACGGATGACTCGCATGTCGGCCACAGCAGGTACTCAGGCCCAGGCAAATGGCATGCAACTCGTCCAGGCCGAGATCCGCCAATCGCAGAGGGACGTCCTGGCCTTCCGCTTTCCGCGGAGCGGAAGGAACCGCATTCAGTTCCGATGTCTGCGCCAGGCGTTCGACGACATCGGTAATCAGCTTGCGCAGCCAGGACAAGCGAGACGCTGCGGGGTAATCGGAAAGCAAGCTTTCAAATGAAGCTTGCCGCTCGTGCAGGGACTGAAAGAATCGACACAGCGTTTTGCTGTTCAACTGGCCTGGCTTGCGCAATGTTTCCAATTCCTCAATCAGGAATTCCAGATCCCTGCTCAGCTCTGCGGGCAATGGCGGATGCAGTCGTGTAAAGCCGGTTTGCTCCTCGTAAGGAGTGGAAATGGATGGTTCTGCCTGTGACGAAGGATCGGCAACATCAGGCGTCGTGCTGCTAGCCGTCGTGTTCGAGCTTGCAAATGCAGAGCCGGTTGTGGTGGGGAACATAAGGGACGCGGGCCGTCGGTTGAAAAGGTCGTCTATGTACCCGGCCGCGCAACACTGGTTCCATCAGGCTGCGCACGGGCAGGCCATGCCTGCGGCAGACCTGGCGTGGACTCAGACGGTATCCGCCGCCACACGCCCTGCACGGATCCGCCATGCCGCCAGCACTGCAAGCACCGAAATCGCCGCGATGAACAGGAAGGTTTCATCGAAAGCGCGCAAACCGTGCGCGCCGGCGCCGGCCGGATGCGCCTTCAACCGCCATTCGAGCACGATGCCGACCAGCGCCACACCGATCGCGCCGCCGAGCTGGCGCAGGAAGTTGATTGTGCTTGAGCCTTGCGTGATGAAGCTGCGGTCGAGCCCGCGCATGGCGCCCAGGCTGAGCGCTGGCAAGACCAGCCCAAGACCGATGCGGCCGACGACGGCCCACGACATCAGGGTCGCGTAGGCGGTGTCCGGGCCGCAAAAAGCCATCAGCGCGAAGGACAACGCCAGGAGCGCCACGCCGGAAGACACCAGCACGTGCGCTGGGATGCGATCGACCAGCCGGGCGCCAAGCCAGATCGTGACCGCCAGCACGCCGCCCGCCGGCAGCAGCACCAAGCCTGCCTGCGACGGCGAATAATGCAGGCCGATCTGCATGAACACCGGCAGCAGGTAAGTCGAGCCGAACAGGCCCATGCCGTAAATGAAGGCCACCAGCGAGCCCGCGGCGAATTGCGGATAGCGGAACAGCGCCATGTTCATCAGCGGATGTTTCGCCCGCAGCTGGTAGACGATGAAGCCGACCAGGCAAGCCAGGCTGGGCAGGATCATCGCCGCGGCCAGCGGCACATCGGTGCGCAGCCGCACCAGCCCGTTAAGGATGCCGACGATGGCCAGCCCGGCCAGCAGCAGGCCGCGCCAGTCCAGCGGCCTGGCTTCAGACTCGGGCACACTCGCCGCCAGCAGCCGGTGCGCCATCACCAGCACCGCCACGCAGAACGGCACCATGATGAAAAAGATCGAGCGCCAGCCGAAATGCTCGACCAGAAAACCGCCCACGCTCGGCCCCAGCGCCGGCGCCAGCACCACGCCGAAACCGAACAGGCCCATCGCCCTGCCCTGCTCCTGCCGTTCGAAGTTGCGCAGGATCTGGATTGCCGGTATCGGTTGCACGATGCCGCAGGCCAAACCTTCGGCCACGCGCATGGCCAGAAGAATCGGATAACTCGGAGACAGGCCGCCGATCACGCCGCCGCAAAGCAGCAGCAGCATCGAGCCGCCATAGGTGCGACGCATGCCGAAACGCTGCAGCAGCCAGGGCGTGGTCAGCATCGCCAGCGTCATGGCCAGCATGAAGGAGGCCGAGACCCACTGCGCGCTGCCCTGCCCGAGCGCGAATTCCCGCGACAGCGCCGGCACCGCGACATTGACGATGGTGGAAGACATGATCGCCGCCATCGACCCGAACATCACAGTCAAGAGCACCAGCCATTTGTAGCGCTCGCCGTGGCGCGCAAGCAATTCTTCCCGGGTCAGGGCCATGGATTCTTGAAATTTGGAAACGAGCTGGGGAGTATAGCCTCCCCGTCAGACGGGCATTACAGCAGTCGAGCGACCAGGAAGATCACCGTGCACATCAACACGGTGGAAGCAAAGGGCAGAAAGATCTTCTTGCCGAACAGCGAGAAGCGGATATCGCCGGGCAAATGACCAATGCCGAACTTTTCCAGCCAGGGCAGCGCCGAGGAAAACAGCACCAGCGCGAGGAAGATGACGAGCATCCAGCGGATCATGCCTGGCCTTCCATGAAAGAAGAACGTGAGAAAGGCGCCGATTGTACCGCGCCACGGACCGCAATCCTCACAGCCGGTGGCTGCGGTCGCCACGCGCGAAGCGCTCGGGCAGCTCCACCTTCGTGCCGATCGCGAGCACCTTGAACAGCTCGCCCATTTCCGCCGGCGAAGTCAGCTTTTGCACCTCGTTGGCCCGCGGCAGGTAGCGTAGCTGGTCGCTCGGCGAAACCCGCGACAGCAATTCGCCGATGCCGGCATCGATCAGGAACGATGCCTGGCTGGTGTAGGTCAGCACATCGAGCCCGGCTTCGACTGCAGCCTGGGCCATCGCGGTGAAATCCACATGCGCGGTGATGTCCTGCAACCCCGGCAGATAGAACGGGTCGGCATGCGCATGGTGGCGGTAGTGGCACATCAGCGTGCCTTCCGAGCGCTGCGGCAGGTAATATTCGCGCGCCGGAAAGCCGTAGTCGATTAGCAGCGCCGCGCCGCCGTAGCCAGTAAAGTCGAAGCCGGCGGTGAGCATCTGCGCCAGCGTGCGCATGAAGCCGACCGCGATCGGATGCACCTCCGTCAGATAGCCTTCAGGCAAGGCATCGGGATTCGGTATCTGCGCCAGCAGCGTCGCATCGCAGGGATGGTCGCGGTAGACGAAACCCTTGGGCGACAGGCCGATGCCGCGTTCACGCCAGCCCTGCGCGGTCTTGGTCACCAGGTGCACCGGCATCGCATCCAGCACTTCGTTGCCGATGACGATGCCGGAAAACACCGTTGGAAAACTGTCGAGCCAGGTCACCTGCGGAAAGCCGCGCAGGGTTTCCTGCTGGCGCGCACGCAATTCGCCGGACAATTCGACGATCGAATAGCGATGCACCGGCACCCCCATCTTCGACAATTCCATCAGAATGTCGCGCGCGAGCTTGCCGGTGCCGGCGCCGAATTCCATGATCTGCGGCGTGGTTTTGCCGATCAAATCGGCAATGACGCCGGCCAGCGTCTGGCCGAACAGGGGCGTGATTTCAGGGGCGGTTGTAAAATCGCCGTCTTTGCCCAGCTTGGCGGCGCCGCCGCTGTAGTAGCCCAGGCCAGGCGCGTACAGCGCCAGTTCCATGAAGCGGGAAAACGGAATCCAGCCGGAATGGTGTCGTATATCGTTGGCGATCAGGCTTTGCAGCGAACGCGAAGCCATCTGCGCGTCGAGACCAGGTTCAGGCAGTTGCAGTTGCATAAACGAAAGATGGTGGTTAATTGTTAAAACTGTCCCTGAGGTTGTAAATGAATCTACGCAGCGCCGCAAGGCTTGCTCGCAGACATGCTCAGACCACGAGCACCGGGAAAGTTGCACTGGTGACCGGCGCTGGCAAGCGCATCGGCCGCGCCATCGCGTTGGAACTCGCCGCGCGCGGCTGGGACATCGCGCTGCATTATCGCCATTCCCAGGACGAAGCGGAAATGACCGCGCTACAGATCGAGGCGCTCGGCCGCCGCGCGCTGACGCTGCAATGCGAACTGGGCGATGAAACCGAAGTGCGAACCCTGCTGCCGCGTGCCGCCGAACTGGGGCCGGTGCGCTGCATCGTCAACAATGCCTCGCTGTTCGAGCAGGACGACGCCGCAACGTTCGGCACCGCCGCGCTCGATGCGCACATGCATGCGAACCTGGCTGCGCCGCTCTTGCTGGCGCAGGCGCTGTTTGCTGCCACGCCCGACGGCGCACAGGCGGTGGTAGTGAACCTGCTGGACCAGAAGCTGTACAACCTGAACCCGGATTATCTGTCTTACACCCTGTCGAAGGCGGCGCTGCAGACCGCGACCACGATGCTGGCGCAGGCGCTTGCGCCGAAAGTGCGCGTGGTGGGCGTGGCGCCCGGCATCACGATGCAGTCCGGGGACCAGACGGCGGAAGGCTTCGAGCGCGCGCACCGTGTCACGCCGCTGGGCCGCTCGAGCACGCCGGAGGATATTGCTGCCACTGTGTGCTTTGTCGCCGAAGCGCCGGCCATCACCGGCACCACGATACTGGTCGACGGCGGTCAGCACCTGATACCGCTGCCGCGCGACGTCATGTTTCTCGCGACCTGAGGTCGCCCATCCACAACGGAATTACCATGGTTTCCTTTCTGAGCTATCCCGAACTTGCCGACTGCCGCCGGCTTTTCCTGCGCAACTATGAAGTGCAGATCAACATCGGCGTGCATGACTTTGAAAAGAAAGGCGAGCAGCGGGTGCTGATCAACGTCGATCTGTTCATCCCGCTGGCCGTCTCCACGCCGCAAGCCGATCATCTCGAGGAAGTCGTCGACTACGACTTCATCCGCGACACCATCGCGCGCCGCATGGCGCAAGGCCACATCCACCTGCAGGAAACGCTGTGCGACGACGTCGCCCGGGCGATGCTTGAGCACCCCAAGGTGCGCGCGGTGCGGGTGTCCACCGAGAAGCCGGATGTCTATCCGGATTGCGATTCGGTTGGCGTGGAAGTGTTTCGCGTCAAGGGAGCAGGGCAATGAGCGAAATCGTGCTGGAAGACGCCGCCCTGACCCGCCGCCAGGCGGAAAAGGCGGCGTATGAAAACAACAAGCTGCACAAGCGACTGTGCCGGCAAGTCGGCCAGGCCATCGGCGACTACAACATGATCGAGGACGGCGACAAAGTCATGGTCTGCCTGTCCGGCGGCAAGGACAGCTATGCGCTGCTCGACATCCTGCTGACGCTGCGCGAGCGCGCGCCGATCCGCTTCGACATCATCGCCGTCAACCTCGATCAGAAGCAGCCGAACTTCCCGGCCCATGTGCTGCCGGAATACCTGACGAAGCTCGGCGTGCCCTTCCACATCGAGAACCAGGACACCTACAGCATCGTCAAGCGCGTAGTGCCCGAAGGTAAAACCACCTGCGCGCTGTGCTCGCGGCTGCGGCGCGGCATTCTGTACCGTGTTGCGGATGAACTGGGGGCGACCAAGATCGCGCTCGGCCATCATCGCGACGACATCATGGAAACCTTCTTCCTGAACATGTTCTTCGGCAGCAAGCTCAAGGGCATGCCGCCGAAACTGCAATCCGATGATGGCAAGCACATCGTGATCCGGCCGCTGGCCTATGTGAAGGAAGCCGACACCGAGCGCTATGCCGAACTGCGGCAGTTCCCGATCATTCCCTGCGACTTGTGCGGCAGCCAGGAAAACCTGCAGCGCAAGCAGATCAAGGCGATGCTGCGCGATTGGGAAAAGAAGTTTCCGGGCCGGGTCGACAACATCTTTTCCTCGCTGTCTACCGTGGTGCCTTCGCACCTGATGGATGCGAACCTGTTCGACTTTGCCGGTCTGCAGGTCACAGGAGAAGCCACACCGGACGGCGACATCGCCTTCGACGAAGATCCGTGCGCCACCCCCGCCGCGATGCCCGGTGTGATTTCAATCCAGCCGGGGGATTAAGGGTGATTTCAGCGCCGTCGTACGTGTCGGCGGCGACTGCTTCTCGACATCGTCGATCCATGCCTGCACTTCGGCGATGCAGTGCTGGCGCTGCTGCGGTGTCGCATTGTTGATGATGTTGGCCACCATGTGCACCGTGGCGCTGTGGTAGCGCGCGAAATAATCGCGCCGCGTCTCATCCGCGCTGGGCTGGAGCATCCGGTGCACATGCTCGCGCACCATCGCGATCGCGGTATCGCGTGTCGGCTTATCCGCCCGGATCGCGCGCAGCAGGCCCAGCAGCGCTTCCTGACGCGCGATGCGCTCGGCCAGTTCGGCATCCTCATCCAGCGGCCGGGCATCCGACAGCATGCGCATCTCGCGCTGCTGCTCCGCAGTAAAGCTGCCGAACCAATGCTGCGCTGACTTCAGGGTGCGCCGGTAACGCGCTTCCTGACGCTGCGCGACGTCGCCGCGCAGGCGTTCCTTGCGAAAATCCTCGTTGTTGTCGGCAAATCGGCTGGCGATGTTCTCGATCTGTTGTTCCCGCAAGGACAGCGCCAGGTCCGCCATCGCTGGCGCCGCACGCTCCAGCACCGCGCGCAGGTATTGCCGCGCTGTTTCATAGCTCGTTTCGACGTCCGCCTCGGTTACCGGGTTTTCCAGCTGTTTCTGCACGCTGCCCAGCGTTTCCGCAATGGCCTTCAGCTGCGCCTGACGGTGCCAGGCAAACAACGCAGCGATTTCCTTTTTTACCCAGGGTTTTTGATCGGCATCGAAGTCAACGTATCGGTTTAACCAGAAATAAGAAACTGTTTCCCCATTGTTATAGGCTAGTCTTGCAACACTACAACCGCACAGAATTCCGATTAGCAACAAAATGCTGCTACACCGCAGAAAGCGTGCCAGGGGGTGCATGCTAGAATTTTGTGTCATTTGACCGATAGGTATTCATGAACATTGTCATACTTGCAGCGGGCATGGGGAAACGCATGCAGTCCGCGCTTCCCAAGGTGCTGCATCCGCTCGCGGGCAAGCCGCTGTTGTCCCATGTCGTCGACACCGCGCGCGCGCTCGCGCCGGACAATCTGGTAGTCATCTACGGCCACGGCGGCGATATCGTTCCGGAGAAACTCGGCGCTGACGACTTGAAGTTCGCGCGCCAGGAACCGCAACTCGGCACAGGACACGCCGTCATGCAGGCACTGCCGCAACTTCGGGACGATGTGCCGACGCTGGTGCTGTACGGCGATGTGCCGCTGACCGCTGCCGCATCGCTGCGTCGGCTATTGGACATGGCCGGAACCGATAAGTTGTCCATTCTGACAGTCAATCTCCCCGACCCCACCGGCTACGGCCGCATTGTGCGTGAAAGCGGCGACATCGTGCGCATCGTCGAACAGAAGGATGCGTCTCCGGCAGAACGTGCCATTACCGAAGTCAACACCGGCATCATGGTCGCGCCCACCGCAAAGCTGCGGGAATGGCTGTCCACCCTGTCCAATAACAATGCGCAGGGCGAATATTATCTGACCGACATCGTCGCGCGCGCCGTGGCCGATGGCGTGCCGGTGACATCGGCCCAGCCGGACGCGGTGTGGGAAACCTTGGGCGTGAACAGCAAGGTACAGCTGGCCGAACTTGAACGCATACACCAGCGCAACCTCGCCAACCGGCTGCTCGAAGCCGGCGTGACGTTGCTCGATCCGGCGCGCATCGATATCCGCGGCACGCTCACCTGCGGACGCGATGTCACCATCGACGTCGGCTGCGTCTTCGAAGGCGATGTCGAACTCGCCGACGGCGCCGTCGTCGGCGCTCATTGCGTGATTCGCAACGCCCGCATCGGCGAACGCGCGCAGATCAAGCCGTTCTGCCACATCGAAGAGGCTGCCGTTGGCGCAAGCTCGCAGATCGGCCCGTACGCCCGCCTGCGTCCGGGCACCGAGCTCGGCGAGGATGTGCACATCGGCAATTTCGTCGAAGTCAAGAACGCCACCATCGCCGCCCACAGCAAGGCCAATCACCTTGCCTACGTCGGCGACTCCACCGTCGGCTCGCGCGTGAACATCGGCGCCGGCACCATCACCTGCAATTACGATGGCGTGAACAAGCACCGCACCGTGATCGAGGACGATGTCTTCATCGGCAGCGATACGCAACTGGTCGCGCCGGTCACTGTCGGCCGCGGCGCCACGCTTGGCGCCGGCACCACGCTGACCCGCAACGCACCAGCCGGCAAGCTGACCATCACCCGTCCGCAACAAATTACGATCGACGCCTGGAAGCGGCCGGTCAAACAACCCAAATAGGAAATCCCATGTGCGGAATCGTCGGCGCGGTCGCGCAACGCAATATCGTCCCCATCCTGCTCGAGGGCCTGAAGCGCCTGGAATACCGCGGCTATGACTCCTGCGGCGTCGCGGTCAACAACGGCGGCCTCAAGCGCGCCCGCAGCGTCTCGCGCGTGGCCGAACTCGAGCGCCAGGTCGACGACAGCGGCTTTGCGGGCAACACCGGCATCGCGCATACCCGCTGGGCCACCCACGGCGTGCCGGCGACGAACAATGCGCATCCGCATTTCTCGGCCCGGGATGGCGAGCAGCGCATCGGCCTGGTGCACAACGGCATCATCGAAAACTATGAAGAGATCCGCACTGAACTGAAAGCGCTGGGTTATGTGTTCGAATCGCAGACCGATACCGAAGCCATCGCGCACCTGGTCAATCACATGTACGACGGCGACCTGCTGTCCACGGTGCAGAAGGCGGTCAAGCGCCTGCATGGCGCGTTCGCCATCGCGGTGTTCGCCAAGGACGAGCCGCAGCGCATCGTCGGCGCGCGCCTCGGCTGCCCACTGATCGTGGGCTTGTGCGACAACGAGAACTTCCTTGCCTCCGATGCGATGGCGCTGGCCGGCAGCACCGACCAGATCATCTATCTCGAGGAAGGCGACGTGGTGGATGTGCGCCTGGACGGCGTGCGCATCTACGATCGCGACGACCAGCCCGTCGAGCGCCGGGTGCAGACGGTGCAGGCGTATTCGGGCGCCATCGAGCTGGGCCCGTATCGTCACTACATGCAGAAGGAAATCTTCGAGCAGCCGCGCGCGATTTCCGACACGCTCGAAGGCGTGCTCGGCTTCGCGCCGGACCTGTTCGGCCCAAAGGCGCAAGACGTCTTCGCCGACATCGACAGCGTGCTGATCCTCGCCTGCGGCACCAGCTACTACTCGGGCATGACCGCGAAGTACTGGCTCGAATCGCTGGCCAATCTGCCGACCTCGGTGGAAATCGCCAGCGAATACCGTTATCGCAAGCCGGCGGTGAATCCGAAGGCGCTGGTGGTGGTGATTTCGCAATCCGGGGAGACTGCCGACACCCTGGCCGCGTTGAAGTATGCGAAGGAGCTCGGCCACCGGCACAGCCTGTCGATCTGCAATGTCGGCACCTCGGCGATGGTGCGCGAAACCGAACTGTCCTACCTGACCCGCGCCGGCGCCGAGATCGGCGTGGCCTCGACCAAGGCTTTCACCACGCAGCTGACCGCGCTGTTCCTGCTCACGGCCACGCTGGCCAAAATGCGCGGCAAACTCGACGCCGAAGCCGAAGCCTTTTACCTGAAAAGCCTGCGTCATCTGCCGACGGCGCTGCAAAGCGTGCTGGCATTGGAGCCGCACATCATCGCCTGGTCCGAAGCCTTCGCGCGCAAGGAAAATGCGCTATTCCTCGGCCGCGGTCTGCATTACCCGATCGCGCTGGAAGGCGCGCTGAAGCTCAAGGAAATTTCGTACATCCATGCCGAGGCCTACCCGGCCGGCGAACTGAAGCACGGCCCGCTGGCGCTGGTGACCGAAGAAATGCCGGTGGTGACGGTGGCGCCGAACGACACGCTGATCGAGAAGCTGAAGTCCAACATGCAGGAAGTGCGCGCGCGCGGCGGCCAGCTGTATGTGTTCGCCGATGGCGATTCGCAGATGAGCTCGAGCGAAGGCATACACGTAATTCGTCTGCCCGAGCATTACGGCCTGCTGTCGCCGATCCTGCACGTGGTGCCGCTGCAGCTGCTGGCGTATCACACCGCGCTGGCACGCGGCACCGATGTCGACAAGCCGAGAAACCTGGCGAAGTCGGTAACGGTGGAGTAATCGCCCTGCGCGCTGACCATGCGCCCATGCATGGTCAGCGCGCTGTCTTCAGAACGCCGGCCGCATCCTCAGGCTGGCGATGCGCTCCGGCAGCAAGGGCAGCGAGCGCAACTGTTTCACCAGCACCTCCACCACCTCCTCATTGGCCTGCTGCACATAGCGCACCAGCGCCGCCACCTCATAGGCCGACACCCTTTGCGCATCCTCGATTGCGATCGGCGATTTCACTTCGCCATTGCGCAGGCGAATACGCGCGAACTTGCCGCCAGCCAGCGCGACCAGCGCCAGCAGGCTCAATGGCCGCAGCAGTGTTTCCAGCAACTGGCGCTTCTGCACTGGCGGCGCTTCTACATACACGCTCGCAATCAGTTCGGGAACGATGTCGGCCGGCGGTTCCTGGAGCGGGTCCGGCATTGGGTCGGGTGGAAGACTGTCGTGACGCATGCGTAACCTCTGGAGTGACTGTGTGGGAAGTCGCAATCGGCGAACTCAGACGCGCCTCTGCGAAACCTGGCGAGTGGAGAAAGTTTGCACTTCCAATGTTTAAACATGATGTCGAAACTGACAAAAACCGTAGACCAGCCTTGACCTGAGCGGTGCCCGCCCGGCGGAACAAAAAATGAGAAGTGCCTACATACGTGGCTTCACTTTCTACGGAAAACACCGTCATGTCTGTCAACTCGCCAGCACACTCAACATCTTCTACCCCGCAAACCTCGACTTTCAGCATCTCAACCTGTCCTGACGATATCCTGGTCAACATTTCATTACGTGTCGTCACGCCTGAAACTTTCCACCCCCCCGGATTCTGGTTGACCGATAAAACTACCGCCGACAAGTTCTTCGGGAGCACAAACCTGATAGCAAAGGCAATGCCGGACCAATTGGCATATAGAAATCTTCGATCGATCGATGTGGAAGACCGGCCCAAGGTCGCGGCAAAATTCCTCCTTTCGCTCAAGCCGACACTGCGCCCGGTGTACGTCCCCAGAGTTCTCGTGACCATCCCGGAGAATGAAGAATCAGGTGTGCCGTTGAACGGCATGGCGACACGCGGTGCGGTTGCCGCCTGCCTGCTTGCTCCAGGACACGCTGCGGATGGTGATAGTGACAAGGCCGCGAAGGAAATGCTGAACGTCATGGAGTGGAATGCATATATCGATATTCCCGGCATGCCTTCCTATGCGATTAAGACCTTCAAGGGCGATCAGGAACTGATCGATACTGCCCTCGCCGGGCTGTGGAATGTCGTACTTTCAGTAGGGCGAAGCAACCCCTGGAATGGACTATTCGCCTATGCCACTTGCGAAACCATGCTGAAGAATACTCAGACAAGCAACGTTACGCTGCTGGTTCGCATCGTGACGGATCCTAGCCTGGCAACCCAGACGAAACAGTTCGACGCACTCGGCGCGCTGGAGTCGTCCGACAGGGAGGAGCAATTCAATTGGTTGATCGGCGGCCTGTCGCTCCTTGAGGAAAGAAGCGGAGAAGAGGTGTTGCAATATTTGTCCTGCCTTGCGCCGCTGCTGCCGCAAAACGGCAACCGCGAATCCGCTGCCGCCGACTGGCTGTCCGCAAGCATCGCGCTGGCTGTGCGCAAGGGGGTCGACGTAAAACAGATCCAGGATGCCATCCCGGCGGACAGATTCAGTGACCGGTTTGTGAAAGGAGCCATCCGCCACGCCTTCACTGACCACGCCGCATCGGCCGCGCAAAAGCCGCATGACGCAGGCGGGAAGCCTGTCCAGCAGTGATCGATGCACACAGGTACCGGCCTATGTGCGAGCACGCACGCAGGCCATGCAGGATGCGAACGGACTAAACAAAAAAAGCGCGGCCGATCAGCCGCGCCAGGCTGCAGATATCAGCCCAGATAATTCAACAGCTCCGGACCAAACACCTCGCGGTGCAGTTTCTGCTGCGGCACGCCCACGGCCAGCAAGTCCGCCCATTGCGCCTGCATGAAAGCGATCGGGCCGCACAAATACACCTTTGCATCCGCATGCGCCCACTGCGGCAGCTTTGCCGCATCCATGGTGCCGGCGAACACGCCAGCGCCCGTGCCCGTGCCATCTTCGTAGAAGGTCGCCACGCGCAGCTTCGGCATCAATGCCTGCGCCGCTTCGATGTCAGCGCGATGCGCCTGCCAGGCTTCGCCGCGTGCGGCATGGGCGAACACCACCTCGCGCTGCGGATTGGTCTTGGCGATCGTATTGAGCACCGAGATCATCGGCGTGATGCCCACGCCCGCCGACAGCAGCACGATGGGTTCCTGCGCTCGCACATCCGGCGTGAAGTCGCCGAACGGATGGGTGAGCTGCAGCACGCTGCCGATGGTCACATGACGGTAGATCCAGTTCGACACTTCGCCAGCCGGCTTGCCATCCGCCTCGAGCTCGCGCTTGACCGAGATGCGCAGCGTCTTGCCATCGGGCGCATCGGACAGGCTGTACTGGCGCAGCTGGGTGCGGCCGTCCGCGAAGGTGACCGACACGCTCACATACTGGCCCGGCTGGAAATCTGGCGCCGGTTTGCCGTCCACCGGCTCAAGGCGATAGGAACGAATGTCCTCGCTTTCATGCGACACCGAGGTCACGCGCATGGCGCGCAGTTCGCCGGGAGCAGTACGGGCGGCTTCATACATCGCCTTTTCCGCGGCGATCAGCGCATCTGCGAGTTCGCCATAGGCTTCGGCCCAGGCATTGATCAGCGGCTCGGTCGCGGCATCGCCCAGTACTTCCTTGATGGCCCCGAGCAAGTGCTTGCCAACGATCGGATAGTGCTCGGCCCGTATGCCGACCGACACATGCTTGTGCACGATGCGGCTCACCACCGGCCCCAGCGCGGCAGCATTGTCGATATTGGCCGCATAGGCGAACACCGCGGCCGCCAGCGATTGCTGCTGCACGCCGCTGGCCTGATTGCCCATGTTGAACAAATTGGTCAGCTCCGGATGCTCGGCGAACATGTTGCGGTAAAAGGTGCGCGTAATGGCTACGCCATGCTCACGCAACACGGGAACGCTGGCATCGATATAGGGACGAGCGACTGCGGAAACCATGACTTCTCCTGAATATGCATTAAAAATGCAGTTTTAAATCCAAAAAAATTGCCCTTGCGGGCAGACTATCCTTGTTGTTCATGCCTCATGTCTGCAGCGCTTCCTGCGCGAAACGCCGATGCATGACGATGATTTGTTCGCCAACGCTTCCCTTCACCAGGTCGGCCAGCGTATAGCGGTCCATGGCCTGATAGAACGCGCGCAATCCCGCAGCCAGCGCGCCGCGCAGCATGCAATCGTTGCTCAGCGCACAATCCATGCCGGCACAGTCGACCAGTTCGGCATCGCCTTCCAGCTCGCGCAGCACCGCGCCGATGCGCAGCGTCTTCGCGTCCGATGCCAGCGACAGTCCGCCGTTGCGGCCGCGCACCGCCTGTATCCAGCCGGCGTGGGCCATCCGCGCCACCACCTTGACCAGGTGATTGATCGGGATATCGAACTGCCTGGAGATTTCTCCAACCGTCGCCAAACCTTGCCGCTGCCCGGTTCCTGCCAGGTAGATCAGCACGCGCAGGCCGATGTCGGAAAAGCGTGTGATGCGCATCGTTGTGTGGAATTCGTTGACGGCAGGCAGTGTATCAAAATCTGCAGAAAGAATGCATATTATTTTTGCGCTGCCAGGCGGGGCCGAAAACGCGAATGCATACAGAAGCCTGCGTTGCTTGCCAGCCATGACAATTTGACCTGGATCAGGGAAGCGGCGCACGGCATCGTCAAGACTGCTCATGCAGCGTGCACGAATCGCCATCCGTCATGCCGCCAACACGGCAGCAGCAATGCTGCCTCTCGCCAATCTCGCTACCGATCCCATGACGCCGCATCCCGCCCCTGCTTTCCTGCGCCACTCTCGCCTTTTGCTCACGACCGGGAGCTTCTGAAGATGCCGAGCGTTGCAGTCAGCGCGAAAGGCCTGATGAAATGGTTCGGCGAAGGACCGGCGCGCACCCTCGCCATCAATGACGCCAGCATCGACGCCTGGCACGGCGAGATGCTGTACATCGTCGGCCCCTCCGGCAGCGGCAAGACCACGCTGTTGAGCATCCTTTCGGGCATTCTGCGCCCCGACGCCGGCAGCGTGCTGGTGGAGGACATCGATATCTGGAAGCTCGACAGCGATGCGCTGGCGGCGTTTCGGTTGAAGACCCTCGGCTTCGTGTTCCAGGATTACCACCTGTTTCCACGCCTGACGACCGTAGAGAACGTCGCGATACCGCTGATCCTGCAAAAGCGCAATTGGGATGAAGCGCTGGGCGAAGCGATGAAGATGCTGGAGGTCGTAGGCCTGGAGACGCGAGCGCAACTGCCGCCGGTGAAGCTGTCCGGCGGCGAGCAGCAGCGCGTGGCGATCGCGCGCGCCATTGTTGCCCGGCCCGACATCCTCGTGCTGGACGAACCGACCGCCTCGCTCGACGGCGACACCGGCCGGCGCATTCTCGGCTTCGTGCGCGAGCAATTGCTGAGTGAGCAGCGCTGCATCCTGGTCGTGACCCACGATGCGCGCGTCTTCGACTATGCGGACCGCATCCTGCACATGGAAGACGGCCGCATCACCGGACTGGAAAGGGAGGCGCGATGAGCAATCGCCCCATCTTCATCGCCGCGCTCGTCGGCGCTGCGCTCGGCCTGGGCGCGGCCTATTTTCTCGGCGTGGAAAGCGCGGCGCAGCCGCCCGCCTTCCAGCCGGCCGCCAATCCGTATGCGCAGGGCATTTATGCCAACGGCATCGTGGAAAGCGATTTGCCGGATGGGCAGAACATCAGCATCTATCCCGAGGTCAGCGGCACCGTAAAGGCCCTGCTGGTGCAGGAAGGCGCGACGGTCAAGGCCGGCACGCCGATCCTGCAGATCGAGGACACGGTGCCGCGCGCCACTGCCGGCCAGCAGCGCGCGCAGGCGCAAAGCGCGCTTGCCACGCTGTCGGCCCTGCGCGCGCAGCCGCGCGCGGAAACCCTGGCTGTCACGTGGGCGCAGGTGGCACAGGCCGAGGCGGGCCTGAAGACATCGCAGGACCAGTACGACAAGCAGCAGCGCTCACAGGCAATCGAGCCGCGCTCGGTAAGCCGCGAAGCCATCGACAATGCGCGCAACGGGCTGAACGCGGCGCAAGCGGCGCTGGAGGTGGCGCGACGGCAGTACGCTCTGACCAAGGCCGGCGCATGGCGTTACGACATCGAGAATGCGCAGGCGCAGTACAGCGCCTTGAGCAAGGCTGCGGAAGCTTCGGAGGCGCTGCTGCAGAAGTACACGCTGCGCGCGCCGGTCGATGGCGTGGTGCTGGCGGTGAACGCCGCGGTCGGCAGCTATGTATCGCCGCAGGGCATTTACAACAGCTATACGCAGGCCATGGCGCCGGTGCTCCTGATGGGCGGCATGCCCGAGAGCTACCAGGTGCGCTGCTATATCGACGAGATCCTGATCGCGCGCCTGCCGAGCCCGAATGCAATCGTCGCGCAGATGTCGGTGCGCGGCAGCGATGTGAAGCTGCCGCTGGAATTCGTGCGGGTGCAGCCGTATGTATCGCCCAAGATCGCCTTGTCGAACCAGCGCCAGGAACGCGTCGATGTGCGCGTGTTGCCGGTGATCTTCCGCTTCACGCGCAATGCGGCATTGCAGCTGTATCCGGGGCAGCTGGTCGATGTCTATATCGGCCAGAAGGCGGCGCAATGAGACACATCGCTACGCTTGCCTGCCTGCTGCTGTCGGCCTGCGCCGCGGGGCCGGACTTCCAGCGGCCGCAAGCGCCCGCGCTGGCGCATTACATTGGAAACGAGGTGCCGGCCGCCACCGCCGCGGCGCAGGGCGTTGCACAGCGCTTCCTGCCGCAAAAGGAAGTCGATGCGCAATGGTGGCGGCTGTTCGGATCGGTCGCGCTCGACGATGCTCTCGCGCAAGCGCTCGCGGGCAATGCGAACCTGCAATCGGCCCAGGCCAACCTGCGCGCCAGCCAGGAGAATTTGCGCGCCGGTGATGGCGTGTTCTATCCGAACCTGGACATCGGCTTTTCCGCGGTCCGGGAACGCACTTCGCCGCTGCGCCTGGGCATCAATGCGTTTTCCGGCATCTTCAACCTCTATACCCTGAGTGCCTCGGTGGCCTATGCGCTCGACCTCTCCGGCGGCCAGCGCCGCGGCGTCGAAGCGCTCGCCGCGCAGGCAGACTATGGCGCGCAAGCGCTGCAGGCGACCTATCTCACACTCACCGGCAATGTCGTCAACACCCTGATCGCGCGCGCTGCTTATGCAGCCCAGATCACGGCCACCGAAGACTTGATCTCGCGCCAGCAGGAGCAACTGCAGATCGCGCGCACGCAGTCCGATGCCGGCACCGCGCCCTATTCCAGCGTGCTGGCCATCGCCAGCGCCCTGGCTTCCAGTCGCGCCGGCCTGCAGGCGCTGCGTCAGAAAGCCGATGCGGCGGCGCATCTGTATGCCGCGCTGTGCGGGAGCGCGCCATCCGAGCGCAGTGCTCCCGAATTGACGCTGGACGCGCTGCGCCTGCCGTCCGACCTGCCACTGTCGCTGCCTTCGCAACTGGTACGCCAGCGGCCCGACATCCTGCAGGCCGAGGCGCTGCTGCACGTGGCCAGCGCCAATATCGGCGTGGCCACGGCGGCACTGCTGCCCAGCGTGAACCTCTCGGGCAACTTCGGCTGGAACTCTGCCACGCTCGGCAGCCTCACTGACCCCAACGCGAAGTTCTGGAGCATTGGTCCCGCGGTCAACATGCCGCTGTTCCACGGCGGCACGCTTGCACACAGGCGCGAAGCGGCGCGCGCGGCATATGACAAGGCGCAGGCGGATTACCGGCAAACGGTGATCAATGCCTATGCCCAGGTCGCCGACGTATTGAGCGCGCTCGATCATGACGCCCAGGCCCTGGCTGCGCAGAATGAAGCGCTGGAGCATGCGCGCATGGCGCTCAAGCTGGTGCAGGCGAACTACCAGGCCGGCCTGGTCGGCTATGTCGATGTGCTGGTCGCGAATACGCAGCTGCAGCAGGCGCAGATCAACCATATCGCCGCGCAGGCGCAGCGCTTCCAGGACACCACCGCGCTGTATCTCGCGCTCGGCGGCGGCTGGTGGAATGCGGAGGTGCAGCCATGACAACGCTGCCCGGCACGCTGCGCATCGCCTACAAGCTTCTGACCAACGACCGCGGCAAGTTCTCGGCGCTGCTGATCGGCATTACCTTCGCGGTGTTCCTGATGGTGCAGATGACCTCGATCTTCGCCGGCATCCTGTCGCGCTCCTCGGCCACGGTCACCAACATCGGCGCCGGCATCTGGGTGATGGACCCGGCGGTCAATACCGTGGCCAGCACCATTCCGGTGCCGGACTATCTGGTCAGCGCGGTGCGCAGCATCCCCGGCGTGCGCTATGCCGTGCCGCTGTACTCCGGCGGCGCGCTGGTCAAGCTTGGCGATGGCAGCTACCAAGCCGTGTCCGTGATCGGCCTGGACGATACCAGCCTGTTGGGCCGGCCGCCGCTGGCGCAGGGCGACATCCGCGACATCTATGCCGAGAACGGCTTCATCGTCGTGCGTGACGCTGAGTACGGCAAGCTGGGCAAGCCCGGCATCGGCACGGAATTCCAGATCAATGACCATCGCGCGGTCACGGTCGGCATCGCCGAAGTCGCTTCCGGCGGCCTGTTCGGCGTGCCCACGCTGTACACCACCTACAGCCGCGCCACCGCCTATCTGCCCACCAGCCGCTATACCGTGTCCTACATCCTGGTCGAAGCCAAGACGAGCGCGGACATTGCCCGCATCAAGAGCGAAGTCGCGCGCCTGGGCTATCTCGCATTGACGCGCGAGGAATTCATCCAGCGCATCAGCGACTTCTACAAGTACCAGACCGGCATCGGCACCAACATCCTCCTGATGACGGTGATCAGCTTCATCGTCGGCTTGTCGATCTCGGGCCAGACCTTCTATACCTTTATCCTGGAAAACCTCGACAAGTTCGGCGCGCTGAAGGCCATCGGCGCGAAGAGCAGCGAGCTGATCGCGATGATCATGTTCCAGGCCGGCTTCACCGCCCTGACCGGCTATGGCCTCGGCATTGGCCTGTGCACGCTGCTGATCGGGCTGGCGAAATGGCGGCTGCCCGGCTATGCGGCGCTGATCACCTGGTGGAATCTTGGCATTGCGCTCGCGATGGTGATGGTGATCGCAGCGGTGTCGAGCTTCATCGGCGCGAGGAAGGTATTGCGCATCGAGCCTTTCGATATTTTCCGGGGTTAATGGTTCAATCGGGAAACCTGAAGGTGCTTGTCTTGATTCTCAAGACGATGCACTATCGCATCAAACCTTATGTGGAAGGCTGCCATGAGAACCACTGTCACAATCGATGATGACTTATATGAAAAGGCACTCGCAATGGCCGATTCCTCCATGGAAGAATCCGATCTCTTCAGGGAAGCGATCAAGACGTTCATCAGAGTGCAAGCGGGCAAACGTCTTGCCGCACTGGGTGGCACATCACCCGAGATGCAAGACATACCGCGCCGCAGAAGCGACCCATCCTCGTCATGAAAGTACTCGTCGATACATCGGTATGGGTTGCACATTTTAGAAAGCACAACGATGCGTTGACAGCCCTGTTGCAGCTCGATCTTGTGGCGACGCATCCGATGATCATCGGAGAGCTGGCTTGCGGCACGCCCCCCCGCGCCACGCGAACGGACCCTTTCCCTCATTGGCGCACTGCAAACCACGAAACAGGTAACTCTGGCCGAACTGATGCGCTTCATTGAGCAGGAGCAAATCTATGGGCTCGGATGCGGTTTTGTGGACATGGCGCTCCTGGTATCCACGCTGATTACACCAGGTGCAAGCCTGTGGACGCTCGACAGGCGCCTGGCAAGCTTGGCAGAACGCTTTGGCGTAGCGCACGCATGACATTTCGTTGAGAAGCTGATCGGGGTATCAGCCGAATCATCGTCCAGGCCCGATTGTTCCGAAACAAACGCAATATCGCTTTCCAACTGCCTGCGCGACTCTTTGCCTATCATCGAAGCTTCCTCGTCACGAAAGGAGGCCCGCATGCGAGCGCAACTGAAACCCCTTTCCGAGCAAGTCATCGTCATTACCGGCGCCACCAGCGGCATCGGCCTGGCAACTGCGCGCGAAGCCGCGCGCCGCGGCGCCAAACTGGTGCTGGTCGCACGCGATGAACGCGCCCTGTCCGCGCTTGGCGATGAACTGCGCCAGCGGCAATGCGAAGCGCTGGCGATCGCCGCCGATGTCGGCGATGAAGCCGCGGTGCAGCGCGTCAGCGCCGACGCAATCGCGCGCTTTGGCCATTACGACACCTGGGTCAACAATGCCGGCGTCTCCATCTATGGCCGTCTCGATGACGCGACGATGGCGGAGAACCGCCGCCTGTTCGACACCAATTTCTGGGGCGTGGTGCATGGCGCGCTTGCGGCGCGCCGCCATCTGCGCGGACACGGCGGCGCGATCATCACCGTAGGCAGCGTCGCCTCGGACCTCAGCCTGCCGCTGCAGGGGATGTATTCGGCTTCCAAGCATGCGGTGAAAGGCTTTATCGATGCGCTGCGGGTCGAGTCGGATAACGAAGGCGCGCCGGTATCGATCACGCTCATCAAGCCGGCTTCGGTCTCGACGATGCTGACCGAGCATGCGCGCAATTATCTGCCGCAAAAGCCCGCGCTGCCGCCGCCGGTGTATGCGCCCAAAGTCGTGGCCGATGCGATCCTGCATGCGGCGGCGCACCCGGTGCGGGATGTGTATGTCGGCGAGCCCTCGGTTGCCGGCTCGACCTTCATGAGCATCGCGCCAGGCATGACCGACAAGCTGCTGCAGACCTTTGTGATCAACATGCAGCAACGGCGCGAGGCGGAGGACCGGCCCGACAATGGCAACCTGTTCAAGCCGGCCGAGCATGGCGTGCTGCGCGAGAGCCCGGAGGACAGCGGCTTCACGCTGCGGCACAGTCCCTATACCGAGGTGATGACACGGTGGAACGGGACGATGGATTTTCTGTTGCGCGGCTTCGGCAGGTGAAGCGGAATGCGCAGGTTGGGATGACGAAGGAGCCCAACCTGCTCGCGGGCTCCGCGGGAGCGCGATGCCGGGCTTGTCAGCCCAACCGCATCAAACCATCATCTCCCGATGGGCCGTCAACGCCTCGAGCACAATCGCCTTCAAGCCCTCCCCGCCCCGCGCATCGACATGCGCCATCAGCGCGCGCCGCATGCGCGGCTCCCAGAAGCGCTTCAGATGCCCGGTGATTTCCTCGAGCGAACGCTCGCGGTTCTTCATCGTTTCGAAAAAATCGCCGATCTGATTCGCCATCGCGACCAGGTTTTCCACATTGCTGCCGCTCATTGCTTCTCCCTTTTCACGCGGCCTGCGCCAGCCGCTGCGATCCTGAATACACCACATGCCCGCGCTCGCGCACGAAACCAACGAGCGTGACATTGCTTTCCTCGGCCAGCCGCACCGCCAGGCCCGTCGGCGCGGAGATCGCGGCCAGGAGGCCGATGCCCATCGTTGCCGCCTTTTGCACCATCTCGTAACTGGCGCGGCTGGTGATCAAGGCTGCGCCATCGGTGAAGCTCATCCTTGCCGACGCCATTGCGCCAATCAGCTTGTCCAGCGCATTGTGGCGGCCGACATCCTCGCGCACCAGGCGAATCGCGCCATCGGCATCCATCCATGCGGCCGCATGCGTGGCGCCGGTGTCACGCTGCAGCCGCTGGCGCGCCGCCATCGCGCGCATGCCGGCATGCAGGCTCTCGGACGAGAACACGACATGCCCGCGCGTCGGCGCCGGCCGGCGTATCGCCTGCGCCAGCGTCTCGGCGCCGCACAGGCCGCAGCCGGTGCGGCCAGTCAAATTGCGCCGCCGCTCCTTCAGGCCATGGAAGCGTTCGCTGGCAATCGTCATCGCCACCCGCCAGCCATCGCAGCTTTCCACGATTTCACAGTCATACAGTTCCGAGGGGTTCTGCAGAATGCCTTCGGACAGCGAAAAGCCGAGCGCGAAGTCTTCCAGGTCCGCCGGCGTTGCCAGCATTACCGCATGCGAGATGCCGTTGTATTCCAGCGCGACCGGCGCTTCCTCGGCCACGGCATCCACACAGGGCATGCAGCCCTGCGCGGTCCAGCGTTCCACCGCAATGCGCACCAAAGCGCTGTCGTTTTCAACGAGGCGTATTGCCATTGCCATCCCCCTATTTCGCATCGAGCGCGATGCGCTCTTCACCAGCCAGCTTCAGTTGCTCGGTATTGAAGCGGTTGTAGGAACGCTGCCATGCCGAAGGCTGGCTCACCCGCGTGACCTGCACTGCGGTGACCTTGTATTCCGGGCAGTTGGTGGCCCAGTCCGACGAGTTCGTGGTGATCACGTTCGCACCCGACTCCGGGAAATGGAAGGTGGTGTAGACCACGCCCGGCTGCACGCGCTCGGTGACAGTGGCGCGCAGCACGGTCTGCCCGGCGCGCGAGGCGATGCCGACCCAGTCGCCCTCGGCAATGCCGCGTTCCCCGGCATCGTGCGGATGGATTTCGAGCCGGTCTTCGCTGTGCCACACATTGTTGTGCGTGCGGCGGGTCTGCGCGCCGACGTTGTACTGCGACAGGATGCGGCCGGTGGTCAGCACCAGCGGGAACTTGCGCGTGACCTTCTCGCCGCTGCCGAAGAACTTGGTGTTGATGAAGCGGCCACGGCCGCGTACGAAGGCTTCGACGTGCATCGTCGGTGTGCCCTCGGGCGCGGCATCGTTGCACGGCCACTGGATGCTGCCGCCGAGCTCGTCGATGCGCTTGTAGGAAACACCGGTGAAGGTCGGCGTCAGCGCAGCGATCTCGTCCATGATTTCGCGCGGATGCCGGTAATGCATCGGATAGCCGAGCGCATTGGCCAGCATCATCGTCACTTCCCAATCCGACTTGCCGGCCTTGGGCGGCATCACCTTGCGCACGCGCGAGATGCGGCGCTCGGCATTGGTGAAGGTGCCATCCTTTTCCAGGAAGGACGAACCCGGCAGGAACACGTGCGCATACTTCGCGGTCTCGTTCAGGAACAGGTCCTGCACCACGATGCACTCCATCGCCGCCAGCGCCGCGGTCACATGCTGGGTGTTCGGATCGGATTGCACAATGTCCTCGCCCTCGCAGTACAGGCCCATGAAGCTGCCTTCCAGCGCGGCGTCGAACATGTTGGGAATGCGCAGGCCCGGCTCGGCATCCAGCGTGCAATTCCAGATTGCTTCGAATTGCGAGCGCACCGTGGTGTCGGACACATGGCGGTAGCCCGGCAACTCATGCGGGAACGACCCCATGTCGCACGAGCCCTGCACATTGTTCTGACCGCGCAGCGGATTCACGCCCACGCCTTCGCGGCCTATGTTGCCGGTGGCCATGGCGAGATTGGCGATGCCGATCACCATGGTCGAACCCTGCGCATGCTCGGTCACGCCCAGGCCGTAATAGATCGAGCCGTTGCCGCCGGTCGCATACAGTCGTGCCGCGCCGCGAATGTCCTCGGCCGGCACGCCGGTGATCTCGGCCACCGCTTCCGGCGAGTTCTCCGGCAGCGATACGAACTCGGCCCATTCATCGAAGGACTCGACATCGCAGCGCTCATTGATGAACGCGGGCTGGTGCAGCCCTTCCGTGATGATCACATGCGCCAGCGCATTGACGATGGCGACGTTGGTGCCCGGCATCAGCTTCAGGTGATACGAGGCTTCGACATGCGGCGACTTCACCATCTCGGTGGTGCGCGGGTCGATCACGATCAGCTTTGCGCCTTCGCGCACGCGGCGCTTCAGTTGCGAAGCAAACACCGGGTGGCCCGACGCCGGGTTCGCGCCGATGACCATGATCACATCCGACTTGCGCACCGAATCGAAGGTCTGCGTGCCGGCCGATTCGCCCAGCGTCTGCTTCAGGCCGTAGCCGGTCGGCGAATGGCACACGCGCGCGCAGGTGTCGACATTGTTGTTGCCGAAGGCGGCGCGCACCAGCTTCTGTACCAGGTAGGTTTCTTCATTCGTGCAGCGCGACGAGGTGATGCCGCCAACCGAGGCGCGGCCGTACTTGGCCTGGATGCGGCGGAATTCGGAAGCGGCGTAACTGATCGCTTCTTCCCACGACACTTCGCGCCACGGGTCGGTGATCCTGCTGCGGATCATCGGCTTCAGCATACGGTCCTGGTGCGTCGCATACCCCCAGGCGAAGCGGCCCTTGACGCAGGCATGGCCCTGGTTGGCGCGGCCATCCGGGTTCGGCACCATGCGCACGACTTCATTGCCCTTCATCTCGGCGATGAAGGAGCAGCCCACGCCGCAATAGGCACAGGTGGTGACCTTGCTGTGCTCGGCCTGGCCCATCATGATCACGGTCTTCTCGGTAAGCGTGGCGGTCGGGCAGGCGGTGACGCAGGCGCCGCAGGACACGCAATCCGATGCGAGGAAGCTGTCCTTCTGGCCGGCTGTCACGCGCGAGGCAAAGCCGCGGCCATCGATGGTCAACGCGAAGGTGCCTTGCGTCTCTTCACAGGCGCGCACGCAGCGGTTGCAGACGATGCACTTGGACGGGTCGTAGGTGAAGTAGGGATTCGAATCATCCTTCTTCAGCTTCAGATGGTTTTCGCCTTCATAGCCGTAACGTACTTCGCGCAGACCCACCACGCCGGCCATGTCCTGCAGCTCGCAGTTGCCATTGGTTGGACAGGTCAGGCAGTCGAGCGGATGGTCGGAGATATACAGCTCCATCATGCCCTTGCGGATGTCCTGCAGCTTCGGACTCTGCGTGCGCACGCGCATGCCGGCTTCCACCGGCGTGGTGCACGATGCCGGATAACCGCGCCGGCCTTCGATTTCAACCAGGCACAGCCGGCACGAGCCGAAGGCTTCCAGGCTTTCGGTGGCGCACAGTTTCGGTATCGAAGTGCCAGCCATGGCTGCGGCGCGCATCACCGAGGTGCCCTGCGGCACGCTGATCTCGACGCCGTCGATCTCCAGCGTCACCATGATTTCCGATTCCTTCTCCGGCGTGCCGAGATCGGGCCGTTTCAAGTCGATTGCATTCATCGTCATTCCTTTGCCCTGCTGCGGGCTGATCAGTTGAGCGCGCCGCTGTCGACGCCAAAGTCCTGCGGGAAGTGATTCAGCGCCGACAGCACCGGATAAGGTGTCATCCCGCCCATGGCGCACAGCGAGCCATTGAGCATCAGGTCGCACAGGTCGCGCAGCAGATGCACCTGCTGCGGCCGGCTTTCCCCCTTGATGATCTTGTCCATCACTTCGACGCCACGGGTCGAGCCGATGCGGCACGGCGTGCATTTGCCACAGGATTCGGCCGCGCAGAATTCCATCGCATAGCGCGCCTGCCTGGCCATGTCGACGCTGTCATCAAACGCGACGATGCCGCCATGGCCGACGGTGCCGCCGATCGCAGCAAAGGCTTCGTAATCGATGGGCGTGTCGAACTGCGATTCGGGCAGATACGCGCCAAGCGGCCCGCCGACCTGCACCGCGCGCAGCGGCCGTCCCGAGGCGCTGCCGCCGCCGAAGTCGTACAGCAGTTCGCGCAGGCTGATACCGAACGCCTTTTCCACCAGGCCGCCATGCTTCAAGTTGCCGGCCAGCTGCAGCGGCAGCGTGCCGCGCGAACGGCCCATGCCGAGGTCGCGGTAGTAAGCTGCGCCCTTGCTCATGATCAGCGGCACCGCGGCCAGCGAGATTACGTTGTTGATCACGGTCGGCTTGCCGAACAGGCCCTGCAGCGCCGGCAGCGGCGGCTTGGCGCGCACGATGCCGCGCTTGCCTTCCAGGCTTTCCAGCAGCGCCGTCTCTTCACCGCATACATAGGAGCCGGCGCCCATGCGCACTTCGAGTTCGAAGGCGCGTCCTGATCCGCGGATGTCGTTGCCGAGATAACCGGCTTCACGTGCATGGCGAATCGCTTCGTTCAATGCGGCTACCGCATGCGGATACTCGGAACGCACGTAGATGTAGCCTTGCGTTGCACCGACCGCGAGGCCGGCGATGGTCATGCCTTCGATCAGCATGAACGGATCGTCTTCCATCACCATGCGATCGGAGAAGGTGCCCGAGTCGCCTTCGTCTGCATTGCAGACAACGTATTTCTGCGCGGCCTGCGCGTGCATCACCGTCTTCCACTTGATGCCCGTCGGGAAGGCGGCGCCGCCGCGGCCGCGCAGGCCCGAGTCCAGCACTTCCTGCACGATGGCTTCGCTTGCCATGTCCAGCGCGCGGGAGAGGCCCGCATAGCCGTCATGCGCGAGGTAGTCGTCGAGAGACACGGGGTCGGTAATGCCGACGCGGGCGAAGGTGACCCGTTCCTGTCGCTTCAGATACGGGATCTCTTCTGTCAGGCCAAGCCCCAACGCATGTTCGCCGCCCCACAGGAAGTCGGCTGCAAACAGAGCCGGCACGTCTTCAATGGCGACGGGGCCAAAGGCGACGCGGCCTTGCGGCGTGGCCACTTCCACCATCGGCTCCAGCCAGAACAGGCCGCGCGAGCCGTTGCGCACGAGTTCGATTTCGATACCGCGCGCCATGGCGCCGGCCGTGATCGCGGAGGCCACTTCGTCGGCGCCCAGCGCCAGCGCGGTGGAGTCGCGCGGAACGTAGACCTTGATGCTCATTGCTCACCCCGCTTGCCCGCGACGAGCATGTCGAAGCGCTGTGGCGACACGCGCGCAAAGAGCGCATCGTCGATCGCGATGTTCGGGCCAACCGCGCAATGCCCGAGGCAATACACCGGCTCCAGCGTGACCGCGCCATCGGCACTGGTGTGATGGAAGTCGCAGTCCAATGCGGACTTCGCATGCGCCACCAGCGCGTCCGCGCCGCGCGCCTGGCAGGCTTCGGCGCGGCAGATCTGCACCACATGCCGGCCAGCCGGCTGCTCGCGAAAATGGTGGTAGTAGCTGATCACGCCATGCACCTCGGCGCGCGACAGATTCAGCGCCTCGGCAACCATCGGCACCGCATCAGCCGGGATATGGCCGAGCGCATGCTGGATGTCGTGCAGGATGGGCAGGAGTGCGCCGGACATGGCGCGCCTGGCCTCGATGATTTGCCGTACGGCCGCATTCGATGCGGCTTCGGCGATGGCTGTGGACATGATCGTCTCCTCGTTGCTTGTGGTGAGCACGGCAGCGGCATATATGCAAAGTGATTCCTATATGCACAGGATGCCGTTCAAGTGAGGCGATGGTAGGCGCAGAAGACAGTACATCGCAATATGAGAAGGTTTACCGACAGGAGCAGAGATTTCGGGGATTTATATATGCAGAGATATGCATATAGCGAGAGTTCGATGCGACGTACCGCGCTGTCCCTCACGTCGTTATCGAGGCAGGGAACTGGCTACATCGAACGGTCACCTACGTCGGCCGCAAGCATGGCTTGAACGCTTGCTTTTCTCGACGAACCGATCAAACAAGGAGTTTTTTGAATGGACATTATCGTTGGCAAACCAGGGCTGAATGAGGGCGACGTCCATAACGGCACTCCTGTATTTCCCGTGTCGCCGCTTCCTTCCCATCTTCCTCAAGTCAACGCTGCACCGACGCCAGAGGCCGCCATCCTGACCACAGTGATCAATCCGGCCGCGCCGCCAAGCAATACAGCGGCACCCCGCATACTTGCGCCGACAAGCACCGATAGCCCCGCAACTCCTGCAATAAACACTTTCGATGCCGCTCGGGAAACGGAAAACCAGAACGGACCGGCGCACAAGGCGCTGACCAACTTTTCGAAATTCGATACCGAACTGTGGGACGACGCATGGTGCTTTACTCGCCACAAACTGGGGGCCGCCTGGGACCTTCACCGCAAGCGTTTGAACTCCGTCGCACTGGACGATGGAAGCGCAAAGGCGCACATCGAGGCTCTTGACGAGGAGACGAGGAAAACCGCTCATGCACTGGGGCAGCAATGCGCAAAGGAATTCGGCCATGTCGCGATTGATCTGTGCGATAAGGATAAGCGCATCCACGACCTGCTCTTGGGTCCGTTCCTCGATGGCCTTGCGGCATCGCCATTTATCAAATCGATGCGGCTCGAGCTCGGCGACCATCAGAATGAGGAATTGAAGCGTACTGCGATCCGGCTATTGCATCGTCTCAAAAGCAGACCCGAAGCAAGTCCGCTGCCACTGGCCTTCAAATATCACAAGAATGGCGACGAAGAGATTTCCGACGAATCTCTGAAAACTCTGGGCGATATGCTTTCCAGCCCTGCGCTATTGCCGCTCTCGGTGGACCTGAAACTGGATCAGATCGAACCTCTGATGCCGATGCTTGCGAAGCTGAGCAGCCTGCAACACATGCACTTGGAATTCGCATCCGAGGACCTCGATGCCGCCCTGGCGCTCAAAGGCCATGAGGCCAGCTGGCCGAATCTGGAAAGGCTTTTGCTGCGCTCGACCGATGGGGAGTTTGAAAAGGGCGGCATGGATTGGGCCGCATTCATGAAAGCTCATCCACAGTTGCAGGACATCAGCCTCTATGCCGTGCAGCCGCCGCTGGCACAGCTGCTGAGAACAAAACTGAGCGTTGACTGCGATTTGCGCCCCGAGAATCTGGGAGGTTTTGCCGATGCGCTCGCCGCAACGGATAGCCTGCGCGAACTCAGCGTGACGACCCGGGATATGCTCGACGCTTCAGAACTGCTGCGCGGACTTGCGCATAACAAGTCGCTTCATTATTTTGATCTCAAGCTCTTGGCCAGTGATGACGAGTTCGATGCGAAGGTTTGGGCCGCGACGATACGCGGACTGAAGGATCATCCTGGCCTGGTCATGTTGATACTTCGCTTCCCTCACGACGATAAAGGCATCAAAGCTGCCTGCGAAGAACTTCGCGCGGCCAGGCCGGAAATGATCGTGGATCTTCGCTGAGATCCGGGCGAACCTGAAACGATGCGAGGCGAGGCCTGATCGGGCAAGCGGCAAGCAGCAAGCATGGCTGCGCTCATGCGCCTTGCATGCCCAGTTCCGGAAACGCCTGCGCCAGCTCCATCACCGTGCCGGTCGAGCCGGCGTCATAGCCCGGCAGCTTGCTGATCTGCGCGCGGAACTGCATCGTCTTCAGGAAAGCCAGCACATCCTGGAAGCGCGCATCGGCAAGCGTGGCGCGCTCGCACACGAAGAAATAGCGCTCGGACAAGAGCGGCACGAAATCCAGGTCGAACTGGCGCGCCGCGGTCTCCACGCCGAGGCCGGCATCGGCCTTGCCGCTGGCGACATACGCGGCCACCGCCGCATGCGTCAGCTCCACGCTTTCATAGCCGGCGATGTCCTGCGCGCTCGCGCCTTCGCGCCTGACCAGCAGATCGAGAATCACCCGCGTGCCCGAGCCCTGCTGGCGATTCACGATCACGATGTCGGGCCGCAGCAGATCGCGCACTGTCCACAGGTTCTTCGGATTGCCGTGCGCGACCATCAGACCTTGCCGCCGCGTGGCGACGCTGATGATCACCTGCGATGCGTTGAACAGTTCGCGGAACTGTTCCAGCGCGGGCGCTTCCAGCTCGCCGATAGGCACATGAAAGCCGGCGATGTCGCAGGCGCCGCGCGCCAGCGCGCGCAGCGCTTCGACGCTGCCGCGATAACTCAGCTCGACGGGCGCGCCGACCTGCTCGAAATGCGCATTCATCGCCGCCACCGCGAAGCCGTGGCTGGCATAGATCTTCAGCGGGCTGCGCGCCTTGTGCACCGCGTTCTGGATCTCGGAATCGATCTCCATGGCCATCGAATCGAGCAGCGGATCGAAGCGCGCATGCGTGAGCCGCTCGGCCCAGATCAGGCGCTTGCCCAACTCGGTCAATACCGAGCCCTTGCCACGGGTCATTTCCACGACCGCGCCGCCGAGTATGGCTTCCACCTCGGTCAGCAGATCCCAGGCGCTGCGGTAGGACATCGGTATCTCGGCGCAGGCCGCGCGCAGGTTGCCGCACTGCTCGATCGCGCGCAGCAGCGCCAGCGGCCGCTCCAGCGCGTAGGCATCGCGCCCGTCCCGTTCGACGAAGAAGCGCGGGCGTATCCGTAGTCTCATGGCATGCGGCTCCGCGAATCAGAAGAAGGACAGCACGTCGTCCACCGGCTTGGCGCGGCGCTCGCCCGGCTGCTTGGCCGCGGTTCCCACCGAGATCCACCCGGTCAGGGTCTCGCCGGGCTGGCAGAAGGCGCCGACGATCTCTGCATCGCGCACCTTCTCGCCGGAGAGCATCTTGCCGGCGAAGCCCAGCATGTGGATCGCATTGAGGATGTTGGTCACCGCGCCGCCCACGCAGGCCCATTGCTCGTGCGCCGGCACCATCGGGTGATACAGGTCGATGCGGGCAATGATGGCGATCAGCAGCGGCGCGCGCAGCGCCCGCTCGCGTTCCAGCGCGCAGCTTTCCGCGCTCTTGCCGCGCCGGACCGCGGAGGCTTCAAACAGGTCCGCCAGCCGCGCGCGCGCTGCGCCGCCGATGACGCAAAAGCGGAAGGGCACGAGTTCGCCATGGTCCGGCGCGCGCAACGCCGCTTCGATGATGGTGCGCAGCTGCACTTCGCTCGGCCCCGGTTCGACCAGGTGCTTGATGCCCATGGAATAACGGTTCAACAGTCTGGCGACGCACGCAGACGCGTCGGAGGATGCGGATGGATTCATCGATGATGCGGGAAAGTGATGGGGGAAATGGCCGGGCTCCATGTTACCCGTTTCGCCATGGCCGGACAGCAAAGCGCGCTTCAGGCTTTTGCCCTTGCGCAGCGCGGGTGCACCAAGGCCGGCCTATGATTGCGCTTTCCGGCGTCATGCCGCCCCTCCCCTTCCAGCCACTAGGAGAAATTTGCCATGAAGACCAGCGCACGCAACCAGCTTGCAGGCATCGTTACCGTGTTGACGCCCGGAGCGGTGAATGATGAAGTGGAAATCGAAGTCGGCCCTGGCGTGCGCATCGTCGCCACCATCACCCGTACCAGCACGCAGTCACTCGGCCTCGCGGTGGGCAAGCCGGCATTCGCGTTGATCAAGGCATCGTCGGTGCTGATCGCCACCGATGTCGGCGATGTGAAGCTGTCCTCGCGCAATCAGTTGCGCGGCACCGTCAGCGCCGTCAGGCCGGGCGCAGTGAATGCCGAAGTGGACCTGGATATCGGCGGCGGCAGCATCGCCGCCATCGTCACGATGGAGAGCCTGCAGGCATTGGGACTGGCCGTCGGCACGCCGGCGCTGGCCTTGTTCAAGGCGTCAAGCGTGATCGTGGGCACGCGCTCGTGAAGCGTGACGTCAGCGGATGTCGCTCGCGTCCAGCACCACCCCATCGCCAACCCGGATGACGCCGCCCTGCAGCAGCCGCGCGGTCATGCCGCCATGGCCGCGCATGGCGTTATAGCCGCCGGGACCGAGCTCTTCTTCCATGCGTGAGCACGGGTCGCAAGGGCCGGTGATCTGTATGCGCACCTCGTCACCGATGCGCCAGATCAGCGGCGTATCGGCAAACAGCGAGCGCATCGCAAGCAGGTTGATTCCCGATACCAGCAGGTTGCGCCGCAATTGCTCCGGCGCGATGCGTTCACGGCCGCACAAGGCGGCGATGACCGGCAGATGTTCGGCCTGTATCAAGGAAATTTCGCGCTTGCGCTGCGATTCGTTCTCGCGCATGCGCTCGGCAAACCGGTCGCCGAGCAGGCCGCGGCCGGGCACTGCTTCGACGCTTTGCACCGACTCGACCGCCGCGCGCCGCGCTGGCCGCAGGAAGATCGCCTCGATGCGGCCCGCAAAAGGAAAATGCGCGGCCAGGCCGCGCATTTCGGAAGACTGTCTCATGGCATTGCAGCCTGAGTCATTGCCGTGATGGCATTACAGGCCATAGTTGTAGCGAGCAGCGGCATTGTCGCCGGGCACGGCTTCGCGCAGCGAGACCATGAACAGCTTTTCGGCCACGGCAGCCAGGTAGGGAACCGCCTTGTGGGCGACGGCGGAGATCGATGCATAAAAGGCAGTGGTTGCGACTGCGGCGACAGCGGCGTTAGCGGTGGTCATGGTAAAGCTCCAGATGAGATTGATGAATCCGATGCTCGTATGGTATGGGCGCATCGCCGGAGTTTCCAATCGTAAATGGTGATACCCGATATCAGCGTCGCATGCCTGCCCGGGGCCTTGCAAAAAATAAAATGCGCGGTCGAGCCGCGCATTGTGATTGCTTGCCTGTGCGCTGCGAAAGCGCTTTCAGCAAAGCCTCGGCGATGGCCAAGGCTCGCGATTACATGCCGTAGTGATAAGGCGCGCCTTCGTTGTCGCTGACGATGGAAGCGCGGAAGTCAGCCATGAACAGCTTGGCGATCAGCGCGGCAAAGGTCGGACGTGCTTTCGGCGAAATGGTGTAGATCGAGGTGTAGGAAGTGGTGGCGACGGCGGTGTTCATGAACGGCTCCTGAAGATTGCGATGATTTGATGAACGTATGGTAGGGGCGAGCCGCCGTCTTTACCAATCGTGAGTCGTGATACTCGATATCAATGACGCATATCGTGGCCTTGATCCGGCAGTCCCCGAAGCGTGCCGCCTTGTTCGGCTTGTGGATTGCATACCGCGGCGGGCCATCCATGAGGCGCGCAGAATCCGCGAAGAACCCAGTCCGCGTGCTCACGGCATTCCTTCCATTGTCGTGGCGTGTACCGGCTTGTCAGATCGTTCATGGCGCGAATGGGGCTGGACAGCAGCCAGGCCAGCGCGTCACTGCCGTGGAGAAGCGCGCTGGCAATCGTGCGCTCCAGCGCGTCGGACGACACAGTCCTGCTCAGCTTCAGCTGGTCGATTTGCCTACAGGACAAGCCCAGCCAGCGCTCCATCTCCGTGACGTCGGCACCAATGTCCTTCGCACAGGCTTGGGCCATCCATGTGAAGAGTCCTTCATAGACGCCGGCCGGAGATGAGGTAGCGAATCCGCGCATGCCGCGCCAGATGGCATGGCATTCGAGCTGCGCAGCCGGAGCGATCGAATACATCAGTTCCAGCAGCATGTCCGGCGCCGTATCCAGAACGGCTTCCGCAATACGTGCTTGCGAAGGCGCCGGGTTCGCGCCGGCAACGGCATATACCCGGGCGACGAGCTCTACGTGAAGCGCGTTGGTGATATGCGGCCGTGCGAGCGGCTCATCCAGCAGGTAGGAAACGAACCGGCTCAGACCGACTGCCTCCAGCGCGCCTCGCTGAACCAGGAAATGCAGCATGGCCTGGTCATCGCGTCGCTCACAAGCGAGGGAAATCGCATCGTCTTCCAAGAGCAGATTCTGGCCCAGCAAGTCCGGCCATCTGTCCAGGAAACGGCCCACCTCCTCGCGACTGCCCATCTGGATGCGCAGCCCGAAGGCATGGGCAATCTTTTCGCTGCTCGCATCTTCTCCAAGGTCTTCGGGCATGACGGTGCGGCTGACCAGGCTCTCCCTGCCGCAGCGCACCAGTTCAACCCTGTCTCCACTAACCCGGCTGGCCCATTTGAAGACGGTCTCCGGATATGGAGAGAAACCACCGCGGAATAGCAGGGATTGGCCATAGCGTTCGATGACTTCCTGCGTGGCGCGATTGGAGATCACTTCTTCGAGTGCGTCGCCCTCGCCGTACCAAAGCACCGGGATTCCGATCCGCTTGAAAACGTCTTGCAGTCCGCTGGCTTCGCAGGTTTGCACAATCACCAGGCCATGCCATTGCGGCTGGCCGGCAGGCTGAGCGCCATAGCGAATCCGGTGCAAGATATCCTCCGTTGGAATTTCCGTGACGAGGTCATCACCCGTCTCGGGATCTTTGCCCCGCTCTTCTTCCATCATGTGCCGTGCATTGTGCATGCGGCCGTGTCCATCGAGTATCACGATCGGTGCCATGCGCTTGTACGCGTGGATCTTGTCGATGCGCTTCAGGATGCCCGCATGCGGACTTGGCGCCACATAGTCGACACAGATGCCACTACCCTTCACGGATTGCTTGACCTCCTGGTACAGGGTCGGGTTGATTCCCGTCGACAGGATCGTGATGGCCGGCGCCGGCTTTTCACGCACGCTTGGACGCTTCGCTGAAGACGCTGATCTGCCGGGCGTTCGCCTGCTTTTGTCATTGCCAGGGAAGACGTGCGTAATCGCGCTTGTAACGCTGCCGTTGGTGCGGCCATTCTGGTCATGGAGGGGAGGAATGGTGTTACGGCCCGACACATCGCGGCGCGGCTGTGACGGCGGTACTGGGGAAAAGGGGCTGAGCGCTCCCGGGATACGTGGATACATTGTTCGATAACCAAATGTGCTGAACCGCGCTTTGTATCGATAATCGAATCAATGGTTCCATGCATGCAGGACAAAGATGCCGCCTAGCCGCCGAAGCGCTGCATCGCGTAGCCGGTACGCCGGTTCTTATGGAACAGCCGTGGATGCGCTGGCACTCACGCGCCGGCCGCTGTTATCTGCTGGGATCGGCGCCCATCCCACTCATTCGATTCATCAGGAGCAAGCCATCTCCAAAGGCTTCGACGCTATGCGACCTCCCATATCTGCCATGTATGCAGCCACCAGAATCATCTCGCTGACAACCATTCTTTCCTGCGTACTGCTGCTCGGCAGCGTTGCGGCAATTCTTGCCGACGGTATGCGCGATGACATCGGGGTCAGTGATATCGGCATCGTTCTCGGCTCGAAGGTCCTGCCGGATGGCCAATCCTCGGCGCGCCTGCGCGCGCGGCTTGATCGCGCGGCTGAGCTGTATCAGCGAGGCATGTTCCGGCACATCATCGTCAGCGGAGGCTTCGGAACGGAAGGCTTCAGTGAAGCCGCGCGGATGGCTGACTATCTTTCTATGCACGGCAAGGTGCCGCGCGCCTCGCTCATCCTCGATGAACATGGCGATACCGCAGCGGACACCGCGCGTAATGCAGCAGCAATCATGCGCAGCCATGGCTATAGGAGCGCGCTCGTCATTACCCAATACTTCCATATCAGCCGCAGCCGGTACGCGCTGCGGCGTGAAGGTATTACCGGGGTTCACAGCGCGCATGCGCGCTATGCCGAGGCACGAGATGTCTACTCGATTGCACGGGAACTGGTGGCGCTGCCGGCATACTGGCTGCATTCGCCGTAGCCACCTTGTTACTGGAGTCCCCGGCAATCTGGCGACGCGGGACAAGACAAAGCCCACGCCTGTCGCCAGTGCGTGGGCTTTGCCGTTGGCGGGAAGATGACTCAGAGCACCAGCACCGCCCGGAAGTCATTGACATTGGTGCGCGTCGGCCCGCTCACCACCAGGTCGCCGAGCGCCGAGAAGAAGCCATAGCCGTCATTGTTTTCCAGCATGGACTTCGCCCGCATGCCCTGTTGGGCGGCGCGTTCGACCGAATCCGGCGCAAGCAAGGCGCCGGCATTGTCTTCGGAGCCATCGATGCCATCGGTGTCGCAGGCGATCGCATGCACGCCGGGCTCGCCGTTCAGGGCAATCGCCAGACTCAGCAGGAACTCGGCATTGCGCCCTCCCCGGCCATTGCCGCGCACGGTCACCGTGGTCTCGCCGCCGGACAGAATCACGCAGGGCTTGGCGAAAGGCTGGCCGCGTCGCGCGACCTGGCGCGCCAGCGCCGCATGCGCCATGCCGATGTCGCGGGCTTCGCCTTCCATATCATCGGACAGGATGTAGGGTGTGATGCCGGCCTTTCTGGCTGCTTCAGCGGCGGCTTCCAGTGCCATCTGCGCGGTCGCCATCACATGGTGGCTGTTGCGCGCGAAACGCTCGTCGCCGGGCTTGGGCGTCTCTACCGCGCCGGACTCGAGCAAGGCGCGCACATGCGGCGGCACCTCAATCGCGTATTTCTTCAGCACTGCCAGCGCATCGGCGCAGGTCGTCGGATCCGGCAGCGTCGGGCCGCTGGCGATCACGCCTGGATCGTCGCCCGGCACGTCCGAGATCAGCAGCGTCACCACGCGCGCCGGCGCGCAGGCCAGCGCCAGGCGGCCGCCCTTGATCGCCGACAGGTGCTTGCGCACGCAATTCATTTCGCCGATGTTGGCGCCGCTTTTCAGCAGCGCCTTGTTGATCGCCTGCTTCTCGGAAAGGCTCACGCCTTCGGCAGGCGCAGCCAGAAGCGCCGAGCCGCCTCCGGAAATCAGGCACAGCACCAGGTCGTCTTCAGTCATGCCCTGCACCATGTCCAGCATGCGCTGTGCAGCGCGCTGGCCGGCGGCGTCGGGCACCGGGTGTGAAGCTTCGACGACCTCGATGCGCTTGCAATCCGCGCCATGGTGATAACGCGTCACCACCAGACCCGACAATTCGCCGGGCCAGTGATCCTCCACCGCCTTGGCCATGGCCGCCGCGCCCTTGCCGGCGCCGATCACCAGCGTGCGGCCCTTTGGCGGCGCGGGCAGGAAGGCGGGCAGGCATTTTTCCGCGCTGACGGCGCCAAGCGCGGCCTGATACAGGTCAAGGAGGAAACGGCGGGGATCGAGGCTCATGGGATTACCTATGGAATGTCGGAAACGATGCCGGGCCGGCAGATCCACTGCGCGGCCCGGCGTCTTGCTGCGGGATGTCGAGTCTACACGAGGGCTCTAGAGCGTGTTCGGCCTGACTGGACTCAACGAGGCCGAGGCGGATTGCCGTCGGAACAAGGCGCGGCGACGAGCCGTACCGGAAGTACGGCGAGGAGGCGCAACGCAGTGCCGGCGGCAATCCGGCCGGCATCGTGAGGCTAGGCAGGCCGAATACGCTCTAACCCTTGGCGATCTCGTGGTTCGACATCATCTCGATCGCGCGGCACAGCGCCGAATGGTCCAGCCCGCTCATGCCGTGCGCGGCGCAGGAATTCATCAACTCCTGCGCGGCCGCGGTGTTGGGCAGCGACACACCCAGCGTCTTGGCGCCCTGCAGCGCCAGGTTCAAATCCTTCTGGTGCAGCTCGATGCGGAAGCCCGGGTTGAAGGTGCGCTTGACCATGCGCTCGCCGTGCACTTCCAGGATGCGCGAGGAAGCGAAGCCGCCCATCAGCGCCTGGCGTACCTTGGCCGGATCGGCGCCGGCTTTCGATGCAAACAGCAGCGCTTCGGCCACGGCCTGGATGTTGAGCGCGACGATGATCTGGTTCGCGACCTTGGTGGTCTGGCCGTCGCCATTGCCGCCGACCAGGGTGATGTTCTTGCCCATCAACTGGAACAGCGGCAGCACCTTGTCAAAGGCTTCCTGCGAGCCGCCGACCATGATGGTGAGCGAAGCGGCCTTCGCGCCGACTTCACCGCCGGATACCGGCGCATCGAGGTATTCCGCGCCCTGCGACTTGATCTTGTCGGCGAAGCGCTTGGTCTCGATCGGCGAGATCGAGCTCATGTCGACGACGATCTTGCCCGGCGACAGGCCTTCAGCGACGCCGCCCTTGTCGAACAGCACCGCCTCCACATGCGGCGTGTCCGGCACCATCACGATGATGATATCGGCGCGCTTGGCCACTTCCGCGCCCGAGGTGCAGACGGTGGCGCCGCCCTCGATCAGGTCGCCCGGCGGATTCCTGCGGTCATGCAGGTACAGCTTGTGTCCGCCGTTCTGCAGATTCAATGCCATGGGCGCGCCCATGATGCCCAGTCCGATGAAACCGATATTTGCCACGTAACTCTCCTTCAATGATGTTCGTTGATGCGCCGGCTCAAGCCAGCCCGTGCGCCGCGATCCAGCCCAGGCCGTCGACGGTATTGGTCTTCGGCTTGTATTCGCAGCCGACCCAGCCGTCATAGCCCATCGCATCGAGCTGCGACAGCACATTGCGGTAATTGATCTCGCCGGTGCCCGGCTCGAAGCGGCCCGGGTTGTCGGCCAGCTGCACATGCGCAATCAGCGGCAGGTTCGCCTTGATGGTGTTGAGCAGTTCGCCTTCCATGCGCTGCATGTGATAGATGTCGTATTGCAGGAAGACATTGTCCGAGCCGGTCTGGCGGATGATGTCCGCGCCCTGCGCGGTGCGCGAGACGAAGAAGCCCGGGATGTCGAAGGTATTGATCGGCTCGATCAGCAGGCGGATGCCCACGGCCTTGAGCTTGTCCGCCGCAAAGCGCAGGTTTTCCACCAGGGTGAGTTGCGCGGTGTCGCGCGCCACGCCGGTCGGCGCGATGCCGACCAGGCAGTTGACCTGCTTGACCTTCAATGCGGTCGCATACGCGATCGCGCGGTCCACGCCTTCGCGGAATTCATTGATGCGGTCCGGATGGCAGGCAATGCCGCGCTCGCCGGCTTCCCAATTGCCCGCGGGCAGGTTGTGCAGCACCAGCTGCAATCCATACTGCTCGAGCTTTTCTGCGATCTGCTGCGCTTCGAAGGCATATGGGAACAGGAACTCCACGCCCTTGAAGCCGGCCTTGGCGGCGGCTTCGAAGCGGTCCATAAAACCATGCTCGGTGAAGAGCATGGTCAGGTTTGCTGCAAGTTTCGTCATGGTTGTCTCTAGGTTTCTCTTGTTGCTCAGTCCAGCAGCACCGCGGAAGTCGGCGCATGCGCACGCTCGGTGGCGAGCTCTTCGAACTCATTGACGTTGTTGATCTCGGTTCCCATCGCGATGTTGGTCACACGCTCCAGGATGATCTCCACCACCACCGGCACCTTGTACTGATCCATCAGCTCCTTGGCCCTGACGAAAGCCGGCGCGATGTCGTCCGGCTGGGTCACGCGCAGCGCCTTGCAGCCCAGGCCTTCGACCACGGCCACATGGTCCACGCCATAGCCGTTGAGTTCCGGCGCATTGATGTTTTCAAAGGACAGCTGCACGCAGTAGTCCATGTCGAAATTGCGCTGCGCCTGGCGGATCAGTCCGAGGTACGAATTGTTCACCACCACATGGATGTATGGCAACTTGAATTGCGCGCCGACTGCGAGCTCCTCAATCATGAACTGGAAGTCATAGTCGCCCGAGATCGCCACGACCTTGCGCGCCGGATCGGCGGCGCACACGCCCAGCGCTGCAGGAATGGTCCAGCCCAGCGGACCGGCCTGGCCGCAGTTGATCCAGTTGCGCGCCTTGTAGACGTGCAGGAATTGCGCGGCGGCGATCTGCGACAGGCCGATGGTGCTGACGTAGCAGGTGTCGCGATCAAAAACGCGGTTCATCTCTTCATACACGCGCTGCGGTTTGATGGGCGCCTGTTCGAAGTGGGTCTTGCGCTGCATCGTGCGTTTGCGCTGCTGGCATTGCTCGACCCAGGCGTTGCGGTCCTTGAGCTTGCCGGCGGCCTTCCATTCCTTCGCCACTTCGATGAACAGCTTCAGCGCGGCGCCGGCGTCGGACACGATGCCGAAATCCGGGCCGAATACGCGGCCGATCTGGGTCGGCTCGATGTCGACGTGCACGAATTTGCGGCCCTTGGTGAAGACTTCGACCGAACCGGTATGGCGGTTGGCCCAGCGGTTGCCGATGCCCAGCACGAAGTCGGACTCGAGCATCGTCGCATTGCCGTAGCGATGGCTGGTCTGCAGACCCACCATGCCGGCCATCAGGCGGTGGTCATCAGGAATCGTGCCCCAGGCCATCAGCGTCGGGATCACCGGCACCCCCGTGAGTTCGGCGAACTCGACCAGCAGGTCCTGCGCATTCGCATTGATGATGCCGCCGCCGGCGGTGATCAGCGGACGCTCGGCTTCGTTGAGCATGGTCAGCGCTTTCTCGATCTGCTTGCGGGTCGCCTTCGGCTTGTAGGCTTCGAGCGGCTCATAGGTGTCCGGATCGAATTCGATCTCGGCGACCTGCACGTCGAACGGCAGATCGATCAGGACAGGGCCCGGACGGCCGGAACGCATGATGTGGAAAGCCTGCTGAAAAACGCGCGGCACCAGCGCCGGTTCACGCACGGTGACGGCCCACTTGGTGACCGGCTTGGCGATCGATTCGATATCAACAGCCTGGAAATCTTCCTTGTGCAGGCGGGCGCGCGGCGCCTGGCCGGTAATGCAGAGAATAGGTATCGAATCGGCTTGCGCGGAATACAGACCGGTGATCATGTCGGTGCCGGCCGGGCCGGAAGTGCCGATACACACACCGATATTGCCGGCGTTGGCGCGGGTGTAGCCCTCGGCCATGTGCGAAGCGCCTTCGACGTGTCGCGCCAGGTGATGCTTGATGGAACCCTGCTTCTTCATTGCAGCATAGAACGGGTTGATCGCCGCGCCGGGCACGCCGAAAGCCTGGGTGATGCCTTCTTTCTCCAGTACATACGCTGCAGCTTGCGCCGCGGTCATCTTAGCCATGATGCTGTCTCCGATTTGAGTGATACGAGATGGTGGGTATGGAATGAGGTGCATGGTATCGGCAAAGGCGGGCCGCGATAAGACGACAAAACATCGCTTTACTCGATACTCACGGTATGGAAAAATCCGCACCGCCTGCGCTTTCGAACATGCAGAATGTCAACAACGAATGCACAGCGGCGCCGACACGGCGCACAGGCTCGCGAGGAGACCACCCGTTCATGGACAAGCTCAAACAAATTGAAACCTTCATCGATGTCGCCGAGAAGGGCTCGCTGGCGCGCGCGGCGCTGGCGATGGACATCACCCCGGCGATGCTGGGCCGGCGCATCGATGCGCTGGAAAAGCGGCTCGGCGTGAAGCTGATGCACCGGACCACGCGGCATCTGACGCTGACCGAGGAAGGCACTGCCTATCTCGATCAATGCGTGCGGCTCGTCGGCGACCTTGCACGCGCCGAGCAAATGATTTCCGAAGGCAGGTATCGCGCCACCGGCCACCTCGTGGTCTCGGCCCCGGCCGCCTTCGGCCGCAAGCATGTTGCGCCGCATGCGCCCGGCTTCGTCAAGGCCAATCCGGAAGTCAGAATTTCATTCAATCTCACCGACCAGGTGGTGGACCTGGTGCGCGAAGGCTATGACATCGGCATTCGCATCGGCGGCAGCATCGATCCGAATTTTGTCGCGATCAAGCTCGCCAGCAACCGCCGCGTGGTTTGCGCCACGCCCGAGTATCTCGAGCGGCATGGCACGCCGACCACGCTTGATGATCTGGCCAAGCACAACTGCCTGGCCTTCAATCTGCAGGGCGGCCAGCAGCGCGGCTGGTACTTCCAGAAGGAGGGCAAGCAGGTCGCGGTGCGGGTGCATGGCAATCTCGATTGCAACGACGGCGAACTGCTGCACAGCTGGGCCAGCGAAGGCCTGGGCCTGGCCTGGCGCTCGACCTGGGAAATCCAGTCGCAGCTTGCCGAAGGCAAGCTGGTGACGGTGCTGGATGAATTCGCGCTGCCCGATTACGACATCATGGCGGTGTACCCGCGGCAAAGGCATTTGCCGGCGCGCGTGCGTCTCTTCATTGACATGCTCAAGCAGACCTTTGCCGAGCCGGGATACTGGCTCAGAAGCTGAGCGTTTTTCCGTTTGGTGGCCACGGCGGCGTCGGGGCTTCGTTGCGGTCAACGCGGCACAGCGCAGAACGCGCTCCAATATGGTGCGCGCATCGCGCTTTTTCTTTTTCCATCATGAACTGGATAGTGCTCGTCATTGCCGGCCTGTGCGAGGTCGGCTGGGCCATCGGCCTGAAATACACCGAAGGATTCACCCGTTTCTGGCCCAGTGTCGGCACCGTGGCCGCGATGCTGGTCAGCGTCGCGCTGCTCGGCGTGGCGATGCGCTCGCTGCCGGTGGGGACGTCCTATGCGATCTGGGTGGGCATTGGCGCGGTGGGCACCGTTGTGCTTGGCATCGTGCTGTTCGGCGAGGCGGCGAACGCCGGCAAGCTGGTGAGCGTGGGCTTCATCATCGCGGGGATTGCGGGATTGAAGCTGGCGGGAGATTGACAAGCAGAATCGTAGGGTGGGCGCAGCCCACGCGCCCCGGTTACTCAACCGCAGACCGCGTGGGCTGCGCCCACCCTATGCATTACGAATTACACGCTCAACGCTGATACACCGCGTCCACCACGCACAGCGACGTCATGTTGACGATGCGGCGCACCGTGGCCGACGGCGTCAGGATATGCACCGCCTTCGCGCAACCCAGCAGCACCGGGCCGATCGCGATACCGCCGCCAACCGCCGTCTTCAGCAGGTTGTACGAGATATTGGCCGACTCGATGTTCGGGAACACCAGCAGATTCGCATCGGTCTTCAGCGCAGCATTCGGCATGGCCCGCTTGAGCTGCGCGCAGTTCAGCGCCAGGTCGCCATGCATCTCGCCATCGACTTCCAGGTCCGGCGCCATCTCGCGCAGGAGCGCCAGCGTGTCGCGCATCTTCCGCGCCGACTCGTTGTTGGACGTGCCGAAGTTCGAATGCGACAGCAGCGCTACATGCGGCTCGAGCCCGAAGCGACGCATCTCTTCCGCGGCCAGCATCGTGATCTCGGCCAGTTGCGCCGCGCTCGGATTCTCGTTCACATGCGTGTCGACCAGCACCACGTTGCGGTCCTGCAGGATCAGGCCCGTCATCGTGGCATAGACGTTCACGCCTTCACGACGGCCCAGCACCTGGTCCACATACTTCAGGTGCACATCGGTCGTGCCATAGGTGCCGCAGATCATGCCGTCGGCATCGCCCTTGTGCACCATCATCGAGCCAATCAGCGTGTGCCGGCGACGCATCTCCAGCTTCGCGTACTGCTCGCTGATGCCTTTCCTCGCCGTCATGCCGAAGTAGGTCTGCCAGTAGTCGCGATAACGCGCGTCGTATTCCGGATTGATGACTTCGAAGTCCGTGCCCGGCTTCAGGCGCAGGCCGAAACGCTCGATGCGCTGCGCCAAAATCGCCGGACGACCCACCAGGATCGGCCGCGCCAAGCCTTCGTCCACCACTACCTGCACCGCGCGCAAGACACGCTCTTCCTCGCCCTCGGCATACACGATGCGCTTCTTGTCCATCGGCGCCTTCTTCGCCACCGCGAACACCGGCCTCATGAAGGTGCCGCTGCGGTACACGAATTGCTGCAGCCGATCGACATACGCCTGCCAGTCCGTGATCGGCCGCGACGCCACGCCACCGGCTTCGGCAGCCTTGGCTACCGCCACCGCGATGCGCTCCATGAGGCGCGGATCAAAGGGCTTCGGAATCAGATATTCCGGGCCGAAGGACAGGTTGGTGATGCCATAGGTCGTGGCCACGATGTCGGATTGCTCTTCCTGCGCCAGGCCGGCGATCGCATGCACCGCAGCGATTTCCATCTCGCGCGTGATCGTGGTCGCGCCGCAATCCAGCGCGCCGCGGAAGATGTACGGAAAGCACAGCACATTGTTGACCTGGTTCGGATAGTCCGAACGGCCGGTGGCGATCACGACGTCGTCGCGCACGGCGCGCGCCTCTTCCGGCAGGATCTCGGGCGTCGGGTTGGCCAGCGCCAGGATCAGCGGGCGTGGGGCCATTTGCCTGAGCATGTCCTGCTTCAATACGCCGCCGGCGGACAGGCCGAGGAAGATGTCGGCGCCGCCGATGACTTCAGCCAGCGTGCGTGCCGGCGTGTCCTGCGCGAAGCGTTCCTTGTCCGGGTCCATCAATTCCTTGCGGCCCGTGTAGACCACGCCGGCCAGGTCGGTAACCCAGATGTTTTCTTTCGGGAAGCCCAGATCCAGCATCAGCTCCAGGCAGGCCAGCGCGGCTGCGCCGGCGCCGGAGACGACCATCTTGCATTCACGCAGATCCTTGCCGACGACCTTCAGGCCGTTGAGCAGCGCAGCGGCGACGATGATGGCGGTGCCATGCTGATCGTCATGGAAGACCGGGATCTTCATGCGCTCGCGCAGCTTGCGTTCGATGGTGAAGCATTCCGGCGCCTTGATGTCTTCGAGGTTCACGCCGCCGAAGGTCGGTTCGAGCGCGGCGATGATGTCGCACAGCTTGTCGGGGTCGGTTTCGTTGACTTCGATGTCGAAGACGTCGATGCCGGCGAACTTCTTGAACAGCACGCCCTTGCCTTCCATGACCGGCTTGGAAGCGAGCGGGCCGATGTTGCCCAGGCCGAGCACGGCGGTGCCGTTGGAGATGACGGCCACGAGGTTGCCGCGGGCGGTGTAGCGGAAAGCGTTGGCGGGATCGGCGACGATTTCCTCGCAGGCCGAGGCCACGCCGGGAGAGTAGGCCAGCGACAGGTCGCGCTGGTTGGTGACCTGCTTGGTCGGGGTGACGCTGATCTTGCCGGGGGTGGGGAACTCATGGAAACGCAGTGCATCTTCGCGCAGCTTGCGGCGCTCGGCTTCCATTTCCTCGTTGCTGGGTACAGCCATGGTTGACTCCTGTGTTGCTGGCGCAATGCATGCATCTTGCGCTTGCGTCTGTTGAGCGGATTGGGGTGGCGCAAAGGCATTGTAGGGTGGGCGCAGCCCACGCATTCCGTTGAGCTACCGGACTGCGTGGGCTGCGCCCACCCTACAAGGGACTCGAATTGTACCTAAGCTTGCGCGAAACTTACTCCACGGCCTTGACCATATCCTCGATGACCTTCTTCGCATCACCGAAGACCATCATGGTCTTGTCCATGTAGAACAGCTCGTTGTCCAGGCCCGCGTAGCCCGATGCCATCGAGCGCTTGTTCACGATCACCGTCTTGGCCTTGTACGCTTCCAGGATCGGCATGCCCGCGATCGGCGACTTCGGATCCTTCGCCGCCGGGTTCACCACATCGTTCGCGCCCAAGACCAGCACCACGTCGGCCTGGCCGAACTCGCTGTTGATGTCTTCCATCTCGAACACCTGGTCATACGGCACTTCGGCTTCGGCCAGCAGCACGTTCATGTGCCCCGGCATGCGGCCCGCCACCGGGTGGATCGCATACTTCACCGTCACGCCCGCATGGGTCAGCTTCTCGGTCAGCTCCTTCAGCGCATGCTGCGCCCGCGCCACCGCCAGACCGTAGCCCGGCACGATGATCACCGTCTCCGCATTCGTCATCAGGAAGGCCGCGTCATCAGCCGAGCCCGACTTCACATTGCGCTGCGCCTGCGCGCCGCCCGCTGCCGCACCCGCTGCCGCGTCGCCACCGAAGCCGCCCAGAATCACGTTGAAGAACGAGCGGTTCATCGCCTTGCACATGATGTACGACAGGATCGCGCCGCTGGATCCCACCAGCGAGCCGGCAATGATCAGCATCGAGTTGTTCAGCGAGAAGCCAATGCCCGCCGCCGCCCAGCCGGAATACGAGTTCAGCATCGACACCACCACCGGCATGTCCGCGCCGCCGATCGGGATGATGATCAGCACGCCCAGCACGAACGCGATCACCGTCATCAGCACGAACGGCAGCCAGGCTTGCGTGAGCACGAAGATGATGCCAAAGCCGATCATCAATACCGCCAGCGCCAGGTTCACGAAGTGCTGGCCCTTGAACACCACCGGCGCGCCCTGGAACAGGCGGAACTTGTACTTGCCGGCCAGCTTGCCGAAGGCAATCACGGAACCGGAGAAGGTGATCGCGCCCACGAAGGTGCCGATGAACAGCTCGATGCGGTTGCCGGTCGGAATCGGCGTGCCATGCGCGGCAATGCTGAAGGCCCACGGCTCGGACACCGCGGCCACCGCGATGCATACCGCCGCCAGACCGATGAGCGAGTGCATCGCCGCCACCAGTTCCGGCATCTTCGTCATTTCCACGCGCTTGGCCAGCGTCGCGCCGATCGCGCCGCCTACCACCACGCCCAGCACCACCAGGCCCAGGCCCATGCCGCTGCTGTTCATCTCGGCCTGCAGCTTGACGATCAAGAGGATCGTGGTCAGCACGGCAATGGTCATGCCGCTCATGCCGAAGGTATTGCCGCGCCGCGCCGTCGATGGATGCGACAGGCCCTTCAGCGCCTGGATGAAGCACACCGATGCGATCAGGTACAGCATCGTCACCAGGTTCATCGATACGAATGCCAGATTCATTATTTCGCTCCTTCGCCTGCCAGCTTGCCGGCTTCCGCCGGCTTGGCTACCTTCGGCTCTTTCTTGCGGAACATCTCGAGCATGCGCTGCGTGACCAGGAAGCCGCCGAAGACATTGACCGCAGCCAGCGCCACGGCCAAGACGCCCATGACACGGCCCAGCGTGCCTTCGGTCAGACCGGCGGCCAGCATGGCGCCGACGATGATGATGGCGGAGATCGCATTGGTGACGGCCATCAGCGGCGTATGCAGCGCCGGGGTGACGGTCCAGACCACGTGGTAGCCGACGTAGATGGCCAGCACGAAGATGATGAGGTTGATGATGGTATGACTGACTTCCATGATGCGTCTCCTTTATCCGTTCTTGCGCACGATCTCGCCGCCCTGGCACATCAGGGTCGCGGCGATGATTTCGTCGTTGCGGTCGATGACGAGCTGGGCTTCCTTGTCGATGACGAGCTTCAGGAAGTCCAGCACGTTGCGTGCATACAGGGCCGAGGCGTCGGCCGGCACCAGCGTGGCCAGGTTCGGCAGGCCGATGAGGTGCACGCCGTACTTGGTGACGGTCTTGCCGAGCTCGGACAGCGGGCAGTTGCCGCCCTGCTCGACCGCCATGTCGACGATGACCGAGCCGGGCTTCATGGCCTTGACGGTCTCTTCATTGATCAGCACGGGCGCCTTGCGGCCCGGGATCAATGCCGTGGTGATGACGATGTCGGCCTGCTTGGCGCGCTCGTGCACCAGCGCTGCCTGGCGCGCCATCCATGCGGCCGGCATCGGCCGGGCATAGCCGCCGGTGCCCTGGGCGATTTCGCGTTCCTCATCGGTTTCATACGGCACGTCGATGAACTTGGCGCCGAGCGACTCGACCTGTTCCTTGACCGGCGGACGCACGTCGGAGGCTTCGATGACCGCGCCCAGGCGCTTGGCGGTGGCGATGGCCTGCAGGCCGGCCACGCCGACGCCCATGATCAGCACGCGTGCTGCCTTGACGGTGCCGGCGGCGGTCATGAGCATGGGCATGAAGCGGCCATACGTGTTGGCCGCGAGGAGGACGGCCTTGTAGCCGGCGATGTTGGCTTGCGAGGAGAGCACGTCCAGGCTTTGCGCACGGGTGATGCGCGGGGCGGCTTCGAGGGCGAAGGCGGTGATGCCGGCGGAGGCCATGGTGGCGATGTTTTCGGCATCGAAGGGATTGAGCATGCCGACCAGCACGGCGCCGCGTTGCATCTGCGGCAGCTCTTCGGGGTTGGGTGCGCGCACCTTGAGCACGAGCTCTGCGCCCAATGCTTCAGCGGCGCTGACTATGCGGGCGCCGACGGCGGCATAAGCCTCGTCGGTGATCGAAGACGCCACGCCGGCGCCGGATTGCACGATGACCTCGTGCTTGGCCGACACTAGCTTCTTGACCGTTTCGGGTGTTGCGGCTACCCGTGTCTCTCCCAGCCTGGTTTCGGCCGGTATGCCTATCCTCATGATTTTTTCCTGTAATAAAAGGTCAGCAGTTCAATAAAAAAATCTGTCGTGCGCGGGCGCGATCGTATGCGATCGCAGCTGCAGCGGCGGGGCTGGCATCGCAAGCGCATTCGGGTCCGCAAAAGCTCGTGGCGTCTGCCGGAGATGCGCTACGTGTCGCGATGTCCCATGCGGTGGTCGAGCCGGGTTCACGCGATCGACGTGCCGATGCTGGCCGGCACCATGATGATGTGCACGAGCCCGGCATCGCAATCGTCGATCCGGCGCTCCCTGCTCATCCGTTGTGCGCCCGTGGCGCGGTATTCCTGGCAGCGCAGCGTAGCGGATGCCGTCTGCGCCGATGTTGTCTCCTCAATGCCATCGCGATGTCCATCGCGGCCCTGGATGCTGCCGGAGCGGGTCGCCTCGACCGCTGCTGCCGTGCATCCGTTTTCGGGCTTACCCTGTTCGTTCCGGAAGACATCGCGTCGCGCGAGGACCCAACCCAACGCGACGCGATGCAAGACGCTCAATGCGTCGGCAGGAAAGTGTGAACCGACGGATGTCGCTTCTCTTCCTTGCTCAACGGCGCGACCTTGTCGCTTGCCGAGATCTCGCCTTCCCGATAGGCGCGCCGCAGGAATTCCTGGGCACGCGACTCGCTGGAGAAGCGGTAGATCCGGCTTTCCGTCTCAACCGTGCGGCCATGAATGAATGCATGCATGGGATGTCTCCTTCCTTCACGAATGATGGATTCAGTATCCCTTTTGGCATTTCACTTTCACATGACTACGGTCAATTTTCACGGAAGTCGCGGGGGCGGATTTTTCTATTCCTCCTCTCTCTGCAGCAAGGCCGCGTATGCGCATGCCATATCCCCCGCGCCGGCACCGCCATCGCGCGGCGCAGTATCAAAGCCTTTGATATGAGGTATCCGAAATCGCGATTGGATCGCTGATGGCAACGCGCTTATTCTGCATCCAACAAGAAATTCAACTTCAGGAGCGCGCCATGAGCAGCAACACCTCGACCCTCGGCTATACCCGCAAACCCGCCTTCTCCCTTACCGCCCTCATCGCCGCGCTGTTCGCGACCGATCTGCGCGAAGAGCTTGCCGCGAAGGACCGCGCCGGCCAGGCCGACGGTTCCTACTTCTGGGGCATGTAAGTTCGCCGCCTGCAGTGCGGTCGCGATTCGGATTGCGACCGCACTGCAGCATTCTCGGGCCGAAAAAAAGGCCAGCGCCGCCAAGCCGCGCTGGCCTTTTTCATGGGGCTGCGCTTATGCGGCCTTCTGCAGCCGGATCTGTCCGCGCTCCTCGGCCATGGTCTTCTCCAGCAGCTTGACCAGCGCATAGGTCGCATCGATATGCGGCGTCGGCGTATTGGTCAGGCGACCAAGCTCAACCACCGAGCCCACCAGCGCATCGATCTCGGGTCCGCGTCCGGCTTCCACGTCCTGCAGCATCGAGGTCTTGTGCTTGCCGACCTTCTCCGCGCCCGCGATGCGCTTGTCCAGCGACACGCGGAAGGTAATGCCGAGCTTGGTGGCGACTTCCTGCGCTTCGGCCATCATCTTCGCCGCCAGCTCGCGCGACAGCGGGTACTGGCAGATGTCGACCAGGGTCGAATGCGTGAGCGCGCTGATCGGGTTGAAGGTCAGGTTGCCCCACAGCTTGAGCCAGATCTCGCAGCGGATATTGTCCAGCACCGGCGCCTTGAAGCCGGCATTGGTGAAGCATTCCGAGACGCGGGTGGCACGCTCGCTGATGCTGCCGTCGAGTTCGCCGATCGGGAAACGGTCGCCTTCGATATGCCGCACCACGCCCGGCGCGATCAGCTCGGAAGCCGGATACACAACGCAACCAAGCACTTGCGACGGCGGAATCTTTTGCGCGAGCAGGCCGGTCGGATCGACCGACTCCACCTGGCGGCCTTCGAATTCGCCGCCGTGCTTGTGGAAATACCAGTACGGGATGCCGTTCTGCATCGTGACCACGACAGTCTCGGGGCCGATCAGCTTGCCGATCTGGTCGGCGACCGAATCCACCTGATGCGCCTTCAGCGCCAGTACGATGATGTCCTGCACGCCGGCATCATCGTAGCTGTCGGTAGCCTTGACGTTGGACGCCACGTGCTCGGTGCCGTCATGCATGATCAGCTTCATGCCGGCATTGCGGATCGCCATCAGGTTCTGGCCGCGGACGATGAAGGTGACATCTTCACCGGCAAGGGCCAACTTCACGCCGACGTAACCGCCGATCGCTCCTGCTCCTATGATTGCAACTTTCATGATGGTACCTACCTTTGATTTACTCGAAACCGTTCACGAGCGTGCCGATACCGTCGATTTCCACTTCAACGGTGCTGCCCGGCTTCATCGAGCCGACGCCAACCGACGTGCCGCATAGAATCATGTCGCCCGGATAGAGGGTCATGTCCCGGGAGATCAGGCTCACGAGCCGCTGCACCGGGAAGACCATGTCATTGATCGGGTAATCCTGTCGCACCTCGCCGTTGAGGATGGTGCGCACCACCAGCATGGCCGGATCGAGTCCGGTTGCGATCACGGGGCCGAAAGGCAGGAAGGTATCGAAGCCCTTGGCGCGCACCCATTGCGGGAAGGTCGGGTCGCGCTTGATGATGTCGGCGACCGTCACATCGTTGGCGCAGGTATAGCCGAAGACGTGATCGAGTGCCTGATCCTCAGTGACGTTCGTGGTCTTCTTGCCGATGACGATGGCCAGCTCGCCTTCGTACACCACCTTGCCGTCGCACAGGGGCTTACGGATGACTTCATTCGGGTTGTGATACGCGTTCTGCGGCTTCATCAGATACAGCGGCTCGGCCGGCGGATCGAGTTCGAGCTTTCTGGCCAGCGCATGGAAGTTGTTCCACAGCGCGAGCACCTTGCCCGGAACGTGGGGCGAGAGCAGCTTCACTTCGGAAAGCATGGCGGTCATGTCGGTCGGTTGCGGATCGATGAACATGTCGCCTTCGAAGATGCGGATCTTCTCGCCTTCGAGGGTGCCGAAGCGGGTCTTGCCCTGGTGTTGGAACCGAAGCCAGCGTTCAATCATTTTCGTCTCTTTATATCGGTACGACTCGGCTTCGGCCTTTTGGCCGGGCGTTGCCGCATAGGGTTATGGAATGGATTCGTGCTGGTCGACAGCCTGCCGCAACCGGCACCATCGGCCAGCACGGATCCACTCTGTTCATTTCTGTCGCATGCTGCGCAGGGCTTGTGGCCCTTTGCAGCATGCCTTGCTGCCTTGTTCCTTTACTGCTTACATCTTCGAAGCCAGCTTCGCGTCTTCCGGATTCAGATGCTGCACGGTGGCGACGCTTTCATTCATCTGGTTGCGACGCATCGGACGCAGCACGAACCATGCCATCAGCGCGGCGATCGCATTCATGATCGACGCCAGGATGAACACCGCTTCCCAGCTGCCGGTCGCGGTCGTCAGGATGCTCGACAGCGGCACCAGGAGCGAAGCCGTGCCTTTCGCGGTGTACAGCATGCCGGCGTTCGCTGCGGCGTACTTCGAACCGAAGGTGTCGGCGCAGGTGGACGGGAACAGGCTGTAGATCTCGCCCCAGGCAAAGAACACCAGGCCGGTCAGGATCACGAAGGCGATCGGGTTATGGCCGAACTTGTACAGGCACAGGATGCCGACGGATTCTGCGGCGAAGGCGATGAGCATCGTCGATTCACGGCCGATCTGGTCAGACACCCAGCCGAAGAACGGGCGGGTCAGGCCGTTGAGCACGCGGTCGATCGCCAGAGCGAAGGTCAGCGCCGGAAGCACCAGGCCCATGATGTTGACCGGCACACCGTCGATCTTGAAGTCCTTGGCGATCGGGCCGAGCTGCGCGGTGGCCATCAGACCGCCGGCCGCAACCATCACGAACATCGCGTACATCACCCAGAACACCGGCTTCTTCAGCACTTCGCTCGGCTTGTACTCACGACGGCTCTGCTGCACCTTCGCAACCTGGCCAGCCTTCTGCGCCGGAGGACGGGACAGTGCCAATGCGATCAGGAACACGATGATGCCCTGGCCGATGCCGAAGTAGAAGAACGCAGCCTCGTAACCAGCGGAAGCGATCATCTTCGAGATCGGCACGATGGTCACCGCCGAGCCGGCGCCAAAGCCGGCAGCCGTCAGGCCCGCCGCCAGACCGCGTCGATCGGGGAACCACTTCAGCGCATTGCCGACGCAGGTGCCATACACGGCGCCGGCGCCTATGCCGCTGACGGCCGCCGCGAAGTACAGCATCGTCAGCGTGCTGGCATAGGAATTCATCAGCCAGCCGAGGCCGCAGAGAATGCCGCCGACGAGAACGACGGGGCGCGGGCCGAATTTATCGACGAAATAGCCTTCGATCGGCACGAGCCAGGTTTCAGTCAGAACGAAAATGGTGAACGCCACTTGAATCGAGGCGCGGCTCCATCCGTACTTGTCCGAAATCGGGTTAACGAAAAGGGTCCAGCCATACTGCAGGTTCGCGATCATCGCCATTGCGACGATGCCGAGAACCAGCTGCATCCAGCGGTAAGAAGCTGGCCTGTCAGGCGTCAGGGCTTGCACATTGCTCATTTCCTGTCTCCATAGATATAGGTAAGTTCACTGTCGTGCCAAGAAAATGCCGCCGTTTCCGTTCATTCCCATCCGGCTGTGCCAACCGGAATGCCTGTCCCTCTGCCCGTTTGCGCCCTTGCCTGCCAGCGCGAAAAACCTGTCTTCAGCCAACCAGAAAGCAATCGGCCCTGACTGCGGCATGCATGGGCGTGCCGCGTAACGGAAAAGAGGGAGAGGCATGGATGCGCGCCATCGGTGAATGGCTGGTGCATCGTGTCTGCACGCGTAGCGCCGGGTAAGGCGCATCAGCGGCCGACATGCGGTCAGCGGGATGCTGTTGAATCGCAACCTGGATCGGATGAACCACGTTGGCCGTCTCCTTGGCTAATTGTTTTACCAGCCGTCTTGCGCGGCCTCGTCTGCCATTACTGGGGTTGCCGGGAATGCCATTCAAACCCGTGTTCAGAATAACCGCAACCTGAACCGATTTTCGAAGAACGATTTTTCTAACTCCTTGACCGCGGTTAAGTTTTCAAAAACCAAAATTTATTAGCATGGCGCGCGATTCTTGCGCGTCCGATCTCAGACATCGGACAAGCGTCGAATCATTTTCAGATACCGACTTCACGCGACTGCAACTCGGCCCAGTTGATGCTGGCGCTGTGGCGGCTGCCGTTGGCGACCAGGTTCTCGAAACAACGTGTCTTGGTCTGCTGGATCATATCGGCCAGGAAGTCGGCGTCATAAGCCTTGAGCAGATGCGGCTGATGCGTTTCGAGGTAGGAGCGGATCAGTTGCTTCTCGCCGTCCTTGCAGGACACGCAGCGATAGAACTCGCTGTCCCAGTGCCACTTGAGGCCCAGCTCGTAGAAGGCGGCGTTATACGCATGGCGATGCGCGTCGACATTGTCGAAGGCGACATCATGGTCAAGCGAAGTGATGGACATGGCTATCTCCTTGGATGGTTGGTGGCGCAGACTCGTCGGCGGGGGAAGCACTGCTGTTCCCTCGTTTGCCGCCTTGTCGTCTGCCCGTGGAATGCATCGTAGGTTGATCGATCCTTTAGGGATAGTTAAAGTTATTTAGCCGAACCATAACCAATCCATGATGCATTGCCGGAGCACAGCATGAAAAACGCCACGATGCGGCAGTTGAAAGTCTTTGAAGCCGTCGCCAGAAACCTGAGCTTTTCCCGTGCCGCGGAAGAGCTGCATCTGACGCAGCCCGCGGTGTCCACACAGGTCAAGGCGCTCGAGGGACATGTCGGCATTCCCTTGTTCGAGCAGCTCGGCAAGAAGATCTATCTCACGCCCGGAGGCGCGGAGCTCTTGCATTACAGCCGCGCGATCATCCAGCAATTCCAGGAAGCCGAAGCCGCGCTGATGCAGTACAAGGGCATCACCGGCGGCAAGCTCAATGTCGCGGTGATCAGCGCGGGCGACTATTTCTTCCCGCGCCTGTTGGTCGAATTCATGCGGCGCCATGCCGGCGTGTCGCTGAACTTCATGGTCCATAACCGCGAGGAACTCCTGGCCAAGCTTGCGGAAAACCAGGCCGATCTCGCGATCATGGTGCGCCCGCCCACGGACCTCGACACGCTTAATGAATCCTTCGCGCCGCATCCGTATGTGATCGTCGCGCCGCCCGAGCATCCGCTGGTGGCGCAGAAGAACATCCCGATGGAAGTCATACGCAAGCAACCGTTCGTGGTGCGCGAAAAGGGATCGGACACCTGGCATTCGATGGAAGATGGCTTCGGCGAGCATCTGCCCGACCTCAACATCACGCTCGAGATCAAGAGCATCGAGACCATCAAGCAGGCGGTGATGGCGGGCATGGGCATCAGCTTCCTGTCGGCGCACACGATCAGCTCGGAGCTCAAGGCCGGCACGCTGGCCATACTTGATGTCGAAGACTTCCCGGTAATGCTGGACTGGTACATCGTGCATCGCAGGCACAAGCGCCTGCCGCCGGTGGCGCTGGCCTTTCGCAACTTCCTGTTGACCGAAGGCGCGGGACTGATCGAGAAATATACCGGCGTGGCGCCCGACGGCCGCTTTCATCGCTTGGCGCGGCGACGGCTTGGCGATAATTAAGCGGCGGCTGCATCGCTGAACTTAGCGCGTCGAGATCCACTCTATGCCTTGCACCGTCAACGCGCCGCCTGCGCACGCCGCGCCGTTTCATTCCCTTGTTCAACAAGGCTTTTTTCGCATCGTGGGAGAAAGCTCTCACTTTGTGAATCTTGACCCCGGTCAATGAGACAGACAAACCCGCCTCGCTATGATGGCCGCACCTTGCTGCAGTGCCGTTCCAACATCGCGCAGCACAGAGACTAGGCCGATCCGGCCAACCGTTACGACTTCCAGAACGAATCTTCAGGAGACAGCATGTCCTCAGTACTGGCAAAAGATCAATCCGCCCTTACGGAACAGGAGCCGTCGCTCCTCGTCAAGGATGCGGCCCAAGAAGCGGAGCTGACCGACGGCTTCCACGTTCTTATCGACGCGCTCAAGGCGAATGACGTTGAGACCATCTATGGTCTGGTCGGCATTCCCATCACCGACCTGGCGCGCATGGCGCAAGCCGAAGGTCTGCGCTTCATCGGCTTCCGTCATGAAGCCAACGCTGTGAACGCCGCCGCCATCGCCGGCTACCTGACCAAGAAGCCCGGCATCGCGATGACCGTGTCCGCACCTGGCTTTTTGAACGGCCTGGTCGCACTGGCCAACGCCACCGTCAACTGCTTCCCGATGATCATGATCTCCGGCTCTTCCGAGCGCGAGATCGTTGACCTGCAGCAGGGCGACTACGAAGAGCTGGACCAGCTCAACGCCGCCAAGCCTTATGTGAAGGCTGCTTACCGTATCAACCACATCGAAGACATCGGCATCGCCATGGCGCGCGCAATCCGCGCGGCTGTCTCGGGCCGTCCGGGCGGCGTCTACCTCGACGTGCCGGCCAAGCTGCTGGGTCAGACCATGGAAGCGGCCGCCGCGCAGCGTTCGATCGTGAAGGTCGTCGACCCGGCTCCTGCACAGATCCCGGCTCCGGACGCGATCGCCCGCGCACTCGACGTGCTCAAGAACGCCAAGCGCCCGGTCATCATGCTGGGCAAGGGCGCCGCTTACGCCCAAGCCGATGCCGACATCCGCGCCTTCGTCGAGAAGACCGGCATCCCTTACCTCGCCATGTCCATGGCCAAGGGCCTGCTGCCTGACAACCATCCGCAAGCCGCGATCGCTGCGCGTTCCTACGCGCTGAAGGAAGCCGATTGCGTGATGCTGATCGGCGCGCGCCTGAACTGGCTGCTGTCGCATGGCAAGGGCCCGACCTGGGGTGGCAAGGACCACAAGGACTGGGCACAGAAGAAGTTCGTGCAGATCGACATCTCCGCGCAGGAAATGGATTCGAACGTGCCGATCGACGCGCCGCTGGCCGGCGACATCGGTTCGACCATCTCCGCGCTGTTGAAAGAGATCGAGAAGAACGGCTTCAACAAGCCTGACACTGCATGGACCGGTTCCATCGCCGAGAAGCGCGACGCCAACGTCGCGAAGATGGCGAAGAACCTGACCGCGAAATCGTCGCCGATGAACTTCATGACCGCGCTGTCCGCCATGCGCGATGTGCTGAAGACCCGTCCGGACGTGTACCTGGTCAACGAAGGCGCGAACACGCTGGACCTGGCCCGCTCCGTGATCGACATGTACGAGCCGCGCAAGCGCCTCGACTCGGGCACCTGGGGCGTGATGGGCATCGGCATGGGCTACGCGATTGCCGCTGCCGTGGAAAGCGGCAAGCCTGTCGTGGCGCTGGAAGGCGACTCGGCCTTCGGCTTCTCGGGCATGGAAGTCGAGACCATCTGCCGCTACAACCTGCCGGTGACCGTTGTGATCTTCAACAACAACGGCGTGTACAAGGGCTGCGACGTGAACCCGACCGGCGGCGCCGATCCGGCACCGACCGTGTTCGTCAAGGGCTCGCGCTACGACATGCTGATGGAAGCTTTCGGCGGCGTTGGCGTGACTGCAAACACCCCGGAAGAACTGTCCAAGGCCCTGGCTGAAGGCATTACCTCGGGCAAGCCGACGCTGATCAACGTCATCATCGACGAGAACGCCGGCACCGAGAGCGGCCGCATTACCCACCTGAATCCGAAGAGTGCAGCAAGCAAGAAGTAAGCAGCTGAAATCATCCGATACGACTGAGACAAACAAGGAGATATCCATGAATAAACCTCTGCAAGGCGTGAAGATCATCGACTTCACCCACGTGCAAGCCGGCCCGGCCTGTACCCAGATGCTGGCCTGGTTCGGCGCTGACGTGATCAAGGTCGAGCGTCCCGGCGCTGGCGACGTGACCCGTTCGCAGCTGCGCGACATCCCTGACGCGGACGCGCTGTACTTCACGATGCTGAACTCCAACAAGCGCTCGCTGACCCTGGACACCAAGACCCAGGAAGGCAAGGAAGTGCTGGAGAAGCTGATCAAGGCTTCCGACGTGATGGTCGAGAACTTTGGCCCGGGCGCGCTGGACCGCATGGGCTTCACCTGGGAGCGCATCCAGGAACTGAACCCGAAGATGATCCTGGCGTCCGTCAAGGGCTTCTCGGAAGGCCACCACTACGAAGACCTGAAGGTCTACGAGAACGTGGCACAGTGCGCCGGCGGCGCTGCCTCGACCACCGGCTGGTGGAAAGGCGAGAACAGCGAGCCGACCATCTCGGCAGCTGCGCTGGGCGACTCCAACACCGGTATGCACCTGGCTATCGGCATCCTGACCGCCTATATCGGTCGCATGCAGACCGGCCGTGGCCAGAAGGTTGCGGTTTCGATGCAGGACGCCGTGCTGAACCTGTGCCGTGTGAAGATGCGCGACCAGCAGCGTCTCGAGCGCGTTGGCTACCTGGAAGAGTATCCGCAGTATCCGCACGAAATGGATGCCTTCAAGGACAAGGTTGTTCCGCGCGGCGGCAACGCCGGCGGCGGCGGCCAGCCGGGCTGGATCCTGAAGTGCAAGGGCTGGGAAACCGATCCGAACGCGTACATCTACTTCACCGTCCAGGGTCATGCCTGGGCACCGATCTGCGACGCGCTGGGCAAACCCGAGTGGAAAACCGATCCGGCCTACACCACACCGCAAGCTCGCCAGCCGCACATCAATGAAATCTTCGCCACCATCGAAGACTTCATCAAGGACAAGACCAAGTACGAAGCCGTCAACATCTTCCGCAAGTTCGACATTCCTTGCGCTCCGGTGCTGTCGATGGCGGAACTGCTGCGCGACGAGTCCCTGCGCAAGTCCGGTTCGATCGTGGAAGTGCAGCATCCGGTCCGCGGTTCCTACTACACGATCGGCAGCCCGATCAAGTTCTCGGAACTGAAGCCGGAAGTCACCGCGTCGCCGCTGCTGGGTCAGCACACCGACGAAGTGCTGGAAGAGCTGGGCTACACCGCGCAGCAAATCCAGGCAATGCACGAAGGCAAGGCCGTCTAAGACGGTTGGATGGATCAGGGCGGCATGAGCTGAATTCGCCGCCCGCTACAACGGCGCCCGGCACCTGCAAAGGTCCGGGCGCTTTTTCTTTTCACGCTATCCCTTGAGGCACGCAGTCATGGAAAGCAATCTCGATTTCAAGCAACTCGTCGACGGCATAGGCGAAGGCGTGGTGGTGGCCAGCGCCGCCGGCGACATCATCTACTGGAATGCCGCCGCGACTCGCATCTTTGGCTTTACCGAAGCGGATGCAATGGGCAAGTCGCTCGACATCATCATCCCCGAGCGGCAACGCCAGCGGCACTGGGATGGCTATCACAAGACCATGGAAACCGGTCAGACGCGCTATGGCAATGATCTGCTGCGGGTGCCGGCCTTGCACAAGGACGGGCGCACGCTGTCGATTGCCTTTACTGTCGCGATGCTGCATGCAGCTGATGGGAAGGTGTCGGCAATCGTGGCCGTCGTGCGCGATGAGACGCAGCGCTGGGCCGAGGAGCGTGAGTTGAAGCGGCGGGTCAATGAGTTGGAAGCCGGGCTGAAGTCATAGGCCTGGGCTTGCCCCTGGGGGATGACGAAACTAGACTTGCGCAGCTTATTGTGACAAGTCCCTTTCGCGCTATTTTCTCGACGTGGAGCTCGCCATGCATGTCGTCAATCTCTCCGAAGCCTGCAACAAGCTGAATGATGTCATTGACCGCGTGTCCAGGGATGGCGATGTCACCGTCATCTCCCGCCCTGACGCTGCGGACGCGGTGATCATGTCACTCGATCATTACAACAGCCTGATCGAAACGATGTACCTGCTCCAATCTCCTGCAAACGCGGCGCAACTTGCCCGATCGATCGGGCGGTGGCGAACGGAACAAGCGCGCTTACGCAATCTCGATGACGAGGAGCACGAGGCTAGTCACCTGCTTCTACTGGAAGACGCCTGCCGCGGCCTCGCGGATGTCGTTGCGGGGCAGGTCAAGGATGCACATGGCGCGCTGTCGGCCATCAAGCGCCGCCGCGCCGCCAAGTCCCGGTGAAGAGCTCACACCATGTTGACAGGGGTGGGAGTGCCGCTCATACATGCACCTCCCCCGACCCATCGCAGCGCGAGCAGGCTTCGGTACCCACGCCATGACACGACGGACAGCGCACCGGGTGCTGCTCCACGCCGAGGCCGGGATTGATCAGCGCTTCGTTATTGCTCTCTTCCACCTTGCCGGTGCCCTTGCAGCGATGGCACTGCAACACGCCGGTGCCGCCGCATTTCGGACAAGCTGCCATGTTCGTCTCCTTGGAATATTGTCGAGCCGGGTCGCCCCGGTGTTCTTATTTCGCGCCCATCATCACGCGCAAATGCGCGGCCGTGCCCGAGGCCAGGCCTTCGAGGCTGTAACCGCCTTCGAGGATGGATACCACCTTGCCGCCGCAGCAGGCATCGGCAATCTTCATCAGCTCTTCGGTAATCCAGGCGAAGTCGTCGTCGGTGAGATTCAGTCCGGCCAGCGGATCGAGATGATGCGCATCGAAGCCGGCCGAGATGATCAGCAGCTCGGGGTTGAAGGCCTTCAATGCCGGCAGGATGTCGGACTCGTTGCCGGCGCGGAAGTCGGAGGAATCCGCGCCGCGCGCCAGCGGCACATTGACGATGTTGTGCGCCACGCCGGTCTCCGAGCGGCTGCCGGTGCCGGGATAAAACGGCGACTGATGGCTCGATGCGTAGAACAGACCGGGCTTGTCAAAGAAAGCGGCTTGGGTGCCGTTGCCGTGATGGACGTCGAAGTCCACCACCGCCACGCGCGACAGGCCATGCTTTTCCTGCGCATGGACCGCGGCAATCGCCGCCTGGTTGAACACGCAAAAGCCCATCGCGCGGCTCGGCTCGGCATGATGGCCGCAGGGACGCGTGGCGCAGAACACATTGTCGGCCGCGCCGGACATCACGTCGTCGACGCCGGCGCAGGCTGCGCCGACGCAGCGCATCACCGCTTCCAGCGAGCCGGGCGACATCACGGTGTCGCCGCCGTCGAGCACGACATAGCCCTGGGTAGGCGCGTTGTCGATGATCAGGTCGACGAAGTCGGGGCGATGCACCAGGGCGACCTGCTCGCGCGTGCCGCGCGGCGCGTCGCGCCATTGCAATGCGGAGAATTCGGGGGTTTGCAGCGCGTCCAGCACTGCGGTGAGACGGGCCGGAGCTTCGGGATGGCCAGCGCCCGGGCGGTGATCCATGCAGGCTGCATGGGTGTAGACGATCGTGGTCATGATGGGGATGCCCGAGAAGGATGCGGGCATCGTCTCCTTTTTCTCTTGGATGGGCACGGCGCCACGCGGGTGCGCGACGCCGGGGTTTGTAGGGTGGGTGCAACCCACGCGGTGTGCGTCAACGGAGCACGGTCCGCGTGGGCTGCGCCCACCCTACGGTCTTACTTCGCCAGCGCGGCTTCCTTCAATGCCACGCCCTGCTCGCCCGCGACCGCGCCCAGGATCTGGCCGCCGCCGTAGCTGGTCTGCACCGGCGCTTCGCCGCCGACGCTGACCTTGATGGCGCAATACTTGAACTCCGGGATCTTCGCGAACGGGTCCAGCGCCGCATTGGTCAGCCGGTTGATCGCCGCTTCGTAGTAGCAGAAGGGCACGAAGATCGCGCCGCGCGGCGAGCCGGCATCGGCGCGTGCATACAGCGTGATACGGCCGCGACGCGACTCGATCGTGATCACGTCGCCCGGCTTGCCGCCGAGTTCGTCCAGGTCCAGCGGATGCACCAGCGCCACCGGATCCGGCTCGAGCGCGTCCAGCATCGAGGCGCGCCGGGTCATGCTGCCGGTGTGCCAGTGCTCGAGCTGACGGCCCGTGATCAGCACCATCGGATACTCGGTGTCGGGACGCTCGGCCGCCGGGATCACGTCGGCCGGCACGAAGCGGGCGCGGCCGGATTCACGCGGGAAGTCTTCGACGAACACCACGGCTTCGCCTGGATCGCCTTCCTTGCGGCACGGGTACATCACCGCGTTGTCGCGCTCAAGACGGTCCCAGGTGATGCCGGCAATGCTCGGCATCGCATGGCGCATCTCGTCGAACACTTCCGACACATGCTTGTACTGCCAGTCCAGGCCCATGCGGCGCGCGATTTCCTGGATGATCCACAGGTCCGGCTTGGCCTGGCCCGGCGGATCGATGGCCTGGCGGCCCATCTGCACCAGACGGTCGGTGTTGGTGAAGGTGCCGGTCTTTTCCGCGAAGGCGGTGGCCGGCAGGATCACGTCGGCCAGGTACGCCGTCTCGGTCAGGAAGATGTCCTGCACCACCAGGTGGTCGAGCGAGGCCAGCGCGGCGCGGGCGTGGTTGGCGTCCGGATCGGACATCGCCGGGTTCTCGCCCATGATGTACATGCCGCGGACGGTGCCAGCATCGATGGCGTCCATGATCTCGACCACGGTCAGGCCCGGGTTGGCATCCAGCGTGCCGGGCGCGAGCTTCCAGTGCTTCTCGAAGCCGGCGCGCGCCTTCTCGTCCGACACGTGCTGATAGTCCGGATACATCATCGGGATCAGGCCGGCGTCGGACGCGCCCTGCACATTGTTCTGGCCGCGCAGCGGATGCAGGCCGGTGCCGGGACGGCCGATCTGGCCCGTCATCAGCGACAGCGCGATCAGGCAGCGCGCATTGTCGGTGCCGTGCACGTGCTGCGATACGCCCATGCCCCACAGGATCATCGAGCCCTTCGAGGTCGCGTACAGGCGAGCGACATAGCGCAGCGTTTCCGCGTCGATGCCGCAGATCGGCGCCATCTTTTCCGGCGTGTATTCGGCGACGTTGGCGCGCAGCTCATCAAAGCCGATGGTGCGGCTCTCGATGAAGTCCTTGTCGACCAGGCCTTCTTCGACGATGACGTGCATCATCGCGTTCAGCATGGCCACGTCGGTGTCGGGCTTGAACTGCATGAAGCGGTGCGCATGGCGCGCCAGGTCGGAACGACGCGGATCCATCACGATCAGCTTGGTGCCGTTGGCCACGGCGTTCTTGATCCAGGTCGCGGCAACCGGGTGGTTCACGGTCGGGTTCGCGCCGATCACGATCACGACTTCGGCCTTGGTCACGTCCATCACCGGGTTCGATACCGCGCCGGAGCCGATGCCTTCCAGCAGCGCCACCACGGAGGATGCATGGCACAGGCGCGTGCAATGGTCGACGTTGTTGCTGCCGAAGCCCACGCGCACCAGCTTCTGGAACAGATAGGCTTCCTCGTTGCTGCCCTTGGCCGAGCCGAAGCCGGCCAGCGCTTTCTTGCCGAAGTTGTCGCGGATCTCGGCCAGCTTGCCGCCGGCGTATTCCAGCGCTTCTTCCCAGGTCGCTTCGCGGAAGACGTCCATGACGCGGGTCGGGTCCATCGTGAAGTCGCCGGACTTGGGCGCGTCGGCGCGGCGGATCAGCGGCACGGTGAGGCGATGCGGATGGTGCGCATAGTCGAAGCCGTAGCGGCCCTTGACGCACAGGCGGCCATGGTTGGCCGGGCCGTCGCGACCTTCGACGAACAGGATCTTGTTGTCCTTGACGTTGTAAGTCATCTGGCAGCCGACGCCGCAGTACGGGCAGACCGAGTCGACCTGCTTGTCCGGCACGGTCAGCGCGACCTCGCGCGCCGGCATCAGCGCGCCGGTCGGGCAGGCCTGCACGCATTCGCCGCAGGACACGCAGGTGGAATTGCCCATCGGGTCGTCCATGTCGAAGACGATCTTCTCGGCATTGCCGCGCAGGGCCAGGCCGATGACGTCATTCATCTGCTCGTCGCGGCAGGCGCGCACGCAGCGGGTGCACTGGATGCAGGCGTCGAGATTGACGGCAATCGCCGGATGCGACAGGTCGGGAGCGACGCGTGCGCGCGGCTCGAAGCGCGGCTTGCCCACTGCGAGTTCCTCGGCCCACTGGTCGACTTCATTGTGGCGGGTGTACTCGGCTTCCGGCATGTCGGACTGCAGCAGTTCCAGCACCATGCGCTGCGCATGCTGTGCGCGCTCGCTGTCGGTGGTGACGGTCATGCCCGGGGTCGGGAAGCGGCAGCAGGACGGCGACAGCGTGCGCTCGCCATTGATTTCGACGACGCAGGCGCGGCAGTTGCCGGCGCAGTCCAGGCCTTCCTTGTAGCACAGGCGCGGAATCGAGACGCCTTCGCGGTCGGCCACTTCGATGATGGTTTCGGTGGCGCGGGCAACGACGGGATGGCCGTTCAGCGTGAACTCGACCGTCGGCGCGTCGAGCTGCGCGATTTCATTACGGGTAATGGCATTCATTTGGTCGTACCGGTCAATTCATGGGGGAAGTAGCGGACCACGCAGTCCACCGGGTTCGGCGCGGCCTGGCCCAGGCCGCAGATCGATGCGTCGCGCATCACTTGCGACAGGTCGGCCAGCAGCGGCAGATCCCATTCGGGTTTTTCGATCAGGGTCAGCGCTTTCGCGGTGCCGACGCGGCACGGCGTGCACTGGCCGCAGGATTCATCGGCGAAGAAGCGCATCGTGTTGCGCGCGGCGTCCACGGCCGTGTCCTGGTCGGACAGCACCATCACCGCGGCCGAGCCGATGAAGCAGCCGTGGGGTTGCAGCGTATCGAAGTCCAGCGGGATGTTGTTCATCGTCGCCGGCAGGATGCCGCCTGAGGCGCCGCCGGGCAGGTAGGCATAGAAGCTGTGGCCATCCTGCATGCCGCCGCAGAATTCATCGATCAGTTCCTGGATGGTCACGCCGGCCGGGGCCAGCTTCACGCCGGGGTTCTTCACGCGGCCGGACACCGAATAGGAGCGCAGACCCTTGCGGCCGTTGCGGCCATGCGAGGTGAACCAGTCGGCGCCCTTCTCCAGGATGTCGCGCACCCAGTACAGGGTTTCGAAGTTGTGCTCCAGCGTCGGGCGGTTGAACAGGCCCACCTGCGCCACGTACGGCGGACGCAGGCGCGGCATGCCGCGCTTGCCTTCGATGGACTCGATCATCGCCGACTCTTCGCCGCAGATATACGCGCCCGCGCCGCGGCGCAGCTCGATCTTCGGCATGTTGGCGATCGGCGCATTCGCCTGCAGCGCGGCCAGTTCGCGGGTCAGGATCTCGCGGCAGCCGTGGTATTCATCGCGCAGGTAGATGTAGATGTCTTCGATGCCGACGGCCCAGGCGGCGATCAGCATGCCTTCGAGGAAGCGGTGCGGATCGGTCTCGAGATAGGTGCGGTCCTTGAAGGTGCCCGGCTCGCCTTCGTCGATGTTGATCGCCATGAGGCGCGGGCCCTTCTCGTTCCTCACGATGCGCCACTTGCGGCCGGCCGGGAAACCCGCGCCGCCCAGGCCGCGCAGGCCCGAGTTTTCCATCGTCTTCAGCACCGATTCGACATCGACTTCGCCGGACACGCAGCGCTGCAGCAGGCCATAGCCGCCATTGTCGAGATAGCCGGCATGGTCGAGCCAGCCTTGAGGGACGTCGCGAATCTCGCCTTTTTCCACGGCCTGCTGCACGGTTTCGCATTGCGCATGCGGAATCGGCTTCTGGCCGACCACCACCACCGGCGCCTGCTCGCAGCGGCCGACGCAGGGCGCGGGAATCACGCGCACGTCGGTGCCGAGGATTTCGGGCAGCTTGTGCAGCAGGTCGTGCGCGCCGGCCATTTCGCAGGACAGGCTTTCGCAGACGCGCACGGTCAATGCCGGCGGCGCTTCCTGGCCTTCGCGCACCACGTCGAAGTGATGGTAGAAGCTCGCCACTTCGTAGACCTCGGCCTGCGCCATGCGCAGCTCGTGCGCGAGCGCCACCAGGTGGCGGGTGGACAGGCAGTGATATTGATCCTGGATCAGGTGCAGGCATTCGATCAGCAGATCGCGCCGGCGCGGCATGTCGCCAAGCAGTGCGCGCACTTCTTCCTGCGCCGCGGGATCGACCTGGCGACCCTTCGGCGCCTCGCGCTTGCGCTGCTTGGTGGCGCCTTGCACTGCGATCGGAATAATCATCTGGTTCATCGTATTTCCTGGAAAAGCTCTGGGGTTGATTCGCTGCAGCGGCCACGGCCATCAGGGCCGCCAGCATGCCAGCGAGTTGGCCGGACCGCTGGCACATGCCGGCGGCCCGGGCCGGATTCAGATCACGCGCTCTTCGCGCAGCGCGGCGATGGCCTCAGCCGAATAGCCGAGCTGCGCCAGCACTTCATCGGTGTGCTCGCCCAACAGCGGCGAGCGGGTCACATCCGTCGGGCTGTCGGACAGCTTGATCGGATTGCCCACCGTCAGGTACTTGCCGCGCACCGGATGATCGACCTCGACGATGGTGCCGGTCTCGCGCAGCGACGGCTCTTCGGCGATTTCCTTCATCGACAGGATCGGGCCGCACGGAATGTCGAACTCGTTCAGGATGTCCATCGCCTCGAACTTGGTCTTGGTCATGGTCCATTCCTCGATCGTCGCGAAGATGGACTTCAGGCGCGGCAGTCGCGCGCGCGGCGTGGCGTAATCCGGGTCGGTGATCCACTCTTCGCGGCCGATCACCTTGCAGATCGCGCCCCATACCGGCGCCTGGGCGATGAAGTAGATGTACGCGTTCGGGTCGGTTTCCCAGCCCTTGCACCTGAGCACCCAGCCCGGCTGGCCGCCGCCCGAGGCATTACCCGCGCGCGGCACCGCTTCGCCGAAGGCTTTGCCGTCCGAGAACTGCGGATACTCTTCCATCACGCCGGTGCGTTCCAGGCGCTGCTGGTCGCGCAACTTCACGCGGCACAGGTTCAGCACCGCATCCTGCATCGCCGCCAATACCTTCTGGCCGCGGCCGGTCTTTTCGCGCTGGTACAGCGCGGTGACGATGCCCAATGCCAGGTGCAGGCCGGTGCCGCTGTCGCCGATCTGCGCGCCGGTGACCATCGGCGGGCCGTCATCGAAGCCGGTGGTCGAGGCTGCGCCGCCGGTGCACTGCGCGACGTTCTCGTACACCTTGCAATCCTCGTACGGGCCCGGGCCGAAACCCTTGACCGAGGCAACGATCATCTTCGGATTCAGTTCCTGGATGCGCTCCCAGGTAAAGCCCATGCGGTCGAGCGCGCCGGGCGCGAAGTTCTCGACCATCACGTCGCACTCCTTGATCAGGGTCTCGAGCACCTGCTTGCCGGACGGCTTCTTGGTGTCGAGCGTGATCGAGCGCTTGTTGTGGTTGAGCATGGTGAAGTACAGGCTGTCGGCGTCCTGGATGTCGCGCAGCTGGCCGCGCGTGGCATCGCCTTCGCCGGTCTTTTCCACCTTGATCACGTCCGCGCCGAACCAGGCCAGCAGCTGGGTGCAGGTCGGGCCGGACTGCACATGGGTGAAGTCCAGGATCCGGACCCCTTCGAGGGCTTTCGTCATCAATGTCTCCTGCAGATTATGGTTATCTTTGCTATTGGCCCCTGCGTGCCCTGTGCTCGATTCCGGCGCATTCCGCCGACGATGCGGCCTGGCGCAACCTGTCGCCTTGCGGGAATTGTATATCCGTAATGACTTTCGGAACGATGCTTGAGGCAGTTCGCATTCCGCACCAACGCGCTGAACCACTATGTTGATCTGACAGTAAAGTCGTATCATTCACGCCGTCGTGCCTGCCATCTTGCGCCCTACACCTGCCTGACCACCTGCCTTGGCTTGAAATCATCATAGCGACCGGCACAGGTTTTGCTCATTGACCGGGGTCAATTTTCGCAGCATGCTCGGTTTCAAACTTATAACGATACAAAAGACATGACATCTGTTGCGGGACATCCCGAGAAGAACATCATCCGGGTCCAGCTGAAGCAAAACACCGTATTGAAAGTGCTGCGGGACAGCGAGCTTGCGGCGCTGGAACCTTACCTGACCATCGTTGACTGCAACAAGGGCGACGTGCTGCTGCACCAGGGCATCCACGAAATGGAGCAGTATTTCGTGCTGGACGGCATTTTGAAGCGCGTGGTGACCAGCCCGACGGCCAAGGAAATGATTCTGCGCTTTGCCGCCGAGCGCGATATCGAAACGAGTTACGCCGCCTGGCGCCTGAAAACGCCCACGCCCTACAGCATCGTGTCGGTGACGAAGTCGCGCGTGGCCAAGCTGCAGCTGCCGCAGTGGGTGAAGTACATCGAAAGCCATTCGCAGGTAAAGCAGGCCTTCGAATTCGAGGTGATGCAATTGATGAGCGAGATCATGGCGCACACGATCACGCTGCACCTGCTGAACGCGCCCGGTCGGGTGCACCGCTTTGTGCGCAAGCACACGGATCTGTTCGAGCGGCTGCCGAAGAAGGAATTGGCGTCGTATCTGAATTTGTCGCCAGAAACGCTGAGCAGGTTGAAAAATCAGGGAAAGATTTGAGTTGGATGGGAGTAAGGCGTAGGTTGGGCTGACGAAGGAAGCCCAATATGCTCGTGGTTTGCGGACGCCGGATGTTGGCTCGCTCGCAGGCTGGACTGACAAGTCCAACATGCCAGCGGACCGCAGGCGCTCGATGTTGGGCTTGCCAGCCCAACCTACGCAATGACAAACCGCATCAGCGCGCGTTCTTTGCAGCCGGCGCATCCGACCGTCCCATCTCCCCGTCGATGACACGATGCACAGCGTCCCAGCCGCGCGCGTTGGCAAGCGCGTCAGCGCCTGCACCGAGCGCGGCGGCAAAGTCGTCGCCGACCAGCAGGATCAGGGTATGCGTCAGTCCGGGATCGTCGCTCTCGGCGGCTGCGCGAGCGCCGCGCAGCGCGTCGTCCAGCGCGATGGCCTCCACCGCTGCGCGAAATCCATCCCCTTCGCGCCGCAGCGCGCCGATTTGCCCGCTCTCGACCAGCAGGAAGAAGCCGCGCGCATTGCGCGCCAGCAGCGCCATTGCCTTCACGGTCATCTGCGCCAGGCTGGGCTCGGCGGAGGCGTCGCGGTCAGCTTCGTCGCTTACGCTGTCCCAGGCGAAGAGTCCGAATACCCGCCGCGGCAAAGCCGCATCCAGCGCGCGGAATCCGGCGATGTTTTCAATGATGCGGAAGTCGCGCGTTGCCAACTCGTCGAGCAGCCTGCGGCCGTCCTCGCGCTTGCCGCCCAGCGCCGACGGCAGGAAGAACAACCGGCCGCCGCCGAGCGCCAGGTCCAGTCCTTCGGGGCCCAGCGCCGGGTTGTAGCCGGGGCCGCCGGGCACGAGCATCGCGGCGAGTGCATTTTCGTCGTCCGTCGCACAGGCAGGCGCATAGGTCGATGCCAGGACCGCTCCGGTAAGGCGCGCGGTGGTGATGATGCCAGCGGCCAGGCCGCGCGAGCGCGCGCGCGCGACGAAGTTTGGCGGCACGGACGCTCCTGCGCCGCATTCCATAGCGGCGACCGCGCCGGCATGCGGCACTGCGCTCATCAGCGGGAGGAACATCGCGGCGCGGTCAGCCTCGGGCGCGATGGCGGTCCGCGCCGGCATGCTGTCGATGGCCAGCGTCCGCCCTTCCCGCCCGGCTGCGGCGCGCGCCGCAGCCAGCGTCTTGGCATCCAGGCCGGTGCCCACCAGCAGCACCAGCCGCGTCGCCTCGGCTGCGTTCGGCTTGGCCGGCGCGACCTCGTCCGTGCGCGCCACGCCGCCGGCGCAGCCCGCCAGGCAAACCGCCGCCAGCCAGGCAACGCCGCGCAACATGGGGCAAAGCGCCCGCACTACATCCGCTCCGGCGGCATCGGATGGCTGAAGAAATAACCCTGGTAGGCGTGGCAGCCGAGTGATTCCAGGAAATCGCGCTGCGCGCCGCTTTCCACGCCCTCGGCCACCACCTGCAGGCCAAGAATCTGGCCCAGCGCGAGGATGGTGCGGGCGATCGCGGCGTCGTTCGGATCGGTCAGCACGTCGCGCACGAAGCTGCGGTCGATCTTGATCTGGTCCAGCGGCAGGCGCTTCAGATACGACAGCGAAGAGTAGCCGGTGCCGAAGTCGTCCAGCGAAAAGCCGACGCCGGCTTCGCGCAGCCGCGCCATCTTGGCGATGGTTTCCTCGGGGTTTTCCACCAGCACGCTCTCGGTCAGCTCCAGCTTCAGGCGCCGCGGATCGATGCCGCTGTCGCGCACCACCTTCAGCACCAGTTCGACGAATTGCGGGTGACGGAACTGGCTGGCGCTGACATTGACCGACACCGGCCAGTTGCCGCCACCGCGCTGTCCTCCCCATTCCCTGAGCTGGCGGCAGGCCGATTCCAGCACCCACAATCCGAGCGGCAAAATCAGGCCGGTTTCCTCGGCCAGCCGGATGAAGTAATCCGGACTGACCAGGCCGCGCTGCGGATGGCGCCAGCGCACCAGCGCTTCCATGCCGATGGTATTGCCGGCGCTATCGGTCTGCGGCTGGTAGTACAGCAGGAATTCGCCGCGGGCGAGCGCTTCGCGGATCTCGCGCTCCAGCGCCACGCGCGCATTGATGGCCGATTGCATCGCCGGATCGAAGAAGCAGGCGGTGTTGCGGCCGGCGGCCTTGGCCTGGTACATCGCCAGGTCGGCGCGCTTGAACAGGTCGTCGACATCGCCATGTTCGCGGTCGAACAGGGCCACGCCCATGCTCGGCGTGCAGTGGTAACGATCGGCGCCCAGGACGAAATCGGCGCGGAAGGCTTCCAGGATTTTTTCAATCACCACCTCGGCATGCGCGGCCCCGGTCTCGGCATCGCGGCCGAGGTCTTCGAGCAGGATCACGAATTCGTCGCCGCCCAGCCGCGCCACGGTATTGCAGCGGCGCACGCAGGATTCGATGCGCCGCGCGATCTGCTGCAGCAGCAGATCGCCCTTGTCGTGCCCAAGGGTGTCGTTCAGGGTCTTGAAATTGTCGACATCGAGGAAGATCAGCGCGCCGACCATGCCGCTGCGGCGCGCCGCTTCCAGCGATTGCTGCAGCCGGTCCATCAGCAGACGTCGGTTCGGCAGAGCTGTCAGCGAGTCATAGAACGCCAGGCGCTCGATCTCGGCCTCGGCGCGCTTGCGCTCGGTGATGTCGCGCTGCACCGCGACGAAATAGCTGATCGCGCCGCTTTGGTCGGTCACCGGTGAAATCGTGCACTCCACCCAGAAGGTCGAACCGTCGCGGGCATAGTTGAGCAGCTCGGCCGTGACCGGCTCGCAGTGGTCCAGCGCTTCGCCGATGCGCCGCAACTGCTGCCTGTCGGTTTTCGGGCCCTGCAGCATGCGCGGCGAGCGGCCGATGACTTCGGCGGCGGCATAGCCGGTGATGCGCTCGAAGGCTTCGTTGACGAACAGGATGCGCGGACCGGGCTCGGCCAATTCGCTCGCCTCGGTAATCATGATCGCGTCCTTGATGCGCGAGATGCAGTCGTGCAGCAGGCGCAGTGTGCCTTGGGAGGCGTGCTGTTCGGTGATGTCCTGCATCGTGCCGACCAGCACCCGGTGGCCGCCGTCGCGCACGCGCATTTCCGCGCGCTGGCGCACGCTGCGCTGCGAGCCGTCGGGCAGGCGGATGCGATGTTCGATGTCGAGCGCGGCTCCCTGCAGCGCGCAATCGATCGCGGCGGCGACGCGGCGGCGGTCGCTGGGCGGCACCAGGCGTAACAGGCTCGGCAAATCCTCGGCGGCGCGCGGCGGCAAATCGAGCAGGCTGTACAGCTCTTCCGAACAGCGCAGCTTGCGCGAGCCGGCATCGAGTTCCCAGCCGCCCATGCCGGCGATGCGCTGCGCATCCTGCAGACTGTGCGCCTGATTGCGCAGCACGTCGTTCATCCGGTCGCGCTCTTCGAGCAGCTGGCCCAGGTCGCGGCGCTGGCGGCGCAGTTCGAGCAGCGCCATGACCTGGCCGGCGAGTATCTGCATGGTCTGCATCTGGCGCGCATCCAGCGTGCGCGGCACCCGGTCCAGCACCGCGAGCGCGCCCAGGCCGTAGCCTTCGCGGGAGCGCAGCGGAAAACCGGCATAGAAACGCAGATGCGGATCGCCGGTCACCAGCGGGTTGTCGTGGAATTTCGGATCGGCGGCCGCGTCGGCGACGATCATCGGCATTTCCTGCTGGATCGTGCGATTGCAAAAGGCAATCGAGCGCGCCGTCTGCCGCACATTGAGGCCGACGGCGGATTTGAACCACTGCCGGGTTTCATCCACCAGCGTGATGACCGCCATGGGCGCATCGCACACGCTGGCCGCAAAGCGCGTGATGTCGTCGAAGGCTTGTTCCGGCTCGGTGTTCAGTACATCGAAAGACCGCAATGCTTCAAGCCTGCCCGCCTCGTCCTGTCTATCGTGATTCATTCCTGGTTCTTGCCGGCTTCCGCAAGGCGATGAGGTGGCCTTGCTTCCCGTACTTCCAATTTGAAATTTTTACCAATCATAAACCGATAACCGAACATAAAGTCTACATTTTGTAGTTACCTTTAGGAAATTCGAAACGGGAGGTTTCGCTGACCTTGTCGCTATGCCAGCTCTTGTATAGTGGCGGCAGCCTGGGAGGCTGTTATGCCCCTTGAAAAGAGTCCATGACAGTTTCCAGCACACCATTATTTACAAGGAGCAACATGCACCGACGCGACCTGCTGAAAGCATCCGCCGCCCTGGCGCTGACGAAACTCTCCCCATCGGCATACGCGGCAGGCGAAGCTGCTGCTGCCACGCTGAAAACCCTAGGCGGTCCGCAAGCATTCGACTTTGCCTGGCTCAAGGGCCGTGCGCACGCCATGGCCGCGCAAGCCTATCAAAACCCGGATTTCAAACTGCCGGCGAAGGTGGCCGGGCTCGATTGGGACCAGTACCAGGCAATCCAGTACCGCGACGAGCATGCGCTGTGGGCCGACGACAAGCTGCGTTTCCAGGTGAAGTTCTTCCACCTGGGACTGTTCTTCAAGCAGCCGGTGCGCATGCATGAAATCGTCGCCGGGCAGGCGCGCGAGATTGCCTACGATCCGCAGATGTTCAACTATGGCAAGAGCGGCCTGAAGGGCAGCGACCTGCCGAAGGATCTCGGCTTTGCCGGCTTCCGGGTGAACTTCCACACCGACCTGACGCGCGACATCACCGCCTTTCTCGGCGCGAGCTATTTCCGCGCCGTCGGCGGCGACTGGCAATACGGCCTGTCGGCGCGCGGCCTGGCAATCGATACCGGCATGGGCCGGCCCGAGGAATTCCCGGTGTTCCGTGAATTCTGGCTCGAGCGGCCGGACGCGAAATCGAACCGGCTCACCGTGTATGCGCTGCTGGATTCGCCCAGCGTTGCCGGCGCCTATCGCTTCGTGATCGAACCGGGCGCGGCCACGGTGATGGACATCGATTGCGCGCTGTATCCGCGCGCCGAAATCGAGCGCCTCGGCATCGCGCCGGCGACCAGCATGTACCAGACCGGCGAAAACGACCGGCGCATGGCCAACGACTGGCGGCCGGAAATCCATGACAGCGACGGCCTGGCGATGTGGTCCGGCGCCGGCGAATGGATCTGGCGGCCGCTGACCAACCCGGAGCAATTGCGTTTCAATGCCTATGGCGACGCGAATCCGCGCGGTTTCGGCCTGCTGCAGCGCGACCGCGATTTCGACCATTACCAGGATGACGGCGTGTTCTACGATCGCCGTCCCAGCCTGTGGGTCGAGCCGAAATCCGGCTGGGGCAAGGGCTCGGTGCAGCTGGTGGAAATACCGACCGCGGATGAAACCTTCGACAACATCGTCGCCTTCTGGAACCCGGAAGCGCGGCCTATGCCGGGACAGGAATTGCTGTTCGCATACCGGCTGTACTGGGGAACGAAGATGCCGCATACGCCGAACGCGGCCACGGTGGTCGCCAGTCGCAACGGCATCGGCGGCGTGGTCGGGCAAAAGCGCAAGTATTTTTCCTGGCGCTTTTCGGTGGATTTCGCCGGCGGCGACCTTGGCCTGCTGGGCAAGAATGCGAAGGTGAAGCCGGTGATCTCGACCAGCGCCGGCAGCGTCGAGATTACATCGGCGCGCCCGCTGGAAAGCATCCGCGGTTATCGCGCGATGTTCGATCTCAAGGTGCCGGACGAGGTCAAGGGACCGATCAATCTGCGACTGTTCCTGGAAAACGATGGCCAGGCGCTGTCGGAAACCTGGCTGTATCAGTGGACGCCGCCGGCACGACGCAATCTCGACTGAGACGCCTGGCTGCATTTTCCATGTAGGGTGGGCGCCAGCCCACGCGGCTCGTTGATCGAATAACCGCGTGGGCTGGCGCCCACCCTACGAAGACCGGCGCACCGCCACGCAAACACGTTTTATCGCTCTTGCCCTCCTGGCACAAACGCCAGCCGCTGCGCGATGAACGCATCGAACGCTGCCAGCAGCGGCGCATAACGCTCCCTGTCCCCCTCCAGCAGCGCCAGCGCATGGCATACCGCCTCCAGCGTGGAAAGCTGGTCGGCGCGCCTGGCCCGGCGGATGCGGTAACGCGAAGGCGGCGGATCCGCCAGCGCCAGGCGCGGCAGCGCGGCCAGCGCCGGGTTGGCGTCGAACAGGCGTCGGCTCTTGCGCCAGGTGCCGTCCAGCACCACCAAGCGCAGCCGCTCAGGGTCCGACGGCAGCGCGATGCGCTCCGGCGACGGCGCCAGACCCGGCGTTTCCGGATACAACAACAGCGCTTGCGGCGCCTCGCCAGATTCGGTGCCCGGTGCCGGCTGGCGCAACAGCGCCTCGAGTTCCTCCGGTGCGAAACCTTCACCAACGGCCAGGCGGCTTTTCGCCAGACACAAGCGCATCAGGCGCACGCTGTTCTTCGCGTTTTCCACCTCCAGCGGATGCTGCAGCACCAGCACCTCGACCCGATTCCGGATAGGCACTGCCCATGGGCAGATGCAACTGCGTGGCGGCAGGCCACAGCTTGCGCATAGCGTGCGCGTCGCGCTTCGGGAAGGAATCATGGGCGCGGAGCATACCGTGTCTGCCGGTGAAACGCCGCGCCGGTGGCAAGGCGGCCGGCATCGTGGGGCTGGTCAGCGCGAATACGCGCTAAAGGTTTTCCTGAAAGCTCCGTTACCGATGACACATTGTTGACAGTTTTCACTACCTAAAAGAAGCCTCATGAACTTTCTCACCTCCCTGCGCATCGGCAATCGGCTTGCCGCCGGCTTTGCCATCGTGCTGCTGCTTTCCCTCGTTTCCGCCGGTTTCGGCATGTGGCAATTGCGCGCGATGTCGGAAAAAACCCGCCTGATGATGGAGAAGCCCTTGGCCAAGGAGCGCATGGCGGCCGATTGGGCGCGCAATACCAGTTCGGCAATCCGCCGCACTTCGGCGATCGCGAAAAGCACTGACGATTCGCTGCCGGCTTTCTTCGCGGAAGACATTGCCTACACGGCGAAAAGCTCGACCGAAATCCAGAAAGCCTTCGAAGCGCTGCTGGAAAGCGACGCCGAAAAAGCGCTGTTCACCCGGGTCAGCGAGGCACGCAAGAAATACACCGTGGCACGTGATGCGACAGTGAAGGCGAAAAAGGAAGGTCATGCAGCCGAATCGCTGCGCATCCTGGAACAGGAATATCTGCCCTTGTCGAAACAGTACGAGGACGGCATGAAGGAATTGGTTGGCTATGAGCGCGGTGCGATCGATGCACTGTCTAAGCAGATTGCGGAAGCGGCGCAACGCGGCCTGATGCTGCAGGGCGTGTTCGCCGTGCTCGTGCTGGCGCTGGGCGCGCTGTGCTCGCTGCTGATCGCCCGCAGCATCACCCGCCCGCTCACCGATGCCGTCGCGGCCGCCGAGCGCGTGGCCGCCGGCGATCTGTCCGCCGACATCCGCTCCAGCAGCCGCGATGAAATCGGCGCCCTGCTCACCGCCCTCGGCGCCATGAGCGCCAACCTGCGCAGCACCGTCGCCCAGGTGCGCGACGGCGCCGAAGCCATTGCCGCCGGCTCCACCGAGATCGCTACCGGCAACATGGACCTGTCCGCCCGCACCGAGCAGCAAGCCTCGTCGCTGGAAGAAACCGCTTCCTCGATGGAAGAACTGACCTCCACCGTCAGGCAGAACGCCGACAATGCCCGCCAGGCCAATGGTCTGGCCCTGGCCGCCTCGGAAGTCGCCGAACGCGGCGGTGCGGTGGTGTCGCAGGTAGTGGCCACGATGAACGATATCGATGCCGCCTCGCGCCGCATCGCCGACATCATCGGCACCATCGATGGCATCGCCTTCCAGACCAATATCCTGGCGCTGAACGCCGCGGTCGAAGCCGCCCGCGCCGGCGAGCAGGGTCGCGGCTTTGCGGTGGTGGCGTCCGAAGTGCGCAGCCTGGCGCAACGCTCGGCGTCGGCCGCGCATGAGATCAAGGCATTGATCAGTGACTCGGTGGCCAAGGTCGATACCGGCAGCCAGCTGGTGAACCAGGCGGGCGCGACGATTGAGGAAGTGGTGCAGAGCGTGCGCCGGGTGACGGACATCATGGCCGAGATCACCGCGGCCAGCAGCGAGCAGAGCGCAGGCATCGAGCAGGTCAATGGCGCGGTCACGCAGATGGACGCGGTCACGCAGCAGAATGCCGCGCTGGTCGAACAAGCTGCCGCTGCCGCCGGCAGCCTGCAGGAACAAGCCGCCGCGCTGGCCCGCCTCGTTTCCAGCTTCCGCCTGGCCTGAATGCATTCCGGGCATGGCAGCTTGCCATGCCCGGACATTTAAAACATGCGCGAAAAACGGTTGAATTGCTCGAAATCAATATAATTGTGTTAGCGTAAGCACATAATTTCCATAAGACAATTCCATCCTGCCATTCCCGGGTTCATAACAATTCTTCCAAGGAGACATCCCGTACCATGAATGCCCTGACCAAGCTGCGTATTGGCAACCGACTCGCGGCCAGCTTTGCACTGATTCTTCTGCTTTCCGTCGTTTCCGCCGGTTTCGGCATGTGGCAGTTGCATGCCATGGCCGAGGATGCCCGGCTGATGATGGAAAGGCCGCTGGCGAAGGAAAGGCTTGCTTCCGATTGGGCGCGCCTGACCAGTTCGACGATCCGCCGCACGATGGCGATTGCGCGCAGCTCGGATGCGTCGCTTACCAATTTCTTCGCCGACGATATCGTCTACACCACGAAAGCCATTTCGGACATCCAGAAGCAGATTGAACCGTTGCTGGAGAGCGATGCGGAAAAGGCCCTGTATGACAAGCTGAGCGCGAACCGGAAGAAATACATCGCCTTGCGCGAGGTGGCAGTCAAGGAAAAGGCCGCCGGTAATCAGGAAGCAGCCCTGCGCGTTCTGGAGCAGGAGTTCACGCCGCAGGCGAAACGTTATGAAGACAGCATGAAGGATTTGCTGACGTTTCAACGCAGCGCGATCGATGCGCTGTCGAAGCAGATTGCGGAAGCGGCGCAACGCGGCCTGATGCTGCAGGGTGTGTTCGCCGTGCTCGTGCTGGCGCTTGGGGCGCTGTGCTCGCTGCTGATCGCCCGCAGCATCACCCGCCCGCTCACCGATGCCGTCGCGGCCGCCGAGCGCGTGGCCGCCGGCGATCTGTCCGCCGACATCCGCTCCAGCAGCCGCGATGAAATCG
>NZ_JAEPBG010000010.1 GCF_016632335.1 Noviherbaspirillum pedocola
TTGCATGTGTAAGGCATGCCGCCAGCGTTCAATCTGAGCCAGGATCAAACTCTTCAGTTCAATTCCTGTTTTGTGCCATCTCTGGCAGGTTCCGAAGAACCGTCGCTCACTCAAAATACTGACCAGGACGTTCTTGCGAACCTTCCTGTATTTCTTTTGTGCGAGCACTTCTATCATTTGAGCATTCCGGACCCGAAGACCCGGCGCATCTGATATCGTGCCCACACTTATCGGCTGTTGCTTGTTAAAGAACTTGTTCTGTCTGCCCCGACCTTCCGGTCAGCGCTGCGAAGCGTCGTGTTCGTCAGCAGCAGAGAAGCGAGATTATGCGGCGTTTCCTTCTTCGTGTCAACAGCGAATTTCACACTTCCAAACATTCGCTGTAACACCTCGCCGCACCTTCTCTCCTCTTGCAGTTGGCGCCTTCAGCATCCGCTGCAAGAGGACGCGCACTATATCAAACGACCCGGAACGATTGCAAGGGGATGGGGAAAACAAATTGTAGCTAGTGGCTTTCCGGCTGCCAGCCGGAATCGGCGGTTGAAGCGTGTGTCTTGAGCGGACCAGGCCGTATCGATTTCATGGGCGGCGACAGTGGATTGCGCCGGATAGCGAGCCACAATCAGCTGCTCCGACGTTCCCTTAGAGGAACGAGAGCGCTATCAACTTCGGCTGTACTGACTAGGAAGCACTGCGTCTCTTGTCGAACGCCTACGATTTCGAAACGCGATGTCAATATAGCTAACCGCCTTGCACCGGCTTGTATTTTTGCGCCATTTCGTCTCCGCCGTTTCTGACAACCATCTCTTTGCGGTTTTCGACAAGCCTATGGACAAGGATTTCGGAGGCCGGGTCTGATTGCGCGCGCGCGTGGCCCAGGAAGTTCCCAACGAAATAGCTCCGCGCTTAGATAGCAGTTTCAGGATTTCGAGCTAAGGCCATTATTCCGCTTGTAATAATGGCAAATGATGCTGCGCGCAGAGTCATAGCTATACCACGCACTGTTGTTGGATCAGAGCCGACACCGGTCATGCAGAAAACCCTCACCCGATTAGTTTTGGGCACGACAGACAAACGATATTGGCGTGCCAAACGACCTTGAACTCATGGATCCTAGCTCTTAAGCTTCTTATGCAAATGCACTCGCGCAAAGCTCATGCAAAGGCTTATGGATAAGTAAAATGAATCACGCTGAAGCTGCGAAAGGGATGGATACCAGGCGGTTCCCCGCGCAAAGGACGCGGATCAACGATCAATTAGGATTGGCTAAGCTATCGCTTTTGTTGGCGCGGCTGGCTGGGATCGAACCAGCGACCCTTGGCTTCGGAGGCCAATACTCTATCCACTGAGCTACAGCCGCGCTGTTGTGTTTACTACGAGAGGGAAGCAGGATACAGTCTTTCCGCCTTGCCGTCCACGGCTAGAGTTGCCGCATTACAAAAACGACATGTTACGTCTATAATTGACAGTTCGACGCGATCTTGCACTACGGCATTATCTGCTTGTGATCGTGAGCGTAGTGGCATAGGAATTCAAAACTGTTTTTTGAGGAACCAATGACTGACGCACATCATGAATCACAGTCGGTGATCCGTACTCCAAAGCAGCTGATTGCTGCGGTGCTGGCCGGGTTTCTTGTACCAATTATTACGATCGTATTGCTCGTACAGTACGTCGGCAATACAACACGGGTAGGTGCCGGCTCGGAAAGTCAGAGCGATGAAGCGATTGCTGAACGCATCAAACCGGTATCCGACATTGGCTTTACTTTCCGTGATGCGAACGCACCAAAACAGTTGCAAGCCGGCGCCGATGTGTACAAGGGTGTATGTGCCGCCTGCCATGCTAGCGGAGCGGCCGGGGCCCCCAAGGTAGGCGATGCCGCGGCCTGGTCGGCTCGTATTGGTCAAGGGTATGACACCCTCGTTTCCCATGCTGTTAACGGTATCCGTGCAATGCCTGCCAAGGGTGGCAATCCGGATCTCGATGACGTCGAAGTCGCGCGGGCCATGGTTTATATGGCCAATCAGTCCGGCGCAAAATTCAAGGAGCCGGAAGTGAAGGCAAACTCCTCGGCTGCGGCCTCAAAAAACGAGGCTATGGCGGCACCTGCTGCAACCCCGCAAAATGCCGCGCCAGCATCAGCGGCAGCTCCGACTCCCGCAGCTCCTGCTCCGGCTCCTACTTCGACTTCTGCCACCGCGGCGGATGCCGGACAAAAGCTTTATGCCTCTGCCTGTGTTGCCTGCCATGGCGCAGGCGTGGCGGGCGCGCCAAAATTCGGCGACAAAACCGCGTGGGCGGACCGCCTGAAGCAAGGCAAGGATGTTCTTTATGAACATGCAATCAAGGGGTTTCAGGGAAAGAACGGCATCATGCCAGCCAAGGGCGGTTCTTCGGCATCGGATGAGGAAGTCAAAGCAGCGGTGGATTACATAGCGGCTGCAGCTAAATAAAACCTGGTGTCGCGATAAAAGCCAGTTTTCGAACTGGCTTTTATTTTGTCTGCTCGCTTGGCGCTGCCGCAGATTTGGAAGTCTTAGACTGTGCCCAGCGCCAGAATAGATAGACGCCTATTCCGGCACCAAGTAATGGAATCCCTTTCGTAAGCCAGGGCTTGAGATGCTTGCAGAGCCTGCGGCGCACCGGCCACAGTGTCATAGCCAAAGAAAGGATGCGATTCGCACTGGAAAAATCAAATAGCCCCCAAGCCGCGGCCGCTGCACTCCGACTCGCAATCCGCTTCACCCAAGTATTAGGCTGAATTTGCTCGATTAGCAGATCGCGCTGCAATTTAATGCTCGACCGCTGCAAGCTGCCGGCGGTAAGCAGCTCGAGTTTGCGTCGGGCGCTATGGCCGGATTTCCACATCGCGCACGCTCTCCCGCTTATTTGACCAGGACGTCCATATCCTTGCGCAGCTCGGCCCGAGTTACTGGCAACCACTCCAAGCGCTGCAACATGGCTAGCGCCCAACGCAGCGCCATAAAGCAAGCGACTGTGAACACCGCTGCGAGGATAAGCAAAATTTTCCAGCCGATTACCGGCCAGGCGAAGTACACCAGCAAGCCTGACCAGAACGCCAGCGCGAACCAGGCAGTGAGCAAGCCCAATGCGGCGATAAGCATCGCCTTCAACAACACGGAACGCGTCTCGGCAAGCTCCAGAGACGCCAGTTCGATCCGATTTTGGAACAGAGCCGACATGTCGCGCAGCAAGGCCATCAATCTGGAAAGCGGTCCCGCACCCGGGGACGTTCCGACTGCCTCTGGCTTGTTCATGCCGGCTTGAAGAAAGAATTATCTGCGGCCGATGAGAATGCCGATCAGCATGCCGACGCCAGCGGAAATTGCCACTGCATTCCAGGGATTTTCACGTACGTAGGTGTTGGCATTTCCAGCGACTTCCTTGCTGGTGTCGATCGCCGCACTTTGCAATTCCTGAGCTTTGCCCATTGCGGTATCCAACAATTCCATACCGCGTGCACGCAATTCATCCGCCTTGGCACCGGTCGACGAGGTCGCTTCACGGAATAAGCTTTGGGCGTCGCGGACCAAGGTGCGAACATCAGTGCGTACGGTTTTCAGGTTATTTTCCAGCATGGCAATACTCCTGTGCGAAAACTAGAATGCGACCCAAGCGCCTTACCTCAGGTATCCGAGAGAAGTTGACTAGGACGCGGGCGGAACGAGCAGGGTACAAAAGAGTGTTGTTTTTTGCAAGCAATGAGCCGGCTGCAATGCTTGCCTTAACGCATCAGCTTGCCGGTCCGACTCACAACCGTCAGATCGACGAAATGTGAGCCGATATGGTTATTCGGCGAAAAACTGAGCGTATAACCACCCAGGTTGATTTGTCCCAGATTGTCCAGTGCCTGGCGCACCGAAGCGCGCGTTGGTGTTGTACCAGCCTTTTTTAGCGCGCTTACCAGAAGCTTCGCATTGAGAAAGCCTTCCATCGTCGGATACGAGTAAGGCGTGCCCTTCGCATAGGTATTCATCAGCTTCTGGTATTCCGCTACCAGTGGCAGCGTCGCACTGTAGGGAAAGGGCATGACCTGCGACATGCCGACACCCTGCAATACCGAAGCATTGACGGTCTTCGACAAACCCTCGACATTCGCGGTCGAAATGCAGAACAGGAAAGCTTGGCCGCCGGCCGCACGGAATTGCTGGATGAACTCCGCAGTCGGCGGCGTGATGGACACCATGATGACTGCATCCGGCGTGCTCTCGACCACATCCTTGACCGCGTTGCGCACATCCGTGGTGTAAGGCTCGTAACTTGCGCGTGCCACCAACGCGACATTGCGCTTCCTGGCCGCGTCCTCGGCCGCGCGCAGGCCTGCCTCACCGAAAGGATTGTCTTCATAAAATACCGCGATGCGCTTTGTGCCGAGGCTCGTTACATGCCGCACGATGGCATCGACTTCTTCGACATAGCTGGCGCGTAAATGGAAGATTGCCGGATTTTGTGTTTCGCGCAGCAGGCGTGCGCCAGTCGTTACACCAACGACCGGCGGCGCTGCGTTGTCGAATACTCCCTGTCGCAGCAATTCCGACACATTGTCGGTGCCGTACAGCCCGGTCAGTGCGATCACGCGTGGATCGGCGACGAACTCCCGGACATTGCGCAGCGTGTTTTCCGGCTTGTACGCGTCATCCTTGACCACCTGGACGATTTTCTGGCCATTGATACCGCCTTCGGACGCATTGACGTGATCGAAAACGATCTTGGCACCGAGCGCCAGCCCGCGGCCGGTGCCGCCCGCCTCTCCGGTCAGTGGTACCGACTGCCCCACCACGATGTCAGCATGCGCTGCCGAAGTGAGAAACATTGCTAGTCCCAGCGCCAGGGAATGAAAAGCTCGCGATCGCACCATGATTCTCCAATGCAACAAGGAATGCCCCTATTAAATCAGAGTCATTTATGTTTATCTAGAGAAATAATTTCTGTTGAGAAAATATGCAAACCTCGTGCATTGATCGCAACACGTCAATCAGTCTGCTCGTATGCCTCCCTTCATGCCCTGTCCGTGATGCGCCAGCGCATACCAGAGCGCGCCGATCCACTCATGCAGGGCATAGCTCGAATCACGCAAGGCAGCGGCATTCGGAATGAAATCGCTGATGAGAAGCGGACCGCGGGATCGGTAGTTGGTCGGCGCGGGAACCACCTGGAGGCCGGTTTGCAGGAAAACGGCGCGTGCTCGCGGCATGTGCATGGCATCAGTCACCAGCAAAATGCTTCGCACGCCAGACGAGCGCAGTACTTCAGCGGAGTAGCGAGCATTTTCGGCAGTGTTATCCGAGTTTGCCTCAACCCAGCGCACCGGTACCGAAAAGTCCTCGCGCAACGCCCGGGCCATCAGTTGCGCCTCGGATTCGAATGCGCCTTCCGGACTGCCACCGGTGACCAGGATCGGCAAACCGGTCTGTCGCTGCAGCCGGGCGCCATAACGCAGGCGCGCCAGCGAGGCGGCGATCGGCACATCATGACCCGCATATTCCGGCGCATTACGGCTGCGCCCGCCGCCGAGAATCACGATGACCTCCCCCTGCTGCGACCCGGACCATGGTGGATTCATCTCCTCCAGCGGCCACATCAGCAGGCGTGCGCAGACGCCAGTGGACAGCGCCGTCAGCAAGGCCAGCGCGCACAGCGTCAGCGCCGGGCCGCCGCGCGGAAAACGACGGCGCATCAACATGCCAGCCGCCGCTGGAATCAGCAGCGACAGCGGCGGCAGAAACAGTGCGGCAACGGCATTGGTCAGCAGCCAGACTATGCTCATTCGTCCATCTGTTCATGTGCGATCGAGCGCAACTGGAAGCGGCCGTCGTCGTTGAACAGCCAGGACTCGGCAACCTCGACCCGGCCATTGCGCAGCAGGTGCGATGCCGGTTTCGGAAATGGCGTGCTGCTGCGCAATGCGGCAAGCGCGGTCTGCTCATTGGCGCGGTCATGGTTGGAACGCAATATCTGGCTACGCACCAGATTGCCATCGCGGTCGACCGAAAAGCCGACCACGACGATGGAGCGCAGCAGTGCTTGTGGCCGATCGGTGTAGACGCGCGTGGAATTGACCTCGCTGATACGTTGCGCGAGGTCGGCCTTGTAGGCATCGACGCTGCGGGCGGTGGAAGTGCCATCGCCCGTAGTCTGCACCCGCGTGGCGCCGACGCGGCCGGTAGTCACATCGAGCGGCGCGTGGGAACAGGCGGCAAGCACGGCGACGAGCGGCAGGACAAGTTTGCGGTACATGGCGTCTCCTCGGTAATCATGGCGCGAGCCTTGGCGGCCCGGGATGATATTGTCATGGATGATTCGATAATCGAAACACAAGTAAACCGGCGTTTTCCGGCATTTCTCAAAAATTCGTGCCGGACACTGGCATTTCACGGGGAAGTCCTGTAGACTTCGCCCCGCTTCAGACGCAGAGCAACACGTCCGAAAGCAGAGGCAGCATGCAAAGCACCGGGGTGCTTAGCTCAGTTGGTAGAGCGGCGCCCTTACAAGGCGTAGGTCGGGAGTTCGAGCCTCTCAGCACCCACCAGCCGGTCGGCATGCAGCAGTACAGATTTCTCAGCAGTACTGGAGTGGTAGTTCAGTTGGTTAGAATACCGGCCTGTCACGCCGGGGGTCGCGGGTTCGAGCCCCGTCCACTCCGCCAATACCAAAAACGCCCGCGCAAGCGGGCGTTTTTCTTTTCCGGTGCCGCATCGCTGCCCTACCCCGCCAGGCGCAAATACAGCCTTGGCAAGCGTTCCGGCAGTTCCATCGCGCTTTTCACCACCAGATACTGCCCTTCCCCGAACATCCTGCGTGCATAAGCGCCGGCCGCGCCATCGACCGTCACGCAAAATGCATGATTGCCGCCTGCCCTGACTTCCGCCACCGCATGGCGCGCATCCTCAACCAGATAGCCCGGATGAAACACATCAATGTCATGCGGCTCGCCATCGGTGACGACCAGGATCAACTTTTCCTCGCTGCGCACCCCATTCAGCAAGCGGCCCGCGTGTCGCAATGCCGCGCCGATGCGGGTGGATTGTTCGCCGCCCATCGCGGCCAGGCGCGACATGGCCAGGTCGTCGAAGCGCGCATCGAAGTCCTTGAAGCGCAGGTAACTGAGCTCGTGCCGGCCAGCCGAGCGAAAGCCATGGATCGCAAAACGGTCGCCGTTGCGCTCCATCGCGTCGGCCAGTAACACCGCCGCCTCGCGTATCGCATCCAGCACCGTGCCCTCCTCCATACGTTCACACGTGGATGCCGACAGATCGAGCAGCACCAGTACCGCCAGCGAGCGACGCCGATGCAGCGTGCGCTGATGCACGCGCGCATCCGGCATCGTCCCCGAGCGGAAGGCGATGGCGGCATCGATCAGCGCGTCGATATCGAAACGCTCGCCGTCGAGCTGCCGGCGCAGATGCACCGGCTCGCGTGACCGACGCGCGCGAATTTGCGCCGCCAACCGTGCAGCCATGGATTCGTATTGCGCCATGCCCGCCTGCAGCAGCGCCGGATCAATGCCCGGCGCCGGACGCTCGATCACGCTGCACCAGCGCGGCCGCAAGGCGCCGAGGCGGCTGTCCCATTCCGGATAAAGCGTTGCCCGCGCGGGTGCTGCACTCTCCTCCATGTCCGCCCCTACCAGCTTCGCCGCTAACTCTTCCTGTCCCGCCCCCGGCATACGCTGCTGCGGCGCGCCCTCGGTGGAGACGTCCGCCAGCGCCACATCCTCGAAGCGCGTCTCGGACGGCGCCTCACCGTCGTCCCACAAAAAGCCATGGTCGTCGCGATACGGCGGCTCGACCGCATAGGTCTTTGCGTTGAACTGCAGCCGCATCTGCCCGATGTCATTGCCAAGCAGCGATGCCACCTCGCGCAGCGCCAATGCATCGCTGCCATGGCGCTGCGATGCGGCAACCAGGCGCCGCGCCTTTGCGATCCACGGATGACCATCCTCATGCGTCGGGTCCAGCAGCGCGCGCGACAGCCGCAGCATCAATCCGGCAAAGCTTTCATCGTCGCCAGCATCAGGAAAGCAGCCCAGCCACAAGCGGCGCAAGCCAGGCATGGCGGCGATCGCCAGGGCCTCGATGCGCGCATCTTCCAGCAGGCCCAGCAGCACGATCTGTATCGGCTTCAGGCTGCCGCGCGCAAAGCGCTGATGGCTGTAGGCCAGGTGCGCCGCTGCATGCGCCGCGGCTGCGCGATACAACATGAACGCCGCCTCGCCGCTGGCCGCATGCCAGGTCTGCGGCAAATGGATGCCGATCTCGGACAGATAGGGCCGCGTCTGCTGCAGCGGCCGCGCCAGCGGATGCAGCCGGATCTCGCGTCCCCATAACGCGCGCAGATATGGGGAAAGTCGCCGCGCCGCGGCATCGAAATCGACCGGCATCGATCTCAGTCGAAAAAAGTATCGACCAGGTCCGACAGCGCCGCCGCCATCGCCTCGTCCTCGGTAAGCGGCTGCACCAGCGCCATGCGGCAGGCCTGGTGCGCCGGTATGCCGCGCGCAATCAGGCTGGCCGCGTACACCAGCATGCGCGTCGAGGCGCCCTCTTCCAGCCCATGTCCCTTCAGATTGCGGCTCTTCGCGCCGACGGCCACCAACCGCCGCGCCACCTCGGCCTCGACGCCGCCTTCATGCGCCACGATCTCGGCTTCGCGCTCGGGCGGTGGATAGTGGAAATCAATGGCGACGAAGCGCTGGCGCGTCGAGGTCTTCAGATCCTTCATCAGACTCTGATAACCGGGGTTCCATGAAATCACGAGCTGGAAATCCTCATGTGCCCGCAGCACTTCATTGCGCTTCTCCAGCGGCAGCATGCGCCGCGCATCGGTGAGCGGATGGATCGCCACCACCGTGTCCTGCCGCGCTTCGACAATCTCATCGAGATAGCAGATCGCGCCAGTCCTTGCGGCCAAGGTCAGCGGACCGTCCTGCCACACGGTGCCGCCGGCATCCAGCAGCCAGCGGCCGACCAGGTCGCCGGCACTCATGTCCTCGTTGCAGGCCACCGTCACCAGCGGCCGCCCCAGGCGCCAGGCCATGTGCTCGATGAAGCGGGTCTTGCCGCAGCCGGTCGGCCCCTTGAGCATCGTCGGCAGCCGCGCCGCGTACGCGGCTTCGAACTGCGCGACCTCATCGCCGACCGGCAGGTAATACGGTTCCGTCTCGAACCGGTGCCGCTCCATCCTCTCCATCAGCGATGCTCCAGCTCCTTCGGACCCGGTATGCCGGGAATCGGGCATTCCTCGGTGCCGGGCGTGCTGCGCGTCATCGCCTCAACCATCTCGCGCGTGCCATCCGGATCGTTGACCCACTTCGCATAGAAGTCGAACGGACAGGAAGCCTTGCCGCGGATGTCGTCGCCGGAGTTGATCATGCCGGTGTAGCCGCGATGCAGCAGCTTGTACAGATGGTTTTCCGACTGCAGGTTCTTGCGCGCATCGCGGATCAGCGAGGTCGACAGCGCGGCGTACTGGATGCCCATTTCCTCCTCGCCGCATTCGCCCAGCGTGCGACCGTCGAAGCCGACGATGGCCGAATGCCCGAAGTAGGAATACACGCCATCGAAGCCGGCCGCATTGGCGACCGCGACATAGGTATTGTTGGCCCAGGCCATGGCCTTGGCCATCAGGATCTGCTGCTCCTTGGCCGGATACATGTAGCCCTGGCAGCGCACGATCAGCTCGGCGCCGCGCATGGCGCAGTCGCGCCAGATTTCCGGATAGTTGCCGTCGTCGCAGATGATCAGGCTGATCTTCAGGCCTTTCGGTCCTTCGGACACATAGGTGCAATTGCCCGGATACCAGCCTTCGATCGGCACCCAGGGCATGATCTTGCGGTACTTCTGCACGATCTCGCCCTGGTCGTTCATCAGGATCAGGGTGTTGTACGGCGCCTTGTTCGGATGCTCCTCATGGCGCTCGCCGGTCAGCGAGAACACGCCCCAGACCTTCGCGCTGCGGCAGGCTTCGGCGAAGATCGCGGTTTCCTCGCCCGGCACCGCGGCGGCGGTGTCGTACATCTCCTTGGCGTCGTACATGATGCCGTGGGTGCTGTACTCGGGGAAGATCACGAGGTCCAGGCCCGGCAGGCCGAGCTTCATGCCCTTGATCATCTCGGCAATCTTCCTGGCGTTGTCCAGGACCTCGGCCTTGGTATGCAGGCGCGGCATCTTGTAGTTGACGACGGCGACGCCGACGGCATCCTTGCTGCTGGAAATATCTCCGTGGTACATCTGGTTCTCCGGTGATGATGGGGAAAACGATTGCGCAAGCTCCCGCTTCCCCGTTCGCCCTGAGTAGGCCGCACAGCGGCCGTATCGAAGGGCTCGGTTGCACAAACAAGTCCTTCGATACGCCTGCTACGCAGGCTACTCAGGACGAACGGCATACGGAGGGTGCCGATCACGACACAAACTCCGATGCATTGCTCCAACGCTCACGCGCAAATGCTGCAGTGGTAGCCCTTGCAGTTATGCAGCACGCTGCTACGCGCCGCGCCGGCCTTGGTGCCCGGGCCGGTAATGCCTTCGCCGGCCAGCTGCTGCGCCAGGCTCTGCGGCCTCCACGCATCGACGCGCTTCAATTCCACGCGGCCCGTGATCGATGGCGTGGCCGCGGTCATCTCGCCGCAATACGGGCATTCGATCTTCTGATGCAGGCTGTCCACCTTCAGCATCTTTTCGAAGTTGCCCTCGCAGTGGCTGCAATGGATGTCGTAGAAAGGCATGTCGGTTTCCTGTCAGGTTGCTGTCGATGCGATGGCGCCGCGCTGCAAGCCGCGCGGCGCCGATGCGGGATTTACTTGCGGCCCCAGTACGGCTTGTCGTTCAACATGCCTTTCGGCGTGATGTCCTGGTCGAAGATCTCGGTCGGTATCGACACCGTCGCCGCGCAGTTCGGAATGTCGACGATGCCGCCGATGCGTCCTTCCACCGGCGCCGCAGTCAGCAGCATGTAGGCTTGCGGACCGGTCAGGCCGAAGTTGGTCAGGTAATCGATCGCCTTCAGGCAGGCCTGGCGATAGGCCACGGTGGCGTCCATGTAGTAGTTCTTGCCGTTTTCCACGCTGATGCCTTCGAAGGTCAGGTAGCGGCTGTAGTGCGGCTTGACCACGCTGGGCATGAAGATCGGCGCGCTCAGGTTGTACTTGGCCATGCCGCCCTTGATGAGATCGAAGCCGACGTGGGTCGCGCCATCCATCTCGATGGCACCGCAGAAGCCGATCTCGCCATCGCCCTGCGAGAAATGCAGGTCGCCCATCGAGAAGCCCGCGCCCTTCACATACACCGGGAAGAAGATGCGCGTGCCGGTGGACAGGTCCTTGATATCGGTATTGCCGCCATGCTCGCGCGGCGGCACGGTGCGCGCGGCTTCCCTTGCCATGCGATCGAACTCGGCGCCTTTCACGCCGCGCAGCACCGCGGTCTTCGGCTCGGGCGGCTTGGCCAGGTCGAGCTTGGCCAGCGGCGCTTCGCGCCGGTTCCATTCGGCCAGCAGATCATGCGACGGCAGGCAGCCCATCAGGCCCGGATGCGTGAGGCCGGCGATGCGCACGCCGGGAATGTGGCGTGAAGTCGCATACAGGCCCTTCAGATCCCAGATCGCCTTGGCCGCATCCGGGAAGTAGTCGGCCAAAAAGCCGCCGCCATTGGATTTGGCGAACACGCCCGAGAAGCCCACCGGCGTGATCGGCTTGATGTCCAGCAGATCGATCACCAGCAGGTCGCCCGGCTCGGCGCCTTCGACATAGAAGGGCCCGGTCAGCGGATGCGCGCGGGTCAGGTCGACGTCGCGCACGTCGGCCACATCGTCGTTGTCGAGGATTTGCGCATCGAGGAAGTCCAGCGTCTCGATGATGATTTCCTCGCCGGGCCGCACCCGCGACAGAAAGGGGATGTCCGGATGCCAGCGGTTGTGGCCCAGTTCGGCCTGCTCGGCCAGCGGCACGCCAGGCTTGATCGTGAAATGCTGCATGCTTCCTCCTTGTGTTTGCTCGATTGTTTGCTCGATTGACTTCGCTCTTTGCTGCGATGCGCGGCTCAGAACGGCGGGAAGGCGCCGGCCATGCAGCCAGCCTGGTAGCCGCCGTTGACGGTGTCGTCCTTGATTGCCTTGCACACCCGGTTGACCCACTCCTCCTTCGTCAGCACCGTGCCGTCCGGCAGCGTGCCGCCGTCGGCGTTGACCACCTTCAGGCAGACCGGGCAGGTCTGCACCGACGCCGTCGCGCGGCCCTTGCCGCGGTCGGTGAAACCGTCGTTGCCGTGCTTGTTGTGTTCCATGTATCCGATCATTTCGGTTCTCCTTGTAAAACGTCATTCGTAGGTTGGGCTGACGAAGGAAGCCCAACATGAATGCTGCGGGCATTTACGCTTCCGTTGGGCTTGTCAGCCCAACCCACGCAGCCATGTGCTGCCTGTTTGCGCTTCACACCGACAAATACCGGCTGATCGTCGGCGCATCGACCACATCGCGCGCGCCTTCGTAGACGAAGCGGCCCTTGTCGATCACCAGGAAGCGGTCCGCGATTTCCAGCGTGAAGGACAGCACCTGCTCGGACACCACGATGGTCAGCTGGCGCAGCTTGCGGATCTCCTTCAGGCTCTTGGCGATGTCCTTGATGATCGACGGCTGTATGCCCTCGGTCGGCTCGTCCAGCAGCAGCACCTTCGGGTTGGTGGCCAGCGCCCGCGCAATCGCCAGCTGCTGCTGCTGGCCGCCCGAGAGATTGCCGCCGCGCCGGCCGCGCATGTCGTACAGCACTGGGAAGAGCGCATACAGCTCTTCGGGCACACGGCCCCTGGCCGAGGCCGGCAGCCCGGTCTGTATGTTTTCCAGCACCGTCATGCTCGGGAAGATCATGCGGCCCTGCGGCACATAGGCCACGCCGCTGGCCACGCGCTCATGGCTTTCCAGGCCGCCGAGCTCGCGGCCGTCGACCTTCACGCTGCCGCTGCGGCTCGGCAGAATGCCCATCAGCGTCTTGAACAGCGTGGTCTTGCCCATGCCGTTGCGGCCCATGACGGCAACGATTTCCTGCTTTTCCACGTTCAGGCTGATGTCGTGGATGACTTCGCTCTGGCCATAGCCGGAAGCGAGATTGGCAATGTTCAACATGTGGACTCCCGCTCCCTCAATGACCCAGATAAACCTCGATGACCTTCGGATTGGCCTGCACCGATTCCATGCTGCCTTCGGCCAGGATCTTCCCCTGGTGCAGCACGGTGACCTTGTGCGCGATGCTCTTGACGAACTCCATGTCGTGCTCGATCACCACCACCGAGCGGCCCTGGCTGATGCGGCCCAAGAGCTCGGCGGTCTTCTCGCGCTCGGACACGCTCATGCCCGCCACCGGCTCATCCAGCATCAGCAGCTCCGGCTCCTGCATCAGCAGCATGCCGATCTCGAGCCACTGCTTCTGCCCGTGCGACAGCAGGTCGGCCTGCTGATGCAGCAGCTCGGACAGGAAGATCTCGGCCGCGACCCGCTCCACCCGCTCGACCACGTCCGCCGTGCGCTCGAAGGTCAGCGCGCCGAATACCTTGCGGCCGCGCGGAAAGGACATCTCGAGGTTCTCGAACACCGTCAGGCTTTCGTAGATCGACGGCGTCTGGAACTTGCGGCCGACGCCGGCGCGCACGATCTCGTGCTCTTTCATTTTGGTCAGCTCGATGTCCTTGAACTGGATGCTGCCCGAGGTGGCAGCGGTCTTGCCGCAGATCAGGTCCAGCACCGTGGTCTTGCCGGCGCCGTTCGGGCCGATCACGACCCGCACTTCGTTGCGGTCCACGTACAGGTTCAGGTTGTCCACCGCCTTGAAGCCGTCGAAGGAGACGGTCAGGCCTTCAATGGCCAGCACCGGACGGTTGCTGGTGATGCCGCCGATCGCGTGTTCGTTCATTTCGATGCCTCCATGCCGGGAACCTTGATGGCGCTCTTGCCGCGGCCGCGCCGCAGCAGGCCGAGCAGGCGCTTGCCATGGCTGTCATACAGACCCGCCAGGCCGTTCGGGAAATACATCACCACCGCGATGAACAGGCCGCCCATCAGGAACAGCCACAGCTCGGGAAAGGTCTCGGAGAAATAGCTCTTGCCGAGATTGACGATCACGGTGCCGTAGACCGCGCCCAACAGCGACATGCGACCGCCGACCGCGGCGAAGATCACCATCTCGATCGAGGGCACGATGCCGACGAAGGAAGGCGACATGAAGCCGACCTGCAGCGTGAACATGGCGCCGCCGATCGCGGAGAACGCGGCGGCCACGCAGAACACGAAGATCTTGAAGCTGGCCACGTCGTAGCCCGAGAAACGCACCCGCTCCTCCTTGTCGCGCATGGCCATCAGCAGGCGGCCGAGCTTGGAGCCGAGCACATAGCGTCCGAACAGGATGCAGCCGATCAGCAGGCCGGCATTGATGAAGTACAGCATCAGCTTGGCGTGGTCGCTGCGGATGTCCCAGCCATGCAGCGTCTTCAGGTCGGTGATGCCATTGACGCCGCCGGTCAAACCCTGCTGGCCGATGATGAGGATGGTCAGGATCGAGGCGATGGCCTGGGTCACGATCGAGAAGTACACATCGCCGACGCGGCGCTTGAACATGGCCAGGCCGATGACGAGGGCGAACAGCGTCGGCAGCGCCAGCACGGCAAGCAGCGTGAACGAGAAGCTGTGGAAGGGTTGCCAGAACAGCGGCAGCTCGGTGATCTGGTTCCAGTCCATGAAGTCCGGGATGCCGGGCGTGGTCTGGATCTTGGTGGACACCGGATCCGAAGCTTCCAGCTTCAAAAACATCGCCATGCAGTAGCCGCCGATGCCGAAGAAGATGCCCTGGCCCAGCGACAGGATGCCGCCATAGCCCCAGCACAGCACCAGGCCGACCGCAACGAAGGCGTAGGACAGGTACTTGCCCATCAGGTTGAGGCGGAACGGGTCCAGCAGCGCCGGGATCACCGCGAACAGCAGCGCGGCCAGCACCGCCAGGCCGACGGCGCCGTCGCGCCCGCCCAGGAGGTTTCGATATGCAGCTTTCATCGCTATTCCTTGTCAGGTGGTGGTCACTTGCGGACCTTGGTCGCGAACAGGCCTTGCGGACGCAGCATCAGGATCACGATCACGGCCGACAGCGTCAGCACCTTGGCCATGGAGCCGGTCAGGAAGAACTCGGTGGTGGACTGGGTCTGCGCGATCGAGAAGGCCGAGGCGATGGTGCCGAGCAGGCTTTGCGCGCCGCCGAAGACCACGACCAGGAAGGTGTCGACGATGTACAGCGAGCCCGAGGTCGGACCAGTGGAGCCGATGGTGGTGAAGGCGGCGCCGGCCACGCCGGCCACACCGCAGCCGAGCGAAAAGGTGGCGCGGTCGACCTTCTTCGTATTGATGCCCACCGCGCCGCTCATCATGCGGTTCTGCATCGTTGCGCGCACCTGCAGGCCCCAGCGCGAGCGGAACAGCAGCACGAAGATGGCGCCGGTCAGCAGCACGGTGAGCGCCATCATGAACAGGCCGTTCAATGGAATGTCGATGCTCTCGGTCGGTTTGAACGAGCCCATCAGCCAGTCCGGCAGCGTGGCCGAGACTTCCTTGGCGCCGAAGATGGAGCGGAAGGCCTGCTGCATCGCCAGCGACAGGCCCCAGGTGGCAAGCAGGGTGTCGAGCGGACGCTTGTACAGCTTGCTGATCAGCAGGCGCTCGGTGAGATTGCCGATCGCATAGGCGACGACGAAGGACAGCAGCACCGCGGCGAAGAAGTAGTAAGGCTGCAGCGCGGGCGCGTAATCGGTGGTCCACTTCGACAGCAGGTAGGTGATGTAGGCGCCGATGGTGAGGAATTCGCCATGGGCCATGTTGATCACGCCCATCTGGCCGAAGATGATCGCCAGGCCCAGCGCCATGAGCAGCAGCACGCAGAACACCGACAGGCCGTTGAAGCCCTGCATGGCGAAGATGGCGCCGAATTCGGATAAGGAACTCATGTTTGCTCCCGTGATGCATGAAGACGAAAGGGGGCAGCGCAGGACCAGCTCGGCGCCGCGCTGCCCGGAGAGGATTACTGATAGCCCTTCGGGAACGGGTTCGGCTCGATCAGGCCCGATTCATAGATGACCTTGAACTGGCCATCCTTCTGCACTTCGCCGATGCGGGTCTTGCTCCACAGGTGATGGTTTTCATGCACCTTCACATAGCCTTCGGGAGCGGTCTTCAGTTCCAGGCCCGGCGAAGCGGCGACGACCTTGTCGACATCGAAGCTGCCGGCCTTCTCCACTGCGGCCTTCCACAGCCACGGGCCGAGATACGCGGCCTGGGTCACGTCGCCCATGACCGAGTTGGCGCCGTACTTGGCCTTGAAGTCGGACACGAATTTCTTGTTGTTCGGGTTGTCGAGGCTTTCGAAATACTTCATCGACGCGAAGAAGCCTTCCATGTTCTCGCCACCGATGCCGAGCAATTCATCCTCGGTGACCGACAGCGTCAGCAGCTTCTGGCTCTTGGCGGTTACGCCGGCGGCCTTCATCTGCTTGTAGAAGGCGACGTTGGAGCCGCCGACCACGTCGGCGAAGATCACGTCCGGCTTCTTCAGCTTGATCTTGTTGATCAGCGAGCCGAACTGGGTATTGCCCAGCGGGTAGTACTCTTCGCCGACCACCTGGCCATGCAGCACGTTCTCGATATGCTTGCGCGCGATCTTGTTCGAGGTGCGCGGCCAGATGTAGTCCGAGCCGACCAGGTAGAAGGTCTTCGCGCCCTTTTCCTTGGCGATCCAGTCCAGGCTGGCGATGATCTGCTGCGTGGCTTCCTGGCCGGTGTAGAACACGTTCTTCGACTGCTCCAGGCCTTCATAGAAGGTCGGGTAATACAGCAGGCCGTTTTCCTTCTCGAACACCGGCAGCACCGCCTTGCGCGACGCCGAGGTCCAGCAGCCGAAGACGGTGGCGACCTTGTCGTTGACCAGCAGCTTCTTCGCCTTCTCGGCAAAGGTCGGCCAGTCGGAAGCGCCGTCTTCCTGCACCACGCGGATCTTGCGGCCGAGCACGCCGCCCATCGCATTGATCTGGTCGATCGCCAGGCGCTCGGCCTGGATCGAGCCGGTTTCGCTGATGGCCATGGTGCCGGTGGCCGAGTGCAGCTGGCCGACGACGACTTCGGTATCGGTGATGGCCAGGCCCGTGGTGTTGACCTTCGCGGTCGGATACTGCTGCGCGAAGACCAGGCCCGGCATGGCCAGCGCGCCGGCCACGGCCAGCGACAGCAGCGCCTGCCGGCGCTTGGGCGACTTCGGAGAAGAGGGGGTGCGTTGCGACATGCGATGCTCCTTTAGTTGGCTGGATGCTTGTGGCGGGATGCTGGTGGCCGGCACCGTTTTGCGATGACGTCCGGCTTGGGAAGGAGCATAGGTTTGCGGCTTGAGTCCCATCAATACGTCGTTTGACGTAAGCAGCGGGTACTGGAGCGCATGGGCATTGCGCATGCATCGCGATGCGGCATGAAAGGCACGGCATGCTTCAAGCGGGTGCAAGTCGCGTGCACCGGGGTGAAGCGTAAACATGCCGTGCCAGAGGAATTGGTGCGGCGCGGCAGGATGGCGCAAAGCTTGCTAAGACGATGTGTTCGGACGCGTCGCGTCCGCTCGCTACGGAGACCGTGTGCACGCCCCCGCCACACAACGCATCGTCAAGGTTCGACGCGACTACAACACCTGGGTCGCCGATGAAACCCTGGAAGACTATGCGCTGCGTTATGCGCCGCGCAGCTTCCGGCGCTGGTCGGCCTTCCGCATTGCCAATACCGCGCTGGGCGCAGTGTCCTTCCTCGCGCTGGAAGCGATCGGCGGCGCGATCACGCTGTCCTATGGCTTCATCAATGCGTTCTGGGCCATCCTGTGCGTGTCGCTGGTGATCTTTGCCACCGGCCTGCCGATCAGCTATTACAGCGCGCGCCATGGCATCGACATGGATCTGCTCACGCGCGGCGCCGGCTTCGGCTACATCGGCTCCACCGTCACCTCGCTGATCTACACCTCGTTCACCTTCATCTTCTTCGCGCTGGAAGCCTCGATCATGGCGCAGGCCATCGAGCTGTATTTCGGCCTGCCCGTCGAATGGGGTTATGTGCTGTGCTCGCTGGTGATCATTCCGCTGGTGGCGCATGGCGTGACGCTGATCAGCCGGCTGCAGTTGTGGAGCCAGCCCTTGTGGATCGCGCTGCTGGTGCTGCCCTATGCCTGCGTGCTGCTGCGCCAGCCGGATGCGGTGTCGCAGCTGCTGAGCTTCAATGGCCGCACCGAGGATGGCACGCACTTCAATGTGCTGCTGTTCGGCGCAGCCGCGACAGTGGCGATTTCGCTGATTGCGCAGATCGGCGAGCAGGTCGACTTCCTGCGCTTTCTGCCCGAGAAGACCCGCGCCAACCGCAAGCGCTGGTGGAGCGCGCTGCTCATCGCCGGGCCCGGCTGGATCGTGATGGGCGCGGCCAAGATGCTCGGCGGCGCCCTGCTCGCCTTCCTGGCGATACAGCAGCAGGTGCCGATGGAAAGGGCGATGGAGCCCACGCGCATGTATCTGGTCGGCTTTTCCTATGTCTTCACCGATCCGGCCTGGATACTCGGCGCGGTTACCCTTTTCGTCGTGGTGTCGCAGGTGAAGATCAACCTGACCAATGCCTATGCCGGCTCGCTGGCCTGGTCCAATTTCTTTTCGCGGCTCACGCACAGCCATCCGGGGCGCGTAGTCTGGGTGGTGTTCAATGCGCTGATCGCGGTGCTGCTGATGGAGGTCGGCGTATTTCGCGCGCTCGAGCATGTGCTCGGGCTGTATTCGCTGGTCGCGATTTCCTGGATAGGCGCGGTGGTGGCGGACCTGATGATCAACAAGCCGCTGGGCCTGTCGCCTGCCGGCGTAGAGTTCCGGCGCGCGCATCTGTACGACGTGAACCCGGTCGGCATAGGCGCCATGCTGGCCGCTTCGCTGCTGTCGATCGCGGCGCTGGCAGGCGTCTTCGGCCGTCATGCGCAGGCGCTGGCGCCCTTCATCGCGCTGGGCGTGGCGCTGTTGACCGCGCCGGTCATTGCGTTCGCAACGAAGGGCCGCTATTACCTCGCCCGCACCGACAGGCTCTCCGCTGCGCCGGGCACGGCGCAACGCTGCGTGGTCTGCGAAAACGTTTTCGAAGTGGAAGACATGGCGCATTGCCCGGCCTATGCCGGCGCGATCTGCTCGCTGTGCTGCTCGCTCGATGCCCGCTGCGAAGACCGCTGCAAGCCGCATGCGCGCTTTTCCGAGCAATGCCTGCAGGCGCTGGACAGGCTGCTGCCGCAAGCCTTCACGAAGCGTCTCAAGACGCGCCTCGGCCATTACCTGCTGGTGGTATCGGTGCTGTCGGCGACGATCGCCGCCATTCTGGGCCTGCTCTACATCGAGGAAGTCGACGCGCTCCATGCGATGCCCTATTACTCGGCAAGCGCGCTGGGCACGCTTTTCGTGAAGCTCTTTGCGGCGCTGCTGCTGTTGACCGGCATCGGCGCTTGGTGGCTGGTGCTGACCGATGAAAGCCGCGGCGTGGCGCTGCAGGAATCGGAACGGCAGACCAATCTGCTGCTGCAGGAAATCGAGGCGCACAAGCGCACCGACATCGAGCTGCAGCGCGCCAAGGAGGCGGCCGAAGCGGCGAACGGGGCCAAGAGCCGCTATGTGACGGGCATGAGCCACGAGCTGCGCACGCCCCTGAACAGCATCCTCGGCTATGCGCAGATCCTGCAGGCCGACCCCGGCATGCCCGAGCACCGGCGCGATGCGCTGGGCGTGATCCGCCGAAGCGGCGAGCATCTGCTGAGCCTGATCGACGACATGCTCGACATCGCCCGCATCGAGGCCGGCAAGATGCGGCTGAACACCGGCGAGCTGCCGCTGAAGGAGTTTCTCGACCAGCTCGCGCGCATGTTCCAGCCGCAGGCGGCGCAGAAAGGCCTGGCCTTTCGTTATGACAGCGCCGGCCGGGTGCCGGAATACGTGCATGCGGATGAAAAGCGGCTGCGACAGATCCTGATCAACCTGCTCGGCAACGCGGTGAAGTTCACCCGCGAAGGCGGCGTGACGCTGCGCTTTTCCTATGCGCGCGAGCTGGCGCAATTCGATATCGAGGATACCGGCCCCGGCATTCCGGCCGCAGATCTGCAGCGTATCTTCCTGCCCTTCGAGCGCGTCGACGGCGCTGGCGATGAGAACGGCACCGGGCTGGGGCTGGCGATCTGCAACATGCTGGCCCACATCATGGGCGGCGAGCTGACAGTGGCCAGCGAGCCGGGGCGCGGCAGCGTGTTCTCGCTGCGCATCTACCTTTCCGAAGTGCGAAGGCCGAGCTCGCGCGCGCAGCAGCCGGGCCAGATCGCAGGCTATCTGGGCGAACGCAAGCGCATCCTGGTGGTGGATGACCAGCAGTCGCAGCGCACGCTATTGGGGGCGATGCTCGCGCCGCTGGGCTTTGATATCGAGCAAGCTGATTCCGGCGCGGCGGCCCTCGCCGCGATCGACGCTGCGCCGCCGGACCTGGCGCTGATCGACATCGGCATGCCGGGCATGGATGGCTGGTCGGTATGCCGCGCGATCCGCGCGCGCGGCCATGCGACGCTGCCATTGATCCTGGTCTCGGCCAATGCCTTCGATCTGTCGGGCCGGCAGAACGAAGCGCTGCCTTGCAACGACTTCATCATCAAGCCGGTGGCGATGACGGAATTGCTGGCGAAGATCAGCCTGCATGCGGGCATCGCCTGGATACCGCGCCACGCGGCCTCGTCGCCGCCCCCATCGCCACGTGCGCGGCCGGTGCTGCTGGTGCCATCGCAGCGGCGGCTGAAGGAATTGCTGGAGCTGGGATCGGTGGGCTATGTGAAGGGCATCCTGGCGCGGCTGGACGATATCGAGCGCCTCGATCCGGCCTATGCCGCCTTCACCGGCCAGTTGCGGCACCTGGTGAAGAATTTTCGGCTGAACGACTATGCAAACCGACTGCAGGAGGTGATCCATCATGACCTGGACCAAGCCTGAACACGGCAACACGGTGCTGATCGTGGACGATGTGCCGGAGAATCTCGCGGTGCTGTCCGACGCGCTCGACGAAGCCGGCCATACGGTGCTGGTGGCCACCGATGGCACGAGCGCGCTGGAGCGGCTGGCGCGCATCACGCCGGATCTGATTCTGCTGGATGCGGTGATGCCGGGCATCGACGGCTTCGAGACCTGCCGCCGCATGAAAGGCATGGAAGCCTCGCGCGATGTGCCGGTGGTGTTCATGACCGGGCTCACCGAGACCGAGCATGTGGTGCGCGGCTTCGAGGCGGGCGGCGTGGATTACGTGACCAAGCCGTTGCGCCCGGCCGAGGTGCTGGCGCGCATTGCTTCCCACATCCGCCATGCGCAACTGCTGCGGCAGGCGCGTTCGTCGAATGATGCTGCGCCGGCGCAGGCTGAGCCCGGCGCGCCGGACCTGGCGCATTACGCGCTCACGCCGCGCCAGCTCGAAGTGCTGACCTGGATCGCGCACGGCAAGACCAATCGCGACATCGGCGACATCCTCGGCATGAGCCCGCGCACGGTGAACAAGCACCTCGAGCACATCTACGTGAAGCTGGGCGTGGAAACGCGCGCCGCGGCGGCGGCGCTGGTGGCGGGGAGGAAGATGGGGGAAAGGGCGCGGATGTAGGTTGGGCTGACGAAGGAAGCCCAACGGAGGTTCGCAAGGGATCGAGCTTCTGTTGGGCTTTTCAGCCCAACCTACGCAAATCCATACGGTTGCGTTCGTAGGTTGGGCTGACGAAGGAAGCCCAACGGAAGTTCGCAGGGGATCGAGCTTCTGTTGGGCTTTTCAGCCCAACCTACGCAAATCCATACGGTTGCGTTCGTAGGTTGGGCTGACGAAGGAAGCCCAACGGAGGTTCGCAGGGGATCGAGCTTCTGTTGGGCTTTTCAGCCCAACCTACGAAGCCTCAGGCCGCCTGCTTTACCGCCGGCGCGGCCAGCATGCCTTCCTTCACTTCGCCGCCCAGTGCGGCAACCAGGTCGGCGATCAGCTTGGCCAGCTCGCCGGTCATCAGCATCATGTCGGCGTCGAAGCGCTCGTCGTCGCCGGAGGTGGTGACTTCATTGCTTTCCTTGAGCACGTCCAGCGGCGCGATGCGCTTGATGCCGAGGTTTTCGGTCAGCACGAAGGACACCTTGTCGGACCAGGTCAGCGCCAGGCGGGTGCATTGCTTGCCGGCTTCGATGTGACGTCGCACGTCGTCGGCTTCCAGCGTGTGGCGCACATAGCGCACCGTGGCCTTGCCTTCGCCGGTGGCGCGCAGTTCGGTGTCCTGGTCCACGGTGAAGCCGCCCGGCGCTTCGTCGGCCAGCAGCCATTCGGTCATCGCGGTCACCGGCGAGAAGGCCACGCGCAGCGTATCCATCGGGAACGGGTTGATGGCCTTCAGCAGCAGGCGGATCACGTCTTCGGCCTTCGAGGCGCTGCCGGCATCGATCACCAGCCAGCCGTTGACCGGGTCGATCCAGACCCAGGTGCTGGAGCGAATCGAGAACGCGCGCGGCAGCAGTTCATCGGCGACCTGCTCCTTCAATTCCTTCATCTGCTTGCGGCCCGGCTTGAAGCCCTGCTGCTCTTCGAGCTCGGCGGCCTTGGCCTTGGCGACCTGGTTGATCACCGAGGACGGCAGCAGCTTTTTTTCGGTGCCGAGCTGAAGCAGCATCTGGCGGTTCACCGCATGCACCAGGCGGCCGTTGTCGCGCGGCGACAGCCAGCCCTGGCGTTGCAGTTCGAGGCTGGTGCAGGGCGTAAAAGCCTGCGGCGCCAGCGCTTCTTCAAGTTGTTCGGAAGTCATTGCCCACGGCGCGGGCAGACGGTAGATCTGCAGGTTCTTGAACCACATGGCAATCGTCGGTGCGTTGAAAAGGCGGCCATTCTACACGGCCGATTCGCGCTTTCCGGCAACATTGCCAGGCCGTTAAGGATTGGCCGATAACCGGCTTTGCGATGCTGCAAGAAGGCGACACCGCCATTGTGATAAGGTCAACGTTTCGCCAACTTCACAACTCTTACAACATGGCTAACATGCTCTACCGCCGGCTCGGCAACAGCAACCTCAAGGTCTCCGCCCTGTGCCTGGGCACGATGATGTTCGGCGACCAGACCGACATCGATGAAGCCGGACGCATCGTTGCGTCGGCACACGAGCACGGCGTCAATTTCATCGATACCGCCGACGTCTACACCAAGGGCGCTTCCGAGGAAATGGTCGGCCGGCTGATCGCCGCCAACCGCGATGACTGGGTGCTGGCGACCAAGCTCGGCAATCCGATGACGAGCGCGCCCAACATGAGCAATTACTCGCGCACCTGGATGCTGCGCGAAACCGAGGCCAGCCTGCGCCGCCTGAATACCGAACATATCGACATCCTTTATCTGCATCTCGACTACCACGGGGAAAACCTGGAGGAAGCGGTGCGCACGCTGGGCGATCTGATCAGCGCCGGCAAGATCCGCTATTTCGGGCTGTCGAATTTCCGCGGCTGGCGCATTGCCGAGGTGATGCGGCTGTGCCAGCAGCTCAATGTGCCGCAGCCGGTGGTGTGCCAGCCCTACTACAACATGCTGAACCGGATGCCGGAAGTCGAGATCCTGCCGGCCTGCGCGCATTACGGCATCGGCGTGGTGCCCTACAGCCCGATCGCGCGCGGCGTGCTGACCGGCAAATATGCGCCCGGCCAGAAACCGGCCGAAGGCACCCGCGCCGGTCGCGCCGACAAACGAATGATGGAAACCGAATTCCGCGAGGAATCGCTGCAAATCGCGCAGCAGCTGAAAGCCCATTGCGACGCGCGCGGCATCGCGCTCGGCCAGTTCGCCACCGCCTGGGTGCTGGCCAACCGCAACATCACGTCGGTGATTGCCGGTCCGCGCACGCTGGCGCAGATGGAGGATTACTACCCGGCGCTGGATGTGACCATCAGCGCCGACGAGGAAGCGATGATCGATGACCTGGTGCATCCGGGCCATGCATCGACGCCGGGATACACCGATCCGAACTATCCGTTCTTCGGCAGGGTAGCCCGGCCATGAATGCCGCCGACCTGCGACTGGCCCCGGCGCTGATGGCCACGTCCGCCGACGGCGTGGCAATGCGCACGGTGGCGCTGCGGCTGCCGCCAGGCACGGATTTGCGGCCGGCGCTGCTGCATTACTGCGAGTCGCAGGCAATTGAGGCGGCCTGCGTGCTGTCCGCGGTCGGCAGCCTGCAGGATGCAGCGATCCGCTTCGCCGGCCGCAAGAATGCGTGCCATGCCGAGGGCAAGCTGGAAATCGTGTCGCTGTCGGGCACGCTGTCGCGCCATGGCTGTCATCTGCACATCGCGGTGGCCGATGGTCGCGGCCGTGTGAGCGGCGGCCACCTGATGGAAGGCTGCCGCGTGCGCACCACTGCGGAAATTGTGCTGGGCGTGTTGCCCGGCGTGTGCTTCGAGCGCGAGCACGACGCGATGACCGGGCACCGCGAGTTGCAGATTCGAGCGCTTTGACTGCGCGGGTTGTCCGTATCCTCAAGTCGCGCGCAGCCGAATCGAAGCGTCCCATAACTGCAGAGCCGGACATTGCATGTTCCTCGTTGGCCCAGCAAACACCGCTTGCGCGCCAAGCCGTCGTTGAGACGCGATCCGCCTTCCACGTAATTTGATTTTCGTAGGGTGGGTGCAGCCCACGCGTTGAACGAAAAGACGCTTGGGCTGCGCCCACCCTACGCACCTCCCTCGCTTGCCGAATTCGGATCACGTTCCCGCCTTACGTTTCCTTCAACTTCCTGACCAAACAGATTTACGTCGGTCGATATCGACCACGTTTTCTCCATGCTTCTTTCCTGGGAGTTGATTGAACGCAAATCCGAAACATGGACAGGTTCCGTACAGGACAGTAGCGTCTAACCAACCGCTAAGCAAAATGCGGTTTTGCAGTGCAGAACAAAAGACGCCATCAATCGATTCTGTTCCCGTCAGCAAGGAGACCTGCAACCATGCGTACACGCCTTCCCACCCGTCCCGCACTGCTGCTATGCAGCGCCATGTCCCTACTGCTCGCCGGCTGCGGCGGCCAGAGTGACGGCGTCGCGGCCGGCACCAGCGTCAAGGCCGATCTGTCCACCGTCACCGGCCTGCTCGATCCGCTGGCGCCGACCAGCGATCTTGGCGGCGCCGATGCGCCGGCCATCGATTACAGCAGCCGCTCGCTGTATTCCGGCGCGGCGCCACGTCCCGGCCCGGACCTGCTGTACGCAGCCGCACCGACTGCGCCGCAATTGCAGAACACCGGCATCTGGCGCGCAAACCCGATCCTGATTTCCGGCGCCAGCGCCTACCGCCGCGGCGAGTTTCTGTACCAGGACTATCTGTACGACGACCGCGGCGCCAAGGCGCTGCCCGATGCGCTCGACCCGCGCATCAACGCCGAGACCTTCTCCGGCGCCAGCGGCACCTATACCTATCCGAGCGACGCCAGCTACGCCGGCAACGCGGCCGACATCGTCGAGCTGCGCGTCAAGCCGCAATCGACCTTCACCGCCTTCCGGATGACGATGAACAGCCTGCTCGATGCGGACAAGCTTGGCTTCACGATTGCCATCGGCGACTCGGCCGCGCCGCAGCCGTTTCCCTTCGGCGCCAATGTCTCGGCGCCGGCGCAGTACTTCCTGACGGTGCATGGCAGCCAGGCGGTACTGACCCGCGCTGCCGACGGCGCAGTGATCTCTCCAGCGCCGACAGTGACCATCGACATGACGCGCCGCCAGTTCGAAGTGCGCGTGCCGACCGCGGCCTGGAATCCCGGCAGCGCCAGCGTGCGCCTGGCGGCCGGCGCCGGGTTATGGGATGCGGCGAACAACCGCTACCTCGTGCCTGGCGCCACCGCTTCGGCCACCGCGCCCGGCGGCGGCGCGGGACTGACCGCGCCGGCAGCTTTCTTCAATGTCGCCTTCCGCTTCAACGAGCCGATGTTCACCCCGGCGCAGATCGCTTCCGGCAAGTCCTACTGGCGCGACGATGCGCAGTCGCGCGCGCTGGCTGCCAACGACATCAGCGCCTTCTACGCCTACGTCGATTTCGCCAAGCTGAAAGCCGGCGTCAATGACGACATGCCCGGCCAGCCGCAGGGCGTGCCGCAGTCCGGGCCCATGAACCGCATCTTCGCCAGCCATGTCGAGACCAAGCAGGGCGTGGATTTCTCGGTGGCCTGCGGCAGCGCGCCGACCTGCAAGGGCGAATACCGTGGCCAATTGCAGCCCTACACCCTCTACGTGCCGAGGAAAACCATGCCCTCGGCCGGCTGGGGCTTCACGCTGCTGCTGCATTCGCTCGGCGGCAATCACAACCAGTACCTGAATTCGAACAACCAGTCGCAGCTCGGCGAGCGCGGCACCGGCCACATCATCGCCACCGCGCTCGGACGCGGACCGGACGGCTGGTATGTCGAGGATGCGGCGGCGGACACCTTTGAAATGTGGGCGGACATCGCGCGCAATTACCCCTTGAATCCGCAGATGACCGCGATCAGCGGCTATTCGATGGGCGGCCATGCCACCTTCAAGTTCGCTACCCGCTATCCGGACCTGTTTGCCAAGGGCCATGCAGTGGTCGGCCCGCCGGCGCTGGGCATCTGGGCGCCGCCGGCCGCGCCCACCGGCGGCGAGGACACCAACACCTACAACCTGTTGCCGGGCCTGCGCAATGTGCCGCTGATGATGTGGGTGCAGGCTACCGACGAGCTCGTGCCCTACATCGGCACGCGCACCCAGGCGCAGCGCATGGACGATCTCGGCTACCGCTACCGTTTCGACACCTACACCAGCGGCGACCACCTGACGCTGGCGCTGCACGACCAGTTCCAGGGCAGCGCAGACTTCCTCGGCGACGCCAATGTCGAGCGCGATCCGCCGCATGTGACCTACGTCGCGAACCCGCCGATGGATGTGCCGGCGCGCGGCCTGGTCGGCAATCATGCGTACTGGCTGTCGAACATCGCGGTGCGCGATCCGGCGGCCGGTCCGCGCGGCACGGTCGATGTGCTGTCGCGCGGCTTCGGCCTTGCCGATCCCGTGGCCGATGCCACCGCCTTCGGCGCCGGCGCCACCACCGGCAATCTCGGCGTGCAGGTCTACAACAGCCAGTTCAAGACCTGGGGCCTGCCGCAGCCGGCGCCGGTTGCGAACCGGCTCGACATCGTCGCGCGCAATGTGTCGGCGGTGACGGTGAATGTGAAGCGCGCGCAGGTGGATTGCGCCGCGGCGCTGGTGGTCGACACCGACGGCCCGCTCACCGTGACGCTGGATGGCTGCAACCGGCAGGTGCGGTATTAGAGGCTGTTATGGACCATCAAAAGGGCCTGGGAGCCGCCATAACGGGCCATCTGCGGCGTTGCGAATGCTCGCGATAGCAATGGCTATCGCTGCGCTTCGCGCCTTGCATCTGACCCCTTCTGGCGGCTCCCAGACTCCTTCCGAAGTCCATAACAGCCTCAATGAAGCTCAGGCCGTCGCCAGCATCACGCGGTTGCGGCCGGCTTCCTTGGCCGCGTACAGCGCGGCGTCGGCGCGGCTGATGGTCTGGGCGCAGCGCTCTCCGGCGCGGCGCTCGGCAATGCCGGCCGATACCGTCACCCGGGCGCAGTCGCGCAGGCTGGGAATCTGCAGCGCCTCGATGCGTTGCCGGATGCGCTCGACGAACTGCTCACCGCCTTCGATGCCGGTATGCCGCAGCAGCAGCAGGAATTCCTCGCCGCCGTAGCGGCCGAAGCAATCCTGCTGCCGCACCTCCTGCTGTATCGTCGCGGCCACCACCTTGAGCACCTCGTCCCCGGCGGCATGACCGCAGTTGTCGTTGATCCACTTGAAGCGGTCCAGGTCGAGCAGGCAGATGCAGACCGCCTCGTTGCCGCTGGCATCGGTGCGATCGATTTCCTCGCCGAGACGGCGGCGGTTGTAGACGCCGGTAAGCGCATCGCGGATCGCCAGTTCGTTGATGGTGTGGTTCGCCACTTCGAGCCGGTGAAAGGCATCGCGCCGACCCATTTCAATCAACGCCAGGAACAGCGCGATGGCCACGCTCACGCCGATGAGACTGAAGATGTAGGCGAAATGCGGATAGGCGGTTGCCAATACCGTGAAGTGCACGTTGTCGCCCATTGCCGTCTGCATGGCGACCAGGCTGGCGCTGCTGATTGCCAGCCAGGTCAGCGCAGAGCCGGTGCTGCCAAGCATGATGGCCATGAGCGGACAGGCGATGTACCAGAGCGAGCCCGGCGACACCGCGCCGCCAAAGACAATCGATTCCCAGGTCTTGAAGCCGAACAGTGCGAGGATGAAGATTTCTCGGGCGAGCGCCAGGGAACCGCTGCAGCGGTAGATCAGCGGCGCGCCCAGCATGAAGGGCGTCACCGCCAGCAACGGCAGCGCCAGGTTCCACATGCCCAGCACCGCGTATTCGGCCACGAAGGCCGGCACCAGCAGCGCGCCCATCATTGACACGATGACCAGATTGGCGACCGAGATCCGGTGCTCCGTCGAGGCGTCGCCGGACGGCATGAAATAGCCGAGGTAACGCTCGTACAGCGCTTTGCCGGGCCAGTTGGTGTTGGACATGGAAGTGGTTGTCGGAAATGGCGATTCGAAAATCGCGCCTCATCCCGTTAACGACTTGGCCAGTTAAAACTTTAGCGACAGTTACAACGGCAATTCGCCCTGGCGCGGCAACGGCGACGGTGCGCCGTCTGCTTCACCACGGCGCACCAGGCTGCCCACGCGCACGCCGAGCAGCCGCAGCCGCAGCTGCAGCGGCACCCGGCGCAGGCATTCGCCGGCGGCGCGTCGTATCGTCACGGCGTCATCAGTGGCGTCGGGCAAACTCAGGTCGCGGGTGACGGTGCGGAAATCCTCGTAGCGCAGCTTGATGCCGATGGTGCGGCCGACGTAACCCTTGCGCCGCAAATCCTCAGCGACGCGTTCGCACAGGCCGGTGAAGATCTGCGACAAGGTGTCCCGGTCATGGCGCGCATGCAGATCACGCTCGAAGGTGGTTTCCCGGCTCAGGGATTTCGGCTCCGAACTGGTTTCGACGACGCGTTCATCCTGGCCCTGCGCCACGCGCGCCAGCCAGGCGGCATAGCTGCGGCCGAAATGCTGCTGCAGCAGGCCGGCATCGGCGCGCGCCAGGTCGGCGATGGTGGCAATGTTCAGCGCGGTGAGCTTTTCCGCAGCCTTCGGACCAATGCCATTGATTTTCTTCGCCGGCAGCGGCCAGATGCGGCGCTCCACGTCGCCGGGCTGCAGCAGCAGCGTCAGGCCGTCGGGCTTGTCGAGATCCGAGCCGATCTTGGCCAGCAGCTTGTTCGGCGCGATGCAGATCGAGCAGGTGAGGCCGGTGGCTTCGAACACCGCGGTCTTGAGCCGCTGCGCCAGGCTTGCGCTGTCTTCCGGATGCTCGGTCAGATCGAGATAGATTTCATCGATGCCGCGGTCTTCCATCTGCGGCGCGATCGCCAGCACCGCTTCCTTGAACAGCTGCGAATAATGGCGGTAAGCGTTGAAGTCAGCCGGCAGCAGCACCGCGTCCGGCGCGAGCTTGGCCGCCTTCATCAGCCCCATGCCGGAATGCACGCCCAGCGCCCGGGCTTCGTAGGTGGCGGTGGTGATCACGCCGCGGCCGGCATAGTCGCGCATGCGCGCGTACTGGCGCTGGCCGTCGGGCCCGGTTTGCGGCTGCAGGCTGGACGAGCGCCCACCGACGACCACCGGCCGGCCTTTCAGGTCGGGATAGCGCAGCAGCTCGACGGAGGCGAAGAAGGCGTCCATGTCGAGATGGGCGATGCGGCGGGTTGGGTGGGGCATGGATCGAAACGGCTGCGACGAAAGTGGCTTGCGGGTGTATTCGACGGCGGCATGCGTTGCTCCGTCTCATTTCGCCATCGGTTCAGGCGCACGGGATCATAGCACTGCGCTCCAGCCGTACGCGCCGCAGCGGCTCGTCGCGCTCCACCTGCATTTCACCCCCTCCCCGCCGCATTTCATCGCATTGCGCTCGCCCGCCGCGCGCGCCTGCCGGACCATGGCGTCGTCATCACTCACCTCTCACCTCGAAAGGAAACGCCATGTTCCAGCAAATCCTGCTCCATACGCCGGTCTGGGTCTGGGCCCTGCTCGCCTTCCTGGTCTATCGCGGCCTGTTGTCCAGTGTTGATCGCGAAACGCCGCTGCGCCTGGTCATCGCGATTCCGGTGGCGATGCTGGCGCTGTCGCTGCAAGGGATGCTGGGAGGATTCGGCGCGTCGCCGGCGGCGCTGCTGCTATGGCTGGCGTGCGCATCGGCCAGCGGCGCGATGGCATGGCGGCTGATGCCGGCCGATGGCGTCCGCGCCCATCCGGAGAAGAGGCGCGTGTGGCAGCGCGGCAGCTGGATGCCGATGGCGCTGATGCTGGGCATCTTCCTGACCAAGTACGCGGTCGGCGTTCTGCTTGCGCTGCGCCCCGGTCTCGCGCACGACGCCGACTTCGTGCTGGCGACCTGCGCGCTCTATGGCGTCTTCAACGGCCTCTTCCTCGGCCGCATGCTGCGGGTGCTGGCGGTGTGGCGCGAAGCTGTGGCTACGATCCCCGGTGCCGCTGCACCAGCACCCAGGGCTTGACCACCACTGCCCACAGGTCGGCGTCTTCTTCCAGCCAGGCGGCGGCCTGCTCGTCGCTGACCTTGGCCAGGCGATTGCTCTGCATCCAATCTTTCACCGCTGCGGTGTCATCGCGGGCGATGCACACCGCGACCTCGATCAGATCGAGGTCCGAGGAAATGCCGATCACATTGCCGCCGGCGTAATGCTTCAGCATTTCCCGCCATGGCAGGCGCGAGGTTTCGAGATTGAGCCGCTTCCTCAGCTCCTGGTCCTGCGGTTCCTGATGCTTCTGTTCTTCAGTCATGGTCATCTCAGTAATGCGGCGGGATCTCATGCACCGGCTGTCCGCTGCCGGCATCGGTAATGCGCTGCTGCGCTTCGGCCAGCCGTTGGGCCAGCGCGGTGCACAGCGCCTCGAGCTCATCGATGCGGCGCTGCTGCTTCCATACCGTGGTGTTGAGCGTATCCAGCAGATCGTCCTGCCGCGCCAGGGCAATCTCGATATCGGCCAGGCGGTCTTCAATCATGTGTCTTCTCCCGCGATGCCTTCGCCTTGCGGCAGGCATCGGAACAATACAAAACGTTTTCCCAGTTCGCCGCCCACTTGCGACGCCAGGTGAAGGGCCGACCGCAGGCGGCGCAGACTTTCACCGGCAAGCCATGCGGATTGCGAAAGCCTGCGGCCATCACGCCACCTTCGGCTTGTTCAGCAGCGCCTTCAGGTTCGCCAGCCGCGCCTGCGGCGTGACCTTTTCCTCTTCGGTCGGCACCGCGTCGCCTTCATCGAGCCGCATTTCCTTGATGAAGCGCGACACATCGCAATTGATGCTCTCCCGCGCGCGCTTGCGCCGCTTGCACCAGCTGATGTGCAGCGTGCGCTGCGCGCGGGTAATGCCGACATACATCAGCCGCCGCTCTTCCTCGATGCGCGCGCCCAGTGTATCCATGGGCGCATCCGGGTCGCCTTTGTGCGGCAGGATGCCCTCCTCGACTCCGACCAGAAACACATGCGGAAATTCCAGTCCCTTGGACGCATGCAGCGTGGACATGCGCACCGCATCCGGCTCTTCATCCTTGCCCTCGAGCATGGTCATCAGCGCCACCATCTGCGTCAGGTCCAGCACGCTCTTTTCTTCCGCAGTGCCGTCGCGTCCGCCAGTGCCCTTTTCCTTGAGCCAGCCGAGAAAGTCGACCACGTTCTGCCACTTGCTCTGCGCGGCGCGGTCGTCGAAGGTCTCGTACAGATAGGCTTCGTAGTTGATCGCCTTGATCATGTCGTCCAGCAGCTCGGCCGCGCTCTCGCCGGGTCGATGCGCGCGCGCCTCCAGCCCATTGATGAAATTGCCGAACTCGCGCAAGGGCGCCAGCTGCCGCTCGGACAGCTTGCTCTCGATGCCGCCCTTGAACAGCGCCTCGAACAGCGAGCATTGCCATTGCCCGGCGAAATTGCCCAGCACTTCCAGCGTGGTCTTGCCGACGCCGCGCTTGGGCGTGGTCACCGCGCGGATGAAGGCCGGATCGTCGTCCTCGTTCGCTACCAGGCGCAGGTAACTCATGATGTCCTTGATCTCGGCGCGGTCGAAGAAGCTCTGGCCGCCGGACATCACATACGGAATGCGCTCGCGCCGCAATGCCTGCTCGAAGATGCGCGCCTGATGATTGCCGCGGTACAGGATGGCGTAATCGGAAAACTTCGCGCGCCGCTCGAAACGGTGCGCCGACAGCATGATGGCAACCTGCTCGGCTTCATGCTCGTCGTCCTGCATCGCCATGACCTTGATCGGGTCGCCCAGGCCATGCTCGGACCACAGCGACTTCTCGAACAATTTCGGGTTGTTGGAAATCACCGCGTTGGCCGCCTGCAGGATGCGCGTGGTGGAGCGGTAGTTCTGCTCGAGCTTGATCACCTTCAGGTCGGGGAAATCGATCTGCAGCGTCTTCAGGTTCTCGATGGTCGCGCCGCGCCACGCATAGATGGCCTGGTCGTCGTCGCCCACGGCGGTGAACATCGGCTTCTTGCCTATGCCGGTCACGAGCAGCTTCACCAGTTCGTACTGGCAGGTATTGGTGTCCTGGTATTCATCGACCAGCAGGTAGCGCAGCTTGCGCTGCCAGCGCTCGCGCACCTCATCCTTGTCGCGGAACAGTTGCACCGGCAGGCGGATCAGGTCGTCGAAGTCCACCGCCTGGTAGGACGCGAGCGTGGCCACATAGTCGCGGTAGATGCGGCCGGCCTGGGCTTCGTCTTCGGTAACAGCGCTTTTTATGGCGGTCTCGGGATCGACCATGCCGTTCTTCCACAGCGAGATCGTGTTCTGGATGCGGCGGATCTCGCCCTTGTCGGTGGTCATCGCCATGTCCTGCACCAGCGAAAAGCAGTCGTCGCTGTCCATGATGGAAAAGCGGTCCTTCAGACCGAGTTCCTTCGCTTCGCGGCGCAGGATCTGCACGCCCAGCGAATGGAAGGTGGACACGGTGAGCTGCTTCGCGCCGCGAGGATCCTTCAGCAGCTTGGCGATGCGCTCCTGCATTTCCAGCGCAGCCTTGTTGGTGAAGGTCAGCGCGGCAATATGGCGCGGCTCGTAGCCGCATTCCTCGATCAGATGCGCAATCTTTTGCGTGATGACGCGGGTCTTGCCGGAGCCGGCGCCGGCCAGCACCAGGCAGGGACCGTCCATGTAGCGGACGGCTTCGCGTTGCGGGGCATTGAGCCCGAACTGGGGAGTGGCTGACATGCTGCGGGGGAATGGAATGCTTGCGGGGAAAGCGGCACATTGTAGCGGAGTCGGCGCTTGCGGCCCGCCTGATCTCATCCGGGAAAGCTGTTCCGAATCAAGCTTGTAAGCCGAGGCCAACGTGATACAGTTGCCCCTTTTCCCTACTTTCGCGTTCGCGCCTGCCTTGCGGCGCGCCGCCGCCTTTCAATGAAATTTGCCCACCTGGTCGAGATCAACGACCTGATGAATCCGCTGATCGAGCCGTTGACGCGCGCGCAATTGTGGCGCGGCCTGGTGCTGCGCGCCGAGCAGCCGAAGATGTTCATTCCGCACCTCGATTCCTGCGACATCCTCGAACGCACACAAGCCACGCTGGAACGCGAACTGCGTTATGGCGACACCGTAATCCGCGACCGCGTCAGCTACCTGCCGCAGCTGCAGGTGCACTACCACGTGCCGAAGCAGAACGACATACCGATGTCGGACCTGACCATGCGCATCGAAGAACCCGAGCCCGGCGCGCTGTTCGTGCGCTTCGAATACGACGACCACAAGAGCGACGAAACCGAGACCGAAGCGTTCTACAACGAGTTCCGCCGCTCGGCCTACCAGGAAGCGGACATCGACACGATACGCATGGTGCGCGAACTGGCGGGCAACGGCGCACTGGGCTGACGCCATATAAACCCCGTTCATTGGATCCGCCGCGCGGCCTGCGTCGACTATTTGCCATTCGCGACCTCGATGACAGACCGGCCTGCCCATGGTCGCCGCGTCTCATGCGATGCAGCCGCACCCTTGCCGGCAACGCATTTCCAACTATCCGTTCCACAACCCCGCCGCCGCCAGGCGTTGCGCCAGCGCGCGGCGCTTGCCATGGCGCTGCATGAAACGGCCGAGGGCTGCATCGAAAGCGGCGCGATTCGATACCAGCGCATAGGCCGCCGCAAGCTCGGCGATCGCCGCGCTCGCCGTGTCGTAGCCGGCTGCGGTGCCCTTTTGCACGCAAGCCTCGATGGCGTGCCATTGCGCATCGAAGTCCGCAGCCAGTTGGCGCAGACGCTTATCGTCTTCGGCCTTGCGCCGGGATCGCTCGCTTGTCTTGAGAGGCCGCCGCTCCTGCTCGACCAGCGCGCGCAAGTCGGCCACGGTGCGCGGCGCAGCGTCATCGTCGCAAGCGCCGTTGTCCACGCACCATGCGTGATAAAGCGCCCGCGCCCGGCGCTCGGCCAGTTGCGGCTCGCCTTGCACCAGCAGCGCGATCAGCGGGTCTCTTTCCTTCCTGGACAATCCGGCCACCCAGCTCTCGATCGCGTCGAAGTCACAGGCGTAGTCGTCCTGCCTTGGGACTGCTGCGGCCGCGATCCATTCCGGATCGATTTCCAGGAACCCGATCAACGCCTGCTGCGCGGTGGTCAAGCTCGCCAGACCCGGCGGAAGCTCCGGTTCAAGCGCGTGGTCATCGACCATGCCAGCAGAAACGCCTGCCAGCCAGCCCAGATACAGGGCGCGCCGGTCACCCCGCAGCAATTCGTTACGCAGCGCCGCCAGCCGGCCCATCCAGCCTCCGCCGGTTTCGATGTTGAAGCGCTCATGATTCTCGCTTTCGCTCAGCAGCCAGCTGACGATCAGGCTATCGCCTGCAACGTTGAACTGCAGCGCATCGCCGGCGGCATACCGCTGCAACGCGCTTTCAGCGATCAGATCGCGCGGTAGCCGCAACTTCAATTCGCAGGTGCACCAGTTCGCCGTATAAACCAGGGCATCGAAATAACGTTGCATCCACACCATCGGATCGGCTTTCAGACCGCCCCATTCATAGGAATTGATGAAGCTAGTGGACGTGATTTTCGCGCGCGTGGAGCGCTCGCGCAGTTCACGCATCTGTTCACGGCTCAAGGAGTGGTCGATGGTGATGAACTCGTAGTACTGGTATTCGCTCATGATGGATTTCCCATGTTGCGTCGCCTGTAGGTTCAGGCGTGTTCTTCAGCATTGGAAAGACAGGAATGGAGGCAGGCGCAGCGGTGCTGCCATCATGTTCTCGCGCCGGATTGCCGCGAAAGGCGCTGCGCTTGCAACAGGCGTTGTGAACTGCTGCGCGATGATACCGGATGCCCGATTCGCGGTAGCGGAATCGGTCGCCACGCCGGCTTCGCATAGCGCCGGCGCCACATGCCATGACCATGGCGCATGCGCACCCTTGCGGTATCGGAATCGACAATGCGGCGCCATGCCTTGTGCATGCCAGGTGCCCCGGCCCGGCGCATGACCGCCGGGCTTCATGGAACTTGACCACGCGCCATGAACACTAACGCGGCCTTCAGACAAAACCGATACCTGGCGTTCGAAGCAACCAGGCTTTCGCCAGGATCGGAGACATCGATCGCCAACCATTGTTCTCTTCCTGCCCAACGACCATGCACATCTCCTCCTTGCCGTCACCAGAAGTGCCAAACGACCAACCCTCGCCGTACAGCCATGCAGCGCAGACGACGGTGGCACAGGCCCCGCTTCCTGGGGCGCAACAGCCGCAACAGCCCGGGATCGGCGTACGAGACGGCGCAACGCATACCCTGCCGGCACGAGGAACGCAACATGCGCAGCCACAGCCTGTCGCGCTGACCACGGCGCCGTTGCTCGGCACTCCCGCCAAGCGCAGCACGCCTGACACCGGCTTCGATCAGGATGACGCGAACGATGCCAAGCGCATGCGCACGCAACTGCCCGAGACGCCGGTGCAAGCGCCCGAGCCTGCACAGCGGCCAGCACTCACGCCTGCCCCTGCCCTCGATGCGCAAGCTGTGCCAGGCATGGACGAGGACGGGATGGATGTCGACACAGCGGTCCCGTTGCAACCCACTGCGAACACTACGGTGCCGGTGCTGATCGAGGCAATTCTGCAAGACGACTGGCCCAGGTTTCGCGCACTGCTCGGCCAGACGGGAATCGATGTCAATGCCACGGATGACACGGGCGCTACTGCCTTGCATCATGTCTTGCGTAAGGGGTGGCATGAAATGGCCCAACGGCTACTCAAAGTCCCGGGCATCGATGTTCGTGCTCGTGATGACACGGGCGCTACTGCCCTGCATCATGCCCTGTGTGCGGGGCTGGATGAGATAGCCGAGCTGCTGCTCAAAGTCCCGGACATCGATGTCAATATCAGGGATGCGCATGATGTCACCCCGCTGATGTGCGCGGCATCGCAAGCGCACGAACAGGCAGTACGCGCGCTGCTCGCCTGCCCAGGCATCGATGTTCATGCTTGTGACGACGAAGGCGATACCGCATTTGTAAAGGCTTTGAAAGAAAGCAACTATGAGACCATCCGACAGTTGTTCCTCGTCGGCATAGAAGAGAAAGGGGCCCGCCTCCAGGACCAGTTGCTGATTGCTGCCGCCAAGGGAGACGTCGCAGCGGTGGAAGCGCTGCTTGCCGATCCGGAGGTCGATGTCAATGTAGAAGATGCTTTTGGCAAAGACACCGCATTGATGCTGGCTGCGGCCCATGGGCAGGAAGCCACGTTCCGCCGGTTGCTCCTCGCACCGGGAATTAATCTTGAGAAGAAGGACGGCAACGGCCATAACATTTTGATGCAGCTTGTCTTGCGTGAGGATGAATGCCTGTTGCGCTGCTTGCTTGAAAGGCCGGGCCTCGATGTTAATCAAACAAATCGCATAGGCTTTACAGCCTTGCGTTCGGCCGTACAGATTGGAAATTACAATATCGCTCTTGCGCTACTTGCCGTTCCAGGCATCGATGTCCATGCCCCAACGCCTGCATTGGTGGACGCGGTAGTCGGCTTACGCAAAGACATTGTCAGCATGCTTATTGCCATGCCCGGCATAAGGACCGACTTTAAATTCAACAGCAAACCGCTTTTTTTACGAAATTATCTGCTCTTATCTTCGTTCGAAAACCATTGGTTTCATAACGAAAACATCGTCCGCCTTCTCCTCGCCATGCCGAACACGGACGTCAATGCCAGAGACAACGAAGGCACTCCCCTCTTGCTCTCAGCGGTAAAGGGAAAAAGCGAAGCTGCCGTGCGTGCCCTGCTGGCGATGCCGGACATTCGCACTGATGTGAAAGACGCCGAGGGGCGTACCGCCCTGTGCATTGCAAAGGAGATGGGGCAGGAAGCCATCATTACGATGTTGCGCAACCATGTCCCGATGCTGGTCCCCGAGCCCGGAACCGTTCTGCGTTTTCTTCGGAAGGTTTTCACCGTGCATGCTGATGAATGGCAGCAGACCGCTTCGTCAAGCGCCAGTACCAGCCTCGATGCAGCGAACAGGCTCGACGAGCTCTGCGAAAGCCTGCAGTTCGGCAAGCTTGCCCGTGCCGATGTATTGACTGCCTTGACTTCCCTCGACGCACTGCCGAACGATGCGCCTTCCTCGATCGCCATGGCGCTTGCGTTCGCCGTATGCACCGGCCACTATCGCAATGCCGATGGCAAGCTCGACCCTGACATCGACCAAGCCCTTTGCAACACCGGGTTTAGCACTGCTTACGACAATGCCGCCAACCGTCTCTGGATTGCGGCACAGCACATTAATCTCTTCCATGTCGACGGCATGAACCTGCTCGGCATCGCCGCCAGGGACGGCAACGAACGCATGATCCGCGGCCTGGTGCGCATGGGCGCCTACATCAACCTGCCTTCGCCGAACGGCAAGACCGCGCTGGCCATCGCCGTGGAGAACCGCCAGTGGGGCGCTTGCGCCGAGCTGGTCTTCCACGGCGCGCTGCCCACGCTGCCACTGCATGACGGCTATCCGGCGCTGTATCACATCGTCAGGGACTTCGGCTCCGTTGACTACAGCAGCGAAAGCCTCGCGTACCTGATCCGTTATCTGTGCATGAAGGGTGTGCGCTTCGATATCCCGGTGAAGAATCCCGATGCCGACACACGGGCCCAGCAGCCCACGGTGATGCTGGACGAGCTGCTTTTCGCGAGCACGGAATCCTGGATCAAATACGGCCATATCGTGTTGAAGCCAAAGAACGCGGCGCCATCCGCCGCCTCGGCGCCCACGAGCACCGCGTCGACTTCAGCCGAGCCGATCCTGCCGACCTGAGCGCGAATCGAGGACTTCACAGGGCGCAAAACGCTTGCGTCTTCATGGAACAGCTTGCGTGGAAAGCTCACCAAGGCCACGCGCGCCAGCTTGCGTAGCGTCCTGCCCGATGTTTGATGGGAACAAGCCGGTGCGCGCATGCGCACCCTATCGCTTTTCTTCACCGGACATCGACCATGCAAAACTCCATTTCGCCGCCGCCTACTTCGTCGAGCGCTTCGACCGAACTGTCAATCGCTCGCGGCGGGGCAACGCCCACGCCAGCTGCGCCTTTCGCCATGCAGCCGGCGCCGCAACCCGCGCTCAATGCGCACAACGTCGCGCCGACCATGCTGCAGCCGGACGCCATCGAGGCGCAAGCGCCGGCTTCAGTGACCACAGCGCCGCTGCTGGGTGCGCCCGCCAAGCGCGGTGCGCCCGACGGCGGTTTCGATCAGCATGACGCCAACGATGCCAAGCGCATGCGCACGCAACTGCCCGAGACGCCGGTGCAAGCGCCTGAGCCTGCACAGCGCACGGCGCTCGCGCCTGCCCCCGATGCGCAACATGCGCCTGGCATGGATAAGGACGGGATGGATGTCGACACAGCGGTCCCATCGCAACCCACTGCGAACACCGCGAACACCGCGACACCGGCGCTGATCGAAGCAATCCTGCAGGGTGACCGCCACAGATTTCGCGCACTGCTTGGCCAGCCGGGAATCGATGTCAATGCCACGGATAACACGGGCGCTACTGCCTTGCATCATGTCTTGCGTGCGGGGATGGATAAGGAAGCCGAACTGCTGCTCAAAGTCCCGGGCATTGATGTCAATATCAAGGATGAGGACGATGTCACCCCGCTGATGTGCGCGGCTGCTCATGCGCAACAAACGACCGTTCGCGCGCTGCTCGCCTGCCCAGGCATCGATGTTCATGCTCGTAATCACAAAGGCTATACCGCCTTCGAAGAAGCTGTGAGTTTTGAGAATAGTGATAACCTTCAACAGCTATTCCTCGTCGGCATAGAAGAGAAAGGGTCCCGCCCCCAGGACCAGTTGCTGATTGCTGCCGCCAAGGGCGATATCGCAACGGTGGAAGCGCTGCTTGCCGATCCGGAGGTCGATGTCAATGTAGAGGATGCTTATGGCGGAAACACTGCATTGATGCTGGCTGCGGCCCATGGACACGAAGCCATTTTCCGCCGACTACTCCTTGTACCGGGAATCAGTCTTGCAAAGTACAACAATGGTGGCTTTAGCATTTTGGCGCAGCTTGCCCTACGTGGGGACGAATGCTTGTTGCGCCGCTTGCTTGAAATGCCGGGCATCGATATCAATCAGAGGACTAAGCCATCCAACCGTAGCGCGTTGTACTTAGCTGCAAGATTTGGCAATCACGATACCGCTCTTGCTCTACTTGCCATGCCAGGCATCGATGTCCACATTGGATCGCCTGCATTAGTAGCAGCGATATTGAACTCACACGAAGGCATTGTCAGCATGCTTATTGCCATGCCTGGCATTAAGACCGACTTTGAATTCAACTACGGCGAGTATGATATGAATACCCTTATTGGTAGTCATGAGTCTCTCGCACTTGAGTGGTTTCGCAATGAAAACATCTTCCGCCTTCTCCTTGCCATGCCGAACAATGATGTCAATGCCATTGACTGCAAAGACGATACGCTCTTGCTGTCCGCGGTAAAGGCAGAAAACGAAGCTGCCGTGCGTGCTCTGCTGGCGATGCCGGACATTCGCACCGATGTGAAAGACGCCGAGGGGCGTACCGCCCTGTGCATTGCAAAGGAGATGGGGCAGGAAGCCATCATTACGATGTTGCGCAACCATGTCCCGATGCTGGTCCCCGAGCCCGGAACCGTTCTGCGTTTTCTTCGGAAGGTTTTCACCGTGCATGCTGATGAATGGCAGCAGACCGCTTCGTCAAGCGCCAGTACCAGCCTCGATGCAGCGAACAGGCTCGACGAGCTCTGCGAAAGCCTGCAGTTCGGCAAGCTTGCCCGTGCCGATGTATTGACTGCCTTGACTTCCCTCGACGCCCTACCGAACGATGCGCCTTCCTCGATCGCCATGGCGCTTGCGTTCGCCGTATGCACCGGCCACTATCGCGATGCCGATAGCAGGCTCGACCCTGACATCTTCCGAGCCCTTTGCAACACCGGGTTTCACACTGCTTACGACAATGTCGTCCGCCGTTTCTACGCCGCGGTACAGCACATCAATCTCTTCCATGTCGACGGCATGAATCTGCTCGGCATCGCCGCCAGGGACGGCAACGAACGCATGATCCGCGGCCTGGTGCGCATGGGCGCCTACATCAACCTGCCTTCGCCGAACGGCAAGACCGCGCTGGCCATCGCCGTGGAGAACCGCCAGTGGGGCGCTTGCGCCGAGCTGGTCTTCCACGGCGCGCTGCCCACGCTGCCGCTGCATGACGGCTATCCGGCGCTGTATCACAGCGTCAGGGACTTCGGCTCCGATGACTACAGTAGCGAAAGCCTCGCGTACCTGATCCGTTATCTGCGCATGCAGGGTGTGCGCTTCGATATCCCGGTGAAGAATCCCGATGCGGCCATGCGGGCCCAGCAGCCCACGGTGATGCTGGAAAAGCTGCATTTCGCGAGCACGAAATCCTGGATCAAATACGGCCATATCGTGCTGAAGTCAGAGAACGAGGCGCCCACGAGCACCGCGTCGGTTCCAGCCGGACCGGTTCTGCCAGGCTGAGCGCGGGCCGAGGACTTCTCGGGGCGCAAAACGCGTGCGCCCCCGTGGAACAGCTTGCATGGAAAGCCCACCAAGGCCGCGCGCGCCTGCATGGCGTCCTGCCCGATGTTTGATGACAACAAGCCGGTGCATGCATGCGCACCCTATCGCTTTTCTTCACCGGACATCGCCCATGCACAATTCCACTTCGCTCTCGTCAACCACGCCGGGCACTTCGGCCGGATTGCCAGTCGCTCCAGGCGGGGCGACGTCCACGCCAGCTACGCCTGTCGCGCTGCAGCCGGCGCCGCAACCCGGACTCGGCGCGCACGCCAGCCATGGTGCGAGCGATGCCGATGCCTATCATGCCGTTCCTGGCGATGAGGCCGGCGCAGCGGCGATGTCGCCGCTTGCGGCGCCGGACCGGTCGCGCGCGCAGGCGTCAGGCAGCTTGGTCTTCCATGGCCCGGCGCATGCAACGCTTTCGTCTGCACCGACGTTCACCCTGGCCCCGTACGGCGCCGCTGCGCAGAACGCGCTGTTCAAGGCCGTGCGTCTTGGCCGGGCAGATGTGGTGGAGACACTGCTCGCCGCGGCAAACATCCATGGCAGCGGCAGGATGGGCCCGGTCTGCGGGCCCCTGGGCAGCAGTCTGCTGGTCATGGCGGCCAGTCTCGGCCATGAGGCAATCGTTCGCATGCTGTATCGCGCCGGTGCGACCGCTATTCATTCAGCGTTGAAAGAGGCCAGCAGCAGGGGACATAAGGGTGTTATCGAGGCGCTCATCACCATGCATGGCGTCAATACCCTCGACGACTGGGGACTGACGGTTCTGATCTATGCATTGATATTGCAGGACGACACGCTCATCAGGACCGTGCTTTCCATGCCTGGCCTCGATGTGAACGCCCGGAACTCCAGGGGTCTGACTGCATTGGTCGTGGCCGTCAACAACCGGTATGACGCAGGCATTCAGGCCTTGCTGGCCGTGCCCGGAATCGATGTCAACGCGCGCGGCGAGAATGACATGACTGTCCTGATGATCGCCGCGCAACGGGGTTACGCATCGCTAGTCCCGCACTTGCTTGCCAAGAGCGGTATCGATGTCAATGCCACGGCCAGCGATGGCTCGACCGCCTTGCACTACGCCGTGGTCAACCGGCATGAATCCATTGCGCTGGCGCTGCTCGACATGCGAGGTATCGACATCCTCGCTGAAGATGGCGAGGACGACGCGGCGCCGTACCTGGCCACGCGATACGGGCTCGACGCGGTCGAGCGAAAGATTTTCGTCATGCTGGGCGAAGGCGTGGCTGCCCAGGGCGCGGCGCCCGTGCCTGCGCTGGTCCTTGCCGCGGCCCGCATGGATGAAGCTGCCGTACGCGGCCTGCTTGCGCATGGCGGCGCCAGCATCAACGCGAAGACCGAATTCGGCGTTACCGCATTGCACCTGGCCGCAAGCGCCGGCAATGAAGCGATTTTTCGCTTGCTGATGCAAAGGCAGGACCTGGACATCAACGCGATCGATACGGCCGAAGGAAGCGCCCTGGTGCGCGCGCTGAAGAATGGCCATGCAGCCATCGCCCGGGCATTGCTTGCGATGCCGGGCATCAAGGTCAATGTCATGAGCCTCTTCGGTACCGCCCTGATGTTGGCCGCGAAGCACGGGTACGAAGACATCGTAGAGCAGCTGCTCGCGATGCCGGATATCGATGTCAATGCCACCAGCGAGGCCGATGCCCGCTGGTCTGGCGACACAGCCCTGGATCTGGCTGTCAGGAACGGACATGAAGCCATTGTCCTGGCATTGCTGCGCATGCCGCGCATAGCTGTCAGAACGGATGGGGTCCGCTTTGGAAAAGTCGTGGTGACCGCCGCGTTGAGCAAGCACATGCACATCGTTCGAATGCTGCTTGCCAGGCCCGAATGCGCGCATCACTTCTGCAGTGGCGCGTTAAAGCCGCTGTTCGAGTATGCCGCGCAACACGGGCGCACGGAACTGCTCCGCGAATTGCTTGCCACGCCGGGCGTCGACGCTGCGTGCCTGAATCTTTCCCTGTACCTTGCCGTGGAGTATGAGCATCCGGCCACTGTCCTTGCGCTGCTGGAGGTGCCGGGCATCGACGTCAATTTCCAACGCGAGGTACTTGTGAACGGCGGCTTCCTCGTGGCGAAGACCGCCTTGCTGCACGCGGCGGCGCACGGGCTTGAAGACATCCTCCAGATGCTGCTCGCCATGCCGGCCATTGAACTTGGAACCACAACGGTGCATGGCCAAACCGCATTGGAACTGGCTCTGTCTGTTCATCGGTCTGGCGCCGGCCGGGTCCTGATCGCCATGCCTGGCTACCGACAGGAAGCACAGAGCCAGTTTGGATATGTCTTTCCCGCTGCCAGCGAGTCCGCTGAAGCGAATTCGCTGCTGCAATCCCTGTTCGCCAGCCATGACGGGCAAGCGCTGGCGCCGGGGGCGAGCTCCAGCGTCGCTGCCGCGATCAGCAGCGAAGAAGCAAGGCGATGGGACACGCTTTGCGACAAGCTGTGCTTCGGCAAGTGCACGCCCGCTGATGTGCCCGCGCTACTTTCCTCCACGGACCGGCTGCCGGATGGCCTGCGTTCCCGCATCGCCATGGCCCTGGCCTTTGGCACTCTCGCCGGCCATTATCTCGATGCCGCCGGGCAGCCCGACCCCGCCATCGGCCGCGCCATCGACAAGGCCGGGTTGGGCGCGGCACTCACGGACGCGACCGGGCGCCTTCGCAGCGCGGCACAGCGCATCAACCTCTTCCATGTCGACGGCATGAACCTGCTCGGCATCGCCGCCAAGGCTGGCAACGAGCGCATGATCTGCGGCCTGGTGCGCATGGGCGCCTACGTCAACCTGCCTTCGCCGAACGGCAGGACCGCGCTGGCCATCGCCGTGGAGAACCGCCAGTGGGGCGCCTGCGCCGAGCTGGTCTTCCACGGTGCGCTGCCCACGCTGCCGCTGCATGATGGCTATCCGGCGCTGTATCACATCGTCAGGGACTTCAATGCCGACGCCCATGCCAGCGCAAGCCTCGCGCTGCTGATCCGCTACTTGCGCAAGAAGGGCGTGCGCTTCGACATCCTGGTGAAGAACCCGGACGAGAGCAGCCGCAACGCGCGTCCAGCGGTGCCCCTGTACGAGCTGCTCGTCTCGAATGCGCAATCCTGGACCAGGTACGGCCACATTCTGTTCGACCTGAAAGATGCCGCGCTCCCGGACGGTCCGGCTCCTGCGAGCACCGCGGCGGTGCCTGCCACTGCCATTGGCGACTCGTAGGCCATATCGCCCCCGCGCTCACCGCGCCGCGTAATGCCCAGGACCGATTTCCACCAGCGCGGCGTCGCCGTCCTCGCGGCGCGATGCGGCCACGTTGGGCACGTAGGTGAGGCCGCGCGCTTCCATCTTCGGCGCGGCCGCCAGGAGCGCGCGGGTGTAGTCATGCGCCGGCGTGCTGAACACCGCGTCGGCCGGCCCCACTTCGACGAGCCGGCCGAGATGGATCACGGCGACCCGGTCGGCCACATGGCGCACTACCGACAGGTCGTGGCTGACGAACAGGCAGGTCAGCGACAACTCGGCGCGCAGCGCCATGAACAGGTTCAGCACCTGCGCCTGTATCGACACATCGAGCGCGGCCACCGCTTCATCGAGGATCAGGAGTTCCGGCCGCACCGCCAGCGCGCGGGCAATGCCGATGCGCGCGCGCTGGCCGCCGGAGAACTGGTGCGGAAAGCGGCTCATCAATGCCGGGTCCAGCCCGACCTGGCGCATCAGGCCGGCAACGGCGTCGCGCTGTCGCGCCCGCGCGATCACGCCATGCGCAACCGGCGCTTCGCCAATGATGTCGATGACGCGCATGCGCGGGTTCAGCGAGGCGTACGGGTTCTGGAACACCATCTGCACCGCCAGGCGCAGGCGGCGGCGTTCGGCGGCGTCCATCGTCGCGGTGTCCTGGCCCTGCCACAGGCGCGTGCCCGAACTCGGCGGCAGAAGACCGGCGGCGATGCGCGCCAGCGTCGATTTGCCGCTGCCCGATTCGCCGACCAGGCCCAGGGTTTCGCCGGCGGCGATGTCGAGCGACACGCCGGCCAAGGCAGGCGGCGCGGCCTTCGGCGCCGGCGCGCCGAACAGCCTGAGCGCGCGCTGCGCCAAGTCCGGCGCGTGGTCGAAGCGCTTGACGATATCGTTCAGGGCCATCAATGGCGCGGTGTCGCGTGGCGTCATGGCGCTTCCTCGCGGTCGTCGCGGTCGCCGCAATCGTGGCAATCGTCGCCGGCGTCTTCGAACACCGGATGAAAGCAGCGCCATGCGTGCCCGCCCTCATGATCCGTATCCGGCGCCGTGGCGCAGATGTCGGTGGCGCGCGGACAGCGGTCGCGGAAGCGGCAGCCCGAGGGCCAGGCCAGCGGCGACGGCGTGCTGCCGGCAATCTGCGCCAGCGGCGCGCCGCGCGCATTGCGCGAGGGCGAGGAAGCGATCAGGCCGCGGGTGTAGGGATGACGCGCATGATCCAGCACCGCGTCGACGCTGCCGGACTCGACCAGCTGGCCGGCGTACATCACCGCGATGCGGTCGGCCAGGCCGGCCACCACGGCCAGGTCGTGGCTGATCCAGATCAGCGCGCTGCCGGATTCGCGGCACAGCGTCTGCATCTCGTACAGGATCTGGTTCTGGGTGGTGACGTCCAGCGCCGTGGTCGGCTCGTCGCAGATGATGACGTCGGGCCGGTTCAGCAGGGCAATGGCGATCGCCACGCGCTGGCGCATGCCGCCGGAAAACTGGTGCGGATAGGCGAGCAGCTTTTCCTCGGGATCGGCCAGGCCGACTCGCGCGAGCGCGTCGCGCGCCATCTCGCGGGCGCGCTCGCGGCCAACGCGGTGATGGGCGAGCACCGCCTCGATCATCTGGGTGTCGATGCGCAGCACCGGGTTGAGCGTCATCATCGGGTCCTGGAAGATCATCGCGATGCGGTCGCCGCGCAACTGGCGCATCCCGCCCTCGGGCAGGCCGCGCAGCTCGCGGCCGTTCAGCCGGATGCTGCCACCGGTGACCTGCCCCGGCGCATCGACCAGGCCCATGATGGAGTAGCCCGTCATCGATTTGCCGGAGCCGGATTCGCCGACCAGTCCCAGGATTTCGCCGGCCGCGAGGCTGAAGGACACGTCGTCCACCGCCCGCACCCGGCCTTCGCGGGTGATGAATTCGGTCCTCAGGTTTTCCACCGCCAGCACCGGCGCGCCGCTGTGCCTGTCGTCCATGCTCATCCCTTCTGCAGCCGCGGGTTGAAGACGTCGCGCAGGCCGTCGGCGACCAGGTTGATCGCGGCCACGGTCGCCAGCAGCACGAGGCCGGGGTAGACGCTGATCCAGTACGCGCCGGACAGCAGGTACTGGAAGCCGTTGGCGATCAGCAGGCCCAGCGACGGCTCGGTGATCGGAAGGCCCAGGCCGAGAAAGGACAGCGTCGCTTCCAGCGTGATGGCCGACGCCACCTGCAGCGCCGCCACCACGATCAGCGGCGGCAAACAGTTCGGCAGCAGGTGGCGCAGCATGATGCGCAGCGGCGACAGGCCCAGGCCGGTGGCCGCTTCGATGTATTCCTTGTTGCGCTCGACCAGCGCCGCGCCGCGTGCGGTGCGCGCATAGGTCGCCCATTGCACCGCGATCAGCGCGATGACGATCTTCGACAGGCCCGGTCCGGACACCGCCAGCAGCACCAGCGCGATCAGGATCGACGGGAAGGAGAGCTGGATGTCGACGATGCGCATGAGCAGCGCATCGGTGCGGCCGCCGGCATAACCGGCGACGAGGCCGGCGGCCAGGCCGATGGCCAGCGCCACCACCGTGCTGGAAATGCCGACCACGATCGAGATGCGCAGGCCGTACAGCAGCGCCGACAGCATGTCGCGCCCCTGCTCGTCCGAGCCGAGCAAAAAGCGCATGGCGCCGTCGGCCGACACGCTGCCCGGCGGCAGGCGCGAATTGGCAATGTCCAGGCGCGCCAGGTCGTAGGGATTCTGCGGCGCGAGCAGCGGCGCCAGCAGCGCGCCCAGGCAGAGCAGCAACAGCAGCAGCAGCGCCACGGCCGCGATGCGGCTGGAAAAATACTCGCGCACCACGCGCGCGAACACACCGGTCCTGGGGTCGGCCATCAATCTCCCTTTGACAGTCGCACGCGGGGATCGAGCACCGAGTACAGCAGGTCGACCACCAGGTTGATCAGGATGAACAGCAGCACCGACAGCAGCAGGTAGGCGACGATGACCGGCCGATCCAGCACGCGGATCGAGTCGATGATCAGCTTGCCCATGCCGGGCCAGGCGAACACGGTTTCGGTGACGATGGAAAACGCGATTAGCGAGCCGAATTGCAATGCCACCACGGTGACGATGGGGATCAGGATGTTCTTCAGCACGTGGACCAGCACGATGCGCGCGCCCGACAGGCCCTTGGCGCGGGCGAAGCGCACATATTCCTGCTGCAAGGCTTCCTGGGCGCCGGCGCGGGTCAGGCGGATCACGAGCGCGAAATTGAACAGGGCCAGGTTCGCCGCCGGCAGCAGCAGGTGGCGCAGGCCGTCCCAGGTGAGAAAGCTGAACGGCACGCCGAACAGCAGTTGGGTGTCGCCGCGGCCGCCGGCGGGCAGCCAGCCGAGCGTGACGGCGAACACCATGATGAACAGCAGCCCGACCCAGAAGGTCGGCAGCGAAAAGCCGAGGGTGGACAGCAGCATGATGCCGCGCCCTGCCAGGCTTTTCGGGCGCAGGCCGGCCAGAAGGCCCAGCGGTATGCCCGGCAGCACCGACAGCAGCATGGCCGCGGCGGCCAGCTCCAGCGTGGCCGGCAGGCGCTCGACGATCAGCCCGAGCGCGGGCGTGGCATAGACGAAGGAGCGGCCCAGGTTGCCGGCGGCGGCATTGTGCAAAAACAGCAGGTATTGCTGCCAAAGCGGCTGGTCCAGCCCGAAGGCGCGCACGATGGCGGCGCGCTCGGCGGCATTCGCATCCGGGCTGATCAGAATGTCGACCGGGTTGCCGATCGCGTATACGCCGACGAACACCAGCAGCGACATCACGAACAGCACCAGGAGGCTTTGCAACAGGCGGCGCAGCAGGAAGGCGGACACGGTCGGCTACCTCGGCAGGATCTGATGGGCGAAGGTGAATTCGTCGATGCGGCCGGGATAGGACAGGCCCTTGCGCAGCGCCCAGGTCGCCACCTGGTGATGCAGCGGGATCACCGCTTCCTCGCCCAGCGCCAGCGCCGCGCCCGCCTTCGCATGCGCCTCGCGCTGCGCCTGGTCGACCGAGCCGAGCGCGGCGCGTACCTCGGCGTCGGCCTGCGGGTTGCCGTACGCGCCCCAGTTCCAGGTGCCCCAGCCGGCTTTCGGATCCGGCGTGCCGACCAGCGTGCGCAGCGCGAAGTCGCCGGCCAGCGAGCCCCAGCCCAGCAGCGCCACGCTGAATTCACCCTTCCTGGCGCGGCCGAAGTACACCGACAGCGGCAGCGTCTGCACCGCGGTCCGGATGCCGATGCGGCTCAGGTATTGCGCCACCGTCTGCACGATGCGCTCATCGTTGACGTAGCGGTTGTTCGGTCCGTGGAGGGTCAGCCGGAAACCGTCCGGATAGCCGGCCTCGGCCAGCAATCGCTTCGCGCCTGCGGGATCGTAAGCCTGCACCGCCAGCGCATCGTCATAGCCGAAGACGCCGGGCGAGATGATGTTCGACGCCGGCACCGCCAGGCCTTCCATCGTGCGCGCCACCAGGGTCTTGCGGTCGATTGCCATCGAGATCGCGCGCCGCACGCGCACATCGGCCAGCGGATTGCGCTCCAGCGCTCGGCCGTCGTTGCCAGTCACCCACGGCGACGGGCGTGGCCGCTGGTCGACGGTCCAGAAAATCGTGCGCCAGGAAACGCGCTGGGCCACGGTGAAGCGCGGATTGCGCTGCAGATGGGCGACATCGGGTGTGGGCACGCTTTCCATCACATCGACATCGCCGGCCAGCAAGGCCGCCAGGCGCGGCGCGGCGGCGGTGATGATGCGAAAGCGCACCCGCTCCCAGGGCGCGCGGCCGCCCCACCAGGCATCGTTGCGCGCCAGATCGATGTGGTCGCCGCGCACGAAACCGGCGAAGCGGAACGGACCGGTGCCAACCAGAGCGCGGCCGCTGTCGAAGTCTTCCGGCCGGGCATGCTCGGCAGCCCGTTTCGAGATGATGAAGATCGAGGACAGGTCGAGCGGCAACGGGCCGTAGGGCTGCGCGGTCTTCAGTTCGATGGTGTGGTCGTCGATCGCCCGCTTGGCGACGATCTGGCGGGTGTAGGCGGTGAACGGCCCCGGGCTGGTCGTCAGCTGCGCCGGGCGATCCAGCGAAAACAGCACATCGTCGGCAGTGAGCGGGCTGCCGTCATGGAAAACGACGCCGCGCCGCAAGTGGAATTCCCAGGTGGTGTCGTCGACCGCGCGCCAGGATTCGGCCAGGCCCGGCACCAGCCGGCCGTTGGCGTCGGACATCACCAGGGTATCGAACAGGTGCGAGGACAGATTGATGTTCGGCGCGATGTTCAGAAAATGCGGGTCCAGCGACGATACATCGGCAGCCAGGGCAATCCTCAGCTCGGCGGCGGCAGCCAGCGCCATCGGAATGGCGAGCATGGCGGCGAGCAACAGTTTCGCGAGGGTTTTCGGCATGCCTATGTGCAAGTCAGGCGGAATTGACAAGAGCGCAATGATATACGGCGCACGCGATTCCGTTTTGCGCAGATTGGAGGGGGGCTGGCCGAAGAACTATTGGCAACCCGGCTGCTCTTATCTCCTTGTAAAGCATTCAGAGACAGCCTCACTGCCCAAGGAGAGGGACATGAGTACGATCATCGCAGGAAGGTTTGAACAACAAGCCAGCGCGCAAACGGCTGCGGAAGCCCTGGCACAGGCCGGTTTCGCGCCGGATCAGATCAGCGTGTTTTTCGTCACGCCGGCCGGGCAGCATGCGCAGCATCCGATTGGCGGTGATCGCGATCAGTCGCCCGGCGCGGAAAACACCGGCAAGGCCGATCTCGCCGGCGGCGCGGCGGGAGCGGCGATCGGCGCGGCGGTCGGTGCGATTGCCACGCCGATCGCTGGACCGATCGGTCCGGTCACCGGCGCCTTAGTCGGCGGGCATGTTGGCCAGATGATGGGCGCCATGGGCGGCACGAAGGAGGATGGCAGCGGCGGCAACCGCGTGCCGATCCGCCTGTCCGGCATGCTGGTGGCGGTGGCGGTCGGCGGCGACGGCATGCGCGACCGGGCGCTCGACACCCTGCGCGAAGTCGGCGCATCCGACTTGGAATTCGCCGAAGGCAGCATCGTCGCTGGGGACTGGGAGGACTTCGACCCGGTGGCGCCGCCGAACTATATCGACGCCGCGACAAGGCAGCCATTCCGCCCGCACGCGGAGAGCTGAGCGGGCGCTTCCAAAACGCCACCCGTGTCTGGCACGGCGACGCGTCGATAGCGCGTCAATGCCACTTCAGATATCGACCGGATCCACTTCCAGCGACCAGCGCGCCCGTGTACGCATGGCGCGCAGCAGCGGCATCCAGCCGCGAAGAAACGCCTGCAGCGCCGGCCGCGATGGCGATTCCAGCAGCAACTGGGCGCGGTCGACGTTGGCAACCCGGGTCATCGTCATCGGAATCGGGTCGTTGATGGTGATGCCGGGATGGTCGATCGCCCCGGCCGCGGCCTGCAGGAAGTCCAGCGCGGTTTGCAGTTCGCGTGCTTCGGCGCGCAGCAGCGCCTGGTAGACGAAGGGCGGCAAGCCGGCCTGCTGCCGTTCGGTCAGCAGGTCGTCGGCGAAGCGGTCATAGTCATGCGCCATCAGCGCACCGTAGAGCGGATGTTGCGGATACCGTGTCTGTATCCAGACTTCGCTGGCGCTGCCTCCCTCCTTCTGCCCTGCCCGCCCGGCGCGTCCCGACACCTGCATCAATTGCGCGAAAAGACGCTCACTGGCGCGATAGTCATGCGAGAACAGCGCGGTGTCCGGGTTCAAAATGCCGACCAGCGTCAGGTTCTTGAAGTCATGCCCCTTGGCGACCATTTGCGTGCCGATCAGGATATCGACCTCGCCGCGGTGCACGCTGTCGAATGCCGCCTGGGCCGTTCCCTTGCGCCGGGTGGAGTCGGCATCGATACGCAGAATGCGCGCCTCGGGAAACAGGCGCTGCAGGCCTTCCTCGACGCGCTGGGTGCCGCGTCCCATCGGTTGCAGATCGACATTGCCGCAGGTCGGACAGGCGCGCGGAATGCGCAATTCCAGGCTGCAGTGATGGCAGCGCAGGCAATGCTCGGGCCTGTGCAGCACCATGAACGCGCTGCAGCGCAGGCAATTGCTGAGCCAGCCGCAGGAGTCGCAATGCAGCACCGGCGCATAGCCTCGCCGGTTCAGAAAGAGTAGCGATTGTTCGCGCCGCTCGAGGCGCAGGCGCAGCGCGGTCATCAGAGTGGAGGTCAGGCCTTCGATCGGGCGGTCGCGCTCCATGTTGATCAGGCGCACCGTCGGCAGGACCGCATCGGGCACGGCCCGCTCGCGCAGTTCGAGGCGGCGGTAGCGGCGCGATTGCGCGTGCAGCCAGCTTTCCAGCGAGGGCGTGGCCGAGCCGAGCACGATGGGAATGTCGAGCTGGCGCGCGCGCCAGACCGCCAGGTCGCGCGCTGAATAGCGCAATCCCTCTTGTTGCTTGTAGGAAGGATCGTGCTCCTCGTCGATGATGATCAGCGCCAGGCGCGGCAGCGAGGCCAACACCGCCAGGCGCGTGCCGAGCACGATGCGGGCATGGCCGTGATGCGCGGCCAGCCAGGAAAGCATGCGCTCGCCTTCGGCCAGGCCGCTGTGCAAGGTCGCGACATGCAGCCCCGGAAAGCGCGCACGCACGTTCGATTCCAGCTGCGGCGTCAGATTGATTTCCGGCACCAGGATCAGGATCTGCGCATCCGGCGTACGCGCCAGCAGCCGTGCCGCCGCCTGCAGATAGACCTCGGTCTTGCCGCTGCCGGTTACGCCGTACAGGAGCATCGGTGCATATGCGCGCGCGGCGTCGATGGCTTCCACCGCGTCTTCCTGCGCGCGGTTCAGCGCCGGCATGCCAAAAGGCGTCGCATCCTGGTTGCTGAAGCCATCCGCGATTTTCTTCAGGGCCCGGTTCAGCGCCACCAGTTTGGCTGTGCGCAGATTCTTGGGCACGCCAGGCAAGGCGACCTCGCCCAGCGGCCGCTGGTAATACTCGGCCGCGAAGCGGCACAGCGCAATCCATGCGTCCGCGACCGGATGCACCTGATCCCGGATCGCCAGTGCCGATTTCAGCTTTTCCGTTGGCAGATCGCTCGTATCGCTGACGGCAACGATCAGCCCCATGACTTCGCGTGGGCCGAAGGGCACCAGGACGAATTGTCCCGGCACGGGCTCCGATGCCGCTTCTCCGACTTCCCAGCAATAGTCGAAGACCTGGTCGATGGGTGTATCCAACACCACTTTGAGTATCCTGATCGGTGCCACCTGGAAGCAATCCTGAGTTTGCGAGCTAAGTCGCGGTTTACTAAACAACTTTTTCTGATGTCCACACAGCCTGTGGATAATTTTGTGAACAAAAGGCTCTTGACACCTCGCTGGCAAACGTTTACCCGGGCGAAACTCGCCAATCAGTGCGCGCGGAGTATATTTTTTCCTTTTAAATCAAGGTATTAGGACAGAACGTTTTTGTTACGCCTTCGTTACGCTTGTGCTGCGCACAATGTCTCCGGTGTGAATAAGTGAAGCGAAATCATTGTTACGCATGCTTCATTCATCCGGATAACGAACGCCTTTCCGATGCCATTCGGCATATCGGGGAAAAAATTTAACAAACTTCTCACGAAGAAATCTTGAAACAGCAGAAAGCTTTTCTGAAAGCAAAAATGCCCGTCGGAATGTAACTGCGTACAGTGGGATTTCCCTTGTGCAAGGCTCGTACCACTTCACGGGCCATGGAAGGACGGGACGCTAAACCCCGGATTACAAATGCGTTTTTTCCCAAGTTCAAACTGTGGATAACTTTGTGCACAAATTTGGGAGCCTGGGGCTACAACCACTGCCGCAGATTTGCAAGCCTGTAAATCCACACAGGTTGCAAAAATAATTACTCTTTAATTTCAATGACTTAAAAAGCTTTTGTGTGAAATTTCATGGACATATTGGCAAGTCACGTGAAAATATGCTTGCAAGTTTTTTTGTGCATAAGTGCGACATCAAGAGTTGCCTGAGCAAATTTAACATTCCAGGCCACTGCTGCTCCGCAGAAGCGTTCAGGCGTGCTGCGCCATCGTGCGGCTGTATTTGTGCACTGTGTCGACGAGGACCGCAACGGACTCAGGTGGCGTGAATTGCGAGATGCCGTGACCCAAGTTGAATATATGGCCGCCGCGATCATCCGGCCTGCCAAAGGAGTCGAGCACTCGCACCACTTCCTGTTCGATACGTTCGGGATTGGCGAACAGGACGGAAGGATCGAGATTGCCTTGCAACGCTACCTTGTGTCCGACCCGCTTGCGCGCAGTGCCGAGGTTGACCGTCCAATCCAATCCGAGCGCATCCGCGCCGCTATCGGCCATCTCTTCCAGCCACAGGCCGCCGCCCTTGGTGAAAACAATGCTGGGTATGCGCACGCCCTCATGTTCACGCTTGAGCTGAGCCAGCACATCGCGCATGTAGCGCAATGAGAACTCCTGAAAGGCGCCATCGGCCAGAGCGCCGCCCCAGGTATCGAAAATCATGACGGCCTGAGCGCCCGCTTCGATCTGCGCATTCAGATAGGCTGCTACGGCGGTGGCATTGGTGCGGAGTATGTGATGCATCAGGTCAGGACGGTCATAAAGCATCGTCTTGACCCGGCGGAAATCGTCCGAGCCGCCACCTTCGACCATGTAACAGGCCAGTGTCCACGGGCTGCCGGAGAAGCCGATCAGCGGAACCCTGCCTTGCAAGGCGGTGCGGATCTGGGTGACGGCATCGAAGACATAGCGCAGGCTTTCCATGTCCGGCACCTTCAGCGCGCGGACTGCCGCCTCGTCGCGCAGCGGCCTTTCGAACTTGGGTCCTTCGCCTTCCGCGAAATGCAGGCCCAATCCCATGGCGTCCGGTACCGTAAGAATGTCCGAAAACAGGATGGCGGCGTCCAGCGCATAGCGATCCAGGGGCTGCAGGGTTACTTCCGTGGCGAAATCCGGATTCTTCGCCAGGCCGAGAAAGGAACCGGCTCTTGCACGCGTGGCCCGATATTCGGGTAGGTAACGCCCTGCCTGACGCATCAGCCATACCGGGGTGGTGTCCGTGGGTTGGCGCAGCAGCGCGCGCAGAAAAGTGTCGTTTTGAAGTGCTGCGAACGGTGTGGCCATCGGCATGGGTGGGTGAATTTTGGGAAGCCGGTATTATGGCCCATGGCGGCAGACTGCAAGCTTTTTTCAACGTACGGGCGATGTTCGGCCTGTGTTCTCCATTTTCCCTCCTGTTGAGGCGATCGACATGGCGCTCTTCAGCGTCGTGATATTGTTTTTGCAACGTTGCTGAAGATGATGACGGCTTGCGTACGGTGATTCGACGTGGCGACTCGCCATTCCCTGCGCCATGTCATCAACGCATTCAGGCATTCTCGTCACAGTTGCAGCAAAGCCGGGAAAAGGTATGCCCCGGCGGAAGGATGAATTTATGGATTTTACGATCGACTGCGATCTCCTCGTGATTGGCGGAGGTTTGATCGGAGCGGCGATCGCCCGCGATGCCGCTGGACGCGGCTTGTCCGTCACCCTGTGTGAAGAAGGTGATCTCGCCGAGCGGGCGTCGGCCCTGTCTTGCTGCCCGATGCGCGACACCGCGCCGGCTGAGGATCCGGTACATCTCACTACTTTGCGCATGGCCATCGCCGAGCGCGAGACGTTGCTGCGCTGCGCACCGCAACTCGGTAAATGCCTGCGTGTCGTCGTGCCGCAAACCGCTGCGGAAGGTAGCGGCTGGAAAATACGTTCGGCAATCGGTTTGCAGAATCTGCTCGGCAAGGGTGGCCTGTTCCCTGCGTCGCGCGAAGTTGACCTGTTGCACCATGCCGCTGGCGGACCACTGCGACCGGAGTACAGCCATGGCTGGATGTATTCGGATGTCGCCTTCGATGTGGTCAGGCTGACCGTTCTCAACGCCATGGACGCGGCCGAAGGTGGAGCGCGGATATTGACACGCACGGCTTGCCGCTCGTTACAGCGCGTGCCAGGCGGTTGGGAAGCGGTGCTGCGTGGTGAACACGGAAAAACGACCGGCGTGCGAACGCGTTCGGTGATCAATGCAACAGGTGGCAGTGTCAATGCGGTGCTGCAGGACGCCCAGTGCGACACCGTGGAGGCGAAAGCGCGCAGGAGTACACAACTACTGTCCACGCGCCATGTCGGCCACGAATATGCTTACCTGTTGCGCGCGGCTGATGGCAGACAGGTGCATGTCGTTCCGCAGGGCGCCGGTATGGCCCTGTTGAGCGTGATCAGCGATGACGATCATGCTGCGGATGACGATATCGCCACCTTGTGCCAAACCTTCAATCGCTACTTCACCGCGCAGATGACAGCCGCGGATGTGGTCTGGTCGCGTTCCAATGTCTGGCTGGCGGCGAGCGAGACGCCGGGCAAGCGGCAGCCGGCAAGAGATTACCGTCTTACAACGACGACGGAAGAGGCGCCCCTGCTCTCGGTAGTTGGCGGCAGTCTGTCCAGTCACCGTCGGCTGGCGGAAGAAGCGGTGGGCAAAATCGCCGCCCGCCTGCACAGCCAGGGCGGCACATGGACAGACCAATGCTGTCTTCCGGGCGGCGACTTGTACGGTCCGGTGCCGTCAAATCGTGCGGTCAGCGAATTCCATTTGTATGTACAGGGGGCGAAGCAGCGCTATTCCTGGGCGCCGCCACTGCTGATCGCACGGTACAGCCGCCTCTATGGCAGCCGCCTGCACCGGCTGCTGGAAAATTGCGCGAGCGTGGAGGATCTGGGCAGGGAGATCCTGCCGGGGATGCATGAACTCGAGTTGCGCTATCTGAGGGAGATGGAATGGGCGCAGACGGCGGTCGACATTCTGCGTCGCACGCGTTCTGGCCCTTTGTCCCAAGCCGATGCACAAGTGCGCCTGGATGCCTGGATTACCGAGGCGACCGCACGGCAATACGCGGCCGCGGTCTGAGCGCGCCGCGGTCAGAAGCCGGCGCTGCCGCAGCAGCGCTCGCCGCGTTTCACACCACCTTGATGTTGGCGTAATCCTCGCGCGGCTCCGGATAGGCGAGCTTCATGCCGACCAGAGTGTCCCGGATGACCGTGGCAATCGCCAGGTTGCGATGCGTCTTGGAATCCGCCGGAATGACATACCAAGGCGCATGCTCGGCATCGGTTTCCTGCAGCATTTCGGTATAGGCGTCCTGGTAGTCTTCCCAAAGCTTGCGCTCTTCCAGGTCCTGCGGATCGAATTTCCAATGCTTTTGCGGGTCGTCCAGGCGGGCCTGCAGGCGGCCGCGTTGCTCATCCTTCGAGATGTGCAGGAAGAACTTCAGGATTACGGTGCCGGTTTCGGAGAGCATCCGTTCGAAGTCGCGGATGTTCGCATAGCGTAGTCGACATTCGCCTGGATCAATCCAGTGATGCACCCGTGGCACCAGCACATCCTCGTAATGGCTGCGGTTGAAGATGACGATTTCGCCCTGCGCCGGTACCTGCCAGTGTATGCGCCACAGAAAGTCGTGCTCCTTTTCTGCCGTGGACGGCGCCTTGAAGGCAATGGTGCGTATGCCGAGCGGGTCCGTGAACTGAAAGACCGCGCGGATGGTGCCGTCCTTGCCGGCAGTGTCCATGCCCTGCAGCACGATCATGATCTTGCGCCGATGCTCGGCATAGAAGATGTCCTGCAGCGCGGCGATTTCCTGGCTCAAGGTTTCGACAATCGACTTGTCCACTGCCTTGTCGTTCGAAGACAGCGGCTTGGCCGACGCATCCTCATTCCGCACCCGGTACTTTTTTGACAGCCGGAACAGTTCGCGTGCGTTCATGCCATCCCCGTGTCCATGCCGTGGAGCGCGATGTGCTCGAGCTTCATGCAGTGATCCATGACGACCGTCATGCCGGCAGCACTGGCGATTTGCGCCGCCTCCTCGCTGACGATACCGAGTTGCATCCACAGGCAACGCGCGCCGATGGCGACCGCTTCGCGCGCGACGGCAGGAATGTCTTCGGGCTTGCGAAAGCAGTCGACCACATCGATGGCGGTATTCTCCCGGGCGGCCAGCGTCAGGCTGGCATAGCAGTGTTCGCCGAGGATATGTGAGCCGGCATACGTCGGATTGACCGGAATGATGCGAAAGCCATGCCGCTGCAGGTAATGCGCGACTTCATGACTGTCGCGCTCGGGCCTGGCTGACAAGCCGACGACAGCGACCGTGCGGCCGCGTGCGAGCACCTCGGCGATGGAGGCGTATGCCTTGGACATCGAACGCTCCTTGGGAAGGGGGAAACGGCCGGGCGGAGCCGGACTGTCGGGATTGTAATGGACTGGCGTTTGGCTGCTTTGCGCTTGATCCGGTAAGTGATTCAGTGCGCCGTTTGCAGCAGGAACTCACCGGGCGCCGTGAGGTAGCAAGTTCAGCGCACTCCCGTTATTTCGCGCGGCACGACATGGTTAATGCAGTGTGCGGACGAAGAAACGCCTCCGACTTTTATCCGGTAAATACCTCGAATCAGGAATATGGTGTTGCCTGCATTAAGTGGTCTTTACCGATTGCTTCCGAAAGATTCATGCACCTATTTCGGTACGCTGAATGTAACGAATGAAAAACCTCTGGATTTTTCGGCGACCGGTAGTGGTGTGCAATTCGGCGACAAGACTTGGCAAATTCGGGGCGGTAGCGAATTGGTGGTTGCAGTCACCGATGGCACTGCATATGGTTATGAACCGGGTAGATTCACTGTTCCGCTTTATTTTTACCATTCCGAGACCAACGACAATTTCGTGACAATTGCCTACGCCAGAAATAGGAAGATTTTGGGACTTACTGCAGTGGATAAAGACAAATCGATGGTGACTTGTACCTTTGGATACTCAAGCAGTAAATTTTTTCCGCAAAGCGCATCGAAGTCCTGATGCGAAAAAAAGAAAAGGCAGCTTCCGCTGCCTTTTTATGTTGATGCCGCTGCGTTTCAGCGCTTCTGCCGATATTTCTGTATCGCCGCCAGTTGCGCAATTGCCACTGCCAGTTCGGCCTGCGCCGCCGCGTAATCGATTTGCGACTCGCGGTTGGCCAGCGATTCCTCGGCAAGGCGTCTCGCCTCCGTTGCCTTCGCCTCGTCCAGGTCGGCGCCGCGGATCGCGGTATCGGCCAGCACGGTGACGGTATCCGGCTGCACTTCCATCAGGCCGCCGGCGACGAAGACGAACACGTCTTCGGACTGACCGGTCACCTTGATGCGAACCGCACCCGGACGGATGCGGGTGATCAGCGGGGTGTGCCGGGGATAGATACCCAGCTCGCCTGCTTCACCCGGCAACGCGACGAATTCGGCTTCACCGGAGAAGATTTCCTCTTCGGCGGAGACGACGTCTACGTGGATTGTGTTTGCCATATCAGAACCTTATTCAACCATCGAAGGACCAGTCACAGTAAGACGGAGAGCGGCGTCGCGTTTGTAGCAGCGCCGCTGCAGCCGTCATTACTGCATCTTCTTGGCCTTTTCGATGGCTTCGTCGATGGTGCCGACCATGTAGAACGCCTGCTCGGGCAGGTGATCCAGTTCGCCGGAAGCGATCATCTTGAAGCCGCGGATGGTTTCCTTCAGCGGCACATACTTGCCCGGCGAGCCGGTGAACACTTCCGCGACGTGGAAGGGCTGGGACAGGAAGCGCTGCATCTTCCGTGCGCGCGCCACGACCAGCTTGTCTTCCGGAGCCAGTTCGTCCATGCCCAGAATCGCGATGATGTCGCGCAGTTCCTTGTAGCGCTGCAGCGTGCCCTGCACCGCGCGGGCGGTTTCGTAGTGGTCCTGGCCGACGACCTGCGGGTCCAGCTGGCGCGAGGTCGAGTCCAGCGGATCCACTGCCGGGTAGATACCGAGCGAAGCGATGTCACGCGACAGAACGACGGTCGAATCCAGGTGGGCGAAGGTGGTTGCCGGCGACGGGTCGGTCAGATCGTCCGCGGGAACGTAGACGGCCTGAATCGAGGTGATCGAGCCAACCTTGGTCGAGGTGATGCGCTCCTGCAGGCGGCCCATTTCTTCGGCCAGCGTCGGCTGGTAGCCCACGGCGGAAGGCATACGGCCCAGCAGCGCGGACACTTCGGTACCGGCCAGGGTGTAACGGTAGATGTTGTCGACGAAGAACAGCACGTCGCGGCCTTCATCGCGGAAGCCTTCGGCGATGGTCAGACCGGTCAGCGCCACGCGCAGACGGTTGCCCGGCGGCTCGTTCATCTGGCCGTACACCATCGCGACTTTCGAGTTCGCCGGGTTTTCCAGATCCACGACCTTGGCATCGGCCATCTCGTGGTAGAAGTCGTTGCCCTCGCGGGTACGCTCGCCCACGCCAGCGAACACGGACAGACCCGAGTGCGCCTTCGCGATGTTGTTGATCAGTTCCATCATGTTCACGGTCTTGCCCACGCCGGCGCCGCCGAACAGGCCAACCTTACCGCCCTTGGCAAACGGGCAAACCAGGTCGATCACCTTGATGCCGGTTTCCAGCAGCTCCTGCGACGGCGACAGCTCGTCGTAGGCCGGAGCGGCGCGGTGAATCGATGCGGTCTGCTCATGGCTGACCGGACCGCATTCGTCGATCGGGTTGCCGAGCACGTCCATGATGCGGCCCAGGGTCGCCGGGCCAATAGGCACCATGATCGGACGACCGGTGTTCTGAATGATCATGCCACGACGCAGACCGTCGGAGCTGCCCAGCGCAATGGTACGCACAACGCCGTCGCCCAGCTGCTGCTGCACTTCCAGCGTCAGCTCCGAGCCTTCCATCTTCAGCGCGTCGTAAACCTTGGGCATGGCATTGCGCGGGAATTCCACGTCCACCACGGCGCCAATGCACTGAACGATTTTGCCATCAGCCATTTTCGTTCCTTCAATATTGAGATATGTATAAATTCCGTTGAGCGCCTACGCGCTTCAGACCGATTGCATCCGTTACACCGCAGCGGCGCCGGCGACGATTTCCGACAGTTCCTTCGTAATCGCTGCCTGGCGCGTCTTGTTGTACACGAGGCGCAATTCGCTGATCACGTTACCGGCATTGTCCGAGGCCGCCTTCATCGCGACCATCCGCGCCGACTGCTCGGACGCGAGGTTTTCGGCCACTGCCTGGTAAATCAGCGCTTCGACGTAACGCAGCAGCAAATCATCGATGACGCTCTGGGCATCCGGTTCGTAGATGTAATCCCAGGTCGGACGGGTGCGCTCGCTCTTCATGCGGCCCGCGCCCAGCGGCAGCAGCTGTTCCAGCGTCGCTTCCTGGCGCATCGTGTTGACGAACTTGTTGTACACCACGTAGACCGCATCCAGCCGGCCTTCCTGGTACGCATCCAGCAGCACCTTCACCGGTCCGATCAGCTTTTCCAGGTGCGGCGTATCGCCGATCTGGGTCACGTGGGAGACGACCTTCGCACCAACGCGGTTCAGGAAGCCAAAACCTTTGTTGCCGATGGCAACGGTTTCGATCTTCAGGTTCTGGCCTTCCAGCTCGCGCATCTTGTTGGTCAGCACCCGCAGCGCGTTGGTGTTCAAGCCGCCGCACAGGCCCTTGTCCGTGGTCACCACGATGATGCCCACCGTCTTGGATGCGTCCTGCTTCACCAGGAACGGATGGGTGTACTCCGGGTTTGCCTCGGCCAGGTTGGTAGCGATGTTCCGAATCTTGTCACTGTAGGGACGGGCAGCGCGCATCCGGTCCTGCGCCTTGCGCATTTTGGATGCGGCGACCATCTCCATCGCCTTCGTGATTTTCTTCGTGTTCTCTACGCTCTTGATCTTGCCGCGTATCTCTTTACCTACAGCCATGAGTGCTTACTCCTTATCGCCGCGGTGAAATCAGAACGAGACCGATTTCTTGTAGTCGGCAATCGCGGCCGCCATCGCAGCTTCGCCATCCTTGTCGAGCGCCTTGGTGTCTTCGATCTTCTGCAGCAGCGCGCCGTGGCTGGTTTTCATGAAGTTGTGCAGGCCGGATTCGAAAGCCAGCACGTTCTTCACTTCCACGTCGTCGAAGTAGCCCTTGTTCACGGCGAACAGCGACACGGCCATCAGCGAGATCGGCAGCGGCGAGTATTGCGGCTGCTTCAGCAGTTCGGTCACGCGTGCACCGCGCTCGAGCTGGCGACGGGTCGATTCGTCGAGGTCGGAAGCGAACTGCGCGAATGCGGCCAGTTCACGATACTGCGCCAGGTCGGTACGGATACCGCCGGACAGGCCCTTGATGACCTTGGTCTGCGCAGCGCCACCGACGCGGGACACCGAGATACCGGCGTTGATCGCGGGACGGATACCGGCGTTGAACAGCGAGGTCTCCAGGAAGATCTGGCCGTCGGTGATCGAGATCACGTTGGTCGGAACGAAGGCGGACACGTCGCCAGCCTGAGTTTCAATGATCGGCAGAGCGGTCAGCGAACCGGTTTTGCCCTTGACTTCGCCGTTGGTGAATTTCTCGACGTAGTCGGGGTTCACGCGAGCGGCGCGCTCGAGCAGGCGGCTGTGGAGATAGAACACGTCGCCAGGGAAAGCTTCACGGCCCGGCGGACGGCGCAGCAGCAGCGATACCTGACGGTAAGCCACGGCTTGCTTGGACAGATCGTCGTACACGATCAGCGCATCTTCACCGCGGTCGCGGAAGTATTCGCCCATCGCGCAGCCGGAGTAAGCGGACACATATTGCATCGCGGCCGACTCGGAAGCGGAAGCGGCGACGACGATGGTGTATTCCATCGCGCCATGCTGTTCCAGCGCGCGCACGATGTTCTTGATCGTCGATGCCTTCTGGCCGATGGCGACGTAGATACACGTCATGCCCTGGCCCTTCTGGTTGATGATCGCGTCGATCGCGACAGCGGATTTACCGGTCTGGCGGTCGCCGATGATCAGCTCGCGCTGGCCGCGGCCGATGGGCACCATCGCGTCAATGGACTTCAGGCCGGTTTGCATCGGCTGCGACACCGATTGACGGGCGATCACGCCCGGGGCGATCTTTTCGATCGGGGCGGTCAGCTTGGTCGTGACCGGGCCCTTGCCGTCGATAGGCTGGCCCAGCGCGTTGACCACGCGGCCTTTGAGTTCCGGACCGATAGGCACTTCGAGAATGCGGCCGGTGCATTTGACCGTGTCGCCTTCGGAGATGTGCTCGTAGGCGCCCAGGATAACGGCGCCGACCGAGTCGCGCTCGAGGTTCAGCGCCAGGCCGAAGGTGTTGCCCGGGAATTCCAGCATTTCGCCCTGCATCACATCGGACAGGCCGTGGATGCGGCAGATGCCGTCGGAAACGGAGATGACGGTACCCTGGTTGCGGATTTCGGCGCTGTCGCCCAAGCCTTGGATCCGGCTTTTAATCAGTTCGCTGATTTCAGACGGGTTGAGTTGCATGATGACTCCTAAATATGATGTCGCTTGCCGCGCGTTGCGTTCAGGCGGTCAGTGCGGTGTGCATTTGCTGCAGCTTCGCGCGCACCGAGGTATCCAGCACTTCATCGCCGACCACGACGCGCACGCCACCGATCAGCGAGTTGTCCACGGTCACGGACGGATTGAGCTTGCGGCCGAATTTCCTTTCCAGCGTCGCCACCAGGTCGTTCACCTGGGTGGGGGAGAGCTCGAACGCGCTGACGATTTCCGCGTCTGCGGCGCCTTCCTGCTCATTGCGCAGCGCATGGAACTGCTCCGCGATTTCCGGCATCAGCGACAGGCGGCCGTTTTCGACCAGCATGCCGATAAAGTTCTTCAGTTCCGGGTTCACCGGAGCGTTCAGAGCGGCCAGAAAGGCGTCGACGATCTGGGTATCGGAAGCCTTCGGATTGCTTGCCAGTTCCTGCATGACAGGATTGGCGGCAACCGCAGACATCGCCGACACCAGTTCGGACCAGGAAGCCAGGTTACCGGACCGGGCCACCTCGAACAGCGCCTCGGCGTAGGGACGGGCAATCGTTGCGAGTTCGGCCATGGTTACAGCTCGGTCTTCAGTTGGTTCAACAGCGTGGCATGTGCCGTCGGATCGATTTCGCGCTTCAGGATCTGCTCGGCGCCCTGGACTGCCAGGGTTGCCACTTGCGAGCGCAGTGCGTCGCGGGCCTGGCTGACCTGCTGCTCGGCGTCAGCGCGTGCGCTGGCGACGATGCGGGCAGCTTCTTCAGCGGCGACGCGCTTGGCGTCTTCGATGATGGCTTGCGCGCGCTTTTCGGCGTCGGCGATCCGCTTTTGCACAGCGTCGTTGGCCGAAGCCAGTTCCGACTGCACACGCTTCTCGGCCGCAGCCATTTCCAGCTTGCCGCGTTCGGCAGCAGCCAGACCGTCCGCGATCTTCTTGGCGCGCTCGTCGAGCGCGTTCATCAGTGGCGGCCACACGAATTTCATCGTGAACAGCGCCAGGATGAAGAAGACCACGAACTGCGCAAACAAGGTTGCATTCAAGTTCATGGTGGTGTCCTTCTCAGAATGTCGAGTGCTGAAAGCCTGTGCGAGCCCATTCCAGCAAGAGGCGAATTTCGGCGAACCGAATTAGCCGCGGACAAACGGATTCGCGAACGCGAACAGCATGGCGATACCAACACCGATCAGGAACGCAGCGTCGATCAGACCAGCCAGCAGGAACATTTTGGTTTGCAGGGTGTTCATCAGTTCAGGCTGACGAGCGGAGGATTCCAGGTACTTGCCACCCATGATTGCGATACCGATACAGGCGCCGATAGCACCCAGACCGATGATCAGACCACAAGCGAGCGCAACAAAAGAGACGTCAGTCATGACTATTCCTTCAAAGTTAAAGTTGAAAAGTGAAAAATTAAATTAAGAAAAAACTACCACTGCCGCCACTGCCGCTTTTTCATACTGATCAATGGCCTTCATGCGCCTGGCCGATGTACACCAGCGTCAGCATCATGAAAATGAACGCCTGCAACAGCACGATCAGGATGTGGAAGATTGCCCACATCGAGCCTGCGATCACCTGGCCCACGAAACCGAAGACGGTCGCGGTGGAACCAAGCAAGGCAATCAGCAGGAACAGCAGCTCGCCAGCGTACATGTTGCCGAACAGTCGCATACCGAGCGAGACAGTTTTTGCGGCGAATTCGATGATATTGAGAAGAAGATTGAAGGGCGCAAGCCAGATGCCGAACGGCGCGCTGAAGATTTCGTGCAGAAATCCGCCAAAGCCCTTGATTTTCAGGTTGTAGTACAGCATCAGCACCAGCACGCCGACGGCCATGCCAAGAGTGCCGTTCAAGTCGGCGGTGGGCACGACGCGGTGATGCGGGAAGACGTTTTCCAAACCGAACCAGTGGAACAGTGCCGAGAACAGGTCAACCGGCAGGAAGTCGAGCGAGTTCATCAGCGCGACCCAGACAAACACGGTCAGTGCCAGCGGAGCGATGAAGGCACGGTTGCCGTGCACGATCGATTTGGCTTGATCGTCGACCATTTCGACGATCATTTCGACAAAAGCCTGCATGCGGCCAGGAACGCCTGGAGTGGCGCGACGCGCGGCCATGTACATGATGAGCAAACCGAGCACACCCATCGCGATGGACCAGAACATCGTGTCCATGTTGATGATGGAAAAGTCGACGATCTTTTCCTGATGGTGAGTGGAGAGATGTCCGAGGTGGTGGACGATGTATTCGGACGCCGTCGGAGCAGCATGCTCCGTCGCCGCGCCAGCAGCCATTTCAGTCGCCATGTTATCTGTGCCTAAACAATAAGATGATGTAACTTTTCAGCGCCACGATGAAGGCAGCGATCAGCGCCAGCCGGTTCACATCGTGGTACAGCCAAACGACCGCGGCAAACATCCCGATCGTCAGCGCAATCTTGATAAATTCCCCAATGAAAAATGACATCGGGTTAATGGCTTCTGCGTTCCGCGCGGCCGCCGACAGTCGGAGCGCGAACAAACCATTCGGCACTACACAGCACAATCCGCCCAGCAAGGCTGAAACCAGCGCATGGACACCGCCTGCGAATCCTGCGATCGCACCGGCAAGGAAAGTCATTAACAGTTGCAAGAGGACGAGGCGAAACATGGTCCAAGTTCATGCAACCCGTTGGCGTCCTGCTTTTCCGGTACGGGCCGTGGTTCGTCTTAATGTTACGGGGATGCTGCTGCTGGGTGCGAATTCTGAAGCCACGGGATTATAAGTGCATTCTTTTTATCGCGTCAAACACAGAATGTGCCTAAGTGCACTGCAACAAACGCTAAAAATACGACATCAGCGACGATGGAACATACATGTCGCTGGAAGTAAAGCATCCTCGTAGTTTTACCATCGCTCGACTTTGCGTTATTGCATGGATGGCGTGGAATTCAGCGACGTAGACGTGCGATAACCCCATCAAGTGTATCGAGGCTGGCAAAGTCGATGACCAGCTGACCGCGATTGCGCGTGTTTACCTTGATGATGACTGACGTGGCGAGCGCATCGCTCAATTCTTCTTCGAGCCGAAGAATGTCCCGTGATTTCTCACGCTGCGCCGGCTCTTTGCTTTCCTCTTCCGGCAAATTCGCACGCGCTACGAGCTTTTCCGTTTCGCGCACGGAAAGACGCTTGGCGACAATCAGATTCGCCAGCGTGATCTGTGTGGCCGCGTCGACTGCTAGCAAGGCGCGTGCATGACCCATGTCGATGTCTCCGGCCATGAGCATGGTCTGCACCGGTTGCGCCAGGTTGAGCAGGCGCAGCAGGTTTGATACTGCGCTGCGCGAGCGGCCAACCGCGGTGGCGGCGCGTTCATGCGTAAAGCCGAATTCGCTGATCAGCCTGTGCATGCCTTGTGCTTCCTCGAGAGGGTTCAGATCTTCGCGCTGCATGTTCTCGATGAGCGCCATGGCCGCGGCGGTCAGATCGTCCACCGCCTTGATCATTACCGGGACTTCATTCAGGCCAGCAAGCTGTGCCGCGCGGAAACGGCGTTCGCCTGCGATGATTTCATAGCGATCCTCCTGGCCTGGCAAGGGACGCACGAGCAGTGCCTGCAGTAAACCCTGAGCGCGAATCGATTCGGCCAGCTCATTGAGTGCACCTTCATCCATTCGCGTTCGCGGCTGGTATTTTCCAGGCTGCAATTTTGCGATAGGCAATACTGGTGGCGCACCAGGCAAATCAGGTACGGCTTCGCTGATATCTCCATGGCCGCCGAGCAGTGCATCGAGGCCGCGACCCAATCCTTTGGTTTTCTTAATTGCCATATGCGTGATTCACTAGAAGAAGTTGTTGCTCGTCGACTTACCAGGATTTGATACGCTCGACCATTTCGGCGCCGAAAGCGACGTAGGCTTGCGCGCCCTTCGAAGATGGGTCGAAGCTGACCCCTGGCATGCCGTATGAAGGCGCCTCAGCAAGGCGGACATTCCTTGGAATAATGGTCTTGAAGACTTTGTCGCCGAAGTGCTGCTCTAATTGCGCCGAAACCTGTTGTGACAGAGTCATGCGCGGATCGAACATCACGCGCAACAGCCCGATAATGCGCAAGTCCGGATTCAGTTTCGCGTGAACCTTCTTGATGGTGTTGACAAGGTCAGATAGCCCTTCTAGCGCGTAGTATTCGCACTGCATCGGGATGATGACACCATGGGCAGCGCATAAACCATTCAGCGTGAGCATGGAAAGTGCCGGTGGGCAGTCAATCAACACGAAATCGTAATCAGCATCCACTTCGGCCAGCGCGATTTTCAAGCGCTTCTCACGCTGCTCCAGTTCAACCATTTCCACTTCGGCGCCAGCCAGTTCTCTGTTAGCCGGCAATACATCGAAGCGACCGGTTTCTGAATTCTTGCGCGCGGTCGCAACATTGCTCAACCCCACCAGCACTTCATAGATGGAATTCTCGAGCTCGGCTTTGTTAATGCCTGCGCCCATGGTGGCATTCCCCTGGGGGTCCAAGTCCACGAGTAGTACGCGTTGCCCAAGCTTGGCCATGCCGGCGGCCAGGTTCACTGCAGTGGTGGTTTTCCCTACCCCACCCTTTTGATTCGCAACACAAAATATTCTGGCCATGAAATGTAGTTCGCTTTCCGTATGAATTCAGTCCGGACCAAGTCTTATACCGGCGGCTGGGCTTTTTCGATGACTACCAGATGACGTTCGGCATTTAATCCCGGAACTTGCAAGGCCGTCCTGGCTGTTGCCTGCCATTGCGGCGGCAAGCCCTGGATTTCCTGTGGTGGGGCAACACCCTTCATCGCGATGAACTTTCCACCTGGCGCAATAAGGTGCCCGGCCCAATTAACAAAGTCAGACAGATCGGCAAAAGCACGCGATGTAATGACGTCGAACTGTCCTGTAAGCGGCAGCTCTTCGACACGTCCAGTGTAGACGGTGACATTGGACAGACCGAGTTCGGCTTTTACTTGTGTCAGGAACGCTGTCTTCTTGTGCACTGTATCGATCATCGAGACATGCATTTCTGGACATGTGGCTTGGCTCGAGATGGCGATTACCATGCCTGGCAGGCCGCCACCGGAACCGACGTCCAGTACATTTTTCGCACCGGCGAATGCAGGAACGGCAGCGAGAGAATCCAGTAAATGATGGACAAGCATTTGTCCTGGGTCACGAATTGCCGTCAGATTGTAGACAGCATTCCACTTGGACAGTAGTGACAGATAATCGAGCAGCTTGTCGCACTGCCTGTCGTCAAGTGAAAGCTGTAAAGCCTCAGCGCCTTGTCGCAAAGCTGCCTGCAACGCCTGCCTGTCGAAATGTCTAGCTTTCATTTTTCTCAGGCAGCTTCCGAGGGCAACGCGCTAACGAAACCCTTAAACCCGCCCTTCTTCAGATGCACCAGCAGCAGCGATATTGCAGCCGGCGTCACGCCGGCTATGCGAGAAGCTTGGCCCAACGTTTCAGGACGGTGCTTGTTCAGCTTCTGCCGCACTTCCATGGATAGAGCCTTGATCTGCATATAGTCGAGTTCGGCGGGCAGTTTCAGATTTTCATAATGCTCATGGCGCTCTACTTCGCGAGCTTGCCGATCGATATATCCCGCATATTTCAACTGGATTTCGACCTGTTCCCGGACAGCAGCGTTGATTTCCTCAGCCGCATGGAAATGCCGGCCATCTGCGGCAGTCAGGGTCATCAGGCTGTCATAGTCTACGTTGGGTCTGCGTAAAAGATCGGCGAGGCTGTATTCGCGTTCCATTGCCTTGCCAAGTACGCGTTCAGACTCGGCATTGGCAACCAGTTTCGGATTCACCCAGGTAGATTTCAGGCGCTCAATTTCGCGTGCAACTGCTTCACGTTTGCTCTCAAAGGCGGTCCATTGCGCATCGCTTACGCAGCCAAGCGCGCGACCGATTTCTGTCAAACGCATATCGGCATTGTCTTCTCGCAGGCTAAGTCGGTACTCGGCTCGACTGGTGAACATGCGGTATGGCTCCATGACGCCTTGGGTGACGAGATCATCGACCAGTACGCCGAGATACGCCTGATCGCGCCGGGGTGTGAACGCTTCTCTTCCTTGGGTCTGAAGTGCCGCATTCAGGCCGGCGAGCAAGCCTTGTGCCGCGGCTTCCTCGTAGCCGGTAGTGCCGTTGATTTGACCGGCGAAAAATAAGCCCTGGATAGCACGCGTCTCTAATGAAGCCTTCAAGCCACGTGGGTCGAAATAGTCGTATTCGATTGCGTAGCCGGGACGCAAAATATGTGCGTTTTCAAGGCCACGCATTGAGCGGACCAGTGCGAGCTGCACATCGAACGGCAAGCTCGTTGAGATACCGTTCGGATAGAACTCGGTGGTGGTCAGTCCTTCGGGCTCCAGGAAGATTTGGTGCGAGGATTTGTCAGCGAAACGATGGATTTTGTCTTCGATAGACGGGCAATAGCGCGGGCCGACGCCTTCGATTACCCCGGTGTACATGGGGCTGCGATCTAGGCCACCGCGGATGATGTCATGTGTGGCTTCGTTGGTGTGGGTGACCCAGCACGGCAATTGTCTAGGGTGCATATCGACGTTGCCCATCAGGGAGAACACCGGAATCGGATCGAGGTCTCCTGGCTGCTCGGTCATGACAGAGAAGTCGATACTTCGGCCATCGATTCGCGGCGGCGTGCCGGTCTTCAGTCTCCCTTGCGGCAGCTTCAGTTCTTTCAGCCGTGATGAGAGGGATACAGCCGGTGGGTCTCCCGCCCTTCCGCCGGAATAATTGTTGAGCCCGACGTGGATTTTGCCGTCAAGGAACGTTCCCGCGGTGAGTACGACTGCCCTGCTGCGAAAGCGTATGCCCACTTGCGTCACTGCGCCGACGACGCGATCGCCTTCGACCATGAGGTCGTCCACCGCCTGCTGGAACAGCCACAGATTCGGTTGGTTCTCCAAGCGTGCACGTATGGCCGCCTTGTACAGCAGACGATCAGCTTGGGCACGGGTGGCCCGTACCGCCGGGCCTTTGGAGGAGTTAAGAATGCGGAACTGGATGCCGGCCTCGTCGGTGGCGATCGCCATCGCGCCGCCGAGTGCATCAATCTCTTTCACTAGATGGCCCTTGCCGATGCCGCCGATGGACGGATTACAGGACATCTGGCCTAAGGTTTCGATATTGTGCGTAAGCAGCAGAGTCTTTTGACCCATGCGCGCGGAGGCTAACGCGGCTTCGGTGCCCGCATGACCGCCGCCTACGACGATCACATCAAATTCATTTGGGAATAGCATGGTGCGCCTCGAGGAGACGTTGAGCAGAGGCCGAGATTATACGAGCATTTCGGTTGGGGTCGCCCGATTAGGCGGCGGAGTGTGTTCCACGTGGAACAGTAGGACCCCATGTCCGCGTAGTTTCACGTGAAACATAGATACGAAGCTTGTCCCTGAAATCACAATACCGCCGTGTTTTCCCATCAATAAGTACATTGGTGAACTCGACTAACTTCGGCATGACTGCGCTGTAGAGATGCGGAGAAACAGGTTCTAAAAACAAGCCAGATCATCATGATCAACCGAGCCTCAGAGAATTGATCTTGTTACAATCCTTCAGAAAGGAGACGCCCATTGTGAATACAAACTTCAACTTCAGCACTGTTCCGAACGTAGTCAGCGAAGCAGGCAGCGCTAAAAAATTAGGAAGTATCCTGGCTCAGCAATTTCCTCTTGTACGGCATGCCCTCATCGTGACCGATAACGGGTTTCTAGCTACAGGTCTCCTCGAAGCACCAATCGCGAGCATGGAAGCCGCCGGATTCACGGTGCATACCTTTACCGAGGTAATCGCCGATCCTCCGGAACATATCGTTCTACAAGCTGCCGAAACCGCGCGACGTCACGGTATCGAAATCGTGGTCGGTTTCGGCGGTGGTAGCTCGATGGATGTAGCAAAGCTGATCGCTGTACTCAGTAAGGGCAACCAAGCGCTTTCTACGATGTACGGCATCGGAAACGTAAAACAGGAGCGTCTGCCGCTAGTGCAGATTCCCACCACCGCTGGGACTGGGTCTGAAGTTACGCCGATTTCCATTGTTACGACGGGTGAAACGACCAAAATGGGCGTGGTGTCGCCGAAGCTATACGCTGATCTTGCAATACTGGATGCTGAACTTACCACCGGCCTTCCGCCAAAGATCACGGCTGCAACCGGTATCGATGCGATGGTGCATGCCATCGAGGCCTATACAACACGCCATAAGAAGAACCCGCTCTCTGACATGCTCGCACGTGAAGCGCTGCGACTGCTTTCCGCAAACCTGGTGCGCGCCTGTGAAAACGGCAGCGACATTGAGGCGCGGCAATCCATGCTGCTAGGTGCGATGCTCGCCGGACAGGCCTTCTCCAATGCACCCGTCGCCGCAGTTCATGCGCTCGCCTACCCTATCGGCGGAGTCTTCCATGTTCCGCATGGTCTTTCCAATGCATTGGTGCTACCCCATGTATTGCGTTTCAACGCCTCACATGCTGCGCAACACTATGCAGAAATCGCGGAAATCGTCATACCCGGCTGCAGCGGCACGTCCGAAGCAAAGACTGACATGCTGATCTCCGCGCTGGAAGGCCTTGCCCGTAAAGTCGGAATTGCGACACGGCTGAGCGAGGTCGGTATTACTGCCGCCGACCTTGACCGCTTGGCCGACGATGCAATGCTGCAGACTCGCCTCCTCGTCAATAATCCACGTGAAATGACGCGCGAGCATGCGCATGCGATCTACGCCGCCGCGCTGTAAGGCTTGTCCGTGTTATTGCCCTCCCCCGCGACGTCACATCTCTTTTGCTACAGACCGCGGGAGAATCAGTTATCTCGCAGGAAGGAAAGAAGATGAGATTTACACTCACTGCGTTGACATTGTTTGCTGCCGCCAACGTATGGGCCGGTCAACCACACGGTGCATTAGAGAGACGCCAAGAGACAGTCGCACAACGCGGCGCTGAAGTCATGCCATTCGAACTTGCAGCTACGGTTCATATGTTCAAGAAAACCGCGGATGGCGGAATACAGCAGGTCGTCGCACGCGACCGGTCAGACGCAACGCAGATTCGCCTGATAAGGCGGCACCTGCGCGAGATTCAGCAGGAATTTATGCGACGCGACTTTTCCAGTCCTGCCACCATTCACGGCAATGACATGCCCGGTCTTGCAACGTTGAGAAATGCAAAACCGGATGAGCTGTTAGTTTACTACCGTAATGTCGCGGCCGGCGCCGAACTCGTCTACCACGGATCCGATGCGGAGACTATAAAGGCAGTACATCAATGGTTCGATGCACAGGTATCAGACCATGGCGCCGACGCTATTGAGATGCATCACCATCACTCCAAGTAAATACGCGCACCGCGCTCGGCCCTATGCGCAGCGCCACGCCTACAAATTGAAGTTTCCCGGGCGGGAAGGACCTCTCCCCTGCCCTCATACGCAAAAAAAGACCCAAAGCTTTCACTTTGGGTCGCGAGCCGAGATACTGGCTACACTCTTTACGATGTCATCGCGCTTTTGCCGGCCTTACTTTGGCCAGGATCTCACCGACAATGCCGCGTCGGAATGCCAACACACAGATGATGAAGATGAAGCCGGTGACGATCGTCACAGAGTCGCCGAGCGTATTAAACCAATCTATACGCGTGAGGCTTGCTAGCGAGTTGCCGAGATCACCGAGCTTGTTCTCCAGCGCTACGATCAATATTGCTCCAACGATTGGACCGATTACCGTTCCCAGACCACCCACCAGAGTCATCAGAACCACCAGGCCGGACATCGACCAATGTGCATCGGTCAGGGTCTCGAAACCGAGCACAACCGCCTTGGTCGAACCCGCAAGACCAGACAATGCCGCCGACAGCACGAAGGCAAGCAGCTTGACCCTGTCGCTGTCATAGCCGAGCGAAATTGCGCGCGGCTCGTTTTCCTTCACCGCCTTGAGCACCTGTCCGTACGGCGAGTGAATGATACGCACGATCAGTGCGAATGCAGCCACGAACAGCGCCAGCACGAAAAAGTACATCGCGATATCGTTTTCGAGGCTGATGAAACCAAGCAGGCGTCCGCGCGGTATGCCCTGCAGTCCATCCTCGCCACCGGTGAACGGTGCTTGTAGAAAAACGAAATACAACATCTGCGCCAGCGCCAGCGTGATCATCGTGAAGTAGATACCTTGGCGCCGAATCGCCAGTAATCCCATGCCATAGCCAATCGCTGCGGCAAACGCGGTGCCAAGCACAATGCCCACTTCCACCGGCAAGCCCAGATCACGCATCGCGTAGCCGGTGACATATCCCGCTCCACCGAGGAATGCTGCATGACCAAAAGACAATAAACCCGTGTAACCAATCAGCAGATTGAAGGCGCAGGCAAACAATGCGAAGCACAGCAGCTTCATCAGGAAAACCGGATACAGGAAGAATGGCGCGGCGATCGCCAACAACAGCGCAATGCCATAGCCAACAGTCTTGTTCATCTTCAGACTCCGATCACTTTTCTTTGCCGAACAGGCCGGCAGGGCGAATCATCAGCACGATTGCCATGATGATGAAGACTACGGTTGCCGACAGCTGCGGATAAAACACGCGGGTAAATCCCTCAATGATGCCGAGCCCGAGACCGGTCAGGATGGAACCCATGATCGAACCCATGCCGCCGATGACGACCACGGCAAAGACGGTGATGATCAGGTTCGACCCCATCAGCGGCGACACCTGGATCACCGGCGCGGCCAGCACGCCGGCGAAAGCGGCAAGCGCCACGCCAAAGCCGTAGGTCAGCGTCACCATCAGCGGCACGTTGACGCCGAAGGCTTCCACCATCTTCGGGTTCTCGGTTCCGGCGCGCAGATAGGCGCCGAGCTTGGTCTTCTCGATGACGAACCAAGTGGCGAAACAGACGACGAGCGATGCGACCACGACCCAGGCGCGGTAATTCGGCAGGATCATGAAACCGAGATTGGTGGCGCCGCCCAGGCCGTCCGGAACCGAATACGGCTGGCCCGAAACACCATAGAAGGAACGGAACAGACCCTCGACCAGCAGCGTGATGCCGAAGGTCAGCAGCAGCCCGTACAGGTGATCCAGTTTGTACAACCAGCGCAGCATCGTTTTTTCGATCACGATGCCAAAGATGCCGACCAGGACGGGCGCCAGGATCAGCATTACCCAGTAATTGATGCCGAAGTAGTTCAGGCCCATCCACGCCAGGAACGCGCCCAGCATGTACAGCGCGCCGTGCGCGAAATTGATGACGTTGAGCAGGCCAAAGATCACCGCCAGGCCCAGAGAGAGCATTGCATAGAATGATCCATTGACCAGGCCGAGCAACAGCTGGCTCAACAGCGCCTGCAGCGGTATGCCGAAAATTTCCATTGCACAGTCATTAGAAAGATCCGGAACGCTCCGGATGGACCTGCGAAAAAGCGGCGCACGTCAAACCGTGCGCCGCGCATTGCCTGCTTACTTCCAGAGCGAGCACTTGGTCTCGGCTTTCGTGGTGAAAGCCTCGTCGCCCGGGATGGTCTGCACGATGTTGAAGTAATCCCAAGGGGTCTTGGAATCCTTCGGCTCCTTCACCTGCATCAGGTACATGTCATGCACCATGGTGCCGTCCGGACGGATCGTGCCGTTCTTCGCATACATGTCGTTGATCTTGCTCGAGCGCAGATGAGCCATGACCTTCTCGGTATCGTCCGTGCCCACGGCCTTGACCGCATTCAGATACTGCGTTGCCGCCGAGTAGTCCGCGGCCTGCAGGCTCGAAGGCATCTTCTTCATCTTGTCGAAGTAGCGCTTTGCGAAGGCGCGGGTCTGATCGTTCTGGTTCCAGTACCAGCTGTCGGTCAGGTACATGCCCTTGGTCAGCGGCAGCGTCAGCGAATGGATGTCGTTGATGAACATCAGCAGGCCGGCCAGCTTCATGCTCTTGGTGACGCCGAACTCGTTGGCAGCCTTGATCGCGTTGATGGTGTCGCCGCCGGCATTGGCCAGGCCGAGGATCTGCGCCTTCGATGCCTGTGCCTGCAGCAGGAAGGACGAGAAGTCCGAGGCGGACAGCGGATGCTTGACCGAACCCAGCACCTGACCGCCATTGGCTTTCACCACCGCGGAGGTATCGTTTTCAAGCGAGGCACCGAACGCATAGTCGGCCGTCAGAAAGTACCAGGTCTTGCCGCCCTGCTTCACCACTGCCCCGCCGGTGCCCTTTGCCAGAGCCACGGTGTCATAGGCATAGTGGATGGTGTACGGCGTGCATTCCTCGTTGGTCAGGCGCGCGGTGCCGGCGCCGATCGAGATGAAGGGCTTCTTCTTTTCCGCAGCGACCTTGGCCATGGAAAGGCCGGTGGCCGAGTTGGTGCCGCCGATGAGCATGTCCACGCCATCGCGGTCGAACCATTCGCGCGCGCGGCTGGCGGCAATGTCCGCCTTGTTCTGGTGATCGGCAGTGACGAGCTCGATTTTCTTGCCATTGACCGAGCCGCCGAAGTCAGCGATCGCCATCTTGATCGCTTCTGCGCCGCCCTGGCCGTCAATGTCCGAATACAGGCCGGAGAGGTCCGTGATGAAGCCGATCTTCACCGTATCGCCCGAGATCTGTGCCGAGGCGTTGGCGCCAAAACCCATGGCCAGTGCCGATGCCACGCCCAATGCCAATGCTTTTGCCTTGAAATTCACTGTCTTCTCCTTTGATGAATGGTTTGATGCCATCTTCTGTGCGCTGCGTCAGACCCCGAGCAATTCGTTCAATACCGGCATCTTGGCTTGCAATTGCGATGCAGCGAAGGTTTCCACGATCTCCCCGTGCTCCACCACATAAAACCGGTCCGCCAGCGGCGCGGCGAAACGGAAATTCTGTTCCACCATCACGATGGTGTAGCCCTTCTCCTTCAGCGTGGTGATCATGCGCGCCAGCGTCTGCACGATCACCGGCGCCAGGCCTTCGGAAATCTCGTCGAGCAGCAGCAAGCGCGCGCCGGTGCGCAGGATGCGCGCCACCGCCAGCATCTGCTGTTCGCCACCGGACAGGCGTGTGCCCTGGCTGTGGCGCCGCTCGGCCAGGTTCGGGAACATCTCGTAGATTTCCTCGATCGACATGCCGCGATCGGTCTTGGACACCATCGGCGGCAGCATCAGGTTTTCCTCGGTCGACAGCGAAGAAAAGATGCCGCGCTCTTCCGGGCAGTAACCCAGGCCGAGATGGGCGACCTTGTATGTGGGCAGGCCAATCGACTCGCGGCCGCTGATCCTGATCGACCCGCGACGTGCACCGGTCAAACCCATGATCGCGCGCAGCGTCGTGGTGCGGCCAGCGCCATTTCGGCCCAGGAGCGTCACGACTTCGCCCTTGTCGACCGAAAAGCTGAGGCCATGCAGGATGTGCGACTCGCCGTACCAAGCGTGCAAGTCAGCGACTTCTAGCGCTTTTTCCATATCGATTCCAAAGGCGGCGAGCGGCCGCCAGGCTGTTGATCAATGCGCGCCTTCGAGCACGCCGCTGCTGGTGCCCATGTAGGCTTCCATGACCTGCGGATTGGCCGATACCTCCGCATAGGTGCCTTCGGCCAGCATGGCGCCGCGCTGCAGCACCGAGATGCGATCGCAGATGCCGGACACCACGTTCATGTTGTGTTCCACCATCAGAATCGTGCGGCCGGCCGATACCCGCTTGATCAGCTCGGTGACGCGGGACACGTCTTCGTGACCCATGCCCTGGGTCGGCTCATCGAGCAGCATCAGCTCGGGCTCCATGCCCAGCGTGGTGGCAATCTCCAGCGCGCGCTTGCGGCCGTAAGGCAGATCGACGGTCATCGTGTCGGCAAAGCTTTCCAGGTCCACCTGCGTCAGCAGTTCCATGGCGCGGTCGTTCAGGCGCGCCAGGCTGCGTTCGCTCTTCCAGAAATGAAACGAGGTGCCGAGCGCACGCTGCAGGCCGATGCGTACGTTTTCCATCACGGTCATGTGCGGAAAGACGGCGGAAATCTGGAAGGAGCGGATGATGCCCTGACGGGAGATCTGTGCCGGCTTGGCCGAAGTGATATCGCGGTTGTTGAACAGGATTTGTCCCGCCGTGGGAACGAGGAATTTGGTAAGGAGATTGAAGCAGGTGGTTTTGCCGGCGCCGTTTGGGCCGATCAGGGCATGGATATGACCGCGTTGCACACGCAGGTTTACGTCATTGACGGCGGTGAAACCCTTGAACTCTTTCGTCAAGTGCTTCGTCTCCAGGATGACATCGACCATGTCGTCTCCAATACTTATTATTTGTGCATTAAAGTTCGCGAATCCTACACACCCCGTGCCAAACGCAGCAATACGGTATAACTACCGTATCGTATAGCTTTGCTTTCTATCAACGTGTCGACGCATCATAAAGACTTCGCCCTGGTTTTACAATCGCCGCCGACCAGTCTTGAAAGCCTCTTACCGTCTTGCCGCGCGTATCATTTTTGCAGCCCGTTCGGCGATCATGATTGTGGGCGAATTTGGATTACCAGACGTGATCACCGGCATAATCGATGCATCGACGACGCGCAGTCCAATCACATTCCGTACCCGCAATTCGCTATCAACGACTGACGTCGTATCCTCACTGCGTCCCATCTTGCAGGTTCCTACCGGATGGAAGATCGTGGTGCTGATATCGCCCGCTGCATGGGCCAGTTCTTCATCGCTCTGGTATTGCTTTCCCGGCTTGAATTCTTCCGGCACATAAGGCCGGAGCGCTGGCGCGCTGACGATGCGGCGTGTGAGCTTCAGTGAATCCGCGGCGACCTGCCGATCTTCGGAAGTACTTAAATAATTGGCAGTGATCTTCGGCGCCGCAGCGGAATCTTTCGAGGCGATGCGCACATGGCCACGCGCCGTCGGCCGCAGATTGCAGACGCTGGCCGTAAACGCCGGGAACGGATGCAGTGGTTCGCCGAAGCGGTCGAGTGACAGCGGTTGCACATGGTATTGAAGATTCGGCGTTTCCTGAGTCGTATCCGACCGGGTGAACGCCCCCAGCTGCGACGGTGCCATCGACATCGGTCCGCTCTGCTTCACCAGGTATTCCAGGCCGATGCGCATCTTGCCGAACCAGCTGCTCGCCATGGTATTCAGCGTTTTCGCACCATTGATCTTGAATGCCATGCGAATCTGCAGATGGTCCTGCAGGTTTTCGCCGACGCCGGGCAGATCGACTTCGACATCGATGCCATGACGACGCAGCAATTCGCCCGGCCCGATGCCGGACAACTGCAGTATCTGCGGTGAACCGATCGCGCCCGCGCACAGTACAGTTTCATGCGCTGCATCGGCGACAAATGCTCGTCCCGCCGCAGTGAACTCGACGCCAGTACAGACTTTGCCGCGCTCGGTCGAGGCCAGCTTGAGTCGCTGCACATGGCAGCCGGTCATGATTGTCAGATTGCTTCGGCCTGCTGCAGGTCGCAGGAAAGCCTTCGAGGTGTTCCAGCGCACGCCGCGTTTCTGGTTGACATCGAAATAGCCGCAGCCTTCATTGTCGCCGCGGTTGAAGTCCTCGGTCTTCGGAATGCCGGTCTGCTCCGCCGCGTCGCGAAACGCTTCCAGAATTTGCCACTTCAACCGCTGCTTCTCGACGCGCCATTCGCCGCCGGCGCCGTGGAATTCGCTCGCGCCGAGGTAATGGTCTTCGGTCTGCTTGAACACTGGCAGCACGGCGTCCCAGCGCCAGGCAGCATCGCCGGTCAGCTCGGCCCAACGGTCGTAGTCGCGGGCCTGGCCTCGCATATAGATCATGCCGTTGATCGAGGATGATCCGCCAAGCACCTTACCGCGTGGGTAGACCAGAGAACGGCCATTCAAGCCGGCATCGGCCTCGGTGCGGTACAGCCAGTCAGTGCGCGGATTGTCGATGCAGTACAGATAGCCGACCGGGATATGTATCCACACATAGTCATCCTTGCGCCCTGCCTCCAGCAGCAACACCGACACCTCCGGATCCTGCGTCAGACGGTTGGCCAGCACGCAGCCGGCGGAGCCGCCGCCAACGATGATGTAATCGAATTTCCCGGCGTTCTCCATGTCCCCTCCAACCCGATGCGCGTTACTTGGCAACCGGCATCGTGAATTCCGCGCCTTTGACAATGGATTGCGGCCAGCGCTGCATGATGGACTTGTAGCGGGTGTAGAAGCGCACGCCTTCATCACCGTAGATATGCATATCGCCGAACAGCGAGCGCTTCCAGCCACCAAAGGAATGCCAGGCCATCGGCACCGGGATTGGCACATTCACACCGACCATGCCGACTTCGATGCGACGCGAGAATTCGCGCGCGGTATTGCCGTCGGAGGTGAACAGCGACACGCCATTGCCATATTCATGCGCATTGATCAGTTCGACTGCTGCGCGCAGATCGGGCACGCGCACCACGCACAGTACCGGGCCAAAGATTTCTTCCTGATAGATCTTCATCTCGGGAGTGACGTCATCGAACAGCGTGCCGCCGAGGAAGAAACCATTCTCATGCCCGGATACCTTGAAGCCGCGGCCGTCGACCAGCAGCTTCGCGCCGGCACGCACACCTTCTTCGATATAGGACTCGATCTTCGCCTTGTGCTGCGCGCTGACGACCGGACCCATCTCCGCCGCCTCTTCCATGCCGTTCATGATCTTCAGCGATTTCACGCGGGGAATCAGCGCATCGATCAGCCTGTCGGCCACATTGCCCACCGCCACGGCGACCGAGATCGCCATGCAGCGCTCGCCCGCCGATCCGTATGCCGCGCCAATCAGCGCATCGACTGCCTGATCGAGATCGGCATCCGGCATCACCACCAGGTGATTCTTCGCGCCGCCCAGCGCCTGCACGCGCAATGGCCAGGCGCCCTTGCGTCGGCTGCCTTCGGTGTACACATATTCGGCGATGGGCGTCGATCCGACGAAAGAAATTGCCTTCACATCCGGATGATGCAGCAGCGTATCGACCGCGGTCTTGTCGCCCTGCACCACGTTGAACACGCCATCCGGCAAGCCTGCCTGTTTCAGCAGGTCCGCCATGATCAGTGACGGCGTCGGGTCGCGTTCCGAAGGCTTGAGCACGAAACTGTTGCCGGTAGCCAGCGCCACCGGCGCCATCCACAGCGGCACCATGACCGGAAAATTGAAAGGCGTGATGCCTGCGGTCACGCCGAGCGGCTGGCGCAGCTGCCAGTTGTCGATGCCGCCGCCGATGTTGTCGGTGTACTGGGTCTTCAGCAATTGCGGAATGCCGCAAGCGAATTCCACGATCTCCAGGCCACGAACGACCTCCCCGCGAGCGTCAGAGAGCACCTTGCCGTGTTCCGAGGTGATCGCCTTGGCGAGATCCTCATGATGGCGTTCAATCAACTCCTTGAACTTGAACAGGACACGCGCCCGCTTCAAGGGCGCAGTGTCTGCCCATGCGGGCGCCGCCTCGCTGGCCGCGGCAACGGCGGCGTTGACTTCCTCGACACTACCAAGCGCAACCTGTGCAGTCACTTCGCCTGTAGCAGGATTGGTCACATCCTGGCTGCGGCCGCTGGTAGAAGGAACAATCTCACCGCGAATGAAATGCTCGATGCGTCGGGTCTGCTGGCTCATGGGAGTCTCTATGTCGGGGAAAAGGAATGTGCCAAATATATCCAGCAGTGCGCGGCAAATCTAATGAGTTTATGATTCCAGCAATATAAGGAATTTTTATAATGCCGGGAGCATCATATGGATTTCACCCAATTGCGCGCTTTTGTTACGGTGGCCAACGAAGGTAACTTGACTCGTGCCGCCGAACGCCTCCACCTTACACAGCCGGCTGTCACACTGCAGGTGAAGGCGTTGCAGAAAAATCTGGGCTTACAGCTTTTTACTCGCACCGCAAGCGGCATGACCCTCACCGCCGACGGCGTAAAGCTGCTGCCTTTCGCTGAACGGGTACTTGCAAGTGTTTCCGAATTCCGGCAAGGCGTTGCTTCGCTGAATTCCGTTCTTTCAGGAACCTTATCGATCGGTACCATTCTGGATCCGGAATTTATCCGCCTGGGCGCCTTTCTGAAACGGCTGGTAGAAACGCATCCTAAATTGTCGACGCAGTTGCAGCACGGCATGTCCGGAACGGTTGCCCAGCGTATCCGTAATGGTGAACTCGATACAGGCTTCTATATAGGAGCACCCGGTAAGGACTTCGATTGCCTGGTGCTTACGTCGTTCAATTATCTGGTACTGGCACCGCAGGGATGGAAAACCCGGGTGAGCCATCGCAGTTGGGATGAGCTTGCGAAACTGCCATGGATCTGGACTCCCCCAGAATCAGCGCACAGTCGTTTGCTGAATAAAGTGCTGAACTCGCATCGTGGACTCCCGCACAAGGTCGCCATGGTGGATCAGGAAGCCTCCATGCTTGACCTTGTGAAATCCGGAGTTGGCTTGGCCTTGGTACGTGAATCGATTGCGATGCGCGAAGCTCATGCGCACGGCTTGGCAATTGCTGACTCGGTAGCGCTAACAACAGAGTTGAGCTTCATTTGCCTTGCCAGAAGACGCAGGGAAACCATGATCGACGCAGTATTTTCACTTCTTGGCCAGGTCTGGCAGAGCTGAAGTCGCCAGGAATATTGGCAATTTTTTGTGGATAAGCTTCTGGATATGGCGTGCTTCGTATGTGCATAACGAGATTAGAGCGCGTGCCGAAAATTTTGTTCAGAAGGTGTCCGTACTGGATACAAGGCTTATACACCAATTTTCCACATGATAAGTCACTGTTTTTCTTATAAAAAATAGCCTTATTCACATGATTTTGATCTGGTTAACATTATTACCAGATTTGTATACAAGCTATTAATGTAAAACCCGAAGCTCGTTCTTTTTCCGTGTGTGCGGAAAATATAAAAAAACACTACAAATCTGATTGGCAAAATCCGAAGGCATTTTTGCCAGTTGGTACGCGCATATGGTTTATGTTTTTCATTTAAACCTGATTTGCCAAGCTGCTTTATTTAAGCTCGGCTTCGCGCATGGGAAAAGCACGGTCGGATTTTCTTTAATTGAATTTGATGTATACAAATGATGATGATAGTTAACGTAGCGGTATAGGTGTTAGTAAGTAGATTTTTATACATAAAATCAATCACTTGAGCTATGGATAACTCTTGTTGAAACCCTGTAGGTTGACTAGATGAATTCTGTATAAATATTCGACTGAGACAAGAAAAGGCCTTATCCCCATATTGTTGTCCGCTTATCCAAAAGGTTTTCCACATGAAATATCTTTCATGTTTAAGGCTGCAGAAAGAACACGGTACTTCCACGACGTTTAGTGACCGTAGGAGCTTTAATAATTACGGTATGGTTCCAAAGCAGCCACTTCATTATTAAATTAGGGCTAGCAGCTTTTAGATGAGAATAAGATAAGAGGTTAAGCCGAAGGTTCGGCCACACTGCTCCCAACTAGGCGCATCATCCCTTGATCGAGCACGGCGAGTTCACTACCTCGCTGGACCCGAGCATCTCCTACGCTATCGACTGATCACAACCGGACCGTAAGATGCCCTTTATTATTCATAAGAAACATAATAGGTATCCATACCAACAATTGGATTCGGTTGCCTATGGCTCATATACTGCAACGCAACATATGCTGGCGTGAGCCGGCGCGCTGAAACATCAAGGTTCATCATGTCGATACTCTCTATTGCTTTCCCCTTCGAATCTGCTGTCATGATTGGCGGCGTGGTTGCGGGTGCCGCTCGTCCGATTATCGGGATCAGCGCATTTGCTTCGTTATTGCTCTACTTCAAACCCCTACTCATGGGATTGTTGAAAGCGACTTTGATTTCGATTTCGCCGCGTAAGTCGCTGGAAGAGCGCCGCGGCCTCGACAGAGTCCGCGGCATACGCATGCTGCAGCGTCTCGCCAATGAATACGATCGGTCCCAGCCAAACTTGGCCGCAGAACTACGCCAACTCACAACGCGCGACTGATTTAACTAAAAATTAATAATCTTTTGTGATCAAGAGGTGGGAGAGCATTCTCTGACCTGCGTCAGATGTTCCTTTCAGGATGTCTCCTCCTCCCACTCGGGAAGGTTCGCCCCGCATGACAACATGCGGGGCTTTTTTATTGGGCCGCGGTTTTCTTTTTTCGCCTGTACAGCAATGTGCTGAAGTTGCTCGACACCAGGATGAGGCCGAAAGCGCCGGTTACGATGACGCCGTGCGTTCCGAACGTTGTAGCCAGCACGCCGCCCAAGCCTACGCCCAATGACTGGCCAAGAAAAAAGCAGGAAGCAAATGCCGCGACTGCTGCACCGCGCCGTTCCGGCGCCATCTGTGTTGCATTGGTTTGCAAGGTGTTGTGGAGCATGTAGAAGCCAAGGCCGGTGCAAAAGCATCCCGGTACGGCCCATGACCAGTGTGGAGCCAGCCCAATGGCGAGCAGCGCCAGCGCTGCCACTGCCCCGCCGCATGCCGTAAGTCCGGTTTCTCCCAGCCCTTTGACCAGCCAGCGAGAACAGAATGCGAACAACAGACCACCGAATCCAAACAGCATGACGAGCGATCCCGCTGTGGAAAGCGGCACACCGTGGACCAAGTGCACATGCGTGGCAATGAATGCGAACGCACCGTAAAGAAATGCGCCTTCCAGAAAGACCGTGAGCAGCACCCAGCGTGCCCAAGGCTGGGAAACCACTTGTGCAAATTCCTCAAGCATGCGTTGCAGCGCAGGACCGGACGTCCGATGCGCTTTTCGCGCCTCCATCGGCAATTGCCGGTTCATCCTCAGGAGCAGAATACCAATCAGTACGAATGCCGCCGAGATACCGAAAAACGGCACCCGCCAACTGAAGTAATCCGCCGCCAAGCCACCGATGAAAACGCCGGTCGATAACCCCATGATCTGTCCGATGAGAAAACGCGCCAGCACTGGCTGCCGTTCTTCATAGGGAATGACATCGCCTATCCATGCCATCGAAAGCGGAATCAAGGCTGCCGCGGTGGCACCGGCAAGCAGTCGGGCGAGCAGGAGAAATGCATATCCAGGCGCAATGGCGCATAGCAATGCCGTCGCTGCGCAACCCATGCACGCCCATGCAATAACCAGGTATTTCCCGAACCGGTCGCCGACCGGGCCAAAGAACAGCTGCGAGATGCCGTAGGCGACCGAAAAGGAGGTAATCACGTAAGACGCACCGGCCAGCGTAGTGCCGAATTGCGCTGCCAGTTGAGGTAATTGCGCATCGGTCACCCGCAAGGAAAGCCCGCTGCCGAAAGCCGCCAGCGATAGCGCGAGGATCGCGATGCCTGGGATGGGAATCCGGGACTGCGCGGCGGTGGAGATAGGCATCGTCATAATCGATCAATAGAACGCGCAGCACTGCAAACCTACAAGCTGCGGCGGCTTCGAAACTCCCTTGGTAGCCCCGACAAGGGGTCGACGAAGGCAATGGATCGCGCCAGCAGCTTTAGCGGCGCCGACACATCTTCGCCCTTGCACGGCAGCGCTTCCGGATAGAAAGCGTCATTCACAATCGGTATGCCCAGCGCCGCCATATGCACCCGCAACTGATGCTTCCTTCCGGTGTTAGGGCGCAATTCATACAGGACTTGGCCGCCACGGCGCTCCAGCGGCTTGATCACGGTTTCCGAATTCGGCTCTCCTGCCGCCTCGCGCATCCTGAAAAAAGGTTTGCCGTCGACCATGCGGCTGCGATAAGTCAGCGGAAATTCGGCATTCAACGGTCCGGCGAGTGCTTCATAAACCTTGATCATCGATCGCTTCTGGAACAGCGATTGGTAGATTCCGCGTGTCGCCGGATCATGGGAAAAGATGACCACGCCGGCGGTTTCCCGATCAAGCCGGTGAATCGGTGTCAGGTGTTCCAACCCGGTTTTGCGCCGCAGTCGTACTAACAGGGTTTCTTGAAGAAAGCGGCCGGATGGCGTCACCGGCAAAAAATGGGGCTTATCCGCCACCAGGAGGTGCTCATCGCAGTGCAGAATGCTCTCTTCGAAGGGTATGGGAGTTTCCCGTTCGATCTCGCGGTAGTAATAGACCTTGCGACCGCCACCGCAAATCGCATCCGGGAGCAATACAGTATTGTCCTCGTCACGCACTTCTCCGCGCAGCATGCGTGCAACCCAGGTATCACGCCCGACTGCCGGAAAGCGCCGCTCGAGAAATTCCAATAGGCTGCCGGTCTGGCCCGGCAGCAGGTAGATGAAGCTTGGTGCAACGCCATCGCGCACTGGCATCGGAGCACTCAAAGGCAGCTCCGCAGACTCCGGCGCATGGCCGCAACGCCTTCCTCGCTCAGGCGAACACAAGACGCGAGCCAGTCGCCAGGCAGCGGTCTTCCGGCGCCAGTATGCCTGTTATTACCGAGACAAAATGCGCGCATGAAAAGCAAGGTGATCGGCCATGAACGAAGAAATGAAGTAATAACCATGGTCATAGCCCGGATGGCGCCGCAGAGTTAATGGTTGTGCCGCCTCTGCGCAAGCCGCTTCGAACGACTCCGGCTTCAACTGCGCGTGCAAGAATTTATCTTCGAGACCCTGATCGATCCAAATGCCATCCGGGAAAGGAGTACGCCGCTTCTTCATCAATTCGCTCGCATCGTACTGCAGCCAAGCATCGCGATTTCGACCCAGATAACGCGAAAACGCCTTTTCTCCCCATGGACAAGCGCTGGGCGCGGCAATTGGCGCGAATGCAGATACTGACCGGAACACTTGTGGATGACGTAGCGCCATCACCAGCGCGCCATGTCCACCCATCGAATGGCCAAAGACGCCAACGCGTTCTGGCAGCACAGCAAAGTGCGACAGCACCAGCGGCACCAATTCCCGGACCAGGTAAGACTCCATCCGGAAACGCGCGCGGTAGGGTTCCTCCGTCGCATCGAGATAAAAACCTGCGCCTTCACCGAAATCCCAGTCCTGCACCGCATCGGCAATGCCGGTATCGCGCGGACTCGTGTCCGGCGCCACCAGCATGATGCCGTGCTCGGCTGCGTAGCGCTGCGCGCCGGCCTTGATCATGAAGGTTTCTTCGGTACAGGTCAGCCCGGCAAGGTAAAACAGCACCGGCACCGGCTGCTGCGCCTGTTGCGGCGGGCAGTAAACGGAGAAGCGCATCGGCGAACCGATTTCTTCAGAAGCATGCCGGTAGAAAGCCTGTCTGCCGCCGAAGCAGGCGTGTCCAGCAAGAAGCTCCATGACGGCCTTCCTCAGTAGAGCACTACGGAACGGATCGACTCGCCGCGCTTCATCAGGTCAAAGCCTTCATTGATCCGGTCCAGCGGCAATGTATGCGTGATCAGATCGTCGATGTTCAATTTGCCTTCCATGTACCAGTCGACAATTTTCGGCACATCGGTCCGTCCTCGCGCGCCGCCGAAGGCCGATCCTTTCCATACCCTGCCGGTGACCAGCTGAAAAGGTCGTGTGCTGATTTCCTCGCCTGCCGCCGCGACGCCGATGATGATCGATTGACCCCAGCCCTTGTGGCAGCATTCCAGCGCCTGACGCATGGTGGTCGTATTGCCGATGCATTCAAAGGAATAATCGGCGCCGCCATCGGTCAGTTGCACGATCGCATCGACCACGTTCTCCACTTCCTTCGGATTGATGAAATGCGTCATGCCGAACTTCCTGGCCATGGCTTCGCGTTCGGGATTGAGATCGATGCCGATGATCTTGTCCGCGCCGACCATCTTGGCCGCCTGAATCACATTCAGTCCAATGCCGCCCAAGCCGAAAACGACGACATTCGCACCCGCCTCTACCTTCGCCGTAAACAACACCGCGCCTACGCCAGTGGTTACGCCACAACCGATGTAGCAAACCTTGTCGAATGGTGCATCGGACCGGATCTTCGCCAAGGCGATTTCCGGCACCACGATGTAGTTCGAAAATGTCGACGTGCCCATGTAATGAAAGATAGGCTTGCCGTCGAGCGAGAAGCGCGACGTCGCGTCGGGCATCAGTCCACGGCCCTGGGTGCTGCGAATCGCCTGGCACAGGTTCGTCTTTTGCGAAAGGCAGAACTTGCATTGCCGGCATTCCGGCGTGTAGAGCGGAATCACATGATCACCGGCGCGCAAGGACTTCACCTCCGGGCCGACGTCGACCACCACGCCCGCGCCTTCATGACCAAGGATGGCCGGGAAAATGCCTTCCGGATCAGCACCGGACAGGGTGTAGTAGTCGGTATGGCAAATGCCGGTCGCTTTCACTTCGATCAACACTTCCCCGGCCTTCGGTCCCTGCAGCTCGACCTCTTCGATAGTCAATGGCGCTCCCGCTTTCCAGGCAACCGCGGCTTTGGTTTTCATAAGGATTCCTCTAGCGAATGGTGACATCCAGCAGCATTGGTGTGGATGAACGAAATTTGGAAAGTATAGACGATTAGCGAAAATTCATTAAACGATAAAAGAACAGATATTCGCTAATCTCAAGTTCTGCAGTAAAGCATTTCTCATGCTTGGCACTGACAATCGGCGCAGTTACTTAAATCTCGCAACTTGCTCCGGATTCATTTACACGTCAGTTTCAATTCAAGAGGTGCATTATGCGTATCAAAGAGTGGCAAAAGCAGACGCAAGATGTATCGAGTTCATATTCCGTTTCCCTCCACTTTCCCGGAAGCGGAGGCCGTCATTATTCCGCAAGATTTGTTCTTGGCTTACTGACTGCGTCCATGCTCTGGTATGCCAAACCAGTGCAGGCTTTGCCAGGCGCAGCCACGATTGCGTCGGGGTCTGCCAGTGTGACAAGTAACGGAAGCACGCAAACGGTCGTGACACAAGTGTCGCCCAAAGCCATCATTAACTGGAATTCCTTTAATGTTGCAATGGGCGAGACGGTGAATTTCCAACAGCCTGACAAGTCATCCATTTTGCTCAATCGTGTAACCGGTGCTGGAGAAAGCACTATCGACGGAAGGCTCACTGCAAACGGGCAGATATTTCTGCTCAACCCAAACGGTATCCTGTTTGGAAGGAACTCGGAAGTCAACGTTGGAGGCTTGCTCGCATCGACAATGTCGATGTCCGACAATGATTTTCTTTCGGCGAAATACAAACTGAGCGGCAACAACAATAAGTCTGTGAGCAATGACGGCGTATTAACCTCGCAAAATGGTTATATTGCTCTGCTCGGACAAAACGTCCTCAACAAAGAAAACGGCGTTATCCGAACGCCAGGTGGAAAAATCCTCCTAGGCGCTGCGGACGGAGCGACGCTTTATATGAGTAACGACTCAATTGTTGCCTACACGATAGACCGTGGCACAGCGGGTGCGCTTGTCGACAACGCAGCAAAAGGAAGAATTAGCGCTGAAGGTGGTTCCGTCACCTTGACCGCCATGGGCGGCGACGAGGCGGAATTCGCGAAGCGCGCGGTGGTCAATAATGCCGGTCTCATCGAGGCGAAAACCATCGCTTCGAAAAAGGGAATAATTGAACTGGTTGCCGACCGTAATACCGGCACCATCAATATCTCCGGAACGCTTGATGCTTCCGCAGCGCCCGGTAATGGAGACGGCGGCAATATCCTCACTTCCGCATCGATCATCAGTGTAAAAAGTGACGCAAAAGTCGATACCGGCGCGCAAATAGGAAACAATACCGGTTTGTGGTCAATAAAAACGAATGGCGCGGTCGTCGATAGTTCAAACGAATATATCAATGCCAACACCGTCAATAGTCAATTAAAGAATACGAATATCACTATTACTGCAAGCCGTGATGATATGCCGGGCACGGGTAATATCAGCATCAATACTCCATTAGCGTGGGAAGCCGCCAACAAACTCACGCTGGAAGCAGGAAATAATATTAATCTGAATGCATCAATCAATGCGGGCCGTGGCGGCATTAAACTGCTCACTGATCTTGATGGCTTTGGTAAGGGGCAATTGGTCTTTGTCCCGGGGGTGAGACTGCAATCGAATAATGACGGGAAGATTGACGTCTACACCAATATTTTAAACGCGAATAACGAAGCTGCTTACAACAATCCACGTGTTTATGATCAGTTCATTACCAGTCCTTATACCCTGTGGATGCTGGTAAAAGACGTGAATCAGCTTCAGGCGATAAATACAAATCTGACTGGAAATTATGCACTCAGTCGAGATATTGATGCCACGGACACCAAGAACTGGAATAACGGTGCAGGATTTATTCCACTCGGAAAAAATATAGCAGACTACAGTGGCACTTTTGATGGAATGAACCATGTTATAAATAATTTATATGTTAACCAAGCATACTTTTCGGGCCTGTTTTTCCGTAACGGTGGAACAATCCAGAATGTGGGCTTGGTAAATGCAAGCATAGGCAAGGGGGTCCAATATAACGGTACAGTGGCTGGAGCAAATTACGGCACGATTAAAAACGTGTATGCAACCGGCACAGTATCAAATGATGGTTTTGTTTGGCCTGCCGGCGCTTGGCAGGAAAGACGAGGTTCTACTCCAGACGATGTGCGTAATATTGTGGGAGGTCTCGTTGGCGCGAATTATGGAAACATTTCGGATGCGTATTCGAATGTTGAGATATCTGCGCGCAACACAGTAGGCGGTATTGCCGGAATCAACAGCGGTACGATAAAAAACACTTATGCTATCGGGAAAATTAATATCATCGACACCCGTTATGGTGTAAACGCACCGTTGGCTGTCAAAATTGGCGGCTTGGTAGGAGATAATGCTTTACGCGGAGCAAGTGGCGCCACGATATTGGGAAACTTGATCAATTCGTATTGGGCTACCGATACCACCGGTGTTGATTCCGCTGTTGGCGCCGCAAATGGCAACGTCATTAATCTTAATAGAGGTGGGAAATTCACCTATGACGAATTGATGTCCGCCGATATGAGCCTGGATTTCACGCAGGTATGGAAAAGATATGACGGCAAAAGCCTGCCTTTATTAAGGTCATTTCTGAAACCGCTTAATATCATCGCGTTATCGGAAAATCTGGTAAAGGAATACGATGGTAAAAGTGTTAGCGTTGCACCCAATCTACTGTACTCAGATCCCAGCGCTGCACAGTCGGCTCGTTTGCTAGCGTCTGCCACACCCTCTCCACTCAACTTGAAAGAGCAAGGCTCCTATCTTTATCGCTACGGTCAGGAATTTTGGTCAGATCAGCAAGGGTATGACATCAGCAGCCCGAAGGTAGCGGGCAGTTCATACATGACGATTTTGGTAAGTGGGGGCGGTTCTTATCCAGGGAATCCCATTCCATCCGGCCCTCAAGGCCCGGCTGGTCCCCCAGGCCCTCCAGGGCCACCAGGTGCTGACGGTGCTCCGGGTGCTCCGGGTGCTCCGGGTGCTCCGGGTGCTCCGGGTGCTCCGGGTGCTCCGGGTGCTCCGGGTGCTCCGGGTGCTCCGGGTGCTCCAGGTGCTCCGGGTGCTCCGGGTACTCCGGGTGCTCCGAGTGCTCCGGGTACTCCGGGTACTCCGGGTACTCCGGGTACTCCGGGTACTCCGGGTACCCCGGGTACTCCGGGCACATCCGGTACTCCCGACGATCTCAACAAACAGGGCGGCTCAGTGATTCCTCCTGCCGATGCTGTTGCCTATGCGCCTATCAAGAATGCGATAGCGGCGGCTTACATCGTTCAGGACGAAGAAATGCTCAAAAAGAGAAAAATCAAATCGACTGAGGGCGCCGCGATTGATATTAGGGACGGCGGACTACGTTTGCCTCTGGGAGTCGATTAGCACCCTGCTGTGCTGAAGCATTCATGTCCCACAACGAGAGGGAAAAATCCTTGCGAGTAAAAGATTCTTATAACTCGCAAGGATTTAAAACCGGCGCCTGCGTTTCGTCCAATTGTAATCGGCGGGTGGATCCGCAACCCCTGCATGGCCGACTGAATCCGGATTTTCTGAAGAAAGCACGATAAAGCAAAGCGGGTCTCCGTTTCTTTGCCTTGTTCTCAAATCTTCCATGAATCTCATGGCGCTCATCATGTCTTCGGAATCGAAGAGCTGCTGGTGTGCCTTTCTGATGTTTTTCCTAATCTCAGTCCAATAAACCATGTACATCGTTCTTGCCCTAAAAGTTTAAAAACGCTGATAACAGTGAACCTAATATTTGATCAATGAAAAGCCGCCTCGGTTTACCGTTGGAAGCGCCTTTTATATCCGAAAAACGGCGTTATTTTTCAAAACATTCATGAACACTTTTAAGGTTGGCTAACAGTGGTTGAAATTTGCCACAGATCGCGCATGCTGTTCGGATTGTATTTATTGCCAATATGCCGCAATAGAAAAGGCGCTTCACGGTAATACCTGTTTTTTGTTGCCGACCAATTGAATTTCTTAAAAAAATGATCCGGGCAAAATCTATCCTCACTGTATTTCTATTTTTCTTTTATGCAGTTAGCCATGTTGGCACTTCCCATGCGCAATTGCCGCCAGGTTCCGGAGCAACGCTGCGCGAGCTGGAAAAACCGGATTTCAGAGCGCCACCACCGCCAACGCAGACTTTACCGCTATTGAAATCTGAATCGGATATTCCGCCACCGGCGATTGAATCAAGCGGCGATGAGCGGCTGCTGGTCAGATCCCTGTCTGTCACTGGTGCCACCAGCATTCCTGCGGAAGAACTATCGGCTTTGCTGCTGCCTTGGGTAGGGCGCGAGTTAAGCATGAACGAGCTCAAGCAAGCTGCGGCGCGGATTACACAGCATTACCGCGACATGGGTTATCTCCTGGCTCGTGCTTATATTCCCGCGCAAAAGCCTGAAGACGGGGCAGTGAAGATTGCTGTGCTCGAGGGGCAGCTTGGCACATTGCAGTTGAAGAACAGCAGCCGGATTGCTGATGATCGCCTCTATGCGCTTAGCCGCTCCTTGGCCATCGGTAAGCCGGTCGAATCGGACAAGCTGGAAAGAAGCATCCTGTTGATGAGGTCACTGCCGGGCGTTGCCAGCGTCAATGCGGTTTTGCAGCCTGGCGAGGCAGTTGGCACGACTGCATTGCTGATCGACGTACTGCAGGCGCCATTGATCACTGGCAGCGTCGATGCCGACAACTATGGCAGTTCTTATACGGGTACCTATCGTCTGGGAAGCACGATCTATGTCAACAGTCCGGCTAATCTTGGCGATCAATTGACAATGCGCTTGCAGGCGAGCACGCATAAATTGTACTACGGGCGACTCGCCTACCAACTGCCGATAGGAAGCAGCGGCCTCAACGGTGGTCTGGCTTACGGCAGGAGCAGTTATCACCTTGGACGACAGTACGAGGTACTGGATGCAAACGGCACGACGCAAACCATCGGCGCTTTCGTTGGCTATCCATTCCTGCTCACCCAATCCACAACGGTGTCGGGCACGCTAGGCGTCGAACAAAAGCAGTTGCGGGACCGCATCGATGCCTTCGGCTTAGAGAGCAACAAGTCTGCGCAAGTCTGGTCTGCAACGCTCGCGGCGAATGGCGCTACCAACAAGGCCATGTGGAGCATGAACACTGTACTGAGCTCCGGCAACCTGGATATCAAGACACCATCCATTCTGGAAATCGACAACGCTGGTCCGCATACGAATGGCCGATATAGCAAATTGACATACAACGCAGTGGGACTGTATCGCCTCACTGGACCATGGTCGCTATTCGGTGCGATCAGCGGCCAATTTGCGAGCAAGAACCTCGATTCATCGGAGAAGTTTTCCCTCGGCGGCGCCGAGGGCGTCAGAGCCTATCCACAGGGTGAGGGCGTCGGCGATGTGGGTCTGCTCGCCACTACTGAGCTTCGTTACCTTCTCGATCCAGGTAGATGGGGACAAGTGGAGCTAGGCGGATTCATTGATTACGGAGCCGTCAGAATCAATCGCAATGCCTATCTTCCGGGTCCAGAAAATCGTCATCTCTCGGCTTTCGGGATGAGCATGCTGTGGAATTTGCCCGAGAACTGGCAAGTCCGCGCCAGCGTAGCGCGCAAGCTGGGCAGCGAAGCGGCCCAGTCAGATAGCGATAGTACAGTGCGTGCCTGGCTGCGTGCCATGAAGGGATTCTGATCAAATCGACGCAGCTGGACCTCGATGAGCGGACCGTCTACCGAAAGGGACGGTCGGCATGCGATTCTTAAACCACATCTTGCTCGACCGTTTTTCTGCCAGAGCGCTTTGCCGTCCAATCAACAGCAGGCAATCAAATATATTTTTCCAGCCACTCGTTCACTTCCTCGGGCCCGTAGCCGGCGTACGGCTTTCGCATCGTCATGATGTACAGATTGCGTGAGGCATCGACAAGAGGACGTAGTTGATCGAAGACGGTTTGTACTGACAGCTCCGTATAGATGGCGTAGGACGTGGTTGTCATTCTCGCCCATGGATACTTTTTGATTCCCTTCACCAGCCGGTAGGCCGAGCTTCCTTCAGGACCAAGGTCATAGGAAATCAACAATACCGGCATAAGGCTCCCAATTCGCTCAGAGATAAAAAAACGCGGCAGAGTGTCTGCCGCGTTGCTTATCCAAGGCTGACAGCCGCACCGAACTTCAATGCGGCTATGTGATCAGTTACCCAGACGTTGTTCCAGCTTGTTTTTGGTTGCCTGCAATTCAGCCGGCAATTTGTGCGACAGCTTGTCGAACAATTCACCGTGCAGCTTCAGCTCATCCTGCCATGCTGCTTTGTCGATGGAAGTAATCGTATTGAACTGCTGTTCGCTAAAGTTCAGGCCATTCCAATCCAGATCCTGGAAACGCGGCGTAGTGCCGAAGACGTGCTCGGCGCCATTGTCAGTGCGACCTTCAACACGCTCCATCATCCACTTCAGCACGCGCATGTTGTCCGAGAAGCCCGGCCACACAAAGCGGCCATTCTCATCGGTGCGGAACCAGTTCACGCAGTAGATTTTCGGTAGTGTTGCGCCCATGCCTTCGAGCTTGCTGCCAAGATTGAGCCAATGCTGAAAGTATTCGCTCATGTTGTAGCCGGTGAACGGCAGCATCGCGAACGGATCGCGCCGCACCACACCCTGCTGACCAGTCGCCGCGAAGGTGGTTTCCGAGCCCATGGTCGCTGCCATATACACGCCTTCGACCCAATCGCGCGCCTCGGTTACCAGAGGCACCGTCGTCGAACGGCGGCCGCCGAAAACGAAAGCGGAAATCGGCACGCCAGCCGGATCATCCCATGCCGGATCAAGTACCGGGTTTTGCGTGGCCGACACGGTAAAGCGCGCATTTGGATGTGCAGCCTTGCGACCGGTCTCCTTTGCCATCGCCGGCGTCCAATCCTTGCCCTGCCAGTCGATCAGGTGCGCTGGCGCTTCCTTGGTCATGCCTTCCCACCAGACATCGCCGTCATCGGTGAGCGCGACGTTAGTGAAGATGCAATTTTCGTCCAGCGAAGCCATACAGTTGGGATTGGTCTCGCCATTGGTGCCGGGCGCCACGCCGAAGTAACCGGCTTCCGGGTTGATCGCGTACAGGCGGCCATCGGCGCCGGGCTTGATCCAGGCAATATCGTCACCGATGGTCGTTACCTTCCAGCCTTTGAAGCCTGCCGGTGGAATCAGCATCGCGAAATTGGTCTTGCCGCAAGCGGACGGAAAAGCGGCGGCTACGTAGTGCTTCTTGCCTTCGGGCGATTCAACACCGAGGATCAGCATGTGCTCGGCCAGCCAGCCTTCGTCGCGGCCCATGTTCGAGGCAATGCGCAGCGCGAAGCATTTCTTGCCGAGCAGCGCATTGCCGCCGTAGCCGGAACCATAGGACCAAATTTCGCGTGTCTCGGGGTAATGCACGATGTACTTGGTCGGATTGCACGGCCAGGGCACGTCCTGCTGGCCCGGCTGCAGCGGCGCACCGACGGTATGCACGCAGGGCACGAACTCGCCATCGCTGCCCAGCACTTCGTACACTGCCTTACCCATGCGGGTCATCATGCGCATGTTGACCGCGACATAGGGCGAATCGGAAAGCTCGACACCGATATGGGAAATCGGCGAGCCCAGCGGACCCATCGAGAACGGCACCACATACATCGTGCGGCCGCGCATCGCGCCATCGAAAAGGTCATGCATCGTGGTGCGCATTTCGGCGGGTGCAACCCAATTGTTGGTCGGGCCGGCGTCTTCCTTGCGTTCGGAGCAGATGAAAGTGCGGTCTTCCACGCGCGCTACGTCGGTCGGGTCGGACCAGGCCAGGTAGCTGTTCGGGCGCTTCGCATCGTTAAGCTTCTTCATGGTGCCGCCTGCAACCAATTGCGCGCAGAGGCGGTCGTATTCTTCCTGGGAGCCATCGCACCAGTAGATCTTGTCCGGCTTGGCCAGCGCCGCGATTTCCGCGACCCAGCTGACCAGTTTCTGATGCTTGACATACGACGGTGCGTCAACGGCCACGATACCGTTCATGACGGGCTGATTCATAAGCACTACCTCCAAGCCAAAGAAACCTGTCTCGGCACGGCAGGATCGTCGTCAGCATGCGCTTGCGCCGGCATGCCGGCGATACGGCGGTCTTGTCGAAGCCTGAATGCTGTCACTGCGCCGCATGGGGCTCAGTGGCCCGGCACTGAGCCGGGGCGGCGAAAAGTGAAGTCGTGTTGCGAAAAATAGTGGGTGATTGTACACCTGCCTTTTTTGCAATCTCAACGGTTTAGCGCAAAAACGGAGTAAAAAGTAGCCGACAAATATAGTAGGAAATCGGACTTTAAATCCTTGTTTTTTCTACGTATTTACTCAAAGAAAATTGCTGCGCTGCGTCATTTTGTAATGCGCGGGCGAGCCTTTGCCAAGCGCATTATCATTGCTGCAGTGTGATAAAAACCGTAACGATTTGGGAGCTTTATGAAGATTGCGATTCTCGACGACTACCAGGACTGCGTACGCCAGCTCGACTGCTTCCGCATGCTGGAAGGCCATGATGTCAAGATATTCAACAACAGCGCGCGCGGCGTGGGCCAACTGGCTGTAAGGCTTGCTCCGTTTGAGGCGCTGGTCCTGATACGCGAGCGCACCGCAATCTCGAAGGCCCTCCTGGCGAAGCTGCCCAACTTGAAGCTGATTTCACAAACAGGCAAGGTGAGCGGACATGTCGATGTGGAGGCTGCGACCGAGCGCGGCGTGGTGATCGTCGAGGGCGTTGGCGATCCGACCGCCCCGGCTGAACTGACCTGGGCGCTGATCATGGCGGCCAGCCGACGCATTCCGCAATACGTGGCGAACCTGAAGATGGGCGTGTGGCAGGCGTCGTCGCTTTCTTCGCAATACAACGGCATCGGTGTGGCATTGAAGGGCCGCACGCTCGCCATCTGGGGATACGGCAAGATCGGCCGCAAGGTGGCAGGCTTCGGCAAGGCCTTCGGCATGCGCGTGGTGATCTGGGGCAGCGAAACCAGCCGCAATGCGGCGCAGGCCGACGGCTTCGAAGCAGCGCCATCGCGCGAAGCCTTCTTCGCCGAAGCCGATGTGCTGAGCCTGCATCTGCGCCTGAACGATGCGACCCGCGGCCTGGTGAAGACGGCAGACCTGGCGCGGATGAAGCCGAGCGCCGTGCTGGTCAACACCAGCCGCGCCGAGCTGATTGAAGCCGGCGCGCTCGAAGGCGCGCTGCGCGCGGGCCGGCCCGGCATGGCCGCGCTCGATGTATTCGAAACCGAACCGCTGCCTTCGGATTCGCCGCTGCTGCGCATGGACAGTGTCGTGGCCACGCCGCATCTGGGCTATGTCGAAAAGGATGGCTACGAGCTGTATTTCAGCGCGGCGTTCAGGAACATCCTCGACTATGCGGCTGGCGCGCCGAAGAACGTGCTGAATCCTGAAGCGATCGGGCGGAAGGCGTAGGTTGGGCTGACGAAGGAAGCCCAACGGTAGCCCGCACGGGAGCGAGCTTCATGTTGGGCTTGCCAGCCCAACCTACGATGCGCTACCCGTATCCAGGGACACAGGCAACGCGCTTAGGACTGGCCGCCTTAATACGTCTTGTACGGCAGGAACTTACCGGACAAGACGACCCGCACCCTGTCCCCTTTCGGATCGGCCTCGCGCGCGATATCCATCGAAAAATCGATGGCGCTCATGATGCCGTCACCGAACTCCTCGTGGATCAGTTCCTTGATCGTCGTGCCATACACACTCACGATCTCATACCAGCGGTAAATCAGCGGATCAGCGGGCACCGCGCTCGGCAGCGAACCCTTGTAGGGCACGATCTGCAGCCAGGCGGTTTCCTCGTCGGACAGGTCGAACAATTCACGCGCCACATCGGCCTGTTCACGGGTGAAGGTCATTTGCCCGAGACAGGCGGCGGTGCTCCATTCCTTGCTCTGGCCGAGACGCTCGGCGATGCCGCTCCAGCGCAGGCCTTTGGCTACCTTGGCGGCGATGATTTTCTTCGTGACTTCCGTGCGATCCATGTTGGGCTCCTCTGTGAACGATGGAAGCCGTCATCGCAAGAGACATGCCACGCATTTGCCGCTGATTTGCACCAGGGCGGCGCAAGCCAAGGTTCATGCGCACGACATCGGCGCACTGATGCAGGAACGTTCAGCGATCGGCGTCGAACGGCTCGCCAATGCGGCTCGTGCGTATGATCTGCACCGGTCCGCTATGGTGCCAGAGCCCGGCCCATCCTGGCGGAAATGGCAAATCCGGCCCGGCATAGTCCGGCACGCCGCGCCGCACTGGAATGATTGGCAGCCTCGCAGGCCGGGCGTCGCGCTGGTCCCAGCCCAACGAATAGGCATAGTTCGGCAGCAGTGCCTCGCAAATCGCTTCGAACCATGTCGCATGGTCCTCATCCCGGCCCAGCGCATGCGCCATGCCCTGCGGATCGAAGCGGGCCAGCGCGCTGGCGAGTTCCTGCGCATCGGCGCCGGGGGAATCGCCCCAGCCCATCACCGGGTTCAGGTTGTAGTCTGCGCCCGAGCCATACCAGCCTTCGCGCCAGGCGCGCTGCATCCAGTTGCGCGGGCCGGTGAACAGATGCCAGCGCCAATGCAGCCCGGACGGTTTCGGCCAGCTGTACAGGTAGAGCTTCTGATACCCCGCGCGATGCAGCTCCCGCACCATGGCCATCAGCCGCGCATGCGGCATGCGATCCGGCGGCGTGTGGCGAAACATGATGGGCTCGCCATCGGCATGCTGTACCTGATCGGACGACAGATTCAAATCCAGCGTGCGGCCTTCGGCGCCGAAGCGGGCCGAGATCCAGCCGGTCATCAGGTTGACCGCGGTGATCACGCCATAGCCGCGATAGCGGTGAAAGATGACGGTTCCGGGAGCGACGGGTTTCATGGGCGAGGGAAAACGGCAGAGAAGCGAAAGGCCAGTGTAAAGGTATTCGCAGAGAGGAAGGAAAAGAATTTTCCAGCTCTGCAGTAGGGACTAGGCTCATTTTGACGGGCATTTCCAGTGAAAGATTCCCGTCGCCGCGAAATTTATCGCGGCACCTCCGATCGGCTATTATCGACGCTTCGTTTCTGCCCAATCCTCACCATGAGCCTTTGCGTCATCGCCGCCGGCGGCACCTTCGACAAGCATTACGATGAAATCGCCGGCAAGCTGGTATTCCGCGACAGCGTCCTGCCAGGCGTGATAGAGCGCAGCCGCATTACCTTGCCGGTCAGGCTGGAAGCCTTGCCGCTGCTCGATTCGCTGGACATGGTCGACGCCGACCGGCAGCGCATCCGCGATGCCTGCGCGAATGCACTGGAGACCATGATCGTCATCATCCACGGCACCGACACGATGCAGCAGACCGCCGAAGTTCTGGGCCGTGCGGCCTTGGGCAAGACCATCGTGCTGACCGGCGCGATGGTGCCTTACGAGATCGCGCAGTCCGATGCGCTGTTCAACTTCGGTTTCGCAACGGGCGTGGCGCAGACCCTGCCCCCTGGCGTTTATGTCGCGATGAACGGGCAGGTGTTTGGCTGGGATGCGGTGAGGAAGGACAGGTCGCGCGGCGTGTTCGAGCGCAAGTCCATGGAGTGAGTGCGTCTCCGCAGTGGCAGGCCTTACTGGTTGCCACCCTTCTCCGGCGGCTCGTTCGCAGGCGCTGCGCTGGAGCCGAGCGGTGTGTCGGAAAAAACAAGGTATGGAGACCAATCGACATGCTGCAGCTGGATGTCGACCGGCGGAATCAAGTTGCTGGCTCGATCCAGCGCATTCCTCAGCGCCGCCGTGCTTTTTGCTGATGCCTCCTGCAACGGATCTGATGCAGACAAGGCTGGATCCGAGGCGACAAGCGCAGCCACGGACTGTTCCGATCTGGCTTTCATGTCCTGGGCGCGTTGCAGAAAGGACGGGCTCTGCGATACCTCCATGTCAAGAAGTTTCTGGCTCCTTCTCGCTTCCTTCTGGAATCGAACTTGCTCCTCGAACTCTTCCTCGTTCACATGCAGGCGTGGCCCGGCATTCTGTTTTTCACGAGCATGCTCGCCTTGCTTTTGCGATCCGGCGTCGTCATACGGCTGCGAATCGGGCGCGGAAAGTTTTTTCATTATCGCGGGTGCTTGGGCCATGGCGTTCTCCTGTCGTAGGCGGGTGAAATTGGGACCTTATGTGACCTCCATGTCGACATGGTTCACCCATCTGCCCATGGTCTTGTCGCGACGTGCCACAAGCCGGTCGCGCTCGCCGCTGCGCCAGCGCAATGAAAAACGCCGGCACAGCGGCCGGCGTTGGAAGAGCACTTCGGACTCTCAAAACACCCAGAGCTTCTCCGGTGGCAGCTGCAGCCAATAATCCCCGGCCGGCAGCCGATCGCGCGAATACGCACGCACGCCGATCTGTGGCGCCTCCGGATGATGGAACAGGCATTCCCATCGGTCGCCCAGGTACATGCAGGTCGACAGCGGCATGCGGATCGCATTGTCCGCCGCCGCGTCATGGATGCGCACGCTTTCCAGGCGGATCAGCGCGGTAGCATCTTCCCCCGCACCGCGCGCGGTGCCGGCCAGGCGCGTGCCATTCACATCGATGTGCACCCGATCGCCATCGCGCGCGAGCACCTTGCCCGGCAGGCGGTTGTTGCTGCCCATGAATTCCGCGGTGAACAGCGTCTGCGGCTGTTCGTACATGCTTTGCGGCGCGCCCTGCTGCTCGATCTTGCCATTGTTGAGCAGCAGGATGCGGTCCGAGATCGCCATCGCTTCGGCCTGGTCATGCGTGACCATCAATGCCGACAACCCGAGCCGCACGATCAATTCGCGCAGGAAGGCGCGCGCTTCCTCGCGCAGCTTCGCATCGAGATTCGACAAGGGTTCGTCGAGCAGGATCACCGGCGGGTTGTACACCAGCGCCCGCGCAATCGCCACGCGCTGCTGCTGGCCGCCCGAGAGCTGATGCGGAAAGCGCTCGCCAAGATGGCCCAGGCCCAGTTGCGACAGCACTTCCTTCACCCGTTTCGCGATCTCCGCGCCGCTCACCTTGCGCAGCTTCAGGCCATAGCCGACGTTGTCGGCCACGGTCTTGTGCGGCCACAGCGCATACGACTGGAACACCAGCCCGAGGCTGCGTTCCTCGGCCGGCATCTCCAGGCCGCGCGCGCCATCGAAGACGGTGCGATCGCCGATGGTGATGGTGCCGGCCTTCGGGCTTTCCAGACCCGCCACCGCGCGCAGCAGCGTGGTCTTGCCGCTGCCCGACGGACCCAGCAGCGCCACGACTTCGCCGCGCCCGAGCTCCATCGATACGCCCTTCAGGATCGGGTTCGCGGACGCGCCGCTGCCGTAATCCAGATGCAGGTCCTTGACTCGCAAAATATCCATGATTCGATCCTTTCCTAATCGTGCAGCTTCACACCGAAGCGCAACGCAATCGCCAGGCCGATGGCCACCAGCGTGATATTGATGAATGACAGCGCGGCCACCATGTCGATGGCGCCGGAGCCCCACATCGACACGATCATGGCGCCGATGACTTCGGTGCCCGGCGACAGCAGGTACACGCCGGTCGAGTATTCGCGCTCGAAGATCAGGAACACCATCAGCCACGCGCCGATCAGGCCGTAGCGCACCAGCGGCAGCGTCACGTCGCGGGTGATGCGGCCGCGGGAAGCGCCGACCGAGCGCGCCGCTTCCTCGAGCTCGGGGCCGACCTGCAGCAGCGCAGTGGTGATCAGGCGCATGCCATACGCCAGCCACACCACCGAATACGCCAGCCACACCGAGAACATGGTCGAGCGCAGCGCGCGCAACTGGCCGATCACGTTTTCCGACAGCCAGCGCGCGACGTCGCTGTCGAAGCCGCGCAGGAAGTTGTCCAGCAGCGCCGGCACGAACAGGAACACCCACAGGAAGGACAGGCCGGCCAGCAGGCCCGGCACCGCGCGCGGCACCAGCACGCTGTAATCGAGCACGCGGGTAATGCCGTCCGGTTTCCTGTGCATGGCCAGGGCGATCAGGCAGTAGCAGGCCACCGCAACGGCGCCGCCGACCACGCCGATCAATACCGTGTTGATGATGCCGCGCACCAGCGAAGGCTGGGCCAGGATGTCGCGGAAGTGGTCGAGCGTGAGCACATCGGCCAGCCGCACGCCCTCGCCCCAGTTCGACACGAAGGCGCGCAGCGCAATGCCCGACAGCGGCATGACGATGGTGAACAGCAGCCAGACCAGGATGAACGCAAACGCCACCCACTTCCAGCGACCCAGTGGCAGCGGCTTCTGGCGCGCGCCCTTGCCCTTGATCGCCACGTACTTGTTGGCCGACTTCAAGAGCCAGCGCTGCAGCAGCACCAGCGGCAGCGTCACCGCCACCAGGCAGACCGCGACCGCGGCCATCAGGTGATACGAAGGCGTGCCGAGCTTGTTGGTGAGCTTGTACAGATAGGTCGCCAGCACCAGGTGACCTTCCGGGTCGCCCAGCACCAGCACCAGGCCGAAGACTTCGAAGCCGAGGAAGAACACCAGCACGCCGGAGTACAACAGCGCCGGCATGATCATCGGCAGCGACACGTTCAGCGCCACCTGCAGGGGCGAAGCGCCGGAGACGCGCGCGGCTTCCTCCACGTCCGAGCCCAGGCTCTTCAGGGCCGACGACGCATACAGGTACACATGCGGCACGTGCGTGAGGCCGGCGATGATGACGATGCTCGGGAACGCATACACGTTCCACGGCTGCACGCCGATCAATTGCCGCACCCAGACGGTATAGAAGCCGACCGGGCCCATAGCTACCACGTAGCCGAAGGCAATCACCATCGGCGACACGAAGATCGGCACCAGGATCAGCGGCGCGATCCAGTTGCGGCCCGGCAGATCGGTGCGCACCATCAGGAAGGCGAGCAGGCCGCCGAGCGGCACCGCGATCAGCGCGAGGCCGCTTGCCAGGATGAAGCCATTGATGAAGGCCTGGCGGAAATCGGGATCATCGAAGATGAAGGCATAGGAATCGAGGCTGATTTCCTTTGCCGGAGAAAAGAAGGGCGCGGATAGAAAGCTCTGATAGACGATCAGCGCCAGCGGCACGAAGATCGCGAGCAGCGTGACGACCACCACCAGGCCGCGCGGCCAGTTGACGCGGCGCGACGGCTTGATCGGCGCGGGCGCGTCCGGCGTCGCGGCGTCCTGCATGGGCAAGGTTTGCATGATGTGAACGGGAGGAGGATGACGGGCGGCGCGTTGCCTGGCTCATGCAGCGCGCATGAGCCAGGCACGGGCACGGTTTACTTCTTCGGCGTTGCTTCCTTCCACTGCTTCAGGAAGGCCAGGCGCTTCTTCTGGTCCAGGTATTGCAGCTGCTGCGGTCCGACCGGCAGCGGCTTCAATGCCGAGCCCAGCTGCTCGTTCAGGCCGGCGGCAGTGGTCTCGCCCTTGACATCGCCGCGCAGCGAATACAGCTCGGCTTCATTGGCGATGATGGTCTGGCCGCGCTTGGACAGGGTGTAATCGAGCCAGAGCTTGGCGGCATTGACGTCCTTGGCGTTCTTGTTGATGAACATCACGCGCGACATCACCAGCGTGTAGTCCTTCGGATAGGAGATGCCGATGGACTGGTCCTTCTTCGAGCGCGCCAGCGCATACGAGCCGATCATGTTGTAGCCGATCAGATTCTCGCCCGAGGAAATGCGCTCGAGCATCGTGCCGGTGGAGGATTGCACGCGCAGGCCGGTGCTGCCGATGGCTTTCACGAAGTCCCAGAAGTTCGGATTGATTGCCGCATCGTTGGTGATGAACATGAAGCCCACGCCGGACTTCTCGATATCGTAGGTGGTGATCTTGCCGGCGTACTTGTCGGCCTTGGTCGTGACCAGCTTGGCCAGGTCCGCATGGCTGTGCGGCACTTCATCGGCCGGCACCAGACGCTTGTTGTAGACGATTACGGCCGGCTCGAAGGTGGTGCCGTAGGCAGCGTCCTTCCAGTTCGCCCAGGCCGGAATCGCCGCGGCTTCCGGCGACTTGTAGGTCATGGCGTAGCCTTCGGAGGCCAGCTTCACCTGCAGGTCCATCGACGAGGACCACAGCAGGTCGGCGGTCGCGCCGCCAGCAGCGGCTTCCGAGATGAAGCGGTTGTAGACCTCGGTCGAATTCATGTCGTTGTATTCGACCTTCACGCCCGGATAGAGCGCATTGAAGTCGCGGATCAGCGGCTCGGCCGCCTTGGAATCGGTGGTGCTGTAGATCACCAGCCGGCCTTCCTTCTTCGCGGCATCGACCACCTTGGCATAGTCGGCCGGATAGCCGGCCGGCACCTGCGCGAATGCTGCCGCGCCGGTCAGCGCCAGCACGGCGCCGGCGATGAGGGTGGGGAATGTTTTCATGTCTGCTCCTTGTCGTTATGCATGAGAAAAGTCTTGTCGGATGTGTTGCGTGTCTATCGCAACAGGCCCAGCTCGCTCGCCTGGTGCCGGTAATTGCGTACGGTTCTGGCGATGTAGTCGGTCAACAGCGGGCCCGTCATCGCGAAAGGATACAGGCCAGCCTTCGCGCGCAGCGCATCGAAGGAAGGCTGTGCCATCGCGCGATCAAACGCGGCGACCCAGCGCGCATAGTCGGCGTCGGATACGCTAGGGCCCATGTAGAAGCCGCGAATGATCGGCCAGGTGATGTCATAACCCTGTTCATGCGCGGTCGGCACCGAGGCCAGCGGCCCCGGCAGACGCGCATCGGACAGCACCGCCAGCACGCGGATCTCGCCGGATGCCGCATGCAGCGCCGCTTCCGACGCATCGCCCGAGACCGCCTGCACATGCCCGGCCAGCAACGCGGTGAAGGCTTCGCCGCCGCCTTCGAAGGCGACGAAGCGCAGGCTCTTCGGATCGACATCGGCCTGTTTGGCCAGCAGCTCCATCTTGATCCAGTCCTGGCTGCCGTAGGTGCCGCCGGCGCCGATGGCGATGGCTTCGGGCTTCTTCGCCAGCGCCGCCAGCAATTCGCGCAGGTTGCGATAGGGTGAATCGGTGCGCACCGCGATCATGCCGTAATCGGCGCCGACCGCCGCGACCCAGCGTACATCCGCATGCGAGCCGCGGCCGAACTTGCCCAGCGCCATGTTGAGCAGCGAGCCGCTGGAGAACGCGACCAGGGTATCGGGCTCGGCGCGGCGCTGCGACACGATGGAGCTGAAAGCCACCGCGCCTATGCCGCCCGGCATGTAGGACAGCCGCATTGTGTCGCCGCCGGGCAGCGCGCGTCGCGCCAGCTTGCAGGTCAGATCGAAGCCGCCGCCCGGCTTGGACGGCACGATGCATTCCGCCGCCCGCGCAACGAGGCAGCAGCAGAAGAGGCAGACCAGGACCAGAATGCGCGGCATGGCGATGGAACGAAGCGGCGGAGCGGCGGGATGGCGGTACCGGCGTTCAGCCGATGCGCGTTTTTGAAAAAGAACGGATGTTGGTTATGATGGGGCGGCTTTGCGGCATGGCGGACGTCTCCTGAGTATGGTGCGCATGCTGTGCGCGATTTTTTCTGCAACGATACCCGAAGCTTTCTTTCATTTACCTTTCAATCGCCTTTCATCGGGTTTTCTTTTCGATGCGCATCCTGCTGGTTGAAGATCATCTCGAGCTGTCGCGCTGGATCGGCCGCGCGCTGCAGGACGCGCGGCTCGCGGTCGAGTTCGCTACCGACGGCGAAGAAGCCGACACGCTCCTGCGCACGCAGGACTATGCGCTGGTGATCCTGGACCTTACCCTGCCCCGGCTCGATGGCCTGGAAGTCTTGAAGCGCCTGCGCGCCCGCGGCGGTCGCACGCCGGTGCTGATCCTCACTGCGCGCGGCGGTCTGTCCGACCGGGTGCAGGGCCTGAACCTCGGCGCCGACGATTACCTGGCCAAGCCCTTCGAGCTGGCCGAGCTCGAAGCGCGCGTGAAGGCGCTGTTGCGGCGCAGCCAGGGCAATGAAACGCCGACGTTGTCCTGCGGCGAGCTGCGCTTCGACACGGTGTCGCGTCAGTTCAGCTATGCCGGCACGCCGATGGCATTGACGCCGCGCGAATACGCGGTGCTGGAAACGCTGATCACTCGTGCCGGCCAGGTGGTGCCGCGTGACAAGCTCTTTGCCGAAGTGTTCCGGCTGGATGACGACGCCGGCATCGATGCCATCGATGTCTACCTGCACCGCGTGCGCAAGAAGCTCGATGCGCTGACCGCCGGCCGGGTGACGATCACCACGCTGCGCGGCCTGGGCTATGTTCTTCAGCAAAACGCCTGAGCCGGCGCAGCGGGCGCTCGGGAGTTTGCGCGGCCAGCTGCTGCGCTGGCTGCTGATTCCCTTGACGGTGCTGGTGGTGATCAACTCGGTGTCGGCCTACCGCAATGCGCTCGATGCCGCCGACCTCGCCTACGACCGCTCGCTGCTGGCGTCGGCGCGCGCGCTGGCCGAGCGGGTCACGGTGGCCAACGGGCACGTTGTCGTCGACGTGCCTTATGTGGCGCTGGACAGCTTCGAAACCGATGCGCTGGGCCGGCTGTATTACAAGGTCAGCGGCATCCACGGCGAATTCGTGTCCGGCTATGAAGACCTGCCGCCGGTGCCGAAAGACCTGAAGCGCTCGGACATCTATCCGGCGCTGGTGCGCTTTTATCACGCCAACTACCGCGGCACGCCGGTGCGCATTGCCGCGCTCCTGGACCCGGTGTATGACGACAGCATGCGCGGCATCGCGCTGATCCAGGTCGGCGAATCGCTGGAAGCGCGGCGCGAGCTGTCGCGGCGCATCCTGATCGACACCGTGTGGCGCCAGGCCGCGCTGGTGGCGGCCGCGGCGGTGCTGGCCTGGATCGCGGTGCGCTTCGTGCTGCGGCCGCTGATGCGGCTCACCGACGAAGTCGCGCATCGCGCGCCCACCGATCTGTCCGGCTTCGATGCCAATGGCGTGCACCGCGAACTGCGGCCGATGGTGGCGGCAATGAATGACTACATGGGCCGGCTCGATGCCCTGATCGCCGGCCAGCGCCGCTTCATCGCCGACGCTTCGCATCAATTGCGCACGCCGCTGACCGTGCTCAAGACGCAGGCCGAGCTGGCCCTGCGTGCCAACGATGCCGCGGCCATGCGCGACATCGTCGAAGGCATCGCCAGGACTACCGATTCGACGGTGCACCTGGCCAATCGCCTGTTGACGCTGGCGCGCGCCGATCATGGCCTGGCCGAAGGCGAAATGGGCCCGGTGTCCTTGAGCGAAATCACGCGCAGCGTGGCGCTGGAACTGGCGCCGCAGGCGCTTGCCGGCAAACTCGACCTGTCGCTGGAAGCCGATACCGAAGTCGGCATGCGCGGCAATGCGCTGCTGCTGCACGAAATGGCGGCGAACCTGCTCGATAACGCGATCCGCTACACGCCGCCGCTTGGAAAGGTGGCGGTGCGTGTCGCCTCGCGTGAAGGTGTGGCGCTGCTGGAAATCGAGGACAGCGGCTGCGGCATTGCGCAAGCCGACCGGGAGCGGGTGTTCGAACCCTTTTACCGCGCACCGGGCGCGCAGCAGCGCAATGGCGGCGGCGCCGGCCTGGGCCTGGCGATCGTGCGTGACATCGTCGAACTGCACCATGGCGCGATCCGGCTCGATGATGGCGCCTACGGCGGGCTGAAGGTGACGCTGCGCTTTCCGGTATGAGGCATGACGGGACGGCACGAGGCTTGCTCAGCGGCTGGAAGAATTTCAATCAGGAAGGAAGAGCATGAAAAAGAAGAATGCGGGCCAGATACCGCATGGCGCATGGCTGACAGCGGCGCTGGCCGCATTGCTGCTTACCGGCTGCGGCGGCGGAGGAGGCAGTAGCAGTGGTGCCGGCAGCGGCAACAGCAACGCCAGCAGCGCCGCCATCGTCGAATCCGGTTCGCCCGCCGCGACCGGCGACACCGCGACGGACGGCATCAACTGGTTCAATTACCGTCGCAGCCAGATGGGGCTGGCGCCGCTGGCGCGCAATGTGTTGATCGACAAGGCCGCGCTCAATCACTCGAACTACCAGGCCGCGAGCGGCTTCATCTCGCACGAGGAAGTCCAGGGCAAGAATGGCTTCACCGGGGTCTATCTGTATCCGAGTGCCAAAGCGCATCCGGAGTTGTTCAGGAATGGCGTCCCGGTGTCGGGTTCGAGCCGATTGAGTGCTGCGGGCTATGCGCTTCCGAGTTCGGGCTATGCCTTTGGCGAGGTCATTGCCAAGACGCCGGATGCTTCCGGCTTCAATTCCGCCGAGGCGCTGATTACCGCGATCTACCATCGCTTCGTCGTCTTCGAGCCCAAGTTCCAGCAAGCCGGCGCCGGCAGCGCCAAGGCCGCCGACGGCTACGTCTATTTCACCGCCGACTTCACCACGCCCGCCCTTGCCTCGGGCGGCTTGGGCGCCGGTCGCTTTCTTCCCTATCCCTATCCGAACCAGACCAATCTTCCGACCGTCTTCCAGTCGGACCAGGAAGAGCCCGATCCGGTGCCGAACCAGAATGAGGTTGGCTACCCGGTGAGCGTGCATGCGGACAATACCTCGACGATCACGGTAGGGTCCTTCACCATCGCGCCGCGCGGCGGCGCGCCGCTGGCTACCCGGCTCCTGAGCAGCGCCACTGACGCGGAAACCGGACCATCGACCGCCGCGATCATTCCACTGACCGTGCTGAATCCCCAGACAACCTATGACGTGCGCTTCAGCGGCGCCGTCGATGGCGTGGCGGCGAGTTTGTCGTGGTCGTTTTCGACGCGGTAGGTCGTAGGTTGGGCTGGCAAGCCCAACATCGGGCGTTCGCGGGCCGCGCAGGCATGTTGGGCTTCGCAGCCCAACCTACCGCCCCACCCGAAACATCGCCATCGCCGCCTGCAGCTGCCGCGCCTGGCGCTGCAGGCCGCCGGATGCCACCGCCGCCGAATCCACCAGCGCTGCGTTCTGCTGCGTGATCCGGTCCATTTCCGCCACCGCGCTGTTGACCTGGTCGATGCCCTGGCTCTGCTCGCGGGTGGCCAGGCGAATTTCTTCCATCAGGCTGCTGACCTGGCGTGCCGAGCCGGTCATTTCGGTCATCGTGACGCCGGCCTGCTCCACGCGCCTGGCGCCATCGTCCACGCGCGTCACCGACTCCTCGATCAGCGACTTGATCTCGCGCGCGGCCCCGGCCGAGCGCTGCGCCAGCGCGCGCACCTCGGTGGCCACCACGGCGAAGCCGCGGCCCTGTTCTCCAGCACGCGCCGCTTCCACCGCGGCGTTCAGCGCCAGGATATTGGTCTGGAAGGCGATGCCGTCGATGACGCCGATGATGTCGACGATGCGGTGCGCGGCCCGGCTGATTTCCCGCATCGCGTCGCCGGCCCCTGCCACGATGGCGCCGCCGCGTTCGGCGATGTCGCAGGCGGTGCTGGCAAGCCGGCTGGCATCCTGCGCATGGTCGGCGTTGGCGCGCACCGTGGAGGCGAGCTGTTCCATGCTGGACGCAGTCTCTTCCAGGCTCGCCGCCTGCGACGCGGTGCGGCCGGAAAGATCGCCGTTGTCGGCGACGATGCCATCGACATCAGTCAGCATTGCGTCCATGCCAACGCGCACGTCGCCGATGATCGAGGACAGATTCACATTCATCTGCTGCAGCGCGCGCATCAGGTGGCCGATCTCGTCATCACGGCTGCTGGAAAAATGCTGCGACAGATCGCCGCCGGCAACCGCGCGCGCCGTCGCCATCGCCCGGGACAGCGGCGCGAGCACCGCCGCGCGCAGCAGCAAGGCCAGCCCGGCGCACAGTGCAACGCCGATGCCGGCGCCGGCAGCGCGCCACACGGCGCCATGCCAGGCTGCATCCACGCCAAGCGCGACAAGAAGCAGCGCGACCGGTGCGAGCAGCAGGCCGAAGCGCGCGGCCAGGCCCAGATGCGCGACACGGTCCACCCAGCCGCGCCACCCGGTTTGCGCCACCCGGCCATTCCTTACCGTCAGCGTCGATCCGTCTTCGCGCATGCGGCGATAGGCACTTTCCGCCGCCTCGATCGCCGCGCGCTCGGGCCGGGTGCGCACCGACAGATAGCCGACAGTCACGCCGTTCTCGCGCACCGGCGTCACATTCGCCAGCACCCAGTAATGGTCGCCATTCTTGCGCCGGTTCTTGACCATGCCGGTCCAGGGCCGGTCGGATTTGAGCACCCGCCACATGTCGGCGAAAGCTGCTGGCGGCATATCCGGATGGCGCACGATGTTCTGCGGCGCGCCGATGAGTTCGGCTTCGGGAAAGCCGCTGACCTCGATGAAATGCGCATTCACATAGGTAATGCAGCCGCGGGTATCGGTCTTGGAAACGATGGATTGGTCTTCCCGCAGCACATATTCCTGTTGCGTGACCGGCAGATTGAGTCGCATGGCATTCCCTTTTAATTTCCTATGGGAAAGCATGTTGCTTTTTTCTGAACCAAATTTATTTGACTTAGATCAATTCACGCGGAGTCGTCCGCACCCGCTCATTTGCGCGATACATGCGCATTACCGGCGATGTAAAAACGCAACGGCTGCAACGCCCACGCGCCGGCGTAGTCCACGCCGATGCGCGCTCGCTCCACGACGCTCGGGACTTCCTGCTCCGAGCCGGCGCAGATGTGCAATTCGTCGCTCTGCAGATCGCAGCCGTTGTAGCGCAGATCGATGCCCATCGCCCGGCACAACAGACCTGGACCGGAAGTTTTGCCGGGCAAATTGCGCACTGGCTCGAGCGCGCGCAGCAGCACCGCCGCACCCTGCCCTTCGCCTTCGGTGACAACGTTCAGGCAATGATGCATGCCATAGATCAGGTAGACATAGGCATGACCTGGCGGGCCGAACATCACCCTGGTGCGCTTCGTGATGCCCTTCGAGGAATGCGAGGCCAGGTCATGCGCGCCGACATAGGCTTCGGTTTCGACGATGCGGCCGATGCGCTCCTCGCCATCGACCCGGTGCACCAGCAGGCAGCCGAGCAGTTCGCGCGCGACGGTGGCGGTATCGCGGTCGTAAAAGGCGCGCGGCAGGCGTGCCGCGGCTAGCGTTTCCGATGAGGGAATGGTCATGCGCCATGCTGCCACGCAGAGGCGACGACGGTCTTGCCAAAAGTCATTCCCGACTCGTAATACGCTGTTTTCGTGTGCGATCTTCGAAAGAATTCCCGAGTAGAATTGCCGCTTCCTTGCCGTAACAACACCGATAACGAGACATTTCATGCCGCTGCGACGCTCCACGCTTTCCCTCACCATTCCTCTCATTCTCGCTGCCTGGCAACCGGCCCAGGCACAGCAATCCGAAAAGTCGCTGGACGAAGTCGTGGTCAGCGCCAATCGCGGCGAGCAGCGCCGTTTCGATGCGCCGGCCGCGATCGATGCGGTGCAGGTCGATACGCTGCGCGCCGGCTCGCCGCTGGTGAATCTGTCCGAGCTGCTGTCCTCGGTGCCAGGTGTGGAGATTCGTGAACGGCAGAACTATGCGCAGGATCTGCAGATGTCGATCCGCGGCTTCGGCACCCGCTCGACCTTTGGCGTGCGCGGCATCCGCATCCTGGTCGATGGCATCCCGGCGACGATGCCGGACGGCCAGGGCCAGCTCTCCTCCATCGATCTGCATTCCGCAAAGCGCATCGAAGTATTGCGCGGCCCCCTGGCGCAGCTGTACGGCAATGCTTCGGGCGGCGTGGTCCAGGTGTTTTCTCAGGATCCGCCGGTGTCATCCAAACCGGTGTTCGCCGCCGGCATCGGCGCCGGTTCGGACCATCAGCGCCAGTGGGATGTGTCGGTCGGCGGCGGCAATGAAACCCTGGGCGCGACCATCGACGCCACCCGCTATCGCACCGACGGCTACCGCGACCACAGCGCCGCCGAACGCAACCAGGTCAATGCCAAGCTGGTCGCCCGGTCGTCTTCGTCGACCACGATCACCGGCGTATTCAACTACCTGAACCAGCCGCTGGCGCAGGATCCGCTCGGCCTGACGCGCGCGCAGTTTTATGCGAATCCGCGCCAGGTGGTGCCGCAGGCGCTGGCCTTCGACACCCGCAAGACCGTCGACCAGCGCCAGGCCGGCGTGTTGGTCGACCATGCGTTCTCGGACAGCGACAAAGTCAGCGCCCGGCTCTACGGTGGTACCCGCGGCGTGTTCCAGACGCTGGCCACCCAGAACAATGGCGTGGTCGACCTCGATCGCAGCTTCGGCGGCATTGGTCTGAACTGGACACACAAGACACGCATTGCCAACCAGCCGCTGCAATGGACCGTCGGCTTTGAGTCCGACCGGATGCAGGAAACCCGGCAGGGTTTTCAGAACAACGGCGGCACGCCGGGCGCGCGGTCGCGCTATGAAGATGACAATGCATCGAACTCGGATGTCTTTGGTCAATTGTCCTGGGCCTTCGCGCCGGACTGGGAAGCGATCGCCGGCTTGCGCGTTTCGCGGGTGGATCTCAACATCGGGGACCATTTGGGTAGCAACAGCGGCGGCACCAGCTACCACAACACCAGCCCGGTGTTGGGCGCAATCTGGCATGCGAATGACAGGCTGAATCTGTACGCCAACGTCGGCACCGGCTTCGAGACACCGACGCTCGCTGAAATCGCTTATAGCCCTAACGGCTCCAGCATTTCGAACGTTCCCAACTTCGCACTGCAGGCATCCAAGAGCGTGCAGGCCGAGGTTGGCGCGAAGCTGCGGCTGGAGCGCCATACGCTGGACGCCGCCCTGTTTACGGCGCGCAGTCGCGACGAAATCGTTCCGCTAATCAATAACAGCGGCCGCACCGTCTACCAGAACGCCGACCGGGTGCAGCGCCGCGGCATCGAAGCGGGCTGGACCGCGAACTGGCATCCGCTCTTGAAAACCCGTGTCGCCTATACGCTGGTGGATGCCTATTTCGACAGCAGCTACCGCAACGGCAACGTCACCATCCCGTCCGGCAACAAGCTGCCCGGCACGCCCGAACACAATCTGTTCGCCGATGTCGAGACCACGGTCGCGCCCGGCGCCACGGTGGCGCTGGAAAGCCGGTTCGAGAGCCGCACCTTCGTTGACGACCGCAATTCCGATGCCGCGCCGGGTTACGCGGTGTTCAACCTGCGCGCCGGCAAGGAAGTGAAGGCCGGACCCGGCACCTTCTATGTCTACGGCCGCATCGACAACCTGTTCGACCGCCAATACGCCGGCTCGGTCATCGTCAATGAATCCAATGCGCGCTATTACGAACCCGCGCCGGGACGCCGCCTCTTCGTCGGCCTGCGCACCCGGTTCTGAGCGGCGCCGATGAGCTGGATCGCGATCTATCTCGCCTGCGGCGGCGTCATCGGCATCCTGGCCGGCATGCTCGGCATCGGCGGCGGCATGACGCTGGTGCCGGTCTTGGCCGCGCTGTTCGAGATGCAGGGCTTCGCGCCCAACCATATCGTGCATCTCGCTCTCGGCACCGCGATGGCCTCGATCATCTTCACCGCCGCCTCCAGCGTGCGCGAGCACTGGCGCCTGGGCGGCGTCGATGCCGCCATCGTCAGGAGCATGGCGCCGGGCATGGTCACCGGCAGCTTTCTGGCGACGTTTGCCGCCGGCTGGATTTCGCAGCGCCACCTGGCGCTGGCTTTCGTGGTCATCGTGTACGCCGGCGCCACGCAGATGTTCCTGAACCGCAAGCCCGCCGCGGCGCGGCCGCTGCCGGGGGGCCTGCCGCTGTTCCTGTCGGGCCTGGCCATAGGCACCGTGTGCGGCCTGGTCTCGGCCGGCGGCGCCTTTCTCACCGTGCCCTTCATGCTCTGGTGCGGCGTGCCGCTGCGCAATGCGATCGGCACCGCGGGCGCGCTGGGTATTCCGGTGTCGGTGATCGGCACCATCGGCTATGTGATTTCGGGCTGGCGCATCGAAGGCCTGCCGCCGTATTCGCTCGGTTTCATCCTGCTGCCGGCGCTGGCCGGCCTGGTCTGCGGCAGCGTGCTGACCGCGCCATTCGGCGCGCGGCTCGCGCATAAATTGCCCGTGCTCACACTCAAGCGCATCTTCGCGCTGCTGCTCTATGCGCTGGCGACGAAAATGCTGGTGACGTACTGGTAGCGACTTCCGCACGATTCCATGGAGAGCGTCATGATTCCTTCCCTTCCTGAACTCCAGTCCGAACTTGCCGCGGGCAAGACCAGCTCGGCGCAACTGACCGAAGCGGCGCTTACACACATAGCCGATCCGGCTGGCGAAGGCGCGCGCGTCTATACCCGCGTCTATGCCGACACGGCGCGCGTGGAAGCGCAGGCTTCCGATCTGCTGCGCGGCGCCGGACTGGCGCGCTCGGCCATCGACGGTCTGCCCATTTCGATCAAGGACCTGTTCGACATAGCCGGCGAAACCACGCTGGCCGGATCGGTCGCGCTGCAGAAAGCGCCGGCCGCCACGGCCGATGCGGCGATCGTGCGGCGGCTGCGCGCGGCCGGCGCGGTCATCATCGGCCGCACCAACATGACTGAATTCGCGTTTTCCGGCCTGGGCCTGAATCCGCATTACGGCACGCCCAAGAACCCATGGGACCGCGCCACCGGCCGCATTCCCGGCGGCTCGTCCTCGGGCGCGGCGGTCTCGGTGACCGACGGCATGGCCGCCGCGGCCATCGGCACCGATACCGGCGGCTCGGTGCGCATTCCCGCGGCCTTCTGCGGCCTGACCGGCTTCAAGCCGACTGCGCGCCGCATCAGCACCCAGGGCGCGCTGCCGCTGTCGACCACGCTCGATTCGATCGGCCCGATCGCGCCTACGGTGGCCTGCTGCGCGCTGATCGACGCCATCCTGTCCGGCGAAGAAGCGCCCTTGCCCACGCCGGCGCGACTGCGCGGATTGCGCCTGGCGGTGCCGCAAACCGTGACGCTGGATGGCATGGATGCCGCGGTGTCGCGCGCCTTCGACGCGGCGCTGGCGCGACTTTCGGCGGGAGGGGCGATGGTGGAATCGATCGCGCTGCCGGAATTTTCGGAACTGGCGGGATTGCATGCCGGCGGCGGCTTTTCACCGGTCGAAGCCTGGGCCTGGCACAAGGAGCTCGTTGAGCGCGCCGGCGAGCGCTACGATCCGCGCGTGCTGTCGCGCATGCGGCGCGGCGAGCGCATGTCAGCCGCCGAGCTGATCGCGCTGATGGCGGCGCGCCGGCGCTGGATCGCCGCGGTCGAGGCGCGCATTGCCGGCTTCGATGCGATGCTGCTGCCAACGGTGCCTATCGTCGCGCCGACGCTTGCGGAACTGGAAGACGACGAACACTACTTCCGCACCAATGCGCTGGTGCTGCGCAATCCGAGCATCATCAATTTCCTCGACGGCTGCGCGTTGTCGCTGCCCTGCCAGGCGCGCGGCGAGGCGCCCGTCGGGCTGACGCTGGCCGCGCCCGGCGGCCGCGACCGCGCGGTGCTTGCCATGGGCATGGCGCTGGAAGCCTGCCTGCAGCAGGATTAAGGTTTGCAACCTGTCGCGTCAGGTTTGACGCGATGACCGCAAAAAGAAAGCCGCCGTGAAAACGGCGGCTGCGCTTTGATGCTCGTGGGGGATTACTTCATTGCCTTGGAGTCGGCCTTGGCATCGTCGTAATGGGCCTTCGCATTGGCCTTGGTCTGCTTGGCATGGGCCTTTGCCCTGTCCTTGCAGGCACTTTCCTCGGCGCCGCTGAGCTTGCTGCATTCTTCCTTGGCCGCGCTTTCACGGGCATCGGCTTTTTCCTTGGTGGCCTTGTAATCGCCCTTGGCCATTTCCTTGTGCGCCTTGGCATCGGCCTTTGCATCATCGGCGGCAAAGCTTGGTGCCTGCAGGGTGACTGCGACGAGGCCGATTGCCAGGGTGGACAGCAGTTTGTTCATGACGCGCTCCTTTGTGGTGTAAATGACAAGGCGCAGTCTAGAGTGGGATGCGCGTGTGGTCTGTGCGCTGCTGCACATACTGTCGAGGCAGGGGTAAAACGCAGGGTCTGCTCACCGTGCGGCCGGATGTATCCATCCCGAGCCGCACAGGGTGTAGCAGACCCTGTAGGCAAAGCCGTTGCGCGAACGCCGGTTCGCCGGTCGCGCAGCGACTCGCTCAGCCGCCGTGGTAAATGCTCAGCTGGCCGCTCGAATCGAACATCTGGCGTTGATACTGCAGCGCACTACCGGAAGACGTGGCATTCGAGCTGGTGCCCGAACCACCGGAAAAACCAGAACCCATCGACGAGCAGCCCGCCACCAGAGTCACAGCCAGAATCGCAAGTACCTTTTTCACGTTTTCACTCCTGAGAAATGCGTTGTGCACGCGGTATGCGATGGACACAACCTGACAGACCCGGTTCCGGATGCCGCTGTGCAGCATGAGAACTATCAAAAATCGCACGAGTGTCTGACAGAGCAGCGGAAAACGGCAAGGAAGAGCTATGTAGGCGCTATGGAATCGTGCAAACGTTTCCCGGGGCATGTTCCCGGCGTACTGTTGTGCAGTGCCGCAGCCGGACGAGGGGCAGGCCGGCTTTCGGCGATATCTGCGGGAAAGACCTTAAGGTCGAGCTCGCTCCGTACCGCGTGCTTCAAGCCGTTCGCTTTTGCAGCCAGCGCGCCGCTTCTTCGGCGCCCATTCTTTGCGCGGCATCGAGCGCGCTCAATCCGGAAGCGTCGCAGGCATCCGGATTGGCGCCACGTTCGATCAACAGCGACATTACTTCGATACGATTGAACATGGCCGCCAGCATCAAGGCCGTCTTGCCACCCGGCGCGGTGCCTTCCGGGTTGGCGCCATGGTCGAGCAGCAGCCGCACCATGGGTACATCGCCTTTGTAGGCAGCGCCAGCAAGCGGTGTCTGGCCCATATCGTTGCGCATCTCCGGGTCGGCGCCGTGTTCGAGCAGCGCACGCGCGGCATCGAGATGGCCGTGGTAACTGGCCAGCATCAGCAGATTGTCGCCGCGGTGGTTGCACAGATTCGGCGGCAGACGGTGCTCCAGCAAGTCCCGCAGCGTAGCCGCATCGCCGCTGCGAGCAAGCTGGAATACCTTCTGCGCAAAAGCCAGGGTGGCGTCATCGAGTTCCGCCACGGATGGCGGCGTCGTGCCGCCGGGTTTGTCATCCATCTCCGGCCCCATTGATCGATTGGCGGACTTCAGTATAGATAAGCGAACCCACCAAGTCCGCTTCAGCGCGCCGGCCATACCGTTATGCGCATGCTTCGATCAGCGCGTCGACTTTTCAAAAAGGAAAGTTTCCCGGCGTTTGCGCGAAATCAAGGCACAATAGCCGCTCGTCAATTTCCGGTCGACTATCGTTTATAGAGATCAGACGCCCATGAAGTCTTCCGTATTGCAGCGCGTTCCCCTACCCGTACAGCTGATTCTTTATCTTGCGCTGGTGCTGTCGCTGTTGTGGTCGGTGATCTTTCTCGACCTGCATCGCCTGCATCAGCAAGCGCTGTCCGGCAGCCGCGCCAGTGTCGACAATCTCGCGCGCGCCTTTGCCGAAGAAGTGAATTCCTCGATCAATGCCATCGATCTGACCCTGATCGAATTGCGCGAGGAATGGCAGAGCGGCTACAACGATTTCTCGCACGTGGTCGAACGCCGCCAGACCTATCTGGAAAAGGACGTCGGTTTCCAGGTGGCGATCTTGAACGCCACCGGCCAGCTCGTCTTTCTGAGCACGAAGTCCGATGGCGTGCCGACCAATTACAGCGACCGCGAGCATTTCAAGGTGCACGAGGGCCTGGCAATGGGCGACCGGCTCTTCATCAGCAAACCGGTGCTCGGCCGGGCTTCGCGGCGCTGGACGATCCAGTTCACACGGCCGCTGATCGATGCCAATGGCGCCTTCGCCGGCGTCATCGTGCTGTCGGTCTCGCCGGACTATTTCTCCCGTTTCTATCGCACCATCGACTTGGGGCGCGATGGCTCGATTACATTGGCGCGCGAATCCGGCGAAGTGCTCACGCAGTCGCCGGATACGCGCAACGGCGCCGGCCGGCAACTGCGCGGTCTGCCTTTTCTCTTCTCGCCTGGCGGCGTCAACGGCGGCTGGTTCGAAGGCAGCAATGGCGCGGACGAGGTCAAGCGGCTGTATGGCTGGCGCCGGATTCCGTCGCGCGAGATGGTGGTGATGGTCGGCCAGTCGCTGGACACCGTCTTCGCCCAATACCAGCAGCAGCGCGACGCCTATTTCCTCACCGGCGCCGGCATTTCGCTGGTGCTGGCGGCCATCGGCTATTTCCTGCTTGCCGGCCTGCGCCAGCGCGCGCAGGCCACGGCGCTGCTGGTGGAGAGTGAAGCGCGCTGGCAATTTGCGCTCGAAGGCGCGGCCGAAGGCGTCTGGGACTGGAACATCCCGGGCGGCGAGGTGCAATTCTCGCGGCGCTGGAAAGAAATTCTTGGCTACCGCGAATCCGAGGTCGACGGCGGCGTGGCGGCATGGCAGGAACGCATCCACCCGGAAGACAGGCCGGCTGCGTTGCGCGAACTGCAGGCGCACCTGGCCGGCGCCAACACCGCCTACAACAGCGAGCACCGGGCGCGTTGCCGCGACGGCAGCTGGAAGTGGGTGCTCGAACGCGGCATGGTGGTCAGCATGGAAGACGGCAAACCGTTGCGCATGGTCGGCACCCTGTCCGACATCAGCCGGCGCAAGGAAGCCGAGCGCCAGGACGAGCAGCGGCGCCGCGCGCTGGAAGACACCCGCCGCGCATTGCAGCAGGCGCAGAAACTTGAAGCGCTCGGGCGCCTCACCGGTGGCATCGCGCACGACTTCAACAACATCCTGCAGACGCTGTCCACCGGCATCACCTTCGCCTTGATGTCGAACCGGGACGCGCAACCGCGTACCGCGCTCGAAGCCTGCCAGCGCGCGGTCGAGCGCGGCGTGGAATTGACGCGCCAGCTACTGGTCTTCGGGCGGGTGCAGGATGCGCACCTGAAGACAGTCGATTGCGCATGCCAGATCCGCGACATGCGCTCGCTGCTGCAGGGCGCGCTGCCCAGCAATATCGCCTTTGCCATCGATTTGCCGGATAGCCTCTGGCCGGTGCGCATCGATCCGCTGCAGTTCGAGCTGGCAATGCTGAATCTGACGATGAATGCGCGCGATGCGATGCCGCAGGGCGGCAGCCTCAACCTGGTGCTGCGCAATGCTGTGGTTGGTGGCGGCGTCGGCGCGCTCGAGCCTGGCGATTATCTGCACATCACCCTGACCGACACCGGCGGCGGCATGAGCGAAGAGGTGCTGGCCAAGGCGCTTGACCCCTTCTTCACCACGAAAGCGGTTGGCAAAGGCTCGGGTATGGGCCTGGCGCAGGCCTATGCCTTCGCCCGGCAGATGGATGGCGAACTGTTGCTGCGCAATGCCGACGGCGGCCTGGAAGTGTCGATTTACCTGCCGCGCGCCAGCCAGGAAGCGGGGCTGCCTGCGCCGCAGATCGCCGCGCCCACCGCAAGCTTGCGCGCCAGCGGCAGGCTGCTGCTGGTCGAGGATGATGCGCTGGTGCGGCAAACGGTGCAGCCGGCGCTGCAGCAGGCCGGCTTCGAAGTCGAGGTCGCACATGACGCCGCACAGGCGATGCAACTGCTGGAACGGCGACAGGATATTGACCTGGTGTTTTCCGACATCGTCATGCCCGGCGAGATGAGCGGCATCGACCTGGCCGAATTTGTGCGCCAGCACTATCCCACCGTGCGGGTATTGCTGGCCACCGGCTATTCCGAGCACCGGGTCGACTCGACCGACATCCGCATTCTGGCCAAGCCGTATGGGATCGATGCGCTGATTGCTGCAATCGGCGAAGAGCTTGGCGCGGGCGCCGTTGCGCTTACTCAAGGCTGAACGGCCGTCATTGAATTCAGCCTTCCCCGGCACCATGGAAAATCACGTGTGCATTTCCTTGGTGCAAAAGCTCTGTCTTGGTGCGCGATTGTCGGCAATCCGCGCGTGCAAACGCACTCAACAATCCTGTTGCGTTCGATTGTTGATGGCATGCATCTCGCTATAGCACCCTGTCGTCTCGAAAACTTTCCCAAAGACACAGGAGCCCCCAATGCATGTGAAATCCCTTGCCGTATCCTTCGCGCTGCTGGCCGTTGCCGCCAGCGCCTTCGCCGAGGACGAAGCGCCGGCCAACCCGCTGACCGCGCATATCGACCTGGTCTCGCGCTACTACCTGCGCGGCAATACCACGACCTACGGCAACTTCAAGCCCGGTCCCGGCAATGCCGGCGCGGACGCGCCCGAAGCCGACAAGCCGGTGCTGCAATGGGGCGCGGACTATGTGCATCCGAGCGGCTTCTACGCCGGCTACTTCGGCTCGCAGATCAACTACTCGTACAAGCGCCTCGGCCAGTCCTATGACGACCGGTCCATCGTCACCGGCTTCCAGGACGACAAATCGATCGAGAACGATATCTACGGCGGCTACAACGGCAAGTTCGGCGACTTCGGCTATACGCTCGGTCTGACCGGCTATGTCTACATCAACGGCAAGTATGCGAATGCGCTGGAAACCAAGCTCGGTGTGTCCTACGGCGACTTCGGCCTGACCGCGCAGACGCTGTTGAACGACGTGGTCTGGGGCAACAAGGGCGACACCTATTTCGCGCTGAACTATACCCACGCGCTGCCGTACAAGATCAACTTCACCGGCAGCCTCGGCTATTACCTGTACAAGAAGGAAGGCAAGTTCCTCGGCACCACCGACACCGGCAGCGGCGCTTCCTGCGGTGCCGGTGCGGCCTTCAACATCAACGGCTGCTATGCCGGCAACGGCCCGATCGCCAGCGGCTTCCGCCACCTGATCGTGGGTTTCACCCAGCCGGTGTTCGACACCGGTCTGACCTGGGGCCTGCAGTACATCCTCGGCGGCAAGAACCGTTTCGATGTGAAACAGGACAATCGGGTGCTGGCGAGCATTTCGTACGGGTTCTGAGTTTTTCTGTCTGAGATGGAAGCCGCGTCCGGGATGACGCGGCTAAACACAAGCTTGTCTGGACAAGCCCATCACGTTCTACCACAATGGCCATATTGATCAATATGGTTAGGAGGGGCCGTGATTAACGAAGTCAATGCCGTCAATTTTCGGCAAAACCTTGGCGAAATGCTCAATCAGGTGCAATACCGGAACGACAGCATTGTCATCAACAAGGATGGCAAGCCGGTCGCCGCATTAGTAGACGCAGAGCTGTTTTCGCGCATTCGCCGTATGCGTGACCGCTTCGATGCGCTTACCACACGTATTGCCGAAGGATATGCGGGGCTGCCTGAAGCGGAGGGCATGAGTGAAATCGACGCTCTGGTTGCAGCAGAGCGGAAACGCTAATGACCAGTCTTCGAGTCGTGCTCGATACCAATGTCCTGGTATCGGGCTTGGCGTATCCGGGCAGTATTCCCGGCCGCATCGTCAACGCTTGGCGCCAGGGAGGACTGAGCGTAGTCCTTTCCCGCTATATCCTTGATGAAATGGTCAGGGTGCTGCCGCGTCTATCGAGAGTGTCGTTGAGCGCGAGCGAAATTCGCGACTTGGCCGACTGTTTTATGTTTCTGGCTGATGTCATCGAACCCGAAGTGTTGGAGGACGGCCGCTTGCGCGATGCGGCCGATCAGCCAGTCCTGGCCACATTGACCGCGTCCAGAGCTGATTACCTGCTCACCGGCGACAAAGACTTGCTGGCATTATCCGACACCTATCCCATCCTCACTCCGGCAGCGTTCTGGACGCGCCACGGCGGATGAGGTCGCGGGTATGTTTGCTGCCTCTGCTGTAATGCTCGGCTTTGAGATGTGCTTCGATACGCTGATTTGGCTCGTCTGTCAGAGTCATCGTCTTGCGTACGGTTCTCATGTCGCGCTCCACAAAGTCGACAGTGGTAGTCGATTTCAAAAATCCCTTTCCAAATCGGTGCTTGATCACGCAAGCATGCCCATTCATGGCGCGCCAGTCGGCTTTCACGCCCCATTCTTGCGCACTAACTGCGCACATCCTTACCAAACCCGCTGGCACCCTTATTGCAACACCGCTCCCCGAGAGTCGCGTGAGCCAGGGCACCGGCCGACACGCCTCAAAGACCGCTAGGGTTCCGGCCGCTTCGATGTGAAGGCGGCGCTGGTCCGAGAGCAGTCGGCTTCCTTTTCATCGAGGGGGCTCCACGGAGGGACAAAAGCCCGGGAGACAGCGTTTTATGTGCCGCGCTCTCTCGCCATGTCCCAACAACCAGGAGCCCGATTTGTCCGCCTCTTCCCCACGCCCGACACGCCCCGGCATCTGGCGCATCGCCGGCCACCTCGGCAGGCGCCAGTACTGGATGTTCGCCATGCTCGGCCTGATCGCGCCGCTCGTGGCCTGGGCGCTCCTGGCCGCCTCCGGCCTGATCAATCCGGTCTTTTTGCCCAGCCCGATACGGGTGCTCGAACGCGTCTGGACCTGGAGCATCGACGACGATCTGCTCGGCGACACCCTGATCTCGATCTACCGCGTCAGCGCCGGCTTTGCGCTGTCCGCCGTCATCGCCCTGCCGCTGGGCCTGTTGATCGGCGCGTTCCGGCCGGTGGCCGCGATGCTGGAACCGCTGACCGACTTCATCCGCTACATGCCGGCGGTGGCCTTCATCCCGTTGATCATGCTGTGGGTCGGCATCGATGAAAGCGCCAAGATCTCGGTGATCTTCATCGGCACCTTCTTCCAGATGCTGTTGATGGTGGCCGAGGATGTGCGGCGCACGCCGGCCGCGCAGATCGAAGCGGCGCATACGATGGGCGCCACCCGCTACGAAATCATCAAGCTGGTGCTGCTGCCCTCGGCCAAGCCCGCCATCCTCGATACGCTGCGCGTGACCATGGGTTGGGCCTGGACTTACCTCGTCGTGGCCGAACTGGTCGCGGCCAACTCGGGCCTGGGCTATTCGATTCTGAAAGCCCAGCGCTTCCTGAAAACCGACACCATCTTCGCCGGCATCATCCTGATCGGCCTGATCGGCCTTGTCATGGACCAGGCCTTCCGCTGGCTGCATCGCCGGCTGTTCCCGTGGGCGCAGGCAAGAGGATGAACATGACCAAGGTACATACGATGAGCAAGGTACAGATCCGCAATCTCGGCAAGATCTTCGACAGCGCCAAGCCCGTGACGGCGCTGGAAAACGTCAGCCTGGACGTGAAGGACAATGAATTCGTGACCCTGGTCGGCGCTTCGGGCTGCGGCAAGTCCACGCTGTTGCGCATACTCGGCGGCCTCGAATACCGCAGCTCGGGCGAGCTGGTCTGCGAAGGCCAGCCGGTGGTCGGGCCCGGCGCCGAGAGAGCCATGGTGTTCCAGCATTACAGCCTGTATCCCTGGCTGACCGTGCTGGAGAATATCCGCTTCAGCCGCAAGCTGAAAGCCAAGCGCGGCAACCTGTCCTCGTCCGAGGTCGAAGCCGCCGCCGGCCGCGCCGACGCGCTCTTGCAATTGATCGGCCTGTCGCACCTGGCCCATGCCTATCCGAACCAGCTCTCCGGCGGCCAGCAGCAGCGCGTGGCGATCGCGCGGGCGCTGATGTCCAAGCCCTCGATCCTGCTGATGGACGAGCCCTTCGGCGCGCTCGATGCGCAGACCCGCGAAGTGATGCACGACCTGGTGCTGCATGTGCAGCGCATCGAGAAGACCACCATCGTCTTCGTCACCCACGATGTCGAGGAAGCGATCTACCTCGGCCAGCGCGTGGTGCTGATGGCGCCGCGCCCGGGCCGCATCGACACCATCTACGACGTGCCGCTGCCCGCCGCGCGCGAACAGGACATGAAGCATGCGCCGGAATTCCTCGCGATGAAGAAGCGCATCCTCGCGCGCATCCGCGACACCTCGGGCATGTCCACCGACAGCGAGCTGCTCGAGCGGCTCAATCTGCAGGCCGCCGCAGCCTGAATAACGACAAGGGGAAACCATGATCACCAGCTTTTCCACGCTCACGCCGCTGGCCCGCGCCGCGGTGCCGGAACATTCCACGCGCTTCGATGCCGGGCTGCTGCTGTGGGAAGAAACCATGCCCGGCGGCGGCCACTGGTCCGGCCTGCTACGACGCGGCAACACGCTGCGCCTGACCGATCTGCACGGCGGCGCGAATGTCTCGGCGCTGTTCTACAACTTCGAGGAGCGCAACGAGCGCTACAACATGCCGGACACGCTGAAGGCGCAGCACACCGCCTTCCTCACGAAAGGCCATGTCTGCTATTCCGATATGGGCCGCATCCTGTGCTCGATTCCCGAAGACACCTGCGGCTGGCATGACACGATCTGCGGCATCAGCGACGCGGAGATGGTGAAGCAGCGCTTTGGCGTGGCGCGCTACCAGGAGCACCGCAACGCGATGTTCCGCAATGCCGAAGATGGCTTTTTGGTCGAGCTCGGCAAATGGGGCATGGGCCGGCGCGACCTGGTTGCCAACGTCAACTTCTTCAGCAAGGCCGCGGCCGGGCCCGAGGGCGAGCTGTCCTTCGAGACCGCGCATCGCCGCGAAGGCCAGTACATCGATCTGCGCTTCGAGATGAATGTGCTGGTGGTCCTGTCGGCCTGCCAGCATCCGCTCGATCCCGCGACCTCTTACGACCCGAAGCCGGTGCGGCTGTCCTGCTGGCGTTCCGGCACCGCCGGCCGCGACGACGTCTGCCGCCTGCACAGCGCCGAGAACGCGCGCGGCTTCATCAACACCGAACGCTATTTCCTGTGAGGACAAACACCATGACAGCCCAACTCGTGGAAAGCCGGCTCGATCCCAAGAACGCGGTGGCCGACATCATCCATCCCGCCGGCGAGCCGTGGATGCTGGAAATCCGCAAAGGCCAGGTCCTGCGCATCATCGACCTTGAAGGCAACCAGGCGGTCGATACCATCTTCTACAGCGCCGCCGACCCGTCCGAGCGCTACAGCCTCACGCGCACCATCGCTGCCCAGGGCAGCCTGTATCTCGGCGCGGGCTCGAAGCTGATGTCGTCCAAAGGCAATGCCTTGCTCACCATCGTCGCCGACACCTGCGGCCGGCATGACACCCTCGGTGGCGCCTGCGCTTCCGAGAGCAACACGGTGCGCTATGCGCTGGAAAAGCGCTACATGCACAGCTGCCGCGATAACTACCTGCTGGCGATCGCGCATGACGAGCGCGGCCTGGACAAGCGCGACGTGGTCTCCAATATCAACTTCTTCATGAACGTGCCGGTGACCGAGGATGGCAGGCTGACCTTCGAGGACGGGATATCGGGCGCGGGCAAGTACGTGGAGATGCGCGCCGAGATGGACATCGTCGCGCTGATCTCGAACTGCCCGCAGTTGAACAATCCCTGCAATGGCTATAACCCGACGGCAGTGCGCTATCTGATCTGGGACCGGAAGGAATGACGTAGGTTGGGCTGACGAAGGAAGCCCAACGAGAGTTCGCACGCCATCGACCTTCATGTTGGGCTTGTCAGCCCAACCTACGAAAGACAAGAACACGGGCGCAACAGCCCCCGGCACGGGACGACCCCTGCCGCATCGAATTCTTCGCGGGACGACCCGCAATGCCCGGACCCACACCATGTCAGCCAAAGTCCTGATCGCCAATCGCGGCGCCATCGCCTGCCGCATCATCCGCACCCTCAAGCGCATGGGCATACCCTCGGTCGCGGTGTATTCCGAAGCCGATGCCGATGCGCTCTTCGTCACGCAGGCCGAAGAAGCCGTCGCCATCGGCCCGGCCCCGGCCGCGCAAAGCTATCTGCAGGCCGCGCGCCTGATCGAAGCGGCCAGGGCCACCGGCGCGACCGCCATCCATCCCGGCTACGGCTTCCTGTCCGAGAACGCCGCCTTCGCTGAAGCCTGCGCCGCGGCCGGCATCGCCTTTCTCGGCCCGACGCCGGAACAGATGCGCGTCTTCGGCCTGAAGCACACGGCCCGCGCGCTGGCCGAGCAAAGCGGCCTGCCGCTCTTGCCTGGCACCGGGTTGTTGTCTTCGTTCGACGAAGCAGCTAGCGCAGCGCGCCGCATCGGCTATCCGGTCATGCTGAAGAGCAGCGCCGGCGGCGGCGGCATCGGCATGCAGATGTGCCGCGACGAAGACGAACTGTCACGCGCTTTCGATTCGGTGCGGCGCATGGCGCAGGCGAACTTTTCCGATGCGGGCGTCTTCCTTGAGCGCTATATCGAAGCGGCGCGCCATATCGAAGTGCAGATCTTCGGTGATGGACAGGGCCGCGTGATCGCGCTCGGCGAACGCGATTGCTCGCTGCAGCGGCGCAATCAGAAAGTCATCGAAGAAACCCCGGCGCCGAACCTGCCGCAGCCGGTGCGCGAGCGCCTGCTGGCAATGGCGGTGCGGCTTGCCGAGGCGGTGCAGTACCGCAGCGCCGGCACCGTGGAATTCGTGATGGATGCGAAGACGCATGAATTCTTCTTCCTCGAAGTGAACACGCGGCTGCAGGTCGAGCATGGCGTCACCGAAGCCGTCACCGGCATCGACCTGGTCGAATGGATGGTGCGCCTGGGCCTGGGCACGATGCCGCCGTTGCAGGACATCGTCATCGACCCACGCGGCTGCGCGGTGCAGGCGCGGGTGTATGCAGAAGACCCGGCCAAGGGCTTTCTGCCGTCCACGGGCCTGCTGACCGAAGTGGTGTTCCCGGCCGATGTGCGCGTGGACAGCTGGATTGCGCGCGGCGCCGAGGTCACGCCGTATTACGACCCGATGCTGGCCAAGATCATTGCCCATGCCGATACGCGCGAAGCGGCGCTGGGCAAGCTCGGCGCGGCGCTCGCCGCAACCCGCATCGCCGGCCTCGAATCGAATCTCGCGTACCTGCATGCGCTGACGACCTACCCGCCCTTCCTCGATGCGACCCATACCACGCGCAGCCTCGGCGACTTCATGCCGCCGGTCGCCACCATCGACGTGATCGACGGCGGCGTGCAGACCTCGGTGCAGGACTGGCCCGGCCGCCTCGGCTACTGGGATGTCGGCATGCCGCCCTCGGGTCCGATGGATGCCCTGTCCTTCCGCCTGGCCAATCGCCTGATCGGCAATCCGGAAGGCACGGCCGGCCTCGAGATCACCGTGGCCGGCCCGACGCTGTCCTTCAACTGCGACACCGAAATCGCCCTGACCGGCGCGCCCATCGAAGTGCTGCTCGATGAGGCGCCGCTGCCGATGTGGCAGCCGGTCGCGGTGAAGCGCGGCCAAGTGCTGCGCATACGCCGCGTCACCGGCGCCGGTTGCCGCGCCTACCTCGCGCTGGCTGGTGGCCTCGATGTGCCGGATTACCTCGGCAGCAAGTCCACCTTCAGCCTCGGCCAGCTCGGCGGCCACGGCGGCCGGGTGCTGCGTGGCGGCGATGTGCTGCACCTGGGCGGCATCGAAGCCATGGAGCGCATCGCACCTGCAGCCGCGCGCGACCTCGCGCCCAAGTTTGGCAAGCACTGGGACATCGCCGTGCTGTACGGCCCGCATGGCGCGCCGGACTTCTTCACCGGCGACGACATCGCGATGTTCTTCGGCACCGACTGGCAGGTGCATTACAACTCGAGCCGCACCGGGGTGCGCCTGATCGGGCCTAAGCCGCAATGGGCGCGCAGCGACGGCGGCGAAGCCGGCCTGCATCCGTCCAACATCCATGACAACGCCTATGCGATCGGCACCATCGACTTCACCGGCGACATGCCGGTGATCCTCGGCCCCGATGGCCCGAGCCTGGGCGGCTTCGTCTGCCCGGCCACCATCGTGCAGGCCGAGCTGTGGAAGATGGGCCAGCTCGCGCCCGGCGACACGGTGCGCTTTCATCGCGTCGCGCATGCCGAGGCCGACCGCATGCTGCGCGCGCAGAACGCGGCGATCTCGGGTAAGCCCGAAGCGCAGCCGCTCACCGCCGATTGCGCATTGTCAGATGACGCCATCATCCATCGCCTGCCGCCCGAGGACGACAAGATCGAAGTCGTCTACCGCCGCAGCGGCGACCACTATGTGCTGGTGGAATACGGCCCGCTGGTGCTGGACCTGAATCTGCGCTTCCGTGTGCAGGCGCTGATGACGCGGCTGCAGCAGCAGCGCGATGCCGGCGCGCTGCCCGGCATCATCGACATGACACCCGGCATACGCTCGCTGCAGCTGCACTACGACAGCAGCGTGCTCGGCCTTACCGCATTGATGAAGGCGCTGCTCGCGGTCGAGGAAGTGCTTGACCATGTGGATGACATCGAAGTGCCGACCCGCACCGTGTGGCTGCCGCTGTCCTGGGACGATGCGGCCACGCGCCTGGCCATCGAGAAATACATGCAGTCGGTGCGCGCCGATGCGCCCTGGTGCCCGAGCAATATCGAATTCATCCGGCGCATCAACGGGCTCGATGGCATCGATGACGTCAAGCGCATCGTCTTCGATGCCAGCTACCTGGTGCTGGGCCTGGGCGACGTGTATCTCGGCGCGCCGGTGGCCACGCCCGTCGATCCGCGCCATCGCCTGGTCACCACCAAGTACAACCCGGCGCGCACCTGGACACCGGAAAACGCGGTCGGCATCGGCGGCGCCTACATGTGCGTGTACGGCATGGAAGGCCCCGGCGGCTACCAGTTCGTCGGGCGCACGGTGCAGATGTGGAACCGCTGGCGGCAGACGCGCGACTTCACCGACGGCAAGCCCTGGCTGCTGCGCTTCTTCGACCAGATCCGCTTCTACCCGATGGAAGCCGAGGCGCTGCTGCAGTTCCGCAAGGACTTCCTCGCCGGGCGCGCGCAACTGAAGATCGAGGAAGGCAGCTTCCGCCTGGCCGACTACAACCGCTTCCTTGCCGACAACGCCGCGTCCATCGCCGCATTCAAGGGAACGCAGCAATCCGCCTTCGATGCCGAGCGCGAGCGCTGGCGCGCGGCCGGCGTGTCGATCGTGGAGGACGGCGGCATCGCCGCGGCAGTCCAGGAAGAAGACGTGCCGGCCGATTGCGACGCGGTGACCTCGCAGGTGGCCGGCAGCATCTGGAAGATCGCCGCCGCGGTCGGCGCGAAGGTGAAGGCCGGCGAGGCGCTGGTCATCGTCGAGTCGATGAAGATGGAAATGAACGTGGTCGCGCCGCGGGATGGCGAGATCGTGAAGATCGCGGTGGCCGAGGGCCAGGGCGTGAATGCCGGGCAGACCTTGATCGTCATTCGCTGAATACAGGAGAAACCATGAATCTCGAAATGAATGCGCTGCGCGCGCGCTATCTGGAAGGCAGCCTGACGCCGGTGGCAATGCTGGAGGAACTGGAAGCGGAGCTGGCCGCCGAGGAGGCGGGGCAGTCGCATCGCCTCTGGATACGCCGGCTCACGCTGGCCGAAATGCGCGCCTATGCGCAGGCACTGGAAGGCAGGGACATCGCCGGCCTGCCGCTGTACGGCATACCGTTCGCGATCAAGGACAACATCGACCTGGCCGGCGTGCCCACCACCGCGGCCTGCCCGGCCTATGCCTACACGCCGCAGCGGCATGCGACCGTGGTGCAGCGCCTGATCGATGCCGGCGCCATCCCCGTGGGCAAGGCCAATCTCGACCAGTTCGCCACCGGCCTGGTCGGCGTACGCTCGCCGCATGGCGCCTGCCGCAACAGCTTCGATCCGGACTACGTGTCTGGCGGCTCCTCGTCGGGCTCGGCGGTGGCCGTGGCGCTCGGGCTGGCCAGCTTCTCGCTCGGCACCGACACCGCGGGTTCGGGCCGGGTGCCGGCGGCGTTCAACAATCTGGTCGGCGTCAAGCCCACGCTGGGCACGCTGTCGTCGACCGGCATGGTGCCGGCCTGCCGCACGCTGGACACCATCTCGATCTTCGCGCTGACCGCGGACAACGCGGCCCAGGCCCTGGCCGTGGCGCAGGCCGAGGATGAAAGCGATCCGTATTCGCGCCGCGCCGAGCCGCATGGCCGGGACTTCGGCGCGGCAGCGCATTTCCGTTTCGGCGTGCCGCGCGAAGACCAGCTGCAATTCTTCGGCAGCGCCGACGGCCTGTCGCTGTACCGCATGGCGGTGCGCCGGCTGCAGGCGCTCGGCGGCGAGCCGGTCGAATTCGACTTCGCGCCCTTTCTCGACACCGCGCGCCTGTTGTACGAAGGCCCGTGGGTGGCCGAGCGCTATGAAGCGATACGCGACTTCTTCGAGGCGCAGCCCGAGGCGCTGCATCCGGTCACGCGCGACATCCTCGGCAACAGCCGCGGCATCTCGGCCGCTGACGCCTTCGGCGCGATGTATCGCCTGAAAGCCCTGCAGCGCGTGGCCGCGCGCGTGTGGCAGGACATCGACTGCTTCATCACACCGACCGCGGGCCGGCCGTATCGCATCGATGAAGTAGAGGCCGATCCGATCCGGCTGAATTCGAATCTCGGCTACTACACCAACTTCATGAACCTGCTGGACCTGGCCGCGATCTCGGTGCCGGCCGGCTTTCATGACAGCGGCCTGCCCTTCGGCGTGACCCTGGTCGCGCCGGCCTTTCAGGATGCGCCGCTGCTCAGGCTCGCGGCGCGCTTGCATGCGGCGCAGGACTTGCCGCTGGGCGCGACCGGCATGGCGATGCCGGCGCCTGGCCCGATGCCGGCCTTCGCCTCCGGCCAGGTACGCGTGGCGGTGTGCGGCGCGCATTTGTCGGGACTGCCGCTGAATCGGCAATTGACCGAGCGCGGCGCGAGGCTGGTCGCCGAAGTCGAGAGCGCGCCGGACTACAAGCTGTATGCGCTGCCCGGCGGGCCGCCGCATCGTCCGGGCATGGTCCGGGTCGGGCCGGATGCCGGCGGCGCGGCGATCGCGATGGAGGTCTGGGAAATGCCGGCCAGCGCCTTCGGCAGCTTCGTCGCCGGCATCCCGGCGCCATTGGGCATAGGCACGGTCACGCTTGCCGACGGCAGCGCGGTGCAGGGCTTTGTCTGCGAAGCGCAGGCGGTGAAGGGGGCGCGGGACATTACCGGGTTCGGCGGCTGGCGGGCTTATCTGGCGGCGGTGTAGGCGGCGAGCATGGTGGCGGGTTTCGTGCGCCGACCTGTCGCCCGCCGGGGAAGGATGGCATACTCGATGCCCTCCTTACCGTTCATGCAGAGGCAGCCATGCATATCGTCAATCTTCAGGAAGCAAGGGATACGCTGGCGGAACTGGCCGAAGAGGCGGCCAGGGGCGAGGAGATCGTCATTGCGGTGTCGGGCAAGCTCAGAGTGAAGCTGGTTCCCGTCGAGATGGAAAGGCAGGCCCGCAAGCCGGGTTCGCTGAAAGGAAAAATCAGGATAGCGCCGGATTTCGATGCCCCGCTCCCGGACGATGTGCAATCCGCATTCGAAGGGAGATGATGGACCTGCTGCTCGATACCCATGTCTATCTGTGGTGGCTGATTGATGATCCACAGCTTTCACCACGTGCCCGTTCATGCATTGGTCGGGCAAAGCGGGTATTCGTCAGCAGCGCTTCCATTTGGGAAGCCTCCATCAAGGTCGGCATTGGGAAACTGGAGGCGGATATCAATCACATGGTCCGCGAAATCAAGGCAAATGGTTTCATCGCCTTGCCAGTGAACATAGCGCACGCAGCCCGGGTAGTCGAGCTGCCTGATATACACCGGGACCCATTCGACAGGATCCTGATTGCGCAATCGATGGTCGAGAATGTTCAGCTTCTTTCCACTGATCGCCTTTTGTGCCGTTATACGGATCTGGTGCTCACGGTATAAAGTCTGCGCAGCACCGGCTTGCCAGCCTCATCTGCGTCAGCGGATAACATGCGGCCCATTTCACTTCTTGGCATTCCTGTTCCAGCGTGAAGCCATCTTTGGCTACCCCCCGGCTTCGCGCTTGTGCTATGCATAGCTCTCCACCCGCCTTGCGAGCACGCTACGCACTGCGGGTGAAAGAAGAACGTCTTCTGCTTTGATGCTGTCCAGGATCATGTCGACGAGATCGATCTTCTTGCTGAACGGCAGCTCGCTGATGGATTTCTCCGTCTCTTCCCAATTGAACTTGTTCATGGAAAAACTCCTGCGGCGAATGGCGGTAGACAGACGGAAACGATAACGCAGCAGCGACTTCTTCTTCGCCCACTTTTCTCTATCCCAAAACCGCACCGCATACCCGCCTGGCTCAACACCCCGATCCCCGGACGATGGCATGCTGACGCGTCGTCCGGCCGATCCGCGCCATTGCCCATCCGCATTCCACCGCATCCGTTTCCGCAAGGAGAATCGCCATGCACGGCTCCAAGCTGCTCCTCTGGCTCGTCGCCACGCTGGCGCTGTGCATGGGTACGGTTGCCGACGCGCAGCCCCGACGCCATGCCGGGGGGGCAAAGACAGCGCGCATCATCCCGCTTGCCGATGAAGACCGCGTGATGATCGAAGACATCGCCTATGCCAATCTCGGTGAAATCCTGCTCGGCCGCCTGGCGCTGGACAAGAGCATGAACTTCGCGGTGCGCAGCTTCGCGCGGCGCATGATCGACGACCATTCCCACGCGCAAAGCCAATTGGAAAAGCTGGCCCACTCGCGCGGCATGAGCCTGCCGGCGGAAACCGACATGGCGCACAGGACCATCGCGATCGGCCTGCGCGGCCTGGCCGGCGGGGCGTTCGACGAGGAATATCTGAAGCGCGCCGGCATCAACGAGCATGAGCGCTTCATCGACCTGCTGCAGCAGATGGAAGACGATGCGCAGGACAAGGTCTTGCGCGCCTATGCCGGCAGAACGCTGCGCCTGGTCGGCCTGCATCTGTCGATGGCCAATGAGCTCGATGGCGACGACGGGAATGACGGCAATGACAGCAAGAGCGGCGGCGAATAGCCGGCGCATCGTTGCAACCGATCAAACGGGAGCGCCCATTCCCGCAGGCAGCGGCAGGGTTTTTCCTTCCATCCAGGGCAGCGTCGAATGCAGCACGATCCAGCCGTCGCCATCCCTGCGTCCGAAGGAAATCTCGACATCCAGCCAGCCGAGCACGCGGTCGCGCTGCGTCGGAAGCAGAGCATCGACCAGTTGCGCGAGGCTGGTGCCGGGGGCCAGGTCCGGCGGCCAGGCGGCGCGGCGCGGGAGCATGCGCATGACATAGCCGCCGACGGCCAGCACGCAGCCGGAGTCATCGACGCATTCCACCGACTCGCCAACCGAATCCGGCAGCCGTTGCCAATGCTCGAGGTAATCGGCATGCACGCCGGTCTCAAGGATGCGCTCGTGCTGGAATACCATGCGACCCGCATCCTCCGTCGCGGCCGGCGGCTGCGCATCCCAGCGGCGACGCCAGCGGCAGATTTCCGGCTTGGCTGCCAGATCGATTTCGGTGACGCCGGCAAAGCCGGCCTGGCGCGCGAGAAAGCGCAGTTGCGCGTCGCTGCAATCGGCCAGCGCATGCACGCCGGCAAACGATGGTCGTCCCGCCGGGATGCGTATATCGGCATGCCAGCGTGAAGCCTGCAGCCACAGCACCGTGGACGTGTCATCGATGCCATCCGGCGTGCTCAGCAGCGTGCGCTTCCATACGCCGCGGTATCGCGCCGGCACCGCGGCCGCAAGCGTCATTCGTGCCACTCCGGAAAGCGGCGCAAGCTGCGCCAGAACGCCATGTCATGGTTGGGCCAGATCTCGGCACGCGTCTCGCGCGCGAGCGCCTTGAGCTTGCGGATGCTGTCCTCGGCCTGCTCATGGCGGCCGCGCCAGCAGCCGCCGGGCGCGACCTCGTCCTCGATGTTTTCGATCAGGTCCGCGGCATCGCCGGCGAGCAGCACCGGCGGGCCCTTCGGCATTTCAATGAACAATGACATGTGGCCTGCGGTATGTCCCGGCGTGGCGATCGCGCGCACGCCGGGCGCGACATCGTATTCACCATCGGTCACATGGAAAGGGCCGCAGGCCGCTTCATCGGCAAACACCGCGCCATCTTCGCCGCTTTCGGCGGCGGCAAGCTCATCGCGCTGCACATGCACCTCGGCGCCGCAGCCGCATGCGCGCAGCTCGCACAGCCCGCCGGCATGGTCGAAATGCAGATGGCCGATGAAGATCACATCCACATCCGACACCGCGAGGCCCAGGCGCGCGAGATGGCGTGGAATGCGGTCTTCCTCGCGCATGTCGGGCGCGCCAAAACCCGAGCCGCCGTTTTCGTAATGACGCGCGCGCAGCTGCGGATCGTGGATCTTGCGGTAATCGCAGCCGACGTCGTACAGGATGCGGCCGTTCGGCGTTTCGATCAGGTAGGCCAGGATCGGCGCTTCGATGATCTGGCCCATGCCGCGGCCATGGGTCGAGATCGATTTGTCGTAGCGGTGGGTCGCCGTCAGCAACGGCCACAGTCTCGTTGCGCCGCTCATGCCGGCTGCTCCGCGCGCATCATGCGCAGGGCGTCTTCGGTGTTCGCTACCGCGCCGAAGATGCCGCCTTCGACCGAGATCATCAGGAGCGCCGGCTCCTGCAGCGCCGGATCGCCTGCCGCGCAGGCATCGCCTATGGTGATGCAGCGATAGCCGCGGTCCACCGCTTCGCGCAGGCTGGAATGCACGCAGACCTCGAGGGTCACGCCGCACAGCAGCAGGCTCTTCACGCCGAGCCGCTGCAGCACCGCTTCCAGGTCGGTGCGATGGAAGGCGCCGTAGCCAGGCTTGTCGATGACGATGTCGCCGGGCTCCGGTGCGAGTTCATCGATGATGTCGTGCCCGATTTCCCCGCGCACCAGCAAGCGGCCCAGCGGTCCCTGCTGACCGATCGGCGCGCCGGCGGCGCGGCTGCGGTGCAGCTTGGCCGGCGTGCAGTCGGACAGGTCGGGCAGATGGCCTTCGCGGGTGTAGATCACGGGCATGCCGGCGGCGCGGGCCGCATCGATGAGCCGGGCGATGTTGCCGATCACCGAGGACAGCCGGGCTACGTCAAGCCCGGCATGCGCGGCATAGCCGCCGGGAGAGCAGAAGTCGCGCTGCATGTCGATGACGATGAGCGCGGCGGCGCGCGGATGGTTCATGCGGAGTTTCCTTCGGAGTTGGCGCTCGTGGCTTCGAGCAGTGTGGCGGTGATGATCATGCCGCCGCCGATCCAGTCCTTCATGCCCAGGCTGCCGCCGCCGAGCAGCAGCGCCGAGACCACCGCGACCAGCAGCTCCACCACCTGCAGCACCGCGGCGCGGCTGGCTTCGATGTGCGTCACGCCATAGGTGGTCAGGAGCGTGCCGCCAAGCAGCCACAGGAAGGCGAACAGGATCAGCAGGCACCAGGTGGACAGGCCCGTTGCGGGCAGCGCGGCCGGAAACAGCAGCAGCCCGATCGTGGCCACGCCGGCGCAGCCGATGAAGGTCACCATGGTGCGGCTGGCCACCGGGATGCGGCGCGCGCGCCGGTTCGCGATGCCGCCGGCGGCATAGCAGAAGCCGGCCGCGAGCGCGGCGCCGTCGGCCGTGGAGAAAGCGCCATCGAGCACTTGCGCGCCGCCCATGATGATGACCACGCCCAAGAGCGACAGCGCAACCGCCAGCAGGCGGCGTGCGCCGATGCGCTCGTTCAAGAACAGCTTGCCGCCGAGCGCGCCCCAGGCCGGCAGCAGATAGAACAGCAGCATCGCGCGCACCACGTCGCCGGCCATCAGCGCATGGGTGAAGGCGATGTTGGCGCTGCCGAAGGACAAGCCGATGGCAGCCAGCAGGATGCCTTCACCGCGCCAGGCATGTCGCTCGCGCCACAGCACCGGCAACGCCGCCAGCGCCACCAGCGCATAGGCGGTGGCGCCGATCAGGTTGCCGGTCAGGCCCTGCTGCGCAAAGCCTTTCAGCGGCAGCCAGCACAATCCCCACACCAGGCCGCTGGCCAAAAGCGCCATCGGCGCGAGCCGCGCGGCCCTGGTTTGCGCCGTGGCGCCAGGCCCGCGCATCACACCGCCGTCAGGAAGGACACGCCGACCGCGCCGATGAAGCCGTCGGCGCGACGCGGCGCGCCCGGCGGCAGCACCACGCCGTAATCCGGCGACAGCACGCGGCGCACGCGATGACGGTGAAAGCTGGCCAGCAGCTCGCCGACGGTGATCACCTGCGCACAGGCGTCGTTATACAGCTCGCGGTGATAAGCGGGCAACCGGTGCCAGGGCAACGTGGGACGCTCATGGTGGGCATTGTGATAGCCGAAATTCAGCCACAGCATGTTCAGCACCGGGTTGGAAAGGCCGACGATGTCGCTGTAGGTGTTGAACTGCTCGTACTGGCGATCGCGCTGCTTGTCGGCCGGGATGGGCGCGTCATCGGCGATCGGATAAGCGTCGTAGGTGTGCTGGAAGCAGTCGGCGAAGCGCAGCACCGTCAGGAACAGCAGATAGCTCAAGGCATACAGCAGGAAAGCCTTCATGCTGTACGCAGCCAGCAGCGCGAAGGCGGCCGCGCGCACCGCGACGATGGCCAGCATGCGTAGCTTCGACTTGCCTCGGCCGCTCTGCGTGAACGGCTGCGTAATCACAAAGCCGTGCATGATCAGTTCCACTGCTGGCACGTAGGCCCATTCCAGCGCCAGCACAAGGCCGCGCAGCGGCGCAGGCAGGCGGCGCAGGAAGGCTTGCACATCGAAGGTGATCACATCGGCGCGCTCGACATGATGGCGCATGTGCTTCTTGCGCATGCCGTCAAAGGTGGCATAGCAGCTGCCGTTGATCCAGCTCATCAGCGTGCCCCAGCGCGCATTGGCCGCGGGCGACCTGAAGATCGCCAGATGCGCGAACTCGTGGATGAAATAGGCGGACCAGGTCAGCGTGAGCATCGTCAGCAGCACGCCGATGGCAGGCAGCGCCCAGCCCGAACGGCTCAAGAGCCAGATGCCGGCTGGATAGCCGGCCAGGATGACGCCGAGCGCCGCGATGTTCGGCGCGGCGGCGTCGGGATGACGAAAGAGAGTGGATGGCATGGGGCTCCTGTTCCTGATGTCGCAGGCGCGTAGGTTGGGCTGCCAAGCCCAACATGCTCGCGGCCCGCAGTCGTTCGCTACCGGGCTTGGCAGCCCAGGCTGCAAATGGCCATTAGGCTTGCGGCCAGCTGGCGTCCGATGTCGCGTTGACGAAGAAAGCCCGACGACATCGTCAGCGGTTGATCGGGCTTCACGTTGGGCTTGACAGCCCAACCTACGCCCTTACTTCGCCAGCGCCTTCACGAACTGCCCGTCGAAGGTCGATTCCGCCGGCGGCACGCTGGCGATCTGGCCCTTGGTCTTCAGGATGTTGCTGATGATGTCGCCGCTGGTGTAGTAGGACTTGGTCGATGCCGACTTCACGAAGGCGGACGGCATTTCGGCCAGCGGGATGTTGTACACGCCGCTCATCTGCTCCTTCGCTTCCTTGGCCGAGATGCCCATGAACTTGCCGATGATCTTCGCGGCCTCGTCCGGCTTGGACTTCATGTAGGCCATGCCGTCGAGATAGCCCTGGATGACCGCGCTGATTTCCTTCGGGCTGGACTTGATGGCTTTCTCGTCGAACACCAGCACGTCGGCGATCAGGCCGGGCGCGTCCTTGGATGAATACACGACGTGGAATTTCTTGCCGTCGCCCTGCGACAGCACCTGCGACAGGCTCGGCTCATACGTCACGCCGATGGGCATCTGGCCGGACGCCATGGCCGCCGGCACCGATTCCGGCGTCATGTTGACCGGGGTGATGTCCTTCTCGGTCAGGTTCGCCGACTTCATCGCATACGACAGCAGGAAGTCCGACGGCGACAGTGGATTGAAGCCGATCTTCTTGCCCTTGAAGTCCGCGATCTTGGTGATCGACTTCTCGGCCACGATCGCATCGCCGCCATTGGAATAGTCGATCGGCATGACGACCTTCTGCATCTGGCCCTTGGCGACCTGGCCGATCACCTGGTCGTAGGTCAGCATCGCGCCCTGCAGCGAGCCGGAGGCGAGCGCCGGCGGGATCAGCGCCGGGTCGGCGAAGGGTTGCAGCTTGACCTTGATGCCGTACTTCTTGAACAGGTCCAGCGCCTCGGCGACGTAGAACGGCCCGTAGCCGATCCAGATCACGGTGCCGATATTGAGCGTCGGCGTGGCGGCGAAGGCAGAGCCGGCCACAGCCAGCGCCGCGCCGGCGGCGAGCGTACGGAGGAAGCGGCGCTTGGCCGGGGATGCGATGCGCGCTGCGTCTGTCGATTTCATGAAGGCTCCTGGTCGTTGAAATGGGCGCGGGAGAAGCGTTGAACGCCTTTGCTCTCCCGGGCTTTTATCCCTCCGTGGAGCCTCGCAATGCGCGAAGCCGGCGCACTCTCGGACCAGCCATCGCTCGCATGAGCAACCGGAACCCTAGTGCGCCTTGGTCGACGTCACGCTGCGCTGTGCGGCATGGCGTTCTCCCTGCGTCATCCTTTTAGCAATTCCAGTGCCAGTAAATACAGTGGCGATGTTGCCGAAAGCGGCGTGTACGAGGCACCGCGCCAGTGCATGGCGCTTCATGCAGGTGCGGCAAGCGATGAGGATGCACCGGGAATGAAAGGGATCCGCTTGCGCGGCGTTTGCGTTTTGATGCGTGTGCCAGGAGAGAGCATGGACTTGCGTGCGTTGCCGCGCCCAGCGGATGGCCGCAGCCTGCACGCCGTAATGGCATCGAAGCTTGCCGAGACTCATGGTGTTGTCCTGACAGCGTGCTTCCGGACATGCATCGATTCTCGGCAAGGCATGCGGGAAATACCCGGCGTGGTCGGTAAAGTCCTGTAAAGACTTGTAAAGCGCGGCAGATGCGGCCCGGCTTTCGCTATGCTTGCGGCCTCTGATCGGAGGAAAAACAAGCATGAGCCGGGTGCTGCTGGTGGATGACGATGTCGAATTGGTCGACATGCTGCGGGAATATCTGCAACAGGAAGGTTTTGACGTGGACGCGGTGCACGATGGCATGCGCGGCGTCGAATACGCGCTGTCCGGGCGCTATGCGCTGGCGGTGCTGGACGTGATGATGCCCGGCATGACCGGCATGGAAGCGCTGCGCGAGATCCGCGCCAGGAGCGCGCTGCCGGTGCTGATGCTCACTGCGCGCGGCGACGATACCGACCGCATCATCGGCCTCGAACTCGGCGCCGACGATTACCTGCCCAAGCCCTGCAATCCGCGCGAGCTCGCGGCGCGGGTGCGCGCCATCCTGCGCCGCGCCGGCACAAGCGATATGGCCAGCGGCGACGAGCCGCTCACGGTCGGTGATTTGCTGCTGTGGCCGAGCCAGCGCCGCGCGCAAATGGATGGCCGGCCGCTCGCGCTGACCAGTTCCGAATTCAATCTGCTCGAAGTGCTGGCGCGCCATGCCGGCAGCCCGGTCAGCCGGGCCGATCTGTCGCTGCAGGCGCTGGGCCGGCCGCTGGCGCGCTTTGACCGCAACATCGATGTGCATCTTTCCAGCCTGCGGCAAAAGCTGGGCAAGCTGCCCGACGGCCGCTCCTGCATCCAGACGGTCTACCGTCAGGGTTATCAACTCATTTCCGGCTAGGAAGCGCCGCATGGGACGCCTGACCTGGCGCTTCTTCGCCTTCATCTGGCTGGCGCAGCTCGCCGGCATCCTCATCATCGCCGGCGCGGTATGGCTGCGTCACGAGGCCAGGGAAGCCGAGCGCATCATCGCCTCCAGTCCGCCGGCGAACTTCATGGTCGCCTCGGCCGAGGCCACGCTTGCGCATGGCGGACCCGATGCGTTGAAGGACCTGCTCACAGAGATGCGCCAGGACCGTTTCGCGGTGTACGCGGTCAACGACGCTGGTGTGGAATTGCTCGGCCGCGCGATCCCCGCCGCCACGCTTGCGACGGCGCGCGCCGATGCCGATGCGAGCGGGCCGGTGCGGCGCGTGCGCGGCGACAATGGCACGTCGCTGCTGCTGTTCGTGCCCGAGACGCGTGGCGCCGGCGCGCATGGGCACATCGGCGCGCCGCATGATGGCGGTGCGAACAGCTTGCCGTCACATGGCCGTGGCTCCCGCAGTCCGTTGCCGGTGGTGCCGCTGCTGACGGCGATGCTGGGCAGCCTGGTGTCGGCCGCGCTGCTGGCGCGCTATGTCGCGCGGCCGATCCGTCAATTGCGTAGCGCCTTCGACGACGTCGCGCGCGGCAAGCTCGATCCGCAACTCGAGCAGCGCATGGGCAGCGGGCAGGATGAACTGTCGCGCCTGGGACGGGACTTCGACCGCATGAGCGCCCGGCTGCGCGCGCTCATGGCCAGCGAGCGTCGGCTGCTGCACGATGTGTCGCATGAACTGCGCTCGCCGCTGGCGCGCATGGAAGCCGCGATCGCTCTGGCGCGGCAGCAGCCGGCGCGCGCGGCCGACATGCTCGAGCGCATTGAACGCGACAGCGCCCGCATGGATGTGCTGATCGGCGAACTGCTCACGCTGTCGCGGCTGCAATCGGAGACGATGGCCGCTCCCGCCGGTGAAGTGCAGATGGATGAACTGCTGGCCGATATCGTCGACGACGCGAATTTCGAAGCAAGTCTGTCGCTGCGCACCGTCAGCCACCGCTGCGCAGCGATGGCGCCGGTTGCCGGCAGCAGCGAGCTGCTGCACCGGGCCATCGAAAACCTGGTGCGCAATGCGATCCGGCACACGGCGCCGGAATCGGACATCGAGATCGTGGCGGGCATGGATGGCCCGAGTCGGGTGCGCATTGCAGTGTGCGACCACGGCCCCGGCGTGCCGGAAGAGGAGCTCGAAGCGATCTTCCAGCCGTTTCATCGCGGCGCGAATGCGGCATCGAATGATGGTCATGGCCTGGGCCTGGCGATCGCGCGGCGCGTGGTGGAATCGCATGGCGGCAGCATCCGCGCGATGAATCGGGAGGGCGGAGGTTTGTGCGTGGAGGTGTTGTTGCCGGTGCGGCGAGCGTAACGGGCGTAGGTTGGGCTGCAAGCCCAACATGCTTGCGGTCCGCGGAAGCCCAATGTTGGGCTTGCCAGCCCAACCTACGTACCCGGCTCCGTCACGAACCCCAGCTTCTCTATCCCCGCGCGCTGCGCCGCCGCCATCGCGCGGATCACATGCTCGTAGGCTGCCTTGCGGTCGCCGCGCAGCTGTATCTCGGGCTGCGGCGTTCGCGCGGCGGCGGCAGTCAGCCGGCGTTCCAGCTCGGCTTCGTCCACCGCTTCCTCGTTCCAGTGCGCCGCGCCATCGGCGGTGATCGAGATCGTCACCGTCTGTGGCTTCACGTCATTGATCGCGCTCTGCGCGCGCGGCAGATCCAGCCGCACCGAGTTGGTCAGCACCGGCACCGTGATGATGAAGATGATCAGCAGCACCAGCATCACGTCGACCAGCGGTGTCATGTTGATTTCGCTGACGACGTCGTCGCCGTCGTCCAGTCCGCCTCCGAAAGCCATGTCAGATCACCTCGCGCAGATGGCGCGGCTTCGCATCCGGCCGGGACACCGGCGCGCCGGTCAGGAAGTACGCATGCAGCTGGCGCGCAAAGCGGTGCAGCTTGCCAATGACGCCCTTGTTGCCGCGGGTGAGCGTGTTGTAGCCGAGCACGGCGGGAATGGCCACCGCCAGCCCGAAGGCGGTCATGATCAGCGCCTCGCCGACCGGCCCGGCAACCTTGTCGATGGACGCCATGCCCGATGCGCTGATGCCGACCAAGGCGTGATAAATACCCCAGACGGTGCCGAACAGGCCGATGAAAGGCGCGATCGATCCCACCGACGCGAGGATCGCCAGTCCGCTGCCCATGCGCTCGGCGCTTTCATCGATGGCGCCGCGCAGGCTCTCGGTCATCCAGTCGGCCAGGGTCAGCTGGCCGTGCAGGTCTTCCTGGTTGTCGGCGTGATGCTTGACCGCGGCCTGGCCTTCGAGCGCGATGTGGCGGAACGGATTGAAGCCGGCGCCGACGTCGAGCGCGCTCATGCCTTCGGCAAAGCTCTTCGCATGCCAGAAGCTGCCCATCGCGCGCGCGGCGCGCTGCAGCTTGAACAATTGCCAGCCGCGCGTGGCGATCACATACCAGGAGGCGATGGACATCGCCAGCAGCAGCAGGGCGACCGCGCGCGTGGCCAGGTCGCCCTGCGTCCACAGGGCGGCAAGGCCGTAGGAAGTGTTGGTCATGGTGTTTTCCTTTCAGGGTTCATGTGTGCAGCGATTCAGCAATTCAGCGATTCAGTGCGAAGGCCACCGGCTGGACGTACCAGGTCGCGACCGGCTCGTCGCCGCGACGCGCCGGTAGGTAGCGCCAGTTCCGCACTGCCTGCAGCGCGGCTTCATCGAGACGATCAAAGCCGCTCGATTGCCTGAGCCGGACTTCGCCGACGCTGCCGTCGGCAAGGATGTGCACATCGAGCAGCACCCGGCCTTCTTCGCGCAGGCGGCGCGACAGCGGCGGATAGGCCGCCGGCTGGTTCAGCGCCGAGGCATCGCTGCGCGGCGGCGTCATTGCTGCCGGAGCGGCTGGCGCAGCAGGGGCGGCCGCAGGCATTGACGCCTGGCGGGACGCGACATCTTCCGAAGGCGCTGCCGCTTGCTGTGCGGGCGCGGCGGGGGCCGGTGCGGGAGCGGTTTCCTGCGGCCTGGAGACTGACGGCGTCGCCTGCGGCTTGGGCGCAGCCTGAGGCTTTGGTTTGAGCGGACGCGGCCTTGCCTGTTGCGGCCGCAGCTTGGTCGGCTGAGCCGGTTCTTCTCGGGGCGCGGGTGGCGCGGCGGATGCCTGGCTTGCTGGCTGCTTCGGCGGCAGCAGTATGCCGACCACCGACGGCGGCGTCGGCACGGGCACGGGTGGCTCCGTACTGGCGCCGTGCCAGGCGAGCGCGGCGCCAAGCAGCGCTGCATGCACTGCGATCACGCCGGCCAGCCAGACACCGCCGCGCGCCTCAGGTGAGCCTGCATCGCTTGCGGAAGGTGTCGGTGCTGCCATCGTCGCTATCCGTGCCTGCGGCTTCACATGCTCTGCATCGCGAACACGATGCCCAGCACCAGCGAAGTCATGCCGATGGTGGCGCCGACCATGCGTCGACGGTTCATCCCCGCCCACAGCAGCACGCCGGTGACGGATAGCAGCACCATGCCGCCGGCGATGGTATCGGCCAGCAGAATCCAGGCCACGCCGACGCCGGCGGCCTTGTGCAGGTTGTTGAGCATGCCGAAGACATTGTTCTCGTTGCGCTTCACATTGACGTAGCCGTTGCCGACCCAGTATTCGACCTGGGCATTGGCGCGCGGCGTGGAAAACATGCCGCTCCAGCGTTCCGGCTGCTTGACCGTGCGCTCGCCCCAGGCCACCGGGCGGCTGGGTTCCTTGCGCACCCGGTTGGCGGGCTGGTCGTAATGCAGCTCCTTCTGCAGCCAGTCCATCATCGCCTGCGGGCTCGCCGGCGCCGGGTCGGGCAGCGGTATCTGTACGCTCGATTCCTGCGTTTGCGCGGCCGGGATCTTCATCACCGCGCGATGGTTCTGCAGCACGCCGGTCACGCCGAACAGCAGGCCGGCCGCGGCGCCCCACAGGCCGATCCAGCTGTGAGTCTTGCGCAGCCATTTGAGGAAGACGCCGCGGCGCTGATTCGATGCGGCGGTGGGACGTGGAGGCGCGGCTCGGGTTGGCGTGATGGCGCGTTCTTCGTATTCGGTTTCGGACATGGTTCTTGCAAAGGAAAGTGGGTATGGAGCCGTAGGGTGGGCGCCAGCCCACGCGTCTGCCTGATCAAAGGACGGACCGCGTGGGCTGGCGCCCACCCTACGGGGTCATTCAAATCGTCAGGTCTCGCTCCACATGCGCAGCAGGTTGTGATAGCAGCCGGTCAGCCGCAGCACCGCGGCTTCGTCGCCGCCGGTGCGGTTCAGATGCTGGATGGCGCTGTCCATGTCGAACAGCATCGTGCGCTGGCCATCGTCGCGCACCAGGCTCTGGACCCAGAAAAAGGACGCCAGCCGCGCGCCGCGCGTCACCGGGTTCACGCGATGCAGGCTGGTGGCCGGGTAGACGATCATGTCGCCGGCCGGCAGCTTCACCGATTGCGTGCCATAGGTGTCTTCGATCAGCAGCTCACCGCCTTCGTAGTCCTCGGGTGCGTTGAGAAACAGCGTGGCCGAGATATCGGTGCGTATCTTCAGCGCGCTGCCCGGCAACAGCCGCACCGCGCCATCGACATGGGCGCCGAAGTGCATGCCTTCCTCATAGCGGTTGAACAGCGGCGGATAGATGCGCGACGGCAGTGTGGCGCTGATGAACAGCGGATGGCGTTCGAGCGCGGCAAGGATCGCATCGCCGAGTTCATGCGCCAGCGGCGAGGCTTCATCGATCTGGCTGTTGTACTTGACCCTGGCGCCCTGGTGGCCGGCGGTGGCGCGGCCATGGACCCAGGGCGCATCGGCATGCATGAGCTTTGCGCGCATGGCGCGCAGCGTGTCGGCATCGAGAACCTGCGGTATGCGCAGCAGCATCGCGTTGTTCCTTTCTAGAAGCGGTAGGTGCCGGTCAGCAGCGCCGCGCGACCGATTTCCGGCACGGCGCGGCCGCCGTCCGAAGCAATCGCAGCGACGTAGTCGCGCCGGTCGGTCAGGTTCAGCAGGTTCAGCCGCAAGTCGTATTTCGGCTGGTGATAGGCCAGCATTGCGTCCCAGCGCAGGTAGCTGCCGATGGCCGAGGTATTGGTGTTGTTGGCATAGCGGTTCGACAGATAGGTCGCGCCGCCGCCGGTTTCCCATGCCGGCGTGAGCTTGTAGCTGGTCCACAGCGTGGCGCTGCTTTTCGGCGTATTGGCCGGCACCCTGCCCTGGGTATTCTCGAAGGCGGCAGCCTGCACGATCTCGGCATTGAGCCAGGTGTAGCCGCCGAAGACCTGCCATTTCGGCGTAATGCGGCCGGCCACACCGATCTCGACGCCATTGACGCGGACGTCGCCATCGAGCTGGTACACGCCGGTGGCAACCTGGGTGCGCGCATTGGTCTTCTCGATGCGGAACAGCGCCGAGTTCAGCGACAGGTTGCCATCCAGCAGATCCCATTTGGCGCCGACTTCGACCGAGCGGTTCTTTTCCGGATCGAGGTTCTGCTGGCCGGTGGTCACGGTGAGCTGCTCCAGCGAGGGATTGAACGAGGTGCCGTAGGACGCGTAATACGACTGCGTGTCGCTGGGCTGATAGATCGCGCCGGCGCGCACGCTGGTGAAGTTCACCGTCTGGCTGGCCGACGGCACGACCGTATTGCCTGCAGTGTTGGCGCTGTTGATGCTGTTGCTGATGCCGGCGCGGTAACGGTCCCAGCGCAGGCCGCCCACCAGCTTCCATTGCTTGCTGAGTTCCAGCGTGTCGTTCGCATAGGCGGCGATGGTGGTGGCGCCGGTCTGCGCGAGATTGCCGACCGTGCTTCTTGATGTGGATGGCGTATCGGCATAGACCGGACCCTGCACCGGCATGATCGGCAGATTGTTGCGGCTGTAGGCCTGGTTGTTGTAGTTCTCGTGGCCGAGTTCGACGCCGGCGATCAGCGTGTGCTTGAACGCTCCGGTGTTGAACTTGCTGATCACATCGGTCTGGTTGAACAGCGATTCATCGGTGAGGTCGCGGTCGCGGCTGGAATAGCGCAGGTAGAGCGATGACAGCGGCAGGCTGGTGGCATTGCCGGTGGCGGTGTTGAGCGCGGTGAAGCTGTTGCCATTGAGCGTGCCGATGGCGTTGGGTGCGACGACGCGTGAATCGATGTTGTAGCGGCTGAACTGCGTCTGATTGCGCAGCGTCGTCGTCGGGCTGAGCTTGTGCTCGACGCGCGCGGAAAGCGTGGTCACGTCCTGCACCACGCGGCTGTCGGTAGTGCCGTAGTAATTGTCGCGGCGCACATCGGTGGGCCGGCCGTTGACGGTCAAGAAGCCGTAGTCCGGCATGTCGCGGTTGTGCTGGATGAGCGCCGACAGCGTGATTTCGGTCGGCGTGCCGATGCCGAGACGCAGCGAAGGCGCGATGCCGAAATCCTGGTTGTTGATCACATCGCGTGTGGTGCTGGTGTCCTGCGCCATCAGGTTCAGCCGGAAAGCCGAGGTATCGGACAGCACGTGGTTCAGATCGGCGGTGCTGCGCAGATAGCTGTTGGTGCCGACGGTGGCCGAGACTTCATGCGCCTCGCGCAGCGTCGGCTGCTTGCTGACCTGGTTGATCACGCCGCCGGTGGAGCCGCGTCCGAACAGCATCGACGACGGTCCCTTCAGCACTTCCACCGATTCCAGATCAAAGATGTCGCGGTAATACTGGCCGCGGTCGCGCATGCCGTCGAGGTAGATGTCGGTGCGCGCGGTGAAGCCGCGCAGGTTGATGTTATTGCCGATCTGTCCGCCCTCGGCCGCGCCCAGTGTGATGCCGGGCACATTGCGTAGCGCATCGGAAAGCGAGGCCGCGCCTTGGGCATCGAGCACCGCGCGGTTGACCACGGTGACGGACTGCGGAATGTCGCGCAGCGCGGTCGGCACCTTCGCGCCAACGCTGGATGTGGCTGGCGCGTAATCATCGGTCGGCGCTTCGCCGCTGATTCTGACTTCGGGCAACGCCGTGGCCGGTGCTGTTTGTTGAGCGCTTGCGGCGAGCGGATGCGCGCTCCAGATCATGGCGAGCGCGAGCGCGAGAGGGGTCCTGTTCACGTTTTTCTTCCTGTTTGCCGGACTGATCGCGTGTCGCAGGCGGCCGCGTGCAGTGCTTCACGCGTGCGTTCCGTGCGCTTTTCCTTCCCGCTCTGCCCAGCTTTGTTTGTAATGGTGATTCGAGCAACAATGTGCAGCGATTCTAAATGCGAATGGTTCTCAAGTAAACATGAGAATTATTCTCAATATGATCGGTGACAAGCAGGCAGGGAAGACACGCAGGGAAATACGTCGGAGTCAGGCTGGGATAGCGGCGGAAGAACCGGGGCGGAAAAGCGCGATCGCGCCTGACCGCAAGGCTGGGCGATCTTCTGGAGTCAGTAGCAGGTGGTAATGCCGCAACGATGGCATTCGGCGAGGTGAAGCAATGGTTGATCAAACGGTAGGCGGCCCACGCCGGGCGGCGATGCATTGCCCGGCGCGGATGCCGCAATCCCGCTCGTCAACGGCGGCGGGAACGCGGACAGGAGACGCTCAGGCAGTCGGATTGCCGGTGCCGTCGGCGGTCGTGCCGCTGCCGCCTTCCTTGCCCTTCTTCAGCTCTGCGCCGGTCAGCGGATCGGCGGTCGGGTCGGACTTGGTGCGCAGCGCCATCTGTTCCACCGTGGCGGCTTCCGCGGTCGACAATTTCACGCTGCCTTCGCCACTGCCGCCGTCCACGGCCATCTGTTTTTCGCGCTCGGAGACGAACTGCCATTGCTCGCCCTGGTTCCACGGACCACGACGCTCCGGCTCGCCCTGCGACATGTTGAAGTAGACATTGGTGAAGCGCGCATCGCCCGGCATTTTCCCCGGCGGGAAGTTCGGCTCCATCGCATACAGCGCCTTCTCGAAGGACTTCTGATGCGCGATCTCACGCGTCATCAGGAAACCGAGCGCTTCCTTCACGCCGGGGTCCTCGGTCAGCGCGATCAGGCGCTCATAGACGATCTTGGCGCGCGCCTCGGCAGCGATATTGGAGCGCAGGTCAGCGCTCGGCTCGCCGATCGTGTCGATATAGGCCGCGGTCCAGGGCACGCCGGCGGAGTTGACCAGCGGCGGTCCGCCGCCATACAGCACCTGGGTCAGATGGCTGTCGTTGCCTGCCCCGGTGATGGACCGATACAACTCGCCCTCTTCTTCCACCGCCTCGGACAGCCGGCCCTTGGCGCCCTTGTTCAGCATCGCCACGATGGTGCCGATGACCTCGAGGTGACTCAGCTCCTCGGTGGCGATATCAAACAGCATGTCCTTGCGGCCGGGATCATCCTCGCCGATGGCCTGGGTGAAATAGCGGCAGGCCGCGGCCAGTTCGCCCTGCGGGCCGCCGAATTGCTCGAGCATCAGGTTGGCCAGTCCGGGATTGGTTTCACTCACCCGGACCGTGTACTGCAGACGCTTGTTGTGTGCAAACATTCTTCTCTCCAGTCACTATTGATCGCTTCAGGATCGACGAGCTCGAAACTCACGCCGATTGAGGACACCATAGTCAGCCCGACTGGAGAGCTGTATAGGAAGGGTTCTTCTTTACATGTAGGAGAAGCCCTGAGGGAGCACGGGCAACATTGCGCTCGGGATAGAAGACGACACGGCGGCGTACGCAGTCGGATTACAGCAAGGGCCCGAGCCAGGACGCCACTTTCTCCATCGCCTTTTCCTGCAGCGGCCGTCGCAACCATTCCTCGTAACTCACGCGATGCGAGTGCTTCAAATCTTCATCGAAGGCGACGATCTGCCGCTGCGCGAAGTCGCGGTCATACACATTCAGGTTCGCTTCATCGTTCAGCTCGAAGGAACGGTTGTCGAAGTTGGTCGAGCCGACCGACACCAGCAAACCATCGACGATCATCACCTTGCAGTGATACATCGTCGGCTCGTATTCGCTGATCTCGGCGCCGGCCTTGAGCAACTCGCCCCACATGCCGCGCGAGGAGCGGCGCACCGCTTCCACATCGATATGCTTGCCGGGCGTGATGATCTGCACTTTCACACCGCGCTTCATTGCATCGACCAGCGCGTTGCGCGTCATCTCGTCCGGCACGAAATAGGATGCCGACAGCCGTATGCTTTCCTTGGCCGCGGTGATGGCAAGCAGATACATCAGATGCATGCTCTCGCTGCCGCCTTCCTGCGAGCTGCTGAACATCTGCGCGCGCATGTTGCCTACCGGCGCGATCTCGGGGAAATAATCGTCGCCATGCAATACCTTGCCGGTGGTCTTGGTCCAGTTGTCCATGAACACTGCCTGGACCTGCCCGACCACCGGGCCTTCGACGCGGTAATGCGAATCGCGCCAGTGATCCGGGTCCTGCGCATGGCCTGTCCAGTCCGGCGCGATGCCGACGCCGCCGGTGAAGCCGATGCGGCCGTCGACGATCAACAGCTTGCGATGGGTGCGGTTGTTCATGCGCCCGAGGTTGTACCAGCGCAGCGGATGGTATTTGCGCACCTCCACGCTAGAGCGCTGCATGGTCTCCATTTCATCGTCGCTCATCTTGCTGCTGCCCACGGCATCGATCAGCAGATGCACCTTGACGCCGGCGCGCGCGCGCTCGGCCAGCGCATCGGCGAACTGCTTGCCGATGGTGCCGGACCAGTAGATATAGGTTTCGAAATTGATGTTCTTCTTCGCGCCGCGTATCGCCTCCAGCATCGCGGGGAAGATCTGGTCGCCGTTCAGCAATTCCTGCGCCGCGTTGCCGCTGACCATGGGCGGACCGAGCAGGATGCCCAGCGAGCGCTGGAAGGCCGGGTCTTCGATCGAATACAGCCGCGGAATTTCCTGCCGCACTTCCTTCTCGTTCGGCGCGAAATTCAAGACCACGAGCGTGGCCAGCAGCGTCAGCAGCACGCTGACGACGGCGATCAAAACCTTCTTGCGAGTGGTGAGCGGTTTGCGCTGCATAGGCCTGAATCCATGGCGCCGCGATGGCGCCGCATGGATTGCGGCGCATTTCGCGGCAGGATTTCAGCTTAGCAGCGCATGGGCAGCCGGGAATTGCGTGCAATCCAGCTTCGCTCCGGCGTGCACGCCGGCGGCGAACGCTTATAGATTCGGCGCAAGCCAGCGCTCGATGTCTTCTTTCGATACGCCGCGGCGCCTGGCCATGTCCAGCACCTGGTCTTCGCCGATCTTGCCGACGCTGAAGTACTTCGCGTCCGGATGCGCAAGATAGAAGCCGGACACCGACGCGCCCGGATACATCGCAAACGCATCGGTGAGCTGCATGCCGATTTCCTCGGCCTGCAGCACTCGGAACATGTCGGCCTTCACCGTGTGTTCCGGGCAGGCCGGATAACCGGGCGCCGGGCGGATGCCCTTGTACTCTTCGCGGATCAGCGCCGCATTGTCGAGCTGCTCGTCGGCCGCATAGCCCCAGAGGTCCGTGCGCACGCGCTCGTGCAATTGCTCGGCGAAGGCTTCGGCCAGGCGGTCGGCCAGCGACTTGAGCATGATCGACGAGTAATCGTCGTGCGCATCCTCGAAGCGCTTCTCGTGCTTTTCGATGCCGATGCCGGCGGTCACCGCGAACATGCCGATGTAATCGGCGATGCCTGAGGACTTCGGCGCAATGAAATCCGACAGGCACTGGTTCGGCCGCGCCACGCCATCGATGACGGGCTTGACCAGCTGCTGGCGCGCGCCGTACCAGGTGAGCGCGACTTCGCGGCGCGAGTCGTCGGTATAGATCTCGATATCGTCATCGTTGATGCTGTTGGCCGGCAGCAGCGCGATCACGCCGTTGGCAGTGAGCCAGCGGCCTTCGATGACGCGCTTCAAGAGCGCCTGCCCTTCCTCGAACACCTTGCTCGCGGCTTCGCCGACGACCTCGTCCTTCAGGATTGCCGGGAACGGCCCGGCCAGGTCCCAGGTCTGGAAGAACGGACCCCAGTCGATGTACTGCGCAAGCGCGCCGAGATCGACGTTCTTGAATACGCGCCGGCCGATGAACTTCGGCTTCACCGGCGCGAACTCCAGCTTCGTCCGGTTCGCGCGCGCATCAGCGAGCGACAGCATCGGCTGCGCCTTGCGGTTCGCATGCTGGTCGCGGATGCGCTCGTAATCCTTGGCGATGTCCTGCACATAAGTGTCGCGCTGCTCGGGCGTCAACAGCGACTGCGCCACCGACACCGAGCGCGACGCATCCGGCACATACACCACCGGGCCTTCGTAATTCGGCGCAATCTTCACCGCGGTATGCGCGCGGCTGGTAGTGGCGCCGCCGATCAGCAGCGGAATCTTCATCATGCGGAAATGCGGATCGCGCTGCATCTCCTTGGCGACGTAGGCCATCTCTTCGAGCGACGGCGTGATCAGGCCGGACAGGCCGATGATGTCGGCATTCTCGGCCTTGGCTTTCGCAAGGATTTCCGAGCAAGGCACCATCACGCCCATGTTCACGACTTCGAAGTTATTGCATTGCAGGACCACCGAGACGATGTTCTTGCCGATGTCATGCACGTCGCCTTTCACGGTGGCGATCACGATCTTGCCCTTGGCCTTGGCCGCGATGCCGGTGCGGCGTTCTTCTTCGGCCTTCTCTTCCTCGATGAACGGAATCAGGTGCGCCACGGCCGCCTTCATCACCCGCGCCGACTTCACCACCTGCGGCAGGAACATCTTGCCCTGGCCGAACAGGTCGCCGACGATGTTCATGCCATCCATCAGCGGACCTTCGATGACCGCGATCGGACGTCCGCCCGCGCCCATGACCTTCTGCCGCGCTTCCTCAGTATCCTCGACGATCCATTGCGTGATGCCATGCACCAGCGCATGCGCGAGCCGCTCTTCCACGCCGCCGTTGCGCCACTCCAGGTTCTGTTCTTCCTTTTTCCCGCCGGCCTTCAGCGTGGCCGCGAATTCGATCATGCGCTCGGTGGCATCGTCGCGGCGGTTCAGCACCACGTCTTCCACGCGCTCGCGCAATTCGGGAGCAAGTTCACTGTAGACGCCGACCATGCCGGCGTTGACGATGCCCATGGTCATGCCGGCCTGGATCGCGTGATACAGGAACACGGTATGGATCGCTTCGCGCGCCGGGTCATTGCCGCGGAAGGAAAAGCTCACGTTCGATACGCCGCCGCTGATCTTGGCATGCGGCAGGTTCTCGCGGATCCAGCGCGTGGCATTGATGAAGTCGACCGCGTAGTTGTTGTGCTCCTCGATGCCGGTGGCAATCGCGAAGATGTTCGGGTCGAAGATGATGTCTTCCGGCGGAAAGCCGACTTGTTGGGTGAGCGTGTCGTAGGCGCGCTTGCAGATCTGGATCTTGCGCTCGAAGGTGTCGGCCTGGCCGGTCTCATCGAAGGCCATCACGATGACCGCGGCGCCGTAGCGGCGGCAGAGTTTCGCCTGGCGCAGGAATTCCTCTTCGCCTTCCTTCAGCGAGATCGAGTTCACGACCGCCTTGCCCTGCACGCATTTCAGGCCGGCTTCGATCACGGACCATTTCGACGAGTCGATCATGATCGGCACGCGCGCGATGTCGGGCTCGGACGCGATCAGGTTCAGAAAGCGCGTCATCGCCGCGACCGAGTCCAGCATCGCTTCATCCATGTTGATGTCGATGATCTGCGCGCCGTTTTCCACCTGCTGGCGCGCGACCGCGAGCGCTTCGTCGTATTGCTCGTTGAGGATCAGTCGCGCGAAGGCTTTCGAGCCGGTGACGTTGGTGCGTTCGCCCACATTCACGAACAGCGAGTTCTCGTCAATGGTGAACGGCTCCAGGCCGGACAGGCGCATCGCTGCTGGTACCTCGGGCAGCCGGCGCGGCGCGATGGTTTTCACCGTCTCGGCAATGGCGCGGATATGCGCCGGCGTGGTGCCGCAGCAGCCGCCGGCGATATTGACGAAGCCGCTTTCGGCGAAGTCCTTCAGGAGCGAAGACGTAACGTCCGGGGTTTCATCGAAGCCGGTGTCCGACATCGGATTGGGCAGGCCGGCGTTCGGGTAAATGCAGACGAAGGTGTCGGCGATCTTCGACAGCTCTTCCGCATACGGGCGCATCAGCGCCGCGCCGAGTGCGCAGTTCAGGCCGACGGTCAACGGCTTCGCATGGCGCACCGAGTTCCAGAAGGCCGGCACGGTCTGGCCCGACAGGATACGGCCCGAAGCATCGGTCACGGTGCCGGAGATCATGATCGGCAGGCGCTTGCCGCTCTCTTCGAAGAACTGGTCGATCGCGAACAGCGCGGCCTTGCAGTTGAGCGTATCGAAAATGGTTTCGACCAGCAGCACATCGGCGCCGCCTTCGACCAGGCCGCGGGTTTGCTCGAGATAAGCCGCGACCAACGCATCGAAAGTGATGTTGCGCGCGGCGGGGTCGTTCACATCCGGCGAGATCGACGCGGTGCGCGGCGTGGGGCCAAGCGCGCCGGCGACGAAGCGCGGCTTGTCCGGCGTCGAATACTTGTCGCAGGCTTCGCGCGCCAGGCGCGCCGCGGCCACGTTCATTTCATAGGCCAGGTGGCCCATGTGGTAATCGTCCTGCGCCACCGTGGTCGCGCCGAAGGTATTGGTTTCGATCAGGTCGGCACCGGCGGCCAGGTATTGCTCATGGATTTCGCGGATGATGTCGGGCCGCGTCAGCGTCAACAGCTCGTTGTTCCCCTTCAGGAACATCTCCTTGCCGGGCACCGAGAAATCCGCGAAGCGCGCGCCTCGGTAATCCTCTTCCGTCAGGCGGTACTGCTGAATCATGGTGCCCATGGCGCCGTCCAGGACCAGGATGCGTTGGGACAGCAGGTCGCGCAGCAGCGCTTCGGTTTGGGAGATGGGATCGCGTTTCATGTGGCTACTCGCAAGAATTCGGAAATGAAAAAACCCGGCTGCAAAGCGGGGCCGGGTTTTTCGGTCCGCTTTAGCTGCATTTATTGGGATAGGTGCTGGAAGATGTCCCGCGCCCGCAAGCTGGGTTTGACTTTGCAATCAAATCGGCGCGGCAAAAATTATACGTGAATTCAGCACATTGCCCGCCGCGCCGGCCATGCGTCATGCCGCGGCGCAGGCGGACACGCGCGCTTCATCGAGTTTCAGGCTCAGGCATTTGGCCGAGCCGCCGGCCTTCATGAATTCGCCCAGTGGCGTCTGATGCACCCGGAAACCGTGCGCCGCCAAGGCGGCGATCAGCGTATCCGAGGCGCGGTTGAGGATGATGTCGCGGCCGATGTTGATCGCGTTGCAGGCGAAATCCTGCGCATCTTCATGATCGACGGCGATGCGCAGCGCGGGCGGCACCAGCGCGTCGATGCGTGCGCGCGATATCGCATCGAAGGCAGACGGATGGTAGAGCAGCGCACCGCCGTCCAGCGGGCAGAAGCAGGTATCGAGATGGTAGAAGCGCGGATTGACCAATCCCAGCGGCTCGACTTCGACATCGAGCAGCCTGGCAATCGCCGCCGCCGCGGCGGCATCGGTGCGATGTCCATGGCCCATCCACAACAACGGCAGGCGCCGGTCGAACAGCGCGTCGCCAGCACCTTCGAAGCGCAGGTCCTGCGGCAGCAGCCGCACGTCAAAGCCGTGTTCGGCAAACCATCTCTCGAAATGCGGCTCTTCCAGCCGGCGCTCGGGATGAAGAAAGCGCGACAGCACGCAGGTGCGTCCAAACACCAGGCCGGCATTCGCGGTGAACACCATGTCCGGCACACCCGGCGCGGCGGCGATGGTTTCGACGGTGGCGAAGCGCCGCAGCAGCGCGACGAGCGCATTCCACTGCCGGCTTGCGGCGGCATTGCTGCCATGCGCCACATTGCCTTCCATCCAGGGGTTGATCACATAGGCCACTTCGAAATGGCGCGGCGCGCACATCAGAATGCGTGGTTTCATTTTTCGGCTCCCTTTTCCGGCCCGGGCGGCCGGCCTGATTCAGCAACTCATGCGGCAATCCGGATGTCATGCAGCACTGCGGCGATGGCAGCGACCGCGAAATCGATTTCCTCCTCGGTGACGATCAGGGGTGGCGCGAGTCGCACCACCGTTTCATGCGTGTCTTTCGTTAGAACGCCGCGCAGCATCAGCCGTTCGCAGAAAAGCCTTGCGGAGATCGTTGCCGGATGCAATTCCATGCCGATCAGCAGGCCCTTGCCGCGCAATTGCCGGATCGCCGGATGGCTGATGCGCCTCAGGCTGCTCATCAGCCGCTCGCCCCGTTCCCAAGCGCGCTGCGCCAGCGCATCGCGCTCGAGCAGGCGCAGCGCCGCTTCGCCGACTGCACACGCAAGCGGATTGCCGCCGAAGGTGCTGCCATGGTCGCCTGGCCGGAAAACCGCCATCACGTCCTCGCGCGCGAGAAAGGCCGATACCGGCAACAGGCCGCCGCCCAGCGCCTTACCCAGCACCAGGCCGTCCGGCTTCACGTTCTCATGGTCGCAGGCGAGCAGGCGGCCGGTGCGGCCCAGGCCGGTTTGCACTTCATCGCAGATCAGCAGCACATCGTGGCGGCTGCAGATGTCGCGGCAGCGGGCGAGATAGCCGTCGGGCGGCACGATGATGCCGGCTTCGCCCTGCACCGGTTCGACCAGAAAAGCCGCGGTGTCCGGTGTGATCGCCGCTTCCAGCGCATCGGCGTCGCCGAACGGAATGCTGATGAAGCCCGGAGCGAAAGGCCCGAAGCCCTGGCGATACTGCGCCTCCGAGGAAAAGCCGATGATCGTGGTGGTGCGTCCGGCAAAGTTGCCGGCGCAGACGATGATCTGCGCACGGCCTTCGGCGACGCCCTTGACTTCATAGGCCCATTTGCGCGCGGCCTTGATCGCGGTTTCGACCGCCTCCGCGCCGGTATTCATCGGCAGCGCGCGCGGCATTCCGGTCATCGCACATAGTCGCTCGAGGAAGGGACCAAGCCGGTCGGTATGGAAGGCGCGCGAGGTGACGGCCAGCGTCGATGCCTGCTGCGTCAGCGTCGCCACCAGTTCCGGGTGCGCATGACCGAAGCTGACTGCGGAATAGGCGGACATCATGTCGAGATAAGCGTTGCCGTGGATGTCACGCAGCCATGCGCCGGCGCCGCTGTGCAACACGACGGGAAGCGGATGGTAGTTGGCGGCGCAATAACGCGACTCGAGTTCGATCAGGCTTTCCATGTGGCTCCCCTGTTGGAATCACGGCGATTTGTTCTGTCATGGTAGACCTGAAGCCTCGCAAGATTTGTGCTTTATCAGGCGCGCACTCCCCTGCTTATGAAAGGATCTTTTACGACACTGCGCACGGAGGCATGCAATGGAGAAACTCGACCGATACGACCGGATTCTATTGACCACATTGCAAAAAAACGGTCGAGCATCCAACGTGGAATTGTCCGAGCAGGCGAGCCTGTCGGCGCCGCAGTGCTATCGCCGCGTGAGACGGCTGGAGATGGATGGCATCATCCGCGGCTATACCGCGCAGCTGGTGCCGGGCACGCTGGGACTGGAAGTGGTGGCCTTCGTCAGCCTTACGCTGGACCGGGAGCAATTCAAGAATGTGCGCGATCTGGAAACCGTGATCCGCGATTTTCCCGAGATCCTCGAGTGCTACACGATATCCGGCGACTTCGACTATCTGCTGAAGGTAGTGGCGACCGATTTGCGGGCATTTTCCGCGTTTCTCACCGACCGGCTGATGCAGGTGCCGGGAGTGTCCACGGTGCGTTCGATGATCTGCCTCGAGGAAATCAAGCCGTCCAGCCCGCTGCCCTTGCCGCCGGTTTTGCCGTGATGGCCTTAGTAACCCTCAACCGACGCCGAAGCGTGCGTCGTCGAAGGTGAAACCTTTCAGGAACTCGGCCACGGCGAGCCGCTTGCCGCCCGGCTTTTGCAGTTGCGTCAATTGCAGCGCGCCCTGCCCGCAGGCGACGATGACGCCGCGCTGCGCATCCACGCTCAGCACGGTTCCGGGAAGGGCATTGCCAGAAGCTTCGATGGCCCGGGCCTGCCATATCTTCAGCGTCGTGCCCGCATAGTTGGCAAACGCGCCGGGAAAGGGATGGAAAGCGCGAATGCGTCGTGCCAGCAGCTGTGCCGGCAGCGAAAAATCGAGCGCGGCTTCTTCCTTGGAAATCTTCGCGGCATAGGTCACGCCCGCATCAAGCTGCGGCTCGGCTCGCAAGCCGCCCGACTCCAGGCGCTGCAGCGCTTCCACGATCATCCTGCCGCCCAGGGTCGCAAGGCGGTCATGCAGGCTGCCGGTGGTGTCGTCGCCGACAATCGGCATCGCCTCTTTCATCAGCATGGGACCGGTGTCGAGGCCGGCGTCCATTTGCATGATGGTGATGCCGGTCTCGGCATCGCCAGACTCGATCGCGCGATGTATCGGCGCGGCGCCGCGCCAGCGTGGCAACAGGGATGCATGGATGTTCAGGCAACCGAGGCGCGGGATGTCGAGCACGGATTGCGGCAGGATCAATCCGTAGGCAGCCACGACCATCGCATCGGCTTGCAGCTCGCGCAGCTGGCGGTGCGCTTCGGCGGCAACATCCGGATGCTTGCCGTCAAGGCGCAACGACACCGGTTGCGCTACGGGAATACCGTGCTGTTGCGCGAATTGCTTCACGGGGGAAGCCTGCAGCTGCATGCCGCGTCCGGCGGGACGGTCGGGCTGCGTCAGGACCAGGGGAATGGAAAAGCCTGCCGCATGCAGGTCGCGCAGCGCTACCGCTGCGAATTCGGGAGTTCCGGCGAAGACGATTTTCATGGCGCGATTGTAACGTGCCGCTCCGGCAGCCCGCCTGAAGAGGGCAGACTTCCAGTCTTACCTTACGGCCGCGCGCGGCGCGTCGCGCTTCTGCTCGCGCTCTTCCTTGATCAGCCTGGTCTTGATGCGGTTGCGCTTGAGCGGCGACAGGTATTCGACAAACACCTTGCCCTTCAAGTGATCCATTTCATGCTGGATGCACACGGCGAGCAGGCCGTCGGCCTCGAGTTCGAAGGGCTTGCCGTCCAGGTCCAGCGCGCGCACCTTCACGCGCGCCGGGCGTTCGACCCCGTCGTAAATGCCGGGCACGGAAAGGCAGCCTTCTTCATACAGCTGCTTTTCCGGGCTGGCCCAGGTGATTTCCGGATTGATGAATACCCGCAGATCGTCGCGGGTTTCGGAAGTGTCGATGACGATCAGTTGCTGATGCACGTCAATCTGCGTGGCGGCCAGGCCGACGCCGGGAGCGTCGTACATGGTTTCGGCCATGTCGGCAGCCAGCTTCTTGAGCCGGTCATCGAATACCATGACCGGTTTTGCGACCTTATGCAGACGTGGATCGGGATAACGAAGGATATTGAGGAGAGCCATACGCGGTTTGCACAACAATGCGGGAGGAAACTGTAAAAGTAAGTGGTGGTTTTTCTTGCCAGTTCAAGCGAATGAAGGCAGAATTTAATTCACTACGGCAACATTTGCCGGATGCCATCACTGTCACACGCTGGGTCGCAAGCGATTCCGGGCCAGCATCAAAGTCGGGACCACCCTGCCGCATCTACCGGACAAACCATGAAAAAGTGTAGCACAGCCAGCCTGTTACTCGCCCTTGCCTGCGCGATGGCTCCGGCAGTCGCCCCGGCCGCCGATGCCGCAAAACCCGCGTCCTGTCAATTCCTTGCCAATGCGCCAGACCAGCACAAGGTGGTCCGCGGCGATACGCTGTGGGGCATTTCCGAGCGCTTTCTCGAACATCCCTGGTGCTGGCCGCAAGTCTGGGGGCTGAACCGCGACCAGATCCGCAATCCACACTGGATTTATCCGGGCCAGATCGTCATCTTCGACCGCGTCAACGGCCGCCTGCGCCTGGCCGGAGGCGATGGCCCGGACGGCGTGCCCACGGTGAAGCTGTCGCCGCGCATCCGCACCGAAGGCATTGCTGCGCAGGCCATCTCCACGATTCCCGCGAATGTAATCGAACCCTTCCTGACCCAGCCGCTGCTGCTGGAGGAAAGCAAGCTTGCGGGCGCGCCGCATGTGGTACAGGGCGATGAAGGACGCGTTGTTCTCGGCAAGGGCGACCGCATGTATGTGCGCGGCGATCTTGGCGATGCTACGACGTTCCAGATCTATCAACCTTCCACCGCGCTGCGCGATCCGGAAACCGGCGAGGTGCTCGGCCATGAAGCCGCCTATCTCGGCCTCGCCAAGCTCGATCGCGCCGCCGGCGCGCCGAATGAAGCGCATCGTTTCCTCATCACCGCCTCCGAGCGGGAAATCGGTCCGGGCGCGTTGCTGGCGCCGCTGCCGCCGATGCCGCTGGTGAACTATGTGCCGCATCCGCCGCAGTCGCAGGTAGAGGCGCGCGTCGTTTCCATCTACGGCGGCGTGGAGAATGCCGGCCAGAACGCGGTCGTGACCATCAATCGCGGCAAGAGCGATGGCCTGGACGTGGGCAGCGTGCTGGAGCTGTATCAGCATGGCAAGACGGTGAAGGACCGCAGCGCCGGCAATGAAGCGGTGCGCCTGCCGGATGAAAGGACGGGAACGCTTTTCATCTTCCGTACCTTCGATCGGGTGTCTTATGGACTGGTGATGCAGGTCGCCAACAGGATTCGCGTCGGCGACGCAGCCAGATCCCCCGACTGAGCCCGCCATGTCCGGCGCGGATACGCTGGCAACATGGCTGCGTCTGGCGCGTTGCCCAGACGTGGGCACCATCACGGCGCTGCGGCTGCTGCAGACCTTCGGCTCCGCGGAAGCCATCTTTTCCGCAGCGCCGGCGACACTGACCGAGCTTGGCGGCCCGCAGATTGCGCAAGCCTTGCTGGCGCCGCCCGGCAAGGAACTCCTGGAACTCATCGACCGAACGCGGGCCTGGCTCGCGCAGCCGGAAAATCATCTGCTGACGCTTGCCGATGAAGCTTATCCGAAGCAGCTACTCGAAATTCCCGACCCGCCTCTGCTGTTGTATGCAAAGGGCAGCCTGCCAGCCTTGACGGCGCCATCGATTGCCATCGTCGGCAGCCGCAACGCCAGCGCGCAAGGCATGGCCAATGCGCGGCAGTTCGCGCAGGCGCTGGCCGAAGCCGGGCTGGTTGTCGTGTCCGGCATGGCGCTCGGCATAGACACTGCCGCGCATGAAGGCGCCCTGCTCGCGCAAGGCCTGCTTGCCGCTTCCACCATTGCCGTGATCGGCACCGGCATCGATATCGTCTACCCGGCGCGCAATCGCGCGCTTGCGCATCGCATCGCCGAACATGGCTGCATCGTTTCCGAATATCCTCTGGGCATGCCGGCGCTGCCGGCAAACTTCCCGCGACGCAATCGCATCATCAGCGGCCTGGCGCGCGGCACGCTTGTGGTGGAAGCAGCGGCGCAATCCGGATCATTGATCACGGCGCGGCAAGCCGCTGACCAGGGACGCGATGTGTATGCGATCCCGGGTTCGATACACTCACCGCTGGCCAAGGGTTGTCACGAACTGATACGGCAGGGAGCAAAGTTGGTGGAATCCGCGCAAGACATCCTGGAAGACTGGAAAAACATGCATTTTCCGTGCGTTTTGGAAGAAAAACCGGCGCAGCCGACTTCATCTGACCATCCCGACAACGACCTTTTGCGGATTATCGGCTATGATCCCGTGAGCTTGAACGTGCTGGCTGCCCGCGCAGGTCTCGATGCATCAACGATCAATGCGCAACTGTTGATGCTTGAACTTGATGGCTGTATTGAAAGACTGGCAGGCGGCATGGTGAGGCGACTGGGCTGAAGCTTGAGCGTACTCGCATCGAACCCGGCCTCGCTCTTTATAATGAATTCAAGGTTTCCGGTTGCAGCGTGCCGTCTTATCTACATTGGCTTCAAGATTTGCGCGCAATACCTGTAGATGCCACCGAGCTGCAACTGTGTTCCGGTTATCCACGCAGGCGCTTGTGTCTTCCAACACCTTACCGTTACAGTAGAAACCATGTTTGACGTCCTTGTATACCTCTACGAAACTTATTACCGCCCGGATGCCTGCCCGGACTCGGAAGCGCTGGTGAAGAAGTTGTCAGCGGTCGGTTTCGAAGAAGAGGAAATCTCCAAAGCGCTCGGCTGGCTTACTGATCTTGCGGAAACCACCAACGAATTTTCGATGCTGCATCCGCAGCAGACGAGTTTCACGAGCGGCTTTCGTATCTATGTTGATCGCGAATACGATCTGCTCGGCACCGCCGCGATCGGCTTCATCCAGTTCCTCGAATCGGCCAAGGTCATCAATGCGCTGCAGCGCGAGATCGTGATCGAGCGCGCCATGGCGGCGGCCGAAATCCAGCTCTCGCTCGACAAGCTGAAGGTGATCGTGCTGATGGTGCTGTGGAGCCAGGGCAAGGAACCCGACGGTTTGATGTTTGACGAGCTCTTCCTTGACGACGACGAAGAGCAAACGCGACAGCCGCACTGAACACTGCAACATCCGGTTCACCGAAACGCCGGCCACCATCTGGTCGGCGTTTTCATTTGTTCCTCCATGGCGGTGCCGCCGCGCGTCTCCTTGCGATTTTCGACGCAACCCGCTTATCATTGGCCGCAATTGCGCCGGCCAGCTCCGACTATCGTCAGGCCTGCTCCTTATCAGGATGTTGAAAAAACCAGCAGGCGGGCCGAGATGGAGACCGCGCCGATGTTTTCAGCGCCCTGTTATTTCCTCCCACACTAATGCAGGATCGGCAACGATCCGAAGGCGTGGCAGATAATCCCGAATTCATGCCGGCACTGCCGCTCCACGCGCCCACAGCGAGACTCATTGTTATGACCAAGACCCTCATCATCGCCGAGAAGCCTTCTGTCGCGAATGACATCGCGAAGACGCTCGGCGGCTTCACCAGGCACGATGAGTATTTCGAATCCGACGAGTACGTGCTCTCGTCCGCCATCGGCCACCTGGTGGAAATCACCGTGCCGGAAGAATACGACGTCAAGCGCGGCAAATGGTCTTTCACCCATCTGCCGATGATTCCGCCGCATTTCGATCTCAATCCGATCGCCAAGACCGAATCGCGCCTGAAGGTGCTGTCCAAGCTGATCCGCCGCAAGGACGTCGGCATGCTCATCAATGCCTGTGACGCGGGCCGCGAAGGCGAGCTGATCTTCCGTCTCATCGTGCAGTACGCGAAGGCGAAGCAGCCGATCAAGCGGCTGTGGTTGCAGTCGATGACGCCGAATGCGATCCGCGACGCCTTCACGCATCTGCGCGAAGACCGCGAGATGATGCCGCTGGCCGATGCCGCGCGCTGCCGCAGCGAAGCCGACTGGCTCATCGGCATCAACGGCACCCGCGCCATGACCGCGTTCAATTCGAAGGAAGGCGGCTTTTATCTAACCACCGTCGGCCGGGTGCAGACGCCGACCTTGTCCATCGTCGTCGAACGCGAAGAAAAGATCCGCCGCTTCGTGCCGCGCGACTACTGGGAAGTGCGCGCCGAGTTCGGCTGCGAAGCCGGCACTTATGAAGGCCGCTGGCTCGACACGAAATTCAAGCGCGATGAGAACGACCCCGAGCGACGCGCCGAGCGCCTCTGGAACCGCAATGATGCCGACGCCATCGTCGCCGCCTGCCGCGGCAAGCCGGGCAAGGTCACCGAGGAATCGAAGCCGACCACGTCGATGGCGCCGGCATTGTTCGACCTGACCAGCCTGCAGCGCGAAGCCAACGCCCGCTTCGGTTTCTCGGCGAAGAACACGCTCGGCCTGGCGCAGGCGCTGTATGAAAAGCACAAGGTGCTGACCTATCCACGTACCGACTCGCGCCATCTGCCCGAAGACTACCTGAACACCGTCAGGCAGACGCTGGACACCATCGCCGAGAACAACAACTACCATCGCTTTGCCAAGCAGATCCTCGGCAGCAATTGGGTCAAGCCGAACAAGCGCATCTTCGACAACAGCAAGATCAGCGACCACTTCGCGATCATCCCGACGACGCAGGCGCCGAAGAACCTGTCCGAGCCCGAGCAGAAGCTGTACGACCTGGTCACGCGTCGCTTCATGGCAGTGTTCTTCCCCGCGGCCGAGTTCCTGGTTACGACGCGCTTCACCGAAGTCGAAGGCCATCAGTTCAAGAGCGAGGGTAAGGTGCTCGTCAATGCCGGCTGGCTTGCGGTCTATGGTCGTGAGGCGGCGAACGACAAAGACCCAGTCAACAAGGACAAGGAAGACGGCAACATCCTGGTGGCGGTCAAGCCGAACGAACAGGTGCGAACCGAAGAGATCGCCGCGCATGCGCTGGTAACCAAACCGCCGGCGCGCTACACCGAAGCCACGCTGCTGTCGGCGATGGAAGGCGCGGGCAAGCTGGTGGACTCCGAAGAGCTGCGCGAAGCGATGGCCGGCAAGGGCCTGGGCACGCCGGCCACGCGCGCGGCCATCATCGAAGGCCTGTTGAACGAGAAGTACCTGCTGCGCGAAGGTCGCGAGATCGTGCCCACCGCGAAGGCCTTCCAGTTGATGACGCTGCTGCGCGGCCTCGGCGTGTCCGAGCTTACCGCGCCGGAGTTGACCGGCGAATGGGAATACAAGCTCGCGCAGATGGAGCGCGGTCGCATCAGCCGCGAAGAATTCATGCGCGAGATCGCCGACATGACCGAGGTCATCGTCAAGCGCGCCAAGGAATACGACAACGCCACCATCCCCGGCGACTATGCGACGTTGAAGACGCCATGCCCGAACTGCGGCTCGGTGGTGAAGGAAAACTATCGGCGCTTCGCCTGCACGAAGTGTGATTTCTCGATCAGCAAGACGCCGGGCGGAAGGCAGTTCGAGATCGAGGAAGTCGAGGAATTGCTCGCGCGGCGCAGCATCGGTCCGCTGCAGGGCTTCCGCTCGAAGATGGGCCGGCCCTTCGCCGCCATCCTCAACATCGTGCGCGACGAGGACAACAACAACTACAAGCTCGAATTCGACTTCGGTCAGAACGAAGAGGAAGCCGAAGACGGCGAAGGCGTGGACTTCAGCGGCCAGACTGCGCTTGGCCCATGCCCGAAATGCGGCTCAGGCGTGTATGAGATGGGCCTGGCCTATGTCTGCGAACATGCGGTGGCCAAGCCCAAGACCTGCGACTTCCGCAGCGGCCGCATCATCCTGCAGCAGGAGATCCTGCCCCAGCAGATGACCAAGCTGCTCAACGAAGGCCGCACCGATCTGCTGCCGGGCTTCGTGTCGCAGCGCACGCGCCGTCCGTTCAAGGCATTCCTGGTGCGCGGCAAGGATGGCAAGATCAGCTTCGAGTTCGAGGAACGCAAGGGCAAGCCTGGCGCGAAGGCCGGTGCTGGCGAAGGCGCGAACGAGGCCAGCGAAGCCACGCTGAAGCCTGCAGCCAAGGCGCCGGCGAAGAAAGTCGCAGCAAAGAAGGTCGCGGCGAAGAAGGTCGCAACCAAGCGCGCCGCAGTCAGAAAGGCCGCGTGACCGGCGTACCCGAGTCGCTCCCCTTCTTCACAATGCCCGCAGTCTGCGGGCATTTTTCCTGGAGCGTCGCGCTTATCCTGCATGCGCATGCATAAGCAATTGTTCAATTGACTACGCTCAACGGCCTCGCATCCACTGCGCGCCGAGGCGGAACTCCGATCTTGTCGAACCCGTCTATCGAATGCAGCGAAACGAATGCCCGCGATCATGCAGGGCGGCTGTTCCCGACAATTGAATCAAGGAGATTCACATGACAATGACCAAATGGATTCTGCCCATTGCCTGCGTAGTCGCGCTGGGCGCCTGCAGCTCGATGGATCGTTCGAGCAGCATGGGCTCGAGCTCGGGCATGAGCTCATCCGGCAGCATGCAGAGCGCCAACAAGCAGGAGACGACTTCCGGCGCCTTCGCCTCGCCCGGCACCGCCAACGTGCCCGGCTCGAAAGGCACGGCTGGCGCGCCGGTTGATCCGAACAATCCGGGTAGCAGCATGAATGGTGGCTCCGGCATGGGCAGCGGCTCGGGCATGGGCGGCGGCATGGGACGCTAAGTTCTCAGGCAGCCTTCCTGATTTGCCTGGCGGCCTCGAAGGCAAGCAGATAACGCTTGCGTTCGAGGCCGCCTGCATATCCGGCCAGCGATCCATCGCTGCTCAGCACGCGATGGCAGGGAACGACGATACAGATCGGATTACGCCCGATGGCTGCGCCGACCGCGCGCGCTGCCGATGCTGAACCGATCGCGCTCGCATGCAGCGCATAGCTCGAGGTCGCGCCATAAGGCAGCTGCATCAGACGCTGCCATACCCGCTGTTGAAACGCGGTGCCGCGCAGATCCAGCGGCAGCGTGAATTCTCGCCTCTCTCCCTTGAAGTATTCATCGAGCTGCAGCGCCGTCTGCTGCAGCAGCGCATGCGCATCATCGCGTTGCCACAGCGCCGGGCCATCGAAATGCCGATGCTGCGGAAAGTACAGCCCGCACAAGCCTTGCTCGCTCGCTGCCAGCAGCAGTTCACCCAGCGGACTTGCATGAAAGCGGTAGTGGATCATGATGCGTCTCCGTGAAGTGGATGCGGCCCATGCCACAGCAGCATGGCCGCATAGCCGCGCCATGGTGACCAGAGCGCCGCGCGCGCAAGCAATGCGCGCTCGTCAGCCAGTCCCGTCGCACGACGCAATCCCAGGTCGCCTGCCGGGAAGGCATCCGGATGACGCAGGGCGCGCAGCGCGATGTATTGCGCCGTCCATTCGCCGATGCCCGGTACGCCTTTTAATCGCTCGACCGCTTGAGCCAGAGTGGCGCCAGGCGCAAATCGCAAGCCGCCTTCGGCCGCGAAGCGTGCCAGCGCGGATATGGTTTTTGCACGCGAGCCCGGCATGCCGAGCGTAGCGATGACTTCCGCCGGCGCTGCGGCCAACTCTGCCGGCGTCGGGAAATGCAGACCGACTTCGCCAAACGGCGTGACGGCGCTTCGACCAAAGCGTGCCGCCAGCCGGCCCGCGAGCGTGGTCGCGCCGGCCACGCTGATCTGCTGTCCGAGCACGGCGCGCACGGCAAGTTCGAACGCATCGAAGGCGCCGGGCAGACGTAGTCCGGGCCATTGCTGCAGGAGTGGCACGAGCAGCGCGTCCTGCGCCAGATGCGCGGCGATCTGCGCCGGGTTCGCATCGAGATCGAATTGCGCGCGCACCCGCGCCATCAGCGGCATCAGTGCCTGCGCCAGCGCCAGATCGACATCGAGCTGCAGCTGGCAGGACTGTGGCAGATGACGGATGCGCAGCCAGCCTTGTGTCTCGTTCAAGCGCACGCTGCGCGCGTAGCTGCCATCGGCCAGCACCGCTTCCACGCCCGGTATGCCGCGTCGCGCGAAATAGACAAGCATCGCATCCCATGCATAGGGCGGCCGATAGGCCAGGCGCATCGTCAGCATGCCGGCTCCAACGCAGTCGCCGGCGGCGCGGCGCAGCTCGCCAGGCGCCATGCGATAGCGACTGGCAAAGAGCGCATTGAAGCGGCGCACGCTGCGAAATCCCGCCGAGAACGCGACTTCCGGCATCGCCAGATCGGTTTCCTGCAGCAGCTTCTTGGCAAACAGCAGCCGCTGCGTCTGCGCCAGCTCGATCGGCGTCACGCCGAACTGCGCCAGCAGGATGCGCCGCACCTGGCGCGATGACAGGCCGATTTCCGTCGCAAGCCGCTCGAGCATGCCGCCTTCGCCATCGCCATCCTCGTTCAGGGCACCGGCGGCGATGCGCTGCCAGATCGCATGCGCGAGGTTCTGCTGCAGCGCATAGGGTGCCAGCTCGGGGCGGCAGCGCAGGCAGGGCCGAAATCCCGCCGCCTCGGCCGCCGCGGCGCTGGCAAAGAATACGCAGGAAGCGCGGCGCGGCGTCTTCACGCCGCACACCGGCCGGCAATAGATGCCTGTGCTCTTCACGCCGGTGAAGAACAAGCCGTCAAAGCGGGCGTCGCGCGCAGCCAGCGCGCGGTAGCAGCTGTCGGGATCGGGCAGGTCGGCCCATGGCGTGGCGAGAGTGTCCATGCGGGCTGTTATACGCGCGTGTGCGAGACGGGTACAGCCGTTTTCGGACAACAGATTGCAATGTGAACGTTTGAACCGAACAGCGCTCCGTCCCACTCAGTGAAGCTCTACTACCCCGACAGTATCTTCGAAGGATCACTAATGAAGCCGATCATTCTCTGCACACTACTGCTGCTTCAGGTGCTGCCCTGCTACGCTCATGCCCGCGCTCCATCACCGGAGCTGGTTCAACACATAGAGAAAGCCATGGAGAAGTGGCGCGTTCCGGGACTCAGCGTCGCTGTCGTGCATGACTACAGGATCAAATGGTCCCGGGGCTTCGGTCTGCGCGACGAAGCAGCGCAGCTCAGAGTGGATACGTCAACGCCATTCCAGGCCGCGTCGGTCAGCAAGCCGATAACTGCGCTTGCCATCATGATTGCCTTGCGCGAGCGCGGCCTGTCGGTGGACCAGGAAATCAACCCGCTTTTCGCAGGTTTGCTGCAGAACGATGCGGCTCACCCGTGGCAGCTCCCAAATCCCTTTCCCGAACCGGTCACCATACGGATGCTGTTATCCCATACGGCGGGAACCAGTGCCTTTCATTACAAGGGATACCGCTATCGCTACGACGCCGATCCGCCGGCGCCGGTCGACGCCATTCCAGGCATGCGCGAAGAACTCGACGGTCTGCCGCCCGCCAATACGCCGCCAGTCTCGGTGATCCGGCCGCCGGGAAAAACTTGGTCCTATTCCCCGGCGGGATATACGGTGCTGCAAGCCCTTCTCACCGCCATGTATCGCAAGGACTTCGCCGACATCATGTCGGAACTGATATTGCAACCGCTGGACATGAACGAGAGCAGCTTTGCGCAACCGATGCATCCGGCACAGGCGGCGGCGATCGCAACGCCATACGTCGCGCAGGGGCAGCCGCTCGCCTACGGACCTCGTGTATTCAACACCGCCGCATCTGGCGGCTTGACCACAACGCCCACCGACCTGGCGAAGCTGATGGTGGCACTGCAGCGCGCATTGAAAGGCGAGTCCAGCGGCAAGCTGATTCCCGGGATCGCCAGGGCAGTGCTGCGGCGCCAGTCCGGACGTACCGAGGATGGGAAATGCTTTGATACCGGTACAACAGGAAGATTCGCCTGCCGCTCGTCATGGGGGCTTGGTTTCGATGTGAACCTGAACCGGTATCTCGAGCACCAGCCGGACGATGCCTCCACCGGCGACTACTTTGGACACACCGGCTTCAATTCAGGTTATCTAACCGTATTCTTGGGCAGCAAAAAGGGGGGAAATGGCCTGGTGCTGATGAGTAATCTCGCGCCGGAAGACATGTCCGGACCTGTACCGCAATTCACATTCATGACTGAGCTCGTACGCCGCATCGCCGACGAAGAGCATTGGCGTTAGGCGCCGTATTGACGGGCTCGCGAGGCGAGCCTGCGGCGACAAATCAGGTAGGCTACACTTTCGATTCGAAAATCATAACGATAACGCCATGCAAGACCATGCCCCGGCCCCCAGCCTGAAAACCATCCTCCTCGCCACTGGCGTCATCCTCACCCTCGCCATGGGCGTGCGCCACGGCTTCGGCTTCTGGCTGCAGCCGATCTCCCAGGCCCATGGATGGACCCGTGAAACCTATTCGCTGGCGCAGGCGCTGCAGAACCTGCTGTGGGGCGCCTTCGGTCCCTTCGCGGGCATGGCGGCCGACCGCTGGGGCACGATGCGCGTGGCTATCTTCGGCGCGCTGCTGTATGCGGCCGGGCTGGCGTGGATGGCGCTGGTGGCGCAGCCCGCGGCTTTCGTGGTCGGCTCCGGCGTGCTGCTCGGCGGCGCGCTGGCCTGCACCGCTTTCGGCGCCATGAGCGGCATCATTGGCCGCAGCACGCCGGAAGCGAAACGGTCCTGGGCCTTCGGCATTTCCGGCGCGGCCAGCTCCTTCGGCCAATTCATGATGATGCCCATCGAGCAGCAACTGATCGCTTCCGCCGGCTGGCAAGGAGCCTTGATGGTGCTGGCCGCGGTGGTGGCGCTGCTCATGATCCCGATGGCGCTGTTCCTGCGCGAACCGAAGCTGGCGCGCGCCGCCGGCCCGCAACAGAGCATCATGGAAGCGGTGGGCGAAGCTTTCCGTTATCGCCCCTTCCTGCTGCTGCTCACCGGCTATTTCGTCTGCGGCTTCCAGCTGGTGTTCATCGGCGTGCACATGCCGGCCTACCTGAAGGACAAGGGTCTCGCCGATCCGAAGATCGCGGTCACCGCGCTGGCCCTGATTGGCCTGTTCAACATCTTTGGCTCGTATCTCGCCGGCAGGCTGGGCGGCCGCCTGCCGAAGCGCTATCTGCTGTCGACGATCTACCTGGCTCGCGCCGGCGCGATCGCGCTGTTCCTACTGCTGCCGCTGTCCGCGACCTCGGTGTATGTGTTTTCCGCGGTGATGGGCCTGTTGTGGCTGTCCACGGTGCCGCTGACCAATGGCGTGATCGCCGGGATCTTTGGCGTGCGTCATCTGTCGATGCTGTCGGGCTTCGTATTCTTCTCGCACCAGGTCGGCAGCTTCCTCGGCGTGTGGCTCGGCGGCTATCTGTACACGCTGCAGGGCAGCTACTCGACGGTATGGCTGATCACGATCGGGCTCGGCGTGGTGGCGGCGCTGGTGAATCTGCCGATCAACGAGAAACCGATCGTGCGCGCGCAGCCGGCGCTTGCCTGAACTTGCAACATGGAGGACGACATGGCGATGCTCGTGAAGAAGACGTTGGCGGTGACCGCGATCGCGACCTCGCTGGCGCTCGCTTTCGCCGCCTACCTGCGGCCGGACTTCATGCTCGATCTGGCCAATCGCCTGCTGCTGTGCGGCTGACACGGACTTCAATCGCCATGGATATCCCGCTGATCGACATCGAGCAAGCCATCAATTACTGGCGACAGCTGCGGCCTTCGCGCGGCGAGGAACGCGCGCTGTCGCCGGAAGTGAATGCGCTTGCGGAAGTCTATGCGCTGATGATCTGGGAGCGCCGCGCTGCGATGCCGGGCGAGCAGATTCCCGCGCATGCGCTCCAATTGATCGAGGCCTGGCGCAGCAATCGGGTTTGAGGCTGATCCTTCCTGAGGTGCCGGAAATACCTCGACAGACGTTTCGCGGAGGTTTGTAGGGTGGGTGTAACCCACGCGGATGTCGATCGAAACGCCGCATGGGTTACACCCACCCTACGAGCCTACACCGCCAAATGCCGCGCCTGCCGCTGCGGCGCGGCCTTCGTCTTCGTTGGCTGCGCATGCTGCTGATGCTCGCTCTTTCCGGCATAGTCGCCGGCCAGCGTCATCCTCACCTGCGGCTCGGGCCAGCCCTGCTCCACCAGCCATTTGCCGACCAGACCGGCGAGCCGGTCCAGCGCGATGCGGTGCGTCGCATCGGTATGCGCAAACAGCCAGTCCGACAGCGCCATGAAATTAGCGAACGGCGCATCGCGTAGGATCATCGGCAGCGTCTTCGCAAAGCGGCCTGAATTAGCCACCAGGTCCCAGTAGCGGGCGAAGCGCACCAGGCGCTGCATCGTCGGGAAATCGATGCGGTCGTTGGCCAGGATCGAATACGGCGGATGCGGGTCGTAGACCATGCCGAAGTCTGCCGTATGGCGAATGATCGGCGTGCCGCGCAGCCGCTTCAGGATGCCGAACTGGATCTCATGCGGACCGAGGCCCACCAGCTTGTCGAAGCCACGCGCAAAGCTTTCCACGTCCTCACCGGGCAAACCGGCGATCAGGTCCACATGCAGATGCGCCTGCGAGGCTTGCGTCAGCCAGCGGATGTTGTCGGCGGCCTTGTCGTTGTTCTGGCGCCGGCTCACCAGCGCCTGCACTTCCGGATTGAAGCTTTGAATGCCGATCTCGAATTGCAGCGTGCCCGGCGGAAAGCGCAGGATGCTCGCGCGCAGCGCCTCGGGCAGATGGTCGGGCACGACTTCGAAATGCGCATAGACCGGGTCTTCCGGATGCCTTTCGAGCTTGTCCAGGAAGAAGTCCATGATGCGCAGGCTGGTCTTCACGTTCAGGTTGAAGGTGCGGTCGACAAACTTGAACAGCCGCGCGCCACGCGCATGCAGCGTTTCCAGCTCGTCCAGGAAGGCATCGAGGTCGAAGGGCCAGGCAGTCTTGTCCAGCGAAGACAGGCAGAACTCGCATTTGAACGGACAGCCGCGTGAGGCTTCGACATACAGCGTGCGATGCGCGATGTCCTCATCGGTGTACAGCGCATACGGCAACGCAATGTCCGACAGCGGCGGCTGCTCGCCGGCGTGCACTTTCATCAAGGGCTTGGGACCATGAAGAATCGCGCGGCACAGCTTCGGGAAGGTCACATCGCCCCAGCCGGTGACGACGTAGTCAGCCAGGCGCACGATCTCCTGCTCGCCATGCTCATGTGATACCTCGGGGCCGCCGAGCACGATCACGACGTCCGGCGCGACGCGCTTGAGCATGGCGACCAAGCGTGTGGTTTCCTCGACATTCCAGATGTAGACGCCGAAGCCGATGATGCGCGGCTTGTTGACCAGCAGTTTCTCGGCCAGGTCCGCAGTGCGCGCGCCGATCACGAATTCCTGCAGGCTGGTAACGGCCTGCAGCTCGCCCATGTTGGCAAGCAGATAGCGCAGGCCGAGCGAGGCATGCGTGTAACGGGCGTTGAGGGTGGACAGCAGGATGGACATGGCAGGCAGGGACGGGCGCGGCAAAGCGCCCTATTGTACGTCCCTGCGTGGTCCGGCGTTTTACTTCGCCATTTCCTTTTCCTGCAGCGTGCGCCACATCACCTTGCCGGTGGCCGACTTCGGCAGCGCGTCGACGAACTCGACCTGCTTGGGCACCTTGTAGGCCGCCATCTTCGCGTGCGCCCATTGCATGACATCCTCGGGCGAGGCATCGGCGCCGGGCTTCTTCACGATCACCGCCTTCACCGTTTCGCCGCGATAGGCGTCGCGCGCAGCGATGATGCAGCATTCCTGCACCGCCGGATGCTGGTACATCATCGCTTCGACCTCGGCCGGCCAGACCTTGAAGCCGGAGGCGTTGATCATGCGCTTCAATCGATCGGTGAAGAAGAAGAAGCCATCCTCGTCCATGTAGCCGAGGTCGCCGGTGCGGAAGAAACGCTTGCCGTCGATTTCGACGAAGGCTTCGGCGGTCTTCTGCGGATCCTGCCAGTAGCCCTCGAACACCTGCGGGCCGTTCATGATGATTTCGCCGACTTCGCCCGGCGGCAGCGTGGCCATCGTGGCCGGGTCCACCACGCGCGAGTCGACGTTGAACAGCGGTATGCCCAGGCATTGCTGCTTGAGCATCTGCGGTGGATTGGTATGCGTCGCGGCGATGGTCTCGGACAGGCCGTAGCCTTCCATGTATTGCAGGCCAGTCAGATCGAACAGCTTCTGCGCGATCGCGGCCGGCATCGCGGCGCCGCCGCCGGAGACGCGCCGCAGGCTCGAGATGTCGTATTCGCCCAGGCGCGGATTCGACAGGAAGTCGATCATCATCGTCGGGATGCTGGTCCACGCGGTGACGCCGTAGCGGGTAATCAGTTGCCCCGCCACATCGCGGTCCCAGCGCGGCAGCACGGCGATGGCGCCGCCATTGAAGATCGGCGCGTTCATGCTGACCTGCATGCCGGTCACATGGAAGAAGGGCAATACCGCGAGCGATACGCTGTCCGGCACCGAGGCCACCGACCAGGCGTTCGATGAAACGGTTGAGAACATTACCGAGCGATGCAGATGGATGCAGCCCTTGGGCTTGCCGGTGGTGCCGGAGGTGTAAGGCATGACTGCCAAGTCTTCCGGTCCGGCCAGATGCGCTTGCGGCGCGATGCCGGCGTCCATCGCCGCCTTCCAGCTCACCACGCCGGGCGTAGCGATGTCGGCACGCGGCGCGCGTACCCAGTCAGGCACGGTGAGCTCGGTGTGTTGCGGCAGGTAATCGGAATACGCTGCCACGATGGCGCGCGAAAGTCCGGTGCTGCCAACTAATGGTGCCAGCCGCGAAAAGATCTCCTGCGAGACGATCGCGACCTTCGCGCCGCTGTCATCGACATAGTGGCGCAGCTCATCGGTCATCAGCATCGGATTGACCGGCACCACCATCGCATCGGCGCGCAGGATGGCGTAGTAGCTGATGATGAATTGCGGGCTGTTCTGCATGTTGAGCAGCACGCGGTCGCCGCGCGCAACGCCGCATTCCTGCTGCAGATAGCCGGCCAGCGCTTCGACCTGCGCATGGAATTCGCGGTAGGTGAGCGTGGCGTCGTAGAAGATGATTGCCGTCTTGTCGGGATAGCGCCGCGCCGAGATCTCGAGATTCACATAAAGGCTCGTGGCCGGGGCGGTGAGGTGATGCGGCAGGCCGGTCGGCCAGTGCCTGTAGTGCGTGGTGTTCATGAGTCTCCGCTATTGGTTATTATGCAAAGCCGCTGGCCATTATAGGCATGCGGCAAGCATGTCGCAGCTCCCGGATGCCACGCCATGCCGCTCGTCGAAGCGGGTTTGCCTGGCATCATGCGACCTCCACGCGCATTTCCGTTTTGAAAAGAAAGAAGCTCATGAAACTGTATTACAAAGCTGGCGCCTGTTCGCTGTCCCCGCGCATCGTGCTGCACGAAGCGGGCCTCGCTTTCGACAGCGAGAAAGTGGATCTGGCTACCAAGATCACCGAGACCGGCGCCGACTATCGTGCCGTCAGCCCGAATGGCTATGTGCCCGCGCTGGTGCTCGACAGCGGCGATGTGCTGACCGAAGGTCCAGCCATCGTGCAATACCTCGCGGATCAGGCGCCGGAAAAGCGCCTGGCGCCGCCGGCGGGCAGCATTGCGCGCTATCAATTGATGTCGCTGCTCAATTTCATCGGCACCGAGTTGCACAAGAGCTTCTCCCCGCTGTTCAAGCCCGACACGCCGGAGCAGACCCGGCAAACCGCGCGCGACAATCTGGCGCGGCGTTTCGATGTCGTGGCGCAGCGCCTGAAAGACCAGCCGTATCTGATGGGCGCCGACTTCAGCGTTGCCGACGCGTATCTGTTTACCGTGCTGCGCTGGACGGTGCCGATGTCCATCGACCTGTCGCGCTGGCCGGAACTCGGCGCCTACATGGAGCGTGTTGCCTCGCGCCCGGCGGTGCAGGCGGCGCTGCGCGAGGAAGGCCTAGTGTCCTGAGTCAGAGATTCGTTGAAAAATAAAAGTGGCGAAATCGTGTCGAGACAAGGAGAAAAGCACAGCAAGGGTGGGTTCCCTTGCGAGCATTTTCGACGCGGTATCGGCGCGATTTTCGCCATCTTTTATTCAACGAATTTCTGACTCGGGACACTAGCCTGAGGCAATCCGATGCTGCGTCTTGCGGCGACGCTGCTCGCGCTGTCAGCGCTCTTCTGCGCGGCCCCGGCGCGGGCCGCGCTTGATGCTTCAGCATGCGATCGTCTGAAGGCAGCCGGTGTCATCCGCGCAGGCGCGCCGGTGCGCTGCGATCAGCTCGCCGCCGTGCGCTTCTCCTATGTCGGCTTCGACGGCGCTGTCCATGATGATGGCGAAATCATCGTGATGGCCGCGGTGGCGCAACCGGTGCGCGAAATCTTCGACACGCTGCGCCGGCGCCGCTTCCCCCTGGCGCGGGCGCGCTCCATCGAGCACTACCGCGGTGACGATGCCGCATCGATGGCGGACAACAATACCTCTGGCTTCAACGACCGGCCGCTCACGGGCGGCGGACTGCCGTCGCTGCATGCCTATGGCCTGGCGATCGACATCAATCCGCTGCAGAACCCGTATATCGCCTTCGATCGCGACGGCCTGGCACGTTACAGTCCGCCGCAAGGCGCGCGCTTTGCGAACCGGCGCAACGACCGTCCCGGCAAGCCGTGCCGACCCGGCATGGCAGAAGACGTGGTGACGCTGTTCGCGCAGCACGGCTTCACCGTGTGGGGCGGCGACTGGGATGCGCCGATTGACTACCAGCATTTCCAGGTCGACCGACCGCTCGCGCAGCGGCTGGCGCAATTGCCCGAATCCGCAGCGCGCGACCTGTTCGAGCGCGAGCGCTTGCGCGGAAATGCGAACGGTCGTGACAAAGACAGGTCGAAACTTGATGCAGGCAAAACCTGCATGCCGGCCAAGACGCAATAATCCCTCCAGCTCCATTAATTTGGTGCGGCGCACAAATTTTGCTTGACAGGCAAGGGCGTGTCCTTAAAATGAGCAACATGTGCATGTTGCAGTGCACAATGCATTCCCCCATCCGCTTATCTTCCCAGGAGAAATTCCATGTTCCCGAATCAGGATCAGATTTCCAGCACCGCCAAGGCCAATTTCGAAACGCAACTGGCAGCGGTCACCGAATTGACCAACAAGGCTTTCGCCAGCATCGCGCAACTGGTCGAGCTGAACGTGAATGCCGCCAAGAGCACCCTGGAGAAATCGACCGCTGCTGCGCAGCAATTGATGGCCGCGAAGGACCCGCAGGAATTTTTCAGCCTGAGCGCTGCCCAGTCGCAACCCAACGCCGAAAGCGCCATCGCCTACAGCCGTAACCTGGCCAGCATCGCTTCCGCCGCACATGCCGAGTTCACCCGCGCCGCCGAAGCGCAGATCGCCGAGACCACGCGCAAGGTCACCGCGCTGATCGACGACATCGCCAAGAATGCGCCTCCGGGCTCGGAAAATGCGATCGCGATGCTCAAGGCTTCCATCTCCAACGCCAATGCCGCCTATGAGCAGTTGACCCGCACCACGAAGCAGGCGACCGACGCAATGGGCGCGAACATGAGCAATGCGGTATCGCAGTTTTCCCAGGCTGCGGAAAACGTGGCGGCGCGCACGAAGAAGTAATACGCCCCGTTCGTAAGACACGATCAAAAGACCGCTGCGGCGGTCTTTTTTTTCGCCCATGGCGCGTTAAGCTCTGGCAAGGCATGGGGAGAGAACAAGATGATCATCAACTGCGTCGTCTATCAACATGGAGAGAAATTCGCCGACATCCCGACGGTGGAAATCAGTGAATACCTGGAGCGTCCGGACTGCTTCGTCTGGGTCGGCATGAAGGACGCGACCCAGGAAGAGCTGGAGGAAATGCGCGAGGAATTCTGCCTGCATCCGCTGGCCGTCGAAGATGCGCTGGTCGGCCATCAGCGGCCCAAGATCGAGGAATACGGCGATTCGCTGTTCGCGGTGCTGCGGCCGGCCGAGCTCGTCAATGGCGACATCCACATCAGCGAGCTGGCGATCTTCGTCGGCTGCAATTACGTGCTATCCGTGCGGCGCGACAGCAGCCAGGGCTTCCAGGATGTGCGCGCGCGCTGCGAGCGCGAGCCCGAGTTGCTGCGCCAAGGCTCGGGCTTCGTGCTGTATGCGCTGATGGATGCGGTGGTGGACCGCTATCTGCCGGTCAACGATGTGCTGGAAGCCGAGCTGGAAACCGTCGAGGAAAGCATTTTCAACGTCGGTGCGCAGCGTTCCAACATCCAGCGGCTGTATTCGTTGAAGCGCAAGGCCATGCGCCTGAAGCACGCCGTCGGGCCGCTGCTCGATACGACCGGCAAGCTTTACGGCGGCCGGGTGCCACGGCCGGTGCTGAAGTCCGATGAATATTTCCGCGATGTCTACGACCACCTGCAGCGGCTGAACCAGTCCATCGACGGCATACGCGACACCATCAGCACCGCGATCCAGGTCAACCTGGCCATGGTCGCCATCGATGAAAGCGAGGTCAACAAGCGCCTGGCGGCCTGGGCCGCGATCTTCGCGGTGGCCACCGCCTTCGCCGGCATCTGGGGCATGAACTTCGAGCACATGCCGGAACTGCACTGGAAATACGGCTATCCGGCAGCGCTGGGCGTGATGGCCACCGTGTGCCTGTATCTGTATCGGCGCTTCCGACGCCTGAAATGGCTGTAGTCAGCCCGCCGACTGCAGCATCGACAAGGCCACCGCCTCGGCCACGCGGATGCCGTCAATGCCGGCCGACATGATGCCGCCGGCATAACCGGCGCCTTCGCCGGCGGGAAACAGGCCGCGCGTATTGATGCTCTGCAGCGTGTTGTCATCGCGGCGTATGCGCACCGGCGACGAGGTGCGAGTCTCCACGCCGGTCAGCACCGCGTCGTGCATCGCGAAGCCGCGGATCTGGCGGTCGAAGGCGGGCAGCGCTTCGCGGATCGCGTCGATTGCATAGTCCGGCAACGAAGGCGACAGATCGCCGAGCCGCACGCCGGGCTTGTACGAGGGCTGCACAGTGCCGAATTCGGTGGAGGCACGCTTCGCAATGAAGTCGCCAACGAGTTGGCCCGGCGCGCTGTAATCGCCGCCGCCGAGCTCGAAGGCTTTCGATTCGAGCGCGCGCTGGAAATCGATGCCGGCCAGCGGATGGCCCGGATAATCCGCGGGCGTGATGCCGACCACGATGCCCGCATTCGCATTGCGTTCATTGCGCGAGTACTGGCTCATGCCGTTGGTCACCACGCGGTTCGGCTCGGACGTGGCCGCCACCACGGTGCCGCCGGGGCACATGCAGAAGCTGTAGACCGAGCGGCCATTGCTGCAGTGGTGCACCAGCTTGTAATCCGCCGCGCCCAGCACCGGGTTGCCGGCATTCGGGCCGAAGCGGCAGCGGTCGATCAGGGATTGCGGATGCTCGATGCGAAAACCCACCGAGAACGGCTTGGCTTCGACATGCACGCCGCGCTCGTACAGCATCTGGAAAGTGTCGCGCGCGCTGTGGCCCACGGCGAGCACGACATGGTCGGTTTCCAGGCGCTCGCCGCCAGCCAGGTGCACGGCGCGCACTTGGTGTTTGTCGATCTCGATATCCTCGACCCGCGTCTCGAAGCGAATCTCGCCGCCGAGTTCTTCGATGGTCTCGCGCATGTGCTCGACCATCTTCACCAGCCGGAAGGTGCCGATATGCGGCTTGCTGACATACAGGATTTCCTCGGGCGCCTCGGCTTTCACGAATTCAGTCAGCACCTTGCGGCCGTAATGCTTCGGGTCCTTGACCTGTGTCCACAGCTTGCCATCGGAAAAGGTACCGGCGCCGCCTTCGCCGAATTGCACATTCGATTCCGGATGCAGCACCCGCTTGCGCCACAGGCCGAAAGTGTCCTTGGTCCGCTCGCGCACGCTCTTGCCACGCTCAAGGATGATCGGGCGAAAGCCCATCTGCGCCAGGATCAGCCCGGCGAACAGACCGCAAGGCCCCATGCCGATGACCACCGGACGCCGATTGAAATTCGCTGGCGCGTGCCCGACGAAGTGGTAGCCGGTGTCCGGGGCAATCTGCAGCCTGCGGTCCTGCGCATGGCGCGATAGCAGCGCGGCTTCATTCTTCGCTTCGAGATCGATGGTGTAGACCAGCACGATGTCGCTTTTCCTGCGCGCATCGTAGCCGCGGCGAAACACGGAAAAGCTCAGCAGTTCATCGTCGGGTATGCCAAGGCGCTCAAGGATGGCGGCCTTCAGTGCATGTTCAGGGTGATCGAGGGGAAGTTGTACTTCGGTGAGTCGCAGCATGCGCAGATTTCCGGTATTGAAGCGCGGCCGCGGAAGGACGCGGCCGATGGGCCGCCATTTTATCGCAGCCCGGCCGGCGCATTGCGCGCCAGCCAGGCCCGGGTCCGTCCTTAGCTCTTTGTGGCGCGGGCCTGATTGCGCAACTGTTTCACCTGGTCATGGTTGCGCAGCACGCCCTGATACTGCCTTTCCACCATCGTGCGTATGCCTTCCGGCAGCGGCTTCTCGAGCGCAGCGGCATAGCTGCGCTTGGCCACGTCTTCGCCGCGCTCGCATTCGTTGAGGATCGATTCATCATCCTTGCCGGTGATGGCGCTCTTGATATCGACCCAGCGCCGATGCAAGGTGGCCGAGACGCTGCTCGACTTTTCCGGATCGCCGCCGAGCGCGCGCACTTCCTGTTGCAATTCACCAGCAGCTTGCGCGCACTGCTGCGCACGGTCGGTGAAGAAAGACTTCATCGAAGCATTGCTGATGTCTTCGGCGCAGGTGCGAAAGCCCTGCTCGCCATCCTTGCAGGTTTCAATCAGATCATTCAGCGTGGAAATCACATCCTTGTTATCCATCGTTCTTCCTTTGGGTTTTGACAGGGTCCATGCGGACCAGAACAGCCCGCGACGAAACTCTGCTGAGGCAAGCCGTATGCCAGTGCTGGAACAACGCGCGCCCAAAGGGAAAAGCCGGATGCTTTCGGCATCCGGCAGAATGTGCCGGCAGAGCGGCAAAAATTACAGAGACACAGGCGACTTGATCTGCTCAATGATCAGCGATGACGCCGGTCAGTGCGGCACTCCTGGGTGGAAAGCACCTTGCCCTTCGGGTCGACGGTTTCCAGCCTGACGTCGAAGCCCCAAAGGCGCGCCACATGCTTCAGCACCTCTTCACTCTGATGATTCAGCGGCCGCCGCTGGAACTGCGTATGGCGCAGCGTCAGCGAACGATCGTCGCGGGTGTTGACCGACCATACCTGGATGTTCGGCTCGCGATTGCCCAGGTTGTACTGCGCGGCAAGCTGCTGACGCACATGGCGATAGCCGCTTTCATCATGGATCGCGGAAATCGTCAGCTTGTCGTCGTGGTCGTCGTCGAGAATCGCGAAGAAGTGGAAATCGCGAATCAGCTTCGGTGACAGGTATTGCGCAATGAAGCTTTCATCCTTGAAGTTGCGCATCGCGAAGTCCAGGGTCTTGCGCCAGTCGCTGCCGGCGATGTCCGGGAACCACTGGCGGTCTTCCTCGGTAGGTTCCTCGCAGATGCGGCGGATGTCGCGCATCATCGCAAATCCGAGCGCATACGGATTGATGCCGCTGTAATACGGGCTCGTGATCGGCGGTTGGTAGACGACGTTGGTATGGCTCTGCAGGAACTCGAGCATGAAGCCATCGCTCAAAATGCCTTCGTCATACAGCTGATTGAGGATGGTGTAATGCCAGAAGGTGGCCCAGCCCTCATTCATTACTTGCGTCTGGCGCTGCGGGTAAAAATATTGCGAGATCTTGCGCGTGATACGCACGAGTTCGCGCTGCCATGGCTCCAGCAGCGGCGCCGACTTCTCGATGAAGTACAGCAGGTTTTCCTGCGGCTCGGCCGGGAAACGCCGGTGATGCGGGCCTTCCTGTGCCGTCAGTTGCTCCTCGCGTCGCGGCAGCGTGCGCCAGAGGTCATTGACCTGGCTCTGAAGATAGGCTTCGCGCTCGCTCTGACGGGCGTTTTCTTCCTGCAGCGACAGCTTGGCCGGGCGCTTGTAGCGGTCCACGCCATAGTTCTGCAGCGCATGGCAGGAATCCAGCAGCAGCTCCACTTCTTCGACGCCATGCCGCCGCTCGCATTCGGCGATGTAATTCTTGGCGAACAGCATGTAGTCGATGATGGCTTCCGCATCGGTCCAGGTGCGGAACAGATAATTGCCCTTGAAGAAGGAATTGTGCCCGTATGCCGCATGCGCGATAACCAGCGTCTGCATCATCAGGCTGTTCTCTTCCATCAGATAGGCGATGCACGGATTGGAATTGATCACAATCTCGTAGGCCAGGCCCATCTGCCCGCGGCGATAGCTTTTCTCGGTGCTCAGGAAATGCTTGCCGAAGGACCAGTGGTTGTAGTTGACCGGCATGCCGACCGAGGCATACGCATCCATCATCTGCTCGGCAGTGATGATCTCGAGCTGATTGGGATAGGTGTCGAGCCCGAAATTCTCGGCAACGCGGCGCACTTCCTCGTGCGCCTGCTCGATCAGTTCGACCGTCCATTCCGATTGCTCGGGCAGACGGCGCTCATGGAGAGGAGTATCGGTGACAGTATTCATTTCGGCTGCTTCTTGAACAGTTCACGGAATACCGGATAGATGTCTGCCGGCGACTCGATCTTCTGCATGGCGAAGTGCGGATGGGCCGCGGCGACCTGCATGTATTCGTGCCACAGGTTCTGCGGCGCACCGTCGGTGATTTCCACATACGCGTAGTACTGCACCGCCGGCAGAATGGTGCTGATCAGCAATTGCCGGCAGTTGACCGAATCCTTGTCCCAGTTGTCGCCATCGGAGGCTTGGGCGACATACACGTTCCAGTCGCCGCCTGGATAACGCTCCTGCAGGATGCGGTTCAGCAGATGCAGCGCCGACGAGACCACGGTGCCGCCGGACTCGCGCGAGTTGAAGAACTCGTGTTCATCGACTTCGGTTGCAGCGGTGTGATGGCGTATGAACACCACCTCGATCTTGTCGTAGGCGCGGGTGAGGAAGAGGTAGAGCAGGATGAAGAAGCGCTTGGCCGTATCCTTGCGCTGCTCGTCCATCGAGCCCGATACGTCCATCACGCAGAACATCACCGCCTGACTGGATGGCTTGGGTGTCTTCACCCGGTTGCTGTAGCGCAGGTCGAACGGATCGATGAAGGGAATCGCATTCAGGCGCGTTTTCAGGTGCTCGATCTCGCGCTTGAGCTTGATGACGGCCGGATCGTCTTCGTCCACGACAAGCAGCAGCTGCTCGAGCTCCTGCTCGGCGCGCGCCAGTCGCTTGTTGTGCTTGCCGCCGAGGGCGATACGCCGGCCCAGCGCGCCGCGCAGCGAGCGCAGCACATGGATGTTGGCCGGCGTGCCGGACACGGTATAGCCGGCGCGATGGGTTTTGTATTCCGTGGTGGAAGCGAGCTGCTTCTTCACCATGTTCGGCAGCTCGAGGTCCTCGAAGAAGTAGTTCATGAATTCTTCGCGGCTGAGCTCGAAGACGAAGTCGTCCTGGCTCGTCTCTTCGCTGTTGCCGGCCTTGCCGCCGCCACCGCCGCCGCCGCCGCGCGGACGGGGAATACGGTCGCCCTTCAGATATTCTTCATTGCCCGGATTGACGGCTTCCCACACGCCGCCATGCGCATGGCCAAACGTGGGTTCGTTCACATCCCTGGCGGGGATGGAAATCTTTTCGCCGCTTGCAATATCAGTAATGGAGCGGCCCTTGATGGCGCGCTCGACCGCCTGCTTGATTTGCCCTTTGTAGCGCCGCAAGAAACGCTCGCGGTTGACCGCGGACTTGTTCTTGCTCTGCAAACGCCGATCGATGAGGTAAGTCAATATACTCTCCTGCTCGCATTGCGGACCCGGAACCGTCGCTTCCGCGTCTTCGCATCATCCACCGGCCCACCGGCGGCGAAAAGCGACGGCCGTCGCTGATACCGGTATCCCGGCCCTGCCTGTGAAAACACAAGCAAGACCGGGGCCAGATCATCGCTGCCTGCCCGTCGGGCCGAGGCGGGTCAGGACGATTTCCTTACACGCAGATACCACTCGCAAAGCAGGCGCACCTGCTTCGGCGTGTAGCCCTTGGCAACCATGCGCTCGACGAACTCCTTGTGCTTGTGCGCGTCGTCGGCGCTTGCTTTTGCATTGAACGAGATCACCGGCAGCAGTTCCTCGGTATTCGAGAACATCTTCTTCTCGATCACGGTGCGGAACTTCTCATAGCCCGTCCATGCAGGGTTCTTGCCATTGTTCTGCGCGCGGGTGCGCAGCACGAAGTTGACGATCTCGTTCCGGAAATCCTTCGGATTGGAAATGCCAGCCGGCTTTTCGATCTTTTCGAGCTCGCTGTTCAACGCATCGCGATTGAAGCTTTCCCCGGTGTCCGGATCGCGGAATTCCTGATCCTGGATCCAGAAATCGGCGAAGGTGACGTAGCGGTCGAAAATGTTCTGGCCATACTCGGAATAGCTTTCCAGATAGGCCGTCTGAATTTCCTTGCCGATGAATTCCACGTAACGTTGCGCCAGGTATTCCTTGATGTAGGAATAGTATTTCTGCTCGATCTCGGGCGGGAATTGCTCGCGGCTGACCTGCTGCTCCAGCACGTACAGCAGATGCACCGGGTTCGCGGCCACTTCCGTGCTGTCGAAGTTGAAGACCTTGGACAGGATCTTGAACGCGAAACGCGTCGACAATCCGTTCATGCCTTCATCGACACCGGCGTAGTCGACATACTCGGACCGCGACTTCGCCTTCGGATCAGTGTCCTTCAGGTTTTCCCCGTCGTACACCAGCATCTTGCTGAAGATGCTCGAGTTCTCCGGCTCCTTCAGCCGCGACAGCACCGCGAACTGCGCCATCATCTTCAGCGTTCCCGGCGCGCATGGCGCATTCGACAGCGAGGAATTGCGCATCAGTTTGTCGTAGATCTTGATCTCGTCGGATACACGCAGGCAATAAGGCACCTTGACGATATAGATCCGGTCGAGGAAAGCCTCGTTGTTCTTGTTGTTCTTGAAGGATTTCCATTCGGATTCATTCGAGTGCGCCAGCACCACGCCATCGAAGGGAATCGCGCCGAAACCTTCTGTGCCCTTGTAGTTGCCTTCCTGCGTTGCGGTCAGCAGCGGATGCAGCACCTTGATCGGCGCCTTGAACATCTCGACGAATTCGAGCAGGCCCTGGTTGGCCAGGCACAGGCCGCCGGAATAGCTGTAGGCATCCGGATCGTCCTGCGAGTATTCCTCGAGCTTGCGGATGTCGACCTTGCCGACAAGGGAGGAGATGTCCTGGTTGTTCTCATCGCCCGGCTCGGTCTTGGCCACGGCAATCTGCTTCAACACCGATGGATAGCGCCGCACCACGCGGAAGCGGTTGATGTCGCCGTTGAATTCATGCAGGCGCTTGACGGCCCAGGGGCTGGGAATGGCGCGCAGATAACGACGCGCAATGCCATAGTCTTCTTCAAGGATCGTGCCGTCCTCGGCTTCGGAGAACAGGCCAAGCGGCGACTCGTTGACCGGAGAGCCCTTGATCGAATAGAAGGGAACGCTTTCCATCAGGGACTTCAGCTTCTCGGCAATGGAAGACTTGCCGCCGCCCACCGGACCCAGCAGATAGAGAATCTGCTTGCGCTCTTCCAGGCCTTGCGCAGCGTGGCGGAAATAGGAAACCACCTGCTCGATGACTTCCTCCATCCCATAGAACTCGCGAAACGCAGGGTAAATCTTGATGACCTTGTTGGCGAAGATGCGTGAGAGGCGCGGATCGAAACGGGTATCGACAACTTCAGGCTCACCGATGGCCTGCAACATTCTTTCGGCCGCCGTGGCGTATGCCATCCGATCGCGTTTGCACAAGTCCAGATATTCCTGGACCGACATCTCTTCCTCACGGGTCCTTTCATATCGTGCCGCATAGTTCTCAAAGATTTTCATTTGCATGCTTCCTTTGAAGTGAATCTATTGTCAGCTGGCGGCGCTTTCAGTATGTGGCTTGCTGGACCGCAACTTAATAATACGCGCTCTTTTTTGTGATGGCATGAAGGCGCTGATGAAAAAATTTTTTCTTCTCACTCGCGCCCCATGACCTGCAAACGGTATGGTCTGGCAAGCTGTTCTCGATAAGGTTTCGCATGAGGACAGCTGCTACGTCACGGATTCATGATTGCATATTATCCGAACACATGGGGAAGACTTTGACCATGATGGATACAGGTTTATTTGGCTCATCATTCCCGCAGCGGCGCGGTGCAAACATGCTTGCAGCTTCATGCGCATCGCGCCACACAGGCATTCAACGCGCGAACTCAGGTTCATGATTACACCGCGTTGAAAACGGAATCGCCATTGATACTTTGTCTTACAATTCGGGCCTGTTGTCATCATCCTCTCAACCACCGCCGTCAAGGCTTTCCCATACATTGTCATATGCCCCGATCCAGAACCGCGGTTGAACACGCTCAGGAACCGATTCCATCAATTGTGGTGCGCCATTCCAAAATCCATGGCAATGGCGTCTTCGCCAGGCGCAAGATAGCGGCCGGCTCGCTGATAGCCGAATACATCGGCGAGCGCATCACGGAGAGAGAAGCGCAGAAGCGCACCGGGCTCGATCCGGAGAATCCCTATCACACGTTCTTCTTTGCGCTGGAGAACGGCAAGATGATCGATGGCGGCAGCGGCGGCAATGATCTGCGCTGGATCAACCACAGCTGCGCGCCGAACTGCGAAGCCCGTGAAGAAAAGAATCGGATCTTCATCTACGCGCTGCGCGACATCAAGCGCGGCGAGGAATTGAACTATGACTATGGCCTGGTGCTGGAAGGCCGTCATACGCCGGCGATCAAGCGCGCCTATCAATGCCTGTGCGGCGAGCCCAACTGCCGCAAGACGATGCTCGCGCCAAAGCGCGGCGCCCGCCAGGCAGCCTGAGGCAGCATTTCGAGCCTGATAAAGCCTGCGCACGCAGGCTTTTTTCATTTGCAAAACGCGCTGTTACACTGCGCCCTTTCCCTACCATTCCCCAGGAACTCTGATGTCAGGCCAACCCGAGATTTTCAACATGGCGCTGTTCTGCGATTTCGAAAACATCGCGCTCGGCGTGCGTGACGCAAGATATGCGCAGTTCGATATCCGCAAAGTGCTGGAAAGGCTGCTCTTGAAGGGCAGCATTGTGGTGAAGAAGGCCTATTGCGACTGGGAGCGCTACAAGGACTTCAAGGCGCCGATGCATGAAGCTTCCTTCGAGCTGATCGAGATCCCGCATCTGCGCCAATCAGGCAAGAACTCGGCGGACATCCGCATGGTGGTCGATGCGCTCGACCTCTGCTACACCAAGTCGCATGTTGACAGCTTCGTCATCATCAGTGGCGACTCGGACTTCTCGCCGCTGGTGTCGAAGCTGCGCGAAAACAATAAATACGTGATCGGCATCGGCGTGCGTGATTCCACCTCGGACCTGCTGGCCGCCAACTGCGACGAGTTCATCTTCTACGACGACCTCGTGCGCGAGCAGAAGACGCGACGCAAGGGCAGTGAGCGCAAGACCACGGCCAAGACCGCGCAGCAGCCGAGCGTACCGGCTGCTGGCAACGCGAACGGCGCCGCGGCCACGCCTGCTGTGACGGCGTCATCTGCTACGCAAGCCGCGACACCCGCCGTGGCCAAATCCGCGCCGGGCAAGCGCGATGAAGAGCCGCGCCAGGATGCGCTCGAACTCATCGTCGAAACCATCGAAGCGCTGATCGCGGAACGCGGCGAGGAAGACAAGCTGTGGGGCTCGATGGTGAAGCAGACGATGAAGCGCAGGCGTCCTGGCTTCAATGAAGCCGCCTATGGCTATCGTTCCTTCCGGCAGATGCTGGAGGATGCGCAGATGCACGGGTTGCTGACGCTGCAGAAGGATGAGAAGACCGGTCAATACATGATTCGCCTGCCGGCGCAGGAGGAATGACATCGATGGCGCGGCATGCGGCAATCATTGGTGGCGGTCCGGCCGGCCTGATGGCGGCCGAGGCGCTTGCCGAGGCCGGCGTGCGCGTCGATCTGTTTGATGCAATGCCTTCGGTCGGCCGCAAGTTTCTGCTGGCTGGCCGCGGCGGACTGAACCTGACGCACTCGGAACCCAAGCCGACCTTTCTGCAGCGCTTCGGCATGCGACAGGCACAACTGGCTGCCGTCATCGACGGCTTCGATGCCGATGCATTACGCGCCTGGTGCGCGAGCCTCGGCGTAGAAACCTTCGTCGGCAGTTCCGGCCGGGTCTTCCCGAAGGAGATGAAAGCCGCGCCGTTGTTGCGCGCCTGGCTGCACCGATTGCGCAGCCGCGGCGTGCGTTTTCACATGCGCCATCGCTGGCTGGGATGGGAAGGCGCGCCGGGCGCGGGCCCGCTGCGCTTCGCCACTGAAGACGGGCTGGTGCAGGTGCCGGCCGATGCGACACTGCTCGCACTGGGAGGCGCAAGCTGGAAGCGGCTTGGCTCGGATGGCGCGTGGGTGCCGTGGCTGGAAGCGGCCGGCGTGGATGTCGCGCCGCTGGTACCGGCCAACTGCGGCTTCGACGTGGCGTGGAGCGCGCATTTCCGCGAGCGCTTTGCCGGCCATCCGGTAAAGGCGGTCATCGCGAGGTGCAACACGTCGACCGGCGTCGTCGAGCGCCAGGGCGAGTTCGTGGTGACCGAGCAAGGTGTGGAAGGCAGCCTGATCTATGCGCTGTCGGCGCCGCTGCGCGATGCCATTGCCGCTGAAGGCAGCGCCACGCTGACTCTGGATCTTGCGCCCGGCAGGGACGCCACCCGCCTGACGGCGGAACTGACGCATCCGCGCGGTTCGCGCTCGCTCTCCAGCCATTTGCAAAGCCGTAGCGGCATTGCTGGCGTGAAGGCCGGGCTGCTGCGCGAAGTGCTGACGCGCGAGCAGCATGGCGACATGCCGACGCTGGCCGCGGCAATCAAGTCGCTGCCGCTGCGCCTGGATGCGCCGCGCCCTATCGATGAAGCGATCAGCAGCGCCGGCGGCGTGCGCTTCGACAGCCTGAACGATGACCTGATGCTGCACCGCCTGCCCGGTGTGTTCTGCGCCGGCGAAATGTTGGACTGGGAAGCGCCGACCGGAGGCTACCTGCTCACGGCCAGCATGGCCAGCGGCAGGCATGCCGGACGCGGCATGCTGGATTGGCTCGGTCGGCAAGGCGGGGACGGCACGCAATGAGCGAGGGGCGCAAGTTCACGGTGACAGTGCGGCCGCACGGCTGGCAATTCGAAGCCGATGCCGGACGGCCGTTGCTGGCGTCGGCGCTGGCCGCCGGCGTGATCCTGCCCAGCTCCTGCCGCAACGGCACCTGCCGCGCCTGCCTGTGCCTGATGGAAAGCGGGCAGGTGCATTACACGATCGAGTGGCCCGGCCTGTCCGCTGATGAAAAGCGCGAAGGCTGCATCCTGCCTTGCGTGGCCTGCCCCGACTCGGACGTGGTCATCAATAGCCGTTTCGCGCGGCGCAGCGAGTAAGGAAGGCGCTCAGCCTTTCCAGGTGCGCTGCAGCCCGGTATCGGCATGAATCCAGCCGCCGCGCGCGTCATTGCGGTAATAGAAGCCGACGCCGCCGCGCTGGAAACTGCGCACCAGCCCGCCGAGCACATTGGAATCGAGATGCGGAATCCGGATGTCGGCGGCGCGGCCGTCCATGTGCAGCGATTTGCGCGCCGCCGGCACGCCCTGTTCGCGCAGGCGCTGATTCGATTCGGGAGTGCGGTATCCCGACAGGATTTCCAGCGGCGTCGAGATGCCGTAACGGGCGACGAAAGCCTGTGTGCCCCACAGCGTTTCCAGCAGCTTCGGGTCGATGGCGATCATCTTGTTGCCGCCGTTGACGTCGCGCAGCAGGTGGCACAGTTCCTGGTAGGCGGAGTCGATGACTTCGCCATCTTTCCAGTACAGGATTTTTGCGCGCTCGCCGCTGGCGGGGCGAATGACTTCGAGCACCCGGGGCTTCACCCAGAAATCGAGATCGAGAACTTCGGCGTCGAAGATATCCGGCGGCGGCTCCAGCGCGAGGGCGGAAGTCGGCAAGGCGGTGTCGGCGAACAGGCCGGCGGCGGTAAGGAACAGGCTTTTCTTCAGGAAAGCGCGGCGGGCGGTCATGGTGAGTCGTGAGAGGCTGAGGTTTTCGGAAAGAGAGGAAATGTTTCCAAAAGCCCCGAGTTTACCCGAGCATGCACAAGCAAGTGGAAAAGCTTGTCGCGCTGCAAGAAAAACAGTGTTGCATTTTGTACGAAAGGCGGCCAGAACGGCCGCCTTGTTCACTGACGAATCAGTCTTCCCGGGCGAGCGCCAGGAACTCGGTACGCATTGCCAGGTTAGGCTGCAATTCGCCGAGCATGGACGATGTGACGGTTTCCTCGCCTGGCGAACGAATGCCGCGGCTTTCCATGCACATGTGGCGGCAGCGCAGCACCACGCCGACCGCTTTCGGTTCCAGGTGCGTCATCAGCGCATTGGCGATCTGGCTGGTCAGGCGCTCCTGCACCTGCAAGCGCTTGGCGAAGCAGTCGGTAAGACGCGTCAGCTTGGACAAGCCAACGATCTTGCCGTTCGGCACATAGCCGATCACAGCCTTGCCGAAAAAGGGAGCGAGGTGATGTTCGCAGTGGCTGTACACCGGAATATTGCGCACAACGATCAGCTCGTTGTACTGCTCGGCGCCGTCTTCGAAGGCCTTCAACAATTCCGCCGGATCCTGGTCATAGCCCGAGGTCCAGTGTTTCCAGGCTTTCGCCACGCGTGATGGGGTATCGATCAGACCCTTGCGGTCCGGATCCTCGCCGAGGCTGACCAGCAGGCGACGCCAGTCCTTCTCGGTAAAGTGTTCGTCTGACATTGAATTCTTCCCGGCCGTGCGGCCAACGACGTTTGCAAAAGAGCGCGGCGCCGAAAGGGGGCGCCGCAAAGGCGCACATCGTACTCCATTTCCGTAAACGTCGCGGAAAGCCCGCTGCGCCACGGCAATGATGCCGAGAAGAATCGCGCGGAATGTCAGCCATCCCAACGCGATCGGAATCAGAGTTCAGTGCTTGGTGACATTGCCGGTATGCGCACCACCCGCGCCCGTCTGCAGCGAGGCGCCGTCAGCTGCGCCCTGGCGCGACATTTTCATTCCCTCGATTTGCTCACCCAGGCTTTCCATGTCGAGCTTGGCCTTTTTTGCCTTCGGGAACATTTCCTCTTCCTCTTCCGTCACGTGATGCTCGACATATTCGCCAAGCACCGAGACGCGTGCCGACCACATCGCATCCTTCGGGTCGCCGTCTTCGATCAGGGCAATTAGATCCTTTGCGCTCGCATGCTCGACCTCGGCTTCATCGAGCATGTCCTGTTCCTTGATAGCCTTGCGCACCGCCGGATAGAAAATCTGTTCCTCAACCTCGGTGTGCAGCTTCAATTCCTCGCAGATCTGCTGGGCCAGCGCTTGCTTTTCTTCCGGTTTGCCGTCTTCCTTCATTTTCTCGAACTGCTTGAACATTTTCCGCACACGCTTGTGGTCGTCGATCAGGATGGCGATTGCATCGTGTTCCGACTTCTTGGTCTTGGACGAGGGTGCAGCCTTCTTGGCAGCGGTCATGATGGGCTCCTTGATGCTTGGCTATGACTACGGAGAAAGAAAAAGACCTGACCTCCCGCAAGAGAGTCAGGTCCTGTGCATTGGGGTGCGGTAAAGATGTTTTCCGTACTTAGCGTACCGAACCGCGACGGAACAGATTCACGATCATCAGCAGGACGACAGCACCCAGGAAGGAAACAAACATCGAGGACAGGCTGAAGTCATTTTGATTGATGGTTCCGGTACCGAACAGCGGAGCGAGCAGCCAGCCACCCAGGAAGGCGCCGACAATACCAACAACGATGTTCAGGAAAAGACCCTGCTGCGCATCGGTGCGCATAACCATGCTGGCCAGCCAACCGATCACACCGCCTACAACGATCCAGATGATGAAGTTCATGTTTCCCTCCTGTGTTTTAAAAAGCGACATAAGAAATTTATGTCCATGTGAAACAGCTTAACCACGGCGCAGCCGAGCCCATATCGGACAGGCACTCAATGCACTGTAGGAAATCATGAGCAATTGACATCGGTTTTTGTTACCTGTGCAGCGCGCCATGGCGAAGAAGTGAACCGAAACTTTGCGTCTGGCGCACGGTCTGCCCGATAGCGAAAGGAAAGTGGATATGCCTGACACGGATACGAAAGCGGATCAGAAGTGGCCACAGCGCCTGTGGATCCTGCGCCATGGACAAAGCGCGGGCAATGTCGCGCGCGACGCGGCGGAGGCGGCCGGCGCGCCGCTGATCGATATTGCCGATCGCGATGTCGATGTGCCCTTGTCGGCGCTGGGCGAACGCCAGGCACGTGCGGTCGGACAATGGTTCGGCGCGCTGCCTGAAGAAGAAAAGCCGACGGTGATCCTGGTGTCGCCGTACACCCGCGCACGCATGACCGCGCAGAGCATCCTCGAGCTGGGCGTGAGCGACCCGGAGGATGTCTCGCTTCATGTCGACGAACGCCTGCGCGAGAAGGAATTCGGCATCCTCGATCGCCTGACCCGGCACGGCATCATGCAGAAATTCCCCGAGCTGAGCGAGCAGCGCGCGCATGTCGGCAAGTTCTACTTCCGTCCGCCGGGCGGTGAAAGCTGGTGCGACGTGATCCTGCGTCTGCGCAGCGTGCTCGACACCATTATTCGTGAGCATCGCGGCGAGAACGTGCTGGTGGTGGCGCACCAGGTCATCGTCAACTGTTTTCGCTATCTGCTCGAGCGCATGGACGAGCAAACCATTCTGGATGTCGATCGCATGGGCGACGTGCCGAACTGCTCGATCACTTCCTATGAATTCGATCCCCTGCTGGGCCGACGCGGCAAGCTGGCGCTGAACCTGGTCAATTTCGTAGTGCCGCTGGAAGAAGCCGGCGCGCCGGTGACCAGCGAGCCGGATGCGCAGGTCGCGCCGAAATCCTGAGCAACCCGAGGAGCTTATGCAGCAACCCGTAATCATCGATGACAACAGCCTGCGCGACTGGCCGCTGCCGATGCCGGATGAGTCCGGCGACAAGGAAGAGCGCGGCCGGCTGCTGATCGTCGCCGGCTCGGCGCAGATGCCGGGCGCGGCAATCATTGCCGGCAATGCCGCGCTGCGCGCCGGCGCGGGCAAGGTGTCGATCGCCACGACCCGAAGCATCGCACCGCTGGTGGCGCTGGCCATACCCGAGTCCCGGGTCATCGCGCTGGAAGAAACCGCGGCCGGCGGCATTGCTCCGGGCGCGCTGACCGCGCTGGAATCGATGCTGGCGAAACTGGATGCGATTCTGATTGGACCGGGCATGTTGGATGAGCCGGCGACCTGCGAATTGGCATCGCGGCTCTTGAGCATGATGAAGGAGGACATGCGCATCATCCTCGACGCGGCGGCGATGGGCGCCATCTGCAATGCACAGGAAAACCCCGGCATCCCGGGCGGCGTGCAGGCGCTGCTGACGCCGCATGCCGGCGAAATGGCGCACCTGACCGGCATAGCCAAGGGCGATGTGGCAGCCGATGCGGCCGCCATCGCCCGGCGCATGGCGGCGCAATGGCGCGCGACCGTGGCGCTGAAAGGTCCGATCACGCACGTTGCCGCGCCCGACGGCCGGCTTTGGCGACACGAGGGCGGCAGCATCGGGCTGGCGGTTTCGGGCTCCGGCGATGCGCTGGCCGGCATCATCGGCGGCTTGACCGCGCGCGGCGCGCCGCTCGAGCAGGCTGCGGCCTGGGGTGTAGCGCTGCATGCGCGCGCCGGCGACCGTCTTGCCGAAGCCAGCGGCCCGCTCGGCTACCTGGCGCGCGATCTGCCGTCGCAGGTGCCGATGCTGATGCATGCGCTGGGCGACTGAGCCGCTGAGCCGCGCAATACTTTGCCGGCTCAGCCCGGCTCGGCCGGTTTCTGCGGCTGGAACACCTTGCCGTGGATCGCGCCGAGGATCGCATCCACCGCCGGGTGCTTGATCTTGCGCTCGTTGGAAATCGCATAGAACTGTTCCTTCACCGGCGACAGCGCGCCCACCGGCACTGCGTCGAACTGGTTGCGCACATCGGTTTCCAGCGCAGATGGCGCAGGGAACAGACCCAGGCCATTGCGGCCGAAGGTGTTCAGCAGCGCGTTGTCGTCGAACTCGCCGACGATGTCGGCGCGGATGTCATGGCTTTCGAGCCAGTGGTCAATGCGGCCGCGTATCGCATTGTTGCGCGTGGGCAGCAGCAGCGGCGCGCCATTCAGGCTGGCGGGAAAATCCGCCTGGTAGCGTTGTGCCAGCTGCGGCAGGCCGAACAGCGAAATTTCGCTTTCGCCCAGCAAATGGCTGAAAACCCGCAACGTCGTCCCGGAAGGCACCGGGCGATCGGTCAGCACCACGTCGAGCTTGTGCACCGACAGGTCGCCAAGCAGCGATTCGAACTTGTCCTCGTAGCAGACCAGCTTCACCCGCTCGTTCAGGCCCAGCGCCGCTTCCAGCAGGCGCGAGGAAATCAGTTTTGGCAGCGAATCCGAAATGCCGACCGTCAGCCGCATCGTCCGCTCGAGGTCGGTATTGGCCAGCGCATCCATCAATTGTTCGCCGAGCAGGAAGATCTGGTCGGCATAGCCCAATGCCAGGCGGCCCGCCTCGGTCAGCACCAGTCGGCGCCCCTGCGGCGCGAGCAGCGACTTGCCCAGGGATTGCTCGAGCAGGCTCAGCTGCGCGCTGATGGTCTGTATTGCGACATCCAGGCGTTCGGCGGCGCGGGTGATGCTGCCTTCCTTGGCCACGACCCAGAAATAATAAAGATGACGGTAGTTGAGGGCGGCATTCTGCATTCTCTGATTTTTGCGAAACAAAAGTCTTATTATCTTCGCTTTTTGCGGGATGGGAAGCGCAATATCATGCCCCGGTTACTGATATGCCGGTTCCGCTTTCGGGAACACGGTTTTCAACACACCACGGGAGTTACCTCATGAACGATCGCACCACCTCCCTGCGCGCTCGCGGCGCCACCACTGTCATCGACAGTGCGTCGCACCGGGTGCTGCGCAATACCTATCTGCTGCTCTCGCTGTGCCTGGGTTTTGCGGCAGTCAGCGCTGGCGTCACCGCGTCGCTGGGATTGCCCTATCCGGGCCTGCTTTTAACGATGCTCGGCTACTTCGGCCTGCTCTATCTCGTCACCGCCAACCGCAACAGTAGTCGGGGCGTCGCCTTCCTGTTCGCGTTGACCGGCTTCATGGGCTATACCCTCGGCCCGATCATCAGCATGTATCTGCGCATGCCGAATGGCGCACAAGTCGTGATGAGCGCGCTGGGCGGCACTGCCGCAATCTTCCTGTCGCTGTCCGCCGTGGCGCTGTTTTCCAAGCGGGATTTCAGCTTCATGGGCAGCTTTCTGACGGTCGGCATCCTGGTCGCCTTCCTCGCGGGCCTGGCGGCGATCTTCCTGCAGATGCCGGCCTTGTCGCTCGCGGTGTCGGCGCTGTTTGTGCTGCTGATGTCCGGCATGATTCTGTTCGAAACCAATAACATCGTGCGCGGCGGCGAGACGAACTATGTGATGGCGACGCTGTCGCTCTTCATATCGCTGTTCAACCTGTTCACCAGCCTGTTGCACTTGCTCGGCTTCGCCAGCAGCAGGGAATAATTCCAAAACTGCCTGTCGGGCGCCGCCTTTCCAGGCGGCGCCTGTTTTTTATGCGGAGAAGTTCATGCTCGACCTGCTTGTCGACCCCCACACCTGGATTGCGCTCACCACGCTCACTGCACTCGAGCTGGTACTGGGCATCGATAACATCATTTTCATTTCCATCCTGGTCGACAAGCTGCCCGCGCAACGCCGTGAATCCACGCGCCGGCTCGGCCTGTTTGCCGCGATGTTCATGCGCATCGGGCTGCTATTGATGCTGGCCTGGATCGTCGGCATGACCAAGCCGCTCCTTTCGTTCCTTGGCCACGGCTTCTCGGGCCGGGACCTGGTGCTGCTGGGCGGCGGCCTGTTTCTGCTGTGGAAGAGCGTCGGCGAAATTCATCAATCCATCGAAGGCACCGAGGAAGAAGAAATGTCCGCGGCCAAGGCGGTGAAGAGTGGACTGGCAGCAGTGATCCTGCAGATCATGGTGATCGATATCGTGTTTTCGCTGGATTCCATCATCACTGCCATCGGCATGGCCCAGGATGTGGAAGTCATGATAGGCGCGGTCATCGCCTCGGTGGGATTGATGATGCTGTTCGCCGGGCCGATCGGACGCTTCGTGTCGCGCAACCCGACCATCAAGATGCTGGCGCTGGCGTTCCTCGTCGTGATCGGCGTAGCGCTCATCGGCGAAGCTTTTGGCTATCACCTGCCCAAAGGCTATATTTATACGGCGATGGCGTTCTCGCTCGCGGTGGAAATGCTCAACATGCGCATGCGCAAGCGGCGGCCGCATTCGTAGAACCCGTTCGCCCGGGACGCTGCAGCGGCGCAACCTTCCGCGCCGCGGCAAGTCCAATCCTGACCTCAACCACTGAAAGGATTGATCATGCGGCTGGACATCTACAAGCGCCCCGAGAGCGGCGGCAAGTTTTCCTATCTGGCAGTGCCCGAGGGCAAGGCAATCCCGCAGGAGGCAATCAGCGTCGACTGGGAGATCGCCGAGCGCGCCGTCAACGTGGACGACAATGCAGATGATCTGCCGAAGTATTCGATCGAGACGCCATTGCGGCAGATCCGCGACAAGGCTTATGCGATCACCAGCGTAGCCACGCTGGGCGACCCGACGCCGATGCCCTGAACCCCGGCCGGCGCAATGCCGGCCGACTGCCGCGGTCTGGCCTTGCGCCAGGCGTTATCAAACCAGGCCGCGGTTGCTCAACTCCATCTTCAGATACGCGTAGAACACCGGCGCGGCAATGACGCCCGGTATGCCGAACACCGCTTCCAGCACCAGCATCGCCGACAGCAGTTCCCAGGCGCGCGCATTGATATGCCCGCCGATGATCTTCGCGTTCAGAAAATATTCGAGCTTGTGGATGGCGACCAGGAACAGCAGCGCCGCAATCGCGGTATGCAGTGAATGCGACAGGCCGACCACGACCAGCACCGTATTGGAAATCAGGTTGCCGACCACCGGCAGCAGGCCGGCGACAAAGGTCACCGTGATCATGGTTTTCACCAGCGGCAGATGTATGCCGGCCAGCGGCAGCACGATCAGCAGGAAGATGCCGGTAAAAAGCGCATTCAGCGCCGCGATGCGCACCTGCGCGAACACGATCTGCCTGAACGCATAGGCCAGTGTCACGACCCGCGCATGCAGGGCGGCCGCCAGCGGCTTGTAATTTTTCGGCTCGGTCGTGTCGTACAACGCGGCCATGGCGCCGATGACCATGCCGATGAGCACATGCGCAATGATGCGGCCGGCCACTTCGCCAACCACGCGGGCTTCCATCGCATGCTCACGTATCCAGTGCGTCAGCATTTCCCGCAGCGCATCGACGCCGGTCGGCACATGGGCGCGCAGCCACGCGGGAAGCTGGGCGCGTGAACTTTCGATGATGTCGGCCAGCTTTTCCAGCATGCGCGACAGGCGGCTCGGATCCGAAGTAAAGAAATCCACGACCCACCAGATCGCGCCGCTCAGGATCGCGACGATCAGGGTAGACAGCAGGGCCACGGCAATCATCCGTGCACGCTGCCCGCTGATGCGGCGCCCGAGCACCGGCGCCATCAGATGCACCAGCGCATAGACCAGCAAACCGGAAAACAGCGCCGCAAGCAGGCCCTTGGCAAGCATCAGCAACAATGCCGAGCCCGACAGGATGTAGGAAGCCAGGACAACAGGACTGGGTCGGTTTGAGGCGGGATGCATGGATGCGAAATTGACAAAATTGGACGGGACTGTACCCCAAATGGGGACGGCCCACAAAAAAACCGCGCACGGTTACCCGTGCGCGGTCAGGATTTGCAAGGCTTGCAGCGTCAGCTGAGCTGCTGGATACCGGCCAGTGTCCAGCCACCATCACCGGCTACCGGCTTGGACAGATTCCAGACTTCGGCAAACGGCTGGGCTTCAGCGCCGCGCTCTTCGCGGATCATGCCGCTGAATTTCACGCTCGCCAGATAACGGCCGTCCGTCGTTTCTATGCCGAGCAGCTGCCCGTCGAGCGAGACCACATCAGTATGGTTCTGCGTCGCACCGCGCTCGGTGATCTGCATACGGATTTCCGCATACATCTCCGGCGTGGTGAATTCGCGGATGTCATCCAGATCGGCCCGGTCCCAAGCGGCCTGCAGTCGAATGAAATACGACTTGGCATTGCGCAGGAAGGCAGCGCTGTCGAAATCCGCCGGCACGCCCCACGGCGCTTCCACCGATGCCGTCGAACCGTAGGTCGGCGCTGATGTGGCCGGCAGCGCTCCACCAAGTCCCGAACCGATTTCCGGCGTGCGCGCCATCGGCGTGTCGTTGGCCGGTTGCCAACCGGGGGCACCGGCGTATTTCGGCGCTTGCGTGTCCGGTTTGCGCTTGAGCATGCGGTAGATGAACAGACCAGCGAAAGCGAGCAAAGCAATCATCAGCACGGTGCTGATCATGCTGGCCAGCGCGCCGCCGATACCGAGGTGGGACAGCAGCGCCCCCAGGCCGAGTCCGAGCAGCGCGCCGCCCAGCATGCTCTTCCAGGGGCTGGAGGGACGCGGCGGCACGGTGGCCGGTGTGGCGCCACGCGTAGCGTTCGCCGCTTGCGACGGCGCTGGCGTCTGCGCGGGGGTAGATTGCATCGGCGCTGAACGCTGCACTTGCTGCGATTGCTTGCCGTAGGATCCGCCACCGCCAAGGCGCTTGGCTTGCGCATCCTGCAAGCCGGCGCCGGCGGCGGTCAGCACAATGAGCGCTGCGATGAGCATGCGTTTCATCTTTCTCTCCTGTCTGGATGAAGGTCGGTAAAAATCATCAGGGCGGACGTTTCCGCCACAGTGCAGGCATGGTAATAGCTTGTTACGACATAAAAAATCGAAGACTTGCGAATCATTTCTTCGTAAAAACGGGAAGCTATGAGATGCCTTCAGACTGGGTGCGCCAACGTACTGAAACTCGCTTCGTTCCTGGTTAGGCTTTCCGGTTCGGTAACGCCTGGCGCAGTGCTGGCGAAAGGTTTCAGGGAGTTTGATGACCGAATATCTGTCGAGATGGATTGATAATCTGATGGTGAATCCGCCATGGTGGCTCAGCGATCTGGATCACCATCCTTGGCTGGAGCTGATACTGCAGATCGTTGCGGTGCTGCTGATCGTCGCCGTGTGCGACCGTGTCGCCCTGCCGATATTGCAGCGCCTGGCCCGACCTTTTCCGTTTTCGCGCCGCTTTCTGCGTTACGGCAGGAGCGCGGGCCGCACCGCCGCGTTCTTCCTGCTGCTGCAGATCGTGTTGCGCAACGGCGAGCCGGTCTTGCGCATCTCACCGCTGCTGATGCATCTGACCGCCCTGTGCTCCATCGCGACACTGACCTGGCTGGCGACCCGTTGCGTCAAATCGATCAGCGATACGATCGTTGAACTCAATCCCACCACCACGATTGATAACCTTGGCGCGCGCCGCATCCATACCCAGACCAAGGTGCTGGCACGTTCGATGAACGTGCTCATCATCCTGATCGGCACGGGCATGGCGCTGATGACGCTGCCGCTGCTGAGGCAGATCGGCACCAGTTTGCTGGCTTCCGCGGGCGTGGCTGGACTGATCGTCGGTTTCGCCGCCAAGCCGGTGCTCGGCAATCTGCTGGCGGGACTGCAACTGGCATTGAGCCAGCCGATCCGACTGGACGACGTGGTAATTGTCGAGAACGAATGGGGCCAGATCGAGGAAATTACCGGCACTTATGTGGTGGTGCGCATCTGGGACCAGCGTCGCATGGTGGTTCCACTGCAATGGTTCATCGAGCATCCGTTCCAGAACTGGACGCGAACAAGTTCCGAACTGCTGGGTACGGTGACGATTTGGGTCGATTACCGGCTGCCCGTAGATCCATTGCGTGCCGAATCCACCCGCATCTGCCAGGGTGCGGAAGAATGGGATGGCCGCCTGTGCATCGTCCAGGTCCTGGATGCCAACGAGCGGGCGATGCAGCTGCGCGTGCTGGTCAGCGCGCAGGACGCCGCACGCTGCTTCGATTTGCGCTGCAAGGTGCGGGAGGGCTTGATCGCTTACATCCATCTTCACTATCCCGAATGCCTGCCGCGGGTGCGGGTCGATGAGGATGCGCGGCAGTTGGCAGCCGAACAGTGAGATACCAGATCGACCGCCTCGATCCGGGCAAGAACCGCGTCATGCGCTGGAAGAGGCGATGCCGGCCGCGTTCCTCCATTCCAGCTCCTTCAGCGCCTTTAGCACCCGCTCGATATCGTCCATGTCGTTGTAGAAATGAGGCGCAATGCGGAGGTGTCCCGGCCGGGCATCGACGATGATCGACTGTCGCGCCAGTTCCACGACCCAGGCCTGGGCATCCGGACATTCCAACATCACGATGCCGGCGCGCTTTTCGGGATCCGTTGCCATCGTCAATTGGAAGCCGGCCTCGGTCAGGCCGGAAACCAGCGTCTCGGTCAGCCACTTCACGCGCCGACGAATCGCATCCACACCGGTCTTGCGCACCAGTTCCATGCCGGCATTGGCGGCATAGACCGCTGGCAGGGCGGGCGTTCCGAGTTCGAAACGACGGGCGTCGCCACGCGGTTCCCAGGGCTGCAGCAGGAAATCCAGCTGGTGCGCATGTCCGAACCAGCCCACCACGCTGGGATGCAGACGCGCATGCAGGCGCTCGTGCACGTACAGGAAGGAAAGACCCGGGCCGCCCAGCAGCCATTTCTGCGTTCCGCCTACGAGCATGTCGATGTTCGCTTCCTTGACGTCCAGCGGCACCTGGCCCGTCCCCTGGTAATCATCCACGAGCAGCAGCGCGCCGGCGTCATGCGCAAGCCGCGCCAGCGCGACGATATCCTGTATGGCACCGGTCGTGAAATAGACCCGCGCGGTGGCAATCAGCGCGGTGCGTTTGTCGACGACGGCGGCGAATGCCTCTACCGGCACCGTGCAGCCATCGGGACTGGGCAGTATGTCGCAGTGCGCGCCGGCACTTGCTTTGGCCAGCCATTGATGCGCGAGCGTCGGGAAGTCCAGGCTCGTCGTCAGCACGCGCGGTCGCGCGGCATAGTCCATGCACGACGCGAGCGCCGCCAGCGCGGTGGAAACATTCGGCGCGAGCGCGATTTCATGTGGACTGGCGCCAAGCAGGGCGGCAATGTGAGCGCGCGCCGAGTCCAGCGCTTCAAGCCAGCCGCCGTCGGCATACCAAGCGCGGCCGCCGTGACATTTCCATAGCTGCAGATAGTGCTGCACCGCGTCGATGACCGGCTGCGCCAACGCGCCGCATGAGCAGCTGTTGAGATACGTGGAGTGCTCCAACTGGGGAAACAGCGAACGCAGCATGGCATGCTCCATCATTGGGCGCTTGCTGTGATTGGCCCATGTCCGGCATCGATGCTGTCGCACGCGTGCAGGCCGGGCGGAGCCGCAGGCGGGGTGTCCAGCTTGCGCATTTGCATCGGCTTGGGAGCGAAGGCGCTTGCAATGGCATATTCGATCATCTGCGTGTAACTGATGCCGGCGGTGCGACACATTTCCGGATACAGGCACCGCTGCGGTAATAGGCCGGGAAGCGTGTTGATTTCAATGAGATGCATGCGCCCCGCGCTGTCGAGCATCAGGTCGAGCCGGGCCATGCCGCACAGGCCTAGCGCCTCTCCCACCCCCTGCGCTGCGCGGCCGAGGCGCGCCGCAAGGTCGTGCGGTACGGGACGGGCTTTACCCGCATGGCGCATTTTTTCATCGACACTGAACACGCTGCCGTCCCCATTGCTGCGCACCAGGAGAGGCGGCAGCGCGACGAGTCGGGAATCCATCTGCAGCAGCCCGATGCTGCATTCCTCTCCGCGCACAAAACTTTCGGCCAGCATGTAGTCGTACTCGAGCAGCATGCTGTCGCGGCAGGCTGCGTATTGCGCCGCGCTGGCAATCACATGCAAGCCGAACGACGCGCCCGAGGACAGCGGTTTGAAGACAAACGGTATGCCGAGGCGCTGCGCCAGCATGTCGAATTCATGCGGAGACTGCCTGCTGACCACGATGCTGTCGACCGCCAGCGGCAGCGCATGGCCGTCGCTGCCCGGCAGCCCGCGCACATAGTTCGAACAGGCGAATTTGTTACAGCACAGCGCGCTGGCGAGCGGGCCGGCGCCGACGTAGGGACGACCCAGGTAATCGAGCAAGCCTTGCAGCGTGCCATCCTCGCCCCATGCTCCCAGCGTCTGCGGGAACACCACGTCGATGGCGGGGTCGGCGACTTCCGACAGGAAGGTGGGCGAGCGGTAATCCAGGTGCACGGCCCGCAAGCCAAGCGCGTCGACGGCGGCGACGACGCATGCTGGATCGGCGTAATTGGCTTCGTGCGACCAGCCGCCCGAGACTACGGCAACGGTCAGTCCGGCCATGCTCTTACTTCGCGGCGACATGGCTCGCCTCCGGGATTGCCGGCACGGTTCCCCCATGCGTGACGGGTAGGCCGGGACCTTCGCATGACGAGGCCGGCACATCTCCAGGCGCGCTGGCCGAGGCGGGCATGCCGAGCCAAGGCCGCATGTCTTCCTCGCGCACGAGGCTGCGGGCTTCCCACAGGTAGGAAAATATGCGCTGATACGCAAAGGTGCGCAGCAGATAAGGCCGGCCATCCAGTTTGCCGTTCGATGCCGGCGATGTACCGGCCTTCAGCGGAAGCGGATCATTGCCAGCCACGCCCAGGCTTTTGCGGTATCCGATCATGCGATCCACCATCGACAGGTGGTGATGACGCCAGCTATCCAGTTCCTGCTCCAGTTCGATGAGAGACTCTCCCAGCGCGATGAGCGCGGCATGCGGATTCGGTGCACCGGTTGGACGCAGAAGCGCCGCGATGCTGCTGGCCGCCTGTTCGAGGTCTGTCGGATCCCGCAGCAGGCCAGCGCGCAGCAGCAGGTGCAGGTACGCGTCTGAAAGCGAGGGACGGGACAGTCTGGCTGAGAGCTCGTCGGTCAGCAGATGCATCTTTTCCAGATTGCGCAGCAGGATGGGATCGCGCTGGCCGATGGTGATTTCGAGCATCCGGAAGCCCACGCTCTCCAAGCCGCTGCCGCCCTCGAGCTGGCTGCGGAAAGCCAGGTAGTCCGCCGCCGACATCGTCTGCGGTATCCGGATCATGTCTCCGAAGAGCTGGTAGAACGCTGCGACGCGTCGCACGCCTGCTTCGGCGGCGGCAATGTCCGGTGCCTCGCGCAGCATATCGGCCATCGCATCGTCGACGCAGGCGAGCACGCTCGGGAACCATAGCTCGAAGGCCTGGTGCGCAGTAATGAAGCACAGTTCGTCGTGCGTGGAACGGCTTTCGTTGAGCGCCTGCGGATGATGCCGCTGCAGCGTGATGTCGGCAGCGTGCATCAAGGTGCGATGATCGATCAAGGCATGCATGGGATGCAGGCCTTGATCGCCGCCGGGCGCGGTGATCCTCTGACTCAACCTGCGTGTGTGCCGAAGGTAGTCCTGGTAGCAGTCTTCGAGCAGGGCCAGGATCCCGGTCAGGGTTTCGGATTCGGCTGCCGAATAGCGTCGGTCTGCATGCAGCCCGGCGCGCACCGCTCTCAGTGCCATGGAGGCCTCATGCAAGAGAGGAATGGCCAGACCGTGCGCTTCCAGTCTGAAGGAAAGCGAGGCGCGCCGGTTGACGAGGCAGGTATTGATGAGCCTGGCCTGCATGGCCAGCACGTTGCCGACCGCCAGCCCGCGCCGCAGGTGCTTGCTGGCGAGTGCGACACAGCGCAACGCAGGAAGGTCTCGAGCGGCATGGTCGATCGCCCTGAGGTCTGCCCGCAGCAGACGCAGCCACAATACGCTGGAGGCATAAAAGGAGTACAGGAGGCGATCGTCAGTCGTGGCGAGAAAGGGCGGAAAGGTTGCTAGCAGGTGCTGTACCTGGATATAGCTGCAATAGTGCGGCCGCTGTGGCCTCTTGCCTGCGAACCCATGAGGGCAGCCGCACACGGTCGACATGGGTTCCTCCTCGGGAATTTGACGCGAGCACAACGAGCCTTCTAAGTGCCGATAATCAAACTATTGTTCATTTTATAAGCTCGCAGAACGAAAGCTCCTGCCAGATCGATGCCTGCCCATTGCCCTTGCAGTCGATGTCACGCGTACCGGGAACAGCGCTCAGGACATCGGCTGCAGGGACAGCGCTGGCTTGCTCCGAGTTTGCCGGTCCTTCTTCCGGGAAGTTGTATTGCCTTCGGCGCGATTTCAGGCTACAGATGCACCGGTCCCGCCCGGGCGCCATGCCGAGCGCGCAAAACTTGCAAGCCACCCGTCGCATTTGCGCCATGGCGCGAAAAGCGCTGCTTGCGCATTGCCTGCCGTGGCGGGTAAGCCACTGGATTGTCGGATGCGCTCGCGGGTAGTGCTGTCCGGGTCGGTGGCGCCCCGGCGCGCGATGTCACTCGTCGAGCGGCGCAATCATTTGCGGCCGGCTGCTGCCGACCCGGTTCACGTCACGGCTTACCCGATACCAGGTGAACGCCTCCGCTGGCAGCGCCATCGACCGTGCCAACTGCTCGGCGCCCTCGGCCGGCATGTGCGGATCCATCCACAAGCGCGCATCTTCCGGCGCGAGCACCAGCGGCCGGCGATCGTGGACGTCGACCATGCCGGCTTCGGCCGGCGCGGTAACAATCACCAACCCACATCCTTCACAATCCTCCCGGTCGGGGCGAAAGTTGGTAATGGCGGCAAGGAACATCGGCGCATCGTCGCTCCTGCGGATGTACCAGGGATCCTTGTTCCCCGCTTCCCCGGTCCATTCATACCAGCCGTCAGCAGGCACCAGTACACGACCGCGCTGCCACATGTGCCGGAAATAGCGTCCGGTCGCCGCTTTCTCTATGCGCGCGTTGATTGCCATCGCCATGCCCTTTTCCGCCGCCCAGCTGGGTCGGTACCCCCAGTGCAAGGTATCGAACATCGGCCCATCGTCTTCAAATGCATGGATGAACCACGGCGTGCTGCCGGGAGGCGTGTTGTAGGAGGGGTGGCGCGCTGCGGCGCTGTTGGCTTGCCGCAGAGGTATGTCAAGGACTTCCGCATAGGCCTGCGGCTGGCGGTGCTGGGTGATCCTTCCGCACATGGCTGCTCCGGTTATCGCTTGGTGAGAATGTCCTGCTGTCGAATGCACGGCGATTATTGGTCTGAACCGAAACAGTGAGCATGATCGGCCGCGATATCAGTGCGATTTACGATAAGGACTTTCCAGTAAAGACCGATTCGATTGCGCTGCATCAAGAGTTGCTTTGGAAGGAGAATTGTTTCCTATGGCAATTTGCAGTAATTTAACATTGTGCCAATTGACAATCTTGGCAACTAACTACCGGTGATACGACTGGCAAATGATAGTAAGGGCAGGGGGATTCCATCGATTTGGACCAAGATCGCGAAAGTCATCGATATGGCCAGTTCGGCATCAGTTGACTATTTCGCAATATTCTTTGTTTTTAATCAAATAAATCTTAGCGAGATGGAAATTATGTGCGCCCGAGAATGTCTTTTGTACGGTACAGCGCACCCATTCTTAACCCGATATTGAAAGTGAATTGCCATGGCGTCCGAAAATCTCGTTACCCAAGAATCCTATAATCCCAACCACCTGCTCGACATGCTGATCGAGCGCCTGAATCTGAAAAATGATGCGGCACTGTCCCGCGCACTCGAGGTGGCTCCGCCGGTCATCAGCAAGATCCGCCATCGCCGCTTGCCGGTAGGCGCTTCGATGCTGATCCGCATGCATGAGGTGAGCTCCCTGTCGGTACGTGAGCTGCGCGATCTGATGGGCGATCGTCGTACCAAATATCGCCTCAGCGATGCGCAAGGCAAACCGAAGCCCGCAACGGCGCAGCCAGCGGCCGAGAACAAGGCGCAGGCCAACAGCTGATCTCGCACAGTCCAACGGTCCTTTCCGCGTACATAGGCCCGCAAGCGGCGCCGACAGGCTTTTCGTCCTGCCGGCGCCGGTTTCATTACTGAGCCGCGGCTATACTGCCGTCTGTTCAAACAGGCGAGAAAAGATCATGCGGCGACATTCCCTTCCTTCTTCGCTGGTGGAGGCTTGAATTTATGGCCAGCGTAATCACACATCACAGCGTGCGCATCGTCACCCTGGAACCAGGTGACACGGTCGCCACGCAGGGTCTCCCCGGCGACATCATTCTCGAAGACATCGGCCGCGGCTGGATCACCCACTTCATCGACGAAGACGGCACGGTGGAAAGTTACGAAGATCCGTTCGACACCTATAACAAGGCGCTGGGATCAGCCAAGGCAGCGGCTGAATATCAGGCAAGCGGCGAATAAGCCTTCTGCCGCTTCAGCATCATTGCCGCGGGGACCCGGGGTTGGTAGGTTGGTACATAGCAGTCTCACCCGGTAAAAGAGCGCACTGGTGCGCTTTTTTTGCGTCCGGGATCCAAACCGGAGGACTGCATGAAAAGCACAGTTTCAATCCTCGTCGCAGGCAGCCTGATAGGGTTGTTGGCGGCTTGCTCGGGAGGTGGCGAAGCAGATAACAATAGCGCTTCTGCCAAAGCGACCTTGCCGCCACCGACCCCGATACTTGCGGGACAGGCGGAAGTTGGCGGTGAGATTTTCACGCCATCACCTCAGCTTGCAACGGCGACCGGCGGCAGCGGCGGCACGATCAATCCGATTTCAAGCGTCGATCCGCGCAGCATCCTTGGGCAGCAACGCTCCGTTGCCAATCCATGGAATCCCGGAGACATTGCTGCACTCAAGCTCGTTGCCTTGCCGGATGGCGTACGCGACCGACTTCCGACCGGAAAATGGTCGAAAGGCTTCTTCTATCAAAGTCCGTACAACCTCGATGCCTTTTTTCAGTTCAACCCGCAAGTTTCCGCAAACGATCCGCGTAACCAGGGCTTCGATATCAACCAGGCCAGCATCTTCCCGTTTCCAAACAAGCTGAATCTGGACGACAGATTGGGAATGGTGGCCGTCAGCTTCCCGACCAGACGCTACATCGCGTATGGCGCCGATCCGAATGCGGATGTCTACAACTTCAGCAATCCCTACCGGGCCGATACGCTCACTTATGAGCTGGCGCCCAATTCAGCGCAAGACATGCGCCTGAGCTATGTGCAGCCCGCCGAAGGCCGCCTGTCCCGCAAGATCGATGCTTTTGACGAATTGACCGTTACCACCAGCTGGTCCAATCCGGCGGGCAACAAATACCTGCGTGTCATCGCTGCCCAGGGTTCGCCCTATGTCACCGTGATGTACGCGGGCTTGCGTCCCGTCGTGCAAGTCGGCCAGGGCAGCCTGCCGCGTTCTGCGAAGAATGAAACCGGTTTGCCGATTCCGGGAAAGTTCGACTATACGCAACAGGAAAGTGACAACAGCATCGTAGCCGTGGCGGTTGGAGAAGAACCGCTGCAAACCTTCGTCGAAAACGACACCGTTCGCAACACGCCTGAGCTGACCGGCACCAAGTTCCGCCTCCTCTACTGGTTGCCCGATCGCGGCCGTACGCCGCCTGGCGTGAATGACAACAAGAGCGTCAACCAGCTCAACAGTTACAAGGAACTCGTTGTCTATTCATCGAGCCCGATCACGCTCCAGTGGGATATGCCGTCTCGCTCCTATGTCGCAAGAGAGGATTTCAATGGCGTGATCCGCACTGCATTCGTGGACGATGTGCAGAAGGAAACCTGGACTGCCCCAATCAGCGAGATTTCCAATGTGCAGTCTTTCCGCGACCGGCGCGCAATTCTGGACAAATATGCGAACACCTTCCCGATTTCGTCCGAGATCTTTCTCCAAATGGAGGGTAGTGCGACCGGTCTGGTTAAATACCGCTGGGCGACGCGCACCATGGACGGTCAGACCCCGAGTGACGATAGCCTGCTGATGATGGGCTTTGATGCCACCCATATTCCCTCGCTGCGCAATGCCACGAAAGTTGCCGGCTTGACGTATCGCTCCAATTTCGGCTCGATGAGCGCCGTGGCTGGCAAGACATGGACGCAGGTGCTGACGATACCCGACATCCTGCGCAATGGCGCAAGCGCAAAGCAGTTCTGGATGGGCATGGGGGACGTCAAGTCGGACGAGGAGCGGCAGCGCCTGCTGAAGTCGCTGCAGGACGACACCAAGCTGTACACCGCCGATTTCCTCGCTACCTGCAACGCGGATTCCTACATTTGCGGCAAGTACCTGCACAATGTGTCGCGCCTGCTGCTGATTGCGGACTACCTGCAGTCGCAGGGACTATCGACCGACCAGCAGCGCGCCGATCTGATCGCCTATCTGAAACGCTCGCTGAACCTGTGGCTGGATGGCGTCAATCCCGCCGGCGCGCCAGTCATCCCGAACGTCAACACCGTCGACGATACCTTCGTCTATGACACGACCAATGGCGGCCTGATCACCACGCTGGGCTTGCTGGACCGCATGAAGGACTACACGAACCGGGAGTATGTCGACCACATGTTCCACTATGGCTATTACATCTACGCGGCGGCGGTGCTCGGTAGTCATGCTCCCGAATGGCTGGAGGAAAACAACCATCGGGAAAAGGTCAACTTGCTGGTACGCGATATCGCCAATCCCAGCCTGGAGGACAAACATTTTCCGATCGCGCGTACCTTTAACTGGTTCAGGCTGCAGAACATTGCCGATGCCGGCCCGAACACGAACGGTGGCAATACCGAGTCGTCCAGTGAATCGATCAATTCCAACTATGCACTTGTTGCCTGGGGCGCGCTGAATAGTGAGCGCGCAAAGACAGATAAGGACCGGACAACATTTGAGAACTTTCAGTGGCTGGCTGCCATCATGACCGCCGCCGAAATCCGCACCGCACAAGCCTTCTATCAGCTCACGCCCGGAACGCCTTATGTGAACAGCCTGGCGAACCTTGATTATCCGGAAGTGCCTGGACTGGCGGTGAAAACGCCGAATGGCAGCTCATCGCTGACGATACGCCCCAGCACCGAGCCGGTAATGAACATCTTCCGTGACAATAATGCGGAGTCCAACGTGTTCTTCGGACCGATGCTGAGAAACCGGATCGGCATCAATCTGCTGCCGATCAGCCCGATCTCGGATTTCGTGATATCAAGGGATTGGGCAAAGGCACATGCGCAAACGCTGCTTGCGGAGGAAGCCAAGAATAGCGACCTGTTCGCCCGCATCATTGCCACGCCCCCGAGCGTAAACGCGGATTGTTACCTCGCCTCAGCAGATCCTGCCAAGCCGCCGCCGCCAGACGTGAACCCGGGCGCCGTCTGTGCCGGACAATTACGCATCATCTACAGCTGGAGGCAGTTGCTGGTAGCGGCCAATGCCCTTAATGACGCGAATGGCGCGTATCAGCGGTACACAAGCATCGTGGATCGGCTTGCGTCGGACCAGGAGACATACAAGCAAAACACCGATCAGCGCACGCATCCCGGCTCGTCGCGCAACGATGGCGTAGTGGCCGACGTGCTGAAAGACCACTCCACGCCATCAACCAACACCAATACGTTGTGGTGGGTGATGACGCATCGCTAAGGCCAAGCCGCGCTGTCCCATTCAAACTCCGCCCGCGGGCGGAGTTTTTCCATCCACGCCTCTCAGCGCAACGCCGAATACCCCGTCGGCATCAGAAAGCTGTTCTCAATGCGCTCAACGATGATCGCCTGCGCTTCCGTCTCCGCGCGCTTGGCAATCCATTCCTGGTCCTGCTGGAACGCGCCCCATTTCTGCTCGCGCTCGGCCAGGCTCTCCCATTCCAGCAGGTAGGTCAGCGTCTGATTGCTGTTGCCTACCAGCGTGGTCCAGAAGCCGACCGGCTTGATGCCGTATTTTTCAAAGAATTTCAGGGTGATGTTCTGGAAGCGGGCGTTCAGCGCCGGCAGGCGGCCGGGCGCGCAGTGGTAGACACGCAATTCGTGGATCATGGTGTTGGTCGGTTGGTGGTGAAGAAGACAGGAGTGTAAAGTTTTTGCAATACCGCCGCTTGCGCGATTCACCATTCCAGGTAAGCGGCGCGCACTTCCGGATCGGCTTGCAGCTCGTCCATGCCGCCGGCGAAACGGATCTGACCCTTTTCCAGCACATAGGCACGATCACTGACGCGCCGGGCGAAATGCAGATTCTGCTCGGACAGAAGGATGGCCACGCCAGCGCGCTTCAATTCGATGATCGCCTCGGCCATTTGATCGACGATGACCGGCGCCACGCCCTCGGACGGCTCGTCCAGCATCACCAGCAGCGGATTGCCCATCAGCGTGCGCGCTACCGTCAGCATCTGCTGCTCGCCGCCACTCATGCGCGCGCCAGGCCGGTCGGGCATCGTTCCCAGGTTCGGAAACAATTGGAACAGCCGTTCCGGCGTCCAGGCCGGCAAGCCGGGGCGGGGCGGCTGCCGGCCGATGTCCAGGTTTTCCATCACGCTCAGATCGCCGAAGATGCGCCTGTCTTCAGGCACAAAACCGAGGCCGAGCCGGGCGATGCGGTGACTGGGCAGGCGCGCGATGTCGTGACCGAGAAAGCGCACCGCGCCGCGTCGCCGCTCGAGCAGGCCCATGATCGCTTTCATCGTGGTCGACTTGCCGGCGCCGTTGCGGCCCATCAGCGCCACCACCTCGCCACGCCGCACCTCGAGATCGATACCGAACAGCACCTGGGCCCGGCCGTACCAGGCTTCCAGGCGTTCGACTTTCAGCATGGCCTCGCTCATGCCGGCTGCCCCGCACTGCTGCCGAAATACACTTCGCGCACCTGAGCATCCTTCCTCACGCTCTCCGGATCGCCCTGTGCAATCAGCCGGCCGCGCGCCAGCACCAGGATGCGGCCGGCATAGCCGAACACCACATCCATGCTGTGCTCGGTGAACAGCACGCCGAGCTGACGTTCGCGCGCCAGATCGCGCACCAGCGCCATCAGCGCATGCCGTTCCCCCATGCCCATGCCGGCGGTCGGCTCGTCCATCAGCAGCAGACGCGGGCGGTTGGCAAGCGCAATCGCCAGCTCCACCCGTTTCACATCGCCATAAGCGAGCACCGCGCACGGACGGTCGCGCTGCGCCGCCATGCCGACGGCGTCCAGCAATTGCGCCGCCTCGTCAGAAAACTGCGCCGCTGCGCGCCGCCACAGGGAAAAGAGCCGCTGTTCGCGCGACAGCAAAGCCATCTGCACATTCTCGAGTGCGGTCATGGATCCGAAGGTTTCCGCGATCTGAAAAGTGCGGCCGACACCAAGCCGCCAGATCGCACGCGGCGGCAGGCCGGACAGTTCACGTCCAGCCAGACGCACCGAGCCGGCATCCGGACGCAGCTGGCCGGACAGCATGTTGAAGCAGGTGGTCTTGCCGGCGCCGTTCGGGCCGATCAGCGCCAGCATTTCGCCGGCCGCGAGGTCGAAGGAGACGTCGGCCACTGCATCCACGCCGCCATAGCGTTTGCGCAGATTGCGGACTTCAAGCAGCGGCGTTGTCATACGCCGTCTCCCGAAAAGCGCCGTCTGAGAGTGCCGACGATGCCCTGCGGGAAAGCCAGCACCAGCGTCAGGATGGTGATGCCGAGCGCGCCGCGCCAGTAATCGGTTTCCCGCGCCAGCCAGTCCGCGAGCCAGGTATAGACTGCGCCGCCGACAATTGGCCCGGACAAGGTATGCACGCCGCCGAGCAGCACCATCACGAGACCATCGACCGAACGTCCGACCGAAATCGTTTCCGGTGAAATGCTGCCCTTGGCGAAGGCGAACAAGGCGCCGGCCACGCCGCAGAACAGGCCGGCAATGATGAAGCCCAGCCACTGTATGCGCCGAACATCGATGCCAATGGCGTCGGCGCGCAGCGGCGCGTCGCGCCCGGCACGCAACGCAAAACCGAACGGCGAAAACAGGATGCGCCGCAGCAGCAGCACGCAGCCGCCGCACACCAGCAGCGTCAGCAGAAAATAGGCGCGCTTGTCGGCAAGCCAGTCCGGCGGCCAGATGCCGACGATGCCATTGCTGCCGCCGGTCAGTGCATCGGTCTGATAAACGACCGACCACACGATCTGGGCAAAGGCCAAGGTCAGCATCGCCAGGTACACGCCCGACAATCGCACGCAGAACCAGCCAAAAACGGCCGCGCCCAGGCCGGCAACCAAGGGCGCCGCGGCCAGCGACCATGCCATTGGCAGCGCCAGCGCCTTGAAGAACAACGCCGCGCCATAGGCGCCGAGGCCGAAATAGGCGGCATGGCCAAAGGAATGCATGCCGGCCGGGCCCATCAGGAAATGCAGGCTGGCCGCGAACAGCACCGCGATCAGGATGTCGATGCCCAGGGTCAGCGCATACGGCGACTGCTGCGCGAAGATCGGCAGTGCGAGTAGCAAGGCGAACAGGATGCCGGCGACGAAGCGCTGGCGCCGCCCGGCTGGACGCAGCGGCAATTCGGCTTCGGCGATGCGGACCGGCACTTGCGGCCGGCCAAGCAAGCCCCAGGGCCGCAGGATCAGCACGATGGCCATGATCAGGAATTCCACCACCAGGGTCAGTTTGGAAAAGGAGATTGCAACGCCGAACATCTCCACCGTGCCGATCGCCGCACACATTGCCTTGGCGATGCCGATCAAAAGCGCCGCCAGGTAGGCGCCCGGCAGGCTGCCGAGGCCACCGACGACAACCACCACGAACGCGTCACCGATGGTTTGCAGGTCCAAATCCAGGTTCGCCGGCTCGTTCGGCAGCGCCATCGCGCCGCCCAGGCCGGCCAGAAAGGCGCCGAGCGCGAACACGCCGGTGAAGAGCCAGGCACTGTTGACGCCGAGCGCGCCGACCATTTCCCGATCCTGGGTCGCGGCGCGCACCAGCGTGCCCCAGCGGCTTCTGGTGAGCAGCAGCCATAACGCCGCCAGCACCAGTGGACCGACCGCGATCAGCAGCAGCTTGTATTGCGGAAAATGCTGGCCGGCGACGGCTACCGCACCAGCCAGGCCGGGCGCGCGTCGGCCGAGCAGATCTTCCGCGCCCCAGGTGGCCAGCGTCGCATCCTTGATCACCAGTACCAGTGCGAAGGTGGCGAGTAGCTGGAACAGTTCCGGCGCGCGATAAATGCGGCGCAGCAGCAGAATTTCGATCGCCGCACCAAGCGCGCCAGTGACAAGCGCGGCCGCCAGCACGCCACACCACCAGCCGGCAGCGCTCGCGCCGAAGCGCTCGGTGAAGCTGTAGGCAATGTATAGGCCGAGCATGTACAGCGAGCCGTGCGCGAAATTGACGATACGGCTGATGCCGAAGATCAGCGACAGCCCGGCCGCCACCAGGAACAGCGACGAAGCGCCGGCCAGGCCGTTCAACAACTGGACGAGGAAATTCGACAGGGTCATGGCGTCTGCAACTTGCCGGTCCAACCGTTCACACGGGAACCGGCTGGCCGGAAAGGATTACTTGTTGCCGCGCAGTGCCTTGACTTCAGCATCGGACGGCTGGAATTTGGCGCCGTCGCGATAGCTGGCGTTTTCCATCACGCCTTTGCCATCCTTGACCGCCAGCGTGCCGACAAACGCGCCCATGGTGGATTGATGATCTTGCGGACGATAGGTGATGCGGCCGAACGGCATGTCGACTTGCAGGCCGCTGAAGGCCTGCGCCAGTTTTTCGCTATCGGTGGCGTTGGCCTTCCTGATACCCGCAGCCAAAGACATCACCGCGGAATAGCCGACTACCGAACCCATGCGCGGATAAGTGCCGAATTTCTTCTGGTAGGCGGCAAGAAATGCCCCGTGTTCCGGCGTCTGTATCGTTTGCCATGGATAGCCGGTGACGATCCAGCCAACCGGCGCTTCTTCCTTCAGCGGATCGAGATACTCGGGTTCTCCGGACAACAGGCTCACCACCGGCCGGTTGCGGAACAACTCACGCGTCTGACCTTCACGAACGAACTTGGCCAGGTCGCCGGCGAACAGCGCATTGAAGATCGCATCCGGCTTCGCATCGGCAAGCGCCTGGGTCACCGCGCCGGCATCGACCTTACCCAGCGCCGGCGCCTGCTCGGCCACGAATTCCACGTCCGGCTGCTGCTGCTTCAACAGCTTCTTGAAGGTCGCGACCGCCGATTGGCCGTATTCATAGTTCGGATACACCAGCGCCCAGCGCTTCTTCTTCAACTTCGCCGCCTCGGGCACCAGCATCGCCACCTGCATGTAGGTCGACGGCCGCAGGCGATAGGTGTAATGGTTGCCGTCTTGCCAGACGATCTTGTCGGACAGTGGCTCGGCGGCCAGGAAGAAGGTCTTGCGCTGCCTGGCGAAATCGGTCACCGCCAGGCCGGTATTCGACAGGAATGTACCCATCAGCACATCGGCCTTTTCCCGCGACAGCAGCTCATCGGCCACGCGCACCGCATCGCCGGGATTGGCGTTGTCGTCGCGGGAAATCAGTTCAAGCTGGCGTCCGAGCACGCCGCCGCCGGTATTGATCTGCTCCAGCGCCAGTTCCATGCCCTTGCGGTAGGGCTCGAGAAAAGCAGCCTGCGCCTTGTAGCTATTGATTTCGCCGATGCGTATCGGCTCGGCGGCCAGCGCCTGACCTGCGCAAAGCGTCATGGCGACCAGCGTGGCGCAGCGTGCGGCGTGCTTGAAATGCATGTCTTGCTCCTTCAGGAACCTGCGGAAAACGGCGTAAGGCAGCATTCTAGTGGGGAAAGCCTGTTTGTACAGAATGACAATCCGCGGACCGGGTTTCCGCGCAAAGTACAAGGTGGATGCGAACCGGAGCGGAACAGAAGCCTGCGCATTCATTGGATTCCCGTTGCCCGCTTCGATCATCGCAAACCGCTCGCACGACGAAGCCGTATGATCGCTGCCACGAAAGACTCGGGTTTGCGTGCACCCGGCTTGCGCATACCGCAATCGATGTGCGTCATACCGTTCGAACATGGAACCTGCAACAAGGGGGAACGTCTATGCTGGAGCGGACCGGCGGGCGCATCCGACCGCAATTTTCAGGAGAAGTTATGCAAACCACGCCGGCCAACGGCGACCGCGGCCCGCTTCACACAACAATGCCGCCACAGGAAGCAAGGATGGATGCAATGACTACAGCGGCAGACAGCTTCAGCGCCATGCGCAGCGGCGCACCGCAAGCCACCGAAAACGGCGGCGCTGGCAGCGCGGGCCAACGTGCGAAGCAGAAAATTCTGGTGGTCGACGATAACCAGGATGCTGCAGATACCCTGGCCATGCTGCTCGAGTTCATGGGCAACAGCGAAGTCCGCGTCGTCAACGGCGGACAGGCCGCGCTGGATTTACTGCCCCAGTTTCATCCGGACGTGGTGCTGCTCGATATCGGCATGCCGGGCATGGATGGCCACGAAGTTGCGCGGCGCGTGCGCAGCCAGCCGCAGTTCAACTCCACGCGGCTTGTGGCGCTGACCGGTTGGGGCCAGGACGAGGACAGGCGCCGCACCCAGGAAAGCGGCTTCGACCATCATCTGACCAAGCCGGTGGACATCGCGTCGCTGCAAAACCTGCTGAGCTCGCTGTAAGCGAGCATTCATCGAATAAATGCCCGAGGCACTGCGCACTCGTGGCATCAGCTCACAAAACAGCGCGGCGGAGTGGTGAAAACTGGAATTAGCTTTTCATGCTAATATTTCGCATGAAAACTAATTATGCTTGCCATGGATGAGTTCGACCACACGCTGATGCAGCTGACGATGGGCCTGACTTCGGTGTCGCGCGCCTACAAATCGGCTGCGGACCGGCTCGCCGCAGATTTCAGCCTGTCCCAGGCGACCGGCTGGCCGGTGGTGATGATCGGCCGGCTCGGCGATGGCGTGCGTCCCGGTGCGCTGGCCGATTCCCTCGGCCTGGAGCCATCGTCGCTGGTGCGGGTGATCGACCAGCTCATCGACGCCGGCCTGGTCGAGCGCCGCGACGATGCCAACGACCGCCGCGCGCGCACGCTGCACCTGACCGACAGCGGCCGCGAAGCCGCGAACCGCCTCGAAGCCGCGCTGCTGCCTTTCCGCCGCCAGTTGTTCGACGGTGTGCCGCGTGCGGACATCGATGCCTTCATGCGCATCCTGCAACACATAACGACCGTGCTCGCCGACAACAGTGTCGCCAGCGGCCGCTCTCCGCAGTGAACTCAGTGCAAAGACCCAGCGCCGCCGAGCTCATCTTCTCGGTCAAAGCCTTTGCCAGCGCGATGCTTGCGCTGTACCTGGCGCTGTCCATCGGTCTGCCGCGGCCATTCTGGTCGGTGCTGACCGCCTACGTGGTGTCGACGCCCCTGACCGGCGCGGTCCGTTCCAAGGCGCTGTACCGCGTCGCCGGTACCTTCCTCGGCTCGATGGCCACGGTATTGATGGTGCCGCGCCTGGCCCAGGCGCCGGAACTGCTGACGCTGGCCATGGCCGGCTGGGTCGCGCTGTGCCTGTACATCTCGCTGCACGACCGCACGCCGCGCGCCTACACCTTCATGCTCGCCGGCTACACCGCCGCGATGATCGGCTTTCCCTCGGTGACCGCGCCCGGCGCGGTATTCGACGTGGCGCTGGCGCGGGTCGAGGAAATCACGCTCGGCATCCTGTGCGGCACCGTCGTGCACACGCTGATCCTGCCGCGCAGCCTCGGACCGGCGCTCTTGGGACGGCTGGACCATGCGCTGACGGACGCGCGGCGCTGGCTGCGCGACGCCCTGGGCAACGGCAGCGATGCGCGCGAGCGCAGGAGCCTGGCCGGCGACATCACGGAACTTCGCCTGATGACCACGCACCTGCCCTTCGACACGTCGAACCTGCGCTGGACCAGCAACACCATCCACGCGCTGCAGGACCGGCTGGCGATGCTGGTGCCCATCCTGTCCGGCATCGAGGACCGGCTGCGCGCGCTGCGCGAACTGGGTGAGGAAGATCCGCGCTGGCGTGCGCTGCAGAGTCGCATCACTGCGTGGAGCGACGCGAGCGCCGACCGAACCGGCGGCGACATCGAAGCCGCAGCGCTACGCCGCGAGATCGATACGCTGCGGCCGCGCATCGCCGCCGACAGTTCCTGGGCCGACCTGCTGCGGGTGAATCTCGCCGCGCGGCTGTCGGCGCTGATCGACCAGGTCGAGGAATGCCGCCGGCTGCGCCGCCACATCGACGCCGGCCTGTCGGGCCGGCTGCCGCGCGAGGCGCGCGCGGTGGCGCCGTCCGCGCCGCGGGTGCTGCACCACGATCCCGGCATGGCGCTGCTGTCGGCGGTGGCCGCGTTCATCGCCATCGTCTGCGTCTGCGCCTTCTGGATCCTCACCGCCTGGCCGGCCGGCTCGGCCGCCGCGATGATGTGCGCCGTGTTCTGCTCCTTCTTCGCCGGGCAGGACGACCCGGTGCCGAGCATCAAGCAATTCCTGCAGTACACGATCGCCTCGATGCCGATCTCGGCGGTGTACCTGCTGTTCATCATGCCGGCGGTGCACAACTTCGAAACGCTGATCCTGGTGCTTGCGCCCTGCTTCATCCTGCTCGGCATCTTCATCGGCCGGCCCGCCACCACCGGGCGCGCGATGGCAATGACCTTTGGCGTCGCCGGCACGCTGTCCATGCACGACACCGGCACGATGGACCTGGTGTCCTTTTTGAACAGCATGCTCGGGCAGCTGGCCGGCATTTCCGCGGCCGCACTGTTCACCCGATTGCTGCGCTCGGCCAGCGCACAGCACACCGCGCGCCGCCTGTTGCGCGCGGCCTGGGACGAACTGGCGCGGCTGGGCACCGCGCGGCGCTTGCCGGATGCGGCGGCGATGTCGGCGCGCATGGTCGACCGCATCGGCATGCTCACGCCGCGCCTGGCCGCGGCCGGACCGCACGACGATTTGTCCGCGGTCGATGCGCTGGCGGATCTGCGCATCGGTTTGAACATGGTGCAGCTGCAGCGGGTGGCAGGCGATCTGCGCCATCACCACGGCGCGCTGCGGCGCCTGCTGCGCGCGCTGTCCGAGCATTTCCGCGCGCAGCCGGGCAAGCCGGCCGACGCGCCCTTGCTGGCGCAGCTCGATGAAGCGCTGCGCGATGTCTGCGGCGCGCAGCCGGGACAGGCGCAGCGCGAGGCGATCGTCGCGCTGACCGGCATCCGCCGCGGCCTGTTCCCGAAGGCGCCGCCGTATCGGCCGGCGCCACTGAACGCGCCGGCGCCGCTGGCCGCATGAGGCCGCGTTCTCGCGTTCCACCCGTATTCAAGGATTGATGATGATCGGCGAAATCAGTTTCTACGGCGTTTATGTGCCGGTATTGCTGCTTGCGGCGCTGCTGTCGCTGGCGCTCACGCGCGCGCTCGGCTACGTGCTCTCGCGCCTCGGCTTTTACCGGCTGGTGTGGCACCCGGCGCTGTTCGACTTCGCGCTGTTCATCATCGTGCTGGGCGCGGTGAACGCTGTTTTTTCCAATTGGTTGTGAGGATTCAATGAAACATTCCCTGGCGGCCGCAGGCCGCGTTGCGATCACGCTGATTGCGGTTGGCGCCGCGATCCTGGTCGGCAAGGCCTTGTGGCAGCACTATGAAGTCGCGCCCTGGACCCGCGACGGCCGCGTGCGGGCCAATGTGATCCAGGTCGCGCCGGACGTGTCCGGCCTGGTGGTCAAGGTGCTGGTGCATGACAACGGGGTGGTGAAGGCCGGCGACGAGCTGTTCGAGATCGATCCGTCGCGCTTCGAGCTGGCGCTGCGCCAGGCCGAAGCCACCGTCGAGGCGCAGCGCACCGCGCTGGCCCAGGCAGAAAACGAAGCGCGCCGCAATGCGCAGCTGCAGGACCTGGTATCGACCGAGACGCGCGAGCAGGGCCGGTCCCGGGTCGACCAGATCCGCGCCGCGCTGCAGGGCGCCATCGTTGCGCGCGACGTAGCCAAGCTCAACCTCGAGCGCTCGCGCGTCGTGGCCGCCAGCGACGGCGTGGTCACCAACCTCGACCTTTACACCGGCGGCTATGTCGCCGCGGGGCGGCCGGTGCTGGCGCTGGTGGAAAAGAATTCCTTCTACGTCGAAGGCTATTTCGAGGAAACCAAGCTGCCGGGCATCCACATCGGCGACGCGGCCACGGTGGTGGCCATGGGCAGCCGCAGAGAGCTGCAAGGCCATGTCGACAGCTTCGCCGAAGCCATCGCCGACCGCGACCGCGCCACCGGCAGCAACCTGCTGCCGAACGTGAATCCAACCTTCAACTGGGTGCGGCTGGCGCAGCGCATCCCGGTGCGGGTGAAGCTGGACCATGTGCCCGACGATGTGCGCCTGGTCGCGGGCCAGACCGTGACCGTCGAGATTCACGACCCGAAGAGCGATGCGCAGCGTCCGGCCGACCGGACCGCGGCGCGATGAGGGCCGGCATGCGCATGATGTCTACCCGCCTCGCTGCAAAAATCCTGTGCGCGTCCGTGATCGCCGCGTTGACCGCCTGCACCACGGTCGGCCCGAACTACAAGGTGCCGGATCAGGCCGTGGTCAAGCGCTCTGATGCCGCAGCCGATTTCGCCAGCGCGCAGGCCGCCGCGTTCAGCCGGCAGCCGCTGCCGCCGCAATGGTGGAAGCTGTACCAGGACCCGGAACTCGACCGCCTGATCGAAAAAGCGCTGGGCGCGAATGCCGACCTGCGCGTGGCCGCCGCCAACCTGTCGCGCAGCCGCTCGACGCTGGCCGCGACCGAAGCCATCGAAAACCCGGCGCTGTCGGTCAGCGCCTCGCCCGGCTACGGCCGGCCGTCGGCCGAGGCGCTCGGCATTCCGGTGCCGATTCCGAATACCTGGCTCTACGACGTCGGCGCGACGGTGTCCTACGAAGTGGATTTGTTCGGCAAGATGAAACGCGTCATTCAAGCCGCCGAAGCCGACAGCGAATCCGCCGAAGCGGCCTATGACCTGGCGCGGGTCAATGTCGCCGCCGGCACCGCGCGCGCCTATGCCGATGCCTGCACCTCGGCCGCGCGCATCCGCGTGGCCGAGCATTCGGTGGCCTTGCAGAAGGAATTCGTCGACGTCAACGAGCGTCGCATCCGCGCCGGCCGCGGCACCGCGCTCGACCGCAGCCGCGCGACCGCCCAGCTCGAGCAATTGCGTGCCGCGCTGCCGCCGCTGCAGGCCGCGCAGCGGATCGCCCTGCAGCGCCTGGCGGTGCTGACCGGCGAGACGCCGAACCAGTTGCCGCAGGCCGCCGCCACTTGCGCCGCCATGCCGCGGCTTAGCGCACCGGTACCGGTCGGCGATGGCGCAGCGCTGTTGCGCCGGCGTCCGGATATCCGCCAGGCCGAGCGCTCGCTGGCCGGCTCGGTGGCGCGCGTGGGCGTGGCCACCGCCGACCTGTATCCCAACATCGGCCTCGGACTGCAGCTCGGCAGCACCGGCATCCTCTCCGAATTCGGCGCGGCCAACGCCACCCGCTTCACGCTCGGCCCGCTGATTTCCTGGTCGATCCCGATCAATGGCGTGGCGCGGAACCGGGTGGCCGCCGCGCAAGCCGGCAGCGAGGCCGCGCTCGCGCATTTCGATTCGGTGGTGCTGAACGCGCTGCGCGAAACCGAAAGCGCGCTGACGGCCTATGCGCGCGAACTCGATCGCAATGCCGACCTCAAAGCCGCACGCGACCAGAGCGCGCTCGCCGCGCGCCAGTCCGACGAGCTGTACCGCTACGGCCGCACCGATTTTCTGTCCGCGCTCGATGCGCGTCGCACGCTGGCGGTGGCCGAGAGCACGCTTGCAGCCAGCGATGCGCAACTCGTGGCCGACCAGATGACGCTGTTCCTGGCGCTGGGCGGCGGTTGGGAAGAGAAGGAAGGTAATGGAAGGCCGGCGCATGGACAGCAAGCGGCGCGGCAGGAAGACAGCGGCAAGTAGTCCAAGGAACGGTCCGGCGGCCTCGACAACTGTTGGGCCGTAGGGTGGGCGCAGCCCGCGCGTCTGCATGCAGGCAAGGATTCCAGCAACAGGCAGCCTACGTAGGTTGGGCGGACAAGCCCAACAACAAGCGCCCGCAGCCCGCGAGCATGTTGGGCTTCCTTCGTCAGCCCAACCTACGAGCCGCCATGCATTGCCCAGGCGAAGCGGCAGCCCAGCATCAATTCAGCAAACGCAGCAAACGCAGCAAACGCAGCAAACGCAGCAAACACAGGAGAAAGCAGTATGCGTAGTCAAGGCGCCGGCAGCGGCATCAATTCACCCGGCACGGTGCTCTTCGCCAGCCTGATCGGCACCACCATCGAATTCTTCGATTTCTACATCTACGCCACCGCCGCGGTGCTGGTGTTCCCGAAACTGTTCTTCCCGCCCGGCGACGCCACTGCAGCCACCCTGCAGTCGCTGGCCACCTTTGCCATCGCCTTCTTCGCGCGACCGATCGGCTCGGCCGTGTTCGGCCACTATGGCGATCGCATCGGCCGCAAGGCCACGCTGGTCGCGGCGCTCTTGACGATGGGCTTGTCCACCGTGGCGATCGGCCTGCTGCCGACCTATGCCAGCATCGGCACCACCGCGCCGCTGCTGCTGGCGCTGTGCCGCTTCGGCCAGGGCCTGGGCCTGGGTGGCGAATGGGGCGGCGCGGTATTGCTGGCCACCGAGAATGCGCCGCCGGGCAAGCGCGCCTGGTATGGCATGTTCCCGCAGCTCGGCGCGCCGATCGGCTTTCTGCTGTCCGGCGGCACTTTCCTGCTCTTGTCCGAAACGCTCACCGATGCCCAGTTCTTCGAATTCGGCTGGCGCATTCCCTTTCTCGCCAGCGCGCTTTTGGTGGCGGTGGGCTTGTTCGTGCGCCTGAAGATTACCGAGACGCCGGCCTTCCAGGCGGTGCTGGAAAAGAACGAGCGCGTCGACGTGCCGGCGCTGACCGTGATCCGCGAGCATTTCGGCATGCTGATGCTCGGTACCATCATTGCGGTGGCGACCTTCGTGCTGTTCTATCTGATGACGGTGTTTGCGCTCAGCTGGGGCACCAGCGCGCTGGGCTTCGCCCGTCCGCGCTTTCTGATGCTGCAACTGTTCGCGGTGCTGTTCTTCGCGCTGACCATTCCGTTCTCCGCAATCTGGGCCGACCGCAGCGGCCGCCGCGCGACCATGATCATCGTCACCTTCGCGATCCTGCTGTTCGGCCTGGTGCTCGCGCCCATGTTCGGCTCGGGCAGCGAGCTGCAGGTGGTAGTGTTCATGGCGATCGGCCTGGGCCTGATGGGCCTGACCTATGGTCCGCTCGGCACGCTGCTGTCAGAACTGTTCCCGGCCGAGGTGCGCTACACCGGCGCCTCGCTCACCTTCAATCTCGCCGGCATCGTCGGCGCTTCGCTCGCGCCCTATATCGCGACCTGGCTCGCCAGCCATTACGGGCTGGCCTATGTCGGCTATTACCTGTCGGCGGCGGCATTGCTGAGCCTCGTGGCATTGATCGCCACGGGCAAGAAACGCGCGACGCAATACGCCTGAGCCGTGCCGGGCGGCCTTGCGCCGTCCGGTCGCTTGCGCGTTCGGCGGAAACCTTGGCCGCGCGATGCCGTCTGACAAGGGTCGTCAATGCCGGATAATCCGAACCCATGATCCCCGAACGCAAACCCCATTCCCATCGCCCGCGCCTCACGGTCTACCTCGACCTCGACGGCGTCTTCGCCGACTTCGACGCGCGCGTCAAGCACCTGTGCGGCAAGCATCCGTCGCAGCTCGACCGCAGCCGTCTGTGGAAGATGATCAATGCCGACCGCCGCTTCTTCGCCGAGCTGGAACTGATCGACGGCTGCATGACGCTGTGGGAAGCGACCAGGGACCTCGAGCCAATCTTCCTGACCGGCGCGCCGTCATCGAAAGTGTTCCAGGAACAGAAGCGCGAATGGGTCGCGCGCATCTTTGGCCCGGAGTTCACGGTGCACGTGGTGCCCAAGCGCCTGAAGCAGGATTACAGCGGCCCGCACAAGGTGCTCATTGACGACACGCCGGAAAACATCGAGCAATGGAAATCGCGCGGCGGCTACGGCATCCTGCACCGCGGCGACCATGCATCGACGGTGGCGGCGCTGCAGGAATTGATTGCGCTGTATCGGGAAGAGAAGGAGCAGGGGTAAGCGGCGGCATTTCACTGGGGCGCATGGTCCGCGGTCTGTTAGGTCTGCTCCTTCACGGCAAGCTCGACATGCGCCATCGTGTTGGCGAAGTCCAGAATGCTGTGTTCCAGCTTCAGGATATGTTCCGCCAACACGTCGCTCGGGCCTTCGGGCAGCCATGACGCGGAGGTGGAAGGCTGCTCCGTGAAGACGGATGCAGCCCTGCGCAGCAAGCTGCCTTCAACAAGTGCCGCATTGCGCTGCATCGTTCTTGCCACCACACCGTCTTCTTCGACAACGAAAGGGTTGGGACTCGACAAGTTCAACAGGTTAGGGCTCAGCCTAAGCAGGCTGGTATTGTGAACCAGCGTATTCGGCATGTTGAGCGGGATGAAGGTGACAAAATCGAGTTCCTTCATGACGGTATTGCGTGCAATGCAGTCGCACAGTGCCTGTCCCGTATGTTCGTATACCAGGTCATTTGCATCGATTTCCGCTTTTTCGATGCTGCGATTTCGACCCAATCCGTCGAGAACGTCTCGGGCAATGCGGTCGAACGCATCGGTCCATATCAAGAATGATTTCAGCGTGGTGGTGCTTGCAAGCCATCGCCCAAGGCATGCCGCCGGCTCTCCGCTTGCGATGCTGCAAAACATGAGCTTCAGGTCTTTCACGTGGCGATTCGCTTCCAAGGCATCCAACAGAAATGACCATCCGCGCGGTCCGAAATCACAGCGTGACAACTCAAGTCCGACGATGCCGGTGTTCTTTGCCAAGGCTTCACCCAGCATTTTCGCAACGTCTTCGTTCAGCGTATTGCAGTCGTATAGAACCAGCTTGGTGACGGTCGTGTTCGATCGCAGTGCATCCGCAATTAGGCAGATTGCCTTGCTGCCAAGGTTGGCGCACTGCATTTCGAGCTTGGTCACACGTCCGTCCCCGATCAGCTCGGCGAGATCCAAAGCCGCATCTTCCTCGAGGTTGAGACTACAGAAAGCAAGCCTGACCTGCGGATTGCTTTGCAATGCTGGGCGCAGCAGCGCAACCGCGCGTCGATTCAGCGTTCCTTCAAACTGGAACTCCCGAGTCGTGCCGGACTCGCGGAACAAAAACTCGAGCGCCGTATCTTCGCCATGTTCGATGCACCACTTGACGATGGCTTGCATCGGGATCTGCACATCCCCTTCATTGCCGTCTGGCTCCATGCCTGGGATGATCCCCTCGATGATGAAATCCAGCGCCGCATTTTTTTGCTCGGTGGGCAGCGCACGATACTCTTCCCGTGTGTACGGCAGCGCGCCCTTGCGCGGAGGCTGCATGCGCTGGCTGGGCTGTTGTGGCGGCACTGCGTTATCGGCGGTTTGCACGTTGGCTGGACCAGGCGGCCGCGTTGATTTCAGGTCGTAATTCATTGGATTCCTTTTTCGGCAAATTCTCGTTGCAACGATGGAGAGCAGCTCTTGGGGAAGGTGAGTCAGCACAAGGCTGATTGATCACGTCGAGAAACTGCGAGGGAAACGGCTCGGTAACCGAGCAAATGATCAAGGTTCCTGTGAGACACCGTGCATATAACGAGGCTGCATGCGTCAAAAACAGCGTTTGAAGTGATCGCTTAGAATGCCCCCTCCTTGCGCGCCATCTTAACCCGACCTCTCCATGCCTCTCGAGCAGCCATCACTTCATGACGCGATCATCGTCGGCACCGGCCCCGCGGGCGCGATGCTGGCGCGCGAACTGGCTCGCGCCGGACGCCGCGTGCTGGTGCTGGAGCAGGGCGGCGCCGCGCCCCTGCGCGGCACGCTGGCGCAGATGGCGGGCATGGCGGCCATCCCGGGACGCGGCGCCTTCTTCAATGCTGACGGCTCGCTGCTGGTGCGCGGCATCACCGCCGGCGGCAGTTCGGCGATCAACTTCGCTACGGCAATGGCGCCGCCCATGGCGCTATTCGACCGATACGGGGTCGACCTGCGGCCCGCGCTGGCCGCGCTGCAACGCGAATTGCCGTTGTCTCCGCTGCCCGATGAGCTGATCGGCCCGATGGCCATGCGCATCATGGCCGCGGCCAGAAAGCGCGGACACGCGTGGAACAAGCTTCCCAAGATGATCCATGCCGACCTGTGCCGCAGCGGCTGCTGGCGCTGCGTGTACGGCTGCCCCTTTGGTGCGAAATGGAGCGCGCGCGACCCGCTCGACGAAGCCGTTCGCCACGGCGCGCAATTGCTTGCGCATGCCGGGGTGCGGCGCGTGCTGATCGAGAACGGCCGCGCGACCGGCGTCGAATACCAGGCGCAGGGCCAGCTGAGACAGACCCGCGCGCCGCTGGTGGTGCTCGCCGCTGGCGGCATCGGCAGCCCGAGAATCCTGGCGGCCTCCGGGCTGAGGATCGATGCCCGCCATTTCACCGACCCGGTGATTGCGGTCATGGGCAGCGTTGACGATATCGACGGCGGCGCCGAAGTGCCGATGGCCGCCGGCATGCACTTGCCCGATGCGGGCATCACGCTGTCGGACCTCACCCTGCCGCGCACGATGTACCAGGCCTTCGCGCTGCAGGTCGGCCGCGCCGACCGGCTGCTGGCGCATCGCAACACGCTGACCATCATGGTCAAGATTCGCGATGCCTTGGGCGGTCGCATCGGGCCGCGCTGGGTCAGCAAGCCGCTCACGCCAGGCGACCGTGAGAAATTCGCGCAGGGCGTAGCGATCGCGCGCGGCATCCTGCTTGAAGCTGGCGCGAAGCGGATCTTCCAGAGCTGGCATTTCGCCGCGCATCCCGGCGGCAGCGTGCGCATCGGCGATGGCGTGGGCAGCGATCTGCAGACGCCTGTACGCAATCTTTACGTTTGCGATGCCTCGGTCATCCCGGGCGAATGGGGCTTGCCGCCAACGCTGACGCTGCTGTGCATGGCATGGCGGCTGGGGCAACACCTGGTCGGCCCGACGCTGCATGCCTAGTTCCCTGGGCTGACGAAGGAACTCGACAGCAACACCCGCGTACGTTCGGCATTCCCGGGAGCTTGCCAGCCGGGCCGACCGGTAAACACCTGCATGAACGCCAGCATTTCCTGACCGCCTTGCCCTCTCGCGTCGGGAAGCATTCGCTTGGAGACACTTGAATGGAGGCTCCCCGCCGTCTTCTGCGTTCCAAAAAACTGGCCAAGGTCAATGACGCGGGCTGTTTGATGCGCGTTTGTTTGTAATCAAGCCCGAAAAAAGCGCCATCTTTGCGTAAAACTCACAACTCAATTGACCAAAGCTGGCGTCAATAAAAGTATCGATTGCCTATACTTGCGCGCATCGTTTCGACGAAAGGCAATCCCATGCCCCTGCGGGCCATCATCTTCGACGCCTACGGCACGCTGTTCGACGTCTATTCCATGGGCGTTCTGGCGGAGCGGCTGTTTCCCGGCCAAGGCAAAACGCTGGCGGAAATGTGGCGCGACAAGCAGATCGAGTACACCCGCCTGCGCACGCTGTCCAATACCTACAAGCCATTCTGGGAAGTGACGCAGGATGCGCTGGTGTTTTGCTGTCGCAAGCTCGGCCTGCCGCTGACGCTGGAAGCGCAGAACATGATGCTGGGCCAGTACGCGAAGCTGCAGCCGTTTCCGGAAAGCCTGGAAGTGCTGCGCGAGCTGAAGGGTAAGGGAATGCGGCTGGCGATTCTGTCCAACGGCAATCCGGAAATGCTGGACGCCGTGGTCGAGTCGGCCGGCATGAAAGACGTGTTCCACCATGTGCTGTCGGTGGATCCGGTCAGAAAGTTCAAAACGGCGCCGGAAGCTTACCAGCTGGGCACCGACGTTCTTGGCATACCAGCCAAGGACGTAGTTTTCGTCTCCAGCAACTGCTGGGATATCTGCGGCGCGGCCTGGTATGGCTATCCGACCTTCTGGGTGAACCGGTCGGGCGCGCCGCTGGAAGAACTGGGCGTGACACCGCACGGCGAGGGCACGAGCCTTTCCGACCTGCGCGACTTCGTGCGCCAACGCAATGAAGCCGCTGTCCCCGGTTCGCAGTGATCCCTCTTCACATTTGATAACGACAAGGTTTCGACATGACGACTGAAAACTCCATCGAGCGCACCACTTGCCAGCGGCTGCAGGTCGCCACGCCCCTGTACCGCTTCATCGAAGACAAGGTGCTGCCGGGCACCGGCGTGTCCAGCGAACAGTTCTGGTCCGGCTTCGATGCCATTGCCCACGACCTCGGCCCGAAGAACGATGCGCTGCTCGCCGAGCGCGATCGCCTGCAGGCCGAGCTCGACAAATGGCATGCCGCCAACCCCGGCCCGATCACCGACACCGCCGCCTATCGCGGCTTCCTGGAGTCAGTCGGCTACCTGCAGCCGGTGCCGCAGCAGGTGAAGGTCACCACCACCAATGTCGACGCCGAACTGGCGCTGCAGGCCGGCCCGCAGCTGGTGGTGCCCATCCTCAACGCCCGCTATGCGCTCAATGCCGCGAATGCGCGCTGGGGCTCGCTGTACGACGCGCTGTACGGCACCGACGCGCTCGCCGAGACCGACGGCGCCACCCGTCGCGGCCCGAATGGCGAAAGCTACAACCCGGCGCGCGGCGCGAAGGTCATTGAATTCGCGCGCAAGTTCCTCGATGAAGCCGCGCCGCTGGCCTCCGGCAGCCATCGCGACGCCACCGGTTACCGCGTCGAAGGCGGCAAGCTGGTCGTGGCGCTGAAGGATGGCGCCGCCACGGGCCTTGCCGATGAGAAGAAATTCGTTGGTTACCAGGGCGATGCCGCCGCGCCGAGCTCGGTCCTGCTGCAGAACAACGGCCTGCACATCGACATCATCGTCGACCGCAACACCCCGATCGGCAAGAGTGACGCCGCCGGCGTGGCCGACGTGGTGCTGGAAGCGGCGCTGTCGACCATCCTCGACCTGGAAGACTCGATCGCCGCCGTTGACGCCGCCGACAAGACCCTGGCCTACGCCAACTGGCTCGGCATCCTGCAGGCCACGCTGACCGAGAGCGTCAGCAAGGGCAGCAGCACCTTCACCCGCATGCTGAACCCGGACCGCCGCTACACCGCCGGCGTCGGCGCGACCGACGCGAAGGATGGCGTGGTCACGCTGCACGGCCGTTCGCTGCTGTTCCTGCGCAATGTCGGCCACCTGATGACCAATCCGGCCATCCTGTACGACGGCGGCAAGGAAATCCACGAAGGCATCATGGACGCGATGATCACCGTTGCCATCGCCATCCACGACCTGAAGCGCCGCGCCGGCCAGGAAATCGGCAACTCGCGCACCGGCTCGGTCTACATCGTCAAGCCGAAGATGCACGGCCCGGCCGAAGTGGCCTTTGCCAATGAACTGTTCGCCCGCGTTGAAAAAGTGCTGAACCTGCCGGAAAACACCGTCAAGCTCGGCATCATGGACGAAGAGCGCCGCACCAGCGTCAACCTCGCCGCCTGCCTGGCCGAAGCGCCGGCGCGCGTGGCCTTCATCAACACCGGCTTCCTGGACCGCACCGGCGACGAGATCCACAGCGCCATGCGCGCCGGCCCGGTGTTCCGCAAGGGCGACATGAAGACCTCGACCTGGCTCACCGCCTACGAGCGTAGCAATGTGCTGGTCGGCCTGTCCGCCGGACTGCGCGGCCGCGCCCAGATTGGCAAGGGCATGTGGGCGATGCCGGACATGATGGCGGCCATGCTCGAGCAGAAGATCGTGCATCCGAAGGCTGGCGCCAACACCGCCTGGGTGCCGTCGCCGACCGCGGCTACGCTGCACGCGCTGCACTACCACAAGGTCAACGTGGCCGAAGTGCAGAAGGAAATGGAAAAGATCGATGCGCCGACCGAGCTGGCCAAGCTGCGCGACGACCTGCTGCAGATCCCGGTGGTGGCGCAAGCGAACTGGGACAAGGACGCGATCCAGCAGGAACTGGACAACAACTGCCAGGGCATACTCGGCTACGTGGTGCGCTGGGTCGACCAGGGCGTCGGCTGCTCCAAGGTGCCCGACATTCACAACGTCGGCCTGATGGAAGACCGTGCCACGCTGCGCATCTCCAGCCAGCACATCGCCAACTGGATGCTGCACGGCATCGTCAACGCCGACCAGGTGAATGAAACCCTGCAGCGCATGGCCAAGGTCGTCGATGGTCAGAACGCCAACGATCCGTTCTATCAGCCGATGGCGCCGAACTACGAGTCGTCCTTCGCCTACCGCGCCGCACGCGACCTGATCTTCAAGGGCCTGGAGCAGCCGTCCGGCTACACCGAGCCGCTGCTGCATGCATGGCGCCTGGAAGTGAAGGCGGCGCACGCGAGCTGATCCGCGTTCGCCTCGTTTTGAAAGCCGGCCTTGCGCCGGCTTTTTTCTTGGCAGGGGAAACCGCTCTACAATGGCCGCTTCCCTTTCGTCATCCAACAACGATGCCCACCATCGATGCCCTGCCCGCCTTTGGCCTGTGGCTGCGTCCGTTCCGCGCCCAGGACATTCCCGAGTTCGTCGCCGCAGTGCGTGAATCCGTGTCCACCGTCGGCCGCTGGATGGACTGGTGCACCGCGGATTACGATCCGCATCAGGCGCTTGCCTGGTTCGATTTCTGCGAGCGCGCGCAAGCCGAAGGCAGCGCTTACGACCTTGGCATCTTCACGCACAACGGCCTGCTGCTCGGCAGCGCCGGGCTGAATGAAATCAGCCGCGAACACCACTATTGCAACCTCGGTTACTGGGTGCGCGAAGGCGCGCAGCGCCAGGGCGTGGGTTTGCGCGCAATCGTCGCGCTGTGCCGCTATGGCTTCGCTGCCCTTGGCTTGAACCGCATCGAATGCGTGATCGCCGAGAACAACCTGCCGAGCCGGCGCCTGGCCGAGCGCAGCGGCGCGCGCTTCGAAGGCGTTTGCCGAAACCGGCTGATGCTGAAGGGACGACCGGTCGACGCGGCGCTGTATGGGTTCACGCCGGACGATGCGCTGCCGCTACCTGGCGAAACGCGGGGGGAGGGCTAAATGCGGCTGCGACGCGCTGGGGCGGGAGATGCAGAGGCGATCGTCGGAGTACAGGTGGCCGCCTGGCGTGCGGCCTATGCCGGGCTGATGCCCCAGGACTTCCTTGACGCCATGGATCATCCGCGCCGGTTGGAAAGCTGGCGGCGCGCGCTGTCGATGAGCGGTCCGCAGGTCTTCACTGTTGCGGAGGACGAGAGCGGCACGGTCGCCGGCTTTTGCGTCTGCGGCCCGTCGCGCGATGCAGATGCCAATTCTTCCATCGGCGAAATCATCGCCCTCAATGTGCTGCCATCCGCATGGAGGCAGGGAATCGGACGCCTGCTGTGCGAGGACGTGATCGCGCTGGCGCCAGAACGCGGCTGGCAAACGCTGACGCTCTGGGTGCTGCGCGACAATGCCCGCGCGCGCAGCGCTTATGCGCGCATCGGTTTCGAGGCGGATGGCACGCGCAAAGTGGAGACGGCGCTGACAGGCACGCCGCTCGTGGAGCTACGGTATCGGCGGGAGGGCAGGTCAGCGTAAGTTGGGCCGACGAACGAAGCCCAACGACGAAGTTCGTGGGAATTCGAAGTCCTGTTGGGCTTGTCAGACAGCCCTTTCAAGGTGACGTCGAATTGTTTTTCAGGGCGTCGGTAGTCCGCATCAGGTTGGCAGGGCGAGATAAGGGTGCAGTTGCAGTGCCTTTGCCTTTGCAGTTGCCTTTGCAGTTGCCTTTGCAGTTGCCTTTGCAGTTGCCTTTGCAGTTGCCTTTGCAGTTGCCTTTAACCCCGTTGATTGCGCCGTGACGGCGATGCCCGGAGCGGGAAAAGGTGCGGCGTCTGTTTGAGCGAAGCGCAGCGTAGCGAGTTTAGCCGCGCCCCGCTCCGGGCATCGACGGCACGGGAACCCCGCGCAGCGGGGCGCAATCTCCGGGGCGCCTTTTCTTGCCTACTTCTTTTGGCGCGCAAAAGAAGTAGGCCGGCTGCCGGGCCGGGACCCCGGCTAGGTCGAGGGGATGCTGAACGTATTGCGTCACCGGAGTGATGTCGTTGATGGGGCGGGCTCTTGCCTTGGTCGTCGTCGCGTAATCGAGGCGTGGATTGAAAGGCCCGCCCGATCGAAGTTTCTAGGCCCGATGACCCGAAATGGCCATCGCGCTTGGCGAACTAGCCGGGTCCCGGCCCGGCAGCCGGGTCACTTCTTTTGCTCGCCAAAAGAAGTAACCAAGAAAAGGCGACCCGGAGATCGCGCCCCGCTGCGCGGGGTTCCCGTGGCGCCGAACCCTGAAGCGGGGCGCGGCTAAACTCGCTACGCTGCGCTGCGCTCAGACAGACGCCGCACCTTATCCGCTTCAGGGCCCGGCGCCACGGCGCGATCAACGGGATTAAAAGCAACGGCAACTGCAACGGCAACTGCAACTGCAACTGCAACTGCAACTGCAACAGCAGGCTTGAACGTCCCGCACCTTAACCGTAGCGTTGCACCCCTGCAGCGTAGTGCTATTACAACCAATGCAGCAGTTACCGGGCGGCGACCTTGAAAGGGCTGGCTTGTCAGCCCAACCTGCGTTCGCGCAAACACGGCCTAGGCGGCACGTACTCCGGCACGCGCGCCCATCGCCTCACCCAGCCGCAAGCCGCGCGCGGCCTGCCATTCATGGTGAAAATCCAGCGTGCCGGGCGGGAAAAGCAGCACCACGGTCGAGCCGAGCAGGAAGCGGCCCATTTCCTCGCCGCGCTTCAGCATGACTTGCCCCGGCGGATAACGCCATTCACGCAGGCTTTTCGTACGCGGCGGATTCACCACGCCATGCCAGACCGTGGCCATGCTGCCGACGATGGTCGCGCCGACCAGCGTCAGCACGAACGGCCCGTGCTCGCCCTCGAAGACGCAGACCACGCGCTCGTTGCGGGCAAAGAGTCCCGGCACACCGCGCGCGGTGGTCGGGTTCACTGAGAAAAGCGCGCCGGGGATGTACACCATGCGCGTGAGCTGGCCGTCGCAAGGCATGTGCACCCGGTGGTAATCGCGCGGACTGAGGTAGAGCGTGGCAAAGCTGCCGTTCTCGAACTGCGCGGCGAGCGCACGGTCGCCGCCGACCAGGGCGGTCGTGGAATAGCTGTGCCCTTTGGCCTGGAAGATCTGGTCCTGGCGGATCGGGCCGAACTGGCTGATCGCGCCATCCACCGGCGCAATGAAATCCGTATCGGCAAGCGGCCGCGCGCCGGGACGAAGCGCACGCGTGAAGAAGTCGTTGAAGGTGGCGTAGCTGGCGATGTTCGGCTGCTCGGCTTCGCTCATGTCGACGCGATAACGCTCAACGAAACGCCGGATGATTGAAGTGGTCACGCCGCCGAGCCGCGCATTGGCGACCAGGCCGGCGAAGGCGGTCATCGCCTGTTTCGGAAAAAGGTATTGCGGCAATACCGCGGTGCGATCGGACACGTGACCTGACCCTGGCTGAAATGATCTGCGGATTATAACGATCCGCCACTGGCGGACAAGCTGCGGCCCGCATGACAAGCGGACAGCGGCAATGGGCAAGCGCTTTTGTCCTGTCAATTTCTGTCTACGCGGCGGGTTTCCTGTTGTCAAACTGTCCGTTTTCCGGACAGACAGCCTTGACGCCGCACGCGGTTTGCGCGAAATTTCGGGCCTCTCAGTAGGAGTGGCACATGGCGGTGGTATCGATTTCCGAAGCGTCCAGGCTGGTGGGCAAGACGCGTCAAACCCTGTACAACGACCGGGACAGCGGCAAGCTCTCGTGGACAAGCTTCGATACAGGCAAGCCCGGCATCGATACATCCGAGTTGCAACGGGTGTATGGCCCATTGAGAATGAATCCGATCGGACAGGCAGTGCGCAACGTCAAGTTCGACGGCGCCGACAACGGCGCCAGAGGTGGCGAGACAGGCGAGGAGACAAGCCGCGTCGTTCTCGAAACCGAACTCAAGGGTGCGCAGCAGCGCATCGAATTGCTCGAACGGATGCTGGCACTGGAAGCCACCGCGCGGCGGCAGCAGCTGGAATCCCAGCGCGCTGAGCTGAGCGCGAAAGACCAGATCATCAATGTGATGCAAAGCCAGATGAAACTTCTGGAATACATCTCGCCCGTCAAGGCGCAACAGGACAGGGACAGCCAGCGCACGGTAGACATGACCACTGCCCAGGCGCGCAAGGAAGCACCGTCCAGGCGCGGCTGGTGGACACGCCTGTTCCGCGGCCGCGGAGCCTGAGCGACAGGCCTTCGTCGCGCCACCGTCTCCCGTCGACGTCTTCCATTACCAGTCTTCCTTGCCCGCCGCTTCCGCGCCCGCTTTCTTCACTGCGGTTGTTTTTGCCGGCGTGGCGCTGCGTTGTGTTCCATCCAAAGTCGGGCCGACCCTTCCATACGCTTGCGCAGCCTCACTCGCTCTCCAGTGCGATTAATGCATCATTGACCCCATAAATTTCACCAGGGGAATGAAAAGTTTTCAACCGGGAGAAGAAAATCCCCGTGCGAAAATCGCCGGCTGCATTTTTAACAATTAGAAGGAGACACATTATGTGGTCACAGGTGTATGACCCGTTCGGAAATGCGGTCATATCGACGCTCGTCGCCGCAATCCCGGTCGTTGTTATGCTGGCAGCGCTGGCGTTTTTCCATATCAAGGCGCACATCGCCGCACTGCTTGGTCTGGCTTCCGCTCTGGCCGTTGCAATCTTTGGTTACTCGATGCCGGCGACGACGGCGCTTTCCTCGGCATTGTTTGGTGCGGCCAACGGCCTTCTGCCGATCGGCTGGATCATTCTGAACGTCATCTTCCTGTACCAGCTCACCGAGCGCCGAGGCTACTTCAAGATCATGCAGGAAAGCATCACCGGTATCACCGTGGATCGCCGCCTGCAACTGCTGCTGGTGGCTTTCTCCTTTGGCGCATTCTTCGAAGGCGCAGGCGGTTTCGGCACCCCGGTAGCCGTGACCGGCGCGATGCTGATCGGCCTGGGCTTCGCGCCGCTGGCCGCATCCGGCCTGTCGCTGATCGCCAATACTGCGCCGGTTGCGTACGGCGCGCTCGGCACGCCGATCATCGCGCTGGCTGGCGTGACCGGCCTGGACATGCTGCAGCTCTCCGGCATGGTCGGTCGCCAATTGCCATTCTTTTCGGTGATCGTGCCGTTCTGGCTGATCTGGGCCTTCTGCGGCTTCCGCGGCATGATCGCGATCTGGCCGGCAGTGCTGATCGCTGGCGTGACCTTCGCCGTGCCGCAATACCTGATCTCGAATTTCCACGGCCCGTGGCTGGTGGACGTGGGCGCGGCCGTGATTTCCATGGTTTGCCTGACGCTGTTCCTGAAGGTATGGAAGCCGGCGCAGATCTGGACCTCGACCGCCGGCAAGTTCTCCGGCAGTAGCGGCGACGCGCCGAATGCCGGCTCGGAGCGGCACAGCTACACCAATGCCGAAGTGATGAAGGCCTGGCTGCCCTGGCTGATCCTGGCGGTGCTGGTCTTCGTCTGGGGCATCCCGGAAGTGAAGAAAGCGCTGGATGCGATCTCCGCGCCGAAATTCCAGTGGTTCGGCCTGCATGACCTGACCCAGAAGATGCCGCCGGTCGTGGCCAAGCCGACCGTCGAGCATGCGGTGTACGCGCTGTCCTGGCTGTCGGCCACTGGCAGCGGCATCCTGATCGCGGCCGTGATTTCGGCGCTGCTGATGGGCTACCGTTTCGGCGAAATCATCAAGGTGTACCTGGACACGCTGTGGCTGCTGCGCTATTCGCTGACCACCATCGCCGCGATGCTGGCGCTGGGTTACACCACCCGCTATGCAGGCATCGATTCGACGCTCGGCCTGGCGTTCTCGCATACCGGTGTGTTCTATCCGTTCTTCGGCACCCTGCTCGGCTGGCTCGGCGTGGCGCTGACCGGTTCCGACACCGCCTCCAACGTGCTGTTCGGCGGCCTGCAGCGCACCTCGGCGCAGCAGCTCGGCCTGAATCCGCTGCTGATGGCCGCGGCCAATTCTTCCGGCGGCGTGATGGGCAAGATGATCGATGCGCAATCGATCGTGGTGGCATCGACGGCGACGAAATGGTACGGCCACGAAGGCGACATCCTGCGCTACGTGTTCTTCCACTCGATCGCGCTGGCCTGCCTGGTCGGCATCCTGGTGACGCTGCAGGCCTACGTGCCGCCGTTCACGCACCTGGTGCATTGACGCGGCCACGCGCGGCGACATGAAAAGGCGGAGCTTCGGCTCCGCCTTTTTTCATTGATGGCGGCGTTTGCGGTGGACGGGCAGGCGCGCGCATGGATGGGCGCCGGCATTGCGGCACGGCGATGCGCAGGAAATTCCCGCCTGCCCGGTATCATCCGCATTTCGCCGCATGCGCGGCATTTCGGGAGAGTGCTTTGAAAAAACAGCAGGGACTGACGATCATCCAGTTGATGGTGGTATTGCTCGTGGCTGGCTTGGTCGGTTTTTATGTGATTCGCGCGGTCGTCGATTACCGTTGCAAGGACGATCCGACCGCGTCGGTGTGCCAGCGCTCGACAGGATCATGATCGGAACAGGCGCGGCGAGTGCGCCAGCAGCAGTGCATCGAATTTGCGCCGCGCCATGGTGGTTGCCACCGGTCCATTGAGGCTCGAGACAAGCGCTTGGGCATTGCGCCAGTTCAGGTTTGCGCTATGCCGCCACCAGCCGGATCAGCGTGATTTCCGAAGGAGCGCCAAAGCGTTTCGGCGGCCCCCAGTAGCCGGTGCCGCGGCTGATGTAGATCCAGGTGTCGCGCAGCCGATGCAGGCCGGCGACAAAGGGTTGCTGCAGCCGGACGAAATAAGTCCAGGGCAGGAATTGACCGCCATGGGTATGGCCGGAGAGCTGCAGGTCGAAGCCGGCGTCGAGCGCGGCGAACACGCTTCTCGGCTGGTGCGCCAGCAACAGGCGCACGCCGGCTGGCGGTGCCCCTGCGATCGCGCGTTGCGGATCGCTGGTGTGCGCGGGATCGAAATGCCCGGCGCTGTAGTCGGCCACACCTGCCACGACTGCCAGGGCATTGTCGTGATGCAGCGTGACATGTTCGTTCATCAGTACGCGAATATCGAGCTTGTTCAGCTCGGCGATCCAGGCATGGGCGCCGGAATAGTACTCGTGGTTGCCGGTGACGAAAAAGCTGCCGTGACGCGACTGCAGCAGCGCCAGCGGCGCGACATGCGCGGCAAGTTCCTGCACGCTGCCGTCGACCAGGTCGCCGGTGATGGCCACCATGTCCGCTTCGAGACGGTTCACCGCATCGACGATGCGGCGCAGATAGCCTTCACGTATCGTCGGGCCGACGTGGATATCGCTGATCTGCGCAATCGAAAATCCCGCAAGTTCCGGCGGCAAGCCGGCGATCGGTACATCGACGCGCACGATGGCCGCGGTGCGGCGCGCATTGCCATAGCCGATCAGCGTAATCAGGTAACCGAGAGCGAACACCACCAGCGCGCTCCAGTGCGCCAGCGCCGGCATGTCGATGCGGCCGGGCAATGCCAGCCGCAGCGCATACGCTAGCGCCAGCAGCACATCGCGGCCGAAGGTCAGCACCAGCAACGTGGAAAACATGCCCAGCCCGGCCCAGCCCAGCCAGATGGCGATGCCGCTGGCGCCGCGCGAGGCGCCAGCCAGGCGCGCGCCGAAGCCGATGCCCAGCGGCATCAGCCAGGCCGAGACCGCCAGCGACAGCAGCAGCATCACTGCGAGCGGCGGCCAGGAAAACAGCTCGGGCGCGAGCCGCAGCGCGACATAGGCGTGCAGCAGCAGGGAAAGCCAGGGCAGCAGAGGGATGCGGGAAAACATGCGTGTGCAGAGAGTTGAATGCGGTCAAGCGCAGATGGGTGCCGCCTGCCGCGACTTCAAGCTGGAACGTGTTCGGCTTGCAAGCCGAACCGGGTTTATGAAGCCAGCATCAGCGTTTGCCCGCCTTCCCAGCATTCACCGGGCGCGAGCGATACCGGCGCTGCCGCGCAGGCGGCTTCCACGCACAGCATGCGCAGCCAGTCCTCATCGGGCATGTCGCGCAGCGCGCGCGCCTTCTCGGGGCCAGGATTCCAGACCACGGTGTCGGCAAAGCCGTGCTGCAGGATGCGCAATGCCGGCTGGCCGTCTTCCTCCAGCAGCAATTCGGCCGGCGGCTCCAGATAGACGCGATCGACTTCGCCCGGAATCGACAGCGCCGCCTCGTCCTGCGTCTTGACGATGCAGGCGTCGGTCGCGTCCTGGTAGCGCACGCCGTCCAGGCCGAGGAGGCGCGTGGCATGGATGTCCTCCACGCGCAGATAGGTATGCAGCGCCGCGGTGAACGACCACGGCACATTGCCGGTGTTGACCACCGCCAGCGTCACGCGCAGCGCGCCCGGCGCCAAGGCTACGCGCAGCTCAGCATGAAAGGCATGCGGCCAATGACGCGCGGTGATGGTGTCGCTGGCCAGCGCCAGCGTGGCGCCATGCCGATGGCGCGCGGCCAGCCGCCATGGCTGGTTGCGGGCGAAGCCGTGCTTGACGAGTTCGCCGCGATCGGAAAACTGCGGGAAGCAGACCGGGATGCCGCCACGGATCGCGGCCGCTTCGCCACCGGCGTCGTCATGGATGGTGGCGCCGCCGGTCGTCGGCGACAGGTACAGCCGTTCACGGCCGTCGCCGCTTTGCCACGACAGCAGTTGCGCGCCTTGCGCGCCGATGAAGGCGGATCCCGCTGCGCCGTCCGAGACGCGGATGCCCGGCAGCGCCTGTAAGGCATCGGTAAAGGCGGCAGACCGGAAAAGACGATCGGTGTTCGACAGGCCGGTGTCGTCGCTGTCTGCGCGGGTCATGGAATTCCTTGTGCGTGAAAAAGCGCAACTATGCCATGTCTGGCCGTTTACTGCTCAGCACCATGGCCAACATGTGCCGAACGCTCATCAACTCCCCGCATTCGCACGCATACTGCAGCCCCATCGGAAACGAGTCGTACCGCACGATAGTCCGCTGGCGCGATGCGGGCATTGCCTGATTCCCGGCGGGAGAGGCACCAGAGACTGACGATTCAGCTTCTTAATACAAGTACAATGGCCGCTTGCGGGCATCGAGTTTCCTGGCTGGCCATCGCGCCAATAGCCGCTTGCCGCCCCGAAAGCGCACACAATGAAGGCAACGGACTGGTCCCATCTGCAATTCCTACAAGGCGGCGGCGAAACCGGCGCACTGATGCGCACGCGCGACTGGATCGATTGTCCGCTCGGTCCGCCGAGCGCCTGGCCGCAGTCGCTGAAAAGCTTGGTCGGAATGATGCTCAATTCCAAGTTCCCGATGTTCCTGATCTGGGGCGAGCGCCTGACCTGCCTGTACAACGACGGCTACATTCCGCTGTTGGGCCTGCGTCATCCGCGCGCCATGGGCAGTCCGTTCGCCACCGTTTGGCCCGAAGTCTGGAACGACATTCATCCGCTGATCCTGCGCGCCTTTCGCGGCGACGCCACCTATTTCGAAAATCTGCCGCTTACCGTGACCAGCCGGGGCAAGCCGGAGCGCATCTGGGTCACCTTCTCGTATTCGCCGCTGCGCGATGAAGCCGGCGTCGTGGCCGGCATGTTTTGCGCCTTCAATGAAACCACCGGCATGGTCCTGGCCGAGCGGCGCCAGGCGTTCGGTCTGCGGATGTCGGACCGACTGAAGAGCCTGCGCGATGCGGGCGAGATCATTCATGCCGCGGCCGCGCTCTTGGGCGAACGGCTCGACGCCGACCGCGTCAGCTACAGCGAGGTATCGGCGAATGGACGGGAGCTGGCGGTGATCCACAGCTGGAGTGGCGGCGCGCTTGCCCCGCTGCCGCCGCAGGTGCAGCCGATGGAAGGCCTGGGCGCGCAGATCGCCGTGGAGCTGCAGGCGGGCCGCAGCGTGGTCGTCAACGATGTGCTGGTCGATCCGCGCACCGCACCGCATGCCGAGCGCTATCACGGCATCGGCATACGCGCCATGCTTGCGGTGCCGCTGATCAAGGATGGCCGGCTGGTGACCGTGCTGGGCTGCGCGCGGATGCGTCCGCACGACTGGAGCGGTGAAGATGTCACGCTGGCCGGCGACGTGGCCGAGCGCACCTGGGACGCGGTCGAGCGCGCCCGCGCCGAAGAGGCGCTCACGCGCCAGGCCGCCACCGAACGCGATCGCCTGCGCACCCTGTTCGCCCAGGCGCCGAGCTTCATGGCGGCGCTGCGCGGGCCCGATCATGTGTTCGAGCTGGCCAACTCCGCCTATCTGAACCTGGTCGGCCGGCGCGACATTCTCGGCAAGCCGGTGCGCGTAGCCTTGCCCGAGGTGCAAGGCCAGGGCTTTTTCGAAGCGCTGGACCATGTCTACCAATCCGGCGAAGTGTTCCATGCGAACGAAGCCCGCGTCGTGCTGCAGTCCGAGGCCGGCGCCACGCAGGAGCGCTACCTCGACTTCGTCTATCAGCCCCTGTTCGACGGCAATGGCCGGGTCGGCGGCATTTTCGTGGACGGCTATGACGTCACCGCGCGCCGCCAGGCCGGCATCGCGCTGCGCGAGGCGGACCAGCGCAAGGATGAATTCCTGGCGATGCTCGCCCATGAATTGCGCAATCCGCTGGCGCCGATCGCCACCGCGGCGGAGCTGTTGCGGCATGCCAGCATGTCGCCGGAGCGCACGCGCCGCACCAGCGACATCATTGCGCGCCAGGTCACGCACATGACCAGCCTGCTGGATGACCTGCTCGATGTCTCGCGGGTGACCCGCGGGCAGATCAGCCTCTGCTGGAACGAGGTCGACCTGCACGCGGTGCTGGCCGGGGCGTGCGAACAAACCCGCTCGCTGATCGAAGCGCGAGGGCACCAATTGCGCATCGCCGCGCCGCCGCAGCCGCTGCTGGTGCGCGGCGATGCCACCCGGCTGGTGCAGATCGTCGCCAACCTGCTCAACAATGCCGCCAAGTACACCCCGGAAGGCGGCGAGATCGCGCTGTCGGTGCAGGTCGAGCGCGGCTGGTTCACGCTGTCGATTGTCGACAATGGCATCGGCATGGCAGCAGATCTGCTGCCACGGGTATTCGACCTGTTCACCCAGGCCGAACGATCGCCGGACCGCTCGCAAGGCGGCCTCGGCCTGGGCCTGGCGCTGGTGAAAAGTCTGGTCGAGCTGCATGGCGGCCGGGCGGTGGCGCACAGCGATGGCGTGGGACGCGGCAGCCGCTTTTCGATCACCCTGCCGGCGCTGGACGCGTCCCTGGCGGCGCCGGGCGAGGCGGCGTCACCGTCGTCAGGGACGAGCGAGGCGTCCGGGCAAGCGCTGTCTGTCCTGGTCGTGGATGACAATGCCGATGCGGCGCAGATGCTGGAACTGCTGCTGGAAAGCGCCGGCCACCGGGTCGCGGTCGAGCATGGCGCGACTTCCGCCTTGCGTCGCGCGCAGCGCGAAACACCGCAGGTCTGCCTGCTCGACATCGGCCTGCCGGGCATGGATGGCCATGAACTGGCGCGCCGGTTGCGCGCGCTGCCGGGCATGGAAGACGCCATGCTGATCGCGCTGACCGGCTACGGCCAGGAGCGCGACCGCGACGAATCGCGCGCCGCCGGTTTCGATCATCATTTCGTCAAGCCGGTGGACAGCATTGCGCTGCTGCGGCTGCTGCGGGGTACGCGGCATCCCGGACATTCGACACCTGAGGTTTGACGGGCGCGGTCATAGTCACCATGGCGCCGTGCCATACTGCGCCGATGGTCACCGCCCGCTTTCGCTTCCACGGCGAACTCAACGATTTCCTGCCGCCGTCGCGTCGCGAACGCGATTTCGATGCGCCCTGCGCCCGCGCCGCGAGCGCCAAGCACATGATCGAGGCGCTCGGCGCGCCGCATACCGAAGTCGGCCGGGTGCATGTCAATGGCGAGGATGCGGAACTGGAACGCCTGCTGTGCGAAGGCGACCGCATCGATGCCTATCCCGGCGGCGACATGCCGGCCATGCCGCCGCGCTTTGTTGCCGATGCCCATGTCGGCGGCCTGGCGCGCCTGTTGCGCATGGCCGGCTTCGACACCGTCTACGACAACGCCTTCCACGATGCCGAGATCGCCCGCATCGCCGCCAGTGAAGACCGGGTGGTGCTGACCCGCGACCGCGACCTGCTGATCCGGCGTGAAATCCGTTATGGCCGCTACCTGCGCGCGCTGGCGACGGAGGCGCAGATGGAGGAAATCGTCGCGCGCTACGGCCTGGCCGCCCATGCGCAGCCGTTCTCGCTATGCCTGCATTGCAATGCGCCGCTGCACCCGGTGGACAAGGCGCAGATCGAGGAGCGCCTGCCGCCGCTGGTGCGCGCGCATTACGCGGAATTCAGCGGCTGCGACATCTGCGGCCGCATCTTCTGGAAGGGGAGCCATTACCGGCGCATGGAGGCGCTGCTGGCGCGGGTGCTGGCTTGAGGAGAAAAGCCGTATCAAACCCGTAGGGTGGGCGCAGCCCACGCGGTGATCGAACAACCGCGTGGGCTGCGCCCACCCTACCAACTTCGCATGCCGCAATCCAGCCATCACCGGCACATCAGCATTGCCACCGTGCCTTCCTGCAGCAGCGTGCGCGTCACGCCGCGGTGCACGACGTCATCAAACTGCGGATGCGCGTGAAAGCCGATGACCAGCAAATCGGAATTGAACGTCGATCCCAATGACAGCAGCGCATGGCCGGCATCGAGATCAACGGTCAGCCGCACAGTCTCGGCCTGAATGCCGTGCCGCCCGAGATAGCTGAGCAGCGCCGCTTCCTCCTGGGCATCGTCGCGCGCATTGATCATCGCCACATGCACCTGCTGCGCCTGCGCGAGCAGCGGCAGCGCAGCGCGCAGCGCGCGGGCGGCGCGGGCGCTGCCGTTCCAGGCAATGAGGGCCCGGCGCGGCATGCCCGTGTGGCGCGGCCCCGCGTTTGCAATCAGCACCGGGCAGCCGCAATTCATCGCCACGAACTCGACGAAGGCGGCATGCGCATCCGCGCCCGGATCGTCGCGCTCGCGCCGGCCGAGCAGCGCCAGGTCGGCGTAAAGACATGCCGCGGCAATGCCGGATGCCGGATCGCCATCGATCAATCGTTCCTCGAAGGAAGCCACGCCGGCGCGGCGCATGGCCGCGGCAAACACCGAGAACGCTTCCGCGGCCGGGACGTCCGGCTCGGCCGCGCGCGCTGCGACGCCGATGACGTGCGCGCCCTGCGCCACCGCGATATCGGCAGCCTGTTCCACCACGCCTGCCAAAAGCGGCGCGCGGTCGAGATGCACCAGCAAGACTTTGTATGACATCAGCCTGTTCCCCTTTTGCGTGTTATCGAAACCCGATGCGCGGCATTGCCGCGGCAAACGATTCAGACTAAGAGCCTATTCCAGTAGGCCAATTGCACGCCAGGTAATAACAGCGCACGCCAAATGAAGAAACGCAAGATAGGTTTTCGCCAGCTTTTCCCAACGAATCAGAACGCGGCGGAATCGGTTCATC
>NZ_JAEPBG010000011.1 GCF_016632335.1 Noviherbaspirillum pedocola
TTTGCGAGCGGAAGACATCAGGGCCGGTGCCGACGGGTGCCACAGTAGGCCGGATAGATACATGCAGTCGATTCTCACTTCGACGTCAAAACGGCAGGTCTTGCAAGACGGAGGGAGTCCATAGATACTTTGTTGAATTCAGAGATAAAGGTTGATTCCGTTTCCTTGCATTAGCATTTGAAGGAGGCTATCGAACTCGCATGGCGGGGGCTGGTTGCCGAACGCGTGCCAACACCGCGTGAGCCAATGCACTGGGACTAGCCACGCGCGTACCGAGCGCAGGGTCTTCGTCCAGCATGGGAAAGGGATCGCGCGGCGATTTTTTTCCGTCCGGTTGACGGCACTGACGGGAAAGCCGGTTGCTGGGATCGATCGATGAGTCGTACCCGGTTGGTCTCATGCCTCCAGCAAAAGCTGAAGGCGCAATACACCAGGATCCAATGCCGGCGAATCGCGCGGTCGCTGCGCACCATGAAATCGGCCCAGCCCAATTCATCTTTGGTCTGCTTGTAGCTTTGTTCGACCCAATTCCTTAGCCCGTACAGTCGCACCACTTCTTCCAAGGGCGCCCGTTCAACAGACAGGTTGGTCGTCAGATACCACGTGGACAAATCAGGCAACTTGCGGCGATCCGTGGTGGCGCAAATGGCCCGTGCGCCTCGGTCCGGGCCATAACCCAGCAGCGTCAATTCCGTTGCCCACCAACGCTCGATATGCCCATCGCGAAATCGGCGCACGACGGGCGTCCAGGCAGACAGCCGCACGCGGCGTGTCGCCTCTTCGAACGAATGCGCTGCCTGTATCGGGGCCCAGTAGCCCACACGACCGCGCTGCGCCAGCATGTAAGACCGATGGTGCTCGTCGAGCGCTTCTTCGAAGGCGATATTGTCGCCATAAGCACAGTCGGTCACGATGGCTTTGAACGCAATGCCTGCGGCTTCGGCCTGTTCAATGAGTTGCAGTGCAATTTGCGGCTTGGTGTGAAAAGCTGGGTCGCGCTTCCCCCCGGCCAGGCGGCATTCCGGTGTGTAGGGCGCCACCTGCAAGGGATAGTAGCAGCGCTCATCGGCCCACAAGCTGGTAACGGCGACAATGCCGTTGTCGATCTTGCCCACCGAGCCCAGATACTGGCGTGCGACGTGATCCGTGGCGTTTCCTTCTTTGCGATCACCCGTATCGTCAATGACCAGCACGCCCTGATCGGTCGCGGCCGTGGCCGGGTCAGCCATCAGAAGTTGCAGTCGCCGCTGGTTGATCGCCTCAGCATCCCAGGTCGATTCAGACAAAAAGAATTGCAGGCGCTGCACTGGCGCGGCTTGCGCCTGCACGACCGGTTCTGCGCCCGCCAGCGCCGTGAGCGTCTTGGCGCGATCACGTGGCAGTAGCAATCCGCTGACGTAATTGCGGAATTTGGCCCGCTGCGCATAGGAAGCAAAGAGCGGGTCGAATTGCACCGCAAAATCCTCGAGTGGCCCCGGTGCCGATGGGCAAGGACGACGTGCAGACATGGCCGTTTCCCTCCTCACCCCCAGTATAGGCGTCTTTAACCTAGGTTCAACAAAGTAGCGCTAATCCGCGGCGTGACGGCGATCGCGGTCTCATCAACCTTCTTCGGGCTTAGGACCAGTAGTGGATCAAAAAGCGGGGTCAGCAATACCAGTTGTGATATCAAATCAGGTCGTCGCAGGCATAGCGCATGAGCGATGACCGCGCCAAAGGAATGCGCGAGTACCGGCACCGGCGCGCCATTGGCCGCATGCCAATATTCCAGCCGCTCTTCAGCCATTTCGCATAGTGTTCGGAACGGGTGCTCCAACGTGGCAACACGCGGTTGGTCCCACCAATCTACCGGAATGCTGGCGTCAAACCATGCGCGTTCGGCCGCAGCATCGAGTCCCGGCCCGCCGTGCAGAAAAAGTATCGTCATCGTCGCACCATTTCAGCCTTATGAGGCCCCAAGTGTTGCTTGTGTCAATCTGGTCGTCTGTGGACTTTCTCGGACACGCAGGTTAAGCAGTATTCCCGCTTATCCTGCAGCCCCAACTTACGAAGCTACTGCTAATGTTCCAAGCTGGGAAACGATATCTCGATATCTCATCGTCGTGATTCGAGCCTGATCAAAGTCAGTACCTTTGAAGTGCGTTATCGCAAACCACCCACCAATCAGCAGGAACGCGGCACGATTTCTGCTGAGTGCGAACTTTTCCGCCAGGTTGCAGGTTTTTATGGCTTGCGCATCGTCCTCCGTGAAAACATCGGAGAAGTCATACCCACAGTCATCTACCAACGATACGGTGTACATCTTGGACCTCAACAAGAAATAGCGATATGAAGAAACCAAGTCATGGTAGCCACCCTACGTTTCGCTGATGTGACACCCCAGGAGGTGACTGTCAAAGGTACTCAAGCAGGACGGACGATTGCCAACATTGTCAAAGCCATACCTGTACTCGGCAGCCGTACTTTCAGAGCGGTGCCGTGGCTTGCTAATTCATTCCAAGCGAATATGCCCGAGTTGACGTGGTTCGACGTCTACGATGATTTAAGGCACCATCAGCGCATGCTGTCTGGACCCCAGGTACAGAAAAGCGAAGCGGCGGCACTCGGGCGCTATCGCAGCCAAGTTATGGCGTATCCGCCATGATCGTGCTTCGAAATGGAATAACAACAAATACTGCCTCGTCACCTACAGGTAACATTTCCTGGGAATAATGTTGCATGTAATACATATTCTGAATGTCGGAACCATACCCGTTCTTACCCCAGTCGCTTAGTGGAGTGCCTGCATGACTATTCGCCAACGTATCACCCTTTTACTCATATTCATGTTCATCGCCATTACGGTGATCGGGGGTTGTGGAATCTATCAATCGCGTCGCGGCGCGATAGAAGTTAAGCGCGTCACCGAAGGCGTTGTACCAAGCGCGCTCGCGTCCGCCGACATGGTGAGTCACCTCAAGGATGTACAACTCGCGACCATGGCACTTGTCTTCACGCCCGACAATGAGCTGGTCAACCAATTGAAGGAAAAGCTTGACGCCAAGCGATCCGAGCTGACAGCGGCCGTCAAGGACCAGGCCGCGCATGCTGAAGGAAAGACACAGCAGGGCTTAATCGAGCAAGCGCAGGAAAGCATGTCGAATTACTTCTCGGCGATCAACGACAGCATTTCGATGAAACTCGCCGGCAAGAACGAGCTATCGCAAGCGAACCTGTTCGCCAATGTTGTGCAATATCAGGATGAACTAGGGCAGATCGTCGAGACGCTGCGCATCGAGAAGAACAGGGAGAAGGACCAGGCCATATCGGCGTTGAACGAAAACCTTGCGTCCACCACCACGACCATTACGACCATCACTGCCGCAGCGGGCATTTTGCTGACAATAATCGGCGTTTTCCTGTATCGCCAGATTGTCGGCCCGCTCGGACGCATGCAAGGAACGATGAGCGAGATCGCTTCCAGCCAGGACTTTGCACGCCGCGTCCCGGTAGACCGCATGGACGAGGTCGGACACTCAATCGTCGCATTCAACGGCATGCTGGAAAAAATCGAAGAGAGTTCCGCGCAAGTCAGGCAGAAGACCGCGGACATCGAAGCCATGCTGCAGAACATACAGCAGGGCATCCTGACGGTAGTTGGCGATGCCGTTGTGCATCCGGAATATTCCGCCCACCTCGAAACGGTGCTTGAGACGAACAACATTGCCGGCTGCGATGTCATGCGACTGGTCTTCAGCGACACCGATCTCGGCGCAGATGCATTGTCGCAGGTGGATGCCGCAATTCGCGCATGCTTGGGTGAAGATGAACTCAATTTCGAATTCAATCATCATCTGCTGCCGAGCGAGATCCAGAAAACCATGCCGGATGGCCGCATCAAGGCACTCGATTTGAGCTGGTCGCCAATTTCCGACAGCGGCGGCATCATTGTGCGCCTGATGTTGTGCTTGCGCGATGTCACCGAGCTGCGCAAGCTCGCGGCCGAAGCCGATGCACAAAAGCACAAGCTGGAAATCATTGGTGAGATCCTCGCCGTTACGCAGGAAAAGTTCCAGGAATTCATTGATAGTTCCATGGAATTTGTCCGGCGCAACGTGCAGCTGGCGGACGTCACTGAGTACGGGGACGATGCGGTCATCGATGAATTATTCCGCAACATGCATACCGTGAAGGGCAATGCCAGAACGTATGGTCTGCGCCATTTGACCAACGTCGTCCACGAGGTTGAGCAGGCTTATGAAGCCTTGCGGCAGCCTGATACGGATGTCGCATGGGACCGGCAGCAGTTGTCCAATGATCTGACTCGCGTAACACAGGCGCTTGCTGAGTATGCGCAGATGAACGAAGAAACCCTTGGCCGCAAGGGACCTGGACGCCGCGGCAGCGTGGAGCGCTATCTCATGGTCGAAAAGGCGCAAATCCACAACAGCCTGACGCTACTGGAGCAGGCGGATCCGGGCAGCGTCGAAAGCCTCTCGCATATGCGCCTTACGGTGCACCGAGAATTGCGCTTGTTGGGCAGTGAAACGATTGATGCAATGCTGTCCGGGGTGCTCGATTCGCTACCTTCTCTGGCCTTCGAGCTGGGTAAAGAGCCGCCAATGGTGCATATCAATGATTACGGGTATCGGGTCCACAGCCAAGCCGGTAATGTGTTGAAGAACGTCTTCATGCACCTGCTGCGCAATTCGCTAGACCACGGCATCGAAAATACCGCGACGCGAAGCGCGATGAACAAGCCGGCGGCGGGAAACATCAACATCGAACTTGGGGTGGACGAAGACATGCTCGAGATCACGCTGACCGATGACGGCCGCGGTCTGGCGCTGTCGCGCATCCGTGCCATTGCTATTGAAAAGGGATTGATCGCCGCTGACGCAAGCTTGAGTGACGAAGACATCGCGCATCTCATCTTCCGTCCGGGTTTCTCTACCGCACAGCAGCTCACCGAGGTCTCAGGAAGGGGCGTTGGTATGGACGCGGTGAAGGACTTCCTCGAACGCGAGCAGGGCAAGATCCAATTGCGCTTCACTGATGAAGACGTCGGCGCAGACTTCCGCCAGTTCGAAACCATCGTGTTCCTGCCTGACCGCTACGCCGTCGATACGGTCTCGCCATTGCCCGGTGTCGCTTTGGAGGGCATGCCAATGGATTCAGTGGTCACGAAAAACTTTATTTGAGGCCTGCTCGTTTCGAGCAAGTCAGCTTGGAAGACATCGAGATGTTGACAGGACAATTTGCAGTAGGGTTGCTGGGTGGAGGTAGTGTCGCCGGGCTTGTGCTGACGGGCTTGCGACGCTTCCTGCGCTCGGATGGGAATGCGCATCGGTTAGCCGAGTTGGAGCGGCGGATCGCGGCGCTGGAGCACGAAAACGCACGCCTGCACAATGAGGCAGCAGCGCTTGCGCTGGAGAAGGACGAGCTCTTGGAATTCTCCAACCGCCTTCATGAGAATGTCGAAGAGAAATCACGAATCGAGGAGGATCTGCGCAACACGCTGCAAGCGCATCTGGATGGACGCGCGCAACTCGAACAGCAGGCCAGGCAAATGGAAGACGAAGCCCAGCGGCTTAAGGACTTGAACATTACGTTCGAGCGTTGGCACGAGCAGATGATTTCGTTGATGCAGCAGAATCAGGACATGCATGCGATGAATGCTGAACTGTCCTCAATCGTCAGGCACGTCATCATCGTGTCGCTGAACGCGTCCATTGAAGCTGCCCGTGTCGGCACGGTAGGCAGAGGGTTCGCCGTGGTGGCAAGTGAAGTCAGGCAGCTTGCGACTCGCTCGGAGGAGCTGTCAAAGCAATACAGCGCAAACCTGCACCGCAATGACTTGACGACCACCGCAACGTTCCAGGACATACAAGCAGGGGGCAAGATGATTATGGCTTCGCTCTCTGGCCTAGGCGCCAAGGCTGGCCAAATCGTCGCTGAACTGCAGCAGGAGCAGGGGTGATCACTGAACAAGCTAAAGCCGGATTCGAGCAGCTCCTCGTTTCCGCGCTCAAATCCAGGTTACCGCTTTCTTGCGAGGATACCTGTGAGATCACGCCGGTTACGGCAAACGACTCTATTGCGACATCGGCGAATACGGTCGTCGTTCTGACCATCTCGGGAATCCGCTTCAGGCTGTTGTTCTTCCTCGAAGTTGAAGAGAAAGAAGATATCCGCTTCTACTATGCGGCAAACGGGCAAAGTGAGGCTTTTAAGGAAGCGTTTCTGGAAGTATCGAACCTTTGCTGCGGCCTGCTGAGCCAGGGATTACAAGCACACTTCCCTGACCTTGGCATGTCCACGCCTTACATCCTTCGCAACGGCTGCCTGGCGCACCTGACGAGCCTGAAGCAGGGTTATCTCACGAAACATGCCGTAACGATCAATGGTTCGATGCAGATGCTGGCCACGATCTGCGTCTGCGAGTACGCCGATATCGACTTCATGCTCAGCTTGGCGACAGCCGAAGTCGAAGTGGACAGCGGCGAACTGGAACTGTTCTGACGCAGTATGTTTCGAAACCGATTTGCAAAAAAGGAAAGAATTTTGAATACGGAAAAAGTGGTCAGCAAGGTACTTGTGCTGGACAACTGTGACGATCACATAGAACGGCTAAAAAGCTTTTGCAGCGAAAACAGTCTCGTCGGCTTAAGGGTACGTGAAGACCGCCTGATGTCGGTCCTCCAGTCCAACATTGACCTGGGTGCGATACTCCTGTCCGAAGGGTATGCAGGCTCAATGGCGCGCAGCGCCGAGATCGCGCTCGACATCAACGGGGTGCGTCCCGAGTTGCCTATTATCCTGCGCCGCGAGCACATGCCATCGCTGGAAGATCTGCCGCCGGAGCAGCATCAACCCTTCTGCGCTGCGTATGTCGCTACGGATTTGGAGCCGCTGCACAACATTATCGATGAGTACATTTTCAGCCTCGACTATCCGAATGCGCTGGTACGCGGCATCCTTGAGATCACAGAAACCATGCTCAGCAGCTTGCTGCCTGGGTGCACAGTCGAGTGGAATACGCCGAGCATCGTACGTGACCGGATCATTTTTGGTGAAGTCTTCAGTTTGATTCCGCTGGAGAGCAATTGGTGTCGTGGCTATATGATGATGCAGGCGAAAGAAAAACCAATTCTTGATTTACTCAATGCGCATCAAATGTGTGACGGCAAGGCAAACTTTCGCGATTTGAATAGTTTGTTGGGCGAAGCAACCAATTTGATTTGGGGAGCGTTCAAAAATCGTTATCTGGGCGATGCAGCGTCGTTATGCCGTAGTCAGGTGCAAGTGCCATTGATTGTTAATCATCAGCAAAAATATATATCGTTCGGCACCGAAAACCCGCAATTGGTTTTTATGTATCGACTGATTGATAAAAATACGGGTGAGGGGATAAGTTTGCACCAGCGCTTTGTCTTCAATTTAGCTTGGTCGCCTGAAGATTTCACGGAAATTCCGGCAAACATCGGCGAGATGGTGGACTCCGGCGAGCTAGAGTTATTTTAACGTTAGTATTAGGTAAGGAACCGATCATGTCGAAAATTCTTGTAGTAGATGATTCAAGCACCGTACGTGACGAAGTCGCTGGATTTTTGAGGAAAAATGGTTTGGACGTGGCAACAGCGGTGGATGGAAAGGACGGGTTGGCAAAAATCAGGGCAACTCCCGGAGTCAAGTTGGTGATATGCGATGTCAATATGCCGAACATGGATGGCTTGACTATGGTCGAAAAGGTGCGAAGCGAACTCGGTAACAAAGCGGTGAATATCATCATGCTGACTACGGAGAGTAGCCCTGCAATGAAGGAGCGTGGCAAAGCGGCAGGAGTGAAGGGTTGGATCGTTAAGCCGTTCAAAGGTGACGCTGTGCTAGAAACCTTCAAAAAGCTTGCTGCGTAACGCCAGTTCACTCCGCAAGCATGAAAAGTTGTCTATACGGATCAAGGGTCTTCGCCAAAGAAATCGTTTTTATGGCAAGGCATCGTCGAAGACGAGATATGTAAGCACTATGAGAGCATTGGTTTTGACAAAATCTGGATTTGTGCCCAGGAGCGATGAGGAACAACGAATGTTGACAGAGTTACGTGACATCCTGCGCACGCAAGCATTGACGCCACTCTATCAGCCTATTGTCGATCTTGGGTCGGGCCAGATCTTCGGCTATGAAGGATTGATCCGGGGGCCGTCCAATTCGCCGCTACACTCTCCTCTGACGTTATTTAAATGTGCCAAGATGCATGGCATGACGGCTGAGGCTGAGCGCGTATGTCGCAATGTCTTGCTCAAGCAATTTGTAAAATTGCAGCTCCACGGTAAGCTTTTTCTTAATGTTAGCCCAGACGTTTTGACCAAGCCAAGGCGGGATGTTCGAGCCGATATGCATCAATTGGATATTGCCGAATTCACTGCAACAAACGTTGTGCTTGAGTTGACGGAGTCTGATGCGACTGTCGACTATGCCGCACTCTGTGAGGCTGCTGCTCACTATCGTTCTTTTGGATTGAATATTGCGATCGATGATCTAGGGGAGGGCTTTTCCAGTCTTCGTCTGTGGTCAGAGGTGCGCCCGGAGTATGTGAAGATAGATCTGCATTTTATTCAAGGAATCGATGCAGATCCGTTGAAGCTGCAGTTTGTGCGATCTATTCTTGAAATCGCGCAGAAATCCAATGCCATGGTCATTGCGGAAGGGATTGAAACAGAAAGCGAATTACATGCCGTGAGAGAGTTAGGAATATCGTTTGGCCAAGGATATTTCTTGGGTCGACCGACAGGGACGCCAGGTAGAGCGCTTGCACCAAGCGCGCTCGCGTTATTTGCAAAGTCGCCGGTGAAAACTGGTACGCGATCAACCACATATCAAAATCGGTCAAAAAAAGTGGGCGATCTTCTCCGTGAGGTGCCAACAGTTACAAGCGAAACGCCGGCTAACACGGTTTATGAAATGTTTATTGACCGACCTTCCCTTCAGGTTGTTCCGGTTGTCGACCATGGAATGCCGGTCGGGTTGATCAATCGCTACAAGATGACCGACAATTTCTCCCGCCCGTTTCAACGAGAATTGTATGGAAAAAAGGGCTGCAGTCGTTTCTGCGAACCCACGCCATTAATTGTCGATCATCAGACGAGCTTGCAGGATCTGAGTCATCTTATTGTGGAGTCTGACCCTCAGCATTTGTCGAATGGTTACATTATTACTGATGCTGGAACGTATATAGGAGTAGGCGGTGGCCATGATTTGATTCGTGAGTTGACGAAAATACAGATGCAGGCCGCGCGTTATGCCAACCCATTGACTGGGTTGCCTGGAAATGTTCCAATCAATGAACATATAGAATTGCTTCTTGGTGCGGAAAACAAATTTATTATCTGTTACTGTGATTTAGATAACTTTAAGGCGTTCAACGATTTGTATGGATATCAGAAGGGCGATGAGATCATTGGGTTGACTGCTGAAGTATTAAAAAATGAGTTGAGCAACACATTGGATTTCGTTGGGCATATTGGCGGAGATGACTTTATCCTGTTATTCCAGAGTTCGGACTGGGAGGAGCGCTGTCGACGGATGCTGCATTCGTTCGCAAAATCAAGTCAACGCTTTTATCGTGATGAACACCTACGGGATGGCGGATATGCGACCGAAAATCGTCAGGGGATTAAGACCTTTGTTAGTTTGGTCAGCCTTTCGATAGGGGCAGTATGCATTAAGCCGATGCAGGGCGTAACAAACTATCATGTCGCCGAAGCAGCATCAGCCGCTAAAACGCAAGCTAAGAAATTGGCAGGGAACGCTTTATTTGTTGAGCGGCGAGAAATCTCATCGAATGTTTCTCCTCATGCTGACAATTAAGCCACTCGCGCGAATGTCGAGATTAAGCAAGAACAGGTGCATTAAAGAAATGAGCGCGAGCTTTGTTTGGCGCCGAATTTCGGTGAGCTACTCGATGGCTCTTTGAAGACTCTAATCCGCCTGTGACTGCGGCAGCTTGAAGATTCATGCAGTGCCACAGTCACACCGACCATATGTGTTCGTCATCGCCATGTCGCCGTGGTGGCTTTAATGGAATGGACGCATCCTTCCTGAAATGGCACTGAAGTGCCAAAGTGGATGTGCAAGATGTCCACGACCAGAAAGGAGCGTTCGAAATGAAGCTTAGTGCATGCGGCATTGATCTGGCAAAGGCGGTTTTCCAGGTGCACGGCGTCGATCTTCATGGCACGTCCTGCTTGCGCAAGCAACTACGACGCGCTGAAATGCTGTCGTTCTTTGTGAAACTGGAGCCATGTCTGATTGGCATGGAAGCGTGTGGCAGGGCGCATTATGTGAAGACGAGCAAGAATAACGCCGCGGATGCCGAAGCGATCCGACACGCCGAACGCAAGGTAGAGACTGCTGCACGCGGGCTCGGTTGCTTGCTTGGTCGACGAAACAAGAATGTCGCTGCAGTGGCGTTGGGCAACAAGAATGCGCGCTGGGTATGGGCGCTCCTGATGCATGACGAGAGGCGGTTCCGTGCTGATTGCGCGCCAGCAAATGCTGCCACGTTATCAGCACGGTTGCTTCCTTCTACGATCAACAGCAAGGAGGCACTGGCAAGGATCCTTCCACAGATTGCACAGGCGATCAGGATGTGATGGCAAGACAGGTTCGACCGTGACCAGCAAACCCTGCGTGCAACAGGGAGCGTTAAGCTCGTGGCGTTAAGCTCGTGGCTTTGATCATGAGCCGGTCAGCAAATTGCATCAGGGACAGAGGCGCCAGCCCCAACCAAAGTCCGGAGGTATGGCTGCAATCGACCTCACTGAATATCGCAAATAGAAAGGCTGGCAAACCAGGGTGCGTTCATGTATGTTGCATAAATCCGTAAGCCTATGATTTTGCCAAGCAAAAATTTTGATGCCGTAGGTTCAATTCCTCATGCATTCAAAGGCTTATCGATAATTTGTGCAACAAGGCCCCTCTCGCCAGAAACTACTATTACAACTCCCTTTAGTCGATTGAAGGTTCAGTCTCGGGCGGCATAGGGCGGTAACGATCTGAGGTAAATTTTTGATTGGTTTTTCCAGACAGGCCGGAGGTTGGCCGACAAAGCACCATGCCGGACTGCTCCAAAAGATCACCAGGTTTAATCACCGTTTTTCAAGTAGCGCCGGGCATAGCGTTCTTCCATGCGTGACAGAGACAACAGCAGGAGAAGGTCGGCACAATGGAAGTCTGGATCCCATGCTGGCTCGCCGCAGATCCATGCACCGCTTTTTAGGTAACCTTTCAGTAGCGGAGGCACCTCCACCTTGAATGCACTGTCCTGCTCATGCAGCGGAAAGGGCAGGTGTGGCACTGCCCTGTATTCCGTTGGCGCCAAGTGCAACGGCGCCATTTGCTGGTAGACCGCGGTCGCATTATGTCCGCCGTCAGCCAGGCTGATACTGGCGCAGCCGATGAGGTAGTCGGCCCTGAAGAATTCTGAAGTTCAATATATGGGGTTGCGCTGGCATTCGCCCTTGAGCTTGTTGATGATCAGACGCAGGTTATGCCCGGCGCCGCACAAGACCGCATGGATGGCATCGCCGAGTGCACCTTTAAGCCAATTGCGATCCAGCTTGCCATCGCTCTTCATATGCCCAATGGTCGGCTCGATCGCACTGCGACGTCGAATCATCGCTTTGAGTCCGCGCGTCACGCCCCGCTTTTGGCCTGAGCGCCAGATCTGTACCTGTTCGACTTCCACGCCGCGGTAACCGCGATCGACGAAGACCATTTCCGGCTCCACGTCCGACAGGATGGCAGCCTGCTCCAACGCCTCATGCAGCGTGTGCCCGTCATATGGATTGCCCGGCATGGACCGTGCCCCGAGCACCAGGCCCTCCTTCAACGTCGTCACGATCGCCACTTTGACGCCGAACTCATAACGCACTCTAGCTTTGCCCTTGCTGATGCATTCCACTTCCGGCGCATGCAGCGCATACAGCTTGTTCTTGTCGTTCGGTCGCTGCTGCAGGATGCGCCGGGTACGGCATAGCAGTTCATCGAGCCGTTCGCGCGCAGCCGATTGCACGCGCTGCAGTTGCCGCTCAATATCGCGCTGCACCCGTCCGACGCGGGACCGTAACGCTCGCAAGACACGCCGCATGCGCTTGAATTGGCGGGCATGGGCGTAATGCGCGATCTGACGTACCAGACGCGGTGCCAGGCGATTGTAGTTCTGCCGCAGCGTCAGACCATATTGCCGGGCGGCCTTGACCAGCAGAACACGACTCTTCTCCAGCAGCGCCGAGTCGGTCGGGTATGCAATTGCCTTGGCCATGACGGTGGTATCAGCGATGACGCGCTTGATGCTGGCTGGCTTGATTACACTGGCACGCTTGGCCGCTTCGATGCTTTGCGCCAGCAATTCCTCTACGCCGGCTTCGCCCATGCGCTTGCGCCAGCGCGATAGGCTGGATGGATCAATGGGCGGCTCGGTTTGCAGATACGTCTCGCCGGTAAAGACCTGCCAGTAAGGATTCTCGACCCAGCCCCACACCATTTCTTCATCAGAGAGATCGAAGGTGTGCTGCAAATAAAGCAGGCCGGCCACCAGGCGTGGTCGCAACGGCGGCCGGCGATGTCTGGGGCCCATGGCCTCATAGGCGACGCGCTCGATGGCGTTCCAATCAATCAGCTTGGCCAGCACGATCAGCGGATGGCGCGCATTCAGGTGTTCCAGCAGGGGAAAATCTTGCCGCGGTGATGCGCCTGGCTTTCCGGAATGATGACGCGGGTCCATGATGACCTCATCAGAATTTGCAGGAAACCGCGTATGACAAGCGCCGTTCCCTGCAAATTCCACAGACCGATTTCAGCTCTTAGCCCGCATGGCTACTGGGCCCAAACAATTTTTCAGCGTCGACTATTTAGTCGTCCATGCAAATTCCATAACGAGCAGGAGCCACAAGGGATTTGCGCAAGAACGACCTTTCGAATTCCCGGGAAAATTAGGATACAAGGCAGCGAAAACTGATGGAAACGCGAGGGAGCTCGAATGCCGACCGACGATTTTTTCCGCGCCCGATTGGACCAGATGATCGACCTGCGGCATCCCTTGGCGGTGCTGGCTCAGCGCCTGCCCTGGGCGCAGATCGAAGCCGCGCTGGCACCAGCCTTTGCCCATCGGCCGCGCCCCGGCAAAGTGCTGGCTGATTGCGACTTGTTCGGCACGTCGCTGGAGCTGGGCGGCGCTGCTCCCAGCGCGGCTGGGCGACCGCGCCTGCCGATTCGCTTGATGGTCGCGCTGCTCTATCTCAAGCACGCCTTTAATCTGAGTGATGAAGAACTCGTTGAACGCTGGTCCGAGAACGTGATCTGGCAATACTTCAGCGGCCAGGATTAATACACTCCGAAACTGCCCTGTGATCCAACACAGCTCGGGCGCTTCCGCAAGGCTATCGGCGAAGGCGGGGTCGAGGAAGTGCTCAAGGCCACCATCGATACGGCCGTGGCCAGCAAAGCGGTCCAGCCCACGGAATTCGAACGCATCATCGTCGATACCACGGTGCAGGAGAAAGCCATCGCGCATCCCGTAGACAGCCGCTTGCTCGACGTGGCGCGCGTGCAGCTGGTGCGCCTGGTCAAGCGTGCTGGCATCGCGCTCAAGCAGACCTATGCCAGAGAAGGCAAGATGCTGCGCCGTAAAGCCGGCGGGTATGCGCATGCCCGGCAATTCAAGCGGCTGCGTCGCACGCTCAAGCGCCAGCGTACGATCCTGGGCATCGTCATGCGCGACATCCGGCGTAAGCTTGATGATGCTGCCGCGGTACCCGCAACGCTGATGGCGCAATTGCAAACCATGCTGGCCCGTGCTGAGAGGATTCGTACCCAGCAGCGCAAGGACAAAGACAAGCTGTACGCGCTGCATGCGCCGGAAGTAGAGTGCATTGGCAAGGGCAAGGCGCGCAAGCCGTATGAATTCGGTGTCAAAGCCAGCGTGGCGACCACGCACAAGAGCGGCCTGGTGGTCAGTGCACGTACCTTCCCGGGCAATCCCTACGATGGGCATATCTTGCGCGAGCAGATCGAGCAAACCACCATCCTGCTGGAGGACATCGGCGTGGCGCCGAAACAGGCGGTGGTCGACTTGGGATTCCGTGGCGTCGACGAGGACAATCCGGGCATCGAGATCATCCATCGCGGCAAATACCAGTCGCTCACGGCACCGCAGCGGCGCTGGCTGAGGCGGCGTCAGGCCATTGAACCGACGTCAGGCCATTGAACCGACGATAGGTCATCTGAAGGCCGATCATCGGATGGACCGCTGCTGGTTGCGGGGCGAGGTGGGCGACGCGCTGCATGCGGTGCTGTGCGGCGCCGGCTACAACCTGCGCTGGTTGATGCGGGCGGTGCAGCGCCTCGGGCTGAAGGCCTTTTTATTGCGCCTGCAGTTGCACGCCATGGTGCGTGCCGTCTTGCAGCTTACGCCAGCCAGGGCGGGCAACTGGGACGTCATCGCCGAGTAACGCGGAGATTAAAGAGTGCAATGAAGCGTGCCGTCTACGGTACCGAGGTTCGTCAAATGAATTCTGCAGGTTCGACTATTTACATTCGACTGTCCATATGCCACCGATGATAGAGTCTAGTTTCATTTCGAGGAAGTTTATCGAAGCTGTCGGCACGCCTGTTGGTTCAGCGCGGTCCCAATGGCTCAATAGATGAATGGCAGCTTCAATTTCATGTTTGCAGGGCTGTTTTGAAGGAGCGTATCCTCTTGCACGGCATCCATAGGTCGGGAGAATTGCGGGACGATACAGTGAATGTCTCCTTCCGTGGACCATGATTGGGCTGGGCATTTACATTCTATTTGGCCCCATGAGGCTTCTATTGTGGCACTAGGCAAGCACCGGATTCGCATTACTTACCTTGCAAAATTCCGGGGCGACAAAGTCCGCTGCATTGGCCGGGCCTCTACTGATGTCGGCGCAGCAGCACAAATGCCAAGTGCCACTGCGAAATTTGGTGTTGGTATTGTTGCCGACCGCCAACCCCGGTGGACATGGTGCAGGCTGTCGAAGCTTCGATTGCACCCACAACCATATGGGATGGCATAGTAGTCCAAGTCCATGACGTCAGGATGACGTAGATGAGAAAAGCGTCATGCGCACGCAGCTTGACATTGAGCACCCTATACGCTGTGCTCAGCGTGTTCCTCGTGCGTTTCACCGTCATTTGGTCTTGTATTGCTTCTAGGCTTAAAGAGATTTCGCTCAACGGGCCTCGCATGCCTGGCAAGCCTTTATATCTGGCGCGTGGATTGCAAGGCAAGTCAGGGAGCAGCGAATGACATGTCATGATCATGTCACGACGCATAGCTATTGTCTCAACGCAAATGATTTGTCCACAAAGGAGTGCTTTTATGCGTTTGACTAAGCTTGTCGCTTCCATCCATGTTGCTGCCGCGTCCCTTGCTTTCTGCGCTGCCGCTCAGGCTGCCGAGATCACCGGCGCCGGTTCCACGTTCGCCTATCCCATCCTTGCAAAATGGGCCGAAGTCTACAAGGGGAGCACTGGCACCAGCTTGAACTACCAATCCATCGGCTCGGGCGGCGGCATCAAGCAGATTAAGGCCAAGACCGTCGACTTTGGCGCATCCGACATGCCATTGGACGCGCAAGACCTGGAAAAGAGCGGGTTGATGCAATTCCCGATCACCATGGGTGGCGTGGTTCCTGTGGTGAACGTCGAAGGGGTGAAGCCGGGCGCGTTGAAGATGGATGGCGATGTGCTCGCCAAGATCTACATGGGCAAGATCACCAAGTGGGATTCGCCTGAGATCGCCGCGCTCAATCCCGGCGTGAAGCTTCCCCCGGATGAAATCACCGTCGTGCATCGCGCCGACGGCTCTGGTACCACCTTCATCTGGACCAATTACCTGTCCAAAACCAGCGCCGAGTTCAAGAATAGCGTTGGCGCCGGTACCGCGGTCAAATGGCCGGCTGGCGTGGGCGGTAAGGGCAATGAAGGCGTGGCCGCGAACGTACAGCGAATCAAGGGTGCGATCGGCTACGTCGAATATGCATACGCGAAAAAGAACAATATGGCTTATACCATGATGAAAAATCATGACGGCCAGTTCGTTAAGCCAGACGACACCAGCTTCAAGGCGGCAGCGGCTGGTGCAGATTGGGAGAAGGCGCCGGGCTTCGGCGTGATCATCACCGACCAGCCGGGCAAAGAAAGCTGGCCTATCACCGGCGCCACGTTCGTGCTGCTGCACAAGGTGCAGGAAGACCCGGCCAAGGCGAAGGAAGCGCTAAAGTTCTTCGACTGGTCCTATAACAAGGGCGCGAGCATGACTACCGATCTTGACTATGTTGCGATCCCGCCGTCGGTCGTCAAGCTCGTCGAGGGCTCGTGGAAATCCCAGTTGAAGGATGCTTCCGGCAAGTCGGTCTGGTAAGAGCGTTCCGCTTACTATCAAGCCGCGTCCGCTCGCAACGTGGACGCGGCTTTTTGCACAGCGACGGGTAGGGCAGGCACGTAATGCACATTCCCACCACTCCCGATTATCCCAGTCCACGTGTGTTGTGATTCTTTTCCGCGGTCGTCACAGATTTGGCTTCAACGCCGTGCCGGGTAGCTACCAAACGCCCATGAATCGCGGTTGCCTGATGCCTGTGTTTTTCGTGGAGAATTGAGGTTTCGACTGACACCTACGTAGGTGTTCTTCGCACGCTTTTTTATACAGGCCCCCACAAAGAAAAGTAAAGCGTGCGCTTTCTATCGCATACACGCCAGGGTTTCGAATGCCAAAGATCCGGATGGCGCGACGTCATCAGCGTCGCATGGGCCGCTTCGTCTCATCAGCCGGCGCCGTGGCAAGCAGCTCGCGACGACCTGTGGCTTGATACCTGGACAGCATCAGCAAATAACGGCCCGGCGCTATCGTATTCATGCTGCCACCGGCAACGCAAGCGGCGGACGCATCCTCACGCCAGACCCTTCCAGGAATCTCCCGTTTCAGGCACCTTTCTTCAGGTAGCGCCGCGCATAGCGGCTTTCCAGGCGCGCGAGGGACAGAAGCAGGAGCAGGTCGGCGCAATGAAAGTTTGGGTCCCATGCCGGCTCGCCACAGATCCAAGCCCCGCCTCGAAGATAACCTTTCAACAGCGGCGGTACGACGGTCTGCGCGTTGCAGTCGCCCTCATGGAGTGGAAACGGCAGGTGCGGCGTAACTCGGTATTCTGCCGGGGACAGGTGCGATTGCGCCAATTCGCGATATACAGCAGTCGCATTGTGCCCGCCGTCGGCCAAGCTGATGCTGGCGCAGCCGACAAGGTAGTCGCAGCGCTCGCGACGCATGAAGGCGGCCAACGCGCCCCACAGCAGGGTCAACACGCTGCCGCCGCGGTAATCCGGATGGATGCAGGCGCGCCCAGCTTCCAACATGCGGTCGCGCAGGTGTTCCAGGCGGCTCAGATCGAATTCCTGCTCGGAATAGAGGCTGCCATGCCGTCTCGCATTGCGCGGGGTGAGCAGTCGATAAGTTCCTACCACCTTCAGCGTGCGGGTGTCCCGCACGATGAGATGGTCACAGTAATCGTCAAATTCATCCCTATCCAGTCCTTCCGCATTGGCCATCCCGGAAAGTCCCATCGCATCAATAAAGGCTTTGTAGCGCAGGCGCTGAACCTCCCGTATTTCTTCCGCGTTGGAAGCGAGACTGACGGCAAGGCGCGAGACACGGACATCGGCATCGGAGGTGCTGGTGAGTTGACGCATGAGATCGATTTGTTGTTGGAATCCCATCATGGTAGATAGCGAGTGCTTAATCCATGTGACGGCGGCATGACGGCTTCATGACACGGCGTCGCATTGCCGGAATCGAAGAGTCGCTTGATACAGCGATTTCGACAAAGAGGCGAAAAGCGACGCCCTCAGGACGATCGCGCCGCTGCGCCGATGATGGTGCGGCTACAGGAAGGGGATACGGGACTGGCCGGTCCAGGCGCTCGGGTTACGGCTCTGGCGGCCGGTGACGCAGCGCATGCGCGGCCTCCGCCATCTGCAAGTCAGCCTTTTTCCCGTTTTTTTCGTAACCCATGGTGCCATCGCGCAGGCCCATGGCGATCATCTGGCTGGCTTCCGGATAGTCCAATTCCGCAGCACGCTCCAGCAAGGCGCGGGCACGGGCCTGGTCCACGGCGATGCCATCGCCTTCCATCAGCATGTTCGCCAGCATGAACATGGCCGCCGGAATGCCAGCGTCGGCCGCGACGCCCAGCCAGCGCGCCGCCGCGGCGGGATCGGCGCGCATGCCCACCCCGCGGCGTTGCATCACACCGAGGTAATAGGCGCCACCCGCTTCGCCCGTCGACGCGGCAGCCTCGAAATGGCGCCTGGCGCGCGCGTAATCGGCGGGCATGCCGGGTCCGCCGCGCAGGCTGGCCTTGCCCGCAGCCAGCTGCGCTCTCGCGTTGCCGCTGGCTGCCGCCTTCTCGAGCCAGGCCGAGGCGGCGACGCCATCGCTCGGAGCGCCGCGTGCCATCAACGCTTCTCCCAGCGCGAGGCTCGCCACAGCCGAGCCCGACCAGGCTGCGCGCTCCAGCGCGGAAAGCGCATGCTGGTCTTGTGCGGTCCGCGCCAGCACGGCGAGCCTGCCGATATCGGCATCGGCTGGCAGGCTGGCGCGCCAAGCCACGGCGCTTGCCATAGCGATGGCGAACGCCGCCAGTGCGATTCGTGAGGCCGTCCTCATTGCGACAGGTCGACCTGATACAGCGCTAAGCCCTTGCCGCCGCCGTCATCTGCCTGCAGCTGCGTAACGTTGGTTAGCCCCGCTTTTTGCGCCAACGGCAGCGCATTCTGTGCCGAGTGGAATACCACCGGTCCGGAAGTGACGACCCGGGCGAAGCGCCAGCTCCGGTCCGAGCCATTGGCAGCCTGGGTCAGTGCCTTGGCGGTCTTGATGTAATTGATCAGCACATCCCGGTTCGCGTCCGGTGAGGCGTAGATCGTCTTGCTGCCGTCCAGGCCCGGAAAATTGCCGCCGCCGCTGGCGCGGTAGTTGTTCGTGGCAACGATGAATTCCTGGGTCGACGGGATCGGGGCTCCCTGATACAGCAAATTCTTGATTCGGCTGCCGACCGGCTGGGTGACATCGATCTCGTAGCTGATGTCCTTTGATGTGAACATGTCGAAGTTGTAGCCGGGGAAGCTGCCGACCAATTCCTGCGCAGTAGTCTTGGTCGGGTCGATCTGGTTGAAGCGCTTGGCTGCCGTTTCCAGCCACGCCTTGATGTCGGCGCCGGTGACTTTTACCGCGTAGACCGTGTTCGGGTACAGATAAAGGTCTGCGGCATTGTTGATCGCGACGTTGCCTGCGGCGACATCAGTGTAGTCGCTGCCGCCGCCGAAGCCGCTCTTGAACGGTGCCGACACCGACAGCACCGGCAGACTCGCATATTGCGGCAGATTGGTCTGGACATATTTGGCCACATAATCAGCCTGGGCCTGGTTGACGATTTCGATCGCCGCAACGTCGCCGACGTCGGCGAAATAGCTGCTCATACGGAAATCAGTCGTGCCGATCGGCGTTTTCACATACTGGATGGTGGCGTCGTGCTCTGCCTGGACCGCCGGGGCGATGCTGGCATCCGCAGCGACATAAGTCTTGTCCGCGTTCTGGATGGAGCGCACCTGCACCAAGGTCTTGTTCTTGTCGATGCTCCACGACTTGCCATCCCAAGCGAGGTTCAACGCAATCACGCCCAGATGCTTGCCCCAGTAATTCGCCATCACCGTCGGCACGCCGTTGACCGTTCCCTTGGCCTTGTCCACGCCAGGCAGATTGAACTGGCCGACCGTGCTGGCGGCATCGGGGAACACCTGATGCGAGTGCCCGATCAACATCGCATCGATGCCCGGCACCTGAGACAGGTAGTAGTTGCCATTTTCCATGGTGGGGCTGTAAGGACTGTTGTCGAGGCCCCCATGTGAAATGGCGACGACCAGATCGGCACCTTTGGCTCGCATTTCCGGCACATATTTTTGCGCGGTTTCGCGCAGGCCGTCGGTATAGACCTTGCCCTCCAGCCAGCGCTTGTCCCAGGACATGATGGTGGGTGGAGTGAAGCCGATGATGCCAACCTTTACGATCGCGCTGACCCGCTTGCCATCCGGACCGGTGGCGCTCAGCTGCTTGGAGATGATGGTGTAGGGAGTGAACAGCGGCGCTTTGCTGCGAACGCTGTAGACATTGGCCAGCACTTGGGGGAACGCGGGTCCGGCGCAGGCGGCCTGTTGTGCAGGCGCGGGCAAACCTTCCACATCGAACTTGCTGCCAGTCACCTGGTTCAAAAAGGGTAAGCCGTAGTTGAATTCGTGGTTGCCTATGCCGCCGCCATCGAAGCCGACCAGATCCATCGCCTTGTAGATCGCCAGTTTTTGAGAACAGGCGGCCGGATTGACCAGCGCCTGGTAATCAGCCAGCGCAGTGCCCTGGATGGTGTCGCCATTATCGACGAGCATGGTGTTCGGAAATTCCGAACGTGCCGCTTTGATCAAGGTCGCGGTCCTCTCAAAACCCAGAGAGTTGTCAGCGGCAAGCTTAAAATAGTCGTAGCTCAGGACATTGGTATGCAGGTCGGTGGTTTCCAGCAAAGCCAATGTGGTGCTCGTTCCGGCCGGCGCAACGCTCGCGTTGGCGGCAGCTCCGGCCGTATTGCTATCGTTATCCGAGCTGCCGCAGCCATATAGCAGGCTTAGCAGCGCAGAGATCAGTAGGGTGGTTCGCATGCTCTCTCCTTATTAAAAGCGGGCCGCAGTATGGCTGCGCAACATGACTTGGCTGTGACAGGAGGAGAGCTTCTTTCCGGATGGGACGGGCCGCGCCGCGTTTCCTTATCTGCACGCAAGTGGCGCGCACCTTGCCGCAATTAGCATGGAAACGTGAGACAGGACAAGCCATGCCAAGATGCCGACATGCCGGGCTCCCCGTGGCCTGCCATGGCACGTCCTCGCGCGCAATCCGACGCATCGGACTTCCCCGAGTCGGGCACGCTGGCGCGTCTGATCGATCGGTATCATGCCCGGCTTGCCGTGCGCACGGCATGCGAAGTCAATGCGCACGGCAGGCGTTTCGTGGTGCATGTGCTTGCGCTTGGCAATGCCAGCCCAGATGTGCCCGCGGTAGGTTTCTTCGGCGGCGTGCATGGTGTGGAGCGCATCGGGTCGCAAGTGCTGCTGGCCTTCCTCGAAAGCTTGCTCGCCCGTCTCACTTGGGATCAGGTTCTCAACCGACAGCTCGAGTCGCTGCGGCTGGTGTTCATGCCCATCGTGAACCCGGTCGGGATGGCGCAAGGCAGCCGCTGCAATGGCAATGGCGTGGACTTGATGCGAAACGGGCCGGTGGAATCTCCTGAGCAGGTTCCTTTTCTCGTCGGCGGACAGCGCTACAGTGCCCGGCTGCCATGGTTTCGTGGCTCCGGGGCTGCCATGGAAGTCGAAAGCGCAGCACTATGTCGGGTGGTACGCGAGGAGCTGCAGGGACACAGATTCAGCATGGCGCTTGGTTGCCATTCCGGCTTCGGCTTGCGCGACCGCATCTGGTTTCCGCATGCGCATACGCGCGAACCAATTCCGCATTTGCCGGAACTGTTCGCACTGCAGGAGTTGTTTTGCGCTGCCTATCCCCATCACGACTACATCTTTGAACCGCAGAGCCGGCAATATCTGACCCATGGCGATTTGTGGGATTACTTGTATCTGCAGGCCGCATCCGAGGGCAAGGCATTTTTGCCACTGACGCTCGAGATGGGTTCATGGCGCTGGGTGAAAAAGAGTCCGCTCCAGCTGTTCGCGGCTGGCGGGCTATTCAATCCACTTGCGCCGCACCGGCTGCAGCGAGTACTGCGGCGTCACCTGGTTTGGCTAGAATTCCTGATGCTGGCGGCCTGTGGCCATCGCGATTGGCTGCCGCAGGACAGCCGGCGCATGCATTGCCTGGCGCAAGCGCTGGCGCGCTGGTATCCGGAGCGCTCGCGATGAGCGCATGGGTCCTGCTGCGCGGCCTGATGCGTGAATCCCGGCATTGGGGCGCGTTTCCGCTGGTGTTTCGTGGGACGGTCGGCGCGTCCGACATCCGGCGGCCGGACCTGCCCGGAAATGGCCGCCTGCACGAGGCCGTCAGCCCTTCGTCGGTGGCGGCGATGGTCGAGCATTATCGAGCCACGCTGCGCGCGGAAGGCTGCCGCCCGCCGTATCGCTTACTGGCGCTATCCCTAGGTGGTATGGTGGCGGCGGAATGGGCGAGTCGCAATCCGGGGGAAGTCGAAGCGTGCGTACTGATTAATACCAGCATGCGCCCGTTCAGCCGATATTACCGCCGGCTGCGCTGGCAAAACTATCCGGCGCTGCTGCGCATCGCGCTGGCTGGCGCTGACGTGGAGCGGCGCGAGGCGGCGATCCTGGGTCTCACAAGCATCCGGCCGTGTTTGCATGCGCACCTGCTGCCGACTTGGGCGACCTACCAGCGGGAATGCCGGGTCACTGCAGTCAATGCATTCCGTCAGTTGCTTGCCGCAGCGCGCTATCGGGCGCCCCGAATCAGGCCATCGCCGCCTGTGCTGGTGTTAGCCAGTGCGGGCGACCGCTTGGTGGATTGCGACTGCTCACGCCGGCTCGCAGCGGCATGGCACGTCGATTTCGCGCTGCATCCTGATGGTGGCCACGACTTGCCGCTTGATGACGGCGCCTGGATTGCACAGCAGGTGCGTGCCTGGCTCGCCAGCACGGTAAGCAAGGGGTCGGTTTGCGAGAACGGGGCGCGATAAGCCCCTGGCGATCAACACCGGTCGCCTCCGCTTTATCGTTTTTCATTCGTCGGCGCAGCCGATGCCACATCGGCGTCAGTAAGCGTCTTGAGGAAGGCGATGATGTCCCTCCTTTCGGCGCTCGATAAGGCGTCCTTGCCCTTGCGTTGCCGGTCGAAAGGGGCATCCCGATAGACATTTTCCCGATATGCATCCGGAAGGTCATCGAACGGATGGATGTCGCTGTTCGCCATGCGGTCGGCTATGGCATACCATTTGCGCGGATGACTATCGCGCTGGGCGTAAAAGGCCAGCACCTCTTCCAGCGAATGGAATACGCCGCTATGGAAAAACGCACCCTTAACCGCGACGTTCCTGAGAGTGGGGGTGCGGAACAGGCCGCAATATTCCTTGCGGGCCGACAGATCGCTACGCTGCGGCCCGCACAAACCCATGTCGAAGTATGCCGGGTCGGCATTGGCTGGGAGCTTCCGGTTGCGCGGGGCGCCCAGCGCAACATGGCCGAAATCAGTGAAGCTCGGAAAGCCGGAAGAAGTGATTGCACTCTGATGGCATGAAGCGCAGTTTCCCTTGGCAGGATCATTGAAAAGATCAAGGCCGTGCAGCTCCTGACGCGTCAACTTTGCTTCTCCACGCAAGTAAGCATCGTACTTGCTGGTGTACGGATAGAACTCCACGGGGCTTTGCTGAAACACCTCGAGGGCCATCGTGGCGGCCGCGTACGCCTCTTCGGGATGGTCGAAAATGTCGGCGCCGAAGGTCTGGCGGAATGTCGATGCGTAGCTTGTCGTGCGCAGCTTCGCGACAAGCGCGTCCCGGGTGACATTACCCATCTCATTTTCCGACAACAGCGGGCCGGCAGCCTGGGCGTGCGCTGAATCGGCGCGCCCGTCCCAATCATGACCGCCGGTCGGCCCCTGGTCTTTGCTGTCATCGCCATCGTTCTCATGAAAGTGCTCTGTGAACGGTGGCAGTTGCTGCAGATAGCGCAGCGATGGCGCGGCACGCTGGCCGGCGCCGCGCAAATCTTTTCCGCCGAGCTGCACCGAAAGCTGGTTCGGCGGGCCATACGCATGCCGTGGGTCGTGGCAACTGGAGCAGGCAAGCTTACCGGACGCGGATAACGAGGCATCGAAGAACATCAATTTGCCAATCGCCGCAAGCTGCGCAGGCGGTGGCCTCACCGCCGCCGATCCATAGACGCCCGCGGTCGTGGGGGCCGGCTGCATCGCGGGAGAGGCGGATGTTGAGGAAAGGTTGTCGGGATTTTGAACATCGTCGCAGCCAGCGAGCGTCGCGACGGCGAGAAGAGCGGAAAGGAGCGATCGCACAGACATGGCGGCGAGGGGAGACAAAACGCTGGGGCTTTGGAGAGGGGCGCAGCATACCCGGCAATTGTGACCGGGCCGCTACATCCCTCACCTCCGATTATTTCTTTTTCGACATTGCCTGCGGTCATCCCGTTGTCACAAACGCGCCCTACCATGCGCGGGCTTTTAAACCAATGGGATAGGGAATGAAACTCCATTTCAAATTGTTGCCCCTTGTGGCTCTCGTTTCAGCTGGTCTGACCGCCTGTGGCGGCAGCGACTCCAACGACACGACCGCAGCGAGCAGTCCTCAGACCGCCGGTGTCGTCACCGGAAGCTATTTCCGCCATGCGAAGGTTTGCATCGACGCGAATACCAACGGCCGCTGCGACGCCAATGAAACCAGCGTGTACACCGACAATAACGGCGCGTTCACCCTGGCCGGCAAGGGGGCTGTCGTCGCCGAGATCGGCACCGACGCCACGCGCTACGATCCGGACACCAAATCGGAAACCGCGGTGAGCCAGCCGCTGGTGTTCCGCGCGCCGATGGATGCGCCGACGGTCGTTAGCGCGATCACGACCGAACTGCAGGCAATGATGGATGCGAATGGCGGCGACTTCAAAAGCGCCCGCACGGCGCTTGCCCAACGTCTGGGCGTGGCGGAGGACAAGCTGCTCGAAGACCATAACAAGGAAGCGGACGCAGCGACCAAGGCTGCGCTCAAGAGCGAGAGCGACCAGGCGCTGGAGCGCATTGCCGAAGCATTCGCCGAAGCCGGCACGGGCGGCGACATCGGCAAGGCGCTGCGAAACCGTCTGGACCTCGGACAAATCAAGAATATTGTCGTGATCTACGCCGAGAATCGCGGCTTTGACAATCTGTTCGGCCTGTACCCCGGCGCGAACGGCATCCCTGGCGTGAACGCAAGTTCCGTTGGCGGCTATGTGGCACAGAAGGACATTGATGGTTCGACCTTGTCGGTGCTACCGCCGACTTGGAGCGGCATGACCGCCGCCGGGCAGACCAAAGTCGTCGCCCAAGCCGATACGGTCAATTTGCCAAACAAGCCTTTCCAGATCGATGACCCGGCCGGCTTCAACCTTCCGGTCAGCATCACCACGCGCGACCTTGTGCATCGCTTCTACAATAATCAGATGCAGATCAACGGTGGCAAGAATGACAAATTCGCCGCCTATTCGGACGCCGGTGGCCTGTCGATGGGCTACTACGACGGCAGCAAGATGGCGATGTGGAACGTCGCCAAGGATTACACCCTTGCCGACAACTTCTTCATGGGCGCCTTTGGCGGTTCATTCCTGAACCACCAATATTTGATCTGCGCCTGCGCGCCCGAATATCCGAATGCGGATGATGCCGCTTCGCCGGCGAAAGGCTCGATCAGCGCGATTGACGTGGACGCCAATGGAAACTTTGTGAAGCTGACTGCGGCGGCCACCTCGCCGACGTCGACGCTCAGTGGCCCGCCGAAGTACGTCAACGATAGCACCTTGACGCCGAAGGATGCGCGAGGCAAATTCTACGCGGTCAACACCATGCAACCGGCGTACCAGCCGAGCGGCAATGCACCGGCGACAAGCGACACGACCGGCCTTTACGCCGACACCACGAAGGCCACGACGCTGCCGCCCCAGACCGGCAAAACTATCGGTGACCTGCTGAGCGCCAAAGGCGTGCAGTGGGCCTGGTACGCGGGCGCATGGAATGACGTCAGTGCGAACCGCACCGGCATCTACAACAACACGACGCCGAACTTCCAGCCCCACCATCAGCCGTTCAACTACTATGCCGCGTTCGATCCGGTGAAGAATGCAAGTGCCCGCAGCGCGCACTTGAAGGATTACACCAATGACTTCCTGAAGGATGTCACGGCCGGTACGCTGCCGCCGGTCACCTTCTACAAGCCCCAAGGCAATCTGAACCAGCATCCGGGCTATGCTTCCGTACTCGACGGCGACGCGCACATCGCTGATGTGATCAGCAAGCTCAAGCAAAGCCCGCAGTGGAAGAACATGGTCGTGGTCATCACCTATGACGAGAACGGCGGTTTCTGGGACCATGTAGCGCCGCCGAAAGCGGATCGTTGGGGGCCGGGCACCCGGATTCCAGCGATCATCGTCTCGCCATTCGCCAAGAAAGGCTATGTTGACCATACTCAGTACGACACGGCGTCCATCCTGCGTCTGATCACGCATCGGTACTCACTGGAGCCGCTGCCTGGCCTGGTGGATCGTGATGCAAAGCTCATGGCAAATGGTTTCAAGCCGATGGGCGACTTGACTGCCGCGCTCGACTTCACCCAAAAGTAAATAAGGCCGAGGGCAAGCCATGCCATACGGACTGCAAAGTCCGATATGTCTGCAGGATGGAAATGCGCCGCGCCCTGCGGGCATGAGCCATGGCCTGCCTTACCAATGATGGCGCAATACCAGGCGGACTTAAGAAAGGTCATCGTTACCTTTTCAAGTCCGCCTTTTTGGTGTGTCATGCAGCCATGCACGGCAAGTGGCATGATCGATAAGATTCATCTGAACCCATCAGTGGCATCGATCAGCGTGCTTGAGCAAATCCGAACTCGCACCGCGGTGCGGTGGCGTTCCATGCAAAAAATATGTGTCTTCGGACCTCTGGCCTATAGCGGTCCGGGTAGTATGTAACTATCTTGCAATATTCTTGTGGCAATATCTCGGTTTGCCTTACGTAGGACCCTCTCTCAATTCCACCGCTTATTCATCGTTCCTGCCGACTTTCTTCGGCTCGAGGCGCGCCTCGCATTTGGCGCAGCGGTTATGTAGTAACCGCACCAGAGGAATCCCCTCCAGATTTTCCAAAGATGCTCATACCGCCTTCGTCTTCTTTCCCACTCGTTGGGACGCGATACCGTCGCCTACTTCACTTTTTGCGATTGCACCTGGCAACGGTGATCGCATGGCCGCTTTTGTCGCTCGTCTTGAGTGCGCTGGTGTGCGGCGCCTTTTACTTCAAATTGAGTTCGGACAGGAAGGCGCTGGAGGAAAGCGGTCTGAAGGACGCGGCTTTGCTCTCGCGTGCCTATGCGCAGCAACTGATACATACCCTCGAGGCAATCGACCAGACTTCGATGGAATTACGGGATTTCTGGGAGCAGTCAGGCGGCCATGTCAGGCTCGAGCAAATGAGGGGCACCGGCTCATTCGTCGCACAGCAATTCCGTTACATAACCATTTTCGACCGGCACGGCCGGTTAGTTACCAGCAGCTTTCCTATCGCCGATAAGGTATCGATTGAGGCCCAAGACTTCTTCAAATTTCACAGAGACAATAACTCGGATGCGCTTCGCATCGGCGCTCCACGGTGGGGAAGATTCGTCAAAAAGCGGGTGATTCAGTTCACCCGCCGCTTGTCGGACGCTGACGATCGATTTGCCGGCGTCCTCGTAATCGCGGTCGCACCCGAATACTTTGTCCAGTTCTCCGAGGCTACCGGTCTTGGGAATAACGGGCTGCTTGGCTTAGTTGACTACGATAGCGTCATCGAATCCACGCTAGTCGTGAATGGCCGGGAAGGCGCCGGACACGGTGCACTGGTCCGAGTTCCGGCGGAAGCCATCGGCGGACCCGCCGTCACGCTCAACGGAGACCAGTGGTTCACGGACGGCCGGGCGCGCTTCTTCTCGGTTCAACCGTTGAACAGTTATCCTCTCGCTGTCGCCGTCGGAATCGCAAAGCACGAGAAATTGGCGCCTTATCGGCAAGCTCGGGCCGTGTACGGGAAGATCGCGGCCGCTGCGGTTGTCATCCTCATGGCGTTCGGCTTCGCTTTGACCTACCTGTCAATGCGGCTCGCGTGGCGACAGTACAAGGCAGACGGCATTCGCGAGGCCTACCGTTCCACGACCGAGAGGGCAAGCGAGGGGTTTTTCATGTGGCAGGTGATCGCCGGTTCGAGAGGTGAAGTCGTGGATCTTGAACTCGTCGATTGCAATGAGCGCGGGGCCGCGTTGTATCAGCGCCAGAAGGGCGAGCTGATAGGAGCCAGGCTGTCCGCCCTTTACCAGCCTTTCTTCTTCGACGAACTGTTGAACATCTGCCGTGTCGTGATCGCTGACGGCTTCTACGAGGACGAGTTTGAGACCCGCCATGGGAGCCTGGTGTCGGCGCGATGGATCTATCGTAAATTTGTGCATTCCGGCTCGCGTATTGCACTGACCCTGCGCGACATAACCGAGAAAAAGCAGAACGAACATGACTTGGCAAGGCTCGCTACGCAAGATGCGTTAACCGGTCTGCCGAATCGCCATTGGCTCACGTCCTATCTGCCGGAAGCGTTCGCCCGCGCGACGGCTGGGAAGAGCATCATGGCGGTCCTGTTCATCGATCTGGATAACTTTAAAAACGTGAATGATTCAGCCGGCCATTCCGCCGGCGACCAATTGCTGCGTGAAGTCGCGATACGCCTGCGTGCCGTGCTGCGGCAGCCTACGGATCATGTGGCCCGTCTGGGTGGGGATGAATTCACGGTCGTGATCGAGACTGCCAAGAGCGAGGAGGAAGTCTCCCATGTGGCAGGCCGTATTGCGCAGATCCTGCAAGAGCCTTTTCTGATCAGTGGAAGGGACGTGGTCGTTGGTGGCTCCATCGGCATCGCGTTGTACCCGCGCGATGCCTCCGACCCGGAAACGCTGTTGAAGAGCGCTGATATCGCGATGTATGCGGCCAAAGAGGAAAAGAAGGGCACGTACCGTTTCTATAGCAGCCAATACTATGAAAAGATACGCAGCCGCCTGCGCCTGGAGCAGGCGCTGGCACTCGCGATCCGCAACGATGAATTCGTCATGCACTATCAGCCGCGCATCGCAACACGCACCAACAAGCTGGCTGGCATGGAAGCGCTTGTGCGCTGGGCTCATCCGGAACAGGGATTCATCCCTCCCAACGAATTCATTCCGTTAGCGGAACGCACCGGTTTGATCCTGCCACTTGGCGATCTCGTGATCAGCAAGGTGTGCGCCCAGCTGGCACTGTGGCAGAGAGAAGGGGGGACGGTCTTCCCTGTGTCCATCAACGTGTCGGCGCGCCAGTTCAGCGAAGGCAGAGTAAGCAGCCATCTGGCGTCATGCCTCGCACGCTACCAGGTATCCAGCCATTTGATCGAAGTGGAATTGACCGAGTCGGCCATGATGGGCGACTTGAAAACAGTGCAGCGAGAGATCGATGCCTTGAATCAGCTCGGCGTGAAGATTCATGTCGACGATTTCGGCACCGGTTATTCGTCGCTGTCGCTGTTGAATCAACTGAAGCTCGACGTGCTGAAGATTGACCGAGCGTTCACCGCGCAGCTTGGCTCGGGGAGGGAAGGGGAGATCTTCTTCAGGGCGATTGTTTCGATGGCAAAAGCGTTGGGCATGCAGGTAGTTGCCGAAGGCGTGGAAACGAAAGAGCAACTGGCCCTTCTGCAAACGCTTGATTGCGATGAGATTCAGGGATATTTAATTTCGGCCCCACTGCAGGCGGAGCGCATGTCCGCTCTGTTCCGGCAAGATATATTTGTAATGTAGCCCACCACGTCCGAGACGCGTCGATGGTCAAGCGCTGTTGCCGGACAAGCATTCCCACGGTAACGAACTCCGCCGACTCCAGCACTGTAAGTTCACCGGCCACATTTGACAGCGTCTTGGCGGACAGCTGGACAATCTCGTCACAGCCATTTTCTTTCGGGATGTTGGATGTGAAGAGAACGTGTTCAAGAATGTTCTGTTCCCTATCGCTTCGTCTCCGCCGGAAATCTTGAAATCCTTTCAGTGGTCTGATAAAAATTTTGTTTTGAAGAATGCAACTATGGACGCTGCATCCTGCACCCTCCGCACAGCACACAGCGTGGGTTTGCATTCCATCGCTAAACGGTGCTGGCAATGTCTTGTGGCCGCATGCCGGGCTTAATACATTAGGTTGCCACCCTTGCGGAACAGAGCGATGTCGACATAGCTGGACATGTGATGGTTCGGTGCTGAGGGATTCACTACGAAGCCGCCAAGGTCTAGCACTCCTGTTCGAGAGGTAAACTGCTGAAGCGCCTGGCTTGCGACACCCGAAGCCTGGATCGCGCGGCACAGCGTCTTGGCGGCCAGATAACCTTCAAGGGTCGCTGCGGATAGCGCTTCATCCCTAAAACGCTTCATCATCGCGATGTGATCCAACTGTACCTTCGATTGCTTGCCGGCCGGGTTCGGCACCACTTGCGAAAACACGGTCCATTCCAGTGACTTCGGCCCGGCCATCTCGGCCAACGTCTCGAGGTTCACCAGCGACGTACCGGCAACGAAGGTTCTTTCGGCGTGCCTGCGAAATGCTTTCAAAAAAACTCCCGCGCTCACTCCATCGCCGATGACGATCACGATGTTCGGGTTCGAGGCAGCCAGCGTTGCTGCCTCCTTTTCCACCTGCACCGGGCTGCTTGATATGTGCGCTGTGCCAGCGAGCGTCATGCTGCGTCTTTTGGCTTCTGCAGCGACGTACTGATACATTTCCTGACTGCGTTGAAGGTCCTCGACGGCAATACCGATGCTGCGGATGCCGAGCTTGTCAAAATACGAGAAGATGTAGTGCATTTCCTGTTCCGGCCCGGGACGCCAAAAGACGACGCGCTCACCGTAGTTTCTCGGAGATTCCGTCATTGGCGCAAACAATTGAAAGCCGCTGCGCACGAATGCCGGAGTAGCCACCACGGCATCCGTAGTCGCTGCACCGATCCCACCGATCAGGTAGTCGATCCGATCGGAATTAATCAGTTCAGTCACCGCCTTGGAAGACCGCCGGGGGTCGCCCAGGTCGTCGCGCACGAGGTATTTGATCTTGTGGCCATTGATTCCTCCGCTGGCGTTCAGACTGTCGAAATAAGTAGTGATGCCAGCGACATAATCCCGCCCAATGACTCCGGCGGGGCCTGACAAGTCGATTGCTTGTCCGATCACGATGGACTTGGACTCGGCATGGGCTAGTTGGATGATTGTGTAAAGCAGCAGGAAGCCGTGCAGCAGGGACTGAGAAAAACGTCGCATCTGATTATGGGAAAGATTGCAAGCAGGCAATGATGGCCTGGCTTGATGACTTCCTGATGACGTCGCGGGGTCGGGGCCGCCGCCCGGCAATTTTGCCGTTCTAATCCAAGGCAAAGTCCGAGGTGTTTTCGTAATGCAGTGCCAAAGATGTTTGCATGCATGACCGTGCGCAAACCCGTTCGCCCCTTTCTTCATCTGCTTGTCATCTGCCGCATTTACGCTCGGCGGCTGGAAAAACCTGACTTGCATGCCATGCCAAGACGTGGCGACAGGCTTTAGGTTGGATACGCTGTTATGAAGGGTCTGCATCAATGAAGAAAACAAACGAACCCAGGAGTCGCGAGATACGCCGGCAACTTTTGCGGGCAGGTGTCGCGCTTGCCGCAACAAGCGCTGCCGGCCATGCGGTCATTGCCGGAGCACAAAGCCTAAGCCTGGAACCGACAATCGATGATGTGACCATGATTCCGCTCCTGCCGGAGCCGTCGCAGAGCGGCATCGATCATGTGGTCGTTGTGACGATGGAAAACCGCTCGTTCGACCATTATCTGGGCTGGGTCCCGGGAGCCAATGGACGCCAGGCGGGCCTGAGTTACCCCGACGCGTTCGGTAACCTGCGCCAAACTTTTCCTCTGGCGTCTGATCCTGCTTATGGTTACCAGGGATGCGGACATGCGGACCCGGACCATAGCTTTGTTGGCGGACGAACCCAGTTCAATGGCGGTCGTTGCGATGGCTGGCTACTGACGCCGGATACGAACAAGACGAATGGGGACTTACTGCCGGTCGGCTATTACACTCCAAACGATCTGCCGTTTTTCGCAGCCTGCGCACAGAACTGGACCATCTGCGACAACTACATGCCCGGTATTCTTTCGGAGACGTATCCGAACCGCTTCTACCTGCTTTCCGGTGAAACGGATCGCTTGGTGAATGACAGTACGATTTCGCAATTGCCATCAATTTTTGATCGTTTCAATGCAAAGGGTATCCCGGCCCGTTACTACTACAGCGACATCCCGTTCACCGCCCTCTATGGCACCCGAATGCTGGCCAACTCTTTCCCGTTCACGAATTTTCTTGCTGACGCTGCCGCCGGCAACTTGCCGGCGCTGTCCTTCATCGATCCGCGCTTTGCCGGAGAAGGGCAGGGGACATCGGGGGACGATCACCCGGTATCGGACATTCGCAACGGCCAGGCGTTTCTGAACCGCGTCTACGATGCGGTGCGCACCGGTCCGGCATGGGAAACCACTCTGCTCATCATCCTCTACGATGAATGGGGCGGGTTCTTCGATCATGTGCCGCCCATCGTGCGCCCGGTTTCCTACAACGAGCAGGCGCTCGGCAATGATGGACGTCTCGGATTTCGCGTGCCGCTTGTGCTGCTCGGGCCGCGCGTGAAGCGCCGGAACGTCAGCAGCCGCCAGTTCGATCCAAGTTCCCTACACAGTTTTTTGATGTGGCGCTTCGGAATCGAGCCGCTCGGCGTGCGCTCCACGGACAAGAAAACCAATAACATCGCCTATGCGCTCGACTTCAAGAATCCTCCGAATCTGGCAGCGCCAGCTTTCAACGTGCCGCCCGGGCCTTTCGGCGGCCCTTGCTCGGCTTCCGGCACGGGCAATCCTAGCCTCGAGGCGCTTGCCCCGCTGGCGCAGTCACTTGGATTCAAGCTTCTCTAACGCACATTACCGCCTGCTCATGCCAGCCTTCTGCAAAGCCCGCCGCGCCATTCTTGCGGCGATCATTACCGCCATTTTCTGCTGGCTATATCTGCCAATGTCAGCCGTCGCCGCAGGTACACCGCGCCACGTCTTTGTGGTGATGCTCGAGAACGAAAACTATGCAGCCACATTCGGGCCAAATTCCGCAACGCCGTACCTGGCGCAGACGTTGCCAAGCCAGGGTGCATTGCTGACGCAGTATTACGGGATCGGCCATAACAGCCTAACCAACTATATCGCTCTTACCAGCGGTCAGGCACCAAATCCACAGACGCAGGGCGACTGCCAGATCTATTCCGACTGGCAGGGCGGTACGCAACTGGACGCGAACGGACAGTTGTTTCTGGGATCGGGCTGTGTTTTACCGACGACGGCATTGAGTATTGCGAACCAGATGCAGGCGGCGGGAATCAGCTGGAAAGCCTACACGGAAGACATGGGGAATGACCTCAACCGTGACGGCTCAAGCACCTGTGCCCATCCTGTATTGAATACGCAAGATAGCACGCAAAAGGCAAGTGCGACGGACAGCTATGCGGCGCGGCATAATCCTTTCATGTATTACCATGCAGTGATCGACGATGTCATCGACTGTAATGCCAAGGTCGTGAACCTCAAACAACTTGATGCCGATTTGGCATCCGCGGCGACTACTCCTGCCTTTTCGCTGATCATTCCCAACCTTTGCAATGACGGTCATGACCAGCCATGCGCCGATGGCCGCCCTGGCGGACTCCCGCAAGTCGATTCATTCCTACGGGATATCGTTCCCAAAATCACGGGTTCGGCCGCCTTCAAGAAGGATGGACTGCTGCTGATTCTATTCGACGAAGCGTCCACCCAGGATGCCAGCGCCTGTTGCAATGAAATCCCGGGCCCGCTTTCGCCGCTGCCAGGCATCGTTGGCATGGGAGGCGGAAGGATAGGGGCAGTTCTGCTTTCACCCTTCATCAAGCCAGGGACAATCAGTGATGTACCATATAACCACTACTCGACATTGCGCAGTGTGGAGGATTTTTTCCATCTTCCCTATCTTGGCTTCGCCGGCGCAGCCGGAATGCAAAGTTTTGGCAGCGATGTGTTCAGCCAGCGCTGAGGTATCGCTGGCAAGGGTCTGCTGCATAACTAGCCGAATCGGTACTCCCCAGATGTGCATAAATCCCGCTTCCCAGAAGGACCGAATGGCGAGCTGAAAGTCCTTTAACGTGCCGTTGAAAGCACGTAGCTCGCTGCAACATCAGCCACTTCAATAGCAAGGTGAAACCGTTCACGTTGGACGGCACAATTCGGGCTTTCTCAAGCTTGGCACGGCACAAAGGGTTCGACCGCCTGATGGACCTCCTTGATGAACTCCTTCAACGTCAGCGGCTTGATGATGTACTGGCTAATCCCGAGGATTCTGGAGCGGTGAATTTCGGCCTCGATGGAAAAGTGCGACAGGACAATCACCGGTATGTCGGCAAGGTGAGGAGTTGACCGGATTATCTTGAGGACCTCGATGCCGTCGACTTTAGGCATCTTCAGGTCGAGCAAGAGCAGGGCAGGGCAGGGCTCCCGGGAAGACGGTCGCTATAGCAGTTGCGCATGAGGAGATAGTCCAGCGCCTCTGCGCCGTCGTGAGTAACCACGACTTCATTTAAAAGATTGCATATCTCAAGCGCAAGCAGGGAAAACTCGACATCATGCGGACGGTCGTCGGCAACGAGAATAGGGCGCTTCATTGGATGCATCAGCCACAGCTCGCTGCATATGACCGTGCGAAAGGTACAGCATTGTCAGTAAGCCGTCACCTTGAAGGTGCGATCTTCGATTCACGTACTATGCCGAGCCTTGACGCCCGGACGGCAAGAAAGATGGCAGTTAGCAGTACCGTGCCGACCGCGACGGCCACAATGAAGTGCCAGTCCGGCTGGTCAATGACTTGCGGTAGCAAACTGACGGCAATCGCAGGCGGCACATGCACGCGCAGCGCGCGTACCGAGGCGATTGCTGCTGCCATTGCGATGGCAACCGATACCGGACCAGGATCAAGCAGTCCAACAACGCAGACGCCAGCCGCTGCTGCGATAGTGCAGGCCAGCGGCAACGCAAGAGGCCGCTGCGCCCAAGGGCATACGTCAGCATGTGCCAGCATCACATAGGCGACCACAACCAAGGGTGGAAAAAGGATGAATCGCATTCCCGTTGCCTGACCGGTCGTATAGGCGATTGCGATGAATGCGACAAAGACCGCGGCCCATCCATACCTGTGCCGTGGCTGCCTTGTTTCATCGCCCTTTTCGTCAATGGAGAGCGATGGCGCCTTCTCCGGTTTGGTCACCCTGAAGTGCCTGGTGAGCATCGACAGACAAGCCAGCCCAACAGTGCCTATGCCAATCGACGGAGGGTACGACCAGCTTGTCACTCCCAGCGACAGTGGGAGCACAGCTGCAGAAATAGCCGGGGCAACGGGAGACTGCAGTACGCGTATCACCAGCAACGCGCTCGCAATGCACAGTGCAATTGACCAGGGCCCGTAAGGCAGCAGGCGGGCAATGCCAATTCCACACAATGCGGTAAGCACCGGGGTGATGGCTACCATCGCCGGCGACTTGGCCCAAGCGCCGTCTGGCTTGGCAAACATATCGAAGGCAAGCGCTGCCAATTCCGGGAACATCAGAAAAGTTGCTCCTGTAACGGCAGACCCCTTGGAGAGCGCACTCAAATAGGCGATCGGCAGCAATAGCCAGAGGATAGAATCCTCCCGAAGCGTACGGGTCATGGGAATGAATAGGTGAGAGCAGTAGGCCGCTCGACTGCCGGGGGACAGGGTCAGGCAGGCATGCGGCCGGATTACGGTTGTCGTGACGAAGGCTCTTACGCCGGCGTCCAGCGGTAATCGGCAAACGGCTTGTCGACTTCCGTGCCGAACAGGTGATTGGAATAATTGCTTAGTGTTTTGACGGCGATCGCAAGCACGATCTCTAGCACATGGCGATCGGTGTATCCCGCGCTTTTGAAGTGTTCCACGTCCGCATCACTTGGCATGCCACGGGATCGGACCATCGTCCGGGCAAACGCCGAAAGCGCCCGCAACTTCGCATCCGGGATGATTTCCTTGTTGCCGCGAATGGCAGCGATGACATCGGCGGGTACTTTCGACGCTTTATCCGCAATCATGCTGTGCGCTGCCATGCAATAGGTGCATCCGTTCTCGAGACTAATCGACAGGAAGATCACTTCCTGCTCCGGCGCGCTGAACGCACCGCTTTCACGGAACAAGCGATATCCGGTGAGATAGGTTTCCAGCACACCCGGGGAGTTGACCATGTTGGCATACATGTTCGGAATGAAGCCAACCTGCTTCTTCGCGGTTTCAAGGATGGCCCGCCCTTTCTCGGAAGCGGTTTCCATGGTTTGCGGCGGTAGATTGAGCCGAGCGACGTTTTCCATTACGACTCCTTTCGATGAAGATGAGTAAAAACATTTTGGATGATATTGTCCAAAATGGACGAATTTTCCCAGAAAAGCATCAAACAAAACCAGTTTCTATAAAGCGTGAAGGCGTGGACACATAGCCCAAGCGGAAAGCAATCTCATGAAATACGGCCGTACTTTTCCTCGCCGCTGGGAGAGAATGTTCATTTCAAGAACATCCCTGCAAGAGCCAGCTGGGCTGCCTTTTTCAGTTTTGCCTTTGGCATGCCGGTCTTATGGAAAATGCGCAGTCCCGATAGCGTCGAGCAAATCATCGCCACGATATCTTCTGGTGCTTGTTCGGCCAAGTGCTCGCTCAGTTCCTGATTCTTCTGCGCTACGCGCACATATTGCGCAAGCATGGAGAAAATCTTTTCGAAAGCGGTTCGCAAGAATTCCTGATCCGTTGGCTCGCCTGGCATCAAACCGCTTGCGCTATTAACAAGTAGGCAGCCCTTATCCCCGTAGTTATCTTCAACCGCCATGTCGAAAAGGCGCTGTAATCCGTCCTTCAACGAGCGGCCTTGGAACATCCTGTGCAGTTGACCAACTTGCTGCTCAACGTACCGCGCGATTGCCTGCTCGAACAGCGCCTGCTTGCCGCCGAAGCTGTTATAGAGAGAAGAGCGTGCCAAGCCCGTTGCCGCCAGCAGGTCGTCAACATTGGTGCGATGTACGCCCCGGTCCCAGAAAACCGACATGGCGGCCTCGATGGCGGCGTTGCTGTCAAATGCTTGCGGACGGCCCATGATCTAGAAAGAAACGATAAGTGAAGATGAATGTACATCATATTGGAACAAATCGTCCAGAATAATATCTACCGATGCGAAGCAAGACCTACTTTGCCTCGTTTTTTATAGGAGAAGAGCATGATGTCTGAGCAACAGGTACGTCCGAAGGTGTTGCTGTTCGATGTGAACGAGACGTTGCTGGACATCGGCCCCCTGGCCACGGATATCAATGCGGTATTGGGAGACAAGCTTGCCGCAAAACTGTGGTTTGCGTCGATGCTTCAGCACTCAATGGTCATGACAGTGAGCCAACAACATGCAGCGTTGCCCGACATTGGCGCAGCCGTATTGCAGATGCTGGCCAAGAACGCGAACACTGAACTAAGCAGTGCAGACGCCAAGAAGATGCTGGAGCCGATGCGCAGATTGCCGCCGCATCCAGATGTCAGGGAAGGTTTGGAGCGGTTGAAAAAAGCAGGGTACCGGCTTGCGACGCTTACGAATTCGTCGCAGTCCGGCGTGAAAGAGCAGATCGGTAACTCGGGGCTGACTGCGTATTTCGAGCAGCTTCTCAGTGTGGAAAGCGTCGAGAAATACAAGCCGAGTATGGCGGTGTACGAGTGGGCCGCATCGCAAATGCAAGTGGAGATGGGGCAGTGCATGCTCGTCGCAGCGCACGGTTGGGATGTGGCCGGCGCAAAGTGGGCAGGTATGCGGACCGCGTTCATTGCGCGTGCCGGGCAACAGCTTTTTCCACTAGCGCCATTGCCTGATTACCAGGCTGCCGATATGAAGGCCTTGGCAGAACAGCTAGGCGGGTGAGTGGGCGGGAATGAAAACGGCATTCATCGGTCGCCTTGGTGAGCAGCTTTTTCCATTAGCGCCACCACCTGATTTACAGGTCGCGGATTTACTCGCGTTGGCTGCAGAACTGGGCGCCTAAGTTCTTTGAAGGTATGTAGCTTCCCCTGCCACAAAGGCTTGCGGAGGAAGGCGGCGTCAGATTTCTCCGCAATCGAACGCCCTCTCCTCGACTGTATCGGCGGCGGATAGAGTCCACGGGAATCCCCCAAATGCCGATTGCTTTCGCTTGGGCTACTCTTTCCAGGGCATGATACTCAGGAGGCGCCTCCCGTAGGGCGACTGCCCAGCCACTTTGAAGCATCTACGCACTTAGGTCTTCGCCATTCAAGCTGCAACTGGCAACGAGGCTGCCGTCTGAATTTGTGCCCCACGGTGTGCAATGAACAAAATCCTCTGAAATTTTGAATTCCAGGACGATTGATGCCCGCGGTCCGCAAAGAACTGGACGGACAAAGGTATAGCAGCTCTCGGAAGTCGGAGGAACGTAGATGCTGTAGAGGTGGATTATGTTGCCGGCGACCTTCAGCGAACTATCCTGCTGAACAAAAGCAAAGCTCGAAATGTCGGATTGCGAGATCGCTGGTTGCGATATGCCTATCGCAACCAAGCTTCCGGCCATCACAGTGAGCGCCTGCTTCCGTAGGAATATTTCGTACCACATGTCAGCATAAAAAGCCGAGCTGGGACTTTAAGCCATTGATGGGTCTTGCGAATCAATCTTCATCGTCATCATCGTGATGGTGACGTCTATGCCAATGATGTCCCCAGCGGTCGCCATAGTAAACGGGTTGTGCAGGTGCCACATAGTAGCCCGGCTGTTGGACAACCGTGGGCGGTTGCACATATACCGGGGCGGGTTGTACGTAGACGGGAGCAGGTTGTACATAGAACGCGGCGGGCGCTTGAGCCACCGGCACTCGCACTTGGTCGACGACAGTGCGGCAGCGCTGGACTGAGCGATATCCGGGGCCACCGCTGTTCGCGATTTGGTCGCCGACCAACGCACCGGTCACAGCACCAACCGCCGTCGCGACCGCGCGTCCATTTCCACCACCAACTTGGTTGCCCAGGATGCCACCAGCTAGTCCACCGAGAACTACGCCGCCATAGCCCTGACCGGCGCTCTGAACAGGAACCTGCTCGTTCCAGCATTCCTGGCGCGGACGCTCGACGATACGATATTCGGTCGCGGAGGCTGCGACAGGCAGGGCGAGAACTGCTAGCACACTCAACGTCCGGATTAACATGGCAGTTCCTTTGGGATTAGAAGTTCCGCTTGACGACTTCATTACCGACATATCCGCCGCCGACTGCACCCGCAATGGTGGCCAGAGTCTTGCCGTTGCCTCCGCCTACTTGACTGCCGAGCAGACCGCCGACAACAGCGCCAACACCAATCCCAACCGGGCTATTGCTTGCAGCAGGAGCAGAGCGCTGATAGACCGGGGCAGGGACATACCGGGGCGTGGAATCATATTGGGCATACTGTGCAGCGTGGGTGTGCCGCGGTGCCGTCGCATGCTGCACATACTGGTCATGGACAACGGTCTTGTGCTCGACGACTTCCCGGACTACGACCGGTACGCTTTGCTGCTGTTGTGTTTGTGCTGGCATCACTCCGTATTGTTGCGTCGGAACATTCACTACTCCAGCCTGCTGTGTCGCTATAGGCGCGTTTCCAGGAACGGTGCCATGCGAGCTTGGAACCAAGCCCGTAATTGCAGCGACGCCAACGAGGCTTACCAGCATGACGGAAGCCGCAGCGCCGGCTACGAGCGGATGAATACGGTGCGCTGGCTGGTTAATTTCCATGTTTTGCTCCAAAGGCAGGTTCGGTTGGGTTAGTTCAAGAATAGACACTGCTCTGCCACATTGGTACTCGGAAACCTGTTTCACCGGTAACGGGTTGTAAATGGTGCCACAGCGGAATAGGAAAGACATCCCGCTGCCAGTGAGGGAGCCGTTCGTGAATCCGGGAGCAGGTTTGATGGGGTTACCATAAATTCGCGACGCCGATGCCTGTAAAACCTCACCTCGAGGCACCCTCCTAGTTCCTTTAAGCTCTCACCATCTACAGGCCAGTAGTTCGGGGCTAGGTCGGTCCGCCAGGGGCAGCCAGAGTATGCGTGGAGGAACCCACCCTTTGCGTTTTGAGGATAGGCGTCTAAACGAAGTTGAGCCATAATTTGCTGCGGTGCGCTGTAGGCATTTGCGTCATTGGCAAATAGCGCGAGTTCCCGAAAAGCTCGTTCTTCGTGCACCCCTTTGTTGCGACGCAACAAATTGGTAAAGTACTGCTTCGGCGGTTTAATTAAGATGGCAAGCTGCGCTGACATCGCAAAATGACAGCAAGGGCATGCAATGAATCGCTTGGAAATCGCAAAGTTGGGTGTGTCGTCAGATGCAGAAGCAGTTGAGGCATTGGGCACGACTTCACCACCTTCCGACGATTCACGGGAGTTGCTCAGCATTTTGGAGCCTATCATTGCATGCCAGTTGCTTCTTTTAGCGTTGGTCGCCATCATCATTCAGCAATACAGTTAATAAAAAAACTTGCTTGCAGCTCGGCAGCCCAGCGCAATGCGTGGTCTGTAATGCGCGGTCGCTACCTGCAAATAGCGGCTAAGCTTTTCTAACCACGCAATCACTCACACCGCCACCGGTGCCTCGTCGACGGCAAGTTGCGCCGTCAACGCATAGCTTGTTTCCGTTACGGACGCAGTACCCGCTTGCTGCGTAGCGGCGGCATCGACCGCCGAAGTCAGCCTCTGGAGGTGGTCAGCATCACGTGTGACCTCCGCATGTCGATGAGCGGGTGGCGGTGCTGTTCCACCAGCTACGCTACCGGCAGTTCAAGAGCTTTTATCTTTCCTATGCGGTACGCTTTCTGCGCGCCGAGTTTCCCGGGCTGCCCAGTTATCACCGCTGCGTGGAGCTCATGCCGCGTTGCGTGGTGCCGCTAAGCGCTCTATTTGCGCAGCTCAAAGGCCGTTGCACCGGCATCACCATTGTTGATTCCAGTCCCCTTGCCGTGTGCGACAACTTACGCATTGCCCGGCATCGCGTCTTTATCAAGGTTGCAGCGCGAGGCAAGAGTTCAACAGGATGGTTTTATGGATTCAAGCTCCATGTAGCCATCAATCACCATGGCGAGCTGTTGAGCATCAAGCTCACCCCAGGCAACGTCGATGACCGCAAGCCGGTAGCGTTTCTGTGTCGAGGGCTATTTGGCAAAGTCTATGCGGATAAGGGCTATGTCGCTCGATGGTTGGTTGACCTACTGCGTGCCCGTCAGTTGGAGCTGATCACTAAAGTCCGCAAAAACATGAAACCGGTCCAGCACGCGCCTTTCGATCAAGCGTTACTCAAACGACGGTCCTTAATTGAAACTGTCTTCGATGAGTTGAAAAACCTCTGCCAGGTCGAGCACACGCGGCATCGTTCGCATGCCAACTTCATCGTCAATTTGATGAGTGGTATCGTCGCTTACTGCTTCATGCCGAATAAACCGCGGCTCCCTGTCATTTCCTCTGCTCCAGTTTGCCCGTAATCCGTTATCCCGAACTCAGGTTAATTTAGGGTGACGCTTATCCTATCTTTGAACGCGTTTCGCATCAGCAACTCGTCATGCTTGGCAAATGGGCAAATACAGGTCAGGAAGTCGCGGATTCGGGCGAGGTGAGCGCGGACATGACGGACGTATTTTCTACTGGTGCTGTCTGGATCAGCTGATAGCCGTAGCCGTAGATCATCGCCAGCCGATAACCATGCGCGGGCACGAGTTGCAGCTTGGTGCGCACTCGAGACATATGGGTATCCAGCGTCCGCGACTGCTGCCCCGGTTCGCTTCGCCACACCTCCTCCATGAGAAACGCCCGGGATAACGGCCGGCCGAGATGGCGAAACAGAAGCAGCGCCAGATCAAATTCGTTGTTTGTCACAGTGATCGGCTCGCCTGCGCGCGTGATGCGTTTGCGGCGCGTCTCGAACATGAAATCGCCAAAATGCAGCCGTTCTACTTCTATCGACGACGGATAGGCCTGACGCAAGAGCACGCGAAGCCTCAGGACCAGATCCGTTCGGCGTATCGGTTTGAGCGCGTAGCTACCGGCGCCGGCGGCAAGCGTGGCGACGAGCGCTTCTTCATCACCCCCACGGAAAAGACAAAAGATCGGCACGGTGGCGGGAAGGCTGTCCCGCAGCATCCGCACTAGGCCCGGCATGTCTCGTTCGTTCTGCCACTGCACGATGACCAGATGAAAAGGCTCACGCCGATGCTTATCCAGCACCTCACTGATCGCCGTAACCGGCACACAGTCAAACGCCACCTCGGCCAGGATCTGACAGACCTCGGCGGCCCGGCTGGCGTTATCGTGAAGCAATGCGGTTTTCATAATAGAAGGCATGGCACCGACTGAGCCGAATGGCTGTGGCAGCCAGTTGCCATTGTTTCCCCAAGTTATTTATATTGATTTTCGTCAATAGTCCCACAGTTGCGCCGCGGATACACGAATTATTTCCGGCCTGTTGCGTGTTTGCGAAACCATTGCGGCGCGGGCGAAAAAAAACCGGCCCACTGGCCGGTATGCTCGACCGTCGAGCGCCTGATGCGCATTGCATCCGGTGTGCTGTCTAGCCGTCGTTGTATTTCTTCAAGCACTGGTTCGTGCTCCCATCGAGTCACGCGGCGTTGTTTGCTGGGCGTGCACTTTTTCTTCAGTACGCAACTCTCGCAATTCGAACTCCAATAGCGGTGGAAGGTCATGCCATGTTCGATCGTGGCCATGCGATGGATGAGGTGATCTCCGGTTGGGCAGCGGTATTCGTCCTTATGCGCATCATAGATAAAATCATTTCGGCCATACCGGCCTTCCGCCTTGGCGCTCGACGTCGCTGCCTTCGGCACAATGGCTGCGATTGAGGCCGGCTGAAAAACGTGGATGCCAACGTTTCGTAAAATTGAGGAACGGAGGCAAAGATGAATCGGATACCGAGAGCACGGTACACAAAAGAAGTACGGGAAGAGGCAGTGAATCTCGCGAGAGCGGTCGGGGTATCGGAAGCATCCCGGCGGCTGTCAATTCCACTCAAGACACTAGCGAACTGGATGCGAATTGCGAATGCGGGCAAGCTGCAGGAGTTCGGCAAGCACGAACCTGCGGCCAGTGAAGTGGAATTGGAGCTGATGCGCCTGAAGCGCGAGCTGGCCGAAGTGAAAATGGAGCGCGATTTATTAAAAAATTTGCGGCCTACTTCGCGAAGGAGTCGCGGTGAAGTACCAGGCCATGGAGGGACTGCGACATCAGTATCCGCTGCCACCAATGTGCCGGTTACTGGGCGTGTCGACCAGTGGCTATTACGCTTGGCACGGTCGGAAACCATCGCGTCGCGCGCAACAGGAACCACGCCTGGAAGTGGAAATCCGCGCTGCCCACCGACGCACGAGAGAGACGTGCGGGCCAGAGCGCTTGCAGAAGGACCTGGCAGAACATGGCGTGGAAGTCGGTTTGCATCGCATTCGTCGCTTGCGCAAGAAGCTGGGGCTGCGCTGCAAGCAAAAGCGCAAGTTCAAGGCTACAACCGATTCGAAACACGATCTGCCGATTGCGCCGAACCTGCTCGATCAACGGTTCACCGCCGATGCGCCAGACCGGGTATGGACAGGCGATCTGACCTACATTGCCACCGATGAGGGCTGGTTGTACTTGGCCGGGTTAAAGGACTTGTATTCTGGCGAAATCGTCGGCTATGCGATGGGCGACCGAATGACGCGGCACCTGGTCATGCAGGCACTGTTCGGGGCGGTCTCGCTTCGCCGGCCTGCGCCAGGCCTGATCCAACATACCGACCGCGGCAGCCAGTATTGCTCACATGAGTATCGGGCACTGGTAGCGCAGTTCGGCATGCGCGCATCGATGAGCCGGCGTGGGAATTGTTACGATAACGCGCCGATTGAGAGCTTCTGGGGCACGCTGAAGAACGAGTTGATCCACCACCGGCGTTACGCGACACGGGAACAGGCCCGGCGCGAGATCGCTGAGTACATCGACCTGTTCTACAATCGACAGCGGCGCCAGGCACGGCTTGGTTACCTATCACCAGCCGCATTCATGCAGCGATACCTTCAACGGGGCGCTGTTTAATACCGCGTTGGCATACACGAATTCCGACTGACCTCAGTGACCGGTCCGATGGGTTGTTCGTGACTTCGTGATCGATGATCAGGTGATGCTTGGTTTCGACGCTAGCCTGCACGTTGTAGCCAACAGTGCCTGTGCCACGGGTCTTCATCGACCGGGCATCTGAGTCCGTCTGCGATAGCTGTCCATTCGGTGTCTTGTCGAGTTCCTGTCTGACTGTCTGCATTACCTGCAATTGCGCCTTCAGGGAAGCAATCTTTTCCTTCAGCCGTTCGGTGCGAAGCTGCGCAATCTCCGGCTCCTGCCGGTCGGCTGTATCCATCTCTGTCAGGTAGCGGGCAATGCTCTCTTCCAGGTCCTTCATCCGTCGCTGCAGTTTGGCTTGAGTGAAGTGCTTATCGCGATTGTTCACTGCTTTGAACTTGCTGCCATCAATGGCTATCGTCGAATCCGTCAGCAAGTCGAGCTTACGGCATAGGAGGATGAATTCCCGGCAGGTGTTGCGGATGGCCGGTCCGTTGTCCTTGCGGAAGTTGGCAATGGTCTTGAAGTCGGGCGTAAGGCGGCCGATCAGCCACATCAGTTTAACGTTGCGCTGCGCCTCACGCTCAAGTCGCCGGCTGGATTGGATGCGATTGAGATAGCCATAAATGTAGAGTTTGAGCAGAACGGCAGGATGATACGCAGGTCGGCCAGTCTTTGCCGGAGTAATGCCTTCGAAACCAAGGGTGGCAAGATGAAGGCCTTCAACAAACGCGTCCACCACACGCACTGGATTGTCATCGGTAAGGTAATCGTCGAGGCATTCGGGAAAAAAGGTGATCTGGCTTCGCTCTTCCTGTTCCACGAACCGTTTCATAGCCTATCCCGAGACGCGTTTCCAATACCTCTATTAAACGGCAACACACCTTGCAGCGCGATTAAAAAGATCAAACCCTTGTAAACAAGCTCGAAAGAGGTGTTTTGACACGGTCTGGGCCGAATTAGGTCTAACACTGAATCTTACTCAAGCGTTATTCCTGAAGGTCAGTCGGATGCAAACGCCGAGCTGTGCTTCCCTGGAATCAGCGAAGAACCAAAAAATGCCGTATCGATCTTAGATTACGGCAAGCCAGGCCGGCCTAGCGGCCCCTCAAGAAAGCCAATAATTCAGCGCAACCCTGGCATATGCGAATTGGACGCGGGCAGTGTCGATACTCTTTTTCACGGAACGCTGGACACGGCAAAGTAGCTCAGCGCCTTAAAGCTTATTTCGATCGGGCGCCACGCCAAGGCAAACCGGGGACGGCGCGATGCCGTCCCACCGTGCCTCAAGAATTTAGCGCTGCCAGGACATCCGCCGCCTTGAACGGCACCGTGCGAAGCCGCACGCCGATTGCGTCGTAGACCGCGCCGGCCACCGCGGACGGCACCACCGAGCAAGCTGGCTCTCCTGCGCCCCATGCCGGCTTGTCGGGCTGGTTGAGCAAGACCACGTCGATCTTCGGGACTTCCGGAAAGCGCAACAGCTTGTAGGATGCCCAGTCCAGGCTGGTGATCGCAGAGCGGCTGAAACCCAGTTCCTCATGCAGTGTGCGCGACAGCGTCTGCACAACTTGTCCTTCGATCTGGTTGACTACGCCATCCGGATTCACCACCAGGCCGCAGTCGTGTGCAATCGTGAACTTCGCGAGCCGGATAGCGCCAGTCTTGCGGTTGACCTCAACATCCGCGATCGCTGCCACATAGGTGCGGTCGCCATCGTAGCGAACATAAGCGACGCCCCTGCCGGTCGCAATGTCGCCGACCGCCTTGTGCTGCGAACCCGGCGCACGCGACTGCCATCCGGCCTTGGCCGCGGCGGCTTTGAGCACCGCGATGCCACGTGCATCGTCGAGGTGCCTCAAGCGCAGTTCGATTGGATCGATGCCCGCCAGCGCCGCCATTTCATCGATGAAGGACTCATTGGCGAAGGTGTTCTGCAAGCGTCCCGGTCCACGCAGCCAAGACGCGCGGAAGAACGTGGTCTTGGTCTTGTTGACGACCGCACTCACGTTCGGCACGACATAGGTCGGCGCCGCATTCTTTTCAACGCTACCGGGATTGCTCAATTCCTCGATTATCGTCGAGCCGCGCAGCAGTTCATCCGCCAGCAGCGGCACGTCCGCGGACGGATTGATGCGGTAAGGTTCCCAGGTCTCATGGCGCCATGCGACGATCCTGCCCTGGCTGTCGATGGCACCCGTGAGTTCGTTCACCACCGGCGGGCCCTTTGGATCCCAGCCATGCTCGTCATGGCGCATCCATTGAACGCGGATGGGAACGCCGAGCTCCATTGCTAGCAGCGCCGCATCGGCAGTGGCGTCTTCATGACCATTGCGGCCGTAGCAACCCGCGCCTTCCGCATAGATCAGACGCACCCGGTCCACGGGTAGCTTCAGCATCGCCGCAATCTGCTTGCGGGTCAGGTGCGGTCCCTGGGTAGCGGACCACAACGTCATGCGTCCTTCCTTGTACTCTGCGATGGCGCAGGACGGGCCGATGGAGCCATGAGTCTGCGCCGGCCAAGCGTAACGCGCCTTCAGAGTTTGGGCGCCCGGCGCTGCGAGGCCCTGCTCGATATTGCCAGTGGCGGCCATGACCGACTTGTCTACCACTTCCAGCGCGCGCAGCGCATCGTAGACCTTGGCCTGCTCCGGCAGGCCGCTCCAGTCGGACCATTGGACTTTCAGTTGGCGCGCCGCCTTCACCGCGGTCCATTCCTTCCTGGCCACGACAGCAAGGAAATTCCCCTTGCGCAGGACGCGCACGTCCTTCAGGTCCCCGATCGACGCTTCATCGACCGATATCAGCCTTGCGCCGAGCGCCGCCGGGCGAATCACCCGGGCATGCAGCATGCCGGGCACGCGTATGTCGTGCATATAGGTGGATTCGCCGGTCACCTTGCCCGGGATGTCTTCGCGGCGGATGGACTCGCCCACCACGGTGTACTGACGCGGATTCTTCAGCGCGACTTTCGTGTCGAGAGGAAGCTCCAGGATTCGGTCATGCAGCAGCGTGGCATACGGAAGAGACTTTGCCGGAGCACCGGTGGCGAATGCCCGTCCATCCTTCACGCCGATCTGTTCCACCGGCACGCCGAATTCCGAGGCTGCCCTCCTTTTCAACGCCTCGCGTGCAGTGGCGCCAGCCTGGCGGAGCGTGACGCCAGCGACCTGGATGGAAAGCGAACCGAAGGTCACGCCTTGATCCACGGTCAGCGCAGTGTCTCCCTGAACCATGGTGATCTGGTCAAAGGGAACTTCCATTTCCTCTGCGACGATCTGGGCCAGCGCTGTCATGTTGCCGGTGCCGAGGTCGACCTTGCCGGTATAGACCGTGACCCGGCCGTCTGCATGCAGCGCGAGGTAGGCATCGAGTCCCTTGGGATCAAGCGATTTGGCCTGCCCCGCGGCACCGGGCGCCGCGACGGTCATTGCCAACGCGGGGCTCGTCAGCGTGAAACTGACTACCAGTGCGGACCCCGCCTGCAGGAAGCGGCGGCGAGACAGCTGAACGTCCTTGTCGAACTTCATGCCATCTCCTTCGCAGCGCGCAACACGGCCTTGACGATGCGCACATGCGTTCCGCAGCGGCACAGGTTGTTTGACAGTTCCTGTTTGACTTGCTCTTCGCTCGGGTTCGGATTCTTGCGCAGGAGAGATTCGGCTTGCATGAGCATGCCGTTGATGCAATAGCCGCATTGCGCGGCCTGTTCATCGATGAATGCTTGCTGGAGAGGATGCGGCTTTGCGCTCGAACCCAAGCCTTCGAGCGTGGTGATCTTGTGGCCTGCGGCGGCGAAAGCGGGATAGACGCATGAACGCACCGCCTCGCCATCGATGTGCACGGTGCAGGCGCCGCATTGGCCGAGGCCGCAGCCGAAGCGCGGTCCTTTTAGTTCAAGCTCGTCGCGCAGCACATACAGGAGCGGCGTATCCGAATCTGCTTCCAGTTCCCTCTCATTCCCATTCACCATCAACTTCAGTTTCATTGTGTCGCCCCTCCGAACCGGGATAAAAATTGAATTGAAATTTTTTGCGGCGATTCTAACTCACTGCTGCGTCGCTGTCCCGTAAGGTGGAACGCCGTCGCATAGTGCAGAACGCCATGATCAACAGGGTGAGGCGCATGCACGCCGGTCCTTATTGGGAACATTTCATCAGCATGCAGTTTTGCCGCTCTGATCTTGTTGCAGTTAACTCTGCCGGAATAAGGCGGTTCGCATGAGTGGAAGCGGGAAGCACGATCGCTCAGGCAGTGAATGAGTGCTGGCTTTGGGGTGAACGCGAAGGTTCGACCCAAAGCCGTCCATCAAATTTGCATTGCATGCGTCCGCTATGCAATCGAAAGCTGCACTCCGGACGGAATCGCACAAAAAACGCCGCGGCGCATATAGTCGCCGCGGCGTTTCCGGGACCGGCTCTTGTGGAGCCGAATAGATTAATTACGCCTGCTTCTTGCGGCGGGACATACCTAGACCCAGCAGGCCTAGGCCGATCAGCGCAACGCTTGCCGGTTCCGGTACAGCGGTGCCGCCGAAGATCACGTCCATCGAACCATTGACGGTTTGCGTGCCGGTCAGCGGGATGTTGTTGAACTGGCCGGACTGAAACGACACGTTGTAGAACGGGTTCGGCGAGGTGAAGAACTGGCTGCCTTGCGAGGTCAGGCTGAAGCTGGTGGAAGAGCCGAAGCTGCCGCAGTTGATGCCGTTGCTGCTGCCGCAGGTCGACAGCGACGGATCCAGTGTGCCCTGGCCAGAGGTCGGCATGCCGGTGCCGATCAGATAGTCGTCGCCACTGTTGGCGCGCGTCCATGCGGACGAGCCGTTGGACGGCTGGCCGAAGGTCGTGTTCGTGTTCGGATCGATGTACACCGACAGCGCACCGCCCGGAGTGAAGTTGAAAGTCGTCTTGCCGCCGGTAGTGGTGAAGGTGCCGCTGCCGGTGTACAGCGCATACAGGCCATACTGCTGCGATACTACCGAGCCGGACTGGCCCAGCTGCGACGCGACCGGGGACGAGCCGTTGTTGGCTACGAACTGGCCGGCATTCCACAACAGCGAGACGTTGAAGGTGTTGTTCGCGCCGAAGGAAATGACCTCGGTGTAGTTGCCGGTGACTTTGTCGGCGGTGAAGGTGTTCGCGGCCGCGCCGGCGACCGAACCCTCGTTGACGGTGAAGTCGGGGAACGTCTGCGCCATGGCGCCCGAGCTTGCCAGCGCCAGTGCGCCGGTTACAGCCGCGGTCATCAGGGTCTTTTGGATCAGCTTCTTCATACTACCTCCAGAATTTTGGTTGCTTTGCATGCACAGTTGCCGGGGTTAGCCGGCGTATCAGCAGCACGTTGCGAGAATGCAAAATGTTACGCGATGCAAACGTTATGCAAACGCTATGCCATGCGGACAAACCTGATTTAAACCAAGCAACTAGCATCGATGAAACAATGCACAAAGTAAATTGTGTAAATTGCTCCGACACATCTTCAGCGCAAGGAATTTACATTTGCTTACGAAAGCTCGCTGGAATGCGGTCGCCGGTTGACTGGATTAGCATTATCCCGAGCGAAAAGGGCGAGAAGGAGGAATGAAGGACGGCGCAACGAAGGGGCGCCGGTAGTAGCGCGCCAGCCGTAAGTTGCTGAGCCGCGGCCGGCCAATATCGGGGCCAAAAAAAAGCCCCCTCAAATTGAGGAGGCTTTGCGGTATTTGGTGCTGGTATTCCTGCCTACCGCCAGCTCCGGGGGACATCGAGAAACGGTTTAGTAATTATGTTTTTGTCTCACTCCAACCACTCCATGTGCGCGACATCATACACAACAGGAGTGGTTCGCAGAGCTTTTTTGCGTTGACGTGAATCAGGCAAACCAAAGATGCCTCCTATCGATCAGGCATGCAAGAACCTGGATCGCGGGACTTCCTAAGTGCGACGACCGGGATTCCGGCAACCGGTTTGCGGGGGTAGCTGATCTTCGCAGCACCGATCTCCGCGCCTTGTGCCAGCGGCGCCATCAGCTTGTCAGTCGCCACGACTTCGGTCTTTATCTTGTTGCGGGTCCCCTTTCTAACCAGCGGGCCGCCCTTTGTTCCAAGGACGACTTGGAAAGTCGAGACAGAGCCCAGCCAGTGGGAAAGTGCGGCCTTCACGAGATCTGGCTGTTCCAGAGGTGCCATATGCCCGCATTGCTCCAAGATGACCAGTTCCGACTCGGCAATTCCGGATGCCTTCTCCTGGCTGTAATCCGGCGGCGTGACCTTGTCTTCCCTACCGCATAAAACTAGGGTCTTGCAACGAATGTCCTTCAATAACGGGCGGCTGTCAGGGCGGCCTATCGCGGTGCGTCGTCGCCGCCTGAACGCTTCCGCGCCGACGTTTCGGGTCATCGAAATCAGCAGCTTGTTGAGCGCCATACCCTGCTCGGGAAGACATATTCGCCGAAAGTGAGATACGCGTTCTGATCCAAGTGGCAACCCTACTTCTTGAAAAACGCATATCGGCACGACCATCACCGTTTTTGCCTTTTTATAAAGTTTTGGAGTGAAATTGCGGTAGCATAAGTAACCTTGATCCACGGCAATAACAAAGTCATGAACCAGCCTTCCTCGTCCACATATCACAATGAATTCAATCCTGATCGTCTGCTTGATGCGCTGATCGAACGGATGAACCTGAAGAACGACGCGGCCCTATCCCGCGCGCTGGAAGTCACTCCACCCGTGATCAGCAAGATTCGGCATCGGCGCTTACCGGTTGGCGCATCCATTCTGATTCGCATGCATGAAGTATCGGGCCTGTCCGTTCGTGAATTGCGCGATCTAATGGGCGACCGGCGCCAGAAATTCCGTATCAGCGATATGCAAGGCAAACCTAAAAGTAGTGGCGAGGATAGTGGCGCGTAGTTTCGAGGAAACTACCGAATTAACCAATAGTCATAGGATCGCGCGTCAATTGCTAGGGGCGCTCATATAAGCTATCCTGAAGTCTCAAAGGAGACTTGCATGACCACCCGATCCCAAACAGCCAATCCAGCAGTCAAACGCTCAACGACATCGACGGCAGCTAAACGCGCAGCAACTCCTGCAGCCGGTAAGACGGTACGCAACCTGGCCCGGCTGAATCATATGAAGAATGTCGAAACCGGGCAGTTCATCAGCTGGTACAAGATGGGTTTCGTAGACAGAATCCGCACCATCCGATCAGGCGTTCCCGCGCAGCGCGTAGGAGAACTGTCGTCGGTCATGGACATGCCGAAGGAGGCATTGATGGACTCGCTGGGTCTGTCGCGCGCCACGGTCAACCGCAAGGTGCAGCGCAAGGAAATGCTGTCTCCCGAAGAATCCGAACGCGTCATGGGTATGCAGGCGCTGATCGGCCAAGTGCAAGCAATGATCGACGCGGATAGTGCGCCGGACTTCGATGCCGCAAAGTGGCTGGCGAGCTGGATAGCAGCTCCACTGCCGGCGTTAGGTGGCGCTACGCCCGCGAGCTTCATGGACACTGTTGAGGGCCAAAAGCACATTGGCAATTTGCTAGATATGGCCCAGAGCGGTGCTTACGCATGACTGTGGCGCTGTGGAGAATCGGGGTCACCACACCGAAGTATGTCGCCGACGATATGTCTGGTACGGGAGCGAAAAACACGGGTGGGCGCTGGAACCCGGTCGGCATAGCCGTTACGTACAGTTCCGAGAATATTGCGCTCACCGTGCTCGAAACGGTTGTGCACCTACGTAGCGGCGGTTTGCCGCTGAACCGCTACCTGGTGCGCATCGATGTGCCGGACGACGTGTGGAACGCGCGCCAGACGCTCAAGCCGCCGGTCGGTTGGGATGCGCTGCCGGCGGGAATGATTAGCGTGCAAGCCGGCGAAGCCTGGTTATTGAGTAAGTCATCCGCGCTGCTGGTGGTGCCGTCGGTCATCGTGCCAGAGGAAGCAAACGTGCTGATAAACCCGCTGCACCCGGACGCCTCGCGCATCGCAGCAAGCGCTTTGCGCAAGTGGCACTACGATCCTCGCCACTTCTGAGTGGCCTCCCGACGATGGACGGTCGCCCGTCAACCTGGGGGAAAGGTCAGTGCAAACTAGGAAGGGTGAGTGGAAGGTAGGATGGCGCCCAACAACAAACACCAGGCTACCGCCACAACTTGAATATTGGCAAGTACGTATATACCATAAGTAAGATTCTTGGCAAACCAATAATTACCATTGTTGGCGGTTCCATGAGGCTCAACAACGATGCGACCGTTTTATCCACCTCACCTTCAAAGAAGTCGGCTAACCCCGCAAATTGGACGGAGCAGACAATTCAGTGCAAGCGTTTCGGGGAATAGCCGGCCCGGTAGGGATCAATAGCATCGCTCGAGAGAACTGCATGGACGCGCTTGGAAAATTCCCGCAAGCGGGCATCGAATTCGCCCAGCGCCATCGACGGCTGCTTTTCCATCAGATCGCAAAGCTCTTCGCGCAGTGCATCCGTTGGGAGACGCTCCATAAAGTCGAGGATGAGCTTGATCTTACTTATCTGTTCCTCGGACTTGCCTTCAAAATTTAGCAATTCGAATCCGTCACGCTTCATCTCAATTTCCAAAAAGAAACAAATCTGAGGATAGCAGTTCCGGTTACGTAAAACTGTATTTCTCAACGAAATTGCAACAAGCATTGTGGTTATTTAATCGTGTACTGCGTCTGAGTCCGCGAAGCCTAAGATATGGCCGATATGGTTCTCTTTGGCATCAAGACAACGTCCGTATATGGACTCCTCCTCTTTTGCAAACAATCCGTTTATTAGCTTTGGGTACGACTGCTCACGTATATCCGGTCTCTGACTTCCACCCCTGTCGCAGGAGCTCGACCATAATGGGCTATTCGCGCGCCGGTTCCCTATCAGGCTGCTGAAATACTTCCCGCAGATGTCGGCCGAATAGAGATCCGAGCCGTTGATCTGGCACCACCCACACCTGTTGAGTTTTATGCGCGGCGCCGATACCTTCACCGAGAGCTTGTTCACGATGCGCCGGCTGGAAGACTTCATTCCCACCCATCATCCATTACGTCCGATTCGCCAGATGGCCAATACGGCACTTGTGAAGATGGAGGGCTTGCTCACTCGTATGTACGAGGCTGACGCCAAGGGTGGTCGACCCAGTATCGCACCCGAGAAACTGCTGCGCGCGATGCTATTGCAGGTGTTGTACAGCGTGCGCTCGGAGCGCCAGTTGATGGAGCAGGTGCACTACAACATGCTGTTTCGCTGGTTCGTTGGCTTATCCATGGACGATGCGGTATGGGTGCCGACCGTGTTCACGAAGAACCGCGAACGCTTGATCAAGCACGATGCCATCATTGCGTTCTTCAACGAGGTGGTGACCATGGCCGAGGAAAAAGGCTGGTTGTCGGGCGAACACTTCAGCGTGGACGGCACGCTGATTGGTGCCTGGGCTGGCCACAAGAGCTTCGTGCGCAAGGCGGACGATGACCACGGCAACGGCGACGGCGGCAACTTCAAGGGGGACACCCGCAGCAACCAGACCCACGAATCGAAGACGGATCCGGATGCGCGGCTGTATCGTAAGGGGAAAACTGCCAGCGAACTGCGTTTCATGGGCCATACGTTAAGCGACAACCGGCATGGCCTGATTGCCAGCGCCATGGTCACCCTGGCCGATGGCCATGCCGAACGCGAAGCGGCCAAGGTGATGATTCACGATGCGCGTCAGGTCGTCGGCGAGGACCGCGAGATCACGTTGGGCGCGGACAAGGGCTATGACGCCAGAGAATTTATCGACACGCTGCAAGCGATGAACGTGGTGCCCCATGTGGCGCAGAACACGTCAGGCCGACGCTCGGCGGTACCTGATGCGATTGCCGATAGTGATGGCTACGCCATCTCCCAGCAAAAGCGCAAGCTGATCGAACAGGGATTTGGCTGGGCCAAGACGGTCGGGCCGATTCGGCAGGTGATGGTGCGCGGCTTGAAGAAAGTCGATCAGTTGTTTGTGCTGACTATGGCCGCCTACAACCTGACCCGCATGCGCACCCTGGGACAACTCCGTGTGCAGGTGGCGTAAGGGGCCAATAGAACATAACAAGCGGCCTCAGATGCGCCAAAACAGCGGCAAAAGTACGGCGATTTCAGGGTGCGGGAACGACAAACCAGCAATTCGCCATTTCAAGCAAATGGCCATACTTGCGCCGCCAGTATTTCAGCAGCCTGCTATCGCTATCTCGGGCTTATAAGCCACAGACATTTTCGGGTTCTCCCAGCGCCGGTTCGACCTGTTAGCCATCAACGACTTGTCTTGCAATCGTGGCTGGACGTTACTCCTTGGTAAACATTTCTTGCCTATAGTTGAGGTGTTACTTGGCTAGGGCTGTAATCCGAGCCGTTCGTAATCATTGCCCAGGCGATGCGTGCGGTCTTGTTTGCCAATGCCACTGCAGCAATATTCTGGTGCCGTGTATTGGCAATGCGCATGACCCATTGGCTGAGCGGATCAGTCTTCGACCCGGCAGTTCGAATCATTGATCGCGCCCCGTGAACCAACAACATCCGTAGGTAAGCATCGCCGCGTTTGCTAATGCCAAGCAGGCGATCCTTACCACCCGAACTGCTCTGTCGCGGTGTCAGGCCGAGTGCGGCTGCCATCTGCCTGCCATTGGCAAATTGTTTTGCGTTGCCCACGGTGGCCACGATCGCCGTGGCAATGGTGGGGCCAACTCCACGCAGTTGCTGCAGTCGCTTGGCCACCGGATCCGTTTCGGCAATCAGCGCGATTTCGGCATCCAGTTCCTTGAGCCGGTCATCGAGTCCAAGCAGATCCTGCCAGAGACCCGTCAGCAACCGGCGAAACCGGCTGCTCAGTCCATTTGTCTGGTCTTCTAACCAATATGGGATAGCCGCCCGCAACTGGTTTAATTGTCGCGGCGCAGTTAAACCATATTCCAAACATAGGCCGCGAATTTGATTGCCTTTGGCAGTTCGCTGGCTTATCAATTCAGCCCGAATGCGGTGCACGGCCTGGATGTCTTGTTGCTCGACTGTTTTGACCGCTACAAACCGCATGCTCGGCCGGCTCATCGCTTCACAGATGGCTTCGGCGTCGTTGGCATCGTTCTTGTTGCTCTTGACGTAAGGTTTGACGAACTGCGGCGCAACCAGCTTGACGGTATAGCCACGAGCCTGCAACTGGCGAGCCCAGTAGTGGGCACCACCACAGGCTTCCATGCCAACTTCACAGCCTGGTTCAATTCGCTCTAACAGTGCCTTTAGCCAGTCGCCCCGGCTAAGCTTTTTGCGCCAGACAGGCTTCTCGGTGCGATCAACACCGTGGACTTGAAAGACATTTTTTGCCAAATCGACTCCAACGCGAATAAGCTTCATGGTGGACTCCTTCTTTTACGACTGGTGTGTGGAAACTCCAGGGCACCTCGAATAACACATGATTTCGGCGTCATCAGCGAGCCAGGCGTTTAAATGTGCCCAGCAACGCGCGAGCGTGGTCGTTTCCCGACCTCCTTATCAGGTGGTGATCCCGTTTTCGGCGATCCAGACGGACCTCGGGCGTCAGAATGCCTCGACCCCGGCCTCCTTGAGATAGACGAGACGCTGCAAGTTGTAAGCAGCGACCTTCCAGTTCAGGTGCAACCTTGCCCGTGCCAGCCCAATGGAGCGCAGCGTCTTGCCGCCCATCTGTGCCAAGCCCGCAAACACGTGCTCGATGCGCGCACGGGTCTTGGCAATGCGATGATTGCGCCGCTGCTGGGCCTCAGAGATCGGCTTGTCCTTGCTGCCTTTGCGCTGGATGTGCAGGCGCCAGCCCTGCTGGCTCAGTCGCGCTTCGCGCTCGCCATCGACATAGCCCTTGTCGGCCAGAATGTCCCGGCTCGTGTTGGCGGGGTCGAGCACGTCTTCGAAATGCATGGTGTCGTGTTCGCTTGCCGTGCTCACCTTGAGCTTGCGCACCAGCTTGTAGCGCTTGTCGGCATTGGCCGACACCTTGTAGCCGAAGTAGGACTTCCCGTGTTTCTTGGTCCAGCGCGCCTCCATATCCTTCTGGCGCCGTTTGGCCGGCTTCCAGTCAGCCGGCATCGCCCCTTCGCTGACGATGGCTTTCTCTTCCTTGCTCAGCGATTGCTTGGGCGCCTGCACGATGCTCGCGTCGATCATCTGGCCGCCGCGCGCAATGTAGCCGTGCCGGGCCAGCTGGCGATTAACAGCATCGAACACGCTCTCGCTGGCGCCGGCCTGGATCAAGCGCTCCTTGAAGCTCCAGATCGTCGTGCGGTCCGGGATCTGGCTGCTGGCGCGTAATCCGACGAAGCGCTGGAAAATCAAACGGTCGAGCAGCTGGAATTCCATCTGCTCATCGCTCAAGTTGAAGAGCTGCTGGATCAACAGTACGCGCACCATCAGTTCGGTTGGGAATGGCGGACGGCCGCCGCGCTCGCGGCTGGGGCGCGGTGCCGCACGGTCAACCTCCGCAGCAAGGGCGGCAAAGTCGACATGCTGCTCCATCACCTGCAGCGCATCTCCAAGCTGGTTGAGCTTGGCTTCGCGCTCCTGGTCGGCAAACAGACTGGTCTTGATCATGAAAATTTATGTCAGGCTCGAGGCGTCCATATCATGCCAGACCCACCGGGGTTTTTCGAGGTGCCCACAAGTGTTACGCTTGGGACTTATTTGTCTACAATTTATACAAGATTTTATTTTAAAAACATCATCCGCTTGCTTTAGGTCGCTCAGTCGGGCGATCGCCCCATGATATATGGAGCGCAAGAGGGCAACACGATAGGTGGACAATATCCGCTCGCACCCGCAGAGCGCGTTCCAACGATCATTGGCATCTGTATACGGCCGCATTTTTAAAGGAAAGATACTTGGTGTCACAACCGAGGCGGGGCGCATACGGACCTAATGACAAGATGCCTCGCAATCATGAGTAACGCTCGTTACCAAAAACCCTCACTATTGTTCGAATATTGTTCGAAGTTGGCGGGCGGTGGGGAAGAGGGACATTGTCGGTGCCAAAATTTTTTGCCATATCCCATGACCTCATGATATTGCGCCATAGTGTTCCGCAAAGCACATCGGTGAGTAAGACGGCTCTTTGTTATTGCCAAAACTGGCAGCACAATAGATGCGCGAGCATTCTAGGCCTCTGGAGGGCGGCTGTTTCGGGATCGAGTGTCCGCTACTTCGTTGCACGTCCCTCCGGTTCTGATAGCGCCCTGTATATCTCAGTTGATGACGAAAGCTCACTAAGTCATTAAATCAAATCGGTTGTGTATGTTAACGTCTGGTCAAATAATCCATTTCGAAGGTTCAAGGAAGTTCATTGATCAAGCTTTCGAAATGCCCGATTACTTTGATATTGGAGACGTGTGATGACCAAGCGCTATCAACTATTTATTAATAACGAGTGGGTAGATCCACAGTCCGGAGAGTGGTTTTCGTCTCTCGACCCATTTTCTGGTGAGGCTTGGGCGGAGGTACCTCTCGCCAACGAAAACGATGTAGATCAGGCAGTTCAGGCAGCCTCAGCCGCGATGGACGGCGCCTGGGGGAAAATGTCGGCCACTGATCGCAGCATGCTTCTCCACAAATTAGGCGCATTAATTGAAGCTCACGCGGACGAGTTGGCAGACGTCGAAAGCCGTGACAACGGTAAGCTCAAGAGCGAAGTCACTGGCCAGGTTCGCTACACTGCAAAATATTTTTATTACTACGCTGGCCTTGCAGATAAGATCCAAGGCTCTGTGATTCCGATCGACAAGCCTAAAGTGTTTAACTACACGCGGTACGAGCCCGTAGGTGTAGTCGGGACGATCACGCCTTGGAACTCTTCGCTATTACTTACGGCATGGAAAGTCGCCCCGGCACTGGCCGCAGGGAACACCATTGTTGCTAAACCATCTGAGCACACCCCTGTATCGCTGCTAGTGTTGGCAGATCTCTTCGTCAAGGCAGGTTTCCCTCCTGGCGTGTTCAACGTCGTCACCGGATTTGGCAAAGGCTGCGGTGAGGCGATTGTTACCCATCCCTTGGTAAAGGTCGTCGCATTCACCGGAGGCGACGAGGGGGGACGTAAAGTCAACGAATTGGCCGCCAAACATCTCAAGCGAGTGACGCTTGAACTCGGCGGTAAGTCCCCGAACATCGTATTCGATGATGCCGACTTAACGCGTGCTGCAAACGGCGTCATAACTGGCATCTTTTCCGCCGGCGGCCAGACTTGTATGGCAGGTTCGCGCCTCTTGGTCCAAGAGAGCGTCCATGATGAGTTCGTAGAGCGCTTAATCAGTATTACCAGCAAAGCAAAGCTCGGCGACCCGAAACTTCCCGACGTGCAAGTTGGCCCTGTGGCCACCAAGCCGCAGTTTGATAAGGTCGTCAGCTATGTCAACGTCGCAAAGGCGGAAGGTGCGACCTGTGCGTTTGGCGGTAATGTGCGTACGGGGCTTGGATTTGGAGCCGGTCAATTCGTAGAGCCGACGATCTTTACTGATGTACGCAACGATATGCGCATCGCCCAGGAGGAAGTATTCGGTCCGGTTCTTTCAGTCTTAAGGTTCAAAGACGAAGACGACGCACTACGCATTGCCAACGACATCCGGTTCGGGCTTGCTGCTGGCGTCTGGACCAAGAGCCTTCACCGGGCAATGTACATGTCTGAGCGCCTGAAGGCTGGCACTGTGTGGATCAACAACTACCGTTCGACCAGCTTTACCACTCCATTCGGCGGATACAAGGATAGTGGGCTAGGCCGCGAAGGTGGTGTTGAAGCCGTCAAGGAGTTCCTTGAGGTGAAGAGCGTCTGGGTATCGACCGATCTCGACATGCCCGATCCGTTTATCCGTAAATACTAATTCCATAGCGGAGTGCCGGCAGGCGCATGCCAACGCATGCGCCACTTCCTTCAGCAGACAAAGAAAGGCATTCAGTATGAGCAGCCTCACCGGGCAGTATTTCGATGTGATCGTGATCGGCAGTGGCATCTCAGGGCTATCCTCGGCAGTCTCGGCCAACAGCGCTGGTGCCAGAGTTCTTGTACTTGAACGTGCGCAAGAAGCGGAATTCGGCGGGAATACCCGCTGGACCGAGTCATATTTTCGTATGAAAAACGAGAACGAAGTCAGTGATGATTTCGAAGAACTACTCGTTTCGAATGCTGGACACCATATTGATCCCAATGTCGTGCGGCACATGTCGGCCTCGTATGAGACTTGGCCCTCGTATGTCAAGTCTCATGGGATGCCTGATCCGGAGCTGGTGTCTACACTGTCCTCACAAGCAGGTCCAACAGTGAATTGGCTAAAAAGCTTCGGAATTTGCTTTGACGCATTGCCCACTTACTTCGTAACTGCCGCAGCACCACGGATCATGCCCGTTGGTGGCGGACTCGCGATGATTGAGGCACTGCGCGATCACGCGGTGAAGCAAGGTGTTATTTTCATGTATGAGACTACCGCGCTTCAGTTCACCCGTGACGATGGCAGCGGGCGTCTCGGTGTGCTCGTATCCGATTGCACAGGCAAGACATTGAATCTTCACGCGAAGGCCGTCATCATCGCGTCCGGCGGCTTTGAAGGGAATCCCGAGATGATGACCCAGTATCTCGGCAGCACTGCCAAGTTCGTGCGTCCCGTTGCGCGTGGTGGCTACTACAACAAAGGTGAAGGCATCCGCATGGCGTTGGCCGCAGGCGCCGCTCCGGCCGGGGATTTCAATTCCTATCATGCGGAACCACTTGACCCACGCTCACCGCAGCCTGAAGCGCTGGTGATGAATTTTTCGTACGGCATTCTCGTGAATCGTCATGGAAAACGCTTCTGCGATGAAGCGCCCGGTCCGGTCGACGTCCACTACGATCATATCTCGCGTGATATTAGCGGGCAGCCCGATGGCATCGCTTACGTGATCTACGACCAGAAGATAGATGACGTTCCCAACTGGAAGCGAAGCATCCGCACCGATCAGCCACCGATGAAAGCCGACAGCATCGAACAATTGGCGCGTGAATGTGGTATTCCTCCTGCAGCATTGGCTCGCACTGTCACTGAGTTCAACAAGGCATGTCCGGTAGGAGCGTTCAATCCCCTAAAGGTGGACAATCTTGCCACAGAAGGCATAGAGCCTCAGAAGTCAAACTGGTCACGTCCGATAGAAAACGGGCCATTTTTTGCCTATCCAATCATGTCAGGCGTTTGCTTCACCTATGGCGGTGTCAAAACGAACTGCAATGCGCAGGTGATGGATAGCGATGGGAAGCCTATCCCCGGCCTTTATGCCGTAGGTGAGGCGGCTGGACTCTATTACCAAGTATATACGGGGGCCACTTCGGTCCTGCGTGGGGCTGTGTTTGGCAAGATTGCCGGTGCCCACGCTGCGGGACTAGGCAGCCTGTAAGGGCCAAAAACCAGCGAATAGAAGACGTATTTTTTCCCGATTAAAAACATATGGGGCGCGGTAGAGGTTCGTCGGTCCCAACATTAAGGAGACTGAAGTGAAATTCTCAAAAAAAGGCTGTATCGCGGTAGCCGTAGGCAGCATCGCATTTGCGCACACGTTCGCTTTCGCACAGTCTCAGGCTCAGACGAAAATTTCAGACGACGTCGTGCGTATCGGTGTCCTGACCGACATGAGCGGTTTGTATTCCGACTTTGCGGGCAAAGGCGCGGTCGAAGCAGTCAAAATGGCAGTGGAAGATTTTGGTGGCAAAGTTCTCGGAAAGCCAATCGAGGTAATCTTCGCCGACCACCAGATGAAGGCAGACAATGCAGCCAGCATCGCCCGCTCGTGGATCGATGAAAAGCATGTCGACATGCTCACGGACAATACGGGTTCCGCTACCGCTTTGGCCACCTTGCGCATCGCTAAGGAAAAAAAGCGTATTGCGATCGTTACCGGTGCGGGCACGTCACGCGTAACCAATGAAGACTGCACTCCATATAGCGTTCACTACAATCACAACACCGAGGCGATGTCGAATGTCGCGGGCAAGTATATTGTCAAGCAAGGTGGTGACACTTGGTATTTCCTGACCGCAGATTACGCTTTCGGGCATTCGTTGCAGCAGGATGCGACCAAAGTGATTCAAGCGAACGGTGGCAAAGTCCTTGGCGCAGTAAAGCATCCATTGAACGCGTCCGACTTCTCTTCGTTTCTTCTGCAGGCGCAATCCAGCGGAGCGAAGATCATCGGACTAGCGAACGCCGGCGGAGATACGATCAACTCAATCAAGGCGGCTCGAGAGTTCGGCCTGCTGAACTCGGGCAAGCAGAAACTTGCTGGTCTACTGATGTTCATCACCGATGTTCATTCCCTGGGCCTTGAAACAGCTCAAGGCCTGTACCTGACCGAGGCGTTTTACTGGAATACCAATGACGAAACCAGAAAATGGTCAGAACGCTATCTCAAGAAAACGGGAAAGATGCCAGCGTCTATCCAGGCGGCGGACTATTCTTCGACGATTCACTACTTGAAGGCTGTCGAAGCTGCCGGGACGGATGATTCCGATGCTGTCATCAAGAAAATGAAGGAGATGCCAATCAACGACTTCTATGCCAAGAACGGAAAAATCCGTGAAGATGGCCTTATGGTTCACGACTTCTACCTCATGGAAGTAAAAAAGCCGTCTGAGTCTAATCGTCCTTGGGATTATTACAACATCAAGGCGGTGGTTCCTGGAACGGAAGTCTATCCTCCGCTATCGGCGAGCACTTGTCCCTTGGTAAAAAAATAAGGTGGAGGGTCGGAATCTCGATCATAGCTGGATCGAGCGTCATCGCTATGGTGAACGTGAGTATCCGCTGTCGAGAGAATCCGCCTGCAGTCTAGTTGACGTTTGGCTCATAAGTTGTGCGTCCCGTTCTTCCGCTGCGGCTTTGATTAGCCAATCAAACAGCAGCCGAGCCGCTGGCGAGATCTTTTTGTGTTCCGGATAGACGACGCAGTACTGCTTCAACCCCCGAATGGAGAAATCGATTGGTATCACCAAAGTTCCGTCCCTCAGTTCGTCTTGCACATAGAGACGTGGCACCAAAGCGATACCGATCCCGCAGCAGGCTCCCTGGATAATCATGGAAAACAGGTCGTAGCGCGGTCCTGCCATTGGCGCAAGCTCCTCGTGACCAGCGGCTGCGAACCAGCGCGTCCACGCATCTTCGCGCGTGTTTTTATGCAACATGGGAAAGCTCGCCAGATCTACTGCCGAACGCAACTGACGCCCTGCCAATAACTTGGGACTAACAACCGGGACCAGTTCTTCGTCAAACAAGTCTTCCTGTATGCATCCTGCCCAGGCAGGATGTCGGTAATGGATTGCAGCAGCGAAGCTCGAATCGCCAAACAGGAAAGGCAGTGCCCTTTCGCTGAGGTTGACCGTAATATCCGGGTGCCGCTCACAAAAAGATGCAACTTTGGGAATTAGCCACTTAGAGGTAAATGTCGGGATTACAGCTAGCTCGAGAAACTGCTGACCGTTCTGATAGGCCATTGCGCCAAGGGTGTCTCGCTCGAGACGAGCAAGATCTTCCCTGACTCTGAGATAATACGCTCTGCCGATATCGGACAAGCTCACCCGCTTCTTTACTCGATGAAATAGTTGCAAGCCTAAGTACTCTTCGAGAACACCAATCTGGCGACTGATAGCACCTTCGGTGAGCGAAAGTTCTTCAGCCGCACGGGAAAAGCTTTGATAGCGTGCAGCCGCCTCGAAAGTGATGAGCGCCCCGGTGCTGGGTATTTTTCTGCGCATCGTCTTGTCTCCTCCTTCGGCTGGCATGCAGCCATGGTGTGTCTGTTTGTTGCTATGCGAACCAAGCGAATAAGCCGTGTTTCGCCCCGGTCGGCTATTATAGGGTGCCACACACTCGCCTCGTCGCTTGGCCGCCGACCGAAAGGACGGCAAGGTATTGCGGCAAAGCGCACTTAAAAGTTTGGTATTGATGCCAGTGTGCGAAAACTGTCAGTTCCGGTGCTCTTCGCGGTCTTTCACCGATGTTCGCCGATTAGCGCCAGCTCGTACCTGCAAACTCACGTGCCCCTTGTAACTTCTGTCGCTGCCCTGATGAGCTCTGGTCCACCCACCGCACCGGCCTTGTCGGCCGCAGCAAATCGCTGCTTGGCCTGGTGTACCGCACCGAGCATGCCTGCTTACTGACCCTGCCCTGATTTCACATACAGCAGGAAGTTTGTTAACTTTTTGGTTGTATGGAGGAATGCATGGGTGAGAAATTGGTGCCGAAACGGCAGTACACGGAAGAATTCAAGGCGGAAGCGGTCAGGCTGGCGCAGTCGGTCGGGCAGCACGAAGCCGCCCGCCGGCTCGGCGTGCCGGTGGCGACACTGGGTAATTAGTTCAGGCAGTCGCCGCGTTTGCGAGCCTGTTTATTGGGGACCCAACCGTGGGGCTCTCCCTTCGATCCGTCGTAAGTTCCTCCAGCCGGTATCCGTAACCATAGACTGGTGCTAGCCGAAAGCCATGCTTAGGGTTCAAGCCGAGCTTGTTGCGTACACGGGATACATGGGTGTCCATGGTGCGCGACATTTCCGGATGATCCGCTCCCCAAACTGTCTCGACAATCAGTGCCCGGGAAAGCGGCCGGCCAAGGTTACGGAAAAACAGAAGTCCCAGATCGAATTCTTTCCTTGTCAAGTCCAAGAGCTTGCCATCTCTTTCGGCGCGCTCACGTGCCGGCTCGAAAACATAAGCGCCGAACTGGAGTCGTTCTCCGTAGACCCGCATTGGATATGCCCGACGCAGCAATACTGTGACCCGTACCGATAGTTCCTGATGTCGTATCGGCGTGGCGATGTAATCGGTGGCGCCGGCATCCAAACTCTCGAGGATTACTTCTTGATCGGCCAATCTAGCAACGCAAAGAATAGGCACCGGTGTCGGAATATGCCGGCGTACTTCCTGCACCAGATTCGTTTCCTTCTCCCGATGGTGCAAATCAAGCACCAACAAATCAAACGGTTCCTTGGCATACCGTCGCACCACTTCCGCACAGGAGGAATAGGATTCGCATTGGTACCTTCTGCTTGCCAGCAGCTCACATACTGTATCTGTTTGGAGGAGACCGAAATTGAGTAAGGCGATCTTCATGGCGGGCGGTAAAGGTGGGGATTGTTTGTTTGAGTTTGAGAGATTGTTGACATTTCTCGGAGGAAAGTAAATTACTCCCGCTAAATTAGTCGTCATTAATGGCATAAACGTGGCGGCGAGAACACATCTCTTGCATTCCAAGTACTAAAACGATGAAAAAAGTCGGACTGGAAATGCCCAAGATAGAGTCTTTTGCAGATAAAGATAAGCTGGGCCGTGATCTGTATCCGTCAAATCGTTAGTGTTGTCGCATGAGATAAATCGCCATAGGAAAAGGCGGTGTGTTCCGTCACAATGACCGGCATGAGGAACAGCAAGCCGTTTGGGTAAGCTACTGCAGTTCGAACACGGGAAGAAATATGGAGACCGAACAGCATTCAGTGCACGGGAAGCGCAAATGCGCTCTGGGTAGCCTGCGCGCGGTTGAAATCAAGCCAGTCGTGGAGCAGTCTGCGCCCGCGACACACATAGCCGCCATGATGGCGCAGTCGTCAGCCTTAATGATGGGTATGATGCTCCTGCCGCTGCAATGCTTTATTCATGCCACTGCCACTGCCAGTGCCAGTGCCAGTGCCAGTGCGGGGGTGGTCAATCGGTATTGGCAAGTAAAGCAGCACTTATACGAATCTCAGGTTTGAAAAACGTGTAGATGGGTCAGCGGTCTGAGCGGGACTTTATTCTCCAAGGAGGCTGCCGTGCTGACGCTGGAAAAAATTTACACCTAGAACTCGCGATTTCGTTTGAACGCAACAGTCAAGAGGTTCACCCAGGCAAGAGAAACTAACCACCCGCCTAAAATATCTGACGGATAGTGAACTCCAAGATATAAACGTGACATTGCAACAAACAGGACATAGCACGCGCCAAAAATTGCTATCAGAGTCCGCCATTGTTTATTGCGACAAATAAAAATGATCGCGGCCACCATGGTAATGGAATTTATCGCATGTCCGCTTGGAAAGCTGTATGTCAGCTCAGGCGCAATTGAGTCCCATAAATGCGGTCGGATACGAGCAAATACGTGCTTGGCGATAAAATCGAGAAGCGCCGCCCCTAATACAGCCGCTACTAAAAATGGCGCCGCTGATTTGCGATTTTGTCGTAACAAAAATACAACAATCAATAAAGCATCCAGGGGGAAAAGAATGTATCGTGATCCAAGCCATGTAACAACGAGCATCACTACATCAAGTTGTCGGGATGCATGAGAATGTACAAATAAAAGGGTAGGACGGTCGAAGGTAAGCATTCCGTTACTACCCAGATTTGCGCCTAGAATTATGAACAAACACAGCGGTGTAAAGACACCGAGAAATAATACAAGCAGAACGTGACGATGCCTGCGTATCCATGAAATCAGTCGGCGCAATCTGCGACCTCAGTTGTGAAGATTTACGGGGCCGGTTATGAATATTCTGCGCTTAATAAATATGGCGACAGAATGTTACGAGGGTTCCGCGGCGCAACGTCCTGCGTCTATGGCGGTAGTCTTTACCAACTCTGAGGTTAAACCAACCGAAGCGTGAGCAGAGCGCTAGAGTATTTGCCCCGCTGCAGCAGCTTGCTACAGCAGAACGGAACTGGCCACCATCCGGATGGCGTGCGCCATGTGGCCCTTCAGGCGCCAAATGGTACCAGCGAACGTGTTCGGCTGTTGCGGCCCAAGAAGGCGGAAGTATTGGCCGCAAAGGCTAGCGTCCCATTTGAAACGGCGGCCGGCGCTAATCCCGGCCTTGGGAAAGTTGAGGGACGCGCATGGAAACCCCCGTTGTAACGCCTATAGCTAGCGTGCCGTAACTGTGATGACGCTGATGGACATCTCCGGTAGAGCTGAGGGCTTACAAAAACGCCGCGGTGCATATGATCACCGCGGCGTTCGAGACTGGCACTCTTTAAGCCGTATGGGTTCAGGCGCGCTTCTTGCGGCGCGACATACCCAGACCCAACAGGCCCAGGCCGATCAGCGCAACGCTGGCCGGTTCCGGAACAGCGGTACCGCCGAAGATCACGTCCATCGACCCATTGACGGTCTGCGTGCCGGTCAGCGGAATGTTGTTGAACTGGCCGGACTGGAACGACACGTTGTAGAACGGGTTCGGCGAAGTAAAGAACTGACTGCCTTGCGACGTCAGCGCGAAGCTGGTCGACGAGCCGAAGCTGCCGCAGTTGATGCCGTTGGTGCTGCCGCAGGTCGACAGCGACGGATCCAGCGTGCCCTGGCCGGAGGTCGGCATGCCGGTGCCGATCAGGTAGTCGTCGCCGCTGTTGGCGCGGGTCCATGCGGTCGAGCCATTGGCCGGCTGGCCGAACGTCGTGTTCGTATTTGGATCGATGTACACCGACAGGGCACCGCCCGGGGTGAAGTTAAAGGTGGTCTTGCCGCCGGAAGTGCTGAAGGTGCCGCTGCCGGTGTACAGCGCATACAGGCCGTATTGCTGCGACACGACCGAGCCGGACTGGCCTAGCTGCGAGGCGACAGGGGACGAGCCGTTGTTGGCCACGAACTGGCCGGCATTCCACAGCAGCGAGACGTTGAAGGTATTGTTCGCGCCGAAGGAAATCACCTCGGTGTAGTTGCCGGTGACTTTGTCGGCGGTAAAGGTATTCGCAGTGGCGCCGGCGACCGAGCCTTCGTTGACCGTGAAGTCAGGGAAGGTCTGTGCCATTGCGGCCGAGCTCGCCAGCGCCAGTGCGCCCGTTACAGCGGCGGACATCAGGGTTTTTTGGATCAGCTTCTTCATACTACCTCCAGGATTTGGGTTGCTTTGCATGCACAGTTGTCGGGGTTCGCCGGCGTATCAGCAGCACGTTGCACAAATGCAAAATGTTACGCGATGCAAAAATTATGCAAACGCTATGCCATGGGAAAAAACGTGATGCAAACCAAGCCACTAGCAATTAAGAAACAATGCAGAAAGTAAACTCTGTAAATTGCTCCGACACACATTTAATGCCTTAACTTAACAGTTTGGCATTTTCTTAGGCTGCGCAATTATTTAAAAGTGTGCGCTTACGTCGCGCCAATCGAATGAGTACTTCGGAAAGGGGCTTCCTTGTAGTCGTGTGGCGGAACCAGGCGGGCCTGCATTCGACCAACGTCATGGTGACTGCCGCGGAAAATGTGAAGCAAGTCGTTGATTCACTATTTCGTAGTGCACAAAGCGTTGCATCGCAATAAGTTGCAGCGGGTACTTTCAATTCGCGCCGAAGCCTGCTGTTATCCATAGCGGAAGTTAATAGGCCGCGATAGCCAACGCGGTGCATCTACTCGCGAACTGTTCGCTTGCCCGCGTGAAGACGCCATTACAAAGGTGTATGTACCGCCAAGGGCCTATCGAATGCTTGTTGCGGCGAATGCGTGGGGCAACTGGCAGGGCTGCGCGCGACGATACAGAGACAAAAGCGGGCTGCCTCACGGGGAATTCTTCCACGATGTGACTGCGACAGTCCTGCAATATAGCGATTCATCAGCATCAGTACCGCAGCGCACCGATGCATTCTCTGTGGCGCATACAGTGGTCTTTGCGGCACCAGCTCGATCAAGCGCGCCCGCCAACACAAGAGAGACCACGGGCTGATGGCGGCAGCACGAGGCGACAACTTCGCTGAATTTCTATCGATGAATAATCCGGCACTTCTTTTAAGGTGAGGTGATACGGAAACACTCACCTTCTTCGTCGCGGTTTGCCTAACAGGTTTTCGTGGACATTTAAACTTCGGCCGCACCATTTCCCAGATTTGATTTCAGCGTGGCAGGGAAAGTAACAGGAGCTGGCACATCGGTATGATCACTCGCCTGAACGCCAAGACCTGTCCCATCCTCTGTGATGGCGAGCAATGGCGAGTCTCACCCGCGCTACTGCGTAAGATCATCGACCTCTCGCCATTAACGAAATTACCGCGGCGGCAGGTGGGTAGTGCCGGAAAAGTCGATGACCGTCTTGCCTTCACGTTTACGCTTGAAATAAGTTGCAGGAAGCATTTTGCTCTTGGATTTCCCGCTAACCTGTCTGAAAAGTAAGGTTGTGGGGAAAATCGCGGAGCGTAAAATTTTTCCCACAACCCGTCACCGGCAGCGAGTTGTGGGAAAATTTAGATATATGCGTCTTTTTCCCACAACCATGGATGAGCAACTTTGCGACGATCTCACGGATGACCAACGGCGACAATTTATTGATGCTCAACAGATTAGGTCGAGCTGGTTAGCTGCTGAGCACCGCGTTGCGAACTACCGTGGCAGTATGTATTGGCAAAGCTCCAAGGGGCATGCGTACTTGTTCCGGGAATACAGCAAGGAAAATCGCAAGTACATGGGGCCACGTACGGCCGAAACTGAAAAAATTTACGCTGAGTTCAAAGCTGGTAAGGCTTCGGCAGAGGAGCGCTACAAGGCACTCAGCGAGGCTCTTGCAAGGCACGAGCGTCTTAATGCCGCCCAGCGCGTCGGTCGCACGCCGATCGTAGTGGTCAAACTGTTAGAAGAACTCCGTAAGGCTGGGCTGCAAAACCATTTGATGGTTATTGGTACTAATGCGCTCTTCGCTTATGAAGCGCATGCCGGCGTTCGCTTTCACGGAAACGTGACTGCAACACATGATGTCGACTTGTTATGGGATTCGCGCAAGAAACTGACTTTGCTGGCCCATGCCGACGACAACTTCAGCAGGACTGGCCTCATCGGAGTGCTTCAAAAAGTAGACAAATCGTTTGAGTTGGAAGAGGGAAAAAACAGCGCTGCTAACAGCCAAGGTTATATGGTTGATCTAATCAAGCGCCGTCCTTTGTCGTTATATGATGACCAAGAGCAACAACCATTGATAACGCGTCCGCACGACTTTTGGGCGAGCAAAATCCGCAACATGGACTGGCTACTCTGTTCGCCAAAATTCAAACAAGTTGTCGCCGCCAGTAACGGGAAGATGGCTGAGATGATTACGGTGGATCCTCGCGCCTTTGTTTTGTTTAAGGTGTATCTAGGCGAAAAGGACGACCGTAATCCTTTGAAGGCGCCACGCGATATCGCGCAGGCCAAAGCAGTCTACAAACTTGTTCAGGAACGAATGCCTCAACTAGGCTTCGATCGTATCCATGTATTACCCGAAAAACCGCGAGATGAAAGGGTCTTTGACATTCTTGACCCGCACAGTAACGAGCAGCGATCCCTTGCTAAACAGCTAGGAGCAGTTGCACCCTTCGGAGAACATGTCGGAACAATCACAGCAGTAACGGCAACTGAGGTGATCCAGCATATCGGTCAAGGCAGGCACGTAGCTTGGGAACGTTCGAAACTGAGCGGCGCATCCTTTGGACCTGGTGATGGTGTGACCATCTCTAAGGATGGGGTTCTACGTCCAACACGACAACAGGGGAGAACGGGGGCTCACAAACACCGCTAAAATCTTTTGCAGCAAAAGATCGTATGCCAATACTTGTGTTGCGCGCGGAGTAAAAATGAGCCACTGGGAGTGCGGACGAAATCTTGGACTACCTGGAGGTAGTTCATGTATTCGTACGAAGATCGCATGCGGGCGGTTTAGATTTACTTCGCGTTTGACACTTGTCTTAGTCGTGGATCTCGCCAGTGCGCTGCTCCGTGATCGAACACCCAGCGCGATAGACGGAGACCGGCCAGCAGACCGACTAATCGCTTTAATGCTAAAGTGATAGATCGCCACGGTGCGCTGTTTGCATAGCCTGGGGCTGCTTGATCGTTGGATGGGACAATGCGTGTTTTTATCGATACGGAATTTACCGACCTTGCGAAACCAGAACTTATCAGCTTGGGCTTAGCCGCAGAGACGGGCGAGGAATGCTATATCGAAGTTCTATTTGAGGCCCGCCGGTGTACCGACTTCGTGCGCAATGTCGTCATTCCCTTGCTCGGTAAAGACCCTGATGCTTTCTGTCCGCGGAACGACTTGCGACTACGGATTCTGGAATGGCTGGGGATCGTGAAGGGAAGTGATCCAATCCAGATTTGTTACGACTCGCCTCATGACTGGGACTTGTTCAACCGGGCGCTCGACGGCCAAGTGCCCGGTTGGATCGAGCCGATGCCGCTCAAAAGCTCTGACATCAACGAACTGCTGCTCTATTCGTACTTCCGCCGCCATCCCGATGAGAGCGAGCACCACGCGCTTTCCGATGCCAAGGCAAATTTGTACGCCTACAGGCCGCGATGAATTTTTGAGGGAGTAGGGACTCTGCTGGGACTTGCACCCGTTGCCCTGCCTTTACCTTCCGTCGCCCTCGCGAAGCCGTTGGCCTTCGGCATTGAGCTACAGTTTGTCGTGCGCCGCTTTAGCGGCGACCTAGCTGCGTGTAGCTGGAAACGAAATGACCCAGGCACGCATAGTGGCCTGGAACCTTCAACTACAGCTGGATAAGACCATTATCTTTTCGGGAATAGGCTCATGTCCATCTTTACAAACGAGTGTGCGGTTCTCGAGGGAGTCATCGGGACTGGCTTTTGCCAGAAAACACGAAAACGTTTTTCGCTCAGCGTTTCGATGCTGCGTTCGTCACTATCGAGATCGATGTACTCTAGGGAGGCACTACTGAGACGCTGTTCTAAATTGAGTATGAGACCCGGTATGGCCGGATGCTCCATGTCGCCAGGTTGATAAACCTCATCGGGAAGCTCTTCCTTTTTCTTTATGAGCTTGACGGTAGAAGCTAACGGGACACAACGCAAATTCCTGCCGGGATTAGAACATTTGAGCTGCGGCGTAGCCAAATGATTCTTTCTCAATTCTGTGGTGACAGGCGAAGAAGAATCAGTTTCGCATATTTGAGACGTGGCTGATCCAATTTCTGGAACGACCGGCTCATCCTGCAGTATCGGACTATTGAGTAGTTTGTGACCGGGCTTTTCGCGAGAAGGCTTTGCCGGCTCGTGCGCCGCCGTGGTTTTTTGGTCTTCCCGGACGCCAAAAATGCTCTCAGTTTTTGAAGCAACAAGCGAGCGGCTTCGTTCGTCAATCTCTGCAAGCTTGTTATGAACGAGACTAGGGTCAACCGCAGCAATCTCCTTACGTACTTCAGCCATCAAGAGGATTTGTTCATTCATGCGCCGCTGGCATTCGTCCAGACGGTCGGCAAGCATCTCGCTATAGTATTGCCGCACAGTAGCGGGATGAAGATTAAAACCACATTGCTTCAACAATGCTGCTATTTGTGAAAAAGAACAGCCTTTGTTCCTCAATACGTAAAGATCGGGCATATATGAGGAAAAAAGCTGTCGCTGTGTGGCGTCGTTCGGAACCAAGTAACGCGTTGCAGCATCCAGCACTCCACGAATAACCGTGGCATCCTCAGCGCTAAATCGCTGTCGTGGACCTCTTGGCTTCGTTTGCGGGCTATTCATATCCAACTCTTTCACTTTTTGTCCTGGCATTTTGGTAATTACATCGCGTCCTTCGCGTAGTAACCCGACCATAGCGTATGTAGCCCATTTTAATAAATTTGCAGTTAGGAAACAAGAATTTTTCCTACCTTTTGATGCAGATTTATAGCAAATTTCCCTAGCACTCGTATTTTTTTACTTTGAATTTGACTGAAACCTTCCTTGAGTTTTCTTCTTGTTTGCCTCGTAGACACTGTGGATTACCTTGATATTCAATCTAAAGTCGCAATGCTCTAGCTGAGAACTTGCTTTAGATTTGTCTCGAATTTGCCGGATATTTACCGCACACGCTAGGGAATAGTGACGGGCAGGATGCCGGATGTATATCTCACGATATACATCCGGGTTTCAGCAGTTAGGTCGCTTCGCGCCCGTCGCAGCCGACTCAGGGCTTCGCCCCGAGACCCATCAAATAATGCTGTACGTTGAAAATCGTGAAAGCATCTAACGATGCGATTCCAATGCAATCCTGAAGAAGAGCTCCGCGTGATTCAGCTGCAAATAAGACTTACTCAAAAGGAAAGTGAGGAGATAAAGAAATCTTCTGAAATAAGAAATCCCGATTTTACAGAGTTTGGTCGGCGTGCTGCTCTTAACCGCAAGGCTGAAGTCAGAACTGAGAACAAAATCGTTTTGGAGATCCGTGCATTAACGCATAGAATGCACGAAACTCATCGGGAGCTCGTTTCACGTAACCTAGAGCCGTTTAAAGACGATTTCAGGAGCTTGCTGCCGGAAGCAACCGAAGCAATGAAGCGAATTTCTAAGTGAAGGCGAAAGCAAAAAAGCGGAAATACACCGGCGCCACTTTCTTTTGCTGCAAAACTTTTCAACGATGAGTGCTCACCTGCTTTGCAGGACAGGAAGCCAACAGAGGATTGGCATATCAAGATTCGATTACCACTTCAGTTTTATAGAGTGTCCATGATCAGGAGGTGAAGTAGCCCCCGGCGGAGAAGTCGTGCAGATTTCGGCAACTGACTTTTGCTGCAAAAGTTCTTAGTCAGTGAATGATTCCACATACTCGACATCAACGGCTTGCCAAGCGCGTCTCGAGACCGTTTAACGGGCTTAGGCATTGGACGGGTACACTGCTTCTCTGAACTTGTCATTTTGACAGCATAACCACCAAGTAAACTTTTGCTGCAAAAGATTTTCAGAATTCAAACTTTTTTGGACGATCTTTTGCAGCAAAAGATCTCGAAGCCTTACTGAAGTAAATCGCCGCATAGGAAGCAATTCGTTTCGCCGAGACGGATACATATCCCTCACGCCACTATCTGGAGCAGTTGGTAATCCGCATAGAAGATTTTCGTCTCTCAATTCTGTGAAATAGGGGGAATTACATCACAGGCTTTATCTCGGTGAATCCCGCATGCCGTCATTTTACCGAACTAATAATTATTGTCAGGCCGTCAAAATGCACCGCCAGACTGATTAGTAAGCTCTTTCTCGACCAAGTCCAAAAGCATCCCAGGCTTGATGTTAAGCGCACTTCCGAGCTTGAAAATCGATGTTAAAGATGGCTGTTTTTCTCCAAGCTCAATGGACGAAACGTAGTTGCGCTGTAAATCGGCCTTCATACCGAGCGCCTCTTGCGTAAGTTGCGCATCCTTGCGCAGCTTACGCAGGACACGTCCAAAACAGACTGGAATCGATTTTTCCAAAGTTTTCTCCCTCTATAGCGGGAGAAACGGTGGCGGATCTGCTAGAATCTGTCTTCCCTCTATAGTGGGAATTCGGCTCGTTCTCAGCTGAGTTCGATACTTTCTTTTTCAGGAATAACTTAATAAAAATGGTAACTAAATCCGAACGACATGCGATGCAAAATGCAATCGAAACGCTCGTCACTTCGCATCCAAAAATCTTTAAAGGAAAATCGCCCAAAGTATCTCCACTAGTTCCAGTGGGATGGTCCAAACTATTAAAGATACTCTGTAAGGTATTGGAAGAAGAATGTACCGCCAGCACCCTCGCCAAGCTTGAAATTATCAATATAACAAGACGACTCCGGTGTTTCTTGAAGGTGGAATATAAGTTAAAAGGTAAAGTCAGTCCGCAGCAGGCATGGACCGTCCGGGATAAAGTTTTTTCAGTGTCGCATCTTTGCACTTACAGCTGTGTTGTCTGTGGTGAGTATATTGGCGATTCTCCCAAAAGTATTTCGATGATTCTTTGTGAAAAACATATTCATTCCGCCCTTCCGGCTTCATTAAAGATGTTTCGGCGTCGGGTCGCCAGCGCGTAATTGGTGAGGGGATACGCTAGATTTTTGCCAAGTAAAACGCATTCTACCGAATACAAACCGTATTAACAGCATAAGACGTTGCAGTTTTAGTAACCTGCTCACGGACGTGTTGCAGGAGTTGTAGTTGTTTGAAGGTTTTACATGGTATAAACGACGCATGATGTTAATTCGAAAATTCGTTTAGTACTGGACCTTTTGTTTTAGTCATCGAAAGCGAGGCACTTGAAAAATGCACGGATCACGGGTTCAGGTTTGACGATTTAGCGAACTTTAGGTGAGGAGCAGGAAAGCTCGGGCCCGCCGCAAACTGTCGGCGATATGACTGCACCCGACGGTATAGCAGTTAGCGACGACGCCCGTGTCGCCTCTGAGGATAGGCCGCTTTACCGATTCTTATTGTTGGCATCGTAGCCGCGCTCTCCTGGTGCTAGCGCCTTGACTGTCTCAGCGTTCGGCTGGGTGGGCGCTGTGACCGCCGGATCGATACTCCCCCGTGGATTACACGGAAAAACAAACGACATACGAAGCGCCGGAACCACCAGTACACCGTCTGCCAGGACGGAAAGTCGCGTGGCAGCATGCGCTACTCGCACTATGAGCGCATCAGGTACCGAATCGCATTGATGACTTCGCGGAGGTCCACGCCGCGCGGCCGACCGGTGCGCGCTGCTGCCGGCGTCAACGGTGCAATAACCGACTTCATCGTCGATTAGATCACTTGGATAACGCTTGAGCTCTTTGGTCCGAGCCACCGCTTTTGCCCGGTGTTCCTTGGTCTACATCGCTTTGCCTCCTGCGCTAGCGGCGCATTAGGCAGTCAGATTAATGGCTTCCAATGCGTTTTCAAACAGCCTTTTACGGCAGCCGATTTTTTTATTTCCTCACTCTCCTTTTGAGTGAGTCGTATTGGCAGCCGAATCGCGCTGCGCTCGTCTTCAGATTTGGGGCAAATGTCACTGCCGGATGAATACTACCCTTTGAGGAAATCAAGGCCGGCATTGACAGCAAAATCGCCTAACTAAATTTTTCTAGTTTATTCCGTACAGCAACAGATAATTGATTTAAGGGTCTCGGGGCGAAGCCCTGAGTCGTCTGCGACGGGTGCGAAGCGACCTAGTGGTCGAAACCTAGATGTGCTGTGGGCACATCTAGCATCCTGCCCATCACTATCCCCTAGTGAGGGCGGCAAATATGCAGCAAATTCGCGGCAAGTTTTCTACAGGTTCTTCGTAAGATTGGGAGCAAGTTCTAAGCAAAAGTATGGCAACTTTTAAGTGAGTCTGAGGGAGAAATACAGCGATTTCGAGGCAAACATGACATCAGCATTCACGTGCGTCCGCCGGAGGTCGGTGACCGCATCATGCCGGGCCACTGGAAAGGCGACTTCATCAAGGGGGCAGGCAACACGTCTTCGGTCGGCGTGCTGGTCGAGCGCACCAGCCGCCTGGTGTTGCTGGCGCGCATGGAAGATGCGACGGCAGCCTCGGCGCTGGCGGGCTTTACGGCCAAGCTCAATGCCATCAGTGCGCCGCTGCGCCAGAGCCTGACCATGACCAAGGCAAGGAAATGACCCGCCATGCCGAGCTGGCTGCCAACACTGGCGTGTGCGTGTATTTTTGCGCCCCGCATAGTCCCTGGCAGCGCGGCACCTGTGAAAACACCATCGGTCTGCTGCGCCAGTATCTGCCCAAGGGAACCGACCTGTCGATCTACTCCCAGGAACAGCTCGATGCCATTGCTGACAGCCTCAACACGCGGCCCCGCGCGACGCATAACTGGCTCACGCCATTGCAGGTCTATGCCGCCGCTTTGGCGAGTGCCCATCAACCTGAAACGTCAGTTCATTAACAGCCGTTGCACTACACACTTGAAACCGCCCATTTTTCTTAGAATCGCAATGACGTTGCAAAGAGAATGTGTCAGATTTGCACAAATAGGCACGTCACAAATGCGGCCTAATGGATGCGCCAATGGTAAGAATAAAAACGGGCGTCGGGAGCAAGGTGCCAATCTGATGATGTTCCCGTTTTCTATAAATTATGTAAAGATAACCTGTCTTATCAGTCGCTGCACTTGAGAGCGATCAAGACATTGCAGCGTTGTGGACGAGTTCCGCGCCCGATTACAAGACTCCCTCTGTACGCACGATAGTCAAGAAGGTCTTTGTTTAACTTTTGGATTGACTTTCAAAATAAGGGGGCAGTCTGGCCTGATGTCAGGCTTCAAAAACTGGCTCAAAAAGACAAGAGCTACAGCTTCTACAGTAAGCTGATTCGCGATCATGGCTCTCTGCGCGTCTGGTATGCATCTCTGCCCGAGATCAAGTGCTGCTGCCGTTTCCCAGGAAAGGATCCAGCAATCATGGCGAGGCAATGGGAAAATGCACTAACCCGAGGTTACAGGAGTATCCACGGCTATCGCCTGCTGAAAAGTCGATGTGACTTAGACGGGCGGTGATTTGGGGCCAGCATGGTTTTTCCTCGGACAATGCACTGCTTCCCGGTCAAGAAACTACGCATTTTCGACGTGGCGCACTTCGAGGATCGTGGGCGCAAGAGGAGTACTCTCCTCAGCATGGATATTGATGGAGTCCGCGTGTATTCAATTTCCTTGCCGCGCGTAGTCACCCCGATCTCCTGCGAAAACACGGTGGCCATGTTCAAGACCGAGGATCGTCAGTCAATCTGCGCTTGGTTTGATCCGGCCTCCAAAGAATACTTCGTCGTATCGGAAATCAACCCCGGAGCGGCGTTTTCCTTGTGCTATATGGCAGCACTCGTGACCGGCTTGCTTGCCGCCAACCTTATGCATGACAAGCGGGCAGGGCTGGTTTTCGGAGTGACCGCTGCAGCTGTGTCCGGCGCCGTCTCTCTATGGAATTTCAGAAAGGTCGCCGACATCAAGGCCGCACTGCAGGCTCGGTATAAATCAGAATATGGTTCATCTGCTCTGCGCTTTCTGTATGACGCTTGAGCGGTGCACTGGCTTCGTGACAATATTTAACTTGCCATCTCAACAATAACGGGGCATGTTACCGGACAAGCGCGAAGATGCTCACCGGGGAATGCGATGGGCTCGTCATTACAAGATGGTGGGCGTAGCGTGTATGTGAAGCGTACCTTGCAAGAGCGCCGAATCTATGCCGGGCGTCGCGCACTCGCGGCGATCGACAGGGCCAGTGCCCTCACGAACAAGGGTGAAGACCAGGCGAGGGAGAATGCGTTCCGCTGGATGAGACTATGGCTGGCTTTCGCCACCAGTGAACATGCATCGAGAATCAAATCGACACGGCGTAGCGCCTGATGTACTGGACTCGGCATAGGAGCTGGCTGCAACTACGACGAAGTCGTGGGTCAGAAATTTCTATCGATGCACGCTACTGAATCTAACCGACGGTCAATGAAGGGCGCTACTGAATACCTGTAAAAGCTCACCTAACCTTCAGGTTAAGACTGAAAGCGGACGTTTTTGAACATTTCGGCCGTTACAATGGATCAGGCAAATAACCGCTTGATTAGTCCGTAAATTTATCGACTGCTATTGCAAAAGCCATTCCTGTGCTTGGGGTGCTGGAGGCAATGCACCCCCTCGCACTAATGAGAAAGCGATGCCACCTTCGCTTAATTGGAAGATTAAAGTCAGCGTGATCGCAGCGAAGGTATAGTAGAGGCCCGTGAACGATACATCAATAATTTCGGAGATATTCATGCAGTTTTCCCCTTTGCGGCTCAGTCTTATCGCAACTCTCCTGTGTAGTGCCAATTTCGCTCAAGCTCAGGCTATTTCGCAGGCAGAGGCCGCACGCAATGAAATCGCCGCGCAGGCCAAGCAGATCGAAACCCAGCTTATCGCGTGGCGACGTGACATTCACGCGCATCCGGAAATTGGCAACAATGAAAAGCGCACTGCGCAGCTGGTGGCTGATCACTTACGCAGTCTCGGTATGGATGTGAAAACAGGGGTTGCCCGCACCGGCGTCGTCGCAGTGCTCAAAGGGACTTTGCCAGGCCCAACCGTGGCTTTGCGTGCCGACATGGATGCGCTGCCAGTCAAGGAGACATCCGACCTGCCTTTTGCCTCCAAGGTCAAAGGGCAGTACCTTGGCAAGGAAGTTGACCTCATGCATGCCTGTGGCCACGACACTCACACTGCGATCTTGATGGCGACTGCCAAGATCCTGGCATCAATGCGCGAGCGACTTCCCGGCACTGTCGTGTTCTACTTTCAGCCAGCTGAAGAGGGCCCAGGCGATTTCGTGCCAGACGGTAAGAATGTGTGGGGCGCCAAGATGATGGTCCAGGAAGGAGCAATGAAGTCGCCCAAGCCCGATGCAGTGTTTGGTCTGCATGCCTGGGCAGGCATACCGGCCGGGCGAATCGCTTATCGTGCCGGCCCGACTCTGGCCAGTTCAGACGATCTGCGCATTAAGATAATCGGCAAGCAAACTCATGCTGGTGCGCCGTGGAACGGTATTGACCCGATCACCGTCAGTGGCGAAACACTGGTCGGTCTGCAGACCATCATTAGCCGCCGCACCAATATTTCGTCCACCCCATCTGTCGTAAGTATCGGCACGATTAACGGTGGTACCCGCTACAATATCATTCCTGAATCGGTCGAGATGACTGGCACCATACGTACCTACGACTACGATATCCGCAAAAAGCTGCATGCGGACGTGCGACAGAAAGTGGAGAAGATTGCCGAGAGCGGTAATGCTAAGGCGGAGGTCACGATTCTGGAAAAATACGACCCAACCATCAATGATCCGGCACTGACTGAGAAAATGCTGCCGACATTGCGCTGGGCCGCTAATGATGACATCGTACAGACGCCGCTGGTTGGTGGCGCCGAAGACTTCTCGTTCTTCGCCAAGGAAGTGCCGGGGCTGTTCGTATTCTTGGGTGTAACGCCCCGTTCACAGGATATGGCTCAGGCAGCACCCAACCATAACGCAGGTTTCTTCGTTGACGAGTCAGCAATGATGACGGGGGTCAAGACCATGGCGGCATTGGCCAGCGATTACCTGCACGCAGGTACTGCCCACTGATCTCGGCGCACCGCATTCGTTGCCTGTATATCTCAAAGGCGACGAATATATGCAGCGGCCGATCACAATTCCTGTGTTCGGTCGCTTCTACGTTGGCGCAAGAATCACGCTTTATAAGCAATTGTCATTGGTATCACGCTACAGGCCATAGGATTTGGATTCGATTTCCATTCGTATGGTGGAGCGGCTCTGTTCAAGTCGGAAGTTCCAATTACCCATCGGACTGGTTGCGGCTGAAAGCGGAAGGCAGAGATACGCTCGACGTCTGGTATGGATCGGTCTGGTACTCCACGGAGTACGAGTTCAACGACCGGGGCAGGGTGCTTGGCATCAACCCGGACTACTTGTTTGCACAGGATGCAGTCGCAAGATTTTTCGAGACCGTTCAGAAGCTCCATGCAGAGAAGGTTACTGACGAGGTCGTGGACGGCATTACAGAAGTCGCGAAAGCGGCTATAAGGCGTGACTCGTCCGTGGCGCATTACAAGAAGCTGCTTGCCAAGTAGAGGCTTACGCACCTCGGCTGGGCTGTACTATCCCTTCATGAAGGCACTAAAAAGCAAACTGGCGAAACAGATCCTTGCCGACCCCAAGGGGCGAGAGCAGATGCGTTCCTATTTGGGGAATCGCGGCGGGCCGCGCGTCCATATTGACGTTCCTCCCAGTGCCAGCCACCGCCCGATTTGCCGCGTCCCTCCCCTCATCGTCCCCAAAGCGACCTGACCAGCATTTACCTAGACGCCCAAGAGGCGTCCTTCAACAAGGTGGCGAAGGACAGGGCCTGAGGTGCGGCGTCGACGATATCTGCTGAGGAGAGCACCTCGCTTCGCAAGACCAGAACTGGTCGCGACCGTAGCTACGCGACAAGGCCGTATGGCAATAGATGCCGATATAAATCATAATAAGAATGCAACAGAAGCGGGCCGCCGGGGACGGACGGCACGTATATAAAAGTAGAGAGAAATAGGGGGTTGTCGCGTTGAGCTCAAAGAGCAAAGCCATAAGTTGGCCTTTTCCGAGGCATAAGCTGTTTTCGGAGAAGTCCCGAGCCGCTTCAGCGATATGGTTCGCCGAGAAGGGCTTCCAAACTTTGGATCGCAAAGGCTATTGTCTGGCAGACCGGGGTGGCTGGCGCCAGAACATCATTCTGGTAGAGGTTGCTGCATATATAGACAAAGAGGCGGATCGAGCCCAGAGGGACAAGGTTCCTTATCCACTGCATAAATACCTACACCACGGGATGAGTAGTCAGGCGATGACTTTCAACCTCATAGGCCCGCTAATCACGAGGAATGACTAGGCGCCGCTGACAGAGATACTGAAAGCTAAGGGTGTAGCGCAGTGCGAGTCTGTCGCGGAGGCTGTCTTCGAATACGGAGACCGGGAGGTGTTCAACGAAGACCAAGGGCAACCGACCTCTGTGGATGTCGCGCTCTGCGACAAGGAAGAGACGCCTCTTATTTTCATTGAGTCGAAGTTCGAGGAGAAGGAGTTTGGCGGCTGCTAAGTCTACAGCGGGGAGACTGTGCGGGAATCAATCCAGTCGGAAGAGAGGAATCCTGCTACCTACACTTCATCGGCCGCAAGTACTGGGATCTGATGCGAAAGCATGGCATTACGGACGGGCTGGAAAATGAGCGCCTCTGCATATTCACTCTGCACTACCAGTTCTTCCGAGAGGTCATTTTCTCAGTAGAGAAGAATGGCACCTTCGTTGTTCTGTTCGATAAACGAAGCCCGGTGTTTCGGTGTCGCGCCGGCGAGAAAGAGGGCGGTTTGCTCCCTTTCCTACTGAGCTACCTCCCGGATAGCATCAAGGCAAAAGTGGTTTCGCTAAGCATGCAGGAGCTGGTAGCGCAGATTGAGACCCGCCCTGCGCATCACGACTGGATTTTCGAGTTCAAGCGTAAATACGGGATGGATTGAATGCGCTACGGTATGGGACGGAAGCGGATTGTAGGGGCATCGCTCAGCGCTAAACTCGAGGCATCAATAGTGATGTGCGTTTTCTATGGCGCGATCCTAATTGTGCTTGCCAAAGTGCTTTTTCCGTGGGACCGGATGTTCTTCGCCAAAGGCCAGCGATGCATGAACTACTGGAACCCGAGCGGCCTTGTAACGGCAAGCTACACCCCGAACGACTACTCCGGTCAAACGTACATTCAGTATCAGATCGAGCAGAAAGGCTCCGGGTATCGCAGGCCCGCGAATTTCTATCACGCTTGTGTGTTCAACGGATGGTCCGTAGACGCGCAGGCTACCGACGCCTTCATCAAAGACAAGGTGCAAGACTACATCCGGCGATGCGATCTTGTATCCGAGCAGTTGAGATTTAGGGAGTCCGGGGTCAATAGTCGATTGGCGAGACGGTACGATGCGACACCCGCACAGAAGGCGGCTTGGCGCGCGGAACACTGCACTGCGTCAAAAGGTGCAGAGAGAGCGGAATTGCGTCCGCAGATTCTTGACTTCCGGGACAAGAGTGACGAGTTCTGACCGAAGTGGGTCGCTCAATCTTCGGTAATCCAATGAATTGTGGATGACCAAAGAGCGAACGACCCGTGATGGCAGCCAAACTCAGCGTGGCCCTGATGCTTCCTGTGGCGGCTAGTTCTTTCCTGCTTTGCGGGTGAGCGCTAAGCCTGCCAGAGCTGCGCCAAACAACAAGACAATGTGTGGCTCGGGAACTTCGCCGTTCGCAGTGCCGCCTGTGCTTCTGGCGACGATGGAGAAGTTGCTGTTATTGTCTGGCCTATCAAATACGACAACTGAGCCGTTGATGCCAAGGTGGCTGGCGGGACCACCGGGTCCGGGTTCTCCATAATCAAAGAAAGCCGGCAACGGACCAACATTCACATCCGGGCTCGATGTAAAGGCGAAACTGTTCAGGGATGGAATCAATGACACGAACGCGCCGCCCTGCGAATAACCCGCTTCATCTGGAGTGAAGCCGTGCAGATAAAACGTCCCGCCCCAGATGCTCGCCCCATTCTCAAGCACTGATATGTTTGAAAGATTGTAGATAGAGGTGCCGTTCAGATCTCCAGTGAACGAGCCGGACACCTTTGTTCCGTCATGATAGGTGTACGAGTAATCAAAAACCGCCGCCTTGGCCGACGAGGCAAGGGTCAAACCAGCGACCGCCAATGCGCATAACATCTTCTTCATTATCGAGCTCCAACAATGTCTTATCTAGGTTCTTGGGAATGCTGCCTGAGCAGATAAGCATGTGGTGTGCCACCAATACAATGGTATTTATATTCAAATACCTAATGTGCAGACCACATACGCGAACATCGAATTTGTAAAATGTCCCGACAAGAATAGCGTTACAGTTTTAACAATATGAGCGGAGGATGTTTATCGAGTGCCTCGGAGCCCAAGGACAGCGCTCTATACGACATTCAATCTAAGCTCAGCTGGACAACCGTGTGGCGTCGCGTATCGAAGGTGCACACCACTGTTTTGCCATTGGGATGGGTAGTCTTGTCCAGTGCTGAGGACGTGTAACGCGGCCATACTATGGTGATCTCGGTGCCTTCGCGTCGTTCATTCGGCGGGCCTTGCGTGGTCGCTTGATATTGGGCCATCAATGCCTTTTCGCACGCCTGTCGGGCTTCATTTTCTGTATTGGTGCGGGAACGCGGCGGCAATACCATGACGGCATATACAATCGCGGCGCACACTATAGCTATTGGAAAGAAAATTATTGGACGCCCGCGCATTGTTATAGTATTTATGACGTTGAGTTGTCTAAATTATAAGCTCAGCCGGCGTCGTATGGCATGCTTGATGGCGTTTATGTGCCACTGATCGCTGGCAAGGGCTAAAGGCGAAGGTTTAAAGCCGTCGGAAGGCTCCGTTTTTTGCTTCTCCATAAGTTCGCAATCTATGTAGACGCTTCCCGACTAGCAACTTCCCTATAATGCCGGCAATGACAACCGGCAACAAATAGGGTGTCAATGGCCAACGTTCTCACCGCCTGCGGAGCGATATTGTTTTGGGGTGCACTGATTTCGCTATGGGTCCTCAATGGACGCCTGTTCAGGGAACTACGCGAGAACCATCCCGTGATTTGGGAAGAAATGGGTGCGCCAGAAAGTGTCTTCACCCGAAATGGGGCGTATTGGCGGCTGGAGAAGTTCTGTCTCAGTGGTGACTACTTGCTTCTTGATTCAGCGCGCGTTACGCAGTTATGCAACCGCCTGTTTGTCTGTAAGGGAATTCTGTTGGCTGGCTTGTTCTATGCCATGTATGCCGGGCGGCACCACGTTTAACGCTGCGGTCATTTCGGAGCGCAGCGTTGGGTAAATCGCGCGCAGGTCCCGTCTCCGATCAGTACTGGAGGGAGCTCAGCTGACCGCCTATAGTAGTCGCTGCAGTTGTCGCCCCATGTCGAAGGGCCAGACAATTTTCCCGGTTTCGCGTCGGATTAGGACACCTACTATTTTGTGATGGTGACGGAGTCGTAGTGAGCCGCGCCGTTGGGTGTCGAGGCAGGGTTAAAGGTGCCGGTCCAACCTGCGATCGTGTTATCGCCGATCCACACATTCATCATCGCCGGCATTTTCGCTGTGATGTTGACAGGTACATTGCGCAGTAGAGTCCAGCCACCCGAAGCGTTTTGCGCATACCAAGTGATGCCGCTCGGCTTCCAATCAAACCTGTAGCCATGAATGCCGTCGTCCGGGTCGATTCCAGAATACCGGGGATCGGGCAAATAGAAATCTTGCGGATTTGGCTTGCCTTGAACCCAGTAGTTTGTGTGCAGCGTTTTAGTGCCGGCGACGAATTCGATATCGATCTCGAAGTGCGATCTGGTGCCAGAGCGCCCTGTGTAGAGAAAGAAGGAGCTAACCGTACCTGTCGAAGGCCCTGATGTTGACGGCGCTGCCGGCGACGGATCAGTCCATGCAGGTTTCATATAGACGACGAAGCTTCCATACTGAAATGTCTGCGTGGTTTTGACCTCGGAGCAGGTATCCTGACTCGCGCTCGACTGCGCGAGAAATGCTAAGTTAAGTGTGCCATTCCCCTTTGTAACGTTTCCCGCTGCGAATGTGCAGGCGAAAGGGGATCCGTTTGCCCATGTTGAAGCCTGCCACGCAGGTCCCAAATCACTGCCGTCAAAATTGTCTGCGAATGCTACTGTTTGAGCATGTGAGAGAGTTCCGGCGCCAAGGGAAAAAGTCGCTAGACAGAGCGCCTTACGGATTATTTTCGAATACTTCATGCTCATGACGCTCTCCACCTGTCGCATTGTTGTGAAACGACGAATCGTCGTCTCAAGCTATTCCGAAGCGCTATTGTAATATTGATAGGTGTCAATGCTCATCGAGCTTAGCCCCAATTGCATCGCTTGCTGCGATTGGCCTACTGGTGGGCGAGCGGGCGCATACGTTGGTGCGCCAAAGAACCTAGTCGTAGCTGTCCAATATTCTTGGGAAGCAAAAGGGGCGGACTGCGATCGTCTGGCTGCTGGTCGGGTTTTGGACTGCTGCCTCAGCACCCAGAATCCCGTTGTCTGTCCCAGATGCCCATGTTTTTACTGGGTAACAGCCACCCCATGTCAGACAGAAGAGCCCGGAATGTTTGCCGACGCGTGTAGCCGCCTCATCGAACTCGCTTTCGCTAACGATCTCGAATCGTGCCGCGCGCTGATTACAGAGCACCATCTATCAGCGTGCTAGTCGGAGTCGTGGCCGCGCGTTAGATTCTCATGGTATTAATGGCATGCGGCCTACGTGACCACGCGGACTGCAACGTTGCGGCGACGAAGAGCCCCAAGACGGCTATGAGGCTCCACGAGATCCACCGGATGTACGGCGCAGGCACAATCTCAATCTTGATAGTGTCAGGATCTGTGTCGCGGAAAAACCGATTGAGTCGTTCAGAAGCGGCGTTCGCATCGGTGAACGCCTCATTGCTCTCAAACTGGGCCGCGAAGATCTCTTTGTCAGCGGAGCGCAAGTAGAGGTACACGCTGTTGCTGCTTCGACGCCTCGGGACAATGCGCACGAAGGAAGTGGCGTCGGGCGCAAGCTGAAACGCCCAGCTCTGGGGGCTCGAGGCTTTGACCTGTTCGACCGCGCAGGTTACGGCCGAGGCGCGTTCGCATTTGATCACGTATTTCTTGATCGGGCCCCAGTGCAAAACAGCGGCGCCAGCTGCCATGAGAACCGCAAGAACCGGTAACAACACTCTTTCCAAGACTGCTCCATGTCATTGTTTCAGACTAGGTTAGCAGTTTCCGAAAATCACGTGATACGTTGAAACAAGGGGCGCGCGAGGCTCGATTATGAGAGGCTAAGCGCAGGCGTTTGAGGTAGAAGAAACTCGCCGAAGCTGATCGCGCATCGCCAATACCTTATTCGCATATGCAAACGAGGCATCGGACTTTGCGCCGTTATATGCTTGCAGTGCCTTGGTCGGCGAGCCATATTGCTTTTCATAGGTTTTATAGATGCGGATGCCGGCCGCGACATTCAGATGCACCTGCTCGGTGAGCATTTTCTGCACCAACTTCGGATTTTTCGACCGGATACCAAGGTCCTCTAATACATTCTTGTGGACGGGGCCGTAGACCTGCATTAATCCTGTCGCGCCATATCCGCTTCTTGCTTTGTGATTGAAGCTGGATTCACTGGCGATAATTCCGAGGGCCAAAAACGGGTCCATACCGTTCTTTCTGCTCAAAGAGAAAGTCGCAGAAACGATCTGCTTTGCTATGGGTGCGGAGACTTTGTAATGCGATTCAACGTAAGAAGCGAGCTTTCTGCCGGTTTGTGCATCCAGATCAGCAAGACTGTTTGCAATCCTGCCGACTGGCTTTTCGCAACTCGCGCTGGACTCAGATTGCTGGAAGTGGCTTTGACTTCTCTTGGGCGATACCTCTGCCTCCCGAGTCGTGGGCGCATGCGTATTCGGCAGCGTCTTATGGGCCTCGCTATGAGGTGAGGCCGCATATGTCGGCGATTCACTTTGCTGAGCTTCCACACGCGACTCATAAGACTGCAACAGTCTTGCAGTCACTACGTGCGTGAGTTGAGTACTCATCAGGAACAATCCAAGAGATCCAGCAACGAAATAAGCAAGCCGGTTTCCTTGAGGGCCATTTGCGGAAATGGATTTAAACTTTTGGCTGACCGGAGTGAAATTATTTCGCATTATTAATCTCCTAGCGATTTTTGGGCGTAAAAGGTCCTTGGATTGCCCAATAATTTTGAAAACTATAAGTATCTTTCAGTCCGAAAGCTCAGCATTAATGCTGCGGACGTTTTTGTACCGGCAATGCAGAATGGAAAGGCTGACCCATCCATTCACTATGTACTGAGATAAGCGGGCGGCCGATAGTTCTCGCCGAAAATTAGATGCTTGATTGTTTTCGAACTGGTCTCTAACAGCGCGGAACCAATTCTATCTGTCTCGCCGATAGCCGCAATGAATTGTCACTAAGATGTTGATAGTTGCACACAGGAATTTATTCCTATTAGAATCTATTGCGGCCGGTTATCTTATTCCATCTGGAATTAGTGTCGTTATTCATTGACCAGTATTGAAGAGAAAACTTTCGCGTTATGGTTTGCAATGATTTCCAATTCGGATTTATATCGCAACCTGTAAGCCGAAATAAAAAGCAGGCATTGAGTTCGTAATGGAAGCAAATAGAAGAGGGCGAACAACAGGGCAAGGCTCAAAAAGGGGAAACTGCATTCCCTTTCCTGTGGATTCAAATGTGGCAAACGGCCCTGCAGAGAGCCACAGTGGTATGATCGGCCACGCGACTTCCTCTTCCGAGCTGCATAGTAGAAGATGACCACATCACGACACGGCAATATGCTCGTATCGTCGCATCCTGGGTCGAGTCGATCGGGCTAAACCGTGCTGCCTATGGCATCCACACGATGCGTCGGACGAAAGTAACGCTGATCTACAGACAAACGAAGAATCTGCGCGCTGTACAGCTCTTGCTTGGTCATACAAAGTTAGAGAGCACTGTTCGATACCTCGGCATCGAAGTCGACGATGCGTTGGAAATCTCTGAGAACATCGAAATCTGACAGGTCGCATTTGGCGTAGAAAAAGCAAGCGCTCTTTGCAATTACAGGGAAGGGCGCTTGCGATTTCAGACTGATAGCGGACCTTTCAGAATGTCTTGATTAAGGCACGAGGCAATCGAGGTTGTACAAAACCAAAAAAGGCCAACGAATTTATGCTTGGGAAGAGTAGCGGGCCGCATGCAGATTCGATCTTTGTTACTTTGATGAACCCACATAGGACGAACCTTGCAGAGCGTTCGCATTCTACTCAACCTCGGTCGTCTGCCAGCGTGCCATGAGAGGTCCGATTTTCTCTGACGTGGCAATAAAGAGTCCCACTTAGCTCAATCAACGGTTCCCGAGCAGCGACATAAAATCGGAGATTTTCCTAGAATAATAGATTGGAAGCGCACGGCCATAGGGAAGTACAAGCGGAGAAATAGCGGAAAGTCGCCTCCTTCAGCAGATTCATTCGACATTGTGATGTTTGAGTACAAATTCTTTTAGGCTTGAGAAAGGCATAGGCTTCGATAAGTAATATCCCTGACCTTCATCGCAGGCACATTCTTGCACCAAGCGGAGAAGATCTTTATTTTCGATTCCTTCCGCAACCACAGAAAGCTTCAGGGCATGGGCCATGTCCACCAACGCCTTGATGAACTCGTGGCCTGTAATGCCTTCAGGTTGCTGGGTAATGAACGATCGATCGAGTTTCAATATGTCCATCGGAAAGCGCTTCAGATAGGACAGTCCCGAATAACCGGTTCCGAAGTCGTCTACCGACAACAGGACGCCAAGACTCTTTAGCTTCTTCAGCACATCAGCAGATCGGTCCATATCCTTCACGAGCGCCGTTTCGGTCAGTTCCAGCTCGAGCAGCTCTGCGGGCAATTGCCATTTTTCCAGCACCTCGGCTACCTGTGTGACTACTTCTGCATCCCTCAGCTGCTGAGCCGACAAGTTTACAGATACACTCAAACGGCAATCCGTCGTTTCGTTCAGGTGCCGGGTATGCCGACAAGCTTCGTCGAGCACCCAGTGACCGATGGCGCCGATCAACCCAGAGTCCTCTGCTATCGGGATGAACTCGGCAGGAGAAATCATTCCCAGGTCGGGATGGTCCCACCGGATCAGCGCTTCCATGCCGCAAATCGACATGGTTTTCAGCGTGACGCGCGGCTGATAGTGCAACACGAACTCATTACGGTCTAAGGCCCGGCGCAGCGCACTCTTGATGAGCATGTGGCGCGTCGCCTGTTCGTTCATCAGTCGCTCGAAAAACATGTACCGATTCGTATCGGTTGCCTTGGCGTGGTACATCGCAGTATCGGCGTTCTGAAACAATCGTTCCTCGGTGAGCGCGTCGTCCGGATACATGCTGATACCAATAGATGCGCCGATGACAATTTCATTTCCATCGATATAAAATTGAACAGTCAGCGCGTCAATGAGCCGACTTGCGATGTCGCAGGCAGAATCCCGTCCACTGGAACAATGCGCGACAACAATAAACTCATCCCCACCCAAGCGGGCAATGATGTCGCTTGGTCGCATTGCCGACTTCAGACGAGTGGCTACCTGCTGCAGCAAACGGTCGCCCAGCGAATGTCCCATGGAATCGTTCACTTCCTTGAACCGGTCCAGGTCAATGAACATCACTGCGACCGGCTCGCCTTTTGAATTGCCGAGCATCTGTTCAAGGCGCTGTCGCAACAAGGTTCGGTTGGGAAGGCCAGTTAGCGCGTCATGGTTGGCAATTTTCTCGAGCTCAGTTTCGAAATCCTTCCGCTCGGTGATATCGGTCAGGAATGCGGTAAGGGTGAGGGGATTGCCCTCAGCGTCGCGCTTGATCGTGAGGTTACCTAGCATATGGATTTGCCGACCATCCTTATGTTGCATAACGATTTCATGCCGTTCGGCAGACATGGCACCGCCTTTCTGTCGGTAGCCGCCGCCAAGCGGGCAGGATGGCATGAGATCCAGTACGAAACGGCCAATCAAGTCTTCCGCTGAGTAACCCGACATTGCGCACAGCGCCGGGTTGACCTCCACTACATTTCCTGCGGAATCCAGAGCAATGTAGCCGGCAGGCGTTAAGTCAATCATTTCACGAAAACGACTTTCGCTTTCCTTTATGGCGTCGGCCGCACGCTTTTTTTCTGTGATGTCTTGAAAGAATATCGATAAGCCGTCATCGTAAGGATACAAGCGTGCTTCAATCCACCAGCCGACCGGCTCGTAATAGACTTCGAAAAAGGTGTTTTCTCTTGCGCGCATCGCGCTATCAATGTATGAGAATGTCGATGAACCGGACAAGCCAGGAATGACTTCAAGAATCGACCTTCCAAGCAAGTTTTCTCGTCCAATACCGAGCAATGATGCCGTCTTTTTATTGGCATAGGTAATGTGCCAATCGTTATCGATCGATACAAACGCATCCCCAATACTTTCCAATGTTCTGTTGAGGTGATCATTCGTGCGCTGTAAATCGGCTTTTGCCTTGTAGACCTCCGTCACATCGCGGGCGATCACGTACATTTGTTTCTTCACCGCATCCCACCGTACGGATGAAGAAAGAAGCGCAATTTGGCCGTTCTTGCGTATATAACGGGCTTCTATGTTCCGTAGTGGCTGACCGTCGCTAAGTAATTTAGCTTTGTTCAGTTTCGAGTTCTCAAGATCGTCACTATGAAGAAATTCGAAATAATTTCTCCCCAAGATTTCATTCAGCTCATAACCGTGGATTTCTCTTGCGGCCGGATTGACGCTGAGGACTACCCCGTCCTGATCTAAGACGGCAATGATATCGAGCGAATTTTCAATTATGCTTTTATTTTCTGCTGAAAGTCTTTCAGTTTCAATACGGGCATCCCTCTCTTTTGTGATATCCCGCGATATTGTGACCGCTCCGACCACTGTCTTTTTATCGTGGCCAAAAATCAATTTTATTTTGCTGCCAACCCAGACGTATTTTCCACTCCAATGACGCTTACGGACCTCGACGACTTGCCCCTCTACGCCGCTTTCGATCTGGCGTCGTAATTCCTTGCGCAACCTTTCCATATCATCGGGGTGCATCGATTCAAAGACATTGTGTTTCTCGCACGATTCCACGTCGATGCCGGTGAACGCTGCATAAGAGGGAGAGACATATAAATACTGACCCTTATCATCACAATGGCAAATTAGATCCGAAGCGTTTTCCGCGAGAAGACGATACTTCTGCTCGCTCTTTTCTAAATCGTCCAAGGCCTTGTGTTGTGCAGTGACATCAAGCAGCGTGCCGTTGTATCCGAGAAAATCGCCTTGCTCATCGAACCTCGGGGCCGCGGAGTCAAGAACCCAACGTACCGAGCCGTCACTGCGAACGACGCGGTATTCCGACTGGTACTGGGTTTGAGTCAGATAGGCTTGGCTGAATTGCGACCGTACAAATTGCGCGTCATCAGGGTGGACAAACCGCATCCAGTCTGCCTGATACAGCACTTCCGAGGCAGGAAGCAACGAACGCGCTTGTGGATTAAGGTAAATGCATGCGCCATGTGCGTTCGTCATCCAGACAATCATATTGGCGGAGTCAGCGAGACGTTGAAGTGCTGCCTGTACTGCGGGAGAAAGCGGACGGTTGTATGTGCCGGGCGGTGCGTGACGCATAGATTTGGTAGATAGAAAGCGTGACTTTTACGGTAGCGTCTATTCTAGGGTGCGCTACGGCTTTCTTATATAAAGTTACCAAATTAACAACATGAACTTCGACGCGATGGTGTCTACTCATCCTTTGAATTGCGCAGTCTCTCCAGTGCGGTCGCGATCGCCGCCCTTGCTTTAGGCGTCGAGATGCCGGTGCTGCTATTGACGTGCACGAGCTGAGACGTACCGGCCGTGAAAGCACCGCGCTCGTTGTCGATGATCACGTAAGCGTCCGCGGCGATGCCGTGCTGGGCAACGTATGCCTGGATCGATTCCTCGCGGCCGACGTACAGATCCGTCACGCCAATTAGACGCTCGGCCAGCTCGGGCGGAAGGATCGCGCGCAAGCCGCGGAAACCGAGCCGGTGCCGCCAAGTTGAATGACATACAAGAACGACGTCCGGGTGCGGCTCAAGCAGCTCGGCGAGAATGGCAGCCCAAATGAACCGCTGATCATCCGGATCGCAGTAGATGCCGCCGGCTTCATCTTCGTAAGCGATGCCAGTTGGATGCAGGACCCCATCGATGTCGAAGAAGAGAGCACGAAGTCCGCACCGCGTCGCTTCTTCTGACTTCAGCGCGCCAGCGATGACCTTCTGCTGATCGGCGGACGCTTCTTCATCAAGCGTGCTGCCTGTAATCTCAGACTCGTCCGTCGCTTCGAAATCAAAGGCGAGCTGCTCCGGAGGCGCCTTCGAGGGTTTTTTCGCTGATCTTGTAGTGTTGCTCATGCGTTGAGTGTAACGAGTATCTCGCCCTGCCGCACCGGTGCAGCGTGCCGAGGTTTCAAAACGTTTCACGCGTTTTGAATCCCCGGTATGGGAACTGACATGCAGCCACTTCGTATGGCGCGCTGTCGTCGGCAGGCATCAATCGATCTTAGACTGCGTTTCGCGCAAGGACACTGAAACGGACGCTTACGTGATCGTCGATGACGAGGCCAATGCATTGGCGCCAAGAACGCCGCGGCTAATTTCCATGAACGGACGCACCGGGATCTCGACATCAATTGCGGGGGGTGGCATTTGCCGCAGCACTGGAAAGGATATGTGCGAGGGAGATTTAAGTGTAGGTGTCACTTTCGACGCGCTTCAAATATTCCCAGAACAGTCGGCGGCCCGCGCAGGTCTGCGCAAGCTTGGATCGGGTTTGGTGGTTCAGCCACACCGACAGCGCATCCCACTAGGACTCATGCTTTGCACCGAGTATGTGTTCAGCCAACGCATCAGCATGCGTGCATTGCGGAAGCTTTCCTTGAGATATCGTTATTTCACGCGCCGTGGCCGGTTTTTAGATATCTTCCTGTGGCGTGTTGACACCGCTTAGAATGGTTGAATCAACTTCAATCAAAAAGGAACCTTCGTGGCAAAAGACGATGTAATTCAAATGGAGGGACGCGTACTTGAAAGCTTGCCCAATACAATGTTCAAGATCCAACTCGAAAACGGTCATGTCGTGCTCGGTCATATTTCAGGGAGAATGCGCAAAAACTATATTCGCATTTTGGCTGGCGACAAAGTAACGGTGGAAATGTCGCCTTATGACATCAGTAAAGCCCGGATTACTTTCCGAACAAAATAGCATGAACCCTCTGCCCCCGAAATTATTCATACATTGTGCAATCGCTTGTACAAGCCTATGTAATGCAAAGAGAAAGTACAGTTGAGAATACTATGAACAGGTTTCATAGTATTCATAATTGTCCAAGACTCTTCGCCAACCTCGTCTTCAGAACAGGCCGTAGAACGCTTGAATCGCTTATTGCAGAGGTCGGCGCAGCATCTGTTGAGGAAGCCTGTTGAGGCTAGTCAGGTCGCGCAGAGCGTATGTATCAAACGTCGCAAAAGTTCTCGGGCTAACGCGTCCTGAAGCGTTCCAGGCGACTACGCCAGAGGAAGCTAGAAAGCGTCTAGCAGTTCTCAAAACGCTGTTGAAACCTAAAGCCAGCTAACCTTACAACTTCTCCCTCTAACGAAGTAACTGCTTCACGGAGAGCTTCGCCTTTCATCGAGCCAGATTTGGACTTCCACAGCTCGCCACCGGAGCATCCTTGTGCCTGGTATGTGCATGTTGGGCGGGACTGCCCAAGGGCGGCGCTTAAGGTTTGTGCGGATAGTTTCGGCCTTACAGCCCAGCACTCCGGCGAGCTCATCGATATCTAGGTACTTCGTCGTCATACGCGCGTCTCCAGTAGCAGTAGATGCACATCCACTTAGAGAAAAGGGATGCGCAGCCCCGTGTACGGACGTATAGCGGCGGTTATTATTTTCGACGGCCTAAATCTTGTCGGCGGAAGACATCAGTGTGAGGAGATAGACATCTCTGTCAGGGAATACTGCAACGAGTCCTAACCGCATCCTAGAGAGACCGGTCGTCTCCAGCTAGCGTTTCGGCACGAGCAACCAATTCAGCTGCAGTCGTCCCTAGGGCGTCTGCGATTGCGAACAGTGAGTCGACTGCGAGCTTAGTCAGATTCCGTTCAACCAAGCCGACAGAGTTCCTATGGAGTTTGGCTAGCTCGGCGAGTTTCTCCTGCGAGAGCTGCTTCTTGGCCCGTGCCTCCTTGATTGCTACACCAAGCGCCTCTACCCGATTCATTAAAAAGTCCGACAAATTTTTGTCGGCAGTCTGCCGGTGTCAGCTTGGCAAATCTACACAATATTTTGTGCCACAAAATATTGTGCGATAAAATGGTCAACCCACGGTCGACAGAGACTACTGAGTCCATCCTCAACTAACCAGTTTTTAGCAACGCCCGGGCGTTTATGTTGAGAGCAGTATTTTTTGTATAGCGATTAGGCACTTCTTGTAAGAATTTTTATGCCGTCCCTTCAACTCCTTAAATACTACGCATTCTTCTCGACTGGAGCGACTGCCTACCGCACCAGTACGCCGGAAGTGCGTACAAAACCAGACACAAAGATGAGTAAGGATGCGTTCAATATGGCAACCGCAGGAATGAGTAAAAGCCAGCAAGCCAACCTTATCAAATTCATGTTGAGTTTGACCCGCGGCGTCGCAGATTCTCATGAGATTGGGCGAAAGGAATCCACCTATGGAAAATCAAGCAACGAGGGTGTAATCACATATCACTCGCGAGTTGCCGGAGATTTCGAAACCGTAAACACAGAAGAATTTCTAGCACGCTCAGGCATTACTCGAGATGAGCTTCAGGAAAAGCTTCGCTCCGGTCGCATATTCGAAATACCGAAAATTCTGCATCAAAAGCGCCATGAGAATTATTACCCGGATTTTTTCGTTGACCCGCATTTTGATACAGCTTCCGTCGAAGCAGTGTCTCAGGCATTAAACGGGGTCGGGGATGGGAAATTCTGGTTTTTCCTCAAAAGATTGCATTCATGCGGCTATAAAACACCGCTTGCTGCCTTGGCTCGCGGCGAATTGGAAAAAGTAATCGCTGAGGCTAGGTCTTACCGAAATTTCCCGTGGGCGCAATTTCGGGAGGATGTGGCAATAAGGACATACGAGGATTCATAGGAAGCCGCCTTATCTCTAAGTAGCATAGTACGTTGCGGCATCCCTAAAAAGCTTAACAACATAGTATGACTACTGCAAATGAAAGAACACAGGCTGTCCTCGATACGAGAGAATTTTTGATAGCACTAGCCCACCCGCGGTCTGAGTCTGACGTGCCAAAAGAAATTCGAGGGCGAGCAGAAATACTGCTGCGACATTATCCAAGCACCGGCGATATGCAGATTGTTGGACTTGCATGCCCCATCTGGTATGGAATGCCAAATACGGGTATCAAGTTCGATACGAAAAATATGGTCTATGCAATTGACGAAAGGAGAGGCAACACCGTCTTTGATTGGCTCGTTAATAATGCCTCTTGGATTCTCTACGCCATTGCTGCCGTCACGGCGCTGGCAGGTGCAGCCCTAGTCTTTATCTTACTAAAGAACATTCACTAAACTCTGGGTCAGACTTATAAAAGGAAAATGCGGCCTGGTCCCTCTGTAAAAATCTGGCGTCACAACTGCTCTTTTAGCTCGCAAAAATTTGGCAGTAAAAAGTGGCAATACCGGTATTCACCTCAATTTCTGTGGCCTAATTCTTTGGAGGCATGTGCAGATGAGAAAACGGAGGATAAGGAAACTGACTTTAGTCGAGGTTAGTGAATTGCCGGAAAAAGGTCGCCTTGGCGAAGTGCTAGACGCGATGGGCGTACCACCTTTACCACCACTTTCACCTGCGCGCGAGGAGATGTAGGATGAAGGCATGGAATTCGACTCCGCGAACTTCGACGAAGCTGCTCACAGGAAGTACATGGCAGAGTTTTCACAAAGTGAAGGTCGAACATGCCTAAAAATGAACGGGAAGAAGACGAGTCAAATTCTACGAATGATGATGGCTTCATCTTCAACTGGATTGTCGAACACTCATCGTGGATTTTTTACGGACTTGGGCTTGTTTCTGCAGTAGCAGGTCTGACGTTCATTGTCGCCGTCATTCGTGGAGCCCCACTCGTAGCGCCTTGTAGTCACGACAGTAAGAGGTCGTGCTCGCCGTGTGTGAAAAAGTGATTTGTCGCTAATGTCCGTTTGTCCTCATGATAAGAGGTGGCAGGACGCTGTTTGTTCTTGGAATTCTGGGCGCTGCTGCAAGGTTGCGCAAATCAGCAAGAAAAAACAAGGCGTAATCTGTCTACGCTCGAAAAGTGCCCGCTACATGCGGGCATTTCTATTAAGAGCGTGAGTTATCGCAACCATGAGAAGGCGAGAAACTTCAATGGGCGGAAGGTCAGAACCACCTACGCGCTATATGTATCGGGCGTAGTTCCCCTTTCCAGCCTTTGACTACCTCGGTTAGGGCGACCTACCTGGTTTTGGACGCCCCAGTTGGGTCACTACGGCGGTCATCGTATGGATGTTGGCTGTGCCTAACACCCAGCAGATGTGAATTTCCTTCAGATAGGGCGTAAGCACAAAGAGCACTGAAAAATCGCTCCATTATTTAGAGCGATTTAAAACGTTGGTCAGCGATTTATAGAAGCTACACAAGCTTTCACATATTGCTGATTGGCGCACTTGTCATAAATCCATTACACTTCCTCTCCGTTTCATCGGCTTGCGTGGTGCCCAAGAAATTAAAAAGCCAAGGCGACCGCAAGTAAATCATAGAAAAGGCAATGCTTATTGATGCCTTTTTTCAACATGGAGAAAATAATGGCAACGTATAAAGACATCCAAAATCAAATCGCTGAACTGCAACGCGCAGCGGAAGAAGCCCGCGCTAAAGAAGTGCAAGGTGCAGTTGAGCAAATCCGCACGTTGATGGCTGATTACGACCTGTCGATTGAAGACATCCAGGGCGCATCGAAAGGCAAGAAGAGCGGTAAGGGCGCAAAATCGAAGGCGCAAGGAAAGGTGCAATACCGTGACAATGATGGCAATACCTGGTCTGGCCGTGGCCGCATGCCAGGCTGGCTGCATGGAAAAGACAAAGAGCAGTTCCGCGTAGCGTAACGGTACGCTCGCAACATAGGTTACAAGCAAGAAAGGGAAAGACAAATCTAAAGCTTCGTCTTTCCCTCCACCATCCAGTTCATCCGCATACAGCAAGCCAGCCAAGTAATTGGATGCATCGTTTTACTGACACACGCGTGCTCAACGTCTTTCGCTTGCAAGCGGGGGATATATTGTTGAGTCGTCGGCAAAATCTATCTGCATCAAAGCTTTCCCGCAAAAGGATACTTTGATTTGCTCTCGCAGCCTCTTCTCTTCTAGCTCATGATACGGCCCTGAACAATAGTATTTACCGCACCTTGCTAACGCGGTGAGGCGGTTGTGCTCGTCCTTAACGACGAATATGCCAGATGTAAGTTCAAGCGTTCCAATAACTTGCTTTGATGCGATTCTTTCCCCGGTCTCACTCAACTGACAGTTCGCAATTTCTGAGTAAGGGTTTTCATATTTCGCTCTGGCTAAAACCAACATTAGAATACCAAAAGCAAAGGGGACAATTATCAATATTATCCCCATCATAGGAAAAGCCGGATGTTCAGAATCTTCCATGTTGCTTATATAAAATCAACGGCGAATAACTAACAAATGTCGTTATGCCCTGTGGATTTAAGGACTACGCTGATACGGTGTACCGTAGTGGCAGGCATTCCTAGTGTGATTCCGCTAAATTCGACGCTGACCTTCGAGGTTGAGGTTTTGTCGGTGCGGTGACAGCGGTCTACTCGGGGCAAGGTGATAGGAATTGTTCCGCGTCGCCCCCAGAAGTATGCTATCCGGAGTCTATAGGTAACAACATGGCCCGGATTGGTAGGCAAGGTGATAGTAATTGTCCCAAAGGGACCCAAAACTTGGGTTTACCGCACGGCGAGAGAACAAAAACTATCACCTTGCTCCTCGACGGGCTTCGATAGTCGTCTACTGGTGGGTCGTCTGAACAAAAACTGTCACCTTGCTCGTGAAGAAGTGCGGTCTCCGACCAAGACCGGAACAAACACTATCACTTTGCCTATGGTGTTCCTTCGCGGTCTCGCCCCTATATCCCCGTACCACTCTACAAACCACGATAAATTCTTACCAGTCACCCAAGCCGCTACTCTGATGCGTCCGAGGAAGACAACCGCGCAGCGGACACTTGATTTCTACCCGCGGCCTTCGCTGCATAGAGCGCCTTGTCCGCCAAGACAACGAGCTCCTCTGCGTCATGCAACCGCGCGTTTTCGGTGCTGGCGACGCCGAAGCTAGCTGTAACAAACGGGCCGTTCCCCGAACGAACATGTGGGATTTCCAACGCCTCGACCCGGCGCCGCATCCGTTCCGCCATAAGAAGTGCGCCCTCGCGTCCGCAGTCGAGCACCGCAACAAATTCTTCGCCGCCGTAGCGGGCGACCATGTCACCCTCCCGTTGGAGGCTGCGAGCCAGCGTCTGGGCAACTCGGCGAAGACAGGCGTCGCCTGCCTGATGGCCGTAATGGTCGTTGAAGGGTTTGAAGAAGTCGACGTCAATGAGTACGACTGATAGCGGCGCCCCGCTGCGGCAGTGCTTGCCCCAGTCTCGCTTGAGCGTCCTCTCAAACAGTCGCCGGTTGCCGATGCCGGTCAGAGGGTCATGTGTCGCCAAGTCATCGAGTTGGTCGTTCTCTTGGCGCAGCTGAGATTGCGCCACAAGGGCACGGTACGCAATAGAGAGGACTCCGCCTATTAGGGCCAACGTCACTAACATAATTGTCACTCGGCGCAGGGAGCGCACTTTCCACGCGGCGAACGCTACCGGCCTTTCAATGCCGGAGAAGATGACGAGGTCCAAGTCCGGAAGGAACCGGTAAGCCGCGAGCCGCCGCTTGCCGTCAATGGGTGACAATGAGTCATAAGTGCCGGACGGCGCCTTCGGTAAAAGCGTTGTGAACATCATGCTTTTAGCGTCGCTCTTGCCAACATGCTGGGACATCCCAGGGTTGCGCGCCACGAGGTCACCGTCCCTTTTGTAAATCGAAATCGTCGGAGCTAAGGCAAAGCCAAAAAGCGAATAGAACGAAGTGAGCTGGCTTGTCTCCATACCGATGGCGACCACAGCAATCAGGTCGCCTTGTGAGTCGTACACGGGCTTAGAAACAGTGAACAGAATGGGGGAGCCGGGCAGACGTGACACGATGGCCTTGTCGATATAAAGCTTGCGAGTTTCCACCGCCCGCCGAAAGTAGGCACGGTCGGACACGTCGCCGACGTTGATATCGACTTTGCGCGTTTGTATATGAGGCTTGCCGTCCGGGGTAATCACTCCTATAGCACCACAGCCAATGAGTGTGACGCAGTATGAGCGGACGATTTCCCAGTTGGCTGGCCGGCGAACACCCTCCACGCCGCCCGTATTTCGAAGCACGGTTGCGACTGCATCCAGCGTCTGCTGGACATAGGTAACAGTATCCCGCGTTTGCCGTTCGACGACACGAGCGATGTCTGTCGCCGTCTCGTAGCTGCGTTGTTCGGTAGCGCGGTAGTCCAGCAGGATTTCCAGCGATGTTGAGCCTATCAGCAGGACAGCAATGAGTAGGGAAAGCAGGACCGCTTTAAGCTTCAGAGGGCGTCTCGTCATGGGATTTCTTGTCGTGTGCGGTCTGCCAGGACCGCGCGGTGAACCTCTGATTTTACCCTCCTACACGTCCTGTATCCTCTGATGCAATATTCCGGCGCTAAGGGGTAGAGCGCAATTCGAACCGGTCATGTAGCGCTGCTACCGGCAACGAAAATGCGCAAATAGCTGTGCCGTACACAAGGGCTGTTATGGACATCGTTCAGTGTTCCTAAGCTAACCACAACGGCGCATAGCAGGCGCGCACTGGCTGAATCTAGGCGACGCATGGTCAATCTTCCCTGATGACCCGCTGTCACTGTTGGCCTAAAATACGTGCCTAACTGCAGCGACTTCTGAGAGGACGCAGTGACCTTGTCTCGCTTCATTCGTGAGCACATTCAAGACATTGTTGTAGAGTGGGAATCATTCGCCCGTACGCAACTTCCGGCGGCGACATCCATGTCGAACTTGGCATTGCGCGACGACGCAGTCGAAATCCTGTCCGCTATCGCCGACAATATCGACAGTGAGCAGACACCTTCGGAACAATATGCAAAGTCCCGCGGTGCTGGCTTGCAGGATGCCTTCGAGAGCGCCGCTTCGACACACGGTTCGTTGCGGCACTGGAGTGGTTTTACCTATTTGCAGTTGACGGCGGAGTACCGTGCTCTTCGGGCTACTGTCCTGCGCCTCTGGCTGCCGGGCAATGCCGCTGGCAGTGAAGAAGTCACCGAGGATGTCATCCGTTTCAGTGAAGCGATTGACCAGGCGCTGGCTGAATCGGTAGTAGCGTATTCGGAGCAGATGGCTCGCACCCGCGACCTGTTCCTGGCGATTCTCGGGCACGATTTACGCGCACCATTGGCGACGATGGTTTCGGCCGGCGAATTGCTCAAACGACGCGACTTGTCGGAAGACCAGCATCTCGACATTGGGGCTATGGTCGACCGTAGCGCGAGGATGATGGGCGAGATTATCAAAGACCTGCTCGAATTTGCACGAACCCAGCTCGGCTCGAGCATTCCCATCAATCCCGAGGAAGGCGACCTGCGCAACGTGTGCGATACCGCTTTGGAAGGCGCCCGCGCCGTCTACCCCGGTTGTCCGTTTCATCTTCATGCGGAAGACGACCTGACGGGTTCGTTCGATAGCGTGCGCCTGCATCAGCTAGTCACCAACCTGCTGTTGAACGCGGCACAATACCGTAGCGAAGGCAGTGCTGTGGTCATGTCGGCGCAGAGCCACGCCGACACGCTGAGCATACAAGTACAGAATTTCGGTGCCGTCATCCCAGAAGAGTCGCTTCAGGCAATCTTCGACCCGCTAGTCCAGTTAGCCAGGCGCTCCGACAGCGCTGCCAGGCCGAAGACAAGCCTCGGCCTTGGACTCTTCGTCGCGCGAGAGATTGCGACCGCGCACGGCGGCACTATCACAGCAGCATCAAGTGAGGCTGAAGGAACAAGGTTCACGGTGCGCCTGCCACGCATGGCTCCTCGACGGGCAGAAAGCGCGTGAGACAAACTACGCTGTGGTGCCGCCTGTAGGGGCACCGTGGTACTCGTTCTCCGTGAGCACATTCAGAACATCAGACATTTTCACGGGTTTGACCAAGTGGTAGTTGAATCCTGCTTGCAGCGCGCGGTCCCTGTCTTCAGGCTGGCCATACCCGGTTACCGCAACTAGCAACGAGCGCGAGAATTCAGGAAGGCTGCGCAACTTTCGCGCAAGCGCATAGCCATCCATGTCCGGCAAACCAATATCAAGGAACAGAATGGAAGGAGAGTCACGCTGTGCGGCCGACAGCGCATCGTGAGCGCTGTAAGCCACGGTAATTGCATAGCCTGCCGCCTCCAACAGTAAGGAAAGCATCTCGGCCGCGTCTTTGTTGTCATCAACGACCAGTATCCGCTTTTCGCCACCAAGGCGCGGAATCCCGCTCTTTCGGTCGCTCTGTGCAAGGGGCGTCTGTTCTGCGTTTGCCTGCGGCAGACATACGGTGAACACGCTTCCTTTGCCTGCGCCCTCACTGTGCGCCGCCACCTGGCCACCATGCAGTTCGACCAAGCTTTTCACCAACGCTAAGCCAAGCCCTAGACCGCCTTGGGAGCGGTCCGGCGACCTTTCTGCCTGGGTGAACAGCTCAAAGATGTAGGGCAGTAGAGCAGGCCGTATCCCGACGCCGTCGTCACTCACAGTGATTACAACTTGGTCATGGGCTGTATTGGCGTTTAGGGCAATGTGTCCCCCTTCGGGAGTGTACTTCGCCGCATTGTGCAAAAGATTGGAAAAGACTTGAATAAGCCGCGTTCTGTCGCCTTGCACGAAAAGCGGGTCGGCAGGTAACTCCAGCTCGAAGTGATGATGTCTTGCTTCGACGTGAGGCCGGACTTGTTCAGCAGTCTCCGTAAGTACACTGTTGAGGCTTACCCCCCTTTTGTCTAGCGTAACAAGGCCGCGTGTTACCCTCGAAACATCAAGCAGGTCATCTATCAGGGCGGCCATATGTTCGGCCTGTCGCGAGATGATTTGGCTCGTTTTGCGTACCAGAACCTCATTAAGCGTTGCCGCCTTCAACAGGTTAGCTGCCGAAGTAATAGGGGCGAGTGGGTTACGTAATTCGTGCGCGAGCATCGCAAGAAATTCATCTTTGCGGTGGTTGGCCTCACGTAGTTCATGTTGGGCCTGCTCGATAGGAGTCACGTCCGTATTTGCGCCGAACCACTGGACGATGTTGCCGGCGGTATCGCGCAACGGCGCTGCGCGGGTCATGAAGGTTCGGTACTCTCCGTTAGCGGCGCGCAAAGGGAACGACGCTTCGAAAATCTCTCCGCTTGCGATGGCTGTTTTCCACTGTTCCATAACGGCGGGCAGAGTGTTCGGATGGTGGACCTTTTGCCATCCCCATCCTGCCATTTCTTCGGGAGATGTGCCGGTGTATTCATACCAACGGTCGTTGTACCAGTGAATCCAGCCGTCGGGATTCGCCATCCATGCAAGCTGTGGAATCGTATTGGCGAGTTGGCGGAGCCGCTGCTCGCTCTCTCGTAGGGCCTGGTGTGCCCTGACGGTTTCGGTGACATCGCTACCTTCGACGAAGATGCCAGAAACGTTGCCCCGATGGTCAATAGTGGGCTGGTAGACGAAGCTGACAAATCGCTGTTCCAAGCGGCCCTCAGGTTGCCGCTGCAACATCGCAGGCAGCTCGCGTCCGATAAAGGGTTCCCCAGTGGCATACACACGGTCAAGGATTTCGAAGAAGCCTTGACCTTCCAGTTCTGGCAATGCCTCTTGCACCGGTTTGCCAATGATGTCGCGGTGCCCTATAAGCTGCAGATAGGCGTCGTTTGCAATCTCAAAGACATGAGACGGCTCACGTAAAACGGCTATGAAACCAGGTGCCTTTTGAACCAGTTGACGTAGGCGTACGAGCTCCTCAACGCGATGGCGCTCGCCGAGTACCTGGTCAGTGGTTTCCACGACCGCACAAAACATACCGGCTACTTTTCCACTCTCATCATGAACCGGAGAATACGAAAAGGTGAACCATGCCTGCTCCGGGGCACCTCTTCGTAGAACCGTCAACGGCAGGTTCTCGTGGTAAGTGGCGTTTCCCTGCATTGCCTGAACGACGATTGGATGAATGTCATCCCATATTTCAGCCCAGATGTCTTGGAGACGCAGGCCAAGCGCTGCCGGATGTTTAGTTCCGAGAATTTCCGTATGTGGGTCGTTGTACAGGCAGCTCAGTTCCGGTCCCCAAGCAACGAACATAGGAAACTTGGAATGAAGCAATAGTCCGACGACAGTGCGTAGCGATTGCGGCCATGACGCAGGAGACCCTAACGGCGACTGCACCCAATTGTGCTTCCGCATTAACTCGCCCATCCCGCCGCCGTCGGAGAGAAATGCAAATTCCGGAGCTTCGCTTGAATTCATAATCAGCCAATTGGCGCCGGTTGCAATAAAAATCTGGAAAGTATATCGGGCGCTTCCAGATTTGACGCTTCCGCCAAGCTGCACATTAGAGTCTGCGCATATCCGACCATGGCGTCACTACGGGATTAGGCTTGCGGCGGGTTTTTGGTACCAAGCCCTGGCTTGACGCCTCAGCGTGTGTTTCAAACCGGCTTTGAATTTGGTTCGGGGTCTTTGTGGTTCTTGACGTTTCGCAGGCGGCCTCAGTGCTAATTTCACGAAGCGTAGATATGGAGCGGAAACGACATTGATGTCGTGCTTTATCAATGTTAGTCAATATGATGCAACAAAGACAGCTATAGCATTACCGTGTGCCCCTTTCAGAGAACCAAGCATGCAGATTGACAAAGACTTCTTGATGCCTCTTAACAATGTGCTGCGTGGGTTAAATGGCGTCTCCCCACAGCGTGTGCTTCCCCAAATACGCATACTATTCGAAACCTTCAGACCTACCGGTTTCATCGTGCCAAATGCTTTCTTTGCTACAGCGCAGCAATTTCGCGAGGCACTGTCATGGGACAAAAATACGTATCAGATATTAGTCACTCCTTTCGGCGCTAGCGTATTCGTCGACCTGTATAAGGAAGAAATTTTACCCCTGCGTTATCCGGGTAAAACTGAAATTCAAGTCTCGCCGGAAATACTTCTCTATATCGGTTCCGAATCAGAATTACGAGAAAAGACAAGGGAAAAGGCTCTGCGGATAAGAAGAATGCAAGAGCTGCTTCAGGACTATTCTGACATCATTGAGAATGACCTTTCTCACGAGCTCTTATGCGGAATTTTTGCAAAACAAGCAGAGAAGAATGCGTCTGTTCTCCAGATTGGTGGCCTAAGGGTCACTCGCTATGTATCTACAATAATGAAAAAGGGCAAAATGCAAACTGCACCCTCTGTTACGTTCCGCTGGACGAGCAGTGACGGCTCACCTCGTGAACTCTCTGAGTAAAACCGCCATACCAGTTGCCTTATACCGCTTTCCTAGTTTGCAGGCCCGGCACAGGCTGCAGAAGCAGTAACCATAGGGCTCAGTACATGCTCCAGACCGCTCAACAGCACTCGCTCTGAACGTCGCGTACTCCCATCGCCTCCCTTCAGGCGTGATCTGCAACGCACTTTCCCAATGTTGCATTCCTCCTTATTTGGCGGCGACTTCTGTCCGCGACGCCGGCTATGTTGCTCTTTCTGCTGAATCACATTACTAAGTAGGAAGGACGCTCGCAAAAGTCAGGGCACCCATCGTTCTTACGGCGCTTAATGCTGGACAATTTTTTTAACAAGAAACGTCTTGCCCAACCCGAGCCTTGTACACCCCTCATTCGTCGCCATTGCATATGTTTCAAATATCCCCACAATTATGGGGCCATGGATTAGGACAAATTTCCCTTCGTCCTTGAGCAAGTTGGGCAAGTTTCCGTAATAGGTCTTGAGTTCTAAGGAAAGCAAATCCATAACGAACTCCTGTCTTCGCGTTGTAAGGATGACTAACGCGGACAGTAATAGGTTCCCACAAACCCAGTTGTAAAGGGCAGTCGGACTTTTACTGTTTCCGAATTGGTAAAGTGTTTTTTGAACGAACTGATGCGGTACTGGAACCAGAGTGTTGGTGCTGGCCCTGCGCACGAAATAGGGGACATCGACGTTTGAGGTCAGCGGCTACCTTGGACGTCCTGGCATACGCCCACGCGCACGGAGTCCTTTAAAGGGCCAGCGAATCAGGAGGGGCTACCAGTTCAAGGTAAAAGCTGCGGGCGTGGCCAAGCCCTCATCCCCTTGTCACATGCGTCCTCCACCGTCCCTAACGCGTTCAGAACGCATCGAGACGGCGGCGTAAGGAGTTACCCGTCATCACGCCACTGGACCCACCCGGTTATTACCTTGCTTGGATTGAGCAAAATAGGACAATGCATGCCCTTGTTCGGCTTACGACAGCCCCAAGCTAAGATGCGCAAACCATATTGGACCAAAAGGATTCATGTCTGAACGCTTTCCTACTGCAAGTTTTGGCACCGCAACTCTTGAGCACTTCCGCCATTTCCTAACCAGTGTTGCCGACTACGCAATTTACATGCTGTCCCCGGATGGCGTCGTTAGCAGCTGGAACGCTGGTGCTCAGCGTTTTATGGGCTATGCACCTGAAGAAATCGTCGGGCAGCACTTTTCCCGTTTTTATACGGAAGAAGACCGCACGAATGGCAAACCTGCTAGGGCGCTCAGGATTGCCCTCGAGGAGGGCAAGTACGAGGAGGAAAACTGGCGAGTGCGGAAGGACGGCACTCCGTTTTGGGCCAGCGTCGTCATCGACCCTGTTCGGGATGCTCACGGCAATCTCCTCGGCTTCGCGAAAATCACCCGGGACATCACCGAGCGGCGCCAGGCGCAGGAGGCTCTCCGCGCCAGTGAAGAACAGTTCCGCTTGCTGGTCCAGGGCGTTACCGACTACGCGATTTACATGCTGTCGCCGGCTGGCGAGGTGACGAATTGGAATGCCGGCGCCGCGCGTATCAAGGGATATGCGAAAGAGGAGGTCGTTGGTACCCACTTCCGGCGCTTCTATACCGAAGAGGACCAAGCTAACGGGCTACCCGAGAAGGCGCTGGAAAAGGCTGCCCAAGACGGGCGCATCGAGATGGAAGGCTGGCGAGTCCGCAAAGACGGCAGCAGGTTCTGGGCGAACGTAGTCATCGACGCCATCTACGGCGAATCAGGGACACTTGTTGGTTTTGCCAAGATTACCCGTGACATTACTGAGCGCAAGAAGGCGGCCGAGGAACTTGAACGGGCCAGAGAGGCGCTGTTCCAGTCCCAGAAACTGGAAGCCATCGGCATGCTTACCGGTGGCATCGCGCACGATTTCAACAATCTGTTGGCCATCTTGGTAAGCGGCCTCGAACGCCTCTCAGCTCATCCTGGTAGTCCTCCAAACCCAAAGGTCTTGGATAGCATGCAGCGCGCTGCGGACAGGGCGACCGCCTTGACGCAACAATTGTTGGCGTTCGCGCGCCAGCAACCTATGAAACACGAGCGGCACGACCTTAATCGCGTCATCGAAGGCTTTGAGCCGGTATTGCGCCGTGTCGGCGACAGCAGTATCGCTTTCAATCTACAGCTTGCCGCTGAGCTGAGTCCGGTGATGGTCGATGCAACGCAGTTTGAGGCGGCATTACTAAATCTGACGACAAACGCGCGGCATGCCATGCCGGCGGGCGGCGCTATGACATTGACTACTGAAAATGTCGAGCTGTTGGACCATCAAATCGAAGAGCTCCCAGCAGGGCGCTACGTCAAAATTGCGCTTCACGACACCGGCAGCGGAATGCACCCAGAGGTCGTTGCGCGGGCACGGGACCCGTTTTTCACTACCAAGCCCGTTGGCCAGGGAACCGGTCTGGGGCTCAGCCAAGTTCATGGCTTTGTGCAGCAATCTAATGGCGGGATGACACTAACCAGTACGGTCGGGGCAGGCACCACCATTTCTTTGTACCTCCCTGCACTCGAGGGGCCAGAGGAAAGCGATGCCGTTTCCAACGTTACTGAGTCGGCTAGGGGGAAAGTTCTTGTTGTTGACGGCGACCAGGATACGCTCGGCGCCGCGGTGTCGCTGTTCGAGGGAGTGGGCTACGAAGCGCTGGAGGCTAACGGCGGTGCCGAAGCGCTCGCGATTCTGAAGAGCGCGCCGAACATCTCCATTCTGCTTACCGATGTAGCCCCGCCAGGCATGACCGGCGTCGAGTTGGCTCGGGAAGCCCGGCGGCTCCTTCCGGAGGTGCGCGTGCTTCTGGCTTACAGTGACCCTAAAGACGCCCCAACCCGCTCCGATAGCCAAGGGGGAGGCGACTTTCTTCTTGTTCGCAAGCCCTATCGGATAGCCGAAATAGTTAAGCAACTTCGCACGCTTGGATAAGTCTTACATGTACGGCTTCTCTTACCGTTTCATCGTTAGAAACGCCCCGTGCTCGTACCGGGTCGTCTAAAGGTGTTCAAATGCTGTCTCAATTTTGCACGGCAATAAAGTTGCGAAGAGGTAACTCTGTTACAGTTAGGTTGTTACTCTCAGCCCCGCGCGAAATGCCCTCTCAAATATCGCCTCTACCTCTTCCCAATGCTGCTTCCGAGCGGACGCCGCCGGTGGAGGGCCGGTTAAGCGATGAGCAGGACTTCGCAGAAACCGACAAAGATGCAGAGTCCTTCAAACTCTTGCTCGTTGACGATAACGCCGACCTCTTAGAGATGACTTCAGAGTTATTGTGGGAATCCGGTTTCGAAGCTTTCATAGCTGCAAGCGGGAAAGAAGCGTTGCAAATGTTGGAGCAAAATCCGAATATTGACGCAGTACTGACCGACGTCGTTATGCCAGATATGAACGGCCTTGAACTCGGCCATGAAGTCCGCAAACGGTATCCTTCCATTACCGTCATACTGGCTTCGGGCTACCCCAATCCGGCTACGGTGGGGCACGGCAACGTGCACGATTTCCCCTTTCTTAAGAAACCATACCGCATTGACCAAGTCATTCGCCTGTTGCTGAAGCCGAATTAGGCTCGCAGCTCTAATCAAAATAGAGTCTCCTTAACTAACTCATCCTGTTTTCCAGAAGGGCCTCAAACTCAATTGGCGGCACCGCTTTTGAGAAAATGAATCCTTGCCCATAATCACATCCGGCTAGGCGCAATATATCTAACTGATTCTGCTCCTCAATACCTTCAGCAATGACCCTGATTCCCAGCCGATGCGCCATGGCAATAATAGACTCTGCGATTGCACGACTGCTTTCATTCACACTAATGTCACGAATGAAGCTTTGGTCGATTTTCAGGCAGTCAATATGAAATCTTTTTAGATATGCGAGGGATGAATATCCAGTGCCGAAGTCGTCAAGAGCAACACGAATCCCGGTATCCTTGTATTTATCCAGTGTTGTGGCAACCTGTGTAGAGGCGTTAAGCAGAACGCCTTCGGTAATCTCAACTGTCACGCATCCTGCCGGGAGACCTCTCTCAGCAAGGTAGGCTGGCCAGTCAATAGATGCCCCTCGTGTAAACTGTATTGGTGATTTATTTATGCTTATTTCGAATGTATTTTTGCTCTTTGCACTCCATTGCATGGCCCAAGAAACGGCTTCGCTGAATACAAAATCACCGATTTCGTGAATTAATCCTGATTCTTCGGCAATTGGGATGAACCTTGCCGGCGAAATGTCACCTAATGCGTCATGGTTCCACCGCAATAGCGCTTCCGCTTTTGAAATCTCGCCACTGCTCAAGTCTACAATTGGCTGGAAATAGACTTTCAACCTCTTTGAAGTCAATGCGCTGCGCAAGTCTTGAGCGAGACGGACACGGTTTTGCGCCTCGCTGTGCATTGATTTAGTAAAAAAGCGGAAGTGATTGCGCCCACCCGCCTTGGCGGCATACATTGCCTGGTCAGCATTACGTATCAAGTCAGCCGTGTTGTCCGCGTCTGCGGGATAGAGTGTGATTCCAACACTGGCTGAAATGTGCGCTATTCCCTCATTCAAAACAAAGGGCATTGCTAATTTTTGGGTAATCTTTTGAGCCATGAGTTCGATATGCGGCTCATGCAGTTCGGTCAGGATAATGGTGAATTCGTCGCCGCCGAGACGGGCAACCGTATCTGATTCCCTGATGCAACTACTCAAGCGCGATGCGACATGGTTTAACAACTGGTCGCCCACATCGTGGCCATGAAGGTCATTGACTTCCTTGAAGTGGTCGAGGTCGATGAATAGCAGGGCAATCTCGTCTCCGGTGCGGTGCGCCTTGCGAATCTCTTGCTCGAGTCGGTCGCGGAACAATCTGCGGTTGGGAAGTCCCGTCAGAATATCGAAATTCGCGTGCTGCCAAATCATTTCCTCTGACTTCTTCTTGTCGCTAATGTCGGTCATGGTGCCGCTCATGCGTGCCGGCCGCCCGCGCTCGTCTCGTGCGACAACAACGCCTCGAGAAATTACCCATTTGTAGGTACCGTCTTTGCACTGCAGGCGATACTCGATATTCAATGGCGCCTGCTCCTTCATTGTCGCCTGAATGTCCTCCAACGCGGCTTGTCGGTCGTCTGGATGAATTCGCCGCACCCATTCTTGGTACCGGTTTGGAATGTCGCCTTCTCCATATCCTAAGATTTCCTTCCAACGCTTCGAGTACACGACTTCGTTGTCATGGAACGTCCAATCCCAAATGCCGGCGCGGGCTCCTTCCAGGGCAAAGTTCAAGCGTTGATTACTCTCGTTCAGCGCTTCAATGGCATCCCTTTGCTTCGTTACATCGTGACCCTGAATAAAAATCCTTGTCGTATTCCCTTCATCGTCAATAAGCGGTTGGAATAAGAGGTCGACATAGATAGTTGTAGTAGGGCCGTCAAATGTTCGCTGTAACGTCACAGGCAAGAGTGCGCCTGAGAACGGTCTTCCAGTACAGAAAACATTCTTAAGTATCTCGAGGTAACCTTGACCGCCAAGCTCTGGTAGAGCTTCTTGAATCGGCCTGCCAATCAGCTCTCTGTGGCCAACAAGCTGGTAGTAGGCTTCGTTGACTACTTCATATACGAGGGAAGGACCGCGGAGGACGGCAATGAAGCCGGGCGCTTGGGCAAACATACGATGCAACTGCTGCACCTCTGCCATAAGCGCCTTGATGAGATTGGCAGTTTCTTCGCGGCCGCCAGTTTCGTTTCGTGGTCCATTTCCATCATCTTCGGCATAGTCCATGGGAGTAACCGTGTATTTGAGGAAGGTTTCTGGTTGCCAATCGGTAACCGTCGGCTTTACAGCAACCGCCATGGTTCTCTCGGATATTTCTAAGGCCGGTTAGTATTAACTTACTCTACGGCTTGAGTTGTTGACAAGAACGTACCTTATTCCCGAATTCGTGCCATAACCGCTACGGTTTCGGGTTCCTGGACTTTGCAGTTCTGAAGGCGCCCACGAGAACTAAAAAGCAGTCGAGTCTCCTACCAATGTCGCAGTGACGCTTCAGGGGAGGCCTCCGGTTCTGGTTCGGCTCGCGACCATGGTCGAGTTGTAGCGAAGAGCTGTAGAATGCCGAGCTAACCGCACGGGTAGGGGATTGTTTTATCCACCGTATGTGGTTGCGGCGCTCTGACGGAGGTTGCAAGAAGGCTAGCTGGGGAGAGGACGAGTAATGCACCATCAGACACCGAAAGCCCTACGTATCCTTCTCGTTGATGACAACGTAGACGCAGCAGAAATGCTGAAGCTCTTGCTAGAGTTTTCTGGCCATGACGTTACTGTTGTCCATGACCCCAATGTCGCCTTAAAACATGCCATTGTAGAGCCGCCTCACGTCGCGATTCTTGATATCGGACTGCCCATTATGGACGGTCATGAACTTGCAAGGCGGCTGAAAGCAGATACGAAAACCGCCAAAATCCACCTTATTGCAGTCAGCGGATACGCGCAGCGGGAAGACCTAAACAAATCCAAGGCGGCAGGATTTGACCACCATTTCGTCAAGCCGGTGAACATCGAGATTCTGACAGGTTTGCTGAACGAAATTGAAGCCGGTTCCCGGATATCGTGACCTTCTCCCTATGAGGGAGCCAACCTGCTTCTAGCAAAGTTTGTCAAACAACCCTAGCGTAGCGGGAGCGGCAAACACTGCGCTATGTACGTCAGTGAATTCCGCAGGTACAGGATATTTCAGTGACTGTGCGACCGCGCATCGTTATAGTCGTGACCTAACAGCACATCTTCTAACGACCGCCCCTTCCCGCGCACTAGGGAGTCACCATTCGGACAACGTTTCTCGACGTTGTGTTTTTGCTTGCCCCGTAAGTGGATTGCCGCACTTAACTAAGTTTCATGTTAGTATTTCCTATAGGAAATGAAGATGGATATCTTCATGCAAAATAACGGCTATTTGCATGAATTTCGCCCATTATCGGTGCGTACCGTGCGCGAATTTGGTGCGATTCTTTAGTGTGCTCACAATTTTCAGTAATACATAATATGAAACTTCGATACAAACTTCCGATTGCGTTCGTTGTTATTTCCTTTGTTGTTGCGGCTGCTGGCTCCGTTGGGCTTTATAAATTGCATGACGCCGCAAATGACTATGCAGAAGTCATCCGCGTTGACTACGGCAATGAGCAGCAAATCAGTTCAATGCTGTTCGAATTTAAAACGCAGGTACAGGAGTGGAAAGACACTCTGCTGCGCGGTAAGGACCCGCAGCAATTGGAAAAGTACTGGGGAGCTTTCCAAACGCATGAGAAAGCCGTCGACGACGCTGCACGCAAACTGCAGTCCTCGTTGCTCCAAGGAGAAGTGCGTACGCTGGTGACTGAATTCGCCGATGCCCATCGCAAAATGGGTGAGGACTACCGCAAGGGATTTGAACAGTTCAAGGCAGCCAATTTTGACCACGCTGTTGGTGACGCCGCAGTAAAGGGAAAAGACCGTGCGCCTGCTGAGCTTCTCAACAAAGCCCGTGCAAAGATTGTCGAGGCGACCCAGGCGCGCGTCGCCCATGCCAAGGAGGCCAGTGATGCCGCCAGCCTGCTCAGTATCGTCCTGATGCTTGCGGGCCTATTCGCGGCGGCCATTAGCGGCGTCGTGCTGTCCCGGGCTATCACCCGACCGCTGAACAAGGCAGTCGAGATTGCCGACAAGGTCGCCAACGGTGACCTCACGAGCGATATCGTACCTGCCGGCGATGAAGAAATTCGGCACTTACTGGCCTCGTTGAAGCAGATGAACGGTAACCTTGTCGAGATAGTTGGACGTATCCGCGGCGGTACAGAAACCATCGCCACCGGTTCCCGCGAGATTGCCATGGGCAATCAGGACCTGTCATCGCGTACGGAATCTCAAGCCTCCTCACTTGAAGAGACGGCGTCGTCGATGGAAGAACTTACCGCGACGGTCAAGCAGAACGTCGATAGCGCAGCGCAAGCTAACCACTTGGCAACCGCGGCCTCTGAGGTCGCCGTGAAGGGCGGCGCGGCTGTCGCCCAAGTGGTCGACACCATGAACGCTATTGAAGCCGACGCCAAGAGGATTGCGGATATCACTAGCGTCATCGACGGCATCGCATTCCAGACGAACATACTTGCATTGAACGCGGCTGTAGAAGCCGCGCGCGCCGGCGAGCAAGGACGTGGGTTCGCAGTCGTGGCCTCAGAGGTTCGAAGCCTGGCTCAGCGTTCTGCAGCGGCCGCGAAAGAAATCAAAACGGTAATTGGCGGTTCCGTCGAGAGGGTAGGCCAAGGCAGCAAACTTGTTGGCGAGGCTGGGGCGACCATCAATGAGGTCGTCGAAAGCGTGCATAGGGTGAACGACATCATGTCCGAGATACTCGCTGCCAGCCGCGAGCAGAGCGGCGGAATCGAGCAAATCAACCAGGCAGTCGCACAGATGGATGAGGTGACACAGCAGAACGCGGCACTCGTGGAAGAAGCCGCAGCCGCCGCCGAGTCCATGCATGAGCAGGCGGCGTCTCTTGCTCAAACCGTCGCAGTATTCCAAGTGAAATCTCGCACTACTGAGGTTGCGCAGGTTCGGTCAACGCAGCCCTATCAGCCGAAAGGCAACGCGTCATTTTCCACTAGCGTAAACGGGAATGGTACTTCAGATACACTTGCTTCTACGTCGCAAAAAGCGACGACAAGCTTAAGCAGAACACCTATTCCAACTGTCAGGCCGACTCTGACTGACGCCGGTGAATGGGAAGAATTCTAGGCCGGCTGTAACTCTGTCCAATTCCGCCGGGAGGCGATGTGGTCTAGGGGAAAATAATAATCGTATTGGAACAAGGTTACGCCACTGGAGCTGTTGCTGCGTGGTTAAAGGCAGCTGTACTGGACGCCAAGGTATTCGATGGTCCGAATGCATCCCCCTCCTACTCATGCGCGGGGAAGGCGGCGGCCGGAGCTAACCCGGCCCTTGGCAGGATGAGCGTACATGGCTGATAAAGCCCGCCATTTTCAGCGCTAAAGCGCGCGCACCGCTTTTCACATCGTATTCAATCCTACGGTGCGCCGTTCATGATGCTGCAATCAGACGCAGGAGTCCCAATCTGTAGGTCAGTAGGTACGGTGACCGGCGCTGATGCGGTCTTCTACACGAGGCTGAGCGACATGTGTGCAATCACGTAAATACGTCTCCCGTCCCATGCTGCTTCCAATTGCTTGATGCGCTTCATAGCGTCGTCCACAAGGGCTTCCGACACTAGAGCGTTTATCGTTCAACTCATGTTTTAACTGAGTTCACTGCGTGCAAAGTCGAGAAATTCTTGCGGCGGCAAAGCCTCGGAATAGAAGTAACCTTGCCCATAATCGCAACCGGCTTGAATAAGATAGTCTAATTGGTGTTGCGTTTCGATACCTTCAGCGATGACCTTTTTGTTCAGTTTATGCGCCATTGCGATAATCGTTTCTGTGATTGCACGACTGCCTTGGTTGGAAGCAAGATTTTGTACAAACGATTTGTCAATTTTTATGTAATCAATGTCGAATTTATGAAGATAAGACATTGAAGAGTAGCCAGTCCCGAAATCATCCAGAGCCAATTGAATTTTCGCTTTTTTTAGTTCGTCGAAGCGCTCCTGCACTTTAGGCGAAGCGTTCAACAGGACGCCTTCGGTGATTTCAACGACAATTCGCTCCCCCGAAAGTCCGTGTTCGGCAAGATGACGTACAAGGTCGCACTCCTCGTCGTCTGCCATGGACTGTATAGGCGACATATTCACTCCGACTTGAAATTCCGAGTCGAACAAAGATATGGCTTGTTAACAAAATGCGATAGCCTGCCTGCACATCCAGCCTCCAATAGGTATGATAATTCCTAATTCTTCTGCAAGCGGGATAAATGTGGCAGGGGGGATTCTGCCTAGTGTTGGATGGCTCCATCTCAACAGAGCTTCGGCTTTAACGACTCGTTTTGTTCTTAAATCTAAAATTGGTTGGTAGTACACTTCAAACTGGTGAAGTGATAATGCGACACGAATGTCGTTTATTATTTTTAATCGTTCGCGTGCTCCCTCATCCAGTTCCGGAGTAAAGTAGGAAAACCGATTCTTTCCGTTTTTGGCAACGTGCATAGCCTGTTCCGCCTTGCGGACAAGCTCATCCATTTCGGTGGCATCTAGCGGATATAGACTTATCCCGATACTGGCCGATACATAACTTTTAGTCCTTCCTAGGCTGAATGGCAGCGATAAACTACGCAAGATGCTTTGGCACAGCAATTCGATTTCTTCCATACGAGAAAAACTGGAGAGAATCACGACGAACTCGTCCGGTCCAACGCGAGCGACCGTGTTCAAATTATTGACGCAGCCTTGAAGCCGTTTGGCTGCCTCCATTAGCAAAATATCACCTGAATCATGCCCATACAAATCATTAACCGCTTTAAAGCCATCCAAGTCGACAAACAAAAGTGCCAGTCTCTTATCAACATGACGACTCTTCTGTATCTCATATTCAAGATACTGTCTGAAAAGGCGACGGTTAGGAAGCGATGTGAGAATATCCAGATGAGCATGTTTCCAATTTAGCTCGTCGGATTCTTTTCGAACGGTAATATCGACCAGTGTGCCAGCCATGACGAGCGGCTGTCCGCTTTTGTCTTCCTCAACAATTACCCCACGCACCCGCACCCATTTCCACGTGCCATCGTCAGCTTTAATCCTAAATTCACAGGTAGAAAGAGGGATTTTCTTTTTCAAGCATTCTTGAAAGCTTAGTTGGACGTTAGGCACGTCATCTTTATGGATAATGCTGTACCACTCTTCCGCAGAAGTGATATGTTCACTTTCTTGTCGCCCGATTATTTTGCTAAATCCACCTGAGAAGATAAAGGTCTTACTTGGAACGTCCAGTTCCCATATTCCTTCGCCAGTCCCATCAATTATAAGAGACAGCCTGTTACTCAAATGCTGCACCTGATGCTGGGTCTTCTTAATTGCGGTGATGTCTCGCATCACGATTTGGGTCGCTGGCTGGCCGTCCCAGAAAAGAAAACCAAAGACTGCCTGCACGTCGATGAAAGTGGCGTGTCCTCGCTTTAATCTTATGTCATGAAGACCTGATGCCGGATTTTCTTCGTTTATGGATTTGAATCCACAAACAACAGTTCCGTACGAATCATTGCTTATAAATTCCAAAATAGAGTGATTAGGCCATTGAAGCGGGTCCTTGATTCCTAGTAGGTGTACTGCGCTAGGATTGGCGTACACAATACAATGGTTAACTTCCACTACAACAGCGTCAGGGTTGTACTCAGTTAATAGACGGAATCTCTCTGCCGCCTGTTTTTTGTCAGTAATGTCAAACATAACCCCTATAACTTCCCTAGGGTTACCAGTTTCATCTTTAATACTTTTGCCACGTATGGCTATCCAGCGTAACTTCCCGTCAGGGCGCCATACGCGAAACTCCAAGTCGAACGGTTCACCGCTTTGGATTAGTGGCTCAAGCGGTTCACGGAATTTTTCCAAATCGTCTTTGTGCGTGTACGTAAAGAGATACTCGAAAGGGATAATTGTTTCCGTCTCGCCATGACCAAGAATTTGTGAGGTAACTGCGCTTTGGTAGATTAGGCCAGTAGAGAGGTCTCTCCTCCATGTACCTATTTTCCCGGCCTCAATAGCGAGCGCAAAGTTAATCTCATTAGTGGCGGCATGGTTATCCATCGTAATGTTTCCCGCTATTGAACCCTACGTATTCGAAACAACATCTCCATTCCGATTCGCGGATAACCTTCTAATGCCTTCAGCGCTTTGGGAAATGAAGTTGCTTCTTATAAACTTGATTTTTAACAAATTTTTGATGGGAATGGCGACTTGCATATTGGTGTGCAAAACATCTTAATATTTATTTTGCTCATCAAGAGGTCCATCTGAATTTTCCCCGCTTCTACAAGACGTGGCGTCATGATAAGTGTTGTGGATAAACCCTACGCTAGAACTCCTGTAGTGAACGATACTCCAGCGCGCTATGGAGATGCTGCTCGTTGTCATGTTCGAACGCGATGCCCAGTACTAATCAAGCAAGTACAATTCCCATGTCTGGCGGTAGTAGTGCACCGTACCGACCAGTTCGTTGATGACAAGCTCATATCCTTCGAGAAGCGCCTTATTACGGGATATCTGCTCGAAGTAGCAGTTGGATATTGCGGGCACGCAATCCACTTCGGTAGGCGCGTTTACCGGATGGAGTAGTCTCGCTATGGGGACAAAGCACTCAGTCCCATGTGTTTGCCAGTGATAGCGTATCTGCAGGCGGCCGATATGGCTCAATTCTCCATTGAGCTCCTCAGCAGTCATCAGCGTCCCCCGTCGACGCAAACGTGTAAGCAGTAATCGCATGTTCACTAAGGTTCTGCGATTCAGGCGTCTTTACCCATGCTCTGGAACAAAATGCCGCTCATAGACACGGTCAGACAGTAACTAGCAGTCGCACCCAGAAACCAGAACTTTGCACCATCGGAGGGCTGCTTCTTTGACCTAGCTATATACGTGCTGAGTTTCGATATGGAAAAATTGGTAATCCAAAAAAACAACTATTAAGGAAAAAGAGCAAAAGGCCGGTGCCAACTCGTCATGCGAATTGGATTTTGTCAAAAGTGTTTATATAAACGGTCTTTTAGGGAATCGTCTTTGGAACGCGATTTGTCGTGCAGCTGGCGCGCCCGGCGGGAGGCAGGTGGCCATGCCAAAGGAGGTAAAGTAACCTCCAGCGACGTCATCATGGTGCCGCAGATAATTCCCACAGATAGTGTGTCAGTCGGCCGTGCGGCGACATTGGCGCTTCGATGCACGATGTGTCACGGCGCCCGCGGGATGAGTGAAGCATATACGCCGAATCTTGCTGGCCAGAATGCGGAGGTGGTGTACAAGCAACTGCGTGACCTGCAGTTAGGCCACCGCAAGAGCGCCATCATGGGGCTTCATGCGCGCAACCTTAGTGACCAGGATATGCGCGGCCTGGCAGCGTATTACTCTTACTTGCTGCGTGAGACTCCGCCATCGTCTCTGCTGGGGCAGAGGAAGGCTCCGCGAATCATCCAAGTAGGCTCACCGATGTTTAATATCGCCCCATGCGCATCCTGCCATGGTGGCAGTGCCCGGAAGACAGCGAGTTCGACGCTGGAAGGTGAACCTGAGAACTACATCAGAGCCCAGCTATCAGCTTTCAAAGACGGCACGCGGCATAACGACATCAATGGGCAGATGCGGAGTGTGGCTCGTCAGATGACTCCTGAAAAAGTAGAAACTTTAGCGAAGTACTACTCGCAACGCTAGCGGCCTCGCATGACTACGTTAAGAGTCTTTCATCGTACGGGCCAAGTCGGAAAGTGAAGAGTGCTGCAAGATTACGTCGAACGCATGAAAGCGGTTTCAATCTTGGCTGTGCCTCACCATTTTCCTCTAATAGGGAAGCGTTCCCAAGATTGCTTATATCGACACTGTGTTCGATATGGTGATGCAATGCTCAATTCGTATCCACCTAAAAGAATCACGTTTGGTTCTAGTTTTAGAACGCGTGGGGCAAGCAATTTTGGAACGATGTCACATGGAGCATAAGAATGATTAACTTCGAGAAGTCTTGCTTGTGAAATAAAGTGGTTTGGATAGTCGCTAAAAGGGCAGCACTCGAAGACAAGATATCCAATATAACGCGGTTCTCTACAAAGTACATCTGGAGCCAACAAAACACCACGCTTCTGTAGGCATGTAAGTAGGAAGCGCATTTTGTGCTCTCCATCAACTTGGCAGGCTACAGTAAATTAACTAGCTTTTTTGGGAAAAGCCACAACGCATGCTTTCTACTTTTAATGTGCATTTCTTTGGCTTATCAACAGCTGCTCAAATGCCTGCGCTGGTATCGCTTGCGAAAAGAGGAAGCCTTGCCCATAGTCACACCCTGCTGAACGAAGAATGGCTTCTTGCTCTGGCTTCTCGATTCATTCAGCAATGACTTTCAATCCAAGCCTGTGAGCCATTGCAATCGTGGAGTCGGCGATTGCCCGGCTTCCCTCGTTCTTCTCGATGTCACGAACAAAGCTCTGGTCAATCTTGAGATAGTCAATGTCAAATCGCTTGAGATACGCTAGAGAGGAATACCCGGTACCAAAGTCGTCTAAGGCTACTTGGATACCTGCATCACGGTAGCGATAGAGCATCTCAGCCACATTAGGCGAGGTGTTGAGCAGCAAACCCTCGGTGATTTCCACTGCAATGCTATGTGGAGGAAGCCCTTTGCTTTTCAGAACGCCGGTCCAATCTACGGACGCCTTAACTAAGAATTGCACCGGTGAACGATTGACGCTAATTTGGAAGGGGATGCCGGAATTCTCTCCCCATCGCTCGGAACAGGAAGCAGCTTGCGTGAACACCCAATCGCCAATTTCATGAATCAGTCCCGATTCTTCTGCTAAAGGGATGAACTGTGTTGGTTCCACAAGACCATAGGTAGGGTGATTCCATCGTAGCAGTGCTTCCGCTTTGGTAATCCGGCGTGAATCCAAATCAACGACTGGCTGATAATGAACAAACAACTCCTCGGCAGCTAGTGCGTTGCGCAAATCTTGAGTGAGCTGTATTCGCCTTTGTGCCTCGTCCTGCATCGACTTGGTAAAGAAGCGAAACTGGTTGCGGCCCGCATGCTTAGCAGCATACATTGCTTGGTCAGCGTTACGGATTAGCCCTTCAGGCTCAAAGCCGTCTGCTGGATAGAGAGTAATCCCTACGCTTGCGGAGATATGGGCGGTATCGCCCTCAAGCCAAAAAGGCTTAGCTAGTTGAGTAATGATTTTCTGAGCAACCTGCTCAAAATGCGGGTGGCCATGTAAGTCAGTCAGGATAACGGTGAACTCATCGCCGCCAAGGCGGGCCACCGTATCAGAATCGCGCACGCACGATGTCAACCGGCGGCTGACTTGGGCTAACAGTTTGTCTCCGGCATCATGACCGAGTAAATCGTTGACCTCTTTGAAGCGGTCCAAGTCGATGAACATCAGTACGACTTCATCTCCTTCCCGATGGGCTTTTCGGACCTCCTGTTCTAACCGGTCTCGGAAAAGGCGCCGATTCGGTAGTCCAGTCAGGTAATCAAAGCTTGCGTGACGCCAAATAATCTCTTCTGTCTGTTTCTTTTCTGAGATATCAGTAATGGTTCCTGTCAGACGAGTTGGTCGCCCGTTCTCGTCACGAGCGACCACTACCCCTCGAGACAGCACCCACTTGTATTGGCCATCGTTGCAGCGCAGTCGATATTCAATGTGGAATGGAGGGCCGCCCTGTACCGTGTCCTGCAGCGACTCTATAGCTGTATGCCGGTCCTCAGGATAGATTTTGCTCGCCCAGTCTTCATAGCGTCCCAGCACCTCCTCATCGCCATGTCCTAGGATTTCCTTATAGCGATTCGAGACAACCAGTTCATTGGTTAAGACATTCCAGTCCCATACGCCATCACGAGCTCCTTCAATCGCGAACTTCCATCGTTCATTACTTGCCTGCAGCGCTTTCTGTGCGAGCTTCTGTTCTGTGACGTCGTTGCCCTGAACGAAGACACCAGATACCTTGCCGTCTGCGCCGAAAAGAGGCTGGAAAACAAAGTCGACATATCGGTCGGTCTCGGGCTCCCCCGCTAGATGAGGGACCTTCACAAGCATTTGATGGCCGATGAACGGCTTGCCGCTGGCAAACACGTTATCCACCAACGCCGCATACCCCTGTGCAGCTATCCCTGGTACCGCTTCACGGCATGGTCGACCTACCAAGTCATCCCTCCCAACAAGTTGGCGGTAAGCGAGATTGACGACTTGTAGACATGCTCCGGTCCTTGTAGAACCGCAATGAAGCCGGGAGCCTGTTCAAACATGTCGCGTAGGCGCGCGACTTCGTCTTTGTCCATATGACCCCACGTACGCCACAACTATGCACCAAATGAAGTTCGTATGTCGGAATGCTCAAGCGCTGTTATTTTGCAGGTTTAGCATACGGCGTCTATATGCGAAAGTCTCGCTCTTTCCCGGTCTGTACACGTCAATCCGAGCGGTAGCGCGTGGCGATTTCAGCAGCCTGTAAGATATGGCGAGCACACTGATTTTGCGCCTTCATCTCCGAGGCGCGATGTCAAGCGACGACGTTGTCCCCGCAAATGTTCGGTTTGCGGGGAATTTTTTCGTTGTATAGGGCAGCGCCGCTGAACTAAACGGGTTTTTGCTTTGCCTGGGAATAGCGTTGCGTAGCAGCAGGTACGTTTTGCAACTTTTAGCTAAGCAGCTTGGAAGGGAATGCGATGCATTGGATAGACCCAGCTTCTTTGCCGGAGAAGAAAGGCAAGGTGACTCAATTTCTAGTCAACCCACATGGCGACCTTGACGGCCTTGTACTCGGCCGTTCGACTCTTGTGCACTTTCCTCCCCATTTGAGTCGACAGGTAGCTCGACATATCAGCGTTGGCTCAACAGTCCGCGTGCGGGGTGTAAAACCGCGGGGGGCTGATGTGCTAGCAGCAGTTTCACTGACCTCCCAAGATAATGTCGTGATTACCGATGACGGACCAGACGCTGCTACGCACGGCATACATTCGGTTGAACGCGCACGGAAGCATGGCGAAGCTACGGGACGCGTAACGCTATCGCTCTTTGGACCAAAGGGCGAGTTGCGTGGGGCGCTGCTGGAAAGCGGCACTTCATTACGCATGCCTCCGCATGCCGCAAGCGAACTGGCCGACTATTTGACCCCGGGTGCTTGTATCCATGCATGGGGTTCAGTGGTAAAGACCCGGCATGGAACGACCCTCGATGTCGAATCAATCGCCTTTGGGGACGAACAAGATGAATAGAAATACTTGGTTTTGGTGCACCAGCTTCGGCCAAGTATTCGTCTTACGATGATGGATTGCAACACATTGTAATTATGGTCATCGATGCGCGAGCGAGAACGTTCTTGGAAGGGCAAAGGCACTATTTCCTTTGCCCCAACCATGAAAGTGAATTCAAAATGAAGAAAGCTCTCGTCGTCGCCGCTCTGTTCGCCGTCGCTGGTATCGCCTCTGCGCAAAACGCTGCAACCGCTCCGGCTGCACCGACCGTTTCGGCCGCGCCGGCTGTTTCTACTGCACCGGCAAACGCTGCTGAAGCGAATAAGGCAGCTCCGGCTGCGGCGCCGGCCAAGGCGGTGAAGCACAAGAAAGCGCACACCAAGAAGCATGCGAAGTCGGCGAAGAAGGACGACCAGGCGAAAGCGGAAACTAACGCCCCGGTGGCGAAGGCCGACGCAGCTGCGACGCCCGCCGCGAAGTAATTGCTGTTTTCTGTTCGTAGTTTTCAAATGAGATGAAGCCCGCATTGCGGGCTTCATCTCATTTCATCATGGGGCAATGCTGCCGTCCTATTGATGTTGTTGTATGCAGCGGCCTACCTTGTGCTTCGGAGTGCGTTGAATCTTGCACAGCAAGTCATGCGAGACCTTGCTAACTTCGTATCGGTTACATAACTCCTCTATGAGCTTGGCTAGCAAACTAGCAGCCATCTCCGCGTCAGCCAGTGCCCGGTGATAGCGTCCCGCCACGGGCAGATTGGCGTATTCGACAAGGGTCCCAAGCTTATGGCTTGGCGCTTGCGGGAACAGGCGCCGCGACAGCAGCATAGAGCATGCGAATTGCTGAGGCCTCTTTCGGTTGATGCGCTCAAGCTCGGCGTCCCAGAATTTACAATCAAACGACGCATTGTGGGCAACCAAGGGATAGTCCCCTACAAAATCGGATACCTCGCGCATGACCTCGGCAGCTTTCGGCGCCTTTCGAACCATCGCGTCAGAAATTCCGGTAAGTCCCTCAATGTACGATGGGATGCGCACTCCCGCATTCATCAGGCTTTGGTAACGGTCTACGACCTTTCCGTCTTCCAGAAGGACCGCGGCAATCTCAGTAGCGCGGTCGCCTTGTGCTGGCGACAAACCGGTCGTTTCAAAATCAATTACAGCCACAATTTCCACAGTGCATTCCTCTGTCGCCAATTCTAAAGACGAGTCCTCAGTTCGGATTGTCTCATCTAAAGCGATGTCCGCAGTCAGCCCGGGACAGGTTGTCGCAAACCATCTCCCCATGCCGAAAAGGCCGAGGTCGGCGTAGGCCCGCTCTATTATTGTTTAATGAACAAATCAGCTCGTCCGCGATTCCACTTCGGTTTCGGTGCCAGCATCAGAAGAAGTGAAACCTCTGCGTTAGAAAGGAAGCGTGAATGATTGCAGCAAAAGCCGTTATTGCAGTAGCACTGGCAAGTATTGTGCTGTTCTCTTGGGCGGCAGACGACACTGGCGTCACACCGTACCGGCCATCCATATCTAATCCAGCTCAATTGCCGACACCGGGCCAACTTGAGGTGGAATTCGGAGGCTTGCACACGAAAACCGGAAACGCCCGGGATGAAAGCTTGCCTTACCTTTTGAAGCTTGGATTTTCCAAAGAGTGGGGAATTCTCATCGGTGGCGAGGCATACGTTTGGTCCCGCGACGAGGACGGCTCACGAGAGCACGGTGTAGGCGACACAAGCTTTATCCTCAAACGAGCATTCATTTTGAATAGCAAGACGGCATTCGGATTGGAACTGGATGCAAAGGTGCCGACAGCAAAGGAAGCAATTGGCAGCGGAAAGACCGAATACACCTTGAACGGTATCTACAGCCAGGACATTGGCAGCGTCCACTTGGACGCCAACCTCAATACGACTCGTGTGGGCGTCGTTGAACCCGGTACCGCACGAATGCAAACCGGCCTGTCTGCAGCTTTTTCCATGCCCTTGACCAAGGGATGGCGGGGTGTCACTGAACTCTCTGGAACAAGGCGTAGCGGTACACCGACCACTGCGCAGCTGCTTGCTGCAGTCGTGTACAACCCCAGTAAATGGTATTCCATCGACGTTGGCATGGCTAAAGGGCTAACCAGAAAGTCGCAAGACTGGTCTATCTTCAGCGGCTTTGTCGTTCCCATCGCCAAGCTTTGGTAGCACGGGCGATTAGTCGTGCTTCCCTAGTGCTCGTGTACCCTAGCGGGGAAGGAGGCGACTGCCTGCAAAGCGCCTTCTTTGACGCGAGCATTGGTGTTTCATGTATTGCAACGATTTCCACGTTCATACCGGCGTCGACTGTTTGTCTGCCTGGTGCCGTGTTTGCATCTGTGAAGCGAGGCATTTGGGACTTGCACGACGCTGCGAAGCTACTGGGGTTGGCAAAATTGATTGCTTTTGGAACCAGAATAGCTAACAACTGCTTGTAAGTTGGAAGCGGACACGCTTTGCAGTAAATGGCAGAGGGCGAGGGTCTATTGATAGATGCGGCTGCGACGCAGAATGAAGCAGATGATCCACATCACAATGGCAATCTGCAGTGGCGCACGTATGAGCAGATAGGCCGGCCCCCATGCATGCCCACCCATGGGCACATGATGGATGGCGGCATAGATATTGAGCGGGAAAAATCCGATCAACACGGCAACGGCAAGCCAGCCCGTAGTTCGCCGGGTCCGGGTGAACAGGAATCCGATGGCAATGGCGAACTCAAGCAGGCCGGACGCGTAGACGAGCGCTTCACGCTGCGGCACCCAAGGCGGCAGCATCTGCACCATAGGCATAGTCTGGACAAAATGCCCGATTCCAGTAAAGACGAACAAGAGGGTCAGGCCGATTACTGCGCTTCGGCTTCCATCCAATGGCTGCCGTCTCGCGCGATACCAAGCCAGCGTCACTGTCCAGGGCAGCATCATTAATGCCAGCATTATGATAGGGGTCGTCATCATTTACCTCCGATTGGTTGTGCAGTACGGGAGGCAGTGTAGGAAGCAGGCCGAAACGCGGCCAGTGCGATGCGACGATATGCAGAGAGGACTGTGCCAAACGCAGTTTGGCACGACGACTGGATGCTTGCCGCCGGTTAAAGAAAATACGTGAACAGGGTGGCTCCTGAGCAGAGCCGCTATTTCCGCCTAGGGGCGAGTCTGGAACCTTTTGCACGGCGAAGAACGGCCATGAGCAGTCTTTCAAGAAAGATGGCCGCAACCGCTCAAGACTGAAAGCAGACGTTGAAGGAAAACTCCCAGCATCAGAAGCGAAGAAGAAATTACCAAGCGACTCTCGCTGGAATAAAAGCTCCTTCGTTTTGCGAATACCCTCATACTTCGCCCATAACGAACGTGGACTGTAGACAGTTGCTCTGAATTTAAATGCGAGTGATAGAAGCCACATACCTCTGCCTATCATTCTACGCAACGAATAATTCAGGCTATTAAGCAGCGGCCGTGTCGTATTGACTTAAATGCTGAATGCGGGACTGGATGCTTCCCAGTTGCGACGAATAGGTGACATAATCACCACCTAAGATTTCTAGATTTTTTAGAGTAACGGCTGTACCACTCATGCATACCATGAGCATTCCTTTTTCACCTCCGACCTCTGCATAGTCAATATCCGTAGCAACGATTGCGTGCGCCCCAAGATCAAAGGCTTGCTTCCGCAGTACGCTTTTGCAAAGTTCCTCTCCATCCTTTAATTTATTATTATATGTTTTCGACTGTGTGCCAAAGAAATCTGTAAATGTAGATGTAATCTCACTAAACGCACCGGTTCCAGTAGTCGTTTGTGCGGTAATTATCCCAAGGACGTTGTAGTTCCAATTATGCGGCGAATGGATTGTTGTGATAATCAACGAGGGTAAAAATTTCCGCATCTCCTCGGAGAGTTTATTCTTCTCTTCGAGGAGGGTACCGACCGCACCTCTATAGGCTTCGTCACCACATCGATTGCAACGTATCTCAGCTTTTGTCTTAGCATATTCGTTTATGAGGCGCACTTGACGGTCTTGTAAAAGCTCATTGCTTTTACCAAATACCGAGATTTTCAATGCTTCACCACATGTTGGGCATCTATCCATTTGATTTATCCATTACGCATAAAAATTTTTTGTGGCAGTATTTTAGAGAGAAGCTCTCTAGCTTTAGAACACGTGCGGACCTTACTCATACAACGGTCGCCTTCTTTGTACTCCTTAGTTCGAACGGTAAGCAGGATGGCAAGTGCAAAGATAGGCAAAAAGTGTTGGCATAAGTTAATATTATACAAAGATTCGAAAGAACACTATATTCTTACTCATAGGGGACAGATATGACAATACCGGTTGGTGTGATAGCCGCTGGAGGCGAACTCGCATTTTCGGCAATAACTAAGGGTATTATGGTGCTCTATAATGTCACATCTGAGTTCAATAATTTCGTTGATGAGCACATTGAAAAGATGACGAAATCGGAAAACGTCACGATTGCTCGTACTGGAAAGGTTATAGAAGGAGCAAAGCTTGGTTTTGGCATCGGGTATATTGTCCCCGTCGCGATCATTGCAGCTGGACAGCTCATACTCGGAAACAAGCTGCAAGCAATCAGCGTAATCGCGAGTGCCGCTACAATCTCGAACCCTGTTGCGATGACGTGCGCGGCTGTCGGCGCGATTTACTATGGCTGGACAGCTCTATCGACACAAGAGCAGGGCGAAATACTGAGAGGACTCAGCGTTGGTCTTGAGGTGGGGGTTGAGCTTTTGAAGTCAATTATCAGCTTTGTTATAGGAAAGACCAAAGAGCTACTTAGCGCGGAAAACATCAAGGAGATGAAGCGTTTTATTAACGACGCGGCTGCCTCATTTGGGAGATCACTTGCTGACGTCACCGGAGCAATCAAGGATCGTGTTTCGGGGATTGTCGACACAGTTACAAAATCGGCAACGGACGCGGGACAGAAAGTGATCGCTACCGCAGCTGGCGCAAGCCATACAGTAATAGCGACGGCGACTGAGGCCGGGCAGGCAATGATTGTGACAGTAGGTAACGTACTCCCGTCCAAGAGGCGTGAGAACAGCACTAACACAGAAAAATAGCCGATAGCATCAAGCTGATGACGGTCAATGCGCTATCTACAAGAGCGCTATTTTGATGCTTAGAGGGCAGCAGTCAAAAAACCGTCATCCGCTTCAACAGGCGTTTCGATATTAGGATGGCAATTCCCCAACTCCTTGGTAGCATAGATTCCTTTGACACCACTGATTGAAGCAAGATCGAAAAGACAGCGCGTTTAAGGAACGAGGAGTTGTATACCGGAAAACGCCGCAGTTCGGTGATATGCGTGTCAGAGTGGCAAGTATGGAATTAGTCCTCACTAACTTTCTGAGACAAAGGATTTAGTAGTATGAAATTGTCAGCTGCACTCTGCGTGACCGCGTCCCTTACCGTCTTTGGGTGTGCATCTCACGCGCCGGTCAATCTACCCCCATTTGATGAAGCAGCCTACAGGCCTTTCGCAGCACCTGGTACGGCCACAATCACTGGCACCGCGTTCTTAGTCACCAAAGGCGGCGACATAAAGAAAGGGGCAGCCCGCCAGGTCTTCCTGATTCCGGAGACCGCATTTGTAACGTCACGAACCGACTTCACAGATGACTGGTATCCGACATTTGACTGGCTAGGCTTTAGCGGCACGGACAGAACCACAATTGCAAATGCATGGCGATACACAAAAATCGTTGTAGCAGATGTAGATGGAAAATTCGCTTTTACAAAAGTGCCGGCTGGAAAGTATATAGTCGAGACGCAGCTTTTCTGGCAATACATGAATTGCGGCATGTGGGGGTGCAAGAATGCCGATACAGGTGCGGTGCTGCGCAAACATGTGGAGGTCACTGAAGGCGCACTGCTCGAGGCGCAACTGACCACTGCAATCAATCGTTAGCCCAAACGCCGACGCCCAACCCGGTCTTATATCGACTCCCGCCAAAGTATGGAAATCGCTGAGCACACCGAAGTTTGAATCACCGTAGACTGGCGTCGACAGAACCAAGCGCCTTCTCAAAGGAGGGGAAGGGCGCTTGCGATACAAAGACTGATAGCGGACCTTGGCGAGAACGATGGCGAAGGCAGAAGCCGGGTCAAAGCTGTTGTCCGAAAAAGTAGCAACCGGCTAGCAGCAACGCTCAGCGTGGGGCAAGAAAGTGGTATGGAGATCGCGATGCAATCCACTGTTCAGCCTCTAAACCAATGCGTCTGACTTCGTCATGCAAAGGCACAAGGCCAAGTTCAAATTTTGAACAATCTTTTTTCTCTGAGATGAATACGAACTCATCTAGAATTAATGCGCGCCTAACCCTCTTTTTGTCCATGCGCAAGTAATTATAGTCACTGCGACTCTGAACAACAATTTCCACGATATTGTGATTTTCACCACCTATCCAATTATCGATTCTTTCGTCGAAGTGCTCGACATTGTCCCTTGCGTCTCTGGGCAAAACTTCTGAATCGGCTTGAACATGGAGTAGTTCTCGAAGGACCTTCTTGCGCGCCAGAGCGATGTCACACTTTGAGATGGGCGACAAGTATTTTGAAATCATGGCCGCATGACTAAGAAAAGAAGTAAGGTAATACCAAATCAATCGATCTTGCGCCGTTATAGCATGCCCCAGAACGTCGTTCATTCCATCGTACTCCATGCACGCGCCGATGCCATGCATGCTTATTTCTTGCATGTACCAAGTTAGCTCGTGAGTGTTGAATTCTATAAGCATGTTAAATTAAAATATGCTCGCTCAAAAATTTACCAATTTATAGGAACTTTCTCGTCAATCTTCTTTTTCTAACGCCAACATAAGCGATGTATATTGTACTTCATCGACAAGTCCTTTTTTGAAGGGAAGGCAAGGATCGCTTTGAGTCGACTTGCCAGTTCTCGATAAGCCTACAGTCGGCCATGAGCGGACACCTACGCAAAATGAATAATGCTTCTAAAAAGTAACATTATCCTGATAGGATGTGAGGCGAATATTCGCCAAGCCTTATCTGATTGCCCATACCAAATTCTTGAAAGGCAAGTATATGCAAGCGACAAGTGATAAGACAAAGCTTATGGATGCCATGGTGCTGCTTGAATTGGCAGATAAGATGTATCCGTCTATAGATCATTTCTTTTCGAAATACACCACCTCGGAGTTGATCACTGCTGCGCACGACCTTATCCAAAATGTTCATAGCGATGGCGAGTGTCCGTTCAACAGCGAAACGTACGAGGTATTGGCTACCCTTGAAGGCGCACGAAGGTACATGGACCTAGGCGGGCATCTGTGGCAGCCTAGCGGCGGCACGGAGGAGCCGGGAAAAATTTCCGGGCAGGCGCAAGGAATGTTGGGGCGTATTCTTGCAAGGATCGGTTTAAAATGAACCTGCCTAGCTAAGGCTAAGGCGTCCGGCGGATGCCGTCGCACCGCTTCAAGCGCTGTCGCGTTGACCCGTGTCTGATTTTTTTCATAAGTTGTCCATGCCGCCAAACAGGTCGTTCGATGCGGGCAGGTTAGCGGCATTCCACCGCAAGGTATGCAATGCCACTACGTACTCCGCTGTTGAACGTCAGTTTTTATCCTCGACGGTTCGGTTTGGGTCGAACTTTCGCGTTCCTCAAGGACGACAGAAGACTATCCGGAGTCGGATACTTCCGCGCTTCGTGCGCCACAGTAAACCGTCCCTTCGGTGCGGGCTTCTCACCCCTCAAATCGGCGAAGAACCAAATACTTAGGCCAATTGCCTAAACCTCCTAAAATCGGGTATGCGTCGGGCGGATAACAGAGGCAGAGAACATGTCTTTTGCCTACTGTTTCATGGAGAGTGGTCATGGCCTAGACTGGATTGATTCAATAGTATGAAAATCTGGTAGAGGTCGTGCAGGGCATACAGGGTTATTAGAACCAGCATGCTTCACACATCAAGGCATCTAAGGTGATAGAACCGAAGCAAGGTAATAAATCACAAAGCGAAGAAAGCGACCAAGCAGTCTTTGCAAGACAGTGTTCCGTCCTCCTACCAGACACAGCGGCTGCACTTGTCCAAATCGTTGAAAGGTATGGTTGGAACGAAATCTTGGCAGTCAATGGTATTCGCCCTTCCCATTTAAACCTGCTTGGCATGCTCTCTATCGGCAAAAAAATAACATTTAGATTGCCAAATAAGGCTGACAGCACCTACGAGGGGAATGAATTTGCTACCACCGACAGTTCAGTAGACCATACCGTCCGTGAGCCGCTTGACTCGCACCCGGCGGGCGCAGACCCTACCCTTTTGAGTGCAATGGTATTAATGCTCGGACGCTATATTCTCATCAATGAGGGTTCCGAGGAAGACGAAAAACTGACTTGCGAGCTGACAGAAAAGGGACAAGCTCTTCTTCATCTCAACAGACAATTTGCTGTAGCACATAGCGGGGCATGCTACCAGAGGAATCAACTATCCAAGACCGCTCATAGACTCTTGGCTGACCTGATTTATGCTTGTATATCTGAATCAGAAAAGCCGTATCTTGTCAACAAAAAGCCCCTTCTATGAGGGGCTTCATTTCACCACGAAGAAAACAGATACTTCGCTTCCTTCTTCCAGTTCCGCTCCCAGACCACTTCCGCAATCAGCGTAAGAATGGCACAGAGGAAGGCGATTTCCGTTACTGTAATCAGTCCACCGTGCCAGCCGGCATAAGAACTGACATTGACTTACCGCTTGCAGTTTATACACCGAATTTAAATAGAGGGGAGAACCATGACAGAAACAGCAACTGTAGAACCAGCGAGCAAGATAAAAAGGTAAATCGTCAGGGACAGAGACGACTATGACATAACCAGCGGACACCGCAGACGATAGGTTTGCATAGCTAAAAACAAACGCTTTTGGATGCTGGACAGTATTGGGCAAGGATAGGAAGTCGTCATCCTTGTTTATAGCAGCTACACCAACTCAACGATCATTCAGGACGGAATCAAATCCGGAAATATAAACTGCACAGAATTATATTCATACCGTTCCTGTTTTACCGTTAAAACGCTACTGGATGAAGGTTTTTCTGCAACAATATCGACTAGCCACCAACGAGCCTCATGAACGACATATGCAGACCATATTAACCTACGACGATCTTCTGGAAAACGTAGATACACTGAGGAGCTACTCCAGTTCACCGCACGCTGAAGACCGTGAGTATGCAAGACAGCTTATCCGTCAGGGAGTCTGCTTCGTCGTGCATGTCGCTGGCGGCGAGCCGTTCTTTGCGCCCAGCCGTTTCGTTGGCTACAAGGCCAATACCCGAGCCGCCCATGCAACGAGCCCGACCAAGGATGGCAGAATAACTAACGAAGTGATTAACATCATCGCAGGCTCAAAACCAAACCACAGCGAAGCTCTTGAGCTGGAATACCAACAATTTTGTACCAGGCTGGGGATTAAACCAAGGGACAAGGCACCGTTTGGCGCATCTAGAAGATTCTGGATCCTATCGAAAGCAAGTAACTTTGAAACTGAAGTAGTCCGTTCACTGAACGATAACCCCGCCGAACGGAAGAAACGACTGCGTAAGGCACCAAAGAAGCCTAGGAGCTTGGCCGTTATAGTAAATGTCTTTGCGCGCAACCCTGACGTTGTAGCCGAGGTCCTTCTTCGAGCGAAAGGAATCTGTGAGGGCTGCAAGAAAGAAGCACCTTTTCGCCGGCGCTCAGATAACACCCCTTACCTGGAAGTGCATCATAAAGTCAGGCTGGCAGACGGAGGGGACGATACGGTCGAAAATGCCCTTGCACTTTGCCCGAACTGTCACCGCAAGTCCCATTATGCCTAATCAACGGAACGACTTCGACAGGATACTGAGGGAAATCATACTCACAAGACTGTACTCCCTGAAGCTTTATCATACTGAACCTCCGTACTAACACGGAAAGTTGCACGACTTCGCTATGGCCCACAGTATCCCCCGTCAGTTTCTAACGCTTTGTAAACGTGAGCTCATCTAGTTGCCTTTAATTCTCCTAAACATATCTGGCAATTCCCAATAGGAGACGTTGACCGTAATTGAAAAAAAGTCATATATGACTAAATACGGCCCACAAGCAAAGCATCCTCACCAGTTTAAGTGCGACTAACTAATACGGAACGATAAATGAATAAACTTGTACTGCCCCAAGTTCACGCATCGCGATCACCCCAATTTATACTATTCGAGCAAGAATTCGAAAATTTAAATGCCTTTTATTGGGTGCATCGAGCTGCGACTGCATTAATGTTAAAACATGCACCAAACCATGATCGAATCAACCAGTTCATACCTGCACCTGAGGCGCAGCATCTCGATATCAGTAGCAACGAACTAATCGGCTTGTCGAATAAAGTGCAACTCACGGCACGATATAGCATGCTAGTTCAAGTTGTAACGTTCTACGAAGTCTACATTGGAGATTTCCTGTTCGATCTAATGAAAGCGCGCTGGCCGGCAACAACTCAGGTTTCGATTAAGATTCGACCAAGTGATCTTCCTGACACAAATTTAGAGACGTACATACAGACAGCAACAATAAATGCGCAGATAAAGTCTGTTGTTGATGAGAGCTATCAAAAGCGCGAGGCGCGCATACGAAAGCTATTAACTGAAAATAAATATGATGAGCCTCTGCAGTCACCGCAGCGCTCCAAACTCGTAACTGCAGCATGTGAAATAAGGAACTGCATAGTGCATGCTGGCGGAAAAGTAGATCAACGTGCAGTTGAAACGCTGACCGATTTAATTCCAACTTTACAACTTGGAGACCAGTTGATGCTCGAGGAGCCTTTAATGTGGCAGTTATTAGGAGCTATTCGTGACAGTGCGCGCGCACTGGATTACGTCGTTAGAAAACCCGTCGCGGAAAAGTTCGAAAGACGTGCCGCCAAGAATAAACGATACTATGCTGCTAGGAAGTTGAGGAACCTAGAATTAGCAAAAAAACATAAAAAGCTTTAATTTCTGAAAGAATTAGCTAAACGCTCCGCAATTTCTTTTTCGATCCGAGGTAGGAAAGTTTCCATCTTGACATAATTATGATAATATTATAGAAAATCTGCGGAGGAAAGATGGATAAGGAGCTGGGTCAATACATGACGCCGCCAGCAATTGCCAAAATGGCGGCGAAAGAACTAGGGCAGTGCGACGTTGTTATCGACTTTGCAGTTGGCGACGGTTCCCTGTTAAAAGCTGTCTGCGATATTGCCAAAAATCAGGTGCAATTGATCGGGTTTGATGTCGACCGAAAAATGGTCGCCGCCTCCAAGAATTTACTCTCCAATGCACAAATACGTAATGTTAATGGACTGAGGGCGCGTTTAGGACCCCTTAAAATTTCAGGGAACATGGGTATCATTTGCAACCCCCCATTCTTGGGTGACTTGCCTGATGATATGGATTGGATCAAGAAGGCCTTCCCTGAAGTGCAGGGAAAAAAAGGCTTTGATCGTGCAGAAGTTCAATTTCTCGCCCGTGCATTGGTGACTGGCAGGCAGTTCAATGCGAAAATCATCATCATTTTGCCAATCGGATTCGCCGACGGGGATACGTACAGCCGAATTCGGGCAAGCCTAATGAAGAACTACCGCCTGCGTAAATGCATTGAAGTGGTCGGGACTCCTTTTATGGATACCGAGGCAAGGACAGTGGCGTTGGTAATTGATACCTCACACACCTTAACCAAAGAAGTGGAAGTCTGCGAATTTGATGTAAAGAATCAGACGACTGTTCGGGTCGTCAAAAAACATCTTATTCCTGGCGCACGACTGGATGCAAGATATCATAAGGCCCATAGCTTAGCCCCGCATACAGATATCGTTTTGAAGGACCTGCGCGTGTCGATTACTCGTGGCCTATATTCTCGCAAAGAAGCGGTGATGAGAAACGTAGACGCATTGCATACAAGCGATCTGGCACAAGCTCGCGCCGGCCGCCTTGCCGCTAATCGCCATACTGTTGGAGACAAAGAGCGCCATGTTATTGCAAAGAAAGGGGATATTTTATTGCCGCGTACGGGCTCACGTGTCAGCTGGAACCCTGTCGTATTGGATTCAGGTAATGCGCCTATTACAGACCATGTATTTAGAATTAGGGCACCAAAAGCCGTACGTGAACTTGTGTATCAGTCTTTTATCCATCCATCTTTTCAAGCCTGGCTACATGGAATTTCCAAAGGTGTATGCGCAAAAGTAGTTACCAAGCGCGAGTTGCTTGAAATGCCGGTATTCGCATGGGGCATAAAAGAGGTAACAACCTATTCATCATAGGCAGTGATGGTCCGCAAGTCCGAAAAATTGACGTGCCAGAAAAATACGTCTTTTCTTGCGCTTTTTGCAACATTATAACGTCAGCAAGTCACGTTCAAATGAAAGACGTGCCACCGACGGAGTGCGCGCGAGCGCCCGGCAGGTTTTTCAGGATGATCATAGATTAAGCCTCCTTCCTGGCTCCCGCACACAAAGCACAAAAAAGCGGCTGCCGCGATGGCGTGCGGTTTGGTGCCAATCGGCGCAATGATTGTAGGTGAGTCAATGGAGCCGCTCACTTTATGAATATTGGTAAGAGTATCCATGCAATGTGTCACAGAGTTGGCGGCAGCATAATGGATTTCAAATTCTTCCGTGGTAAGCCGTGACGCATGATTCGAGAAACTATTGAGCTCCCAGCCTGGTTCAAACGCTGGCACCCCAAAAACCGCATGTTTTTTAAAGCGGGCAAGGTTTTCCTGCTGGGTCAATAACATGGCAAGGCGATCATCCTCGTAACCGAGTAAAAACACTGCGCGACCGCTTGAATGTAGTGAAAGATCCAATGATACGCCATGGACGCCTTTGAATTGCCGATCACCCGTTAGGTGAAACCGCGTCGATTCGGAGAGAGTTTGCCGGCTTTCGCGTGTGTATTCTCCAGGCTCTGCATAAATAAGATATATATCGCGAATTTTCTCGCGTTTTGCCGCCAGGAATAGGAAGATGATTTCGGCAACGCCAAGCGTAGTGCACTCAATGAGAATCTCATTTTTACCACGCATGTACGCACATATCGCTTTTTGCGGACAAGGATTGCCGTCTATGAAATGATCATTAGCCACATATGTCATGAGATGGCTCGAAACTGATCTCTGTTGGCAAAGCTTGACCGCACTTGCGCCCCGATCGTCTACATCGACACCATAAAATCCAATTTCGAACATCTTATCAGCCGATAAGAGAGGCGTCGTGCTGTGCGTGTTAGTTTTAATCGTAATCACGATTGAATATCAGAATCATCAATCAAGGAAAGCTGATCACCGGCATCCTTGTTCCAGCCACGTTCAAATTCCTTAATAATAGCGGTGGAGCCCTCATTGGATGCGAGCAATAGCCGGTCTGCTACTCTACCAGGCAGATCAAGTTTCCGGCCGCGCCGATAAGAAATACCGAAGGATGGAGCGAAAATGGGATTGAGCGTATATTCCTTGGATTCAAACTTTGACGTTTTGACCTTGGTTTCAGTTTGTCCAATAAGAACGCCCCATTTTTCAGCTTCATTTAACAGAGTGATTGCGTCATCAGAAAGCTGACCGTTGGCTACCGCAAAATGGGTCTTTTCCGGCTCACTTTGGGCGGGACGCTGTTGAGCTAATTTGAAAATCTGACCTAATGTATTGGCAATATGGTACAACTGCTTCCCCTGCGTGCCAGACCCCTTTACCTCCTCAAGGAAACGTCCGCTGCAATCCCTTGCAGCTTCTGCTTGATCATGTACGGGCACAACAAGTTCGTAGGAAGAGGTAGACTCATTTGCGGACTTATTGGATCGGCCTATCGCAAGATGGCATAGTTCTAGAAAGTGCCTAGTGTTGCCTAACGAAAGCAAAATGAAGGTATCAAATCCGCTGTAAAGCAGGCATGGCCTATTCAACGGCTGATACAGGTAGAAAAGAGTGCCATGCAAAAAATGGTGAATCCATTCAGAATGCGGAGAATTCTTATCTTGGCGCTTCTTGTATTTGATGAAGGAAGCATGAACATCTTCGGGGCTTTTACGCTGATGCAGCAAAGCACCATTCACAACACTGGCTTCCGGGAACTTGTCATCGACAAAATCTTCTGCTTTCAATTTGCCAGGATTTCTACGTAAAAGACCATTCTCAATTGTCTGCATCAAACGACTCCGTAATACCTCATCCGACAAAGCCATTAATGCGACCTGAGCTGGCGATACACTCGGCAAAATTTTCTCAATCGCAGCCTTCAACTTTCCTTGATAGTTCACGTCGTTGCGACGCACAGCAAGTCGGTCTGGATTTGTAAGAGTGTTCAGGTCAACAGGGTCGTCTTCTAGTATAACCTCTTGCGCCATGAGGCGGAAAAAGAAAAGTTCGGCAGCAAAGGTTCGAAAATCATCGCCTTGCTCTTTCTCGATATCAAATGTCCTAAAATCGGCTTCATCTTGAATCATCTCATTGCCGGCTGTGGTTGCCCGGAATGGCATGCCATTGCGTTTCATCGCGACATGAAAAACGAGCGGAGGCTGGCTGAGCTTAAGAAGAGTGTTGACAAAGATCTGTTGATACTCAAGTAGGCTTTCATACTCGTCGACGAAGACAGCAAAGACTGTATCAGTGAGATATGAAAGCGTCTGAATCGCTTTAATCATGACGCCAATGAATGGCCTTAATGGATAAAAGCGGGGTCGCTCTGATGCTAGGTCCAGATTGTTTATCCAGCTGGCGAGTCGCATACGGCTGCGTGAAATGAAGCGCTTCAGTTCCTGATAGGAGCCAGGAATGGTATCGTCAAAATCTGACAATTCTGAAAAGTCCAATTGATTAAGATCACCATATTGGGAGTTTCGCAGCGGCGTGCAATTAATTTGAGCAAGGCATCCTAGAACTTCATCCGCAACAGCAAGGCACAACGCATGTTCAAATGCGTTATTCCAAACATGGGCTTCAATGCCGGCTCCTTGAAAAGAACTTAAAAACTGTATATCAGTCCTTATATATAGACCGATCGTGGAAAAGGCCTCATCCGGAATATCTTTGCGCTTTGCTGAAAACTGGGTATTGTAGGACCAGTAGCGCAGAAGCGTAGTCTTTCCACAACCACGGCCGCCGACGATCACGTACGGTTTTCGTACATACATGATGTGAAGCTTGTCAAAATAGGGGGGAATGATGAAATCATTCCACAGGTCTGGGCCCATTTCTTCTGCTCGATTTCTTGCGAATGCGCGTTCGTATGTTTTCATGCTATCGGTCCAGCAAGGGTTCCCAGTTATTAGTGTCGTACCAGTATGCGGGTAGGGCGTTATTCGGAGTGGCATGCTCGAATGCATAGCTCAGACATTGTCCGCCATACCCAAATGGTCCAACTTTTCCTGTGAGAGGAAGCGATGCCTTCTTGGCGAGATCGAGATAATGCTTTTTCAGCTCCGCTGACACAGCTCGCTGGTATCTTTCGTCCACCCGTGCACCATCGAAAAGGTGGTATTCCTTTCCTAAAGTGTCGGCGCATATCACGTCGACAAAGGGATAATTATGTTGAATAGCGCTGATACCATCTGCATGGGCGGCCAAGACGAGATACACGATACGAACTTCGGGGTGGTCTTTATGAAACGTTTCAAGTTTAGTGATCGACACGAAATCCTTGAACTGGTCGCCTGAACCCAAGAAATCGTCTACGATAATCAAAAGCCGTGCCCCCGGCGACCAGTCTATTACTTTCTGTGGCCATATAAGCCAGTCTGCATAAATGCGAAAAAGCCGTTGGATCAGTCGCAAAACATAGAAACCACTTTTAGTAGGCGGTTTATCAAAGGAGATGGCTGGAACCAGCCGTACACCGGGGTCTTGTTTTTTTGATAATGATTTAGTTAATGCCAAATCCGATGCGAAGGTATAACACAGATCGGGGCAGGTCATTAGCCATTCTAGCGTAGCTAGGACTTGAGCTTTTGACTTGAAAAGTAAGTTGTCAAGCAACACCGCTCCTAGAAATGGATATTGATAATAGTCAAACTGATCAATCCATCTATCCAACCGATCGAGACTAATCGAAGCCCAAATTCCCGATTTAACGTAGTTGCGCGTTCGCTGATGCACCTGTTCAATGAACTGTTGGTTGTCTGGATTGGCTAAAAGTGTTTTCACATATGACCTAACAGGAAAGCTTGGAGGTTTGATAAACGCAACGCTAGCTAAAAAAGGGGAAAAGACCAAAAATTTTTGCGATCCAGCATTCCGTAGTTAGATTTATCGGCTTTGGACACAGGAAAATTTTGCTCCAAGGATTCAAGGGAATAAGACCAAGCGATGGTAGAAGGCGCCTCTGGTCAATTCAATGCGAGAACAGCAACGCGAACTGCATTAGGCGCCGATCAGCATCTACTGTGCCCTGTTGATGCGCAGTAGAATTCCTTTGCACAGGAGGGCCGCTCAGTTTTCTACAGTGCCAATTATAATAAGTTCACATTATAAACAGTCGGGAAGTGTTTTGCTTGAATCGCGGTGAGTGAAAGTGGTGTAACTGGCAAAGGGTTAATCGTCATAATGTCCGCTTCCGCTGCATTGCGGTCAGTGTCTTGAGCCGCGGATCCCGTCGGCACTACATACTCGATTGTCTTACGTCGCGCCAAGATTTGCGCGCTCCAACATCAGCGGCGCTTAGCCGCTTCCCAGCAACACCAATGTGTTAGCCTTTGACGAATTAGTCACGTTTTGCGCACTCGAAACACCTGCGCGGCGTATCTAGCTCGTGCAGTAGCCGAGCTTGTCGTCATGTATCGGGAGAAAGACAATGCGCATCTATTTCAAGGCAGTTTCACAGGTAGAAGCAATCTGTAGAAGGGTAGCTTCCACTGCTGAGATACCCATGCGCCGTGCGCGCAGCGCGACTGCCGCAATGATGGGCTACAAAGACTGGGCAGAACTTAAGGAAATCACGGAGGCAGGGGTAGATCGGCCGTCGCTGCCGGATGAGATTTGTACCACGGAAGTCGTGCAAAGCCGGGTGTTGTACCAAGTCGCGCGTTTGGCCCATGCGATTGCCATTGATGAGGAAACCGCGGCGCGGGCCATTTCCCATATCCGTCCTACGACAGCGTTCTTTCTTCCCTACCTGGAATCGGACTCACCTACCGCTATGCTGTTTCCGCGGCAGTGGACGGGGTCATCAGAATGGCGAAAGGACTCCGACAGATTCATCGCAGAGATTGGCGGCACGGTGCAGCGGGATACGCTTGCCGAGCTTGCCTGCGGCAAGGAAGAGGGCGCTGCCATCCTTGATCCAGCCACAGGTGTTCGTGTGATGGCTGCTTATACGGGCGAGCCACGGGACGGTCTCGAACCGGGGGACCCCTTCGCTGTGCTAGCCCTGCGTTTCGTACCGGTAGTGCAGGAACAAGTGCTAACGCACATCGAGATCCGCCTGTTGACTTTCATGTGCGCCGAAGACATTAGCGAAGAAGGGCTGGATTTCGTCGCATCGGCCGTCATCAGCTATCTCAACCAGCCGGTGATCCACTGGCAATGCAGCGGTAACGTGAGCGGCGCCGCGGAGGGAATACAACTCTCTCTGCACGGCATCATAGGCTCCGATGAAGAACGTACGTTTGTAGAGGCACTGGACGCAATGCTTTGCGAATGCGAGGCTCGATGGCAGAAAATGGAGGGATGTTCGGTAACATCTACAGAGCGTCTAGCCCAGCTGCCGCTCGCGGCGTTCGACAATTACATCGAAGACTTTTTCGAGCCTGATGATTCGGTACAGCCGATAACGGAGCCTGCAATTGAGGACGTCACAGCGGTGTACGACTTGGTCTGCAGCGCTATGCAGCAGGCACCTGCGCGACTGTGCGAATACCTCGGTGCCCACGGCAAGTCCGACTATGCCGACTTCGCCCAGGCACACCACGTGGCCACTCCAGAGGGCATCCGCCTCTTCCTCGAATTCGTACAGGCGATGGAGCATGCACGAGCTTTGCCCGCCGAAGTCGCGGTCTTCATCCAGAACCATTTCATCACTACCGGGGTGGCGAATGCTGAAGGCATGGAGGGGTTCCTGCACGAGACGGGAGAAATGCAGGGTGACCTCGAAAAGACGTTGTCCGAGATGAACCAGCGCCACGCAGACAAGGCGGCAGCATTGGACTGCCGCGAAATGGAGAAGCACTACCGTGAGACACCTCCAGCGCGCCTTGCCGATATCGTCTTCGCGGGCCAGGCCGCTTTCCTGGGTAACGTTGAGGCGCGATAGATGGCGGGGAGATCAATGTCGATGTATTTGGCCGCGCTTAAGGCTTCACTCACCAACTTAAGCTGATGGAGAGGCAGGGCATACGCGCCTGAAACCATTTATAACGCCCTAGGCTCACCTCGCAATAGCAGCATGTTTCCGTTCAACTGCGATGCGATGATCCGAAAGGAGCCGCAATAAAAAATCCCCGCTGCAATGCGGGGATTTCTGTTTCCGCCCGAAGCGACGGGCACCGTCCAAGAATCACTCAGGACGGATGTTGGATGCCTGCTTACCTTTCGGACCTTGCGTTACATCGAACGATACTTTTTGGCCTTCTTGCAGCGACTTGAAACCGTTGCCTTGAATAGCCGAAAAGTGGGCGAAAAGATCTTCACCACCGCCGTCCGGCGTAATGAAGCCGAAGCCCTTTGCATCATTGAACCACTTAACTGTACCCGTCGCCATTTCCTGTTCTCACCGAAAAATTAAAAGTCTGGCAAATCTGCCGCAGACATTCTAATGCGCGAAATAGCAAGTTTGTCAAAAATCTGGTACTTCCACCCAACAGATTGCGCTTGCGGTGTCATGCCGCCACGGGACATTAAAGTTTGGTGTGCCGAGCAATTCCTGGATATGCCGGGCGGTAGACGAATTTCGGAAGCCTCGCCCGTTACGGGTGAATGGCTGTCCTCATGGAAAATACGATTTCCTGATCGATACAATCTTAGGCTTTTGCTGCTTAACGGCTTTTATTACGAGTTGTACGGTGATTTCGCGGTGGAGGCAAATGATAAACTTTGCGCCTGCTTAGGAGACATAATCTTGACGTGCAGAGGCCCAGCCAAGAGGTCTTGCATTACGTCGGCTGTACAAGGGAACTTCGCTGTGCTTGGCATCGATCCACGATCTTTTGTTGTTATTACCGCCGCCTTTGGCATCTTGTGTTCATTTGTGCTGTTCGCTTTGCATTCAGGTTTCCCGCGGGATATTAAAGGGCTGGCACGTTGGGGCAGGGGATGCGCCTTTATGGCTACTGCAGCCGCTCTGCTTTCAATGCGCGGCGCCATACCATCTGTGTTTTCCAATTTCCTTTCAGACCTTCTGATAATTTCCGGAGTTGGAGCAATCTACGGGAGCCTTCAGGAGTTCACAGGCGTAGCGCCGAACACCAGACGCGTTACTGCCTTGTTCTTCATTGCCGCGCTGGGTCTTGCCTGGGTCACCTTCGCTCATGATGACTATCGTGTCCGCGTCCTTATCATGAGCGGCGTGCTGACGATTCTGTTCAGTGCTTGTGCGTGGGTCATCATCAAAAGCCGCGACAAGGGCTTTCCGGATTTGTTCACGCAGTATCTCTTCATCGGCACGGCCGGCATCACGTTTGCGCGCTTCATTACAGCGATTTTCGAGGAACGGGCGGTAACTTTCGACAAGGATTTCTCACTGATCCGTCACGTCTACCTTGGGACATTTGCGTTCTCGACTGTAGGGCTTACCCTGGGGTTCATCTTGATGGTCAACCGTGCCTTGCACTCGAAACTTGAGTACCTGGCATCCCGCGATCATATGACCGGTGCCTATCGACGTGATGCCTTCATGCAGCGGCTTGACGACGAGATTGCTGCAGCAGAACGGCAATGCAAGCCGCTAGCGCTGCTGATGATGGACCTCGACAATTTCAAATCGATTAACGACCGGTACGGTCACACCGTCGGCGACCATGTCATCCGGGATTTCGCAGATAAGCTGACGCACGAACTACGCCATAACGACTGTGTCGGCCGCTACGGTGGCGAAGAATTCATTGTGCTGTTGCCGCATACTGGAGAAGTCGACGCGAAAGCCATTGCCGAACGTATCCGGGACGCAGCAGCGCAGCATACACACGGGGATATTCCGGCTTATACAGTCAGCATTGGCTTGGCATTGCTGAGCCCGCCAACGAGCGGTGCGCAGGCGCTCATCGATGCGGCAGATAAGGCGATGTATATGGCGAAGCAAGCCGGTAAGAACAAAGTGGAAATTGCTTCTGTGGAAATGCAAGAATTGCTTTGATGAACGTTTTTAAGTTGGGTATGCCGTTATATGGTCACATGAAACACACTCTTGCAGCCTTACTTGTTCTTCTTACGTTGGCCGGATGCGGCACCGCACCGCGTGCGCCGTATGTTACGCCTGCACGATTTACCGAAGCCACCTTCCGCAACGAGCCGGAATCCTCAGCGGCGGCGCGTGAGGTGGGGCTGTACTCCCTAATGCTTCTACAAACCGGCTACGAATTCGGCGGGAAAAATCCAGTTGCCGGGTTCGACTGCTCGGGCTTGGTCGCTTATGTGTACCGTGAAGCCGCCGGCCTTGCGCTGCGTGGGAATGCAGCATCGCTGGCACGCGACGGCAGGGAGGTGCCGGTGGATCAGATGCGCACCGGCGACCTCGTGTTCTTCAACACGCTGGGCCGCCCGTTTTCGCACGTTGGCATCTATCTGGGACGAGGAGAATTCGTCCATGCCCCGAATTCACGGGGCAGGGTGCGCGTCGAAAAGCTCACCATCCGTTATTGGTCGCAGCATTTCGAAATGGCCAGGACCCTGCTCGATTGAGCGGCAGAGGTGTTGAGCCGTGCTTAATGTGTGCGGCTCTCAGAGAGCGTTGGCTGCAACTTCGAGCGCGATGCCGGCACTGAGAACTTCGCAAAAGGCACGTAGTGGAGCTTTGTGCCAGTGGCATCCATACCCAATTCCCATCACCATCACGGTGACGGCGAACGCAAATTCCATTGCTGTGTCGGCCAGGCGAGTTAGAGCGGATGTGGAAGCAGTCCTTTGATGCATTTTCAGGCAGGTTCAGTAGGTGCAATTGACAGAGGCGGTCGGTGTTGCTGTCTTCGCAACCGCTGCTCGTGCCCGCTATGGCAGGCAAGTCACCAAGGCCAGAAGACGGTCAATGTGTAGCCGCCATTATTGCACCGCAACATGACAGCTTACTGACAACGATCGGCATTGCCATCGGCATTTGGCTCTTTACAACACATGCATTCCAGCCTGTGCCGGATTTAGAGAAACTCTTGCCAGGACGGGATCAGCAACAACAGTAACGTGCGAGGCTTCAACGATTGATCGGTGGACTTCCTCCAGCGCTTGCTCGTTCTGAACCACTTCAAAGTGGTTGCAGTCGATTTCCACCAGCCGCATATCCTGGCGATATCGCATCGACGCCAATGTCACGACGCCGTCGTTCGGTTCGAGAACGAAAGGAGAGGCGCCTGCCAGTGTGACGATATTGGTCCAGACGCCCGGCGCTCCCATCTTGCCGGCCTCGACGATCGGACGGCCAGCCGGGCGAATTTCTGTCAGCACGCGGCTAAAGGGCAGAAAGCAGGCGACTACGCTGGCCGCGGCGCTGCCGCCATACGGCGTTGCCAAAGTGATTCCTCCGGCACAACGCTCGCCCAAATGGTGCGCCAGATGAAAAGCGTGAATGCCGCCCAGCGAATGTGCGATGAAGAAGATGTCATCCATTCCGTCGAGACAGCGCAACATGCCTTCGTGGTTGTTGTAGAAGCCGGCCTCGCTGTCATATTCAAGCACGATTTCATCGTGTCCTGATGTATGGGAGCGAATGAAGTTAAAGCTGTGCGCGGTAGCGCGGTTGCCGTGAATGTAGACGATGTGCATTTTCCCTCCGTGGTTTGGCATACGGTGTGCCAAGTGCACGGAGGAAATGCTAACCGCTCATGTTGCGTTGCAACATAGGAGCATGCCTCATACCTGTGTAGGACATGAAGTATATCGGTAACATTGAGGCTTTAGGTTCACACAAGGATGCGGGCCATGCTACTGCCGGCATTCCGCGATTACGAACATGATTTTACATAAAGAGGATTATGCAATTTCTTGAGTGTCACAGCCAGATTAGAATGTCTCGATCTGGCCAAATCAGAATGTCCCACTTGGTGCGGATGACGACATGGTAATTCGGTCATGCTGAGTGCTTCTTTGGATTCGGAGGCACACCATGGCCAGCACCGAACTGATCACCATGAGCATGCAGGAAGCCGACCGCCTCAAGACGATCCAGCTTGTGATCGACGGCAATCTCAGAGCGTCCACGGCAGCGCAACGCCTGAACCTGACGAAGCGTCAGGTGAATCGTCTGGTGCAACGCTACCGGCAAGACGGTGCCGCCGGCCTGATCTCGCGGCAGCGCGGCCAGGCTGGACACCATCGATTGCAGCCTGAACTGCGCACTGTAGCGATGACGATCCTGCGCCAGCGGTATGCCGATTTTGGTCCTACTTTGGCCTGCGAGAAGCTGCGCGAATTGCACGGCATTGAAGTGGCCAAGGAAACGCTGCGGCTGTGGATGATGGAAGCTGGCCTGTGGATTCCCCGCAAACTGCGCTCGCCGACGGTCTATCAACCGCGCAATCGCCGGCACTGCGTGGGCGAACTGGTGCAGATCGATGGCAGCGATCATCCGTGGTTCGAGGACCGGGCGCCGGCCTGCACCCTGCTGGTGTTCATCGACGATGCGACGAGCCGCCTGATGCAGCTGCATTTCACCTACTCGGAATCGACGTTCAGCTACTTCGAAGCCCTGCGGACCTATCTTGAGCGGCATGGCAAGCCGCAGGCCTTCTATAGCGACAAGGCGGGCATTTTCCGGGTCAACCAGAAGCAGACTGCCGGTGGCCGGGGTTATACGCAGTTTGGGCGGGCGCTGTACGAGCTCAATATCGAGAGCCTGTGCGCCAATACCAGCCAGGCCAAGGGGCGCGTGGAACGCGCGAATTTGACCTTGCAAGATCGCCTGGTGAAGGAATTGCGGCTGCAGGGCATCAGCACGATAGCTGAAGCCAATGTGTATGCGCCGGCCTTCATCGCTGATTACAACCGGCGCTTTGCCAAGCCGCCGCGCAACGATTTCGATGCGCACCGGCCGCTGCGCGACGACGAAGATCTCGACTTGATTTTTACCTGGCGCGAGGCGCGCAAGGTGTCGCACGCACTGACGCTGCAATACGACAAGACGCTGTATCTGTTGGCGAATACGCCGGCCATGCGCAAGCTGATTCACCGCTATCTTGACGTCTACGAGTATCCGGATGGGCGTATCGAGATTCGCGCCAATGGTGTAGTGCTGCCGTACGCGACCTACGATCGCTTGCCGCAGGTGGAGCAAGGCGCGATTGTGGACAACAAGCGCCTGGCGCATGTGCTGCAAGTGGCGCAGCTCGTGCAGCAGCAGCGGGATGACCGGCGTGGGCGCTCTGGCACGCCGGCACGGACCAATCAGGGCAAGACCCCGGCCAACGTGCCGGCGCGGCCGGGGACCAAGCGACAGCGGCAATTGAGTGCTGACGATTTGGCACAAGCGCTGCACGCGGCAATGCACTAAAGAAAGGGCGGCGGCCGAAATTCCATTCTTGCTGGCAAAAGGCCTAACTAACCGCCCTCTTCGCTCTTGCTTCTTATTCCGCGGCGCGGCTGCAAGTTAAGCAACCCTGGAAGATTAAAGGTGGGACATTTGAATTTGGCCCGCGGTGGGACATTTGAAAATGGCTTGAACACTTGAGTGTAGGCGCAAAATAGTAATGTCCGATTTCTCCCAAATAGAAATGTCGCGTTTTCTCGCCGACGACACCGAGTTTGGGTAACTCAGCCATGCTGCATTTTCCTTGTTCAGGAGGTGCAGCATGGCGCAAATCGAGACCATTACGATGAGCATGCGTGAGATCGATCGGCTTAAGGTGATACAGGCTGTCGCGGATGGGCATCTGAAGCCAATGCAGGCAGCTCAGCGCTTAACGCTGACCACACGGCAGATTCAGCGTCTCGTGAACCGGTTTCTCAGCGAAGGTGTCGCGGGATTGGTTTCACGCAAGCGCGGCCGTCCCGGCAATCGGCAACTGGCGCCAGGGTTGGCAAACTTGGCACTGACGATTATCCGAGATCGGTATGCGGATTTCGGCCCCACTCTGGCTCGCGAGAAGCTCAGCGAATGCCACGGCATTTCGATCAGTACCGAAACGATCCGCCGGCTGATGACTGAAGCCGGGCTGTGGATACCACGGCGCCAGCGACCGGCAACGATCTACCAGCCGCGCAATCGCCGGCATTGTGTTGGGGAATTGGTCCAGATTGACGGCAGCGACCATGCCTGGTTTGAAGACCGGGCGCCGACCTGCACTCTGCTGGTCTACGTGGATGACGCCACCAGCCAGCTCCTGCAACTGCACTTCACGCCCTCGGAATCGACATTCAGCTATTTCGAAGCCACCCGCGCCTACATCGAGCAGCATGGCAAGCCGCTGGCTTTTTACAGCGACAAGGCCAGCGTCTTTCGGGTCAATCAGAAGAATGCAACCGGCGGGGATGGCTGCACCCAATTTGGCCGGGCGCTGTTTGAGTTGAACATTGAAGGGATTTGCGCCAATTCCAGCCAGGCCAAGGGGCGCGTGGAACGGGCCAATCTGACGCTGCAGGATCGCCTGGTGAAGGAGTTGCGGCTGCAAGGCATCAGCACGATGGCAGCAGCCAACGCGTATGCGCCAACTTTCGTTGCGGATTACAACCGGCGCTTTGCCAAGCCGCCGCGCAACGATTTCGATGCGCACCGGCCGCTGCGGGACGACGAAGATCTCGACCTGATCTTTACGGAGCGCCAGCCACGGCGTGTTTCGCACAGCCTGACGCTGCAGTACGACAAGATGCTCTATCTGCTCGCCGATACGCCGGCGAGTCGGCGTCTGATCGGCAAGTATGTCGAGGTGTACGAATACCCGGACGGCCGCATTGAAGTCCGGGCGGATGGTATCGCCCTGCCCTACACCACTTACGATCGGCTCTGCGAGATTGACCAGGGCGCGATCGTTGAGAACAAGCGTCTCGGGCATGTGCTGCAGGTGGTGCAAGCCGTCCAGCAGCAACGTGATGACCGACGCAGCCACTCGGTGCTGGTTCGCACGCACCGTGGTGTACCGGCTGTGCCAAAGAAGGCGGCGCCTGGCAAGAAGACACAGCGCAGCCTGAATGCGGACGATATTGCGCAGGCAATTCAGCAAACCCAAAGCAAGGCAACGGCGCCGCCGAATTCGCTTACCGAGATCGTTTGAAGTTACCGCTTAGACGACCCTTCCGCTACCGCGGCTGCAAGCAATCAAAACCCAGAGACTGAGATACCGGATCGAAAAAACGGACATTTCAACTTTGCTGGGAACCGGACATCTGAACTTTGCTTTGACACTTGAGTCTTTGCAACTTTGAGATCGTTTGTCATTTGTTGCTACTTGCTCAAAAAGGACTTTCGCCCAGCTATTTCTCGGTAGGGCCGCCTAGACCGAACGCTTGGCACGCACTATCGCCGTGCGGGTCAATGCACGACATTGGCAGAGCGTGTTTATCAAAAACGGCTACGCCGTGCGGACCGCACGGTGTAAGCCTTTCCCCAAGAATTTATGCAGATACCGCCGGCACAGTGCAGGTATCACGCCACGCATTGGACGGTGCCATTGATTCAGGACCAGTTGCGAGAGCATTTGAACCAAGTATTTTTTGATGCGACGGTCAGGCGGGCGATGCGTCATGTAGGATATGTCTGGACAGCGACTGCGCTACGTGTTGGGGCCGATGCCGAGCCGGAAAAAGTCTCGTATCCGGCGCGTGCTTGGCAACCTACCGCCGCGCAGCGTCGTGCTGATGTAGCGTAAACTGGTGTGCTGCTTTTCCCGCCGCTGTGCGCCATTTAGGTACCGTCGCGCGTCGTACTCACTGGCTGGAATGCGCGGCGCACGGTCTTTGGCCGCACGGACTCAGCCATCGGCCACCGCGTGTTCTAACTCCGGTTCGCCAGTGGGCCCACGATTTCCGGGCCTTTCCGTACCAATTTCACTGGCAATACCGAGGTTGGTGACCTTGCTATTGGATAGCGATAGCAGCCATACAGCCCTGGCTTCCCAAGCCGTAGCCGCAGATCTCGGTATCCAGCGGTTATGGCTGCCGAGCTCAACCCGACGGATACGCTATGGGGGAAGGCAAGGACACGATCTGCGCCAACAAACAATACGCATCGATCGATGAACAGGCCGCGCAGTTCACTGACTATCTTGCTGGATGAATCTTGCTGGATTAATGGACCCCAAAGCCCTCTAGAATTCCGGCATCCGATCCAAGCGGTTTTGGCTCAGCCAACTAATGGTAAATCGCTTCTGCCGACCTGCTTAGACGTCGCTAGCAACGCCCTCCTCATTGGGTGCAGCAACGGCGGCAGCCGCCGGGCTCAGTTGGGGGCGAGCCTTGGCACGCAACCAAAAAAAGACCTGCACCAGCACCAGCAGCGTGCAGACTGCGATGAAGGCCGCGCTGATGGGCCGCGTGACAAAAATCGACAGGTCGCCACGCGACAGCAGTAGTGCACGCCTAAAGTTTTCTTCCACCATCGGCCCCAGCACATAGCCCAGCAGGATTGGCGCCACCGAGAAGTCCAGCGCAATGAGCATCGCGCCAATAATGCCGAACACCAGCACTTCCCCTACCTCGAACAGGCTGTTGTTCGTGCTGTACACCCCCACCGCGATGAAGAACATCGCCGCCGGGAACAGGAAGCGGTACGGCACCTGCAGTAGCTTGACCCACACGCCAATGAGCGGCACGTTCAGGATCACCAGCAGGACGTTGCCGATCCAGAAACTCGCAATCAGGCCCCAGAACAGGTCCGCGTGCTCGGAAATCAGCTGCGGCCCCGGCTGAATGCCCTGGATCAGCAGCGCACCTAGCAGCAACGCCATCACCGCATCGCCCGGAATGCCAAGACTCATCGTCGGAATGAAGTCCACCTGGGTCTTAGAATGCGACGACGCTTCCGGCGACGCTACGCCTTCGATGGCGCCGTGGCCGAAGCGCTCCGGTGTCCTCGAGATCTTCTTCTCTAGCGCATAGGAGATGAAGGTCGTGATCGTCGGTCCCGTGCCCGGCATCGCGCCGAAAAGCGTGCCCACCAAGGTGCCGCGCACCATCGGCCAGAACGATTGCTTCAGCTCGCTCTTCGAGGGCCGCATGTCCTTGAGTTTGAGTTTCATGCCGCTTCCGATGACCTGTATGCGGTTGACGTTGTGCAGGAAGTCCGCCACGCCGAACAGGCCCAGCGCCAGCGCCACCAGTTCCAGCTTGTCGGACAGCTCGATGAAGCCGAAGGTGAAGCGCATCGTGCCCGAGTTGACATCCGTGCCGACGATGCCGGCCAACAGGCCCAGGCAGGTCATCGCAATGCCTTTCACCGGCGAGCCACGCGACATCGTGCCGCCGGCAATCAGGCCCAACAGCATGATCGAGAACAGCTCGGCGGGGCCAAACTTGAACGCCACCTTCACCAGCAGCGGCGAGGCGAAGATCATCACCAGGATGCCAACCGAGGCGGCGAAGAAGGACGCGATCATCGTGATGCCCAGCGCCGTGCCGCCCTTGCCCTTCTTCGTCAGCGGATAGCCGTCCAGGCAGGTGACCGCATGCGGCGGATGGCACGGCAGGTTCAGCAGAATCGCGCCAATGGCGCCGCCGTACTGCGATCCGTAGAAGATGCCGGCCAGCATCAGGATCGCCGGCACCGGGTGCAGCGTATAGGTCAGCGGCAGCAACATCGAGATGGCCGACAGCGCACCCATGCCGGGCAGCACGCCAATCAGGTTGCCAACCAAGACGCCGAAGAAGGACCACATCAGGTTATGCGGCGTAAGCGCCACGCCAAAGCCGTGCCACAGGTCGATGAGTGATTGTTCCATGGTTCAGCCCCAGCGAAACAGCGGGAACTGCATCTGCAGCGCCCAGGAAAACACGATGACGGCGACGGCGACCATGGCCAGCGCGAGCAGCAGCGCGCTCTTGATGGTGTTCTGCCGGTCGCCGAGTGCGGCGATGAAGGTCACGGCGAAAGTGGCCGGCGCCAGGCCGCCCCAGCGGCCCAGCACGATGAAGGCTACGGCGGACAGCACGATGCAGCTCCAGCCACGCCATTCCGGGGACTGGCCCCTAGCCTGCGGTAGCGCCGCGCCGGCGGCCGGTTTACGCCGGTACTGCGACTGCGCGCGCAGGCCGGCTAGCGCGATGATCAGGCCCATCGTAGCCAGCACCGCGCCCACGGCCACCGGAAAGTAGCCCGGTCCCATGCGCGTCAGCGTGCCGACCTGATAGCCCAGGCCCGTGTAGATTGCGCCCAGCCCGAGCCCGAGCATCAGGACGCCGCCCGCGATGTCCTTGCTGCCGGAGCGGCGCTGGGTGGAAGAGTTACTGTTCATCGGCATGTCTCCTGTCATAGGCATGGTCGGCCGCCATTGAAGGACGTCCGCGATACTTCCTCGATTTTTCTGCCGGCGCAGGTTCGTAGCCGGGGTTGTTGCAGGGCAGTTCTCTTCATCGCCCACGCTCGACAAATGCAAAGCATATCGACTTTTCTGGAAATGGCTGCCTCCGATTCGCATGCTTAGCCATTCGCTCATGCAATTTGAGAGCGCCAGGACGCTAATACTTCGGCCAGCAGCGAGGCTTCGTTTGGAGCCTGACCCTGCACCGCAGCCGGTGTCCTCGAAAATTTCGGCACAGGTGCCGGCTGGCGGACGCCGGCGACCTCAACAAATGCACCGCGTTCGACATTATGCGGATGACGCATCGCCTCGCTAAGTGTGAGAACCGGTGCGAAGCAGGCATCGGTGTATTCAAGCAGCGCAGCCCATTCGTCGCGGGTTCGCATCGCAAAGAGGCGCGCGAACTCGTCGCGCAATTGCGGCCAGCGCGTCTGGTCAAACTGGCAGGCGCGCAGTTCGGGACTCACCCCGACGCGCTCACATAATTCAGCGAAAAACTTTGGTTCGAGTGCGCCGATCGACACATACTGGCCGTCAGCCGTCCTGTACGTGCTGTAGTATGGTGTACCGCCATCGAGCATGTTGGCGCCACGGCGTTCGGTGAATCTCCCGCGCAGGGCAAACGAGGCGAAAAGGCTCATCAGCGAAATCGTTCCATCGGTGATTGCGGCATCGATGACCTGCCCCCTGCCCGAACTCTGCCGTTCGTACAACGCCGCCAGGATACCCGCCACGAGGTACATGCTTCCACCCGCGTAATCCCCGATCAGGTTCAGCGGTATCGACGGCGGACCGTCGCCCGGGCCGATCGCGGCAAGTACACCCGTCAGTGCAATGTAGTTCACATCGTGTCCCGCGCTATGGGACAGTGGCCCGGTCTGCCCCCAACCGGTGATACGACCGTAAATTAGACCGGGATTGCGCTGCGCAAGCACATCCGGTCCGAGGCCCAAGCTTTCCATTACACCTGGCCGGAAGCCCTCGATTAGCACGTCGGCTTCGTCTAAAAGCATTAACACTTCATCCCGACTGTTCGCATTCTTCAGGTCGGCAATGACGACGGTGCGGCCGCGCGCAATGAAGTCAGTGGAGTCACCAATCTCCTTGCCAGTCCGCTCGATGGTAACCACGTCGGCCCCCATATCGGATAGCAGCATGCAGGCAAATGGCGCGGGTCCGAGGCCGGCGAATTCGACCACGCGCAAGCCTGCTAGAGGGCCTGCGGATCGGCTTGGCTTACGATTTTCCATTGCATTAGGCTGTAGGGTGGATTTGCATTCGGATGGTGTTCGAACACGCCTTCGACCGCGGTTCCAATCCGTACATCCTGCATCGGGTCGCCGAGCAGGTTGCCCAGCATTCGAATACCTCCGGCGTGCGGTAGTTCGACCAATACCACTAAATACGGGCCGCGCCCGCGCAGGCAGGGATGCGATGGATGCCAAACACGCTCCCAACTGTAAATTAACCCTTTCGCGTCGACCTGTGTCCACGAGGGATCGAACTCGTGGCAGCGATGACAGATCCACTCGGCTCCAAACTGCCAGGTTCCGCAGTGATCGCACCGCTGCGCGAGAAGTTTACCGTTGCGTAAGCCGTCCCAATATGGCGCTGATAAACCATCCGCCTCCGGCACGGGGACCGGCAAACCCTCGGGAAGATAAAAATCTGCACTCACTGCGCCGCCTCCGATCCAAACAGCAAGCTACTCACCGGTGTCACCATCGGTCCGCCGATTACAAGCGCAACATCGCTGCGCGCAGCTTGGTTCGTTGATGTGCCGCGCACCTGGCGCACGGCCTCCAGCACTAGTTCAAAGCCGTGCATGTAGCATTCGGCCAAATTGCCGCCACTGGTGTTGAGCGGCAGCCGCCCGTTCGGCGCGATTAGGTTTTCCATCGTCAGAAATTCATTTGCCTCTTCCGGCTTGTAAAACCCGTGTTCGGCCAGCGCCATCAGCACGCCGCCTGTGAAGTTCTCATAGCTTTGCACTACCCCGACGTCGCCGGCTTGCAATCCCGACATCCTGTACAGGTCAGGAGCAACCGTGGTGAAACTTGCGCTTGCGTACAGCGGGGCGTTGTGGGGAGCAGCGGCGACCCGATGGTCAGAGCCCGTGGCGGCTCCCAGCAGGTAGGTCGGCTTGCATGGGAAGTCTTTCGCCCTCTCTGCGGAAACCAGCAACAATGCGGCAGCGCCGTCGTTTTCCATGCAACAGTCGAACAGATGGAAGGGTTCGACGATCCAGCGTGATTCGTCGTAGCTTCTCGTATCGAGAGGCTTGCCGCGCATCAGCGCGCGTGGATTCGACTGCGCATGATGGTAGGACGCAAGCGCAATCGCGCGCAGCGCTTCCTGCCGGATGCCGTGCTCGTACATGTAGCGGCGCACCTTCATTGCGAATTTCTGCGGTGGCGCAAGTACACCGTACGGCATTTGGTAAGCCATATCGCCCGAGATCGTGTCGCTTGCCGCGGCCTGGCCGAAACGGCCGTGCTGTCCCTGGGCCAGTCCACGAAAAACCACCACGCACTCGGCGAGTCCTGCCGCAATCGCAGCGGCGCCGTTGGCAACTGCCGCACAACAGCCTCCCCCGCCGCCGCCCCACTGCATCGTCGTCGAGCGCAGCTGGCGCGTGCCAAAAGCGGCGGCTAGACGCGACGGATCGCTGCGATCGTTACCGAACGATGAAAAACCGTCGATGTCACGCGGATCAATGCCGGCATCCGCGCAAGCTGCGAGAATCGCCTTCAGCACCAGCTTGAATTCAGCGTCGGGCGACTGACTATGCTTGTAATAGGTGGATTCGCCGATGCCGACCACGGCTGCACGGCCACGCAAACTGTTCGCTGTTGTCATTCCTTTTGCGCCTTTGCAGCGGCCGATGTAGTTAGCTTGCCGGGGTCGACACACGCTACGCCGGCTTGGAGCAACTGCTCAACGCGGTCCACGTCGTATCCTAGAGTGTCGCGTAGAATCTCCAGCGTGTGCTCGCCGATCAGTGGCGCCGGTTTGGGATCGACGACCGGCGTGCGCGAATAACGTATCGGCAGCGAGATGTTTGGCAACCAGCCAAGGGTTGAGTGCCGGATACGGCTGACGATGCCGCGTTCGCGCGCTTCTTTCGAGCGCAGCGCCTCTCCGACGGTGCGCACCTCGCCGCAGGGAATCGATGCTTCACGCATGCGCGGCTGCCAGTATGACCACGGCTGCTGCTCGAATGCGTCGTTAAGAATACTAAACAATTCCTCACGTCGGCCCATGCGGCCATTACGATCCGCCAGCACCGGGTCATTCGCGAGATCGGGCCGTTCCAGCACTCGGGCAGCCAAGCGCTGGAAGATCTTGTCGTTGCCGCAGTTGATGTAGAAGGGTTTGTCAGCAGCCTGGAACACGCCCGACGGGCAAGTGTCAGGGCTGGTATTACCGTGCCGTTGTGGTTCGGTGCCGGTGAACAGTTGCTGCATCGTCGCATAACCTGTCATCAGCATGGCGTTGTCGAATAGCGCGATCTCGACTGACTGCCCTTCGCCGGTCCGTTCTCGTGCGAACAGGGCGCCCAGCATCGCGTTGCAGGCCATCATTGCGGTGCTGATATCCATGACCGGCGATAACGCACGCACGCCCATGCGATCGGCGTAGCCGTTCATCGACACGAAGCCACTCTCTGCCTGTGCGATCGGATCGAACCCGAGCCGGTCTGCGAACGAGCCTTCACGCCCGTAGGCCGACACCGAGCAGTAGATAAGCTTTGGGTTCAGCGCCTTGCAAGTCTCATAACCGAGTCCGAGGCGCTCCATCACGCCGGTGGAGAAGTTCTCCGCGACCACATCGGCGCTTGCGATCAGTTCGAGCGCGACCTTCAGGCCCTCGGGGGATTTTAGATCAAGCGCGATGCTGCGCTTGTTCCGGTTAGCCCAGAGATAAGGCGCGCCCAGTGTCTTGTCGTCTGGATGGCCCGGCGGATAGTAGCGGAACTCATCGCCACGCCCAACCGCCTCGATTTTGATGACGTCGGCCCCCATGTCGGCCAGCATCATCGTGGCAAGCGGCCCCGCGATGAAATGGGTGAAGTCGACAACCCGAATGCCTTCGAGAGCTTTAGGCGCGCCCGAGGGGCGGGATGTGGGCAGGGGAAACTCACTTGCCAGATCCGACAATGGTGAAGCATTATTAGCCATACGCTTATATTCCTGGTTACATGTGAATGTCGGCTTGCTTGACCACCGGGCCCCACTGCGCCCGGTCTTCCTTGATTAAGTCAGCAAGCTGTTCCGGCGTGCCAGGATCGGGCTCAACCTTGCGGTCGAGCAGTTTCTGGCGCACCTCTGGCTTGTTCACCGCGGACACGACCGCCTTGTTCAGCTTGTCCACCACGTCTTTCGGCAGGCCTTTCGGCCCGAGTACGCCAAACCAAGCCGCGCTTTTGAAACCCGGAATGTCCTTCGCGATTGGCGGCACGCCCGGCACCACCTCGGTCGGTTTCTTACTTCCCACGCCGATGTACTTTACCTTGCCGGTCTGCAGCATCGTTGCGCCATCGAGCCCGGTGACGAAGGCCGCCTGCAGGTCACCGGACATGAACGCGGTCATCACCGGTGCTCCGCCCTTGTATGGAATATGCAGTAGGTGGGTACCGGCCATCGTATTGAAGTATTCGCCGCTGAGATGTGACAGAGAACCGTTTCCAACCGAACCGAAGTTCATGCTTTGGCCATGTTGTTTCGCGTAATCGATGAACTCCTTCACGCTGTTGACTGGCAGATCGGACCGTACCGTGAGGATCATCGGCGCGATCGCGACGTCGGAAATTGGCTGCAGGTCTTTCACCGGGTCATACGGCACCTTGCGCATGAAGTCGACAATCGCGTTCGGGCCGGTATTGCCAAAGACCAGCGTATAACCATCCGGCTTGGCCCTAACGACCAATTCGATGCCGATCGTGCCACCGGCGCCAGGCTTGTTCTCAATAATCACCGGCTTGCCAAGCGCTTCGCTCACCGGCTGCTGGATGATGCGAGCCAGCTGGTCAGTGCTTCCGCCGGCTTCGTACGGCACGATGATGTGGATGGGCTGGGACGGAAAGGAATCCGCGGCCGCAGAACCGGCGAACGCGAGACAGGCCAGGCTGATCGCAAGGCCACGAGAAACGGAAAAATGGCGCATCTTGTCTCCTGTTGGGTGGAAGATTGATTTCTGCCGCTCTCGCCGGCGGCTCTCAACGCTATTTCAATACGAGACGGGCACGGCCCGCTGCATCGAAAACAGCAAGCTACTCAAGTACGGTTTTCCAGTATTGCCTTGCGCGATTCATGTGGGCCAGAATCAGTTTCGCGGCTTTCGCGGAATCCTTGTGCTTCACGTATTCAACCAGACGCCTGTGTTCCTTGGCCGAGGCCTCGCCCTGCTCCCGGTTCGCAAACATCACCACGCGCCGTTCGGCGGTGAGCTGATAGAACGCATTCAGCACGCGCACTAGAATCGAATTGTGTGCGGCGTCAACCATCGCGATATGAAATTCGGTGTCCATCTCCGAAATGTTGCCGCCCAGATCCAGTACTTGCTCCGTCTCGCTCAGCACCGCTTCGAGCCTCGCAATGTCCGCTTCCGTACGACGTTCACAAGCCAGAGTGATTGCGAGTACCTCAAGATGGGCACGCACTTCCATCGTTTCGGCCACCTCGGTGACCGTAGGTACCTCTCCCATTCCCGTCAGCATCACGAGCGCTTCGAAACTGCTTTCCCGCGCGATGTGGCGCATGTAAATGCCGGAGTTGGGCCGCGACTCCACCATCCGTAGCGTCACCAGCGTAGCCAGCGCCTCGCGCACCGCGTTTCGCCCCACGCCGAGGCGCTCGGCGAAATCACGTTCGGAAGGCAGCTTGTCGCCAGGTTGCAGCCGCCGCTCCTGCAGATACCCGAGGATGCCCATAATCACGGCGTTGCCGTGCGTTCCGTTCGCTGTCTTTGTTTTGCTATGCTCGCTTGTTTCACTTGTCATTCTTCTTTCCTAGAGATCAAGTACAAGCGTCTTAGATCGGGAACCGGAACAGCAAATCATAATGCTGCGATTTTCCCGCTTCTCCTCGTCGGTCAGGTAATCGTCCCGATGATCGGGCTCGCCTGCGATGACCCCAGTTCTGCAGGTGCCGCAAATGCCCGCCGAGCAGGAATACTGTGCCGGAATATCGTTGTCAAGCAGTGTGTCGAGTATGGTTTTTCCAGGCGGCACATGCAGCCGTTGCCCGCTGTGCTGCAGCACCACGTCGAAACCGCCGGCGGTCGCTGCCTCACTGCCCGCGGCGAAACGCTCATGGTGCACCGTGGCTTGCGGCCGTGCTTTGGAAGCAGCAAGGAAATCCTCGATCATCGGTCGTGGTCCGCAGCAATACAAATGCGCGTTCGCCGGCGCGTCTTCGACAAGCCTCGCGAGATCCAGCCTGGGCACGCCCGTGGAGTTGAACCGCAGGTCCAGTTCTCCCCCTTGCAGGACGAGCTCCTGTAATTCGTCGAGAAAGGCCGCATGCCGAGGGGAGCGCGCTGAATAATGCAGCCGCCATGGCCGGCCGAGCGCGCTCAGCCGGCGCGCCATGGCAAGCAGGGGCGTAATCCCAATGCCGCCGGCGATTAGGATCGACATTGGTGCATCTTCCGCGAGCGGAAAGTCGTTTTTCGGCGCACTAATGCGCAAATAGTCACCGACGCGCGGCACGCCATGCATCCACGCCGAGCCGCCGCGTCCATCGGGTACGCGGTGGACCGCGACCACGTAGCGATGGGTCTCAGCGGGATCGTTCACCAAGGAATAACTACGCACCATGCCGCCCGGGAGATGAAGGTCGATGTGCGCGCCCGCGCTGAACGCGGGCAGTGTTTCGCCGTTTGCAGCAACGAGCTCATAGGAAACGATGCCGTCCGCCTCCAGGCGGACTTGGCGCAGACAGACCTCCAGCTGTGTAGCGCCGGGTACAGGGCTTGAGGCGGGTATGGCCATTGTGAGAAGTGAGATCAAAATGTCTGAACTGCGCTTAAGGCGTATAGCCCAGATCGCTACCGAGACGCGCCTTCATGAATTCGCTGCCATCATCCTTCCAGGAGCCCGTCGTCGGGAGCGTCAGAGAGACTGCGCGCACCATCCAGGCGTCGGGATCGTCGCACCGCGCCGGGCGCTGCTGGTTGACCGCCAGCTTGCGCACCTTTTCAAGTAACATGCGGCGTGTCATCGCAATGCCGGTATCGCTGGTGCCGAGGTGTTCCGCCGAACGGTCGTAGATCGGCATCACGCCAGACTGACAAGCCGCGTCCTGGATCCATAAGCCGGGCATGCCTGAGTTGTATTTCCTTACCTGCGCGTCGTAGTCGAAACCGTAGGCGTTTGCCCGGTTGTACTTACTCCAGTAACGGTGATAAGGCACGCTGACCGCCCGTGTCTCAAACGAGTCCAGCGACGGGTGCGCAGTCTCGCGGCCTGCGTGGCCCTGATCAAAAAGCTTGCGCGTCTTTTCCGGCAGCGGGCGTACCGGATCGTAGGAAAACATGACGCAAAGCGAATGCTCGTCGTCGATCGGCACCCAGGCATGGCCGCTCAGTTCCGGGAAACCGGAAAACGGGGGCACGAAGGTCCAGAATGGCATGAGGAACTGGTTCACCCGCACGTAACGCTTGTCCTCGCCCAGCTGGCGCAGCGAAGCAATGTGCAGGCCGCCGTCGTGTGGCAAGACTTCGAACTTCGGCGCCAGATCGGCCGCCTGTTTCCATTGGTTGATGTTGCCGCCCGTGTCGACGCGGCCGTGCAGGATCGCGGCGTGCGCCGAATCGATTTCGCCCTCCAGCGCCTGTAGCCAATTGCATTCCTGAACGCGAAAGCTGACGTACGCGTTTTCCGGGGGTACCATGTTCCATTCGATGTTCGGCAACGGCGGCGGCGCATCCTGGTCCGGCCCCATATAGGTCCACGCAACTCCGTTGCGCTCCTGGCAGACATAGCTCTTGATCCGGGTGCGGTCTTTGAGCCGGCTTTCCGCGGGCTCGGTGGGGGTATCCATTAGCTTGCCGTCGACACCAAATTTCCACCCGTGATACACGCAACGCAATCCGCAACCTTCGTTACGCCCAAAGATCAGTGGCGCGCCACGGTGAGGACAAGCATGATCGACCAAGCCGATGCGGCCTTCGCTGTCGCGGAATGCGACCAAGTCCTCGCCCAGCAGACGCACCCGCTGCGGCTGGCCATCGACTGCGAGGTCGCTCGACGGTAGGAAGGGAATCCAGTACAGCCGCATCAGCTGCCCCATCGGCGTGCCGGGACCCACGCGTACCAGCAATTCGTTGTCTTCATTCGAAAGCATGTCGGCCCTTTTAGTGGTATTTCCAAACTGGTAGGATCAGTATAGGAACAGTACCAGCTCGAAGTCAATAGGGCCGTTCTTGGTATTCCGCCCAAAGAAGAAAAAATTGATGGGTGGCGATCATTCCGTGCTTCGTGGCTGGCAGCAATATCGTTCCCGTCGCAGTGGCGCGGGAGTTGATGAAACAGGGAATTCCCATCCCGTCTCGGGGGAATCCTGGGTCTGGATGACAGGATGCGGGAGGCGACGCCCTAGCCCGATGACGCTGCCTCGCCAACAAGGGAAAGGACGCTTCTAACTCACAGTTCGACCCGTATTCGCTACTGGCAGGACGTTGTCACTGGCCGAACCCCGGACCACGTCGATCACCTGCAATACGTCGTCCGGTTCCTGGTCGCCCCGCCACGCACTCTGCCCATCCGGCCGCACCAGCACCAGCCGACGCTCGTAGACGTCCCCCGCGCCGGGGTCAAGGATGGTCTCCACCCGGAGCGGCACTCCCCGTTTTTGGGCCGCCGTCACAAACCCTTTACCGGATGGCGCGTCCTGGCCGAAGCGCAATAGCACAAACTCACGACCGAACAGGTCCAGCGTCGACTTTCCCTCCGCAAGCCACACGTGCGGCGCACGTGATCCCGGCCGTGCGGTGGGCTGATAGGTCTGCACGGTATCCGGCGGCTGCGGTGTACCGTCGGGCACGATGATTGGAGAATGTTCGTACATGTACCCGAGATGGATACCAATGCTGAACCATTCACGTCTCATCGTCTCGGTATAGCGGTCGCCGAACTCCTTGCGCGCACGATCGCCTTCAGGCGAATTCTCGAAAAGCTCCTTGGGTGGCTGCGCCACGCGCGGATTTAGCATCCGCTTAAGGTTGTCAGTGGCTTCGGCCACGTTGCGCAGGCCTACCGGCCGCTGTTCGGCTTCGTATGAGCGCAACAGATGCTCGCCGCCCCACCCTTCGATCTTCGCAGCCAGTTTCCATGACAAGTTCACCGCATCCTGGATGCCGGTGTTCATCCCAAACCCGCCAGTCGGCGACGTGAGATGCGCGGCATCGCCGGCGATAAACACCCGCTTAGTGCCATAGCGGCGCGCGACCTGCTGGCGCCGCACCCACGGTAGGATCGAAAGAATCTCGAAGTTGAATTCCCGCCCGACCGCGCGCACGATGGCCGCACTCAGTTCCTCGTCTGTGTACGCTCGCCTTTCGCTATCGCCAACCAAAGAAAAACGCCACTGATCTCGGCCATTGATTGCGACCAGCGTTGCCCAAGTACCCTCCAGCCCGATAAAAATATAGCGGTAAGCCGGCCTCATCCGGTGCAGCTTTTCCAGACCGTCACAGCGGAAAATTATGTTGGTCGTATAGGTGAGCGCCTCGGGCCCATCCATCGGGATATCGAGTCTGCGCCGCACGGTGCTGGCGCCGCCGTCGGTGCCTACCATGTAGGAGGCAACGACTGTCTCCTCTTTCCCGCTACGCGAGTCCCGCAGCGTAGCCACCACCTTGTCCTCGTGTTCGATGAAACCGATCAACTCAGTTTCGTAACGTAGCGAACACAATCCGGATCGCTCCGCAAATCGGCGCAGGACCGGGTCGAAAAAGTTCTGCGGACACCTCTCGCGCTTCTGCGGACTCTGCGGCGGAGACTTCTCCGCGCGCGGCGCGGGGAAGAATTCTCGTCCAAATTCGTGGCTATTCAGGTTGGTCACCCAAGCGCAATCCTGCGGATAGTCACGGTTGTAGCCAGCGCTTTCGACCCACGGCACGATACCCCAGCGACGGCAATACTCCATCGAGCGGATGCCGACCATGTCCATTTTTGCCTGACGGATCTCACCATCGGATTTTTCGACCAGCATCGTGCGGATGCCACGCCAGCCGAGGTCGCCCGCAAGCGCAAGGCCGACCGGACCGGCGCCCACAATCAGTACCGGCACATCGCTGTTCTGTGTCCCTGTTGCCGTCATCGCTTACTCCTGCGCCACCTCGAACAGAACCGGCGGCACGGCGTCTGTTTCGCGCACGTTCACCGTCATCTCACCCACCTTTTCGATACGTATCGTTACTGTGTCCTGCGCCCGGATCGGGCCTATTCCTTGCGGCGTTCCACTGGCAATTACGTCACCCGGGTACAGCGTCATCACGGACGAGGCCAGTTCGATTAATTCCGCCACATCGACGATCATGTCGGCAGTGTTCGCGTCTTGTCGGCATTCGCCGTTCACGAACAACTGGTTGCGCAGCTTTTGCGGATCGCCCACTTCGTCGGCGGTAACGATCCACGGACCGAGTGGAGTAAAGGTTTCAAAAGATTTGCGCATCACGCGCTCTTCTTCGGCAAGGTCCTTCACGATGCGCATCGTTACGTCGATCAGGCAGCTATAGCCGAATACATGATCGAGCGCCCGCTCTCGAGGCACATTGCGCGCGGTTTTGCCAATCACGACCGCAAGTTCTGATTCGTGATCAAAGCGACGCCTCGAACCGCGTGGAAGCTCGATGCCGCGCGCAGGTCCGGTTAGCGAACCGCTTGCCTTCATGAACAAGCCCTGCTCACGCGCCGTACGTCCCTTTTTCGTGACGGCCATCGTACCCATCTCCGCGATATGCTTAGCATAGTTCGCCGGCGCGGCCAAAACGTGCACCGGGCAAGGATTCGGCGGCAACAGTCGCACCGCAGCCAGGGGCAGCACCCGCGCGCTGCGGCGTGCTTCCCGCAGGCGCGGGGCGACCGTCTCCCAATTGGCAATTGCGCGATTCATGAACACCGGCGGCCAAATTCCGGACGCATCAGGAAGCGCGGAAGTTACGTCATAGATCTGGTCGCCCTCGACCAGTCCGACGCGGTAGTCATCAAATACGGCAATTTTCATGGCAATGGATGCTCGGTTTACAAGAGATCTGGGACGAACCGCGCTACTATCGCGGAATACGTTCTTCGCGGTACAGGCCAAGTGCCTGCAAGGCAGGGATATCGTTCACCTGGAGGAGGCGCGCCGGCCTGTCGCCGTCATTGCAATGCGCGTAATAGGTCCACGGCGGAATTGCAATGAAGTCGCCTTCGTTCCATTCAAATTTGCGGTCGCCGACCGTGCTGCTGCCGCTGCCATTGATTACGTAGTACACCAAGCTCCCGGTGTGGCGCTGCGGCAGGCAGATATGCTTCGGTCGCAGCCATTGCAACCTCGTGCCGATGGTGGTCAGCGCCGCCCCTCCAGTCACCGGATTGCGGTATTCGAGAAGGGTGTCATCGTACGGATCAGGAGGTAGTTCGGCAGCCGCAGCGAGCGCCGCCTGTGCCTGCGCGGCCGGATAGGCGAGCAATGGGTTGACCGCATTGTGATGTTGCGCGTGCACCGGGCTCATCACGCCGCTCCCGAACTGCTGCAGCGAGCGCCTTGGATAGTCCGACACCGGTTGCAGCTCAACGGGCGAGCCCTCGAAAAACGTCGCATGCATGTGTCGTACCAGCGAAATATCGAGGACATCAAGCCAGATCATCGGCGCATCGCCGCGATGAATGTGATCGTGCCAGGTCCAGCTCGGCGTGATTACGAAGTCACCCTCGTTCATCGGGTACTGTTCACCGTCGACCGTGGTCCAGGCGCCGTTGCCCCGCATGATGAAACGTAGCGCGGTTGCCGCATGCCGGTGCGCGCCCGCAATCTCACCGGGAAGGATGACCTGGATCGACGCCCACAGTGTGGGGGTTGTACCATACGGCAGGCCGGGATTGGTGAGGCGAAGCGTGCGCCGATTGCCGCTAGCCTGCATCTTCACCCCCTCGCCGATCCGCTTCAGCAATACCGACAGGTCAGACCAGCGCCAGTGCAGCGCCTGCATTTGCGACTGCGGTTCCCGGGTGAACAGGGGAGGATCATCCGGCTGGTGGATACGACTATGGAATAGTCCCAGTTCCCGATCGAGTTCTCGCCGTGTGTCGGCGTCGTTCAACTGACTGCCATGCGTTTCAGACATATCGCGCTCTCGTCAAGATACTGCCGATTGAAGGATACTGCTGCAGGCGAAGCTGGAGTTTTACACCGACTCAAAAGGTCCTACCTTTATGCTAGTCACACCACGTCCCCAAGTCAATAGGCCCAAAAGCAGCTTACAAAAGGTAGGAGGTTAAGCCACCTGGCTCCGGCTGTTGCAAGCTAAAATACAGCCGCAGTCTGCCCCTGTCTTTATCGCCCGGTTTTTCACGAATGCCAGATTCTCTGTAAAAGCATGAGAAGCCTTTTTACTGACGAGATGAATATGGATTCAGTTCGCAGCAAACCGACCGCCAGCAAGCTGCCTTCCCCGGCGGAAGCCGCATCACCCACAGCGCCAGCAACGCTGAAGGCCGCGCGTACCGCGGGAAAACCGCGGCGCACGTTCGAAGACATTTGTCTGCAAATTCGCATCGAGATGCAGGAAGGACGGCTGAAGCCAGGTGACCGCCTGCCGGCTGAGCGAGAGCTGGCGGAACAACTCGGCGTGTCGCGCAACGCCGTGCGCGAAGCTTTGCGCAGCCTGGAAGTGGCCGGCGTGATCGCGTGCCAACGCGGCATCGGCGGTGGCGCGTTCATCCGGCATGGCGATCCCGGAATCATCACGCAAGCTGTGTATGACATGGTACTGCTGGGTCGCATCTCCACCGAAAGTCTCACCGAGACACGCATTCTATTGATGAACGACGCGCTGAGACTGGCCTGCGCGAGGGCCACCAGCATCGACCTCGATGCGATCGAGCGCGACATTGACCTTGTCGAGCAGCTGACCTACAGTGGCGACCTTAAAGGACGCTCGACTTACATCATCAATTTTTACAGCCTAATCGCGCGCGCGACGCACAATGAAGTCATGGTGATGCTGATTGATTCACTTTCCGAAATCGTCCGGCAGCTACTGGACCGGATCAGCCCTACACCGCGCACTGATGTTATCGAAGTGAGGCGCTTAATCCTCAAGCACTTGCGCGCTCGCAATGTGGACGGCGCAGTATTGGAAATGACACGTCATCTAGAGAGACTGAGCCAGCAACTCCGTGCAAAAGAAAAGACACTAGCCAAAAAAACTTTTCGGCCAGATTAATGACAACTTAGTCATGCGGGGAAATCCATGGCCAGAATTATAGGGATATACGAAGCCCGGATCCATTGGTTTGAAGTCATACAAGATGTCAGGAAGAGCGAACACTACCTGATCACCCATCACGGCGAACCGATTGCAGTGCTTGTAACAACGCAACCGCAGTGAAAGCACGAGCCTTCGAGACAAGCGGCCCGACAACCGCTTGAAGCGATGTAGCAACCCCCATCGTTGCCGTGGACATCGATAGCACTATCGAAGAAGGAGGAGATTAATAAAACCCTTTCCCGACAACTCAATCGCAATGTGTTGGTTACTAAAAATGACCGCGACGCGAGCCAATTTATCGCCCTGCTCGGCGAGCTGGATATCGAGCCTGATACGCAAACCCATTATCATGCGCTGGTGAGACGCTGGGCCTCGCTAAAAAATATGGATTGTCATCCTATGATTTTGTTTATCTCAAATTCGCCCTGCATATGCACCGTTGATGCCTGCAGCATCCCGCATAGGCCGTCCACGCGGCGTCAGCCTGCGCGAAGTCATCAATGCGATTCGGTATCTGGTGCGCTAGAGGTGCGAGTGGCGCATGTTGCCACGCGATTTTCCACCTTGGCAGACGGTGTACTAGTGGTTCCGACGCTTCGTGCGTCGTCTGCTATTCCGCATCATCCACGACATTGCCTTGATGATGGATCGTCAGCTTCGTGAGCGCGCCCCGCAGCCCAGAGCCGGCGTATTGGACAGCCAGACCATCAAGGCCCCGGCTGCATGCGAGCGCGGCTATGACGCCAACAAGAAGATCACTGGCCGCAAACGCCATATCGCTGTCGATACCGATGGCCGGCTGCTGATGCTCAATCTCACCGCAGTGAGCATTTCCGATTCCGCCGGCGCGCAGAAGGTGCTGGATGCCCTCAAACAGCGATGGCACTAGCTTAAGCAGCTGTTTGCCGACAGCGCCTATGACCGGCGGACCTTGCTGGACAAGGCAGCGTTCCTGAACTTCATCGTCGAAGTCGTTCGCAAGATACAGGACCAGCACACCTTTGTGCCGCTGCCACGACGCTGGGTCGTCGAGCGCACCTTTGGCTGGATGATGCGGTTGCGCCGCCTGGTACGCGACTATGAGCAACGCCTCGATGTCTCTCGCCAAATGATTTATGTCGCCACAGGCGGCCTTCGTCTTAAACGGCTCTTCGACAAAAATTGATTCTCAAACGACCTCTAACCGCTTTCTTCGCTATAGCTAAGCTCAAACCAATGCTGCCAGTTGCCTTGTTATGTGATCCCATAGATGATTAAAGGGTTCGAACACCGCCTATAGTCGTCTTCCGGACTGCCGTGCCCTCGTGTCGTGGAGTTCTACGATTAACGGTTAGACGTGTCACAAAAGCAGGCGCTCGGACCCCTTGCGGTAGTTGTGAAAGGTGATCTGGTAACCGACGAACCGGGCAGCCCGCCTTTCGTTAGAGCATTCTTTAAATAAATAGAAAATTTCCAATGATTTCGCAAAAGAAATCTCATAACTCTATCGAAAATTTCGATTCGCTCAATGGAAGAACTTTGATTGATCAATCGGCAGCAGCGTTATAGAGTCTGCAACTCGTATAGCGCACAGCTCAGAGGCTAAGGGAAAGGTTACTGATTCCATGCCTGTTCACGGTTGCTTTTCAGGCCGAGGCTAGGCCGCTACAGGAGATTAGTGATGTATATGAGAATGGCATGGTTCAAGGTGCGCCCAGGACGTTGGACCGAATATGAAACGCTATACAAGAATTCGATGAAACCTGCACCAGGGCTCAAATGGCGGTTGCTCTCCCGCGATGTCAATCATCCAGATGCGGGCTATGTGGTAAGCGTCTGGGACAGCCTTGAGACGCTTCAGTCGTGGGAGAGCTCGGATTACTTCGATAAGGTGTTTATGCCAAGCATTCAGCCCTTGCTGGAAGGCGGCCTGACAATAGCCGTATGCGAAGTGCAGCATTTCGAAGCTCCTACTCCGCCTAGCCCCCGCCAAGCTGACTAAAGAATTCCTATTGGAATAAGGTGAAAGCCATGCCTGCAGAATCGTTTCCTTTGATCGTTGGGATAGGCGGCACCACGCGTGCCGGATCCTCTTCTGAAAAGGCGCTGATGGTGAGCCTACGCGCCGCGCAGGCAGAAGGCGCCCAGGTAATTGCCGTTGCTGGTCCAGCCCTTGATCTGCCGATGTACGCCCCTGAAAAAAAAGACCGGTCTTCGGAAGCGGCCAGACTGGTGGATCTGTTTCGCCGCTGCGATGGCTTGATCATCGCATCGCCTTCCTATCACGGCTCGATATCGGGATTGGTCAAGAATGCGCTCGACTATACGGAAGACCTGTCTTCAGACGAACGTGTCTATTTCGACGGTTGCGCTGTAGGACTGATTTCCTGCGCCGCCGGGTGGCAGGGAGCAGGTCAGACCCTGTCCGCTTTACGGGCGATAGCACATTCATTGCGCGGCTGGCCGACCCCGCTGGGCGCTATGCTCAATACATCGACCAAGGTGTTCGATGACGCGGGCGCGTGTCTGGATCTGTCCGCAAAATTTCAGCTCGAGACAGTGGGCAGGCAGGTGGTGCAATTTGCGCGTCTGCACAATGCGGACCGCATCGGTACATCGTGATGTAATGATCGTTGGATGTGGCAGTGCGGCAGCACGGTGCTGCTGTAGGTCTGTCAGCAGTTTCTAACCATGCAGACTTGCTGACCACTTCTGTGCCGCAGAGTCGATGGTATTCCGCCGCACAAAAAGCATGCCAATGGCATACATCGCAAGGCTGCGCATGGATGTGGAAGGCAGGCGCTTTTACCGGTTTATGACTTACAGCAGGCTGATAAAAAAAGGAGACAATGATGACGATCCACCACTCAAGACGTGCGTTCGGCAGCCTGATTGCCGCACTTGCGCTTTCATTTAGTATTCCAGCCGCCGCACAGGAAATGATTCGCATCGGCTTTGTTGCGCCGATGAGTGGAAACTACGGTGCTTATGGCCAAGGCTTTTACAATTCCATGCGCGCTTACATGGCGAACTACGGTGATACCGTGGCAGGCAAGAAAGTGGAAATCATCGTCAGGGACAATACGACCAACACTCCCGACAATGCGCGCCGCCTAGCCCAGGAATTGGCTTCCAGGGATAAGGTCGATTTCCTTGCCGGGTTCGCACTCACACCCGATGCGCTTGCTGTGGCCTCAGTTGCCACGGCTGCCAAGAAGCCCACGATTGTGATGCTTGCCGCAACTGCTGGGCTGACCGCCAAATCACCCTACATCGCGCGTGTATCCTACAGCAATGGACAGACGTCGGCGACGATGGCCAAATGGGCCTACAAGAACGGTGTGCGCAAAGTGTACACCTTGGTATCGGACTTCGCATCGGGAATCGATTGCGAAGAGGCATTCAAGAAGACCTTCGAGGCACAGGGCGGCAAGATCATCGGCGGCACCAGGATGGCCTTGGCGAGCCTCGATTACAGTCCCTTTGTGCAGCGCGCGAAGGATGCGGCGCCCGATGCGATTTATTTGTTCGTGCCGTCCGGCGATCCGATGATCGCCTTCATGAAAGCGTACACCGAAAAAGCCTTGCCTCAAGCCGGCGTCAAGCTGATGACATCGACCGATCTTGCCGATGAATACATCCGTCCACTCGGCGACACCGCGCAATATCTGATCAATACCGTTCAGTATTTCGATACACTGGACAATGATGAGAACAAGCGCTACACGGCAGCGTATCAAAAAATTGCCGGCCGGCTGCCGGGCGCCATCGCGGTCGGCGGATACGACGGTATGGCCGTGATCTACGAAACGGCGAAGAAGCTCAACGGCCAGATCGATCCCGATAAGGCGATGGCAGCAATCAAGGGCATCAAGATCAAGAGCCCGCGCGGCAACCTGACCATCGATCCTGAAACGCGCGACACGGTGGCAAACATGTACGTGGCCAAGGTTGAGAAGCGCGAGGGTCGGTATGTGCCTGTGGTAATCGATACATTTACGAACGTCACCGAAGGTCGCTAGAGCCGGTCTACGGCATGCGCCGGCGGCATGCAGGCCAATTGCGCCGCCCGCTAGCAACCGCCGGCTGAAAACGATTCCCAAAACGCATTTTCAGGAAAGCGAACAATCATGAATTACTCGACGAGTGCAGTCACGGTCGCAGGCGTGGACATCCATCTGCGCAAGAGCGGGAAAGGCAACCCGATACTGTTCTTGCACGGCGCCGGCGGTGTGCTGGAGTGGCTGCCTTTTTTTGATCGGCTAGCGGAAGACAACGAAGTGTGGGTGCCGGACCATCCGGGCTTTGGGAAATCGGATGACCCGAAGTGGATCAAGCACATGCCTGACTTGGCGATGTTCTATCTCGATTTCATGGAGGAACTGGCGCCGGCCGAAGGCTTCGATGTAGTCGGCCATTCGCTGGGGGGCTGGCTCGCAGCGGAAATCGCCATCCGCAATCCGGCAAAGATGCGCAGTCTGACTCTTGTCTCGGCCGCCGGGCTGCGGCTTGTCGGCACACCGATAGGGGATCCGTTCATCTGGAATGCCGAGGAGCGGGCCAGGAATCATTTCCATTCCCCGGAGCTGCAGGACAAAATGCTCAATATGCAGCCTAGCGGGGACATGCTCGACGAGATGATCAAGAACCGCTACAGCTTTGCCAAGCTGGCTTGGCAGCCGCGCCTGTTCAATCCAGACTTGGAGAAATGGCTGCACCGGATCAAGCTCCCTACCCAGATCATCTGGGGTCGCGAAGACAAGATCATTCCGGTCGCCTACGCCGACATGTGGAGCGAGAAAGTGAATGCCGCCTCTGTGACTATCATTCCCGATTGCGGTCATTTACCGGCCGCTGAAAAAGGCGATGCCCTGGCGACGCAGATCAAAAACTTCCTTAAGCAGGTGACAGCATGAAGATCATGAATTTCTCCCTGATGCCGTATCGCCACCTGGACATTCCGGAATCGCATAAGCATCGCTCGGCATGGGTAGTGTTGCCCAATACGTTTTACGACCCCGAAAAGGGCGCGAACGAATACGAAAGCTTCATCAATCTGCTGGCCGAATCGGAAGATCTGGGGTTCGACGGCATTGGCGTCAATGAACACCATCAAACCGCTTACGGCATGATGCCAGCGCCAAACCTAATCGCCAGTGCGTTGATCCAGCGCACCAAGAAGGTCAAGATCGCAATTCTGGGACGCGCGCTGCCGCTGGTGAATAACCCGATCAACATCGCGGAGGAATTTGCGATGCTCGACAACTTGTCGCGCGGGCGCATCATCTGCGGATTCGTGCGCGGCATCGGCGCCGAATATCACGCCTCCGGCGTGAATCCGGCTTTCTCCCACGACCGCTTCCATGAGGCGCATGATCTTATCGTCAAGGCCTGGACTACGCCCGGGCCGTTCCCCTGGGAGGGCGAGCACTACAATCTCAATTATGTGAACTTGTGGCCCCGTGTATATCAGACGCCGCACCCTCCGATCTGGATTCCGTCGCAAGGATCGATCGAAACCATTGAATGGGCCGCCGTTCCTGAGCGCCGCTATCCGTTCCTGATCACCTTCTCCGCACGCGACTCGGTCATCCGCAATCTGACCGCGTACCGCGAGCAAACAAAGAAATACGGCTATGAAGCCGACGAGAGCCAGCTTGGCTGGGCTGCGCCCGTGTATGTGGCCGACACTGAGGAGCGCGCCAAAGAGGAAGCCCGCGCCGGTCTTGAATCGCTGTTCAACGACTATCTGACCCTGCCCGTGGAAATGCTGCTGCCGCCGGGTTATACCTCCGCAGCGTCCATGAAAAAGATGATGGGCGCGCGTGCTGGCATCGGCATGGAACGCCAGTCGCTGGAAAAGCTGATCGCCCTGGGCACGGTGGTGGTTGGAACGCCCAAGTCCGTGCTGGAGCAGATCGAGCAGGTGCGTGAGAAGACCCGCTTCGGCACCTTCGTGTCGATGCTGCAGTTCGGTACCTTGCCGGACGAGTTGGCTCGCCGCAATACCGAGCTATTCGCTGCTGAAGTGATGCCCGAACTGCGTAAGCGGTAACCACCATGCGCGCGCAACAATTGTTTGATGTGTCCGGCGCTGTAGCCTTCATCACCGGCGCGGCCAATGGACTCGGACTGGCCATGGCAGAGGTCATGGCGGCGAACGGCGCACGGGTCGTGATGGCAGACATCAATGAAACCAGGCTGCGGGAGCAGGCGAAGAGGCTGGCGCAAAACGTGGCTCCCGGCGCGCAGGTGGAAGCGGTGGTGGTCGACGTCACTGACGCTGCCCGGCTCAAGGAGGCCATTGACCAGGCGGCGGCGGTGCATGGCGGCATCGATGTGGTGTTCGCCAATGCCGGCGTATCGATCGGTCCGGGCTTTCTCGCACCGGCCGGCCACATCGAGAATGCCAGCCGACCGGACTGGGACAGGGTCATCGACATCAATCTCAACAGCGTATTCACTACGCTGCAATGCGTAGTGCCACACATGAAGCGCAAGGGTTCGGGCAGCATCATTGTGACCGGCTCGATCGGTGGGCTGCGCTCGGAGCCCATCATCGGATACTCCTACATCGCCGCTAAATCGGCGGTGACTGGGATTGTGCGTCAGGCGGCGCTCGAACTCGCGCCGTTCGGCATCCGCATCAATGCGATTGCGCCAGGCCCTTTCCTGACCAATATCAACAATGGCCGGCTCGCCAATGAAGAAGTCGCTTCGCTGTTCGCTTCCCACACGCCGATGAACCGGCTGGCGGATCCGGACGAAATCAAGGGCGTCGCGCTGCTACTGGCATCCAAGGCGTCGAGCTACATGACCGGCACCGTGGTGTCGGTCGATGGCGGCATGATTGCCAGGTAGGCAGGCTGAGGTTACGCTTAGCCGGCATGCGGCGACATTACGTAGAACTAAAGGAAAATGTATGGCGCAAGTCTCAAAGGTTATCATCGTCACCGGCGGAGCCAGCGGCATCGGCTTTGCATTCACAGAACATCTCGCCCGCCTCGGGCACCGGCTCGTGATCGCCGACGTGCGCGGCGCGGATGAAGCCGCAGCGCGCCTGAGCGCGCAGGGCCTGGCCGCCGTCGGCGTAGCAGTCGATGTGTCGAGTGAGCAGGATGCGGCCGCCATGGTAGAGGCCGCCTGCGCGCAGTATGGCGGCCTGGATGCGCTGGTCAACAACGCGGCGGTCTTCGCTAATCTATCGCTCAAGCCATTCGACCAGATTCCGAAAGACGAGTGGATGACGGTCATGCAAATCAATGCGATGGGGCCCTTCCTGTGCGCTAAGGCTGCCGTGCCGGCGCTGCGGCGCCAAGGCGGCGGGCGGATCATCAATATCGCCTCAACCACTGCGATCAAGGGCACGCCGCACATGCTGCACTATGTCGCCAGCAAAGGCGCGGTCATCGCCTTTACGCGGGCGCTGGCCAGGGAACTGGGCAACGACAACATCACCGTCAATGCAATTGCGCCAGGGTTTACGCTCAGCGACGGCGTCCTGCAAAACGATTTGCATAACAAAATTGGCGACACTGCGAGAAAGGGCGCGCGCTCGATCCAGCGGGACCAGGTGCCGGGAGACCTGGTCGGTGCGCTCGCTTTCCTGATCAGCGATGGCGCCGGATTCATCACCGGGCAGACGCTTGCGGTGGACGGCGGTTCAGTATTTCTCTAGGCAGAGGGACTGGCATTGCTGACTCGAGTAATACTCGCAGGCTATTTCGAGAGGAGGTAATAATAACATTGGGGGACATGGTCAAAACTGCTACATGTACTGCCGTGCCGGGAGCCAGCACATAGCAGACGTTGATGGTTGCTTTGATCGCACCTTTTCCCGGGCTAATTCCGACCGCGGACGTTCGCTGTACGATACCTTCGGCTGTGAAAGAATGTTGCTGTGCATCGGCGGCGACCTGCTGAACGCCGGGCCGTTCATCCAAACAGCCATAGAGCATGACATTGACCTGCAAACGGTAAGCCTTACAGGCGAATCGTCGCGCGAACTGTACGAGGCGTGATCGACATTGATGAGGCCACATCAAATCGTCACCGGGCGCTGCTACTTAGCAGCCAGCACCGAGGAAGTGCTGGATACCGGTGCCGGCGGCCGGACCCGGCCTGCTGTCAAGTCAATGCCGTCGCAACGACAAAGAAAATGCCGGACTCTGTCCGCAAAATCTGCGCTGCCGATGGTTGCGATGCCAAGGCATCGGCGGAACATTTGTGTGCATTCTTCTTGCGATTTAAGATAAAGTGTTGCAATGGATATAAGCAAGGTTGACTTAAACTTGCTGGTCGTATTCGACGCCATGTTCCAGACCCAGAGCGTCACCTTGGCGGCGGAACTCGTCGGGCTGAGCCAGTCAACGATGAGCTATGAATTAGCTAAGCTCCGGCAGTTGTTTGACGATCCGCTATTTGTACGTATGTCCACTGGCATGCAGCCGACGCCACGCGCGCTGCAATTGGCCGGGCCGGTGCGTAGTGCGCTTGAAATCATCAAGAGTGATGTGCTCAAGCAGTTCCAGTTCGACCCGATCAAGTCCAAAAAAGTTTTTACGCTTTGTATGACCGATATCGCAGAGATGACGTTCATGCCAAGGATTCTGCGGTTTCTTGCCGTCGATGCACCCGAGGTGAATATCAGGACAGTAATCATGGACCACGCAAGCCTTGAACGCGCGATGGCCAACGGGGAAGTCGACTTGGCAATTGGTTATTTTCCTGATCTGAAGAAAGCTGGGTTCTTTCAACAACGGCTATTCCCGCATACTTTCATCGGGGTCGTGCGCAAGTCGCATCCGCGAATTGGCTCAACAATTACGCTGCAGCAATTTCTAAAGGAGTCGCACGTCGTAGTAACGCCTGAAGGCAGAAGCCAGGAAATCGTTGAGCGCATGCTTGAAAAAAAGGGCTACCTTCGCAGAGTTGCATTGACGACCCCCCATTTCGCTAGCGTACCGTTCATTATTGCGGCATCGGATTTGATCGGTATCGTCCCGATTGGCTTGGCTAACGCATTCAGCAACTTCGCGGAGCTAAAGACCGTGGATTTGCCCTTTTCACTGCCTGACTTCGATGTAAGGCAGCATTGGCACGAACGATTTCACAAGGATGAAGAAAACAAGTGGCTGAGGAAAAAGATAGCGAGCGAATTTGCAAATAACTAAACGCGGTATTCGGTCAATCGACTGGTCGGTTTGCGATGGTTCAGCATTCCTGCATGCCTAGACAAGTAATTTTTCTAAGCGCTACTAATGCCGACTGAAGGAAAACGCTTGGCTTCTGCATTTAATTAGATCCAACCGCGAGAATGACTAGGGGTACGTTCTACAGCCGGCTTTCTTCCGAAGCCTCATCCGGCTATTATTGAAGTTGAAGCCAAGCCTGGAATGGAAGGTTTAGACCTGCTGAAATACTTAATAGGGAAGTTCATGTAGATAGGCCTATTAATCTAGTTTTCCTATGCGTTGAAGCATATTATGGATTGCAAATTGGTCATTTAATGGTGTTCGCTGTACTTTGCTCCGGACCTAATGGATCTCGCGCCGCTGGTGATGTTACCTGCTTCCAAGGCAACAATCCCAGCGCAAAGTGCCATGGACTTGCTTGAGCTGGGACGTTGCGGGTATTTTGAGTTAAACAGACAAGATCTTTTTTGCGCGGAGAATAGTCATGAAGAAGTCAGTTGTAGTACTCACTAGCATGCTTGCCATATCGATATCCACTCATGCAAAGGCGAATGAGCAGCTAATCGGGACATGGCGTCTGGTAAGTCTTACCCAAACCATCGTTGCAACCAATGAAAAGGTAGACATTTTCGGAAAATCTCCCCAGGGTTTTATCAACTATGGTCGTGATAACCGCATGATGGTCTTGATTGTCAAAGACGAGCGCCCAAAACCTGGTTCACTGGAGAAAATGACAGATCCAGAACGCGCTGAACTCTTTAAGACGATGATTGCGTACGGAGGAACATACACTATCGAAGGCAAGACCATCACACACCATATTGATATTTCATCGAATGAAGTTTGGACCGGGACGAATCAGGTCAGGAATATCAAGTTTGACGGGCGCAAGGTAATCCTTACCACTAACCCACAACCACGTCCGCAAGATGGTAAGGTCGCCATTTCAACGTTGACGTGGGAAAAGCTGGAATAGGCCTTTTCCAGCCTCGAATTACAAGAAGCCAGAAGAAAATAGCTGAAACAGAAGGGCCTCGCACGTCGCTAGGAAAGCTAGGGAGCACGATCTTAAACTGACGGCGGCGTGCGCGGCGTTCAAAAAAGCCTTCTGCGTCAATGACTGCGCGGTCGGATAGTTTGCCCGCATCGATACCACGTAACGCTGCTGGAACAGCTTTTCAGAATGGATATTGCGCCCATGCCATTCGGGCAGATGGCCTAGCGAGAAGTCGATTTGGCTATCCTTGAGTCCGCTGCGAATCTCGTCCAAGCTGAGCGTCACCACGTCAACCCTGATATTTGGCGCAACCACCTGCATCCGTTCCAATAGCCTTGGAATAATGTGATTTACCCCATATGTCCGTGATGTTGAAACGGAAGATCTGGTCGCTTTTCGCCGGATCGAAGTCGATGTGCTGGCTTATAGTCTTCTCGAATCCGCGCATCGCGTCGCAATCGGGCCGGCGAGTTGCAATGCGTATGGGGTATCCAGCATGCCGCTTGAGGTATTGACGAACAACTGGTCGCCCAACATGTCGCGCAACTGGGCCAGCGCATGGCTCATCGCCGGCTGGGGATTTTCGAAGCGCTACGCCCCGCACGTGACGCAGCGTATCTCCGGAATCGCATAAAACGCTGCGAAAATATTCAGGTCTATTCAATGTGGGTTCATATCCTAAATGCAGTGAATAAACGGAATAAATTTGATCCATATGCTAGCTGAACCTAACATGGCGAAAAATTAGCTGCCCGCATGGCAGCAGCAATGGAAAAAGCAATGCAAATGAATGGAGCTGAAATCCTGGTCCGTACCCTTTTGGCAGGCGGCGTCGATTTATGTTTCGCCAATCCCGGCACCTCGGAGATGCACTTTATCGCCGCGCTCGACCAAGTCGAAGGCATACGCTGCGTGGCTGGCATTGTCCGAGGGCGTCGCCACCGGAGCAGCGGATGGCTACTACCGGATGACGCAGAAACCGGCATGCGCGCTGCGTCTGGCGGCAGGTCTGAGCAACGGCATTTCGAACTTGCACAATGCTAAGAAGGCGCAGTCGGGATCGTCAATGTTGTCAGCCAGTATGCAACCTATCACATGAATTACGACGCGCCGCTGTCGAGCGATCGCACTGGGTGCGGCCCTCGATGAATCTGTCTCGGTGGCGCCCGACCCCGCTCCAAGCGGTCGAAGCCGATGCCGTGCAACGCATCGCTAGAGCATTTTCACGCTGACCTGCCATAGCCGGCATGGCGGATATAACGCGCACATTCATCGGGAGTGAAGCAGCCGATTAAGTCGCCCATGGCGGACCACAAGGCATCCATGGTGCGCTTGGCTGCTTTCCTGAGCAGGGTTTGAGCTTGGCAAACACCTGTTCGATCGGGTTGTAGTCGGGGCTGTAGAGCGGCAGGTAGCGCAGCTGTGCTCCCGCAGCGTTAATGGCTTCGGCAATGCCAGCGACCTTGTGTGCACCGAGATAGTCCAGCACGATGATATCGCCGGGCTGCAATTCGGGAACCAGCGCTTGTTGTACCCATGCGCAGAAGGCAGGGCCGTTCATCGGGCCATCGAGCACCAATGGCGCAATCAATCCCGTGGTGCGCAAGGCGCAAACAAAGGTGGTCGTTTTCCAATGTCCGTAAGGTGCTTGCCCAATACAGCGCTGACCAATTGGAGAGCGTCCCCGGGTAGGCGTCATATTGGTGCTGGCCCAGGTCTCGTCGAGAAACGCCAATCGGCCAAGCACCGCGCCAGGCTGCTCGTCCTGCCAGGCCTGACGCGCCTGCGCTACGTCTGGACGCGTTTGCTCGGCCGCATGGAGTGACTTTTTTTCAGGCTCAAGCCCAGCCGGGCGACGGTCTTCCACACGGTGGTGATTCCGACTCGCACGCCGTGCTCGGCATGAAGCCACTCGCACAGCTGCTGCAAGGTCAGATCGCTCACGCTCGCTACCTGATCCGCCAAGGCTTGTTCCAGACCGCTGAGTTTGGACGGCACATGATTGCATTGCCGTCCCGGGGCATCCTCGCCGCGCCGACGCCGGCGGGAACGCGCCGGGCTACATACGATTGACTGACGCCGAAGCGTGCCGCGACTTCCCGAATGCTGCCCGGCGCACTCAGTACGCGATCGCGTAAATCTTGCCCATAGGCTTGTCCCAAATGCCAGACCATCGCCGTGCTCCTGTCGCTGAGTACCGCTTTGATCGTCCCATACGCAGCGGAGTTTTCGTCCTTTAATGAGGCAAGTCAGGGCGAAAATGCTCTAGGACCCTGCAGGAGCAAGGGCCGACGATCACATCCTGCTTTGCGGCACCGCCTTGCGCGGCAGGGCGCTCGAATGGGCCAACCGCATTGGAATGGACACGAGCAGACAACCCGGATCCGCGGCCAAAGGCGCTCATCGGGAAGTACGCGCTCTAGCAGTTGGCGAATGATGCAGTGAACAGTGTTTGGAAAATTGGCGATGCCTCTGGCGTCGCAGCGGTGCAGAAAGCGGCACAGGCGCTGGTCGAGCACTATAACGCATTGGTAAAGCAGGGTTTGTGGCGCGCCGCCGATGGCCAATTGTGTCGCCAGCGGTCCGCGGGGTAGGCGGTACTGCGATTATCTAGTCGGCCCTGAAGAATTCCGAATTTCAATAAATGAGATTGGTCTGGCAAGTACCTTTGAGCTTGTTGATGATCAGGCGCAGGTTGTGCCCGGCTCCGCACAACACCGCATGGATGGCGTCGCCG
>NZ_JAEPBG010000012.1 GCF_016632335.1 Noviherbaspirillum pedocola
TTCCCATAATTCATCCGGCAAGCGCCATCCGTCGTCCTGCTTGACCATGCCCATGATGTCCTCCATCAAAAACACTGGCTTGGACAAGCATTACTTCAATTCTTATCCCTACTGGAATAGGCTCTAAGGCAAAGCAGGCTGACGAAGGAAGTCCGACAATGCGCGGCCTGCAAGCAAGCAATGCACCGGAGCGCGCCTGGTCAGCATCATCAGGTCGGACCAGCCTTCGCCGGCCCCGCCTGCGCCTTGCGCTCTTCCTGCGCATTCCTCTCCTGCCGCGGCTGCGCCACCTCGACCTGATCGCCATCCTCGATTGAATCCGAAGGATTGACGATGACGTCGTCCCGCGCCGACAGGCCGCTGGCGACCTCGATGCGCAAGCCAAAATCCTTGCCCAAGGTGACTGCCCGCAGATTCACCCTGCCCTTGTCATCGACAACCGCCACGCGCGGTCCTTCGGCGCGCAAGTGCAGCGCATTGGTCGGCACCGTCAACACGCCGTCGGCACCCAGCTTCAGCGCCGCTTCGACATAGGCGCCCGGCAGCAGCGCGCCGTCCGGGTTCGGCAGGCTGATCTCGGTCTGCAGGCTGCGGCTGGCGCTGTCGATCGCGCCGGCGGTGCGTGCGACGCGGCCGGTAAAGCGTCGTCCCGGCAGCTCGGCCTGGGTCACGCTCACTTCCTGCCCTACCTTCACCGCCGCCGCATAAGCCTGCGGCACATACACATACAGCCGCAGCGGATCGTTCTGCGCCAGCACGAACAGCGGCTTGCCGGCCACGCCGCCGGCGGCATCGACCAGGTCGCCCACATTCGTATTGCGGCGGGTGATGATGCCGGCGAACGGCGCCACCACCTTCTGAAAAGATTGCAGCTCGCGCAGTCGGCGAATGTTGGCGTCAGCCGCCGCCAGGTTCGCGCGCGCCTGCGCATAGGCGCTGCTGCGCTCGTCGAATTCCTGCTGCGACACCGCGTTGCTGCGGCGCAGATTCTGCCAGCGCGACAGCGTGGCCTGCGCCAGTTCCACCGTCGACACCAGTTGCACCCGCGCGGCGACGGCCTGCGCCAGTTGCTGGTCGGTCTCAGGATTGCTGATCTCGGCCAGCACCTCACCCTTCTTCACCCGGCTGCCGATGTCATGCGTCCAGCGCAGCAGATAGCCGCCAACGCGCGCCGAGATCGGCGCCTCGATCTGTCCCTGCAACGTGCCCGGCAGCGCCACATTGCCGCCGGCGCCGGCGGCCTGCGGATGTACCGTCTGCACATGCCGACGCATCTGACCACGCGACTGCTCGCCCAGCGCGGCGGCACGGGATGCGCGCAGCGCGAGCGTCACCGCAGCGCCGGCCAGGAGCAGCAGCACCAGCAGGATGCCGGCCATGCGCATCTTGCGCAGCGCGGCCACGCGCTTCACCGGATGATGGCCGCCGGACTGGCCTTCGGCATGGATGGCGAGCTGAGCATGGCGTTGTTCGGACATGAAACGCAACCTTCGGAATTCAATGGGAAGCCGCGGCAGCGGCGGGAATGACATGACGGGCGCGGCGCCGCTCCAGGCGCCGGTGCACCGCGGCGAACACCACGGGCACGAAGAACAGCGTCGATACCGTCGCAAACAGCAGGCCGCCGATCACGGCGCGGCCCAGCGGCGCATTCTGCTCGGCGCCCTCGCCTATGCCCAGCGCCATCGGCACCATGCCGATCACCATCGCCAGCGCCGTCATCAGCACCGGCCGGATGCGGGTCGCGCCGGCTTCCAGCGCGGCCGACAGCGCCGGCACGCCGTCAATCAGCCGCTGCCGGGCAAAGGACACCATCAGGATCGAATTCGCGGTAGCTACGCCGACCGTCATGATCGCCCCGGTCAATGCCGGCACCGACAATCGGGTGCCGGTCAAGAACAGCATCCAGGCGATGCCGGCCAGCGCCGCCGGCAGCGCGCTGATGATGATCAGCGGATCGATCCAGGACTGGAAATTCACCACGATCAGCAGGTACACCAGCACGATCGCCACCGCAAGGCCAACGAACAGGCCGATGAAGGAAGTGCGCATCGTATCGACCTGGCCGCGGATTTCCAGCTTCGAGCCGCGCGGCAGCTCGGCCTTCATCTCGTCGGCGATCCTGCGGATGTCGGCCGCGACGCCGCCGAGGTCGCGTCCCTGCACGCTGACATAGATATCGACCACGGGCCGGATGTCATAGTGCGAGGCGATGGCGATCTGCCGCGCCGGATGGGCCTGCACCAGGTTGCCGAGCAGCTGCGTCGATGGCGCGGCGCTGGCCGACACGGGCGTGCGCAGGATCGCGTCGAGACTGTCGACGCGGTATTGCGGCGTCTGCACCGCGATGTTGTAGACCACGCCAGTGTCGGGATTGAGCCAGAAGGCCGGCGCGGTCTGGAAGCTGCCGGACAGCGACACCAGCAGGTTTTGCGCGACGTTCTGCGGCGTGAGATTGAGCTGCTGCAGCGCGGTGCGGTTCATGTCCAGGCCTAGCGTGGGCTGGTCCATGCGCTGGTGGATGTGGGTGTCGACCGTGCCAGGCACCTTCATCACGCGCTTCATCAGCTTGCTGGCGTAGGCATGACTGCCTTCGACATCCTTGCCCGAGACCTGGATATCGATCGCCGCCGGCAGGCCGAAGTTCAGGATCTGGGTCACGATGTCGGCCGGCTGGAAAAAGAATTCCACGCCCGGAAAACGCTGTGGCAGTTCGCGGCGCATGCGGTCGATGTAGTCCTGCGACGGCCGGTGGCCGTGTTTCAGCGAGATCTGGAATTCGCCGTCCAGCGTGCCGATGGTGCCCGAATTGCTGTACGAGAGATTGATGCCGCTGTTGGGCAGGCCAAGGTTATCGAGCAGCACATCGAGCTCTTCGGCCGGGATGATTTCGCGGATCGCGGCATCCACCCGGTCCGCCAGGCGCGCGGTTTCCTCGATGCGGGTGCCGGTCGGCGCGCGCATGTGCAGCTTGATCTGGCCGGCGTCCACCGATGGAAAGAAGTCTTCGCCGAGCGCGAAGACCAGGCCGCAGGACAGCACGCAGAACCCCAGGAAAGTCAGGCCAAAAGCGCGCCGCCGCGACAGCAGGCCCGACAGCAGCACGATGTAGCCGCCGCGCATGCGCTCGAAGGCGCGATCGAAGCGCTGGTGCATGCGCGCGAAGCGTCCCGGTTCGCCCTGCCGCTCTTCGGCATGTGACTTCATCATCAGCATCACCAGCGTCGGCACCAGCGTGCGCGACAGCACGTACGAAGCCAGCATTGCCAGCACCACTGCTTCGGCCAGTGGCACGAACAGGAAGCGCGCCACGCCGGTCAGGAAGAACATCGGCACGAACACGATGCAGATGCACAGCGTGGACACCAGCGCCGGGATCGCGATCTCGCCGGCGCCGTCGAGGATCGCGTCATGCAAATTCTTGCCGAGATGGAGATGGCGCTCGATGTTTTCGATGGTGACCGTCGCATCATCGACCAGGATGCCGACGGCCAGCGCCAGGCCGCCCAGGGTCATGATGTTGATGGTCTCGCCCAGCGCATGCAGCGCCAGGATCGACGACAGAATGGACAGCGGTATCGACACCGCGATGATGCAGGTGCTGCGCCAGTTGCCGAGGAAGAGCAGGATCATGGCCGCGGTCAGGCAGGCAGCAATCAGCGCTTCATGCAGCACGCCGGAAATCGCACTGCGCACGAATAGCGACTGATCAAACAGCGGCGTGATCTTCAGGTCTTCCGGCAGGCCTTGCGCAATCGACGGCAGGCGCGCGCGCAGGCCGTCGACGATGGAGAGCGTGGACGCGCCGCCATTTTTCAGCACTGACAACAGCACGCCGCGCTGGCCGTCCTGGCGCACGATGTTTGTCTGCGGCGCGAAGCCATCGCGCACATGGGCCACTTCGCGCAGATAGGTGGTCGAGCCGCCGACGGTGCGCACCGGCATGTCGTTCAAACCCGCAATCGATGCCGGCGAGCCGTTCATCTTCACGCTGTATTCGGTCGCGCCGAGCTTGGCGGTGCCGCCGGGCAGGATCAGGTTCTGCGCGCTGACGGCATTGACGATGTCGGCCGGCGTCAGGCCCTTGGCCAGCAGCGCCTGGGTATCCAGGTCCACCGACACCAGGCGGCTCTTGCCGCCATACGGATACGGAATCGCCGCGCCGGGGATGGTGATCAGTTGCGGTCGCAGGAAATTGATGGTCAGGTCGTTGAGCTGCTGCTCGGACAAGGTCGGGCTGGAAAGCCCAAGCTGTATCACCGGGATGCTCGAGGCCGAATACATGATCACCAGCGGCGGCGTGATCCCCGGCGGCATGTTGCGCACTTGCGCGGAGGTAATCGACACCACCTGCGCGATCGCGGTCTGGATATTGGCCGTCGGCTGGAAGAACACCTTGACCACCGAGATCCCGGCCAGCGACTGCGACTCGATGTGCTCGATGTCATTGACCGTGGTGGTCAGGCTGCGCTCTGTCACCGAAGCGATGCGCGCGCCGACTTCCTGCGCCGGCAGGCCGTTGTAGGTCCAGATGATGCTGACCACCGGAATGCGGATCTCCGGAAAGATGTCCGTGGGTGTGCTCTTCAGCGCGAACGGCGTTGCCAGCAGAATCAGCAAGGCCATGACGATGAAGGTATAGGGACGGCGCAGCGCGGTTTCAACGATCCACATCGTGGCGGTAGGCAAGCTGGGTTGACAGGCGGGAAAGACGGCTGGGATTGTAACGTGTTCGAAATACTTGCGTTTCGTTCTATTATCGTCGTTGAAATGATGCCGATGTGGCGCAGTGCATGTCGCGCTCAGCCGGCGAACCGCCGTGCATCCTTCAATAGCAGCAGCATTTGCCTTTCCTGTAACGGCGACGCGATGAAACCGAAGCGTGAATAGAACTTCGCAGCCGCGTCGTCGATCGGATGCGTGAGCATGGCCCTGACCCCAGCCTGCTCCGCAATCCTCAGCGTGCGACGTACCGCATCCTTCAGCATGCCCGCGCCTATGCCCTGCCCCTGGTAATGTCTGCACACCGCGAGACGCGCCAGGACGATCACCGGAATCGGATACTGTCCCATGCCTTTCTTCACCCGGTCCGGTGCGCTGATGCTTTCTATCTGTCCCACGGCAAGGCTGAAGTACCCGGCCGCCCTGTCGGCATCAGCCACGATAAAGGTTTTGGCCGACCCGCTTGCCTGCGCCTGCCTCGCATGGCGGCGCAACCATTCATCCAGCGATGGCTTGCCGCAGTCGAAGCTTTCCAGGCGATGTTCCGCAGCCAGCGGAGCCGGCGCTGACAGACTCACCGCTTCTCCCACGGCGCCTGGCGTTGGAACAGCTCACGAACTCCTTCGTTTTCCCGCTCGGGCTGATCAAACAGGTCCAGGATTGCTCCGTACTGCTCTTCCGTAGCCATGAACAAGCGTTGATCGAGCAGTGTCTGTTCTGCGGCGAGGCAAGCGCTATCGAGGATGTAGTCGGTCAATGATTTGTGGGCAACGCTCGCGGCCCGGCGCAGTACTGCTTCCTGTTCCGGCGTTGCGCGCAATCCGAGGCGGGCAGAGCGCGCCTTGGCAGAAGTTTGAGCAGCCATTTGAACCCCCGAAGTCGAAACGATCCGCGGATGTTAGTACAAATGGCGTACACCGTCTATCAAACCATGACCTTATCCAGCGTAATCGGCAGCTCCCGCACCCGCTTGCCGGTGGCGTGATACACCGCATTCGCAATTGCCGCCGCCACCCCGGTAATGCCGATCTCGCCGATGCCGCGTGTGCCGAGCGCATTGATCACCGGGTCCTTGCCCGGCAATACGATGATGTCGATGTCGCCGATGTCGGCATTCACCGGCACATGGTATTCGGCGAGGTTGTTGTTGACCGGGCGGCCGTAGCGCATGTCGTATTCGGTAGTTTCCATCAGTGCCATGCCTACGCCCCAGACGATGCCGCCGATGAGCTGGCTGCGCCCGGTCTTCTCGTTCAGCAGTTGTCCCACGTCGTAGGCACCGACGATGCGCGGCACGCGTATCGTGCCCAGCTCCGGGTCCACATGCACTTCGGCAAACACCGCGCCGAAGGAATGCAGCGCGTACTTTTCCTTTTCGTCGCCGGGCTCGGCCGCGGATTCGGCCGCCACCGGCTTGCCGCCGTGGCGCGCAATGATGGCGGCGTAGCTGTCGCGCCGATCCGGCGCGGATTGCAGGAACAGGAAACCGTTTTCGACCTGCACCTCGCCCGGCGCAGCTTCGAACAGCGGCGAAGCCCGGTCCGCCAGCGCCATGCCGACCAGCTTGGTGCGCGCGGCTGTAGCCGCCTGCTGCACCGCCGGCGCCACGCTGGCCACTGATTGTGAGCCGCCCGACACCGGCGCCTGCGGCAGACTCGAGTCGCCGAGTTCGAAACGCACCCTTGATATCGGCAGGCCGAGCGCATCGGCCGCGACCTGGGTCATCACGGTATAGGTGCCGGTGCCGAGATCCTGCGTGCCGGAAGCGAGCACCGCGCTGCCGTCCGCAAGGATGCGCGCGCTGGCCCTGGCATCCTTGCGGTTGGCCGGATAGGTTGCAGTGGCCATGCCCATGCCGACCAGCAGATTGCCATTGCGCATGGCCATCGGCCGCGGATCACGTCGCGTCCAGCCGAAGCGCTCGGCGCCCTGCCGATAACATTCGCGCAGCTCCTTGCGCGAGAACGGCTTGCCCTTCTCCGGCTCGGTCTCGGCGTAATTGCGCAGGCGCAGCGCGATCGGGTCCATCTTCAGTTCATAGGCCAGCTCATCCATCGCGCATTCGAGGGCAAAGCTGCCGGTGGCTTCACCGGGCGCGCGCATGAAGGTCGGCGTGCCGATGTTGAGCCGCGCCAGCCGGTGCGTGGTTTCCTGGCTGCCGCAGGCATACAGCATGCGCGTGACGATGGCCGAGGTCTCCAGCCAGTCTTCCTGGAAGGCCGATGCCGCGATCACGTTGTGGCGCACCGCGGTCAGCGCGCCGTCAGCAGAGGCTGCCAGCAGCAGCCGCTGCTCGGTCTCGGGACGGCCGCCGACCGGGCCGAACATCTGCGGCCGGTCCAGTACCAGCTTCACCGGGCGGCCCGCGCTCTTGGCTGCCATCGCCGCCAGCACCACATGCGACCAGGTCGAGCCCTTGCAGCCGAAGCCGCCGCCGACATACGGGCAGATCACCCGCACCCGTTCATTCGGCAGGCCCAGCACCTTGGCCACGGTGCGCGCATCGCCGGACACATACTGCGTCGAGTCGTACAGCGTCAGATGCTCGCCTTCCCAGGCGGCGATGGTGGCATGCGGCTCCATCGGATTGTGGTGTTCCATCGGCGTGCGATAGCCTACGTCGATTTGCTCGGCGGCGGCGTCGATGCCGGCCTGCAGATCGCCGCGACGGCTGTCGGCCGGCTCCTGCTTGGCCTTTTCCGGCTTGGCCGCGTTGAACCTGGCGCGATCGAAGTCCATCGTCGGCGCATGCGCCGCGTAATGCACGCGCACCGCGCGCGCCGCATCGCGCGCCTGCTCCAGCGTTTCGGCTACGACCAGCGCGACCGGCTGATTGCTGTACAACACCTCGTCATCCTGCAGCAGGTTCAGCACCCGCCCGGCCGGCGGATCGACCGCGCCGCGTCCGCCCTTGGGCAGCTTCGGCGCATTCCGATGTGTCATTACCAGCACCACCCCGCGCATGCGCTCCGCTGTGCCCGCATCGATGCCGACAATGCGCCCGGAGGCAATGGTGGAAGTCACCAGCACCGCATGCGCAATGCCTGGCAGCCTGTGTTCGGCCGCGTAAGTAGCGCGGCCGGTGACCTTGTCGCGACCGTCGACGCGATCGACGCCTTGTCCGATCGTGCTCATGCGTTTCGCCCCGCTTCGCGCACCGCGCGCATGATGGCCCGCTGCGCCAGCGCGACCTTGAATCCGTTGTGTTCCAGCGGCTTCGCGCCCGCCACCGCCGCCGCGGCCGCATCCTTCAGCACCGCGTCCGAGAGCGGCTTGCCGGCCAGGATCGCCTCGGCATGCTGCGCGCGCCATGGCTTGTGCGCCACGCCGCCCAGCGCGATGCGGCAGCTCTTCACCACACCATTCTTCATCTCCAGCGCCGCCGCCACCGACACCAGCGCAAACGCATAGCTGGCGCGGTCGCGCACCTTCAGATAATGCGCATGCGCGGCATAAGGTGAAGGCGGCAGATCGACCGCGACGATCAGTTCGCCCGGCGCCAATGTGGTGTCGCGCTGCGGCGTGTCGCCGGGCAGCGTGTGGAATTCCGCAATCGGAATCACGCGTTCGCCGCGCGGTCCCTTCACGCGCACTGTCGCGTCCAATGCGGCCAGCGCCACGTTCATGTCCGAAGGATTGGTCGCCACGCAGGCATCCGATGCACCGAGGATCGCGTGGATGCGGTTATAGCCATCCTTCGCCGCGCAGCCCGAGCCCGGCTGGCGCTTGTTGCACATGTCGTAGGCCGGGTCGTAGAAGTAGTAGCAGCGGGTGCGCTGCATCAGGTTGCCGCCGATGGTAGCCATGTTGCGCAACTGCGGCGAGGCGCCGGCGACGAAGGCCTGCGTGAGCAGCGGATAGCGTTCGCGGATCAATGGATGGCCGGCGGCGTCGCTGTTTCGCGCCAGCGCGCCGATGCGCACACCGCCGTCCGGCAATTCGCTGATGTCCGCCAGCGGCAAGTGATTCACGTCGATCAGCACCATCGGCGCTTCCACGCCCTGCTTCATCAGGTCCAGCAGATTGGTGCCGCCGCCGATGAAACGCGCGCCGTTCTGCTGCGCCAGGCGCAGCGCGGCATCGATATCGTCGGCGCGTGCATACGAGAACAGGTTCATGCCTTGCCTCCACTACGCTTGCCGGCAACGTCGTTCACGGCCGCCACGATATTGGGATACGCGCCGCAGCGACACAGGTTGCCGCTCATGCGCTCGCGGATCTCGGCGTCGTTCAGTGCGATGCGCATGCTGCGCACATCGGGCGTGGCCGCGCTTGGCGCGCCCTTGTCGACTTCATTGATCAGCCCGACCGCCGAGCAGATCTGGCCCGGCGTGCAATAGCCGCATTGAAAGGCATCGCGCTCGATGAAGGCGGCCTGCACCGGGTGCAAGGCCTCACCGTTGGCCAGGCCTTCGACCGTGACAATGGCCGCGCCCTGCTGCATCACCGCCAAGGTCAAACAGGAATTGATGCGCCGGCCGTCGACGAGCACCGTGCAGGCGCCGCATTGACCGCGATCGCAGCCCTTCTTCGTGCCGAACAGGCCGATGTGCTCGCGCAATGCATCGAGCAGGGTCACGCGCGGCTCGAGTTGCAGTGCATGCTGCTGGCCGTTGATCTGCAGCGTGACCGGGATGGTGGCGGGGCCTGGCTGCACGGCCGGCGCGGATGCCGCAGCGCTTGCGCGCGCGGTGCGCGGCGCGGCTTCGGCCAGCGGCAGGGCCAGCGCGCCGAGTGCAGCCGCGGTGCCTTGCATGAAGCTGCGCCGCGAAACTTGATGCTGGCCGTCGTAGTCGTCATATGGGGCGTCTGGGGCCTCCAGCGGCTCGGGCCGCGCTGGATCGGGCGTATCGTCTGGCATCGTGGCTTTCCCTTGCATGGAAGATGCGGAATGCGGCGCGCGAACGCGCAAACCCCCTGCATGAGCAAGTTCGATACCAGTGGCAGCGGAAAAGAGATGCGTGAATGGCAGGACGATCCGCCGGGCAAAGATGCCGGCAGGAAGCCTGTAATTCTTACAGCGCGCCTTCCTTGTCGGATGCAGCCCGCAGACCCGCCAGCGTATCGCGCACCGTAGGCCAACGCAGCCGCATGCCCAGTTCTTCGCGCAGCCGCCGATTCGACAGGCGCCGCGACTCGGACATGAACGACAGCAGCATCGGCGACACCACCGCCGCCAGCTCCGCGCGCGGCAGGCGCGGCGGCCGCGGTAAGCCGTGCGCGTCGGCGACCGCGTCGAAGTATTCGGCCATTTTCATGTCACTGTCGTCCACCGCGTGATAGACGCGCGAGGGCGCCGCGCGAAACAATGCCAGCGCGATCAGCCCTGCGAGATCGTCGGCATGGATATGGTTGGTGTAGACATCGTCCTCGTCGCTGAGCGCAGGCGTGCCTTTTTGCAGCCGCTCTATCGGCAGCCGGTCATGCGCATAGATGCCGGGCGCGCGCAATATCGCCAAGCGGCCGTGGCGCCGCTTCGCCCAGCGTCGCAGCGTGTTTTCCGCATCGATGCGGCGCACTGCGCGCGCATTGGCCGGACGGGCGGGCCGCGTTTCATCGAAAGCCGCGCCGCCGGCATCGCCATACACCCCGGTCGTGCTCACATAAACCAGGCTTGCGCCCTCGGGTAAAATGGCGGCCAGATTGCGGGTGCGGCTGTCCCGCGTGCCCTTGGGCGGCGGTGGCGCGAGATGCACGACATGTTGGGCCAGACGCGCGAGCCGGCCAAGGCTGACGGGGTCATCGAGATCCGCTACCACCGGCACTGCCCCCGCGGCACGCAACTCGGCGCAACGCGCCGGCTGGCTGGTAACGGCAAAGACGCGAAAGCGTTCGCGCACCAGCGGCAACAGGCGCATGCCGACATCGCCGCAACCAATGATGAGCAGGCGCGGCCTGCCGAATTTTTTCACCGAGCATTTTTTCATCCGCAGGATTGTATGACTTTCCAGGTAACCGTCGAGCCGAGCGGCCGGCAATTCCCGTGTGACGAAGACGAAACCGTGCTGGCGGCGGCCATCCGCGCCGGCGTCGGCCTGCCCTATGGCTGCAAGAATGGCGCATGCGGCAGCTGCCGCAGCAAGCTGGTTTCCGGCGAAGTCAGCCACGGCGCGCACCAGGAGCGCGCGCTGCCAGTGGTCGATGAAGAGCGCGGCTTCATGCTGACCTGCTGCGCCAGGCCGAATAGTGATCTCGTGATCGAGTCGCGCGAAGTGCTGGGCGCGGGCGACTTCCCGATCCGCAAGATGCCGACCCGCGTGGCGAAGCTGGATCATGTCGCCGACGATGTGATCGTCATGTCGCTGCAGCTGCCGGCCAACGAGCGTCTGCAATACCGCGCCGGCCAGTTCCTCGAATTCATCCTCAAGGACGGTCGCCGCCGCAGCTACAGCATGGCCAATGCGCCGCACCTGGATGAGCATCTGCAGCTGCACATCCGCCACATGCCCGGCGGCGTCTTCACCGACCATGTGTTCAATACGATGAAGGAGCGCGAGATCCTGCGCTTCGAAGGTCCGCTGGGCACCTTCTTCCTGCGCGAAGACAGCGACAAGCCGATCGTGATGCTGGCTTCGGGCACCGGCTTCGCGCCGATCAAGGCCATGATTGAAGCCGCAATCCACAAGGGCATGCGCCGCCCGATCACGCTGTACTGGGGCGGCCGCCGGCCGCGCGACCTCTACATGCGGCAGCTTTGCGAGGAATGGGCTTTGAGCGTGCCAGACTTTCGCTTCGTGCCGGTTATCTCGGATGCCAAGCCCGAGGACAACTGGTCCGGGCGCACGGGCTTCGTGCATCGCGCGGTGATGGAAGATTTGCCGGACCTGTCGAATCACCAGGTCTATGCCTGCGGCGCACCGGCGATGGTGGACGCGGCCAAGCGCGACTTCAGCACGCAATGTGCGTTGCCGGAAGACGAGTTCTACGCCGATGCCTTCACCTCGGAAGCGGACCTGGCGGCATCCTGAAACGCGCAAGGCAGGCGGGTTTTTGCTTTGACGCACCGCGAGAAACCGCATACCATGGCCCGCTATGAAAACGACCGCCACATTCCCGCGACGTTGCACATTGCCCGAACCCGGCAAGCCGTGCGCGTGAATGTTTCCAGTCACCGAGCCACAGGCAAGCCCTGTGGCTTTTTTTTTGATCAGGAGTAGTGAAATGGAATTCAGCCAGTACGACACCGACGCCCTGCTGTACATCACGAACCGGCCGCCGCTGGTGTTCGTCGAAGGCCAGGGCATGTGGCTCACCGATCACAAGGGCAAGCGCTATCTCGATTACCTGCAAGGCTGGGCGGTGAATTGCCTCGGCCATGCGCCGCAATGCCTGCAGGATGCGCTTACAAGCCAGGCCAAAAAGCTGATCAATCCTTCCCCCGCGTTCTACAACGAGCCGATGGTGACGCTGGCATCCGGCCTTACCAAGCACTCCTGCTTTGACCGCGTGTTCTTTGCCAACAGCGGCGCGGAGGCCAATGAAAGCGCGATCAAGCTGTCGCGCAAGTGGGGCCAGAAGAATCCGAATGCGAAGGGCGAAGCGCGCCACGAGATCATCACTTTCGGCCACAGCTTCCACGGCCGCACGCTGGCCACGATGTCGGCCAGCGGCAAGGCCGGCTGGGACAAGATCTTCGCGCCGCAGGTGCCAGGGTTCCACAAGGCTGAACTGAACGACATCGCCAGCGTGGAAAAGCTGATCAACGACAGGACGGTCGCGGTCATGCTCGAGCCGGTGCAGGGCGAAGGCGGCGTGATCCCGGCCTCGCGCGAGTTCATGACGGCGTTGCGCGCGCTGACGCAGAAGCACGGCATCCTGATGATCGTCGATGAAGTGCAGACCGGCATGGGCCGCTGCGGCGAACTCTTCGCGTATCAGCTTTCCGGCGTCGAGCCGGACATCATGACGCTCGGCAAAGGCATCGGCGGCGGCGTGCCGCTGTCGGCAATGCTGTGCCGCAAGGAAGTCGCCTGCTTCGAGCCGGGCGATCAGGGCGGCACCTACAACGGCAATCCGCTGATGACCGCGGTGGGCAATGCGGTGCTGCAGGAACTGATCAAGCCGGGCTTCATGGAAGGCGTGCGCGAGATGGGGGAATACCTGAGCGGCGAATTGCTGAAGCTGTCCGAACGCTTTGGCATGGCGGGCGAGCGCGGTGAAGGCCTGCTGCGGGCATTGAAGCTGGGACGTCCTATCGGCGCGCAGATCGTGGAGCTGGCGCGAGACTTGGAGCCGGTGGGCTTGCTGCTGAACTCGCCGCGGCCGGATCTGCTGAGGTTCATGCCGGCGCTGAATGTGACGAAGGAGGAGATCGATCAAATGATCGGCATGCTGGCGGGCGTGGTGGAAAGGATAGACGCGCAGGGTTGATGCTGATGAAATGCCAGACCGCCGCGGACGCGGTCTGGCGCAGATTGCTCGGGCTCAATGCCATCGCTCGGTCTCGAGCGCAGAGACCCTCAGACTTTCCATGAAGTTCACGAGGAATTGGCGCGCGAATGATGCAAAGGAAGTGGGTTTCCCCTACGAAGTCATCGGGGGTGCATTGCGAATCTTGAATGCATATTGTCTTTCACCACTTCCTTCCTCGCCATCGTCACAGTCTTCATCTCCACGCACCGGACCAGACCAGACCGGCAAAGAGATGGGACGCAAGCTCGTGAAACGGAATATTCAGCTCACGTTCACTTCCTCTTTCGACGAATCCGCTGTCGACTCTTCATCTTCGATCTCGGAACTGATGAACGAGCCGCCATCGTCATATTCCAACCGGCGGCAGGACGGCGCTGCCGCAACACGCAGCGACACTCCCAGCTTGATAGATTGGGAGAAGGTATTCGGTTCGCAGGCAATGTGTTTGCATGGATTCCAGCTCTGCGAATCTGTTCTGGACCGCCAATCGAATTGCCGAATCCGGAATGGCCAAACGAATGCGCGCAAGCTTGCACTCCCCGGGACGCATCGCTTGCTGGATTGCCAGCCAGGCACCGGTGATATTTTCTTTCGTAAATACCGGCGCAACATTGCCAGCGCCTTCGTTCACCCAGTAGCTTGGATAAAGCTCGAAGACAAGGCTGCCATTAGGAGCCTTCTCTTGGGCCCTGGCAAAAATTTCGCCATAAAAACGCTGCTACTCCACTTCAGACATCATGCGCGTTGGATTGGCCGGATTTCGAGCCTGTTGCTCAAGTTCGCCGTCGCAGATGCACCATAAATGTTCCGCATGCGGCGGTAGTGCATGCGGCGTCAAATCGGCCATGGGGACGCGCAAGGAGCGCGTCAATCCATCGGAGGACCGATCGGATGCGAAGCCGGGAAATTCCCATCTTGTCTGGCGCCCTTTCGCGCTTTCAAACTTTTCGCGCGCCGCATGTGTTGCCTTGTCTTGTTCTTTCCCGCGAGCCTTGGGCAAGGCGCTACCGAGCACCAGCACCTCGCATGGGATTGACAGCGGCGATCAATCGTCAACACTGAAATCGGGCTGCACCTGAGAAGAGCCGTCCATCTCTGCCATTCCCGGCTTAGAGGTAACAGTGTTCAGAGACCTTCAATCCAAAACGGCATCCTTAATACGAGTTACCCATGCGAGCGCACGGTCTACATCGCAGACAGGCGGTTTCTCGCTTTTCTCACTCCGCTGCATTGCCTGGTCCGCAGGCGGCTTCATTCCCAGTTTCTGGCTTTGTTCAACGAATGGATTGAGGGCCCGCGTGATCGCCTGGCGGGCCGCGTTTTCGATCTCGCGCCGTTTCTTGCCACTCATCCAGAACTCAAAAAACGCTTCCTTCAACGATCTTGTACGAACATAGGTAAGCGCTTTACCGCTCACATCCTTCACCAAGTCAACCCGTAACGGTCCCTTTCCATCCTCCACAAGACGATTCAATTCATGCATTCGACGAAGCCTGCGCTTTTCACCGAAACTTTCGAATCCGCTGATCAGAAGGCTCTTGTTGGAGAGATCGAGGGTTTCAGGCGCAATGACACTGCTGACGTCCGCCAGTTTGAAGTTCGTTTTCTGATCGGCTTCGCGTATCCGCTGTTTCAATCCATCGTCCACATACAAACCGAGCGCACGGGAAAGCGCATTCATCGCAGCAGCTCGCGCGCTCTTCAGATCTTCCAGGTCTTCGACATCACCTAATTCGGCCTTGATTTGCGCGATGCCTTCCCGGCACCAGTCCCACAATGTCCGCTTGCGCACATGGTAATTGCTGGCAGTGTTGACATCGCGCTCGACGAAGCAGGCACTGCCGTCATTGAGTTTCTCCATACGTCGAAGGAGATCGAGCCGTTCATCAGGGGAATGGGTGTCGCGGTGCCAGGATGAAATCCGAATTCCGCTATCGAGGGGATTGGGCATGAATTTCTTATCGTGAAGATGATGATGGAAAGTGGGAACGCAGCACGGCGACGAGCCGCGGTTTCATGCTTCAAACCAAGGCACCTCGCAGCGCAAAGGCTGCTTGGTGCCAGCTGCATAAGAGCCAACTGAGAAACCAGGGCGTCCACACGGTTCCCCTGCAACGAGTAGCAACACCGGCTCAAGGCCGTGCATAACAAAAAGGGAGCGCCAGGCGCTCCCTTTCTCATGTCGCACTCTTTGCAGATCTACTTCTTCTTCGGCGGAATATAGAGATCCGTAATGCTTCCCAAGCCCATCTCCGCCGCGAACATCGGCGTCTCGGACAAGGTCGGATGCGCATGCACCGTCAGCGCAATGTCTTCTAGATCCGCGCCCATTTCCATCGCAAGCACCATCTCGGCCAACAGCTCGCCCGCGTTTACGCCAACAATGCCGGCGCCGATGATGCGCTTGCTCTGCGGGTCCCACAGCAGCTTGGTCATGCCATCGTCGCGGCCCATGGCCAGCGCACGGCCTGAGGCGGCCCACGGGAAGTTGGCCTTCTCGAACGGGATGCCCTTGGCTTTCGCTTCAGCTTCGGTGACGCCCATCCATGCGACTTCAGGATCGGTATAGGCCACCGAGGGAATCGTCATCGCATCGAACGCCACCTTGTGGCCGCTGATGACCTCGGCCGCGACCTTGGCTTCATTGGTTGCCTTGTGCGCCAGCATCGGGTCGCCGCAGATGTCGCCGATGGCGTAGATGTGCGGCACGTTGGTGCGCTGCTGCTTGTCGACCGCGATGAAGCCGCGCTCGCTGACGATCACGCCGGCCTTGTCCGCACCGATGTCCTTGCCGTTCGGACGGCGGCCCACGGCCAGCAGCACCATGTCGTACAGCTGCGGCTCGGCCGGCGCATTCTCGCCTTCGAAGGTGGCAAGCAAGCCTTCGGGCTTGGCTTCGAGCTTGGTGACCTTGGTCTTGAGCCATATGCCTTCATAGCGCTTCTCGATGCGCTTTTGCAGCGGCTTGACCACGTCGCGGTCGGCTGCAGGAATCAGGCCGTCGAGGAATTCCACCACAGTGACCTTCGCGCCGAGCGCATCGTACACACAGGCCATTTCCAGGCCGATGATGCCGCCGCCAATGACCAGCATGCGCTTCGGAATCTGGCGCAGCTCCAGCGCGCCGGTGGAATCGACCAGACGCGGATCGTCATACGGGAAGCCCGGAATGCGTGCCACCGACGAGCCCGCAGCGATGATCGCGTTCTTGAAGGCGATGGTCTTCGCGCCTTCGGCGGTCTGCACCGACAGCGTGTTCGGCGAAGAGAATTCGCCTTTGCCAGTTACGACCTGCACCTTGCGCGCGCGCGCCAGGCCGGAGAGGCCACCGGTCAGCTTCTTGACCACGCTTTCCTTCCAGCCGCGCAGCGCATCGATATCGACTTCGGCCTGGCCCATCTTCACGCCGAAGTGCGACATCTCTTCGGCTTCGGTGATGACCTTGGCCGCATGCAGCAGCGCCTTGGATGGAATGCAGCCAACGTTCAGGCATACGCCGCCGAGCGATGCATAGCGTTCGACCAGCACCACCTTCTGGCCGAGGTCGGCCGCGCGGAAGGCCGCGGTGTAGCCGCCCGGGCCGGCGCCGAGGACCAGGGTGTCGCATTCGATGTCCGCCTTGCCGGCAAAGCTCGCGGCGGTCGGTGCCTGGGCCGGTGCAGCAGCAGGAGCGGCTGCAGCGGGTGCAGATGCGGCGGGCGCGGCGGCCGGTGCTGCTGCAGCAGCGCCCGCGGCTTCAGCCAGCAGGAGCAGCGAGCCTTCGGAAACCTTGTCGCCAAGCTTGACCTTCAATTCCTTGACCACGCCGTCGACATTCGACGGAATCTCCATGCTGGCCTTGTCGGACTCGACGGTGATGAGCGACTGGTCGCGGCGGATTGTATCGCCCGGCTTGACCAGCAGTTCGATGATCTCCACTTCCTTGAAGTCGCCGATGTCCGGGACCTTCACTTCGACGATGCCTACCGGGCCCGATGCCGCAGGCGCCGCAGCGGGTGCGGCGGGCGCTGCGGCCGGAGCCGATGCAGCCGACGGTGCAGCCGCAGGCGCGGCCGTGGCAGCGGGCGCAGCGGCCTGGCCTGCGCCCTCGGTTTCCAGCATCAGCAGCAGCGAGCCTTCGGAGACCTTGTCACCAAGCTTGACCTTCAACTCCTTCACCACGCCGGCTTCGCTCGACGGAATCTCCATGCTGGCCTTGTCCGATTCCACGGTGATGAGCGACTGGTCCTTCGCGATCCGGTCGCCCGGCTTGACCAGCAGCTCGATGATTTCCACTTCCTTGAAGTCGCCGATATCCGGGACCTTGATTTCCACCATGCTCATAAGCCTAGCTCCATGTTCCGCCCGGCCTGCCTGATGTCGCGGCGGCCGGTACATTTATCGTTCCCGTCCTCATCAATCGGGTCCGGGTCTGTATTCACTTCATTTCGAAACTGTAGATCTGGAAAGGACCGGCGGAATTCTTGTCGAACTCCGCGCCCGCCAAAACGCCAGCCTCGGCAATCTCTCGTGCCGAGGCGTCGCGCTCGTACAGCGCATGCATCGCGCCCAGTGCGAAGTTCCTGCCGCTGCCTATGCCCCAGAAGCGTTCGAAGCAGAACACCTCGCGATAGGAATAGACGCCGAAGATGCCATGGGGATTGGCGATCAGCGAAGTCAGCTGCGAAGACTCGTAAGGATCGTCCTCGTCCTCCCGCGTGTTCAGAAAGAACTTCTCCTTGAGGATGTTGTGCACTTGGGTATAGGTCTCGAACACCTCGTCGCGGCTACTCAGTCGGCAGGCTTCGCCCATCTCGGTGAGCAGCTTCCTCATCACCGGGAAATGGGCCGTGGTGCCCGCCAGCGTGACGTACGAATCCCCGACCTGGAAGATCTTGCTGTTGTCCTCGTAACTGCGCGACAGCCGGGTCTCCCCGAAGGTGACCAGGGAATCGGCCGCGATCGCGACCTGATTGTTCTTTCGGACGACGACGCTGGTTGTCATGACCGCTCTCCAGAAAAGCGCGGGCTTGCGTGGGCAAACCCGCGCCATGCTTACAACAGGGTCTTGCGCATGTCGCCCAGCACTTCGGACAGGTAGACCGTGAAGCGCGCCGCCATGGCGCCATCGATGACGCGATGGTCATACGACAGCGACGTCGGCAGCATCAGGCGCGGCACGAAGGCCTTGCCATCCCAGACCGGCTTGAACTCGGTCTTGGACAGGCCGAGGATCGCAACTTCCGGCGCGTTGATGATCGGCGTGAACATGGTGCCGCCGATGCCGCCAAGCGAAGAAATCGTGAAGCTCGCGCCCTGCATGTCCGCGGGCTTCAACTTGCCGTCGCGCGCCTGGGCCGACAGCTCGCCCATTTCCTGCGCGATCTGCGCCACGCCTTTCTTGTCCGCATCCTTCAGCACCGGCACCACCAGGCCGTTCGGCGTGTCGGCGGCGAAGCCGATGTGGTAGTAGTTCTTCAGGATCAGGTTCTCGCCGGACGCGTCCAGCGAGGAATTGAACACCGGGTATTTCTTCAGCGCCGTCACGCAGGCCTTGATCACGAAGGCCAGCATGGTCAGCTTCACGCCGGACTTGGCCAGCGCCGCATTGGACGACTTGCGGAATTCTTCCAGCTCGGTCACGTCGGCCGCGTCGTACTGGGTCACATGCGGAATCATGACCCAGTTGCGATGCAGGTTGGGGCCGCTGAGCTTCTGGATGCGCGACAGCGGCTTGGTCTCGGTCGGGCCGAACTTGGAGAAGTCCAGCGACGGCCATGGCAGCAGGCTCAGGCCCGCGCCGCCGCCCTTGCCTGCTGGCGCCGCGGCGGCTGCCGGTGCTGCAGCGGCCCCGGTGATGATGCCCTTCACATAACCCTGCACGTCTTCATGGGTGATGCGGCCTTTCGGACCGCTGCCGCCGACGCGGGCCAGATCGACGCCGAGTTCGCGCGCGAACTTGCGCACCGACGGCGATGCATGCGGCTTCGCGCCGCCGGCGGCTGGTGCTGCGCTCGCCGCTGCAGGCGCAGCCGCGGGCGCTGGCGCTGCGGGCGCGGGAGCCGGCGCGGCGACGGGTGCGGGCGCCGGGGCAGCCGCGACCGGCGCCGCAGGCGCTGCGGCTGCCGGCGCGCTGGCCACCGCGCTCGGCGCTGCTGCCGGGGCTGCTGCCTGCGCGCCTTCGCCCTGCGCTTCCAGCATCAGGATCAGCGAGCCTTCGGAGACCTTGTCGCCGAGCTTGATCTTCATTTCCTTGACCACGCCAGTGGCGGTGGACGGAATCTCCATGCTGGCCTTGTCCGATTCCACCGTGATCAGCGACTGGTCGACCGTGATCGCATCACCCGGCTTGACCAACAGTTCGATGACCTCGACTTCCTTGAAGTCGCCGATGTCCGGGACCTTGACTTCCACCATGCTCATAGTTTTCGCTCCGTTCTTGTTATTCCCTGCCCGTGAAACGCCCGGGATGACGAACTCGGCCGTCATCCCGGGCGCATCGGGAGCTGTCAGGAATGGATGGGTTTAAGCCGTCCGCGGGTTCGGCTTGTTCGGATTGATGCCGTACTTCTCGATCGCCTGCGTCACCACGCCGGAAGACAGCGCGCCTTCATCGGCCAGCGCCTTGAGCGCAGAGATCACGACGAAATAGCGGTTGACCTCGAAGTGCTCGCGCAGCGCGGCACGGGTGTCGGACCGTCCGAAGCCGTCGGTGCCAAGGACCTTGTAGCTGCGGCCGTTCGGGATGTAGGCGCGGCATTGCTCGGCGAACAGCTTCATGTAGTCGGTCGACACCACGATCGGGCCGGTGCTGCCGGCCAGACTCCTGGTGATATGCGCCACGCGCGCCGGCTCCGACGGATGCAGCAGATTCCAGCGTTCGCAGTCGGCGCCATCGCGTGCCAGCAGGTTGAACGAGGGTGCGGACCACAGGTCGGCTTCGATGCCCCAGTCGTTCTTCAGCAGATCGGCCGCTTCGATGACTTCGCGCAGGATGGTGCCCGAGCCCATCAATTGCACGCGGTGCTTGCCTTCCTTGCCGCCTTCCTTGAGCAGATACAGGCCCTTCAGGATGTCCTCTTCCTGGCCCTGCTTCAGGCCCGGCTGCGGATAGTTCTCGTTCATCACGGTGATGTAATAGAACACATCCTCCTGCTGCTCGACCATGCGCTTCAAGCCGTCATGGATGATGACCGCGATCTCGTGCGCGAAGGTCGGATCGTAGGAAATGCAGTTCGGGATGGTCTGCGCCAGGATCTGGCTGTGGCCGTCCTCGTGCTGCAGGCCTTCGCCGTTGAGCGTGGTGCGTCCCGCGGTGCCGCCCATCAGGAAGCCGCGCGCCCGCATGTCGCCCGCCGCCCAGGCCAGGTCGCCTACGCGCTGCAGGCCGAACATGGAATAGAAGGTGTAGAACGGCACCATGATGCGGTTGTTCGACGAATAGGACGTCGCTGCCGCGATCCACGAGGACATGGCGCCGCCCTCGTTGATGCCTTCCTGCAGGATCTGGCCGGCCTTGTCTTCGCGGTAGTAGCTGACCTGGTCCTTGTCCACCGGCTCGTACAACTGGCCCATCGGGTTGTAGATGCCGATCTGGCGGAACAGGCCTTCCATGCCGAAGGTACGTGCTTCATCGACCAGGATGGGCACCACGCGCTTGCCCAGGTTGGCGTCGCGCAGCAGGATGGTCATCATGCGCACATAGGCCTGGGTGGTGGAGATTTCGCGGCCTTCGGCGGTCGGATCGAGCACGGCCTTGAAGGTTTCCAGCGCCGGCACCGGCAGCGATTCCTCGGCCTTCTCGCGACGCTGCGGCAGATAGCCGCCCAGGGCCTTGCGGCGCTCGTGCAGATACTGGATCTCCGGAGAATCGTCGGCCGGCTTGAAGAACGGCACGTTCGGCAGGTCTTCATCGGAAACCGGGATGCCGAAGCGGTCGCGCATTTCGCGGATCGCCTGGTCGTCCAGCTTCTTGGTCTGGTGCGCGGTATTGCGCGCCTCGCCGGACTTGCCCATGCCATAGCCCTTGACGGTCTTTGCCAGGATCACGGTCGGCTGGCCCTTGTGCTCGACGGCGCGCTTGTAGGCCGCATAGATCTTGTGCGGATCATGGCCGCCACGGGTCAGGCGCCAGATGTCGTCGTCGCTCATGTTGGCGACCAGCTCCAAGAGCTTCGGATGCTTGCCGAAGAAGTGCTTGCGCACATAGGCGCCATCCTTGGCCTTGTAGTTCTGGTACTCGCCGTCGACGGTTTCCATCATCACGCGCTGCAGGATGCCTTCCGGGTCGCGCGCGAGCAGGTCGTCCCAGTTCGCGCCCCAGATCACCTTGATGACATTCCAGCCGGCGCCGCGGAAATCGGACTCGAGTTCCTGGATGATCTTGCCGTTGCCGCGCACCGGGCCATCGAGGCGCTGCAGGTTGCAGTTGACGATCATGATCAGGTTGTCGAGCTTCTCGCGGCCGGCCAGGCCGATGGCGCCCATCGATTCCGGCTCGTCCATCTCACCGTCGCCGCAGAACACCCAGACCTTGCGGTTGGCGGTATCGGCGATGCCGCGCGCATGCAGGTACTTCAGGAAGCGCGCCTGGTAGATCGACATGATCGGGCCCAGGCCCATCGATACGGTAGGGAACTGCCAGAAGTTCGGCATCAGCTTCGGATGCGGATACGAAGACAAGCCGCGGCCGTCGACTTCGCGACGGAAATTGAGCATCTGCTCGTCACTCAGGCGGCCTTCGAGGTAGGCGCGCGCATAGACGCCGGGCGACGAATGGCCCTGGATGTACAGCAGATCGCCGCCATGGCCTTCGCTGGGCGCGTGCCAGAAATGGTTGAAGCCGATGCCAAGCATGTTGGCCAGCGAGGCGAAGCTGGAAATGTGGCCGCCGAGGTCGCCGTCGGCACGGTTCGACTTGACCACCATCGCCATGGCGTTCCAGCGCATCCAGGAGCGCAGGCGCTCTTCATATTCGAGGTTGCCGGGGCAATGCTCGCCGAGGTGCGCGGGGATGGTGTTGACGTAAGCGGTATTGCTGGAGAACGGAATATGGGCGCCGCGGCGGCGGGCCAAGTCGACCATGCGTTCCATCAGGTAATGGGCGCGCTCCGGGCCTTCGGCTTGGATAACGGCTTCGAGCGCGTCGAGCCATTCCTGGGTTTCGATGACATCGGGGTCGTTGGCGGCTTGGGCCAGAACCTGGTCGATCTGGGCAGACATCGTGCGTCTCCTCTCTGGGTGAATATCGGTCGGTTTAGACAGCGGTGGCGGGGATTTTGTTACAGGTTGCTGCATGCTTGACTGGCAACGCACGGATTTTAACAGCAGATATTCGCATTTTCAAAATATGGTATTCATTTTCATAATATGGAATTTGTGCTGCGGCGCAGCGTGAGTTGCGTCCGCCGTTCAACATAAGCTTGCGACTTTCACCTGGAGGAACATTGACAATGGACATGCTTGAGATCGATGGGCAGACCAGCGGGGACGCACTTGCCGCGGCACTAGAAGCACATCATGGAGGCCACTGTTCATCGGACGCTGCGGCATACCGACACATGTCATGTTGAGTCTGGATGCCTATCGGGAGCTGTTGAACGCGAGTCTTTCGCTGGCCGATGCACTGCGCCAGGATGAGGGCATGGAAATCGAATTCGAACCTGGCAAGCTGGGCTCTTTCCCTCGGGTTCCGAATCTGTGATGCGCCGGCCCGAACGCTGCGAGTTGACCGGCGGTCACGCCGTATAATTCGGCTCCATCCGCACTTCCTTCCTCTCTCCCACCATGACCGCTCAAATCATCAACGGCACCGAACTCGCCCAACAATTGCTCGCCGACGTCGCCCGCCGCGCCGCCGCCCTGACCGCGCGGGGCCGCCAGCCCGGCCTGGCGGTGATCCTGGTTGGTGAAGACCCGGCTTCGGCCGTCTACGTGCGCAACAAGATCAAGGCTTGCGAAGACAGCGGCATCCACTCGGTCCTGGAAAGATACGCGGCGGACCTGTCGGAGGCGCAGCTGCTGGAGCGCATTGCCGCGTTGAACGCCGATCCGAAGATCCACGGCATTCTGGTGCAGTTGCCGCTGCCGAAACACATCGATGCGCACAAGGTGATCGAAGCCATCGCGCCCGAAAAGGATGTGGATGGCTTTCATATCAGCAATGCCGGCCTGCTGATGACGGGTCAGCCGCTGTTTCGGCCCTGCACGCCCTATGGCGTGATGAAGATGCTGGAATCGATCGCGTACCCGATCCGCGGCGCGCATGCGGTGGTGGTGGGCGCATCGAACATCGTCGGCAAGCCGCAGGCGATGCTGCTCTTGCAGGCCGGCGCCACCGTCACCATCTGCAACTCCAAAACCCGCGACCTCGGCCACCACACCCGTGATGCCGACATCCTCGTGGTCGCCACCGGCAAGCGCAACATCGTCACCGCGGACATGATCAAGCCGGGCGCCGTCGTCATCGACGTAGGCATGAACCGCGACGATGCCGGCAAGCTGTGCGGCGACGTCGACTTCGCCAATGCGAAGGAAGTGGCCGGCTGGATCACGCCGGTGCCCGGAGGCGTGGGTCGCATGACGATTGCGATGCTGATGACCAACACCATAGAAGCCGCCGAGAGAACCTGACCATGAACCTTGCCGATAATCCCCTGCTCGACTTTTCCGATCTGCCGCGCTTTGATGCCTTCGCGCCGCAGCATGTGACGCCGGCCATCGATGCGCTGCTTGCCGAATGCCGAGACACCGTCGCGCGCCTGGAAGCGCCGATGGAGCATGTCACCTGGAATGCATTCATCGAACCGCTGGAAAGCGCCACCGAAAAGCTGGGCCGGGCATGGGGCATCGTCGGCCATCTGAATGCGGTGATGGACAGCCCGGATCTGCGCGCCGCCTACAACGAGAACCAGCCCAAGGTCACCGAGTTCTGGACCTCGCTGGCGCAGAACGAGGCGTTGTTTGCGAAGTACCAGGCGCTGAAGGCCGATGCGGGTTTCGCGCTGCTGTCGCCGGCCAGGAGGAAGATCGTCGAGAACGCGCTGCGCGACTTCCGGCTTGGCGGCGCCGATCTGCCGGCGGAAAAGAAGGAACGCTTCGCGCGCATTCAGGAACGCCAGGCCGAGCTGTCGACGAAGTTTTCCGAGAATGTGCTGGACGCGACCAATGCCTTCGAGCTGATCGTCGAGAACGAAGCCGAACTGGCCGGCCTGCCCGATGATGCGCGCGCGGCCGCTCGCGCCTCGGCGGAAAAGGCCGGCAAGCCAGGCTGGCGCTTTACGCTGCACTTCCCCTCGTTCTATCCGGTGCTGCAGTACGCCGACAACCGCAAGCTGCGCGAGGCGCTGTATCGCGCCAATGTGACCAAAGCTTCCGAGCTTGGCGACAAGACGGAATGGGACAACACCGACATCATTGCCGAGATGCTGCGCCTGCGCGACGAGGAAGCGAAGCTGCTCGGCTACGGCAACTTCGCCGAAGTCTCGCTGGTGCCGAAGATGGCCGAGACGCCGCAGCAGGTGATCGCCTTCCTCGAAGACCTGGCACGCCGGGCACGGCCGCATGCCGAAAAGGATCTGGCCGAGGTGCGCGAATTCGCGAAGACCACGCTGGGCCTGGAGCAGCTTGAAGCCTGGGACATTCCCTATGCGTCGGAAAAGCTGCGCCAGCAGCGCTATGCGTTCTCCGAGCAGGAAGTGAAGCAGTACTTTCCGGAATCGAAGGTGGTCGGCGGCCTGTTCTCGCTGGTCAACCGGCTGTTCGGGGTGCACATCCTTCCCGATGCGGGGCCGGTCTGGCATCCGGATGTGAAATTCTTCCGCATCGAACGCGAAGGCCAGCTGGTCGGCCAGTTTTACCTCGACCTGTACGCACGCACCGGCAAGCGCGGCGGCGCCTGGATGGACGATGCGCGCGGCCGCCGCATCGCCGGCGAACGGCTGCAGACCCCAGTGGCCTATCTGACCTGCAATTTCACTGAACCGGCCGTCGTCAATGGCCAGCGCCGCGATGCGCTGTTCACTCATGACGAGGTCAATACCCTGTTCCATGAATTCGGTCACGGCCTGCATCACATGTTGACCCAGGTCGATGAACTCGGCGTGGCCGGCATTTCGGGCGTGGAATGGGATGCGGTCGAGCTGCCTTCGCAGTTCATGGAAAACTTCTGCTGGCAATGGGATGTGCTGCAGGGCATGACCGCGCATACGGAAACTGGCGAACCGCTGCCGCGCGCGCTGTACGACAAGATGATCGCCGCGAAGAATTTCCAATCCGGGCTGCAGACGCTGCGCCAGGTTGAATTCGCGCTGTTCGACATGCATCTGCATTTCGACCACGATCCGCTCGGCAGCCGCAGCGCGCAGGAAGTGCTGGACGAGGTGCGGCGCCAGTTCGCCGTGGTGGTGCCGCCGCCGTTCAACCGCTTCCAGAATTCCTTCGGCCATATCTTCGCCGGCGGCTACGCGGCTGGCTATTACAGCTACAAGTGGGCCGAGGTGCTGTCCGCCGATGCCTACAGCGCGTTCGAGGAAGCGGCCGAATCCGGCGACGCGGAAAAGCTGGCCGACGCCGGGTTGCGCTTCCTGTCCGAGATCCTGTCGGTCGGCGGCTCGCGTCCGGCGCTGGAGTCCTTCCGCGCCTTCCGCGGCCGCGATCCCGAGATCGATGCGCTGCTGCGCCACAATGGGATGACGGCATGAAGCGCGCTTTTCTTCTTACGCTGCTGACGCTGTGCGCGACCGGCGCGAGCGCGCAGATGTACAAGTCGGTCGGTCCCGACGGTCGCGTGACCTACAGCGATACGCCGCCGGCGCAAGGCGCCAATGAACTGCCCGTGAAGCCTTCTTCCGGCGCCGCCGCACCCGATCTGCCGTATGCGCTGGCCCAGGCAGTCAAGAACAATCCGGTCACGCTGTACACCGCCGCCAACTGCGCGCCCTGCGCTTCGGGCCGCGCGCTGCTTGTTGCGCGCGGCGTGCCGTACACCGAGAAAACGGTGTCAAGCAACGAGGATGTGGCGGCATTGAAATCGGTCGGCGGCGATGCGCAATTGCCGCTGCTCATCGTCGGGCGCGCGAAGCAGCAGGGCTACGAGGAAGGCGCATGGAATGGCGCGCTGACGTCGGCCGGCTATCCGGCGGCCAGCATGCTGCCGCGCAATTGGCGCAATCCCGCGCCGGTCGCTGCAGCGCCGCGTGCGACACAGCCATTGCCCTCTTCCACACCTGCACCGGCGGCCGAGGCAGCTGCGCCGCGCGCGCAATCCTCGGCCCCGCAACCCGCCGCCGGCAATGCGCCGCCGGGATTCCGCTTCTGAGGGCGCCGGCATGACCCGCATCGACTTTCACAGCAATGTGCCCGACAAGCTGCTGTATGCCTGCCGCCTGGTGCGCAAGGCACGTTCGCAGGGCATGCAGGTAGTGATGCTGGCCGAGGACAGCGAAGGCCTGAAGCGCCTGGACGATGCGTTGTGGACCTTTTCCGAGCTTGATTTCCTGCCGCATGTGCGCGCTGGCGATGCGCTGGCCGCGAAGACGCCGGTGATCCTGACCGATGACGACGCCGTCGAGCTGCCGCATCACCAGATCCTGGTGAACCTGTCGCGCCGCGCGCCGGAAAATTTTGCCCGCTTCGAGCGCATGTTTGAAATCATCGGTGCCGCCGAGGATGACGTCGCGGCCGGCCGTGAGCGTTACCGGCAATATCAGCAGCGCGGTTATCCGTTGAGCCATTTCATTGCGGAGCAGACATGAGCACACCGCCGCGCGAGTCCGGCATACCGCTGCTGACCGAGATCATCGAGGACAGCGACATCGAATTCACCGGGCCGCCCGCGCCGGACAGCCTGCTCCCCGGCGACGCGACGCACGCCGGAGCCACTCACAGCCAGCCCGAAGAGTTGGAACCGGCCTACCCGCTGCCGTTGAAACCGGCGGCTTCCGTGACGGCGCCAGTGCCCGAGACCCCAGTGCCTTCGCCGACGCTGGCATTCCCTCCGCCCCCGGTCACGACGCCTTCACCGCTCCCAGTCGAGCCGCCGATTCCCGCAGCGCCACAGGCGCCAGCCTTGTCCGAGGAGGAATGGGCGCGCATGGAGCGACGCATCCGCGAACGCATACTTGGCCAGCTGCTTGCGCGCACCGATGCCATGCTCGAGGAGCGCATACGCACCGGCATCAGCAACATGCTGCAGGATGCGGTTGACGATCTGGCGGCAGCATTGCGACACAACCTGCACAAGACGCTGGACGACGTGGTGTCGCGCGCAGTAGCGCAGGAAATCTCCCGACTGCAGTCTTTGAAAAAATAAATATATCTCCGTAAATTTTGCTTTTCAAAAGCTTGAAGCGCTTTTATGTTGGAAAACGCAAAGCGCAGCCATCAAGACTTTTACCTGCGAAAAATGGAAATACCTACAATTCACCCATTGCAAACATCGTCGGGGAAGTCGCATGAAGGTCATTGTTCTGGGAGCCGGCATCATCGGCACCGCATCCGCCTGGTTCTTGCACAAGTCCGGCCATGAAGTCACGGTAATCGAGCGCCAACCCGGCGCGGCGCAGGAAACGAGCTTCGCCAATGGCTGCCAGATATCGGTATCCCATGCCGAACCCTGGGCCAACCCGACCGCGCCAATGAAGATCCTGAAATGGCTGGGACGCGAAGATGCGCCGCTGCTGTTTCGCCCGCGCGCGGAATGGCTGCAATGGAAATGGGGTCTGCATTTCCTGCGCGAATGCACCGCGGCGCGCACCGACTACAACATCCGCCAGATCGTCGCGCTGGCCGAATACAGCCGGCAAACGCTGGGCGCGGTGCGCGAGGAAACCGGCATCGCCTATGACCACCTAACGCGCGGTATCCTGCACTTCTACACCGATCAAAAGGAGTTCGAGCAGTCGCTGCATGCGGCGAAGCTCATGCGTGAGTTCGGCTGTCCGCGAACATCGATCGATGCCGACGAAGTGGTGCGCATCGAACCGGCGTTGAAATCGGTACGTGCGCGCATCGTTGGCGGCGACTTCACACCTACCGATGAATCGGGCGATGTGTACAAGTTCACCACCGGACTGGCGCAACGGGCGACGCAAGCCGGCGTCGACTTCCGTTTTGACACCACGGTTACCCGCCTCTTGCACGATGGCGCGCGCATCACTGGCGTAGAAATCATCGATGCGCACGGCGTGCATCAGACGCTGCACGCCGACGCCTATGTGCTGGCGATGGGCAGTTTCAGCACAGTGCTGGCCAAGCCGCTTGGCATCGAGCTGATGATCTATCCAGGCAAGGGGTATTCGGCGACCTACCAGGTAACCAACCCGGACGCGGCGCCGACGGTGTCGCTGACCGACGATGGCTACAAGCTTGTGGTATCACGCCTGGGCGACCGACTGCGTGTGGCCGGCACCTGCGAGCTGAATGGCTACAGCCGCGAGCTGAACAATACCCGCTGCGAAGCGATCACGCGGCGCATCAGCGAGTTGTTCCCAGGTGCCTGCGACTATGCGCATCCACGCTACTGGACCGGTCTGCGTCCATTGACGCCTTCCAATGTGCCGTATGTGGGCCGCACAAGGATTGCCAACCTCTATGTGAACACCGGCCACGGCACGCTGGGCTGGACCATGGGTTGCGGCTCGGGACGCGCGATTGCCGACATCGTTTCCGGCCGTATTCCGGAAGTGGATTTCGCGTTCACCGGCTTGCCCGCGCCGCGCGGCGGCCGGCCGGCGCCGGCGCGCACTGCAAACGCTTGAAACGGCAGGCTTGCGCCTTCGCATGGTCGAAGGCGCAAGCAATGTCGGGATGTACACGAACTGCACTGCGCGTCGAAGCAACGCCGCTAACTGTCCGCCCGATCTTTCTCTTCAGCCGTACTCTTTTGCGGATCCATCACTACGCGCAGCGGTTTTCGCGTCACGCCTGCTCTGTCGTCTCCGCCGCGCGGCGAATCACGTTCATCGCGTCTTGGGCTATCGACCAGGCTTGCCTTGACCAACGGTTGGTCAGGCTGCAATTCAGAGATGAACCTGTCCATCTCGGAAGCCAGCGACACGGTGTGCGCATAGTGCTCGTGACGCTGGATGCTGGACGGCGCATTGCTGAACATCTTTTGCAGGTGCGCGATATTGGCCATCACTGCATCACGATATCCTTCGACCTTCTGATGCTTATCCGGATCGCCCAGGCAGCAGATCATGTTATCCAGATCTTCGGTGGCAATACGGACCCTGTCCTCAACATCCCGTACGCGGAACTGCATGTTATTGGCCAGCGTAGCGATCTCCTGGAGATTCACGCCCAATTGGCTGGCCTGCTTGCAATCGCGCTGGAGCTGTGCCTTCGCCAGCGTCAATGCCGGAATGGATGGCGCAGCCGTTTCATTTGCTTGCGGCACGCCCCGTGCCGGCGCAGGGCTCGGCGATGCGCGACGTGGTGAGCTTGGTGGGCTCGCCGTTCGAGCCCGCTTCGGCGCGCGCTGCTCCGGCAGGTCCTGCGCCAGACGCTTCATCTGCGGATTGCGCTTCAAATCGTCCGCTGGCCTTGCATCGGTCAGCGGCTTGTCGCGGGAGCCCAGACTGATCGAGACTGACTGGCGCGGTATTGGGAGGTTCCTGGGAGAGCCCGGCGGCGAAGGCGTAGCTCGATGCCATGTCGCATCGATCTGCGGTGAACGCGGCGCCGGGCTAGCGGGCCGAGACGGTTTCTGCGGCGATGTCCCTTGCGCGTTTTCGGTGTCAGCCCTGGGCCGGGGTGACCCCGGAATGGCGGTTGAGGTGGGTGTTGACATGCTTGCCTCCGGAGATGAGCGTGGGTAGAAGAAACGGTCGCGGCCGTCACGGCGGAGATCCCGCCCTTGATGCGCGGCCTTGGTAACCCCCTCGCGTGCCCTGTTCATCGCCCGCACATTCGTACTGCCTGCGCTTCACCGGCGCTCGCCCTTCGCCGCCTTCACTGTCACTGTCTCGGCCTTCTCATCGAAAGTGATGCGCGTGGTGAACTTCGCCCGCTTCATCGGAAAGCGCGATTGGAAATGCCGCACATTGCCCGAGCCGGAAATCACGCGGCGCACGAACTGGTAATACGCATCCATGTCCAGCACATGGACCACGAGGAAATAATCGAAGTCACCCGAGACGAAATAGCATTGCATCACCTCGGCTTCGCCATTCATGCGCGCCTCGAATTCCTTCATCTGCTCATCGGACTGGTTGTTCAGCGACACTTCGAGAAAGGCCATCATGCCGTAGCCAAGCGCGAACGGATCAATCAGCGCGACATCGCTGCCGATGATGCCGGCCTCATGCAGCTCACGTATGCGACGCAGGCAGGTTGGCTGGGACACATGCACCTTCGCTGCCAGTTCGCTGGTGGACATGCGATTGTTCTTCTGCAGCAGGTTCAGCAGCTTGCGGTCTACCTTGTCGAGCTGTCGGAATCTCGTCATGAACACGTCCACGAAAATGTGAAAAAAAGGGAAAAAACGGCATAATGTGCCGCGCCAAGCGAGCCGGATTCGTATCGCGGCAAACCGATCCTAATTCAATTCCCAGGAGGACATGATGCAACGCAAGCCCTTATCGATTTCCATCGCTGTCGCGCTTGCGCTTGCCGCAGCGGGCGTTCATGCGGAGGACCTAGTGGTGAGGCTGGGCCAGGTTGCCCCGATGTCCGGCGGACAAGCGCATTACGGCCGCGACAACGCCAACGGCGCAATTCTCGCCGTTGAAGACTTGAATGCGAAAGGCGTCACCATCGGCGGCAAGAAAGTGAAGTTCGAACTGCTGAACGAAGACGACGCCGCCGATCCGAAGCAAGGCAACCTGGTGGCGCAAAAGCTGGTCGACGCCAAGGTCAATGGCGTGATCGGCCACCTCAATTCGGGCACGACCATTCCCGCCTCGCGTGTCTACAACCAGGCCGGCATCGGACAGATTTCGCCGTCAGCCACCAATCCGCAATACACCCAGCAAGGTTTCAAGACCGCGTTCCGCGTGGTTGCCAATGATGCGCAGCTCGGCGGCACGCTCGGCAAATACGCCATCGAGAAGCTCAATGCGAAGCGCATTGCCGTCATAGACGACCGCACTGCGTATGGCGAAGGCGTGGCGCGCGAATTCATCAAGGGCGCGAAGAAGAGCTTGCCCGGCGTGCAGATCACGCAGCAGTACACCACCGACAAGGCCACGGACTTCAATGCGATCCTGACCTCGATCAAGTCGAAGAACCCGGACGTCGTCTTCTTCGGCGGCATGGACAATGTCGGCGGCCCGATGCTGCGGCAGATGAAGCAGCTCGGCATCAATGCCAAGTTCATGGGCGGCGATGGCGTCTGCACCAGCGCTCTGCCCTCGCTTGCCGGCGAAGGCCTGCGTGACGATCAGGTGGTTTGCGCGGAAGCCGGCGGCGTGACCGGCGCGAAGGAAAAGGACATGGAGCAGTTCCGCGAGCGCTACAAGAAGCGCTTTGGCGTGGATGTCGTGCTGTATGCGCCTTACGTCTATGACGCGGTAATGACCATGGCCGACGCGATGCAGAAAGCGAATTCGGCCGAGCCGGCGAAATACCTGCCGGTGCTTGCCAAGATGGACCGTGAAGGCGTCACCGGCCACATCAACTTCGACGCCAAGGGCGATCTGAAGGAAGGCACGCTGACGCTCTATACCTTCAAGGGTGGCCAGAAGGAGAAGATGGCAGTGGTCAAGGGTGGTGGCGACGTGAAGTAAGCGCTGCCGCAGAAGCGCTTGCAAAAGCGCTCACGCCAAAACAAAAGGCGCCCTCGGGCGCCTTTCTCATCTTGTCGCGATACCTGCTTGCGGCTGCTTACTTCTGCGACAGGATCCACTTCACCAGACGATGCGCCTCGGCGTCGTTGACCTGCGTATTCGGCGGCATCGGCACCGGACCCCAAACGCCTGAGCCACCCTTCTGCACCTTCTGCACCAGCTTGTCCTCTGCATCCTTCTGGCCGGCGTATTTCGCCGCGACATCCTTGTAGGCCGGGCCGACGACCTTCTTGTCAACCGCATGGCAAGCCATGCAATTCTTCGACTTGGCCAGCTCCAATTCATCCGCAGCCAGCGCCGAAGTCGACAACAATGCGCCAGCAATACCCATCAACAGCAATGCTTTCATCAGGTTCTCCAGTTCTCCAGAAGTGTGGGCAGAAAAACATCAAGACGCGTACCTTACCACAGTACATCCATAGGAACGAACCCGTATTGATCGCAGACGACGCAGCTGCATTTGACGGTGCCGCCGCCGCTGCTATCATCCCTTTCGCAAAGGAGACACCATGCCGCTCATCATTCTGATCGTTGCCCTGTCAGCGCTGCGCTTTTTCGAAATCGGGCCTTTCGCCGCGCTGTCCTGGTGGTGGATAGCCGGACTGTTCGTGCTGGCTTTTGTCTGGTTCGAATACATTGAAGGCATGCTCGGCCTGAACAAGCGCCGCGCGCATGATGAACTCGACAAGGCGCGCAAGAAGCGGGTGGAGTCGAGCTTTCGACGGAAGTAAAGCAGCAGCAAATCAATCGCCGTAGAAAAAGCCAACCGCGAACAAGCCAGTAGCAAACGAAAAGCCGGGAATGCAACCCGGCTTTTCGTTTTCCCGTCGACCCGCTTTCCCGGCATTTCGGCGCATGGCGCGCGCCGGCACGAGGGAAATGGGCTATGCGTCAATCAGCCCGTGACTGCGCCACGACTGGCCGGCGCCACGAGCGCCGCGAACTTGGCCAGCACGCCGCGGGTATAGCGTGGCGCCGGCTGCTTCCACGTTGCGCGGCGACGCTCCAGCTCTTCATCCGACACATTCACCTGAATCAGCAGCTTGTGAGCATCGATCGTGACCGAATCGCCTTCCTGTACCAGCGCGATATTGCCGCCGACGAAGGCTTCCGGCGCCACATGGCCAACCACCATGCCCCAGGTGCCGCCGGAAAAGCGGCCATCGGTGATCAGGCCAACCGATTCGCCCAGGCCCTTGCCGATCAGCGCCGACGTTGGCGCCAGCATTTCCGGCATGCCCGGACCACCCTTCGGTCCCAGGTAGCGCAGCACCAGCACATCGCCAGCGTTGATGCGGTCGGCCAGGATCGCATCCATCGCCGAGTATTCATCGTCAAAGACCCGCGCCGGACCAGTGATGGACGGATTTTTCAGGCCGGTGATCTTCGCCACGCAGCCCTCGGTGGCGAGATTGCCCTTCAGGATTGCAAGGTGACCTTCGTCATACAGCGCGCGGTCGATGGTACGAATCACGTCCTGATCAGCACGCGGCACATCGGGCACATCGGCCAGTTCCTCGGCCAGGGTGCGGCCGGTAATGGTGATGCAGTTGCCATGCATCAGGCCGGCGTTCAGGAGAATCTTCATCACCTGCGGAATGCCGCCGGCGCGATGCAAGTCGGTAGCCACGTATTTGCCCGAGGGTTTCAGATCGCAAATCACCGGCACCCGCTTGCGCATGCGTTCGAAGTCATCGAGCGTCCATTCCACGCCGGCTGCATACGCGATTGCCATGTAGTGAAGCACGGCGTTGGTCGAGCCGCCAGTGGCCATGATCACCGCGACGGCATTCTCAATCGCCTCGCGGGTCACGATGTCGCGTGGCTTCAGATCACGCTTGACCGCTTCGACCAGCACCCGCGCCGATTCGGCGGCCGAGCCGACCTTTTCATCATCGGGGTTGGCCATCGTCGACGAATACAGCAGCGACATGCCGAGCGCTTCGAAGGACGAAGACATGGTATTGGCGGTGTACATGCCGCCGCAGGAACCCGAGGACGGGCAGGCATTCTTTTCGATGCCATCGAAATCTTCCTGCGACATGCGGCCAGCGGTAAATTCGCCGACGGCTTCAAAGGCCGACACGATGGTCAGATCCTTGCCCTTCCACTTGCCCGGCTTGATGGTGCCGCCATACACATAGATGCTCGGCACATTGGTGCGCAGCATGCCGATCATGCCGCCGGGCATGTTCTTGTCGCAACCGCCGATAACGACGCAACCGTCCATCCATTGGCCCTGCACGCAGGTCTCGATACAGTCCGCGATGACTTCGCGCGAGATCAGCGAATACTTCATGCCCTCGGTGCCCATGGACATGCCGTCGGAGATCGTCGGGGTGCCGAATACCTGCGGATTCGCGCCGGCGTCCCTGACAGCCTGGATCGCGATATCGGCGAGCTTCTGCAGGCCGGAATTACAGGGGGTAATGGTGGAATGGCCGTTCGCAATGCCGATCATGGGATTGTCGAAGTCGGACTTTTCATAGCCCATCGCGTAATACATCGAACGGTTCGGGCTGCGCGCAACGCCCTGGGTGACGTTTTTGGAACGACGGTTGAATGCCATGGTGCCTCCCTCCGGATAGTGAGGCGCCTACATTGCCTTGCCTGCACTGCGCCGTCAAATATATCATTCGCCTTTGATTGATACGGATCGCATATCAATGAACCTCGAACTGCGGCAATTGCGCTATTTCGTCACCGTGGCCGAGGAAATGCATTTCGGCCGGGCCGCGCAGCGCCTGCACATGACGCAACCGCCGCTGTCGCAGACGATACAAGCGTTGGAAACCGCGATCGGCACGCCGCTGTTTGCACGCACCAGCCGCAGCGTCACCCTAACCCCGGCGGGCGCGGCGCTGCTGCCGCAGGCGCGCCGGCTGCTGCAGGAAGCGGCGGCACTGCCCGACCTGGCGCGCCGCGCTGCTGCTGGCGAATCCGGCCGGCTCGCGCTGGCTTTCGTTTCCACTGCCGACTACAGCGTGCTGCCGCATTTCCTGCAGGAGTTTCGGGCCGCCTATCCCGGAGTGCATTTCGAATTGAAAGAAGCCACCACGGATCTGCAGCTCGATGAGCTGTCGCGCGGCACGATCGATGTGGGCCTGATGATTGCGCCGCTGCCCGAGCGCATGAAAGCCGAGCTCGACTATGCGCCGGTGCTGTCCGAACCTTTGATGCTTGCCGCGCCGCAGGGCCTCGCCGCGCTCGACACGTATGGACCGCTGCCGCTGCACGCAGTGGCCGACATGCCGCTGATCGTGTTCCCGCGTCGCATCGCGCCGTCCTTTCATGACGCGATACTCGGCTGCTACCGGCATGCCGGCATCGTGCCTTTGATCGGACAGGAAGCGATACAGATGCAAACCATCGTCGGCCTTGTCTCGGCCGGCATGGGCATCGCGCTTGTGCCACAATCGGTGTCCAATTTGAAACGGCCCGGCGTAGAATACCGCGCGCTTGCCGGGCCCGCGGCGATCATCGAGACCGGACTGGCCTGGCGCCGCGACAATGACTCCCCGGTACTGCGCGCCTTCCTGCAACTGCTGAGAAAGAAATCCCTATGCTGATTCACCCGATGCCCGACCCGGTTGCGATTGCAATCGGCCCGATTGCCATTCGCTGGTACGGCCTGATGTATCTGCTGGCCTTCCTGCTGTTCATCGGCCTGGGGCGCATGCGCGTGAAGCAGCCGCATATCGCCGCGGCCGGGTGGAGGAACGAAGACCTCGACGACATGCTGTTCTATGGCGTGCTTGGCGTGGTGATCGGTGGACGGCTCGGCGAAGTGCTGTTCTATCACCCGGTCTATTACTTCTCGAATCCATCGCAGATCTTCGCGGTATGGAAGGGCGGCATGTCCTTCCATGGCGGCTTTCTCGGCGTGATGCTGGCGATGTGGCTGTGGGGCAGGCGCCATGGCCGCAAGCTCATGGACATCATGGACTTCATCGCGCCGATGGTGCCGCTTGGGTATGCCTGCGGGCGCATCGGCAACTTCATCAATGCCGAGCTGCCGGGTCGGGTCGCCGATCCTTCGCTGCCCTGGGCCATGATCTGGCCGAATGTCGACAACCTGCCGCGCCATCCTTCGCCGATCTATCAGGCGCTGGTCGATGGACTGCTGCTGTTCATCGTGTTGTGGCTGTTTGCCAGGAAGCCGCGGCCGCGGCTGGCAGTGTCCGGCGTGTTTGCGCTTGGCTATGGCTGCGCGCGCTTCTTCACCGAGTACTTCCGCACGCCGGACTATGACGTGCACTTCGCGGGCATCACGATCTCCGCGGGTCAGATGCTGTCAGTGCCGATGATCGTGCTCGGCTTGGTGCTGCTCTATGTTGCCTACCAACGGCATGGCCGCGATGCCGCGTCAGGAAACGCGGCGAGCCGCATGTGAGGCGCCCCGATTACCAGCCTATGGTGATGGTTGCGGTGGTGGGCGCGGTGTGATGCAGCGAGGCGCTGGCATCCCAGACGTCGTCATACGCAAACCCGTAGCTCAGGCCATGCAGATTGTGGTCATGCCAGAACTTCGAATACCAGTTTGCGGCCGAGTCGCTTGGGTAGTAGGCGGATTTGTCCGACCACTTCTCGGGCGTTTCCGCGACATGGCGATTGAGCGCGGCGCATAATTGCGCCTGGATATGCAGCTGGTTCCTGTATTCGATGTCGTTTTGCGTTCCACTCGCGTCATCCAGCACGCCATTGCCGAGCAGGGCTTCAGCAGTCGTGGGCTTGCGCTTGATGCGGTAGGTGTACTTTGGCTTTTCAGGATCGTCGCCTTCATCGTGGAAAACGAACTCGCCATCCTTTACCGATCCGCGAAACTTCATGTTTTGTGAATTGGCAAAGACGAGATCTTCAACGCCATCCCTGTACTTCTCCCACACCGCATCGATATACCGCGCCAGATAGTTCGCCTCGTTACGGCCATCGTGGAAATCGCCATGCGCCGGCGCGATGATGCGATACGGCGGCTGGGCCAGGCGCTTGAATTCGCTGGGCACTTCGGCAGTGAACTTGCGGAACAGTTCATCGCGCGACTCGGTCAGCGGCTCGCCGACCTCGCCATCAAAGCCATCGGCGCCCTGCAGGCGCAGGCGGATCGGGAAGCCGAAGTGGTCGACGCGCGTGGTATTGATGTAGATACCCTTGTCCTCGACGATGGCCATCTCGATGAAGTCGAAGATCACCTTCTGATTCGGGTCGGTCGGATTTTCAATATTGGCGCCGGCATAGGCGATGTCGCCCTTCACATCCTTGTTGACCTTGATGTACATCGGCTCGCCGATGCTGAAGAAGATGCGCGCTGAATCAATGGGTGGCAGGGTGATGGTCTTGGCCTCGGCCAAGGTATGGAAGTAATTCGCATAGAAGCCACCGTCGCGAGGGCTGTAGAGCTTGTTATCCTCGAGCGTCATCGGCACCAGTTTGCCCGACAGATCGACGTGCACAAACTTCCCCTTCTTGTCCTTGCCAATGATGGCCCAGTACACCTGATCGTCGGGCTTTTGCCCGTTGGTGCCATTGACGAATTCAAACCTGACCTGCTTGTTCCATGCGAGCGTGCCTGCATTTGCCGATGCGCCAGCTCTGACGGTTCTCATTGTCACAGCAGCCTCTTTCGGTTGCACCGTGCCGGATACGACACCGAACGGATTGCTGCGCAGGCCGGTACCGGCTGCCGCATTCTGCTCTGCCGCTGCATTGAAAGTGAGGCTGGCAGTCAATAGGGCGGCAATGACTATGCCGGCTCTTTGCATGCATCGTTTCATATCGTTTTCTCCGCTACGCTATGCAGGAACGGCGTCAGCAAGCAAAGCGAGACTAAGGGAATGGACCGCCACTAGACGCTGCGGAAGCGTGATTCAAGACGCCGTCCTCCCTGCGTAACAGTCAATTGGCCGGCGTTGCAACGCCCGGGCATGCTACAAGTCAAACGATGGATGGAGGGATGGCAAAGCGGATATGCGCGGCTTCAACCCAGAAGCTGCAGAATGCGCTGCCAATGCGCCGGCTCAACTGGCGTAATGGACAACCGGTTGCCGCGTCGAAGCACCAGCATGTCTGCCAGCGCTGGATCGGCCTTCATTTCGAAGAGGGACAACAGCCGCGTCTTGCGTATGGCGCGTACATCCACCAGCATCCAGCGCGGCTGTTCCTGCGTGGACTTCGGATCGTGATAGATGCTGGAAGCATCGAACTGGGTCGGATCGGGATACGCCGTGCTCGCAACCTCTGCAACGCCGGCGATACCTGGCTCGGCGCAACCCGAGTGATAGAACAGCACGCCATCGCCTATGCGCATTGCATCGCGCATGAAATTGCGCGCCTGGTAATTGCGCACGCCGGTCCAGGCCACCACGCCATCGGGCGCGGCCAGCGCATCATCGATGCTGACTTCCTCCGGCTCGGATTTCATCAGCCAGTATTGCCGGTTGCGGTTCATGGATAAGGGCGCCTCCCCGCGCCCTGCGCAAGGCTGTGTCGCCTATGTCGCATGTCAGCCAATGAGAAGAACGAACGGATGAGCAACTCATCCGGGCAATAAAAAAGCGGCTGCATTCTCAAATGCAGCCGCTTCGAATTAAGTCCCGCCTGTGCCGCTTTGCCGGCATCCCGAACCTTACGGTTCAAGGCGGTCACAGTCAGTTCAACTTCGGGTTCATCGGACTAGCGACGCTCACACCCGTCAAACAATATTCCGCAACCTATGCACATAAATGGTTCAAGGAATATATGGCATGGCGAACACGGCAGGAGGAGCTAAGTCTACTCCAATCCTGTGGCATGTCAAAGGCCGTTTGCGAAAAAAATCCGATGACTTAATCGGCTGCAAGCGTACTGTCGAGCAGCGCGTGCATGGCATCGATCTTCTGCTTCACTTCGGCCATCGTTTGCCCCGAGAACGGGCCATTCGGCGCCTTCGTTGCAAGCAGCTCGGCGGCAATGCCGAGCGCAGCGATCACGGCGATGCGGTCGTTGCCCTTGACCTTGCCGGCATCGCGTATCGTGCGCATGCGCTGGTCGAGATAACTGACTGCCATGCGCAGCGCCTCCTCTTCCCCCTCGCGACATGCCAGCATGAAAGGTTGGCCAAGGATAGTGACGTTCAACTGGCTCATACCGCTTCCCTATCGTGCTGAGTCTCTTGCTGGGTTTCGTCCTGCGCCTCGGCGTTCGGATCAGGCTCGGGTTCAGGGGGCACGGGCAGCTTGTCGAGCAGCGCGATCACGCGTGCCTGCGCTTCATTCATGCGCGCGTGCAGATCGGCATTCTCGGTGCTGAGCGCATCAATGCGTGCCTGCATGTCCGCGCTGATGCGGTCGATGCGCCCTTGCATATCGGCCGTGACGGCATCGATGCGACCCTGCATATCGGCGGTGATCGCGTCGATGCGGCCCTGCATCTCGCTTGTTACCGCGGCCACGCGGCGACCCGACTCGGCATGCAGCGCTTCGACGCGCTGATGATGCTCGGCATTCAGGGTGTCGATGCGCTGGCGCATCTCGGCATTGAGCGCATCGACCTGCCGTTGCAGGGTGGTCTTTTGCTGACGCAAGCCGTGCGCCAGTTGCGCCAGCCGGCCGAGCTTTTCGGCAAGGGTATCGAAGTCGGAAATCATCGCGAGACTATAGTGGCGGTCAACAATGCTGGTCAATATTCGGTCCGCTTGCCATTGCCGGCCAGTCGGGCCCTGGATTTTACTTCATGTCGCCCACTGCCGATGCGCCAAGCCAGGCTTTGGCGAAATCGGCCTTGGTCATTGCCTGCCGTCGCTTGAGCAGACGCCGCATCAATTGCTGAAAGTGGGAAACGGTGCGCGGATACAGCGCGTCGCGCGGATGCAGGCTGAGCCTGGCCAGTGGCGCATCGCTGATCAGTCCCGCGGACCATCCGGCAAGCTGGCGCGACAATTCCCTGCCCCATGCATTGCGACTGCTGTAGACCAGGCTCGGCGCCTTGAGCGCAGCGCCGGATGGGAGCAGATGAAAATGGCTCCAGGTAGTGGCGTAAAGAAACGGAAAGCGTCGCAGCGCTTGCCAGGCGCCATCGCCCATCAGCCATGCCGGCGGCACGAAACCCTGCACTGGCCAGCCGCGATGCGCGAACCATTCCATGCCCATGTCGAGCTTGCGTTGCGCATCCTCGGCTGACAGCGCCGCGAATTCGCCCTCGCTGGTGGTGTACACCCGGCGCGCATAGCGCTCGCGCCAGCCGCGCGGCGGCGGCCCCTCGTCGAGATGCACATAGCCGTGCAGCGCCAGCTCGTCGCCGCGATTGAGGCGTTGCTCCAGGGCGCGCAGATAGGTCGGCGGCGCTTCCTCGCGATGATGATAGGCAGGTACGACCAGAAGCGTCACGGGGATGTCGGCCACATCACGGATCGCGTCGAACAGCTTCACGCACAGCTCCCAGGTGGCTGGCGCGACATCATGAATCGATACGCACAGCGCGCGCGGCGCTTCAATCGATCGCATAGCGCGGCCGCACTTCCAGCGCGGCATGCTGATTTGCCCCAACCAGGCTGGAGTAATGGTGGATCAGCTGCGGCATGACCCGGCTCCAGTCGTAATGGCACAGCATGCGTTCACGCGCCATGGCACCCAGACTGCGCATATCGCGCCGGTAGATATCTTCGATGCCCTGCGCCAGCGCATCGACGCTGCCCGGCTCGACCAGCATGCCCGACTGCCCGTCAACCAGCTCGGCCACACCGCCAGCATTCACGCCGAGCACAGGCACGCCGCAGGCCATTGCTTCCAGCGCGACCATGCCGAAGGTTTCCTTGTCACCCGGATGCACGAACAGATCGCAGCCGCCGATCAAAGCCGCCAGCCGGGCCGGCTCCCGTTGAAACGGCAGACGCGTGAGCTGTGGGAAGCTCGTCAGTTCGGGGCCGCTGCCAATGACGAGCAGATGATAAGGCTTGCCGAGTCGACGCACGGCCTGCATCAAGAGGGGCAATCGCTTCTCGCGCGAAAAGCGTCCAGCGTAGACCAGAAGCCGCGTATCCGCGCCCAGACCCAGCTTCGCGCGCAAGTCCGCATGCGCATGCTCGGGCGCGAAGACCTTCGTATCCACGCCCAACGGCTGCCGTTCCACCCGCGTAATGCCGAGCTTTCTGAGCTTGGCGACCATGCATGCGCTGGGAGTAAGCACGAGATCAAAGTGTGGATACAGAGAAGCGACATAGCGGGTGGCGGCGCGTTTGGCAATGCGGCCGAAACGCTGCCCGACAAGCACCGGCAAATCCGAATGATAGAAAGCCACCGCCGGCACGCCGAGACGACGACTCGCCTGCAGACCGCTCCAGGCACACTGATACGGATCCCCCACCTCGACCAGATCCGGCTCGAGCCGCTCTACCGCGCGCCGCGCCAACGCCACCGGCATGGGTAGCGGCAACGGTATGCGGTATCCATGGCTGCCGGGTATTGTCATGCCGGGAATCGACACCACATGCTTTTCGATCTCGCTACGGCGGGACACGGGCGCGACGATGGTGTGGCGTATGCCGGTATGGCTGCGCAACCATCGCGACTTGGCCGAAAGATAGGTGCCAACCCCACCGGTCACGGACGGATAGAACATGGTGAGGTCGACCAGGTGCATCTTGTTTTGATTATTCCTCTTGACAGTGCCGCTTACCTTAATGGAAAACCCCTTGCCAGCGATTGAGTTCACTCAACGCCTTCGGGCACATGGATTCAAACCGGATCATGCTGCCCGGATGCATGGCGCGGCCATTGCCGCAGCAGCACGCGCGCTTTCGCCGGCCCGATTGCGCTCGCGCAAGCCGAAGGCCATGCGCATCGTTGGAGAATCGCGTATTGCCGCGACCGAAAGCCGCCAACGCGTGAAGGAAAATGGCAAACGCAAATTCGCCGCGGCCATCACACTTTTCATGAAAATCGGTTATGATCTGCCCAATTCCCCGCCGCAGCACCTCTTGCCATCCCGCGTTAATCACAGTAAGCCCGCACCGTCGATGACCGTTGCCGGTGTTTGCGGGAATCCACCACGATACGCCGCAAGCGGCATGGCAATCCGTACTGAAGCGTTGATCCCTAATCCCCCCCAGAGGAAATCATGAGCGAAAACATCAAATACATCACTGACTCATCCTTCGAATCCGATGTCATTAAATCCGACAAGCCCGTGCTGGTCGACTTCTGGGCCGAGTGGTGCGGTCCGTGCAAGATGATTGCTCCGATCCTCGAGGAAGTCGCCAAGGAATACGATGGCAAGATTCAGATCGCAAAACTGGATGTGGACGCGAACCAGGCCGTCCCGGCCCGCTTCGGCATCCGCGGCATCCCGACGCTGATCCTTTTCAAGAACGGCGTTGCCGCTGCGCAGAAGGTCGGCGCGCTGGGCAAGGGTCAACTGACCTCGTTCATTGACAGCAATATCTGATGCCGCTGTAACCGGCGGCGGCGCCCCGAGCGCCGCTGCCGGTCAATAACAAAAAAACCGACAACTCCACGCAGTTCCCTCCCCCACCTTTTATTTCCCGTCCCGGGACACACATACACATGCATTTATCTGAACTCAAGGCGCTGCACGTCTCAGCCTTGCTGGACATGGCAATCAGCCTGGACATCGACAATGCTGCGCGCATGCGCAAGCAGGAACTGATGTTCGCGATCCTGAAGAAGCGCGCCAAGCAAGGCGAGCAAATCTTCGGCGACGGCGCACTCGAAGTGCTGCCCGATGGCTTCGGCTTCCTGCGCTCGCCGGACGCGAGCTACATGGCCTCCACCGACGACATCTACATTTCGCCGTCGCAGATCCGCCGCTTCAATCTTCATACCGGCGACTCGATCGAAGGCGAAGTGCGCACGCCCAAGGATGGCGAGCGCTATTTCGCGCTGGTGAAGGTCGACAAGGTCAATGGCGAATCGCCGGAAGCCTCGAAACACAAGATTCTGTTCGAGAACCTGACACCGCTGCATCCGAACCGCATGCTGCACCTCGAGCGCGAGATGCGCGGTGAAGAGAACATCACCGGCCGCATCATCGACATGATCGCGCCGATCGGCAAGGGCCAGCGCGGTCTGCTGGTGGCCTCGCCGAAGTCGGGCAAGTCGGTCATGCTGCAGCACATCGCGCATGCGATCACCGCGAATCACCCGGACATCGTGCTGATCGTGCTGCTGATCGACGAGCGCCCCGAGGAAGTGACCGAGATGCAGCGCTCGGTGCGCGGCGAAGTCGTGGCATCGACCTTCGATGAACCGGCCACGCGCCACGTGCAAGTGGCCGAGATGGTGCTCGAGAAGGCCAAGCGCCTGGTCGAGATGAAGAAGGACGTAGTGATCCTGCTGGACTCGATCACCCGTCTGGCGCGCGCCTATAACACCGTCATCCCGGCATCGGGCAAGGTGCTCACCGGCGGCGTGGACGCCAATGCGCTGCAGCGCCCGAAGCGCTTCTTCGGCGCGGCGCGCAACGTCGAGGAAGGCGGCTCGCTGACCATCATCGCTACCGCGCTGATCGAGACCGGCAGCCGCATGGATGACGTGATCTACGAAGAATTCAAGGGCACCGGCAACATGGAAGTGCATCTCGAGCGTCGTCTGGCCGAGAAGCGCGTGTACCCGGCAATCAACCTGAACAAGTCCGGCACGCGCCGCGAAGAGCTGCTGATCAAGCCGGACCAGTTGCAGAAGATCTGGGTGCTCAGGAAGCTGCTGTACGGCATGGACGAGATCGAGGCAATGGAATTCATCCTCGACAAGATGAAGGCCACGAAGAACAATGCCGAGTTCTTCGACATGATGCGCCGCGGCGGATCCTGATTCGCCAGCCCATCCATCCGTAGGTTGGGCTGACGAAGGAAGCCCAACATGCGCGCGTGCCACAAACGTTCTGACGGAAGAAGCCCAGCGGAAGTCCGCAGAGATTCGAGCTTCATGTTGGGCTTGGCAGCTTAACCTACGCACCGGCATTTCCGGCTATAATGCCGCCTCCCCATTTCCGGCAAGTGATCGACAATCGGGTCAAGAAGCAGCGCGACCGACGAAGTGACGATTGGCTACCGACCCTTATCGAGGAAACCATGAAAGAAAGCATCCACCCGAATTACCGCGAAGTCGTGTTCCATGATCTGTCCTGCGACTTCAAGTTCATCACCCGCTCCACCATCGCGACCCGCGACACCATCGACTTCAACGGCAAGCAATATCCGCTCGTGAAGATCGAGGTTTCCTCGGAATCGCATCCGTTCTTCACCGGCCAGCACAAGATCGTCGATACCGCCGGCCGCGTCGAGAAATTCCGCCAGAAGTTCGGCAAGGTGGGTTCGCGCACCGCTGTTGCAGGCGCCTAATCGCCAGGCCAGCATCATCAAGGCAGCTTCGGCTGCCTTTTTTATTTGCGGCGCCCTTCCGCACGCATGGCATGTCCACACACTGATGGGCATGTTTTGCGGCACAATGTCCGCCCCGCTACAACTCGTCCATTCCCGCAAGCATTCATGAAGCCAGTGCGTCTCCCCGCCTCCGCAACGCTCGCGCTCCCGCGCTGGAGCGTCGTGGCGCTGTGTCTGCTCTACATCCTGCCCGGCCTGATCCGGCGCGACCCGTGGAAGAACGATGACGCGGCTGGCTTCGGCATCATGTGGACCATGGCGCACGGCGGCTGGCAGGACTGGCTGCTGCCGCATATCGTCGGCCTGCCAGTGCCCGGAGAAGGCCCGCTGGCGTTCTGGTTCGGCGCGCTGTTCATCAAGCTGTTCGGCTGGCTGCTCGGCGATGCGCTGGCCGCGCGCATTTCCACCATCGGCTTCTTCGTGATCGGCGCGCTGTCGATCTGGTATGCCACCTACCTGCTCGGCCGGCGCGCCGAAGCGCAGCCGCTGCGCCTGGCCTTCGGCGGACAGCCGGAGGCGCGCGATTACGGCCGCACGCTGGCCGATGGCGCGCTGCTCATCTACCTCGCCTGCCTCGGCCTGCTGTTGCGCAGCCATGAAACCACTGCCGAAGCGCTGCAGACCTCGCTGATCGGCTTCGGCTTCTATGCCGGCGTGCGCGTATTTGAATCGCAATCGCTGCGCTCGGCCGCTGCGCTGGGCGTCACGCTCGGCCTTTTGGTACTGACCCGCGGCTACCTGGTGCCGCTGGCGCTGTGGAGCATGCTGGTGTTCGTTGCCCCTTCACGGGGGCGCCATGTGCTGGCACGGCTGCTGCTGGTGACGCTGCCGCTGGCGTTGGCAATCAGCGCCTCCTGGCCTGTGGCCAACATGCTGCTGCGCCCTTACGACACCAATCCGACGCTGGCCTGGCTGGCGTGGAACGCCGACCAGGTCGCGCTGCCGAGCTGGGACACGATCAGCTATTTCCTCAAGTACGAAATCTGGTACGCCTGGCCCGCCTGGCCCTTCGCCGCATGGGCCGTTTTTGCATGGCGCAAGCAGCACTATCCGCTGCATATCGCGCTGCCGCTGGCGGTGTGCGCCGGCTTCGCGCTGCTGGCCATCGTCGATCCGCATGGCGAGGAAAGTCTGCTGCTGCCGCTGCTGCCGCCATTGGCCATCCTCGGCGCCTTCGGCCTGCCGACGATGAAACGCGGCGCGATCAACGCGGTGGACTGGTTCGCGATGATGACGCTGAGCACCTGCGCCGCCTTCATCTGGATCGGCTGGATCGCCAAGGAAACCGGCTGGCCGCCCAAGATCGCGCACAACGCCTTCAAGCTCGCGCCCGGCTTCAAGCCCGAGTTCAATCTCACCGCTTTCCTGATCGCTTTCGCCGCCACGGTCGGCTGGATCCTGGTGGTGCGCTGGCGCCTGTCGCGCCAGCCCTCGGTGCTGTGGCGCGCGGTGGTGCTGTCTTCCGGCGGCGTGATCCTGTGCTGGCTGCTGCTGATGACCTTGTGGCTGCCCTGGCTGAATTACGGCAAGAGCTATGCGGGCGTAGCGCAGCAGATCGGCGAAAAGCTGCCGGCATCAGGCGCTTGCGTGGACACCAATGTCGGCCCGGCGCAGCGGGCTTCGTTCGCGTACTTCGGCAAGATCGAGTTCTCCCGTTTCGGCAAGGACGGTTGCGACTACCTGCTGCTGCAGGACCGCGGCAATGCGCCGGTAATGAAGCGCGACGAAGACAGCCGGCTGCAACTGCTGTGGGAAGGACGACGTCCGTCGGACCGCGATGAACGCTTCCGTCTGTACCGCCGCGTCGGAGGACGCTGATGCGGGGAAGCACCCGTCACCACAGCGGCCGTATCGCCGCGCTCGCCTGGCCGCTCCTGGTCGGCCAGCTCGCGGTGATCGCCAACGGCGTGATCGATACCGCGATGACGTCACGCTTTTCCTCGACCGACCTTGCCGCGCTCGCGGTCGGCGCGTCGATCTATGTCAGTTCCTTCGTCGGCTTGTCCGGCGTGCTGCAGGCGGTCTCGCCCATTGTCGGGCAGCTGTATGGCGCCAAGCGCTATGAGCGCATCGGCTTCGAGATCCGCCAGAGCGCCTGGCTGGCGCTGTTCCTGTGCCTGATTGGCTTTGCCCTGCTGCTGTATCCCGAACCCCTGCTGAAGCTGGCGCATGCCGAGCCGCCGCTGTCGGACAAGGTGCGCTCCTATCTGCGCATCCTGGCGCTGGCGTTGCCGGCAACGCTCGGCTTTCGCATTTATGCATCGGTCAACACCGCCTTAGCGCGGCCGAAAGCGATCATGCTGATCCAGGTCGGCGGCCTGCTGCTGAAATTTCCGCTGAATGCGCTGTTCATTTTCGGCGGCTTCGGCATCGATGGCATGGGCGGTCCCGGCTGCGCGGTGGCCACGGCCATCGTTGCCTGGGCTGCATTATTGGCGGGTTTCATGCTGATGCGCCGCGACGCCTTCTACAAGAGCTTCAAGGTCTTCGGCGGCGGCTTCGAGGCCCCGCAATGGCCGGCGCAGCGCGCGCTGCTGCGCCTGGGCGTGCCGATGGGCTTGTCGTATCTGATCGAAGTCACCGCCTATACCTTCATGGCGCTGTTCATCGCGCGCATCGGCACCGTGGCCGTGGCTGGGCACCAGGTCACGGCCAACTTCGGCACGGTGCTGTACATGCTGCCGCTGTCGATCGCCAATGCCACCGGCACGCTGGTGGCCCAGTCCATCGGCGCGGGCAGGCTCGAGGAAGCGCGTCGCATCGGCCGCGACGGCATCCTGCTCGCGGCGGCCTCCTCGGTTACGGTCGGCGTGCTGGTATGGCTGTTTCGCGCCGCAATCATCCGCGCTTACACACCGGACGCGGCAGTGATGGCCGCAGCCATGCCGCTGTTTCTCTTCATCGCGTTCTACCAGCTGTTCGACTCGGTGCAGGTGACCACCGCCTTCGTGCTGCGCGCCTACAAGGTGGCGGTGGTGCCGACCATCCTGTACGCGGTGGCCTTGTGGGGCGTGGGACTGGTCGGCGGCTACCTGATGGGTCTGGATCCGCTGCACCTGGCGCCGGCGGCGGTGCGTGGCGCGGCCGGCTTCTGGCTCGGCAACAGCGCCAGCCTCGGGCTGGTTGCCGTGGCGCTGCTGTGGTACCTGCGGCGGGTGCAGAAACGCGCGCTGCTTGATGCGCACCTGCAAGGCAAGCTGTCCGGCTGAATCGCCGCTGGCAGGACCCGCAGGGCTACGCCGAACCTCAGCCGCCCACGCCCGCCAGCAGCCGATGCGCAAGCGCCTTGGCTTCTTCCAGCGCTTCTTCCGGCGTGTCGGATAGCGTGTCCACAGTGCGCGGCGCATTGTCCGCGTCGGCAGCGCCGGTGCGGGTCATGAGGACCACGCCCTGATATTTCCCATCGGGCAAACGCTGAATATCCGCTTCCGCCTTCCAGTCGAGCTTGGTATAGGTCACTGCTGCCATATGGTTTCCTGAATGTGAATGATGGGATTCGTCCCTTCAGCGGGCAAACTCGGGATTGTGGTCCGGCACGGGATCGTCGAGCGGTCCCGGCGCGCCCGGCTCGGGCACGGTGTCGTCTTCCTCGTTCGGCTCGGGTTCGGGATGCGGCATTGGAGCGCGGTGCATGCCTGGTCTCCTGCGTATGGATGCATGGATGTCGGACACCAGACCCTACCACCGTGCCGCGGCGACGGTATTGCGCGTTCTCAGCAAGAGACCTGTCCAGGCCGAAACCCTTGACCTTCCGACACGCCGGCGCACAATGAGCGCGGGATGCGCCGCATCCGACAATCATTACATCGGGGACGATCATGAAAACGCTGACCGAGCAGCTCGCGCAATACGCCAGCTACCACCGCGACCCACGCAATGTCGCGACCCATTTCATCGGCATACCGCTGATCGTGATTGCGATCACGGCGCTGCTGTCGCGCCCGCAATTCGATCTGGGCGGCATCGTGCTGTCGCCCGCGCTGGTGGCCGCGGCGGCGGCGCTGGTGTTCTACTTCCTGCTCGACCTTGGCTTCGGTTTGATCATGACCGCGCTGATGCTGCCGATCCTGTGGTTCGGCGCGTGGAGCGCGACGCTGGGCACCGGCGTCTGGCTGGCCATCGGCCTGGGCTGCTTCATCGTCGGCTGGGCATTCCAGTTCATCGGGCATTACTGGGAAGGCCGCAAACCGGCCTTCGTCGACGACCTCGTCGGCCTGCTGATCGGGCCGCTGTTCGTGGTTGCCGAGGCGATGTTCCTGATGGGTCTGCGCCGCGCTCTGCAGGCCGAGGTGGAAACGCGCGCCGGCGGCATGCGCAGCCGGCGCGCATGAAAAAACGCCCCGCATTGCGGGGCGTTTTCGTGACTGACTACGCTACGTGGTTTACTTGGCGGCCATGAGGGCGACAGTCGTATCCAGCATGCGATTGGAGAAACCCCATTCGTTGTCATACCAGGACGACACCTTCACCAGGCGGCCCGAGACCTTGGTCAGCGTGGCGTCGAAGTTCGACGATGCCGGGTTGTGGTTGTAGTCGACCGACACCAGCGGCTCGGTGTTGTAGGTCAGGATGCCTTTCAGCGCGCCTTCCGAAGCTTCCTTCATGATCGCGTTGATTTCGTCAACGGTGGTGTCGCGCGCGGAGATGAAGGACAGGTCAACGATGGAGACATTGATGGTCGGCACGCGGATCGCGTAGCCGTCCAGCTTGCCGTTGAGCTCCGGCAGCACCAGGCCGACCGCGGCGGCGGCGCCGGTCTTGGTCGGGATCATCGACATCGTGGCGGAACGGGCGCGGCGCAGGTCTTCATGCATCACGTCGGTCAGCACCTGGTCGTTGGTGTAGGCATGCACCGTGGTCATCAGGCCGTTGACCAGGCCGATCTTCTCGTGCAGCGGCTTAACCAGCGGCGCCAGGCAGTTGGTGGTGCAGGAGGCGTTCGAGATCACGGTGTCGGAAGCCTTCAGCACCGACTGGTTCACGCCATAGACGATGGTCGCGTCCACATCCTTGCCGCCCGGCGCGGAGATGATCACCTTCTTCGCGCCGCCCTTCAGGTGGGCCGAAGCCTTTTCCTTGGTGGTGAAGAAGCCGGTGCATTCCAGCACCACGTCCACGCCGAGTTCGCCCCATGGGATCTCGGCCGGGTTGCGCTGCGCGAACACGCGGATACGGTCGCCGTTGACCACCATCGAATCGCCATCGACTTCCACGGTGCCGGGGAATTTGCCGTGCGCGGTGTCGTAGCGGGTCAGGTGCGCATTCGACTTGGCATCACCCAGGTCGTTGATGGCGACGATCTGGATATCGTTCTTTTTGCCGCTTTCGTAATGCGCGCGCAGGACGTTGCGGCCGATGCGGCCGTAACCGTTGATGGCTACCTTGATGGTCATTGCTCTCTCCAAACGTAGTTAAGCGAAACAAATTCTCTGCATGCGCATCGGGCTCCATCGTGCCTCATGCCAGCACGGTCTTGACGGCGGCGGTGACCCGCTCGACCGTGAAGCCGAAATGCTTGAACAACACGCCAGCCGGGGCCGATTCGCCGAAGCTGTCAATGCCGATGACCGCGCCTTCCAGGCCGACGTACTTGTACCAGAAGTCGGTGACGCCGGCCTCGATCGCCACACGCGGCACGCCGCGCGGCAGCACGCCAGCCTTGTAGGACGCATCCTGGCGGTCGAACACATCGGTGCAGGGCATCGACACCACGCGCACTGCGATGCCTTCGGCTGCCAGCGCATCGGCCGACTTCATTGCCAGTTCGACTTCGGAACCGGTGGCGATGAGCACCGCTTTCGGATGCTCGGCGTCGCGCAGCACATAGCCGCCGCGCGCGATGTCGGCTACGGCCTGCTGGCTGCGCTCCATGAACGGCAGGTTCTGGCGCGAGAAGATCAGCGTGGACGGGCCGTTCTTGCGCCTGACGGATTCGGCCCAGGCCACCGCCGACTCGACGGTGTCACACGGGCGCCAGTTGTCCAGGTTCGGGATCAGGCGCAGGCTGGAAATGTGCTCGACGGACTGGTGCGTCGGGCCGTCTTCGCCCAGGCCAATCGAATCGTGAGTAAAGACGAACAGCGTGCGGATCTTCATCAGCGCCGCCATGCGCAGCGCATTGCGGCTGTAGTCGGAGAAGGTCAGGAATGTCGCGCCGAACGGGATGAAGCCGCCATGCAGCGTGATGCCGTTCATGGCCGCGGCCATGCCGAATTCGCGCACGCCGTAGTTGATGTGGTTGCCCGGCTGGTTCGAACGCACCGGAATCGATTCCTTCCAGTTGGTCAGGTTCGAGCCGGTCAGATCGGCCGAGCCGCCGAGGAATTCGGGCAGCACCTGGGCCAGGGCTTGAATCGCGTTCTGGCTGGCCTTGCGGGTGGCAATGGTTTCCTTCTTCTCGATGCAGCTGGCGATGTAAGCCGAGACGGTGGCATCGAAATTCGCCGGCAGATCGCCAGCCATGCGGCGCTTCAGCTCGGCGGCTTCCTGCGGATATTTTTCAGTGTAGGCAGCGAAGAGCTTGTTCCACTCGCCTTCGAAGCCTGCGCCGGATTCACGGGCATCCCAGGCGGCGTACACATCGGCCGGGATCTCGAATGGCGCTTCGGTCCAGCCCAGCGCTTCGCGGGTTGCGGCGACTTCCTTGTCGCCGAGCGCGGCGCCGTGCACCTTGTCCGAGCCCTGCATGTTCGGCGCGCCCTTGCCGATGACGGTCTTGCAGCAGATCAGCGTCGGCTTGCCGGCCTGTTGCGCAGCGACGATCGCGGCATCGACCGCTTCGACGTCATGGCCGTTGACATCGCGGATCACGTTCCAGTTGTAGGCTTCGAAGCGCTTCGGGGTATCGTCGGTGAACCAGCCATCGACTTTACCGTCGATCGAGATGCCATTGTCGTCGTACAGCACGATCAGCTTGGACAGGCCCAGGGTGCCGGCCAGCGAGCAGGCTTCGTGGCTGATGCCTTCCATCAGGCAGCCGTCGCCGGTGAAGACGTAGGTGTAATGGTCGACGATATCGAAGCCGGGCTTGTTGAAATGTGCCGCCAGCAGCTTTTCGGCCAACGCCATGCCGACCGCATTGGTCAGGCCCTGGCCCAGGGGTCCGGTGCTGGTTTCCACGCCCGGGGTGATTTCATATTCCGGGTGACCAGGCGTCTTCGAATGCAACTGGCGGAAGTTGCGGATCTCATCCATCGACAGGTCATAGCCGGTCAGGTGCAGCAGCGCGTACTGCAGCATCGAGCCATGGCCGTTGGACAGCACGAAACGGTCGCGGTTGATCCAGCGCGTGTTGGCCGGATTGTGGCGAAGGTGGCGGCTCCACAGCGCAACGGCGATGTCTGCCATGCCCATCGGCATGCCGGGATGTCCGGAGTTGGCTTTTTGAACAGCATCCATCGCCAGCGCGCGAATCGCGTTGGCCATTCTGGTCGTGGAAGGGGAAGAAGTCATGATGAATATGGAAAGTGGACGGAGCGGGAGCCCGTGCGGAGCAGTGCTGGAAAAACCGCACATTCTACCAGACTGGCATTCTCCGGCCTGCCGTTGCCTTCCATTGTCAAACTGACAGCAGTGTAGCCGCACTGCACTTTTCCGTGGTGCACAAAACCAGGGTGATTGATCCGCATCAATGCTGAGCCGCGGTGTACGCGCCGCGCCGGCATGTGCCGGCACGCCCCTATAATTGCCGCCACACCAGGGTTCACCTCAAGGATTTCCGATGCCCCGCTTCCATTACCCGCAAGCGCTTCATCCCGGCAGCCTCATCGAGCTGCCTGACCATATCGCCCACCATCTGCAGGTGCTGCGCCTGGCGCCTGGCGCGCAGATCACGCTGTTCAACGGTGAAGGCGGCGAGGCCACCGCGGTGCTGACTGCAATCGAACGCCGCCGCGCCAGCGCCGAAGTCAAGCTTTTCTCGCCGCGCGAAGCCGAGCTGCCGTATGCCCTGATGCTGGCGCAGGCCTTGCCCGAGGGCGCGAAGATGGATTGGATCATCGAGAAAGCGACCGAGCTCGGCGCCACGGCGATACAGCCGCTGGCGGCGCAGCGCAGCGTGGTGCGGCTCTCTGCCGAGCGCGCGGAAAAGAAGGCGGCGCACTGGCGCGGCATCATCATCGCCGCCTGCGAGCAATGCGGACGCAACCGCTTGCCGCACTTGGCTGAACCGGCCGAGTTTTCCGCGTGGATCGCCCAGCACGACTTGCATCGCCGCATTCTGCTATCGCCGCGCGCGACGCAATCGCTGTCGGACTGGGCGCGGCATCAGCCGCCGCAGCCGGTGACCCTCGTGATCGGTCCGGAAGGCGGTTTTTCCGATGCCGAGGAAGCGGCCGCGCAAAAGCACGGCGCGCTGCCCTTGTCCATGGGACCACGGGTGCTGCGCACCGAAACTGCGGGCCTGGCGGCGCTGGCGGCGCTCAACGCCATCTGGGGCGCGATGTAATGCCGCTTTCCATGCCATGAACCTGATGCGCCGCCTGCTGCGCCGCCCGGCCCCGCCGATTCCGGAAGCGCTGTGGCGCGATGCGCTGGAAGCGATGCCCTTTCTTGACCGCCTGAACGCCGACGAAGGCGAGCGCCTGCGTGTTCTATGCGCAGAATTTCTGGCCCGGCACCGCGTCGGCGGCGCGGCCGGTTTCGAAATGACGGATGCGATTGCCACGCGTATCGCCGCGCAGGCTTGCCTGCCAGTGCTGAACCTTACATTGGCGCTGTATGACGATCTCGCCGGCGTCATCGTCTATCCGTCCGCCTTTCTGGTGCGGCACAGCGAAATCGACGAAGCCGGCGTCGTGCATGAATGGGATGCCGAGATGGCTGGCGAGGCGCTCGACGCCGGCGGCGCAATCGCGCTGTCCTGGGAAGATGCGCACGCGGATACGATTTGTGACGACGGCGGCAACCTGGTGCTTCATGAATTCGTGCACAAGATCGACATGCGCGACGGCAATGCCAACGGCTGCCCGCCTTTTCTGGCGGCTTTCCATCGCGGGCTGGACGCACGCGAGTGGAAGGACGCGTTTTCCGCCGCCTACGCCGATTTCTGCGGCCGCGTCGACGCTTTGGAAGCCCGCCTGCCGCGGCGTTTCGATCCGGATCGCGACGACCACGCTGACTTGTATGCGGAACTTGCCGGGGCGCTGCCGCTTGATCCGTATGCCGCCGAACATCCGGCCGAGTTCTTCGCCGTGGCTTCCGAGGCTTTCTTCTGCTGGCCGGAACCGCTCGCGACCGCTTATCCGCGGGTATACACGCTGCTGGCCGCCTATTTCCGGCAAGAGACCTTGTCATCTGCGCAAGCTTCTTGACCGGCGGAAAAGCGGCCGCCGACTGAGGGTAAGGCGATTGCCCGTATAATCCTTGGTTTTTCCGACCAGACGCACTGCAGCATTTGACCATGAAGGTATTTCGCGGACTTCCCAATGCCGAAGCGCGCGCGCCCTGCGCGCTCACCATCGGCAACTTCGATGGCGTGCACCGCGGCCACCAGGCGCTGCTCGCGCAATTGAGGTCGGCTGCCGACCGGCTTGGCCTGGAAACCGCGGTGATGACCTTCGAGCCGCATCCGCGCGAATTCTTTGCCATGCGCGCCGGCGATCTGTCCAAGGCACCGACTCGCATCGCCAGCCTGCGCGACAAGCTGCAATCGCTGCAGGATGCCGGCGTCGACCGAGTGATCGTCGAGCATTTCAATGCGCATTTCGCGGCCATGACGCCCGAGGAATTTGTTGAGCGAGTGCTGGTCGAGGGCCTGCATGTGCGCTGGCTGATCGTCGGCGAAGACTTCTGCTATGGCGCCCGCCGCGCCGGCAACATCGCGACCTTGATGGAAGCCGGCAAGAAGCATGGCTTCGAAGTCGTCGCGCTGCCGACCGTATTCAACGACGGACTGCGCATCTCCTCTTCCGCAGTACGCGAGGCGCTTTCTGCTGGCGACTTTGATCATGCGGCCGCGCTGCTCGGCCACCGCTATGCGATTTCGGGTCATGTAATTCATGGACAGAAGCTTGGTCGCACGCTCGGCTTTCCAACGCTCAACCTGAAGGTCGCGCATCGCCGTCCGGCAGTGTCCGGCGTGTTCGTGGTGCAGGTGCATGGCCTGGGGGAGCATCCGCTGCCCGGCGTGGCCAGCCTCGGCGTGCGCCCGACTGTGGACGACAGCGGCCGGGTGCTGCTCGAAACCCATGTCTTCGACTTCAAGCGAATGTGCTACGGCGAGCTGGTCCGCGTGGAATTCATGCAGAAGCTGCGCGACGAGGAACGCTATCCCGACCTGCCGACACTGACCGCCGCGATCGAGCGCGACGAGGCCCAGGCACGCGCCTGGTTCCGCGAACGCGACAACGGCGCCATCTCCGCCACCGACCGAATTTGACGCTGGAGCCGCCGCAACCCGAGGCCCGCGACGCCATCCAGCCACCCATTCATTCGTCCATTCATCCATGTCAGACAAACCATCCAGCAAGTCTTCGAACAAGCCGCAGAGCCGCTACCCGGTCAACATGCCGGAAACCCCGTTTCCGATGCGCGGCGACCTCGCCAAGCGCGAGCCGCAGTGGGTCAAGCAATGGCAGGAGCGCAGCGTCTACAAGCGCATCCGCGCCGCCTCCGCCGGTCGTGAAAAATTCGTCCTGCATGACGGCCCGCCGTATGCGAATGGCGATATCCACATCGGCCACGCGGTCAACAAGATCCTGAAGGACATGATCGTCAAGGCGCGCCAGCTGGCCGGCTTTGATGCGCAATACGTGCCGGGCTGGGATTGCCACGGCATGCCGATCGAGATCCAGATCGAAAAGCAGTACGGCAAGGGCTTGCCCACGCCTGAGGTGCTGGCCAAATCGCGCGCCTATGCGGCCGAGCAGATCGAACGCCAGAAGAAGGATTTCATCCGCCTGGGCGTACTGGGCGAATGGGACAACCCGTACAAGACCATGAACTTCAGCAACGAGGCCGATGAAATCCGCGCCCTCGGCAAGATCATGGAAAAAGGCTATGTGTATCGCGGCCTGAAGCCGGTGAACTGGTGCTTCGACTGCGGCTCGGCGCTGGCCGAAGCCGAGGTCGAGTACCAGGACAAGCGCGACCCGGCCATCGACGTCGGCTTCGCCTTCGCCGAGCCGGAAAAGCTGGCCGTGGCCTTCGATCTGCAGCAACTGCCGACCGATAAGGGTTACGCGGTGATCTGGACCACGACGCCGTGGACCATCCCCGCGAACCAGGCATTGAATGTGCACCCGGAATACCGCTATGCGCTGGTGCAGACCACGCGCAACGATGCGCCGCTGCTGCTGATCCTGGCGCAGGACCTGGTCGACGACTGCCTGAAGCGCTATGGCCTGGAAGGCAGAGTGATCGCCACCTGCGCCGGCGCGGCGCTGTCAGGGATCCGCTTTCATCATCCGCTGGCAAGCCAGGATGCGGGCTATGACCGCCTGTCCCCGGTTTACGTCGGCGAGTATGTGACGCTCGACACCGGCACCGGCATCGTGCATTCGTCGCCGGCCTACGGCGTGGAAGACTTCATCTCGTGCAAGGCGCACGGCATGAAGGATGACCAGATCCTGATGCCGGTGATGGGTGACGGCCGCTATGCGTCGTGGCTGCCGCTGTTTGCCGGCATGACGATTTGGGAAGCCTCCAAGCCGATCTGCGCTGCGCTGGATGCCGCCGGCTCGCTGTTCAAGCTGGTGATGTTCGACCACAGCTACATGCACTGCTGGCGCCACAAGACGCCGATCATCTACCGCGCCACCTCGCAATGGTTCGCCGGCATGGATGTCGCGCCGAAGGATGGCGGCGAGACGCTGCGTGAGACCGCGCTGCGCGGCATCGAGCAAACCGCGTTCTATCCGTCCTGGGGCCGGGCGCGGCTGCATGGCATGATCGCGAACCGTCCGGACTGGACGCTGTCGCGCCAGCGCCAGTGGGGCGTGCCGATGGCCTTCTTCATCCACAAGGAAACCGGCGAGCTGCATCCGCGCACCCCCGAGCTGCTGGAACAGGTGGCGCAGCGGGTGGAGAAGGATGGCATCGAAGCCTGGCATGCGCTCGATACCCGCGAACTGCTCGGCGACGATGCCGAGGTCTATGAAAAGAACCGCGACACCCTCGACGTGTGGTTCGATTCCGGCACCACGCATTTCACCGTGATGCGTGGCTCGCACCAGCAGCAATCGCGCTTCCCGGCCGACTTGTATCTCGAAGGCTCGGACCAGCATCGCGGCTGGTTCCACTCATCGCTGCTGACCGCGTCCATGCTCGATGGCCAGCCGCCGTACAAGGCGCTGCTCACGCACGGCTTCGTGGTCGATGGCGAGGGCAAGAAGATGTCCAAGTCCAAGGGCAACGTGGTGGCGCCACAAAAGGTGTCGGACACGCTGGGCGCGGAGATCCTGCGGTTGTGGGTGGCTTCCACCGATTACTCGGGCGAGCTGTCGATCTCGGACGAGATCCTGAAACGCGTGGTCGAAGCCTATCGCCGCATCCGCAACACGCTGCGCTTTTTGCTGGCCAATACCGCCGACTTCGATCCGGCCGCCAATGCGGTGCCGCTCGAGCAGATGCTCGAGATCGACCGCTATGCCCTGGCGCGCATGCAGCAGCTGCAGCAGGAAGTGCTGGCACACTTCGAAGCCTATGAATTCCATCCGGTAGTGGGCAAGCTGCAGATGTACTGCTCGGAAGACCTGGGCGGCTTTTATCTCGACATCCTGAAGGACCGGCTCTACACCGGCGGCGCCGATTCGCTGGCGCGGCGCTCGGCGCAGACCGCGATCTGGCAACTGACGCATGCATTGCTGCGTCTGATGGCGCCGATCCTGTCCTTCACCGCCGAAGAAGCCTGGAGCTTCTTCGCCGGCGAGAAGGCCTATGCTGACAGCGCCGAAACCATCTTCACACAGACCTTCTTCGCGCTGCCGGAGCTGCCGAACGCAGTCGAGCTGCTGGACAAGTACGCCCGCATACGCGAAGTGCGCGCCGAGGTGATGAAGCAGCTCGAGGAAGTGCGTGTTTCCGGCGCGATCGGTTCGTCGCTGCAGGCGGAAGTGGAAATCCGCGCGGCTGGCGAAAAGTTCGCGCTGCTGAGCGGTCTCGGCGACGACCTGAAGTTCGTGCTGATCACCTCGGGCGCGAAGGTCACAGAGGTGCCGGACGCAGCGCAGGAAGCCGTCATCGTCACGCCTTCGGATGCGGAGAAATGCGAGCGCTGCTGGCATTACCGACGCGATGTGAACGCGGATCATGCGCATCCGGGCATCTGCGCGCGCTGCGTGGCCAATCTGTTCGGCAAGGGCGAAGCGCGTCACTACGCTTGACGACTATCGCCGCCGATTGTCACCGATTGCCGCCGGCCACACAGGCCGGCGGCACTTCCCAACCCGACCGACAAGCCACATGGCCACCGTAAAAAAAACCGTGTTCACCCTTAAGCGCTCCGCCAGCATCGTGCCCTGGCTGGGCATCGCCGCGCTGGTGATCCTGCTCGACCAGCTCAGCAAGATCACCATTGCGAAGACCTTCGCCTACGGCCAATCGAAGACCCTCACCTCGTTCTTCAACCTGGTGCTGGCCTATAACAAGGGCGCGGCATTCAGCTTCCTCGCCGCAGAAGGCGGCTGGCAGCGCTGGCTGTTTTCCGCGATTGCGCTGGGCGCGGCACTGTTCATCCTCTTTCTGCTCAAGCGTCACGCCGGCCAGCGCCTGTTCTGCACCGCGCTGGCGCTGGTGCTTGGTGGCGCCCTGGGTAATCTGATCGATCGCGTCATCTACGGCCACGTGATCGACTTCCTCGATTTCCATGTCGGCGGCTGGCACTGGCCGGCCTTCAACATCGCCGACAGCGCGATCTGCATCGGCGCGGCGCTGTTCATCATCGATGAACTGCGCCGCGTCAATCGCTGAAGACACGCTTCGCACCGCGTGCCGCAAAGTCACTGGGAGCTCCCATGGAACTGAAAGACAGAAAAATCGTTCTTGGACTGACCGGCGGCGTCGCCTGCTACAAGTCCGCCGAACTCGCCCGCGCGCTGGTGAAGGCCGGCGCGTCGGTACAGGTGGTCATGACCGCTGCCGCGACCCAATTCATCACCACGGTGACGATGCAGGCCCTCACCGGGCATACCGTCTACGCCGATCAATGGGATGCGCGTATTCCCAACAACATGCCGCACATCGATCTGACCCGCGATGCCGATGCGGTGGTCATCGCGCCCTGCTCGGCTGACTTCCTGTCCAAGCTCGCGCGTGGCGGCTGCGACGATCTGCTGTCGACGCTGTGCGTGGCGCGTCCGGCCACGCTGCCGCTGATGGTGGCGCCGGCGATGAATGTCGAGATGTGGCAGAACCCGGCGACGCGGCGCAACGTCGCCCAGCTGCGCGAGGATGGCATTGCGATACTCGGACCGGCCGCGGGCGAGCAGGCATGCGGCGAGGTCGGCATGGGACGCATGCTCGAGCCGGAAGCCTTGCTGGCCGAAGTGATCGCGTCCTTTGTGCCGAAATCGCTGGCGGGCAGGAAAGTGCTGATCACCGCAGGGCCGACCTTCGAGCCGATCGACCCGGTGCGCGGCATCACGAATCTATCGTCCGGCAAAATGGGTTATGCGATCGCACGCGCCGCGCGCGAGGCTGGCGCCGACGTGCTGCTGATTTCCGGGCCGACGTCGCTCGCCGCGCCCTACGGTGTGCAGCGCATCGATGTGTTGACCGCGCGCGACATGCATGCCGCAGTGATGGCGCGCGTGGCCGGGCAGGATGCGTTCATCGCGGTGGCTGCAGTGGCCGACTGGCGCGTGGCCAATGCCAGCGAGCAGAAACTGAAGAAGGATGCCAATGGCGGCATGCCGGCGTTGCGCTTTGAACAGAATCCCGACATCCTGGCTTCGGTTGCCGCTCTGGCAAATAAGCCGTATTGTGTCGGCTTTGCTGCCGAGTCAGAAAACCTGCTCGAATACGGCCGGATCAAGCGCGAAAGAAAGGGAATTCCGCTTCTGGTCGGCAACATCGGGCCGCAAACCTTTGGCAGTGACCGCAATGAATTGGTGCTGTTCGACGAGCACGGACATGTCGCACTGCCGGCGGCGGACAAGCATCATCTCGCACGCCAGCTGATAACCGAAATCGCCAGGCGGCTTCCCGCCTGAAACTTCGCAACGCCGCCTGAACGCCACGGCGCTGACACGCAAACCACAACGAATGAAAAAACTCGACGTCAAAATTCTTGATGCCCGCATGAAGGACTTCCTGCCGGCCTACGCCACTGGCGGCAGCGCCGGCCTCGATCTGCGCGCCTGCCTGGAAGAACCATTGATCATCGCGCCCGGCAGCACGCACCTGATCCCGACCGGACTGGCAATTCATGTCGCCGATCCCGGATACGCCGCGGTACTGCTGCCGCGCAGTGGCCTGGGCCACAAGCATGGCATTGTGCTCGGAAACCTGGTCGGACTGATCGATTCGGATTACCAGGGTGAATTGAAGATCTCGGTATGGAATCGCGGCCAGCAGGAATTTCTGCTGCAGCCGATGGAAAGACTGGCGCAGATGGTCATTGTTCCGGTGGTGCAGGTCGAATTGAATATCGTCGACGACTTCGCCTCCAGCGAGCGCGGCGTTGGCGGCTTTGGCAGCACCGGAAAACATTAAAGGAGTCCCGCATGCATTTTTCTCCCAAGTCATACACCCTACGGCGCGGCATTGCCGCATGCGCGCCGCGCCTGGCCCTGCTGCCGATGGCGCTGCTTGCCGCTTGTGCTAGCAATGTGCCGTTGAACATGCCACCCGCATCAGCGCCCGTGGCCGCGCCCAGCGCGCCGATGGCCGCGCCGGCGCCGGTGCCGACGAGGGAGCAGCAGACGCTGCGCGACATCATCACCCGCCAGGACCGGCTGTATCGCATCGCCGCGCCGCTGCTGGTGAAGAATGCCGAGCTGTGCAAGGGCAATGCACGCAACCTGCTCGGCTTCACCGCGAAGAACAAATATTCGTATTCCGACGAGCTTGCCGACGCCGCGAGCCAGTTGTATGGCATGGATGATCGCCTTCAAGTCATGGGCGTGCTGAGCAGCAGTGGCGCGTCGCGCGCCGGCATCCGAAACGGCGACAGGCTGCAGGCGGTGGAAGGCACGCCGGTGCCACCGGGGCCCGACGCGGAACGCAGGGCGGCAACGATGCTGGCGCCGTTTGTGATGAAAGGCGGCTCGGTCAAGTTGACGATGAACCGCAATGGCGCCGCGGTTCCGGTCACCGTGCCCTTCACACGTGCCTGCGCCTACAGCATTGAGCTCGGCAATGCAGACAATGTGAACGCGTACAACGACGGGCGCCGCGTATTGATCACGCGCGGCATGATGGATTTTGCAAGCAATGACAACGAGCTTGCGTACGTGCTGGCGAAGGAAATGGCACACAACTCGCTGAATCATGCGCGGGTGCTGAAGAACACGGCGGCCGCAGGCACGGTGATCGACAATCTGATACGCGTGCATCCGGACATGACTGGCATGGCCGGGACTTCCGGGATACGGCCGATGCCGCAAGCCTATGATGCAGCCGCCGATACGCTGTCGCTCTACATGGTGGCCCGGGCCGGCTATGACATCGATGGCGAGCCGCGCTTCTGGGAGCGTCTTGCCGCGCAATATCCGCCCAGCATGCTGAACGCCTATACCGCGCTGCATCCGGCGACTTCCTACCGCCTGTCCGTGATGGACAAGATCATTGCGGACATCAAGAGCAAGCAATCGCGGCAGCAGGCACTGCTGCCCTGAACCCAACGCGTGCTCCGGTCAGCGCGCTTTGACAGCGCGCTTACCTCAAACACTGCGCCCGACGCTTCAAAGGCAGCAGGCATAAAAAAACCCCGAACCGCTTTCGGTTCGGGGTTTTGCTTTGTGCCCGTAAAGCTTATTCGAGCTCGATCGCTTCCTGCGGAGCAGCCGGCGGCGGCGTATCGCCTTCGACGAATTCCAGTTTGATCTGGTCGTTCTCGTCCATGTCCACCGTGACCCGGCCGCCATCCATCAGCTTGCCGAACAACAGCTCATCGGCCAGCGCCTTGCGGATCATGTCCTGGATCAAGCGCGACATCGGTCGCGCGCCCATCAGCGGATCGAAGCCCTTGCGCGACAGGTAGCGACGCAGGCTTTCCGAGAACACCGCCTCGACCTTCTTCTCATGCAGCTGCTCTTCGAGCTGCATCAGGAACTTGTCGACCACGCGCAGGATGATTTCCTCGTCCAACGCACGGAAGCTGATGATCGCATCGAGGCGATTGCGGAACTCCGGCGTGAACATCCGCTTGATGTCCGCCATCTCGTCACCGGCTTCCTTCTTGTCGGTGAAGCCAATGGACCGCTTCTGCAGGCTTTCCGCACCCGCGTTCGTGGTCATGATGATGATCACATTGCGGAAGTCCGCCTTGCGGCCGTTGTTATCCGTCAGCGTACCGTGGTCCATCACCTGCAGCAGGATATTGAAGATATCCGGATGCGCTTTCTCGATTTCATCGAGCAGCAGCACCGCATGCGGCTTTTTGGTGATTGCCTCGGTCAGCAAGCCACCTTGGTCGAACCCAACATAACCCGGAGGCGCACCGATCAAACGGCTTACCGCATGACGCTCCATGTACTCGGACATGTCGAAACGGATCAGCTCGATACCAAGAATGAAGGCCAACTGCTTCGCCACTTCGGTCTTGCCAACGCCAGTCGGGCCGGAGAACAGGAAGGAGCCGATAGGCTTGTCGGTCTTGCCGAGACCGGCACGGGCCATCTTGATTGCCGCTGCCAGCGCTTCGATTGCCGGGTCCTGACCAAACACCACATTCTTCAGATCACGATCGATGGTTTGCAGCTTGGTCCGATCGTCCTGGTTGACCGATTGCGGTGGAATACGAGCGATCTTCGAGACGATTTCCTCGATATCCGACTTACCAATCGTTTTCTTCTGCTTCGACTTCGGCAGGATGCGTTGCGCCGCACCGGCTTCATCAATCACGTCAATTGCCTTGTCGGGCAGATGACGGTCATTGATATACCGCGCAGACAGCTCAGCCGCCGAGCTCAGTGCGGAAGCGGAATACTTCACGCCATGGTGCTCTTCGAAGCGCGACTTCAATCCACGCAGGATTTGAATGGTCTGCTCAATGGTCGGCTCGTTGACATCGATTTTCTGAAAGCGCCGCGACAATGCATGGTCTTTCTCGAACACGCCACGGAACTCCGTATAGGTAGTCGCACCGATGCACTTGAGCTGACCGCTGGACAGTGCCGGCTTCAACAGATTTGAAGCATCCAGCGTGCCGCCCGACGCGGAGCCCGCGCCAATGATGGTGTGGATCTCATCGACGAACAGGATGCCGTTAGGACTGTCTTTCAACTGTTTCAGCACGGACTTCAGGCGCTGTTCAAAGTCGCCACGATATTTCGTTCCAGCCAGGAGCGCACCCATGTCCAGCGAGTAGACAACAGCGTTTTGCAGAATTTCGGGCACGTCGCCTTGGGTAACACGCCATGCCAAGCCTTCGGCAATCGCCGTTTTACCCACGCCAGCCTCGCCAACGAGAAGCGGGTTGTTCTTGCGACGACGGCACAAGGTTTGGATCACCCGCTCGACTTCCGCTTCGCGGCCGATAAGAGGATCAATCTTCCCTTCAGCAGCCAGCTTGTTCAGGTTTTGCGTGAACTGATCCAAGGGGCTCTCTTTCTGCTGAGCCTCGGTCTGCGTTTCTTCAGTGCCTTCAGAGGCTTTTTGCGGATCGGACTGATGGTCCTTGCGAACACCATGGGAAATGAAATTCACCACGTCAAGTCGCGTCACGCCCTGCTGATGCAGGTAGTACACCGCGTGGGAATCTTTTTCACCGAAGATCGCAACCAGCACATTGGCACCGGTGACTTCCTTCTTGCCGTTGGACGCGGATTGCACATGCATGATCGCGCGCTGAATTACGCGCTGAAACCCAAGTGTGGGCTGCGTATCAACCTCATTCGAACCGGGCACGGTCGGCGTGTTGTCATTGATGAAGTTGGTCAGTGTCTTGCGCAGGTCTTCAATGTTGACAGCACATGCGCGCAGCACTTCGGCCGCCGACGGATTGTCGAGCAGCGCCAACAGCAGATGCTCGACGGTGATGAACTCATGGCGTGCCTGTCGAGCCTCGACAAATGCCATGTGCAAACTGACTTCCAATTCCTGAGCAATCATGCTTCCTCCATCACGCATTGCAGGGGATGTCCCGCCTTGCGTGCATGCGTTAAAACCAATTCCACTTTTGTGCTGGCGATATCCTTAGGATATACACCACACATGCCTTTGCCATCGCGATGCACCTTGAGCATGATTTGCGTCGCAGTTTCACGATCCTTGTTGAAGTATTCCTGGATAATGGAAACAACAAACTCCATTGGGGTATAGTCGTCGTTCAACAATAGTACTTGATACATGCGTGGCGGCTGGAGCTTCTGCTGCTGCTCCGTTCGCTCAATGACGGTATCGTTCTGGTCCTTGGTTGCCATGGGTTTATTCTACTGCGTTCATGTCGGTCCGCAACGCGGTAGGTATTGCGGTCTCTCTAATGTATGCATCGATATTACGCCCTTTCCTGTTGGTGCGCAGATGACGCTTGAATGCTCGAAATCAAGGGACGTTGGACGGCCTTTCCACACTTTCGCGCAAAACCGCAAATTACTTGACTTTTTTAAAATTTCCGCAAACAATGAAGACTATTAATTAATGCGGGTGAGCACTAATTGATAGGAAGTGAGCAAGTTATAAGAGGGGGCAGCGCGACGCAAAGCTTCTTGCTTTTACGGCTCGTGTGATTGTTTCATATTTGAAAGATGCTTTTATGGCAACTGGTACCGTTAAGTGGTTCAATGATTCGAAAGGTTTTGGCTTCATCACTCCGGATGACGGTGGCGAAGACCTCTTCGCTCACTTCTCTGCAATCAACATGAGCGGCTTCAAGACCTTGAAAGAAGGTCAAAAAGTTAGCTTTGAAGTTACGCAGGGTCCAAAAGGCAAGCAAGCTTCTAATATCCAAGCAGCTTCCTGAATATCCGTGGCACTTCAATAAAAAATCCCCGATAAGGGGATTTTTTATTGCCTTTTTGGTGGAGCCAGCCCAGTTTTGTGAGTAACTGCTATAGCGCTACCCTACCGCTCAGCTCCTGAAACAACAGGGGCATGGTATCGGAGGCTATGCTGAGCGCTATTACATGCATTCGATCATGACGTCTCCAAACCCAGAGCAGGACACCTGACTCGCGCCTTGCATCAGGCGAGCGAAGTCGTACGTTACCCGTTTCGAAGTGATCGCGCGCTCCATCGAATGAATGATGAGATCGGCTGCTTCCGTCCAACCCATGTGACGAAGCATCATTTCCGCAGACAGGATCAGCGAACCGGGATTCACATAGTCTTTACCAGCATACTTGGGCGCTGTCCCATGTGTTGCCTCGAACATCGCAACGGAATCAGACATATTCGCTCCAGGCGCTATCCCAATGCCGCCGACCTGAGCGGCAAGTGCATCCGAGATATAGTCGCCATTTAGGTTCAACGTAGCAATAACGCTGTATTCATTTGGTCTCAACAGAATTTGCTGCAAGAAAGCATCCGCTATCGAATCCTTGATAAGGATTTCCTTGCCGCTCCTCGGATTCTTTAATCTGCACCACGGGCCGCCGTCGATCAGTTCCGCGCCGAATTCCCGCTGAGCCAGGGCGTACCCCCAGTCCCGGAAGCCGCCTTCAGTGAATTTCATAATGTTACCTTTGTGCACCAAGGTAACTGACGGCTTATCGTTATCGATCGCGTATTGAATTGCCTTCCGAACCAGACGCTCAGTACCTTCGCGCGATACTGGTTTGACACCAATGCCAGAGGTTTCCGGAAACCGAATTTTCTTTACGCCCATTTCGTTGATCAGGAAGCCAATCAGCTTCTTCGCGCCCTCGGAACCTTCAGCCCATTCGATACCGGCATAGATGTCTTCCGAGTTTTCCCGGAAGATCACCATGTCCGTCTTCTCGGGTTCGCGTAGCGGTGACGGGACGCCTTTGAAATAGCGGACCGGCCGCAAGCATACGTAAAGATCGAGCTCCTGGCGAAGAGCAACATTGAGCGAGCGAATGCCGCCACCAACTGGCGTCGTCAATGGCCCCTTGATCGACACGACGTAATCCTTGACCGCTTGCAGCGTCTCTTCGGGAAGCCAGACGTCAGGACCGTAGATCGTGGTCGACTTCTCGCCGGCAAAGATTTCCATCCAGCTGATTTTGCGCTTTCCGTCGTACGCCTTCGCCACAGCGGCGTCCACCACTTTGATCATGACTGGGGTGATATCGACACCGGTACCATCACCTTCGATGTAGGGAATGATCGGCGTATCGGGTACGGTCAGGGAAAAATCCGAATTGACGCGAATCTTGCTGCCATCAGCAGGAACTTGAATATGTTGGTACATCATTGCCTCCGGTAAGAAAATGGATGCGAAACGCGATGCTCGGCTGGCTGCTAGGACGCACCAAGTCTTATATAAGACATAAGATAGCGTTTATTCACACGCGCTGCGATTTTACTCTAAGCCATTGACTATTTTCCAAGCTTGGACTTCCTTCGTGAGAGTACAATTCCCGCTCCCCATTCGCCTCTCATCATGTCACTAATCCTCTTCAACAAGCCGTTCCAGGTAATGTGCCAGTTTTCAGCGCACCCATCCCGTGCAACGCTTACGGATTATTTGACCATACCTGGCATTTACCCAGCAGGCAGGCTTGATGCCGACAGCGAAGGACTGGTCCTTTTGACGGATGATGGCAGATTGCAGCATGAAATTAGTCATCCCGCACGCAAGCTGACGAAGACTTATCTGGCTCAAGTTGAGGGCATTCCATCAAGGAGCGCGATCGAAAAGCTGCAAGCGCCCATCGACCTTGGGGACTTTGTCACGCTGCCATGCAAGGCCAGCAGAATCGAAGATCCGGAATGGCTGTGGCCTCGAAATCCTCCGATCCGCCATAGGGAAAACGCGCCGGCGAGCTGGCTCGCATTGACGCTTATTGAGGGAAAGAACCGGCAGGTGCGGCGCATGACCGCATCAATTGGATTCCCAACCTTGAGACTCATTCGAATTGCAATCGGGCCGTATCGCCTGGAAGAGATTCCCTTGATGCCGGGAGAATGGCAGGAGGTATCTTCTTCCCAGTTAACGAATCGCATGTGAGTCGACGTTCCGCATCCTTCGAACTTGAACTGAGGAAAATTTTTCAGCCATTTGTCAACGCGACATGTAAATAAGCGTTGATGGGCCAGATTCGAAAGAATCTGCCGCCTATCGTACATATGTGACTGGCGATAAGCGGCTCCAACTCAGCCAATTCAAGGATGGAAAATATGAACAAACTCATCGCTGCTGCTGTTGCTGGCCTGTTCTCGCTATCCGCTTTCGCTCAAGCCCCGGCCCCTGCCGCTCCAGGCGCCAACGCCGATGCGGCACCGCAAACCACCAAAGTCACCAAGGCGAAGAAGCACAAGAAACACAAAGCCAAGAAGATGCACAATATGGACAATGCTTCGTCCGCTCCGGCTGCAAAATAAGCAGGAGCTACACAAAACCGAAGGCAGGGCGACCTGCCTTTTTTATTGGGACTTTATGAAAATTTCGCTCTTGTCTCGTTTCGCCGCTGCGGCCTGCATGCTTGCATGCATCAGCGCGCAAGCCCAGGAAAAATTCCCTACCGTTCAACTGAATGCCGGCATGTACGTTATTCAGGCCGAGGTGGCAGCTACCGAAGCCCAGCGCGAACTAGGTCTAATGAACCGCAAAACGATGCCGCCGAACGCCGGCATGGTGTTCCTGTTCCAGCGCCCAGCTCAGGTATGCATGTGGATGAAAAATACCTTGCTTCCCTTGTCGGTGGCATTCATGGATGAGACCGGGAAGATCATCAATATCGAAGACATGCAGCCGGAAACCACGAATTCACACTGCACTGCGGCTCCAGCCACGTATGCGCTGGAAATGAACCAGGGCTGGTTCAAGCAGAAACACATCAAGCCAGGAAACGTCATCAGCGGCTTACCGAAGCCGCGTTGATCCTGCACACCAATACAAAAACCCGCCGCGATCACTACTCGGGCGGGTTATCTTCGCAGACCGAAACGATGGTTTCGGTCCGGGGAAACGATTAGGCCAGTGCTTTCAGCGCTGAAGCCAGGCGGCTCTTGTGACGGGCAGCCTTGTTCTTGTGGATGATTTTCTTGTCGGCGATGCGGTCGATCGTGGAGATCGAGGACTGGAACACTTGGGTCGCTGCAGCCTTGTCGCCACCTTCGATTGCCTTGCGCACTGCCTTGATCGCGGTACGCAGCGCGGAACGCTGGCTGGAGTTGTGCGCGTTTTGCTTGACTGCTTGACGAGCACGCTTGCGTGCCTGTGCGGTATTTGCCATGAAAGATTCCTAAACGTGGTCGGTTGCGTTCGCAACACTTACCAGTTGCGAAACAAAATTCAGTAAAGCGCGTGATTATAAAGGCGTTTTACGCCGTAGGCAAACTGGATTTCGTCCGCCTGGTCGCGGTGCGCGGGGCCTACAAGGGCTACCCGCTATAATGCCGCGCATGAATTTGCACAGAACCCTCGCCGCTGTCTCGGGCATGACCATGGTGTCCCGAGTAACCGGCCTGATCAGGGAATTCCTGATCGCGCGCGCCTTTGGCGCCTCCGTGTACACCGACGCTTTCTTCGTCGCCTTCCGCATTCCAAACCTGTTGCGCCGCCTCTTCGCCGAGGGCGCTTTTTCACAAGCTTTCGTGCCGATTCTGGCCGAGTACAAAAACAAGCAGGGCGAGCAGGCCACACGCGGATTGGTCGATCACGTCGCCACCATTTTGATTTGGACGCTGCTGGCGACTTGCGTGCTCGGCATCCTCGGCGCGCCGGTCGTGGTGTACCTGATGGCAGCCGGACTGAAATCGGAAGCCGATGCCTTCGGTATCGCGGTGCAAATGACCCGCATCATGTTCCCCTACATCCTGTTCATGTCGCTGGTGGCCCTGGCGGGTGGAATATTGAACACCTGGCGCAAATTCCAGGTCGCGGCATTCACGCCGGTGCTGCTGAACCTGACCTTCATTGCCGCCGCGCTGTTTGTTGCGCCTCACATGCGCCAGCCCATCTACGCGCTGGCGCTTGCCGTGGTAGTCGGCGGCATCCTGCAACTGGTGATACAGGTTCCGCCGCTGCTGCGCATCGGCATGCTGCCGCGGCCTTCATGGCGTTTCAGGAAAGCGGTATCCGACCCTGGCGTTCGCCGCGTGTTGCGTCAGATGGTGCCGGCCACCTTCGCTGTCTCGGTGGCGCAGATCAGCCTGATCATCAACACCAACATCGCATCGCATTTGCAAAACGGCAGCGTGTCCTGGCTTTCCTATGCGGATCGCTTGATGGAATTACCCACAGGCCTACTCGGCGTGGCGCTCGGCACGATTCTGCTGCCGAGTCTGTCGAAAGCGCATGCCGATGATGACAAGGTCGAGTACTCCGCCCTGCTCGACTGGGGCCTGCGCCTGACTTTCCTGCTCGCCCTTCCCGCCGCGGTGGCACTTGCCACGCTGTCCGAGCCGATCACCACGACGCTGTTTCACTACGGGAAATTCAACGATCAATCGGTGATCATGACAGGACGTGCGCTTGTGGCTTATGGCGTCGGGTTGATCGGCCTGATCCTGGTGAAGATCCTCGCTCCCGGCTTTTATGCGCGGCAGGACATCCGCACGCCGGTGAAGATCGCCGTCGGTGTACTGATCGCAACGCAATTGATGAATCTGCTGTTCATTCCGGCGTTCGCCCATGCCGGACTGGCGCTGTCGATCGGACTTGGCGCCTGCCTGAACGCAAGCTTTCTCTTCCTCGGCCTGCGTCGCCGCGGCATTTATGTTGCCCGCCCCGGCTGGACGATTTTTCTCGTGCGACTGACCGGCGCGCTCTTTCTGCTGGCCGGCGTATCGATGTGGGTTGCCGGGCATTTCGACTGGCTCGGTATGCGTGCGCAGCCGCTATTGCGCATGGCAGCGCTTGCCCTAGTGATAGTCGTTGCCGGCGTCGTGTATTTCGGCGCCCTGTTCGCTACCGGATTTCGTCTCGGCGATTTCAAACGCGTAGCGAAATAAGAAAATGTGCGCCCGGCTGCAACGCCACGCGTTGGCGATGGTCTGATTCGACATGGTCAAGCATCTCGATTACTTTGCCTCCCTGGTACAGCAGGATGAATCGATTCCTCTGTTCGAGGCCGCGCTTTCCATCGCGCAGGACGCCTATCCCAACCTGGACATGGCGGCCGCGCAGTTCGAAATCGATACCCTGGCCGCGCGCCTGCGGAAGCGACTGCCGCGCGATGCGTCCTACGTGCAGCGACTGCGGCTGCTGAATCACTACTTCTATCAGGAGCTGGGATTCGGCGGGAATCTGAACAATTATTACGATCCCGACAACAGCTACCTGCAATGCGTTATCCAGACCCGCCGCGGCATTCCGATCTCGCTGGCGGTGGTCTACATGGAACTGGCGCATCAGATTGGCCTGGATATTCGCGGCATTTCCTTCCCGGGGCACTTCCTGATGAAGCTGTCGGTGCAGTCCGGGGAAATCATCCTGGACCCGTTCAACGGCGCGAGCCTGTCTCGCGAAGACCTGGAGGAGCGGCTGGAACCCTTCTCCAACCAGAGCGGCACTGGGGTAGCGCCTTTGTCGGCTCATCTGCGCGATGCACAGCCCAGGGAAATCCTGGTGCGCATGCTGCGCAATCTGAAAGCGCTGTACTTTGAACGTGCCGATTGGCGCCTGGCCCTGGCCGTGCAGCACCGCCTGGTGATTCTGCTTCCGGAGGACACAGTCGAGCGCCGCGATCGCGGCATGGCATTTGCCAACCTGGAATGTCCACAGGCGGCCTTGCCGGACATAGAAGCCTATCTCGCCGAGCATGCGCATGCGCCGGATGCGGCGATGCTGCGCGAGCTGCTGCAAAAGCTGCAGCGGGCAACGAAACGCCTGAATTAGCGCGCAGGTCGCCAAGGCCTGCGCCGAGCACGCAAGGACGATTCAGCGACTGCGCGACTCGATCTCTTCCCAGCGCTCCAGGCTTTCCATCAGCTCGACATCGATCTGCGCGAAGCGCTCACCCAGGCGTCGCGCCTCCTCCGGCTCGCGCTGATAAATCTGCGGATCGGCAAGACGTTCGGAGATGGTTTTCTGCTCGGCTTCCAGGTCCGCGATGCGCTGCGGCAGTTCCTCGAGTTCACGCTGTTCACGGTAGCTGAGCTTTTTCGGCTTGGCGCTCACGGCATCCTTGGGCGCTTCCTTCACCGGCTTTGGCTCGGTGCGCGCGGGCTTGGGCGCCGGAGCCGGGGCCGCCGGGCGCATCCGTTCCCAGTCGCTGTAGCCGCCGACGTATTCGCGCCAGTTGCCTTCGCCTTCAGCGACGATCACCTGCGTGACGACATTGTCGAGAAACATCCGATCGTGGCTGACCAGGAATACCGTGCCGCTGTAGTCCTCGAGCAGCTCTTCCAGCAACTCCAGCGTATCGATGTCCAGGTCGTTGGTCGGCTCGTCCAGCACCAGCACATTCGCTGGCCTGGCGAACAGACGCGCCAGCAGCAGCCGGTTGCGCTCACCGCCGGATAGCGATTTCACTGGCGAGCGAGCCCGCTCGGGCGCAAACAGGAAATCGCTCAGGTAGGTCATCACATGCTTGCGCTGGCCATTGATCTCGACCCAGTCGCTTCCCGGGCTGATCGTGTCGGCAAGGCTCGCCTCCTCGTTGAGCTGCGCGCGCATCTGATCGAAATAGGCAACCTGCAGCCGCGTACCTTCGCGCACGGTGCCGGCATCCGGCTTTTCCTCGCCGAGAATCAGCTTCAGGAGTGTGGTCTTGCCGGCGCCGTTCGGGCCGATCAGGCCAACCTTGTCGCCGCGCATGATCGTGGCGCTGAAATGGCGAACGATCTGTTTGCTGCCGAAAGCCTTGCTGACATCGGTGAGCTCGGCAACGATTTTCCCGGACCGGTCGCCGGTAGAGATATCCAGACGCACCTGACCCTGCTGGTCGCGCCGCTGGCTGCGCTGCACCCGCAAATCCTCCAGCCGCCTGACCCTGCCCTCGTTGCGGGTGCGGCGCGCTTCCACGCCCTTGCGTATCCACACCTCTTCCTGCGCCAGAAACTTGTCGAATTTCGCATTCTCGACCGCCTCGATTTCCAGCAATTCGGCCTTGCGCCGCTGATAGGCGCTGAAATTGCCGGGAAAGGACAGCAGGCGTCCGCGGTCCAGCTCGATGATGCGGGTGGCGACATTGTCGAGAAAACGGCGATCGTGGGTGATGAATAACACGCTGCCCTTGAATTCCTTGAGCAGGCCTTCCAGCCACTGGATCGAGGTGAAATCCAGGTGGTTGGTTGGCTCGTCCAGCAGCAGTACGTCCGGCGCGCTGACCAAAGCACAGGCCAGGGCCACCCGCTTCTGCATGCCGCCGGAGAGTGTGCCTATGCGGGCATTGCGGTCCAGGCCGAGGCGGTCGAGCGTGGTGTCGACCCGATTGCCCAGATTCCAGGCATCGGCGGCGTCGAGCTGCGTCTGGATGCGGTGCATGCGCTCCATGACGGCTTCATCATTGCCGCCTCCCAGCTCGGTGGTCAGGCTTTCATACTCGGTCAGCAAGGTCTGGAGTCCGCCGAGTCCGGAAGCGACCGCGTCGAACACCGAAGCTTCCGCATCGAATTGCGGCTCCTGTTCGACATAGGCAATTTTCACGCTTTGTTGCATCACCAGAAGGCCATCGTCCAGTCGCGATTTCCCGGCGATGACCTTCAGCAGCGACGACTTGCCGGTGCCATTGCGCCCGATCAGGCCGACACGTTCGCCGGCTTCAAGGGAAAACTCTGCATGGTCGAGCAACGCGACGTGCCCGAACGCCAGTTGCGCATTGGAAAGAGAGATGACTGCCATGATGATTCCGTAGTGGGATGAAGCGAAGACAAGCGCGCATTGTACCGGCCCGGCGCACCTCCATCCGGGCGCCACTGGCTTGAACGGCAATTCCATTTGCCACCTCTGATACAATTGCGCGTCGGTTTTGCCGGACCAGCTTGTCCGGCGCCAAGTTCCGGCGGCGCTGTGTACCACGCACGCCACCTCTGCCCGGAACAGCCGGCAAGCCAGTGCGTCTCGCCGTAGTTCAATGGATAGAACGAGTGCCTCCTAAGCGCTAGATCTGGGTTCGATTCCCGGCGGCGGGACCAGTTGCTTTAGTCATGCCTTTGCACGGCTCCCGGTTGCGGTGCCATGCAAGCGCAGACAGGCTGCCCGATCAGTTCCCGTCCCTTTTCCCGCCCCCTTTTCCCGACCCCTTCTCCCCGCCCACTTCGCCCGGACACTGCACGCTGCGCCCCTTCATGCACAAGCGACATCCCTCCGTCGTAACGACTGTTGTGTAGCGCAGCAAAATACCGTTAAACGGATAAATGGAACGAAATATTGCCTGTGTTCAATGATATATTGCCGCTCGTTATGATTTAACGTCGCTGCTTATCATAGACAAGCCGTTTATCGGAATCCCTCGCATGGCGCATTCAGGAAGATTGTTCAGACCGGGAAAACTTATCGGCATTGCATTGGCCATGTCGTGCGCCAATGCGCATGCGCTCGGACTCGGCAATCTCGTCCTGCACTCCCATCTCGGCATGGCCCTGTCGGCTAGCGTCGAGGTCAATGGTGTCGATACGGAAAATCAGCCCAATCTCTGCCTGCGCAGCCGGCTGGAGTCGCTCGATGGCAGGCTTCTGACGGTGCCGCAGTCGACGATGGTCCGCAAAGGCGATGTCGGAGAACTCCGGATCCGCTCCAGGGAACCCGTCGAAGAGCCAGCGGCTACGCTGAGCATTGAAATTGGCTGTGGCGCCACGGTCCGGCGCGAGTTCGCGATTCTTCTCGACCCGGCGCCGGCCCAGGCCGCCATGCCAGCAATGCTTGCGCCAGCAGTCAGCGGCACGCAGGAATCCACGAATGCAAGCTCGGGCCGCAGCAAGGCAAAGCCGGCTGGGGCCCTAGCCTCTCCCAAGCGTTCTGTCTCCCCGATCATGAAGGAAAAGGAAGGCGCGGCAAGCGTATTGCACCTTTCGGCCCCGACGCAGCCCGAACCGCAGGTCATCATCGCGGCTGAACCGACGCGCCTGAAAATGACGGAAACCCTGTCGGAAGCGCAGCTTGCCGCCGATCCGGCGCGGCGGGAAGCCATGCGGGCAGACCAGAAACGCGTGGCCGCTCTGCTTCGCGGTGAAGATCCGTACCAGGCCATGGAATTCCGCCTGCGCGAAGCGCAGGTGCGTGAGAAAGCCATGCGCCAGGAAGCGACCCTGTCGAAACAGCAAAGTGCTGCCGATCACCAGGCGCTCGACAACGCAAAACGGCAGCGCTGGATCGATGCCTTGCTCGTCGGTTTGGCATCCGCGCTTCTGGCGCTTGGCGCCCGCGCGGCCTGGCTGCGCTGGGGCAGTGTTAGGGAACGGCAGGTGCAAGAGCCTTTTTCTCTGGAATCCGTCGGTACCGATTTGCATGACTCGCCGGCAAAGTCGCTACGGGCAAAAGACATATCGCCGCAAGCGCTTGAGACCGGTGAACCGGCACCATTGAAGGCCGATGCCGTCAATCCGAATCCCTCGGTTCCGGGTTTTCCCGCGGTCGCCGATTCTGCCACCGACTTGCTCGTGAGGCCCTCCTCCGAGGAACCGAGTCGGGAAAAGCCTGCCGCGCCGCTCGATTTCGGCTTCGTCTGGCACGAGTCGAAGGAAACGGTCATGACTGCGGAACCGTTCGCACTGGCTGCCGACGAAGCCGGCAATGAACGTGATTGGCTCAGCGATGCCGCCATCGACACGCCGCCACTGACGCTGCAACCTAGCGAATCCGCTGCGGAGATCGCCACCTTGCTGCTTGGCGTGGAAATCTGGATGACGGATCACAATCCGCTGCGCGCCATCGGCATGCTGGAACCCGTTTGCGCACAGGAACCGCAATTGTCGCCAGCGCCGATGCGTTACCTGATCGAGCTGTATCGCATCGTTGGCAATGAGGAAAAACTGGCGGCCACGCAAACGCGATTTGCCTCCCATTTCCCACTTGCCCGCGCCCCGGAACATGCCGGCTGGCAGCACGACGCCGCTGCCTCTGGTCTGGTGGAGTTTCCGGAAATTCTTGCCGAAATCGAGCAGTTGCGCGACAGCGACGACTTCCTCGGCTACCTGCAGAGTTTGCTGCTGCGGGAACAAGGCTTCGACTTCCCGACCTACCGCGACATCATGCAGCGCATTGCCGAAGCCATGGAATTGCAGCAACAGCGCGACATGGCGGACATGAGCCTGGATTTCCAGCATGACTAATCCAGCAGCTCTCATGTAGAGTTGCGTTTTTTCATCTACCAATTTTTACAACCATGTTTCCACACCGACTCGTGCGCTCGGCACTGCTCGTATGCGCCTGCGTTGCCACTTCATGCTGGGCTGCGGCTGATGAAACCGCGGAAATCTCGAAATTGATGCGCAACGGGCAGTATGCGGAAGCGATGAGCCGCATTGATGCCGCCCTGACAAGCAAGCCGAACGATCCGCGTCTGCGCTTTTCCAAGGGCATGCTGCTGGCGCAGCAGAACAAGTCGACCGAGGCCATTGCGGTGTTGCTGAAACTGACCGAAGACTTCCCCGACCTGCCTGAACCCTACAACAATCTCGCGGTGCTGTACGCCGCCAACGGTCAATATGAAAGCGCCCGCATCGCGCTCGACAAGGCGATTGCGAACAACCCTTCCTACGGCACCGCTTACGAGAACCTCGGCGACGTGTATGCCGAGTTGGCGCGCCAATCCTACGACAAGGCAGTAAAGATGGATGCCGCCAATACCACGGCGAAGACCAAGATGGCCCGCCTCGGCGGTGCGCCGGCGGTGACACAGGTAGCACACTCCGCACCGGCAGCCAAACCGGCCGCGGTCGCAGTGAACCCAGCGCCGACGCCAACGAGCGTCAAGCCGGTCGGGGAAAAGACCCCCATCGACAAGTCGGCGGAGAAAACACTGGCAGCCGACGCCGGAAAGCATGGGCAAGATGACGTGCTGGCGGCAGTCAGAACCTGGGCCCGTGCCTGGAGCGCGCGCGACATGAAAGCCTATCTAGGCGCCTACAGCGACGACTTCAAGACACCGCGCGGGCTGACACATGAGGCGTGGGTAAACGAGCGCACCGCGCGCATCACGGGCAAGAAGCAGATCCGCGTGGATATCGAGGCGCCCGAAGTCAGGATGGACGGCGACAGCGCCACCGTGAGCTTCCGCCAGCTGTTCAAATCCGATCGCTTGACCGCTACCGATCGGAAAACGCTGGTACTCGTCAAGCGCGACGGCCAGTGGCGCATACGCGAGGAACGCGCAAGCTGAATACGCTCTAGCAAACCATCCTTGGCGGGAACTCCCCGCCACTCCCGGATCAGATGGTGCGGATCTGATCCCAGTCGGTATGGCCCTGCAGGACTTTCTGTATGCCGTCCTGCCGCATGGTGATCATGCCTTCCGCCCTCGCCTGCCGGACGATCTCTTCAACATTGGCGCCGGCGAGGATCTTGCGCTTCACCGCGGGACTGTTTCTCAGCAGCTCGTGCACGCCCAGGCGTCCCTTGTAACCGCTGCCATCGCATTCCTCGCAGCCGCAGGCGCGGCGCAACACGATGGCGCCACTGCGGTCGCCATGCGCGCTGCGCCATTCGGACAATACCTGCGCCGGATCGAGCTCGGTGTCGGCACAGTATTCCTGCGCCAGCATGTCCAGTTCCTCCCGGGTCGCGACCGAGCTTGTGCGGCAGGCGGTGCACAGGCGCCGCGCCAGCCGCTGGCCGACCACACCGAGCAGGGCGTCTGCGAAATTGAAAGGATCCAGCCCCAGGTCGAGCAGACGCACGACGCTTTCCGCGGCGCTGTTGGTGTGCATGGTCGACAGCACCAGATGGCCGGTCAGCGATGCTTCGATCACAGTCTGCGCGGTTTCCTTGTCGCGGGTTTCACCAACCATGATCACATCCGGATCGGCGCGCAGGAAGCTGCGCAGCACCGTCGCGAAAGTCCAGTCGATGCGCGGCTGCACCTGCACCTGGCGCAGGCCTTCCTGGGTAATCTCGACCGGGTCTTCCACCGTCCAGATCTTGCGGTCCGGCGTGTTGATGTGAGACAGGATCGAATGCAGCGTCGTGGTCTTGCCTGAGCCGGTCGGGCCGCACACGAAGAACAGGCCGTGCGAGCTTTCGGCGATCTTGCGGATGCCGTCCAGCGCGTAGCCGGACAAACCCAGGTTGTCCATCGGCACCGCCTTGGGTTCGGCGAGGACACGCATCACCACGTCTTCGATGCCTTCGGTGGTCGGCATGGTCAGCACCCGCAACTCGATGCGAGCCGGGCCGAACTGGGAGAAATCGAGCTTGCCATCCTGAGCGCGGCGTTTTTCCGAGATGTCGAGCCGGCTCATGATCTTCAGCCGGGATACCAGCGCATTGCGGAAGTTGGCCGGAATCTCGGAATACAGCTGCATGCGGCCATCCTTGCGAAAGCGCACCCGGGTCGGCCGATTGCCCTTCATGTTTTCAATGTGGATGTCCGAGGCGCCTTCATCATGCGCATCCATGATGATCTTGTTGACCAGGCGCACCAGGGTATTGTCCGAGTCGGATACATCGTCGAACTGCGGCGCCGTGATGGCCGGCGTGAGATCGACGCTGCCGAGCTCGAACACCAGGTCTTCCATGGTCTCGCGCATGCCCTGGGTGCCGTAATACTTGCGGATGGCCGAGGCGAGGTCGTCGGAGGAGGACATGACCGGATCGATCTTCAGCTTGGTCGCAAAGGCCAGCGACTGCACCGCTTCCGCATCCAGCGGATTTTCCATGGCCACCACCAGGCGCGATTCGGTCCGGTACAGGGGCATCACCTGATGCTTGCGCACCAGGTCGGGTGGCACTGCCTTGATCAGATTGGGATCGAAATCGAACTTGCGCAGCACCACCATCGGGATGCCGAGCTTCTGCGCCAGCACGCGCCGCAATACATCGCGGCTGACCACGCGCATGTCGACCAGGATCTCGCCAAGATGGATCTTCCGGTCCTTCGCCTGCAGATCGAGCGCTGCCTGCAATTGCTCGCCGTTGATCAATCCTTCCTGCAGCAGCGCCTCGCCCAGCCGCATGTGCGGCATTTCCCGCTGCGCCTGCAACGCCTTTTCGATCTGCTCCTGAGTGACGATATGCTGCTTCTGCAGATAGTCACCCAGCCGCTGGGCACGTAATTCCTCCTGTCGCTTCAGGCCCTGCTCCAGCTTGTCCGGGGATAGCAAGTTCTCATTGACGAGCAGGCTTCCAAGCTGGTCGCCGATGCGGTAGCTCACGATCGCGCCGCTGGGAATGAACCAGCGCTGGACATCGGCGCCGTAACTGCACAGGAACAGGAACAGCCCGACCTCCTGGTGCACGCAGCCCAGCGTTTCTGCGATCAAACTTTCGCCATTGCGGAATTCGATATTGCAGCGCTGACGCAGCGCTGCCGAGGTGGGCTGCATGCCGGCGGCATTCAATTCCAGGCGCTTCAGGACGATAGCTCTGGACAAGCGCAGGCTCTTGATCTCGGCGAAGGTGAACACGGCAGCCGCGGCAGCGCCCTTTTCCTGGAAATGCAGGCGTTGCTGCTCGGCATCGAAGGCAACCAGCGCACCCTGCTTGCGCCGTCCGTCTTCAAGCAGGAGTACACCAGGTTCAGCTTCTGCGTGCGGCAGGGAATCTGCATCGAAATGCGGCGGGATCGGCCAATCTATCGTGGAAGTCATCGGGAAAGTCGCTGCGGCTGTGAGACTTGGGAAAAGCAGTGGCAAACTGGCTGTTACTTTACATCAAGTCCAATGGCACTGCGCCGATAGGCGAACAAATACGACTAAGAGAGAGCTGATCGAGCAGAAAACTGTTGCTGGTAAATGCATGTAACAAGGATCGCCTTACGGACCTTGCCAGTCTTACCATCCTCGAGTTGCATGCCATTCACAACCCGACCCGTGTGTGTCCATGGAGCGGCGATGCCACGGTGCGATGGCGTACAGACAATATTCCGTGCCGCTCGTACGCTTATCGTATTGCCTCAGGAGGAACCATGAACATCCAACGCTTCAGCATCGTTTCGCTGCTGGCCGCTTCCGCGCTCGTCGCGGGCTGCGCCGCGCAAGGCCCGGGCTACTATCCTGCACCCGCCACTTCGGCAACCTATCCGCCGCCTGCCAGCCAGGGACGCTACGCGGCCTATGGCGTCGTTGATTCGATCCAGGTGGTCAATACCGGCGGTGGCGGCGGCATCGGCGCGGGTGCGCTGATCGGCGGTGTGGTTGGCGGCATTCTTGGCAATCAAGTCGGCGCCGGAACCGGCCGCGGTGTCGCAACGGCAGCTGGTGTCGTTGGCGGCGCGGTTGCCGGAAATCAGATCGAGAAGAATGCAAAACCGCAGGGCACCGCATACCAGATCGGTGTGCGCATGGATAACGGTACTTACCAGACCTTTACACAGGAATCGGTTGGCGACCTGAATATCGGCAATCGAGTACGGATTGATAACGGCAGGGTGTATCGCTACTGAAATCGCTCGCCTGATTCAGGCAGAAACGAAAAAGCCGCAGGCGCTCAACGCTTGCGGCTTTTTCGTTTCTACGACTCGACGAGCGCGCCGCTATTCCGCATCCGGCTGCTGCGCCGGCGTTGCCCGTTCAAAGGCTTCCAGCCGCATGCAGGCGTCGAAAATGCGCAGCACGGTAGGCATGCCGGACAGATCGCAATCGACGCGGCGCGCATTGAATATCTGCGGCACCAGACAGCAATCGGCCAGGGACGGCGCATCGCCATAGCAGAATTGCCCAGTGCGATGATCGCCCGACAAACGCGCTTCCAGGGCTGTCAGTCCCTGCATGCACCAATGCCGGTACCAATCGTTCCGGGCGGCTTCCTCGAGCTTCAGTTCACGCGACAGATAACGCAATACCCGCAAATTGTTGAGCGGATGAATGTCGCAGGCAATTGCCAGCGCCAATCCGCGCACATGGGCACGATCGACCGCAGAGGACGGCAGCAGCGGCGGCTGCGGCTGGGTTTCCTCCAGGTATTCGATGATCGCCAGCGACTGCGCCAGCGCCGCCTGGCCATCGTTGTCGGCGCCATCATCGATCAGTGTCGGCACCAGTTTTTCCGGGTTGAGCGCGCGATAGGACTCGCCATGCTGTTCGCCGCCGGAGCGCAGCAGGTGGACCGGGATGGTGTCGTAGTCCAGGCCCTTCAGATTCAGCGCGATGCGCACCCGAAAGGCGGCGGAGCTGCGGAAATAGGAATAGAGCTTCAGGCTCATCACGCAACCTTCACGCGCAGGCTGCCGAGCTTGTCGACTGTGCCTTCGAGCAGGTCGCCCTTCTGCACCGCGCCGACACCCGCGGGCGTGCCGGTATAGATCAGGTCGCCGGGCTGCAGGACGAAGTAGCGGGACAGGTGTTCGATGATTTCCGGCACCTTCCAGATCAATTGGTTGATATCGCCGCTCTGGCGCCGCGCGCCGTTCACCTCGAGGCTGATGCTGCCCGACTCGATCAGGCCGGTCTGCGCGATCGGATGAATCGGGCCGATCGGCGCGGAATGCTCGAAACCCTTGCCGGTATCCCAGGGACGCCCCTGTTTCTTCGCTTCGCCCTGCAGATCGCGTCGCGTCATGTCCAGGCCGATCGCATAGCCCCAGATATGCGCATTCGCATCGGCAGCCGCGATATCGCTGCCGCCCTTGCCGATGGCGACCACGAGCTCGATTTCATGGTGCAGGTCGGACGTCAGCGGCGGATACGGCATGTCGCCGGTTGCGCCGTCGGGCACAACGACTAGGGCGTCAGCTGGTTTCAGAAAGAAGAACGGCGCTTCACGGCCGGTATGGCCCATTTCCTTCGCATGCTCGACATAGTTGCGCCCGACCAGGTAGACCCGATGCACGGGGAAGAACTGCTGGCTGCCGACCACCGGGATCGCGGCTTGCGGAGGTGGCGTAAAGACATATTCCATGTTCGCTCCTTGAAATAACCGCCCGATTATCGCAGCTCATCGGGATTGTTGCTTCGTCATCGGTTTCGGTGCGTTACAAAAAACCCCGGGAGCTGCGCTTTAAATGCGCCGCTCGTCCCCAGATAGGGTGCATGCGCGGCCCAGCCGCATTCGCCAGGAGACATTCATGCTTACCCGCCTGCGCCGCATTGCCAGACTCGCTGGCAGCGAAATCACTGTGCTCTGGTTTGCCTGCCGTCACCCGGCTACGCCTGCGGCCGTGAAACTGGCGGCCCTGCTGCTGGGCTTGTACGTGATCAGTCCTATCGATCTGATTCCGGATGCGATTCCCGTTCTCGGCTGGCTCGACGACGCCACCCTGCTCGGCTTCGGCATTCCGGCGCTGCTGCGTTTTCTGCCGGCCGAGGCGCTTGCCGATTCGCGCATCGCCAGCGAACGCCTGCTGTCGCGCTTTGCGTTCTGGCGCCGCGCCTGATCAGGCTTCTTCGCCGAGATAGGCTTGCCGCACGCGGGGATCGTCGAGCATCGCGCTCGCTTCCCCGCTCATGCTGATGGCGCCGGAGTCCATGACATAGCCGCGGTGCGCCGCCTGCAGCGCCATGCGCGCGTTCTGCTCCACCAGCAGGATGGTCACGCCCTGCGCCGACACCTCGCGCACGACTTCAAAGATGCGCTCGACCATCAGCGGCGACAGGCCCATTGACGGCTCATCAAGCAGCAACAGCTTCGGATGGCTCATCAGTGCCCGGGCCATCGCCAGCATCTGCTGTTCGCCGCCGGACATGGTGCCGGCGAGCTGGTTGGCTCGTTCGCGCAGGCGCGGAAAAATGCCGAACCATTTGTCGATGTCCGCTTCGATTCCCGCCTTGTCATTGCGGCTGTAGGCGCCCATCAGCAGGTTTTCCCGTATCGTCATGCGCGCGAATACGCCCCTGCCCTCCGGCACCATCGCCAGGCCCCGCTTCACCAGCGCGAACGAGCTCAGGCCATGAATCGGCGCGCCGGCATAGTCCACATGGCCAGCAATGCGGCATTGCGGCAGGGTGCCGGTGATCGCTTTCAAGGTCGTCGTCTTGCCGGCGCCGTTCGCGCCGATCAGCGTCACCAGTTCGCCTTCGCGCACCTCGAGATCGATACCCTTGACGGCCTGGATGCCGCCGTAGGCAACCGAGAGTCCGCGTACCTGCAATATCGGCGTCGTCATGCGTGACCTCCCGCGCCCAGATAGGCTTCGATGACCGCCGGGTTTTTCTGCACCTCGGCTGGCGTTCCTTCGGCAATCGGCTTGCCGTAATCGAGCACCGTGATGCGGTCGCACAAGCCCATGACGAGTTTCACGTCATGTTCGATCAGCAGGATGGTCTGGCCGTTGGCCCGTATCTTCAGCAGCAATTCGCGCAGTCCCAGTTTTTCGGTGGCATTCATGCCGGCCGCCGGCTCATCCAGCGCCAACAGCACCGGATCGGTCGCCAGCGCGCGGGCGATTTCCAGCCGGCGCTGGTCGCCGTATGACAGGTGGCGCGCCGTGCGCGCGGCGAACTGGCCGATGCCGACGAAGTCCAGCAATTCCTGCGCACGCTTGCGGATTGCCGCTTCCTCGGCGCGCGCGGCACGGTGGCGCAGGATCGCGCCTAGCACGCCCTGGTGCGTGCGCACATGCCGGCCGACCATGACGTTCTCCAGCACTGTCATTTCGCCGAACAAGCGTATGTTTTGAAAGGTTCGGGCGATGCCCGCCCGAGCCACCAGGTGCGGCGCGGAAGGTGAATACGCGCGGCCGTTCAGCTCGAAACTGCCGCCATCCGGCTGATACAGGCCGGTGATCACATTGAAGAAGGTGGTTTTGCCGGCGCCGTTGGGGCCGATGAGGCCATAGATCTGGCCACGGGCAATGCGCAAGTCCACGCCGGACAAGGCTTGCAGGCCGCCGAAACGCTTGCTGGCGCCGCTGATGCTGAGCAGGTTTTCCGTCATTGCTGGCTCCTGTCGCTAGGCCGAGGCCACGCCGGTGGACGGCGCCGGCTTGTCAACATCGGCATCCGGACGGTCTTCCATGCGCGGTGCAGGCCACAGCCCGGCGGGACGATTCAGCATGATCAGCACCATCGCCAGGCCATACAGCAATTGGCGCAGCACTTCGGCTTCGATGAGCACCTTGCCGAACACGGCCATCTGCACCGGCTCGACCGTGTGCCGCAGCACTTCCGGCAGCGCTGCCAGGATGACGCCGCCGACGATCACGCCGGGGATGTGCCCGATGCCGCCGAGCACCACCATGGCCAGCACCGCGATCGACTCGGTCAGCGAAAACGATTCCGGCGACACGAAACCCTGGAACGCGGCGAACATCACGCCGGCGATGCCGCCGAAGGAAGCGCCCATCGCAAAGGCCAGCAGCTTCACATTGCGGGTGTTGATGCCCATGGCCTTGGCGGCGATCTCATCTTCGCGAATTGCCACCCAGGCGCGTCCCAGCCGCGAATGCTGCAGGCGGTAGGACACAAACACCGTCAGCAGGCACAGCAGCAGGAACAGGAAATAGTAGGCATTCACCGAAGGCATGGACCAGGGCCCTATGCTGACCATCCCGGCATCGCCGGCCAGCGACACGCCGACGATGTGGATCGGGTCGATCATGTTGATGCCCTGCGGACCGTTGGTGATGTTGACCGGTGCATTCAGGTTGTTCATGAAGATGCGGATGATCTCGCCAAAGCCGAGCGTGACGATGGCGAGATAATCGCCGCGCAGCTTCAGCGTCGGCGCGCCGAGCAGTGCGCCGAACAACGCTGCCACCAGCGCCGCCAGCGGCAGGATCAGCCACAGCGACAGATGGATGCCCTGCTGCGCCACCTCCGGACCGAAGGCGCTGATCAGCGCCTGCCCGAGCGCCGGATATTCATTGACGAAGGATTCCAGCACCGCAGCGAACTGCGGCGAGGCGAGCAAACCGGCGAGATAGGCGCCGAGCGCATAGAACGCGATGTAGCCGAGATCGAGCAAACCGGCGAAGCCGACCACGATGTTCAGCCCCAGCGCCAGCATGATGTACAGCAGCGCCAGGTCCATGATGCGCACCCAGGAGTTGCCGTAATTGGCGGCCACAAAGGGAAACGCGAGGACGATGATGGCCAGAATCAGCAGCGACAGCCGGCGAGCTCCCGGCGAAGACGATTTTTTCATGCCGCGCCTCATGCCCGGTCAGCGACGCGCTCGCCCATGAGTCCGGAAGGACGCAGGGTCAGCACCAGAATCAGCACGAGAAAAGCGAAGATATCCTGGTAGTTGCTGCCGAGGAATCCGTTCGTCACATCGCCGATGTAGCCAGCGCCCAGGCTTTCGATCAGCCCGAGCAAGATGCCGCCGAGCATCGCGCCGTAGATATTGCCGATACCGCCCAGCACCGCGGCAGAAAATGCCTTCAGACCGGGAACGAAACCCATCGCAAACTGCGCCGAGGCATAATTCGCCCCCCACATCACCCCGGCCACCGCTGCGAGCGCCGCGCCGACAGCAAAGGTGAAGACGATCACCCGGTCGGCATTCACGCCCATCAAGCCGGCGATACGCGGATTTTCCGCGACGGCGCGCATCGCGCGGCCCATGCGGGTGCGTTCCACCAGGAGTACCAGCAGGATCATTGCCGTTGCCGCCAAGGCCAGCAGCAGGATTTGCGTTTGCGTGATCAGCGTGCCGAACAGATGCAGTGGCTCGGACGGCATCACCTGCGGAAACGGCAGCGGATTGCGGCCCCAGACGATCATGGCCAGCGTCTGCAGCAGGATGGATACGCCAATGGCGGTAATCAGCGGCGCCAGACGCGGCGCATTGCGCAGCCGCCGGTAGGCAATGCGCTCCACCAGCACATTGACGATTATGCAGACAGGGATCGCACCGACGATTGCAATGCCGAGCTTCAGGATGCCGGGCAATCCCGGCGCCCAGGACTCGACGGCTTTCAGGATGGTCAGGCCGGACATCGCCCCAATCATGAGAATTTCACCATGAGCGAAATTGATCAGGTTCAGTACGCCATAGACCATGGTGTAGCCAAGCGCAATCAACGCATACATGCTGCCCAGAACCAGGCCGTTGACGATTTGCTGGAGAAATATTTCCATATTTTTATCGCGAGGTCGGTGACATGCGGCGGCGCGCGTTTGGCAACGGTGCCGGTTCTGCTAAAGAAAACGCGAGCGGTTTATTCACCAGCCACGCCGCTGAGTCCCTTGGGCAGCGGGAAAGTAACGTTTTCTTCGACGCCATCCAGTACACGCACGCTGCGTGCGCCGTAGCTTTTCAGCTGATCGATTACCGCCTCAACCAATACTTCAGGCGCGGACGCACCGGCGGTCACACCGATGCGACGCTTGCCGTTCAGCCACGCGGGGTCGATTTGCGCGGCATTATCGACCATGTAGGCGGCCGCGCCCTTCTTTTGCGCAACTTCCCGCAGCCGGTTGGAATTGGAACTGTTCGGACTGCCCACGACGATCACCACATCGACCTGCGGCGCCATGAACTTCACGGCTTCCTGGCGGTTCGTGGTGGCATAGCAGATGTCGCCCTTCTTGGGCTCGGCGATATTCGGAAACCGCGCCTTGAGCGCCACGATGATTTCCGCCGTGTCGTCCACCGACAGCGTGGTTTGTGAGACATAGGCCAGCATGTCTGGATCCTTGACCTTCAGCCGATCGACGTCAGCAGCGGTTTCCACGAGATGCATGCCTTCATCCACCTGGCCCATGGTGCCTTCGACCTCGGGGTGCCCCTGGTGGCCGATCATGATGATTTCGCGACCTTCGCGGCGCATCTTGGCGACCTCGACATGTACTTTGGTGACCAGCGGGCAAGTCGCATCAAAAATCTTCAGGCCACGTTCCTGCGCCTCCTGCTGCACCGCGCGCGATACGCCATGCGCCGAGAACACCACCGTATTTCCGGCCGGGACATCATGCAGTTCCTCGATGAAAATCGCGCCCTTGCTGCGCAGGTCATTGACGACGTAGGCGTTGTGAACGATTTCATGGCGCACGTAGATCGGCGCACCGAATTGGGCGAGCGCTCGCTCAACGATTTCGATCGCACGATCCACGCCGGCGCAGAAGCCACGCGGCTGCGCCAGCAGAATTTCTTGTTCCATATTCGATTCCAGGGAGGAGTGCATGCGCTCTCGTTCAGAGAACGCTGATGATGCGAACTTCAAAGGTAATAGTCTGGCCGGCAAGCGGATGATTGAAATCGAACAACGCACTGTCTTCATTCATTTCAAGCAGTACACCGGCGAATTTGCCGCCGCCCGGCGCATTGAATTCCACCAGGTCACCTATGCGGTATTCCTCACCAAGCTGAGATTTTTCCCGCAGTGTGTCGAGCGACACGCGTTGTATCAGGTCCGGATTGCGTTCACCAAAGCCCTCTTCCGGCGACAGCGTGAAGGTTTGCTCAGTGCCTTCCGGCAGCGCAAGCAGCAGGCGCTCGAGGAAGGGAGCGAGTTGCCCGCTGCCCATTTGCAGCGTCGCGGGTGTGCCGTTGAAGGTAGTGACGATATCGTTGCCATCCTGCGACGCCAAGCGGTAATGCAGCGTCAGGTAGGAAGAAGGCATCACGAGAGCTTGTGGTAGATTTTCCATGAGAAAACAATACGCAAACGAATCCGTCATTCTAAGCTACCCAGCACCTTCGCGCCGAACTCTGGCGAGCATCCTTCCCCACTGCCTGTCCTGTCGTTCAATCTTTGAAAGAACCGCCATGCGCATATCAGACTGGCCGGAATCCATGCGTCCTCGTGAAAGACTCATCGGTAAAGGCGCTCATACCCTGTCCGATACGGAATTGCTAGCCATCTTCTTCAGAACCGGCCTTCCTGGCAAAAGCGCGATCGATCTGGCGCAGGAAGCGCTTTTACACTTTGGCTCACTGAACCGACTGTGTTCGGCATCGCTGGATGAGTTTTGCCGTATCGATGGCTTGGGACCGGCGAAATATTCGCAGTTGCATGCAGTGCTCGAGCTAGCACGGCGCACGATGCACGAGGACATGGAAAACCAACTTGAACTCTCCAGTTCATCGGCCGCGCGCGACTACCTGCGCATGCGCATGGCGCGGCTGCCGTATGAAACATTTACAGTGCTGTTCCTCGATGTGCGTAATCGCCTGATCGCTCATGAAGAAATGTTCCGCGGCACGCTGACGCATACCAGCGTTCATCCTCGTGAAATCGTGCGCATGGCGTTGCGACACAATGCAGCATCCGTGATTCTTGCGCACAATCATCCGTCAGGCTGCCCGCAGCCGAGCCAACATGATCGCGAACTGACGCGCATGCTGAGCAGCGTGCTAAGCCTGATGGATATCAAAGTCCTGGACCATTTCATCATTGCCGGCCGCCACTTCCATTCGTTCGCCGATCACGGTGAATTGTGAATTCAAATGTTAAATCCCAAGAATGAACATGACACAATTATTTTTCGCAAGTAATTGATACATCTACGGTTTTTCTATATACTCGCGGTTTTTCCAATTTCTGGAATATTCAAAGGAGTGTAGCCATGGCACGTGTTTGCCAAGTCACCGGGAAAGGGCCGATGGTCGGCAATAACGTTTCCCATGCCAACAACAAGACCAAGCGTCGTTTCCTGCCGAACCTGCAGCGTCGTCGCATCTTCGTTGAATCCGAAAATCGCTGGGTAACCCTGCGTCTGACCAATGCCGGTCTGCGCGTCATCGACAAGATCGGCATCGACGCCGTGCTGGCCGATATGCGCGCCCGCGGCGAGAAAATTTAATCCCCGAATAAAGGAAGCATCATGGCGACGAGCAAAGGCCGCGACAAGATCAAGCTGGAATCGACTGCAGGTACCGGTCACTTCTACACCACCACCAAGAACAAGCGCACGATGCCGGAAAAAATGGAGATCATTAAATTTGATCCCAAGGCACGTAAGCATGTTCCTTACAAGGAAACCAAGATCAAGTAATTGATCGAATTGATGATCAATTTGATCATCAACTTGGTTTTCAATAGCCCGCCTCATGGCGGGTTTTTTATTGTGCAGTTATTTCCAAGTCGATATGCAGCTAAACAAAAAGGCCCGGAGATCCGGGCCTTTTGTCTGGCAACTTCTAGCTACGCTCAAGCATAGCTTCGCAGACGCGTCGCAAATTCCTGTAGGGAGCGAATTCCCGAGGATTCGGCACGATGGCACCAGTCTTGCAATTGATGCAGCAATTGTTCGCTGGTCGAATGAGACCGATCCCAAAGCACACTCAATTCCGCGCGCATTTCATGCATCGTCTTCAGAGCCTTGCTGTGCGCAAGAAATTCACTTAATTGCTGCTTTTGCGCACCAGCCAACTTGGCGGGCTCCTTCTGCAGCAACTTGCGCACTTTGCGCGGCGAATAGCCATGCGCGTTCAGTGGGTCGCGCAAATTGACAACTTCCTCGCGCCAAGCATGCTTAATCGATTTGGCATATTTCGCCATCACGTCGTAGCGGTTGGAAACAATCGAATGCAGCGTTTCAAGATCCGCCACCGACTTCTGACGATTGAATTTTGGCGCCGGAGCAATCTTCTTGACCTTCGCCAGTCCACAGCCTTCCAGAATACGGATATACATCCAACCAATATCAAACTCATACCATTTGGACGACAGCTTGGCCGAAGTGCCGAAAGTATGGTGATTGTTATGCAGCTCTTCACCACCGATCAGGATGCCAAGTGGGAAGATGTTTGTCGCTGCATCATTGCAATCGTAATTGCGGTACCCCCAGTAATGACCAATGCCATTGATAATGCCCGCCGCTGTAACCGGGATCCACAGCATTTGCACGGCCCAGACAGAGAGTCCAAGAATGCCGAAAAGCGCCAGATTAATAATGAGCATCAACGAGATGCCGAGTGCGCTGTGCTTGGTATAAAGATTGTGTTCGAGCCAATCATCCGGCGTGCCATGACCATACTTATCCATGGTCTGGGCATTTTTGGATTCCGCGCGATAAAGTTCAGCGCCTTCAAACAGCACTTTGGAAATTCCGCGGGTAATGGGGCTATGAGGATCTTCTTCAGTCTCGCATTTCGCATGATGCTTGCGATGAATCGCGGCCCATTGCTTCGTCACCATGCCGGTGGTCATCCATAACCAGAAACGGAAGAAATGACTGGGAATCGCATGAAGATCGAGGGCACGGTGCGCTTGGCAGCGATGCAGATAGATCGTCACCCCCGCAATGGTGATGTGCGTAACGACCAGGGTATAGATGACAATCTGCCATCCGGTCGCGCGGGTCAGCCCATTGGACAGAAAATCCAGAACTGCATTCAGAATCATCAAAACTCCAGAGTGAAAGGCCAAGGACAGTGTTCCTTCGCGGCCATGATCATAAAACAGGATGCTGCATCGATGCGCACTACGGCGCATGAAAATTTTAAGCTGTTTGCTGCTCTGCCAGCTTCTTCCCGGGCGATAGTCGCTCGGACAAAGCTGCATGCGATACCCGAACCTCACGTTGTGGATAAGCGACATTCACACCGCGCAGTTGCAATTCCTTCCATATCGTCCGGTTCACTGTAGAAAGCAAATTACCCCTTCCATTCTCCGGATCCTGGATCCAGAAACCGAATTCCAGTTCGAGGCCGTCAGCGCCAAATTTCAACAACAAACCGTGTGGCGGAGGCTCCGCACACACCCGCGGGATACGAGCCACGACGTCGACCAGCGCTGGAATGAGTTGTTCGACATCAGTGTCGTAACCCACTGTCACCTGCGTCGCAATACGCAAGCGTCGATCCGACAAGGAATAATTTTGGACCAGGCCAGATACCAGCATTTCGTTGGGTACGACCGATTCAATGCCATCCAGACTACGCACTACGGTGTAACGGGTATTGATTTGGGTTACCTGCCCATAGGAGTTGCCCACATTCACCATATCCCCAACAGCAAGACTCCGCTCCAGGAGAATGACAAAGCCAGATATATAACTGCTGACGATTTTTTGTAAACCAAGGCCTATACCTACACCTAATGCGCCGCCAAAGACGGAAAGTACGGTTAGATCAATACCGGCAAGGGATAAACTTACCAGAATCGCAAGAACAATCAGCGTTGCCCGTGCACTGCGCGCCAAGACTGTGCGAATGGAAGAGTGGACGCTATCCATGCGCATCAGACGTTCTTCGAGCACCGCGCCAGACCAGAGCGCCATAATTAGCGTCGCGCCTATCGCCAGACCGGCTTGCAACATCAGCAACAGCGAAATTTCATGTCGTCCAACCGGAATGACGGTGTCATCGAGGTAGGCCAGCAGATTTGGCCACATGCCAGTGATATAAACCGCAAACCCCAGCCAAACGATGGTTGCAAATGCCCTTTCGAAGAGAAATAGGACATTGCCGGACTGGCCATTTCGCAAAAAGATGCGACGCAACGCGTAGAAGACAAGACGGATAAGTGCGAAGGCGCCGAGCAGAGGCAGCGCCAATTTGAATAGATTGACATGCTGCCATTTTGCAAGGACCGGCCGGACCAGTGCGATGATCGCTAAGGCCAGCAAGGGCCATGCGACTGGGCCAAAGCTGGCCAACACCGGTCCGGGACGACTCGACGGTTTGCTCTGAGGCTTCCACAGCTTGCCCACCGCATGCGTTAGCCCAAAAGCAATACCGATAGATCCGGCAATCACCAAGATTTGCCAAAGAACGTTCGGATTATGCAGATCTGCCCAAAGCTCCGGCCATGACAACGCATGCGCTCCGTGTCTCATGTTTGCTTCCAGCAATGAATGAATCGCCGCCGGGTGACGAGCTCCGCGAAGACGCTCATCGCAATACATCCGCAGCGATTACTGACGGCGTTCCAACACCGCTGCGAAAAAGCCGTCCGTATTATGAACCTGCGGCAACAGTTTCAAATAATTTTCCATTTCTAGCGGAATGCCCTGCTCTTCAAGCACCTGCTTCACCGGCACCAACTGGAACGCGGAGTGAGTGGCAAGAAAACGTTCGACGATCGCTTCGTTTTCTTCAGAAAGAATGCTGCAAGTCGCATAGACCAGTCTGCCGCCCGGCTTTACCAGACGGGATGCGCCGGAAAGTATCGAAAATTGCTTTTCATTCAGTTCGGCGATCGCTTGCGGCTGCATACGCCATTTCACATCAGGATTGCGGCGCAAGGTACCAAGTCCACTGCATGGCGCATCGACCAGCACACGGTCGATCTTGCCTGCCAGTCGTTTTACCTTTGCATCGTTTTCATGGGCAATCACCGTCGGATGTACATTCGACAAGCCGCTGCGCGCGAGTCGCGGCTTCAACTTGGCAAGCCGTTTCTCTGACACATCAAAAGCATATAGACGGCCGGTATTGCGCATGATTGCACCGAGCGCCAGCGTTTTGCCTCCAGCGCCGGCGCAAAAGTCCACAACCATTTCACCGCGTCTTGCGCCCACAAGCTGGGCCAGCACCTGACTGCCTTCGTCCTGCACTTCGATGCCGCCGCTCTTGAAAATGGGTAGGTTCTGCAGCGCGGGTTTCTTGTAGATGCGCAGCGCTGAAGCTGCGTAGGGGGGAAGTTCACATTGCAGCGGCACTTTTGCAAGCTCGGCAATGGCCTCTTCCCGGCTGACCTTTAGGATGTTGACCCGCAAATCGAGTGGCGCGGGAGAATTCAGCACGCGCGCCATCTTTATAACGCCATCTTCGCCGACATCCTGAGCCAGCTTCCGGTACAGCCATTCGGGCAGATTTGCCTTCAGCTGCGGCTGCAGCGCCTCTCTATCGACCCGGATCACGCGTTCCAGCCATGCGGTCTCCTCCGGCGACAAGCCGGATATCGCTTCCACGCCGGCCACATCGGCCAATCCAAGCAGAACCAGGCGGCGCATTGCCGGTCCTGTGCCGGATTCAGCGAAATTCGTATAGACGAGCTTGTTGCGCAACACAGCGTAGATCGATTCAGCGATCATGCCGCGCTCGCGGCCGCCCAGACGCGGATGTTCACGGAAATAACGGGAAAGCGTGCCATCCGCAGGACCAGTGAAACGCAATACTTCGCGCAACACTTCTTCGGTATGACTTACAACAGCGGGGGGCAATCTCATGCGACTTCTTTCTTATCCAAATGTCTCGCCACATCGGCGAAGACGACACGGCCGTTCTCCATCCTGTATGTGCCGTCGATGAACTCGCGCACTGCCTGCGGATACAGGCGGTGCTCCTGCTCCAGCACGCGAGCGGACAGGACGTCCTCGGTATCGCCCGGCAAGACCGGTACAGTCGCCCGGGCTACTGTTGGGCCGTGATCGAGTTCAGCGGTCACGAAATGAACGGTGGCTCCATGCTCTTTCACTCCAGCATCGAGAGCGCGCTGATGCGTATGCAAGCCTGGAAAGTCGGGCAACAGCGAGGGATGAATATTGAGCATGCGTCCCTTGTAGTGAGCCACGAAATCGGGCGTCAGTATGCGCATGAATCCGGCCAGAACGACCAGATCGGGCGTGAATCGATCGATCGCTTCACGCAGATCGGCATCGAAGCTTTCACGCGTCGTGTACTGCTTGCTGGGGATGACTTCTGTGGCAATGCCATTGTTGCTGGCATATTCCAGGCCTGCAGCATCAGAGCGATTACTGATAACCGCGACAATCTGCGCCGGCCATTGCTCTTCGCGGGCGGCGCGCACGATTGCTTGCATATTGCTGCCGCGCCCGGAAATCAGGATGACTATTCGTTTCATGGCGCGCATTGTACCGTACGCGTGCAGCCGCCTTTCCGAGCCCGGCGAAAGAACGGACAGTGGATGCGAAATTACTGGAACGAATAAAACACACGAAACGGTACTTTTTTCTCCGCCCAGAAATCCGCAGCATCCCTGAACACGTCGAGCAGTGTTTCGCGCGCTTCGCGGTCGAACTTCGGTGCATTTGGCAGTTGTTCGAGTACCACGAGGAAACCGAATTGCTTTCCGGACTGATACACCAGGCTTGTCAGACAGTCGGAAAGCGCATCGTAGTTCTTGCCGAAATGACGTGGGAAGTGAAATGCCTCAGCAATGGTCGTTAAGACTTGCTGCTTCGTTAAGGCATTGCCGCAGTAGGCGTAAAGGAAATGCTGGCCAAGACGTATCGCTTCGGCCTGGAGATCAGGTGTGCGAAACGCGCGTATCGATTGCACCACGTTAGGCGGCACGGTTCGAATAAGGCTGGAATCTCCGGGCGCTTCAAGCATCGGCGGCTGACCTTTTTCCTCGACTCTAAGATGGTAGATATTCACGTCTTACTCTCTGATGCGCCGGAAGGACGCATAGTGGTCATCGGTGTAATAGTATTCCGTCGGCGCGGCCGGATCGCCGCCAGTAATAATGCGCCTGGCACCGCGCCCCCTCTCACCCCGGGTCTCAACAGTGAACTCACGATAATACCCGCGCTTCCGTTCCGGTAAAAGCCTTTCATAATTGCCAAAAATTGCGCCGTCCTTGGGATAGGGATAAGGGCCGCCCTGTTTTATTAGCTTGACAGTACGTTGGGCTTCGAACGGCAGCGCATTGATATCTACACCTGGCAGGCGCGTGTTCTCCCTGGCGAGCGCGACAGAGCACAAAAGCCAAGTCAGCAATACCGCCAGGACTCGTTTAACAATATGAGCATCCATAACGACGGGGAATTCTTGATGGAAAAGGTGAGAAACGAATGCTAGCGTATCGTTTCGTTTCCACGAATGCAACATTCGAGCGCAGATACATCCCGTTGCACTTTTTACCCAGCCTTTGCCGAGATTTTCTTAGCAAGCGAAGACGATTGCGGCTTTAATACAAGCATCAAACGAGGAGATCGCTATGCGTACATTGTTTCTTTCTGGCATTGCAGCATTAGCCTTCAGTGTCTACGCACCCATTGCCAGCGCGCATGACCATGGCGGAGTACGCTGGTCGGTAAACATCGGTGTGCCGGGCCCGGTGGCATATGGTCCGCCTGCTGTGTATCAACCGGCACCGGTCTACGTTGCGCCACAGCCGGTGTACGTCGCTCCGCGTCCGGTCTATGTCGCGCCGGCCGCCCCGGTGTATTACTCGTATCCGTCGTACTATGGTCAGGGTCGATGGCATCACCACCATCACCATCACTATCGCTACTAAGCAGCGTCGAAGCCGCCCGACGAGCTTTAGCACTTCGACAGGAACCATAAAGAGTTTGGCGGTACGGTCGTTGGCCATTGTGTTTTTAACTAGTCACCGCGTACGCTGCCCTCTCGGCGTGGATCGGCGGCGCCAAACCACATGTCTCCTTCCTCGACATGAATACGCATGATGCCCTGGAGGCCCGAGGTTTGCTCGGACAAGCGGATGTCATGCCCCTTGCGCTTCAGCGCCTCCACCAAGTTCTCGGAAACACGACCGGCTTCCAGCTCGGTCGGGCCGTTGCGGCTTCCAAAGTTCGGCAAATTGATCGCCTTCTGCAAATCGAGCCGCCACTCCAGTACGCCAACCAGGGTCTTCGCAACGTAGTTGATGATATAGCTGCCGCCAGGCGAACCAAGCGACATCACGAATTTTCCCGTATCCCGCTCGAATACCATGGTCGGCGCCATGCTGCTGCGTGGACGTTTTCCACCTTCCACGCGATTGGCCACCAAGCCATTTTCGTCGGCATAGGCATAAGAAAAATCGGTCAGTTCATTGTTCAGCAGGAAGCCGTCTACCATCTGGCGTGATCCGAACGCGCTTTCCACCGTCGTCGTCATTGCCACCGCATTGCCATCGGCGTCGACTATGGAAATATGCGAAGTCGATGGCAGTTCGGGCGACACGCCATCCGCCCAGGCGGACCGTACCCCTTCCGGAACCCCGGCCTTCGCCTTGCCCATCGACATCGGTCCAATCAACGCCGCTCGCTGCGCCAAGTACTCGGAATCCAGCAAGCTTGCGATCCCACCCGGCATCGGTGCGAAATCGGGGTCGGCGACATAGCGGTTGCGATCCGCGAACGCCAGTCGGCCGGCTTCGGAAAACAGGTGCACCGCCTCGGGATCAAGTCCATCGGCGCGCGGCGGATGCTGCGCAATGTCGGTGTGGGAAAGAATGGCCAGCATTTGTGCGACCGCCAGTCCGCCCGAAGATGGCGGTGGCATGCCGCAAATGCGCCAGACTCGGAAATCACTGCACAACGCCTCGCGCTTGCGCGGTTTGTAGGCGGCAATGTCCGCAGCGCGGAGCAACCCAGGATTATCAGGATGGCTCCGTACCTTGGCTTCAATATCTTTCGCGATCCGACCCCGGTAGAACGCATCAGCCCCCCCCTGCGCCACCTCGCGCAGGGTTTGCGCCAGCGCCGGATTGCGCAGCACATGCCCGACCGGCCATGAATTGCCTTGCCGGTCGAAGAAATACGCGGCTGCCACCGGGTCCTGGCGCAGATACGGATCTTCGCGCACCAGCTTGGCCAGCCGCGGACTGACGGCAAAGCCGTTTTCAGCGAGCACTATCGCCGGCTGAAACAGCTCGCGCCAAGGCAGCCGCCCGTATTCCCGGTGCGCCATTTCGAGCATGCGCAGTACCCCCGGTGCGCCGACCGAACGCCCGCCAATCAATCCTCGATAAAAAGGCAGCGGCTTGCCACGCTCATCAAGGAACAGTTTTTCATTTGCGGCCGCCGGCGCGGTTTCCCGACCATCGTAGGCGATGAGCGACTTTCCATCATGGAGCATCAGGAAGGCGCCGCCGCCCAGCCCTGAAGACTGTGGCTCCGCCAGGCCCAGCACCAGCTGGGTGGCAATCGCCGCATCCACGGCTGATCCACCCCGCTTCAGGATCTGGTAGCCCGCTTCGCTGGCCAGCGGATTGGCCGCGGCCACCATGAATTTGCGCGCCAGCCATCCCGGCTTTTCGACGTAGCCTGAACCAGCTTCCGGCGCGGCGTCCGGGGTGATAACGGTCGCGTGTTCGACAGGCGGCGCCGCGCAAGCCGACAGCAGCAGCGCGGCGAGTCCGGCAAGCAGCCCGGTCGCGAGGCTGCGTGGCAAGGTCCTGCGTGTCACTTCGGCTGCATGCGGATGGCCCCGTCAAGGCGAATGGTTTCGCCGTTGAGCATGACGTTTTCGATAATGGTTTTCGCCAGGTGCGCGTATTCCTGCGGCTTGCCCAGCCGCGGCGGGAACGGCACCATGCGGCCGAGCGCATCCTGGACTTCCTGAGGCATACCGAGCAGCATCGGTGTCTCGAAAATGCCCGGCGCGATCGTCATCACGCGAATGCCATTGCGCGACAGATCGCGCGCCATCGGCAGCGTCATGCCGACCACGCCGGCCTTGGATGCCGCATACGCCGCCTGGCCGATCTGCCCGTCATAGGCGGCAACCGAAGCGGTATTGATGATCACACCGCGCTCGCCTTGCTCACTGGGTTCGGTCTTCGACATCGCGTCGGCGGCAAGCCGAGCCATGTTGAACGTCCCGATCAGATTGATGTTGATTGCACGCTGAAAGGCGTCAAGCGGATGCGGCCCGTCCTTGCCGACTGTCTTGACCGCCGGCGCGATGCCAGCGCAGTTGATAAGGCCGCGCACGCTGCCCAGGGCCAGCGCCGCATCGACAACGGCCTTGGCGTCTGCCTCGGAGGTCACATCGCAGCGTTGAAATTTGCCGCCGAGTTCAGCAGCCAGCTTCTCGCCCGGTTCCGCCTGCACATCCGCAAGCACGACTTTGCCGCCATTTTCCGAGATCATGCGCGCGGTCGCCGCACCGAGTCCGGAAGCACCACCGGTGATGATGAAAACATTGCCCTGGATTTGCATCTTGCCGTCTCCTCATGAGGAAAATCGTTCGATTTACGTTTACGTCAACCAGCCGCGATTGTAGCGATTTTTTTGCGCGCTCAATTCAGCACGCTCATACGCCCACGCCGCGGGCGCCTATAATGCCGGCCCAAACTTTTTTGGCTTTACGTCCACTCAACGAACAACTTCCCCAACCGGCCAAACGCATGCACCTGCCCCTGAATCTGAACACCCTGCTGGAAATCATCGAAGTCTTCGGCATCCTGGCTTTCGCCTGCTCGGGCTTCATCGAGGCGCACCGCCGGGAAATGGACATGGTCGGCACTTTCACCGTCGGCTTCATCACAGCCTTCGGCGGCGGCACACTGCGTGACCTGCTATTGGACCGCCGGCCGCTGTTCTGGGTGGAGCGCCAGGACTATGTGATCCTGATCTTCGTGCTGGCATTGGCATTGACGCCGGTGATGCGGCACCTGAGTTCACGACTGTCGGAAAAGGTGATTGTCTTCGCCGATGCGCTGGGGCTCGGCCTGTTCAGCGTGCTGGGCACCTCCATCGCGCAGGAGGCGCACATGCCGCTGTTCGTCGCCGTGATGATGGGTGTCATCACCGGCATCTTCGGCGGCGTGCTGCGCGATGTGCTGTGCAACGAGATCCCGCTGGTACTTAAACGCGGCCACCTGTATGCCACCTGTGCCTTCTTCGGCTGCTGGGTCTTTCTGGGCCTGGACCGATTGGGCCTGCCGGACAGCATTACGCTGCCCGCCGGCATCGCCGTCACGTTCGTGATGCGGATGCTGGCGGTGCGCTTCAATCTGCGTCTTCCGGGCTGAGACTTTCCGATCTAACGATGTGGCGCGGACGCGTTCATCGCCGTAGTCGGCGCCTTATGTACGGCGGACGACTCCATCACTGTCACTGGCAACAGCGGAACGATCAGCAACGCGACGATATTGATGATCTTGATCAGCGGGTTGACCGCCGGCCCGGCGGTGTCCTTGTACGGGTCGCCAACGGTATCTCCAGTCACCGCCGCCTTGTGCGCATCCGACCCTTTGCCGCCGTAATGGCCGTCCTCGATGTATTTCTTTGCGTTGTCCCAGGCGCCGCCGCCTGTGGTCATCGAGATTGCGACGAAGATGCCAGTGACGATCGCGCCCATCAGCAAGCCGCCAAGCGCGGCCGGTCCGAGCAGCAGGCCGACCAGGATGGGCACGATCACCGGCAACAGCGAGGGCAGCACCATTTCCTTGATCGCCGCCGTGGTCAGCATGTCGACGGCGCGATCGTATTCCGGCCGGCCGCTGCCATCCATGATGCCGGCGATGTCGTGAAACTGCCGCCTCACCTCGACAACCACCGCACCGGCGGCGCGACCAACCGCTTCCATGGCCATGGCGCCGAACAGATACGGAATCAGCCCGCCGATGAACAAGCCGATGATGACCATCGGATCCGAAAGGTCGAACGCGATCTGCATGCCGACGCTGTCCAGCGCATGGGTGTAATCGGCGAACAGCACCAGCGCCGCCAGCCCGGCCGACCCGATCGCATAGCCCTTGGTCACCGCCTTCGTGGTGTTGCCGACCGCATCGAGCGGGTCAGTCACCGCGCGCACTGATTCTGGCATGCCGGACATTTCGGCGATGCCGCCGGCGTTGTCGGTCACCGGACCGTAGGCATCGAGCGCCACGATGATGCCGGCCATCGACAGCATCGCCGTCGCCGCCACCGCAATGCCATACAGTCCGCCAAGCCAGTAGGAAACGAAGATCGCCACGCATACCGCCAGCACCGGGTACGCGGTCGACTTCATCGATACGCCCAGGCCGGCGATGATGTTGGTGCCATGGCCGGTGGTCGAGGCCTTTGCCACATGCTGCACCGGCTTGTAATCGGTGCCGGTGTAGTACTCGGTGATGTAGACCATCAGCCCGGTCAGTACGATGCCAACGACGGATGAAGCGAACATCCTTGCCCGGTATTCGGGCGGCATGATCATCCAGGTGACGATGGCAAAGCCGACCAGTGACAACACCGCCGACCACCAGAGTCCGACATACAGCGCCGACATGATCTTCTTGCCCTGGCGATATTTGACGCGCGAACAGCCGACGATCGAAGCCAGGATCGACACGCCGCCGAGCAGCAGCGGATAAAGCGCCGCCTCGGTTTCGAAGCCGGTGAGGGTCAGCGTGCCGAGCAGCATGGTGGCGATCAAGGTGACGACATAGGTCTCGAACAGATCGGCTGCCATGCCGGCACAGTCGCCGACGTTATCGCCAACGTTATCGGCGATCACCGCCGGATTGCGCGGATCGTCTTCGGGAATGCCGGCTTCGACCTTGCCGACCAGGTCCGCGCCGACATCCGCACCCTTGGTGAAAATGCCGCCGCCGAGCCGGGCAAAGATGGAGATGAGCGATGCACCAAACGCCAAGCCGACCAGCGGCTTGATCACATCATGCTGCGACACCGTGATACCCAGTCCATGCGGCGCACTGCTGACCAGCACGAAATAAAACACCGACACGCCGATCAGGCCAAGACCGACGACCAGCATGCCGGTAATCGCACCGCTGCGAAAAGCCACATGCAGACCGGCGTCGATACCCTTGCTGGCGGCCTGCGCGGTGCGCACATTCGCGCGCACCGACACATTCATGCCGATGAAGCCGCAGGCGCCCGACAGCAGCGCGCCGACCAGGAAACCGATTGCCGTGGCCAGGCCAAGACCGGGAACGAAAGCAATCAACAGAAAGAGGATGACGCCGACGATGCCGATGGTGCGGTACTGCCGTGCGAGATAGGCAGCGGCGCCCTGCTGTATCGCGCCCGAGATTTCCTGCATTCGGGCGTTGCCCGGATCCTGACGCAATACCCAGTTTCGGGACACCAGGCCGTAAGCCACCGCAATGAGACCGCATGCGACCGCAAACCATAGAGCTGCTGTCATGTCGACTCCTCCTTGTTATGCCACGAGAAAGCTGCAATGAAAAAACGCTGCCAGGACCTAACGACAAACGCGTGTCGATAAACTGAAGCTGCCCTTATTCATTCGAAGCGCCTGGGCTGGCTGGATGACAACATGCAGGCCAGAAACGACAAGGCGGACATTCGTCCGCCTTGTTTTCTTCTTACTTACTGTTCCAGAGCCGCGAAGGCGCGGTCCCGGATTTCCTCGACCGGGCCGACGCCGGCAATTCTGCGGTAGCGCGGCGCGCCGGGCGCGCCGGACTTCGCCCACTTATCGTAGTAGCCGACCAGGACTTCGGTTTGATCGTGGTAGACCTTCAGGCGCTTGCGCACCGTCTCTTCATGGTCATCGTCGCGCTGGATCAGCGGCTCGCCGGTGGCATCGTCGACGCCTTCGGACTTCGGCGGATTGAACTTCACGTGATAGGTGCGGCCGGATGCCGGATGCACGCGGCGACCGCTCATGCGCTCGATGATTTCGCTGTCCGGCACGTCGATCTCCAGCACATAGTCGATCGCCACGCCGGCTTCCTTCATGGCGTCGGCCTGCGGAATCGTGCGCGGGAAACCGTCGAACAGATAGCCGCGTGCGCAATCCGGCTCTTTCAGGCGGTCCTTCACCAGGCCGATGATGATGTCGTCCGACACCAGGCCGCCGGCATCCATGACCTTCTTTGCTTCCAGACCCAGCGGCGTTCCCGCTTTCACTGCTGCGCGCAGCATGTCGCCGGTGGAAATTTGTGGAATGTTGTACTTCTCTTTGATGAAACCCGCCTGCGTGCCCTTGCCGGCACCAGGCGCTCCCAAGAGGATGAGGCGCATGAGACTGTCCTAGATGAGTTTTGTTTTGAAATTTGTCGCGGTGGCTGTTGACCGATCGGGACGCGAGGCCCGCCGTGCCTGATTGTTTTTATCAGCTAAACATTGCGTGAAACTTACCACAGAATGTCAACAGTACGGCACTTTCCCTTGTGCGTTTGCTACGAGTCATGACCAAAGTGTCGGCGCACCCGATCGAGGTCTTCCGGCGTATCGACGCCGGCCGATGGCGCGTGTTCGGTCTGATGCACGGCAATCGGGTAACCATGCCAAAGCACTCTTAGCTGTTCAAGCGCTTCGATTCGCTCCAGCGGCGAGGCCGCCAGGGTCGGATACGCCTGCAGAAACGCCTGGGAAAACGCATACAGGCCGATATGGCGCAGCGGCGCCGGACCCGGCGGCAAGGCATCCCTGGTCTGCGCGTAGGCATCCCGGTTCCATGGAATCGGCGCGCGCGAGAAATACATCGCCCGACCAACCTTATCCAGTACCACTTTCACCACATTCGGGTCGAACAGATCGGCGACATCGTGAATCGGATGCGCCGCGGTGGCCGTCGTCACACCCGGCGCGATCAGCGCCGCCGTCGCGGCAATCAGATTCGGGTCGATCAGCGGTTCGTCACCCTGCACATTGACGACGACCGCGTCGTCCGGCAATCCGAGCGCCGCGGCAACTTCAGCAATGCGATCGGTGCCTGAAAGATGGTCGGCGCGCGTCATGCGCGCATCGATGCCATGCATGCGGCAGGCGGCGAGAATGTCCGGATGATCGGTGGCAACCAGTACGTGCTCGGCGCCCGAGCTTGCCGCGCGCTCGGCCACGCGCACGACCATCGGCTTGCCGGCAATGTCAGCCAGTGGCTTGTTCGGCAAACGGGTGGACGCCAGTCGGGCAGGGATGATGACGGAAAAGCGCATCGGTGCGGCTCAGTCGCGCGCAGCGTCGGGTTCTGCGGGAAGGACCGTGGCCGCGTTCAGGTCGCGCGCTTCGTCGGGCCACATGATCGGAATGCCGTCGCGGATCGGGTAAGCGAGCTTGTCGGGCTGGCAGATCAACTCCTGGGCTTTCTTGTCGTAGTCGAGCGCGCGCTTGCAAATCGGGCAAACCAGGATGTCAATCAGTCGGGAATCCACGTAATTTCTCCACTAGGTATTTGGCCAGTGCGGCATCGATGGCGGCCTCCACCGGCACATACCACAGCCTTTCGTCCTGCCTCGCCGTCTCGGCGAGGCGACATTTTACTGCATCCTTCTCCGTGATCAGAATGACATCGGCATCGCATGCAGCGAAGGGATCATCGGCAAAATCATGATGATCCGGCAGAGGCAGTCGCTCGAAGCGCAGGCCGAAGCCTTCGAGCATGCGGAAAAAGCGCTCGGGATTGCCGATGCCGGCCGCGGCGAGCAGGCGGCGCGGCGGCGCGGCGGCCAGGTCCGCAAGACGCAGGCGCTGCGCGGGATCGCATAGCCGCACCGCGATGTCGCCGCGCAAATCCATGCGGACCGACCCCGCCGGCACTCCCGGCGCGGTTGAGGCGCCGTTGATCACCGTGACATCGCGACGGCGCGACACGGGTTCGCGCAAGGGGCCAGCTGGCAGCATCCAGCCATTGCCAGCGCCGCGGCCGTCGAACAGCATGATTTCCACGTCGCGCGCCAGCGCATAGTGCTGCAGGCCGTCGTCCAGCAGCAGCACATCGATTTCGGGATGGGATTGGAGCAGCAGATGCGCGGCGGCGGCGCGGTCGCGTCCCACGGCCATCGGACATTGCGCGCGCTCGGCGATCAGCACCGGTTCGTCGCCGACTTCGGCCGGCGTCGATGCCGCCGTCACCAGCCGTGGCGTCGCGGTGTTAGCGCCATAACCACGGGAAACCACGGCTGGTGAACGGCCTGCTTCCCGCAGACGCTGCACCAGCCAGATCGTCAGCGGCGTCTTGCCGGTGCCGCCGACGAAGATGTTGCCGACCACTACTACCGGCACCGGCAGCCGTTCCGACTTCAGCCATCCCGCGCGATACAGCAGGCGCCGCAACCGCACCAGCGCGCCGAAAAGTTTGGACAGCGGCAACAGCAGCCAGGCCGCCGGGCCGCGTGTCTGCCAGATCCGTTCCAGCGCAAGTTGCAGCCTGGATGGCCCGGAGGACCGCGATGGCGAGCCGGTCCGTGCGCCGGCAGGTGCGCGCTGCTCCAACGGAAGCGCTATTTGCCGCCGCTCGACTTGGCGGCGAAGGTCAGCTGCGGCAGACCAGCGATGCGCGCCGCTTCGAGGATATTGATGACGGTCTGGTGCGTGGCCAGCGCATCGGCATTGACAATCAGCACCGGATCGACCTTGCCCTGCCCGGCGGTTGCGGCTGCCGCCTTGCGCAGATCCTCGGCCAGACCAGCGACGTCGCGGAACGGCACCTGGGTGTTATTGATGGCATAACGGCCCTGCGCATCCACCGTGACGTAAATCTCGGGCGGGTGCTGCACGGCCTTTTCCGCATCCGCGGTCGGCAGCGTGACCTGCAGCGCGGTGTAGCGGTTGTAGGTGGTGGTGATCATGAGGAAGATCAGGATCACCAGCAGCACGTCGATGAACGGAATCAGGTTGATTTCCGGGTCCTCGCGACCCTTGCCTCTGCGGAAATTCATGCGCGATGCTCCTCGACCTACTTGCGGCCGTCGTGCACGGTATCGACGAACTTCACCGCCTGCTGTTCCATCTCGACGACGAAACTGTCCACCAGCGCCCGGAAATGCCGGTAGAACACCAAGGTCGGCATCGCAATCGCCAGGCCAAATCCGGTGTTGTACAGCGCCACCGAAATGCCGTGCGCCAGCTGGGCGGGATTCGAGCCGCTCGCGTCCTGGACGCCAAAGATTTCGATCATGCCGACGACGGTGCCGAACAGGCCCATCAGCGGCGCCAAGCTGGCGATGGTGCCCAACGTGGTCAGAAAACGTTCGAGTTCATGCGCGGCGCCGCGACCGGCTTCCTCGATCGATTCCTTCATCACGTCGCGCGGCGCGTTGACATTGCGCAGTCCCGCGGCCAAAACCCGGCCCAGCGGTGAATTCTGCGCCAGCTTGTCGATCACATCGCGGTTGACCTTGCCGCTTTGCTGTACGCGCAGCACTTCCTGCAGCAGGTTCGGCGGAAGGATGCGATTGCGGCGCAGGTACAATGTGCGCTCGACGATGAGGGTAAGTGCGATCAGCGAAGCGATGAGCAGGAACCAGATCGGCCAACCGGCGGCCTGAAAAATGGCAAACAAAAAAGACTCCTTGGTGGGATGGGGAAAGGCAGGATGCAGAATGTAGCGTCTCAGCGCGCCCCGGGCAAGCTCGACAGCCATTGTTGTCAGGAAATAAACACCGATACCGAGTTCTTCACAGCGCCTGTGGACAACATTGTGAACAAGCGCTTGGCATACGCAAAAAGTGCTTGATTTCAAATGGTTTTTTTCCTCTGCTCATGAAAAGCGCAAAGACACAAATCGTTTTAAATCAAACACTTACGAGAAAATCTGGATTTTTCCCATGATTCATGTAACGAAATGTTTTGCAGCCCGTGACTGTGGAAAGGTGCGCGGATGATGGAGCAGCGTCAGGCCGCCTCCCTCGAAACCGCCCCGGCGGTACTGCCTGTTTCCGCGCTCAACACCGCGGTGGCGCGCCTGCTGGAGCGCAGTTTCCCGCTCGCATGGGTATCCGGCGAAATCTCGAATTTCACCCGCGCCGCCTCCGGCCACTGGTATTTCACGTTGAAGGATGATGCGGCCCAGGTGCGCGCCGTAATGTTTCGTGGCCGCGCGCAATATGCCGGATTCACGCCGCGCGACGGCGATCGGGTCGAAGTGCGTGCACTGGTCACGCTGTACGCGGCACGCGGTGATTATCAGCTCAACGTCGAATCGATTCGCCGCAGCGGCACCGGCAGCCTGTACGAAGCCTTCCTGGAACTGAAAGCGCGGCTCGGCGCGGAAGGCCTGTTCGACCAGGAGCGGAAACGGCAGCTACCCGAATTCCCGCGCACCATCGGCATCGTCACCAGCCCGCAGGCGGCGGCGCTGCGCGATGTGCTGACCACGCTCAAGCGCCGTGCGCCGCATGTGCGGATCATTCTGTATCCAACACCGGTTCAGGGCGATGCCGCCGTACCGAAGATCGCCCAGGCGATTGCCACCGCCTCGCTGCGCGCCGAATGCGATGTGCTGCTGGTCTGCCGTGGCGGCGGCAGCATGGAAGACTTGTGGTGCTTCAACCATGAAGCGGTGGCGCGTGCGATCGCCGGTTGCACGATGCCGGTGATTTCCGGCGTCGGCCATGAAACCGATTTCACGATCGCCGATTTCGCTGCCGACCTGCGCGCGCCGACGCCGACCGCCGCGGCGGAAATGGCGGTCACACCGCGCGCGGACTGGCTCGGCCGCCTGGAAATGCATGCCGACGATTTGCAGCGCGCCTGGCGCCGTCGCTACGCGAACGCAGCGCAGACCCTGGACTGGCTGGCGCGGCGGCTGCAGAGCCCGGCGCAGCGGCTGGAGCGCGAGCGCCTGAAGCTGGGCGCAATGCAGCTGCGGCTGGCACATGCGACGCGCACGCCGCTGAATCTGTCGCGGCTGGCGATTGCACAGCTGGAAACGCGCCTGCGCGCGCAGTTGCCGGACATCGACGGGCAGCGCGAGCGGGTATCGCATCAGGCGCATCGCCTGCACAGCGGCATGTCCTGCCACCTGCGCGACCGCCGCGCCGCGCTTGCCACACTGGCGGCGCAACTGGAATTGCTGAATCCGCAGCGCACCCTGGAACGCGGCTATGCGATGGTGATCGACGCCAGGGGACGCACGGTGCGCGCACCCGGCAGCCTGCATGCGCGCGAGAGCATCACCCTGCACCTGGCCGAAGGCAGCGTCGAAGCGACGCTGGCGGCGGTGCAGCCCCGTCTGGATTGAAACACTATCCTTTCGGAAACCGCGTTTGCCGGGGCAAGATGCGTGCAAGGCTTATCCGCTTTACAATGCTGCCTCGGCAAATTTACGTTCAACACTGACAACCAAAGGACACATCATGGAACACACTCTGCCACCCCTGCCCTATGCAATGGATGCGCTGCAGCCGCACATGTCCAAGGAGACGCTGGAATACCACTACGGCAAGCATCACCAGGCCTACGTGACCAATCTGAACAACCTGATCAAGGGCACCGAGTATGAAAACATGGGCCTGGAAGACATCATCAAGAAGTCGTCCGGCGGCGTGTTCAATAACTCCGCCCAGGTGTGGAACCATACCTTTTTCTGGAACTGCCTGAAGCCGCAAGGCGGCGGCGCGCCGACCGGTGCGGTGGCCGATGCGATCAACAAGAAATGGGGTTCCTTCGACAAGTTCAAGGAAGAATTCAACAAGTCCGGCGCCACCAACTTCGGCTCCGGCTGGACCTGGCTGGTGAAGAAGGCCGACGGCTCGGTTGACATCGTCAACACCTCCAACGCCGGCACCCCGCTGACCAGTAACGACAAGCCGCTCATGACCTGCGACGTGTGGGAGCATGCTTACTACATCGACTACCGTAACGCCCGTCCGAAATTCCTCGAGAATTTCTGGAACCTGGTCAACTGGGATTTCGTGAACCAGAACCTGGCGTAAAGCTCACCGAGCTGACGCATCCGACGCCGACCGGCAGCAATGCCGGTCGGCGTTTTCCTTTTCAGGCTTGCCCGGGCTGCGCCTTCGCATTGTTCGCATCGTTGCCAATCTGGCGAAGCGTGTGATCCACCAGCGCCTGCTGCTCGCGGCAGCTCGGACCCGAGAATTCCTCGGCCAGGGCATCCAGGAACACCCGCGTGCGGCGCGGCATCAGGCGCCTTCCCGGAAACACCGCCCAGGCGATATGCGACGGTGCCGTCCAGTCCGGCAACACCCGCTGCAGGCGGCCATCCTCCAGAAAGGCTTGCGCGAAGTGATCTTCCACCATCGCGATGCCGGCATCGGCGCAGGCCAGGCGCAGCAGCACTTCCGGCGAATTGATCGTCGCGCGTCCGGGCAGCACCGCTTCCCAGCGCTCGGCGCCGCGGCTCAGCAGCCAGGGCACGGGTTCGCCATGGCGTCCCAGGAGGCGCAGGATGTCATGCCCGAGCAGATCCTGCGGCGACTGCGGCATGCCGCGTCGGCGCAGATACGCGGGCGACGCCACCAGTCCGTTGGAAAACACTGCGAGCCGGCGTGCTGCCAGGCTGGCATCGTCGGGCAGATGGCCCATGCGGATCGCGACATCGAAGTTCTCGCCGATGAGGTCGACGCGGCGCGGTGACAAATCGATTTCCACCGTGATGGCCGGATAGCGCGCCATGAAACGCGCCAGCACCGGTCCGAACATCAGATTCGCCAGATCGTTCGGCATCGATACCCGCAGCCGCCCGCTGGGCTCGGCCTGGCGTTGCTGCGCCAGCATTGCCGCAGCATCGACTTCAGCAATGACCTGCCGCGCATGCTCGAGCATGTCAGCGCCGAAATCGGTGACCGACAGTTTGCGCGTGGTGCGCAACAGCAGCCGCTCGCCAAGCTCGGCTTCCAGCAGCGCAATGCGGCGCGACACCGTGGACTTCGGCAATCCCATGCGCAGCGCCGCCGCGCTGAAGCTGCCTGATTCCGCCACCCTGGCGAAGAGGATCAGATCATTCGGTTCGATGCTCATTATTGGCGCTCCGTTGGCGATGAACGTTTGACGATGCAAGCGCATTGTCTCACCAACAGGACAATGTTGTTCATTTTGATGCCTTTCAGGATCTTCTGGCGGCCTCTATTATCCAATCACACCACCTCCTTCAAAGGGCAAGAGACCATGAACATCCTGCAAATCAACTCCAGCGCCCGTGCGGGCAACTCGCATTCCACTCGCCTGGCCAATGCCATCGTCGAAAAACTGCGCGCCGCGCACCCCAATGCCGGCTTTGCGCTGCGCGACCTCGGCGCCCAACCGCATCCGGAACTGGATGAAAACACGCTGGGCGCCCTGTTTACGCCTGCTGACAAGCGCACTCCGGAACAACAGGCCCGTGTCGCCCTGGACGATGCGCTGATCGCCGAAGTGCAGGCCGCCGACGTTCTGGTGATTGGCGTGCCGATGTACAACTTCGGTGTGCCGGCGCAACTGAAGCACTGGATCGATGCGATCGCCCGCGCCAACGTGACATTCCGCTACACCGCGAACGGCCCGGAAGGCTTGCTCAAAGGCAAGAAGGTGTATTTTGCAATGACGCGCGGCGGTGTTTACCGTGACACGCCGGCCGATATCCAGACGCAATATCTGAAAACCTTCTTCGGCTTCCTCGGCATGACCGACGTGGAATTCATCTATGCCGAAGGCCTGGCCATGGGTCCGGATGCCGAGCGCCAGGGCCTGGATGCCGCCTTCGCGCAGATCGAAACCGCTGTCGCCTGATCCGGCGCAAGCCGCGTCGCGGCCCGGCGCCGCGGCTTGCGGTGCGACTCCTAAGATGGGAACACCGCATCACCTATCCTTCCGGGAGACGCGCGATGGAACTCATACTCTGGCGCCACGCCGAAGCCGTGCCCGGCACACCCGACGCCGATCGCCCTCTGACCGAAGCGGGAAAACGCCAGGCCGCCGCCATGGCTGCTTGGCTGCGGCCGCGGCTGCCGGCGGGCATACGCATCCTGGTCAGCCCTGCCACCCGCGCCCGGCAAACCGCCGACGCGCTGGGGCAGCCCTATGAATTGTGCGACGCGATCACCAAGGAGCAACCGGCGACCGAACTGATGAACGCCGCCGATTGGCCATCGAATCCGCGCCACGTAATGCTGGTCGGCCACCAGCCAGCCTTTGGTGAACTGGTGGCGATGATACTCGGCACTTCGGTCGGCAAATGGGACATGGCCAAGGGCGGCATCTGGTGGTTCAGCGACCGCCAGGAAACCGAGAAGACCGAGGTTTTCGTCAAGGCGGTGCTGGGGCCGGAAATGCTGTTGCAAGACGGGGAAGCCGCAACGAAATAGCTGCAGATCCCGGCCGCACTCTCAGTAGTCGTAGAACATGCGCTGGATCTCGCGGGTATCCGTGGTTCTGGTCAGCGCCAGCATCAGCAGGATGCGCGCCTTCTGCGGATTCAGCGTATCCGACACCACGAAATCGAGTTCATCGTCATTCGCTTCGCCATTGCGGGCGACGATGCCCTGCCCCACTCTTGAAGACCGCACGACGACGATGCCGCGCCGGCGCGCTTCCGACAGCGCCGGGCGCACCGCCGCAGCCAGGCTGCCGTCGCCGGGGCCGGCATACACCAGTCCCTGATCACCCGAAGCAGCATAGGCATCGATCGCGACCCGGTTCGCATTCGCATGGCCGTACACCACGTCCACCGCCGGCAGCTTCGTCAGCGCGGACACGTCGAATTCACTCTCGGCCGTATGCCGGCGCGTCGAGGCGCGGTAAAAATGCGGCCGGTTGTCCTGCATGTAGCCCAGCAAGCCGAGCTCCGGCGCCTTGAAGGTGTCCAGCGTCGAGGTGTTGGTTTTCGTGACCTCGCGCGCGCCGTTGATCTGGTCGTTGAGCATCACCAGCACGCCCTTGCCGACCGCTTCGCGGCTTCCGGCCAGAATGACGGCGTTGTACAGATTGATCGGCCCGTCGGCGCTGATCGCCGTCGACGGCCGCATCGCGCCGACGATCACCACCGGCTTGCGGCTCTTCACTACCAGGTTCAGGAAGTACGCGGTTTCCTCGATGGTGTCGGTGCCGTGGGTAATCACGATGCCATCCACGTCCGGCTGCGCCAGCAGCGTGTTGATGCGCTTGGCCAGCGCCAGCCAGTGTTCGTTGCCCATGCTTTCACTGGCGATCTGGAACACCTGCTCGCCGCTGACATTGGCCACCTTCTTGAGTTCGGGCACGGCGGCAATCAGTGCATCGACGCCAACCTTCGCGGCCGTGTAGCCGACGGTCGTCGTCGATGTCGCGCCGGTGCCGGCGATGGTGCCGCCGGTGGCGAGGATGCGCACGTTCGGCAGCTTCGCCGACGCATTCGGCACATCGGCGGCGCAGGCCGACAGCAGCAGTAGCTGCATCAATACGAGAAACAGGGTTTGCAGTCGAGCCAGCTTCATGGGATCTCCTATCGAATGGGAAAACCCGGATCATGCATGCCGCGACGAGGTCGCAGCAAGCGCCCGCGCATGGCGTCAAGTGGGGAAGTCGCCAGCCGATGGCTTAGGCGCCTGTTACAAGCGTTCACAGTTGATACAGGCTTTGGTCTAGAAGGAGACCGCCTCCATTCGCTAAGGTAGCGCCATGCCGATCAGCGGCAGAACATCACAACGACAAGGAAAGAGATCATGCAAACCACCCAGTCCACCAATCGTATTCACCCGCTTGTCGCCGGCGCAGCCGCATCGGTGATGCTGGTCAGCTTGGTGGGCGTGGCCGCGCTCACCGGCCTGCTGCCGAATTCCCGCAGTGCCAATGCGCCGACGGCGCAGGCAGCACCGGTAGCGCAAGTCGCCAGCGCCGCGCCCGCGACGACGGTTGCCGCGCCGCAGAAGCTCGTTGCCGACAGCGATGGTGAAGCGCCGGCCAAGGTTGCCCCGGTCAAGCATGCGGCGCCAAAGACCGTCCCGCACCGTACCGTGGCACGCGCCGAGCCGAACTACCGCGCGCCGAACTATGCACAGACCGCGTATCAGAATCCCTCGTATGCGCAGCAGCCTGCCTATACCCAGCCAGCGCCGCAACCCGCACCGGCACGGCAGGCAAGCCCGGTCGGCATCGCAGCGGGCGCGGTGCTCGGCGGCGTGCTCGGCAACCAAGTTGGCGGAGGCAACGGACGTACGCTGGCGACGGTTGCCGGTGCAGTGGGTGGTGGTTTCCTTGGCAATGAAGTCGGCAAGCGTTACGGCTACTGAGCCGATTTGCATGAATGACCGAAGCCGCCGTCAATGCGGCGCCTTCGGATGCTCCAGATAAAAAATCACCGCCTTCACCACCGCATACATCAGCGCATGCTGCAGGTCCGGATGGTCACAGACATGCACCGACACCGGCCCGGCATGCACGCAATGCGCATGGGCCGCGCCCGGTTCGCGGTCGAAGCGGATCGGGATTTCATGCTGGACGATCAGCGGCGCGCATGCGGCCCAGTCGCGCGTCCATTTCGGCATTGCCGTCGTGCCGTCCCAGAGCGTGCCGGCATCCTCGTAAAACTCTTCCACGTTGTGGCCGAGCAGATGGGCCAGGTGCCGCTCCCTGGCCACGCAGCTGCGGAAATATTCCTGGTCGCTCATGCGCATGAGATTGCTCCTCCCGAAATCTTCCGATGACGGCGGATGCGCGCCATCTTCCTCATTCTAGGAAAGCGACTTGCGGGAAAGCTTGCGCGAAGCCGAGGACTATGGATTTTCTGCACCGATTGCGGGCACAGCGCCTGTCGGCTAACAGGACCTGGCCAGCCGGATGCCGCTGAACTGCCAGCGTGCCGAGGAGGGAAAGAAGTTGCGATAGCTCGCGCGCGCATGCCCGGCCGGCGTGGCGCAGGACGATCCGCGCAGCACGTACTGATTGCACATGAACTTGCCGTTGTATTCGCCGATCGCACCCGCCGCTGGCGCGAAGCCGGGATACGGTGCATAGCTGCTCGAAGTCCATTGCCAGCAATCACCGAAGAGCTGCGTGATGCCGGAACCGCTGGTGGCGTTCGGATGCAGGCCGCGTGGCACATCATCCGCCATGTTCAATGAGCGCGCCGCATGCTCCCATTCCGCCTCGGTCGGCAGCCGCGCATCGGCCCAGCGTGCATAGGCGTCGGCCTCGAAGTAGGACAAGTGCGTGACCGGCCGCGCCGCATCCAGCGGCTGCAGGCCGTGCAGCGTAAATTCGCTCCAGCCTTCCTCCCCCTGCCGCCAGTACAGCGGATGCTGCAAACCGTTCACGCCGACCCAATCCCAGCCTTCGGACAGCCACAGGGCCGCATCGCGGTAGCCACCGTCTTCGATGAAGGCGAGATAGTCGCCATTGGCAACCAGGCGCGACGCCAGCGCGAACGGCTCGACGAATTGCCGGTGGCGCGGACTTTCATTGTCAAAAGCGAAGCCGCCGCCATCGTGCCCGATCTCGACGATGCCGCCTTCGAAAGCCAGCCATTCCAGCGGTGGCAGCTGGCGCGCATGCGGCAGCGCCTCATCCCGGTATGCCGGCAGCAACGGATTCATGGCCAACAGGTGCTTCACATCCGTCAGCAGCAATTCCTGGTGCTGCTGTTCATGCTGCAGACCGAGTCTGATCAGCGCACCAATCTCGGCACCACTATCACGCTCCAGCAGCGCGGCAATGCGCTCGTCCACCGCATGCCGATAGGCCAGCACTTCATCGAACGACGGCCGCGTAATCAGGCCGCGCTGCGCGCGCACATGCTTGTCGCCGATGCCGTTGTAATACGAGTTGAACAGCATGCGGAACGCGGGATGGTGCGGCCGGAAGTCTGGTTCATGACGCTCGAGGATGAAGGTTTCGAAGAACCAGCTCGTATGCGCGAGATGCCATTTCACCGGGCTTGCGTCCGGCATCGATTGGGCGCAGCAATCCTCTTCCGACAAGGGCTCGGCCAGGCCGACCGAGCGCCGCCGCACCGCGTAAAAATCATCGAGCAGTCGCGTGCCCACCCGTTCGATCAACTCCGCCATTGCCAACTCCTTCGATTCAGTCGCGCCGCGCATGGCACACCAGGAACGGATTGCGCTCGTCCGTCCAGCGCTGCGCCGGCTCGAAGCCCGCCTGCCGCAGCAGGTCGCAGAAGCCATCGGCGCTGTACTTGTAGCTGTTCTCGGTATGAATGCGCTCGCCCTCGGCAAAGCGACGCTCGCCGCCGCGCCAGCGCACGACGATGTCGCGCCGCGCTTCCAAATGCATTTCCACCCGGCTGCGCTCGGCATGGAAAAAGCCGCGATGCCGCCATTCGCGCAGCTGGAAATCGGCGCCGAGCAAGGCATTCAAATGGTTCAGCAGGTTCAGGTTGAAGGCGGCGGTCACGCCCAGCGCATCGTCGTAGGCGGCATCGAGCACCGCCTTGTCCTTGATCAGATCCACGCCGATGAGCAGGTCGCCGTTCGCCTCGCGCAGGCGCCGCAGAAAGGACAGTGCCGTTTCCGGATCGAAATTACCGATCGACGAACCGGGGTAGAAGAACAGCCGCCGTTCGCGCCGCACAGCGTCCGGCAGCACCAGGCTGCTCGAAAAATCCATGCCGAGCGCGGTCATGGCTATGTCCGGAAACCGACGCTGCAGGCTGTCGACCGCACCGCGCAGGAAGTCGGCGGAAATGTCGATCGGCACATATTGCGCCGGTTTGAGCAAGGGAAAGAGACGAGCAGCCTTGGCGCAATTGCCGGCGCCGAGATCGATCAGCGTAGCGCCGTGGCCGACCGCTTCGGCAATGTCGGCGCCATGCGCGTCGAAGATGGCCGCTTCAGTGCGGGTCGGATAGTACTCGGGCAGCTCGCAAATCGCCTCGAACAGTCGCGAGCCGAGCGGGTCGTAGAGATACTTCGGGGAAATCGTCGCCTGCCGCGCCAGCAGGCCCTGCGTCAGTTCATCGATGATGCCCTGCGAACCGGAATCTGCGCGCTCGAGGAAGTCGGCCAATGGAAAGGTTCCTGTTCATTTCAAGAGTTCCATGATCGGAGCCTGCTGCGCCGCATCCTCCCAATTGGTTTCGCCAACGAGTTGATAGCGCAACATGCCATTCTTGTCGACCAGGAAGCTGGCCGGAAGTACCCGCACCCTCCAGGCTTTCATTGTTTCCATCGCCGAATCGCGCAGGATCGGAAAGCCTACGGGGACACGTTCGAGAAACTGCCGGATTTTCGGCTCGCCATCGCCGGCGTTCACGCCAACGACGCGGAAATGCCGGCCCGCCAGCGTGCGCGACAGCTTGTCCAGCCCCGGCATTTCATCGCGGCAGGGTTCGCACCAGGTAGCCCAGAAATTGACCAGCACCACCTCGCCCTTCAGGTCTGCCAGGTCAACCGGCTTGCCGTTCAGGTCCTGCAAGGCCAGCGGCGCCGGCGCTTGACCGCCCGGCGCGGAAAACGCTTTCCAACTCCCGGCGGCCATCGCACTGCCGCCGGCAAGCATCCCGGTGAGGAGCACGCCGGCCAGCAGCGTCAGTCGGCGATGCTTTCCAGACGGCATAGGCGCCGATGATCGACGTGTCATTTCAACATTCCTGCTGTTGAGCCGCCATGCGCTCAAACAAGCAATTCGCGCGCGGTGATGGTGTAACGGAAATTCTGCGGGTCAAGGCTGTCGACGCGCTGAATCTTTCCGGATTCGAACGCTTCGGCGTTCGGATACATCAGGAAACCGACGCTGCCGTAACGCGAGCCCGGCAACTGCACATCGTGGCCGTAGTTGTAAGCCATCCAGTTCATTTCCCAGGAACCGAACAGCCGCTTGCGCGCCGCCTCGACCTTGGCATCGTTCAGCGGCAGTCCGCCGTTTTCTTCAAGAACGACCTTGCGCACATCGGCCGGATCCACCGGCACCCAGCCCGTTCCCGCCGCGTAGAACTCGGCGCGGCAATGCTGCGCCTTGGTGATGTCGCCGGACTTGCCGAGCGATTTGTAGCCCAGCCGGGAATCGGCCACGCGGATGCCATACACATCGCGCGCCGGCACGCCGACGGCGCGCATCAGGCCGACGAACAGCGCATTCAGGTCGGCACACTTGCCGCTCAGGTTCTTCGTTTCCAGCATGGTCTGGATGTCGCCGATGCCGCAGCCGCGGGTCTTCGGATCGCGCTGGGTGTTGTCGACGATCCATTCATAGACCGCGCGCGCCTTCTCGACATCGGTCTTCGCGCCCTTGGTGATGTCTTCCGCGGTTTCCTTCACGATGCCGTCAGTCGGCAGCAGCTCGGTCGAGCGCAGCCAGATGCGGCGTTCGGCATCGGCCATCGGCGCGCGTTTGCCGGCGTCGAGATCGACTGCACGGTCGCGCGTCGAAATGCGCGATACCAGTTCGATCGTCGGCTGCTTGTCTTTCGCAAATTCGGCGGCGAGGATGCCGACGCCATAGGTCGGGTCCTTGATCATGCGGGCATTGCCGCCATCGATGGTGTAACGGTTATCGAGCACTTTCTGGTAGTCGGTATTGACCGACGGCACCGGCAGCCAGATGCGCGCCGGCGAGCCGTCCTGCAGCTCCACCCGGGTCGTGACTTCGAAGCTGCGCCAGCCGCTTGCGGCGGCATGTGACAGGGGGGCGAGACCTGCCGCCGACAGGGCGGCCGTGGTTTTCAGAAAGCTGCGTCGATCCATGTTTTTCTCCCGGGATGTCGAATCTGGTTGCCGCAAACCGGCATAGGTGGTGTCGAACGCTCAAGTTGACCGTCCGTTAAACTGGCGCATCTTACTGGATTCACGGATACCCCGCTGATGCCCTCCCTGCCCCTGCCGCAAACCGCCGGCCAGCGCGATGCTGCGCTGCGTTCCCCCGCCGTTGCCGCGACCACGCCCGCGCTCGAATGCCGCGGCCTGACCAAGTCCTACGGCAATGGCCGCATCGTTCTCGACCACCTCGATTTCCGGCTCGAAGCCGGCGAGTACGTCGCGGTGATGGGCGAGTCCGGCGTGGGCAAGTCGACCTTCCTGAACCTGATCGCCGGGCTCGATGCGCCCGATGGCGGCGAGCTGCTCATCGATGGTGTGGCGATGTCCGGCCTCGACGACGATGCCGCCACGCTGCTGCGCCGGCAAAAGCTCGGCTTCATCTTCCAGGCCTTCCATGTGCTGCCGCACCTGACGCTCGAGCAGAACGTGGCGCTGCCGCTGATGCTGAACGGCTTGCCGCTCGCGCGTGCCCGGCAGTTGCTCGACGCGGTCGGCCTGCCGGGGCGTGCCGGCGATTTCCCGCGCCAGCTCTCCGGCGGCGAATTGCAGCGGGTGGCGATCGCCCGCGCGCTGGCGCACCGGCCGCGGCTGCTGCTGGCCGATGAGCCGACCGGCAATCTCGATCCGGATACCGCCGCCGACATCCTGGCGCTGCTGCGCGATGAAATCCGTGCCTCGGGCGCCTCGGCCATCATGGTCACCCATTCGCACGCCGCCGCGGCCAGTGCCGACCGGGTGCTGGTGCTGACCCGCGACGGCCTCTTTCCGGCGCGCGGGGGCGACTTCGCATGAAGGCGCCGCTTGCGCGCTGGCTGCTGATCGGCGAATGGCGCGACCATCCGTTGCGCGCACTGATGGCGATCGCCGCGATCACGCTGGGCGTGGCGCTCGGTTTTGCGATCGATCTGATCAATGCTGCCGCCTTCAATGAATTCTCGGCCGCCGCGCGCAGCCTGTCGGGCCAGTCCGATCTGCAGGTACGCGCGCCGCAGCCGAGCTTCGATGAAGCGCTGTACCCGGAACTGGCGCAGCGCGCCGGCGTGGCGGCGGCCAATCCGGTGCTGGAAATCGATGCGGCGCTGCCCGACCGGCAGGGCTCGTTGAAGATACTTGGCATCGACGTCTTCCGCGCCGCGCAGATTGCCCCGGATCTGCTCGGCGTGCCGGCAAAAGACCGCCCCTTCGACACCCTGATGGATGACGCGATCTTCCTGTCGCCGGCGGCGATGACCTGGCTGAACCTGAAGGCGGGCGACACGATCACGCTGCGCGCCGGCGCGTCGCCGCTGCGGCTGCGCGTGGCCGGCGGCATCAATCGCGCCCGGCCCGGCCAGCGCATCGCGGTGATGGACCTCGGCGCGGCGCAATGGCGTTTCGGTCTGCTGGGCAGGCTGTCGCGCGTGGAACTGAAGCTCGCGCCCGGCGTGGACCGCGCTGCCTTTCGCGCACAACTGGCGCGCGACTATGCCGGCCGGCTGATCGCCACCGAGCCCGAGGACAGCGAAACCCGCACCGCCAACATGTCGCGCGCCTACCGGGTCAACCTGAATGTGCTGGCGCTGGTGGCGCTGTTCACCGGCGCCTTTCTGGTGTTTTCGACGCAGGCGCTGTCGGTGATCCGGCGCCGGCAGCAATTCGCGCTGCTGCGCGTGCTCGGCACCACAAGGCGCGGCGTGCTGGTGCAGGTGCTGCTCGAAGGCGCGGTGCTGGGCGTGATCGGTTCGGCGGTTGGCATCCTGGCCGGTTATGGCATCGCCGCGATCGCCTTGCGCGCCTTCGGCGGCGATCTCGGCGGCGGCTATTTTCCGGGCGTGCAGCCCAGCGTGCAGTTCCGCCCGCTGACCGCAGCCATCTTCTTTTGCGCCGGCAGCCTGGTGGCGATACTCGGCAGCGCCACCCCGGCCTGGGAAGCGGCGCGCGCCAGACCTGCGCCGGCGCTGAAGGCCGGCAGCGAGGACGTGGCGCTGGCTAAACTCGCGCGGCCGTGGCCGGCGCTGTTGTGCCTGCTGCTCGGCGCGACCCTGACCCGATTGCCGCCGGTGCATGGCTTGCCGGTGTTCGGCTATCTCGCGGTCGCGCTGCTGCTCATCGGCGGCATCGCGCTGATGCCGCGCTTCGCCGCCATCGTGTTTTCCGCCGCCGGCCGGATCCCGCCGCAGCGCGTCGGCACGGTCGGCGCGCTGGCGCTGGCTCGGCTGGCGAATGCGCCGAACGCGGCATCGATCGCGCTCGGCGGCGTGCTGTCCAGCTTCGCGCTGATGGTGGCCATGGGCATCATGGTGTCGAGCTTTCGGGTGTCGGTGGACGACTGGCTGGTGAAGCTGCTGCCGGCGGACCTGTATGTGCGCAGCGCCGGCGTTGGCGATGTCGGCGCGCTCGATGCCGCCGCGCAGCGCGCGCTGGCCGCGGTGCCGGGCGTGGCGCGCGCCGACTTCCAGCGCTTCGTGCCGCTCACGCTAACTCCCGCCAGGCCGGCCGTGATGCTGATCGCGCGGAACATCGATGCCGACGATCCCGGCCGCGCCCTTCCGCTGACCGGCGAGCAGATCGGCCGCGCGCAATGGCGCGGGATGACACCGGTGTGGGTATCCGAAGCGATGGTCGATCTGTATGGCGACGCCGTCGGCAAGACGATCACGCTGCCGTCGGCGGCCGGCGAACGGCGCTTCATCGTCGCCGGCGTGTGGCGCGACTATGCGCGCCAGACCGGCGCCATCCAGATGCGCCTGGCCGATTACCAGGCCTGGACCGGCGACGCTACGGTGAACGATGCCGCGCTGCTGCTGGCCAAGGGCGCGACCGTGTCCGCAGTCAGCACGGCGATACGCGCCCTGCCCTTCGGCGCGACGCTGGAGCTGGCCGAGCCGGGGCAGATCCGCGCGATGAGCCTGAGGATCTTCGACCGCAGCTTCGCAGTGACCTACCTGCTCGAAGCGGTGGCGATCATCATCGGCCTGTTCGGCGTGGCCGCCACGTTTTCGGCGCAGACGCTGGCGCGGGCGAAGGAATTCGGCATGCTGCGCCATGTCGGCGTGACCCGATCCCAGGTGCTGGCGATGCTGGCCGCGGAAGGCGGCCTCTTGGCCTTGTCCGGCATCGCGGTCGGCTTCGCGCTGGGCTGGTGCATCAGCCTGATCCTGGTGTTCATCGTCAATCCGCAGTCCTTCCACTGGACGATGCAGCTGCACATGCCCTGGGGCCTGCTGGCATCGGTGGCGACGGCGCTGCTGGTATCGGCGGCCGGCACCGCGCTCGTCGCCGGGCGGCAGGCGGTGGCGGGCAATGCGGTGCGTTCGGTCAGGGAGGACTGGTGATGAGAAAACTGTTGTTGCTGCTGCTGGGTTGCGTTGCGCTGCTCGCCATCACGGCCACAGCCGCGCCGCCGCGCTTTGCCGAGGTCAAGCCGGAGGATGCGCTGGTCTTTCCGCGCGATTTCGGCGCACATCCTGATTACCGCACCGAGTGGTGGTATGCGACCGGCTGGCTGCAGACGCCGGATGGCAAGCAGCTCGGCTTTCAACTGACCTTCTTTCGCGCGGCGACCGAGCACGATCGCGACAACCCGAGCAGCTTCGCGCCCAAGCAATTGATCATCGCCCATGCGGCGCTTTCCGATCCCACGATTGGCCGCTTGCTGCATGACCAGAAGGCCGCGCGCTCAGGCTTCGACCTGGCTTATGCGAAGACCGACAACACCGATGTGAAGCTGCAGGACTGGCGCTTCGTGCGCGATGAAAAGGGCGTGTATCACGCCAACATCCCGGCCACGGATTTCACGCTGACGCTGGATCTCGCGCCGACGCAGCCGATCATGCCGCAGGGCGAAGGCGGCTATTCGCGCAAGGGCCCGCTGCCCGGCCAGGCCAGCCATTACTTCAGCGAGCCGCAGCTCAAGGTGTCCGGCAGCGTGAGCCGCAACGGCAAGCCGGTGGCGGTGACCGGCACGGCCTGGCTGGACCGCGAATGGTCGACCAGCTATCTCGCGCCCGGCGCTTCGGGCTGGGACTGGATGGGCATCAATCTCGATGACGGCTCGGCGCTGATGGCCTTTCGCATCCGCGCCAAGGATGGCAGTACGCTGTGGTCGCATGCGACCCTGCGCGACGCCGCCGGCCGCATGACCCAGTTCGCGCAGCAGGACATCCGCTTTACGCCGCTGCGCAACTGGCGCTCGCCGCATACCGATGCGAGCTATCCGGTGGCGATTGCGCTCGATACCGGCGGCATCCGCTGGACGCTGGAGCCGCTGCAGGATGACCAGGAACTCGACTCGCGCGCCTCGACCGGCTCGGTCTACTGGGAAGGCGCGGTGCGCGTGACGCGCGACGGCAAGCCGGCCGGGCGCGGCTATCTCGAACTGACCGGCTATGTCTCGCCGCTGAAGCTATGACGGATACCAAAGACGATACGAAGCGCGATACCCGGAGCGATACACGGCGCGCGCGCGGCCGCCTTGCCGCGCTCACCGGCCTTCTGCCCTTTCTTGCGCCCTACCGGCAACGCTTTCTCGCGGCCGGCGTGGCGCTGCTGGTTGCGGCTGGCGCCACGCTGGCCATCCCGGTGGCCTTCCGGCAGCTGATCGACCTGGGCTTCGGCGCGGCGGGCGGCGCCGGCGACCGGCACATCAACCTGTATTTCCTGGCGCTGTTCGGCGTGGCCTGCGTGCTCGGCGCAGCAACCGCGGCGCGCTTTTATTTCGTGTCCTGGCTGGGCGAACGCGTCACCGCCGACATACGCGCCGCAGTTTATGCGCACGTGGTCACGCAAAGCCCGCAATTCTTCGAAACCGCGCGCGCAGGCGAAGTGCTGTCGCGCCTGACCACCGACACCACGCTGATTCAGTCGGTGGTCGGCACCAGCATCTCGATGGCGCTGCGCAATGCGTTGCTGTTTGCCGGCGGCATGGGCATGCTGTTCTATACCAGCGTGAGGTTGTCCTCGATCATCCTGGTCACGCTGCTGGCGGTAGTGCTGCCTATCGTGGCTTTCGGCAGGCAGGTGCGGCGGCTGTCACGCGATTCGCAGGACCGCATCGCCGATGCGTCGGCGCTGGCCGGCGAGATGCTCAACGCGATGCCGACGGTGCAGGCCTACACCCATGAAGCGATCGAGGCGCGCCGCTTCGGCGTGGCCGTGGAAGGCGCTTTCGACACCGCCCGGCGCCGCATCCGCGCTCGCGCGCTGCTGACGCTGGTGGCGATCCTGATGGTGTTCGGCGCGATCGTCTTCGTGCTGTGGCTGGGCGCGCACGCGGTGCTGGCCGGCACGATGAGCGCCGGGCAGCTCGGCCAGTTCATCCTGTACGCCACCATTGTCGCCGGCGCGATCGCTGCGCTCTCGGAGGTGATCGGTGAAGCGCAGCGTGCCGCCGGCGCGACCGAGCGGTTGATGGAATTGCTGGCGCTCGAGTCGCCGGTGCAATCGCCCGCACACCCGTTGCCGCCGGGTGCGCGCAGCAGCGGCGGCGCGGCGCTGAGCCTGGCTGATGTGCGCTTCTGCTATCCGTCGCGTCCGGGTGCGCCTTCGCTCGATGGCGTATCGCTCGAAGTGAAGCCGGGCGAGACGGTGGCCATCGTCGGCCCGTCCGGCGCCGGCAAGACCACGCTGTTCCAGCTGCTGCTGCGCTTTTACGATCCGCAGTCCGGCGCGGTGCTGCTCGACGGCGTCGACATTCGTCAACTTGATCTGCATGCCTTGCGCGAGGCGATCGGCATCGTGCCGCAGGACACGGTGATCTTTTCGGCCGATGCGATGGAGAACATCCGCTATGGCCGCGCCGACGCCAGCGATACCGATGTCATCGCCGCGGCGAAGCTCGCAGCCGCGCATGAATTCATCGAGCGACTGCCCGAGGGCTATCGCACTTTCCTCGGCGAGCGCGGCGTGCGGCTCTCGGGCGGACAGCGCCAGCGCATCGCCATCGCCCGCGCGCTGCTGAAGAATCCGCCGCTCTTGCTGCTCGATGAAGCCACCAGCGCGCTGGATGCAGAGTCGGAGCGGCTGGTGCAGGGCGCGCTGGAGACGGCAATGCTGAACCGCACGACGCTGGTCATCGCGCACCGGCTGGCGACGGTGCAGCGCGCGGATCGGATCCTGGTGATGGAGCATGGTCGCGTGGTGGAGAGCGGCACGCATGCGGAGCTGGTGGCCAGGGGTGGCTTGTATGCGAGCCTGGCGGCGCTGCAGTTCAATCTGGGTTGATGACAGTGAGCCTGTAGGCTGGGCGCAGCCAGCCCTTTCGAGGTGACGTCAAATTGTTTTTCGGGCCGCCGGTAGTCTGCATAAGGTTGGCAGGGCGAGATAAGGGTGCAGTTGCAGTTGCAGTTGCAGTTGCAGTTGCAGTTGCAGTTGCAGTGCCTTTGTCTTTGCCGTTGTAGTTGTAGTTGTTGTTGCCGTTACTTTTAACCCCGTTGATTGCGCCGTGACGGCGATGCCCGGAGCGGATAAGGTGCGGCGTCTGTTTGAGCGCAGCGCAGCGTAGCGAGTTTAGCCGCGCCCCGCTCCGGGCATCGACGGCACGGGACCCCGCGCAGCGGGGCGCAATCTCCGGGGCGCCTTTTCTTGCCTACTTCTTTTGGCGCCCAAAAGAAGTAGGCCGGCTGCCGGGCCGGGACCCGGCTAGGTCGAGGGGGCGCTGAACGTTTTGCGTCACCGGAGTGAGGTGCTCACGGGTGCAGGCTCTTGCCTTGGTCGTCGCGTGATCGAGGCTTGGATTGAAAGGCCTGCCTGCTCGGAGGCCGACGCCCGATGACCCAATATGGACATCTTGCTTGGCGAGCAAGCCGGGTCCGGGCCCTGAAGCGGGGCGCGGCTAAACTCGCTACGCTGCGCTTCGCTCAAACAGACGCCGCACCTTATCCGCTTCAGGGCCCGGCGCCACGGCGCGATCAACGGGATTAAAAGCAACGGCAACGGCAACGGCAACGACAAAAGCCAGAACCAACTGCAACTGCAACTGCAACTGCAACTGCAACTGCAACTGCAACTGCAACTGCAACTGCAACTGCAACTGCAACTGCAACTGCAACTGCAACTGCGTAGCGTAGTGCTATTACAACCGATGCAGCAGTTACCGCGCGAACCTTGAAAGAGCTGGCTGGGCGCAGCCCACGCGGTTGTTCGATCACCGCCTTGGCTACCCATCCTACGAGACAAGGTTCCTCCTCAATGCCCCGCATGCATCCGTTTATGCATGCGCCGCAACCCCAGCCACACCGCGCCGGCGACCACCGGCACCAGCACGCCGGTGCTGATGTCGGCATTGATCGGCAAGCCGGCCGCCTTCAGCGCCTTCGCCGCATAACCGAGCAGGCCGATCATGTAGTACGAGATCGCCGCCACCGACAAGCCTTCCACCGCCTGCTGCAACTGCAGTTGCTGCGCTGCCCTGGCATTCATCGATTGCAGAATCTGCCGGTTCTGCTGTTCCTGCACGATGCCGACGCGGGTGCGCAGCAAATCGTTGGTCTGCGCGATGCGTCGCGCCAGCGCTTCCTGGCGGCTGGAGATGGCGGCGCAGGTGCTGGCCGCGGGCGTGAGGCGCCGGTCCATGAACTCCTCCACCGTCGGAAAGCCTTCGATACGCTCCTCGCGCAACTCCTCGATGCGCGCAGCCACCAGCCGGAAATACGCCTGCGATGCCGAGAAGCGGTAGTTGTTGTCCACCGCGAGATTTTCCAGCCGCGCGGCCAGGCGCGTGATGTTGTCCAGCAGCCCCTGCTCCTGCACCGATTCAGCCGCGGACTGGTGATGCAGCGTGCCGCCGTTCATGCCATCGGTTTCGATCATGGCGGCAGTCAGTTCGGCCAGCTCATCCTCGATCGCATTCAGCACCGGCGTAGCACGCTGCGCATGCGGCAGGCCGAGCAGCGCCATCATGCGATAGGTCTCGATCTCCAGCATGCGCTGCACCAGGCGGCCGGCCTGCTGTTCGCGCAGGCCGACGTCGCGCACGACAATGCGGGAAAAGCCATCGGACTGCACCAGGAAGTCGGTCCAGATTTCCGCGCCGTGCAGCACCCGGCTGCCGACCAGCAGCTTGCCTTCGAACACCCGGCGCAGGCCGTGCGCGAAGTCCTGAGCCGCGCCGGAGGAAGCGTCGAGCACGACGTGGGTGGCGACCATCAGCCGGCCCTGCAACGCCGACAGCCATTGCTGCGGAATCTGGTGCAGCGGCACGCGGCCGAAGGCTTCGTCCACCGGCAGCGCTTCCTCGTGGCGCTGGGCGAAGGTGTAGGTGGCGAACTCGGTATGGCTTTCCCATTTCAGGCGGAAGCGGCCGAAATCGTGGAAGAAGAACTTCGCCTCCTCGGCCGGCGCGGACACGCCGAAATGCCGGCACAGGTCGGTCAGCAAGCCATGCTGCAGCCGGGCATTCGTCGCGCCCGGCGCGAGGTCGTCGCGCACATACACCGCCAGATGGGTGATGCTTTCCGGCGCATGCAGCTCGAGAAAGGGACGGGAATGGATTTCGGCGGCAAGCGGCACGCGCAGCGCGTGATTCAGGCTGGAATAAATCATCAGGTTGGCAGGATGGAATGGCTGAACTGGCAAGGAAGCGGCATTGTAGCCGCTGCGAGCGGGGCGGCATCGCGGGCGAAACCGCAGCAAGACCGGCAGGCGGCGCCAACGGATGTCGTGCGTTAGAATGGCGCGCTCATCAAGCGCACACTCATGAAAGCCTACCTCGACCTCGTCCGCACCATCCTCGACACCGGAAGCTGGCAAGACAACCGCACCGGTATACGAACAATCAGCATCCCCGGCGCGATGATGCGCTTTGACCTGAACGACGGTTTCCCGGCCGTGACCACGAAACGGCTTGCCTTCAAGTCAGTGGTCGGCGAATTGGTCGGCTTTTTGCGCGCCACGCGCAGCGCCGCCGATTTCCGTGCGCTCGGCTGCAAGGTTTGGGATCAGAACGCCAATGAAAACGCGGATTGGCTCGCCAACCCGTACCGCGCCGGCCCCGACGACCTCGGCCCGGTCTACGGCGCGCAATGGCGGCAATGGCCGGCATACAAGCTGATCGACGCCGACCAGGCCGCGCAGATCGACGACGCCGAGCGCCGCGGCTTTCGCTGCGTGTCGCGCCTCGAGGATGAAGGCCGTCCCAAGCTGCTGATGTATCGCGCGGTCGATCAGATCCGCGAATGCCTGGACACCATCATCAACAACCCGGGCAGCCGGCGCATCCTGTTCCACGGCTGGAATCCGGCGGTGCTGGATGCAGTCGCGCTGCCGGCCTGCCACCTGCTGTACCAGTTCATTCCGAACGCAAGCACCCGTGAAATCTCGCTGTGCCTGTACATCCGCAGCAACGACATCGGCCTGGGCGCGCCATTCAATCTCGCCGAGGGCGCGGCGCTGCTGCACCTGGTCGGCCGCCTCACCGGCTACAAGCCGCGCTGGTTCAGCTATTTCATCGGCGATGCGCACATCTATGAAAACCATCTCGACATGCTGCGCGAGCAGCTCGAGCGCGAGCCGTATCCGCTGCCGAAACTGGTGATTGCCGATCGCGTGCCCGATCATGCGAAGACCGGGCGGTACGAGCCGGAATGGCTGGAGAAGATCGAGCCCGGCGATTTCTCGCTCGAAGGCTACCGGCACCATCCGCCGCTGACCGCGCCCATGGCCGTCTGAATCCGGACGTTGAATCCATGCCCCGACCCGCCTTCCCAGGCGGGTTTTTCATGTGTGCCGCGCTTCGATGGCGCACCGGATTGTTCCGTTCACTCATCGATTAATTGTTCGATAAAAGCCATGTCGGATTGAACATTTTCCGATCAGGAATCACCCACCCCTTGCCGCATCGATTCGCCGGATGCCGGCATTTGCCGCCACAGCCATTGCGCAAGGGTTTTCCATGCCGATTTTTCGTCTCGCTCGCCGATTCGCCGCCCTGCTCCTGCCGTTCGTGCTTGCCTCCTGTGGCGGCGGCGGCGAGGAGGAGGGCCGCGTCCAGCGCGACCTCCCCGAGGCCGCCGTCAGTTGTCCCGGCGCCGATCTGGCGCGCCTGCAGACCGTGGTCTACGTCGCGCCCGACGGCATCGCGGGCGACAACTGCGGCGCGACCGTCGCCACGGCGTGCAAATCGATCGCGAAAGGCATACGTCGCTGCACGCGGTCCGGCTGCGCGGTGGCGGTGCGATACGGCCTGTATGACAGCAGCGAGACCATAGCGCTCGTCGACGGCGTTTCGGTGTACGGCAGCTGCCGCTTCGGCGACGAACCGGACCTGCATTACCGCACCGTGATCGCCGCAAAGCCCGCCGCGGGCGAAGCCGCGATCGCCGCAGCCAATCTCGGCACGACCACGGTGCTGTCGAACATCGTCGTGCTGGGCAAGAATGAAACGACGCCCGGCGAAGCGAGCGTGGGCATGCTGGTGCGTTCGAGCCGTGGCCTGAGCCTGTCGGGCGTCACGCTGGCCGCCGGGCGCGGCGGCGACGGCGCGGCGGGCAGCACGGTGAGCGCGGATCCGGGCGGGAATGGCACGCAACCCGGCCCGAACGCCAATGCCGGCGGCGAGGGCGGCGCAAGCTGCCCGGGGAAACCGCAGCCGTGGCCGGGAAGCGGTGGCCCGGGAAGGGAATTGAATTTCCCCGAAATACAGACTTGCACATTCGATTGCGATTGCTCTCCCGCTCCAGCACGGCAGGCTCCCGACTTCTACGCCGGCAGGGACAGCGGCGCCGCACACGGCGGCTCCGGCGGCGGCATCGGGGGGGCAGGTTTGCAATGCAATCCGCATGCGGCGACCGATCCTGGCGGCGGCCCCGCGGGCGCTCCGGGCGAACTCGGCGATTGCGGCATGCTTCCCGGCACGCCATCCACAGCGACTGTCGGCCTAGCGAAGTTCAATGCGGGCCGCTGGGTCGCGTCCCGCGGCAATCCGGGCGGCGAAGGCGGCAGCGGCAGCGGCGGCGGAGGCGGAGGCGCCGGCGGCTATGCGGTACAGCACAAGTTCCTCGGCGACACCTTTCGCTATCACGGATTGCCAGGCGGCGGCGGCGGCGGCGGTTGCGGCGGCCCGGGCGGACAAGGCGGTCAGCAGGGCGGCGCTTCAATTGCGCTGGTGCTGATCAACGCCGGCATGGCCGAGCTGTCCGATACGGCCAATCTGATTCCGGGCCCCGGCGGCCAGGGCGGAACTGGCGGCACAGGGGCTCCGGGCGGTCCTGGCGGCAAGGGGGCGAGCGGCGCCATTACGACGCAAATCCACTTTCAGGCAGGCAGCTTTCAGGTGGCTGCCCCCGCATTCGGCGGCCAGGGCGGCGACGGCGGCCCCGGCGGCGCGGGCGCGGGCGGCGCCGGCGGCAATGGCGGTCCCTCGATGGCCATCGCCGCCGTCGGCGCCGTGCCGGACCCTGGCAACTTCTTCCGCTATTCCACCCTCCCCGGCAGCGCCGGCCGGCGCGGCAGCGGCATCAACAATCCCGCCGTTGCCGGCAGCGCCAACAGCCAGTGCCGCAGCGCCGACGGCCAGGACGGCCTGGGCGGCGCCGGCGATGCAGTCGTGCGTTTCGAAGGAGAAGACTGATGCGCCGCCCGATGCTCAAACCTTCGTCGGCGCGGTTGCCGGCACTGCTGCTGGCCATCGTGCTGTTTCTGTTCGGCGGAGTCGGGGGACGGACCGCGCCGGGATCGGCGCAGGCGCAGGCTACCAGTGTCGCCAGTGTCGCCAACGCTTGTCCGAACACCCCCGCATCCCCGCCCGGCCCCGACTTCCGCAACCGCGACCTGTCCGGCATGAACTTCAACCGGCTCGATCTGCGCAATGCGAATTTTTCCGGCGCCACGCTCAAGGGCACGGTGTTCATCGGCGCCAACCTCTCCGGCGCGGACTTCAGCAACGCCAGGGTGCTCAGGAGCGACAACGAAGACCTGCGCCCGACCGACTTCACCGGCGCGAACCTGCGCCAGGCCTGCCTTGCCGGCATGAGCTTCACCGGGCGGACCTATTTTTCGCATGCCGATGTCAGCTGCGCAGACTTTTCGAACACCGTCCTGCAGGATGGCCTGACGATCTTCGGGCCGGGACCGCTCGTCATCGACGCCTCGCTGTGCAAGCCGGCCTTCCGCGGCACGACGATGAACTGCGAATTCATCAGCGACTGGTCGAAGCTCGACTTCAAGCCGAGCGCGGGCAGTTCGAGCGGCGCCGGCGCCAACCTCAGCGCGTGCGCGGCAAAGCTGGCCGGCGTGGCGCTGCCCAACCTCGATCTGACCGGCGCGAACCTGCAGAACGCCAACCTGAGCGGCGCGAACCTGTACAAAGCGACCCTGCGGGGCGCGAACCTGAATCATGCGAATCTCTCCGGCGCCGATCTCACCGGAGCCATCCTCAGCGGAGAGCCCGGCGGCCCGGCGACCACCCTGATCGGTGCGCATCTGCACAACACGAACCTGACATCGGCCCAGCTTGCCGGCGCCGATTTTTCCTATGCCAATTTCTACAGCAACGGCCACGGCCCATGCGGGATCGGCAAAGCAGGCAAGAGTTGCGCCAGCGCGAGCGGCGCCACCATGACCGGCACCCGGTTCACGGGCGCCTTTCTCTATGGCGTCGACTTCAGCAACGCCACCATCTCCGGCGTCGACTTTTCCTACGCGGTGCTGACCGGCGCGAACTTTGCCGGCGCGACCATAAACAACAACGGCGAGACTTCACCAACCACCTTCCTGCAGGCGCACCTGGAAGGCACCAACCTCGGCCAGTCGCAGCTGATCAGGGATGCCTCGCTGGCCAATGCCTACGTCGACTTCAACCGGGCCGGCAACACCCTGAACGTCGAACTCGACGGCAACCATACCCAGCATGCCTGCCCGTCTTCGGGCTGCCCGGTCGCGCGCGGCGCGAGCGTGTGCATCAGCATGTCCTATGGCGGGGAAGGACGGGTGCCGCAAGCCGAACCCAGCCTGACCTGCCCTTCCGGCGACCAACTGCCCGCCGGCTGCGGCCCCGCAGAACGCGACGGCAGCAATCCGGCCTGGAAGAGCACTCAGCCACTGAACGCACCGCCGGCCTGGTATGGGAACGCCGCCACCTATACCCCGGCGGCGCCCAGCGCTTCCATCTGCAATGGCGCCACTCCGCGGCCCGTCGCGTTGGACTGGTGAGCACGCCGCCATGCAGCCGCATAACCGCATAACCGTACAGCCCAAAGCATCGATCCCTTTCAAGAGACAACAGGAAGCGTCATGAGCAAAAGCCAAACCGGAAAACGCAGGGCACTGCGCGGCAGCGTGGGGACGATGAACCGGCGCGAATTCCTTGCGCGCATCGCCGCGCTCGGCGCAACGCTGGGTGCGCCGCCGCTGCTGTCTTCCTGCGGCGGCGACGCGTCGGCGCCACCGCCGCAGCAGGCGCTGCAAAGGCGGCTGCTGTTCTTCAACCTGTCGCGCACGGCGGGCCCCGCCCTGGCCAACCCCTATCTGCACATCGCTGGCAAGCGCCTGCCGCTGACGCCGGTGGCGCAGGCGCCCGAGGTGCTGCAGCAGGCGCGCCGCAGCAACGCCTTCCTGCAGGCCTTGCCGGATGCGGCCATCACCCATCACCTGGACGCGGAGCTGCCGGCAAAAGCGGTGGCCCTGGGCTACGTCAGCGCCGACGAGGATCCCGCCAGCGGCAACTGGACCATGCCGCTGCTTCACCTGCTGCTGCCCGAAAGCGCGCATGCGCTGGCGTTTGCAGCCGGGGCCGCGCGGCTGCCGCGCTCGGCCAAGCGCCGCTTCTACGGCATGCCGGCTGCCGCGAGCGCGGCGGAACTGATCGACGAAGCCGCGTTCATCGACAGCCACGACCATGCGCAGGCGCTCGTCGGCGTGCACACGGAACTGCTGTGCCTGGACCCGGGCGGCGCGGCCTACCTGCATGCGAATCACATCGCGCCCAACCCGGACATGGTGCAACTGGTCGCGACGCTGGCCGGACTGGGCCCGGCTGCGCCGCAGCAATCCGCCTCGCAGCCTAACCCGGGGCAATGGGCGACGCTGCGCCCGCTGCTGGACAGGCGGGTCGTGCCGCCCGTGCCGTACCGCAAGAGCGACGGCAAGCTGATCCAGTTCATGCCGGACTGGCACCCGGACGTGGACGCGGCCGTGGCGCAGTGCATACGCACCATCCATCCGGGCGTGATCGACGATGAGAACCTGGGCGTGGCGCTGGGCGCGGGAAGCGTCGTGCAAAGCGCCGAGGCCGTCCGTGGACGCCTGTGGTTTCGCCACGATGGCCTGGCCAGCGTTGCGCGCCGGCAGGCGCAGGCCGGCGAGGACGTGCCCACCGTCACCTTTTCCAGCCTGGCTACCGAGACTGGCCTGGCGGTGAGCGCGCCGACGGTGGAGAACGTCGGCGGCCGGGTGCAGGTCACGATGGACAATGTCTCGAACTGGTTCCTGCGCTGGCTCGGCATGTGGATCAAGTTCCGCGCGCCTGGCGATGGCGACAAGCCGGGGCGTGTCATCCCGACGAGCTCTCTGGACGTGGACACGCTGCCGGATGCGAAGTATCCGCATTCGAACGGACTCGATACCGCGGAAAGCCTGTTCGTCGGCATGCTGCCCGAGGTCAATGCGCTTGCCGGCATTCCATTCATGCCGGGGAAATTCGAGCCGGTGATCCGCTGGCCGCAGGGCGCGGCATCGATGGAAGTCATCTACGGCGGGCTGGGCCTGTCCGGCGCGCTCAACGATCCGGAAAAGCTGCGCACGCCCGGCATCGTGGCCACCGTCCTGGTCAACTACGTCATCGTCTCGATCTTTCTCGCGGCCGGCGTGCAGGATCTCGATGAAACCGGGCGGCTGCTTCTCGACCTTCTCGCGCAGGGCTTGCTCGAACTCCTGCTGAACGTGTTCGAAGCGCTGCTGGCGCGGGAGACGCTGGCGCTCGAGGAACTGGTCGCGGGAATGTGCAAGACCATCATGGAGACCGGCGCCACCACGCTGCTGGACCATCTGTGGAAGTACCTGTTCGATACGATCGGGCGCAGCGAAGTGATCGATTCCATCCCGATACTCGGACAGGCGGCGCGCGCCGTGGCCGCCGTGATCGGCGCCGTGGAGCTGGCGGAAACGACGCTGGAAATCGGCCTGTCGCCGCCGCTGTACCGCTTCAACCTGGTGCTGACGCACGACCTGTCGACGAGCTTCACGGTCGATCCCGACTTCCTCAAGTCCTGGAGCAGCTACAGCCTGTACTACAAGGTCAGCTACGTGTTCGACAGCGGCAGCGCGCACGTGCTCGCGCCCATCGACCTGCCGGCTGCGGCGGCTGGCGCGCCGGTGGCGGTAATGCTGTCGGGGATTCCGTTCGGCGGCCAGGTCAACGTCCTGGTCGGCATCTATGCCCGCGCGCAGGGAGCGGCCCCGGGCGCGAACGACCTGTGCGCCGCGCACGGCAGCACTGGCCTCATCGCCAATACCGTCGATACCGCCCCGGCGATCGCGCTTGCCTACAACCGGGTGCCGATCTCGGCTGCCACGGTGTACCTGCACAGCGGCATTTCCAGCCTGGATGCGAGCGGCGCGCATGCCTGGCGCACCGGCCTGAACGGCGGGAACGCGCCGCCCTACCTCCCTCCCACCGGCGACCAGCAGCCCAGCCTCGGCGCGCTGCGCGGCATCACGGTGCGCCAAGGCGCCGGCGCCTTGCCGGGCTACGTCGGCTATGCCTGGCAAGGCTATTCCAGCGGCGTTCCCGGCTGCGGCAGCGGCGTTCCCGGCCAGTTCGACTATGTCGCCATCCTCGACACCGCCACAGGTGCGGCGGGTGCGGCGCGCCCCGGCTTCGTTGCCAGCAGCTGCGGATCGGGCGCCGGCACGCTGGCGAGCTTTTCGCTGCTGTCGGACCAGAGCCGCAATGTGATGCTGGAGCCGGAATCGCTGCTGCTGCGGCCGGTCGCGCTGGGCAGCGCGCCAGCCTTGCCGGGACCGGGCACGGGCGGCGCCTTCGGCCGGCTGAACCTGCCGCCGACGCGGCTCCTGCTGCATCCGGCCGGTTATGCGGTGTCGATCAACAGCGAGAACCACAAGATCGAGGCGCTGAAGCTGCCGCAGCAGGCGGTCGATGACGCCACGGCGCGCAGCAGCTGGCTGGCGCGGCACTATTCGGGTTTCGGCACCCGGCCCGGCCTGATGGATACGCCGGTGGCGCTGGCCATCAGCGCGGATGGCGTGATCCTGGTACTGGAGGACAGCAGCGGCAACAACCGCATCCAGGCCTTCGATGTCGGCGGCAATCCGATTCCGTATTTCACCAAGCAGAAGCGGCCACATTTCCTGCAGCTCGATGCCACGCAGAACGCCACCTATCTCGACCTCGCGGTGGAATATGGCGGCTTCCTGTACGTGCTGTCGCAGGACGCGAGCAATGTGCACTGGCTCGACGTCTACCATCCCGACCAGGAAGGCACTGCGCCAATCTGCCGCACCTCCGGCATCAATGCGGCCAGGATGACCGTCGATTTCTGGCGCACCGTCTACACGCTGAACTACGACATCCTGCGCTCGCCGGACGGCTCCATCCCGGCGCTGACTGAGCCCTCGGTCAGTTTCTGGACGCCGTCGACCACCGGCGGCTGATCCTCCTGATCCTCGTGATGCACCGCGCCCAGCGGCGGCGCGATGTCTTCCAGTGGCCGCCGCTCGGCATCGACCGCATGCCGCAGCGCGATCAGGCCGGCGACGATCACCAGCGCCGCGCCGATCGCATAGCCCACGGTCACCGCGCCACGGCTGCCGGACTCGATCAGCAGGCCGAACAGCAGCGGCGCGGCAAAGCCGCCGGCGCCGGTGCCCACCGCATAGAACACCGAGATCGCCTGCGCCCGCATCTCCAGCGGGAACACTTCGCTGACGGTGAGATAGGCGGAACTGGCCGCGGCCGAGGCGAGAAAGAACACTGCCGACCAGCACAGCGCCTGGGTCAGCGCATCCAGCCATCCGGCCATGAACGCCAGCCCGGTCGCGGCCAGGCCGACGCCGGACAGCACATAAGTGAAGGCGATCATCCTGCGCCTGCCGATGCGGTCGAACAGCGGCCCGAGCAGCAGCGGCCCGAGCACGTTGCCGAGCGCGAACGGGAAGATGTATAGCGCCACGCGCGCATCCGGCACGTGATGAAAGCGCGTGAGCACCAGCGCATAGGTGAAGAAGATCGCGTTGTAGAAAAAGGCCTGCGACACCATCAATGCGATCGCCACGACGCTGCGCCGGCGATAGCGGCGCGCCAGCACCGCGGCGACCTCGCGCAACGACGGCGCGGCAGCGCCGGACAGCGCGATGCGCCCCGATGCCGGCGCCAGGGCGCCATGCTCGGCGGCGACCTCGGCTTCGATGGCGTCGATAATGCGGTGCGCCTCGTCGGCGCGGCCATGGGCCAGCAGCCAGCGCGGGCTTTCCGGGACATCGCGCCGTACCAGCAGAATCGCCACCGCCAGCACCGCGCCGAGCACGAAACCGGCGCGCCAGCCATAGACCGGGCCGAGCACATGCGGATCGAGCAGCACCAGCGACAAACCGGCGCCCAGCGCCGCGCCCAGCCAGAAGCTGCCGTTGATCGCCAGGTTGACCCGACCGCGCACACGCGCCGGGATCAGTTCATCGATTGCGGAATTGATTGCCGCATATTCGCCGCCGATACCTAATCCAGTCAGAAAGCGGCAGACCGCGAAAAAGCCGAAGCCGGGAGCCAGGCCGGTGGCGAGCGTCGCCAGCATGTAGACCGCCAGGGTCAGCAGGAACAGGCGCTTGCGGCCGAGATGGTCGGTCAGCCGGCCGAACAGCAGCGCGCCGACCACCGCACCGCCGATATACAGCGAACCGGCCCAGCCGACCTGGCCCGCGCTCAGTCCAAGCGTATCCGGGCGCTCGAGCACACCGCCGATGGAACCGACCAGCGTTACTTCCAGCCCATCCAGCACCCAGGCCACGCCCAGGGCGATCACGATGCGCCAGTGCCAGCGCGACCAGGGCAGCCGGTCCAGCCGTGCCGGAATGTCGCTTGAAATCGTCATGCTCCCCTCTCCTTGCGCTGTCTGAGCATAGCGCCGCCATTCACGTCAGCCGCGGCGAATGTCCCGCGCAAGTTGAATCGGACAAGCACTCTCGCCGCCCGTTTGCGGAATGCTGAAAAATTGCGCACCGGCTCGGTGCTCTTATCCAGATTCAAACAGATCGTGCTGCTGCCGCTCTTGCGTTCCCTCATCGCAATTCACATCCAAGCTTTTGTATTTTCAATATTTTTCCCTGCGTCATTGCCTATCGGCACGTTGTTTGCCCTTAGCACCGCAATGCGCAAAAGCCATACGTCGCGCATTCGAGGAGACCTGGGACTAGCCCTTTCCCACCCGATTTGCGGAAAAGCCGTCCACGGCAGCCATTTCAACAACACCAGGGAGCAAGTCATGAAAAAAACCATCATCGCCAGCGCTGCACTCGCACTGGCATCCGGCATCGCTGCCGCGCAGACCAATGTCACCTTCTACGGCATCATCGACGCGGGCGTGCTGGCGCAAAACCACAGCGCGCCGGGCAGGCCGAGCGTGAGCCTGGCCAGCGGCGGCGACGCGCCCAGCATCTGGGGCTTCAAGGGCACAGAAGATCTGGGCGGCGGTCTGAAGGCGATGTTCAACCTTGAAGGCCATTTCGCTTCGGACACCGGCGCGCAGGTCGGGAACCTGTTCCGGCGTCAGGCCAATGTCGGCCTGTGGATGGCCAATGTCGGCGCGGTCGCGCTGGGCAACCAGTACAGCCCCGCGATCCTGGCTTTCGCCACCACCGATCCGCGCGGCCTGCGCGAGAATTTCTCCGGTCTGTATTCCTGGGCCTACAACTCCGGCGCACTCGGCGGCGCGGGCATCAACACCAATAACGATGTGGGCGTGTTCCTGCAGAACGCGATCTCGTACACCAATGATTTCGGCCCGGTTCACTTCGGCGCTGCAGTCAGCCTGTCCGAGCGTCCGACGGGCGCGACTGCGCTGGCCAACAATACCGGCAACCATGGCTCGGTCTACTCGCTCGGTCTGACCTATACCGGACCAATTGCGCTGTCGGCCGCGTACCAGCAGGCGAACAAGCCCGACAGCGGCGACTACCTGTCGCGCATGGTTTCGCTCGGCGGCGCTTATACGATGGGTGCGCTTACCGGGAAGCTGAACTATTTACGCGGCACTAACCGCGCGCCGGCGACGCTGGACGAAACCTCGAAGGTTGACATGTGGGGACTCGGCGTCGACTGGAAGACCGCGCCGAACAATACCGCGTCGGCCGCTGTCTATTTCGCCAAGGACAAGAACAATGGCGACGACAAGACCACGACTTTCATCCTGTCGGATCAATACGCCCTGTCCAGAGGCACCACGCTGTACGGCACGCTGGCCTTTGCCAACGCGCGCGCCGGCGCCACGGCCCTGACTTCGGCGGTACTGACCCCGGTGTCTCCGGACACCAACACCACGCTGCTGAACGTCGGCGTCAAGCACACGTTCTGATGTTGAGGGGGCGGTCTTCGGGCCGCCCGATCTCCGGCCTAGCCGAAGCGGCGCGCCGCATCGAGCGCCAGGCCGGTTCCGATGGAACCGAACAAATCGCCTTCGACCTTGCGCGCCGCGGGCAGCAGCGCACCGATGCGTTCGCGCAGCAGCTGCACGCCGCTGGCGCCGCCGGTGAAGAAAATGGTGTCCACCGCATCGAGCGCGACGCCGGCCTCGGCCAGCAGCGCGCGCACGCTGGCATCGATATCGTCGACCAGATGCGCAACCGCGCGATCGAACCCGGCGCGACTCAGCGGCAGATCGACCGGCGGCGCCAGCCGGTCCAGCGCCAGCGTGAAGTCGGTGTTGTCGGAAAGCGCGATCTTGCCCTCTTCCACCTTCAGCGCCAGCCAGTGGCCGGCGCGGTCGTCGATGAGACGGCGCAAACGGCTCAGGGCCACCGGATCGTCGGCGTCGCGCGAAAAATCCTGCAGCTGCTGCACCGCCTTGCGGCTGTAGGCGGAATTGATCGTGTGCCAGGTGGCGAGATGAAAGTAATAGCTCGACGGCACGTCGCTGCCATTCTTCAGGCGGCTGCCCATGCCGAGCAGCGGCATCACCGCCGCCAGGCTCAGGTATTTGTCGAAGTCAGTGCCGCCGATGTGCACACCGCCGTTGGCGAGGATATCGGCGCGCCGATCGGCTTGCCGCGCGCGCTGCGGTGACAGTCGCACCAGCGAAAAATCCGAAGTGCCGCCGCCGATGTCGGCAACCAGCACCAATTCTTCCCGTTCGATGCGCGCTTCGTAGGCAAAGGCGGCGGCAATCGGTTCGTACTGGAATGCAATGTCGCGAAAACCGACGGCTGCAGCGATCTCGCGCAGGGTGTTTTCCGCCAGCGCGTCCGCGGCGGCGTCGCCGTCGATGAAATGCACCGGCCGGCCGAATACCGCATGTTCAAACGCACAACCGGCAGCGGCTTCGGCACGTCGGCGCAGCTCGCCGATGAATTGCGACAACAGCTCGCGGAATGGCAGCGCGCGTCCGAGCACCTCGGTTTGCCCATCGATGAGCGGCGTGCCGAGCAGGCTTTTTAGTGAACGCATCAGCCGGCCTTCATAGCCGGCCAGGTATTCCGCCAGGCCTTGCCGTCCGAAGCTCGGCCTTTCTTCCTCGGCGTTGAAGAAGACCACCGATGGCAGCGTCGGCTTGCCGTCTTCCAGCGGCAAAAGCGTCGGCTGTTCGGGGCGCAGCCAGCCGACGGTGGAATTGGAAGTGCCGAAATCGACGCCGCAGGCAGGTTTCATGGTGTCAGCAAAGCAGAAAAAGGGCGCCATCTTATTGCATGTCGGCGCCGCTGTCCCAGCGCGCTCAAAAAGCCCGGTGCGTTGCCACAAAAACCGGGTGTAAAGACTTGCGTCAGCTTTGTATCGGGAGGTAACAATTCGCTCGGGCCGGATAAAGCGTCCTACACTGCAATGTGGTCATACTGTTCACTCTGCACACCGAATGCGCTCAGAATGAACACCGCATCTGTAGAACCAATTTTCTTCATTCCGCTATTCTTCGCATCCCTGAACAACTGGAGCACATTGTGAAACCCGGCAAATGGCTTTTGTTCGGTGCCTTGCTTGCCGCTGCGGCCGGCACTTCAAGCGCCTGGGCGCATGGACACGGACACGGGCACGTCGGCGTGTATTTCGGCGTGCCGCTGGCAAGCCCGTTCTACTATCCGGCGCCCGTTTATTACTATCCGCAGACGGTGGTAGTGGAGCGGCCGCCAACGGTGTACATCGAACGCAATCCCGCGCCGGCGCCTTCCGGATACTGGTACTGGTGCCCGGATGCGCAGGCTTACTATCCACAAGTGCCGAGCTGCCCGACGCCGTGGCAGCAAGTCCCGGCCACGCCCGCCAACCGATGACAAGCGCCATGACTATCCTGACCAGACTCGTGCCCGGCCTCGCCCTGCTGACGCTGGCCGCGTGCACTACAATGCCCAGCGGTCCGAATGTGATGGTGCTGCCCGGCACCGGCAAGAGCTTCGACCAATTCCGCAATGACGATTACCAGTGCCGCGGCTATGCGCAGTCACAACTCGGCGGCGCCACGCCGACCACGGCGATGCAGGAAAGCGGCGTGACCAGCGCCGCCGTGGGCACGCTGCTCGGCGCAGCGGTCGGCGCTGCGGCCAATGGCGGCCACGGCGCGGCGGTCGGCGCGGGCACCGGGCTTGCCGTCGGCGGCCTGGCCGGCACGGGCGCAGGCCAGGCTTCCGGCTATGGCGTGCAGCGGCGTTATGACTATGCCTATCTGCAATGCATGTATGCGCAAGGGCATCGTATTCCGTCGCCGGGAGGCTACATGATCGAATCCTATACAACGCCGTCTTACACGGCGCCATCGTCTTCGAAAAGCATGCCGCCGCCACCGCCTCCGGGCGCACCACCGGCGCCGCCGCCACGCTGATCGACGTCGCTTTCGCGCTGCACCCGCTCCAGCGTCGCCAGCGCGTTCGGCAGCGCCGCGCCGCTGGCGGTATTGTCAAAAATGCACCAGACCCGTCTGCCGCGTTGCTGGTGATGCAGCAAACGCGGCGCCAGCTTTTGCAGGTAATCGTCGGCATAGTTCGAGTGGTAAATCTCCGGTGAACCGTGCAGGCGGATGTACAGCAAATCGCGGTAAATGACAGGCGCCATCTCGCTGACTACTGGCGGATCGGCAATCACCCGCGCCACCCGTTCTTCGCCCAGTAGAGCGGCCGCCTCCTCCCCAAACCAGCTGCGGTGCCTTGCTTCGCAGGCCAGGCCGATACCTTCCGGCAAGCCTACGCGCAGGCGGCCGAACAAATTGGCAGCGGCGTCGGGGTCAAACACGAGGCTCGGCGGCATTTGTACCAGCACACAACCCAGCCGGTCGCCCAGATGCAGCACCTCGTTGAGGAAGCTTTCCAGCGGCGCTTCGATGTCTTTCAAGCGCCGGAAATGCGTAATCTCCCGTGGCAACTTGACCGAAAAACGGAAATCGGCAGGAACGCTGTCGCGCCAGCGCGCATAGGTCGCGGGCAGATGCGGCCGATAAAACGAAGAGTTGATTTCCACTGCCGGCAACACTGCGGCGTAACGTTGCAGATGCGTGCCGGCGCCGGGAAAGCGTGGCTGCAGGGTCGTTGGCAGGCTCCAGCCCGCCATGCCGATGCGTATCGGCTCCAGATTGGCTGCGCTGGAATGGTCCATCATGGATGTAGATGAGAAATGTCGATAGCACAATCATGCCCGCAGCCCTCGCCCCTCTCCCTTGTCCCGAAACAAGCGTGTAACGAACTCCTGTTTTCCTACACGGGTTTCAGATTTCGTCCGATTTCGCGTCGTTCGGTGCAACTGCTATTTTCCATCGTAATGGGAAATTCTTGTCGGTAAGTTGGTTCGCCTTGCGTGTGAACTGCTATTCGCAGTCTGGCGCAGGTGCTATGGCACAAGCTCGCTTTTTTTGAGGCGGCATAGCAGAAATGACGGCAACATCGTTAGCACACGGCAAAAGAATTTCCTTGTTGAAACTATATGACCGGTTACGGCAAGGACCACCGTGCAATCATCCATTTCGAATGCTTACTCTGTCACTGTCGATGTTCCATCATCGGCAGAGGCAATCCATTCCGAACCGGTTGCGCGGCACGGTGGCTTTATCGAGCACCGCGCGTTTCGCATTCTCCTGATCGATGACAATCGCGATGCCATTGATTCCATGGGCGCCCTGCTCGAGTTGATGGATTACGACATCCGTACCGCAGAAGATGCCGAGTCCGGCCTGGCAATCGCCGCAAGCTTCCAGCCGCATCTAGTTCTGTCGGACATCGGTTTGCCCGGCATGGATGGTTATGCGCTTGCGCCGCACCTGCGCGAAGCCGCGGGCGAGCGCAAGCTGATTCTGGCAGCCGTTACCAGCTACGGGCGTGCACGCGACAAGGCGCGCGCGCGGGAAGCTGGCTTCGACTATCACTTGGTCAAACCAGTAGATGCGGATGCGCTGCTGGAGTTTGTCGCGCGGCAGTTCCGGGAATACTGATCCGGCTGGCACACGCTTTCATCTCGGCATCAGATTTCCACTTTTCCTACAAAAACAACTCCGCTTTTCCTATATCCCTACCGCCTTTCGCGCTTTACGATGAGCAACAGATAACAATTTGTCATCGTCTTGGGAGGCGTACATGAAATCGTATTTCTTGAGCGGAATGGGGATGATCTATACCGGCAAGGCACAACAGTTGCTGGCCTGTGCCATCGGCAGCCGCAAGCAGCGGGATCTGGGCGTGGAGCGGGAAATTCGCGGCAAGGCGCGCATTGCGCTCGGCGACGCTGACCGCCTGCTGTGCAGCTTCCGCCGTCCGACGCGCCTGCGGGCCGAATAAGGACGAAGCGGCGACGGGGAAAAGAAAAAGCCGGCTGCAAACATGTTGCAACCGGCTTCGAATTCTGGTGGGAAGTGCTGGTTTCGAACCAGCGACCTATCGCGTGTGAGGCGATCGCTCTACCCCTGAGCTAACCTCCCCAGGCAGGCGCGAACTATATCACAGCATTCGCACCGAAATCAATTTGCAATCTGCGCGGCAACTTGGCGCCAGATGGAGCTGCCTTTGACCTCTTTATCGAGGCCATCCATCAGTTTTTCGTGCGCGTCGATTTCATCAGGCTGCGCGGCGAGCACCACAATATCGGCCAGTGCCACGGAGCCCAGGCCGGCATCGCTGCTTGTCGTCGACGCCTCGACCTCAAGGTCGATCGTCAGGCTGTTCTGACCGCGGGTCATCGCCAGATAGACTTCGGCCAGCAGTTCCGCATCCAGTAGCGCGCCGTGCAGCACCCGGTGCGAATTCGAGATGCCGTAGCGGTCGCACAGCGCGTCCAGCGAATTGCGCTTGCCCGGATACATGGATTTCGCCTGTACCAGGGTATCAAGCACGCCGGAGACATGCTTTTCAAAGCGCGGCAAGCCGAGCCGTTCGAATTCGGCATCCAGGAAGCCGATATCAAACGGCGCGTTGTGGATGATGATTTCGGCGCCGGTGAGGTAATCCAGCAATTCGCTGCTGATCTCGGCGAACTTCGGCTTGTCGGACAGGAATTCGGTGGTCAATCCGTGCACTGCCAGCGCGCCTTCTTCCGAATCGCGTTCCGGGTTGATGTAGAAATGCAGGTTTCTGCCGGTCAGCCGGCGGTTGACGAGTTCCACGCAGCCGATTTCGATGATGCGATCGCCCGAGCGGGCATTCAGGCCGGTGGTTTCGGTGTCGAGTACGATTTGACGCATAGTGATTCTGGAAAACGGTTGATGAGCGGCGTGCTGCTTACTTCACCGAGGCGCAGCCACGGTTCGCGAGCTGGTCGGCGCGCTCATTGCCGACATGGCCGGCGTGGCCGCGCACCCAGCGCCACTCGACCTTGTGGCGGGCCTGCGCGGCATCGAGCGCCTGCCACAGGTCGGCATTCTTGACTGGCTCCTTGGCCGCGGTTTTCCAGCCGCGCGCCTTCCAGCCGTGTATCCATTCGCTGATGCCTTTCTGCACATACTGGCTGTCGGTGTGCAGCACGACTTCGCACGGCCGGGTCAGCGCGGCCAGCGCTTCGATGACCGCCATCAGCTCCATCCGGTTGTTGGTGGTGTTGCGCTCGCCGCCGAAGATTTCCTTCTCATGCTCGCCGGCCTTGAGCCAGGCGCCCCAGCCGCCCGGGCCGGGATTGCCCTTGCAGGCGCCGTCGGTAAAGATTTCTACCTTATCTACCTTATCCATGGGATTTGTGATTGGTTTGCTTGTTCGTGACCGGAACGCCCTGCCGGGCGGTGGCCTTTTTGCGGTTCCAGGCCGGCCCGATCAGCCGCATGCCCTTCACCCTCTTGATGGCCTGCACTATATAGATTCCGCCCAGATATGGCCACCAGCGCCGTCCCATCCGCTCCATGAATTCGAAGCGCTGCAGCCAGCGCTCGGTGTCGCAGGGCGGCGCATACGCGCCGAAATGCCCCGGATGCACTTCCATGTTCAACAGCTTCAGCCAATCCTTCAACCGTGGCACGCTGATGAACTCGCCGCTCTGCGGCAAGAAAGCCTTTCTGCGCAGCCGCGCCGCTGCCTGGCGCGCACCCCACATGCTGGCCGGATTGAAACCGCAGATGATGACCTGCCCTTCCGGTATCAGCACCCGTTCGACCTCGCGCAGCACCTGGTGCGGCTCGTGTGCGAATTCGAGCACGTGCGGCAGCAGCACCAGATCCAGGCTTTGCGTGGCGAAAGGCAGTTCGCCGTAATCGCCGACCACGACTGCCTGCAGCTTGCGGTCCTGCGGCACGCGGGTGTCGACGATCCAGCGGTGCGGCATGCGCGAGGCGGCCAGACCGTCGATTTCCGGCAGGCCGATCTGCACTGCGTTGAAACCGAAGATGTCGGCCGTCAGCAGCGACAGCCGCGCCTCTTCCCATTGGCGCACATAGGCGCCGGCCGGCGTCTGCAACCAGGAGCGCAGGGCTATAATCGGTTTTTCAGTTGACGAATGTTTCATAACCCATGTCGCTATCGCATTCTCCGGGCGTGCTCGCCATTCCGGCCTTTGCCGACAACTATCTCTGGCTGATTCATGATGAAACCCACGCCGCCGTAGTCGATCCGGGCGATGCCGCTCCGGTGATCGAAACTCTGAAAAACCGCGGGCTGAAACTCGTTGCCATTCTACTCACCCATCATCATGCCGACCACGTCGGCGGTGTTCCGGACTTGCTCGCACAGTATCAGGTTCCGGTGTTCGGCCCGAAAAACAGCCGCATCGCCGGCATCACACAGCCGGTATCCGAAGGCGACACCGTGGAACTGCCCGAACTCGGCGTGAAGTTGTCGGTGCTGGAAGTGCCCGGACATACGCTGGACCACATTGCCTATCATGAACCGGATCGTCGCTGGCTGTTTTGCGGCGACACCCTGTTCGCTGGCGGTTGCGGCCGATTGTTCGAAGGCAGCCCGGCGCAGATGACCACATCGCTGGGCAAACTCGCGGCGCTGCCAGACGACACCGCCGTGTATTGTGCGCATGAATACACGATGTCAAATCTGAAATTCGCCCACGAAGTCGAGCCGGAAAACGTGAAACTTTCGGCAAGAATTGCCGAAGAGCAGCGAAAACGCGATCAAAATCTGCCAACACTGCCGAGTTTTATCGGATTGGAAAAGTTGACCAATCCTTTTTTGCGTTACACTGAGCCCCGCATTTTGGACCGGCTGACAAGTGTTGGTCGTTTGCCGGTCAGGGAATCAATTCCAGCGTTCGCGGCACTGCGAGAATGGAAAAATTCCTACCGCTAAAGAAGTTCAGGCGCCGAACCGTTATTCCATAAAGCAACTACGTCCCGACCTTGCCGGGACGTAGTTGCTTTATGTGTGCGCATGCATGCATGGCTGCGTGCGCGCTTCGATGGCATGCCGCCATCGCGGTTCAGGCATCGTCCGCGGTTACGGCCATTCGGGCCGATTAAAAATAAGACAGTGATCCCATGCATCGAAAACCGATCAAGACCTTAGTCTGCGCAGCGCTTCTGTCGCTGGGCACCTCGCTCACGGCATACGCCAACGATATTTCCATCTTTTCCTATCTCGCCAGCCAGCCCCTGGACCCGAACGACCCGCTGATGCAGGTCATGTCCATGGAAGAAGTGGATGTCTGGTCCCGCATCCGCAAGGGCTTTGCGATTCCCGATCTCGACAATCCGCTGGTGCAGGTGCAAACCACCTGGTACAGCTCGCGCCCGGACTATATCGACCGGGTCACCAACCGCGCGTCGCGCTATCTGTTCCATGTGGTGCAGGAACTGGAAAAGCGCAACATGCCGACCGAACTGGCGCTGCTGCCCTTCATCGAGTCGGCCTTCAACCCGGAAGCGCTGTCGACGGCCAAGGCTGCCGGCATGTGGCAATTCATTCCGTCCACCGGCCGCGACTTCAACCTGAAACAGAACATGTTCCAGGACGAGCGCCGCGATGTGCTGGCTTCCACCGACGCCGCGTTGAATTACCTGGAAAAGCTGTATGCGATGTTCGGCGACTGGCAGCTGGCGCTGGCCGCCTACAACTGGGGCGAAGGCTCGGTGCAGCGGGCGATTGCCAAGGCCACCGCGGCCGGGCAGCCGACTGACTTCAATACGCTGTCGGCCTACATGCCGAATGAAACCCGCAACTATGTGCCGAAGCTGCAGGCGGTGAAGAACATCATTGCCACGCCGGCGCAATACGGTATCGCGCTGCCGCACATCGACAACCAGCCCTATTTCGTCACCATCCGCAAGACCAAGGACATCGATGTGCAGGTCGCGGCCAAGCTGGCGGAACTGCCGATGGAGGAATTCAAGGCGCTGAATCCGCAGTTCAACCGGCCGGTGATCGTCGGCAGTCCGGATACGCAAATCCTGCTGCCGAAGAGCAATGCGGAGAAGTTCAAGTCCAATCTCGCGAAATGGAAGCAGGCGCTGTCTTCCTGGACCGCGCACACCGTGACCTCGGCGCGCGAACGCATCGAAGTCATCGCCGCGCGTTTCCGCACCACGCCGGAAGTCATCCGCGAGGTCAACCATATTCCGCCGCGCATGGTGCTGAAAGCCGGCTCGACCATCCTGGTGCCCAAGACCGAGGACGAGGAAAAGGACATCGCGCCGGAAGTGGCCGACCGCGCCAAGCTGGCGATGGAGCCGGATCTGCCGCCCACGCGCAAGATCAGCGTGAAGGTTGGTCGCCATGACAGCATCGCTTCGATTGCCGCGCGCAATGGCGTCACCGTGGCCCAGGTCAAGTCCTGGAACAATCTGTCGCGCGACGCCGTGTCGCGTGGCCAGACGCTGACGTTGCATGTGCCGAACGGGATGCGCCTGGTGCATGCGGCGCCGGGCCGCAGCATCCATTCGGTCCGCGCAGCGCACGTGGTGGCGGTCAAGGCTACGTCTCATCCGGTGGTCAGGGCGTCGGCATCGCGTCATCGGATCCGCTGACAGCTTCGCCTTGCTCGTTCCAAAGCGGCGGCCGATACCCGCCGCTTTTTTCATTCCGCGACTGCTTTCCTGTCCGCTTGCGCTGGGACTCGGTAACATTGTGCGCAGAGGAGGACATTCATGCCCATCAGCTATCTGCGCGCCCTGGCCGACCGCGAGCGCAGCGACCGCAGCAATCGCCATCTCGCCGGCTTTCTCGCTTTCATCGCCGGCGCCGTCAATGCCGGCGGTTTCCTGGCAGTGCGCCAATACACCTCGCACATGAGCGGCATCGTCTCTTCGATGGCCGACAATGCCGCACTCGGCGATTTCAAACTGATCCTCGAAGGCGCGGGCGCGCTGCTGTCCTTTCTCCTCGGCGCGGCCTGTTCGGCAATGCTGATCAATTGGGCACGCAGGCAGCAGCTGCGCAGCGAATATGCGTTTCCGCTGCTGCTGGAGGCGCTGCTGCTGGTCTGCTTCGGCCTGCTCGGCCAGCATCTCGGCCAGCATGAATGGCTGTTCGTTCCGCTCACCGTATCTTTGCTGTGCTTCATGATGGGCTTGCAGAACGCGATGATCACCAAGCTCTCGCGCGCCGAGATACGCACCACACACCTGACCGGCATGGTCACCGACATCGGCATCGAACTCGGCAAGCTGTTCTACTGGAACGCGAGCCGGCACGACGCTACGCCACCGGTACTGGCGAACCGGCCGAAGCTGCGGATTCTGTCGCTGCTGGTGACACTGTTCTTCACCGGCGGCGTGGTCGGTGCGCTCGGCTTCAAGCACATCGGCTTCATCTCGGCGCTGCCGCTGGCGGCCTTGCTGGCGCTGCTGGCAACCGTGCCGGTGGCTGACGACATCCGGCACCGGGTGCGTCGCAGCGCGCATTGAGCACTCCCAAGGCTCTGGGCCGCCGCGCAGGCAGGTCAAGGCGCGCGCTGCGACAATGGCCCTTCGTTTTGCAAGGAGCCCTCCGATGAGCCAGCTGTTCTCTCCCTATTCCCTTGGCCCGCTGCAGGTCAGGAACCGTATCGCGATCGCGCCGATGTGCCAGTACTCGGCGGAAAACGGCAATGCCACCGACTGGCACATGATCCATCTCGGCCATCTGGCGCTGTCTGGCGCCGGCGTGCTGATCATCGAGGCCACCGCGGTGGAAGACATCGGCCGCATCACGCCCGGCGATCTCGGATTGTATTCCGATGAGAACGAAGCGGCGCTCGGCCGGGTGCTGCAGGCCATCCGCGCGTACTCCGAGATACCGGTGATGGTTCAGCTCGGCCACGCCGGCCGCAAGGCGTCCAGTTGCGCCCCGTGGGAAGGCGGCGCGCTGATTCCGCCGGAGGAAGGCGGCTGGCATACCGTGGCGCCGTCGCCGCTGCCGCATGGCGCGGATGAGCCGGCGCCGATCGCCCTGGATGATGCGGGACTTGTACGCGTGCGCGATGCCTTCGTTGCCGCTGCCCGTCGCGCGCAGGCTCTGGGCCTGGACGGTATCGAGATTCACGCCGCGCATGGCTATCTGCTGCATCAATTCCTGTCGCCGCTGTCGAACCGGCGTACCGACCGTTACGGCGGCTCGCTCGAGAACCGCATGCGCTTTCCGCTCGAGGTCTTTGATGCGGTGCGCGCCGCGGTGCCGGTGTCGATGACGGTCGGCGTGCGGGTGTCGGCAACCGACTGGGTCGAAGGCGGCTGGGATATCGAGGAATGCGTGAGCTTGGGAGAGGAACTGGCGCGACGCGGCTGCCATTTCATCCATGTCTCCAGCGGCGGCCTGTCGCCGCAGCAGAAGATACCGGTCGGGCCGGGCTATCAATTGGCCTTTTCGGCGCGCATCCGCCAGGAATGCGGCATGCCGACCATAGGCGTGGGCCTGATCACCGAGCCGGAACAGGCGGAAACCGTGATTGCCAGCGGCCAGGCCGACATGGTCGCGCTGGCGCGGGCGATGCTCTACGACCCGCGCTGGCCCTGGCATGCGGCAGCCGATCTCGGCGGCCAGGTGGATGCGCCGCCGCAGTACTGGCGTTCGCAGCCAAGGCAATATCGCAATCTGTTCGGCGAGACCACGCTCGGGCAGCGTTAGCGCGTCTGGTTGAATTCGTAGGGTGGGCGCAAGCCCACGCGTTGTTCAACCACCGCGTGGGCTTGCGCCCACCCTACAAGCTTGCAAGCGCAGCGCGCTCAGGCATGCGCCGCAACGGCGCTGTAAGTCGACGCGGCCAGCAGTCGCCGGGTATAGGGATGTGACGGCGACGACAGCAGCGTTTGCGCATCGCCCTGCTCCACCACCTGCCCATCCTTCATCACCAGCACCCGGTGCGCCATCGCGCGGATCACCGCGAGGTCATGGCTGATGAACAGGTAAGCCATGCCATGGCGGCGCTGCAGCTCCGACAGCAGCGCCAGCACCTGCATCTGCACCGACACATCGAGCGCAGACGTCGGCTCGTCCAGCAGCACCAGCGCCGGTTTCAGCACCAGCACCCTGGCGATCGCAATGCGCTGGCGCTGGCCGCCGGAGAACTCATGCGGATAGCGGTCCATCATCGCCGCTGAGAGCCCGACTTCTTCGAGGCTGTCGGCCACGGCCTGCCGCAGTTGATGCGCATTCCATTGCGGCTGGTGCAGCGCCAGGCCTTCGGAGACGATCTGTGCAATCGTGCGACGTGGCGACAGCGACGCATACGGATCCTGGAACACCACCTGCATCTGCGCGCGCAAGGGCCGCAGGTGCGCGCTAGTCATCGCGCTGATGCGCTGGCCGCGAAAAGCGATGTCGCCGGCAACGCGCGCCGCCGACAGCCGCAGCAGCGCCATGCCGAGCGTGGACTTGCCGCTGCCGGATTCGCCGACGATGCCCAGGGTTTCGCCGGGCGCAAGCGCCACGCTGACATCATCGACGGCGACGAATTCGCGTTTCCTGAACCAGCCCTGCGGAATATCGAAGATGCAGCGCACCTTGTTGGCTTCAAGCAGCGGCGCGCCTCCGGACGACACCGGCGCCACCATGCGCTGCGGATGACTGGCAAGCAGCTTCTTGGTGTAAGGCTCGCGCGGATTGGCGAAGAGCTCGGCCGTCGGCGCGGCTTCAACCAGGCGGCCTCCCTCCATCACGCCGACACGATCGGCGAAATGGCGCACCAGGTTCAGGTCATGGCTGATCATCAGCACCGCCATGTTTTCCTGGCGCTGCAAGTCGTTGAGCAACTCCAGGATCTGCACCTGTATCGTCACGTCCAGCGCCGTGGTCGGCTCGTCGGCGATCAGCAATTTTGGCCGGCAGGCCAGCGCCATCGCGATCATCGCGCGCTGGCGTTGGCCGCCGGAGAGCTGATGCGGATACGCCAGCGCGCGCCGCGCCGGCTCCGGAATGCCGGTCTTCTCCAGCAGCTCCACCGCGCGCTGCGCCGCCTGCCTGGCTGACAGGCCTTCATGCAGCGTCAGCACCTCGGCGATCTGGTTGCCGATGGTGAACAGCGGATTCAGGGCTGTCATCGGCTCCTGGAAGATCATCGCCACATCCTTGCCGCGCAGCCGGCGCAGCTTGGCTTCGGGCCGCTGCAGGATATCGTCGCCTTCGAACAGGATGCGTCCGCCGTAACGCGCATCGCCGTTCAGGCGCAGCACCGACAGCGCGGTGACGGTCTTGCCGGACCCGGATTCGCCGACCAGCGCGAACTTCTCGCCGGGCGCGATGGAAAAGCTGACGTCGTCGACGACGGTGGTGTCGCCGAAGGCGACGCGGAGGTGTTGGACATCGAGCAGGCTCATAAAACCTCAACCCGTGCGACGCAGGGACGACCCTGCGTTTCTATCCGCCGCCAACGCATCGCCTGCCGCCGTTTCAATGGGGATCATTCCATGCAAAAGCATTTCGGGAGCAATGTCCTGTTCATTGGGCCAAGTCACTGCACCAAGAACGATGCCGACTTGCGCGAAGTACTGCGGATTGCGCAGTTCGCGAAAGACACCGTGATCGAGATATGGCTTCAGATCGAATATTCCCTTGCGTCCATCAGCGATTTCCACGTAGATCCGAAAGTCAGGCAGGGGTTTGACGAACTTCACGTCCCAGTACATAACGACCTCTCACAACGGAGCGATTTTGTAGGGATTTTCCCCGTTGACCGCAAGCTCCCAATCGGCCATCAACTCATCACGATGCAGCTCAATCCATGCCTGCACCAGACGAAACTGTTTGCGCGGCAGGTCACCAGAAAGAACTTCGGCATCCGCAATGCTGATGGAAGCCTCGAATTCCGCGTACCTCGCATGGATATGCGGCAGGGCATGCTGCCTGTTGTCGAGCAAATACATGCGGATGATGATCCCGTAAAACATCGAAATGACAGGCATGGATGCGCTCCCTGTTGTTTGCTGTTTCAGCACAACACTTCCTCCTATCTGATGATCCATCAGCATTCAGCTCCACATGCGAGCACAAGCCCGCCTCAAGACTTCCTCCGCACATCCAGCGAATTGCGCAAGGCATCGCCGATATTGGTCAACAGCAGCAGCGTGATCGCCAGCACGGCAAAGGTTGACAGCGCGATCCACCAGGCGTCGAGATTGTTCTTGCCCTGGGCCAGCAGCTCGCCGAGGCTGGGCGTGGACGGCGGCACGCCCAGGCCGAGGAAGTCCAGGCTGGTCAGCGCGAGGATCGCGGCGCTCATGCGAAACGGCAGGAAAGTCACCACCGTGGTCAGGCTGTTGGGCAATACGTGGCGCCAGATGATCTGCCCGTTGGACAGGCCCAGCGCGCGCGCTGCCTGCACGTATTCGAGGTTGCGGTTGCGCAGAAAATCGGCGCGCACATAGTCGGACAGGCCCATCCAGCCGAACAGCGACAGCAGCACCAGCAGCAGCCCGATGCTCGGATCGAAGATCGAAGAGAAGATGATCAGCAGGTACAGCTCCGGCATCGAGCCCCAGATCTCGATGAAGCGCTGGAACAGGAGGTCGGTGCGTCCGGCGAAATAGCCCTGCACCGCGCCGGTGGCCACGCCCAGGATCACGCCGATGATGGTCAGCGCGATGCCGAACAGGATCGACACCCGGAAGCCGTACAGCAGGCGCGCCACCACGTCGCGTCCGCGGTCATCGGTGCCCAGCCAGTTCTCGCTCGAGGGCGGCGCCGGGTTCGGCGACTTCGCGAAATAGTTCAGCGTGTCATAGCGATAGTGGTTCGGCGGATAGACCGCCCAGTTGCCGGGCTTGCCGAACTGGTCGCGGATGAAGGGATCGAGGTAATCGGCCGGTGTATCGAAGTCGCCGCCGAACTCCTTTTCGGAGTAGGTCGACACGATCGGAAAGATCAGCCGGCCGTCGTAGCGCGCCACCAGCGGCTTGTCGTTGGACAGCAGTTCGGCGCACAGCGAGAGTCCGAACAGCACCAGGAAAATCACCAGGCTCCAGTAGCCGCGGCGGCTCTGCCGGAAGCGCAGCCAGATGCGGCGGTTCGGCGATATCGATTGCGGGCTCATCGCGACAGGCTCTCGAATTGCACCCGCGGATCGGCCCAGACGTAGCACAGGTCGCCGAGCAACTTCACCACAAGGCCGATCAGGGTGAACAGATACAGCGTGCCCATCACCACCGGGTAGTCGCGCCGTATCACCGATTCATAGGACAACAGGCCGAGGCCATCGAGCGAGAACAGCGTCTCGATCAAGAGGCTGCCGGCGAAGAAGGCGCCGATGAAGGCTGCCGGGAAACCGGTCACCAGCGGGATCAGCGCATTGCGGAACACATGCTTGTACAGCACCCGCCGCTCGTCCAGGCCCTTGGCGCGTGCGGTCAGCACATACTGCTTGCGGATCTCTTCGAGGAAGGTATTCTTGGTCAGCATCGTCATCACCGCGAAGGAACCGGCGACCGAGGCCGTCACCGGCAGCGTGATGTGCCACAGGTAATCGAGGATCTTGCCGCCGACGGACAGCGTGTCCCAGTCGTCCGAGGTCAGGCCGCGCAGCGGGAACCATTGCAGGAAGCTGCCGCCGCCGAACAGCACCAGCAGCAGCACGCCGAGCACGAAACCGGGAATCGAATAGCCGATCAGCACCAGCATGCTCGTGACGGCGTCGAAGCGGCTGCCTTCGCGCACCGCCTTGGCAATGCCCAGCGGCACCGAGATCAGGTAGGTGATGAAGAAGGTCCACAGGCCGATCGAGATCGACACCGGCAGCTTGGACTTCACCAGTTGCCAGACATCCATGTGGTGATAGAAGCTCTGGCCGAGGTCGAAGCGGGCGAAGCCCTTCAGCATCTGCCAGAAGCGCGCCAGCGGTGGCTTGTCGAAGCCGTACAGCGCCTGGATTTCCTTGACGCGTTCCGGGTCGATGCCCTGACGGCCCCGGTATTGCGACGCGCCGCCGCCGCTGGCTTCACCGCCGCCGGTTGCCGCGCCCTTGCGCAATTCCATGATTGCCTGCTCCACCGGACCTCCCGGCACGAACTGGATCACGGCGAAGGTGATGGCGACCACGCCCAAGAGCGTGGGAATCATCAGCAGCACGCGTTTGAAGATGTATGCCCAGATATTCATGCTTAGTTCCTCATCTCGGCTTCTGCTGCCACCACATCGACACCACGTACGACTCGGCCTGGTAATACAGCGGCAGCTGTTGCGGCATGCCGAAGCGGTTGCGATAGGACACACGGTGCGTCGACGAATACCAGTGCGGCACCACGATGTATTTGTTCAGCAGCACCCGGTCCAGCGCCCTGGCAGCCGCTATCAGTTCGCGGCGGGTATTGGCCGTCAACAGCGCATCGAGCAGCTTGTCCACCGCCGGATCCTTCAGTCCCCAGACATTGTTCGAACCCGGTTCGTCGGCTGCCTTCGAGCTGAACATGTCGAGCAGCTCGCTGCCAGGGCTGTTGCTGGCGCCGAAACGCTGCGAGGTCATGTCGAAATCGAATTCCTCCATGCGTTTTTGCAGCAGCGCGAAGTCCGCGCTGCGCTGGCTCACCTGGATGCCGAGCTTCTGCAGGTTGCGGATGTAGACGCTGATGATGCGCGACATCGCCGACTGGTCGTCGATGACTTCGAACACCAGCGGCTGCCCCTTCGCATTGCGCAGCGCGCCGTCACGGTATTCCCACCCGGCCTGGCGCAGCAATTCCCGCGCCTGGCGCAGATTGGCGCGCAGCGACGATGGCGGATTCGTGCTCGGCGGCACCGGAACTGGCCCGAACACCGCGGAATCGAGCTTGTCGCGCATCGGCTCGAGCAGCTTCAGCTCGTCTTCGCTCGGCGTGCCGGTCGCGGCCAGTTCGCTGTTGGTGAAGAAGGAATTGATGCGCTTGTACTGGTTGTAGAACAGCTGGCGGTCCATCCATTCGAAGTCCAGCGCCAGGCCGAGCGCCTGTCTGACGCGAATGTCCTGGAATTGCGCGCGCCGCAGGTTCATCACGAAGGCCTGCATGCCGGCGACATTCGAATGCGGAAACTCGCGCTTGATGATTTCCCCGCTGCGGAACTTCGGTCCGTTGTAAGCGCGCGTCCAGTTCTTCGCGCTGTATTCCACCGTCACATCGAATTCCCCGGCCTTGAAGGCCTCGAGCTTGGCGGTGTCGTCCTTGTACAGGCGATACAGGATGCGCTCGAAGTTGAACATGCCGCGCCGCGCGGGCACATCCTTTCCCCAGTAATCTGGATTGCGCCGGTAGCTGATCGAGCGGCCGACGTCGTAGCGGTCGATCAGGTAAGGGCCGCTGGAAATCGGCGCTTCCAGGCCGATCTTGTCGAACGTCGTCTTCGCACCCCACTTGCGCGAGAACACCGGCACGCCGCCGACGATCAGCGGCAGCTCGCGGTTATTGGAGCGGAAGTCGAAGCGCACGGTACGCTCGTCAACGACTGCGCATTGCTTGACCTCGGCGAAGATGGACTTGAATTGCGGCGCGCCCTTGGCGATCAGGGTGTCGAAGGAGAATTTGACATCGGCGGCCAGCACCGGGTCGCCATTGTTGAAACGAGCCCTGGGGTTGAGGCGGAATACGATGGAGCGGCGGTCCGGCGCGACTTCCATGTCCTCGGCAAGCAGGCCGTACATGCTGGCGCTTTCGTCGGCGGAACCGGTGGCGAGCGTCTCGAACATCAGCTCGCTGATGCCGGCGGCGGCCACGCCCTTGAGCGAATACGGGTTGAACTTGTCGAAGCTGGTGCGGCGGTCGGGATTGGCCAGGTACAGCTCGCCGCCCCGGGGCGCATCGGGATTCACGTAGTCGAAATGGGTGAAGCCGGCCGGGTACTTGGGCGAGTCGTACAGCGCGAACGCATGCGCGGCCAGCGCATCGTTGCCGCAAAAGATGGCGGCCAGGAAAAGGAATGCCGGAAGTTTTGCCATGCGCCTGTCGTTTCGCTCCTGGGATGAAGGTGTGCGCCGCAACGGCGCTGCCGCGAGTGCGGGCTATTGTACAGAAGACCACAACTGTTTCAGGCGCGTCGCGAATGCCGACAAGCCTTGCGCACCGTTGCCGGAATCCGCAAGGCTTGCCCTGCGTTCAAGCAGTCCCTACAATCTTGCGGTTTCAAAAACCGGCTGTCCGCGCCGCATCGCAACCCCCTCTCCCGGAGTTCCCATGGCTTTCCTGCAAGGCAAAAAAATCCTGATCACCGGTCTGCTGTCCAACCGGTCCATCGCCTACGGCATTGCCCAGGCCTGCAAGCGGGAAGGCGCGGAACTGGCATTTACCTATGTCGGCGACCGCTTCCGCGATCGCATCACCGAATTTGCGCAGGAATTCGACAGCAAGCTGGTATTCGATTGCGACGTCGGCAGCGATGAGCAGATCAATGCGGTGTTCGCCGACCTCGGCAAGTCCTGGGAACGGCTCGACGGCCTGGTGCACGCAATCGGCTTCGCACCGCGCGAAGCGATCGCCGGCGACTTCCTCGACGGCATGACGCGCGAGAACTTCCGCATCGCGCACGACATCTCGGCGTACAGCTTCCCGGCCATGGCCAAGGCCGCACTGCCGATGCTGTCGGACCACGCGGCGCTGCTGACCCTGTCTTACCTCGGTTCCATGCGCGCCCTGCCCAACTACAACACCATGGGCCTGGCCAAGGCATCGCTGGAAGCGTCGGTGCGCTATCTCGCCGAATCGCTGGGCGGACGCGGGGTGCGTGTCAACGGCATTTCCGCCGGCCCGATCAAGACCCTGGCCGCGTCCGGCATCAAGGACTTCGGCAAGATCCTGAACTTTGTGAAGGAGCATGCGCCGCTGCGCCGCAACGTGACGATCGAGGACGTCGGCAACGCCGCCGCCTTCCTGCTGTCCGATCTGGCCGGCGGCATCACCGGCGAAATCACCTATGTCGACGGCGGCTTCTCGCATGTCGTCGGCGGCATTGCCGAATAAGCATTGCATTGAATCCTACCGCTCGGGCAGCGGCAAATCCTTGAAAATACAGTGAAAAAGCACTGGACAAATCACTGCCCGAGCAGATACACTGCGGTTTGTGCGTTGCAGTAATCCACGCATTTCGTCGCACCGCTTACCCTTACCGACAATAAAGCCCTCCGCCCCTGGTGTCGCTCTCAGACACCGTCCCGGCGCAAAGCTTTTGTGCCGAATCCTCTTTCGAGTATTCCTGCTGTTTTTTTGGTTGGCGATGCATTTCCCGCGCATGGCACGTTTCGATGGCGACATCGCCGTCCGGCTTTTGCGCATGACTTCCTTCAACGAAAGAACCTGATGACTTTTGAAGCACTAGGCTTGCACGCGTCCATTCTGAAAGCGCTCACCGAGGCCGGCTATACCAACCCAACCCCGGTGCAGGAGCAGTCCATCCCTGCCGCACTGGAAGGCCGCGACCTGCTGGTTTCCTCGCAGACCGGCTCCGGCAAGACTGCCGCGTTCATGTTGCCCACGCTGCACAAGCTGGCCTCGGTCGAACAGCCGGCAGGCATTCCCCGTACCCCGAATCAGCAAGCGCAATCGGCGCGCTCCCGCGGCGAGCGTCCGCGTTTCAAGCCGGCCCAGCCGAAGGTGCTGGTGCTGACCCCGACGCGTGAACTCGCGCTGCAGGTCACCACTGCCACCGACAAATACGGCGCCCACATGCGCCGCGTGCGCACCGTGTCCATCCTGGGCGGTATGCCGTATCCGAAACAGATGCAGCTGCTGGCGAAGAACCCGGAAATCCTGGTCGCCACGCCGGGCCGCCTGATCGACCACATGGAATCGGGCAAGATCAATTTCTCCGAGCTGCAAATGCTGGTGCTCGACGAAGCCGACCGCATGCTCGACATGGGCTTCATCGACGACATCGAGAAGATCGTGGAAGCCACGCCGGAAACCCGTCAGACCATGCTGTTCTCGGCAACGCTCGACGGCGTCGTCGGCAACATGGCGCGCCGTATTACCCGCGATCCGCTGACCATCCAGATTGCCAGTTCGAGCAACCGGCATGAAAACATCCAGCAGCGCGTGCATTTCGTCGACGACCTGTCGCACAAGAATCGTCTGCTGGACCATCTGCTGCGCGACACCAGCATCGACCAGGCCGTGGTGTTTACCGCGACCAAGCGTGACGCTGACACCATCGCCGACCGCCTGAACATCGCCGGCTTCGCCGCCGCCGCGCTGCATGGCGACATGCACCAGGGCGCGCGCAACCGCACGCTGGAAAGCGTGCGCCGTGGCCAGGTGCGGGTGCTGGTAGCCACCGACGTCGCCGCACGCGGCATCGACGTGCCGACTATTACCCACGTGGTGAACTACGATCTGCCGAAGTTTCCGGAAGACTATGTGCACCGCATCGGCCGCACCGGTCGTGCCGGACGCAATGGCCTGGCGATCTCGCTGGTCAATCACAGCGAGAGCATGAATGTGAAGCGCATCGAGCGCTTCACCAAGCAAATCATCCCGGTGGATATTGTCGAAGGCTTCGAGCCGAAGCGCACCGCGCCGCGTCCGAGCAAGCCGGCCGGCTGGAAACCGGGCGACACGCGTGGTCGCAAGCCGGGCCAGCGCAGCTTCGCCAAGCCGGGCGCACCGCGCCGTGAAGAGGGCGGCGGCTACAAGGGCGGCCAGCGCAGCGAAGGTCAGCGCCGTTCCTATGGCGATCGCTAATCGCTAAACCTTGAGCATGGCCATGGCCGGCATCGCCGGCAAGCCCAATAAAAAAGCCGTTCCAGTTACTGGAACGGCTTTTTCACTTTCTGCTTCAAACCATGCCGGAGCCTCACCCCCCGACGCCGGTCAGAAAATAGGCTGCCACACCGAGGATCAGCCCCCAAAGAGAAATCACGATTGCAGGTAGTGCGAACCTGAAATCGTGATTGTGGACGGATTGCGCAACGGCTTCATTGCGCACGGATATGTCGCTTTGCATTGCCATGGTCTCCTCCCGTTTGCTTGACGATTATTTGTTGATTTTTTTGCAAGCATAGAACGCCGTGATACCAGAGGCAAGCGGTCGAAAGTTAAATTTTTCGCATGCTCACTTTACAATGCGCAGGTGCGAAAACCGAGCATCAGATCATTGCGTTCCGGCCGATAGAAATTCCGGTATTTCGGCGAACGCATGCGTGCCCGCGTCACGAAGGAAGCGCCGCGCACCGCCTGGTGCGTATGGAACCATGGCGCGGAATATTCACGGTAGGCATCGGCTTCAAAGCCGGGATACGGCTCAAAAGGCGAGCAGGTCCACTCCCAGAGATCGCCCCAGCGCAGCGCCGGATGCCCGGACACCGCCGCATATTCCCATTCCGCTTCGGTCGGCAGGCGGCGCTGCGCCCACATGCAGTACGCCTGCGCTTCATACAAACTCACATGCCGCACCGGCTCCTGCTGCGCCAGCAGCATCGGCCGACCGAAACGCACGCAGCGCCAGTTCTCGTTGTAGCGTTCCCAGTCGCGCGGCGCGGACTGCTCCTGCGTCATCAGCCAGGCGCGGCCGGCTTTGCTCCAGAACTGCGGCCGCTCATAGCCGCCGTCGGCGATGAATTCCGCATACTGCGCATTCGTCACCAGCGTCGAATCCATGGAAAACGGCGGCACATACACCGGGTGCGCCCATTTCTCATTGTCGAAAATGAAGCCCTTGCCCGGCGCGCTGCCCATCTGCAGCGTGCCGCCGGGAAAACGGATTTCTCCCTGTGCCCAGGTCCGGATCGTATTGCCACCCAGCGTCGGCGGCAGCGCCACGCCCAGCGTCTGCAGCGTGGCGAAGAAGGCTTCCGCGTGCATGTCTTCGTGGGCCAGCGCGAGGCGGTAGGGATAGAGCGACGCATCGTCGCCATTGGTCTTGGCCAGCTTGTCCAGCGCCCGGTCCAGCACTTCGTGGCAATAGGTTTTCAGCGCGCCGGTCGAAGGCAGATCGAGCTTCCAGCGCATGGCGTGCGGCACGGTATTGGAGTCGAACCAGTCGTCGCCCTTGGTCAGCAGCGAATGGGTCTTCGCCGAACCGGGCGCGCTCGATTCCGCTTCGCGCAGGATGTACCACTCGGCGAACCAGGCGATATGGCCGAGCTCCCACAGCGGCGGATTGATGATGTCCAGCGGCGGCACACGCACTGGAGCATCCAGCCCGACGGCCGCAAAGCAGTCAAAAAGCGCCAGCGTATAATCCCTGGCGTTCTGCAGGGCGCCAGCCAATTCGCCTGGCGTGGCGCTTCGGAAGGAATCAGTCATCATCGGGCGAGCGAACGGCGAATCGATTTGAACAAGGCGAACATCCTCATCATCAGCCCGGCGACGGTGCAGGCGAACAATGGCAACTGGCGCACCGCGCAGCGTTGGGCGGGATTTCTGTCCGAACGATATCACGTCGACATTGCTATCAATTGGCTTGCCGCAAGTACGCCACCGGACGCCATGATCGCGCTGCATGCGCGCCGCTCGGCGAGCGCGCTGCTGGCCTTTGCCACAACCGGCCGGCCGGCGATTCTGGCGCTCACCGGCACCGACCTTTACCACGACATTCACAGCGATACCCTGGCACAGCGCGCACTGCACGCCGCCGCGCGCCTCGTGCTGCTGCAGCCGGCAGGGCTGGCCGAACTGCCGCGCGCATTGCTGCCGCGCGCCCATGTCATCTACCAGTCCGCGCCGGCGCTGCCGCGTGCGATGCCGGCAGTGGGAAGTCCGTTTTCGGTGGTGATGATCGGCCATCTTCGGCAGGAAAAGGATCCATTGACCTTCATGCGCGCTGCGGCCCTTGCCAGTGCGCCCGCGCTGCGCTTTCTGCAGATTGGCCGCGCGCTGCAGCCCGAACTCGAGGCGGCAGCGCAGGACACGGCACAGCGCTGTCCCGCCTATGCCTGGCTGGGCGAATTGCCGCACGACGATGCACGCGAACAATTGCGGCGCAGCCACCTGCTGGCGCTGCCCTCGCTGATGGAAGGCGGCGCGAATGTGCTGATCGAAGCGGTGACATCGGGCGTGCCGGTGGTGGCCAGCGATGTTTCCGGCAACCGCGGCATGCTCGGCGAGGACTATGCCGGCTACTTCCCGGTTGGCGATGCTGCATCTCTTGCCGCGCTCATCGATCGCGCAGCGGGAGATACGGATTTCTATCGGCTGCTATGCGAACAATGTGCTGCACGCGCGCCGCTGTTCGCACCGGAACACGAGCAAGCATCGCTGCTCGCGCTGGTGGATAATGCGCTGCTCTCTCACAGGAACCCATGATGAATCCGAACGAACCGATCAAGCTCACCTCCTTTTCCCATGGCGGCGGCTGCGGCTGCAAGATCGCACCCGGCGTGCTGGCCGAAATCCTGAAGACCTCCGGCGGCTTTCCGATCCCCGAGCAGCTGCTGGTCGGCATCGAGACCGCCGACGACGCCGCGGTCTACAAGCTCAACGATGAGCAGGCGCTGATCGCGACCACCGATTTCTTCATGCCCATCGTCGACGACCCGTTCGACTTCGGCCGCATCGCCGCAACGAATGCCATTTCGGATGTCTATGCGATGGGCGGCACGCCGATCATGGCGCTGGCGCTGGTGGGCATGCCGATCGACCGGCTGCCGCTGGAGACCATCGGCAAGATCCTGCGCGGCGGCGAATCCGTTTGCGCCGAAGCCGGCATTCCAATCGCCGGCGGACATACGATCGATTCGGTCGAGCCGATCTATGGCCTGGTGGTGATGGGACTGGTGCATCCGGACCGCATCAAGCGCAATGCCGACGCCCGCGCCGGCGACAAGCTCATCCTCGGCAAGCCGCTGGGCGTAGGCGTGCTGTCGGCGGCACTGAAGAAGAATGCGCTGGACGAGCGCGGCTATGCCGCGATGATCGAAAACACCACCAGGCTCAACAAGCCCGGCCGGCTGTTGTCCGCCCTTCCCGGCGTGCATGCGCTGACTGACGTCACCGGCTTCGGCCTGCTTGGCCACACGCTGGAGCTTGCGCGCGGCGCGGGCCTTCAAGCGCGGCTGACGATGCAGGATGTTCCGCTGCTGCCGGACGTCCTGCAGCTGGCGCAGCAGGGCTACGTGACCGGCGCTTCGAACCGCAACTGGGCCGGCTACGGCGATGCGGTGCGCCTGGCCGAAACCATTTCGGACGTCGAGCGCGCTTTGCTGACCGATCCGCAGACCTCGGGCGGCCTGCTGGTGTCCTGCGCCCCGGAAGCGGTGAACGAGGTGCTGGCGATTTTCGAGCGCGAAGGCTTTGGCCATGCCCGCGTCATCGGCGAGATGGCTGCCGGTGCAGCTCAGGTCGTGGTGTCCTGAGCCGCAAATCGCGGCTCTCAGTACGGTGCGCCGGGGCCACCTGGCGCATGCCGGGCCAGCAGGTCGGCGCGCGGATATCCCCAGCTCGGCACCGGTCCGTCGCACGCCTGGCCGGCGAAGGCCTTGAAATCCAGCGTGGAAAAGTTGTCGCGCAGGCCGCTGGCAAAGCGCGCATCCGAAGCGCGTGCGCTGTCGAGCAACGGCATGCGGGCAAAACGCATCCAGGCGTTGAATTGACAGTTATCGCGGGCCAGTTGCCGCAGATGCGCCAACGAATCGTCCTGCCGCCACAGCAGCGCCAGCGTCTCCGGAGAATCGGGCAAGGCCGGGCGGTCGATGAACGAAGCGGGACAGGACAGCGCCGGCATCCATCGCGGCGCGATGCTGACGATGCCGCTGCTGATCCGATAGCGCGACTCCCCTTCCCACGACTGCAGCGCCACTACGCTCCAGCACAGCGGATTGGCCGGGAATGCAGTCATCGCGGCATCGATGAAGCGGGCGCCGGGGTCGCGCCGGCTCAGCGTTTCCTGCACCATTTGCCGCGCCACGTGCGAAGCCCCAGCTTGGGCCGCGACGAAGCCGCAACCGACCGCGGCGGCGGCGCACAGCGCCGCAAGCTGTCTTGGCGACGATTTCAGCTGTAGCCAAGCCAGCGCGGCGCCGAGCGCGTACAGCGCCAGCAGCGATTGCCAGGCAAGAAAACCGCGCACCGTGAATAACGCCAGCATGGCCGCAAGCAAAGCCGGCATTGCCCAGCGCAGCCAGGCACGCGGCAACAGCATGAACATCGGCACGCCGAACGCGGTCCAGAACACCGGCTCCAGGATGAACACCATGTCGCCATAGACCCAGTGCGCATCGAAGGGATGGAACGGATGCAGTCCGTAGGAGTTCAAATAGTCCATGCCCAGGTGCAGCGCGAAGCCGGTCACCAGTGCCAGCACCCAGCCCAGCCGCGCCGTCGCACTGCCGCGCAGCAGGTGCCGGGCCGCGGGCCAGAGAAGCCAGGTCAGCAGCGCCAGCAAGAGCGCCTGAGGAAAGGCATACAGGATGGTGTGCGTATGGCCGCGGTGATGCAGCAAATAGCCCAGCGGCGCGGGCAGAAGCGAGGTGTAGATCAGGTCGAGGTCAGGAAAATTGCTCGCCAGGCAGCAGCTGATCAGCAGCAAGCGATGACGGCTGCGTTCGAATGCCGGTTCAGTTTCGGCGGGCAATGCCCGGTGCAGGATTTCGCCGGCGAGCAGGCCGGCAACAGAGTGGCTGAGATTGTCCATCGGGCGATGTTACTGAAAATGTAAGCCGCTTGCTGGTTTCGTTTTTTGCGAACCGAAGATACACAAAACTCCGGTTTTTTATGCGACTTACGAGAATTAGCATGTGTGTCGCCCGTTGATCGGCATGCCGTAACCATGAGATGCGCTGAGGAACAAGAAATGAGTGAAAAAGTGGAGTGGGAAATCGTTGATGACGCGTCGACGCGCCGCGGGCAGGAATACACCTATCGGCAATCGACGCAGGATGCTGGCGCCATGCGTCATCCGCTGCAGGTGCTGCTCGGACCCTGGTGGCGCTGGAAGATCGCCGGCATGGCCATCGCCGCAATCGCCGTGCTGGTGCTTCTGGCGCTGTTTGCCGGCGTATTCGTTCTGGTCGCCGCAACCGGCGTGCTGCTGTCCCTGGCCGTGGCAAAAGCGCGCCAGTTGTTCGGACGTTCGGGCCGGTCGATCACGCCACGGCATTGAGCATGTTTCGGCACGGCGGAACCGAGCGCGCCAACGTCCATCCAAACGGGTTTGGAGGCCAGCATGCAGAATGAACCCAGCAATGGCGAACGCCCGGCGGCCGATCCGCGCGACATCGCTCCGACGCAGCGCAATGACGTGAAGCATGTCATCGATACCGGCCTGCCGCCCGGCATTCAACCCGGGGAACTGGAAGACCCGGGCGGCAAGACACCCGGCTCCACACCCAATACCCGGCACGGCAGCGGCGAAGCCTGAGTGCTTCTCCTGTAGCAAGCCTGACGCAATCCCGATACATGATCGATACAGCCGCGGTGTATGCTGCGGCTGCGTGCGTTTCAGCACGCTTTTTTGCGTTCGAGATTGAGGGCGATGGACAAGCCGATACATGCGTTGATCGTCGATGACGACAATGAAATCCGCACTCTGCTGTGCAATTACCTCGCCGACTTCGGCATCGATGCCAGCGGCGCGCAAGACGGCGCCGCCATGCGCCGCGCGATGGTCGAGCAGCAACCCGATGTGATCATCCTCGACCTGATGCTGCCCGGCGAAGACGGTCTGACACTGTGCCGCCAGTTGCGTGCGGCGGGCGATATTCCCATCATCATGCTCACCGCCCGCGGCGAAGCGGCCGACCGGGTGGTAGGCCTGGAACTCGGCGCCGATGATTACGTGGTCAAGCCCTTCGATCCGCGCGAACTGGTAGCGCGGGTCCATACCGTGTTGCGCCGCGCCCGCCCCGAGCGCAAGCGCGACGACAGCAGCGGCCACGATGAAGACGTAGTCAGCTTCGAAGGCTGGGTGCTGCATGTCAGCAGCCGCCAATTGACCACGCCGCGCGGCATGATCGTGCCGCTGTCGAACGCCGAATTCCGCCTGCTGTGGACCTTCATCCAGCGGCCGCGCCGGGTGCTGACCCGCGACCAGCTCATGGATGCCGCACGCGGCCAGGCCAGCACCGCGTTCGACCGCAGCATCGATCTCCTGGTCTCCCGGCTGCGCCAGAAGCTCGATGAAGATCCGCGCGATCCGAAGATTCTGAAAACCATACGCGGCGAAGGCTATCTGTTCGACGCGCGCATCGCCCGATGAAACGCCTGCTGCCGGATACCCTGTTCGGGCGACTGTTCCTGCTGGTGCTGGCGGCCATCATGGTCAGCCATCTGATGACGTTCGCGCTGCTGCTGCTGATCTACGGCGAGCGCGACCATCATGGCCCGCCGCCAGATGCGCGGCCGCCGACCGAAATGCATGCGCCGAGCGCCGCCGGGCATCATCATCCGCCGCCGGCCAGCGTGATCATTGCCGGCCATGCGATACGCCGTCCGCCGCTCAATTTCTGGATCGGTATTGCCAGCCAGTTATTCGCGCTGACCGTGGCCGCCTGGTTCGGCGCGCGCATGCTGGCGCGGCCGATGCAGCGCCTGGCGCACGCGGCATCCCGCCTCGGCGCGAGCCTCGACCAGCCGGCCATAGCCGAAAGCGGCAGCAGCGAAGAACGCCAGGCGGCGCGCAATTTCAATCGCATGCAGCAGCGCATCCGCAAGGGCGTGGAGGAACGCGGCCGTTTTCTTGCTGCGGTGTCGCATGATCTGCGCACGCCGCTGACCCGCATGAAGCTGCGCGTGGAACGCCTGAATGACGACGCGGCGCGCGACAAGCTTGGCGAAGACATCGAAGAAATGGCGGCGATGCTCAACGCCACGCTCGATTACCTGCGCGATGAAGCCTCGGCCGAGGGCTGGCAGTTGCTGGACATCACGGCGCTCCTGGAATCGATGGCCGAGGATGCGCAGGAACTGGAACACGATGTCACGCTGGCCGGCGCCGCGCGTCCGGTCACGACCCGGCCGCTGGCGCTGCGACGCTGCCTGTCGAACCTGCTGCAGAATGCGCTGCGCTACGGGCATAGCGCCCGCATCGTGCTGAAGGATGAGGACGACAGGCTGCAGATCGAGATCCGCGATGCCGGCCCGGGCATTCCGGAAGATCAGATGGAACAGGTATTCGAGCCCTTCGTACGCCTGGAACATTCGCGCAACCGCGCCACCGGCGGCGTCGGCCTGGGACTGGCGATTGCGCGCGAGGCGGCGACGCAATGCGGCGGCTCTCTCGTGCTGGAGAATGCCGCGCAAGGCGGTCTGATCGCGCGGCTGACGCTGCCGCGCGCGCAGGATTAATTGGGACGAATGTATCAAGGCCGATACATGCCGCACAAACTGTCGACACATCCGGGCGCGATACTGCAATCTCCTGAGGGCGACGACACCGGTTCCGACAGACCGGCTCTGCTTGCCCGAGGGAATCGCATGAATTGCAATCTCCCTCCCAGATTGTCATGGACTGACATCTGATTTTGAGCCCGCCATCCGGCGGGCATTTTTTTGTCCGCATGCCGGCTTGTAGGTTGGGCTGCCAAGCCCAACACCGGGCGCTTGCAGGCCGCGTGAGCATGTTGGGCTTGGCAGCCCAACCTACGGAAAACCTGCCCGGCGACAGACCGCCGCCCCCAGCCCATGAAAAAACCCGCCAACACGTGGCGGGTTTTTCGGCGCGTGACCTGACACCGCGAGCCGATGCCTCCCTACCCGGTCAGGCCGCGATCGCCGCCTTCTCTTCCGCCGGCGCGGTAGTGCGGATCAGATGATCAAAGGCCGACAACGCCGCTTTCGAGCCCTCGCCCATCGCAATCACGATCTGCTTGTACGGCACCGTGGTCGCGTCGCCTGCAGCGAACACGCCCGGCACCGAGGTGCGGCCGTGCGCGTCGACTTCGATCTCGCCGTGTTTCGACAGTGCCACCGTGCCCTTGAGCCAGTCGGTGTTGGGCAACAGGCCGATCTGCACGAAGATGCCTTCCAGCTCGACACGATGCGATTCGCCGCTCTGCCGGTCGGTATAGACCAGGCCGTTGACCCGGGCGCCGTCGCCGGTGACTTCGGTGGTCTGCGCCTGGGTCAGCACGGTCACGTTCGGCAGGCTGTACAGCTTGCGCTGCAGCACTGCGTCGGCGCGCAGCTTCACATCGAATTCCAGCAATGTCACATGCGCGACGATGCCGGCCAGATCGATCGCCGCCTCGACGCCGGAATTGCCGCCGCCAACCACCGCCACGCGCTTGCCCTTGAACAGCGGACCATCGCAGTGCGGGCAATAGGCCACGCCCTTGTTCTTGTATTCCTGCTCGCCCGGCACATTCATCTGGCGCCAGCGCGCGCCGGTGGCCAGCACCACGGTCCTGGCCTTCAGGCTCGCGCCGTTTTCCAGCTTCACCTCGATGGTCTCGCCCGGAATCAGCGCAGCGGCGCGCTGCAGATTCATCACGTCGACGTCATGGCTCTTCACATGCTGCTCGAGCGCGGCCGCCAGTTTCGGTCCCTCGGTTTCCTTCACCGAGATGAAGTTTTCGATGCCCATGGTGTCCAGCACCTGGCCGCCGAAACGCTCCGCGACCACGCCGGTGCGGATGCCCTTGCGCGCCGAGTAGATCGCCGCCGCCGCGCCGGCCGGGCCGCCGCCGACGATCAGCATGTCGAAGACTTCCTTCAACGCCATCTTCTCCGCATCGCGCTGCGCCGCGCCGGTGTCGAGCTTGGCCAGGATTTCTTCCAGGCCCATGCGGCCCTGGCCGAAGGTTTCGCCGTTCAGGAACACGGTCGGCACCGCCATGATCTGGCGCTGCTGCACTTCGTCCTGGAACAGGGCGCCGTCGACCATCACGTGGCGGATGTTCGGGTTCAGCACCGCCATCAGGTTCAGCGCCTGCACGACTTCCGGGCAGTTCTGGCAGGACAGCGAGATATAGGTTTCAAAGCGGAATTCGCCCTGCAGATTGCGCACCTGCTCGATCACATCCGCTTCCACCTTCGGCGGATGGCCGCCGACCTGCAACAGCGCCAGCACCAGCGAAGTGAATTCATGGCCCATCGGAATGCCGGCGAAGCGCACGCCCATGTCTGCGCCCTTGCGGTTGATGGCAAAGGATGGCTTGCGTTCGGTGTCGTCGCGGCGCTCGATCAGGGTGATCTTGTCGGTCAGGCCAACGATATCCTGCAGCAGCGCCAGCATTTCGCGCGACCGGTCGCCGTCGTCCAGCGAAGCCGTGATCTCGATCGGCTGGGTGACCCGCTCCAGGTAAGCCTTCAATTGGGTTTTCAGATTCGCGTCCAGCATGATGTTCGCTCTCGATGTCAATGGGGTTGGCGATGCTTTGGGGTACTTCGGAATGCCTGAGGGTGCAGTACTGCCTCCGCATCAGCCTCGGGCGACACGGATGGGGAAGGCTGAAGTGGGGGTGGTACTGCCGCCGGGCCGGCAATGCGCCCGGCATCTTGCGAACCGCGCCCGGATTCGGCGCGGCCTGGGAGATATGTCGTTTAGATCTTGCCGACCAGGTCCAGCGACGGAGCCAGGGTTTCGGCGCCCGGGGTCCACTTGGCCGGGCACACTTCGCCCGGATGCGATGCCACGTACTGGGCAGCCTGCACCTTGCGCAGCAGTTCCTTGGCATCACGGCCGATGCCGTTGTCATGGATTTCGCACAGCTTGATCTGGCCTTCCGGATTGATCACGAAGGTGCCGCGCAGCGCCAGGCCTTCTTCTTCGATCATCACGTCGAAATTGCGGGTGATGACGCCAGTCGGATCGCCGATCAGCGGGTACTGGATTTTCTTGATGGTTTCCGACGTGTCGTGCCAGGCTTTGTGGGTGAAGTGAGTGTCGGTGGACACGCCGTACACTTCCACGCCCAGCGACTTGAAGGTGTCGTAGTTGTCGGCCAGATCGCCCAGTTCGGTCGGGCAAACGAAGGTGAAGTCAGCCGGATAGAACACGACCACGGACCACTTGCCTTTCAGGTCGGCATCCGAGACTTGCACGAATTTGCCGTTGTGATACGCGGTGGCGTTGAAAGGCTTAACTTGGGTATTGATCAGCGACATGGTGAATTCCCTTGGTGTTGAAGAAGTTGCGATGCGTGGAGAATAGCGAAGACTTATCGAAAAATGAAATCGATAGTACCAATTAATCTCATAGCGAGTTTTTATGAAACTTTCGATAAGTCCAGGCTGCCGGGATATGGTTGCTATGGCGAATGTTTCAATAGCCGGCACGAGAATATAAAAATGCAGCGTGGCAGGCTTGCGCCGTCACAGCATGTCTGCGGAAAGTCGTTCGGCAAGCCAGGGCAGAAAATGTTCCGTCGATTCCTCGATCTTGAAAGCGAGCAGCGCATCAGCCCGGGTCTTGCCCCGATTCACCGCAGCGACTGGTATGCCGCGGTTCACGGCGCGCGTGATGAGCCGGTAGCCCGAATGCACCATCAGCGACGAGCCCAGCACCAGCAGTGCATCGGCGCCATCGACACGCAGGCTCGCCTCCTGCGTGCGCACTGCCGGCACCGCATCGCCGAAAAACACCACATCCGGCTGCAGCATGCCGCCGCAGGCTGCGCAGCTCGGCGTACGGAAGTGCACCAGCGAGTCGGGTTCGAGATGCGCATCGCCGTCCGGCGCCGGACGCGCCGATGCGCCAGCCAGCGCGGGATTGGCCGCGAGTAGCCACTCCTGCAATTGCGCACGCGACTGCTCTGTCCCGCATTCCAGGCATCGCACTCGGTGGATATTGCCGTGCAGCTCGAGCACATTGCTGTTGCCCGCCGCGCCGTGCAGACCGTCGACATTCTGCGTGATAACCGATGCCACCCGACCAGCACGTTGCAAAGCCGCCAGCGCGCGATGCCCGGTGTTCGGCCGCGCCGCCGCGAGCAAGGGCCAGCCGACCATGCTGCGTGCCCAGTAGCGCCGCCGCACTGCGTCCGACGCGCGAAATTCCGGACCCTGTATCGGCGCCCTGCCACGCCGGTCGCCATCCGCATCGCGGTAGCCGGGAATGCCGGATGCGGTGCTGACGCCGGCGCCGGTCAGCACCAGCAGACGCGCATGGCTGGCGACAAATTCCGCCAGGCGTTCGAGCGATGCGTCGTCAATCGGGGCTTGCGGCGGAAAAAGGAGATCGGAAGGCATGGGGATCATCAGCGGAAAGACTGCCATTGCAGCGGGCTATGCTACCACCGCCCCGTCCGCGCTGTTGCCGAGGGAACGCCCGCCCGCGAACGCAGTCTTTCCCCAACAACCCGGCAAAAGGAGTTGGCGATGGCATGTGCTCGCAGAGCATTCCTCAGCCTGGCCGCGCTGGGCATGGCAGGCGCCGCGCTTGGCGCCGCACAGCGCGGAGCGAATATGAAGCACGTGGTTCTTCTCGGCGACTCGGTTTTCGACAATGCCCGTTATGTCGACGGCAAGCCAGATGTGCTCGCGCGCCTGCGCAGCCATCTTGCGGAAGGCTGGAAAGCCAGTCTGCTCGCGGTGGACGGTGCAGTTACGCGCGACATCGCTGCCCAGGTTGCCCGACTGTCCGGGGACGCCAGCCACCTGGTGATGAGCATCGGCGGCAATGATGCGCTGATGCGCCAGAACATTCTGGAGCAGCCATCGCGTTCGGTGGGCGAAGCGCTGGCGCTGATGGCGCGCTTGCTGCGCGAGTTTGAAAGCAGTTACCGCGACGCCGTCGCCGCGGCGATGCAGCCCGGCCTGCCGCTGACGATCTGCACGATCTACAACGGCAACTTTCCTGACCCTGCCTATCGCGAACGCATCATGGCTGCGGCGGCGCTGTTCGACGACGTGATCATCCGCGTCGCCACAGAGCACCGGCTGGGCGTGCTGGATCTGCGCAGCATTTGCAGCCAGCCGTCCGACTACGCGAATGCGATCGAGCCTTCCAGCAGCGGCGCCGACAAGATTGCGCAGGCCATTATCCGCGCTGTCGGCCAGCACGATGCGTCGCGCCCTGGCGCACTGATTCTGTCGCGATAGCCGTTTTCCCTACGGCGCGTCCCGGCGCTCCCGCGAGCAATACGCCGGCGAACCGGCATCGTTTTTTCTTCACCTAAGGTACGGCTCAGCAGCGCATGCCGTCATTCGACGTGCTGAGTTGATAAACGCCCACCTCATCCCCACGCCACGTGATTCGCCGGAAAGGAAATGCCTTGAAAACTCCGCTTCGCCTTCTGCCCACGCCCCTGTTGCGCCCCGTGTTCTGCCTCCTGTTACTTGCCGCATCCAGTGCCAGCCGTGCCGCGCCGGATGTTCCCGCCTATGCGCAGACCTTGCGACCACGCATAGAAGAGGTACTGAAACAGACGCTCGCTCCAGGCGCTGTCGTGCTGGTAAAGTCCGCGCAAGGCAACTGGGAACAGGCATTCGGCACCCGCACCCTGGGCGGGAAGGATGCGGTTGGCATCGACGATCACTTCCACGTCGGCAGCGTTACCAAGACCTGGACCGGCACGGTGATCCTGCAACTGGCTCAGGAAGGCAGGCTGGGACTGTCGGATCCGATTTCCCGCCATGTGAAAGGCGTGCCGAACGGCAGCCATATCACGATCGAGCAACTGCTCAACATGCGCAGCGGTCTATTCAACTACACTCGCGACACGGCGTTCATCAAACGCATGGAGCGGGATCCCTACCATGTCTATCGACCGGACGATTTGCTGGCTATCGCATTCCGCCATCCGCCTGCCTTCGCGCCAGGCGCGCAGTACGCGTATTCCAATACCAACACTGTGCTTCTGGGCAAGGTCATCGAAAAAGTGACCGGGCGCCCGGTTGCGGTGGAAATGCAGCGGCGGCTGTTCACGCCATTCGGCCTGGGTCATACCTCTCTGCCACGCGCCGGTAAGACTCGACTGCCTGCTCCGTATGCGCGCGGCTATCAATACGGTCCTATTGGCGATGAAGGCGGACAAGCACAATCGGCCGCATCCCAAGACGCGCAAGCCGGCGTCACGCTCTTGCGCGACGCAACAAACTGGAATCGGTCCTGGGCATGGACTGCGGGCGGCGGCATATCGACCGCGCGTGAATTGGCCGCCTTCGTGGAGCGCATGGTCGGCGGCGGCTATCTGCAGCCGGAATGGCAGAAACAACGGCTGGAAAGCTGCTTGCCGACCGATCCGGCAAACACCGGACCGGACTCCCTGCATTACGGCTGGGGACTGGGACGCGTGGGGCGCTACTACGGCCATACCGGGCAATTGCCGGGGTACAACACCTACATGCTGCACAATCCCGATACGCGGACCACGATCATCGTCTGGACCTCGCTGTCTTCCGGCCCGAACGACCGTCAGCCGGCCATTGAAATCGGCAACCTGATCATTGCCGAGCTTGACAGTCAGAAGTCCTGAGCATTTTTCAGGCAGCGGCGCGCACTGGCTGCGTCCTGTCCCGTTGCGGCAGGAACATCTCCCTCTGCATGCGCGCGCCGTCGCAGATTTCGATCACGCTGTAACGATCCACATCGAAGCCCGGATAGCTCGTGCATTCCTCTTCGATCGCGACTGCGATATCAAGCCAATCCACCGAGCCGAGCAGACCGGCGCCATTGTTGACGGCGATACGCAGATCGATTTCATACGGCAGGCCAGTGACGCTAAGGTAGGACAAGGTAAATTGCCCCGAACCCGGCACCGCCGAACGCACCTGCAATATCTCGTCCTCGCCACTTGCGCGCGCCCAGAAAAACGATTCGCGCAGCAGGCGGGAGCCTACCGGAACTTCAAAGGCTTCATAGTCGCCTCGATTGATGTCCGCACAGCGCGAAAACTGCTTTTCGACCGCGCACAGGATCTCCGCCGGCGTGCTCCATGCGCTCGCGGATGCCGGCCGCGGCAGCGCTGGATCCACATGATGGCGCATGTCGATGCCGAAGGAAGCGCGCGATCCGTCGGCAGTCAGGTAATCGATCAGGAAATGCTCGGGCGTCGGCGCCGCGTTTTGCACGGCAATGCTTTTCCGACGTACCTGCAGTGTTTTTTTATTCCGAATTCGGGAGACCCAGAGCGGCACTTTTTTATGCGCAAGCGCCAAGCAGGAATTCAGGATATCGGCATACGCCTGCTGATAATTGCTTTTATCCGCAATGACAACATCGGGAAAAATTTGCGGCGGCCCGAAACGTTCGGTAACGATATTCAAATATTCCGCAGCGATCGGCATTCCGCTTTTTGCGAATTCTTCATATTTCGCGCCAAGCGCGCGCTGCGCCGAAAATCCTGCCACTGCTCTCAGCGGTGTCACGCACAGCGGATAGGCGATATAGGAAGCGCTTCCGTTTTCATGCAGCACTGGCGCGGCTTCATCGTAGTGATAAGCGCCGTAGATCGCGCCGCCGGCAGCGTCGAGCAGCGCTTGGTCGATGCAATGCATGCTGACGTCAACCACAATGATGCGCGGCTTGATGATGACGGAGTGGAAATTCGTCATGGCGTTTCCTGTAAATGGCATTCAACGGAAAAGCCATTATATCCACGAGGAAACTCGTGTAAAGCACCACTTCTTATTTTTGTGCGGTGAAAAAATGCGACATCGCCAATAGGCTTTCGCAAAAAATAGCAATTTCGCTATTCATTATTTCATTGTGTTTGTTTTTCTTGACCGAATGACATACCCGGCGCAATTCGGGAATTAGCATTTCAAATCGCAGGGCGCACATGGGCGTCAGCGGCATGGACCCGGTGGGGAACAGGGCGAGACGCAAGCCGCCCGGCAATGCGTTAATGCAGCGCGCCAGGCATAGGGTAGAAAAATTGATGCCAAACAGCGCATCGGTGACGCAGCAAGACCGGTTTGCAAAACCTGGCGCAAGATTGCTGCAACGTTGGACAGGCATCGCACCAGCCCGAATGGCACGGCCCCTGCCCGTCTCGCCGCATCCGGAGCACGCTTTCCGGTACGCAAGGACTTCTCCCTTTCCCGAAACATTTTTAAAATATTAAGTTTGCTGCCGTTGGCATTTCAGAATTGAAGTGCAGCATGCGAAATGACTCGGGAAAACGCCCCGACGCCCGGCGCAGCTCATCGCCCGGCATGCACAGCCATGAATGGCCACAGCGCGATGGCGAGGGAAACGCAATATGACGACACCTGAAGGCGGCTTGTACAAACCTGCGCTGCTCGCTTGCATGCTGGTATTGGCAGCGCTCGGCGCAGCGGCCTGGTTCGCCATCGGGCTGGCCGAGCCGCCCGACGCCGGCATGAAGCGCATGCTGCTGTTCTTCCTGTCGTGCGCTGCTTTGTGCAACGTCCTCGTCATTGCACTGCTCGCGCGCAGACAGCACCTGGAACACCCCCCTGCTACGCAGGATGCCGACGCGCTGGAAATGCCGGCCCGCGCCACGCATGCCGACAAGACGCCTGCGCCGCATGCTCTCGTGATCGATGAGAACGCGCGCATCTTGGCGTTGAACGAAGCCCTGCTCAGCTTCAGCCGTCTGAACAGCGTCGGCATGAATTATCTGGAGGTCTGCGAGCGCGCTAACGCACACGGCGTGGTCGATGCCGAGCGCTTTGCCGCCGGCCTGCGGGCAGTGCTGGACGGCAAAATGCCGCAATTTTCCATGGATTACTCTTGCTCGGTCGCGCTGGCCGATCACTGGTATCGCGCCACGGTCAGCCGCCTGCTGCCTCTTGATCCGCCGCGCTTTCTGATCGTGCATGAAGACATCACCTGGCACCGCGACATGGAAAACGCGCTGCGCCAGTCGGCGCTCTCGGTGCGCGAACTGGCCGAACACCAGGAAGTCGTGCGCGAAGAAGAACGTAAACGCATCGCCCAGGAAATTCACGACGATCTCGGCCAGCAACTGCTGGCGCTGCGCATCGACCTGTCCATTCTGCAGGCCAGCCAGGCCGGCAATCCGGCGCTGGTGTCTCAGCTCGACGGCATGCAAACCACCATCGGCAACCTGGTGCACAGCGTGCGCGCGATCATCAACGATCTGCGTCCCGCGGTGCTCGATCTCGGCCTGCATGCGGCGGCCGAATGGCAGCTCAATGACTTCACGCAGAAAACCGGGATCGATTCCAGGCTGCTGGCCAATTTCCCTGATATCGACCTGCCGGACTCCCATGCCACCGCGCTGTTCCGGGTATTGCAGGAGTCGTTGACCAATGTCAGCCGCCACTCCGGCGCAAGCCGTGTCGAGGTGCGCCTGAAGCTTGAAGATGGCAAGCTGCTCATGCGCATCGCCGACAATGGCCTGGGCATGTCCACCGACGCGCACAAGCCGGGCTCCTTCGGTCTGCGCGGCATGCGCGAGCGGATCATGTCGCTGGGCGGCGAACTCGACATCAGCAGCGCGCCCGAGGAAGGCGTCACCGTGTCGGTGCAGGTGCCGCTGGCGGGCACAGACGCGCAGCGCGAAGGTTATGTGCATCGTTCCCCGGTTGATCGGCGCGCGTCGCGGCGCACGGGCTAGGCAACCAACGCGCGTCAGATTTCGAAATCGGCAAGAAGCCTGCGCTTGTTCAGAACTTTCCGGTGTGGGAACGTCTCTGATTACAGTTTGACAAGCCCCCAATACCTCTATGAAACCGGTTTCCGTCGACAATGTCATCAGCACCTACCGTTTTTACGCACCGCTTTACGACCGCCTGTTCGGCGCGATTTTCGAGCCCGGCAGGCGCGCACTTGCCGAGGCGGCCTGCGCTTCGCAGCCGCGCTCGCTGCTTGAAGTCGGCGTTGGCACCGGACTGACGCTGCGGCAGTATCCGTGCGCATGCGAGATCGTCGGCATCGATGTGTCGGCCGATATGCTGAAGATCGCGCAATGCCGCGCCGACGAGCTTCCCGACAGAAATATCCAGCTCGCGCTGATGAACGCCGAATCGATGGACTTCCCGGATGGCTATTTCGACTGCGTCGTTCTGCCCTATGTGCTCTCGGTCACGCCGGATCCGGCGCGCCTGGTGGCGGAAATCCGCCGCGTCTGCCGCAAGAACGGCACGATTGTCATCGTCAACCACTTCAGCGGCAGCCGCTTCTGGTGGCTGATGGAACGCTCGGTGCGGTCTTTGGCGAATCGCATAGGTTTCCGCTCGGACTTCCGCTTCGATGAACAGATACTGCGCTATGACTGGGAAGTGAAATCGGTGCGCGACGTCAACATGCTGGGTTTGTCCAAGCTGGTGACGATCAGGAATACCTGATCCGCCGCATCGAGCACGACGCGGCGTTGGGGTGATGCAGAAAGCCCAAGGTGCTCGCGGCCCGCCTGCAGTTGCCGTTGCAGTTGCCGTTGGCTTTTGCCGTTGCAGTTGTAGTTGCCGTTGGCTTTTGTCGTTGCCGTTGCTTTTATCCCGTTGATCGCGCCGTGGCGCCGGGCCCTGAAGCGGATAAGGTGCGGCGTCTGTTTGAGCGAAGCGCAGCGTAGCGAGTTTAGCCGCGCCCCGCTTCAGGGTTCGGCGACACGGGAACCCCGCGCAGCGGGGCGCGATCTCCGGGTCGCCTTTTCTT
>NZ_JAEPBG010000013.1 GCF_016632335.1 Noviherbaspirillum pedocola
CGCCGAACCCTGAAGCGGGTGCGGCTAAACTCGCTACGCTGCGCTTCGCTCAGACAGACGCCGCACCTTATCCGCTTCAGGGCCCGGCGCCACGGCGCGATCAACGGGATTAAAAGCAACGGCAACTACAAAGGCACTGCAACTGCAACTGCAACTGCAACTGCAACTGCAACTGCAACTGCTCAAGCCGAAGCAAAACGCCTGCAAACCCAGCCCTTGCCTTAAGCCTCCGACCGACATACGGCCGTCGGCGGGGCACAATCCCCGCAACGCAGCCGGCACTGCACCCAGCTTGTTCCGCGCCTACCGCGTCCGCTCCAGATCCCCCAACTGATCAAACCGCCGGGAATAATTCAAATCCAGCCCGCCGATCTGCCCGCCGCGCAGCACCACCGACCAGAAGCGCCCGATGCGCCACGTCAGCCGTACCACGCCGGAGGCGCCAGCCAGGCTCTGCTCGTAACCGATCGCCAGCCGGTCCGAGATGTTCTTGCCCAGGCTGACCACCTGCTCGCCGGCCACGCCGTATTCGCTGGTGCCGATGGACAGCTGGTCCAGGCCAAAGCCCTTGGCAAGCTTGTCGCCGCCGAGCTTGTTGAGCAGTCCGAGCGCGGCGCCGCGGGCGGCGGTGTCGGCGCCGGTGCCGGCGCTGCTGCCGCCATGGCCGAAGACCAGCCATGACAGCTTCTCCTCGTCGGCCACGTTCGGCTCCGATACCAGGGTCACGCGCGGATCGTTGACCGTGCCGGTGACCTGCACGCCGGCGGCCACATCCTGGTTGCGCCGCATCGCGAGGATATTGATGTTCGGGTTGGTCAGCGATCCCTGGAAGTTGATGATGCCGCGCTCGATCGCAAGCTCCGCGCCGAAGGCCTTGTAATTGCCCTCGGCGATGCGCACCGTCCCGATGGCCTGCAGGGTTTCATTGGGCGCGCTGCGTATCGATAGCGTGCCGGCCAGCCGCAGATTCGCGCCGGCGCCGCGGAACCAGAAATCATTGCCCATGTCGACCTGCACATCGACGTAGGGCGAGAACGGGCTGGCCGCGCGCTGGCCCGCGCCTTCCTGGCCGCGCGGCGGCGGCTTGTCTGGCTTGTCGCCGGCACGGTAGACCACCACATCGTCGGACAGTTTCGGCGCGCTCTTTTCCGGCAGGTTGAACAGGCCCCGATCGACAGTGAAGCGACCGTTCACGCGCAGCTGGTCATTGAGATTCGCCACGCTGGCCTGGCCCGAGACCGTGAGCTGCGCCGACGGATCGGCCAGCAGCTGCAGGTGGTCGGCGACGATGGTCGCCGCCATGTCCGGACTTGATGCATCCAGCGGCACACGGCCGGTGGCGCGCAGCGTGCCATCGCCGCCGTGGAACACGACTTCCTTCAGTTCGGCGATGTTGTCGCGGATGCTGATGCGCGCGATGCCATCGTGCAGACGCACGCCCTGGTCGTACAGCGTCAGCGCCAGGTCATCGCCAAAGACTTCACCCGATACCAGCGGCTGGCCGACGGTGCCGGCCGCGCTCAAGTCCAGCCGCACGCTGCCGTTCAGGGCGATGCGCGGGCCGGTCAGGGCGGCCAGGTTCGCCAGCTTGGGCAGCGTTGCCACCACGCGGCCGGAAAGCGTAGAGCTGTCATTGATATCCAGCCTCCCGGCTCCGGGCACCAGCCCGATGCGGCCTTCGCCGCGCACGGTGCCGTAGCGCGCGGTGCCGGCGTCGAGGTTCAGCGCCAGCGCATTGCCGGCCATCGTGCCGGCCAGCTGCAGGCTCTGCAGGCCAAGCGGGCTGGTGCCGCTGCCCACCGGCAGCTGCACATCGCCGCTGCGCCGGGTGATGCCGAAGCCGCCGCTGGCGGAGTCGCCGAGGGCGAAGTCCCATTCGCCATCCAGCACCAGGTCGGACTTCACCGGCAAGGGTTTGCCGGTAAAGCGCTGCGCCAGTGCCAGCATGCGCGCGATGTCGAGGTTGGCAAGGCTGCCCTTCGAGCGGATCGGACCGTCGACGGCAACATCGGCGTTGGCCAGCTCGATGCGCGCGCCTTCGACATCGAGACGGGTTGCGCCCAGGCGCACATGCCCCGGCTCGGCCAGCAGCGCCAGCGGGCTGTGCAATGTCGCCTGCGGCACGCCGCGGTTTTCCAGCTTCGACAGCTTGCCTTCCCAGGCCATGCCGTTTGGCTGCTGCCGCAGCGCGCCCTGCGCCGCCAGCACGGCCTGCAGCGGCTGGCCGGCGAGCTTGCCGTTGGCGGCGAGCGCGATGTCGTGGCGCGCGTAGCTGCCATTGATGCGGGCGCTGAAGTCATTGAGAAGCACATTGGCGGCATGCAGCGCGCGGCCATTCACATCGACGTCGATATGCGCATTCGGGTCTTCACCGGGAACGCCGCGCATGTCGATCTTGCCGGCCAGATGCGCCACGCCCAGTTCGCCCAGGGCCAGGCGCTCGGCCTGCAGGTTCGCCTGCACTTGCGGCCGCTCGATGCTGCCCGTGGCAGTGCCTTGCGCGCGCAGCAGGCCGGCCAGGCCGAAGCCGAGGCGATCGAGCGCCGGCGCATCGATGTCGAAAGCCAGGGTTTTGCCCGGCGCGCCAAAGCCACCGTTCAGATTCACCCGATTGCCGGCAACGAGCAGGCGCACATCGGCGGCCGGGATCGCCTTGCCCTGCAATTGCAGCGTGCCATCGCCGCTCATCGGCAGGTTTTCGTAGCTGCTGTCATGAATGGTGAAACGCAGCTTCGCGCCGAGTTCTGGCTTCATTGCGCCTTCGGCTTCGAGGTCCATGTTGATATCGGCCCGCGGTATGCGCGGCGCCTTCTTGCCCTGCTTCTGTGGCGGCGCGACCGTCTCCAGGAAGCGCGCCGGATCCAGGCTGGCGAGCTTGGCCTTGACGGCATAGGACGCGCGCTCGTCGCGGCCGAGGCTGCCGGAAACATCGAGCCTCGCGTCGCCGGCGCGCAGTTGTGCCCGCTTGAGCAGGATCTGTTGCGCATCGATGTTGGCCTCGGCGGCCAGCGCCAGCGGACCGCCCTTGAGGTCGACGCGGACCTGCTGTTCGCCATTGGCCATTGCCAACTCGATCGGGCCATTGAGCCGCGTCGGCCGCACTGCGGCATCGATCGCATGCAGATCGAGGTCGCGGGCGCGCAGCACGGCGCTGCCGCTGCCATCCTTGCGCAATTCGCCTTCGCCTTCGAGCGTGGCGCCGCCTGCGAGCTTCGCTACGAGCGCGGACAGTTGCTGGCGCTCGGCATTGAGCGACAGTTGCGCATCAAGCGAGGCCAGCGGCAGGCGCGACTGATCGATGCGGCCCGGGATCGCGTTGCGCACCGTCAGCGGGCCTGCCACGCTCAATTGCGCCAGGTCCTGCGGCGGCGCATTACCGACTGGCGCGAGGTCGGCGCGTATCTGCAGGTCGGATTGCGGCGCGGCCGGCGCGAAGCGGCGCACATCGAGATGGTCCAGCGCGAGCTTCGCGCTGCGGAACGGCAGCGGCGCGAAAGGCGTGGCGGCAATCGTCGCATGCGCATCAAGCGCGCCGCCGGCGGCGTCCAGTGCGATGCCGAGGTTTTCCAGCGAACCCGAGAGTTTGGCGTCGGCGACGTAGCGTTCATGGTCCCAGTCGCCGTGATAGTTGATCGTGCCCGTGAGCGGAAACGGCCGGGCACTGCCGTCGAGCTGCAGCGTCGATGCCACCGTGCCCCAGGGCGTGTCGACGCTGGCCTGCGCGCGGTGATGCACGGTGTCGGAGGAGGCGGCGAGCTTGATGTCGGTGAACTCGGTGGTCTTGCCCGCGTCATGCAGCCGCAGCCGCGAGATGTGGGCGCTATCGAGCTGCAGCCGCAGCGGCAGCCGGATCTGCTGCGGCAGTTGCGTCTTGCTGTTGTCGTTCTTCGATGGCGGCAGCGTCAGGTCCACGGTGCCGGCATCGAGATTCTCGATGACCAGACCGCGCGGCGCGCGCACGATATGCCAGGCGCCCGAGATGCGGTCGATGGCGATATGCGTGCCGGCCGCGTCGTAGACCAGGTTTCGCAGGTTCAGGCCGCGCGTCAGGCTGCCGCTGATGTCGCCGGACAGGCCGGGCACGAAATGCCGGGCCGTGCGCCATAGCGTGCGGGTGCCCCAGTCGGTGGCCAGGAGCGCATAGCCGAGCGCGACAAGCGCAATGAGTGCCAGCAGCAGCGAGGCGGCAACGCGCCGCGGCCAGCGCCTGCGCGGTTTTGGCGCCTTCGCGTGCTGCTGCTTATCTGGCTCGTTATTGGGCACGCTATCGGGCGCGTTCGTGGTGTCATCCATGCCTTGCGCCTTTCAGAAAGCCACGCCGAGTGAAAAATGCGGGCGGATATTGTGGTTCTGGATGCCGTAGCCGATGTCGGCATTGACCGGGCCAACCGGGCTGCGCCAGCGCACGCCGACGCCCACGCCGTGAAAGAGATTCTTGTGGCTCCAGCTGTCGGTGGCGAGGCCGAGGTCGTAGAACACCGCGCCGCCCCAGTCGCGGGTGAACCAGTGCTGATACTCGGCGCTGGCAGTGGCGAGATAACGGGTCGGATACACGGTGCCGTCAACCTCGTTGCCGATGCTTTGGTACGCATAGCCCCGCACCGAGTCGGTGCCGCCGGCGCGAAACAGCAGCGACGCCGGAATCGATGCATTGCCGGGCTTGGAAATCACCGTGCCGAGTTCACCGCGCAAAATCACGAGGTCCAGCTTGCCCACGGGCAGATAGCGCCGGCCGCGGCCATAGAAGCGGAAGAAGCTCTGATCGGTCAGGAGTCCCTGCGCCGCGACGCCGGCTTCGAACGAGGCGACGTAGCCGCGGCGTGGAAACACCAGGTCATCCACGGCGCGATGGGTGCGGGCATAGCCGGCCACCAGCGCCTGATGGCTGCCGGGCTCGGCGACGATGGTGGAAGGCAGCGTTGTGCCATCGATCTGGTCCAGCCGGTCGCGGTAGTACTCAAGCGTGTAGGCGTAATCATCCTTTTCGGTCTTGCGCGCGCGGCGCACGCCGATGCGGCGGCTGCGCAAGTCGATGCCTTCCAGCGTGGTGCGGTCGCTCGAGATGTGGCCGCTGTTGGTCCAGGCACCGGCGTCGGGCGGCATGGCCAGGTCGAGCGAGCCGAGCTGGCGACGCTGTTCGATGCGCAGTTGCGAATCCAGCACCCAGGCGCGGCCGAATACATTGTTATGGGTGTAGCGGCCCTCGACGCGCGCGCCAGTGTCAGTGGCATAGCCGACACCGCCGCGCAGGCGCTGCGTCGGGTATTCGGTGACGCGCACATTGACCGGCGCAAGCTCCGCATGCGCCGGGTCGTGATCGATATCGACGACTACATTGCTGAAGTAGGGCGTGCGCAGAATCGCGCGCTGCAGCTCGAGCAGGCGGTCGACGTCGTAGGGTTCGCCCGGCTGCAGCGGGTTCACGTTCGCCACGATGCGCTCGGGATAGCGCCGCGTGCCAGTAACCGTTAGCGGCCCGAGCGTGAAGGCCGGGCCGCTGTCATAGGTGGCGAACAGTTCGGCGGCTTCGCGCTCGGCATGGATGTCGGCGCGCGAGTTGGCGAGTTTGGCGGCGGCATAGCTGTGCCGGTTCAGTTCACGCAGGCTGCTTTCCTTGGCGGCGGTCCAGTCGCCCTGGCGGAAAGGTTCGCCCGGGCGCAGCGGCCAGGCGTTGACCAGGCGCTGCGCCTGCCGTGGCGCGTCTTGCTGTGCCGGGCCGGTGACGTCGATATGCGTGGCCGTGACCATGGTGCGCGGTCCGTTTTCCACGCGGATACGCACCAGTGGCGTGTCGCGGCCGCGTTCGAGCGTGGCCTCGGTTTTCGTCGAGAAATAGCCTTCGGTGGCGGCCAGGTCGCGCACCTGCTCGGAGGCGGTTGCAACCATGAATTCAAGCTGGTCGGCATTGATGTCGTCGCGATCGCGATAGCGCATCAGGTCGAGGAAGTCCGACAGCAAGCTCTTCAGCGGCGCCTGTGCCTCCAGTTCGACGCGGTATTTCGCCAGCGCCGGGTTGGCGCAGCACAACAGGACGATGGCCATTAGCGGCGCCATGCTGCGGCGCAGGCGGGCAAATGGCGCAGGGCGCCGAGGCAAGCGCTGTGTGTTCAATGAATCTCCCGGGATGTGGTGGCAACCGGTTGTGATGTCGGTTGCCGGCGCATGAATTGGCGGGATAGGAGCCATGCATGTGTGACGCGGCTGCGTGGCTTTGTTGCCAACTGCGAATGGTCAGTATATTGAAACAGAATCCGGTTCCCCGGTTTTTGCTTGCAATCATCGAGCGGCCGGGCGGAGCGCAGGCGAAGCCCTACTTTCCTGAAACACGGGTTGGCAGGCCCGCCCGGCAAAGCGGACGCTTGATGGCACACGCGTCCTACAGCGAATCGGGGCTTTGTCCGATGTTCCTGACGCATGCGCTTTCCTATGCTGTGTTCCATTCGCCCCTCGACCTTGCCAGGGGCAGCATGGACATGAAAGGAGAGCACGATGCGGCCACTATACAAAGCACACCGCGTTCCGATGGCGCGCGAAGACGGCACCCCGCGCGGCAGCGGCGCGGCGCCAACCGAGCCCAGCCTCGCCGATGGCACCGGCGAGGGCAATGCGCCGATCGACGGCACCAGTGCCAGCTCCGACCCGCACGTACTTGCCGGAACGCAGCAGGACCCGAACGCTACCTCGCTGAATGATGACGACTATCCCGACGACATCGCCGAAGCCACGGGCCAGGTGGAAGACGTCGAGGCCCAGGCGCCATTCCCGGACGAAAAAGACATGTCCGGCCAGACCACGCCTGCCGACGCCGTGTCCAGTGTCGATCGCGGCGCGGACCGCGCGGCACCCCGGGGCGGAAACGCACGGAAAGCTTGACCGCATCAGCATGTCGCGCCGTGGAAAGCCATTCGCCTTCTACGAAAACGGTTAGTATTTTGCTTTTTGTAAATGTATAAAGAATGCGCCCTGCACATGGCGCGTTCAGGCATCCGAAGGATTTGAAGGCCCACGGTTATGGCAATAGGCAGCGGCAAGGACACGAAAGACAAGGCTCTCGACGACGAAGGCAATGGCCAAAGTGCCGGCATTCCGGCATCCGGCGAAGTGGAAGGCAACAGCTTTTCGCCGATGGGCAACCCGGGCATGAAGCATTGGCAGACCAGCTTCATCAGCGAGCCTGGATTGAACGATCGCGGCAACGTGTTCTTCGCCGCGGTGGAAATGACCCGCATGCCGATGCTCGTCACCGACCCGAACCAGCCGGACAATCCGATCGTCTTCGTCAACCGCGCCTTTCTCGACCTGACCGAGTATGAAGAAGAGCAGGTCATCGGCCGCAACTGCCGCATGTTGCAGGGCAAGGACACCAATCCCGCCACCGTCGACGAAATCCGTGCCGCATTGCAGGAACAGCGTGCGGTGGCGGTCGATATCCTGAATTACAAGGCCAGCGGCAAGGCATTCTGGAATGCGCTGTTCATCGGCCCCATCTTCGACCAGGGCGGCAAGCTGCTGTATTACTTCGCTTCTCAGCTCGATATCACTCGACGCCGCGTGTCCGAGCAGTCCTATCTGCAGGCACAGAAGATGGAAGCGATTGGTCAGCTGACTGCCGGCCTCGCGCATGATTTCAACAATCTGCTGCATGTCACCTCGGGCAACCAGGAAGTGGCACTAGAATTGATAGGCGATGGCAACGAAGCCGCAACCCGGGCCATCGAGCGCGCGCAGTCCGCCATTACCAAGGCCGCCAAACTGACGCAGCAATTGCTGACCTTTGCCCGTAAGCAGCGCCTCGAGCCCAAGCGGGTGAATCTGAATGCGTTGGTGATCGAATTCAGCGAAATGCTGATCCGCACGCTGGGGGAAAGGGTCGATCTGCATCTGGACCTGAAGCCCGGCATCCCCTCGTGCGAGCTCGATCCGACGCACCTGGAAATGGCGCTGCTCAATGTGCTGATCAATGCCCGCGATGCGATGCCCGATGGCGGCAAGGTGATTGTCGGCACGTCGCTGCTGCAGGACCGGGATCGCGTTGAGGCGCACGGGCTGCAGCCTGGCAGGTACGTGGTGATCTGCATCGTCGATGAAGGCGAAGGCATGCTGCCGGAAGTGGCCCGTCGCGCGACCGAACCCTTCTTCACCACCAAGGGCCCGGGCACCGGCCTCGGGCTGGCGATGGTGCATGGCTTCGTGCAGCAGTCGCATGGGCAACTGGAAATCGACAGCACCCCTGGCAAGGGAACCACCATACGCATGATTTTTCCGGTGGCCGACCGTGCGGCGCTGGACATCATGGCCGACCGCATTGAAAAGAACCGTGCCGGCAACGGCCCGGAATGGAACGTGGAAGCCATCCTGGAGCGCAAGACGATATTGCTGGTCGATGACAGCCAGGATATCCGCGAGCTGTCGGGCACATTTCTGCAGTCGCAAGGCTATCGCGTGCTGTCGGCGGCCAGCGGCGAGGAAGCGCTGGATCTGCTCGAGCGCTACGGCAATGTCGATCTGCTGTTTACCGACATCATCATGCCGGGCGGCATGAACGGCCTGCAGCTGATGCGCAAGGTGCGACAACTGCAACCGAATATCCCGGTGCTGATCGCAACGGGTTACATGGACGACCTGACCAGCGTTTCCGGCATGCGTGCCGGCGTTGAGGATGGCGATGGGCCGCTAAATATTCTTCCCAAGCCGTTCCGGCTCAACGACCTGGCGGAGCGGGTACGCGCTGCGCTCAAGACCGAGACGTCGAAGAACCCGGTGCGCGACTTCCGTCACGAGGGTTAGCGCCCGCCGCTTCAGGCCGCAACCGAAAGTCCGGCGGGCCGCACAAGCTCCAGGCGATCCTTGCCCGAGCGTTTTGCGGCATACAGCGCCCCGTCCGCAGCATCAATGACTGCGGCGGCGTCGATGCCGCCGCCTTCCAGGATCGCCATGCCGATGGAAACGGTGTAGGCGGGAAGCCCGACACTGCCTCGCCGCGCCGCCTGCAGAATGCGCTGCGCGATCGCCTGCGCATCATCGGGCGGCGTATCGGGAAACAGCACCAGGAATTCCTCGCCGCCGTAGCGGCCGACCAGGTCGTCGCGGCGCAGCACGGATTTCACCTTTTCCGAGAAATCGCGGATCACCCGGTCGCCGACAAGGTGACCGTGGCAGTCGTTGATGGCTTTGAAGTTGTCGAGGTCCATCATCAGCAGGCACAAGGGCCGCTGCGCGGCGCGCTCCCCTATCAATTCACGGTCCAGCAGGGCGAGAAAGGCTTCGCGGCGATAGGCGCCGCTGAGCTGATCGCGGCTGGCCAGCGATTCCAGCCGCGTCTGCAGCGCGCGGTTGACCATCAGCAGAAAGCCCAGGCTGAGCGCGACGATGGAAAAGGAAAACGTCGCCATGTAGACCATGTGCAGCACAGCCACATCGGCGCACAGCGCCGCGCGCGAAGCATCGCCACAACCCAGCGCCGCGGCGAAGCGCGTCAGCATCATCGCGGCGGTGGCGCCGAAGATGGCGGCGGTGTAGCGCTCGGCGAATGCCCGCGCCGGCACGCGCCAGACCTCGAACGCGGACGACGCAAACAGCAGGGCCAGCGCGCCACTCATGATCAGCACGCGCAGGCGGAAATCTTCATAAACCAGCGTTGCGACGATCAGACCCGCCGCGCACAGGATGATGAGCGCCGCCGGCCAGGCGTCGCCTGCAGTCTTGCCCGCGAAGCGGCGCACGCTGCCGCGCAGGCCGGCCACGCCGGCGGCAACGGCAAGATTCGGCACGAAGCTGGAAATGAACATGGGCGCTTTGCCTTGCAGCGCAAACAGCAGCGCCGCCCCTGCCATCAGCGCGCAGCTCCAGCCCCAGCGCGCCAGGCCGGCAATGTCGCGCGGAAAGCCGGAGCGCAGCGCCAGAAATACGAAGGCGCACAGTACGCCGAAGGCCGCGGAAATGAGGATGAAGGAATGCGGATCCATGCGCTGCGACAGTAGGTTTCCCCTGCGACCGGAGGCGGAGGCGCGCGGCGGGGGAAATGATTCGCGCGCGCTTGCCATAAGGTAAGAATTGTACCAGTTTCCATAGCATTTCCCGCAGCCATTTCGGGTGGAGCGACGAGCCGGCGACGCTTGTTCCGCCTCAATCCGGTTCAGGCGCCAACGCGCATAGTGTTTCGCGTCATCGCAGCGGATCAGTGAGGAGACGAACATGAACAGCGTACCGGCACCGGCTGAGCGCGCGCGTCTGCGCGCCATACGCGACCTCCCCGGACCGCGCGGCATGCCGCTGCTGGGCAATGCGCTGCAGATTGATCAGCCGCGGCTGCATGCGCAGCTGGAAGACTGGTGCCGCCAGTACGGCGAGCGCTTCCGCGTGGCCTTCGGTCCGCGCCGCTTCCTCGTCACCGCCAATGCCGACGATATCGCGCAGGTGCTCAAGGACAGGCCGGAAGGCTTTTCCCGCACCAGCCGTCTCGAAGCGGCATGCCGCGAAATGGGCGCGGGCGGACTGTTCGCGGCCAATGGCGCGCAGTGGAGGCGACAGCGGCCGCTGATCATGTCGGCCTTCAATCCCGCGCATGTGAAGGCGTATTTTCCGTCGCTGGCCACCGCCGCCGGCCGACTGTCGCGACGCTGGGAGCGGCTGGCGGCACAGGATGCGCCATTCGAGCTTGAACCGGAACTGATGCGCTACACCGTCGATATCACCGCCGGCCTGGCTTTTGGCAGCGACATCAACACGATAGAAAACGACGGCGCCATCATCCAGCGCCATCTGCAGGATATTTTTCGCATGCTGCAGAAGCGGCTGTTCGCGGTCGTGCCGTACTGGCGCTGGATCCGCTTCAAGGAAGACCGCCAGCTCGAACGCGACCTGCGGGCGGTGGCCGAGGCGGTGTCCGGCTTCCTCCGCGCGGCCCGCGCGCGCATGGCGGCCGAGCCATGGCGCTTCGCGCAGCCGCAGAGCCTGCTCGAAGCGATGCTCGCCGCCCGCGATGAAGAGGCCGGCGCGCTGACCGAAACCGAGCTCGCCGGCAACGTGGTGACGATGCTGCTGGCCGGCGAAGACACGACCGCGCACACGCTGGCCTGGCTCATCCTGCTGCTGCATCATTCGCCGCGCTGGCTGGACGCGGCACGCGCCGAGGTCGACACCGCCCTCGGCGGGCACGCGCTACCGCAATCGCACGAGCAGCTGGCTGGCCTGGAAATCGTCGATGCCTGCCTACAGGAAGCGATGCGCATGAAACCGGTCGGACCCGTGATCGCCTGCGAAGCCAGGCGCGACAGCGTGATCGGCGACATCGCCGTGCCGCGCGGCGCATCGGTGATGCTGCTGACCCGCGTGGCGCCACTGGACGAGCGTCACTTCGCGCATGCCGGCGAATTCGACCCCGGTCGCTGGCTCGGCGACGCCGCGAACGGCGACAGGCGCAAAACCTCGATTCCCTTCGGCGCCGGCCCGCGCATCTGCCCGGGCCGCTACCTGGCGCTGGAGGAAATGAAGATGTTCATGGCGATGCTGCTGCGCGGCTTCGATATCGTCGACGCCGGCGCGCGCGGCGGCGGCGGCGCGGTGCGGGAACGGCTGTCGTTTACGCTTGCGCCGGTGGACCTGATGGTGCGGCTGCAGCGGCGCTGAACCCGCTTCACGCAGCGGCGCATGCGCCGCCTTTCCCTTTCCATCTCCCTGCTATCGACTGCCCGTCGCCCGCGGCATGTACCTCATCAACAAAAGACCGAAGGGGCAGGAACTTCCGCGCCGGCATGCTTCTAAAAAGTATTGCCCTATTTCCGCAGGGCCGGGATGCGCGGGATCGTCGTGCGCGTCGCGGACCTCATTCTCAACGCATCCTGAAAGGACACAGTCATGCAGATCGGTATCGTCGGTCTCGGCCGCATGGGCGGCAACATCGTGCGGCGTCTGCTGCGCGGCAAGCACGGCGTGCTGGCCTACGACCGCAATGCCGAAGCGGTCGCGGCCCTGGCTGCCGAGGGCGCCGGCGGCGCGCAAAGCCTGGAAGCCCTGGTCGCCGCGCTGCCGCAGCCGCGCGTGGTGTGGGTGATGCTGCCGGCCGGCGCCCCGACCGAGGAAACCATCGCCGTGCTCGGCGCGCTGCTGGCCGCGGACGATGTGATCATCGACGGCGGCAACACCTTCTACAAGGACGATGTGCGCCGCGCTGAGGGCCTGGCGCAGAAGGGCATTCATTATGTCGACGTCGGCACTTCGGGCGGCGTGTGGGGCCTGGAGCGCGGCTATTGCATGATGGTCGGCGCCGAGGCCGCAATCTTCGAGCGGCTCGAGCCGGTCTTCCAGACGCTGTCCCCGGGCTACGGCGCCATCGAGCGCACCAGGGGCCGCAATGCGCCGGACGATAGGGCCGAGCGCGGCTATATCCATGCCGGCCCGGTCGGCGCCGGTCACTTCGTGAAGATGGTGCACAACGGCATCGAATACGGTTTGATGCAGGCTTATGCCGAGGGCTTCGACATCCTGCGCACCAAGGCCAAGGAAGGCTTGCCCGGCGGCCACCGTTTTGATCTCAATCTCGTCGATATCGCCGAGGTCTGGCGGCGCGGCAGCGTGGTATCGTCGTGGCTGCTGGACCTGATCGCGCTTGCCCTGGCCGGCGACGTCAAGCTGGACCGCTTCAGCGGCGCGGTTGCCGACAGCGGCGAAGGCCGCTGGACCATCGACGCCGCGGTGGAGCAGGGCGTGCCGGTGCCGGTGCTGGCCACCGCGCTGTTCGCGCGCTTTCGCTCGCAGTCGCAGCACACCTATGCCGACCGGCTGCTGTCGGCGATGCGCTTCGGCTTCGGCGGGCACGTGGAGATACCGCAGTAAGTTGCGACCGCGCTGCGCTCAGCCGCTTAGCCGCTCAGCAGGCTCCTGAGCATGGCGATGTCGATCGGCTTGGTCAGATGGTGGTCGAACCCGGCTTCGCGCGAGCGCTTGCGTGCATCGGCATCGCCCCAGCCGGTCAAGGCGACCAGTATCGTTTTCTCTTCCCGCTGCAATGCCCGCGCGGCGCGGGCAAATTCATAACCGTTCATGACCGGCATGCCGATATCGACCAGGGCGATGTCGGGATCGAAGCGCTGCAGGCTACCGAGCGCCTGCTGGCCGTCGTTCACCACTTCTACGGTATGGCCCATCGCGCGCAGCAACTCAGCGATGGTGGCCGCGGCATCGCGATTATCGTCGGCCAGAAGGATGCGCATCTGTCGTTCCTGAGCGGGATAGGCATCGTGCCTTGGCTGCGTATCGATATGGCCGCCCGGCGCCAGCGGCAGCCGCACTGTGAATACGCTGCCCTGGCCCGGCCCGGCGCTTGCGGCCGAGACGCTGCCGCCATGCTTTTCGGTGAGCTGCCGCACCAGGGAGAGCCCGATACCGAGCCCGCCCTGTGCCTGATGCATGTTGCGTCCGACCTGGGTAAAGATTTCGAAGAGCGTGCCAAGATCGCTGGGTGGAATACCCATGCCGTTGTCGCTCACCGAGATGACTGCTTCCTGCTCCTCTTGCCGCACCGTGAGCGCAATATGGCCGCCGTCGGGCGTGTATTTCGCTGCATTCGTCAACAGGTTGCTGATTACCTGCACGATGCGGTTCTGGTCGGCGTTCAGCCACAGCGCTTCGTCGGGAACGTCAACGACGAGCGCATGATGCTTGGCTTCGATGACGGGCATGCTGGCTTCGGCCGCATGCGCGATGATCTCCGCGATCTGCACTGGCGCTTTCCTGAGCTGGATCTTTCCGCTGCTGATGCGCGCGACATCGAGCAGGTCGTCGACCAGGTGCACCAGGTGGTCAACCTGGCGGCCGATCATGTCGCGCATGCGGACGATGGTTTCCGGCTTGCCTTCGCTGACCGCCATCAGATCCAGGCCGGTGCGGATCGGCGCCAGCGGATTGCGCAGTTCGTGTGCGAGCGTGGCCAGGAATTCGCTTTGCCGGTGATTGGCGCGCGACAGGTCGGCGGCAAGCTGGCGCAGCGCATCCTGCGCGCGCTTTTGCGCGGTGATGTCCTTGAACAGCAGGGCAACGCTGCGGCTGTCGCTGCCGCCAAGGCGGGTGGCGTAGACGTCGAACCAGCGGCCCATCGAAGCGGCATGCTGCACCGTGCGTATCGGCTCGCCGGTGGCGGCGACCCGGCCATACAGCTCGATCCAGTGCCGCTCGATGGTGGGCACCAGGTCGGTGATGGTCTTGCCCGGCGCATTGGAGAGTCCGCTCTGCAGCTCGAAGGCGGGATTGGTCTCCAGGAACCTGTAATCAAGCGGACGCCCCATGTCATCCGCAATGACCTCGATGGTGCAATACGCTTCGTCCATCGACGTGATCAGGCTGCGGAAGCGCTCTTCACTGGAACGCAGGCGCTGCTCGACGCGCCTTTGCTCGCTCACGTCGAGCACGACACCCGGCAGGCGCAACGCGCGGCCGTCAGTGGCGTATTCGGCCCTGCCGCGGGCAATCACATGGCGCCATGCGCCGTCGGCGCGCCGCACACGGTAGGCCGCTTCATAAGAGGAGCCGCTGCGGATCGCTTCGTCGAGCCGGCGATTCACTTCGGCCAGATCATCCGGATGAATGGCGCGCGTGAAGGCTTCCAGCGGCACGCCGCCATCCGCTGCTGCGGTCGATACGCCGAACAGGGTCTGAAGGTTGCGGTCGGCGATGACGCGGTTAGCCGGGATGTCGTAAATCCAGGTGGCGACCTCAGCGGCGTTGAGCGTGGCTTCCAGCCGCATGCGCGCTTCGTATAGCGCCAGTTCGTTGCGCTTGCGCTCGGTGATGTCGGTCGCGGTGCCTATCCATTCGCGTACCGAGCCGTCGGCGTCGACGATGGGCACGCCGCGCACCGCCATCCAGCGGTACTGGCCGTCATGACGACGCACCTCGTGCTCGTTTTCATAGACCCGGCGCTCTGCGATGCATTGCCGCCACAACGTGGCGACCCGCGCGCGTTCTTCCGCCGGCAGCGCGTCTAGCCATCCGTAATCACGGCACTGTTCCCAGCTTTGTCCGGTAAAGCGCTGCCACGATGGCGAATCGGTGCTGCTGCGGCCGTCGGCACCGGCAAGCCAGACGATTTGCGTAGTCGCGGTGACCAGCGAGCGAAAGCGTTCCTCGCTCTGCTGCAGGCGTTCCTGCGCATGCAGCTCGGCGGTGACGTCGCGATTGGCTTCCAGCACGATGGGCTGCCCGCTGCGGTCGCTGCGCAGCACCATGCGGCTGTCGACCCGGATGCGGCGGCCGGCGCGGGTGGCATGGCTCAACAGGCCCTGCCATTCCCCATGGCGCGACAGCGCGGCGCGGCAGGCTTCATGACTCTCCGGGAACCGCGCTTTCAGCAGCCCGGAGCAGGAATGCCCGATCGCCTCGCTCGCCGCATAACCGTAAAGCGCCTCGGCCGCGCGGTTCCAGTAGACGATGCCGCCGCTGGCGTAATCCCAGGCAATCACGGCGTCATGGGACAGCTCCAGCAGGCTGGCCTGCCATTCGGATTCCTCGGCCAGTCGCTTGCGCTGCGTGATGTCGATGAGGATCTTGCCGAAACCGATCGCCAGGCCGGTGTCGTTGTACACGGCGAAGGTAGTGCCGTCGACGAAGAAGCGGCTGCCGTCCTTGCGCAGATGCCAGCGCACATCCGGTGCCTGGCCCTCGCGCCGGGCCGTCTCCAATTCGCGTTCCGGCATGCGCGCGGCCTGGTCTTCCGGGGTGAAGATGATCGCGCCCGGCTGGCCGATGGCTTCCTCGGCAGTCCAGCCGGTCAGCTGCAGTGCGCCAACCGACCAGTCGAGGATCATGCCGGCTTCGTCGAGGATGATGATGCCGTAATCCTTGGCTTGTTCTACGAACAGGCGCAGCCGTTGCTGGGCTGGCATGTCTCTCAACGATTGCATGCAAATCCTGGGGAAATAGGGGCGCGAGCGGCATGTAGCCCGCTATCCGCTGCCTGAAACTGCAAGCAGGCTGCCGCACGGCCCGAATGTGAGGTCCTTAGCCTGGCGACATTAACAAAAACCGGTGCGCAGGCATTGACGTGCAGCATTCGAAGCGCAAGCTGGTAGCTCAGTTTCCCGACCGGGGCTGCGCTTGCGCCGGGGCAATGCATGCGCTACGCGCCTGCCGTCGCGCAATCGTGCGGTCGCGCCGGCATGTGTCCAGGACCGATCAGGGCCGCGCAAGGCCGCTCAACGCCGCTCAAGGCGCGTGGTACAGCTTGCCCTGGAAGCCATCTTCTTCACGAACCTTCGCTTCCAGGCGTTCCTTGAGCCGGCTCGGATTGAGCTCGCCGGCGGCGTCCAGCGCCGGATAGGCCGACGCGCAGATGTGCGAGTGGATGCGTTTGAGATCGCGCAGCACATCCAGGTGCAGCGAGCTGGTCTCGATGCTCTGCTGCCGCCCCTCGCGCAGCCGCGCGATGTGGCTTTCGGCAGCGGTCATTTCGAGTTCGCGGATGCGGGTCTTTTCCTGCAGCAGTTGCCGGGCCAGGCGCACATCGCCGGACAGAAAGATGCTGAAGGCAACCTTCAGGTTGTCGATCGTGAGGCGATGCAGTTCTTCCAGTTCGGCGCGGCCTTCGATGGAGAACTGCAGATGGCGCTTGATCTTCTTGTTGGCGAGCTCCATCAGGTTCCTGTCGATGATGTCGCCGATATGCTCGAGGTTCACCGAGAAGGCCATGATCTCCATCGCTCGTCGACCCTCGGATTCCTCCAGGCTGCCGCGGGTGAGCTTGACCAGGTACAGCTTGATCGCTTCATGCAGCCGGTCGGCCGCATTGTCCAGCCGCGATACCTCGGCAGCGAGCTTGCGGTCATTGGCCAGCAGCGCCTGCATGCCTTGGCGCAGCATGGTTTCGATGATGTCGCCCATGTGCAGGGTTTCCCGCGCGGCGCAGGCCAGCGCAATGGCCGGCATGTCGATCACGCTTTCGTCGAGATAGAGCGGCGTGCCCGGATCATTGCCCTGCTTCACATCCGGCAGCACGCGTTCGAGCAGCGCGGCAAAGGGACGCAGCGGCAGCAGGAACAGCAGGGCCAGCGCCACATTGAAGCCGGTATGGAAATCAGCGACCAGGCGCACCGTGCCGTAGTTGGGCGCGATGTCGGACAGCCATTGCGCCAGCGCCGGTATCAGCGGCAGGAACAGCATGCAGCCGACGAGGCGGGTAATCACATTGGCCACCGGCAGGCGCCGATGCGCCGGATTGCCGCCGCTCGCGCCTTCCAGCAAGGGATTGATGGCGCTGCCGAGATTGGCGCCAAGCACCAGCGCCATCGCTGCTTCCAGCGTGATGAAGTTCGAATAGGCCAGCGACATTGCCAGGAGCACCGTGGTCACGCTCGAATGCGCAACCCAGGCCAGCGCGGCGCCGAGCGCCAGCGTCAATACCGGCTCGCGCGTGAGAAAGCGCAGGATCTCGCGCATCGCCGGCACGTTGTCCGCGGGCGCGAGGCTGGACAGCAGGATATGCAGCGACAGCAGCATCAGCCCCAGGCCGATGGCGACGCGGCCGAGGTCGCGGGTGATGGTGCGCTGCCCGCGCTTGAAGGCGATCACGCCGGCAAACAGCAGCAGCGGCGCGGCGAATGAGGAATCGAAGGAGAGCAGCTGCACCGTGAGCGTGCTGCCGATATTGGCGCCGAGCATGACGGCGATCGCCGGCGCCAGCTCGACAAAGCCGTTCGCCGAGAACGAGGACAGCATCAGCGCCGTGGCGGTGCTGCTCTGCAGGAAGAGGGTGACGCCGATGCCGGCGGCAAGCGCGTTCAGTCGCCGCCTGAGCAAGCGGCCGAGCCAGTCCTTGATGCGGGGGCCGAAGGCGCGCAGGATGCCGCTCTGTACCATGTGCAATCCCCACAGCAGCAGCGATACCCCGCCCAGCAAGTCCAGCAACACCGAGGCTCCCATCCGTTCCTACCTCCTCTTGCGTCGATATGGCGCCGCGCCGTCGCCGCGTTTGATGACGCAACGGCCATGCGGCCTCTTGCAAAAACTATAAGCAGATACTGCGCCAGCGACAAATAAGATTCGCCTTCTTATGCGGCAACGCCAATCGGCGCGCCGAAGTGGGGCGAATGTGCTGTTTTCTGGAGCGGTCGGCGCAATGTGCTTGTGCGTCCTATCCTGGCTTGATGCCGGGCTTCAAGCTTCTTCACTTATACGGGGAACATGGACATCGACAAACTCGCGAGGGACATCGGTCTGAAGCTGCGCACCCTGCGTCACCATGAAGCGAACCAACCGTGCGTGCATCGATGTGGAGCGCCTGTATCCCGTTCTCCGATGACTGTTGGCAGGAAATGCGGACGGTAGGGCAGGCGCGTGACGTCGGAATGACAGGCTTTTCCGTGGCGGCGCGTTCGGAACCCTTCGGGCCGGGCGCAGTCCATCGCATATTCCGCGGCTCCTGAGGGCAGGTGTCACTGCTGCGGTACCACATGGAGAAAGCGCATGGAATTGGCAGCAAACAACGACATACTTTCGCCGTACCGGCTCGGACACCTGGAGCTGAAGAACCGTATGGTGATGGCGCCATTGACGCGCAGCCGCGCGCGCGAAGGCAATCTGCCGTCGGCGATGGCGGCGACCTATTACAGCCAGCGCGCCGGCGCCGGCCTGATCGTTACCGAAGCCACGCAGGCGGGCGCGGGCGGACAGGGTTACATCAGCACGCCTGGGCTGCATAACGAGGCGCAGGCGCGTGCCTGGAAGGAAGTCACTGACGCGGTGCATGCGCAGAACGGCCTGATCTTCGTGCAGCTCTGGCATGTGGGCCGCATTTCGCATCCGGTGTTTCGCAACGGCGAGCTGCCGGTGGCGCCATCGGCAATTGCGCCGCGTGGCGTGCAGACCTATACCAGCGAAGGCCTGCAGCCGATACCGACGCCGCGCGCGCTCAATACCGAAGAGCTTCCCGGCATCGTCGATGAGTTCCGCCAGGCCGCCGAGTTCGCCCGGCTGGCCGGCTTCGACGGCGTGGAAGTGCATGGCGCCAACGGTTATCTGCTCGACCAGTTTCTCGAGGACGGCACCAATCAGCGCCAGGATGCGTACGGCGGCAGCGTGTCGAACCGCGAGCGATTGCTGTTCGAAACGCTGGAAGCGGTCTGCGGCGTCTGGGGCAGCGATCGCGTCGGCGTGAGACTGTCGCCGGGCGGCAGCTTCAACGACATGTTCGACAGCGATCCGCTGTCCACCTTCAGCCATGTGATCAAGCGGCTGGCGCAGCAGAAGCTGGCGTACCTGCACCTGATCGAGCCAACGCCGCAGCAGGGCGAGCATGCGCAGCCGGATCTGTCGGCGCGCACCTTCCGGCCCATGTATCCGGGCACGCTGATCGTCGCCGGGGGCTATACCAAGGAACGCGCCAATGCGGTGCTGGCCGAAGGACTGGCCGATTTGGTCGCCTTCGGCCAGCTGTTCATCGCCAACCCGGATCTGCCGGAACGCTTCCGCAGGAATGCGCCGCTGAACAAGCCCGATCCGCAGACCTTCTATGGCGGCGATGCGCATGGCTACATCGATTACCCCATGTTATAGCGGGCGTGCGGCAGCATCGCGGCGGGGAAGCCTCGCTGCATCCACCAGGAGAAAGCAATGAGTATTGAAAAAGTCCTGTATCGGGCCAAGGCCGAGTCTTCCGGCGGGCGCGAAGGAACATCCAGGAGTTCGGACGGCGTGCTCGATCTGAAGCTGACTACGCCGAAGGAAATGGGAGGTAGTGGCGGCGGCACCAACCCGGAGCAGCTGTTCGCGGCCGGTTATTCGGCCTGTTTTCTCGGCGCGCTGAAATATGTCGCCGGCCAGCAGAAGGTGCAGTTGCCGAAGGAGTTGACCGTCACCGGCGAAGTCGGCATCGGCGCGATTCCGACCGGTTTCGGCATCGAGGTCGATCTCACCATCCGCGCGCCTGGCATGGACCAGTCGCAGCTGCAGGAACTGGTGAACAAGGCGCACATCGTGTGCCCGTATTCGAATGCGACGCGCAACAACATCGATGTGCGGTTGCATGTGAATAACGCCTGAGCACGGCCGGTCCACAAGCTACAAAGCCCTGCGTCTCGCATGAGACGCAGGGCTTTGCGTTTGATGAGGCCGCGGTATTCGTGCAGCGATGCAGGCGAACCGGATTACAGATCGAGGAAGGGAATGCCGTTCGGGCCGAGGCGAGCTTCGTGGGAACGGACCCATGCATCGAAGATACGGCGCCAGATCGACTTCTTCTCTTCGCTGGCAACGCCGTAGGCCGGGGTGAACTGCTGAGTGGTGGAAGTGTTCATGTCATCTGCCTTGAATGAATGATCGTGGATGATCGATGCATGAATCTTAGGGCGTTGACCGCACGGTGACCAATTTCCATTTCCGATACGCACCATTCATGATGTGAATGGTTGGTTCGCATTATGAAAAAGGCGCGGCGGATCCCCGAACCCGCCGCGCCCGCATTTTGCTCGAAGCGACTACATCGCGTAGGCGCAGGACTTGGTGGTGTCGCCCACTGCCGGGTCGCCGAACATGTCGTTGGTGCAAGCTACGCCGTTGCTGAAGCTCTTGTAGACATACTTGCCCGGCACGCCATAGCGCACCTGGCGCGTGCCCGAGAAGCCGCAGAAGCTCCACTGCGCCGAGCAATCCGCCCAGGTCACGCTCGGCGTGACCGTGATTGCCGGCATGGTGGCGTCAAGGCTGGTATTGGTGACCGAGTCCAGCGGCGCATAGTCGCAGGACTTGGCGATGCCATAGACCGGGTCGCCGAAGATAGCGTTGTTGCAGCCGATGGAGCCGGTGGCAACCTGGTAGACATAGCTGCCGTTGGCGCCGTAGCGCACCCGCATAGCGCCCGAGAAGCTGCAGATGCCGCTTTCGCTGGCGCATCCGGTCCAGGAGACCGTGGATTGGACCGGGGCGTAGGAGCAATTCTTCGCCACGCCGACAGCCGGATCGCCGAACACATCATTGGTGCAGGACACCGGGCCGGTCACGGTCTTGTACACATACTGGCCGTTGGCGCCGAAGCGTACCTGGGCCGAGCCGGTGAAATTGCAGGAAGCCCATTCATTGGCGCAGAAGGTCCAGTTGGCGTTGGCCGTCGGCGTTTCCGAGGACAGCGAAGATGTCACAACGGCATACGCGCAGTTCTTCGCATAGCCCACGGCCGGGTCGCCGAATACATCATTGGTGCAGGACACCGGGCCGGTCACAGTCTTGTAGACATACTGGCCATTGACGCCGAAGCGCACCTGTCGCGTGCCGGAGAAATTGCACACGCCCCATTCATTGGCGCACGGCACCCAGTTGGTGCTGGTGTCAGTCGGCGAACTCGTCACCGGTGCGGTGCTTGTGAACGGCGAGGTGGTGCTCACCGGATTCGACGACGTCGAATCGGGGTTTTGCGTACTCGTCGCCGTGGCCGCTTCGTAGGCGCCGATATCGATGGCGCCATCGTTCGGACGCGAAGCGGTGCCGGCGATGTGTGCGTACTGCAGCGATGCCACCAGCGACACGCCGGATGGCGCATTGTCGGCGGCGGCGCCGGCGTTGGCCAGCGGCGAACCGGCGGTCGGACGCAGGTCCCAGCCGTTGCGGTCAACGAAGGCCGGCGAGGTGCCGCGGTAATTGTTGCGGTCGATCGCATTCCATTGCGAGATGGCGTTGCCGGTGCCGGCGAAGATGTTGTTCTGCACCAGGGCCGGCGTGGAAACGCTGCCGCCGACCATGATGAAGGCGCCGTTCGAGCTGTCGTCGTTCAGGAAGGTGTTGTTGACGACGTACAGGTCCTGTCCATTGTTGGACGCGCCTTCTTCGCCATAGGCCAGGATGTTCGGGTTCGAATTGCCCGCCGGCTGCTGGATGATGTTGCCGATCACGTAGGACGTGCCGGCGTTCGGGATATCGATCTCGTAGCTGGGCCGGCCGCCTTCGGTGCTGGAAAAGCGGTTGTAGGCGATGGTGTTGGTCTGCGCGCGGGTCTTCAGGTCATGGCCGACATTGGCATCGTGCGAATAATTGCCCCGAAACACGAGACTGTTGACGTGGCCGACATACAGGTTATGGCTGTAGCCGCTGCCATCGCCGTTGAAGGCGAACTCGGAATTCTCGATGACGAGGTTGGTGACGTAGTCGTTGGCGGTCAGCAGGCCATTTTCGTTGTGGTGGAAATAGACCTTGCGCAGGGTCAGGTCGCGACCGTCGAGCCGTACCGCCGCGCCGTTACGGTCAGGCACCGCGGCGCCCATCATTTCGACGTTTTCAATCGTGACGTTGTTGCCCGCCACCACCCAGGTACCCTTGCCCTGTGAATAGCGTCCGGCCGCGTCGATCTTCGGCCGCCCATTCACACCGCGGATGATCAGGTTGCTGGAGTAGAGCGTGCAGGTATCGCCGGAATAAGTGCCGGCGGCATCGATTTCCACGGTGTCGCCATCGACGGAAGCGGTGAAGGCGTGGCAGGGAACCGAGAAAGTCTTGCCGGGGCCGACCGACAGGATACGGGCTTCAACGGATGGGGCGGCAAGGACGAAAAAGGCGGCGAGCAGGCTGCCCAGCGTCAGGGAAGATTTACGAGTGCGGAACATTCTGATGTCTTGGAGTCGGGATTAAATTTCCTTGTGGAAATTAATGCACAGCATAGCACCCGGCTTAATTTCCACATGGAAATTAAAATCCCCGACATCGAGTCGCCGACGAACGGTAAAGAATTGAGGATCAGCGGTAAATTGCCAGAAGACCTGGCCCTCCAGACGTTGTTCTTCCGGTCGTGCCGGTCGCAAGGCGGATGCCGCGCAGGGGCAGTGCTCATGGGACTACGCGGCGCAAGCTTTCATGCCGCACTGCCAGTAGTTATTGCGTTGATGAAACGGCACCCTTATCATCGCTCCCGCCGCAACCTTCATGCCGTTGTTCTGAACCCGTCCTAACAAACACCAAAGGGAAACCGATGAAATTCGCCATCGCCACGGCATTTGCCGCTGTCGCCATTGCTGCGCCGTTGTCTTCTTACGCTCAATTCCAGAACGCGGATGCCGCGGTCAAGTATCGCCAGGGCGCCTTTACCGTCATGGGCGCGCATTTTGCGAGCATCGGCGCCGTGGTCAAGGGCGAGAAGCCCTACGACAAGCTGTCGGTGGAGCAGGATGCCGCCGTCATCGAAACCCTGGCCAAGCTGCCCTGGCATGCATTCACGCCGAATTCCGCCACGCCCGCTTCCAAGGCCAAACCGGAAGTCTGGAGTGAGGCCGACAAGTTCAAGGCCGGCGCCGAGAAGATGCAGGCGGAAACCGTGAAGCTCAGCGCCGCCGCGCGCTCGGGCGATCTAGCCGCGATCAAGGCCTCCTTCGGCGCCACCGCGCAGACCTGCAAGGCCTGCCACGACAACTTCCGCAACAAGTAATCGCATTGCGCCGTCCGCATTTGGCGGCGCTCTCCGGAAATCTCATGAACCACATCCGCATCTGGGATCTGCCGCTGCGCCTGTTTCACTGGGCGCTTGCGGCGCTGGTCATCTTGCTGATCGTCACCGGCCAGATCGGCGGCAACGCGATGGAAACGCATTTCCTTGCCGGTTACGGCGTGCTTGCGCTGCTGCTGTTTCGCCTGGTCTGGGGATTCATCGGCGGCGCGACCGCGCGCTTCGGGCATTTCGTGCGCGGTCCCGGCGCAATCCGCGCTTACCTCAAAGGGCAATGGCAGCGCAACGGCCACAATCCGCTCGGCGCCTGGTCAGTGCTGGCAATGCTCGCGCTGCTGCTGTTGCAGGTATCGGCAGGGCTGTTTGCCAATGACGACATCGCCAGCGAAGGTCCGCTCGCCCGCTTCATCCCCAAGGAGACTTCGGATACCGTCACCTGGCTGCACAAGGACATCGGCGCAACCGCGCTGTATGTGCTGATCGGCCTGCATGTGGCGGCGATCCTGTACTACTGGATCGTCAGGAAGAACAATCTCGTCGCGCCGATGATCACCGGCCTCGGACGTGCGCAGCTGGACGGCGAAGCCGTCGACGATTCCTGGCGCCAGCGCGCGCTGGCGCTGTTCGTTTTTGCCTGCGTTTGCGGTCTGGTCGCGTTTCTGGTGCGTCGCTGAGGACGGTTTCGTCCCCAGGCCTGCGTTCAGCGCGCGACGACGAAGACATGCGCCTGGATCTTGCCTGCCACTGCGCCATTGCCATAAATGCGCGCGATGGCCGCTTCGGCGATGTCGCTTGCTTCCTGCAGCGTGGCTCCGCCGCGGGATTCGATCTCGTTGCGCAACGGCGTACCCTGGCAATAGGCAATCGCAGGCACGCGCGCTGACGGCGCGCGGCTGACTGCTGCGACGGTGTCGCACTGCGCCGCTGCGGCAAAGCCTGCGGCCTCGATATCCCGCATCACTGCCGGGATCGCGTGATAGCCATGCGGCGTGCGCGCCAGAAAGCGCGGCGGGTCCGTTGGAAAGACCGCCTCCAGCGCCGTCGTCACCGTGGCGGCGAACCCGTTTTCCTCGATGCGATCCCAGACATTGAATGCCAGCATGCCGCCCGGCGCGAGCACCCGGCGCGCCTCGGCCAGCGCTCGCGCTTTGTCGGGAAAGAACATGAGACCGAACTGGCACACCACGGCATCGAAGCTCGCATCCGCGAAAGGCAGCGACATGGCGTCGGCCTGGCGCCATGTGACGGGCCGCGCGCTGCCCGAGGCGCGTGCCTGGGCGAGCATCGCTTCATTCAGATCCGTGGCGACGATCTCCACGCTCGCAGGCAATTGCGCAGCGAGCCTGCGCGTGACGACTCCGGTGCCGGCCGCGATTTCCAGAACACGGGCCAGTGGCCGGCCTTCGAGTCGCCGCGCAAGATCTTCGGCATAGGGCTCGAAGATCAGCGGCACCAGGTAGTTCTCATACAGCAGCGGAATCGAACCGGCGAAACGCTTGTCGGTATCTGGAGCATCCATGGCGCACTCCTTTGCGCAGTGGCCGGCGCAAGGGCGCGGGGCACTCGCGCAGGGTGCGCCGGCGCGACCGTATGCACAAGAGCGCCGCGGCCGCTCACGCGATCTTGCACGGCACCTTGATGTCCTGGTCTTCCGCGAACAGCGCGCACATGCGGTGAAAACCATCGGCCACGATCAGATGCCCGCCATCGTTCTGTCGCACTAGCAGAATCGGAGAAATCGGCGTGCCGCTATTGATCGCCTGCTGCTGTTTGCTCCAATCGAAGGCGCTGACCCAGGACATCAGCGTGGCGGAGGCGCGCAGGATGTCGCGGGCGGCGTACTCGCTCATCCCGGCATGGCGCAGCTTCTCGACCAGACGTTTTGCCTTTTTGGGCTTGTACATCAACTGCAGGAAGATTTCGGCGGACGTATAGGTATGCTGCGCCGGCTCCTTCAGCCATGTGACCCTCTTTTCCTGATCCATACCGACTTCCTTTCCCGTGTATGCGGCGCCGATGGCGAGCGCCATTGGCCGTGAGTTCGTGCTTCATCGAGCGCTGTGCCTTCCTGTCGCGTCTTCATCGCGCTTGTCGCCCGAGACCACGTGCCGGCTCTCGATCTCGGCAAGCACATCGTCCGGGTTCGTCATCGCCTGCAATGTCTTCGCGTGTGCGTCGTGGCGATTGTGGACGTCGGGCATGTCGCGCCGGAGTTCTTCCAGCAGCATGATGATCTTGGTGGCCTTCTGTTCCGCCAGCAGATTGACCTGCAGCTCGAGATGCGCGCGCGATTCCTCAACCTGTGCCATCCGGTTCTGACGCACCAGGACCGCCATCGTGATCAGCACGCCGATGTAGGACACGACGCCTTGCAGCATGAAGAAGGGCGGCTCATCGAAATAGGGATGGCCGCTGTAGTGCCAGACGACGTTGCCGCAGATCCACGCCACGGTGGTCGACAGGAACATCACCAGAAAGCGCGGGCTGCTGAAGAAGATGCTGGCGCGCTCGATGAGCTTCTGCACGTCGCTGCGCTTGGCATCTTCCCGGCGTTGAAATTCCTCGACCTTCTCGAGATTGCTCTGAATGGCATCCGAGACGCCTTGCTGCTCGTTCTTTCCAACCCGTTCTTGCGATTCCATATTCAGGATGCCGTCCGGCTTCATGATGGGAAGTCCCCTCAGGAAAGTGGACCGGCAAGACGCGGGGAATATCCCATGCGATGCACTGCAAGCGTGACCGGGACATCGTTGCCGTCAAGACTCGCGCGGGAAGCGTAGTCCTTACGGCAATCTGCATGCTTACTGTGCCGCTATCGCGCGGAGCGACGCCGCCTTTCTGCATGCGCCCCCTTCGGCGGGCTCACTCCCGCGGCGCCCGCTTGGGCAGCAGCGGCTGGCTCGCGCCCTCCACACCAACCAATCCAAGCATTGCCACCAGAGCCTTCACCGGGCCGAGATAGGCATTGGTCGGATCGAACCACTCGTCGCGGCTGTGTATGCCTTGCGAATAGCCGCCTGCGCCCACCACCGCCGCCGGGATGCCGAGGCTGATCGGCAGATTGGCTTCCGTGCTGCGCGCGCCGGCAAGCCGGGGCGTAGCGCCGGTGGCTTTCACGCCCATCCATAAGGCATGGACCACCGGATTGTCCGGCGCAGGCGAGCCGCCCGGACGCGCGCCCACCTGTACGATATCGACTTTCATCTTGTCGCTGCCCCAGCGCCGGTTCTCGGCCGCTGCCGCGTCCCGGGCAATCTGCAGGGCCTGCTTCTCCAGCTTGAGCAGTTCGGCATTGTCATTGGAGCGCATGTCCAGGTCCATCGTCGCTTCGGCCGCGATGGAATTGACCGAAGTGCCGCCGGCGATGGTGCCCACCGTGAAGGTGGTTTTGGGCGTGGCCGGGGTCTGCAGCTCGGCAATGCCCGCGATTGCGCGTCCGAGCGCATGGATGGCGCTCGGCTGACCGAAGGCCTGGTAGCTGTGGCCTCCAGGTCCCTTGTAAGTGATGCGATAGCGATTGCTGCCCGCGGCCTGGAAGGAGATTTCCTCGTTGGCCACCGTTGGCGATTCGAGCGCGATGTAACCGTCGATGTCCTTGTGTTGCCTGAACACTTCCTTGATGCCCTTCAGATCGCCGAGGCCTTCCTCGCCAACCGTGCCGCACATCCACACCTCGCCCACGGTACGAAGGCCGCTGCCGCGCACGGCGCGCGCAATCGAGAGGATCGCCGCCAGACCGCGCGCATCGTCGGCAATGCCGGGCGCATACAGCTTGCCGTCCTTCTGCGTGACGGAGAGCTCGGTCTGCTGCGGGAATACCGTATCCAGATGCGCCGACATGAACAGCTTCGGACCCTTGCCGATGCTGGGCAGAACGCCGCAGACATTGCCGGCGGCGTCCATCTTCACATCGTTCAGGCCCGCCTCCTTCATCCGCCGCGCATAGTCCTCGGCGCGCGGGCCTTCCTTGAACGTGGGGGAGGGAATTGCTACCAGCGCCTTCTGATCCGCCAGCGTGTTGGCGTCGTCCTCCTTCAGCAATGCCAGCGCCTTCATCACCGCGGGCGTGGCCGCGATTTGCTCGAAGGTCTGCAGGTATTGCTGCGGCACCTGCAAGTCCTGCGCTGTTGCCGCCAGCGATGCGCCCAGCAACAGCGCACCTGCACAGCCTTCCCCTGTTTTCCACCGCATGCCGCTCGTCTCCTGTTGTTGATATGCGTATCGAGCCGCATGCGGCGGCTTGATGCGAAGCGAGGTTATCACCACGGCGCTTGCGCCCGGCTGTGTAGCATCACGGCAATTGCGTGCGCACATAAAGCAGTGCGTGGCAGCGCGGAAAAATGGCTTGCCGGCAAGCGTCTTTGCATGGCGGCATTGTCGAGCATGATCCAACGTAAGCCCGACCAAAATAGTGCCCGTCGCACAGAACACGCGATGCGTTTCGCACTCAGATAGTGGCGCGCAAAAACGGCCTTGCCGAACATCCACGCGCCAACTTCACCCAGTCAGGAGCAAACCATGGAACAGAAGACATCCCAGAAGTCCGCGGGCGACGGTGGCCAAGCCGCTCCCGCGTTGCGCACGCCAACAGATCTCAGGCCGCAGGCCACGTCCGAAGTCGCCGAGGCGCTCAATGCCTTGCTGGCCGACGTCTATGCGCTGTATCTGAAGACCAAGAACTTTCACTGGCACATGAGCGGGCCGCACTTCCGCGACTATCACCTGCTGCTCGACGATCAGGCGACCGAACTGTTCGCGATGACGGACCCGCTGGCCGAGCGCATCCGCAAGCTCGGTGGCAAGACGCTGCGTTCAATCGGCCATATCTCGCGCCTGCAGCGCATCTCGGACAATGACGAGGAATTTGTCGAACCATCGCGCATGCTCAGCGAGCTCTGCGACGACAACCGCGCCCTGGTTTCCAACCTGCGCGCCGCGCATGACATCTGCGACGACAACAAGGACATTGCCACTGCCAGCCTGATAGAAAACTGGATCGATGAATCGGAAGAGCGCACCTGGTTCCTGTTTGAATCGGTTCGCGATCCGGATGGAAGCGGACATTAAGGAGGGCGCTTGCCGCGTCATTGCCTGCAGCTTGTGCGGCTTATGGACGAAGCCGTTGATGCCGCATGCGCTGCGATGAAACGACATGTCGTGCCTGGCTGCAACCGCAATCGAAACAGCTTTGATTTCCGGTAAGCCGGTCCCATTTCACACCGGCTCGACAGCGCGAACTGGCGCATGTTGGAGGTGGCTGGAATGGCATGCATCGCACGTCGCATCAGCGAGCAGGCCCGGCCATCAGTCCAACCGACATTCCCTTTAACGGAGGCAAGAATGAACAAGACCCAAGGACGATTGAAACTGGCGGCAAGCCTATGCGCCAGTGTGCTGCTCATCACAGGTTGCGCGCAGGGCGGCATGCATTCTTACGGCAGCAGCGGCAGCGGCGGCAGCACCATGTCCGGCAGCGCGACGCGGCCGACCGATCAGCCCATGCCTGGCGGCATGTCGGGCTCGACCGGCGCATCGAGCGGCACCGGCAATGCCGTCACCGGCGGCGCCGAAGCCGCGCCCACAGACCAGGCCACACCGCGCGGCATGACTCCGGGCGGCACCACCGGCGGCATGGGCACCATGGGCGGAAGCCGATAAGTTCGGGGCCTTCGCGGCAGACAGGCCCGTGCATGCGCGCGGATCGTCTTGCCGCGTTGCAGTATCTCGACGTCCGATCCCGCCTCGTCCTGAGGCCCGGGAAAGCAGACATGCCGAGTCCAGGCAACCCCGCGAAGCGGTTGTTGAATACCGCCATGGTTTGAAAGCCAAACAGCACCTGTATGGTAGGCACCACCATGCGCGCTTCCTCGACCGGATCGCGCGTCACATCCTTCATCGACGTCTTCTCCTTTTCGTGCACCGCTGTACCCATCGGACCGCCGAATCGCTACAAAACCGGTTACAAAACGATGGCTTGCAGCGCCACAAAGTGCTTGGCGCAAGAGTTATCCGGGCGCGTCCGACAGGCGTCGGCCTCGGAAGCACAAGTCGGCTAAGTACTTGATTTCCACGTAGAAATCTTGCTCTAACGTATTGTTGATTTACGAGGAACCGCGACGTACCATGTCCCGGCGCAAGACTTCCGGCAGGAATCCCGCTCCGCAGCAAGGGCAGGGAAATCGTCCGTGGAATCCATGCGCAATCCGCGACGCTGCATCAGGCTCAGCGCAGCGACATAACAAACATCAACGGAGACATCTATGCCGCAATTGAATGGCCGCCTGCTGGCGTGCCTCCTTGCCTTTTCCGCCGCGCCGGCGCTGGCACTGGCCGATGGCGTTTCGGTTCGCTACGATTTGTCGGACCCTCAGGCCAGCCCCTTTCCGAGCGACCGCTTCACGGTCACTGACTTCACGCAGAACACGATGCGCCGGGTACAGCTTCCCCTTACCGATTGCGCGGTCAGGGTCAGCGATTGCCAGGACATCCGCGTGCTCAATACCCTGGATGGCTTTTCCACGCAGCCGCGCATTACGATTCCCTTCGACGGCGCCATCGATCCCGCAACCGTCAACAGCGACACCGTATACCTGCTGAACCTCGGCGACACGGTGAGTTTTCAAGGCATAGGCGAGAAGGTCGGCATCAATCAGGCCGTCTGGGACAAGGCCACCAATACCCTGGTGTTCCAGCCGGACAAGCTGCTCAACGAGCACACCCGCTACCTGGTGGTTGTGACTGACGGCGTGCACGATCTGCGCGGCAAGAAGATCAAGCCGATCAACCTCTTCGACGATGTCGCCGACTTCCGGCGCGAATCGGCCGAATACCGCGGCGCGCTGCGCGATGCGCTGCGCGCGCGCTTTCCCGGCAGCCTGAACGTCGCCGCCGCGAGCCTGTTCACCACCCAAAGCATCAGCAGCGACCTGTACCGCATCATGGCTTCGATCAAAAAGCACCCGTCGAGCGCGGACTTCATGATCGGCAAGGATGCCAACGGCAATGCGGTGCGCGCGGTGTTCCCGGTGGCCGGCACGAACATCACCATCCAGCGCCAGACCGGTAGCGCGCCGGTATCGTTCACGAACAGCGCTGCGCTGATGGCTGCGCTGCAGGTGTCCCCGGGCGCAGTCGACAAGATTGCCTACGGCACTTTCGACTCGCCGAACTACCTGAATGCCAGCCAATTCATCCCGGCGGTCGGAACGCTGCATGACACACCCAAGCCGCAGGGCATGAACAAGCTGGTGTTCCAGCTGTTCCTGCCTTCGGGAACGAAGCCTGCAGGCGGCTGGCCGGTGATCATCTTCGGTCATGGCTTCACTGACAGCATGTACGGCGCGCCCTGGACCGTGGCGTCGACCTTCGCAAAATACGGCTTCGCCACGATGTCCATCCAGGTGGTGGGCCATGGCGGTGGAGAACTCGGCAAGCTGCAGGTCACCGCACCCGGCGGCAATGTCTCGCTGCCGGCGGGCGGACGCGGCTATGACCAGGACGGCAACGGGAAAATCGATTCCACCGAAGGCGTGAACGCCGCTGCGCCATACACGGTGCTCGGCAACCGCGACGGCCTGCGCCAGACCGTGATCGACATCATGCAGCTGGTGCAAACCGTGAAGACCGGCGTGGACGTCGACGGCGACGGCAAGGTCGATCTCGACGCCTCGCGCATCTTTTACTCGGGACAGTCCTTCGGCGGCATCTACGGCACGATGCTGCTCGGCGTGGAGCCGGATATCGCGGCCGGCGTGCCCAACGTGGCTGGCGGCTCGATCACTGAAGTGGCGCGCCTCGGCGTTTTCCGCGGGCTGACCTATCTGTCGCTGGCGGCGAGACAGCCCTCGCTGATCAACGTGAAGCCGGGCGATCCCCTGCTGTTCAACGAGAACATCCCGCTGCGCAACGAGCCGATCCGGATCAACACCGTGCCCGGCGCGATGGCGATCCAGCGGGTGCTCGACTGGAATCAGTGGGCCCAGCAGTCCGGTAATCCGGTGTCGTATGCGCCTTACCTCCGCAAGTCGCCGCTACAGGGCAATGCGAAGAAGGACGTGATCTTCCAGTTCGCCCGCGGCGACCAGACCGTGCCGAACCCGACGATCACGGCGATACTGCGCGCCGGCGAGCTGGCCGACCGCGCCACGCAGTTCCGCAACGACCTGGCGCTACACGACAATCCGGCCTACACGGTGAAAAATCCGCATACCTTCCTGACCAATATCTTCGGAGCGGGCGCCCCGTATGCGGTGCAGGCGCAGACCCAGATCGCTACCTTCTTCGCCACGCGCAACACCATCGATCCGGATGGCGCCCTGCCGTACTTCGAAGTGCCGACCTCGGATCTGCCGGAGACGACCAACTTCATCCCCTGAGATGTGGCGGCGCAAGCTCACGGGCTTGCGCCGAGGTTTCCGGTTCCGCCAAAGCGCCGCGAAGGATTGCAGCGGTTCACTCCAGGCTCGTCATCAGGCTGGAGACACGGCTTGAAGCGAAGCACGCTGCGCTTCAAGCCGTGTCGAAGGTTTGCGAAAAGGACTGGAGAAACGCTTGCATCTTTTCTGCCGGCAGATGATTGATGCCGGCCGCCGCCTCCCTTCCACCGCCAGTAGCAAAGCGCTCGCAGAGTTGCGCCGCTCCGCGCATGGTGGAAAGGGGAGCGCGCACACTTACCGTATAACCCCCAAGCCTGTTCGGCGTGAGCACCGCGCTCGCCTCTTCCGGGCGAGCATTGGCGAGGAAATTGCCATATGCGCCGCGCACCCGTCGGCCCCATGCGGCGTCGGGGAGCACGACAATTCTTCCGCTGGACAGAACCGCATGGGGCGGAATTGCGCCAGCCAGTTCCAGGTCGTGCTCGCGTTGGGCGCGTAGCCGTTGCAGCACAGGCTCTGCGTGCAGGAAGCTGAAAGGATCGGCATGGCGATGCAGCAGATGGTAGAGATGCGCCGGGTGCACGATGAGGTCGGCTTCGCTATCGCCATAGGCGTTGTAGTTCAGGCATTCGCCGAGTTCCTGCAGCGCGGAAAGCTGCTCGGCTCTCAGCGTCAAAGTGATGGCAAGCTCTTGCGCTGCCTGCGCCATGTTGTCCCCGAACGCCGCGACCACTGCCCAGGCGCGGTGGATGCCGCCCAGATACCGATCGACCAGCATTCCGGTACAGACATTCGGCATGGCATCGATGACAGCATGCAGATTCGCATGCCGGGGAATCGGGCCGCAGCTGTGGTGATCGAAATATTGGACCGTGGCGCCGCGCTCGAGCAGTGCCAGAAGCGCCGCGCGATTGGTCTCCAGGGAGACGTCAAGCACAGTGACGGAATCGCCGGGGCGGGCCGCAACGCGCTCGAGCAATGCGATGTCGCGCTTGACTCCCGTCACCAGAGTGGCATCGCGCGGATCGGCGAGTCTGAGCTGGTGGAGTGCGCAGAGCCCATCCGCATCGCCATTGAAAACATCGAAATGTGCCATGGCCTTGCGTCTTTCCCGAATGGATATGCCGGCCTCGATGCCGGCCGATCGCACATGGCGCGCCGCCTCTTCGTGCCATCCTGCAGGAGGCGACTCGTGCCCTCCATGCCTGCCGGGCCTTGTGTGCATCAAATCCACGCCCATCGCCGTGCTGGACATCGGCCGCCCGCGCAAATGCAGCAATGTCCATGACAAGCCATGATGCGACAAGCTGCCGTCGGAGCCGGTTGACTCATCTCAAAGTCGCGTAGCGAGGCGCTGCCTACCCTGCATGAGACACGCTCGTTTCCCACGGTCAGATGTCCCACTACACGCAAAGCGCATTGCTCACCGATCTCTATGAGATCACGATGATGCAGGCCTATTTCTCCGAAGGCATGAACGACAGAGCAGTGTTCGAGTTCTTCGTGCGCAAGCTGTCGCCGGCGAGGAACTTCCTGCTCGCGGCGGGCCTGGAACAAGTCGTGGAATACCTGTCGGGCTTGCGTTTCGACCAGGATGACATCGCCTGGCTGCGCGCCTGCGGATTGTTCGACCCCGGCTTCATCGAATCGCTGCGGGATTTCCGCTTCACCGGCGATGTCGATGCGATGCCGGAAGGGACCGTGTTCTTTGAGAATGAGCCCGTTCTGCGTATCTCTGCGCCATTGCGGGAAGCGCAGCTGGTGGAAAGCCGCATCATCAATCTGCTGCATTTCCAGACGCTGATTGCCTCCAGGGCGGCACGCTGCGTGATTGCGGCCGGTGGGCGGCAGCTGATCGATTTCGGCTTGCGGCGCGCGCATGGCGCGGAAGCCGGTCTGCTGTCGGCGCGCGCCAGCCATCTCGCCGGCTTTGACGGGACCGCGACGGCAGCTGCAGCGACGCTGTTCGGCATCCCGGTGTTCGGCACCATGGCGCATTCCTACATCGAAGCCCATGATTACGAAACCGATGCCTACTGCCGGTTTGCACATGCCTTCCCGAAGCGCACCACCCTGCTCATCGATACCTATGACACCGAGGCGGCAGCCAGGCAAGTCGTGCGTCTCGCGCGGAGCTTACGCGCGCAAGCCATCGCGATAAGTGCCGTGCGCATAGACAGCGGCGACCTCGATGCGGTGTCGCGGCGCGTGCGGGCAATCCTGGATGAAGGCGACTGCGGCGACATCAGGATCTTTGCAAGCGGCAATCTGGATGAATACGCACTGCAGGACCTGATCGGCAAAGGCGCGCCAATTGACGGCTTTGGCATAGGCACGCGCATGAACACATCCAGCGACGCCCCCTATCTGGACTGCGCCTACAAGCTGATGGAATATGCGGGCCAGCCGCGCTGCAAGCACTCGATGGGGAAGGTGAACCTGCCCGGAAGCAAACAGGTGTACCGGCGCCGTGACGGCAATGGCGTGATGGTCGGTGACATGCTCGCATTGCACGACGAGCGCATCGAAGGCGATCCATTGCTCAAGCCAGTGATGCGCGATGGCGCACTCGTGGCGGCACCGCCCGGCTTGCAGGACATTCGCCGGTATGCGGGATCGCAGCTCGCCGGCATGCCGGCCGGTTTGCGCATGCTGGGCCCGGCACAGGCATATGTCCCATCCGTTTCGCCGGGTTTGCTGGACATGGCCAGAAAGCTTGATGCATGGCTGCGAGCGCAGTCGGCGAACGACCGCGCGCGCTGGGAAGGCGAGGCTGTATAAGCGCAAAGGGGAGTCCGGCAGTATCCCGATGTGCTGCTCCTTCGCTGTTTGCGAGCCCGGCAAACCATGCTCGCAGCAGGCCTTGTCAAGCAGCCCGATGTCTTCGATGGATGGATTCACGCGCTGCGCTTGCGAACCATTGCATGCGTGTGCTGCTCGGCAAGGTCGAGATAGGCTTGTGCGCGGCGAGGCCACTCGGCCGCATCGCGGAACTGCGCTTCATCGAGGTGGCGGATGGCGATATTGGCGCGTATGCAGGCTTTGAGGCTCTGGTAAAAATGAATGAGTGATGCGGGCGGAAAGTCACCGGAAAGTCCAGCGCATGCCTTCAGGAACGCAGTGCCCAGCGCCGGCGCACCGAACCGTTCACATTCGAGGGCCAGGAAGGCGGTTTCGTCGGCAGTATCGACGATGCGCAGCCCGCGATCGAATTCAAGCCTGTCGATGATCCATATCTCGCGCTGTACGCAGACATGTTCCGGGCGCAGGTCGCCATGGCCTTCCACGATGTGACCACCGGCGACGCGCTCATCGAAGAGCGCCTGCCTGTCCTGCAGGAAGGCATGCTGCGCCGAGCAAATGCACCTGATCTGTTCCCTCGACAGATAGGCGGAACGCATACGGAGCTGGTCTTCGTTGCTGGCGATCTCCTGTCGAAGCCGCTCACGGTATGCGGCGGGCTCCATGATGACGGGTGCGCATAGGCGGTAGAAAGCAACGAGCCGTGCCGCGATCCTGGCCATGTCCCGAGGGTCCGCCTGCGCGGAGGCAATCAACCGATCCAGCATGCGATCGGCAGGAAGGCGGCGCATCCTGACGAGCCAATCCACAGCGTCGCCGGGCCCGTTCAGCGACAGATGACCTTCGTGGTCGGCGGCCAGCGCAACAACATCGAGATACACCGGCCGCGCAAGGGCGCGGTTCAATCGGAGTTCTTCCCTGCAATAGAATTCGCGCCGATCAAGCGTCGTGAAGTCCAGAGGCGGATAGCGTACCGGCTTTTTCAGCTTGTAAGCGTAGCCATCGGTCAGGAATACCAGGGACATATGGGTTTCGATGATATGGACTTGCGTGGTTGGCTCCGGATAGCTTTCCGGTCGCTGCAGGAATGCAATCCTGGCGGCGAGCGCCTGATCGGTCGCCTGGAGTATGTGGTTCGAAGGCGCTGTCCCGGCGCGCGGCGGTGGCTCGGTCATGGATATGCTGTTGGCAGGTGGCTGCATGCGGCACGCTGGATACCAGGCACGACACGGGCCGCCAGGCAGGATGTCGTCTTGCTTTGATGTGATTCAAGCGCATCAATTCCTCGCTCCTTCACTCTGGGCACAGTCGCTTGATCGAATGCCTTCGTCGGTCTCGTCCGCATGCAGGGCACCGGGCCCGGCCGCTCATCACCCATGAGGATCAGCATGGAGCATCCATCGCTTGTGTTTGCATTGAACGGCAGCCAGTTCTTCGGCGACGAGGTATGCCTGCAACTCGGCCTGACTCGCGCAGCCCTGGAGGAAAGAGAGTTCGAAGACAAGGAACACAAGGTCAGGGCGATGGAAAGCGTCAGGGGCAAGGATGCATTCGTCATCCACTCCCTTCACGGCGACGGCATGCAAAGCGGCAATGACAAGCTGTGCCGCCTGTTGTTCCTCATCGGCGCGCTCAGGGACGACGGCGCCGCGCGCGTCACGGCGGTGGTTCCCTACCTGGCCTATGCGCGCAAGGACCGCAGGACCAAGCCGCAGGACCCGGTCACCACGCGCTATGTGGCGCAACTTTTCGAGGCGGTTGGCACCGATGCAATCATCTCCATCGATGTGCACAACCTCGCGGCATTCGAGAACGCGTTTCGTATTCCCACCGTCCATCTGGAAGCAGCATCGTTGTTCGCCGACGCCTTGTTGAATAAGCTCGATGCCGGGAATGTCGCCGTGGTCTCCCCGGATGCAGGCGGCGCGAAGCGGGCGGAAGGGCTGCGGCAGATCCTTGCAGCGCGCATGGCGCAGCCGGTGACCATGGCATTCGTGGAGAAATACCGCAGCGAAGGAAAGATAAGCGGCGATCTGCTCGTTGGTGATGTGGCCGGCAAGGACGCGGTGATCATCGATGACCTGATCAGCACGGGCGGCACGCTGGTGCGCGCGGCCCACGCGTGCCGAAAGGCGGGAGCCAAGCGCGTGTTCGCATGCGCCACGCACGGCATCTTTGCCGAGGGCGCCAGGACTACGCTGGCCGACGAGGTTCTGGAAGAGATCATCGTGGCCGATACCATTCCGCCGTTCCGGATGGAAGCGGAAGCGGCGAAACCCAGGGTGACGGTGGTCGGCTGCGCGCCTCTGTTCGCCAAGGCTATCCGGGAAATGTCTGGTGGCGCGGGATGCACGGCTCCTGCCGCGATGTAAAAGCATGACGGGTGATGTCGCGTCCGACTCTTTCCATCGTGGGTAGATGCAAGCCGTAAAACTTGCGTCGCCGATGGCTCGCTGACCGCGGCCAGGCAAGCTCATTCCCTGTGCGGCTTTCTGATCAGCACGGAAACGATCAAGGCGATACCGGCCACGATAAACAGGATCGGCAGGAAATCGCCGGGAAGGAAAATGCCATCGAATCGGTGCTGCAGCAGATTCAGTCCGACCCAGATGAGCAGCAGGATACCGATCACCAGCCAGGATCGTTCCATCGGCAGTCTGAAGAAGTATCTGGCTAGCTGCCCCGCCACGATGATGATTCCGACACCGATGAGCACTGCCGCCCAGCTCAGGTTCGCCAGAAAGCCGATCCCCATCCAGATGAGGAAGCTGCCCCAACCAACGGCATTCATCCTTTGCGCTGACACCCTTTCGTTCGGCGCTGCATCTCTGTTCTCACATTCGGCCATGACTGATTCCACCCATCCGTTGCAATGCTCGTCAAGAGTGTAGGGCGTCTGCATGGGGGCATCGTGGTCTTGCGCATGGCTCTGATCTGGCGCAAATGGGCGTTCTCGCCTTAACTCTTCATGCAGGGCAAGAGCGGGCGCATCGTTCGTCTTTCAATAGTTTATGAGAGCTGGTATGCCGCGCTATCCGGAACCAACGCGTCGGCGCATAAGCTTCCGCCAGCGCATGCGCCGGGGTGCACTTCATCCAGGTTTCGTCGACAAGGATGACAGGCGAGCGCTCCGCAAAATCGCCGTTTTACTGATGTGGCTCAACCGGCGCTGTGCCGCCATCTCTTATTTCATGGCTTGGGGGCATAACACGGATTGATGAGTTCATCACGTGGCTGGCCATATGTCTCAAGTCCAAAGGCAGGAGGCTCTTCATGTTCACTACCATCCTGGTTCCGACCGATGGCTCGGAGCTCGCGGAAAAGGCCGCGACTGCAGCAGTTGAATTTGCCCGTCGCAACGGGGGCAGGATCATCGGCCTGTGCGTTGCGGAGCCCTATCCGTATTCGCCTCTGGCGGAGCCGGTATTTCTGCCCAATGCGGAAGTCTACGAGCGCGAGGCGCAGCAGTGGGCGCAGACTACCGTGCAGCGGATTGCAGCCATGGCCAGCCAGGCCGGTGTGCCGTGCGAGACATCGACTGCACTCAGCCCGGATCCCTCCGAAGAAATCGTCAGGACGGCGGCGGAACGCGGATGCGATGTCATCTTCATTGCTTCACACGGCCGCAGGGGTCTGAGTCGCATGCTGCTCGGCAGTGTGACGCAGAAAGTGCTGGTGCTCTCGAAGATCCCGGTACTGGTATTCCGCTAGGCGCGGCCGCGCGGTGCGTCAAGAGCCACGTCGGGGCAACGACTGCGGCAGCGTTCCTCCCATGCGTTCTTATTCAATCGAGGCCAGTATGGGTCAGGATCGCGAGGCGACGGCGCCTGTCAGCGGGGAACCCGCCATCGATGCCGCAGACAGGCTTCTCCCGCTGCTGCGGCAATTCGTCGCGGACACCGTTCCCGGACGAACCGTGCCAGTGACGCTCGTGGCATCGTTCGAGCGCGATCTTGGCCTGGACAGCCTGGCGCGCGCCGAACTGATGCTGCGCATCGGCCGTGACTTCGGCATCGACTTGCCGCCTCATGTGATTTCCGAAACCGACAATGCGCTGGCGCTGCTGCCGCTGCTTGGCCACGGCAACCAGCCGGTCGCGCCTGGCCCCGCCATCGCGCTGCCGGCCGCCGCGATCGCTGGCGCGCCCGCAGCTGCGCAAACCCTGGTCGAAGTGCTGGAATGGCATGCCGAACACGATCCCGAACGCGTGCATGTGCTGCTGCAAACCCGGGGCGGCGAAGAGGCGCTGACTTACCGAGGCCTGCTGCAGCGCGCGCAGGACATGGCCGGCGGCCTGGCGCTGCACGGCCTGCAGCCGGGCCAGACCGTGGCGCTGATGCTGCCCACGGGCGTTGACTACCTGGCTGCCTTCTTCGGCGTCATGCTGGCAGGCGCCATACCGGTGCCGATCTATCCGCCGGCGCGCATCGCGCAGCTCGAGGATCATCTGAAGCGGCACCGGCATATCCTCGGCAATGCCGGCGCCTCGATGCTGATCTCGGTGCCCGAGGCAGCGCAGGTGACGCGTCTTCTGCAGGCGGCGGCGCCGAGCCTGCGGACCGTGCTCACGCCGGATGAGCTCGCCGCGGCGCATGCGGCCCCGATGCGCCTGCGGCCGCGCGCCGCCGACACCGCTTTTCTGCAATACACCTCCGGCAGCACCGGCGATCCGAAAGGCGTGATCCTGGCCCATGCCAACCTGCTGGCCAACATCCGCGCGCTGGGCTGCGCCGCCGACGTGCGCGTCGACGACGTGTTCGTGTCCTGGCTCCCGCTGTACCACGACATGGGATTGATCGGCGCCTGGTTCGGCTCGCTGTATTACGGCATTCCGCTGGTGCTGATGTCGCCGCTGGACTTTCTGGCCCGTCCCGTCGGCTGGCTGCACGCGATCGCGCGGCGTGGCGGCACGATCTCGGCGGCGCCGAATTTCGCTTATGAATTGTGCGTACGCCATATTGACGACGCAGCCATGCAAGGGCTGAGTCTCGATCGCTGGCGCCTTGCGCTCAACGGCGCGGAACCGGTCAGTGCGGCAACGCTGGAAGCCTTCGCGCGCCGCTTCGCGCCCTTCGGGCTGCGCCGGGAAGCGCTGACGCCGGTGTATGGGCTGGCGGAATGCTCGGTCGGCCTGGCGTTTCCGCCGGCCGGGCGCGGGCCAGTGATCGATTGCGTCGATGCCGCCCTGCTTGCCAGTGAAGGCAACGCGGTTGCGGCGCGAGAAGGCGTCACGGCGCGCCGCCTCGTTTCCTGCGGAGCGCCGCTGCCGGGCCACGAAGTGCGTATCGTCGATGAAAGCGGACGGGAACTGCCGGAACGCCGCGTGGGCCGCCTCGAATTCCGCGGACCGTCGGCCAGTGCCGGTTATTACCGCAATTCCGCCGCGACTCGGGCGCTGTTTCGCAACGGCTGGCTCGACTCCGGCGATCAGGCTTATCTGGCGCAAGGTGAAATCCACATCGTTGGCCGGGTGAAGGACGTAATCAAGCGCGGTGGCCGCAATCTGTATCCCTACGATCTGGAAGACGCGGTGGGCGGCCTGCCCGGCGTGCGCAGGGGCTGCGTGGCGGCGTTCGCCGCGCCTGGCGCCGAGGGCGCAGGCGAGCGCCTGGTGGTGGTGGCCGAGACCCGTGTCACGGACGAGGCGCGGCGCGCAGTGCTAGAGGAAAACATACGCGGTGCGGCGCTCGACATCATCGGCAGCCCAATCGATGAAGTCGTGCTGGCGCCCCCGCACAGCGTGCTCAAGACGTCCAGTGGCAAGATCCGCCGCCTCGCCTGTCGCGATGCCTATCTGCAGGGACGCATCGGCAGGATGAATCCGTACCGGATGCGTGCGCGCCTGATGCTGCAGATGGCCGCGGCGCCGATGCGCGTTGCGGTGCGCCGTGCCGGCATGCTGGGCTATGGCGTCTACGCCTGGCTGGTGTTCACGGCCATGGCGCTGTGCTTTGGACTGCCCATCGTTGTGCTGCAGCAGCCGGGCATCGGCAGGCGCATTGCCCGCGCCGGCGCGCGTCTGCTGTTTGCGCTCTGCGGCGCGCCGCCCGTCGTCGAGGGACTGGACCGGCTGCCGCGGCAAGCGCATCTGCTGGCGGTCAATCATGCGAGCTACCTCGATGCCATCCTGCTGAGTGCAACGCTGCCGGCCAGTCAGGGATACGCCTTTGTCGCCAAGCAGGAATTCGCGACGCGCCCGGGGATTGGCGCATTGTTGCGGGGACTGGGAACGGTTTTCATCGAGCGCCGCGACGCCGCGCACAGCGAGGAGGGCGTGGCGCGCATGCTGCGCGCGCTGCAGCGTGGAGAAAGCCTCGTCGTGTTCCCGGAAGGGACATTCCGGCGCGAAGCCGGCCTGCAAGGCTTTCAGGCCGGCGCATTCGCCGCGGCGGCGCAGGCCATGGCGCCGGTTGCCGTGGCCGGCATCAACGGAACCCGTGCGGCGCTGCGCAGCGGCACATGGCTGCCGCGGCGCGCTCCCTTGCATCTTGCGATTGGGGAAACCGTGTTTCCCGACGGCCGTTGCTGGGAAGAGGCGATGCGTCTGCGCGATGTGGTGCGTGCAGCCTTGATGCCGCTGGCCGGGGAGTTCGACGGCACAGCCGGCGCGGCCAGCGCCGTTTGACTTCGCGCAAGGATGGGCTATCCGCCCGGGCGTATCAATGAGGCGATCCGTGCCGAAACGGAGGCAGGAGAAAGTCATGGTCCGGCCCGCCATCATTCGCAAGTCGCTCGCGGAATTTCCGGTTGCTCCGAATTGGACCGACTACGAGGCCCAGCGCGCCGGCTTTTCCTGGGACGCGGCGCGGCGCACGCTGGCAGGACTGCCGGGAGGCGGCCTCAACATCGCGCACGAGGCGGTCGAGCGGCATGCGGCGGGCTCGGGGCGCGAACGCGCCGCCTTCCTCTTTCTGGGCGCAAACGGCGTACGGCGCATCAGCTACGGCGAGCTCTCGCGCCTGTGCGCGCGCTTTGACTATGTGCTTGCCGGCCTCGGCGTCGCCAGGGGCGAGCGCGTCTTCACGCTGCTGGGCCGTCAGCCCGAACTGTATGTCGCCGTGCTCGGGGCCTTGCGCCATGGTGCGGTCGCCTGTCCGCTCTTCTCCGCTTTCGGGCCGGAGCCGGTCGTCACCCGGCTTGCGCTCGGCGAGGCCAGCGTGCTGGTCACGACCGAATCGCTGTACCGGCGCAAGCTGGAAAAGCTGCGCGATCGTCTGCCCAGGCTCAGGCACGTCCTGGTGGTAGCCGATCCGGGCGAAGACTGCCATGCGCCGCCGGGCACGATCGACCTTGCGCGGCTGATGGAGACGGCGTCGGAGCAGCAGGCTATCGCCGTCACCCAAGCCGAAGACATGGCCCTGCTGCATTTCACCAGCGGCACCACCGGCACGCCGAAAGGCGCGGTGCATGTGCATGAAGCCGCGGTGGCGCACATGGCCACCGGCACCTATGCGCTGGACCTGCATGCCGACGACATCTACTGGTGCACCGCCGACCCGGGTTGGGTGACCGGCACTTCCTACGGCATCATTGCGCCGCTGCTGCATGGCGTGACCTCGATCGTCGACGAAGGCGAATTCGATGCACAGCGCTGGTACCGCATCCTGGAAGAGCAGCGGGTCACGGTCTGGTACACCGCGCCGACCGCGATCCGCATGCTGATGAAAGCCGGCACCGGGCTGGCGCGCGAGCATGCGTTTGGCGCATTGCGCTTTGTCGCAAGCGTCGGCGAGCCGCTCAACCCGGAAGCCGTGTGGTGGGGCATGGAAGCGCTCGGCCTGCCGATCCACGACAACTGGTGGCAGACCGAGACCGGCGGCATCATGATCGCCAACACGCCGGCCTTCGACATCAAGCCGGGCTCGATGGGCAGGCCGCTGCCAGGCATCGACGCCTGCATCGTCGTCAAGGACCAGGACGGCGCGCATCGCGTGGCGTCCCAGCCGGATACCGAGGGCGAGCTCGCCCTGCGCCGTGGCTGGCCATCGATGTTCCGCGGTTACCTGAACAACGAGGAGCGCTACCGCAAGTGTTTCGATGGCGAGCTGTATCTGACCGGCGACCTGGCGCGCTGCGATGCCGATGGCTATTTCTGGTTCATTGCGCGCGCCGATGACGTGATCAAGTCGGCCGGGCATCTGATCGGACCGTTCGAAGTCGAAAGCGCATTGATGGAGCATCCGGCCGTGGCCGAAGCCGGTGTGATCGGCAAGCCGCATGAAACCCTGGGCGAGAGCATCAAGGCCTTCGTTTCCCTGAGAGCCGGGTATGCGCCGTCAGATGCGCTGCGCATGGAATTGCTCGGACACGCGCGCACCAGGCTCGGCGCCGCGGTCGCGCCGAAGGAAATCGATTTCCTGCCTTCGCTGCCGCGTACCCGCAGCGGCAAGATCATGCGTCGACTGCTGAAGGCGCGCGAGCTCGGGCTGGCGGAAGGCGACACGTCCACGCTGGAGGGGCAGACATGAGCGAACAAGCGCAAGCGCCGCGCCTTTCCTGCGATCGCGAGACCGGGCTTGCGCTGCTGGCCGATATGGTGCGCATCCGCCGCATGGAGGAACGGTCGGCGCAGTTATATGGCGAAGGCAAAATCCGCGGCTTTCTGCACCTGTACATCGGCGAGGAAGCGGTCGCGGCTGGCTGCCTGCGCGCGCTGCGGCCGGAAGACAATGTGGTCGCCACCTACCGCGAGCACGGCCATGCGCTGCTGCGCGGCGTGCCGATGGAACGCATCATGGCCGAGATGTATGGCAAGCGCGACGGCTGCTGCCGCGGGCGCGGCGGTTCGATGCACCTGTTCGACCGTGAGCGGCGCTTCTTCGGCGGCAACGCCATCGTCGGCGGTGGATTGCCGCTGACCGTCGGGCTCGCGCTGGCCGACCGGATGCAAGGCGTCGCACGGGTCAATGCCTGCTTCTTCGGCGAAGGCGCGATGGCCGAGGGCGCTTTCCATGAAGCGATGAATCTCGCCGCGCTGTGGCGGCTGCCGGTGCTCTTCCTGTGCGAGAACAATTTCTATGCGATGGGCACCGCGCTTGCGCGCGCGCAGGCGCAGACCAATCTGTGCGTGAAGGCGGCCAGCTACCGGATGCCGGCGCAGCGCGTCGACGGCATGGATGTGCTGGCCGTGCGAGATGCGGTTGCTCAGGCGGCGCAGGGCGTGCGAGACGGCGAGGGACCGGTCTTTCTCGAACTGCAGACCTACCGCTTCCGCGCGCACTCGATGTTCGATCCCGACCTGTACCGCGACAAGGCGGAAGTCGAAGAATGGAAGACGCGCGACCCGCTACCGGGCTTCATTGCCGCAATGCAGGCACAGGGTCTGCTGACGGACGAAGACATCGCCGCCGTCGAGGCATCCGCGCAGCGCGAAGTCGAGGCCGCGGTGGCATACGCCGAAGCCTCGGCATGGGAGCCGGTCGAAGACCTGATGCGCGACATCACGACGCAGGCGGTGCAGGTATGAAGATCAGCTACCGCGATGCCCTGCGTAGCGCGCTGCGCGAAGCCCTGGTGGCCGACGCGCGCGTTTTCATGATGGGTGAGGACATCGGCAAGTATGGCGGCACCTATGCGGTCACCAAGGGTTTCTTCGATGAATTCGGTCCCGAGCGCATCCGCGACACGCCGTTGTCGGAGCTGGGTTTCGTCGGCGCCGGCATCGGCGCAGCGCTCGGTGGCATGCGCCCTATCGTGGAAGTGATGACGGTGAACTTCAGCCTGCTGGCGCTGGACCAGATCGTCAACACCGCGGCAACCCTGCGCCACATGTCGGGCGGCCAGTTCCATGTGCCGATCCTGATCCGGATGGCGACCGGCGCCGGGCGCCAGGTCGCTGCACAGCATTCGCACAGCCTGGAAGCATGGTATGCGCATATCCCCGGCATCCGCGTGCTGGCGCCGGCCACGGCTGCCGATGCCTACGGCATGGTCGCGCCGGCATTGGCAGACCCGGACCCGGTGGTGATGTTCGAGCATGTGCAGCTCTACAACCTGGAGCAGGATGCCGAACTCGCGCCTTGCGACATCGAGCATGCCGCGGTGCGCCGCGCCGGCGGCGATCTGTCGCTGATCACCTATGGCGGCAGCCTGCCGAAGGCGCTGGAGGCGGCCGCGCAACTGGAACAGGAGGGCGTCGACGCGGAAGTGATCGATCTGCGGGTGCTGCGCCCGCTGGACGATGCCACCATCGCCGCCTCGCTGCGCAAGACCCATCGCGCCCTGATCGTCGATGAAGGCTGGAAGAGCGGCAGCCTGGCGGCCGAAGTGACGGCGCGCATCATGGAACATGCGTTCTACGACCTGGATGCGCCGGTTGCGCGGCTGTGCAGCGCGGAAGTGCCGATACCCTATGCGCGCCACCTGGAGCTGGCCGCGCTGCCGTCGCCGGCATCGATCGCCGACGCGGCCAGGCAACTGCTGGGCAAGCCATGATCGAATTCAAGCTGCCATCGCTGGGCTCGGACATGGACTCCGGCAAGCTGTTGCGCTGGCAGGTCAAGCCGGGCGATATGGTCAGGCGCGGCCAGATCGTCGCCGTGGTCGACACCTCGAAAGCCGCGGTCGATGTCGAAAGCTGGCAGGAGGGCAAGGTATTCGAGCTGCTGGCGCAACCGGGCGAAACGCTGCCGGTCGGCACGGTGCTCGCGACCCTGCTCGAGGAAGGGGAAACTCCGGAAACCGTGCGCCGGCCCGCGCCCGAACAGCCGTCGGCGCCGGCCGGCGCAGCGCGAGCCACACAGGTGGGCGCACCGCCACCAGTGGCCGGCGCCGCGACGGCACCGTTGCCGGCAGCGGGCCGGCGACGCACATCCCCCGCGGCGCGCCGGCTGGCCGAGGAGCACGGCATCGATCTCGAGACCGTCGCCGGCACCGGCCCCGACGAAGCGGTGACGCTGCAGGATGTGCAGCGCGCCATCGAAGCGCCGCAAGCCGCGCGGGCGAGCGGCGTGGAACGCCAGGCCGAGATGCGCCGCGCGATCGCCGCCGCGATGAGCCGCTCCAAGCGCGAGATACCGCACTACTACCTGAGCGAGACCGTGCCGCTGCGCCGGGCGCAGGAGTGGCTGCTGGAAGCGAACCGGCAGCGCGACATCGGCACGCGGTTGCTGATGGCGGTGCTGCAGCTGAAGGCGGTGGCGCTGACGCTGAAGCAGTACCCGGAACTGAACGGTTTCTTCATCGATGGCGCGCGGCGCGCTTCGGAAGCGGTGCATGTCGGCGTGGCGATTGCGCTTCGGCAGGGCGGACTGATCGCGCCGGCGCTGCACGATGTCGAGCGCAGGAGCCTGGACGAATTGATGCGTGATCTGGCTGACCTGGTGCAGCGCGCGCGGGCCGGCTCGCTGCGCAGTTCGGAGATGTCGGATCCGACCGTCACCGTGACCAATCTCGGCGACGGCGGCGTGGAAGCGGTGCATGGCGTGATTTATCCGCCGCAGGTGGCGCTGGTCGGTTTCGGCCGCATCCACGAGCGGCCGTGGGCCGAGGATGGCGCGCTGCGCTCGCTGCCGGCGGTGGTCGCGACGCTGGCGGCCGACCACCGGGTATCCGATGGCCACTACGGCGCGATGTTCCTGGCTGCGCTGCGCGAGCGCCTGCAGCGCCCGGAAACGCTATGAAGGAGGCAGGGATGGAACCACAGGCATTGCGGCAAAGGGTCCTGGCGGGACTGTGCGCGATTGCGCCCGAGGTCGATCCCGGCGCGCTCGATGACGAGCAGCCGTTGCGGCGCCAGGTCGATCTCGATTCCATGGATTGGCTCAATTTCCTGATCGGCCTGCATCGCGATCTGCAGATCGACATCCCGGAATCGGACTATGCGAAGCTGGCCACGCTGCATGACCTGCTCGATTACCTTGCCGCCCGCCTGCCCGCCGGCAGCGCCTGATTGCCTGCAATCATGGACAGGCGCAGCGTCCCTGCGCCAGCGGCTGTTCCGGCCGCGAACGAAACATCGTGCATCCCTTCAGCCCGAGCCGCCATGCGCGCAGGAACAGGTCGCTGCAATCGTCGAAGCGTGCATCGGTCGGCAGGTTCACGGTCTTGGAAATCGACTGGTCCACGTGCGGCTGCAGCGTCGCCTGCATTTCAAGCTGAACGACCGGCGACAGGTCGCGCGCTTCCACGAAATAGTCCGGCGCCTTGGCCTGTTCGCCGTGGCGCTCGCGGAACAGGCGCCAGGCATGATCGCGCACCGGCATGCGAATGGTCTCGCCTCGTGCATTGCGCGGGCTGCGTTCGCCATCGAGCGCGTACACCGGCTCCATGCCGCTGGAGACATTGTTGGCCAGCAGGCTGATTGTGCCAGCCGGCGCAATCGCCAGCAGATGGCTGTTGCGCATGCCCCTGGCCCGGATCGCGTCACCAAGTTCGGCCGGCAGGCGCTGGATGAAAGGCCCGGCCAGGTAGTCGGCGCTGCGATACAGCGGAAAGCTGCCGCGCTCGGCCGCCAGCTCGGTCGAGGCCAGATAAGCGGCTTCGCAGATCGTCTTCATCACCGTATCGGCCACTTCCAGCGAAGCCGCCGAACCGTAGCGGATGCCCAGCATGGCGAAGGCGTCGGCCAGGCCGGTGATGCCGATGCCGATGCGGCGGCAGCCGTGCGCACAGCGCTGCTGCGCTTTCAGCGGGAAGGGCGAGGCGTCGATCACGTTATCGAGCAGCCGGGTCGCCAGCGCCGCGCTGCTTGCGATCTCGTGCAGCTTCAGCCTCGGATGCGCGCCGAAGGCGTCATCAATGAATTGCGTCAGGTTGATCGAGCCGAGATTGCAGGCGCCATGCGGCGGCAACGGCACTTCGCCGCAGGGATTCACCGCGCTGATGGTCTCGGCATAGCGAAGATTGTCTTCACTGCGGATGCGATCCATGAACACGACGCCGGGATCGCCGCATGCGAAGGCGGCGCGCTGCAGCCGCTGCCACAGCTCGCGCGCCATCACGGTGCGCATCACCAGGCAACGCTCGGGCTTGTCGGCGCCCGACCATTGCCGGTCACAGATTGCGGCGTCCTCGGGCTGAGGACGGTCGCCAATCGGGAACACCAGGCGCCATGGCGCGTCTTCCTCGACCGCCCGAATGAAGGCATCGCTGATGAGCACCGACAGGTTGAAGTGATGCAGATCAGCACCTTCGCGCTTGGCATCGATGAAGGTCTCGATGTCCGGGTGGTCGCAGCGCAACAGGGCCATCATCGCACCGGACCGCGGCGCCATCGAGGTCAGCACCGAGCAGGCTTCGTTCCAGATGCGCAGAAAGGACACCGGGCCGGAGGCGATATTGCCGCTGCCTGCCGCTTCCATGCCGCGCGGGCGCAGCGGCGAAAAATCGCAACCGATGCCGCCGCCGGCCTGCATCGTGATCATTGCCTCGGCCAGCGCCTCGAAAATACCGCCGAGGGAATCATGCAGGTTGCCGGCCGTGAAGCAGTTGAACAGCGTCATCCTGTGCCCGGCGCCGGCGCCGGCCAGTATGCGTCCGCCGGGCAGGAAGCGGAAATGCGCAAGCAGTCCGCGAAAGGCTTTGCGCCATCGGTCACGCTGATGCGCTTCCTGATCCGACAGCGCCAGCGCGACGCGGTCCCATGTCGCAAACACGTCCGGCTCGTTCGCCTGACCGTGCCCGGTGAGGCGATACCTCGATTGCCATACTTCCTGCGCAATCGGTTCGGTGAAGGGGGCGGTCAACATGGCTGCGCCTTGTACTGAAGGACAGGGCCCGTCCGGGCGTAAGGCATGCATCCGCCTCGTTGGCGCGTCTGCGAGTTGACTGTACGCATGGGCGACGGCGGCGGTGAAGGCGTTCCCGCTGCGGCGGCATATGCCCGAGATGTGCATGGCCTGATGCGATCCATTGTGAGCAGAGCGCTTTGCTCCGGCATGCCCGGTGTCAAAGATGCCCCGCATGCCGGGCCCGTATGCGATGCGGAATCGGCCGATGCCACCGAACTTGGAACCGGCTTGTCCGCAAAACATGCAGCCATGAATGGAAACCGGCGCAAGACCGCGCTGCACGGCCCTGCAATCCCTGACGGTTTGACCTGAGTCAGGGGAATCGCGATACCTGCTTCGTATGATGATCCGGTGCAGCGATTCGCCGCCGCACCTGGTGCATCACATTCGATGGTCCTGCCGGGCCGCCGATGCCCGAAGCATTCACTTATGGAGACTGATCATGGCCAGCAACATGACTCGCTTCAATCCGCTTTCGGAAATTGCCCGCATGGAGCCTTTCCGCAGCGTCGAGGATTTGTTCAGGGAGTTCTCCCTTATTCCTGCCTTCCGCCACATGCAAGCCGAACCGCGCATCCGCACCGAGATTACCGAAACCGATCAGGCATACCTGGTGAAGGCCGAAATTCCGGGAGTGAAGAAGGAAGACATCAAGATATCGGTGGAAGGAAACCGGGTATCCGTCAATGCCGAAGTGAAGGAAGAGAAGGAAGAGAAGAGCACTGGCACGGTATACAGCGAGCGCTATTACGGGCAGCAGTCGCGCAGCTTCACCTTGCCTCAGGAAGTCGATGACGCCAAGGCCGAAGCCAAATATGAGAACGGCCTGCTGATGCTCACTCTGCCGAAGAAGGCCGGTACCGGCGCCAAGCAGCTCTCGGTCCAATAGCCTCAACTGTCGCGGACGGACAGGCAACCCTCAGCCGACGTGCAGGCTTGGGAGGAAAGAGAAATGTCAGCCAAGGACATTCTGTTTCACGAGCAGGCGCGCGCGAAGATATGCGATGGCCTCGACATCCTGGCTGAAGCGGTCAAGCTTACCCTCGGCCCGAAGGGACGAACCGTCGTGCTCGCAAACCGCTATGGCGCGCCGACGGTGATCAATTCCGGCGTGATCGTCGCGCGGGAAATAGAACTTCCCGATCCGTATGAAAACGTCGGCGCGCAGATGGCGCGCGAGGTTGCCGCCCGGACTTCCGAGATGGCCGGCGACGGAACCACCACCGCCACGGTTCTGGCGCAGGCCATCGTGCGGCAGGGCATGAAATTCGTCGCGGCAGGCTTTGATCCGATGGACCTGAAGCGCGGCATCGATGCCGCGGTGAACGCCGTCGTCGCGCGCTTGAAGGAAGACTCGCGCAAGGTGGCTACGAGCCAGGAGATTGCGCAAGTAGGCACCATCTCGGCGAACGGCGATCCTGCCATTGGTAATCTGATTGCCCAGGCCATGGAGCGGGTCGGGCGCGACGGGATGATCAAGTCGGAGGACGGGCGCGGCATGGAGAACGAGCTGCAGGTGGTCGAAGGCCTGCAATTCGACCGTGGCTACCTCTCTCCGTATTTCATCACCGATCCGCAGACGGGCAAGGCGGTCCTGGAAGATGCGCTGGTGCTGCTGTATCCGAAGCATGTTTCCTCCGTGGAGGAATTGCTGCCGGTGCTGGAGCAGGTCATCAAGGCGGGCAAGCCCTTGCTGATCGTGGCCGATGACCTCAGCGGCGACGCGCTGGCGACAGTGGTGATCAATGCGCTGCGCGGCACGCTGAAGGTTTGCGCGGTGAAGGCGCCCGGCTTTGGCGACCAGCGCAAGGCACTGCTGGAAGATATCGCCATCGTCAGCGCCACCCGGGTGTTCGACGCGGAAGCCGGCACGACACTGGAAAAATTGCCGCTGCAGGCTCTGGGACGGGCGACGCGCATCGAGATAGAACGGGACAGCACCGCCATCATAGGCGGCGCCGGAGAGCATGACGCCATCCGCAGCCGTATCGAGCAGATCCGGCACCAGGTCGAGCGCGCCGGAAGTGCCCATGAACGCAAGCAGCTGGAAGAGCGTGCAGCCAGGCTCAGCGGAGGCGTCGCCCTGATCAAGGTTGGCGCATCGACGGAGACGGAAATGAAGGAGAGGAAGTCGCGAGTGGATGATGCCTTGCACGCTACCCGCGCCGCCGTCGAGGAAGGCATAGGCGCGGGTGGCGGAGTCGCGCTATTGCGGGCACGTCCCGCGCTGGAACATCTGCAGCTCGAGAACATGGCGCAGCGGGCGGGCGTAAACATCATTTCCCGCGCGCTGGAGGAGCCCTTGCGTCAGATCGTATTCAATGCCGGCGCAGAACCGGATGTCATCATCGACAAGGTGGTTCGCGGCGCGGCGGACTTCGGCTACAACGCGGCGACCGGATCCTTTGGAAGCATGATGGAAATGGGCATCATCGACCCGACCAAGGTGACGCGCCTGGCACTGGGCAACGCGGCCTCGATTGCCAGCCTGGTCCTGACGACGGATTGCATCGTCGTTGAGCACCCGTCTGCGCAGGTGGTGCAGCCTGGCATGGATCAGGAGACGCTCGGCATATGAGCCTGCCCGGTATCCAGGCAAGCGCCAAGGCTTTGGCGGTCGAGGCCGGGTAGACCCGCTGTATGGATTTTTCCTTCTCGCGCACGGAAGCCGACCGGCGTGCAAGCTCAGCGCGCCTTGCTGCGCATTGAAATGGTCTTTTCTTCCGAGCCGGCGGGGAAGTGATAGTAGAGCGTGTTCAGGTAGCGCGTGACGGCTGCGATATCTTCGTCGTCCCAGCGCAGCCCCGCGTTGCCTTGCCAGCGCCGTACCTGGCCGGCAAGACTGTTCCAGTCCTTCGCCAGTCGCTGGTCACGCCAGTGCACATGAGTGGTGTGGCAGGCAATGCAGTGCGTTGTGTAAAGCAACTCGCCGCGCGACTCTTCATCAACCGCCGCGGCATGCGCACCCAGGGTGACGCTGGCAAACATGCATGTCGCCAGCAATTTTCCGAACCAGCGATTGACCATCATTGCCTCCTTCATGGCAATTTTCAGACCGGCTTCGGCCGGAATGCCTGTCGTGAAACGCGATGCGCTTGCTCCCCTGAACGCGGTCGTAGTTACCGCCAAGCCGTCCTGGCTGTGCATGAGCACAAGCTGTTGTGCCGCGCCTTGATGCACAGGCGGTGCCAAAGTCCACGGCATCAGATATCCACCTTCCCGCGGTATCGCATTTGCGGGGGATCAATGAGCATCGCATCCGTATCCGAAGCGCCGAAGGGGCCGCTGAATTGGTGCCCGCTCGTGCGCCGCCCCCGTGTCAGCCAGCGCTGCGCCACCGGAGCAGCAGCTCGGTGCCGGTCAGTCTGTCGACTTGCGTGCCGAGCGTCCTCCCTTCGCGGTTCAGGGTTTCCATCAACCAGCGCACTCCCTCCTCGGGGGCGGGATAGTCGCGCAAGCGCCGGATCTGCGTTGCTGTCAGCGCGAGCCGTGCAAGCCGTCCGTCTTTCATGACGGGGAAATACATCAGGGCCAGGTCGCCACGGAACTGTTCGTAGCCGCCAATTCCTTCATAGTCATTCAGGAAGTCGCCGCAGCCGTACAGAATCAGTTTGCCGCGGTAGACCTCAATACCCTTCACATGATGCGAGGAATGCCCGTGCACGATGTCCACGCCGGCTGAATCGATGAGACGGTGAGCAAAGTCGCGGTGTTCGGCCGGTATGCGAAAACCCCAGTTCCCGCCCCAGTGAATGGACATCACCACCACATCGCCGGCTCGCTTCGTAGCGCGTACCTTCTCCGTAATGGATTGCATATTGCGTGCGTCGAGATCGCGCAAGAGATTTACGCCCGGCCTGGCCTTGCCTGCTCGCCAGGCCTCCGGCACGCCGCAATCCCCGAGCGCGCAGGCAAACACGAGCACTCGACCCTTGCCGGGCACATCGAGCACGGCGGGCGCAGCGGCTTCTTCCGCATCGCATCCTGCGCCGGCGGTGGTGATGCCGGCCTGGTGCAAGCTGCGCAAGGTATCGTCCAAGCCCTGATAACCCCAGTCGATGACATGGTTGTTGGCGAGCACGCAGCAATCGACACCGGCGGCGCTGAGGCAGGGAAGGTTCGCCGGGTGCATGCGGTAATGGATGCCCTTGCCGGGCCATGCCTGAGCGCTGGTGGTCACGGCAGTCTCGAGATTCATGATGCGCACATCCGGCGCCGTATGTCGCAGGACATCGAGGGCATGGCCCCAGACATAGTCGAAGCCGACCGGGCGGCGGATGGGACCATTCTTTTCTTCGGCAAGCCGCACGTACTCCCGCGCCGAGTGAACGAAGTTTTCAAACAGCTCAGGTCGTCCGGGATGGGGAAGGATCTGGTCGATTCCCCGGCCGGTCATGACATCTCCGCACAGAAACAGCGTGATGGCGCTTGATACTTGTACCGCTTGCATGGTGGCTCCGTTTGCTCGCGCCTGCCTGCATGCGCAGTCTTCACAGCGTGTTCATCACTGCGATGACGGCGGCCGGGTTCTCATGCATGGCAGGGTTGCCGGCGTCAGCTCCTTGTCGACGCCGCCAGGCGGCGATAGAAGAAGCGCTTCACCGCTTCGGCCGCCGCGAGATAGACCAGCACCATCGCCGCAAGCGCCAGGTAGAACAGCGGCGGCGGCGGGACGAAACCGAGCGGCGCGCCCAGCGGCGTTGCCGGCAGCAGCGCTGCGATGAGTACCACCGCGATCGAGCTCGCCGCCAGCGCCCGGCTCGGCTTGCTGACCAGGGGACTGCCGCGGGTGCGGATCACGAAGATCACCAGCACCTGGGTGGCGATCGATTCGACGAACCAGCCGGTGTGAAACAGGCGCTCATCCGCATGGAAGACTGCAAGCAGCAGGAAAAAGGTGAGGAAGTCGAACACCGAGCTGACCGGGCCGAGGGTCCACATGAAGTTGCGGATGAAGCGGGTGTCCCAGTGACGCGGGTGCGCGAGCTGGCTGACATCGACGCGGTCCATCGGTATCGGCAGCTCGGACAGATCGTAGAGCAGATTGTTGGCCAGGATCTGCGTCGGCAACATCGGCAGAAAGGGCAGGAACAGCGTCGCGCCCGCCATGCTGAACATGTTCCCGAAGTTGGAACTGGTGCCCATCATGATGTACTTCATGATGTTGATGAAGGTGCGCCGGCCTTCGAGCACGCCGTCATGCAGCACGCCCAGCTCATGCTTCATCAACACGATGTCGGCCGCGGCCTTGGCCACGTCCACCGCGCTGTCGACCGAGATGCCGACATCGGCCGAATGCAGCGAGGGCGCATCGTTGATGCCGTCACCCAGAAAGCCGACGATGCGGCCCTGCGCCTTCAGTGCCAGGATCGCCCGGTTCTTCTGTATCGGCGTGACACGGCACAGCAGGTTTACGCCGGCAAGCCGCGCCGCCAGCGCGCGGTCGTCCAGCCGGTCGATCTCTTCGCCATGCAGCACACCCGTCACTGCCAGGTCCAGGCGCGCGCAAAGATGGCGCGTGACGAGTTCGCTGTCCCCGGTCAGGATCTTCACGTCGACATGGCTCTTCATCAGCGCCTTCAGCGCATGGGCGGCGCTGTCCTTGGCCGGATCGATGAAGGCGGCAAAGCCGCAGAACACGAGTTCCGTTTCATCATCCACTACCGCATGCGGATGGTCTGCGGCGACGCGCCGCCATGCAATCGCCAGCAGCTTGTGGCCGTCGCGTTCGAGCGCATCATGCAGCGCGCGCACTCGCGCCATCAAGGCGTCGTCCAGCGGCTGCAATGCGCCGTCGGGCAGGCCCGTTTCGACGGACAGGCGCAGGATGTCTTCCGGCGCGCCTTTCACCACGAGCAGCCTTTGCCTGCCGTCATCCACCAGCACCGATACGCGCCGTCGCTCGAAGTCGAACGGCACTTCATCGATCTTTCGCCAGGCCGAGACATCGATGTCGGCATGTTCGAGGATGGCGTCGTCCAGCGGGCTCTTCAGCCCGGTCTCGAAATGACTGTTCAGGTAGGCCAGGCGCAGCACCGCGTCGCTGTCATTGCCATCGATGTCGAGGTGCCGGTCAAGCCGGATGCGTGCCTCGGTGAGCGTGCCGGTCTTGTCGGTGCACAGCACGTCCATGCTGCCGAGATCGTGGATCGCGGCCAGACGCTTGACGATGACATGCCGCTTCGCCATGCGCAGCGCGCCGCGCGACAGGGTCACGGTGATCACCATCGGCAGCAGCTCGGGCGTGAGGCCGACGGCCAGCGCCAGGGCGAACAGGAAGGATTCGAGAAAGGGTCGGTGCAGCAGCGCATTGACAAGGAAGACGAACAGCACCAGCAGCATCGTCAGTCGCAGGATCAGCATGCCGAAGCTGTGGCTGCCGCGCTCGAATGCGGATGCCGGCGGCTTGGCGATCAGACTGTCGGCGATCCCGGCGACAACGGTGTCCTTGCCGGTGCGGCAAACCATTGCCGTGGCAAAACCGGACAGCACCGAAGTGCCCATGAACAGCGCATTGCTGGCGGCGTTCAGCGCTTCGGTAGCGATGCCCTGCGGACTGGCCCGCTTTTCCACCGGCCAGGATTCGCCGGTCAACAGCGCCTGATTGACGAACAGATCGCGTGCTTCGAGCAGGATGCAGTCGGCAGGGATCAGCGCGCCGGCCATGAGCACGACGACGTCGCCTGGCACGAGCATGGCCATCGGCAGCGAGTGCTGCGTGCCCTCGCGCAGCACCGTGGCCTGCACCGACACTGTCTGCTTCAGCCTTTCTGCGGCCTGATCAGCGCGGTATTCCTGAACAAAATCCAGCGTGACGCTCATGAAAACAATGATCCAGATGATCACCGATCCGGTGAATTCTCCAGTGAGTGCGGAAACAGCACTGGCCGCAAGCAGGATCATCACCAGCGGATTGCGGAAGTGCGCAAGGTATTGCAGCACGAGCGGCAGGCGGGCATGTTCCCGCAGCAGGTTGGGACCGGTGCGCTGCAGGCGAAGCCTGGATTCCTCCTCGGACAGTCCGCCAGCATGGGACGCAAGCGAGACCGTCAGGGCGTCCAGCGACTCCCGCCAGAACGGGATGGGCGTGGTGGCAGGATCCGGCATGGCGCTCTTTCATTGCTTGCTTGCGTGCGGGGCGGGGGAGTGCGTACGGCGGTCGCATCCCGATTTTGCGCGCGCCCGACGCGAAAAGGCCTGAGCAATCCCAAGCCAGGCAAGCATACGGTGTCGTGGAAATTGACTATTGGCGCGCACCGGCATTTCTCCGCGTTCAGCGAATGTCCTGAACCACCGATTCGTTGAAAAATAAAAGTGATGAACTCGCGTTCAGACATGGAGAAAGACGCAGCAAGGGTGCTTCCCCTTGCGCGCATTTTCGACGCGCGCATTTGCCGACCCTTGGCACGATGCTCGCCATCTCTTATTCAACGAGAGTGATTCGGGACACGACTCTTGCCGCAGCAAGAGTAGGCAGCGTGCCTTTCGACGGTTTGCCCTATCTCAGATTGGTATCGCGTGCCCGGCGCAAGATGAGAAACGCCGCCCTGTTGGGACTGAAGTGCATGCATCCGTATGGAGGCCAGGATGAATCGTTTCCTTGTTCTACTTTTCAGCCTGCTGCTACCGCTCCTGCCGGCGCGGGCAGCCCTGCTTACGGTCGATTCCGCTTTCGGGCCCGCAACAATAGTCCGCGATACCGATACCGGGCTGGACTGGGCAAGGCTGCCGGTGACAGCAAATCTCTCCGTCAGAGAAGTGCTCGCCGGTATGGAGCCGGGCGGACGATTCGAGGGTTTTCGATATTCCATCGACGACGAGTTCTTCGGCGGCCTGATCCGGCCGATCTATCAATTCTGTCCGCCCAATTCGGTACCTTGCGCTTATCTGGCGATGCGCAACTTCATCGATATCTTTGGCGGAAACCGGGAGGGATTCTGGGCTCCGTATTATTTGATCCAAATTCAGGATGGCAACCCGCCGTTCATTACCTTCAATGTCGCCCTTTTCGAATTGTTCACCGAACCGGCGCTTTCGTACTACCTGGATTCAGGCCCAACTTCGGAAGCGGATTTCCGCTTTGAAGCCGGACACTTCATCGTGCGGCCGACACCGCAGATTCCTGAGCCTGCTATTACTGGCTTATTTGTCATCGGCGCCATTGCATTGGCAGGAAGGCGCAAATGGCGGAAAGGTTTCATTATTGGCCTCGCCGCGATTGCGTGGGGTCTGGCCTCGCAAGCGCACGCAGAGCTGGTATTCAACGGTGGGTTTGAAATTACACCGACAAGCGCCAGTCCGCTCGGCAATCTGACGGGCTGGACGCTATCTCCCCAGCGAATGGGGGCCCACACCGAAAGCCTCGACGGTATGGCTGACGCCGTCCATTCCGGCAGATATGGACTGGTATTTACCTCGGCGCCGGGTGACTTGGAAATCCGATTGTCACAAGTTCTGACAACCACACCGGGCACTGCTTACGAGCTTTCGTACTGGTATCGAAATTTTCCCAATATCACTGGTAATCCGGCGGGGGGATTCCGATCCATCCTGAATGGCAATGTGATGGATGCGCAAACCAACCGGAATGCACCGAGTGACTGGACACAGTATGTTTTTGACTTCATGGCTCCATCGGCTACGACGCTGCTCGAGTTCGGCTATCACAGTACGGTCTCAGCACTGGATGATATTTCCGTCGTCGAGGTGCGCGCAGTTCCGTTACCTGCGACATGGCATCTGTTCTGGCTTGGCGCATTGGCCTTGGTGCCTGGAAAACTTGGCAGGCGTAACACGCGTGGCGCAGAGGAGAGTGCGGTCAGCATTACGACCGGGTCGGGCCGTATTCCAGGCTGAAATACGAAATGCCTCAAGCGTCGAGCAGGAAGACCAGGATGCCTTCATCAAACCGAGCGATGCCACGTTTGTATGGCCTGAAAAAACCTCACAAGTCACGGTGATGAAAAAGCGGACTTTCACACCGGATATTTCGTTGCTGATGACTCATCGAGACCTTATGGGCTGCCACTCCCAGAAGCTCTGGTCGAAATGCTCCCATAGTCCATCGGGACGTTCACGGCTTGCATAATTGTATGGAGCCTTATCCCAGCAGAGCAGCTCATTCGTCAGGTTATCCAGGACGATCGTGCCCTTGCTGGTTTCTGCAAGAAGTACGGCATGTGGGCATTTGAACTCCTTGTGAAAGACAACGCTGATTCGGATTGCCGCGCGTGGCAATCCGCGTGCAACCAGCCTTTTCCGCTTCTCGAGCGCCAGATCCTCGCAATCACCCGTTCCCCGCACGGGGTAGTTCCACTCTTCTTCCTTTCCCCGCCACTCGAAATCATCGGTCAGACGGATCTCGGCATTGACTTGGCGGTTGACGTTGTCCAGTAACCGCAGAGAGCCAGGGTTCAGGTTCATTACCGCTGATCCGGTCATATCACAGTCACCCGGATGAGACCGGCAAAACTCATCGTATGCGGTAAGACGAGGAGTAATCCGCTCGACTGGCAAGCGCATGCGCGTACAGTGCGCGAAGGCTAGGGTGAGCGGCGCGGGATGTATGGTGTTAAGCCATCCGACGAATATCGCCGCGAGAAAGGGGCGCTTGCTTGTCACCGCGATCTTCCCTGTCATGCGGCCGCTCAAGCAATCCTGGCTTATCGCTCACGAAGCTTGCGGGACCTGGTCCGGAGTGAAATGATCCCGGGCGTCGTTTCCCCCCGGGTCGCTGCGTGGCGCCATGCCCAGCCGCCGCTCCACTTCCACCAGATTGCGCATGGTCCTGATGATCGAATCCGGATTCAGGCTGATCGAGTCGATGCCTCGCTCCACCAGGTAGCTCGCCATTTCCGGATAGTCGGACGGCGCCTGGCCGCAGATGCCGACATGGCGGCCATTGCGTTTTCCGCCTTCGATGGTCATCCGTATCATCTCCAGCACGCCGGGGTCGCGTTCGTCGAAGTCGAAGGACACGATGTCCGAGTCACGGTCCACGCCCAGCACCAGCTGGGTCAGGTCGTTCGAGCCTATGGAGAAGCCGTCGAACAGTTTCGAGAAGGCGTCGATCTGGATCACGTTATTCGGGATCTCGCACATCACGTAGATCTCCAGGCCGTTACTGCCGCGCTCCAAACCATGCACGGCCATCGCGCGCAGCACGTCTTCCGCTTCGCTTACCCGTCGGCAGAAGGGGATCATCAGCTTTACGTTCGTCAACCCCATCTCCTCGCGCACCCTATGCATCGCCCGGCATTCCAGGGCGAAGCCTTCCGCATAGGCGGCATGGGTGTAGCGCGACGCACCGCGGAATCCAATCATCGGGTTGGCTTCCTCCGGCTCGAACCAGCGCCCGCCAAGCAGGCTGGCATATTCATTGGTTTTGAAGTCGGACATGCGCACGATGACGGGCTTGGGAAAGAATGCCGCGGCGATCATGCCGACACCCTCGGACAGCCGGAGCACGAAATAGTCGGCAGGCGACGCATGGGAGCGCGTCAGCTGCCTGATGGCTTCGCGCGTGCTGTCGTCGTCGATGCGTTCCGGGTGGATCAGTGCCATCGGATGCGCCCGGATATGCTCGGCCACAATGAATTCCATGCGCGCCAGCCCGACGCCGTCGTTGGGAAGAAAACAGGTTTGGAAAGCGCTGTCGGGATTGCCAATGTTGAGCATGAGGTGCGTTCTTGGCATGGCCAGCGTGGACAGATCAGTGCTGGTCTTCACGAACGGGATGCGGCCGGCATAGGCATGGCCGACGTCGCCTTCGGCGCAGGAAACGGTGATCTCGTCTCCGCTACGGATGACTTCGGTGGCCTTGTCGCAACCGACTATGGCCGGAATGCCCAGTTCGCGTGCCACGATCGCCGCATGGCAGGTGCGGCCGCCGCGGTTGGTGACGATGGCCGAGGCGATCTTCATGACCGTGCCCCAATCGGGCATCGTGGTGTCGGCCACCAGGATCTCGCCAGGCTGGAACGCGTGCAGCTGGCTGATGTCGGTGATGACATGCGCACGGCCATTGGCGATCTTGCCGCCGACAGCGCGTCCCGTCACCAGGACTTCGCCCTTGCGCTCCAGCGCGTATTCGTCGACGACTGCGGCCGACCGGCGTGAAGCGACGGTCTCGGGTCTCGCCTGCACCATGTACAGCTTGCCGTCGATGCCATCCTTGGCCCATTCCACGTCCATCGGCATGGGGTGACCGGCCTTGGCGCTGTAATGCGCTTCGATCCGCATCGCCGCGTCGGCGAGCTGCAGCACTTCCTCGTCGGCGAGACAAAAGCGTTCGCGCTCCTGCCTCGGCGTGGGCACATTGCGCGTGGTGTCGCGGCCGGCTGCCTGCGCATACACCATCCGGACTTCCTTGCCGCCCAGCGTGCGGCTCAGCACAGAGCGCTTTCCATTGAGCAGGGTCGGCTTGAACACATAGAACTCGTCCGGGTCCACCGTGCCTTGCACCACGTTCTCTCCCAGGCCATAAGCCCCGGTGATGAACACCACGTCACGAAAGCCGGTCTCGGTGTCCAGCGAGAAAATCACGCCGCTCGACGCCAGGTCGGAGCGCACCATTTTCATCACGCCGACGGACAGGAACACCTTGTAATGGTCGAAGCCATTCTCCAGCCGATAGATGATGGCGCGGTCCATGAACAGGCTGGCAAAACAGCGTCGCACCGCGTCCAGCAGCCTGGCCTCGCCGGCGATATTGAGGAAGGTTTCATGCTGGCCGGCGAAGCTTGCGGTCGGCAGATCTTCGGCCGTTGCCGAACTGCGCACTGCGACTGTCAGCTGCGAGCCGTATTGCTCGATCAGTTGCCGGTATGCCTGAACGATCTGCTGTGCGAGATCTTCCGGAAGCGGCGTGCCATAGACAATCTCACGGGCAGCCTGTGCGCGGCGGGCAAGATCATTCACATCGCCCGGATTCAAGCCGTCGAGGGCATCGTGCAGTCGTGGCCAGGCGTTTCCCTGTTCAAGGGTGTAGCGGTAGGCCTCGGCGGTAATGGCGAAGCCATTGGGCACCAGCACGTCCTGAGCGCTCAGTTCCCGATACATCTCACCCAGGGAGGCATTCTTTCCGCCCACGATGGCAACATCGGCCACGCCCAGTTCGGAGAACCAGCGTATGTAGCGGTTCAGGTCATTCATGGCAAAGGCTCCTCTTTCATGAGCGTCGCATGGCCGTGCCGGAAAGCTGGTTTGCTCTATGCCATTCGGAGCATCGCAGCCATCCGGCGGCATCCTTACTCGCTGTACGGTTTGACGGCAGCAGTCCTGCCCGGCGCAGGCCTTTCACTTTTTCCGAGATGACTCACGCGACGGCGTCTCGCGATTACGAGGACAGGCAGGCCGATCGCCAGCAACAAGGTGGTGTCCGGTAAGGGAATCAGAGCGAGTGCTGCCCCGGCGACGATGGCATGGACAGTCGCTGTCGGATGCACGCCATCCCAGAAGAAGGCGGCGGACGGGTTCGCTATGCATGAAGCGCTGAACGCGCATGCTGACGCAAGATCGCTGAATCCATAGCGTGATGGATTGCTGAAGATCTCTGTCTGCAGATCAAACAGGTCCAGCAAGCGGAGATCGCTTGCCTGCGATGCGGCAAGTTGCGCCAGGGATGACTCCAGCGCCCCATTGAATTCGGCCGCGATGCCGCTCGCCGCTGCGGACGCTTGCGGGCCGAGTGCAGTGATGGCCGGGGCCGCGCCAAGATCGGGCGCATTCAACACCAGGAAATGTTCAGCACCGGCGGCTGCAAGTCGCGCGAATACCGCGTCGATATTGCTGATGGAGGAGGACAGCAGTGGCACGGGGTCTTTTCCTGCCACCAGCGCCGCAAAGGCATCGCGCAGATCGTTTCCGCCGACCTGAAGCGCATACAGAGTGTCCGAAGGCGCCTTGCCTGCGGTCTGCCCCAGGAACATCGCGGCCTGATCCTGCAGGCTGTAAGGGAAGGAAGACCCTGAAGGACCGCTACGGGAACCGGCGAAGGCAAAATCGCTGCCGCCGGCCATGGAGGGCGTCGCTGTCACGCCGAGTCCCGAGGCCAGTCGCTCGGCCCACACTGGTCCGTTGGAGTACCGTCCGGAAGCGTAAGGAAAGTTCGGGATAAAGTCCTGGCTGGGGATGGGGACGGGAGTACGCAGGCTGCCGGCCGGCAGCGGTGGCCCGAGCACATTGTCGAACACGAACGCATCGTTTCCGCTGTCGGACAGGCTATCGCCGAACACCACCAGACTGGTGAACGGTCCGGCAAAGGCCGTGGTGGAAAGGAGCGCCAGCATGGATCCGAGCAGCAAGGCAAGCGCGCGATGGGCAAGGCCTTTCATGATGCCCTCCTGATCTGCGTTCAATGGGATGAAGCAGAAGCTACAAGTCGCACTCCGATTGGTCCTGATAAAACGCAAGCTCGCATGCAGACCCGTGGATGTGCGTTCGGAGCGGCTCTGGTTTTCGCCTGTCGCAAGATCATCGATGCGGGCGGCACAGGCGGTGCTTCAAGCTGCCGGCGCGGAAACTGCCCTAGTAAATGAACCCCATTGCCCGCGTGATACGCGGCGGCGCAGGCATGCAGGCCTGCGCCGATCTATTCCATCTCGGTAAAGCGCCACCGCTTTACTTGAGGAACACTACGTCGTCCTTGGGCTGCGGCGGTATCTTGATCGCAATTGCCTTTACCGGACCGTCGGCGACAATGGTGCCGGCATGCGCTGTTCCCTTGGGAATGATGATCAGCGTGCCCGGCTTGAATTCCTTCCTTTCATTGCCCAGCCACATCGAGCCGCTGCCTTCGACGATGTATTGAATCTCATCGGTTTTCGGATGGATGTGCTTGGCCACATTGCCGGACTGCAGCGCAACGGTTGCGTTCGGCGTATTGACGAGCGGGCGATTGTGCATTTCCGGATTCGGCGTTTCGGGCAGGTCCGCATGTTTCAGTGCCGTCAGATCGATCATCTGCGGCTGCAGCGTGCTGTCGTCGGCATGGGCCTCGGGCAGCGCTCGCTGCAGCATAGGCGAAGCGACGAGGCCGGCGCCGAAAGCCAGCGCGAGGGCAATGGGAGCGAGCGCGGATTTGCGGCGCTTGGCGGCTGGGGTCATGAATGTCTCCTTGTGGATATAGGGTGCCGGCAGTACATGGCGCGGGCATGATGACCATGAACTGCGACCGGGAAACCATACCCGCTCGGCAAGCCCTCGGCAACCGTCCGATGCTTCGCGGTGCTTGCGGCGACGCCGCCGCTCATGCCGCCGCCTCGCGCCACAGCGTCAGCGCCATCACCATCACCACCGGCCCGAGAAACAGGCCCACGAGGCCAAACAATTCCACGCCGCCGAGGATGCCGAACAACACCGCGAGAAAAGGCATACGGGTGGCGTTGCCTATGATGTTGGGCCGCACCAGGTGATCGGCCAGCACCAGCACCAGGCTGCCCCATGCCGCCACGCCGAGCGCCGCTCCGGAGGCGCCGTTCGCAGCAAGCAGGCCAGCCGCGGCCAGGTACACCAGCGGCGCGCCGAAGGGCACGATTGCCAGCAGCGCGGTCGCTGCGCCCCAGAGCGCCGCCGACGGCAAGCCGGCGATCGAGTAGCCGATGCCGATCAGCACGCCTTCGCCTATGCCCACCAGCACCAGGCCATTGACGGTGGCGCGGATCGCGGTCGGGATGCGCGACGCATACCGCTGCCAGCGTTGCGCGCCCAGCCCGCGCATGCCGACGCGCTCGATCTGCGCATGCAGCGCATCGCCATTCTTGTACAGGAAGAACAGGCACAGGAAGGCGAAGCCGAGATCAATGAGCCGATGCGCGAGCTCGCCGCCGAAACGCCGCAGCACTTCGCTGGCCGAATGCAGGCGCGTGGCGGATCCGCCTGAAAACAGATGCGTCAGGCCGCGCGGCTGCGCCAGAGTTGCCTGCCACCAGGTATGGAGGTAGGTCCCGATGAGCGGTATCTTCAGCAGCGCCGGGGGCGCGGCGATGCCGTCATTGTTCGCGGTGGCGATCCATGCGGCCAGGGTCGATGCCTGGCGACCGGCCTGGTCCGCGCCGACCAGAAGCGGAATCATCAGCAGGCAGGCAATCAGCGTGGTCATCAGCAGCGAAGCCGCCAGGGAGCGTCCGCCCAAGGTCTGCTTGACCCGGAGATACAGCGGCCAGGTGGCGATGCAGAAAACGCCGGCCCAGGCGAGCGGCAGAAAGAAGCGCTGCACCACCAGGATGGTGAGAACGATGATGCACAGCGCGAATACGCTGCCGATGATGGTTTGGCGGATGTCGTTGCTGGATGTCATGCAGTGAAAGTCCTCCTGTATGCGCTGCATCTTATCGGCAAAGCTTGGCAACGGCCTTGCGTAGCGCCGCATGGGCAGCGCAGGGCATGGCGGCCGGCGCGCAAAGCTGCGCAAACGCAATCACGACCTGCAAAGGCGCGGCTTGACACGGAAAATATGATGCTCGTAATATGTCGTTCATCATATTCAAGGCAGCATGGTCATGGCCACTGAACAGAAGGCGAATCGCAAGGAAGCAAGCCACGAACGCATACTTGAAGCCGCGGCACGCGCGATCCGGCGCAGCGGCTATGCCGGCGCGAGCGTGGCCGAAGTGATGAAGGAAGCCGGACTCACGCATGGCGGCTTTTATGCGCATTTCCCGTCGCGCGATGCGATGGTGGCCGAAGCCATCGACCATGCCGGCGCGCAGAACACCGATTCGATCGGGCGGCGCATGACGACGCTGGCGCGGCGCGGCGCGTCGCCGCTGCGTTCCCTGCTCGAAGCCTATCTGTCCGAGGCGCACATGCAATCTCCGGATGGCGGTTGCGTCGTCGCTGCGCTCGGCTCGGAAATGGCGCGCCAGCCCGAGATCGTGCGTGAAGCGTCGTGCAGGCGGGTCAAGGCCCTGGTCGAGCGGGTACGTTCAGTGTTGCCCGAAGGCGTGCCAGCCGCGGAAGCGGCGGTCATTGCCAGCACCATGGTCGGCGCGCTGCAGATGGCGCGGGCGATGGATCCGAAAGAGGGCAGGGCCTTGCTGGAAGCGAATCGCGAGACGCTGCTGCGTCGTTACGACGCGCCGGCAAATATTTAGAGACAGGAAGAACGTCGCCGGCAAGGCGGCGTTTTTCAGCGCCAGAAATATGATGATCGTCATATTTATTGTGCAAGCAGGCGGCGCAGGCGACAGCATTCAGGTTGCTCGAGCCAGACACATCCGTTCAACAGCAGGAGTCCACATGAGCACACCGATCGCTGCAACCGCAATGCCCGCTGAAACGCGGCATTCCCCCTGGCCCACTTTCTGGATCGCGAGCATCGCGGTTTTGCTGGTGTCGATCGACACCACGGTGCTGTATGCCGCCTTTGGCGCGCTGCGGCATGCGTTCGCCGATGAGTCGGCCGCGAGCCTGTCCTGGGTGCTGAATGCCTATACCGTCACTTATGCGGCCATGCTGATCCCGGCCGGCGGCCTGGCCGATGTGCATGGACGCAAGCGCATGTTCCTGCTTGGCGCTTCGATTTTCCTCTTCGCCTCCTTTGCCTGCGGCGCGGCGACATCGGTTGCCCTCCTGATTGCCGCGCGGGTGCTGCAGGCGCTGGGCGCGGCCCTGCTGACGCCGGCTTCGCTGTCGCTGATCCTGGCTGCCTTCCCGCAGGAAAAGCGCGCGGTGGCGGTGAGTTTGTGGGGCGCGGTCGGCGGACTGGCGGCGGCGATCGGACCGAGCCTGGGCTCGTTCATCGTCGATACGCTAGGCTGGTCCTGGGCCTTCTATATCAATCTGCCGATCGGCGCGGTATCGGTGTTCAAGGGCATGTCCGTGCTGCGTGAATCACGCGGCGACCGGCGCGTGCAGCATGTGGATGCGATCGGCATGGTGCTGCTGATCCTGTCGGTCGGCGGCATCGCGCTGGCGATCACGCAATTCGATGCGCCGGGCTGGAGCCGGATGCGCGTGGCTGAAGTGCTCGGCGCATCGCTGTTGCTGTTTGTTGCCTTTGTCGGCTGGGCGGCGAAGGCCGCGCATCCGTTGGTGGATCTGCGCCTGTTCCGCAACCGTACCTACAGCGCGGTCAACCTCGCCACGCTGTCCTTCGCAATTGCCTTCGCCATGATGTTCTTCGCCTTCTTCTCCTTCATGACCGGCATCTGGCACTACAGCCTGCCGCTGGCCGGCATCGCTGTCACGCCGGGACCGCTCCTGGTAGTGCCGACCGCCATCCTCAGCGGCCGGGTCGCCGCGAAGATCGGGCACAGGCCCGGCCTGGTGCTGGGTTCGCTGATCTATGCCTGCAGCGGCCTGTGGCTGGCGCTGATGCCGGGCACCGAGCCGGCCTATCTGACACAGTGGCTGCCGGGCCTGGTGTTGAGCGGCATCGGTGTGGGCATGGTACTGCCTTCGTTGTCGGGCGCGGCTGCGGCCGGTCTGCCGAAAGAGCATTACGCGGTCGGCACCGCGGTGAATCAGGCGGTGCGGCAGGTGGGCTCGGTCTTTGGCGTGGCGGCGACGATACTGCTGATCGGTCATGCGCAGCTGGCGCGCGCCGATTTCATCCCGCTGTATGGCGCGCATGTCGCGCTGGCGCTGCTGACCGGCGTGCTATGCCTGGCGGTGAATACCCGCCCCGCGAAGTGACGCGCCTCCAGTGAAGGCGTGGCGCTGTCCACGCATCGCAATCAACCGGGCGGCTCGCGCCGCCGCAACGCAAAGGAGCATCGAGCATGGACAGGCATTACCTCGAAGACCTGCATGCGGGTCAGCGGTTCGGCAGCGGCACGATGCGCATGGACGAAGCGCGCATCAAAAGCTTTGCCGCGGAATTCGATCCGCAAGCGTTTCATCTGGATGATGCCGCCGCGCGCGGCACGATCTTCGGCGGCCTGGCCGCAAGCGGCTGGCATACGGCGGCAGCAACCATGCGGCTGCTGGTCGATGGCGAATTCCGCCCGGCCGGCGGCATTGTCGGCGCCGGCTTTGATGAGCTGCGCTGGCCGACCCCGGTGCGCGCTGGCGATACGCTGCGTGTGGAATGCGAAGTGCTCGAGGTGCGGCCGTCGAAGTCTCGGCCCGATCAGGGCATCGTCAAGCTGAGGACGACGACGCTGAATCAGCATGGCCAGCCGGTGCAGATCTCGGTCGGGAACCTGATCGTGCTGCGCCGGCCGGCGCAGCAGTAAAGCGCCTGCGCCGCTCCCTTGTCTCACGGGGATGTCAATTCCATCGACATCCCCGCGCCGCCTGGCCCCGCCGGTCAGGCCTCGGCCAACAGCTCGCGGTATTCGGGATGCGAATCGATATAGGCGGCGATGAATTCGCAGCGGGCCACGACGCGCTTTCCCGTGCGCCTGGCATCGTCGAGCGCGCCGCGGGCAAGCTGGGACCCGTATCCCTGGCCTTCCTGATTCGAATCGATCTCGGTGTGGGTGAACACCAGAATGTTCTCGCCTTGCGGCTGGTAGCGGGCGATTCCCAGCAGCGTGCCGTCGCCGGACAGCTCGTAGCGGTGTTGCGCGGGATTGTTCGTGACTTTGGTGGACCGGTTTGGCATCTGTGCTCCTGTGTGGTTGGCCGGGAGCCTTCGGTATGCCGCTCGCGCTCCCGTGCGGCGCCATGGCGTACGCCGCTGAAGCTTTCAGACGTACGCGCGCGGCGAATGTTCCGGCCATTTCGACAAGCATGTCGCGCCGGGCAATGCCGCCGTGCCATTACCTTGGGGGTAATCGCCGTCGCCGTTCGCGCCTTGCAGAATGGGCCTGTCGCGATCGATGCGACCGGCCTGAAGCCGCCGCACCCACCCCAAGGAGACCATCATGCAAAACGCAAGCGCCATCGAGCATCCCGCTGCCATCGCCCAAAATTATGTTGAAGTCTGGAACGAAACCGACGGCGCGCGCCGGCGCAGTCTGATTGAACGGGTATTCGCGCCGCAGGCCAGCTACACCGATCCGCTGATGCAGTCTGCCGGTTACGATGCGCTTGACGCGATGATCGCGGCGGCGCAGGCGCAATTTGCCGGTCTGCGCTTTTCAGTGACAGGGCGTCAGGATGCGCACCATGATGTGTTGCGCTTTTCCTGGGCGCTCGGCGTCGAGGCCGCAGAGCCGATTGCCTGCGGCACCGATATCGCCGAGATGACGCCGGACGGCCGCATTGCCCGCGTCACCGGTTTTCTCGACAAGATGCCGTCCTGATGCCGTCCTGAAGCGACCCGGCGCCTGGCGAACAACATGGAGACAACATGGATCAGAGAGTCGAAAGCCACGGCGCCGCCGAGCATGTCGGCTTTGCCAACTTCGCCCAGGCGCTGCGCTTCTGGCGCGGCAAGCGCGGCATCAGCCAGCTTGGCCTGTCCACACAGAGCGGCATTTCGCAGCGTCATCTCAGCTTTCTCGAGCAGGGCCGCGCACAGCCGAGCCGCGACATGGTGATCCGGCTCGGCATCATGCTCGACATTCCGCTGCGCGAACGCAATGCGATGCTGCTTGCCGCCGGCTTTGCGCCCGCCTATCGCGAGCGCAGCCTGTCGGACCCGGAATTGGCCTCGGTCCGGCACGCGCTCGATTTCATGCTGGCGCAGCATGCCCCGTATCCGGCGCTGGTGGTGGACAGGCTGTGGAACCTGGTAATGGCCAACGGCCCGGCGCAGATGATGATGCGCTGGCTGCTGGACGTGCCGAAAGGCGCGGCCTTGCCGCAGGAAGGCGTCAATGTGCTGAGGCTGATGCTCGATCCGCAACTGGTAAGGCGCCATCTGCTGAACTGGGAAGCGGTCTGCGCCGATCTGCTGCACTGGATACGGCGCGAGGCGGTCGGCGACGGGCCGCAGGGTGAAGCGGCAAGTCTGCTGGCCGAGCTGGCGTCGCTGCCCGGCATGCGCGAGGCGATGCGCAGCGCCGATCTCGATACCCGCGCCTTGCCATTCCTGCCGATGCAGATCGAGAAGGACGGCGTGGCGCTGAAGCTGTTCACCTCGATCGCGACGCTGGGCACGCCGCATGATGTAACGCTGCATGAATTGCGCATCGAATCCTTCTTCCCATCCGATGACGCCACGGCGGCGTGGTTCCGCCAGCGGCAATGACGGCATCCCGCTTCATGTGCGCGCATTCACCAGTCCACGCCCAGCAGCACACGCTGCATGTTGGGCCCGCAAAGCGTCCTCACATGCTCGCGGCTGGCCCAGCGAAAGCCATCCATCTCGGGCAGCGCCACGCCGGTTTCCCGCTGCAGGAACTGGCTGGTGCAGACCAGGTGGCTGATATCGTTCAGGCTTGCCGGCGCGTGCACCTTGAACAGATGCAGCCGTTTCTCGGGCCGGAAATCAAAGCGTCCGACTTCGATGAACATGGCTTCGTCGAATTCCAGCCCAGTCTCTTCGAACAGTTCGCGCCGCGCGGCGACGATGGCGGCTTCGCCGGGTTCCTGCATGCCTTTGGGCAGATCCCACAAATCGTGGCCGGTGACATGGCAGAGCAGGATGTCGCCCCAACTGCTCAACACCATCGTGCCGCAGGACACCGGCAGGTCTTTTCTCGTGCTGAAGTCCAATGGATATGCATTCATGCGGTGTTTCCATGGCGCAGCGGCATGCCGCGCGCAAAGGGCCGATTCTAGTTCGACTTCCCGGAACGCGCAGGCAGCGCTCTCATGCGCCTTCTCGCCGGCTTTCAGCAGGGACAGGGGGATTTCCCGATAATGTCGTCCTTCGCCGCCCCCATGCGGCCATGGATTGCGTGAAAGGAAGCACCGTGAGTTTCATGTTCCGCCTGCTGCGCGAGGATGATGCGCCCATCCCCGCCATCGTCTTCGAGGATACGATCAACTCCGGCTTCGTGCCGGTATGGGAAGCGCTGGGTGTCTATGATGCGCTGTACAACAGCGATGGCCGCCGTGCGCGCGATGTCTCGCGCACCATCGCCTATGGCGTGGATAGGCTTGCCGAGGATGCGTCGCTGGCGCGGCTGTTCCATGCGACGCTGTCGCCCGAGGAGGCGATGCGCTTTCTCGGCAGTGTGCAGCGCGCCTGCATGCTGCACGGCGACGCGCGCATCGAAACCAGGTAAGCGTGTCGTAGGGCGCGGGATGGCGTCACATGCAGCCGGCGCCATCCCGCGTCCTCATGCGCATAAGCGCTTACTGCGCGTAGGCGCAGCTCTTGACGTAGCCAGGGGCCGGATCGCCGAAGGTGGCATTGTTGCAGGCGACCGGACCAGTCAGGGTCTTGTAGGCATAACTGTTGTTCGCGCCATAGCGCACCTGGTGCGTGCCGCTGAAATTGCAGGTGCCGTTTTCGCTTGCGCAATTGATCCAGGAAGTGCTGCCGGAGGTCGTGGTCGACGTGGTGCTCGACGTCGTGGTCGTGCTCGTCGAATCGGCATAGGCACAGCTCTTGACGTAGCCCGGAGCCGGGTCGCCGAAGGTGGCGTTATTGCAGGCGACCGGACCGGTCAGGGTCTTGTACGCATAGCTGCCGTTGGCGCCGTAACGCACCTGGCGCGTGCCGCTGAAATTGCAGGTGCCGTTCTCGGAAGCGCAGGTGGTCCAGGTCACCGTCGGCGTCGTCGAGACCGTGGTCAGGATGCTGGGGCTCGGTTGCGTGGTTGTCGACGTGGTCGAGGTCGTTGACGTGGTCGAGGTCGTCGACGTCGCTGCGGCTTCAAAGGCGCCGATGTCGATCGTGCCATTGACCGGGCGTGACTGCGTCTGTGCGGTGGCCAGATACTGCAGCGTCGGATTCAGAGCAAAGCCCGATGCCGCATTGCCGGGTGCCGAGCCGGCATCGATCATCGGCGAGTTTGATGCCGGACGAAGATCCCAGTTGGCGCGGTCGACAAAGGCCGGCGTCAGGCTGCGATAGCTGTTCTTGTCGATCGCATTGCCCTGGGTATTGCTGGTGCCGGTGCCGGCGAACACGTTGTTCTGCATCAGCACCGGCGTGGACACGCCGCTGCCGACCATGATGAAGGTGCCGCGCGAGCTGTCGTCATTCAGGAAGGTGTTGTTGACCACGTACAGGTCCTGGCCGCTGTTGCTTGCGCCTTCCTCGCCATAGGCCAGCAGGCTCGGGTTCGAATTGTTGGCCGGCTGGTGAATGATGTTGCCCACCACGTACGAGGTTCCGGCATTGGGCAGGTCGATCTCGTAGCTCGGCGCGCCGCCCATGGTACTGGAGAAGCGGTTGTAGAGAATCGTGTTGGTATTGGCGCGCGACTTCAGCAGGTGGCCAACCTTGGCGTCATGCGAGTAGTTGCCGCGAAAGACGAGGCTGTTGACATGGCCGACGTAGACGTTGTGGGTATAGCCATCGCCGACGCCGTTGAAGGCGAACTCGGTATTCTCGATGACGATGTTGGAGACGCCGTCGTTATTGGTCAGGATGCCGTCCTGGTTGTCATGGATATAGCTGCCGGTGACGGTGAGATGCTGGCCATCGAGGCGGATGCCCGCGCCATTGCCGTCAGTAACGGTGGCGCCGGAGAGTTCGACGTTCTGGATGGTGGTGTTGTTGCCTTCGACGACCCAGATGCCCTTGCCCATGGAGTTCATGCCATTGGCAGTGATCTTCGGGCGGCCATTGACGCCGCGGATGACGAGGTTGCTCGGATAGATGCCGCAAACGTCGCCGCCATAGGAACCGGCCGCATCGATCTCAATGGTGTCGCCATTGGCTGCTGCAGCAAAGGCGCGGCAAGGCGTGGAATAGGTCTTGCCCGGGCCAACCGAGCGCGTTACGGCGAAAGCCGCCGTCGCGGTGAAGGTCGAAGCCGTCAGCATGGCGGCAAGGAGCAGGGTGCGGCGTGTCGGGGTAAGGCGATGTGTCTTCATGAGCAGCGTTGCTTTCTTTCATTGAGTTCTAGAAATTGCTGCTCATCGACAAGATGGTTTTTGGAAAGGTTCCTTTCAAGGGGGCAATAATGGCGCGAACGTACGTTTCCTGCCGACAAGCGGTTGGGTTTTTATGCCCTCCGCAGCATGGAGAACGCGCAGAGTTGCATGGCAAAACGACATCCTTGGTGTCGGTGCGGCATCGGCATTTCGTTACATGCATGACACCATGCATGGTCCGTGAAACAAAGGCTCAAGCTCGCTTTGCCTGAGTCGCTTGCCACGCCGCTCCTGGAAAACAATGGCTTGTGCTGGACGGATAAGGCAAACTGCGCGTTTCCAGCCGACAGGCTTTCCATTTGCAGTTCAAATGATCGGATTACGGCTATTCCACCGGATTGGTGTTGCCCTTGCGATGCTGACCATGGCCTTCATGGCGGCCCTGCTGTACCAGACCGAGCAATCGCGCGTGGCTTCGGCGCGACTGGTCGCCCATACGCATGAAGTCATCAATACGATAGATTCGCTGAGCGAATTGATGAGCCGCATTGGTGTGGCGCAATTGCTATTCCTGCTGTCGAAGAAAGAGGAATTTATCTTGCTGCGGGATCAGCGCGCGGAGCAATTCAGTTCGGAAATCAATCGCGTCGAGTTCCTGACCGGAGACAATGCCCAGCAGCAGAAGCGTGTCCGCGAATTGCGCGACCGCTTCTCGCGGCGCTATGCGTTGATGCGACAAGTCGAAGGTTTGCGTCGCATGGATGGACCAGATGGCAACCGGTATCAATCCGATTTCGCGCTGGGACAGGAACAGACGCAGGAAATACTCGATGCGTGCAGCGCCCTGAAGCGCGAGGAACTGCGGCTGCTGGCGCTACGTACCGAGAGCGCCGCGGTTTCCTACCGCACCGCGCTCGGCATTCTGGCCTTCATAGGCTGCACCAGCGTCGTCATCATCCTGTTCTGTTATCTGTATTCCACGCGCCAGAAGCGGGCGCGCGACCGTGCCGACAGCCGCCTGCGGGTGATGGCCGATGCGCTTCCGGGCGTGATGTACCAGGCGCTGCTTGAGCCGGGCAAGGAATGGCAGGTGTTGTTCGTCAGTTCGGGCGTGCATGCGCTGCTCGGAATCGATGCCTCCACGCCGGTCAGGCGTGAGCATTTACTGGATGCGATGGACGAGCGCGACCGGCTGGCCTATCTCGCCGCCGTCGAAAGGGCTCACCAGGCCGACGGCATATTTCGCCACGACTATCGCCTGCGCCGTGCCGACGGCTCAACGGTATGGGTGCACCACCAGGCGACGATGACACGCCAGGAAAATGGAACGCTGCTGTCGCATGGCTACCTGTATGACAACACCGAGCAGATCGAGCTCGAGCACGAGCTGAAGCGAGCCAACGAGGCGGCGCTGCAGGCCAAGGAGGCGGCTGACAATGCGAACCTGGCGAAGGGCTCCTTTCTTGCGGCGATGAGTCATGAAATACGAACCCCGATGCACGGCGTGATCGGCATGCTGGAGCTGCTGGACCGCAGCCGTCTCGACGACAATCAGCGCCGGGCCTTGTCCATCGTGCGGGAGTCGAGCAAATCGCTGCTGCGATTGATCAACGACATCCTGGACTATTCCAAGATCGAAGCCGGCAAGATGGAAGTTCGGCCCGAACCGGTGTCGATCGCGCAGAAGGTCGAGGACCTGTACCTGCTCAACAGCGGCTATGCCGCCGGCAAGGGCGTACAGCTGAAGCGCGTCATCGATGCGCGCATCAGCCCCTCGCTGATGGCGGACCGACAAAAGCTGCGCCAGATTCTGCACAACTTCCTCAGCAATGCGATCCGTTTTACCGCCGATGGCGTGGTGACGATACGCGCCGAACTGCTGGCGCAGGATGACGTTACCGACACCGTGCGTATCGCCGTGGAAGATACCGGCATCGGCATACCACCCGAGGACCATGAGCGCATCTTCGAGCCGTTCATGCAGGCGGCGCTGGCGAATCCGCGCGGACCGGATGGCACTGGCCTGGGCTTGTCCATCTGCCGTCGCTATGCGCAATTGCTGGGTGCGCGCATCGATCTGGAAAGTGAGGTCGGCGTCGGCACGACGATTTCCATCACACTGACGCTGCCGCGCTCGACGCAGCCGCCGGCTACTGCGGCAGGCGCGACAGCGGATGCAAGTCCGGCCTCGGACAAGCCGATGCGCCAGGCCGCGCGGGTGCTGGTGGTGGACGACCATCCGATCAATCGCATCGTGCTGCTGCATCAGTTCGATCAGCTCGGCTATGAGGCGGAATGCGCCGACAATGGCGAAGATGGTTTCGCGCTATGGCAAAGCGGACGCTTCGGCATCGTCTTTACCGACTGCTGGATGCCCGGGACCATGGATGGCTACGCGCTGGCGCGCGCGATCCGGGCCGAAGAGGCGAGCATGGGACTGCGGCGCACGCCTATCATTGCCTGCACCGCCAATGCCTTTGCCGACGCGGTCGAGGCGAGTCTTGCCGCCGGCATGGACGCGCATCTGAGCAAGCCGCTGGAGCTGCATCATCTGCGGGATGCCCTGAAGCTCTGGCTGCCCGAGGCCGATGGAGAATCCGCGCTTGTCTCATCGGCATCGGCGATGCCAGTGCCGATGCCAGTGACGCCGGCTCCGGAAGATGCTGACGCTTCCGAAGTGTTCGCGTCATTCGGCGACATCGACGACGCCGGCCGGCGTGCGTTGGCGCGTCAGCTGCGCGCCTCCAACGAAGAAGATGCGGCCGCGCTGCATGCGGCGTTTGCGGCAGGCGACTGCGCCGCAGCCAAGCGCCTTGCGCACCGGATGGCCGGCGCCAATCTGCTGGTCGGCGCCAGGGCATTCGCTGCCGCCTGTCATGCGATCGCCCATCCTCATGGCGAAGACGAGGGCAGCGCCATCGCCGCGGTGATGCCGCGATTCGAGGCTGAACATGCGCGGCTGCACGCGAGCCTCGATGCGCTGTGCGGCGAGCCGTCTGGCGCGCGCGTCGAAGTTTGATAACTTTTTGGGACGGAACACTAGATCTGCGGTCGTGTCATCACTGCCCGGATGCGCCGCCCAAGCCAGGCATGTCCGCTGACGAGGACAATGCCGGCCAGTACCAGCGCCGCGCCGCCGAGAAAGGCCGGCTCAATCGCTTCGCCGAGCAGCCAGGCGCCGAGCACTATGCCGGACAGCGGCGTCATGAATGAGAAGGTGCCAAGCTGCGAGGCCAGGTAACGGCGCAGCAGGCCGAACCAGGCGAGATAGCTGGCAAAGGAAATGATCAGCGACTGGAAAGCCAGCACGCTCCAGGCCAGGGGCGTGGCGCTGAACCGCGTCTGGCCCAGTGCGATGGCCGCCGCGAGCAGCAGCACGAAGGCTGCGGCGAGCTGATACAGCAGGGTTTGCGTGGCCGGCGCCCTTGCCAGCCGGGTGCAGCGCACCAGCACCGTCGTGGCTCCCCATGCCAGGCCGGCCAGCACCGCGAGCGCATCGCCCCACAGCATGCTCGATGCCGCGCCACGCAAGGCGCCGCTCGACGCGCCGGTCCGGCTGAAGAAAGTCAGCGCGATGCCGCTGAAGGACAGCAGGATGCCCAGCCATTGCGCCGGCCTGAGCCGCTCCTCCGGCAGCCGCCAGTGCAGGCCGAGCGCCGCGAAGATCGGCGCGGTGTAGAGCAGGACTACCAGGTGCGATGCGCTGGTGCGCCGTACCGCTTCGCCGAGCAGCAGGAATTCGAGCGCGAACAGCAGTCCGACCGCGAGGCCGGCACGCCAGTTGCCGTCGGCCAGGGACGGGCGTTCGCGCCGGGCCAGCATCAAGAGCCATACCAGCGCCGCGGCAATGCCCGAGCGCAGCGCGATCTGCAGCAGCGGCGCGAATTCGGCGGCGGTGGCCTTGAGCACGATCTGCTGCAGCGCCCAGATCAGGCACAGGCTTGCCATTGCCGCGGCAGCGCCTGCATCCAGGGGTTTGCGGGTATCCACGAAGCGTTGCCGCGCCGATCAGCCGAGCGAGCGCAGCGAGATGCCCTGTTCGGGGGTGCCTTCGAGATAATCATGGCCGGCATGGGTCAGGCGCCATGCGCCGTTTTCGGTCTCCATGACCCAGCCGCGGTCTTCCAGCAGATGCAGATGATGGCGGATCATCGGCCCCTCGGCATTGAGCCTTTGCGCAATGCCGCCGGTGCCGAGTTCGGGTTCAGGGGATTGCAGCATTTGTCCGAGAATGGCTTCCATCAGCATCGGGTCTCGTCTCATGAGTGTCTCTCGGTGAAAAAAGCTCAGATTGTAGAGGGAATCGGAAAGGGCGGGATCGGCTTGGAAACGTCGGGTTGGGCGGGCGCAAGCGCGGCCCATGTGCCGTGCGTAGGGTGGGCGCGAGCCCCATAACAGCTTCTAGAACAGCGAAGCCGTCAGCCGACAGATCGACCTGCCATGGTCAGCGCCACCGAACTCGCGTGTCTGCATCCACACCGAGCCGCATTTGCCGCACTGGTAGAACTTGTGGATCTCGCCTTCCTGCATGACGGTGACGCTATGGCCAATTTCGCCGGCGGCCTTTGGCAACTTGGTCGTGCCATCCGCGGCGATGCACTCCGCGCAAACGCCTGTGCTTTCCATGATGTCCCTCCCGTTTCCTCTCATTGGCAAGAAGGCCGTGGCATCAGCGGCGACGGCCATGTGCACATGGATAGACAGGAATGCGGCGCATTGATTCATTATTGGCAACGGCATTTCGCGGCCTTGCCTGCAGGCAAGGCCGCGGACCTTGGCGGCTGCAGGCGCGGCCGGTTTATGGCGCCGCCACCGGGGTGACGATGTTGAATGACGGTGCAAAGCTGTCCAGCATGCCGAACAGCGCGCCCAGCGTCGCCGGGTCGCCAGTGACCCGCAGCGCGCCGCTCTTGATCGCATCGGCAGGCTTCAACAGACCCGCGGCGATGCGCGTGAGCGTGGCGCGTTCGAGCGTCACGCTGGCGCTTGGCTGCGGATGAAAGGAATTCGGCAGATAGGTCAGCGCGCTGTTTTCCAGCGTCATCGCGTACTTCTCATGCAGATCGGTGAAGTCCCAGTTGATTGCCATGGTCTTGCCCGCCGCACGGTCCGCGTTCAGGCGCACCGCCAGGTAATCAAAGAACATCGGCACCGTGAGCGCGCCGACGATATCGGCCGATGCCGTGCCCTGGCGCGGCATGCTCGCCACGCCGCCGCGCAGCTCCTGCGCGCCGGTGAGATAGGCATTGCGCCAGGTGCTGTTCTCGCTTGCATAGCCGAGCTGTTCAAGCGCATCGGCCTGCAGCTCGCGCGCGGCGCGGTTGCCGGGATCGGCGAACACGAGTTGATTGCCGATCTGCGCGACCCAGCGGTAATCGCCTTGGGCATAAGCTTCGCGCGCGCGCTTCAGCACCGCGTCCGCGCCGCCCATCCAGGCGATGGTTTTCTTCGCCGTCTCCACCGGCGCCAGCGGATTCAGGTTGGCCGGATTGCCGTCATAGAAGCCGAGATAGCGCTGGTAAACCGCGCGCACATTGTGGCTGATCGAGCCGTAGTAATCGCGTGCATACCATTGCCGCGCCAGCGGCTCGGGCAGGCGGGCGAGCTTCTCGGCGATGTCCATCGGCGTGTAGCCCTGGTTCAGCAGGCGCAGCGTCTGGTCATTCAGATACGCATACATGTCGCGCTGGTCGGCCAGCATGCGGCCCACGCGCTCGCGGCCCCAGGTCGGCCAATGGTGCTGGCCGATCATCACGTCGGTCTTGTCGCCGTAGCGCGCCAGCGTGGCGCCGAGATAGGACGACCACTGCTTCGCATCACGCACCTTCGCGCCGCGCAGCGTCAGCAGGTTGTGCTGCGTATGCACTGCGTTCTCGGCGATGCACAGCGCGTGCAGCTGCGGGAAATACATATTCATCTCGGCCGGCGCTTCGGTGCCCGGCGTGAGCTGGAATTCGATGTCGACACCATCGATGCGGCGCGTTTCGATCGGCTTGGCGATGCTGTCGGTCGGCGCGATCAGCGTCACCGTGCCGCGCGACAGCCCCTTGCCCAGACCTGCATCGACCTGGCCCTGCGCGCTCTTGGGCAGCAGCGCGCCATACATGTACTGCGCGCGCCGGCTCATCGCATTTCCGGCCAGGACATTCTCGCTGACCGCTTCTTCCATGAAGCCTTCGGGCGCGGTCACCCGCACCCGTCCGGCATCCACATCAGCCTGGCTGATCACGCCCTTGACGCCGCCGAAGTGGTCGACGTGGCTATGGGTATAGATCACCGTCGTCACCGGCTTCTTCGGCCGATGCCGCCAGTACAGCTCAAGCGCGGCTTTGGCAGTCTCGGCCGACAGCAGCGGATCGATGATGATCAGCCCGGTATCGCCTTCGACGATCGTCATGTTGGACAGATCGAGTCCGCGCACCTGGTACATGCGCTCACCAACGCGGAACAGGCCGGACGCATTGTCCAGCTGCGCCTGTCGCCACAGGCTGGGATTGACCGTGTCCGGCGCGGTATCTGCGGCCTCGAAGGCATAGGCGCCGCGGTCCCAGACGATGTGGCCGTCCGCGGCCCGTATCGCCGGCTCGTCGAGATCGGCGATGAAGCCGCGCCGCGCATCCTCGAAATCCTGCCGGTCCGAAAACGGCAGCTGCGCCAGCCAGGCGCGGTTCGACGCGACGGTTGCGGCTGCGGCGGGCTGCGGCCGCGTGACGGCCGCCTTGTCGGCGATGTCACCGGCGCTGGCATTGACGGCGCAGCCGACGAGCATGACGACGGCGGCATGGATCAAGCCGTTCCTGGCGATGGGCATGGCGTTTCCTTGTGATGGATAAGATTCAGGCGCGCGGTATTTCCAGCACGTCGTAAGGTTCGAGCTTCGCAATCGCATCGAAGGGATCGGGCTCGCGCCAGGCGAACAGGCTGCAGACGATTTTATCCGGCGTGACATCCACGATCGAAAAGCCGTTCTTTTCCATCGGCGCCCGATTGCGTTCCAGTTGCAGCGCCGTCGGCGCGCCAGGGCCAAGGCCGCGCGGCCCGCTCGGCCAGCCGGCCAGGCCCGTGCCCAGCGTGCCATTGAGGATGATGTGCATCGGGTTGTTGCGCAGGTCGAGATCGCCGCTTTTGAGCACCCGGTCCCAGCCGGTCGCATGCAGGTCGCCGGACATCATCACCGACGGCCGCTGCGCATCAAGCATCGCCTTGACGATGCGCTGATGCTGCAGATTCCAGCCCGATTGCCACATGTACTTGCTCTTCGCGGTGGACAGGCGCAGGTTCTTGCCATGCACGCTGCCGAAGCGCTGCGAAATGGTGTCGTCGCTGGACGCCATGACTTCATCGGACACCACCACGTCCGGATACCATTCGCGCCATTTGCCCGCAGTCCAGCCAAACGGCGTAGATGGCATGTGCACCAGGTGGCGCGCATCGGTGCCGCGGGTGCGCGCGAGCAGCCAGGCTTCCGCATCCGGCGGCACCAGGCCGGCATGCCTGTCCTTCAACGACAGGTAGCGACCACAGTCGTACATCAGCACTTCCAGCAGCCGGCCGTAGCGCAGCGTGCCGAAGCATTCGGACAGCGCCGGCGCGCGGTCGCCGGCATTGCTGCCGGAGAGCATCAGCGGCCGGGTCGCATCCGGCAGGAATTCCGGGTAGTACATGTGCTGCGTGGCACGGGCCAGATTCAGATCGAAGTTCTCCGGCGGGAAGGTGATGAAGTTCTGCTCGGCTTCATCGTTTTCGTAATAGTCGTGGTCGTCCATCATGAAGAACACCGGCGTCGAACGCAGCCGGGTGCCATACAGGTGCGCAATCTGCGGATCGACCACCGTGGTCAGCACGCGCTCGTTGTCGGTGCCCAGCACCGGCTGCGCGGTATCGAAGCGGCCGATGTCCTTGTAGAAATCGGTGGCGGCTTTGCGAATCGCGGCATTGCTGCTCTCCAGCCAGGTGCGCTGGTCCTGGTAGACATGGTCGCCGTTGGCGATCACCACATCGGGCCGGTACGACAGGCCCCGATCGAGCAGCGCATGGCGGATTGCCAGCGAGCGGAAGGCTTCCATGCCGCCGGGGCCGCGCGCTTCAGGATGACCGCCGGCGCAGGTGTAGACCAGCAGGCGCAGGCGCTCGGGCGTGGCGTCCGGTCGCGGAAAGGTGGAGAGCGGCCAGTTCGCGCACAGCGCATGGCCGCGCGCGTCGACGAGCTGCAGCGTGTATTCGGTAGCGGGTTTCAGGTCAGGCACATCGAATTGCCAGAAGCGGCCGGCGGTGTCGGTCTTCACGCCTGCCACGCGGCGCTGGCCGATGCGCAGTTGCGGCGGGCTAGCCAGAGGACGGCGGAAGGAGGCCTTCAGCAGCACGCGCTCATGGCTTGCCGCCGGCAGCAGGTGCGCGACTTCGCCGGCATCCCAGCCGTCGGCAGCAAAGGCGTCATCGGCCAGCGGCAGGCCGGCGCCGACGGCAAGCGCGGCGCTGGCCTGCAGAAAGCGGCGGCGGGTGATGGTGGTGGTCATGCTGTCTCCTCGTTATCGTTGGGCGCGCGGACCGCGCACGGCTACAAATTGAATGCCGACTATCGGTCACTATCGCCATAAAGTAAAATAACCGCCATTGCGCAACCCATAACTTCAGGGAATGGCATGCTCGGCGATACTCTCGAATACTTTCTCGCGCTCGCCGCCACCGGCACCTTCACCAGCACCGCGGAACGGCTCGGGATTTCGCAGCCGGCACTGAGCAAGGCGGTGCAGAGGCTCGAGCGCCAGGTCGGCGCCAAACTCATCATCCGCACGCCGCGTGGCGCCGAGCTGACTGAGGCCGGGCGCGCGCTGCATCAGCGGCTGCTGGCGGTGTCGCGCGACATGGATGAAGCGGTGCAGCAGGCGCGCGACCTGGGCGGCGGCCATGCCGGCCTGCTGCGCATTGGCGTCACGCCGGCCACGACCGATTTCACGCTGCGCGCGCTGCTGCCGACGCTGACGGATGAGCGCCCGGCCGCGCGCCTGGCTTTCACTACCGCCTTCGCCGGCGGCCTGATGGACGCGCTCAGCCGGCGCGACGTGGAACTGGCAATCTGCCCGATACCCGACAACCTCGATCCCGCGCTCGTGGCCGAAGCGCTTTACGACGACCCGTGCAGCCTGATGATGGCGGCGGACCATCCGCTTGCCGCCAAGGCCGACATCGGTATCGAAGACCTCGCCGCCCATGCCTGGGCCGCGACCCGCAAGCATGAATACACCCGCAGTCAGCTGGAGCGGGCTTTCCGCGCGCGCGGCCTGACGCCGCCGCCGGTGGTGGTGGAAGCCGATACCCTCGATGCATTGACACTGATCGTGTCGCGCACGCGCTTGCTGAGCATGATTAATGTGGGCAGCGTGCGCGCCGGCAGCATTCCACCGAACGTACTGATCCGGCCGACCGCGCCCGATCGGCTTGACCGGCGCGTCGGCATCGTGATGCGATCGGGCTACCTGTCGCCGATCGCGCAGCGGGCCAGGGAAATTCTCGGCGATGCTGCAGTCCTGCAGCGGCAGCCCTGAAGCGAGCGTGCCGGCCTCGTCGCCGGAAATGCATCCGCTCCAGCGCTTGCGGCAATCGATGCCGCGCTCGCCGTGACGCGTAAATTGCTTTGCCCTCGCCGCGAGAAACGTTACTCTGTAGGAGCGTGCCCGGTAAAAGAGTTTCGCCTCTTTTGCCGGCGGTGCGCCAAGGAATGCCGCCGGACCTGCGGCGCTGCGCCATCCTCATGAAGAAAGGGTCCACCATGATCTCGTCCCATGTGCTCAGCAAGATCCGCCGCATCTATGCCGGCTGCCTGAAGTTCGACGACTTCGAAAGCAGCTGCGCCGATGAGGAAGTCAACACGGCGATGTATGGCTCGATGCGCGGCCTGTTGCGCGATCTGTGCCGGCTCGCCGCCAATCCCTCCAATCCCGAAGGCCTGCGCCTGCCGCCGCTGAACAATCTCGGCATGACGCTGCATGAGCTGATGCAGCTGCCGTATGTGCAGCGCGATGGCAAGACCATGCGGCTGGGCGCGGTGGTGTTTTCCCAGTTCTGCCGGCACCGCGTGGCCATGCTGCTGGAAGAGCTTTTCATCACCTGCAGCGCCGAGGAATTGATCGGCGCGGCGCTGCCGGTGCATGCCGAGGCCGCGCATTCCATCGATGAACTGCGCCACCAACTGTACGAGCCGACGGCGCAGCAGGAAATCGGCACGATCCTGATGACCGATCTGCAGCAGGCCTGGGGCGCGCGCACGCTGCGTTCCTTCTTCATGGCGCAGCCGAATGCGCAGGGCTACATGGCCTGGTGGCCACAGGCCAAGGTGGGCAGTGGTATGGCGCTGCCGACGCACGCAGTGCGCACCCCATCAGGCACGGTATCGATGACGCTGACCCGCTGCACCGAGGATGCGAGCGATCCGGTCGCGGCCCATGAATGGTGCGCGGAATTGCGCGTGGAAGCGGACGCGGTGTGGCCCGACGCGGTTGCCTACGGCATGGCTTATGTGTTCGAACGCGATGCCGCCGGACTGCCGCTGGGGACGGTCGACGACATGGTGTGCGCCTCGGATGCGGTGTCCGATGTCGATGTGCAGCAGGTCGATGCGCTGCTGGCCCAGCATGGCGACATGCCCGAAGTGATCCAGGGCTCGGACATTGCGATGGTATGGCTGTGGGAACGTCGCCTGGGCAGCGAGCGCGGCCTTGGCGCCGAATGCCTGCTGGCGGCGCTGCGCGATCTGTCGGCGCGCTTTCCGCATCTGCATACCGTGGCCGTCAACATGAAGCCGGCGCAGTTCAACGACTGGGAAGAAGGCATCGATCCGCCCGGCATCGTCGTGGCCAAGCAGGAAGCCATCGATGCGCTGCACAGCCACATCGATGCGCTGCAGCCTGGCGACGTCGTTGGCGGCGAGACGCGGCTGTTCGTCGCCAACCGTGATCCGGATGCCGGCAGTGCCGCCGAAACCGTGGCCCGCGCAGCGGCGCGGCGCTCGATCAGGAAGGCCGGCGCTGCCTGAGCTTCCTGAAGTTCCCCGAGTTTCCCCATCCGCGAGCCGGGGCGCAGCTTCCCCGGCACCCCTTCTTTTTTTCACGGCAACGCCTGCAGGCAGGAACTTTTGCATTGCCTGCAACCTAAGACCGTGTGCCTTCCAATACCGACAAGCGAATTCAAAATCTGCACGAAAACTTCGGATTGGCATGCACGCCGCATCGACTATTGGGATGCGGGCCTGTTGAGCGAAAGTTCATGTCGTGCCGGCAGCCTTGGCCCCCGGCCGCGCGCCTGAGCGCAGCGCATGCATTGCACGGGGAAAGGGAATGGAATTGAACGAGTCCCTGGCGCGGCGCCAGGCCAGAATTCTTGTCGTCGACGATTGCTCGCGCCATGCCGGCTCGGTCGCCGAGCTGCTGCGCTTTGAAGGCTACGAGCGCGTCGAGACCCAGACCGAGGCAGCGCGGGTGGCAGCGCTGCATGCGGCGCATGACTTCGATCTGATACTGCTGGATCTGCGCATGCCGGATGCCGACGGCGTGGCGGTGATGGAAGAACTCAGGCGCATGCGTCCGGGTGAAATGCTTCCGGCGCTGATCGTCACTGGTTATGGCAGCAGGAAGAACGAGGCGCTGGCGGCCGGCGCGCTGGATGTGATCGTCAAGCCCTACGATCCGCGCGAGCTGTCGCTGCGCGTGCGCAATGCCTTGCGGGTGAGATTGCTTTATCGGGAGATGATGGAGCGCGCGGAAGCAAACCGTGCCATGGCCATGCACGACGCGCTGACCGGCCTGCCGAATCGGCGCATGCTGCTCGAGCGCATGGACAACGCGATCCTCATGGCGCGGCGCAACGACCGGCACATGGCGGCGCTGTACATCGACCTCGATCGCTTCAAGGAGGTTAACGACCATCTTGGTCATGCCGGCGGCGACCTGCTGCTGCAGCAGGTCGCCAGCCGCCTTGCCAACTGCGTGCGGCAGACCGACACTGTCGGGCGTCTCGGCGGCGACGAATTCCTGATGGTGCTCACCGAGGTGCGGCTGCCCGGCGAAGCAGCGGTTCCCGCGGCCAAGATCGTGCGCTCGCTGTCGGAGCCCTTCCTGATCGCCGGCCGGCATGCGGGAATCAGCGCCAGCGTCGGCATCGCGGTGTATCCGGAACATGGCTCGACCACCGCCGAATTGCTGAGCGTGGCCGATGCGGCGCTGTACGGCATGAAGCTGGATGGCAGGAATGGCTTTCGCTTTGCTTCCGAAGTGGTGGGGGGAAGCAAGGAGTGAGGATGCGGAAGTCGTTGGCAGCGTCGGCGCTACCGCATGAGGAGAGGACAGGCCTGACGCTGGGCCATTGCAGCTGTCTCGCGGCGCTGCCGTAAAGGTCGCAATCGCATACCCGCAGCAGCGCCGCTCAGACCGGCCTTATACCCGACGTATCAGCCGCAGCAGGACCACCAGCACGACCGCGCCTATCGTGGCCACGATGATGGTGCCTAGCGTGCCGCCGCCGGCCGACACGCCAAGCGCATTGAACAGATAACCGCCGACGAAAGAGCCCAGGATGCCGAGGATGATGTCGCCGAGTATGCCGAAACCCACTCCGCCTGCAATCATCCCTGCGAGCCAGCCCGCGATCAGGCCAATAACGATCAACCACAAGAAGTTCATGATTCCTCCGCAACGTGTTGGATTGCATCCCAGGAGCGTCACCGCGATCCATGGCATGGCTGCGAGACTTCGGGTCCGTGCCATGAATCGCTGTTGCTTGCGCCATCGTGCAGGAACAGGCTAGCTCATCACTGGCGGCTCGACAGTCGGAAAACCTCTCATCGTTGAGTCGGAAGAATGGCAGTCGAGCGCATGGCTTGCGCAGCTTCGCGTTCAGGCATGGATGGCGGCGCAAACGATGGCCTCACGCATTGAATTCCTCGCCGACCTTCAGCGTGGCACCCACGGTTTCCTTGCCGCGCACCAGGAGCAGCGCGCATTCGGCCTGCAGCAGCAGGCGCTTGAGCACCAGCGCGCGTCCTTGGTCGAGCGCGCCATGCCAGCCGAGCGCCAGCACACTGGCTTCATGGGCCGCAACCTGTTCCAGCAGCACCGCGGCCGGATCGCCGGGCCGCAGCATGGCTTCGGCGATGCAGTGGCGCCGTTCGTGCGGGCAGCTTGCCAGAGAGCGTTCGACCATGTCGCGCAGCCGTTCCCGGTATTCGTGATACGCCGCGTCCGGATAGGCGCAAAGCGGCATGCCGCGGCCGATGCCGGGATCGTCTTCCGCATGCAGCACGCTCACCCGGATACGCAGCTCGCCGGCAAGACGCAGCGCGAAGGCCAGCGCCTCGGCCGACGCCAGTTCGCCGCTTGCCGCGGCCAGTATTGACGACCAGGGCAGCGCCTGCCGATAAGCCATCGGAATCAGCAGCACCGGAACCGGGCTGCCCTCGATCACGGCGCGCGCGATCGATCCGAGCGACAGTGCCGACCTGCGCCCGGCGGATGCCGAGGCCCCGCCGGCGCTCATCACCACCAGTCTCACCCGGTGCAGGCCGATGGCGCGCAGCAAGCTGGCCGCGGTGCCGTCCTTGATCTGGTGCAGGATGACGCGCGGATGCCGCGACGGAACATGCAGCCGCGCAAGCGCTTCATCGTTGTCGGTCGGGCTATCGCCTGCGGACAGCACGTGCAGCACATGCAGTGTCGCGTCCAGGGCATCGGCCAGCCACAGCGCGCAGTCGACGCCCCTGGCCGCTTCGACGGATCCGTCTAGCGGCAGCAGAAGGGAAGGGAAGCTTGTCATCGTCAGGACTCCAGCTCATTGGCGCCTGGCACCCGGAGCGCATGCCAGCGCCCGCGCCAGCACAGGCGCAATGCAACACTGTCCCACCCGGGCATCAGATGCGACGCGGTGTTCTGCGCCGACGTCGGGCCTGCGTCACGGAAGCGCACGCCGAGCAGGCCAAAAACCAGGGCCTGCCAGGTCGCGCCCATGGCGCCGAGGTGCATGCCGAGCATGCTGTTGTTCATGGCATTGGACAGGTCGAGCCACAGGCTCTGCCGCCAGTAGCGCTGCGCATCCTCGGCCAGGCCGATGCGCGCGGCGATCGCTGCATGCACCGGCGGCGACAGGCTGCTGCCGTGATCGGTGAGGGGTTCGTAATACCGGTAGTTCGCCGCAACTTCCGCATCGGTGAAGGCATCGGGAAACAGCAGCGGCAGCATCAGCACATCGGCCTGCTTGATGAGCTTGACGCGGTTGATCCGGTCCCAGTCGAACAATCGGCTCAGCGGCGCCTTGAAGCGATCTTCACCCGGCAATGCGTAATCTTCCAGCGCAAAGAAGCCTTCGAACTGCTCGATCACGCCGGCCTCGTTCGGCGCGGGAACGTACAGCGATTGCGCGATGCCCTTCCAGTCTTCGGCTTCGGCCAGGTTGTCGCCGCGTTCCCGCGCCAGCCAGGCGGCCCGTTCCAGATTGAAGCGGGCCATCCAGTTGGTGTAGGCGTTGTCATTGACGCCGTAGTGATATTCATCCGGGCCGACCACGCCGCGGATATGGCAATGCCGCGCGCCGCGGCTGATGCGGCTCTGCCAGAAACGCGCCGTCTCGTACAGGATCTCGGCCCCGGCGCCGGTGAGAAATTCCTCGTCCCCGGTGGCTTCCCAGTAGCGCCACACCGCGTACGCCACGTCGGCGGTGACATGGATCTGCTGCTCGCCGGTGAAGATCGGTATTTCCTTGCCGGAGCTTCTGAGCAGGATCGACTTCGGCGTGACATTGCGCCCGTTGTCGGTCGACTCCCAGGCATAACAGGCGCCGCGGCAGCCGAGCTCGACGGCGTGGCGGCGTGCGCCGTCCAGCGTGTGGTGGCGGTACAGCAGTAAGCTGCGCGCACGCGGCGGATCGACATGCAGATGAAACGGCAGCATGAAGATTTCCGTGTCCCAGAACACATGGCCCTCGTAAGCGCGCCCGGTCAGCCCGCGTGCGCCGACCGAGGTGCGGCCATCGTCGCCCGCCGGCAGGCGCAGGTGATAACTGTGGAAGCGCAGCGCCTGCTCGACATCGGGATGGCCTGGCACGCGGATGTCGGCGCGTGTCCAGAACTCGGCCCACGCCTTCGTGTGCGACGCCAGCAGCATGTCGAAGTCGCATGTCGCCAGCGATTGCAGATGGCCCAGCGCAGCGGCCTTCGGATCTTCCGTGTCGCGGCTCGTGTACACCGCGATCAGCCGCTGCAGCGCATGTTCGCTGCGACGGCTTTGTGACGCGATGCAGATCTCGATCTCCGAAGCCCGGGTCCGGTAACGCACCCATTCCGCATCCGGCGCGGTGCCTCGCTCGACGAGCACCAGGTGCGGATGATGCGCAGCCAGATCCGGCTCCTCCAGCGATGGCGATATCGACGGCGCCAAGGCATGGTTCTGCGGCGCGGCGACGATGTCCTGCAGCAGCAGATGGATATCGACAAGCGATGCGCAGCGGCGTGTGCGTATCAGGGTGCACCGGCCTTCCGGCGTTTCATGAACCACTTCCGCGTGCAGCACGCCCGCATGCAGATCCAGCACGCGTCGCAGATCGCGGCCGCTGCTGCTCAGGTCCAGAGCCGTATTTGCCAACGCCACACTGACGCGGAACGGAAAGGGAATCGGCACCAGCTCCGCATGCAGCAGCGCATCGCGATTCGGGCTCAGGAACTCGATCTCGGAATAGGGCAGGGCGTCCTGCTTGCGGTCATAGACCCCGGCGATGAACATGTCCGCCTGCGAGCCGGGCGCGGGACAATCAAAGGCCGCGCGCACGCCGAGATAGCCATTGCCGATCGAGAACAGGCTTTCCATCTGTCGCTCGCGGCCAGCGTCAAAGCCTTCCTGTTCGATGCGCCAGGCCCGAGCCTCGGCCTGCTGACGGAATGCTTCTTCCAGCGCGTTGATGCCGAATCCGTCGAGGTCGGGCAATATCAGGTCGGCGCCGGCGCGGCGCAATGCCTGCGCGTTGCCGCCGCGATCGATGCCTATCACCAGGCCGAAGCAGCCGCGGCGGCCGGCCGTCACCCCGGCCGCCGCGTCTTCGATGATGACGCCGAGCGCTGGCGCGATGCCAAGCAAGTCTGCCGCGGCAAGAAACATGGCGGCATCCGGTTTGCCTGGCAGGCCAAGCTGGGCGAGGTCCATGCCATCCAGACAGGCATCGAACAGCCCGGCGATGCCGGCCGCATGCAGGATGGCACGGCCATGGCGGCTGGAGGTCACCACGGCGGTCTTCATTGCGTGCTCGCGCATGGCTTTGATCAGCGCCAGCGTGGAGGAATAGGTTTCGATGCCGTGCTTGCGCAGCAGGCGCGTAAAGACCAGGTCCTTGCGCTGCGCGAGGCTTTCCTGTTCACCCGGCGCAGCAGTCATGCCGCGCGCCAGGAGAAAACTCCGTATCCCCTCTTCGCGCGGCTTGCCATCGATGCAGGCCAGGTATTCCGCATGCTCGTCGAAGGGCGGCTGCGGCGTGCCTTCCCGAGTGTGGTCGCGCAGGAAGGCATCCAGCGTTTCCTTCCATGCCGCCGCATGCAGCCGGGCAGTGCGCGTGACCACGCCGTCCATGTCGAAGATGGCGGCTTTCGGTGCTGTGCCTGTGCTGTTCACGGCGTTGCCGTCTCCGCTGAACGCCGCTGACACCCGCTGTCTGCGGCCCTGATGCCCGTTGAAAACCGTTCCGGAATTGCTGGCATTCATCGACCGGATTGCCTGATGAGCGCAATGCGCAAAGGACAGGCCATGCCAGGAAGTTCATTTGGAGCGCATTAATTTTGAAACGATTGGCGCATATCAAGCGTTTTCAATATTCCGCTGCGCGCGAAGTTGGCATTTCGTACAAGTTCAATTTCCAGTATCGACACAAACTGCTACGGCTATCCACCGGAGACGGATTTTCGGCCGGTGCGACGCGCAATGCTGATGTCCTGGCCCGGCGCGCGCAGCACAGCATGGCGCATCGCCCAAAGGAGAAATCGATGGATGCAGCCCCCGGTCACCTCGACGATCTTGAACGGCTGTTCGAAGCGCAACGCGATGCCTCGCGTTGCGGCGAGCCGGCTTCCTGGGCGGTGCGCGCCGATCGCCTGCGTCGGCTGCGTGGCGTAATCGGCGCCAATCGCGCCGCTTACGCGCAAGCCATCAGCATGGATTTCGGCCAGCGTTCCCGCCATGAAACCGAGTTGCTGGAAGTGGCCCATGTGCTGGACGGTATTGACCATGCGCTCGCTCACGGCCAGCGCTGGATGCGCGCCGCGCCGCGCGCGGTCGGCTGGAAATTCTGGCCCGGACGGGCGGCGCTGCTGCCGCAGCCGCTGGGCGTGGCGGGCATCGTAACGCCATGGAATTACCCGCTCGATCTGTCACTGGGCCCCGCGACTTCCGCACTGGTCGCGGGAAACCGGACCATGATCAAGCTGTCCGAGCTGACGCCGCGCTTCGGCGCGCTGCTGGCCGAAAGCTGCGCGCGCGAATTCGATGCGAACGAGCTGTGCATCGTCAATGGCGATGTCGAAGTGGCGCGCCGCTTCTGCCGTCTCGCTTTTGATCACCTGCTGTTCACCGGTTCCACCGCGGTCGGCCGCGAGGTGATGCGCGCGGCAAGCGCAACGTTGACGCCGGTGACGCTCGAGCTGGGCGGCAAGTCGCCCGCCATCATCGGGCCCGGTATCACAAGCGATGCGGACTTCGAGCGCGCCGTGGCACGCCTGATCATCGGCAAGACTTTCAATGCCGGGCAGACCTGCATCGCGCCCGACCATGTCTATCTGCCGCGCGCGAAGCAGGATCGCTTCATTGCCAGTGCCAGGCGTGCGGTGCGGCGCTTCTATCCGGCGTTGCCTGACACGCCGGATTACACCAGCATCATTACCGACCAGCATTACGCGCGGCTCGGCGCTCTGGTGGATGAGGCGGTGTCGCAGGGCGCGACCGCGCATGCGCTGGCCGACGCGGCGCACGATGCAGCGCGGCGCCTGTTCATGCCTGTGGCGCTCACCGGGATGAACGAGGCGAGCCGGGTGCTGCGCGAGGAAATCTTCGGCCCGGTGCTGCCGGTGCTGCCCTTCGATGACCTGGACGAGGTCATCACGCGCATCAACAACGCGCCGCGGCCGCTGGCGCTGTACCTGTTCGAACGGGATCGCCGCCGCATCGAGCGGGTGCTGGCGCGCACCGTGGCCGGCGGCGTCACGCTGAACGACACCTTCATGCATGTCGGCCCGCCGCAGCTGCCTTTCGGCGGCGTCGGAGCATCCGGCATGGGCGCCTACCACGGCAAGGCCGGCTTCGATGCCTTCAGCCACATGAAGCCGGTGTTTTCGCAGCGCCGCTTTCATCCGGTGTCCTGGCTGTATCCCCCCTACGGCGTGCGCGCCGAGCGCATCCTGCGCATGATTGCGCGCCGTTGAACGGCGTCACGCGCGAGGCCGCGCCAGCCATGCGCGCAGACGGCGATAGACCTGGGCGCTGCTGAGCAGATCGAGATGGTGGCTGCGGTGCAGGATGTAGCAGTGCGCGTCGGGGATATCGAGCCGGCGCGCCGGATCGGCGTGACGTCCTAGCGCGCTGTCCACCGGCACCAGGCCATCGCCGAGCAGCCGGTCGCGCAAATCACCAACGCGCACGCCCAGGGTCGCCGCAATCGCATGGCAGCGCGCGTTCTCCGGCAGCGGCACCGGGTGGGCAAGATCGGTCTTTTGCCCGGTGCCTGCGTTCAGCGCGGCTTCGTCGAATACCGTGCCATGGCGCAGGTCGTTGATGCCGTCGCTGCGCAGGCTTGCCAGGCGGATGAAGGGTGCGGTCAGGCGGTTATGGCCGAGCACCGCGCCGAGCCAGTTGCCGCGCGCCAGCGGCGTGCCCTGGTGCGGCGTGCCGAGAAAGACGAGGCGGTCGACGCGGCTGATCCAGTCATGGCCGGCAAGCTCGGCATGGCGGCAGGCGCTGCGCAGCACCAGGCCGCCCATGCTGTAGCCGAGCAGGGTCAGCGTGCGCACCGGCGCGGGCCAGGCGCGCAGCAGCGTCTCGAGCATGACAGCCAGCGCGCGGCCGTTTTCCGAGACGTGCAGCCCGCTGTTGTAGCTGAGGTAAAGCGGTGTCAGGCCGAGATCGCGCTGCAGCGCCGCGCCGTGGTCATGCCGGTGCCTGTGCCATTGCAGCTCGCATTGGCACAGGCCGTGCGCCAGCAGCAGCAAGCGCTCGCCGGCCTGCCGCGCCTTGGCCTGCGGCGGTCTGCGCGCGAGCAGCGCCTGCAGCGCGTTGGTCTCGAGCGGCAGCGCGATGCCGCCCAAGGACAGGCCCATCTCGATCGCCAAGGGATTGTTGGTGGCGGCAAGCCTGTCGCCGAGCAGCCCATTGAGCGCCGCGAGCGCCGTGCGCCGCTGCGGCGTGGGCAGCGGCAAGGCGTCCTCTGGCGTAGCGGCATCGCGCGCGCGCTGCGGCAATGCCTTGCTGCCGCGCCGCGCCACGGCGATACAGGCGCGCACCCCGCGCCAGGCGAAGCCGGTGATGCCGGCCGGCGCCAGCGGCGGCAGCGTTTCGGCAACGGCGCCATGGACTTCCTCGGCGATGGCGATGGCGCCCTCGGTCGCATCCAGCAGCAGGCTGGTGACGCCATGCCAGTCCGTGACATGAAAATGACGCTGCCCGTCGTCCGCCGCGGGAATGGCGGACGATGCTGTGGCGTCATCTTCGGGTTCCGCCTGTTCCACCTGCTGCGCCTGCGCTTGTTGCGCCGGCAGTCCGGATGCGCCCCTCGCTGCCTTGCCGCGATTGCGAGATGTGCGCGCCCGGCCCGACCCCGGTTTCAAGCCCGGCTGGCGCTGCGCCGCGCGCTCGTCTTGTCGCCCGGCGCGGGCTTTGCCGCCGCACGCGCCGCAGCCGCCGGTTTCGGCTTGGCCGCCGGTTTGGCCGCGCTCTTGCGCGCGCCGGTCTTTCCCGATTCCAGCCGCATCACGGCCAAATGCAGTTCCTGGATCTGCCGGCTGAGCGCATGCACATCTTCCCGAGTCGGCATGCCGAGACCGCGCAGCGTGCGCGCCACGCGCTCTTCGAAGACCTTTTCCAGCTTCTCCAGCGAGCCCGATGCCTGCCGGTTCGCTTCCCCGGCCAGTTTCGACACCGCATCGGAAGCATCGGCGATGCGGCCGCCCGTCAGGCGCTGCAGCCGCGTCTGCAGCGCGCTGCCTTCCTGCACCAGGCGGGTGTACATGTCGCCGCCTTCCTGCTGCGCCTTCGCATAGGCGCCCAGTCCCGCCTGCCAGATCTGGCGCGCCGACTTCGTCACCGCATCAGCCAGCGCATGTTCGCGCTGCGCCGCCTTTTCCATTTCGCTGTCCATGTCCGTGCTCCTTTTCTTCTTCACCCCGTCATACGCCGGGCTCATGCCGGTTCGCCCGTCCTGCGCGCAGGCGCGCCGTGCTGCTCGCGCACCAGGCGGCGCAGCACCTTGCCGACATTCGACTTCGGCAGCGGCTCCTGCTGGAATTCAATGAATCGCGGCACCTTGTACGCCGCCAGGTGCCGCCGGCAATGCTCGCGCAGCGTGCCTGCATCCAGCTCCGGATCGCGCCGCACCACGACCAGCTTCACCGCCTGCTCCGAGCGCTCGTCGCCGGCCGGTATCGCCGCCGCCTCGAGCACGCCCGGATGCATCGCCGCGACTTCCTCGACCTCGTTCGGAAACACCTTGAAGCCGGAAACGACGATCACATCCTTCTTGCGGTCCACCAGCCGGAAATAGCCGTGTTCATCCATGCAGCCGATGTCGCCGGTGCGCAGCCAGCCGTCGGCGGTGAAGACTTTTTCCGTCTCGTCGGGACGATGCCAGTAGCCCTTCATCACCTGCGGTCCGTGCACGCAGATCTCGCCCTGCGCGCCCGGCGCCATCTCATGGCCATCGTCGTCCAGGATCGTGACTTCGGTCGAAGGCAGCGGCAGACCGATCGCACCGGTGTATTGCGTCGCGTCGAGGCGGTTCGCGCAGACGATGGGCGAAGTCTCGGTCAGGCCGTAGCCTTCGACCAGCGGCACGCCGAAGACCGCATGCCAGCGTTCGGCAACGGGTCGCTGCACCGCCATGCCGCCGGCGACGACCAGCTTCACATGACCGTGGTTGACCTGCGCGATGCCGGGCGCGCCGAGCAGCGCATTGAACAGCGTATTGACGCCGATCATCGCGGTAAATGGCGTATGCGCCAACCGTCGCACCAGGCGCGGCATGTCGCGCGGATCGGTGATCAATACGTTATGGGCGCCGATCCGGAAGAAGGCCAGCATGCAGGTCAGCGCGAAGATGTGATACAGCGGCAAGGGGATGACCGCGCATTCCTCGCCATCCTTCAACACGCCGTCTATCCATGCCAGCGTCTGCTGCAGGTTGGACACCAGATTGCCATGGGTAAGCATCGCGCCCTTCGGCGTGCCGGTGGTGCCGCCGGTGTACTGCAGGAATGCCAGATCGTCGCGCGCCAGTCGCGGCTCGCGCAGCGCGCTGGCGTTCGTGTGCAGCGCGTCGACGAAGCGCACCGCGCCGGCTATGTCCCAGTCGGGCACCAGGTGGCGCACATGCCTGACAAGAAGATTGGCGATCTGCGACTTCGGAAACGGCAGCAGGTCGCCGACGCGGGTGACGATCACATGCCGCACCATGGTGCGCGGCAGTGCTGCCTGCAGCGTGTGCGCGAAGTTTTCCAGCACCACGATGGCGCTGGCGCCGGCGTCGGCAAGCTGGCGCTCGAGTTCGCGGGCGGTGTACATCGGATTGATGTTGACCACCACGCACCCGGCGCGCAGCGCGCCGAACAGCGCCACCGGATACTGCAGCAGGTTCGGCAGCATCAGCGCAACCCGATCGCCGTCGGACAGGCCCGCAACCGTCTGCAGATGCGCGGCAAAGGCGCGCGACAGCGCATCGATGCGTGCAAAGCTCAGCGTCGCGCCTTCATTGCTGAATGCCGGCTTTGCACCGTGGCGCGCGCAGACGGCACGCTGCAGGGCGGGCAGCGTGTCGAAGGCATGCAGATCGGCTTCGGCGGGCACGCCGCTCGGATAGCTTTGCAGCCAGGTCTTTTCCATGGCCGTCCTCGCCGCGGTTATCGAAATCGGAATGGGGCAACGATGCGCCTCACGCGCGGCGCGTTCCTTGACCTGCATCACACCGGGGCCGGGGCCGCGGGCTTTTCGGCGAGCGGCCAGGGCGCGAGCAGGGCGTTGAGCAGCAGGATCTCGAACTCGTCGGTGAAAGCAGCCGCGAGGCTGCCCGGTTCATCGACCCGGTGCGCGTCGGCGACGATGCCGAAACTCACCTGACCCGCATAGCTGAACAGGCTGATGCCGGCGCCGATGTCGCCCGCCTGCGGCACCCAGAACAGCTGGCGCGCGATGCGCGCGCCCGCCAGCCAGCGCGGCGCATCCGGGCCATGCACATTGCTGATGACGATGCTGGCGTTTGCCGACAGCGCCTCGAGCATCTGCTCGCGGAAGAATTCCGGCGCCACGCCCATGGCGCTGAGTATGGCGACCGATACCTCGGCCTGGCCGGCGTCGCGCAGCGCGCGCATGCGCGTATGCGTTTCGCGCACCCGTTCGATCGGATCGGCGATCTCCAGCGGCAGTTCCAGGAACACCATGCCAAAGCCGTTGCCGAGCTCGGCGGCCGAGGCATCAGTGCGCAGGTTCACCGGGATCAGCGCGCGCAGCTGCACGTCGGCAACCGTGTCGCCGCATGCGAGCAGCCAGGCGCGCAGCGCGCCGGCGACGCAGCCGAGCAGCACATCGTTGACGGTGCAGGCCAGCGCCTCGGCCAATGCCTTGACTTCGAACAGCGATAGCGGCGGCGCCCATGCCAGCCGCTTGACGCCGCCGAGCGGCCCTTTCAGCCGCGTGGCGGAATCGGGCCGCATCGCGGCAATGACGCCGGCCTGTTCGACATAGCCGGTCCATTGCTGCGCCCGGGCAAGCGCTTGCCATGGCGACAGCAGCAGCGCGGTGCCCGCGTCGAACGCGGCCATGCCGCCGCGCATCGCATCGGCCAGCGCCGCGCCGGGTGCGCCGAGCATGGTGGCCCAGGCCGGCCGCGACGGTTGCGCTTCGGCGCTCGTCTCGGAGGGTACATGCGCCGGGTTGGCATCGGTCATGGCCGCCACCACATGCAGCAGCGCGAAGCCGTCGCCATAGCAATGATGGATGCGCAGCAGCAGGGCGCTGCCCGCGCCGTGGCCAGATTCGATATCGAACAGGTGCAGCTGCCACATCGGCCGCGCGGCATCGAGGAGCGAAGCCATCAATTCGGCCGCCGCCGCTTCCAGCGCGCCCGGTCCTGCCGGCAACACGACATGGCGCAAATGCCAGTCCAGATCGAAGGCATCGTCAGCTTCCCAATGCCAGCCGGTGAAGTCTTCGCGCACACGCTGGCGCAGCCGATGAAAACGCAGCATGCGTTCCATGACGACATTGCGCAGCGCGCCGAAGGCTACGCGCTCGTCGAAGAGCAGCATGCCGCAGATGATCATGCGGTTGTTCGGCCGGTCCATGCGCAGCCAGGCGGCATCCAGCGCAGACAGGGAAGCGCGCTCGCTCATCGCCGCGTCACAGATGCACGCCGCGAAACAGTTGCTGCATGGCCAGCAGCTCGGGCGTGACTTCATGCGCCGGTATCGGCGGCGCGCCGGGCTCGGTGTCCGGGAACAGGCGGAAGGCGGAATTGAGCAGGATCTGCGCCACGCCCGGCGCCATCGTCTGCAGCGCCGCGCCGGTCAGCCCGATGCGGGTCGCCACGCGCACCGGCTTTCTGATGATGGCTTCGACCACCAGCTCCGCCGCTTCTTCCGGTGTCAACGCCGGCACATGCTCGTAGACCCGTGTCGGCGCGATCATCGGGGTGCGCACCAGCGGCATGTTGACGATGCTGAACTTCACCCCGACATCGGCGTACTCGGCCGCCGCGCACAGCGTCCAGGCGTCTAGCGCTGCCTTGGACGCGACATAGGCCGAGAAGCGCGGCGCATAGGTCAGCGCGCCTATGGTGGAGATGTTGATGATCTGTCCGGCGCGGCGCTGCGCCATCTGCGGCAGGATGCCGAGCGCCAGGCGCATCGCGCCGAAATAGTTGAGCTGCATCGTGCGCTCGAGGTCGTGGAAGCGGTCGTAGCTCGCCTCCACGGTGCGCCGTATCGAGCGGCCGGCATTGTTGATCAGGATGTCGATGCGGCCATGCTCGGCCAGCACCTCGGCCAGCAGGCGGTCGCAGTCCGCCATGTCGGCGAGGTTGGCGGCGTGGGCATGCAGCGCAAGGCCGCGCGCGGCCGCCGTGGACTGTGCCGCCGCGAGCTTGTCCCGGTCGCGGCCGCAGATCAGCGTCAGCGCGCCGGCTTCAGCCACGCGCAGCGCAGTGGCCAGGCCGATGCCGGAAGAGCCGCCGGTCACCAGCACTACCTTGCCGGCGACTTCGCCGCGCAGGCTGCGGTCGATGAACAGCTCCGGGTCCAGGTGCCGCTCCCAGTAATCCCAGATTGCGGCGGCGTAGCGTTCCAGCGGCGGACAGGCGATGCCGCTGTCGGCGAGCGCGGCGGCGGCTTCGCGGTTGTCGAAGCGCGTCGGGTAATTGATGAACTGCAGGATGCCTTCGGGCAGCGCGAGGTCGCGCATCAGCGCTTCGCGCAGGCGCCGCACTGGCGCCAGCGTCCCCAGTGCGCGCAGGATGCCCTGCGGGATGAAGCCGAACAATGCGGCATTGATGCGCAGGCTCAGTCTCGGCGCATGCGCGGCGCGCGCGAAGATGTTCAGCGCTTCGCCGACGCGGTGCGGCGCCGGATCGGTCAGATGAAAGCAGCGGCCGTCCAGGCCGGGCAGATGCGCGATCCAGCGCATTGCCGCCACCACGTAATCCACCGGCACGATGTTGATGCGCCCGCCCTCGATGCCGGGCGCAGGCATCCATGGCGGCAACAGGCTGCGCAGCCGCTGTATCGGCTTGAAGAAGTAATAGGGGCCGTCGGCCTTGTCGGCCTCGCCAGTGACGGAATCGCCACCCACCATGCCGGGCCGGTAGATGCGCCACGGCACGCTGCACTCGTTGCGCACGATGCGCTCGGCTTCGTGCTTGGTGGCGAAATACGGATGCGCCAGACCTTCGGCTTCCTCGAACATGTCCTCGCGGAATACCCCTTCATACAGGCCGGCGGCCGCGATCGAACTGACATGATGAAAGCAACCGGCGCCGATGCGCTGCGCAAAGGCCACCGCGCGCCGGGTGCCGTCGACATTGGCCGCGTGCAGCGCTTCGGCGCTTGCCGCCATGTCGTAGATCGCGGCGAAGTGGAACACATGGTCGATGTGCTGCGTGAGCGCATCGATGTCTGATGCGGCGATGCCGAGATCGGGCGCCAGCAGGTCGCCGGTCAGCGCGATTGCGCGTTCCGGCGTGGCATGCCACCACGCATACAGCGCCGGAAGCTTCGCGCGGCTGTCCTCGCGCACCAGGAACCACACCGTGCTGCCCGGCTCGCTGAGCAGCGCGCGGACCATGCGTTTGCCGATGAAGCCGGTGGCGCCGGTGACGAAGTAATGCATCGCGCTTCTCCTCATGCGATTTCCATGCCGCTGCCCGCAAGCGGCGCGCCGGCAGCGGCATGGATCAGGTCGGCCGCCTTTTCCGCGATCATGATCGTCGGCGCATTGGTGTTGCCGCCGACGAGGGTCGGCATTACCGAGGCATCGACGATGCGCAGCCCATCGATGCCGCGCACGCGCAGCGCATCGTCGACCACGGCCATGTCGTCGTTGCCCATGCGGCAGGTGCCGACCGGGTGGTAGATCGATTCCGCGCCGCGCGCAATGAAGCGCTCGATCGCGGCGTCGTCGCGCACAGCAACGCCGGGGCGGATTTCCTCGCCGCGGTAGGGATCGAATGCGGGAGCAGCCAGCACCCGGCGCGCCGCGCGCAGCGCCGCCTTCATGCCCGACATGTCTTCCGGTGCGGACAGGTAATCCGGATCGATGCGCGGCGCCAGGCGCCAGTCCGCGCCATTCAGGCCGATGCGGCCGCGGCTCTTCGGCCTCAGCACGCAGGCATGCAGCGCATAGCCGTGGCCGAACAGGGTCCTCGCGGCGGCGCGCAGGTTGCGCGCATGGTCATGCAGCCGTGCCGGCGTGAAATGGAATTGCAGGTCGGGCAGGTCCAGATCGGGCGCGCTGCGCACGAAGCCTCCCGCTTCGGCGGCATTCGTGGTCCATGGGCCGCTGCGGTAGCCCAGGTAATCGGCGAGATTCCGGAACTGCGCCGCCAGCGTACGCGGCGACACGCCCAGCGACACTGGCTGCAGGCAGCGGTGCACGACCAGTACATCGAGATGGTCCTGCAGATTCGCGCCCACGCCGGGCAGCGTGTGCGCCACCGCGATGCCATGCCGCCGCAACTCATCTTCCGGGCCAATGCCCGAGAGCATCAGCAATTGCGGCGTGCCGATCGCCCCGCAACAGACGATCACTTCGCGCCTGGCCCGCACCGTCTTCAGCTCGCCTCCCTGCGCATAACGGATGCCGACCGCGCGACCGCCTTCCAGCAGCAGCCGTACTGCACGCGCGCCGGTGTGCACGGTGAGGTTGGCGCGCTCGCGCGCCGGTTGCAGATAAGCCCGCGCCGCGCTCCAGCGCTCGCCATTCTTCTGCGTCACATCGAACAGCCCCACGCCTTCCTGGCGCGCACCGTTGAAATCGTCGTTGAGCGGATAGCCCGCTTCGTGCGCCGCTTCAATGAAGACCCGCGACAGCACATTCGGGCAGCGCTGGCGGGTCACGTTTAGCGGCCCCTGCGCGCCATGCCAGGGCGAGCCGCCGAGCGATTCATGATGTTCGGCGCGCAGGAAATAGGGCAGCACCTCGGCATGGGACCAGCCATGGTTGCCGAGCGCGGCCCAGGCGTCATAGTCGGATGGATGGCCGCGGACATAGATCATCGCGTTGCTGGAACTGCTGCCGCCCAGGGTTTTGCCGCGCGGCCAGAACAGGCGGCGATGATCGAGATGCGTCTGCGGCTCGGTGAAGTAGCGCCAGTTCAGGCGCCGGCTCATCATCAGCCACATCAGGCCGATTGGCATGCGAATGAGCGGGTTCGTATCCGCCGGCCCGGCTTCAAGCAGGCATACGCTGGCGTTGGGGTCGGCGCTGAGCCTGCCCGCCAGCACGCATCCGGCCGACCCGGCGCCGGCGATCACGTAATCGTGCATGGAAACTCCCGGCCGGGAAGTCGCCCGGCATTCGCAACCATCATAGGCGCGGCTGCGATGCCGGAAACAGGCCCGAATGTCGCGGGAATGATGCAGGCCAAGCCTCTTTGCCGTTGTGCGCAGTGACAGGCCGGTATGTGGCGTAACGCAGGCCGGCCAGGCCCTCCGGCCGGGCGCGAGTCGTGCAAGGTTTGGCTTAGCGCAGGGAAAAGCGTTCGCGGCAGCACAGAATGGATGTGGAGCGGGCGCATCGATCCGCCTTTGAGGGCCATGCAGGGTGTTTAGGAGACAAGACCGATGAAACCCATGCCATGCGCGCGCCTGTCGCCGGGCGCGGCTTGCGTGCTCGGCGCCATCATGCTTGCCGGCGGCACGGCACACGCGGGCGGCTTCGCGCTGAACGAGATGAGCGCCGGCGCCATCGGCACCGCGTTCGCCGGCGTTGCCGCGACGGCCGAGGATGCCAGTACGCTCTTCTACAATCCCGCCGGCCTGGCGCGCATGAGTGGGCGGCAATTCGTTGCCGTCGGCTCGGGCATCAAACCGTCGGTCGAGTTTTCCAATGCCGGGTCGACGTCGGCCGCGCGCACGCCGCTCACGGGCGGCTCCGGCGGCGATGCGGGCGGCTGGGCGTTCGTGCCGGCGTTGTTTTATGCCGCCGACATCAATCCGGCACTGCGCTGGGGCATCGGGCTGTACTCGCCCTTCGGGCTGCGGACTTCCTATGAAGAAGGCTGGACCGGCCGCTATCAGGCGCTCGAATCGAATCTGAAGACGTACAACATCAATCCGGCGCTGTCGTACAAGTTCAGCGACACCCTGTCCTTCGGCGCCGGCGTCAGCGCCGAGTATGCCGACGTCAAGCTGTCGCGGGCCATCGATTTCGGCAGCGCCTGCGTCGGCAGCATCGGCGTGGCGCCATGCGCGCGCGCCGGCGTGCTGCCGCAAGCCGCCGACGGCCGGGTCACGCTGGACGGCACCGACTGGGCCTTCGGCTTCAACCTCGGCGTGCTGTATGCGCCGACGCCGGCGACCCGCATCGGTCTGGCATATCGTTCCGGGATCAACCACGGTTTGTCCGGCGGCACGGCCCATTACGACAAGCCGGCCGCGCTTCCCGCGGCCTTGGCCGCTTCGCGCAGCTTCGCCGACACCGGCGTTTCCGCCGATCTTGATCTGCCGGACACCCTGAACCTGAGCGCCTACACCGAGATCAGCCGTCGGTGGGCGTTGATGGCAGATATCAACTGGACGCACTGGAGCCGCTTCAATGCCTTGCGGGTGCGCTTCGACAATGGCGCGCCGGACAATGTGTTGCGCGAGGAATGGCAGGACACGCTGCGCTTCGGCATCGGCGCGCATTACCGCTACAACGACGCCTGGCTGCTGCGCGCGGGCGTTTCCTATGAACAGTCGCCGGTGAAGAATGCCAGCCTGCGCACGCCGAGCGTGCCGGACGCGTCGCGCCGCATCGCTGCCTTCGGCGTGCGCTATCAGGCCACGCCGCAGAGCGCCTGGGACTTCGCCTACGCACATATCTTCATCGGCAATGCGGCTGTCAATCGCGCCGAGCCGCCGCTGGGCGGCACGCTGGTTGGAGCCTTTGATAACAACGTCAACATCGTGAGCCTGCAATATCGATATTCCTTCTGAGATTTCTTTCGCGGACCTCATTTCCTCGTGTGCACCGCCGACAGCCCAACCCGGCAATCCTGCATGCCCGCAAGTCCCACGCTTGCGGACCAGCGCAGGCTCATCGACGCGTTTGCCGCGAAGCTCGGGCGCATGCACGGTTCGGTGCGGGAATTTGAAACGCACATATCGCGGGTGCTGGTGGCGGGCGAGCAGGCATGGAAGTTCAAGAAGGCGGTGCATACGCCCTTCCTCGACTTCTCCACGATCGAGAAGCGCCGTCGCTGCTGCGAGGAAGAACTGCGCCTGAACCGGCGCCTGGCGCCGGAGATCTATCTCAGTGTCGAAGCCATCGGCGGCGCGTGCGACGCTCTTCTTGCCGACGCCAACGGAGCGGCCCTGGAGTATGCGGTGAAGATGCGCGCATTCAGCCAGGACGCGCTGTGGAGCGAACGCCTGCGCCACGGCCGGCTTGCCGCAACGGAAATCGATGACATGGCGCAGCGCCTGGCCGACTTCCATCACGATGCGGCGGCAGCGATCGAAGACGATCCCTGGGGCACGCCCGAGGCGCTGGACCGGATCGCGGCGGAAGTCTTTGATGCGCTGATGCCCATGGCGCCGGACCGCGCCGCGGCGAAGAATGTGGCGCGGTTGCGCAAGACTTTGGGCCTGCAGGCCATCGCGCTGCATCCGGTCTTTCTCCGGCGCAGAAGCACGAGTCGGATCAGGGAATGCCATGGTGATCTGCATTGCGGCAATGTCGTCACGATCGGGGGCCGGGCAACGGCCTTCGATTGCATCGAATTCAACGACAGCATGCGCTGGATCGATGTGATGAACGACCTTGCCTTCCTGTACATGGACTTGAGCCATCGCGGCCGGGCGGATTTCGCCGCCCGGCTGCTCAACGCTTACCTTGAATGCAGCGGCGACTACGATGGCTTGCGCGTGCTGCGCTATTACAGGACCTTGCGCGCGCTGATCCGCTGCATGGTTGCCTGGCTGCGCGCGTCGCAACTGGCAGAAAATGCGCAGGGCGCTGCAAGCTTGCTGGCCGAGGGACGTGCCTACCTGGAGGCGGCCCAGCGCAGCGCCGCGCCCGCACGGCCGGCGATCGTGATTACCCACGGCCCATCCGGAAGCGGGAAGTCCACCCTGACGGGATGGATGCTGGAGCGGCTCGGCGCGGTGCGCCTGCGTTCCGATGTCGAGCGCAAGCGGCTGCATGGACTGGCCTCAACGGATAGAACCGGCGGCGGCGATCTGTATGACGAGGCCGCTACGCGGGCCACCTATGCGCGCCTGGAAATGCTGGCAGCGGCGGCCGCATGCGCCGGTTTCATCACCATCGTCGATGCTGCCTTTCTCGACAGCGCCCAGCGCAAGCCGTTCCGCCTGCTGGCCGCGCGGCTGCGCATTCCGTTCTTCATCCTCGATCTGAAAGCCAGCGGCGCGGTGCTGCGTGAGCGCGTTGCCGCACGGGCCGCGCGGAACCAGGATGCGTCGGACGCCGGCGTGGCGGTATTGGCGACGCAGCTGGCGCGCATGCAGCCGCTCGACGCCGAGGAAGCGCCGGTTGCCCTCGCCATCGATGCGGAAGCAGACATGGGCCAGCAGGCCGAACAAGCGCGCGCGTCGCTGTTGCGCCGGATGCGGGCGTGGCGCGGCGTCGAATGAGTCGTCGAATGCGGCGGGAAGGGCAGGCTGCATCGCGTCTTCAGCGCGTCATCGCCGGAGGTGCGCGCCGGACTCGTAGCCGTCCAGCCTTTCCAGACCAGCCCGCCGCGTGCGGACTTGTGATTCACACGCTGCTGTTATTCACGAATCGAATGGCGAATATCTCAAACGAGAATTTCGTTTATTGGCGGCAAGAGCGTATCTTTCGCCCTGTCTCCTCCACCCTCCCAAGGATGGATTAACCCGCTCCCCGTCAAGGCGAGCGGGTTTTTTTTCGCCCTCGTCCTGGCATCGGCATCACTTGGGATTTGCAATGTCGTCCATTGCGGATCATTGAAGATATTCAGCAACCCTGAGGATGAGCCCGGAGTTAAGCGCCCATCTTCAATCCTTCGATCGTGTGCTTCTGCACGATAGGCTCAAGCCTGTCGACAATGCGGCAGCTGAGATGCTCGCGCACCTGAGCGGGCAGGGCATCCCAGTAAGCATGGGTTACCTGCAGATCATGTCGTTCCGCATTGCGCGCATCCGGCGCGTCCACGCCCAGTACCAGCACCGGCCGCTGGAACGGCGAGCGGTTTGCGGTGCCGCGATGTATCGTCAATGCCGAGCGCGCCGAGATATCGCCCATCACCGGCTTCTTGCGCTGCGCCTTCGCTTCAAAGCGCGGGTACAGCGAGCGATCCGGGAACATGCCGCTGCTGTCGCAGTGTCCGGTCAGGTCGTCCCATTGCGTGCCCGGCGCGATTTCAAGCGGCCCCATTTCGTCGGTGATATCGACGGTGGTCATGTTGAACGCCAGCGAATTCAGTCGACGTCCACGCGAAGTCGCTTCAGGCGTCGGGAAATCGCGGTGCCATGGCTGGTTCTCCGCGCCAGGGCCCGGAACGTCGAAGCCGATTTCCACGATCCGGTAGTCCGCGCCGAGCACGTTGCTGCATACCGCGTGCACCCAGGGATGCGTGGCCAGATCGACAAAACCACGCAGGCGCTGCGGATGCACTTCCACATAGAAGCGGTTCGGGCCGCGGTTCAGCGCGCCGCCGGGAATGTTCAAGGCTTCCTGGAACAGCACATCGATGTCTTCCCGCAAGCGTTCAACCCATGACCGATCGAAAGCGCCCTTGCAGGCGATGATGCCATCGCCATAAAGACCGCCGAGTATGGTTGACGCTTCAATCGCTTCTGCTTGCTGTTGCGGCTGCTTGTTCATGCGCACTCCGTGATGGATCCCGCCGGATGGCGAGGAAGGGAGGCGCCATTATGTCGCGCAGAGCCCCGTCTGGCGCGCACTTCCGGCGTATGGATGCGCATTTGCAGGCTGCATGCAACATCCTGGCGACAAGCATTGTCAATGCGCCATTGGCGATCGTGCATGCATGTGCATGAGCCTTGAAGCTCGGGTTCGCAAGCCTGCTGATGCGCGTTGTGTTGCGTTCGTCGCTATCAGCCTGCCTTGAAGGCATCCTATCGCCGCAGTTCCGACATGATCTTTTCAGCAAGGAAGTCGCATGGCGGGCGGTTGGATTTGGCGCTGCGCGCAAGCACGACTTCCAGCGGGCGGATGTCGGGCAATCCCTGCGCCTGTCCGAGCAGGTTGAATTGATCCGGAACCGCGCAGCGTGCCAGCGGCGCCAGCGCGAGCCCGGCCTGGACCATGCTGAGCAATCCCATCAGGCTCGGGCTTTCGTAGGAGGTTCGATACGGGATCCTCGCCCGTTCCAGGCTGCGGATCGCGTTTTCGCGTGCGACGCTGCCTGGCAGGAAAACCGCGATCGGCAAAGGCCGCTCCAGCCAGATGTCATGCGCGCTTGGCGCCGCGGCCCACACCATCGGTTCGAAGCGGATGAACTCGCCCGACAGCCCCTTCACCCGGGTCGCGCAGACCAGGTCCACCGAGCCATCCCTGACCATCGGCGCCAGCGCCGGACTTGGCAGGCCCACTACCTGAATCTCGACCTTCGGGTAGGTGGCGGAAAACTTCTTCAGGATGGAAGGCAAAAGCGAGGACGCATAATCGTCCGGCACGCCAATGACGACACGGCCAGTGACGTCGGGCCGAACCACAGCGGCCCATGCCTCATCGCGCAGCACCAGCATGCGCCGCGCATAGGTCAGCAGGACCTCGCCATCCTGTGTCGGGATCACGCTTCTCGGCTTGCGCACGAACAGCGGCTTGCCCAGCGCAGTCTCGAGCGTCTTGATCTGCATGCTCACCGCCGACTGCGAACGATGCACCACTTCCGCAGCGCGGCTGATGTTGCCGGTGTCGGCCACGGCCACGATCATTGCCATCACGTCCAGGTCCAGTGTTTTCATTGGTATCAGATAAGTTGATGCTTGCGTTCAGTATTACGCGATTTTCTTAGACAAGCGCGTCGTGCATAGTAACGCCAAAGGAGCCCGTCATGAACGCAAGAGTCAACCCATCGATATTCGTCACACGCGAGTTGTGCTTCGCCACGCTGCGATCCGGCATGAGCGTGCCGTATGTGGCCTGCGGCACGGGCGAACCGCTGCTGTTTCTGCATGGATCGCTTTGCGACTACCGTTACTGGAACAGCCAGACCCGCGATCTGTCGCAGCATTTCCTCTGCATTGCGATCAGCCTGAGCCATTACTGGCCCGTTGACGATGCCAGCATCCAGGCCGAGTTCGGCTGGAAGGCGCATGTCGCCGAGGTCGCCGAATTCATTGCGGAGATGGACCTGGGACCGGTGCACCTGGTCGGCCATTCGCGCGGCGGCTGCGTGGCCTTCCACCTGGCGCGCGAGTATCCGCATCTGGTGAAGTCGTTGACGCTCGCCGACCCGGGTGGCCCGCTGCGCATCGACGGTGTGCCGGAAGCGGCACTGCCGCCGGCAACGCTGGCGCTGCGTGAGCGCGCCGCGGGCTTGATTGAAAGCGGGGCCGTGGAAGTGGGACTCGAACTCTTCGTCGATTCGGTCAGCATGCCTGGCATCTGGAAACGAAGCACTTCCGCTTTCCGCGCGATGGCAATCGCCAATGCCGCCACGCTGCCGAAGCAGTTCCGCGATCCGCTGCCGCCCTATACGCGCGATGCGGCGGCACAGATCAAGTGCCGCACGCTATTGATCGAAGGCGAAAGAAGTCCGCGCATGTATCGCGACAATGTCGCAAAGCTCGTGGAGTGGATCGAGCATGCGGAAAAGAGAACGGTCACGGGCGCTTCGCATGGCATGAACGTCGCGAGTCCACTTGCGTTCAACAGCCTTGTTCACAGTTTCGCGCATGGATGAACCTGGACAGCGCCGTATGTCGAGCGCCTATGCACTCACATCACAATGGCGAAATGTTGTAACCGCTTGCAATAAGCCTGTGAAAGCTCGACGGGCAGCAATACAGTGGGACATCTTTCTCGCTTCCCCAAGGCGCCTGCCCGCTCATCCGAGCGGGCTTTTTTATGTCTGGCGGCAGCGCGTCGGCACGCAACAGCGCCATGTCGTCGCGTTCCCGGGTGTGCGACAGATTTGATCCAAGCGCGCTGGCGTGGCGTGGGAAATCGTAGGTTGGGCTGCCAAGCCCAACGGAACGTCGAGCGTCCGCGGACTTCATTGTTGGGCTTCCTTCGTCAGCCCAACCTACGTGTTGCCTACCGCGCGCGGCATGACAGGGACCGCTAGGCCGTGGCGTTCTTGCGCGGCGCCATCAACGTCCCGCGCGTATCCGGCCGAGTAACTGCAGCTTCCCGCCACGCGGCCGCAGCACCAGCATCTCGCCCGATTCCGGAAAGACACCCGTCAGCGCGGTGATGTTGACCTGGTGGGTTACCAGAACAAGGTTACGCTGTGCAGGGTGCGCGGAGATCAGCGCACGAAGCTGCGCAGTCTGCTCGGCCTCGCGCTTATCGTTCTCGAAAAAGGAGTTCAGCGCGGGCAGGGGTGTGACCGGCCCGAGCCCAAGCAGGCGCGCGGTCTCCAGGCAGCGGCACCAAAGGCTGGAATAGATATCGGCGCGTGTCACGCCATGCCGGTGAAAGCGCTCGCCCGCTTCGGTGGCTTCGCGCCGCCCCTGTTCCGACAGGTTGCGCTGAGTTGCGCAGTCATCGATGCGGAAACCCGGCGGGTCGCCGACACCCGGCGCCGATGCATGCCGCATCAGGACTAACTGACCACCGTCACGCAACGCGCGCCACAGCGCTTCGTCGTCGGCATTGCCGTCGGCCGCCCGCGCAAGGCCGGCGGCCAGCAGCGCCCAGGCACACAGCGTGCCGACGATTCTTCTCAGCCATGCAGCGTTCATGTCGTTTGCTCCGTCGATGGCGTTGATATTGCGCCCGCGCTTTCTATCTGCCTTGCCCGCGGCCTGTCGTCTATCCCCATGTAGGGATTGGCCGCAAAAAGCTCCGCAACCCATTCCACGAAGGCGCGCACCTTGGCCGACAGATGCCGGTTCTGCGGATACACCACGTGGATGGGCAGCGGATCGCTGCGCCAATCCGCAAGGATCTGCACCATACGTCCGGCCTCCACATGCTGGTTCAACAGGTAATCGACCATCTGCACCACGCCCAGCCCCGCCAGCCCGGCGGCGGTATAGGCGGTCGAATCATTGAGCGCGATCGCGCCGCGCATGGGCATCACCAGGCGCTCGTCGCCGCGCCGGAAGTCCCAGTCATACGTCTTGCCATTCTTCGGCGAGAAATAATTGACGCAGCGGTGCTGCTCGAGATCGCGCGGATGCTGCGGCACGCCATGACGCGCCAGGTAGGACGGTGCGGCCGCAGTGACGAAGTTCATCATGCCGATGCGCCGCGCGATCAGGCTGGTGCTCCACAATTCACCGCCGCGCACCGCGCAGTCCACGCCTTCTTCCACCAGGTCCACTGGCCGGTCCGAACAGCCGAGTTCAAGCACGATGTCGGGATAGCGCTGGAAGAAGTCGGGCAGGGCCGGCACCAGGATTTCGCTCGCCAGCCCGGTCGGCGCATCCACGCGTATGCGACCGCTCGGCGACATGCGGGTGCGCGACAGTGATTCCTCGGCATCGCGCACGTCCGACAGGATGCGCACGCAGCGCTCGTAATAGGCGGCGCCGTCGGTGGTGACCGTGACATTGCGCGTGGTCCGGTGCAGCAGCTTGGCCGACACTGCCTTTTCCAGCGATTGCACCAGCGTCGATACCGTTGCCTTTGGTAGCTGCAGCATGTCGGCGGCGCGCGTGAAGCTGCCGGCATCGACGACTTGCACGAAGACTTCCATTGCTTGCAGTTTATTCATGGTTTGCCCTTTCCCCTCAGAAATGCCGGGCAGATGGCTAGAGGGCTACTGCTTGCGGTCATTGTTCAGCATTCTGAACAATGGATTCGCGAATGCAGGATTTATCGGATTCTAAGCGAAGACTATAGTTGCGGCTCGGTGAATCCGATTCGCCGATGGGGCAGGCGCCCTAGGCCTGCAGGCCGGGAAGGACCATCGTTTGGTGCAGGAAAAAGCCGGCGGTGTCACGGAAGGAGCGAACATGAAACTCGATCGTCACGAAATCAGCGCTGTTCTTGGTGTCGCGCTCGGCACCGCGGTTGTCGCCGCCGCCGTGCTCAGCGACGACTATGCTCAAGCGGCAGGCGCCGAGGCGCGCGGCTACGACTCGCTGTTTCATGCGCTTGCGCCCATGGACAATGACGCTGCGTCCGGGGCATCGGCCGGCGCGGTTTCTGCTACCTTGACGGCTTTCCATGAGGGCCAACGATGACCATGATGCACACCCCCGATGACGGCCACACCCTGGCGGTACGCGATCTGCAGGTACTGGGCGCCGACGGACCGATGGCAGGGCGGCTGTACAAGGCCAGCGCCGACGGTCGGCGCGATGTGCTGATCGTGTTCTTCCACGGCGGCGGCTTCGTCGAGGGCAACCTGGAAGACGCGGATCCCTTCCTGCGCCATCTGGCCGAGGCGAGCGGCTATCCGGTGGTGCTGTCTTCGACCTACACGCTGGCGGGCGTCAAGCCGTTTCCGGCCGCGGTCGAGGATGCGCATGCGGTGCTGATGTGGGCGAAGAAGAACAAGGGCAAGCTGGGCTGGACCGGCAAGCGCATGCTGGTGGCCGGCATCGAAGCCGGCGCGAACCTGGCGGCGGTGTGCGCATTGATGGCGCGCGATCGTGGCGCGCCGCAACTGGCAGGCCAGATCCTGATCATGCCGATGCTCGATCCGGCGCTGTCGACCTGCTCGATGCGCCAGATGCCAACCTGCAGGAATGAAGCCCGCATGGTCGAGGAATGCGCGGCGGCGTATCGCGACTATCTGCCGCATCCGGCCGACCGCAGCCATCCGTATGCGTCGCCGCTGCAATCGAGCCGCCTGAAGAATCTGCCGCCGGCGCTGATCCTGTCGGTCGAGGACGATCCCTTGCGCGACGAGGCCGAAGCCTACGGCAGCAAGCTGATCGCGTTCGGCGTGCCGACCACGGTCCGGCGTTTGCAGGCGGTGCGCCTGCAGGAGCCGAATGCGCGCAATGAGTGCGCCTGCCAGGGCCATGCGCTGGCCGAGATCGCGAACTTCATCGACGGTCTCGACGAGGAAACGCTGCCCGAGAGCTGTTGATCCGGCGCGGGAAAGCCGCGCGAAGCATCGATAAACGAAGAAAAGAGGCGTCGCGAAAGCGGCGCGCGGGACCCGCTTTTTCCGGACGCTTTTCACCCCTCGTCCGGGCAAGCCCGGGAGGGCCCCGTTTTGCCCGATGAATGATGAATTCCAGAAAAGGAGAAACCACATGAATGCGATTAAAGAGTTGCGAAGCACACTGCGGCCCGCCGTGCTCGCGCTGGGCGCAGCCGGCATGGCCGCCCTCATCGCCGGCTGCTCGGACGCCACCGGCAAGGCCGCCGCCGGCGCTGCGCCCGGTGCGCCGCCGGTGTCGGCCGCGACCGTGCTAGAACAGAACGTGGCGGAGCCGCAGGAATTGTCCGGCCGGCTGGAAGCGGTCGAGCGCGTCGAGATCCGGCCGCGGGTTTCGGGTTTCATCACCGCAGTGAATTTCAAGCCGGGCGCCGAAGTGAAGAAGGGCGAGGTGCTGTTCATCATCGATCCGCGTCCTTACCAGGCCGAAGCCGACCGCGCCGAAGCGGCCGCCCGGTCGGCGCGCGCGAAGGCCGAGCTTGCCCGGCTCGAGCTGCGTCGCGCCGAGCGGCTCCTGGGCGACAAGGCCATCGCGCAGCGTGAATATGACGAGCGCGCGGCGAGCCAGAAGGAGCTGGATGCCAACGCGCTTGCTGCTGAAGCGCAGGCCGAGGCGGCACGTTTGAACCTGTCCTACACCCGCGTCACCGCCCCGATCAACGGGCGCGTGTCCAAGGCCGAGATCACGCTGGGCAACCTGGTCGATGCGTCCGCGGTGCTGACATCGGTGGTCTCGCTGGATCGCATTTACGCCAGCTTCGACGGCGACGAGGAAACCTTCCTGCGCGTCTCCCGCCGCGCGCATGCCGGGCAGGCGGTGCCGGTGCGCGTTGGCCTGGTCAACGAAGAAGGCTTCCCGCATGAAGGCAAGCTGGAATTCATCGACAACCAGCTCGACACCCGCACCGGCAGCGTGCGCATGCGCGCGGCCTTCGCCAATGCGGACCGCAGCATGACGCCCGGCCTCTTTGCCCGGGTGCGCATCGATGGCGACAGCAGGAAGGCCATGCTCGTCAGCGACCGCGCCATCGGCACCGACCAGAACCGCAAGTTCGTGTTCGTGGTCGGCGAGGGCGGGCGCGCCGAGTACCGCGAAGTCAGGCTCGGACCGGTCTTCGATGGCCTGCGCGTGGTCCGCGCCGGCGTGAAGCCGGGCGAGAACGTGATCATCAACGGCCTGCAGCGGGTCAGGCCCGGCGCGCCGGTACAGGCGCAGATCGTGCCGATGACGGCAAGCGCGCAGCCATTGCAGGACAAGGACGCGAAGCTGGCTGCGGCGAGCGTCAACGCCAAGGAATGAAACCATGAACATCTCACGCTTTTTCGTCGACAAGCCGATCTTCGCGGCCGTGCTGTCCATCGTCGTTTTCGTCGCCGGCCTGATCGCGATGTTCGTGCTGCCCATCTCGGAATACCCGGACGTGGTGCCGCCCTCGGTGGTGGTGCGCGCGCAGTATCCGGGCGCCAATCCGAAGGTCATCGCGGAAACCGTTGCCACGCCGCTCGAGGAGCAGATCAACGGCGTCGAGAACATGCTGTACATGAGCTCGCAGAACACCTCGGATGGCGCGCTGATGCTGACCGTGACCTTCAAGATCGGCACCAATGTCGAGCAGGCCGAGACGGCGGTGCAGAACCGGGTGCAGCGGGCCCTGCCGCGCCTGCCGGAGGAAGTGCGCCAGATCGGCGTGACCACGGTGAAGAGCTCGCCGAACCTGACCATGGTGGTGCACCTGAATTCGCCTGACGGCCGCTATGACGACCTGTATCTGCGCAACTATGCGGTGCTGAACATCAAGGACCAGCTGGCGCGCATCCATGGCGTCGGCGAAGTGCAATTGTTCGGCTCGGGCGACTATGCGATGCGCGTCTGGCTCGATCCGCAAAAGGTCGCCGCGCGCAATCTGAGCGCAGGCGATGTCGTTGCCGCCATCCGCGAGCAGAACGTGCAGGTCGCCGCCGGCGTAATCGGGCAGGGTCCGGCCAAGGGCGCCGACTTTCAGCTGACCGTGAACACCCAGGGCCGGCTGCAGTCGGTCGAGGAGTTCGGCAACATCATCGTCAAGACCAATGCCGATGGCGCCACCACGCTGCTCAAGGACGTGGCGCGCATCGAGCTCGGCTCGGATTCGTATGCGCTGCGCTCGCTGCTGGACAACAAGTCCGCGGTGGCGATCCCGATCTTCGAGGCGCCGAATGCGAATGCGCTGCAGTTGTCCACCGACGTGCGCGCAAAGATGGCCGAGCTGTCGAAGGACTTTCCGCAAGGCGTCGAATACCAGATCGTGTACGACCCGACGCAGTTCGTGCGCGAGTCGATCGATTCGGTGGTGCACACGCTGTTCGAAGCCATCGCGCTGGTGGCGCTGGTGGTCATCGTGTTCCTGCAGACCTGGCGCGCTTCGGTGATTCCGCTGTTGGCCGTGCCGGTGTCGGTGGTGGGCACTTTCGCCGTGATGCTGATGTTCGGGTTCTCCATCAATACGCTGTCGCTGTTCGGGCTGGTGCTGGCCATCGGCATCGTCGTCGACGACGCCATCGTGGTGGTGGAAAACGTAGAGCGCAATATCGCCAATGGCCTGAATCCGCATGACGCCACGGTGCAGGCAATGAAGGAAGTGAGCGGCCCGATCATCGCGATCGCGCTGGTGTTGTGCGCTGTCTTCGTGCCGATCGCCTTCGTCTCCGGCCTGACCGGCCAGTTCTACCGCCAGTTCGCGCTGACCATCGCGATCTCGACCGTGATCTCGGCCTTCAGCTCGCTGACCCTGGCGCCGGCGTTGTCGGCCGTGCTGCTGCGGCCACACCATGCGCCCAAGGACCGTCTGACGCGCGCCATCGACGCCGTGTTCGGCCGTTTCTTCGCCGCGTTCAACCGCTTCTTCGGCCGTTCCTCACAGCGCTATGAAGGCGGCGTGCAGCGCGTGCTGAAGCGCAAGAGCGCGGCGCTGGCGGTGTATGTGCTGCTCGCCATTGCCGGCGTATTCGTGTTCCGGGCCGTGCCGCCGGGCTTCGTGCCGTCGCAGGACAAGGCTTACCTGATCGGTTTCGCGCAGCTGCCGGATGCCGCCTCGCTCGATCGTACCGACGCGGTGATCCGCAAGATGTCCGAAATCGCCGCCGGCATCGATGGCGTGGAGTCTTCGGTGGCTTTCCCCGGACTGTCGATCAATGGCTTCACCAATGCGCCGAACGCCGGCATCGTCTTCACCACGCTCAAGCCTTTCGACGAGCGTCGCGGCAAGTCGCAGAGCGCCGAAGCGATCGCGGCCGAGATCAACAAGCGCATGGGAGCGATCGAGGATGCCTTCGTGATGGTGCTGCCGCCACCGCCGGTGAGCGGCCTGGGCACCACCGGCGGATTCAAGTTGATGCTCGAAGACCGCGGCAACCTGGGTTACGACGCCCTGTACAAGGCGGTGCAGGCGGTGCAGGCCAAGGCAGCCACCGACAAGCGCCTGCAGGGCGTGTTCTCGGGCTACCAGATCAATGTGCCGCAGCTGTTCGCCGATATCGATCGCGTCAGGGCCAAGCAGCTGGGCGTGCCGCTGGCGGAAATCAACCAGGCGCTGCAGATCAATCTGGGCTCGCTCTATGTCAACGACTTCAACCAGTTCGGCCGTACCTACCAGGTGCGGGTGCAGGCCGACGCGCCGTTCCGCTCGCAGCGCGAGCAGATCGCGCAGCTGAAGGTGCGCAACAACCGCGGCGAGATGATCCCGCTGTCCTCGCTCATGAAGATCCGCGACACCTACGGTCCTGACCGGGTGCAGCGCTACAACAACTATGTGGCCGCCGAGATCAATGGCGGCGCCGCGCCCGGCGTGTCTTCGGGCCAGGCGCAGGCCATCATGGAAGAGATCGTGAAGGAGACGCTGCCCAAGGGCATCGCCTATGAATGGACCGATCTGACCTACCAGGACATCCTGGCCGGCAACACCATGGTCTATGTCTTCCCGCTGTGCGTGCTGCTGGTGTTCCTGGTGCTGGCCGCACAGTATGAAAGCTGGACGCTGCCGCTGGCGGTGATTCTGATCGTGCCGATGTCCATCCTGTGCGCGCTGCTCGGCGTGAAGCTCAGCGGCGGCGACAACAACATCTTCACGCAGATCGCGCTGTTCGTGCTGGTCGGGCTGGCTTCGAAGAACGCGATTTTGATCGTCGAGTTCGCCACCGAGCTGGAGAGGCATGGCCGCAGCACCGTGGCCGCCGCGCTGGAAGCCTGCCGTCTGCGGTTGCGCCCCATCCTGATGACGTCGATCGCTTTCATCATGGGCGTGGTGCCGCTGGTGTTCTCGCACGGCGCCGGCGCGGAGATGCGTCATGCGATGGGCGTGGCCGTCTTCGCCGGCATGCTCGGCGTGACCTTCTTCGGCCTGTTCCTCACGCCCTTGTTCTATGTGCTGCTGCGCACGCTGGCCCAGTGGCTGGAGAGGCCAAAACACGCGCACGGCCACGATGGCCAAGCGCCGGCCCATACCGGCGAGCACGCTCCTGCATTGGAAGGAAATCACTGACATGAAGACCATGAGCCCTTTGGCTGCGGCCCCATTGCTGGCGGCCCTGCTGTTGTCCGCCTGCGCCGCGCCCGAGTTCAGGCAGCCGGAGGTGGACGTTCCGACGGCATTCCGTGAGCAGCAGACGAGCGCTGCTTCACCCGGCGCCGATGAAGTCCGTCGCGCCGCCGACGGCACCACCTGGAAACCCGCGCGCCCGGCGGAAGCGCAGCCGCGCGGCGAATGGTGGCGCAGCTTCCATGACGCATCGCTGGATGCACTGATCGCGGAAGCGACGGCAGCCAACCAGACGCTGGCGGTGGCTACTGCCCGCGTGAAACAGGCGCGCGCCATTGCCGGTATCGCGCAGGCCGATCGTGCGCCGCAGGTCGGCGTGGCGCTCGGCGCCGAGCGCGCCCGGCTGTCGCCGCTGGAACTGAATCTGCCGCCGGGCACGGCGGTCGCGCCGGCGAATGTCTACAGCGCCCGCCTGTCGGCCAGCTATGAAGTCGATCTGTTCGGCCGCGTTTCTTCGAACGTGGCCGCGGCGCGCGCGGATGCCGGCACAGCCGAAGCCAGCTTTCGCTCGGTGCTGCTGTCACTGCAGGCCGACGTAGCGCAAGCCTATTTCCGTCTGCGCGCGCTGGATGCCGATCTGGCCACGGTGGCGCGCACGGTGGCGCTGCGCGAGGAAAGCCTGCGCATCACCAGCCGCCGTTTCCAGGAAGGCGATATCGGCGAATTCGATGTGTTGCGCGCAAAGACCGAGCTGGCAACAACGCGCGCCGAAGCCATCGGCCTGCAGCGGCAACGCGCCACGACCGAACATGCGCTGGCGGTGTTGCTGGGCAAACCGGCTGCCAGCTACAGCGCGCCGGCCCGTCCGATGGACGAGCTTGCGGCCTTGCCCCTGATCCCGGCCGGCCTGCCATCGAGCCTGCTGGAGCGCCGCCCCGACATCGCCGGCGCGCAGCAAGCGATGGAGGCAGCCAATGCGCGCATCGGCGTGGCGCGCTCGGCGATGTTCCCGGCGCTGACCCTCAGCACGGCCGGCGGCGGCATCGGCACCAGTCCGGCCGATGTGCTGAAGTGGAGCAGCCGTTCCTGGCTGCTGGGTGCAGCGCTGGCGGCGCCGCTATTCGACGGCGGCCGCATCCGCAGCAATATCACGCGCAGCCAGGCCGCCCTGGAAGAAGCGGTGGGCTCGTATCGACAGAGCGTGCTGCAGGCCTTTGCCGAAGTCGAGGACGACCTGGCATCGCTGCGCATTCTGGCCGAGCAGAGCGACGAGATCGCGCAGGCGCAGACAGCGGCGCGCCGTTCCGCGGACCTCGCGCAAAAGCTGTATGACGCCGGGCGCGGCAGCTATCTGGAACTGCTCGATGCGCAACGCAATCTGGCCACCGTGGAGCGCAATGCGGTGCAGCTGCGCGGCGAGCGCGCCGTCACGACGGTCGCTTTGATTCGGGCTTTGGGCGGAGGCTGGGATGCACCGGGCGCGGTAGCGAATGGCGAGCAGGGAATGCGCAACTGAGCATCACCATTCCGTTGTCCCCCCCGCTTCGTATGCGCCGGCGCAACCTGCGGCAATGACGCGGGTTGCGCCGGTTTTTTGTCCCAGGCAAGGTCGATGTCGATGCTGTGCCCTTCATGCTTTCCATGCGCCGTGCAGGAAGCATGTCGGTCAGTATGTGGATTCGCGCAACCGGGAAGGTCGTTTCAGTGGAACAAGAGATACACTTCCTGGTCCAATTCTGAAAGTCCACGCCATCGTGCGGCACCATGCCATGCAAAAACCAAGGTCCAATGGAAAGGCGGAGCAGACGGCAAGCGAGCCGACGCCCTGGCTGAAGAAGCTCGGCCCCGGTCTGATCACCGGCGCCGCGGACGATGACCCGAGCGGCATCGCCACTTATTCCCAGGCGGGAGCGCAGTTCGGCTTCGGCATGCTGTGGACGCTGTTGTTCACTTATCCGCTGATGGTCGGCATACAGATGGTCAGCGCGAGAATAGGGCGGGTAACCGGTCACGGCCTGGCCACGAATATCCGCAAGCACTATCCCGCCTGGCTGCTCTATCTCCTTGTCTGCCTGCTGCTGCTGGCCAATACCATCAACATAGCCGCCGACATTGCCGCCATGGGCGATGCGGCCAGGCTGTCGCTGGGCGGATCGGCGCATGTGTATGCGGTGATCTTCGGGATGGTGTCGGTGGTCCTGCAGGTATTCGTGCCGTACAGCCGCTATGTGAGCGTGTTGAAGTGGCTTACCCTGGCGCTGCTCGCCTATGTGGCCACGGTGTTCATCGTGCATATTCCGTGGGCCAGGATGCTGAGCAAGGCCTTGCTGCCCGAACTGGTGTGGCAGCCCGCTTACGTGACGACGATGGTCGCGGTATTCGGCACCACGATCAGTCCCTATCTGTTCTTCTGGCAGGCTTCGCAGGAGGTGGAGGACATGAGGGCCATCCCGGGAGCCAGGCCCCTGAAGGTGGATCCGGGCCAGGCGCGCGCCGACTTCAGCCGCATCAAGACGGACACCTACATCGGCATGGGCTTTTCCAACCTGGTGGCCTTTTTCATCATGCTGACCACGGCCGTGACGCTGAATGCCCATGGCGTGACCGATGTGCAGACTTCGGCACAGGCCGCGCAGGCGCTCAAGCCCATTGCCGGCGATTTCGCCTTCATGCTCTTTGGCATGGGCATAGTCGGCACCGGCCTGCTCGCCATTCCGGTTCTCGCCGGTTCCGCTGCCTATGCGATGGCAGGCGCTTTCCACTGGCGCAGCAGCCTGGAGCATGAGCTGGCGACGGCGCCACGCTTCTACGGCATCATCATCGTCTCCACCTTGGCTGGCATCGCGCTCGGCTTCATGCCCATCGATCCGATACGCGCGCTGTACTGGAGCGCGGTCATCAACGGCATCATCTCGGTGCCGATCATGGTGGTCATGATGCTGATGGCGGCGCGAACGGACATCATGGGCAAGCTCGTGATCACGCGCCGCCTGAAGATACTCGGCTGGCTCGCCACTGGCGTGATGGCGAGCGCAGCGCTGGCCATGTTCGTCATGCCCTCAGCCTGAGGCGCGCGCCCATCCCGTCCAGCTTTACGCCTGCTCCCAGCGATATTCGCCAAGCTCGGCAAGCATTTCAGCCAGCGCCGCCTCGAGTTCGGCGAACTCTTCATCGAGCGCTTCCTTTCCGGCGAGCTGCTCGATCGCGGCGACGGCGTCATGCGCCCTCTTCGCATGGAAGACGCCGACCATGCCGCGTATCGTGTGCGCCTGGTGGGCGATCACGGCGGCGTCGCCTGCGCCGATGCCGGCGCGCAGGCGCGCCATCTCATCGGGAAGGTCGCGCAGGAAGATTTCGCGGATGTCTTCGAACATCTCGGCGCAATCGTCCATCGCGCTGCGCACCTTGGCGAAATCGATGATCGCCGCAGTGGTATCGGTCTTCTCCTTCGGCTCGGTCGCGTGGTCCGATGCAGCGCCCAGCGCTTCGAGTTCGCGCCAGAGCAAGGCGGTGTCGATCGGCTTGGCGAGATAGCCATCCATGCCGTGCTTCAGGCAGCTCTCCCGGGTGCCACGCATGGCATGCGCCGTCAGAGCCAGGATGGGGATGCGCCGTCCCGTCTCGCGTTCCCGCAGGCGAATCAGCTCGGTGGCTTCGTAGCCGTTCATCTCGGGCATATCAACGTCCATCAGGATCGCGTCGAATCCGCCTTGCCGCCACAGTGCAATGGCTTCATTGCCGTTCCCCGCAAGCACGACCTTGTGCCCCTGCTTTTCCAGCAACCGCTGCGCGAGCGCGCGGTTGACCTGATTGTCTTCCGCCACCAGCAGCCTGAGCTGACGGGTCGATTCGCGCAGCAGGTGCCGCGTGACCAGCGGCGTGTCCGCGTTGTCCGGCAGGCTCAGCGCTTTCTGAATGGCACGTTGCAATTCCACGTGAGATATCGGCTTGACCAGGTAGCTGGACACGCCAAGATCGCGACACCGGCTGGCATCGCCGCGACGCCCTTCGGAAGTGAGCATCATCACGGTGGCGCCGGTGAGTTCGGGGCGCTCCTGGATGTGCTGCGCCAGTTCGAAACCATCCATGTGCGGCATCTGCACGTCGAGCAGGGCTAGCGCGTAGGGCGATCCATCCGCCCGGGCGCGCTCGAGTTCCGCCAGGGCTTCCTCTCCGCTTGGCACCGCATGCGGCTGCATCTGCAGACGCTTGAGCGCACCAATGAGAATGCTGCGGTTGGTCGCATTGTCATCCGCCACCAGCACCCGTAAGCCCTGCAGAGCTGGCAGCGATTGCGGGCCCGGAGCCTCCATGGGCGTGGCAACCGGCACCCGTAAATCGAGGTAAAAGGTGCTGCCCTTGCCGAGTTCGCTTTCCAGGCGCAACTTACCGCCCAGCAGGCTGGCGAGCTGCGAGGAAATCGACAGACCGAGCCCGGTGCCGCCGTATTTCCGGGTGGTGGACGTATCAACCTGGGAAAATGCATCGAAGATGGCGCTGAACTTGTCCGCCGGTATGCCGATTCCGGTATCCCGCACGCTGATGCACAGCTCGGCGATGGGCTCGGCGATTCCATTGGTCCTGGTAACGGCAACCTCGACTTCACCCGCATGCGTAAATTTGATTGCATTGCCGATGAGGTTGACGAGAATCTGCCGCAGCCGCCCGGGGTCGGAAACGACGCGCGACGGCACCTCGGGCGCGACATGCAGCAACAGCTCCAGCTTTTTCTCATGGGCCTGAACCGCTTGGGCCCGCATGACTTCATGCATTGTCGCTTCCAGCGAGAAGCCGATTTTTTCCACATCCAGCCGGCCGGCTTCGAGCTTGGAGAAGTCAAGGATATCGTTGATGACCTGCAGCAGCGAGTTCGCCGACAGCTTGACCATGCGCAGGTAATCCGCCTGTTCGGCGCTCAGCTCTGTGTCCAGTGCCAGTTCGGTCATGCCAATGATGCCGTTCATCGGTGTGCGGATCTCATGGCTCATGTTGGCGAGGAAATCGCTCTTGATCCGGTTTGCCTGTTCCGCCGCGTCCTTGGCGCGCAACATCTCTGCTTCGACTTCCTTGCGCGCCGTGATGTCCGTCCGAATGGCGATGTATTGCTTGGGCTGGCCATGCTCGTCAAGCAGCGGCACGATCGTCGCATTGACCCAGTACAGCACGCCGCTGCGATTGCGATTGCAGATCTCGCCGTTCCACACCTTGCCGCTGGTAATCGTGCGCCAAAGATTCTCGAAGAACGCCTTTGGCATCATTCCGGAGCCGATGATGCGATGGTTCTTGCCGATCAGGTCCTCTCGGGTGTAGCCGCTGATCTGGCAGAACAAATCGTTCGCATAGGTGATGTTCCCGGCAGCGTCGGTGATGCTGACGATGGCGTGCTGGTCCAGCGCGAATTTCTGATCATCCAGCGCGCGCCGCGTGGCTTCGCGTTCCCGAACGAGCACCGCGGTCTGGTTGAACATGTCTACCACGCGGCGGATTTCGAGCGGCTCATTGCTGGCATCGATCGATTCGGCGACGATGGCGCCAGTGCCCAGGTCTTCCACCACATCGCGCAAGCGCTCCAGTCCACCCAGCCAGTGCAGCAGCATCACGCGGATCAGTAGCAGCCCGGCCAGCAATGCCATCGCGCTCGTGCTCAGCGCCACGACGGCGAGCGACCAGAATTGCGAGGCAATGGCCTGCGTGTCGTACTGCAGGCGCATGACGCCGTAATCTCTTCCGCCGGCGGTCACCGTGCGGTTCACGTCATAGAGCTTGGCGGCGATGAGCTGCTCCAGCCACGCGGGCGCGCTGTGGTTGGGAGCCGTGCGCGAGTTGGCGACCACGCGCGCATCCTGCATGTCGATGAAGGCGGCGGACCTGAACATCGACGCCTGCACCGCGCGGTCCAGTGTTTTGAACACCGTGTCATAGTCGCCGATGACTGCGCTGTCCTTGATGGCCTGCGCAGCCACTTCCACCACCATGACCGATGCCACCTGGGTGTTTTCAATTTCGCGATCGAACTGGAATTGAAGAAACCCCGCCAGTCCGCCCGCAACAAAGCTGAGCAGAGTCAACCCATAGAGAAGGAAGACGCGGTTGATCAGGGAGGCGGGAAGCACACTCTCCAGCCGTCGCAGCATGCGCATGGTGTATCGCATTGGCTTCAGCGCAGGCTTACCGGCGCGGTTTGATAGAAGTTGCGATACGCCGCGTATTCGGACCCGTTCGAAGAGATGAAAACCGTCGATGCGGGAAGCTTCACCAGCTCGGAAGCGGAGTGCAGCACCTTGATGCCCTTGGGATCCTGGGCCATGCCGACGAAGGCACGCTGGATGGCCTTGGCGTCTTCCTCCGGGACATGCTTGGCGACCATGAGGGCGAGGTCGTGCAGCGCCTCGGACTGCCACAGCACGCGCAATGGCTTGCCTTCACGCTTGGACCACCCCTCCGCGAGTTGCGAGTTGGCGCCCACCGCTTGCGCCTTGCCGCTGAGAAGCTGGGCGAAAGCGCCGTCATGGTTGCCGCTGAAATTCACCTGGACCGGCACCTTTTCATTCAGCAGATGGGCATAGGTGTATTTGTACGCGACGAGCGCCTCGGGGCCGGGAAAGGCCACCGATTGATCGGCGAGCTGCTCGAGTTTCCTGATGGGCGAGTCAGCCAGCACCACGATTTGCCCGTAGATCGGCGGGGTATTGCGACGCGCCAGGGTGCGCCAGCCGAGCTTGTCGCGTTCCGGGCTGAACAGATGATTGGTGAAAACGAAATCGACTTCCTTGGCCAGCACATAGGCAGTCGTGTCCGCCGAGGTCCGGCCGATCTTCAGGCGCAGCTGCAAGCCGGTTTTTTCGGAGACGTAGTTGATGATTGGATTCCAGTAGCTGGCGGTCAGCTCGATGCCGTACTGATTGACCGGCGAGAACTGGTAGACCCTGCCAGGCTCGGCGGCAATGGCCTGGCGTGCTGGCGCGGACAACGCGGCGGCTGTGGAGAAGGCAAGGCAGAGGAGCAGGGTGCGGCGTAGTTTCATGATCATGTCGTTTCGTTGTCAGGGTTGTTCGTTGACTTGAGTGTGAATCTCAGGCGTGAACCTCAAGAGCCATGGAGGTTTCGTTGGCGCTTTCATCATCGGCAAAGCGCTCGCGGATGGCGATCACTTCATCCCAGTCGCTGAGAAAAGCGTCGACACAGGAGGGATCGAAATGCTTGCCCTTGCCGTCGATCAGGAACTGGATCGCGCTTTCCACGCTCCATGCTTTCTTGTACGGGCGCGCCGAAGTCAGCGCATCGAATACATCGGCGACCGCGACGATGCGCCCGAATATCGGGATCTCATCTGCCGTGAGGCCGCGCGGATAGCCGCTGCCGTCGAATTTTTCGTGGTGGGTATAAGCGATTTGCGCAGCGGCTGCGAGCAGCGGGGAACGCATCTGGCTCAATACCTTGTAGCCGATCTCTGCGTGCTGCTTCATGATCTCGAACTCTTCGGGAGTCAGACGGCCCGGTTTCAGCAGGATCGCATCGGGCGTGCCGACCTTGCCGATATCGTGCATCGGCGCGGCTTCCAGCAGCAGTTCCTGGTCCGCATTCGAAAGCGCGAGCACACGGGCAATGTGCCGCGAGTAGTGCGCCATGCGCAGGATATGCGATCCGGTTTCCGGGTCGCGGTATTCCGCCGCCTTGGCCAGACAGAAGATCGTGCTGCGCTCCTGCTCGACGATCTGGCGCGTTGCCTTGCGCACCTCCTCGTCCAGCCATGAAATGCGGTCGTAACTGAGCTTCTGGTTCTTCCTGAGCGCGAGCATGTTCCTGGCGCGGGCGATGAATTCCACATTGTCGAGCGGCTTGTTGAGGAAATCGGTGACGCCCTTCTGCAGGGCTTCGTGTCGCAGGGCGACGTCATGATTTGCCGTAACCATCAGCACCGGCACGTCGTGGTGCCTCTCGCGGAAGCGTGCTACCAGCGTTGTTCCGTCGAGGTCGGGCATCATGAAATCGACGATCAGCAGGTCCGGCTGATTCGCGCCGCACCACGCCAGGCCTTCCTGCGGATCGGTGAAACAGATCGCTTCGCAGTCGGGGAGCTTGCGCACCAGATACTGCAGCATGGTCAACGACATTGGCGTGTCGTCGACGATCACTATCTTCATCATTTGCTCACTCCTGTTCCTTCGCGATTCGGTTTCTTCTGGAGATGGTCTTCTACCGTTGGTTATCGGTGAATTTCCCAATAGCTTCACGGCGCAAAACACCAAGTCTCACAAAAAGTTTTATTGTGGAAATAAAAATGCGGTCGGCACGGGGTCTGCAGCATCTTCTCAAATCCATTTTTTCACAAATAAAATAAAAGAATCGCGAAAATTTGTTGATTTCGTTGGATCATATCATATATTATTTCTCCATAGAAACGTAAATGATGCTGATCTTCGGTAAGCAAAAGTCGCAAAGGCGATCAAGCGGACCCCAGCGTTCAGCGAAATGTTTGACTTCTGGTTGGGTGGGACGCGGCTGTGGCGACCGTCAACGGGGATGAGAAACCGGGCGCTGGCAGCCCGGAGCAGCGGCCGTCTTGCTTGCTTCTCCCCATTCCGGTTACGCGGACCTTCTCATGTATTTCAGGCCCTGCGCCTGTCACACCCAACCCGGACACTTAACCCGAAAATTTCACAGGCATGAGCTCGCATACGTCCGATGACCACACCAATTCCCTCGCCTCCGCAGAGGTGGACCCGAAGGGAAGCATGTATGACCGCCTCGGACACATCGTCCGTCAATTGCATGATTCCCTGCGCGAATTGGGATATGACCGCAGCCTGACTGCAGTGGTCACCGAAGTCGCCGATGCTTCCGATCGGCTGCAGTACATCGCAACCCTGACCGAAAAGGCCGCCAACACCGTGCTCAACACGGTGGACGAAGCCATGCCTGTGCAGGAGGCGCTTATTGCCGATGCGTGCGCCATCGAGAAGCGCTGGCAGAAGCTCGAAGGCGGAGAGGGCGATGTCGACGCGTTCAAACTGCTGGCTGCGGATATGCGGCGTTTTGTCAGGGAAACCGGCGCGACGGCAGAGGCCGAGAAGGCAAGGCTGATGCGCATCATGATGGCGCAGGACTTCCAGGACATCACCGGGCAGATCATCAAGAAAGTGGTGGGCATCACGCAAAAGCTGGAGCGCGAGCTCGCGCAGCTTCTGGCCGACAATGCGCCGCGTAGCGGCCGCGAACACCACAAGCCCATGGACCTGCTTGCCGGCCCCGATGTTCCGGCAGAGGCAATGGCACAGAACGATGTCGATGACCTGCTCGCCGACCTCGGGTTTTGATTACCTTTCCTTCTCTACGCAATGACCGCCAATAGCAAATGCTTTCTGATCGTCGATGACTTTCCCACGATGCGGCGCATCATCACCGGGCTTCTGAAGGAGCTTGGCTACTCGAATTTTGTCGAGGCCGAGAACGGCGAGGAAGCACTGTCCCGTATCCGGGGCGGAGGGATCGACTTCGTGCTTTCAGACTGGAACATGCCGGTGATGGATGGCCTGAGCCTGCTGAAGCATATCCGCGCCGACGACAGCTTGCGGCACTTGCCGGTGCTCATGGTGACCGCTGAAGCGAAGAAGGAGAACATCATCGCCGCGGCGCAAGCCGGAGCCAGCGGCTATGTCGTCAAGCCGTTCACCGCGGGCACGCTGCAGGAGAAGCTCACAAAGATTTTCGACAAGCTGGCAAGCGCGGTTTGAATCTCGTAAAGGCGTCGACGGATATCGGATCCGCCGATGGACCTGCAACGTAATGAACAAAGGAATATTTTGAATATCTCCCGTTTGCTTTCAAAGACGACAATCGCCAGCAGGCTGCTCTTTCTGACGATGAATGCGCTCGTCGGCATCATCCTGATGACCGCCTTCGTCCTTTACCAGGAACGCGAGCTGGTGCTCGCAGAGCGCCAGAACGGCGTGAAGGAAGCGGTGGAGACCGTGCATGGCACGCTGGCCTACTACCATGAAAAGGTCATCGGTAACGAGCTGACGCTCGCGGAGGCGCAGCGGCGCGCGCTCGGCGCGATTCGCAAGATGCGCTACGGCGATGGCGAGTACTTCTGGGTCAACGACATGACGCTCAGGATGCTGATGCATCCAGTCAAGCCGGAGCTCGACAACACCGATATCTCCAATATCCAGGACCCGACCGGCGCCCGCATCTTCGCAAACATGCTTGAACTGGTGAAGAAGAGCGGCGCCGGCTTCGAGCGCTATATGTGGCCCAAGCCCGGCAGCGAAGCGCCGGTGCCGAAGGTGTCGTATGTGAAGGGCTTCGCGCCCTGGGGCTGGGTCATTGGCTCGGGCGTGTACCTGGACAAGGTGAACACAACGGTATGGCAGCAGACGAAGATGGCGTTGCTGATGGCTGCCGGTATCGGCGGCGCCCTGTTCGGGATTGGTTTAACGATCGCCCGTTCCATCACCCGTCCTATCGGCGAAGCCATCGATGTGGCGCAACGCGTGGCCAAGGGCGACCTGACCAGCACGATCGACGTGAGTTCGCAATCCGAAACCGGGCAACTGATGCGCGCGCTGAAGGAGATGAATGACAGCCTCGTTCGCATCGTCGGCAACGTCCACAACAGCACCGACGCCATTGCGGCGGCGTCCAGCCAGATCGCCAGCGGCAACCTGGACTTTTCCAATCGCACCGAGGAGCAGGCCAGCTCGCTCGAACAAACCGCCTCGGCGATGGAAGAGCTCACTGCAACAGTCAGGCAGAACGCGGCAAATGCCGAGGCGGCGAACCGGCTGGCGGAGTCGGCTGTGAGCGTTGCGCAAAACGGCGGGAATATCGTGTCGCAGGTGGTGACGACGATGGCGTCCATCCATGCCTGCTCGACACAGGTCAGTGATATCACCGGCGTGATCGACGGCATCGCCTTTCAGACGAATATCCTCGCATTGAACGCCGCCGTGGAAGCGGCGCGCGCCGGCGAGCAGGGACGCGGCTTCGCCGTCGTGGCCAGCGAAGTGCGCAACCTGGCCCAGCGCTGCGCCAGCGCGGCAAAGGAGATCAAATCCCTTATCGGAAACTCGGTCAGCCAGGTCCAAAGCGGCAGCCAGCTCGCGCGGCAGGCGGGAACCACGATGCAGGATGTGATCACCAGCATCGAGCAGGTGCATGACATCATGGTCGGCATCACCACCGCCAGCAACGAGCAAAGCGCAGGCATCGAGCAGGTCGGCAAGGCAGTCAGCCATCTCGATCAGGTCACGCAACAGAATGCTGCCCTGGTCGAGGAAGCAGCGGCGGCTGCCGGATCGCTGCGGCAGCAGGCTGCAGACCTGCGCGGCCTGGTCGCCGTGTTCCACATCGGCCGCGCCGATGCGGTATCTGCGCCGACGCCGCAGATCGCATACCAGGGATCGCGATGAAAATCCCGGGCCGCTTCGGCAAGTACTGGCTGGCGTATTCGATCGCGCTGCTGAGCCTGCTGCTCGTCGCGGGCATTTGGCTGACGACGCAACGCGAACTGTCCCGGACAAGGCAGCACTTCCTGAGCGAAGGGGAATCGGATGCCGCCAGCCTGGCGCAAATCTTCGAGGCGCATACCGTGCGCACGATTCAGGCCGCCGACCAGGCCGTGCAGTTTCTTGCGTTCGAATATGCGAAGCAGGGCATGGCTCTCGATATTGCGAAGCTGGTCGATTCGGGCGTGATCCTTGGCGATATCTTCAATCTGTTCACCATCGTCGATGCGAAAGGCGATGTCATCCTGTCCAGCAAGCCATTCGCGCCGATGAACCTGAGCTTTCGGGAGCACATCAGCGTGCACCGCGATGGCCTGGTGCAGGGGCTGTTCGTCAGCAAGCCGGTGCTCGGCAAGGTGTCCGGCAAATGGTCGATCCAGCTGACGCGGCGCATCGCCAACGCCGATGGCAGCTATGGCGGCGTCGTCGTGGTGTCGATGGATCCGTACTACTTCACTCATACCTATGAATCGGCCAATATCGGCGAACACAGCGCCATCAAGCTGGTCGGCGAAGATGGCATCGTGCGTGCATGGCGTACGAGCGAGGAGGGCACTCTCGGGCAGGATATTTCCAACAGCGAACTGTTCGCGCGCATCAGAAAACATGAGCAGGGCGTTTCGCGGGCCGTCAGCTCGCTGGATGGCCGCGACCGCCTCTATGCCTGGCGCCGGATCCATGGACGTTCGCTTTATGTCGTCGTTGGCCTGGACATGGAAGAACTGCTGCGGCCCTACATGCGGGTGCGCGACCAGGCCCTCCGCCAGACAGTCCTGACGACCGCGGTGGTGCTGCTCCTGTGCGGCATGTTGCTGTTCTTCACGGTCCGCCTCATCCGCAGCCGTGAACAGGCGCTGATCGCCAGCGCTGCGAAGACGCAATTCCTGTCGAACATGTCGCATGAGCTGCGCACCCCGCTCAATGGCATCCTCGGTTATGCCGAGTTTCTGCGCGAAGACTTGCCGCCGGGGGAGCTCAGGGAATTCGCAAACAACATCTATGACAGCGGTTCTCACCTGCTCTCACTGGTGAATACGGTGCTGGACATGAGCAGGATCGAGGCGCGGCAAGTCAGGGTGGCGCTCAGCGACTTCGACCCGCGCGACCTGGCGCGGCAGGCATTCCTCGCGCATCGCAGCAGCGCCGAGGTCAAGGGCCTGCACATGGAAATGGAAGTCGCCGAAGATGTGCCCGGCCTCGTGCGCGGCGACCGCGGAAAGATGCTGCAGATTCTCAACAACCTGCTGCACAACGCCATCAAGTTCACCGACGCCGGCAGCGTGCGGTTCATGCTGGCGGCGCAGGGACGGGAGCTGCATTTCACTGTCGCGGATACCGGTTGCGGCATGTCCGCGGACGCGGTGCAGCACATCTTTGAAACCTTTTACCAGGCCGACTCGAGCAACGTTCGCGCCGCCGAAGGAACAGGACTGGGGCTGGCGATCGTGCGTGAACTCGCGAGCATCCTGGGCGGCCGGGTCGACGTGCGCTCCGCGCGCGGCCAGGGTTCCACATTCACCGTGACGCTGCCCCTCGCTGCCGCCGACAAGCCGCGCGAGGGCGAAGCGGAAACCGTCCGCGAACATCAGTAGAGCAAGCCATGGAAGCATTTTTTGCCGCAGTCAGGATACTCGTCGTGGAAGACAACCGGATGAATCGCGACATTGTCGAGCGCCAGTTGCGGCGCGTGGGCTGCACGCAGATTGCCACGGTAACCAACGGGCAGGAAGCGCTCGACTGGCTGCGGCAGCATCGCTGCGACATCATCGTCACCGATTGCCAGATGCCGGTGATGGACGGCTATGAGATGACGCGCCGGATCCGGAGCGTCGAGCATGGCGGCGCGCTCCGTCTGTACATCATCGCGCTGTCCGCCAGCGCCATGGACGAGGACATCGCGCGCTGCTTCTCGGTCGGCATGGACGCGCATGTCGCAAAGCCAACGCAGTTGGCCGCCATACGCGAGGCGCTGGAAAAGGCGGCGGCTGCGGGACTCGTGCAGTAAAAGCGTCGAATGTCGCCGGCGCTGCCGTGCGCTCACGACGCGCTTGCGTGGCCTTTCCGGTGCAGGAGCAGGTGGGCGATCATGCCGACCACGATGCCCCAGAATGCCGAACCCAGGCCCAGAAAAGTCATGCCGGAAGCGGTAGCCGCGAAGCTGATCAGCGCGGCTTCACGATGGTCTTGTGCGGCGACGATGCCGGCCAGGTTGACCATGATCGCGCCCAGCAGCGCCATGCCGGCGAGCACGGCGATCAATTCCCTGGGCAACGCCGCGAAGAGCAGCACCAGCGTGCCGCCGAACATGCCACCGACAAGATAGAAGAGGCCGTTGGCGATGCCGGCGACATACCGTTTCGCCGGGTCGTGATGGGCTTCGTCGCCGGTGCAGACAGCGGCGGTGATGGCTGCGATGGCGATCGTGATGCCGCCAAATGGCGCCACCAGCACCGAGGCCAGGCTGTTGGCCGTGATGATCGGGCGTGCAGGGCTTTGATAGCCGGACATCTTCAGCACCGTCATGCCGGGAAGGTATTGCCCGGTGAGCGTGACCAGCACCAGCGGCAGCGCAAGGCTGAACGTGCTGGTCCATGACCAGGCGGGCATGATGAGATGCGGAACGACCAGTTGCAGCCGCACTTCCGAGAAGTGGGTGCTCCCCGTCAGCACCGCCAGGACGCTGCCGAACAGCAGCAGCAACACGATGCAGTAGCGCGGGAACAGGCGCTTGAAGACGAGATAGGCGACGATCATTGCGAGCGCCAGCAAGGGAAGCGTGCTCACCGCCTTGAATGCGTTCAGCCCGAACGGGAACAGGATGCCGGCCATCATGCCGCTGGCCACGCCTTTCGGAATGAGCGCCATCAGCCGTTCGAAGCCGCCCGTCGCACCGAGGGCCAGGATGAGCACGGCCGCGGTGATGTAGGCGCCGACCACCTCCTGCATCGAAATCGAAGGAAACAGCGAGAGCAGCAGCGCCGTGCCCGGTGCGGACCAGGCCGTGATCACCGGGATGCGCAGCTTCCAGCTGAGATACGTCCCGGACAACGCCGCGCCGATCGAAATGCCCCATACCCAGGACGCGAACATGTCGTTGGACATGTGGCCGGCCTGCGCGGCCTGGTAAAAGATCACCAGCGGCCCCGAATAGGACACCAGCACCGCAAGGAAACCGGCGGTGACGGCGGAAAGAGACCAGTCGGCCGTGCGCATCGGCTATCCCTGATCGCCGCCGCCTACAGGCAGCACGGTGCCGGTGATATAGGAAGCCTCGTCCGAGGCGAGGAACAGGATCGCCCGCACCTGTTCCTCGATGGTGCCGTAGCGATGCATCAGGCTGCTGGCGCGGGTCTGGTCGACGATGCCCTGGTACCACTGTTCTTCCTGCGGGCTCAATCTCGACGCATTGCGCGGCACCCGGCGCGGCGGCGCTTCGGTGCCGCCGGTGGCGACCGCGTTGACCCGTATGCCATCCGCCGCATGCTCGAAGGCCAGGCTCGCCGTCAGCGCGTTCACGCCGCCCTTGGCCGCGGCATACGGGATGCGGTAGATGCTGCGGGTGGCGATCGATGAGATGTTGACGATCACGCCGCTTTTCTGCGCGATCATCTGCGGCAGCGCGGCCCGGCAGCACCACAGGGTAGGGAACAGCGAGCGCCGGATCTCGGCTTCGATCTGCGCTTCCTCGTATTCCTGGTACGGCTTCGCCCAGATGGTGCCGCCGACATTGTTGACCAGCACATCGATGCGGCCATACGCCGCCATCGCGGCCCCCATCACGGCCTGCGCGCCAGCGTATGTCTCCAGGTCCGCGAGCACGACGGTTTCCCGGCCGCCGGCCTGCCTCACCTCGGCCGCCACTTCATGAATGAGCTCGGAGCGGTCCGCCAGGACCAGCAGCGCTCCTTCGCCGGCGGCATCGAGCGCGACGCCGCGTCCTATGCCCTGCGCCGCGCCGGTAACGATGACGACCTTGTCCTTGAAACGATCGTTGGTCATGGTAGTCACGCCCCGATGCTTGCCGAAAATTTTTCGTAATGGAAGTTCGCCGGCTGCTGGCCGGAGGCTTCCAGCCACACACGCACCGCTTCCACCATTGCGACCGGTCCGCACAGGTAGACATCGACATCGCCGCCGTTGATCCATTCGGGCTCGATGTGCGCGGTGACATAACCCTTGCGCGGATGACTGCTGCTCTCGCTGACCACGCAGGTGCGGTATTCAAAGCCGGGAAGCTTTGTCTTGGCAACCTCAAGCTGGTCCAGCGCCACCAGGTCTTCATCGTTGGTCACACCAAAGACGAGCCGAACCGGATGCATGCAATCCTGCTGCGCCAGGGCGTCCAGCATGGACAGAAATGGCGCGATGCCGGTGCCGCCGGCCAGCATCAGCACCGGGCGCACCACCTTGCGCAGGTAGAAGCTGCCGTAGGGGCCGGTGAAGGCAATGCGCTGGCCCGGCTTGGCCTGCTCGACCAGGTAGCCGCTCATGCGCCCGCCCGGCACATTGCGCACCAGGAAGGACACGCGGCTTGCGCCCGGCGGCGAGCTGAAGGAATACGAGCGTGTCAACTGCGTGCCGGGCACCGCGACATTCACATACTGGCCCGGCAGAAAGCCGATGCCGTCGCCATTGTCGAGGTCGGCAGAAAAAACGATGGTGGAATCGGAGAGGCGATCGATGTCGACGAGCGTGCCGGAATACGCCGATACGCCGGTCTTGCAGGCAGCGGAAGCGGCTGGCACCTGCACCACGCAGTCGGATCGGGGCCGGGTCTGGCAGGCAAGGATCATGCGCCCGGCGGCTTCCTCCGCGGTCAGCGCGTCATCGATGTAGCTGGACTCGGGCAAATCGTAATTGCCCGACTCACAATGGCAGCGGCAGGTGCCGCAGGCGCCGTCGCGGCAGTCGAGCGGGATGTTGATCATTTGCCGGTATGCGGCGTCGGTGATGGTCTCGTCGGGTGAGCAGTCGATGAAGCGGGTCACGCCGTCCTCGAACTGCAGGGCAATCTGGTAAGTCATGGCAGGCCTCTCGCCCCGGCGGGGCGGGGCATGGTCAATGGGATGGAAAGCGCTTCAGATGTGATAGATGTCGATGACCTGGTGGATGTAGTCGTTCTTCAGGACCACATACTTGTTCAGGATCTGCGGCCGTTCGCCGCTGAAATCGATCGCATAGCGCGACATGCCGAAATAGGCGTAATCGGTCTTGTAGCGGTGGCTCAGCGTGTGCCAGTTGAAGCGCACGGTGACTACGCCGCCATCTGCGTTTTCGACCTCCACGTTGCTGATGTTGTGGCTGGTCCTGGTGTTCGGCATGGTGGCGCTGGAACGCTCGGTCTTGATCCTGAATACCCGGTCTTCCAGGCCCTGGCGGTTCGGGTAGTAGATCAGCGAGATTTCCCGCTCCGGGTCTTCGACCAGGGTGTCATTGTCATCCCAGGCCGGCATCCAGAATTTCGCGTCCTGGTGATAGCAGGAGAGCCACTCGTCCCACTGTTCATCGTCCAGGAGGCGCGCTTCACGGTACAGGAAGTCGCAGATACGGTCCTTGTGCACGGTGCTCATTGCCGTTCTCCCTGCGGCGTGCCTGATGCACTTGCAGCGCCTTCGGCAACCAGAGCCTTCTTCATTTCATCCAGCCAGTACCGGTGCTGCACGGTGTACAGGCCTTCGTCCTCGGTTTTCACGCCACTCATCACCGGGTGCAGGTCGATGGCCTGCGCCGCGTCGTCCGGGCCGTCGATCCAGTGCGCGCATCCGCGCGACATGTCGTTCCATTCCAGCGCCCGGCCGGCGAAGCCCTGCTGGCAGGCGCGGAATTCCTCGAGGTCGTCCGGCGTGGCCATGCCGCTGACGTTGAAGAAATCCTCGTACTGGCGGATGCGGCGGGCGCGGGCTTCGGCCGGCTCGCCCTTGGGCGCGATGCAATAGATGGTGACCTCGGTCCTGTCGACCGATAGCGGCCGCAGCACCCGGATCTGCGAGCCGAACTGGTCCATCAGGTAGACGTTCGGATACAGGCAGAGATTGCGTGAGTGCCGGATCATCCAGTCGGCCCGGGCTTCGCCGAACCTGGCCACGAATTCCTCGCGCCGCGCGAAATTGGGCCGGTCTTCCGGATTGGCCCACCGGGTCCACAGCAGCATGTGGCCATGATCGAAGGCATAGAAACCGCCGCCCTGCTGGCCCCACTTGCCGGCATCCATCGCGCGGATACCGTCTTCGGCATTGCGCTGCTTGCGCTGGCTGGTGGTGGCCGCGTAATTCCAGTGCACCGCGGATACGTGATAGCCGTCGGCGCCATTCTCGGCCTGCAGCTTCCAGTTGCCTTCGAAGGTGTAGGTCGATGCGCCGCGCAGCACTTCCAGGCCGTCGGCGGACTGGTCGACGATCATGTCGATGATCTTCGCCGCCTCGCCCAGGAACTCGTCCAGCGGCGGGACATCGGGATTGATGCTGCCGAACAGGAAGCCGCGGTAGCTTTCGAAGCGCGCTACCTTCTTCAGGTCATGCGAGCCTTCCTTGTTGAAGCACTCCGGGTAGCCGGCGTCCTCCGGGTCCTTTACCTTCAGCAGCTTGCCGCTGTTGTTGAAGGTCCAGCCATGGAACGGGCAGGTATAGGTTGCCTTGTTGCCGCGCTTGTAGCGGCACAGCATCGCGCCGCGGTGGCTGCAGGCGTTGATGAAAGCGTTCAGCTGGCCCTGCCGGTTGCGGGCGATGACGACAGGCTGGCGGCCGATGTGGGTCGTGTAGTAGTCGTTGTTGGCAGGGATCTGGCTCTCGTGCGCCAGGTAGATCCAGTTGCCTTCGAAGATGTGCTTCATCTCCAGCTCGAACAGCGCTTCATCGGTGAATGCGCTGCGGCTCAGGCGGTAATCACCGGTCTGTCTGTCTTCGACCAGCAGGGCGTCCAGGCTCTTGCCCGAGGCGGGCCTGTCGGGATAGATGGGAATCATGTCGTCTTCCTCCGTGTTGCGTCTCAGGCTGCGATCAGGCGGCGGCGCGGATGCGCTCGACCTCGGCGGCTGGCGCGTTCGGCTTGTCGGTCAGCAGGCGGAAATCGAAGTCGATGCTTGCGAATGGCCGCGGCAGTTCGCGCGTCGCCAGTTCTTTCGGGTCGGATACGCGGGTAATTCCCGGAACCAGGCCTTCGCGGCTGGCGAAGGCGAAGTCGTCCCACAGGTAGGCGTCGCCGTCGATGTTGATCTGGGTGGTCAGCTTGCGGTGGCCGTGCGCCGATACGAAGAAATGGATGTGCGCGGGGCGGCGGCCATGGCGGCCAAGCATGTCGAGCAGGCGCTGCGTGGTGCCTTCCGGCGGACAGCCATAGCCCACGGGCATGATGCTGCGGAACCGGTAGCGGCCCTGCTCGTCGGTGATGATGGTGCGGCGCAGGTTGAAGTCCGACTGGCTCTTGTCGAAGAAGGAGTAGTTGCCCATCAGGTTGGCATGCCAGACCTCCACTTTCGCGTTCGGCAGCGGCTTGCCGTCAGAACCAAAGACGGTGCCCTGCATGAACAGGATCTCGGCTTCCTTTTCTTCGCTGCCATCGTCGAGCCGCGCATATCCGCGGGATTCGGGCGCACCGGCGACGTAGAGCGGACCTTCGATGGTGCGCGGCGTGCCGCCGGTCAGGCCGAGCGCGGCCTCGGCTTCGTCGGCGCGGATGTCCAGGAAGCGCTCCAGGCCCAGGCCCGCGGCCAGCAGGCCGAGTTCATGCGTGGCGCCCGCTTCGGCCAGGTATTCGATGCCTTTCCACACTTCGGTGGCGCTGAGGTCGAGATCTTCGATCGCCTTGAAGACGTCGCCTAGCAGTCGCACGACGACTTGCCGCACGCGGGCATCGACCGGGCCGCGGGCGGTGTCGACCACGAAGTTGTTGACCAGCTTTTCGATATCGGAATGGTTCATTTGGATCTCCTCGTTGATATGCATGGAACGACGATGACGGGTTCAGCGATCGTCGGAATGAATGGAAGAGGGATGGCGCAGCAGCGGCGTCACCGCGATTTCCATGAAGGGGAACAGCGGCAGGGTGGACAGCACCGTGTGCAGCTCATCGGTGCTGGCCACGTCGAAGACGCTGACATTGGAATACTGTCCGGCGATGCGCCACAGGTGGCGCCAGGTGCCGGCGCGTTGCAGTTCCTCGGCGCGCGCACGCTCGACGCGCTTGAGCTCGGCGGCCTGGTCCTGCGGCATGCCATGCGGCAGGCGAACGTCCATACGGACATGAAACAGCATGATGGGTCTCCTTTGCGTGGGGTAAGTGGCGTGCTCAGCGGCGGCGCAGCGCCTCGAGCCGGCCCATGTCGAAACGAATGCCCAGGCCCGGACCGTCAGGCACCTGCAGCATGAAATCCCTGTAGACCAGCGGCTCCCGCAGCAGCTCTTCGGTCAGCAGCAGCGGGCCGAACAGTTCGGTGCCGAACTCCAGGCTCGCGAAGGTGGAGAAGAGGTGGGCCGAGGCCGCGGTGCCGACCGCGCCTTCGAGCATGGTGCCGCCGTACAGCGCGACGCCGGACAACTGCGCCACGTCGGCCAGCTGCCGCGCCGGGATCAGGCCGCCGGCCTGGCAGATCTTGATGGCGAATACATCGGCGGCCTCATTGCGGGCAAGCGCCAGTCCATCGTGCGGGCCCTTCAGCGCCTCGTCGGCCATGACCGGCACCGCGAATCGGGCGGACAGCCGCGCCAGCGCGCCGGGCAGTTCCGCGCGCACCGGCTGCTCGATCAGGTCGATGCCGCCATCCTGCAGCGCGGCGATGCCACGCATGGCATCAAGCTCGCTCCAGGCCATGTTGACATCGACCCGCACGCTGACTTCGTCGCCCAGCGCCTTTTTGATTGCGAGCACATGCGCCACGTCTTCCTCCACGCTGCGCGCGCCGATCTTGAGCTTGAAGATGCGGTGGCGCCGGCGCTCCAGCATCGCTTCTGCCTCCGCGATGTCGCGGGCGGTGTCGCCGCTGGCCAGGGTCCATGCGACGGGTAGGGCGTCGCGCAGGCGGCCGCCGAGCAGTTCGGACAGCGGGATACCGAGGCGCCGGGCCTGGGCATCGAGCAGGGCGGTTTCGATCGCGCATTTGGCGAAGCGGTTGCCCTGGACGGTCTTGCGCAACCGCGCCATGCAGGCGGCGGGATTGCGTGCATCCATGCGCAGCAGCTGCGGCGCGATATGGGCTTCGATATTGGCCTTGATGCTCTCCGGACTCTCTTCGCCGTAGCTCAGGCCGCCGATGGTGGTGGCTTCGCCCCATCCCTCGATGTCATCGGCGCAGCGGATGCGCACCAGGACCAGGGTTTGAGATTGCATCGTCGCCACGGACAGCTTGTGCGCTCGGATGGTGGGTACATCGACCAGAAAGGTCTCGATTGCTTGAATCATGGTAGTCGGGTATAACGCAAGTGATTAGCCGGTATTCGCACAATAGATATCTTCTTAAGTCCGGTCCAAGACCGATTAAGCATCGGATTCATACCTTTAAGGCATTACTCGAAAACATGAGCCTGGAGCTGCGTCACCTGCGCTATTTCGCGATGGTTGCCGAGGAGCGCAACTTCAGTCGCGCGGCGGAGCGTCTGCATATCGCGCAGCCGGCGCTGAGCAGGCAGATACAGCAACTGGAAGAGCTGCTGCAGGTCGAGCTTCTGCAGCGCACCACGCGCTCCCTGGAGCTGACCGAGGCCGGGCGCTTTTTCTACGGCCACGCGGTCCAGTTGCTGGCGCAATCCTCGGACATCGTTTCCATGACACGGCGCATTGCCAAGATCGAACGCAAGTTCGGCATCGGCTTTGTCGGCTCGACCCTGTACGGCTTGTTGCCTGAAATCGTAAGGCGATTCAAGGCCGAGCATCCGGACATGGAGGTGACGCTGCACGAGATGACCACGGTCGAGCAGATCCAGGCACTGAAGGATGGCGTCATCGATGTCGGCATCGGCCGCATCCGGCGGGAGGATCCGAACATACGGCGCATCCTGCTGCGCGAGGAAAAGCTGATTGCTGGCCTTCCCATGGGGCATCCGCTGGCTTTCCTCGACCGCGGCTTGCACCTGAGGGAGCTGGTCAATGAAACGCTGATCGTATTCCCGAAGACGCCGCGTCCGAGTTTCGCGGACCAGGTGCTGTCCGGTTTTCATGACCGGGGGCTGGAACCCGCGGCCATCATCGAGGTGCGGGAACTGCAGGTGGCGATGGGGCTCGTCGCCGCGGGAATGGGCGTGACCGTCGTTCCGAAAAGCGTGCTCGGCCTGAAGCGGGCCGATGTCTGCTACAAGTTACTGGACGAGGTCAATCTGGTGTCGCCGATCATCATGAGCATACGGGCGCAGGACCATTCCGCGGACATCAAGTCGTTCCTGGAGCTGACTTACGGGCTGTATCGGTCTGAAGGCATTCCGCACACCGAGGAATCCCTCTACACGCAATGACTTTGCGCAGGGGCGGGCCTGCCAGCTGCCGCGCCGCCACGTGTCCTCCTGTTAGTGCAGAAAACCGCGAGCACGCGGCAAACTCCTGACGTCAGAAACACGGATTTATACCTTTGAAGCATGGAAGCCATGCTTCATCGGTCTTGGACGCCTTTAATCGCTGGCGATACCTTTAAGTATCAGCCGCCCGGAAACCGGAACCTCGTTAGTGCTCCGTCGCTTCGACGCAGATTACGCATGCGTCGGAAGAGCCTTCATACCGCACCTGCCTGGACCACTGGCGCCTGATCGAGCCGAAATTCACGTGTCACGACTGCAGCAGCGCGTGGCGCGCCGAGTCGATGTCAATAAACAAGGAGATGTTCGTGAGACCCGTGGTCATTGCCGTTGCCATTACCGGATCCGTTCCGCGCAAGAAAGACAATCCCGCCGTGCCGATCACGGTTGCTGAGCAAGTCGAATCCACCCATGAAGCCTATGAAGCGGGCGCCAGCCTGGTCCATCTGCATGTGCGTAATCCCGATGAAAGCGCTTCCTCATCCCCGCAGTTGTTTGCCGCGGCCATGGAAGGCATACGTCGGCACTGCCCGGGCATGATCGTCCAGTTCTCCACCGGAGGGCGCGGCCGCGACCAGAATGCCCGCGGCGCTGCGCTGCATCTGGAGCCGGACATGGCCTCGCTGGCTACCGGCACCGTCAATTTCCCCAGCATCATTTACGAGAATGCGCCCGCGCTCGTGGATCAATTGGCGGCTTCCATGAAAGAGCATGCGGTGCTTCCGGAAATCGAGGTCTTCGATCTGTCGCATCTGTACGGCATGCGCAGGCTCATGGATGCCGGATTGATCAACGACAGGCCGCATGTGCAATTTGTCATGGGCATCAGGAATGCCTTGCCGGTACAGGAGCATCTGCTCGATCTGCTGCTGGCAGAGTTGCGTCGCGTGGCGCCAAAGGCGACCTGGACCGCGGCCGGCATCGGTCGTCATCAGAACGACGTCATCCAATGGGTACTGCAAAGACAGGGCGACGCAGTGCGCACCGGCCTCGAAGACAACGTGCGCATCGACCGCGACACGCTGGCCGGCAGCAATGCCGAACTGGTGCGCATTGCCGCAGAGCTTTGCGCCCGGCATGGCGCGCGCCCGGCAACAGCCGCTGAAGCGAGACACCTGCTGGGCCTGCCGGCAGTGACACATACGAGAGCGGACGTGCGCTTCGCTTAGCAGTCTGCGGCAAAGCCGCTCTGGCGACACCTTGCTCACCTTCGTCCTTGCACGGTTCGAGGCGCACGCGTTCGAGGCGCACGCGCTCGAGCCGCGCGGGCAGCAAGCCGCCCCGTCATAAGAGCTTGTTCGTTCAGAAAAACATGAGAAAGGGCAGTCACATCCTGCCCGACCACGATCCATCTGTAGAGGAAGACAAGACCATGCGACAAATCGATATACACAAGCATGCCGACGAGGCGCGCTTCAATGGGTTCCACCGCCGCATTCTGTTGTGGTGCGCGCTGATCATCATCTTCGATGGTTATGACCTGGCGGTGGCTGGCATTGCGCTGCCGTCCATCATGAAGGAGATGGGCGTCACCGCGCAGAATGCCGGCTTCATGGTCAGCTCAGCGCTGTTCGGCATGATGTTCGGCGCCATTTTCCTGGGCACCCTTGCCGACAGGATAGGCCGCAACAAGACCATCGCCCTTTGCATAGGCCTGTTCAGCGTATTCACCGCCACCGCAGGCTTGTGCCGCGATCCTTACAGCTTCAGCGCGATGCGCTTTCTGGCGGGTCTGGGCATAGGCGGCGTGATGCCGAATGTGGTGGCGCAAATGACGGAATATGCGCCGAAGCGAATACGCGCGACGCTGACCACGCTGATGTTCAGCGGTTATGCGGTCGGTGGCATGCTTGCCGCGCTGCTGGGCAAGGGACTGATTGAAACCTATGGCTGGGCCTCGGTGTTCCTCGCTGCCGGGGCGCCGGTGGTTCTCATCCCGTTCATCCTGAAAACCATGCCAGAGTCGATGCCGTTTCTGATCAGGCAGAATCGGATCGCCGAGCTCAAGAGCATCGTGTCCCACATCGACCCAGGCTACCGGGCCGATGCCAATGACCGCTTTGCGCTGCCGGCCGCGGACACGGCGGCAAGCGCTCCGATCGGCAAGCTGTTTCAGGACGGCAGGGGCTTCAGCACAGTGATGTTCTGGATCGCGTTCTTCATGTGTCTCTTCATGGTGTACGCGCTGAGCTCCTGGCTCACCAAGCTGATGGCCGCCGCCGGCTACAGCCTCGGGTCGGCGCTCACCTTTGTGCTGGTGCTGAACTTCGGCGCAATGATCGGCGCCGTCGGAGGCGGGTGGCTGGCGGACCACTTTCATATCAAGCATGTACTGGTCGGCATGTATGCCCTGGCCGCGGTGTCGATCACGCTGCTGGGCCACGAGATGCCGACGGCGCTGCTGTTTCTGCTCGTCGGCATGGCTGGCGCCTCGACCATCGGCACCCAGATCGTCACGTATGCCTATGCCGGCCAGTTCTATCCGATGGCGGTGCGCTCGACCGGCATAGGCTGGGCATCGGGCGTTGGGCGCAGCGGAGCGATTCTCGCGCCGATCCTGATCGGCACCCTGGTCGGCATGGCCTTGCCGCTAGAAATGAACTTCATGGCGATCGCCATTCCCGCCGTCATAGCGACGGTCGCTGTTTCTCTCATTGATCACAAGCGCTCAGCTTCGGCGCACCACGATGGAAGGGGTGCTGCACCGTCCGGTTCCGCGGCACCGGATCGTTCCGGACAAGGCATGGTGCGTGAAAAGCCTGCACAAGCCGAGCCGGAACATGGATGAATACGAACCCAAAAAAATCACGACATGGAGACGAATGATGAACTCGAAATCCCTGCTGCTCATGCCAGCCTTTCTTCTTGCGACCCTCGCAACCACAGCGCATGCCATTGATAGTCCTGTGCTCGCGGACATACAGGCACGTGTCGGCGCAATGGAAACGAAGATGATCGGCTGGCGCCGTGATATACACCAGCACCCTGAACTATCGAATCAGGAACATCGCACCGCGGCGCTGGTCGCCGAGCATCTGCGCAGGCTGGGTCTTGAAGTACGGACCAATGTCGGCGGCACCGGCATCGTGGGCGTGCTCCGAGGCGCGCATCCCGGCAAGGTCGTTGCGCTGCGCGCGGACATGGATGCCTTGCCGGTGAAGGAACTGGTCGACTTGCCGTTCGCATCCAGGGCCAAGGGCAAGCACATGGGCAGGGAAGTCGATGTCATGCATGCTTGCGGCCATGACGGGCATACGGCCATACTGATGGCGACCGCCGAGGTGTTGTCGGGCATGAAGGACCGGATACATGGAACGGTCAAGTTCATCTTTCAGCCCGCGGAAGAAGGGCCATCGGAAGCCTCGCAGCACGAAGGCGAGCACATCGGCGCATTGGCAATGGTCGATGCCGGCGTGCTCGACAATCCCAGGGTCGACGCCGTGTTCGGTTTGCATCTGATGCCCGGGTTTCCGGTGGGGACGGTGGCTTATCGTCCGGGGCCGATACTTGCATCGGGGGACTCTTTCAGCATCAAGGTGTCCGGCAAGCAGACGCACGGCGGGTTTCCGTGGAATGGCATCGATCCGATCGTGAGCGCTGCGCAGATCGTGATGGGCATGCAGACCATCGTCAGCCGGCAGCTGGATCTGTCCAGAGAGCCAGCAGTGCTGTCAATAGGCGCGATTCGAGGCGGCAACCGGGAGAACATCATCCCGGACAGCGTCGAGATGCTGGGTACGGTGCGGACCTTCGATGACGGCATGCGGGCGGACACGCTCGAGCGCATGCGCACGACCGCCGAGTCGATTGCGCGGGCCAGTGGCGCAAGCGCCGAAGTACGCTTTCAGCAGCCCGGATATGCGCCGACGATCAATGATGAAGCGCTGACTGCTCAAATGCTGCCGACGCTGAAACGGGTCACTGATGGCAAGGCGGTATTGGCGCCCAAGCTCAGCGCGTCGGAGGACTTTTCCGAGTACCAGAAGAAAGTGCCGGGAATGTTTTTCTTCCTGGGGGCGACCGGTCCGGGAAGGAACCCGGCCACCGCTGCGCCCAATCATTCGCCGAAATTCGAAATCGACGAGGCGGCTCTTGCAGTAGGTGCGCGAACCATGACGGCGCTGGCGCTGGACTACCTGGGACGCGACTGAGTTCCTGCCAGGACCTCAGCACAACCGGGTGGATGGGAGGGGTCGTCCATGGACAGAGCATGGCCACCCTGCCCGCCGCACACCGCCGGCAGCTGCATAATCTGCCTTATGTCAAACGAGGTCCCGAGCTAGCTACCTTCCGCAAATGTTTTGAATGTCGCATCTCCAGCAAGAGCTCAGGGTTGCCAACGCGCCTTCTTATCCGATCATGTTCATACCGCCGAGATGAGTACTGGCTACATCCTGCGTGGACAACGCAATCTCATACATCGGTTGGACTCTGGGATCCGCTGCGATTTGTTCCGGGAAAATGAAGCCGCTTTCCGCGCGCGGAAACACGATATCGATTTTCCTGAAGCATTCGTCAACGAACTCTGAACAGATATAGGTATTGTTTTCCACGGGATGTCCGAAGCCTATCGTGAGGCGCGCCAGGATCATTCCCACTTCTTCCTTGTTGTACTTTCGGTTGAGAAGATCCGCCGCCTCGCCAAGCATCGCCGTTACTTTTTGTGCGTCGATGTCGCCGTTATAGCGCGCCAGGAACAGGCGTCCATCATAGGGCTCACCGGAGTTTTCATAGTCCGACACATATTGACTCAGCGGCACGGCGCGCACTCCGTCGTCCTCTACGCTTTCCAGGAGAAGCACACGATCGTTCCACCGAAACAGGAATCCGACGTGACTGAACATGGAATTGGAGAAGTGTTCAATCATCCTGCTGACCGGGTAGTTACCCGCCGCAAAGAGCAGATCGCCGGTCCGTATCTGCCTTCTCAGGTTTGAATAGCTGTCCCGCGTGACACGGTCCGAGGCGAATTTCTGCTCTGCGGGAGCTAATGTTTGAATGGGCATCGGTGTTCCTGAGTAGCGTTTGGTTGGTGTGAATGTGGGCACGCCGGTCACTCTGCATGGAGCCCCATAAGCTAATTCAGCTGAACAGCCTTATCGGCTGATCTTCACCCACAAGTGAAAATGTTCGGGCGCATGCCATGTTGATGGACGTCAAACGGTGTTCAGTGCCATCCCTGGAACAGCCTCGAAGAACGGTTGCATATGGCGCCGGCAGACGAATAGGCTGGCGGTACCGTGAAATGCACCCTGCCCTCGGTGTCCATCGCCCCAGGTCTTTCAACAACATGCTAAAGGCCCCAGGACACCGCCTTGACGCCGAACAGTTGGCCATGAAACAGCATCACCAATATGGCAAGTAACGCTCCAGAGAGAACAGCGATCACATCCTGCCTGCCAACGGGCACGAAACGCTTTACCGCATGCCGGCTGCTTGCAGAGAGGATGTCAAGGACCGCATAGGCAAGGAAGGCCCCGAACAGCAGGCTGCCCTTCGCATCCCCGTTGGCAAGCAGATGCACGCTGGCCCAGATGCCTATACCGATCAGCATCGGATGCCTGAGAGTCCGACGTATGTGCGTGCGCATGTTCGCAGCCGCCAGCAATATGAAGCTGACGATCATGGCAAAGGGCGCGATCGCTATCGCGCCCGGGAATGGATCGAACAGACGCGTTCCCATGGGAGCGCGGGCATAGCCGACTACGATAAGGACTAGTCCGAGCGCGGAGACGAGTGAAAACATTCCCTTGTAGCCTTTCTCGCCGAGGCTGCGCAACAGTGCGCCTCGCATGCCATCCAAGACCGGAACAAGATGTATGCCAAAAAAGGCCAGCAGACCGAGAACAAGCATCGTCATGATTTGCTCCATTAACTGAACAGAATGTTCCAACTCGCGATCCACTGTATTGCCGCGCCCAGGCGGCGATCAGCGTGGCATGGGAGATCACGGCGTGTTAGCCGCGCAGGCTCATGTCGACGAAGGTGCAGCCCGGAGTGACCGAAGGAGCGCGCGACTCAGCCAGCATATCGTTTGCGCAGTTCACGCTTCAGCAGTTTGCCGCTCGGATTCTTGGGCAAGGCATCCGCAAAGATGACTCGCTTGGGCACCTTGAAGTGCGCCATGTTGGCCTTGCAGAACGCAATCACGTCTTCCTCGCTCGTCGTCTGCCCGTGGCGCAACACGACGACCGCGGTGACCGCCTCCACCCAATACGGATCCGGCAAGCCAATGACCGCCACTTCCGACACGGCAGCAATGCGAAATATCACTTCTTCGACCTCGCGGCTCGCGACGTTTTCACCGCCGCTCTTGATCATGTCCTTCTTGCGATCGACGACGGTGATATACCCCTCCTCGTCAAGCATGGCCAGGTCGCCACTGTGAAACCAGCCGCCGCTGAAGGCTGCTGCTGTCTTCTCGGGGTCCTGGTAATAACCCGTGAGCAGCTGCGGGGAACGATGCACGATCTCACCAATCGTCCCGGGTGGGACATCGTTCATGTTCTCATCCACCACACGCGTCTCGACGTTGAGCGCGGGTTTGCCGGCCGATCCGGCCTTGCGCAGCTGGTCTTCCGGATAAAGCACCGTGGCCAGCGGCGCGATCTCGGTCTGTCCATAGAAATTCCACAGCCGCACGCGTGGCATGCGCTGCTGCATTTCCCTGAGCACTTCGACCGGCATGATGGAGGCGCCGTAATATCCCTTCTCCAGCGATGACAGATCCGTCATGTCGAATTGCGGCGAGCGCAGCAGCGCGATCCAGACCGATGGCGGCGCGAAGAAGGAATTCACCTTGTGCCGCTCGATCAGCGGAAGGATGGTGTCCGGGCGCGGTTGCCCAGTGATGATGCTGGTGGCGCCAAGGTAGATTGCCGGCCCAAGAAATACATCGAGCTGCGCGCAGTGATAGAGCGGCAAGGCATGCAGCATGATATCGGTCGCTGCCATGCTGCCTTCAATGATGCAGGTGGCGTATTCCCACAGCACCGCTTCATGCGTGAGCATTGCGCCCTTGGGCAGCGACTCGGTGCCGCTGGTATAGATGATCTGCAGCAGCGTACGCGCATCGACTGCGGGCAGCGTGGCCTCCTTGATTTGCGCATCGAGCAGGTCGACGAATCCGGTCATGCCTTGCGGCGCGGCAGTGCCGCCATCCTCACCGGGTAACCAGATGCACTCCGTAACGGCGGTCTGCTTCTGCACGGCAGCAGCTGCGAGCGCCTCCAGTCCCTCGCCGACGAGCAGCATGCCCGCGCCCGAGCTCCGGAGTATGTAGGCGACCTCATCGGCATTGAGCATGAAGTTGATCGGGACCATTACCGCGCCTGTGCGCGCCAGCGCGAAGCGCATCGCCGCGAAGGCATGTGAATTGCGCGACAGGATCGCGACCCGGTCGCCTGTGGCGACGCCTCGCGCCATTAGTGCCCCTGCGAGCCGGGAGCAGATGGCATCGAATTCGGCATAGGTCCAGGCCACCGTGCCGCAGACAATGGCGGTCTTGTTCGGCATGCGTCGCGCGGTTCGTCGCAGCACATCGCCGAGGCTGTGCTGGCGTATGGCATCGACGGTTTCGTTCATGGCGTGTCTCCTTGTAGTTATGTTGAGCTCGGCCGAGCCTTGTCTTCGCTTCGCGTTCACCGTCCTTCGAAACCTGCCAACCGCTTGTCACGGAAGGCGGAAACGCCTTCGACAAAATCGCGGCTTGATGCGCAAGCGATGAAATCGGCCGCTTCCGCGTCGAGCTGCGCCTCCAGGTCGCGATTGTGCGAGGCGCGAATGGCGTGCTTGAGCCGGCCCAGAGCCAGAGTCGGGCCGTCTGCCAGGCGCTGGACGAGCCTGGCGGTCTCTTCCTGTAGTCGCTCGGCTGGCACCACGCGGTTCACCAGCCCGAGACGCAGCGCCTCCTCGGCATCGAAAGTCTCCCCCAGCAGCGCGATCTCCATGGCCTTGCGCATGCCGACCAGGCGCGGCAAGGCCCATGAGGTGCCACAGTCGGCGCTTGCGCCGATATTCACGTAGGCAAGCTTGAAGCGCGTTCCCTCGGCGGCGATGGCGAGATCGCAGGCCAGTGCGATACCCAGGCCTCCGCCGGCTACCACACCATGGAGGCTCGCCAGCACCGGCGCCTGCATTGCCGCAAGCAGCGCGATGCCGCCATGCATGGCGGCGATGATCTCGCGTGCCGTTTCGACCGGATCATGTGCAAGTGCCGCAAGGTCGCCACCCGCGACGAAGGCACGCCCTTCCCCGCTGATTACGACGGCTCTTACACTGGCATCATCATGAGCAGATCGGCAGGCGTCGAGGAAAGCGTGAGCGGTTGGTATGTCAATGGCGTTCAGGACCGAGGGACGGTTGAAGCGAATATGGGCCACGCTGCCGTCGCGCCAATAGTGAAGCGGAGTATCCGTATCGGAAGCGCTCATGTTTCCTCCCGGGGAATGAGCTGACAGGGCTGATGGAGCTAATCGCGCAATGTGTCGCCAGACGACTTGAGCGCAAGCACGGGGAAGTGTAACGCTTCCGGGCCATCCAGGGATCGCATCCCGCGGCGCCACTCAGGAGCGGAAAAGGACGCGTATCGGGAGTCAAACGTGCTTTGCTACCGATGCCCCTTGCCGGTCGCAACAGCCGAGCCGTTGGCGCAGCGGCGGTTAGCACGAATGATTGTCCACTGCCGAGTTGGGGCAGGCTTGTAGGATTCCTCTTAGGCGAAGTGTCGACGTTAGCCGGCTTGCGGCCTGGGGATGCATTGGTCATCATGCTTGCGTCTCTTACTCAACGCCACTGGCAACCTGCACACCATGACTACTCTCGATTTCGAAGGCATGCTCAATGCCGTTCCAGTTACTGTCAATGATTTGCATGCCGCCGTGCACGAGGTGCACAGGGTCTGCCCCAAGTCGGCCGAGGTGGAAGCACGCTTGCACACATTGGCTGGAGTATTCGGCGGTCATCGAGAGAAAGGCGCAGCAGTCGAAGCACGGCTGACCGCGATGGCCAACATCGTCGCTACCGGCGCCTTGCCGGAACATGTGGTTGCCGTGCTTGATGGCGGCGCGGTGGACGTCGCGTTTCCGGTGTGGCAGGCAGCGGCTACGCTTCCGCTGATCGTCGATGAAGAAGTGGGCGACGTGGAATTCGATGCGCGCGCCTTTGTCGATGCGACCGTGCAGTTCGCTGGCAAATCGGCTGTGCAATCGGCCCGGGTCACCGCCTGATCTGATCGGCGCCGTGCGCGCCAAATACGACGTCTCGCTGCGGACGTCCGGCGGTTGAAGCACGGCACTGCGGTGTGCCTGCAAGTGGAGAGCCGGACCGTGTGCATTCTCGGGGAAGGCGCAGTTTGCTGCGATTTTTCCGAGAATGCGTGGCAACCGGATCGCCTGCGATTGGATGCCATGCGCTTGCAGCCTCGATCCCTCGCTTGGCAAGCTTGTGCAACGATTGCCATACGCTTGGAGTGGCGTGCAACCCTACGCTGCCCTGCGCCCTCCCCTATTACCCGGCATCAGGTCTGCGCTACGCCAGTGACGCAAACCCGCAGCCCGCCAAGCTTCTGCGAGCGCATGACCTCGATGCGCATGCCATGCACTTGGGCGATGCGTCGCACGATGGACCAGCCTAGTCCGCTGCCACTCTGCGATTGCCCTGCCGCGCGAAAGAAGCGTTGGCCCAGCCTTCCTATCGTCTCTGCGGGCAAGCCTGGACCGCTGTCCTCCACGACCAGCATGAAGCGGTCGCCGTCCTGGCTCACTTCGATGTCGATGCTCGCGCCGTTCGGACTGTAGCGCACAGCGTTTTCCAGCAAGTTGCGCACCAGCACTGCAAGCAGGGTCTCATCGCCAGCCACGGGACAATGCGCGCTACCAAGCACGGCAAGCGCCTGCCCGCTTGCGATCGCCCTGGGCGCCAGATCGGCCACTACCTGCCGCACGATCACGGCCAGATCGCAACGCCGTTCCGAAGGCGCGGCCTGTGCCTCCAGCCGCGCAAGAATAAGCAATTGCTCGATCAACCTGGCTGCGCGGTCGCATCCGGCCATGGTCTGTTTCAGCGCCGCATTGCGCATCCCATCATCGCTTTCCTGCAGCGCAACCTGGGCCTGGGTGCGGATCGCGGCAATCGGCGTGCGCAATTCATGCGCGGCGTCGGCGGTGAAGCGGCGCTCGGAATCGAGCAGGTCGCCGATGCGGGCAAACAAGCCGTTCAAGGCCATGACCATCGCCACCATTTCTTCCGGCATGTCCTTCGTTTCCAGTGGATGCAGTGCCTCCGGACGGCGCCGGGCCAGTGCGCCGCCAAATTGCCGCAGCGGCGCAAGTCCGGTACGCACGGCCCACCAGATGGCAAAGGCAAGAAGCGGCAGGGTCACAATCAGCGGAATGAACGAGCCGCGCAGGATCGCGGCCAAGATTTCCGAGCGCGACGCCATGCGCTCCCCGACGAAGACCTGGATATCCTCCGGCCCATGATCCGCGTATAGCCGCCAGCTGACGCCATCGACACTCACCGTATCGAAGCCGGTACGCAGCCTCGACGGCTCGGGCAACAGAGGTTGTCCCGGCGCATTTTCCGAGCGCAGCACGAGGCGTCCCTGGTGATACACCTGAAAGGCGACCTTCGGCGCATAACGATGAACGACCGGCGCGTTATCGAGCATGCCGGCATGCTCGGCCATCTCATGCGTCTGCTGCACGACCAGTATCGCGGCGGCCTGGGCGAGATGGCTGTCGAGCAGTTCGTCGAGCTCATGGCGCGCATCCAGCCAAGTTGCAGCGCCGGCCAGGATCCAGCCGATCGTCACCACGGAGAGCACCAGGATCAGCAGGCGGCGTTGCAGCGAAGGCGGGTTGATGTGGCCCATGCGGCTCATGCGGCTTCGTCACGCAGCAGCAGGTAGCCGACGCCGCGCACGGTCTGTATCAGGCCGCTGCCAAGCTTGCGCCGCAGATTCGACACATGCACTTCGACCGCGTTGCTTTCAACCTCCTGCCCCCAGCCGTATACCTGCTGCTCGATCTGTTCCCGACTCAGCACGCGGCCGGCGCTGAGCATCAGCGCCTGCAGCAAATCGAATTCGCGCGCCGACAGGTTCACCGTTTCTCCCGCTTTCCATACCATGCGCGCGGCCGGATCGAGCTCCACGTCTTGCGCCGTCAATCTTTCCTGCGGCTGTCCATGGGCCCGGCGAATCAGGGCGCGCAAGCGTGCCGCAAGCTCGTGCAGGTCCACCGGCTTGATCACATAATCATCCGCGCCGACGTCAAGTCCACGTATCCGGTCGTCGATGGCATCGCGCGCAGTCAGTACCAGGATGGGCAGCTTGACCCCGGCGCGGCGAACGGCGACAAGCACATCGATGCCATCCATGCGCGGCAGGCCAAGGTCGAGCACCGCTGCGGCATAGGGCTGGGCGCGCAGCTCGGAAACGGCGGCAACGCCGTCGCGTACCCAGTCCACCTGGAATCCGGCCTGGCGCAAACCGGCACGCAGGCCGTCGCCCAGCAGGGGATCATCTTCAGCAAGGAGTATGCGCATGGCCGCATTCTCGCATGGCGACGCGCCCGGTCGCGCCTTGTTCGATCCGCTGCGCTGCAACGGCATGCCGCTCGACACGCGCTTCCGGCGCGGTGCGCCATTGCCACCACCAGAAGGCGAGCACCGCCGCCAGCAGCAGTGCCGCGACTGAGCGCCACGAGGAGCGGATGCCCTCCGCAGCCGGCGCAGGCTTGCGGCCGTGAATCATTGCTGCGACCAGGTTTTCATGATGTAACCAGCTTGAGAGCACTACTGCGGCGACATGGATCGCCACAAGGGCCAGCATCACGTTTGCCAACCCCTCGTGCACATCTTCCAGCCATTCTCTGCCCTGATAGGTTGCCCAGCCGCTGGCTGCAAGCAATGCGGCCAGGCTGAGCAGGCCCAGGATGGCCACGGCGCCGGCAGGATTGTGCCCGGCATGGTGCTGCGGTTTGCCATGCCGGAGCGAATGCGTATAGGCCAGGACGGCGCGCGGACCACGCACGAAGGCGGTGAAACGCGCATGGTGGGTACCCATGCATCCCCACAGGATGCGGAAAGCGACAAGGCCTGCCATCGTATAGCCGAGCGTCACATGCACAAGTCGCAAGCTGTCGCTTTCTGCGGTCAGATAGGCGCCCGCAAAACATAAAACCAGCAGCCAGTGAAACAGTCGCACAGGCGCATCCCATATCAATACGCCCCTTTGTACGGTGCCCGGCACCGCCGCTTCGATGCCGGGTTCAGATAGTGTATTCATGGAAAATCCTTGAATGAATTCGCGCTTGATACGCAAGGCAGTCGGTGGCACCAGATACGGGCGCCGAGTGTTTGCGTTGTCCTTATCGTGGATCAGCAGGATTAAGGAAATCTGAAGCGTTGCTGTACGCCAGAGCGTGCGCACTGCTTGCCGAAGATGACAGAATCGTGATGAGATGACCGTCAAGGCGCCGTGCTTTCCTAACGCAAACCCGAGCTCATACAAACTCGCCGATGCATACCGATCCTCATCATGGTCTTTCCAGCGAAGAAGCGCGCCGTCGCTTCAGCGTTGACGGCGCGAATGAAGTGCCTTCCGACGGGCCGAAAAGCCTGAGGCGCATGGCGCTCGATGTGGTGCTCGAGCCGATGTTCCTGTTGCTGCTGGCCTGCGGCGCGATCTACCTGCTGCTGGGTGACAAGGCAGAAGCATTGATGCTGCTTGCCTTCGTGTTCATGGTCATGGGCATCAGTCTGGTACAACAGGGCCGTACCGAGCGATCACTGGCGGCATTGCGCAGCATTTCCAGTCCGCGCGCACTGGTGATTCGCGACGGTCAGACTTGTCGCATCGCCGGCCGTGATCTCGTCGTTGATGACATCGTTCTGTTGGCCGAAGGCGATCGGGTCCCGGCCGACATGACTATCCTGGAAGCCTCGAATCTCACCATCGATGAATCCATGCTGACCGGGGAATCCGTGCCGGTCGTCAAGCACGGGAGCCTCGAGCTTGCAGACGCGCACGAGAGTGGCGATGTCGCAAGCATGGCCTATTCCGGCACGCTTGTCATACAGGGAGCTGGTCGGGGCCGGGTGACGGCGACAGGCACGCGTAGCGCGCTTGGACGCATCGGTGCATCGATGCAGGGGCTTGCAGATGAACGCACGCCGGTCCAGGAGCAGACCCGGCAGGTGGTAAAGGGCGTTGCAGTCGCCGGGCTGGCGCTGGCTGCAGCGCTGGCCGTTGCCTGGGGCCTGCTGCGTGATGACTGGCTGCATGGATTGCTGGCAGGGGTCACTTTTGCGATGGCTGTCGTCCCGGAAGAGCTGCCAGTGATCCTGAGTATCTTTCTTGGGCTCGGCGCCTGGCGCCTGGCGCAAGCCCGGGTGCTGGCGCGCAGCGTTCCGGCGGTGGAATTGCTGGGCGCAACGACCATCCTTTGCGTCGACAAGACTGGGACGCTGACTGCGAACCGCATGCAATTGCGCAAGCTATGGTCCGAGGAATGCGAACAGGATCTGGCGCAGCTTGCGCAAGTGCCTGAAGCGCTTCATCCGGTGCTTGAATACGCGGTGCTCGCGAGCCACCGGCGCGCTTTCGATCCGATGGAGACCGCCATCGGCGCTGCGGGGCAGGCTTTGCTTGCCAATACCGAGCATCTGCATCGCGACTGGACGCTGGTCGACGATTATCCGCTGTCGCGCCACATGCTGGCGATGTCGCGCGTGTGGCAGTCGCCCGACCTGGAAGACCGCATTATCGCTGCCAAGGGCGCACCTGAAGCAATCATGGATCTTTGCCATCTGGACGCGGCGCGAAGCGGCATCATCGCGGCCCAGGTGGAGCGGATGGCGCGTGAGGGCTTGCGCGTGCTAGGGGTCGCGCAGGCGGCGTTTGCAGCGCGTGCCCTGCCGGAGAATCAGCATGACTTCGCGTTCCGTTTCATCGGCCTCGTGGCTTTCGAGGATCCGTTGCGACCCAAGGTGCCGCAAGCGATCGCGGAATGCCATGCCGCCGGTATCCGCGTCGTGATGATCACCGGAGATCATCCGCATACCGCTGTGTCGATCGCCCGCCAGGCCGGACTGCAAGTCGATGGCGAGGCGCTGACAGGCAAGGACATCGATGCCAGTGAACCGGACCTGCTGCGCCGGCGGCTGCGCGAGGCCAATGTGTTTTGCCGGGTGCAGCCCGAGCACAAGTTGCGACTGGTGCAGGCCTTCCGCGATATGGGTGAAATTGTCGCGATGACCGGCGATGGCATCAACGACGCGCCGGCATTGAAGGCGGCGCACATAGGCGTGGCAATGGGCGCGCGCGGCACCGATGTCGCGCGTGAAGCGGCGGACCTGGTCCTGCTCGATGATGATTTCACCTCCCTTGTCACCGCGGTGCGCTATGGACGCCAGGTATTTGCGAATCTGCGCAAGGCCATTGTCTTCATCGTCGCAGTCCATGTCCCCATCGTCGGGCTCTCGATCGCGCCGGTTCTGATGGGATGGCCGATGCTGCTCATGCCGGTGCATATCCTGTTCCTGCAGCTGATCATTGATCCAAGCTGCTCGCTGGTGTTCGAAGCGGAACCGCTCGAGGCTGAAGCCATGCATGCGAAGCCGCGCCGTCCCGACGCGCGTCTTTATGATTCGACTGTGTTGATTCAGGGCTTGTGCCAGGGCGGCGGCTTGCTGGCGATACTGCTTGCCTTATTCCTGTTGACGCGTCAGCTCGACGTATCCGACGAGGCGGCGCGCACGCTGATGTTTTCGGCTCTGGTGATTGGCAACCTCGGCCTGATCGGCGCGAATCGCAATTGGCGCGCCGCTGCATTCTGGTCCTGGCACCGTGGCAATCCGTATTTCCTGTGGATCGCGCTCGCGACGCTGACGATGCTGCTCGCAGTTGTGGCCATACCCGTGGCGCGCGATCTTTTCGCGTTTGCGCTGCCCACGCCAGCACTGGCCATTGCGGCACTGGCTGCTTCGCTGCTGGCCTGGCTCTGGTTCGGGACTGCGAAGATCCTGCTGCAAAAGCCGTAAGGCATCGTCATGGCGAGCGGAAGTCGCAAGCCCGTTTGTGCCTGGCCATACGGTTGAATTGGCTCCTGTTCGACACGAGCATCCGGAGATGTTCAATACCCGAAGTATCGATTACAACGATGTTTTGTCGTCTTATCGTCATCAGGCTTTGTCGATACCATGCGCTACGTATCGACAAGCGTTCAGCGCGATGTGTCTGCCACGATAGCAGGTGCTGCTCTGGCGGCCATTGGGAATGCCTGACTATGGTGACATTGCAGTAGCGTCTCAGGTCGCGCGCCGGGTGCCCGCGAACCTTGTCTTTCAATACGCCTGGAAGATGGTAAGCAGGCCTGCAGGAATTGGAGTTCGTAAAGACGTCGCCCGGCGACCGTGTCCTCGTCTACTTGCGACGCTGCGTCGCAAATGCACCGCAGGTGCATGACGGCCGCCTTCATCAGTAGATGTGACGCGGAGAGCGCCGACGACGGTGCGGATCCGCCTTACACAAGGAGGAAACATGAGACGGCAACGCAAAGCCAAGATCGTAGCCACGCTCGGACCGGCGAGCAGCAGCAGGGAAAGCATACTTGCGCTGTTCGAAGCGGGCGCCGATGTCTTCCGCTTCAACTTCAGTCACGGCACGCAGCAGGACCATCTCGCACGCTATGAGATCGTGCGCGATCTGGAACGCAGCCACGGCAGGCCGATTGCGGTGCTGGCCGATCTGCAAGGGCCGAAATTGCGCGTCGGTCAGTTCGCTGAAGGGCGTGTACAGCTTCGCGCTGGCGAGCGTTTCACGCTGGATCGCGATCCCGCGCCGGGCAATGCCACTCGCGTGTGCTTGCCGCATCCCGAACTGTTTGCCGTAACGGCTCCCGGACAGTCCTTGCTGCTCGACGACGGCAAGCTCAGGCTGGAAGTGCTCGAGTGCGACGAGCATGCGATCCATACCCGTGTTATCAGCGGCGGCATGCTTTCCGACCGCAAGGGCGTCAACGTGCCGGACGCCGTGCTGCCAATTCCGGCCCTGACCGCCAAGGACCGCGCTGATCTGGCCTTCGCGCTTGACATGGGCGCGGACTGGGTTGCCCTGTCCTTTGTGCAGCGTCCCGAGGATGTGCTTGAAGCGCGGGAAATCGTTGGGTCCCGCGCGCTGCTGATGTCGAAGCTGGAAAAGCCGGCGGCATTGAAACGTCTCGATGACATCGTCGAAGTCTCGGATTCGATCATGGTTGCGCGTGGCGACCTCGGCGTGGAACTGCCGCCGGAATGCGTGCCTGGGCTGCAGAAACGCATCGTGCGATCCTGCCGCCGGCGTGGCAAACCGGTGGTGATCGCAACTCAGATGCTGGAGTCGATGACGGTGGCGCCGGTACCAACCAGAGCCGAGGCTTCCGACGTCGCGAGCGCGATTTATGACGGGGCTGATGCGGTGATGCTTTCGGCCGAGTCGGCCAACGGCGCCTATCCGACACAGGCGGTGGCGATGATGTCGCGAATCATCGAGCAGGCCGAACGCGATCCTTCCTTCTTCGAACCGGCCGAGTTGTCACAGGGCGAACCGCAGCGCAACAGCGGCGACGCGATCTGCCACGCATTGCGCGAAGTCACGCGCATCATCGGCGCGGTCGCGACTGTTACCTATACGAGTTCCGGTCATACCAGTCTCCGTGCGGCCCGCGAGCGTCCGCTGGCGCCAATACTCAGCATTACTCCGAACGTGTCGACCGCGAGGCGCCTTGCTGTGGTCTGGGGTGTGCATTCGACCGTGGGGCCCGACATCAGTGACGTCGATGCGATGGTGGAAGCGGCCCGCAGGACCGCGCTGGCTGAAGAGTATGGCCGGCCAGGCGAAAGCATAGCGATCGCTGCCGGCATGCCGTTTGGGCAGGCGGGCACGACGAATTTATTGCGCCTGGCCAGCCTGTAAATCGACGATGTTCCGGTGGATGTAGTCACGATGATGGTATGCATGGTGTGTATGCACCCTGCTTCCGCGCTCCGTGTGGCCTGATCAATCAGCGCTTGACGAACTTCAGTGCAAAGCCGTCCTTGGCTTGACCGCCTTCGGGCGCATTCCTGTCGCGTGGATCATTCGGGTTGCGCAGGAAGTCGCCGGAACCGACGAAACGGAATCCTGCGCTTTCAACTTCCTGTTTGACGAAGGCTTCTTCGACCCGGTGCAGCGTGGCCGACTCCGAGATGCCGGTGCCAGGCCGGCCGGCATGGTCGACGATGACATACACACCGCCCGGCTTCAGCGCTTCATGGACGGCCCGATTCAACTTGGCCCGATCAACGCCGAGGTGGCCGAGATCATGGTAGTTGTCGACGAAGGTCACAAGGTCCAGCGCCTGATGCGCAACCTCGGGCGGAACAGGATCGTCGAAGCGACGAAGGGCCGGCACGATGTTCCCGTCCGCACCCACGCGTGCGCTGAGCACCGGGAAAGATGGTGGAGGAGCATCACCACGCGGCGCCGACTGCGCATAGACCTTGCCACTCGGCCCAGCGGCGCGAGCCAGTAGCGAGCTGGTATAGCCGCCGCCCGCGGACAGATCCAGTGCAATCATGCCGGACCTGGCGCCGACGAAGCTCAGCAGTTCGGCCGGCTTGCGCCGCGCATCCATGGCCCGGTCCGAGGGTTTGCGGTCCGGGTTGGCGAGCAGGCTGTCGATCTGCGCATGCGAGAGCGTTGCGCCTTTCTCCATGGCGGATGGGCTGTCTGATTGGCTGCTGTTCAGCGGCGCCGATGAACAAGAGGCGAGCATGGCGACTAGGCACGCGGCGCAAAACGTAGCACGCAGTGGTTGCGCGACTCGGGGAGCTTGCATGGTATTCCTTGCGCGAGTGAGATGAGGAAGCGCAACGATAACCGGAAACCGGCGGGTTTTGGGAATGCAGCGATCAGCCGTTGGCAATGCCCTCGTCACTTCCTGCGGATGGTATTTCTTGCGTTCCAGCACAAGCGAAGCGCTTACTTGCAGCAGAGCCAAGTATCATCTGGTCTCACGCCGCGCATATCCATTTTCCATGAACGACATCACCAACGGTATCCAGGACGCATTCGCCAACCTCACTACACTTTTCGACATGCTGGGCGCCATCGTGGGCGGTTTCGTCGACGTAGGCGCGGCGATGAATGCGGTTCTGCGTGTGATCGCGGCGCTCACCGGGGCGTGATGCAAAGACGGAGCATGGACCGCTGCCGGAACATAGGACGGTATGGCATGGGACTGGTCTTCAGGACTGTGCGTAAGCCTTAAGATGTTCCAGATCGTGTCAGTACAGGACCACATCGTTCCGAGAAACCAGAGACTTTCCTGCGGTCAGCATATTTCTGTGAGAAAATGCGACCGTTTTTTTTCGTTTTTCGGAGTTCGTAGTGATGTCGAAGTACCTTGTAACTACCACACGCAATCGCTCTTTCCAACGTGACATGCTGGACGAGCATTACGCGTTCCTCGGCGACTTGCGCGCCGATGGCCTGCTCGACTTGGCAGGCCCTTTCGCTGATGGCAGTGGCGGAGCATACCTGCTGAATGCGAGCAACATCGATGAGGCCCGTTCAATCGCAACGCGCGATCCGATGCATTTGCTCGGCGCGGCGACCGTCACGGTTTATGAATGGGATGCGCGCTGACATTGCCTAATCGCATCGTCCGTTTCCCCGCCCGTGAATACGGACGATGCACACCGCTCAAAGGCACAGCTGCAAGCACCCGCTTTCACATTGCCGTAGATGACTAAGGACGCCAGACGTAACATAGGCACGGGCACGACCGTGCTTCCGGCCTGACGCCGCATTCGGCGTCAATCAATACATGGCACGGAACAGATTGTCGGTGACGGATATACGCCTAGACGATTCCAATAATTCTGGTTTAGGCGGCTATGGCCTGACACCGTTCCGGTTCTCTCCCCTGGCCGCGGCTCAAATACCGAGGTGTACATTTGCGATGTGTCGCAGCGTTCAGCAGAGGATTCACGAGACGCCGTGGCAAGAAGCTCGATACGTCGACTTTCCATGATCTCCTGGTAGAGCTGTTGCGCATGTTGGCGCTCCTGCTCAACACGCATCACGCTAAGCCTGCCCGATGACGGATTCTGAACCTGCATCACCGCGATCAATCTCGCATTGGCAACCGGCTTTTGGCTATACAGGATGCCCCCGCCCGGCTCCCGATACTTGTAGACGCTGGCCGCGCCAGCATGCAAGGAAGCCAGCGTCAGAACAAGCGCAGCGCAGCGCATCCAGCACGACGTTTTCATTTTGCTTTCTCCTCAACGATTCGGCGACGCTCTTACCTTCATTCATGCCGCCGGCGACTTTTAGATATGACAACAGGCCATCTGGTTCCTAAAGCGCTTTACATCGTCGTTGGTATGGATTTCCTTCGCTTTAAGGCGCACGCTGATTGGTTCTAATCAAACTTTGTTGTCGGTATACGCATGCATTGCCCGGACCTCGGGTCTACTCTTTGAATCCATGGGTGCATGATTTATCAGCTATGCATACCTGGGCCGCGATGTTGGGGCTGGCTCATTTCAGGCAACCGGTCCGGATGGACAAAAGGAGCAGACGATGATGAAGGCAGGCAAAACCACGAGTGGCGTGATGAACATCATGGATCATTCCGGCCACAAGCAATTGCATTGGAATGTTGAAGAGCTGGAAGATATCGCGGTAGCGCGTAAGACTTTTGACAAGCTGGTGTCGCGCGGATACTCGGCTTTCGGTTCGCGGGAAAACGAGCCAAAACATCTCATCCGAGATTTCGATCCCACGATGAAAGAAGTGGTGATGGTTCCGGTGACCGTAGGTGGCTAGCATGTCGGCGCTTGAGCATGCATGGCGCAGCCTGGTAAGGCTGGTCCGACATGCCGGCGCCGCTTCCAGCGAGCGGCATGAAGGGCCGCCCGGACTCAACCGATGGGTAAGCGGCGTGAACGCGGCAACTGACCGCTTGAGTCGCCCCTTTCAAGGATGGCAGCTCCGACTGGAGGAACAGTTACAGGAGCAACAGCGCAAGAGCCGGCTAGCTTGGGAACGCGCGATTCGCGATGAACGTCGGGCCAAACGTCGCGCATTGACACTGTTGCTTGGTCTGCTGACTGAAGCGCAGCGCGAGACATTTCGAAGACTCGGGTATGTTCTGGTGACTGGAGGAAGTACCGGCGATCTGTACCGCATCCGTGTAGAAATTAACGCGAACATTGACGTGCTAAGACCGGATGGCACGGTGCGGTGCCGCCTGTGCGTGTTACCGGCCGGTGGCGTACCGGTTTACGATGTGATGGCTGCGCAGCTTCTGCATTTGCAGGATCCGAGCACCGAGAAGGCCTTCTTGCGCAAGGCCAATATATATCCTGCTGAAAGAGCATCCGCGTTTGGGCGGTCTGTCTGGCTTTGACGAACTGAAAGTCGCCGAAGCGCGCAACAGAAACATATTCAAGCTTTTTGCGAACGGTAAAGATAGTGGTCCGGCAAACCCATACGCTGGCATGCCAGTACTGGAGGCATGCCAGCGAGTACCAATCTATCGGCAAATCCTCCAGCGCGCCGTAGAAATGCCCGTTCCCAAGGACGTAAGCACTGCGTATGGTCCAGACGGAGCCTGATACGAAGATCGTCAGGAATGATGTCGATTGCCGCTCTTACAAGCATCGGTTGCAAACGATGCAATTGTGCTGGAAGTAGTGGGCGCGACGACATGATTTTTAAAAACTCGAACATCGCGCTGGATGGGACCAGGGTCGGCGCAGTGAAGGCGAACAAATCATCGAGTTGCCTACGTGACTTCGGAGCGCCGTAAGCCCCGTAGAGATGTGCAGCTAGCGTGCTCTCCCTGTAATAGCGATCGCAGTCTTCCGAGCTAAGCTGTCGCGCGTAAACATGATGCGCCTGGATAAATCCAAAACTCGCTGTGGCGTATACCCAGTCGAGCAATCTAGGATCATCGGCTCTGTATGCCAAACCTTCTGCAGTTACACCGGACACCCGGCTGTGCATGGTATTGATTCGCTGAATCAGATTCCGGGCTTGGCTCTCGGCGGCATAAACAGTGGCCATCGCAGCAAGCCCAGTATTCCGTAGCCGTCGAAGCGGATGCTCCTTAAAACCGGTATGCCGCCATACTGCTGTACCCACTTTGGGCTCTGCGAGCTCCAGGATCACAGCGGCAACACCACCAATGAACAGGCTTAAAGGATTCTTAAAGACATTCCAGGAAACTGAGTCTGGCTCGAGAAATGCCGGTGCGCCGATAGGTCGTGTGAAGTCAATGCGCTGAGATGCACTCTCAAATAAGTAAGTTGTTCCAATGTGTTCAACTCTTCGCTGGAGAGGCGAAAAAAGTCGAAACTCAGTACGATCATTATTCACTCAACTTTTCCCGGAGGTAAGCGATATCAGAACCAGATTCACATAGTGTCTCGACAATGTCTAAACGTCTGATCCCCCGACGTGACAGCAACGAGCCACGACGTTTTACATTTTATGGCCGCAAATGTAGAAAATGTGTGCCCTTCGATTCATCATTTCGGCTAACACCATAGATCAGCCCGGAAAAAATGTAATTCATCTAACGGATTTCTTACCACTCGAGAAATCGCAGTGGCATTAGTTCAAAAATGTCCAAACCCCCTTCGCAGGCAACGTGAGTGCATTCGACGTTTAACAAGCTCGATACCAACGAATCGTAACCTTTCGCGGGGTCTGAATTAAGAGGTAAAAGAGAACCTCTTTTTTCTTTAATTCACGAGCACGAAAACTAAAAGACGCCGCCGTGAAATCGTACTAACAGCTAATGAGGAATCTTTCATATATCTTATCGTTCACCTACACCAATTGCGCAAACACGTTGGCTTAAACTCACGCGATATCCAAAAGTGAACCAAAAATGTATTTAAGCCTTGCCGTTAGTGCGTTTTCTTATGGGCATTCGATCCTGAACAACTCTCCTTCGTACTAGCGCGGTTGTCGAATTAATGTAGGGTATAACCGCAGAGCTGGAACCAGCTTTTGGCATCGGACTCGGTAATGTGGTCAATAGCTTGTTTGAGCGCCTCGTCGAGGGCGGTGCGCGTGCGGGCTT
>NZ_JAEPBG010000014.1 GCF_016632335.1 Noviherbaspirillum pedocola
TTGCATGTGTAAGGCATGCCGCCAGCGTTCAATCTGAGCCAGGATCAAACTCTTCAGTTCAATTCCTGTTTTGTGCCATCTCTGGCAGGTTCCGAAGAACCGTCGCTCACTCAAAATACTGACCAGGGCAGTTCTTGCGAACCTTCCTGTATTTCTTTTGTGCGAGCACTTCTATCATTTGAGCATTCCGGACCCGAAGATCCGGCGCATCTGATATCGTGCCCACACTTATCGGCTGTTGCTTGTTAAAGAACTGAATCCTGTCTGCCCCGACCTTTCGGTCAGCGCTGCGAAGCGTCGTGTTCGTCAGCAGCAGAGAAGCGAGATTATGCGGCGTTTCCTTCTTTGTGTCAACAGCGAATTTCACACTTCCGAATATTCGCTGTAACACCTCGCCGCACCTTCTCTCCTCTTGCAGTTGGCGCCTTCAGCATCCGCTGCAAGAGGACGCGCACTATATCAAAGGTTGCGAAATGATGGCAAGGGGCTCAAAAGATTTTCTTTCAACACAAAGATCGATCTGCGAGGGATGCAGGGTATTGGTTCAAGAGCCAACCACATTATATGCATCGGCGTTGTCGGCCAGCCACCGATCGGATAGATCACTATGCTGCTGTTGCGGATGGAAGTCCTTACGCAAATATTCTTTCCACGGCCGATACGATTGACGCAGCAATCCACGACGCCCAAAGAAGTAAGCCGCGCCACTTTTCCAGGTACTCCACTTCCACAGCGTGCCATCGCGACGAAGATTATCTATTGTCTGACGCAGAGTATCGGCGAGGAACATGATGGTGATGCGTCGAAACCAGCGCAAGCGCCATTTTTCGTCGCCATTAAGCGCGCGATAGAGATCGAAAGCCGTGCTCTTGTGCTCCGACTCTTCCGCGCTATGCCATAACCACATCGTCTTCAACCGCGATTCGCAGCCATCGAGCAAGTCGCTGTTCTGCAGCATCCATTCAGCAAAAATGGCGGTGAAATGTTCGTTTGCAGCGGTAATTGCTAGCCAATGCCGTACGTCTACTCCTTGCATCATCTTCTGCCGCGCCAATGCCCGCGGACCCCATGCATTCACTAACCCCTGCTTTTCGAGATGATTATTAAACAGCGCGTGTATGCGCCGGTGGGTTGCTTCCTGACCAACGAACCCCTGGACTTCCGACTTATACTTCCGCTGCTCTTCATCCGGGAGCGCCTTGTGGCCATTTCTAACTGAATCGATGAAAAACTGTTCACCCACCGGAAAACTCATCGAAAGTGCGTTGAAGAAAGCGGTACGAAAAGCGTCTCCATTACACCAATGGCGCGCGAAAGGTGCTTCGAGATCGATGAGCAAGCGGCGTACAACAAGATCGGTCATGGCTGAACCCGTAAGCTGCGGTAAGAGGAAAAATGCGATGAAATTCTGCGGGCATGTTGGTCTCAAACCTCGGTACTGTCAAGTACCAAAATGCTTCTTTGCGCCGATGCACTGATTTACATGGAAGAGTTATGACTAATGAAATTGCCAGCGCGCCATCCGTCGGTGCGGATCATTACCGGCGCCTGCTTGAGGGGATGGCCAAGGCCGTCGCGGAGAAAGGGTATGCCGAAGTTACGATCGCCGATATCGTTGCCGCAGCCGGCGTGTCCCGACGCACTTTCTACGAACATTTCAAAACCAAGGGTCAGTGCCTGATTGCCCTATACGAAGCCGCCAGCGCGAACGCTCTGCAGGTGCTGCGCGATGCGATCGACCCCAGCCATGACTGGGAAATGCAGGCTGAACATGCAATCTCCGCCTATTTCGGCTGCCTGGCGCAAAACCCCCTCTTGCTCCGCACCCTGTTCATAGAAATCTTGGGACTCGGTGTCAGCGGCCTTGCCGCACGCCGGCGGGTGAATCAGGAACTCTCGGACTTCATACTGCAAGTGGTGAACGTACCGACTCGAGCGCGACGCGGCAAGCCACCGCTGCATCCGGAACTTGCCATGGCGGTGGTAGGAGGTATCAACGAACTGGTACTGGACTTCATCGAACGCAATCGCACCGACCGCTTGCAGGAACTGGTGTCACCGTCGCTGCAACTGGTACGCGCAGTGACATGACGAAGCCATCAGATTTGGCAGGACTCAGACATCCTCGTCCGGAATCAGGTGACCAAGCTTGGTCGCCTTGGTCTTCAGATACCGGCGGTTGAACGGGTTTCGATTAACGATGAGCGCTACCCGCTCGGTGACGGCAACGCCGTATTGCTGCACCGCATCGATCTTGCGTGGATTATTGGTCATCAGACGCAGGCTGACGATGCCCAGCTTCTCCAGCATCGTCTTGCAATGGACATAGCTGCGCTGATCCGCCTGGAATCCGAGTTCATGATTGGCTTCAACCGTATCCGCGCCGGCATCCTGGAGCCTGTATGCGCGTACTTTGTTGATCAAACCGATGCCGCGCCCTTCCTGCCGCATGTACAACAACACGCCCCGACCTTCCGCCGCAATGCTGCGCAATGCGCTTTCGAGTTGCGCGCCGCAGTCGCAGCGCTGGCTGAATAAGGCATCGCCGGTCAGGCATTCCGAGTGGATACGTCCCAGCACTGGCTCACCATCCGACACATCGCCCAGTGTCAACGCAAGATGTTCCTTGCCGGATCGGGATTCGACGAACGCGTGCAGCGTAAACGTCGCCCAAGGCATGGGCAGTTCACAGGACGTGACGTATTCGAGGGACTCCGGCGCAGCGCCGGCGGAAACGGTCGGATCGGAATGCTGTTGCATAAGGTATTGCTGCTGGAAAGTGATAAATCGCCATGGTGCGGCGAAACCATGAATAGTAACCGATCGTGCGAAAACTCATCATCGCGCACAAAAGGCAATGGCGCCGGGAATGCCGGCGCCATCCGTTGAACGAAGCTTGAATGCGAACGTTGCAATCTATTTTTGGACTGATGCCACCGGGCAGACATTTCCGAGCAACTGCACAACCAGCGCATTGAACCCGGCATATTCATCCTCGAGCTGCCTGGCGCCATGGACACTATCGGTAGCAACTGCCAGCGCAACTGCGCCAGCCAGCGCCAGTACGATGGCAAACAGAAAAAATACCGTTTCATGCTGAATTTGCTGAATCATTTTTGCCCCCGTCACCGACTATGCTGCATAGCACAAACTATAGACGCTAATTGCGTATAAATACATGTCGGGAAACGCAAAGCTGTGTTTCTTTTTCTGAACAATAGCTGCCGGCACTGGCCCGTTCAGGACAGCACCGGTAGCCCCGCACGCATCAGCCAGGCATGAAGCGGCAGCGACTTCACGTAATTGATCGCATACAGCGTATGCACACCATCGAACCAGGCATGGTCGGCAATGACGAAGGCGGCGACCCAGGCGCCTGCAACGATAATCAAATCACAGCGTCCGCTGTTCCAAAGATTGAGTGAATGGCGTGTGGCGATCCATGGCACGCCGAGCGGGTTCGGCCAATCGGCCAGCAGGTGCATCAATCCGCCGCAGGCAAAGCCGAACGCGGGCACTGCGTACACATTGCTGCCGAGTGCGTGATAGCTCCAGTACAGCGCCGCAAGCCAACCAAGTCCCCAATGCGTAAGCGAGCGATGCGCAATCCAAAGCCGCTTCTTCCGCGTCCACCAGGCGACCTCCATCCAGTCCGGCGCGGTGCCACCGCATACCCCCATGCACAACGCGAACAGCGTGCCGAGATGCCAGGGTCCGCCGGCGCCGGCATGTGCAACGATCGCCGCCGCAATACAGCCTGCCGCCCATCCGGTTGCATGATGTGCTTTGCTTGAGGCCATGGTGCGGCGATCTGGGAAAGGGTGGAGGTGAGAGGGTTTGCAATCTTCGCAGAAGCCATAGCGGAAAAACAGTGCGCGCCGGCAAAAATCGCAAACTTCGCGTAGATAGTTGCGAATACTTCCACTCGGTCAATGATGCGGCGCTTCGGTGCGCCATTGAGGCCACACACTGCGTCACACACCGCGGAACAAACTACCGTCGCCGCGAAGGCTTGACGTTGCGTCCCACATATTCCGGGTCCTTCTTCCTGACCCAGACGACAAACTTGCGCATGTCCTCGTTTTCCAGCAAGCGTTCGAAGGTGTTGTAGTAGTCGGCCAGCTCACGTTCGGAAAAGATCGAGTGAATCTTGCTGTGGCAGATGCGATGCAGCGTCACCGTATCGCGGCCGCGATGGCTGCGCGGCACGAGATGATGCTCGTTAACCGAAGGCCCCGGAATCAGCGCGCGGCCGCACAGGGGGCAGAGGAACTGGGTGTCAGGCATGCCGCACATCATAGCCAGCTCCCCTAAAACACGCTTGGCGCCGGCATGACGGATATCACCGCGGCGGATTGTTACTCAGCCCATCGTTCCCGTGACACGGGAACGCGACCATCCGAGCGCGAAGCTCCCCTTCCTCGATAGCGTTGGCATCCGCCGTGCCGGCATCAGCGCCCCGCTGCTGCCCGGCTCGTTTGGCCTGACGCCCCGCCGCCTTTCCCATTCAGCAAACTGATTCCGGCGCCTCATCCGCGCCGGCTGCGGCCACGCCCGTGGAATACGTGCATTGCCTCATGCAGCAACACAAGACCACGCCGCCCGGCCATTGCCGATTCACGGCTTTCGCATTCGCGGCCATCGTCTCGCTCGCCTGTATTGCCGGAAGCGTACGCGCCCAAAGCCTCGCTACCCCGGACAGCGAAGAGCAGCGACGTCGCAGCCAGGCCGAGGCTGGCGAACGCGAGCGCCTGCGCCAGGCGCCGAACGTCGATCTGCAACAAGACCAGCCTCCTGAACCAGACGACAACGCCGCCCTTCCCGCCAGCTCACCATGCTTTTCCATCGCCCGCATCCGCATAAAGACGCCATCCCGGCTGCCGCCCTCCATCCGCGCCGCCGGCGCTAGCGCGCTGCCGCAGGATCCGCTGCATTTCGCGCAAGCCGATGCCGAACGCTACGAAGGGCAATGTCTGGGCGTGGCGGCCATCGAAGCCTTGTCGCGCCGCGTACAGCGCGCGATTCTGCGCCGGGGCTAAAGCACGACGCGCGTGCTGGTGCCGCCACAGGATTTGTCCTCGGGCGAGCTGAAACTGACGCTGCTGCCCGGCGTGATCCGCGCGATCCGCTTTGCCGATGGCGTCGAGGGCAGCTGGCGCAGCGCCTTTCCCGCGCGGCCCGGTGAATTGCTGAACCTGCGCGCGCTGGAACAGGGCCTGGAGCAAATGAAGCGGCTGGCGAGCCGGGATGTCGACATGGACATTGTGCCGGGCGAGGCCGCCGGCGAAAGCGATATCGTGATCCGCATGCGCACGAGTCGAAGCTGGCGTCTTCTGGGCAACCTGGACAACAGCGGCGCCGCCGCAACCGGCCGGCTGCAGACCGGCCTGACCTTGGCGCTGGACGACCCGCTGGGCCTCAACGACGCCTTCAGCGCCAGCCTCAGCACCGACAACGACGGGCGCGGCGCCGAGCGCGGCACTGGCGGCGCCGGCCTGCAATACGCGCTGCCTTGGGGCTGGTGGAACTTCAGCCTGGCTGCCGGCAGCGCGCGCTACCACCAGCGCGTGGCTGGCTATAACCAGAGCTTCCTGTCCAGCGGCCGCTCGCGCAATCTCGACCTCACCGTGCAGCGCCTGTTCCAGCGCGACCAATGGCAAAAGAACAGCCTGCAATTGCGCCTGAACCGGCGCTGGAGCCGGGCGTACATCGACGACACCGAAATCCTGGTACAGCGCCGCCATACCGGCTACGCCGAACTCGGCTGGCTGCACCAGAGCTGCCTCGGCCGGGCGCAGTTCAATTTCACCCTGGCCAATCGTTGGGGCGTGTCCTGGTTCGGCAGCCAGGCCGACGCGCCAGAACGCGAGCCCGACGGCCAGAACGCCGAACGCGGCAAGACCGCATCCTCCGCTTGCCGTCCTGGCCCGTGCCGTGTTGCTGGCGTTGCTGGGCGTCGCCGCCGCTTCCATGCATGCGCAAATCGTCGCCGATCCTGCCGCAGCCGCCTCACACCGGCCCTTGGTCGAAGCCATGGCCAGCGGCCTGCCGCTGGTGCGCATCGCCGCGCCCAGCGCAGCCGGCGTCTCGCACAACCAGTACAACCAGTTCAGCATCGGTCCCGGCGGCGCGGTGCTGAACAATGCGACCCGTATCACGCCGATGCAACTGGCCGGTTACATCGACGCCAATCCGGATCTCGCCAACGGGCCGACGCGCATCATCCTCAACGAAGTCACCGGCACGGCGCCACGGCGACACCCTCCGCGCCAGCATCGGGCGCGATCTCACGATGATCAGCACGCAGGACAGCGAACGGATCGACATCGGCCAGACCAACGGCGCGCTCAACGTCAGTGTCTGCCTGCCCTATGTCTGCTATGGCAATGCGGTGAGCGTCAGCGGCAGCGTCAACACATCGAGCATTCGCGGCGACTATCTGTCAGTGCGCCGGCAAAGCGGCATCTATGCCGGCGCGGGCGGCGAATGGATAGGCACCAAGGTCGAGGACTATCTGCGCACCAACACCTCGCTGAGCGACAACCAGCGCGCTGCGATCCAGCAGTGGGCGGCGATTACTGCAGGCGGCATCATCGGCGGCGCGGTGGGTGGAACGGCGGGCGCGCAGGCGGGTGCGGCGGTGGGGCTGGATGCGGAGCGGTTTAATCGGCAGTTGCATCCGGTCGAGATCAACTGGATCAAGGACAACGCGAAGCGCTTTGCACAGCAGCAGAGCATTACCGTGCAAGAAGCGGAAAGGAGACTGGCCCAACAGGCCTCGCGCCAGGTGCAATTTGGCGTACCCGGCGATGAAGATGGCCAAGCTCGTGCCTTCCTTGGGCAAGCGCATGCCTTGCTTCCACCGGATTCGAACTGCCTGGAATGCGGTCCGGGATACATGTTCTATGCAACGCCGACGCAACGGGCCAATACCGCGATGTATGCCACGCAGGTCACCAGTGACCTGAAAGCGCTGGAGTTCTATGGAAAAAATGGAATCACCGAGCCAGACCCGCAAAAGCTCACGGATGCTGCGAACAAGGATGCAAATACATGCGGCACGGCGGCGCAAGCAACCATAGACGCCGCGGACGCGGCTGCGGGCGTCACCTTGCCGCCAGCGCTAAGCTGGTGCCTGTCGAACCCGGTGGCATGCAACCGCATTGCCATCGCAAGCGGCGACATCATTGCAGGCGACGCACTTGGCCCGACCAGTCTAGGCATCGTCGGCACCGCGTCGAGCGTGAAGGCAGTACGCTCGGCGGAAGAAATGAATGCAGCAATGAAGGCAAGGGCTGGGAGCCGGCTTGGTCGCCCAAAACGCCAGTTATTGAGATGATTTGGAGCTTCGGATCCGCTTCGATTATCGACATGACCTGAACTTCCCGATTGAACCGGCCACGTACACCAGGCTCGCAGCAGTCTTAATCCGCTGCCCTACGCCCTTTCAATTTTCCAGGAGAGAACAATGTCCGACTTCAAAAGCAACTCGCATTCATTGACCGATCAGGAACTGACTCATCTGGCAGGCGGGTCCACGCCGGTAGACGAAATCGATTTGCCTCTCGACGAATTCATCGCGTTGAACAACGCTGATAAAAAGCTAATCAGAAAATTTTCTGGCCCAGGATGGACGAAAGAGCGCTTTTGGGACGAAATAGCACCAGGTTTGAGCCCACACGCAGTGAACGCTCTGCTCAAGATAACGGGCCACGAAGAATGGATGGCCAGAGGCGGGCCCCAGGGAATAAGCGGTTAGGAAAACCGGGAAAGTGTCCACTTTTTTATTGCGGGCCGGGTGAGCCCGGTCCGCGCGCCCAACAACAATTTCCTGCGATGCTGGCCGCGATCAAGCTGCTCCGATCCGCCCACCACCTCTTTCCATGAAATGGCATAGGCTTGCGGTTTTCTTTACGACTCCACGCCATGCGCACCACCCTCCTCCCCTCCAAAACCGCCATCCCCATCCTCGGCCAGGGCACCTGGTTCCTCGGCGACGAACCCGCCAGGCGCCAGCAGGAAATCGCCGCCTTGCGCGCCGGCATCGATGCCGGCATGACCCTGATCGACACTGCCGAAATGTATGGCGACGGCGCGTCCGAGCGTCTCGTCGGCGAGGCCATACGCGGCCTGCGCGAGAAGACCTTCATCGTCAGCAAGGTGCTGCCGCACAACGCCAGCCGCCGAGGCACCGTTGCCGCCTGTGAGCGCAGCCTGCAGCGCATGGGCATAGCCCACATCGACCTGTACCTGCTGCACTGGCGCGGCGGTGTGCCGCTGGAAGAGACGCTGGCCGGCTTCGATGAGTTGCAGCGCGCAGGAAAGATCCGGCACTGGGGCGTGAGCAACTTCGATGCGGACGATCTGGCCGAGCTCGACAGCATCCAGGGCGGCGATGCGTGCTCGGTCAACCAGGTGCTGTACAACCTGACCCGGCGCGGCGTCGAGTTCGATCTGCTGCCATTGTGCGAAGCGCGCCGCATGCCGGTGATGGCGTATTCGCCGGTGGAACAGGGTCGGCTACTGCGCGATCGCACGGTGCGCGACATCGCCGAGCGCCTCGGCAAGTCGCCGGCGCAGGTGGCGCTGGCCTGGGTGCTGCGGCGCGATGGCGTGATTGCGATCCCGAAGGCGTCCAGCGTTGAGCATGTGCTGGACAACCGCGCCGCGCTCGATCTGCAGCTTACGCAAAGCGACCTCGATGCGCTCGACCGTGCCTTCCCGCCACCGCGCTCGCGCCAGCCGCTCGAGATGATCTGAGCCATCCGTGCCGGGGTGCGCGGCAGGCCTGTAGGCGTCAAGGGGCCGAAGCACCGCATCCCGGCGTCGCATCACTCCGCAATGCACCGGTGGTGGCTCAGTCCTGCACCTCATCCTCCGACCGCGCCACACCCACGCCCTCCAGCTTCGGTCAATCTTCCGCACTGAACATCCCCGGCCATTGCGCATCCAATGAGTATTCATTGGAGGAAACACCATGAGCAACGAGCCCACGCCAGCCAATACCAGTCCGACCGGCCAGCGCAATCCCGGCGATGAAGCCACGCCCGGCGCGCCGCAAACCGGCGAGGACGTCTGCCCGGTCTGCGGCGGCAGCGGCAAGACCGACCAGGGCACCTGCGCCAATTGCGGCGGCAGCGGGCGCATCGTGAAGATCGTCGGTGACGCCTGAAGCAATCACTACCCGCTTGACCCAGGTCAACGAATTTCCGCCTGCGCAACCACACCATTCACATCAACTCTCTCGGAGCCACCATGGAAGAACTGACCCAGGACCAGATCCGCTCTCTCGAACAGCAATTGCGCCACGACCACGAAACCGCGCTCGCCGACACCCAAGACCAGATGCGGCAAGCCGAGGACGTGGATGGCGAATCGCTGGCGAAATATCCGCATGACACCGGCGACATGTCCGAAGCCGACCGCGAGCTCGACACCAATATCTCGATGGCCGAGCGCTATTCGGGCGCGGTCGGCGACATCGAGGATGCGCTGCGCCGCATCGTCGAAGGCACCTACGGCATCTGCACCGAATGCGGCCAGCCGATCGGTTACCCCAGGATGCAGGCGCTGCCTACCGCCAAGCTGTGCATCGCCTGCCAGGAGCGCATGGAGCATCGCCCGGGCGCGGTGAGCCCGCCCACGATGTGAGGCAGCCGTGAATTCCGAGCGCGACGCGGCGTCGTCATCGTGGGATACCCTGCTGCTGGCTACCGATGGCTCGCCGGCATCGGACGCGGCGACTAATGCGGCAATCGCGCTCGGCAAGCCGCTGGGCGCGCGGATTGTGGCGCTGTCGGTGGCCGAGCCGTATCCAGATTGTCTGCAGCCGCTGTCGGAAGGCTATGAGCATGCCGCAGTGCGTGCCGCCGAAGGCCATGCAATGCGGGCGGCCGCCGCGATCCGCGCGGCCGGGCTGGAATGCGAGATGCTGGTGTTGAAGTCCTTTGCGCCGCATCGCGAGATCGTGCGCATCGCCGACGAAAGACATTGCGGCGCGATTTTCATGGGCGTGCATGGCGCGAGCCCGGTCGGGCGCTTCTTCTTCGGCAGCCAGACGCAGAAGGTGCTGGCCGAGACGACGGTGCCGGTCATGCTCGCGCGCGGCGGTATGCAAAGGACGAAGCCAGCGATGGCGTCGCCGATGCCCATGGATGAACAGGTCTGAGCGCGCCGTGCGTAGGGTGGGTGCAACCCACGCGTTTGGTCGCATACCGTGAACCGCGTGGGTTGCACCCACCCTACGGCTGCATCACATACCTTCCCGGCGCTTTCTCCAGCGCCCGTCCCATCTCCGGCGGCGCACCCATCGGCCCCGAATGCACCCCCAGCCAGGCTTCCCAGGCCGGCCACCAGGAACCCGGCTGTTCCGGCACGGTTTCCAGCCAGGTTTCCGGATCGATATAGGCATCCTGCGGCGCACGGGTGGCGATCTGGTATTGCCGGTTCGCCTTGCCCGGCGGCGAAACCACGCCGGCATTGTGGCCGCCGGAAGTCAGCAGGAAGGTCACTTCGGTATCGGTCGCCAGGTGGATCTTGAACGCCGAGCGCCACGGCGCGACATGGTCCGTCACCGTGCCCACCGAGAAGATCGGTGCGCGGATGTCCGATAGCGCGATCGGCTTGCCGTCGACGAGATAGCGGCCTTCGGCAAGATCATTGCCGAGGAACAGATGACGCAGATACTCGGAATGCATGCGGTAAGGCATGCGGGTCGCATCGGCATTCCAGGCCATCAGATCGTTCTGCGGATCGGGCTGGCCGAGCAGGTACTGGTTCAAGAGGCGCGACCAGATCAGGTCGTTCGAGCGCAGCAGATGAAAGGCGCCGGCCATCTGCGTGGTGTCGAGATAGCCCTGCTGCCACATCATCGATTCCATCAGCGCGACCTGGCTGTCATCGATGAACAGCGACAATTCGCCCGGTTCCTTGAAGTCCACCTGGGAAGCAAACAGCGAGATGCTGTTGAGCCGGTCGTCTCCCTCGCGCGCCATCGCCGCGGCGGCAATGGACAGCAGCGTGCCGCCCAGGCAATAGCCGACGGCATTGACCTTTTCCGCGCCGGTGATGCGCTGTATCTCATGGATCGCCGACATCACGCCGAGCCGCCGGTAATCCTCCATGCCGAGATCGCGGTCGCCGGCATCCGGGTTTTTCCAAGAAATCATGAACACGGTGTAGCCGGCATCCACGAGATAGCGCACAAGCGAGTTTTCCGGGGACAGGTCGAGGATGTAGTACTTCATGATCCAGGCCGGCACGATCAGCAGCGGCACTGCATGCGTCTCTTGCGTGGCCGGGCTGTACTGGATCAGCTCCATCAGCCGGTTGCGCAGCACCACCTTGCCCGGCGTGATCGCCACGTTCTCGCCGACCCGGAAGTGCTCGCTGGCCGGCGGCCGCGCGCCGCTGGCGTTGCGCATCAGGTCCGACCAGAGCGCCGCCGCGCCGGAAACCAGGTTCGCGCCGCCGGTCTGCATCGTCTTCTGCAGCACCACCGGGTTGGTGGCAACGAAGTTCGATGGCGCCACGGTGTCGAGCCATTGCCGCAGCGTGAAGGTCACCACGTCCTCGTGATGTGGCGACACGCCGCGCAGGCCGCTGCTGGCGCGGTGCCACCATTGCTGGTTCAGCAGAAAGCTCTGATAGATCAGGTTGAACGGCCAACGCTCCCAGGACGGGTCAGAAAAGCGCTTGTCCTGCGGCAGCGGCACGACCGGCGCCGGCGGCGCATGCTGTGGCGACAGCAGCGCATTCAGGCCATACAGCGCCATGCGCATCTCGCGGTTGAAGGCTTCATAGGCCAGCTCCTGCTGCCGCGACGGCGAAATCGCCAGATGCACCCACCAGTCGAAAAAGGCCATGGCCATCGATGCCGGTGAAATGTTGTAGAACAGACGGCCGAAGAGCGCATGCAGCAGGCGGTCGATGTCGTCGACGGCGCGCTGCGGCGCGGACGGCACATGATGCGGCTTGCCCAGCCAGGCGCTGGCTTCGCGCTCGGGCGGATGATGCAGCGGTATCGGTTTGTTCATGGCGAAGCTCCGGTTGGAAAGACGCGAGGGTGGATGCTGCAAGCTAACAACCGTGTTCCAGCGCGCGGTTGATGCAGGTCAAGTCGTGCCGAATCGACGCCGTCGCGAACAGGATCAATCGCTGCCATGGCCGCTTGTAAAAGGCCTTGTCCTACATGAAGACGGGCCGCGCGCCGACATACTTTTGTTGTCATTTTTTCTAAGCTTTGAGCTCATCTGATTGAGCAAGGAGGACAACATGGCAGACGCATATCAAACCCGCAATCCGAGAATGGTGACTGGGCTGTTCAACGATCGCGCCAGCGCCGAGCGCGCGTATCAGACCGTGGCAGAACGCGGCTATGGCCGTGACGACGTGAACCTGGTGATGTCCGACGAAACCCGTCGGCGCCACTTCTCCAGCGACGACTCGATCGAGACCGAGCTCGGCACCAAGGCGGCCGAAGGTGCCGGCATCGGCGCGGGCATCGGCGGCGCGCTCGGCGCGATTGCCGCAGCGGTGGCGGCAGTGGGCACCAGCCTGGTATTGCCGGGCCTGGGCCTGGTGGTGGCGGGTCCGCTGGCAGCCGCGCTGGCCGGCGCTGGCGCGGGTGGTGTTACCGGCGGTCTGCTCGGCGCGCTGATCGGCTCGGGCATTCCCGAAGAGCGCGTCAAGCATTACGAGGAAGGCATCCGCAACGGCGGCATCCTGATGGGTGTTACGCCCCGCTCGGATGAAGATGCGCTTCTGTTCGAAGAGAAATGGCGCGAAAGCAGCGGCGAGCACGTGGTCGGCACCGGTCTCGGTGCGGCTGGCGCCGGCCTGGCAGGCGCGGCGATCGGCGCACCTGCGGGCCCGATCGGCATGGCAGCGGGCGCTGCCATCGGCGCGGTGGCTGGCGGCCTGGCCGGCAAAGGCGCGGCCGAGGTGGTGAATCCGAAGAGCGGCGACGATTTGTCCGATCACAACATGGCGAAAGGCGTAGGCGCTGGCGGCGGCGCATTGGCAGGCGCAGCGGTTGGCGCGGCCGCAGGCCCGATCGGCATGGCAGCAGGCGCGGCCGTCGGTGCGGTGACGGGCGGCATGGCTGGCAAGGGCGCGGGCGAAGCGATCAACAGCAAGGCGGATGACGAGCGCTCCAGCCATAACCTGTCCACCGGCGTGGGCGCGGGGGGCGGCGCTGTCGCTGGCGCGACCATCGGCGCGGCTGGCGGCCCGCTCGGCATGGCGGCAGGTGCTGCCATCGGCGCGGTTGCCGGCGGCGCAGCTGGCAATGCCGCGGGCGCGGCGGTGAATCCGGCGCAGGAAGATGCCTACTGGCGTGGCGCCTACACCGGCGAGCCCTACTATTCGCCGATGATGACTTACGACGACTATGCGCCGGCCTATCGCCTCGGCTACAGCGGCCGCGGACGCTACAACCGCAGCTTTGATGACGTCGAGAGCGATCTGTCGCGCGACTGGGAAAGCACCCGCGGCACCTCGCGCCTGTCCTGGCCCGAAGCGCGCCATGCCGCGCGTGCTGCCTGGCATCGCGTCGAGCGCGCCGTTCCGGGCGATGCGGATGGCGACGGCCGATAAGCTGCGGCCTTGAAGCTGCGCGGCGCGAGCCGGGCAGATGAAGTACGGCAGCAAGTGCAGCAGTCCAAGCACGGCGAACGAGAAGCCGGCCTCATGGCCGGCTTCTCGCTTTGCGGCGGCAGACGCGATGTACCGCATCGAACAAGCCCTGTCATCGCAATGCGCGAAGCCACGAGGCACTTATTCCCCACCGCGCAGTCACACGGCCATTCCCCCGCAATCAAGGAGAGCATCATGATCGAACCCGTAACGCGCGCCTACGCCAAGCTCACTGACGCCGAACGCGCCCGTGATGCGCTGCTCACAGCGGGCTTCGGCAATGACGAGGTGGAACTGATCTCGACCATAGACGAAGCCGGCGCCGTGAAGGGCAACTTCACCGTGGGCAATGGCGACGAGCGGCCGGGCGGGCTCATCGGCGCGATCGACCATGCCGGCGGCGGCGACAACCACAACTACGGCAGCAACTACACCGGCGTGAACTGGGGCGGCGCGCTTGTGCTGATCGTCAAGACCGACGATGCGCAGCGCCGCGCGCAGGCTGAAGAAGTGCTCGAGCGGGCCAGCACGCCGCTGGTCTGAGCGCCTCTGTACCAACGCTAAGGGTGACATCATGCAGGACCAATCCGCAATCGACGCCATCGAAGCGGCCGCGGTGCCGCTGTCCGGTGTGGCTGATACCGACGCCATCGTGGAGGCGATCGGCGACGCTCGCATCGTGCTGCTGGGCGAAGCCAGCCATGGCAGCCACGAGTTCTACCGCGCGCGCATGGAGATCAGCAAGCGGCTGATCCGTGACAAGGGCTTCGCCGCGATCGCGGTCGAATGCGACTGGCCCGATGCGCTGTCGGTGAGCCGGTATGTGCAGGGTCGCGGCGATGCGACCTCGCCCGAGGCCGCCATGTCGTGCTACGAGCGCTTTCCGCGCTGGATGTGGCGCAACCATGATGTGCTGGACCTGGTGCGCTGGCTGCATGAGCACAATGCCGGCATCCCCGCGCTCGAGCGCCGCGTCGGCTTCTTCGGCCTGGACCTCTACAGTCTGCGCCGCTCGATGGACTCGGTGGTGCGCTATCTGTCGCGGGTCGATCCGCCCGCGGCCGAGCGCGCGCGCCTGCGCTACTCCTGCTTCGATCATCTGGCCGAGGATCCGCAGCGCTATGGCTACGCCACCACCTTCGGCATGAAGCCGGACTGCGAAGCCGAGGTGATGCGCCAGCTCATGGGCATCTCGGCCAATATCGAACGCTATGAGAAGGTCGATGGTGTGGCCGGCTTCGACGAAGCCTTTTATGCGCAGCAGAATGCACGCGTGGCCCAGAATGCCGAGACCTACTACCGCGCGATGTTCGAGGGTCGCCATGAATCCTGGAACGTGCGCGACACCCACATGATGGATACCCTCGATGCGCTGCGTCAGCATCTGTCGCGCCGCAGCGGCGAAGCCGCGCCCAAGGTGGTGGTGTGGGCGCACAACTCGCATATCGGCGATGCGCGCGCCACCGAGATGGGCGATGGCGGCGAGATCAATCTCGGCCAGCTTGCGCGCGAGCGGCACGGCGAAAACCAGACCTTCCTGCTCGGCTTCACCACCCATGACGGCAGTGTGACCGCGGCTTCGGACTGGGACATGCCGGCCGAGCGCAAGGCGGTGCGGCCCTCGCGCGAGGACAGCTATGAGAACCTGATGCACCGCTGCCGCCATGCGCATGCCTTCTTCCTGCCGATGCGTGGCAATGCGCCGCTGTTGGCCCAGCTGTCGCCGCGTCGGCTGGAACGCGCAATCGGTGTGGTGTACCTGCCCGAATCGGAACGGCTGAGCCATTACTTTCATTGCGACCTCGGCCGCCAGTTCGATGCCATCGTCCATATCGACCATACTCGCGCGGTCAAGCCGCTCGATGCGCCGGCCGAGATGCTGCACGAGGAAATGCCCGAGACTTACCCGACCGGTATCTGAGCAATATCGCAGCGGTGTGGCTTGGCACCGCATTTGCTCGCATTGATTGAAAACATGCGCTGGCCTGATCGGCTCCAGGCAGGGCCCTGCGCATGATTGGCCGCAAGCCTTGGGACAAATGTGAATTCCACAATCATCGCTCCGTGGCCCTTGCCGATGGCAGCAGCGTCGACAGCCGGCCGTTCTTCAACGCGAAGCAAGGATGATGATGGATAAGCTGTCCCGCCGATCTTTCTTCAAGGCCGCGGGCGTGGGGGCTGCGGCATTGACCGCGCAAGCCCAGGCGCTCAAGGCCGCAGCAGCGCCAGCGCAGCACCATGCGCCATCGCATGACCATGACGAAGCCGCCCAATCGGGCGGCTATCTTTTTTTCCGCACTGATGAGCTGCGCTTCATCGAAGCCGCGACCGAGCGCCTGATCCCGGCCGATGCCAACGGGCCGGGCGCGATCGAAGCCGATGTGCCGCGCTATCTCGACCGTCAGCTTGCCGGCGCCTGGGGCGCGGGCGAGCGCCTGTATCGTTCCGGTCCCTGGCATGAAGGCGAGCCGACGCAGGGCTATCAATTGCCCTATACACCGGCCGAGCTGTTCCGCAATGCGTTGCGCGGCGTCGCCGCCGATGTGCAGAAGAAGCACGGCAACAGCTTCGACAAGCTTTCCGGTGCGGACCAGGATGCCTACCTGCAGGAGCTGCAGAAGAGCAAGGAAGAAATGAACGGCGTGCCGGCCAATGTATTCTTCGAGTCGCTGCTGGCGATGACCATCGAAGGCTTCTTCAGCGATCCGATCTACGGTGGCAACAAGGACATGGTGTCGTGGAAGATGATCGGCTTTCCCGGCGCGTATGCGACTTTCTACGAACAGGTGGACAAGCATGGCATTGCCTTCACCCGGCCGCCGATCAGCATCGGCGATAACGGCCGTGGCGTGATCCGGCTGCATGCGGTGAAGGACCCGGTCGCGCCATCGAAGGATGCTGCGGTGAAGAAGGGAGGCAAATGATGGCGACCCGTCTTCCCGAAACCGATGCCGTGCTGGTGGGCGTGGGCATGGTCGGCTCCATCCTCGGCCGCGAACTAACGAGGGCCGGGCTCAAGGTAGTCGGCCTGGAGCGCGGCGAGCCGCGCTTCACCGTGCCGGACTTTCAGGGCCCGGGCATGCATGATGAGCTGCGCTATTCAGTGCGCAAAGGCATGACGCAGGACACCTCGAAGGAAACGCTGACCTTCCGCAACAATGCGAAGCAGAATGCATTGCCGATACGGCGCTGGGAAAGCTTTTTGCCCGGCACCGGCCTGGGCGGCGCAATGGTGCACTGGAATGGTCAAACGTATCGCTTCCAGGACACCGACTTCCAGATGCGCACCCGCACTACCGAGCGCTATGGCAAGAACTTCAGCGACCCGGATCTGCAGATACAGGACTGGGGCGTGACCGCGGCCGACATGGAGCCCTACTTCGACCGCTTCGAATACCTGCTCGGCGTGGCCGGGCAAGCCGGCAACATCAAGGGGCAGAAGATCGCCGGCGGCAATCCCTTCGAAGACCCGCGCTCGCGCGGCTATCCGACGCCGCCGATGAAGGAGCCCTACGGTTCGGCGCTATTTCGCAAGGCGGCGGCAGGACTGGGTTATCACCCCTTCCCGCAGCCTTCGTCGAACATGAGCCAGCCCTACACCAACCCGGAAGGCATGACGCTGCAGACCTGCATGTTCTGCGGCTATTGCGAGCGCTTCGGCTGCGAGCACTATGCGAAGAGTTCGCCGCAGACCATCCTTCTGCCAGTGCTGCTGAAGGACAAGAACTTCACGCTGAAGACGCAGTGCCATGTGCTGCGCATCAATCTCTCCAAGGATGGCAAGCATGCCACCGGCGTGACCTATGTCGATGGCATGGGCCGCGAATATGAGCAGCCGGCGAAGATGGTGATCGTGGGCTCGTTCGCGCTCAACAATGTGCGCATGCTGCTGCTGTCGAAGATCGGCAAGCCTTACGATCCGGCCAGCGGCGAAGGCACGGTCGGCCGCAACTATGCGTACCAGACCACCAGCGCGGTACAGGTCTTCTTCGACGAGTCGGTCAACATCAATCCGTTCATGCGTTCGGGCGCTAACGGCACCGTGATCGCCGACTTCGTCTCCGACAACTTTGATCATGGCCCGCTCAACTTCGTCGGCGGCGCCTATGTCGGCGAAGTGATGACCAATGGCCGGCCGATCAGCTTCCATCCGACGCCGCCTGGCACGCCCGCATGGGGCGCAGCGTGGAAGTCGGCGGTGGTGAAGCACTACAATCACACCGCGTCGCTCAACATCCATGGCAGCTCGGTGGCGAACAGGCGCAATTATCTCGATCTCGATCCGACCTACCGCGACGCCTGGGGCCTGCCGCTATTGCGCATGACCTTCGACTTCCCGGAAAACGATCTGCGCATGTCGGCCCACATCACCGGCAAGGCGATGGAGATCGGGAAGGCCATGGGTGGGCAGCAGGTGTCGGGCGGGCCGCGCAAGGGACCGTACACCATCACCCAGTACCAGACCACCCACAACACCGGCGGCACCGTGATGGGCGCGGACCGCAGCACCAGCGTGGTCAACCGCTATCTGCAGAGCTGGGATGTGCCGAACGTGTTCGTGATCGGCGCTTCCAACTTTCCGCAGAACGCGTCCTACAACCCGACCGATACCATTGGCGCGCTGGCTTACATGGCCGCGGATGCGATCGTCAATCGTTATCTGAAGTCTCCCGGACCGATGGTGCAGGCATGAAGAGAAAAGCACTTTGTATCGCGATGCTGTGGGCGGGCGTTGCTTCGATCCCGTCGATGGCATTGGCGCAGAACGCGCCGCAGGGGGGCCAGCGCGACCTGCCTTCGGGCCAGGCGGCACAGCAGCAGCAGGGCCAGGCCGCGGCCACGCCGATGGGCGCCGCTCCCGGCGGAGGCATCGTCGGCAACGCCAATGCGGGGCAGCAGATTGCCGCCTCGGGCGCGGCCAACGGCGTGACGGCCTGCGTGTCTTGCCATGGCGCGAACGGCGAAGGCAATGCCGCCGGCGGATTCCCGCGCCTGGCGGGGCAGTCCGAGTACTACCTGTCCAAGCAGATGGCGGCCTTTGCCAGCGGCAGCCGCAACAATCCCATCATGTCGCCGATCGCCAAGGCCATGAACGAGCAGCAGATGCGCGATGTCAGCGCCTGGTATGCGAGCGTGGAGACGCCTTCGTCTGGCGATGGCGGCACATCAGCGAGTGCTGGCGGCGCGACCAACAAGGGTGGCGGCATGAGCGGCAAGGTGGGCAGCGGCGACCGCGGCCAGACCCTGGCCTCTGTTGGCGACGAGAGCAAGCGTGTGCAAGCCTGCGCCAACTGCCACGGGCCGAACGGCGCGGGCGAACCGCCGCCCTACCCTTATCTCGCCGGTCAGCATGCGAGCTATCTGAAAGCCGCAATGGCGGAATGGAAGAGCGGCGCGCGCAACACCGACGGCAGCGGCCAGATGCCATCGATTGCGAAAGCCTTGAGCGATGCGGATGTGGAAGCGCTGGCGAACTTCTACGCGGCGCAACCGGCGCCGCCGCCGGCGGGCAAGACGCTGAACATCGCCGCAGGCACGAAGGCCAGGCCGGCAGTGGAGGCCAAGGCCGGCGCGTCGGGTCCGAAGAATGCGGCGCAAGGCAGCGCGCCCCAGGGCGTGGGTACCGAACAGGGCGCGCCGACGACGGGCGGGGCTCAGGGCATCGGCGGCGGCGGCGCGGCCTCGGGTGGCGGGCCGCAGGGCAGCCAGTCGGGCAACGCGTCGCAGGGCAGCAAGTAGAAAGCCGCAAACTCGTAGGGTGGGCAAAGCCCACGCGTCTCGCCGCTCAGGCGATATCGCGTCGATGGGGCGAAACCGCGTGGGTTGCACCCACCCTACGCCATCCTCACCCGCGCCCGCCGAACTTCACCCGCCGCACATGCTGCACCACCTGCACCAGGCAGGCCCATTCCCATTCCTCACGGTAGCGTTGCGCGCCAAACTCGATGAAGGCATGGGTCGGGCCGCAGCAATCGGGGCAATCGAGGTCCTTCAGCGCCAGCGCCATCAGCTGCGCCAACTGCTCCAGGTCTTTGTCAGTCAGGGAATCCTTGTCCATGAAACGCTCCAGTAGCCATGACAGGCAGGTATGGGCTCGTCGGCCCGAAACAAGCGGGTCGCACAGAATTGATGCAATCAGCCTGAGCCGCTGACTCCGGCTTCGGTTTCCGCCTTCGCCCCACGCTGGGCGCGACGGCTCGAAGCTTCCTGCGACAGTTGCCAGAACACCCAGGTCGACGCCGCCGTGATGCAACCCATGGTGGCGAAGGTGTAGCGGAATGCCGCTGCTGGCGTATCTGCGCTCTCGCCAGCCACCGCGTGGGTAAAGGTAGTGAGCAAGCCGCCTGCCGCGGCGACGCCCAGGCTCATCGACAGCATCATCACCATCGACAGCAGGCCATTGCCGGCGCTGGCCTGCGGCCCTTCCAGGTCCTTCAGCGTCAGCGTGTTCATCGCGCTGAACTGCATCGAGTTCAACGCGCCGAAACAGGCCAGCTGCAGCACGCGCAGCCACACCGGCGTGCCGGGCCCGGATAGCGAGAAGCTGGCGATCACCATGCCGACCGCTACCGTGTTGAAGATCAGCAGCCGGCGGTAGCCGTACCGCATGACGAGGGGCGTGGCGATGCGCTTGACGAACATGCCGGCGATCGCGGTCGGAATCATCATCAGGCCGGCTTGCAGCGGCGTGTAGCCGACGGTGACCTGCAGCAGCAGCGGAATCAGGAAAGGCATGCTGCCGCTGCCGATGCGTGAAAACAGGTTGCCGATCAGGCCGACGGCGAAGCTCGGCAGTTTGAACAGCGTCAGCGGAAACAGCGGCGCCGGATGGCGCGCCGCGCGTAGCCAGTACGCGGCCAGCGCCACGAGACCCAGCAGCACCAGCAGCAGCACCGTGCCATGGCGAAAGCCCAGTTCGGACAAGCCATCCAGGCCGAGCGAGATCGCTACCATGCTGCCGGCCAGGAGCAGGTAGCCGGCAAGGTCGAAGCGGCCGGGCGTGGAGCGGAAGTCCGGCATCGCGCGCAGCGTGGCCAGGCAGCCGATGGCGCCGACCGGCAGGTTGATCAGGAAGATCCAGTGCCAGGACGCGGTCTCGACCAGCCAGCCGCCGACGGTCGGGCCAATCAACGGACCGATCAGCCCCGGGATGGTGACGAAGTTCATTGCCTGCAGAAAGCGCTCGCGCGGATAGGCGCGCAGCACGGCCAGGCGGCCCACCGGCAGCAGCATCGCGCCGCCCATGCCCTGCACCACGCGCGATGCCGCCAGCGCGCCGAGCGTCGGCGAGATGGCGCACAGCAGGGAACCAAGCGAGAACAGCAGCAGCGCGGCGATGAACACGCGACGGGTGCCGAAGCGGTCGGCGAGCCAGCCGGAGGCGGGAATCAGCATCGCCATGGTCAGCGCATAGGCAACCACAACCGATTGCATGCTCAGGGGACTGACCGACAGGCTGCGCGCCATTGCCGGCAGCGCGGTGTTGACGATGGTGCCGTCCAGCGTCTGCATGAAGAAGCCAATGGCCACCAGCCACAACAGCACATCGGCGCGCGGCGATGCGGCGGGAGCGTTCATGCGCGCGGCTCCGCAGCTTGCGCCATCGATGCCATCACGCGAACGTCGCCCTTTCCTGCATGCCGCCTCCATCGGAATGCGCGGCCTGCCCATGCGGCAGGCGCGCTCGGGCCACCTTATGGAGCTGCGGCCGCGCTGTCAAACCGCGCCGGGGCGCGAGCCCGATTCGGACAACTCGCGAAAGGATGAGAAAGATTCAGGCACGCTCGCCGCTGATGTAGTGCTCGAGCTGCGTGATGGTGAAGCGCTGGTCGGAGATGATGTCCTTCACCAGGTCGCCCATCGAGATCAGGCCGATGAGCCGGCTTCCTTCCATTACCGGCAGATGGCGCACCCGGTTTTCCGTCATCAGCGCCATGCATTGCTCGCTGGTCTGGTGCGGGCCGACGTACAGCACCTCGGTGGTCATGATGTCGCGCACCGTGGCATGCTCGCTTGATCGTCCCATCAGGATGACCTTGCGCGCATAGTCGCGCTCGGTGACCATGCCGGTGACAGCGCCATCGCGCATCACCACCAGCGCGCCGATATTGCTTTCGGCCATGCGCCGTATCGCTTCCAGCACCGTGTCGTCCGGGGCAATCGACTGCACCCGGGGATTGCCCTTGGCTTGCAACAGACCTGCGACGGTATTCATCTGAGCTCCTGTAGCACCGACATAGCCGCAGTATAGGGGCCGCGCGCGCGGCGCGGGCCGCTGTTTTTTGGCGGGATATTGGCTCGCATCAGCAAACTTGCAACGCCCGCGCTGATGCAGAGAGAAAAACTTCTCAGATATGTCCAATGCGGCAAGGGATTGGCGCTAAAATTCAATCCCCTTTTTTATATCTCATAGGCAAGTCAATGAAAAAATCGGAAATGGTCGATCACATCGCCGCAACCCATGAATTGACCAAGGCGGAAGCAAGCCGCGTGCTGGACACCGTCATCGGCATCATCCACACCGACCTGAAGAAGGAAGGCCGCTGCTCCATCCCCAACCTCGGCACCTTCACGGTTTCCAAGCGCGCCGCCCGCACCGGCCGCAATCCCGCCACCGGCGCAACGCTGAAGATCAAGGCTTCCAAGGTGACCCGTTTCAAGGCGGCACCGGCGCTGAAGGAAGTTGCAGCCAAGGCCAAGGTCTGAAGCCATCACACGCAATGCGCGGCAGCGGGACCGTAAGATTCCGCTGCCGCTTCGTTTTTCCGTAGTCCTCGTTCTTCCCGCTTCCCTGCGCTACTGGCTGTTCTGACGCCGGATCTCCTCGCGCTTCATCTGCAGATAATCGTCCCTGTCCACCTCGTGCAACTGCCGCGGATGGCGCTCGGTGGCACTGAACCACGACAGCAGCCGCTTTTCCTGGCGCTGGCCTTCCGGCGTGTCCACGGTCTTCAGATAGCTGTCGATGGCAAGGTAATAGCGCATCGTGTTGCGCTCGACCACGCCGCGCACGCCATCGATATAGACCGGCTTGCCATTGTCGTTGCTGAGGACGGTGAAGCCGACCTTGTCCGCGCCCTTGGTGCCGAGATAGGTCTTCATCGCCAGGCTGCCCATCGTGCCGTACTGATAGGAATACGTGAGATGCAGCAGCGTACGGTTGCCCGGCACCGAAGTGGCTTCGACGGCGATGCGGTAATCGCTGGTGCCCAGCGGGCCCTTGTCGGCCGCCAAGCGGATGTTGAAGTATTCCGGCTTCATTGCCGCGACCTGCCAGGCGAAGTCGACCCGATACGAGCGCTCCAGGGGTTCCGGATTCTTGCTGCCGATGTACACCGTCAACCCCGGCGCGCCGCCGACCTGCGCGGCGCGGCAATACTTGGTGTTCAGATGCAGGATCAGCATCTCGCACCATTGCTGCTGCGTGTTGAGCGCGCCTTCGACCTTGGCGATCGGATAGTCCATCAGCGCATAGGCGTCGCCCTGCAGCCTTCCCGGCTCCTCGGAGGATTCCAGCACCAGCGGCTGGCCGAACTGGTTGTTGGCGAACTGCGTCTGCATGTCGGTATAGGCGGCGCGCAGCGCTTCGGCCGAGCCGCCGCTGCGTGCCCACGAGGGCATTGCTGCCATCAGGCAGCTCGCTGCGAAGACCGCTGCGAAGAGCAGGCGGCGCAGATTGGCATGGGATAGAGAAGTCATGTCGGCATTCCTGTCTGGTTCTTGCACGGTTTCTGTGCGCCATGCTCGCCGCTTGCGCCAGATGCGTCGGTTCGGCGGCGCACATGGCCTGCTCCGCGCCGCCTACGCTGCGCCCGAGAGGCGGGCATAGGCATCCAGCAGCGAGGTCTTGGTCACTGCGCCCAGCAGCACCGGGTCGTCCATTGATTTCACCGCGGGCAATCTTTCGCCCTGGTGCATCAGAAATTGCTCAAGCGCTGCATCGAGGAGCATGTCCGGCGTGAGCGGCTGCAGATGGTGCTGCAGGAACTCCCAAGCCGGCCGGCGCTGCGCATCCGGCGTATCCAGCAGGCCGGACGTGATGTCCTTCAGCGCCACCACACCACGATAGCGCTGAAGATCGTCGACGATATAGATGTACTTCACAGGATGTTCCATGAACAGCGCAGTCAGCTCGGCCACGCTGGCATTCAGGCCGGCTACGGTGGCGGTCGGGCGGATCAGTTCTTCCACCGAAATCGTCTTCAGCCGCAGCCGTTCCTGCTCGGTGCGGTTGCGGCGCAAGGTGATTTCATACATCGATTGCTCGCCGCTGGCCATGGCCACGAAATACGCCACCACGCAGCCGAGAATCAGCGGCAGCATTACCTGGTAGGACAGCGTCATCTCGAAGATCATCAGGATCGCCATCAAGGGCGCATTCGCCGCGGCTGCCAGGAAGGCGCCCATGCCGACGATCGCATAGGCGAACGGCGCCGGCGATGCCGCCGGCCATATCGCCACCGCGGCATGCCCGAACAGACTGCCAACCATGGCGCCGACAAAGAGGGTTGGCGTGAACACGCCGCCTACCGCGCCCGAACCGGCGGTGGCGGCAGTGGCAGCGATCTTCAGCAGCAGCGCTGCGATGAGCAGCGTCCACGGCCAGTCGTGGTGCAGGATGTCGTTCACCACCTCATAGCCATTGCCCCAGACCTCGGGCATGGCCACCGAGATCGCGCCGACGATCAGGCCGCCGATGCCCATGCGCAGCGGCAGCGACAAGGGCAGCCGGCGAAACTGCCGGCGGCTCGCATCCAGCAACTGCAGAAAGCGCGGCGCCAGCATGCCGGCCAGGATGCCGAGCAGCACGAACAGCAGCACCTGCGCGCCATCTACCGCCGGGAACGCTGGCATCTCATACGGCGGCCGGTATCCGGCGAATTCGCGCATCACGATGTTTGCGGTAACCGATGCCACCAATACCGGGCCGAAGCTGGCCATGGCAATGGAGCCGAGCACGATTTCTGTGATGAACACCGCGCCGGCAATGGGCGCGTTGTAGGCCGAGGTAATGCCGGCCGCGGCGCCACAGGCCACCAGGAGGCGCAACCGTGCCGCATCGAAGCGCAAGCCGCGTCCGGCCAGGGATGCCGACAGCGCAGCAAGTTGAATCATCGAGCCTTCACGGCCGATCGAGCCGCCGGTGGCGATGGTGACGATCGATGACAGGCTGCGCAGCAAAGACTGGCGCAGCGGGATGCGACCATCACCGATGACAATCGCTTCCATGTAATCCGAGGGACGCTTGCCGGTATCGATGCGGCGGCTCCACTCCAGCAGCAGACCAGCAACGACACCGCCCGCGGCAGGCAGCAGCAGGCGCATCGGCGGGGCCAGGGCGCGCGCGGTATCGACCAGCGTTGCCTGACTGCCAGTCAGCAGCCATTGCAGCGAGGCGATGCCTTCACGAAAGGCGATCGTGGCGAAGGCGCCGATCACACCGATCGCGGCAGCCCAAAGCAGCGTCGCATGTGTGCCGACCTGACGGCGGAAGCGTTGCCATGAAGCGAGAACAGCCGATCGGAGAAGTGGCATGGAGTTGTGCGGCTATGGGCGACGTCGAACATGAAAGCTCGTTGCGCGACTGTAGCGGAATTCCATACACAGCGGCTTGATGCGCTGCGCCTACCAAGCGGAAAAAATGCGCGAGGGCAAAGAAAAAGGGTCAGACCTTTCGATCTGACCCTTGAATTGGTGCGGCTGGCAGGAATCGAACCCACGACCCCTTGGTTCGTAGCCAAGTACTCTATCCAGCTGAGCTACAGCCGCTTGGTGAAGCACACCGTCTTGATGACGGCTTGTCTTTGAGAACCGCGCGTTGTTGCATGTTGCGCTGTTCGTTTGACTGTTTCCTTCGCGCCGCTGTTCCCTTGCGCGTTTGGAGGCCGCAATTCTAACACCGGTTTTCTGGAGCGGCAATGCCGATGTGAACTTTTCTGCGAACGGACGGGAGGAGCATGCATTCCCTCACGCTGTCAGCCAATCCACGTGCGTTTTCGCGGGCAAAAAAAACCCGCTCACGGGGAGCGGGTGAATCCATCCTTTGGGAGGGTGGAGGAGACAGGCGCAAGAATACTGTCGAGCCGGAACGCGGCCAAGCATTCTTGCAACTCGTTACATCCGAAAAGACAGTCGTTGCATTTCGCTGAAATAGCGATCGTCGTCAACAGCAATATCGGCACGCGGCAAATCCGGGCGAAAAAAAACCCGCTCACGGGGAGCGGGTTAATCCATCCTTGGGAGGGTGGAGGAGACAGGTGCAACTATAGTGATTTCGCCGCTGCAAAGAAAATTCTGATTCGAGATAGCTGTTATTTGTCCGATGAATGGTGTGGATGACAGCATCAGAAATCCTCTCATGCCGCAGGCACGCGGTGACAGTGCCGTCTTTCGCTATGAAAATCCTACGGTGTCGTTTGCATCAGACAAAAAAATTCCCGCCTTCCTTTCGGTACGCGGGATAAAAGACATTGCATCTGAGTTCAGCAAAATAGGCGATGGCAATGCGAATGTAAATAAGAACACCCTTGCATAACACATGCATTAATAGGAAGCGTATTTCATACGTTTCATGTGGTTTTTGAAAACGACATGAAACCGGAAAAGAAAAACCCGCATGCCTTACGACACGCGGGTTTGAAATGACTATTTACCTACCAGGGCAAAAAAGTCGGGTGAATTATCTAAAATGAATTGGATAAATGCAAATTTCTTTTTTGAATTATATGGTGCAGTCTCTGATGGCTTGAGGAAATTGGAAAACACCGCTTGCCAGGCGTCTCGATAGCTTCGACATTTGCGCAAGCTTGCCAAGCCACGCGCATTATTGCTAAGCCGTTCATGCGCTCGCCCTCCCCCCGACATTCCTGCATACCAGGGAAATGGGTAACCAGGCATTGCAGAAACGCGCGCCAAGCAGCAAAAAGTCAGCCTTGATAGCCTTCATTGCATCGGATGAGACCGGCTTGACGGTACAGCAGAAGGACTAAGGTTCAAGCGCGTCCCCAACCCCTATTCATGCAGGATCAGTCCTGAAGCCCAGCGGCTGAAACAGGCAAGAAAGATTGAAGGGAGGCTTCTGCCGTATCGGCAGGCATAGGGCGGGCCAAATGGTAACCCTGGATGATGTCGCATTGCGCGCGCAGCAGGAACTGCCTTTGCGCCTCGGCTTCCACCCCTTCGGCAACGACTTGCATGTCGAGCTCGTGCGCCATGGAAATGATGGCTGTGACGATGGCGCCATTTTCCCCGTCACGTCCGATGTCCTGAATGAAGCTGCGATCGATCTTGATCCGGTCGATGGGAAGACGCTTCAAATAGGCAAACGAGGAATAGCCGGTGCCGAAGTCGTCAATGGCGAGCTGTATGCCGCAGGCGCGCAGCGTTTTGAGAAGAACGACGTTTTCCTCGACTTTTTCCATTAGCAGGGATTCCGTGATTTCCAGCTCAAGCCGTGCCGGTGGCAGCCCTGTGCTGTCGAGTATGTGCAGCACGTCGCGCAGCAGATCGCCGTTGTGCATCTGGCGCGTCGAGAGATTCACTGAAACGGTGAGCTGTCCGAAACCCTTGCGGCTCCATTGCGCCATCTGTGCGCAGGCAGTGCGCAGCACCCAGAGGCCGATTTCCTGGATCAGTCCGCATTGCTCAGCGACAGGGATGAATTCCGCCGGGCTTACCGTTCCCAGTTCCGCGCTGGACCAGCGTAGTAGTGCTTCCATGCCAGTGACCCGACCCGTGGCGAGACTGCATTGCGGCTGATGGCCTTCACGGTGGTCGCTTCGGTCGCCTTGTAGATCAGCGCCAGGCGAGGGCTGACGTTGGCTTGAACCGTGCTCAGTGCGTCGTAGCGCAAACCCCCTGTCAGCAACAGGTCGTCGCGCAGGGTGATCTCGTCCTGCAGGTAGACTCCGACCCGGTAGCGATGGCGCCGGTCGTCCAGCGTCACCTGCAGCGGATCGGGGTAGTAGTTGTACTGCCTGATCTGATAGTCCAGTTGGTATTCCAGCCCGGTGACAAGCTTGTGCCGGGCAATCGCCGTACTGACTAGCTTCGCCTCGCCTCCCCACCAGCGGGCGCGGGAGCCATCCGTGTTTTCGCCGAGCGGCGCATCGTAGACATAGGTGCCTTCATAGTCATGCCGGCCCAGGTAGGCACTGAAGGACGCGGTCGTGCGGCTATCCAGCGCGGTCTGATAATCCAGCTTCAACGCCGTCTGCAGATCCACTGTATGTGAACGCGAATCATTGAATACCTGCCCGAATGACGCGGTCGGAATACCTTTGTCGCGGCTGGCATACAGGGCCGTCAGCGTTAGGTCGCCGGCCTCCGCCTTGAACATCAGTTTCTTCGCGCGATCGTAATCGAGGCCGGTGGCCACGCCATGATTGTTTCCGGGCTGGTCGAACTCGCGATAGTACTAGTCCCGGCCACGCACTTGACTATCGGACACGGCAAGCGTGAAACGCTGCTTCGACGCGGTCTCCCAACCATAACTGGCACGGGCGCGGCGCTCACCAAAAGTGCCGATGTCTATGCCGGCGCGCGTGCCTGCCAGGCTGCGCCCGGACTTGGTAATCACGTTGATGACGCCAAAAAAGGCATTCGAGCCATACATGACAGAACCGGCGCCAGGCACATACTCGATGCGCTCCACCAGTTTGAGATCAAGCGGAAAATCGCTGCCGATGGGCGCCTGGTCATACACCGCGTCATTGACGCGGTAGCCGTCGATAAGCAACAGGAAGCGGGTGTTGTAGTCGCCCGGACGCAGGAAGCCCCGGGCGCCGAGGTAATCGTAGTTGTGGTCGCTAGTCACATACAGCCCACGCACGCTGGCAAGCGCCTCGCCCAGCGTGCGCCAGCCGAAATTGCGGATGTCCTCGGCCGTGATGACGCTGGCCACCGTCGGCGCCTCGCTCAGACTCTGAGCAAACTTGGAGGCGCTATAGACTTCCATCGTCAGCAACTGCTCCATTGGCAGGTCTGCCAAGCTGCTTACGCTCTGGGCATCCGCCCGCGCGGCAACAGGTGCCAGCGACAGGGCGGCGGCTGCCACCGTCCACTTCCATGTGGATGCAACTGCCCAGGCTGCCAGTGACTGGGTAGATCGATTCAACAATTGCGTTTTCCAAGGTGTGTATTGATAGCCCGGGCACACTTACAGCAAATCATCTCTCACGAATAACGGATAGTTACCGCCAAACTTTAGGGAGCAACGCGCGTTCAGAAGTGCTCGGAAGCGGTCTTATGTCGGGCCCGAGCGAAATGCACGGCCACGCTCACAAAAAACGCCTGCCAGGGCGCCCATCGCTCCGACATTACCGAGCAAATCCCTGAAGCGGCGTCGTCGGGCACGGAATGGGCACAAGCTCACCCGTCTCCCTGGATACGCATCATTCCGCGCCGCGCGTTAAGTCCATTGCATCCGCAGTCTTTAATTCAGCGATGGAGAGATCGCTATATCCCACAGAAGTACGCTTCGTTATTTCTGTAAATCCACTCCATTTCCCCGATTATTTACGTTACAAATTAACAAGGCTTTTCGCTTGTCGCACTTCCTGCCGAAGCACATACTGAGCCGACAATAAAAATAAAACCGACAATTTAAGGAGACAAAAACATGAAACTGCGTCCCTCGCGGCGCGGCCTTGCCGTGGCCGCATTCGTGCCCCTTTCCCTGCTCGCCGGTTGCGGCGGCGATGACGACAGCACCCCGCCCAGCAGCACCGCCACCAATCCCCCAGCCACGCAGCAGCAAGCCCAAGCCAGCAAATCCGGCATTACGAAGATCACGATCAATTCCACCACCAGTGAAGACGTAACCTTCGGCGGCAAGACTTTCGGCACGGTCGGCGCTTATCGCAAGATCCGTGGCACCGCCACCGGCACGCTCGATCCGAGCGATCCGAAAAACGCGGTCATTACCGACATCGCGCTGGCGCCGCGCAATGCCCAGGGCCTGGTCGAATATTCGATGGACTTCTATATCCTGACGCCAGTCGATGCCAGCAAGGGCAATCGCAAGCTGTTCTTTGAAGTCAATAACCGCGGCAGCAAGGTATTCGGCTCGTTCAACCAATCCGCCGGCGGCAACAACCCGACCACCGCCGCCGATGCCGGCACCGGCTTCCTGATGAACCAGGGTTACACCATGGCCTGGGCCGGCTGGGATGGCGAAGTCTCGGCCGACACCAATCCGGACACGCTGAAAATCACGCTGCCGGTCGCGAAGAATGCAGATGGCTCCTCGATTACCGGGCCGAGCTACGAATACATTGTCATCGACAATGCCACCACCACCAGCTTCACCACCTATTACAAGACCGCCAGCACCGACACCACGAAGGCCAAGCTGACCAGGCGCCATTACCTGACCGACACCCCGGTCGACGTGCCATCGACCGACTGGTCCTGGACCGGCCCGAACACCATCGCCTTAGCCGGCAATGCGGCGTTCCAGCAGAGCTGGATCTACGAGCTGACTTATACCGCGATCGACCCGTATGTCGCCGGCATCGGCTTTGCCGCGCAACGCGATTTCGTGTCCTTCCTGCGTAATGCGCAGGCTGACAGTGTTGGCACTGCCAACCCGCTGGCTGGCAAGCTCGACCGCGCGCTGTCCTGGTCGCTATCGCAGCCGGCGCGTTTCATGAACGACTTCGTCTGGCTTGGCTTCAACCAGGACACCAACGGCAAGAAGGTGTTCGACGGCGTATTCAACTGGATCGGCGGCGGCAATGGCCTTGGCATGAATGTCCGCTTCGCCCAGAACGGCCGCACCGAACGCAACCGCCAGAATCACCTGAATGCGGAGGCCCTGTTCCCGTTCTCGTACACCACCACCACCGACCCGCTCACCGGCAAGACCGACGGCCGCAACGTGCGCTGCAGCGCCACCGGCACCTGCCCGATGGTGATGAACGTCATTTCCGGCAATGAATACTGGGTCAAGGCCGGCTCGCTCCTGACCACCGACCCGGCCACCGGCGCCGACGTGGCTGAGCCGACCAATGTGCGCAACTACTACATCGCCGGCAGCCAGCACGGCAATGCGTCGACCACGACCGCCGCGCCGACGACATGCACCCAGTTCGGCAGCGGCGTCGACCCGAACCCGGTGCTGCGCGCGCTGTTCGTCGACCTCGACCAATGGGTAGACGGCACTCCGCCGCCGCCTAGCGCCGTGCCCAGCGCCACCGCGAAAACCGCCGCCTTCGCCACCACAGGCCCGTACTCGCCTATCGGCATCGGCACCGTGCCGCAAGCCGACCTGGGCTGGCCGACGATACCGAACGCGCTGTATTCCGGTTTAGTGACGGTGCGCAACCTGTTCAACTTCGGCACCCGGGCCAACAACGGCATCCTGGATGTGTATCCGCCGCAGCCGACCGGCAAGTACTACCCGAACTTCGTGTCCAAGGTGGATACGGATGGCAATGACGTTGCGGGCATCCGCCCGCCGGAAATGGTCGCGCCGACGGCGACCAATACGGGCTGGAATCTGCGTTCGGCCAACTTTGGCGGCAAGGCGGATGGCACGGATGGGTGCGAGTCGACCGGGTCGTCGATCGTGCTTGCACCGACTGCAGCGGCACGCACGACGATAGGCGATACGCGGCCTTCATTGACCGAGCGGTATGGGGACCATAACGGTCTGGTTGCGGCGCGGACGGCGGCGGCGAATGCGCTGAAGGCGCAGCGGTTGCTGCTGCAGGCGGATGTGGATGCGTATATCGCCAATGCGGCTAAGCCGATTAACGTGGTGGGGAGTCCGACTTACGGCAACTATACCTGGTAAGGAAGTTGATGCCGCTGGCGTGGCCGAATGCCGGCGGTGGTCAAACAAAAAGCCCAGCTCTGCGAGCTGGGCTTTTTACATCCCATGGTGCTGATGAAAGGAATCGAATCGCTGATTTACTGATGACGAATCGGTTGGCGGCGATTCACCTTCACTTAGCTCTATTGCGCCGAACCGCTCTAACCATCATGGCGGATACTCGTTGGCAGGCTTACTGCGTTGACCGGGTGGTGGTTCGCGTGGCCACTTCTGGCGCCTGCTCGCTGCGGCGGATCAGCTTACCAGCATCGGTCTGCTGGTCATTGCGGTAGACGCCTTCCCAGCGGTCGCCGTTGCTCCAGCTGAAGGTGCCATTGCCTTCCTTCAGCCCGGCCTTCCACTGCCCGCTGTACCGGTCACCGCTCTTCCAGAAGAAGGTGCCGCGGCCGCTGGGCACGCCATCGATCATGTCGCCGGAATAGGAATCGCCGTTGGCATATTCCATCTTGCCGCTGCCGTTCGGAACGCCATTCACGATGGTCCCCTCATAGCGGTTGCCATTGGCAAACTTCATCACGCCTTGCCCGTTCGGCGCATCGCCGCGCCACTCGCCGTCATAGACTTGGCCGCTGGGCCAGGTGAACTTGCCGCGGCCTTCGCGGTGCCCACGTGCCAGGCTCCCTTCATAGACGTCACCATTAGTCCAGGAAACGCGGCCAATTCCCGAATAGGTCTTGCCGTCCGGGTCCAGCGTGAACTTACCGGTGAAGCGGGTATCGCCTGCGCTGGCGTCCACTTCCTTTGGCGGCTGCGAAATCGGTGCTGGCTGGGCAGCAAGCTGCACCGGCGTAGCGGTGACAGCCGCTTTTGCCGGCGCGGTCGGCACGTACGATCCTGGCGGTAGCGGCGTGCCGCGTTCCTTTGCGAGCGCCTGCGCATTGTTGAGCGCAATGTCCACAGCTGCGCCCCTGCATTTCGCACCCGCCTCGCGCCAGGCGATTTCCGTTTTACTCGACAATTCCTTCTTCTCTGCCGCGGACAAGCCGGACGACATCGATTTCAGTCGCTGTGTCTGTTCGCGCGCCTGCTCATATACCGGTACGCAGTATTCAGCATTGTAGGCATCGGTCTCGCTCTGGGCGCGCCGGTTGGCTGCAAGCTTCTGCTGACTGCCAGAACAGCGCTCGCTCGCGATGTCCCACATGTCAGCCGCCTTGCGATACAGCACCGATGCATCCGCATAGCGCTTGTCATCCGCAGCCTGCCTCGCCAGCCCGTTCAGGGCCGCGGCATCCTTCTGGGTTGACTCGCATTGCGGTCCGCTACCCTGCAGCTCCGACACCGAAGCCAATACCTTTTCCGAGTCGGCGAGATTGCGCTTGGCGCGTTCCTGTGCGCGACCTTCGCAGTTGTCCACGGCCAGGCCCCATGCTGAAGCGGCCTGCTGGTACAACCCGGCGACCTCCTGCAACTCTTTGTGTTCAGCCTGCGCAGTGGCTGCCTTCAGATCCAGGCTGGAAGCCTTGTCCGTAGCCTGCATGCAAGCCTTCTGAGAATACGCTGGTGCACTCACCGCGGCTGCGGAAACTTGCGCGTCTTCCGCTTGCGTCTGAGCGGATACGCTGCAAAGCAGCGCTGCAACAAGCGCAGCTGGCGCAACGGTCACGGAGATCCTCATGCTGCTTTCCTTGTGATGATTGATTGGAAGATGGCTTAGTTGGTCGACGCAGATTCGAGCGGCATGTCGAGCAGCGCGTCGACAAAGCCAAAAATTTGCGGCCTCGGCGCAGCCTCGGCATCGGCGCCGAAGATGCCGAGGGAATCGCCGGCCGATGCCAGCGGCATGGCGGCAACATTGAGCTGCAGCGTATCGGGACGCACACCGTTAAGTATCGCGACCGCGTCTTCACCCTTGCCCTGCGCCTCTGCCAGCCTTGACACTGCCGCCAGGCGCTCCTTGTCAAACACGAAGGCATTGGCCGGGAGGCTCAGATCAATCAGCTTCTGATGCAGCGTGAAAGCCGCAAGCGGATCGGCGTTCAGCGCAATCATTCGCTGGAAAGCCCAGGCATCGGCCTGGTCAAACGTTGTGCCGGCAATCCATGCCACGCCGGAAAGCGCACCGCGATTGGCAGCCGCGATCTCCATCGTCGTCATCGCCTGCTGCTGGCTGACATGCCGGACGACGACACTGAGCTGGTCGCGGACCTGGTTGCGCGCGATCTCAGCGGCCTCGTCCATGAGCTTTTTGCGCAGCGCGTCACTGATTGCGTTGGCCGCGGCTGTCTGCGCCGCTTTGACCGCGGTCTCAGCCGCCATCGCTACGCCCTTCACGCCGCTGACCAGCGTCGCGAGGCTGTAGACCTTGCCGGCTATCTTGGTGCCGTAGTGGTAAAGCTTCATGCGCGCGCCGCCTTCTTCGGACAGGCCCTGCGTCCACAACACCATCCACAGCGCTTCGTCCTCCGTAGGCGGCTCCTGAACGGTTTCCAGAGGATGCACACTCATCAACCAGTGATAATCCTGCAGCTTCGGCGCATTGGGTACCGCAAGAAACACATGGCCACGACATACCTGGAAGGGCTGGAGCGGGACTGTCCTGCCTCCAGCCAGCGTAACGGGAAAGGGCTTGCCGTCATCCCGTTTTTCGGTGAGATAAGCGCTCATCTTCGCGGCATCGCGCCTGCTATAGCCATCGATAGCTTCAAGCTTGTCGCCGGGGGCAAAGCCGGAGCCGGGAACGGCCGCGATCACGGTAAGGCGCTCATCCACTCCCAGCCCGCGCACCCATGCCACGCGGTCGTTCTCTTCATAAGCGGCGCTGGAAGCAACAGATATCGGCAATTCCCACTGCTTGTCGCAACCAGGATCCTTGAGCTGCGCACTGCGCTGAATGGCCGGTCGCAGCGCCGTCTCAGCAGCGCCATAGGTACGTATGTTGCGTAGAAGCTCCTCGTTGACTTTCCTGCCATCGTCGATCGTGTATTTCGGCGCCCCGCATGCACTCAGCGCAAGCACAACGATCCAGGCGCCAAAGCGCCAGCTCCCTTTATTCATGTTCTCATTTTTGTAATTAATTTCCTGGATTCTACAAAAACGTTACGGAAACGCATAGCGGGCCTTTGCATCTGCAACTAACGCTATTGGAATTTTGCTTACGCTTCAGCGTATAAATGAGGAGCTTATCGAGGTCGCGCTCGTCGACCAAAGCGATACCGGCGACGACTTGCCAAGCCAGGCATGGAATTGAGCTGCTGGTAGTCAGATGTACGCAAGCCAAACGCGGTTTTGTATTGCTGAAGCGCCGCTGAGTCGTCGAACAAGGCTTTGGCTGGACGGCGTGGCTTCGACGACTGGTGCGCAATGAAGAGCGCCTCAAACATACACAGCGGGCACACTTGAATGAAGAGGACCAAGAAACAAAAAGCCCAACCTTGCGGGTTGGGCTAAATGTTTAAATCTACTGGTGCTGATGAGAGGAATCGAACCTCCGACCTACTGATTACGAATCAGTTGCTCTACCAACTGAGCTACATCAGCGAAGGCGCGTATTCTAACAAGAAATCTGCGCGTCCTGCCAGCCTTATCTGTTGACGGGCGACAAGCACCGGCGACAGGCGGTCAGGGGACAAGAAGCGATCAGGCTTCGTTGTGATACCCCGTCACCAGGTCCACTTCATTCTTCGACCCCAGGAACACCGCCACGCGCTGATGCAGGCTGGTCGGCTGGATATCGAGAATCCGCTCCTTGCCGTTCGTAGCCGCGCCGCCGGCCTGCTCGACGATGAAGGCCATCGGATTGGCTTCATACATCAGGCGCAGCTTGCCCGGCTTGTCCGGGTCGCGCGCGTCGGCCGGGTACATGAAGATACCGCCGCGGGTCAGGATGCGGTGCACGTCGGCCACCATCGAGGCGATCCAGCGCATGTTGAAATCCTTGGCGCGCGGGCCGGTCTTGCCGGCGTTCATTTCGTCGACATAGCGCTGGACCGGCGCGAACCAGTGGCGCGCGTTCGAGGCATTGATCGCGTATTCCTTCGTGTCCTCCGGGATCTTGGCCTCGCGCTGCGTCATCACCCAGGAACCCATCTCGCGGTCCAGCGTGAACGATTGCACGCCATTGCCGGTGGTGAGCACCAGCACGGTCTGCGGGCCGTACACCGCGTAGCCGGCGGCAACTTGCTGGCTGCCCGGCTGCAGGAAGGCCTGCTCGTTCGGCGCGCTCATGCCCGCCGGCGCCTTCAGCACCGAGAAGATCGTGCCGATCGATACGTTCACATCGATGTTGGACGAACCATCGAGCGGATCGAACAGCAGCAGGTATTCGCCCATCGGGTAGCGGTTCGGGATCGGATGGATGGTTTCCATTTCCTCGGACGCCATTGCCGCCAGGTGGCCGCCCCATTCATTGGCCTGCAGCAGGATGTCATTCGAGATGATGTCCAGCTTCTTCTGCACTTCGCCCTGCACGTTCTCGCTGTCGGCGCTGCCGAGCACTTCACCCAGCGCGCCCTTGCCGACCGCGTGGCTGATGGTCTTGCAGGCGCGTGCGACGACCTCGATCAGGAGGCGCAGTTCGGCGGGGATGTTGTTGTGCAGCCGCTGTTCTTCGATCAGGTGCTGGGTAAGGCTGATGCGTTTCATTGTGGTCTTTCCTGTTGAGAAATTCGGATCAGTTATCGGCGAGCGCCTTGGTCACGACTTCGAGCACGTCCTTGGACAGCTTCGGCGCCTCGGCCACGCGTTGCAGCGCCTTCTTCATCAGCTGCGCCAGCAGGCGGTCGTACTTGCGCCAGCGGTCCATCGTGCGCGCCAGGCGCGCGGCGACCTGCGGATTGATGGCGTTGAGCGCAATCACCTGCTCGGCCCAGTACTCGTAGCCGCTGCCGTCGGGCGCATGGAAGCGCGCCGGGTTGGCGTTGCAGAAGCTGAAGATCAGGCTGCGCGCGCGGTTCGGATTCTTCAGGTTGAAGGCTTCGTGCTTCATCAGCCTGCGCACATCCGGCACATGCGTGGTGCGAGCGCTGGCCTGCAGCGAGAACCACTTGTCGATCACCAGCGCTTCGCCTTCGAACTCGGTATAGAAGCGCTCCAGCGCATCGGCCTTGCCCGGTGCGCTGCTGTTGACCAAGCCCATCAAGGCGGCGATGCGGTCGGTCATGTTGTCGGCGCGGTCGTATTGCGCCTGCGTCATTGCATGGCTGTCAGTGTCGTCCAGCTCGGCCAGGTACAGCAGCGCGACATTTTTCAAACCACGCTTGCCGGCCGAGGCCGCATCGGGGCTGTAAGCGCCGGTGGTGGCGTTGAGGTTGCAGGCTGCGACCAGGTCGTTGCGCAGCGTGCGCGCCAGCATGCGCCGCAGATACTGGCGCGCGGCGTGGATGGCTTGCGGATCGATGACATCCATCTCCTCGGCCAGCACGCCTTCGGAAGGCAGCGTGAGCGCGACTTCGCGGAAAGCCGCATCGAGCGTGGTGTCGTTCAGGATGGCGCGCAGGCTTTCGATGAAGGTGGCCACGCCCGGCGCGGCTTCCTCGAGTGGCCGCGATTCCTGCACCGCGCGCGTCAATGCCAGCAGATGGCGCGTGGCCAGGCGCTGGCCGGCTTCCCAGCGGTTGAACGGGTCGCTGTCATGCGCCATCAGGAAGGCGAGGTCGTCGTCGCTGTAGTCGTATTCCAGGATCACCGGCGCGGAAAAATCGCGCAGCAGCGAAGGCACAGGCTCGCCGAAGATGCCGGTGAAACGGAAGGTCTGGCTGGCTTCAGTCAGCTCCAGCACCCGGGTGGTCGGCGCTTCGCTCAGGTCGCCCTCGAACACCAGCGGCAGATCGCGGCCCTGCGCATCAAGCAGGCCGATTTTCACCGGGATATGGAAAGGCAGCTTGGTCTTCTGCCCCGGTGTCGGCGGGCAGGATTGCGACAGCGTGATCTCATAGATGCGCGAAGCGTCGTCGTAGCGGGTCTCGGCGCGCACGCGCGGCGTGCCGGCCTGGCTGTACCAGCGCTCGAACTGCGTCAGGTCGCGGCCATTGGCGTCGGCCATCGCGGCGCGGAAGTCGTCGCAGGTCACGGCCTGGCCGTCATGGCGTTCGAAGTACAGGTCCATGCCCTTGCGGAAACCCTCGCGGCCCAGCAGCGTCTGGTACATGCGCACCACTTCCGAGCCCTTCTCGTAAATCGTCACCGTGTAAAAGTTGTTGATCTCGAGATAGCTGTCCGGCCGCACCGGGTGGGCCATCGGGCCGGCATCTTCGGGGAACTGCGCCTGGCGCAGCACGCGCACATCGTCGATGCGCTTGACCGCGCGGCCGCTGTCGGTGCCGACCATGTCGGCCGAGAATTCCTGGTCGCGGAACACGGTCAGGCCTTCCTTCAGCGACAGCTGGAACCAGTCGCGGCAGGTGACGCGGTTGCCGGTCCAGTTGTGGAAGTATTCATGGCCGACCACGGCTTCGATGTTGGCGTAATCGGAATCGGTGGCGATGCGCGGATTGGCCAGCACGTACTTGGTGTTGAAGATGTTCAGGCCCTTGTTTTCCATCGCGCCCATGTTGAAGTCGCCGACGGCGACGATCATGAAGCGATCCAGGTCCAGCTCCAGGCCGAAGCGTTCTTCATCCCAGCGGATGCTGTTCTTCAGTGATTCCATCGCATGCTGGGTCTTGTCGAGATTGCCTTCTTCCACCCAGACCTGCAGCAGCGCTTCGCGGCCGTCGGCGAGAGCGCAGCGCTCTTCCTGGCACACCAGCTTGCCGGCCACCAGCGCAAACAGGTAGGAAGGCTTACGGAACGGGTCTTCCCACAGCGCATAGTGGCGGCCGTCGCCGAGGTCGCCTTCTTCGATCAGGTTGCCGTTGGACAGCAGCACCGGGTATTGCTCGCGGTTCGCGCGCAGCATCACCTTGTACTTCGCCATCACGTCCGGGCGGTCCGGGAAGAAGGTGATCTTGCGGAAACCCTCGGCTTCGCACTGGGTGAAGAAATTGCCGTTGGACACGTACAGGCCCATCAGCGACGTATTGGCTTCCGGCTTGAGCGCGGTCTCGATCTCGAGCACCGCTTCCTCGGGCGCGTTCGGGATGCGCAACTCGTTGTCGGCCAGGCGGTAGGCGCGGCGCGACAGCGGCTTGCCATTCATGCGCAATTGCACCAGTTCCAGGCTGTCATCGCCGACCAGCACGATGTCGTTCGCACGGCCGTCGGGATTGTGGCGCAGCGTCAGGCGCGCAGCGACGCGGGTATCAGTGGGATCGAGATCGAAGCCGAGTTCAACGGTTTCGACCAGGTAATTCGGCTCGGTATAGTCACTGCGACGGATGGCGAGTGTGGTGTCGGTGCGCATGGTGTCAGGACGGAAGGGTTGGAGCGGCTGGACATTTTACCAATGCGTTGCACGCTCGCAGGGAATTTGTAGTGCGGGTTTGCGGTGGTGCAGGGTGCTGCGGATCGGGGAGCGGGCCGTAAGTTGGCGCTGGCCGCGAAGACGAGACCGGCGCGCCCTGCCTGCGGCGCGCCGGATGCGGCATCAGCCGTTGTGCTTCTGCTTGGCGCCGCCGCCTGCGCCCTTGTTGGTGGAAGCCTTGGTATGGCTTGCGGCTTCCCGGCCGCTCTGCTTGTTCTGATGCGCCTTCTTTTCAGCTTCGGTCGGCGTGTTGGACTTCTGCAGACGGGTCTTCTCGGTAGTCATGATGGCCTCCTTGCAATGGATGTCGGATCGACCATGTGTAGACCCGCAAGGCGCGGGGGAAAGTTCCGGAGCGGGCGAGATTTTGTAGGTTGGGCTGACAAGCCCAACATTCACGCGGGCCGTGGACGCCCAATGTTGGGCTTGTCAGCCCAACCTACGCATCATCGAACCGCATCGAGTGCATCGCGCCATCACAGCTTCAAGGGCTTCGCATGCCATACCTCTTCCGCATACTCTGCAATGGTCCGATCCGACGAGAACACGCCCATGCCGGCCACGTTCAGGATCGAGCGCCGCGTCCACTCATCCTGCTGCCGGTACAGCGCGTCGACCTCGTCCTGCTTTTCCACGTAGCTGGCAAAGTCGGCCAGCAGCAGGTAGTGGTCGCCGAAGTTCACCAGCAGATCGTAGATCTGCTGGTAGCGCCCCGGCTCGCCCGGCGAGAAGGCGCCGTCGCGGATCGCGTCCAGCACCTCGCGCAGCATGGGGTTCGATTCATACAGCTGCCGCGGCGCATAGCCGTGCGCGCGCAAATCGGCCACCTGCGGCGCGGTCAGGCCGAAGATGAAGATGTTCTCTTCGCCGACCTGCTCCATGATCTCGATGTTGGCGCCGTCCAGCGTGCCCATGGTCAGCGCACCGTTCAGGGCCAGCTTCATGTTGCCGGTGCCGGAAGCCTCGGTGCCGGCGGTAGAAATCTGCTCGGACAGGTCCGCCGCCGGGATGATCAGCTCGGCCAGGCTCACGCTGTAGTTCGGCATGAACACCACCTTGAGCCGGTCGCCGATGCGCGGATCGTTGTTGATCTTCGCGGCCACGTCATTGATCAGCCGGATGATCAGCTTGGCGTTGTGATACGCCGAAGCGGCCTTGCCGGCAAAGAGCACGGTGCGTGGCACCCAGTCGGCCTGCGGATCGGCGAGGATGCGGTGGTAGCGCGCAATCACCTGCAGCAGGTTCAGCAACTGCCGCTTGTATTCATGGATGCGCTTGACCTGCACGTCGAACAGCGAATCCGGGTTCAGCATGACGCCGAACTGCGCCTGGATGCGCTCGGCCAGGCGCAGCTTGTTGCTGCGCTTGGCATGGCGGAATTCGGCGGCGAAGGCGGCGTCGCCGGCCAGCGGCTTCAATTGCGACAGCATCTCCAGGTGCCGGCGCCAGTCGCGGCCGATGCGCGCATCGATCAATGCCGACAGCGCTGGATTGGCCTGCGCCACCCAGCGCCGCGGCGTGACGCCATTGGTCTTGTTGTTGAAGCGTTCCGGGAATACGCGCGCGAAGTCGGCGAAGATCGATTGCGTCATCAGCTCGGAATGCAGCCGCGACACACCGTTGATCTTGTGGCTGGCCACCACCGCGACATAGGCCATGCGCACGCGCCGCTCGCCATGCTCGTCGATCAGCGAGATGCGGCGCATCAGCTCCACGTCCACGCCGAAGCGCTTGTTCACTTCGCCGAGGAAGTCGGCATTGATGTCGAAGATCAGGTTCAGGTGGCGCGGCAGCAGCCGGCCCAGCATGTCCACCGGCCAGGTTTCCAGCGCCTCGTGCATCAGCGTGTGATTGGTGTACGAAAACACCCGCTGCGCCAGCGGCCAGGCTTCATTCCATGGCATGCCATGCTCATCGATCAGGATGCGCAGCAGCTCGGGCACTGCCAGCACCGGGTGTGTATCGTTCAGATGCACCGCCGCATGCTCGGGCAGCGAGGACAGGCCATGGCCGTTCTGCAGATGGCGCCGCACCATGTCCTGCATGCTGGCGGAGACGAAGAAGTATTCCTGGCGCAGCCGCAGCTCGCGCCCGGACTGCGTGGAATCATCGGGATACAGCACCCGCGACACATTCTCGGAATGGTTCTTGTCCTCCACCGCGGCGAAGTAATTGCCGCGATTGAAGGCCGACAGGTCCATCTCCGCCGTGGCCTTGGCCGACCACAGCCTCAGCGTGTTGGTGGTCTTGGTCGCATAGCCGGGGATGATGGTGTCGTAGGCCATGGCCAGCACTTCTTCGCCATCGACCCAGCGCGGCCTGCCATCCTGGTACTCGATACGCCCGCCGAAGCGCACCCGGTACTGCACCTCGGGCCGTGGGAATTCCCATGGATTGCCGGCGGTGAGCCAGTAATCCGGGCTTTCCACCTGCACGCCGTCGATGATCTGCTGGCGGAACATGCCGTAGTCGTAGCGGATGCCGTAGCCCATGCCGCAGATACCGAGCGTGGCCATCGAATCGAGGAAGCAGGCGGCCAGGCGCCCCAGGCCGCCGTTGCCCAGCGCCGCATCGGGCTCGTTGTCGACGATCCAGTCGAAGTCCACGTCCAGGCCGCGCAGCGCTTCGCGCACCTGGTCATGGATGCCCAGCGCCAGCAGCGCATTGGTGAAGGCGCGGCCGACCAGGAATTCCATCGACAGGTAATACACCCGCTTGGCGTCGGAGAGGTCGGCTTCATGGTTGGTCGCCATCCAGCCTTCGACCATGCGGTCGCGCACCGCGAGCTCGACCGCATGCAGCCAGTCCTGCGAGCGCGCGGTGGCCGGGTTCTTGCCGACCGCGTAGATCAGCTTGTTGGAGATCGAACGCATGAGGTCGTGCACATCGTGCGCGAGCCGGTCATAGGCGAAGTCTTGTTGTGCCATGGTTGTCTTTCGTAGGGTCGAGGCAGGGTGCTATACCGGCACCGCGATCTGTCGATACAGGTCCAGGTATTGCCGGGCAGCGGCATTCCAGTCGAAATGCTGACGCATCGCGCAACGCTGCACCCGGTAACGGTCATTGGGCCGCGAAAACAGCGCGAAGGCGCGCCGCAACGCGCCATCATAGGCTTCCTGCGCGAAACGGTCGAAGACAAATCCGGTGGCGGCATCCTCGGCCAGATTTTCCAGGCTGCTGTCGACCACCGAATCCGCCAGGCCGCCGACCCGATGCACCAACGGCAGCGTGCCATAGGCCAGACCGTAGAGCTGGGTCAGGCCGCAGGGCTCGAAACGCGAGGGCACGAGGATCACGTCGGCGCCGGCGATGAGGCGATGCGACAGCGCTTCGTCATAGCCGATGCGCACCGCGATGGCATCGGGCTGGCGCGCGGCCGCTTCGCGAAATGCCGCTTCCATGTCGGGGTCGCCGCTGCCCAGCAGCGCGAGCTGGCCGCCACGCCGGATCATTTCCTCCAAGCCGCCCAGCACCAGCCGCAAGCCCTTCTGCTCGGTGAGCCGGCTCACCACCGTGAACAGCAGCGCATCCTCGCGCTCCTGCAGGCCGAATTCACGCTGCAGCGCGCGCTTGCAATCGGCCTTACCGCCGAGGTGGTCGGCATCGTAGTTCGCGGGCAGCAACGTATCGGTGGCCGGGCTCCATATCGCCGGGTCGACGCCGTTCAGGATGCCGTGCAGATCCCCCGCGCGCGAGGCCAGCAAACCATCCAGGCCGCAGCCCTGCTCCGGCTGCTGGATCTCGCGCGCATAGGTCGGGCTCACCGTGGACAGCTTGTCGGCATAGAACAACCCGGCTTTCATGAACGAGACCTGGCCGTGATACTCGAGGCCATACAGATCGAAGAAATAGCCGGGCAGGCCCAGCATTGGAAAGCTCGCGCCGTCGAACACGCCCTGGTAGGCCAGGTTATGCACGGTGAACAGCGTGCCAGCCAGACGACGGCCGCGCTGATGCTCGCGCTGCTTCAGATAGGCCATGCTCATGCCGGCATGCCAATCGTGGCCATGCACCACCTGCGGCCGCCAGTCGGCGTCATGCCCGTCGGCCAGCCAGGCCGCGACCCAGCCAAGCAGCGCGAAGCGACGATCGTTGTCGACATAGGCACGGTTGCCGGCATCGGAATACGGATTGCCCGGCCGGTCGTAGAGCTGCGGCGCATCGATCACATAGGCCGGAATGCCGCTGCCCGGCAGCCGGCCGCGCAGCAGGCGGATCGCATCGGTGCCGAAGCGCGGCCCGATTTCGGCAACGGGCTGCTGATCTTCGACGCCGGCGCGGATGGCCGGAAAGCCGGGCAACAGCACCCGCGAGTCCACGCCCAGCGGCGCCAGCGCCGCCGGCAGCGCGCCGGTCACATCCGCCAGGCCCCCGGTCTTCAATAGCGGATACAGTTCCGCGCAGACATGCAGCGCCCGCATCATGCCGTTGGCGTGTCGATGGGCCGGGTATTGAGCATCTCCGGGGTGATCAGCACCACGCCGCTCTCGGTGCGGAAGAAACGGTCCTTGTCCTCCTGCGGATTCTCGCCCACCACCATGCCATCGGGAATCACGCAGCCGCGGTCGATGACGACCTTGGTCAGCCGGCAGCCGCGGCCGATGCGGGTCTGCGGCAGGATCACCGCTTCGCGGATGGTGCAGCCGGTTTCCACCTGCACGCTGGAGAACAGCACGGCGCGGTCGATGTCGGAGCCATGCACGATGCAGCCGCCCGAAACCATCACATTCACCGCGCGGCCGTTGACGCCGTTTTCATCGGGCAGGAATTTCGCCGGCGGCAATTGCTCCTGGTTGGTCCAGATCGGCCATTCACGATCGTAGATATCGAGCTCGGGCTTGGGCTCGGTGAGATCCAGGTTGGCCGACCAGAACGCGTCCACAGTGCCGACGTCGCGCCAGTAGGCAATATGCTCGGCCGATTGCGCCGGCGGAATGCTGGACATGGAAAACGGATGCGCCGTGGCCGAGCCGTCGCGCACCACGCGCGGAATGATGTCCTTGCCAAAGTCATGGTTGGACTTCGGATTGTTGATGTCTTCTTCCAGCAGCCGGTACAGGTAATCGGCATTGAAGACATAGATGCCCATCGAGGCCAGCGCGATGTCCGGGTTGTCGGGCATGCCCGGCGGCTGCGGCGGCTTCTCGATGAAATCGACGACGCGGCGCTTGGCATCCACTGCCATCACGCCGAACGCCACCGCTTCCATGCGCGGCACCTCGATGCAACCCACGGTGCAGCCCGAGCCGCGTTCGACATGGTCGAGCAGCATCAGCGAGTAATCCATCTTGTAGATATGGTCGCCGGCCAGCACCACGATGTATTCCGGGTTGTAGCCGCGGATGATGTCGAGGTTCTGGTAGACCGCGTCGGCGGTGCCGCGATACCAGTCCGTTTCATTCAGCCGCTGCTGCGCCGGCAGCAGGTCGAGAAACTCGTTCATTTCGGGTCGCAAGAAGCTCCAGCCGCGCTGCAGGTGGCGCAGGAGCGAATGCGACTTGTATTGCGTGACCACGCCGATGCGCCGTATGCCTGAGTTCAGGCAGTTCGACAACGCAAAGTCGATGATGCGGAACTTGCCGCCGAAATACACTGCGGGCTTGGCCCGTTTGTCCGTCAACCTTTCCAGCCGCGAGCCGCGGCCACCAGCGAGCACCAGCGCCATCGTGCGCCTCGGCAATTGCCGGGATAGCAGTATTTTGTCCATGGATCGTCTCATAGCCCGTTGTCTTCCGTTTTGCCCGCGATGGCGTCGCCGCCTTCGCCCGGTATTCATACCCCGCAGCAGCAGGCGCCGGAAAGGGAGTTCGCCCGTTGTTGCTTGCCATGACGATACGAGTAGTGGCGGGCCCGAATGTTCCCATGCGCCGCGCCGGATCAAACCCGACTGCTAGAATCCGCGCAAAGCTTGCGCTGACGCTGTTTCCTCCGATGAAGTAAAGCGTCCTTCCCCTTCCACCAGGCATGTTCGATGACTCGATCTTCCGCGCGCTCCGATACCGAAACGCATTTTTCCTATCCCAGGCTGCTGACCATCGCCGGCTCCGACAGCGGCGGCGGCGCCGGCATCCAGGCCGACCTGAAAACCTTCGCCGCGCTCGGCTGTTACGGCATGAGCGCGATCACGGCCATTACTGCGCAGAACACTCGCGGCGTGCGCGCGATCGCGCCGCTGGCGCCGTCGATACTAACCGCGCAGATCGATGCGGTGGCCGAAGACATAGGCGTGGATGCAGTGAAGATTGGCATGCTGCACGACCCGGAGACTGTGCGCACGGTGGCCGCGGCATTGCGGCGCCATCGTTTTGCGCATGTGGTGCTGGACCCGGTGATGGTTGCCACCAGCGGCGATGCGCTGATGGCGCGCGAGACCGTCGCGGTGCTGGTTTCGGAACTGTTTCCGCTGGCCGCCGTGGTCACGCCTAACCTGCATGAAGCGGCGCTGCTGCTCGGCCGGCCGGTGGCAGAGGAAGCCGACATGGAAGCAGCGGCGGCCGCGCTGCTGGCGTTGGGCGCACAGGCGGTGCTGTTGAAGGGCGGGCATCTGCCGGGTGAGCGCATGGTCGACCTGCTGGCGCGGACTGGTGCGAAGCCGCAAGCCATGGTTTCCGCGCGCATTCCAAGCGCCAATACCCATGGCACCGGCTGCACGCTGTCCTCGGCGCTGGCCTGCCATCTCGCGCTCGGCGCGTCACTTGACGATGCGGCGCAAAGGGCGAAGGACTATGTGCACGCGGCGATCGCGGCCGGCGCGGATGTGCGCATCGGACACGGGCATGGGCCTTTGAATCATGGATTTGCGCCGGTGGCGATGCGGAAGGTGGAACGGTCTTCGTAGGTTGGGCTGACAAGCCCAACATCACACGCCAACAGACCGCGAGCATGTTGGGCTTGCAGCCCAACCTACCGGCCAACGTCCAACCGTCCGCGGCCTGCGACCAGGTTGGGCTTCCTTCGTCAGCCCAACCTACGAGCCTCTAACGTACACATTCACACGCATCCTGCAACGACCCGAGCAACATCCCTGCACCGCTGCGCCGCTAGACTGCCTTTTCCCCTTTCGCGGCGACCAACAGTGAACACCTTCCAGCTCGTCAGCCTTGTCATCTTCCTGGTCGCTGTCTTCGGCTACGTGAATTACCGCTTCATCCGGTTGCCCGATGCGATCGGCATCACCGCGGTCGCCACGGTGGCCTCACTCATCAGCCTGGGCGCCCAGCAGCTGTATCCGGGCTTGACCGATGGCCTTGGCGATGCGATGGCGCGCATCCGCTTTCCCGAGCTGCTGCTGCATGGCCTGCTCGGCGTGCTGCTCTTTGCCGGCAGCATGCATATCCGCATGGGCGCCATTCTTGCCGAGAAGTGGCAGGTGATTCCTTTGGCCACCATCGGCGTGGTGCTATCGACGATGCTCGTTGGCGCCGGTTTCTGGCTGCTGTGCCGCGCAGCCGGCGTGAGCTTGCCACCGGTATGGTGCCTGGTGTTCGGCGCGCTGATCTCGCCGACCGATCCGGTCGCGGTGGTGGCAATTTTGAAACGCGCCGGTGTGCCGGAAAGCCTGGAAACCCGCATCAGCGGCGAAAGCCTGTTCAATGACGGCACCGGCGTGGTCGTCTTCATCACGCTGCTCGGCGTGGCTTCCTCGCCGGACTCCTTCGACCTCGGCCATACGCTGCTGCTGTTCCTGCGCGAAGTGCTCGGCGGCCTGGCCTTCGGCCTCGGCGCGGGCTATGCCGGCTTTCTGCTGCTGCGCGCGGTCGATAGCTATGCGGTGGAAATCATGATCACGCTGGCCCTGGCCACCGCCGGCTATGCAGCGGCCGAAGCGCTGTCGGTGTCGGCGCCGATCGCGGTCGCCTGCATGGGTCTGCTGGTGGGCAACCGCGCCAAGGAAGAAGCGATGTCGGACAAGACGCGCGAGCGGCTGTTCGGCTTCTGGAGCGTGCTCGATGAATTGCTGAACCTGCTGCTGTTCGGGCTGATCGGCCTGGAAATGCTGCTGCTGCCGTTGTCGCACCCTGGCATCGCAGCAGGCGCGGTCGCCGTCGTGCTGGCGGCGCGCTTTCTATCCATCGTCGCGCCGATACTCGGCACGCCGCGGCTGCGTGAAGTGGCGCGCGTGACGCTACCGGTAATGACCTGGGGCGGACTGCGCGGCGGCATTTCGATCGCGCTGGCGTTGTCGCTGCCCGCCTTTGACGGCCGCGACATCCTGCTCTCTGCAACCTATGCCGCGGTGATCTTCAGCATCCTGATACAGGCGCCGACACTGGGTTGGCTGGCCAAGCGCCGGCTGGATCGACAACGGAAATTCGAGGCGCATGGTTCGTAGGTTGGGCTGACGAAGGAAGCCCAACGGGAGTTCGCACGGGAGCGGGCTTCGTGTTGGGCTTGGCAGCCCAAGCTACGGAGGCAGCCCAACAATGAAGTCCGCGGGGGTTCGACGTTCCGTTGGGCTTGTCAGCCCAACCTACGCAGGATCCGGTCGTTCCGCGATGCCACCACATCACGCACGCAGCGGATTGCGCATGCGCCCATGCACATCATCCGAGGTGCCGAGCAGGCGCATGCGCAGGAAGGACTTCGCCGGCCAGTCGCCTTCGAGCAGCGCGGCGCGCTCGGCTTCCCAGCGCGCCGCCGGCACGCGCGCGCGCAGGCGCTCGAACACGTTTTCGGTTTCTTCACGCAGGATGCGGTAAAACCCGTCTTCCTCCTCGCCGGCGGCATGCGCAAGCGCCAGGCCGAGTTCGCACAGATGGCACAGCATCATCGCGTGCAGCAGCTTGTCGCGCACCGGCTCATCGGTATCGAAACAGGCATGGCCGGCGCTGTACGGCACGAGGTCCAGGCCGGCGTGCCGCAGCGTCGGCATGTGCACCCGCAGGTCGCCGAAGTCGCGCAGCAGCAGGCGCGCCGGGCGCCAGTCGCGATCGAGCAGCATGAAGCTGTTCTGCTGATGCGCTTCGAAACCCATGCCGTACAGCAGATAGGCGCCGAGTGCCGCGCTCAGTACGGTGGCGGCATGCCGGCGGAAATAGGCTTGCGCCGCCTGCGGCCCGTCGCCTTCGCCGAGCCGTGCCAGCTCCAGCGCCAGCGGCCGGCCGTCGACGGGAGAAGGCGCGAACAGCGCGCCGACCGGCAGCGGAAACAGGCCGTTCTGCGCAAACGCCATCGGGTTGCCGCGCATGAGCACAGACAGATGGCGCGAACGCTCGTCGCTTGCGCCCGCGCCGTCGTAGACCATGCCGAGGACCTCGGGAATGATGTCCAGCCTGCCATCGAATCCCGCTTCGCGTTCCAGCACCTGGCGCAGGAGCGCGGTGAAGCGCGGGCCCATGGTCGCGATCTTCGGCGATACCGCGCGCTGCACGCTGGTCAGGCGCAGCGACACCGGCAGCTTCACATGCGGCGCATGGGGCGAGCCATCGGGCACGACGGTGCGAAAGGACATGGTAGGCATGGCCGGCATTGCCGCCTGCTCAAGGAGCAAAACCTCGCCGGCTGCGATCTCGGCGGCGAACTCGCGCGGCACCAGATGCTGTGCCTGGTACGGATGCAGCGGCAGCGGCAGCCAGTCGTCGAGGTGCACGCCCTGCCCGGCCGCGCGCAGCGCATCGCGCCATTGCTGCGAGGCCTGCGGAAACTGGCGCGCAAACCAGGCCGCGTAGTCGCCGCAGCCGGGCAGCGCTTCGATGCGCGCGCAATCGCGCCGCAGCGCCGCCAGCGGCAACTGCAGCCGTGCGCCGAATTCCGGCGACAGCGCCCGCACCTCTTCGGGCATCAGGCCAAGCTTGGTCTTGCTCATCGGATGCCAGGGATGGCCGACCGTGCCCCATTGCTCCAGCAGCAGCGACGGGTTCGGCTCGCTTGCGCGCCGCAGCCCGGCCAGAAAAGGCGCGCCGTCGGCGCAATAGCGCTGGCGCAGCTGCCGGCCCCATTGCCGGCGATGGCGCAGGCTTTCGGCCTCGTTGTCGACGCTGTTGTCCAGCTCGCGCAGCACCCGGCGCAGCGCCGCCGGGCTGACATTGCCGGCAAGCGAGCGCGCCACGCAGGCCAGCAGCGCCGCGCCGGTGAGGATTTCCCGCGGCTCGCGTCCGGCGGCGTAATACCAGACTTGACCATCGAGGCGGCAATCCCCGATGCGGCCGATGTGCAGGCCCTTGAAGCGTAGCGCAGCGCTCTGCAGACCATCGGACAGCGGCAGCCAGCATGTGCCGCCGCGCCAGGACAGACGCTGCGCCGGCAGCAAGCCTTCGCGAAGCAGCGCTTGCAGCGTGCTGCGCAGATTGCGTCGGCCGGCAGCGAGCCAGTCCTCGTCCTGCCCGGATTCCGAGGCGATTTCCTGGGCGGCATCGAGGTTCAGGGGCATGGTGAACATGGTTCAGCTCGGATTCGGTTGCGCTGCAAAGATCATCGCACCGCGGCTCGGAAGTCTGCCCGGGTTGCGACGCGCGGACCTTGATCGTTTCGAGATCTCGGCCGGGACATGATCCGCGCGCCGGGTGACGGCGCAATGACATTCACGAAACGCATGAGCGGTATCCGAAATCGCAATTTTGATTCCGAACGGCAAGCCGCTATTCTTACGCCTGTCTCCTCCACCCTCCCAAGGATGGATTAACCCGCTCCCCGTGAGCGGGTTTTTTTTCGTCCCTGCGCGTTCATCGAGCGCACGCTTGCTCTCATGTCCCAAGGCGCTGCTCAGGAAAAATCATTGCCAATGAACGAAAGGCCGCTCCACGAACACTGGAGCGGCCTTTCCGTGTTGCGCCTGCATCTCCGTCTATTTCATCCTGCGACTACCAGGAACGAAAGGACGGGCTCAAGCGCGATGTGCTGCCGATCGCAATTAAGGCAGGATCTTGTAGGTCGCGTAGAAATGCGAGAACGTGCGGCCCGGGCCATCCGATCCACGCAAGTCGAAACCGTTTGCAAAGGATCCATTTGCAAACACCGTAGCGCCATTGATCTGCGCGCAATGGTTATCGCCCGACGACTGTACCTGGCAGGGCACATTTCCGGTGCGCGCGGTGCTATTTACGGTAATGCCATCGTCGAAGCGTACGCGCGTAGTGCCGCTGCTGGTAGTAGTCGCCGGGCCCTGGCCGAACAGGCGCAGGGAAGTCGGCAGGACCGCGCCGGCTGGCACCGTCCAGGAAAATGTGACAACACTGTCGGAATTATCGAGCGGAACCCTCAGAATACTGGCGCTTTCCGTCTTAATGCCATTCAGCAAGTCATCGGTGAGCGTTGCCATACCGCGCAATTTCATTTCGGGAATGGTCAGCGCTCTGGCTTGCGTTCGATAGGACTGGGTCGCGTCCGGCGTGCTTGTCGAATTACCGGCCAGATAATAATCAAAGCGCCAAACGCTGTTCGCGGCGAAAGTCGCGATTTCCTCATTGCTTGGGCGGTCCGGATCATAAGCCAGAGTGGTTTCATAGGTAGCGGGATTAGCGGAATTGGAAGCATCCGCAAATTCGCCACGAACCCGCACGAAATTCGTGCCCGACGGCGTGCCATTTACCGGTATCACGAGATTGCCACTTCCGGCGCTGGGAACGAGCGGTATGGTTTTCCCTTTCGGCGAGGTGACAACCACCCGGCTGAATCGCCCATCGTTCGGCACGGTGAGCACATAACCCGTACTGTAATGATCGGCAGAAGGCTGATTGATAAATGAGCGCAATTGGTGATAGGCCGCCACGGCTCCCGGATAGGCATATTGATTGCCGATGATATAAAGCTTGCCGTCCGCCGCGGCTTTGCGCACGACTACGGATTGATCCAGTATTCCGCCCAGGCTATCGACAGTGCGGAAGGAAATCACCAAATCGCCGTTGGCGCGCGTGAATTCATAGGCGCCCCGATCGAATTGCAAACCTGTCGCGCCGCTGCGGAAAATGCCGCTGAATGGTTTTGCGCGATCCGCGCCGCCAATTCTGTCGCCGTTATTGAGGTAACTCGCTGGATCGTTATTGACGAATACGGTTTTGCACGCAGACGCGGTGATGTCCGAAGCCAATGCGGTAATCGCCTCGGGGTTGGCTACACGCTCCGTTACCGGCAGCGCATAGCATGCGGCAAGGCGCTTGAGCAGATCGTCGATCAGGGTCGTCGTGCCCGCGGGAATGAGCGTGGCGGACGTGACACTGCCGAGTGCCGGCAACGTCGTTGCCTGGCTGGTGAATTGCAGAGCGAGCGGCTGGCTGCCGTCGGTATTCTGTTGCTTGACCGCGATTTCAATATTGGTGCTGCTGCCTGTGGCCGGCGTAAAGGAAATCAGCAGGGAATCCAGTGCCCGATCCATGCCGGTGCCATCGGTTGTGAATGTCCCGGTCAATGGATTGGCGGTAGTTCCGACCGCGGAAAGCAGTGGCTGCAATATCTGAACGACTTCGCTTACCTTCGCCGTGACAGTCGTCGTCGAGACCAGGGACGGATTTGCCTGCAATTCGGTGGCAAGCTTGGTCGGATCGCCGGAAACGGATAAACGCGATGCGATCAGCGTGGTAATTGGCGTGATATTGATCGTTGAATTCGCAGCGTCCGGCACAACGCTGAAAAGGGTCATGTCATCGCGGACCGCCTGAATGATGAAAGGCGGTGCAGCGTCTGCTGCGAGCGTGATCGCGTAGCTGCCGTCGGCATTGGTCGTGCCCGTGCCAACCACCGTGCCCTTCTGATCGATCACATTCACCGTGGCGCCGGCAAAGGGCGCGCCGGTGGCTGCGGTTCCGGTGAGCTTTGTCAGTTTTGCCGCAGGAGTGACTGCCGGGGTGTCCGCTGAATTGCCCGAGCTCGTGGAAGCCGTATCGCTTCCGCCGCCACATCCGGCTAATAACACCGCCATGGACGCGGCGGTACAAAAGAATTTCATCGACTTCATTACAATCCCTTTATTTTCGCGAAGGGTTTCCTTTTTGAACCGTTTCGCTCGTTGATTTTGATTTGCCGACTTAATTTCGCCCTGCAGAGAGACAATGCGTGAGCGCGAGGAGAAACCAACTTTATAAATTCATTGAAAGATGGTTGAGACTGCAATCTAGCAATCCATCTTGTTTTAATCAATAGGAATCTTTCCAATGCGAACGCCAGAGAAAAACGGTAAATATTTATCCGCTTCCGGTTCCACCGCACTAATGGCTGCTGTCATTAATAGACTGATTTCCGACATGGGGAATAAAAGATTCACGCTCGCGGTGTAGCGTCGGCACGACGAAAGTGCCTGTATGAAAAGCTGGCGCAAAAATCGTGATGCGATCGGATTTGCGAAATGCTTGAAACCATCATGGACGGTCGTCGCGCAAAAGGGAAAGGCTGCATTTGCCAATTAACCGGAAATCAATGGCTGCTGTAGCGATCATCGCAGGCGTTCAGCCGATTTCCCTTTACATCCTGACAAGTTGCGAGAACGCCGCGGATGCTACTGGCCTCTTCTAGAACAATGCGCCCACCCGGGAACGAGGCTACCGCCGTGGAAAAGTTGGTTGCGCCGAGGAAATATTCACGTAGAATCAACATAAATTTCTATGCGGAAATATTTATGGCGAACTGCCTTCTTGCTCCGGCGGACAACACCGCCTCCCCGTCTCTGCAGGTCGCAGGAATTCGGCTGCGCGAGTTGATTGCCGCACTGTCGCATGCGCTGGACATGACCGAAGGCCAGCCGCCCGGCCACTGCCTGCGCTGCTGCTGGATCGGCATGCGCATTGCCGATGCGATCGGCATGGCCGAGCGCGAGCGCTGGGAGCTGTATTACACGCTGCTGCTGAAGGATCTTGGCTGCAGCAGCAATGCGGCGCGCATCTGCGAGCTGTACATGACCGATGACCTGCATTTCAAGCAGGATTACAAGACGGTCGGCGACAGCCTGCCGCAGGTGCTGGCCTTCGTGTTGAGCCACACCGGACTGAAGGCGCCGCTGCGCGAGCGCTTCCGCAGCGTGATGACCATCCTGCGCGACGGTCCGCAGATCGCCAAGGAACTGGTTGCCACCCGCTGCCAGCGCGGCGCGGACATTGCGCGCATGCTGCGCTTTCCCGAGAGCGTCGCGGCGGGCATCTACAGCCTGGACGAGCATGTCGACGGCGGCGGCAAGCCCGACGGCTTGTCCGGCAATGACATTCCGATGTACGCACGCATTGCGCTGCTGGCCCAGGTGATTGACGTGTTCCACACCGCCGGCGGCCGGGCCAGTGCGATCGACGAAGCGCGCCGCCGCAGCGGCAAATGGTTCGATGCGAACCTGGTGGCGGCTTTCGAGCACGTCGCCCGCGAGGACGCGTTCTGGCACACGCTTGCCTCGAGCGATATCGAGGCGGCGGTCACGCCGCTGGCGCCGCCGGCGCATGAATTGCCGCTGGACGAGGATTATCTGGACGACATCGCCGCGGCCTTCGGCCAGATCGTCGACTCGAAAAGCCCGTACACCAGCGGCCACAGCGGCCGCGTCGCGTTTTATACCGACATGATCGCGGAGGCGCTGGAATTGCCCGAAGCACGTCGACGCTGGCTGAAGCGCGGCGCGCTGCTGCATGACATTGGCAAGCTCGGCGTCTCCAACAGCATCCTGGACAAGCCCGGCCAGCTCGATCGGGAGGAATGGGCCGAGATGCGCCGGCATGCGCAGTACACCGAGGAAATCCTGTCGCGCATCAATGCGTTCTCGGAACTGGCAGTGGTAGCCGGCGCGCACCATGAACGGCTGGACGGCGCCGGTTATCCGCGCGGACTGAAGGCGGATGACATCGCGGTGGAAACCCGCATCATCACCATCGCCGACATCTTCGACGCCATCACCGCCGACCGCCCGTACCGCGGCGCGATTCCCATTCCCACGGCCATGGAAATGATGGCCAAGACGGTAGGCACCGCGATCGATCCACAGTGCTTTGCCGCGCTGGAAATGGCATTGCAGCGGCTTTGATGCACACACCGGTCAGTCGCGCTTACTGCATCGAATGCAGGCCGATGAGATTGCCTTCGGTATCGACCACCAGCGCGATATGGCCATGTTCGCCGATCGAAACTTTCGGCCTGTGCACCCGCCCGCCGCAGGCGATCACGCGCTCGGCTTCCTGCTGGCAGTCGGCGCAGGAGAAATACACCAGCACGCTGTTGCCACCCGAATTCACGCCCGGCATGCGCACCAGCGCGCCCGGCGCACCGTAGCGCTCGGACTGGCCGGGAAAGGCCAGCATCTCGACGTCCGGGCCGCCGAGCTTTTCCAGCTTCAGATGGAACACGCCTTCATAGAAGGCTTGGGCACGACGCAGATCCTGCACATAGATTTCAAACCAGCCGACGGGGTTGGCATGCATGGCGTTCTCCGGGAAAGGGAAAAGGACGTTGGGAGCGCTTGCCATGAACGACATGTTGCCCGCCGCAGGCAAGGGCCTGCTGAGTGCGGCGGCGCGGGAAATGGTTCCCGCGCGTCGATGATGCGTCAGCCGCCCCCGGGTGGCACATACGCCACCACCTTCTCCCGCTCTTCCGGATCATTGCGCGCGACGATCGCCCGAGCCGCTTCGGTCGCGCTCAGATTGCGCGCCTCGTGCGGCACGCCGGGCGGAATGAACAGGAAGTCGCCGGCTTCCGACACCACCGACTGCTCCAGGCGTTCGCCGTAGCGCGTCTCGACGCGGCCGGCCAGCACATAGATGCCGGTTTCATAACCCTGATGCACATGCGGCTTCGCGGCCGCGCCGGGCGGAATCACGACAATGTGCATCGCCAGGCCGCGCGCGCCCGCAGTGTCGCCGGAAATGCCGACGAAGTACGGCAAGCCCTGCAGGGTATCGATCTGCTGCTGCGCGCGCAGGGCGACCACGCGAGTGGTTTCGGTGTCGGACATGGTGTTTTCCTCGCTTCGTTCAGGCCGCGCCGGGCGAAGACGCGCGCACCGACGGATCCAGGCCTTCGCGCAATTCCTCCATCAATTGCGCCACGCTCCAGTTGCGCGACAGCGGCGCGGCCTGCCCGGCCCACAGCGACAGGAATTCCGCCCTGCCCTGCTGCCCGGCGGCGCGGCGCATGTCGCGCGTGAGCGCATTGGTGACCGGGTACATCGGCGCGGCGCTTTCGAACTCGTGCATCTCCTCCATGAAACGGTTGCGCACGCCCCGCGCCGGACGGCCGGAAAAGACCCGGGTGACGCCGGTCTTGCGGCTGCCCGGGCCGGTCAGCGCCAGCTTGTAGGCATCCGATACGCCGGACTCGATCGTCGTCAGGAAGGCCGTGCCGACCGATACCGCCGAGGCGCCCAGCGCAAACGCCGCGCGCACGCCGCGGCGGTCGGCAATGCCGCCAGCGGCCACCACGGGCACATGCACCGCATCCGCCACCTGGGGCACCAGGGCCATGATGCCGATCATCGCGCCGTTGAAATCCTCGCTCAGATAGGTACCACGATGTCCGCCGGCTTCCGCACCCTGCGCCACCACCGCGTCGATGCCGCGCGCTTCCAGGTCGATGGCTTCATCGACCGTGGTCGCGGTGCCCATCAGGAAAGCGCCGGCGCCCTTGAGCGCGTCGATGACGGATGCCGACGGCACGCCGAAGGTGAAGCTGAACACCGGCACCTTCGCCTGCAGCACTGCGTCGATCTGCTGCAGGTAGTTCTCCTCCAGGTGCGATGGCAGCGCCGGCGCCTCGATGCCGAGTTCGGCGTGATAGCGCGCCATGGCGCGGGCCATCTCGTCGGCGCCGCGCGGATCGCGCACGCCGGGTTCCATCACGAACAGATTCACGCCGAACGGCCTGCTGGTCAGCGAGCGGATTTCGGCAATGGTCGCCAGCAACTTCTCCGGCGACAGATAGCCGGCGCCAAGCACACCCAGGCCGCCGGCATTCGAGACCGCCGCCACCAGCGGCGCCTTGGCCGCCTCGCCCGCCATCGGCGCCAGGAATATAGGATTGTCGATCTGCAGCCGGCGCGCGAACGCATTGCTCATGAAGGTCTCCGGGGTGAGAAATGAAAGGTCGATTATAGGAAGCTTGCGCGGACAAGGTTTGGCGTCAAACAGGATTCGGTATAGCCGAAACGGCTTTCGCACGGGTGGCATACAATCGCTGGCTGTCATGACAATCGATCCGAGCATGCCCTTCCCCGCACCGATCGGCCGCCCGGCGGCCACCCTGATCCTCGCACGCGACAGCGCCGAAGGTCCGGAAATCTTCCTGATGCAGCGCCACCATGCGGCCAGCTTCGTTGCCGGCGCGCATGTGTTCCCCGGCGGCGCGCTCGATCCCGCCGACGAGGATCCTTGGTGGGCCAGCCATGGCCTGGACGATGGGCAAGCCAGCCGCATCCTCGGCCTGTCCCACGGCGGCCTGGCTTACTGGGTCGCGGCGGTGCGCGAATGCTTCGAGGAATCCGGCCTGCTGCTGGTGCGCGATGCCGACGGGCGAGCGCCCGATCCGAGCGACCTGGCGGCGCTACGCGAACGCGTGGCCGATACCGCGCCGGGCAATGCCGCGTTTCTGGCGCTGTGCCGCGAACGGCGTCTGTCGCCGCTGCTAGCCGACATGGCTTATCTGTCGCACTGGATCACGCCGCCGGGCCGGCCGCGCTGCTTCGACACCCGCTTCTTCATCGCGCGCGCGCCGCAGGGGCAATTGGCGCAGGCCGACCAGTCTGAAACCGTGGCCCATGCCTGGATGCGTCCGGCCGAGGCGCTCGAGAAAAAGCGCCTCGGCGAAATCGATCTGGTGTTTGCCACCACCAGCACGCTGCAGGCGCTTGCGGCCTTCGACAGCGTCGACGCGATGCTGGCGCATGCGCGCTCGCCGCGCGCGATTCCGGCGCTACGCGCCTGGCCCTCGCAGGCCGGCGGCCGCGAGCGCCTGCTGCTGCCGGGCGATCGTGGCTATGCCGAAGTGGTGAAGCTTGATCCGGAAGGCGTCGGCATGGCGCTGTCAGAAATTCTGCCGGGCAGGCCGGTGCGCCTGTCGCCGCGGATCGTGCGCGTCACCGCGCCGAACCCGGGCGTGATGACCGGGCCCGGCACCAACAGCTACCTGGTCGGCACTGGCGAACTGGCGCTGATCGACCCAGGTCCGGCGCTGCCCGAGCACGTGGATGCGCTGGCGGCGGCAATCGCGCAAAGCGGCGGCACGCTGCGCTGGATTCTGACCACGCATACTCATCCCGATCATTCACCGGCCGCGCAAGCGCTGAAGGCGCTGACCGGCGCAACCGTGCTCGGCATGCCGGCGCCGCCACTGGAGCGCCAGGACCATGATTTCGCGCCGGACCGGGTGCCCGTCGCCGGCGAACGCATCGTCGCCGGCGATGCGACCTTGCGCGTGCTGCACACGCCCGGCCATGCGTCGAACCACCTGTGCTATCTGCTCGAAGACGAGCGGCTACTGTTCACCGGCGACCATGTCATGGGCGGCTCGACGGTGGTGATCAATCCGCCCGACGGCAACATGCGCGAGTACTTCGCTTCGCTCGAAGCGCTGCTCGAGGAAGACCTGGAATGGCTAGCGCCCGGGCATGGCTTTCTGATCGGCGATCCGCACGGCGCGGTGCGGCGGCTGCTGGCGCACCGGCGCGCGCGCGAGGACAAGGTGCTGCGCGCGCTGCGCGCGGTGGGATCGGCGCGGCTCGAGGCGCTCGTGCCGGCGGTGTACGACGACGTGCCAGCGAACCGGCATGCGCCGGCGGCGCGCTCGCTGCTGGCGCATCTGGTAAAGCTGGAGGCGGAGGGAAAGGCGGTTGCAAATGATGGGGTGTGGCGCGCGGCATGAACCGACGCCGGGCGCCGGACGGCGAGCAACCCGCCATGGAGAAAAAATTCGAGGAAAGAAAGAGAACCGGGACCGGCTGTTGTTACCAAGGCCGCGCGTCTTGCGCCGCAATGGCCGTGATGCTTTTTCTCCAACCTCGATCGAAAGGATTTCTCATGCAGGCATTACCACATGGAGCGACGCCAGCCGGGCTGGAGCCAACCTCGTGCCCCGTCCCCGTTCCACAGCAAGAGCAGGACGCGCAGGAATCCGACGCGAGCATGATGCCGACGCTGCACAGCGTTTGGGAAACGACCCGCAACTTCCTGTGCAATGCGGCCCGCACACTTTGGCGGCACGACGATCTTCCCTTTATCACGTTCACTGGCGTGTATCTGATGCAAGACTTGGTGCAGCCCATGAGGAGAGTTGAGGCAGTGATTGGTGCGGTGGCGACGGGTGCCGCCGCACTTCACGTCGGCAGATACCTGGTGGCTGTCACGCAACTTCCACAAATGGCCGGCGTGGTGCAGCAAGATCCTCTCCAGGAGCCAGCTGATCCCAAGCAAGAAGAGCTGGACGTGGAGGTCGTTAACTGACCGCTCCTCCGTAAAGAGGACGGGCCGATCTCCAAGCTGGCAACATCGACATGCCTGCCAGCCCAGCTACCCTTTCGCGCTTGCCCGCAGGCCGTCAATACCTCGTCAATCCGCCGACTCAGCCTGCTCCAATACCGCCTCCAGCACCGCCGTCACCAGCTCCAGCTGCTGCCGATCGACCCTGGACAGCAGTTCGGTGCGCACATTGTCGGCCTGGGTCTTCACCTTCTCGTACAAGGCTTTACCGGCCTCGGTGAGCACCACCAGCTTGATGCGCCGGTCATGCGCGCAAGGCTGGCGCGCGACATAGCCGGCCTTCACCAGGCGGTCGACGGTGGCTACCACCGTCGGGTCTTCCACGCCGAGCCGGCGCGCGAGTTCGGTTTGCGACATGGGCCCGTCAGCGCGGGCTGCCACGGTGATGGCAAGCCAGCCGGCTTGCCCGATACCCAGGTCTTTCAGTCTCCGGTCCAGGGTCTGCTTCCATGCGCGCGAGGCGTTGTACAGTACCGCCGAGAAGCGCTCTTCGATGCTTGGCATGATGGCCAGTCGCCTATTGTTCTAATAATAAGAAGGGATCCTAGCATCGCGATTACGCAGCAGCAACAGCATTCGGCCGTGCCGACTCCGGCTGCATTACGGCTTTCACGGGGAGCAAGGAAATGAAAAAGGCAGTTCTGGTGACGGGAAGCGGTCGCGGCATCGGCGCCGCGGTCGCGCGTTTGGCGTCTCGGCAGGGGTATGCGGTGGCGGTCAATTACGTGTCCGATGCGGCGGCCGCCAAGGCGGTCGTGGACGAGATACGGGCGCAGGGAGGCGACGCCTGCCTGGTGCAGGGTGATGTCGGTAGCGAAGACGAGGTGAAACGCCTCTTCGCCGAAGCAGAAGCCGCGCTTGGTCCGCTGTATGGCGTCATCAACAACGCCGGCATCACTGGGCGCATCGGTAAGTTCGTCGCCGCCGATCCGGAGGCTATCGAACGCATCTTTCGGGTCAACGTGCTCGGCACGATGCATTGCTGCCGCGCGGCGCTGCGTAGCTTTGCGGCATCCGGCACGCGCGGCGCGATCGTGAATGTGTCGTCAATCGCAGCCATTACCGGCAGCCCGAATGAATATGTGCATTACGCTGCCAGCAAGAGCGCCATCGACGTCTTCACGCTGGGCCTGGCGCGCGAAGTCGCACCGGATGGCATTCGGGTCTGCGGCGTCGCTCCGGGCATGACGCTGACCGACATCCATGCCGCGGCCGGCGAACCCGGTCGGCCGGCGCGCGTGGTCTCCCGCATCCCACAGGGCCGGTTGGCCAGTCCGGAAGAAATCGCCGAACCCATCGTCTGGCTGCTCTCCGATGCGGCCTCGTACATGACGGGAGCGATGCTGCGCTGCTCGGGCGGGGTCTAGAGCGTATACGTCTAGTGGCTCAGGTGCTTTCCCGAACGATCAGGCTGAATCCCAGATCGATATTGCGCGTCTGCGGTTCCTCGCCCGCCATCAACCGCTTCAGCAGCTGCGCCGCCTCGTAACCGACGCGGTAACGCGGCGTGGCGATGGTGGTCAGCGAGGGATTCATCCAGGCCGAGGTCGGCAGGTCGTTGAAACCGGAAATCGCCAGATCGCGCGGAATGGCGATGCCGCGCCGCTGGCATTGATAGATCGCGCCGTAGGCAAGGTCGTCATTGCAGCAGAACACCGCGTCGCAATCCGGCGCGTTCGCCAGCAGGCGGCCGATCAGTTCGGCCCCAAGCGCCACCGTCGATGGATCCGGCACCATCACTTCCCGGCGCGGATCGTACAGACCGGCCTCGCGCAAGGCCGCACGGAAACCCTCGGTGCGCTTGATGGTGCGCTCATCCAGCTGTGCCGCAAGGTAGCCGATACGACGGTACCCACGGCTCAGCAAATGCCGCACCATGGCGGCGCCGGCATCGTACTGCGACAGCCCCACTGAAGCCCGGCGCGGATCGTCCGACAGATCCATCATCGACACCACCGGAATGCCGGCCACCTCGAGCATCTTGTTGACCGCATCGTTCTGCGTCAGGCCGGTCAGCAGGATACCGGCCGGATGCGATTGCAGATGCAGGCGCAGCAGGGTTTCCTCCTCTTCGCTCGAGTAGCGGGTATTGCCGATCAACAGCTGATAGCCGTCAGGACCGAGCGCGTCCTGTATGCCGGCCAGCACATCGGTGAACACTGCGTTCGAGAACGACGGCACCAGCACCGCAATCGCATGCGAGCGCGCCGACGCCAGCGCGCGCGCCGCGCGGTTCGGCACATAAGCCAGTTCAGCAACGGCCTGCTCGACCTTGACCCTCAGCTTTTCCGATACCTGGCGCGGGTCCGACAGCGCGCGCGACGCCGTCATCAGCGACACGCCCGCCCGGTGCGCCACATCCGCCAGCGTGGTGCGTTGCGCCGCCGGGCGCCGGCTGCGGCGCCGCGCCGGCGGCAAAGTTTCGGGAAACAGGGAGTCTGTGTCTGACATGGCGCTCATTTCTCGGCGGACAGCGAAGCCGGCATCTTAACCGGATCGCGGCGGTCAACGCAGCGCGGCGCGACCGATCGACGCCACTGGGTCGGCCAGGTCGGCGCCGGTTAACGTCAGCCGGGTTGAAAAAATCGCTTTACAAATCGTCGCACGGGACTACAATCTCGCGAAAAGTTAGCGCTACCTAAAACACCGGCCACTATACCAAAGCGATGGTCGCCAGCGTCGAAGGCAGCGTCAAAATATCGAAACCATCTTGCGGTAGGAGAACTCATGCCGGCACCGATTCCCCATCCGGTTCCTTCCCCCCTTTGCTGCGTCGTCATGGGCGTTAGCGGCTGCGGGAAAAGCTCGATCGGACAACGTCTGGCCGAACGCCTCGGCCTGCCCCATATCGAGGGCGATGCTTATCACTCATCTGCTAGCGTTACCAAAATGTCGGCCGGCATCCCGTTGACTGACGACGACCGCGCGGACTGGCTGCTGCGCCTGAAGTCGGAGATCGCCACGCGGCGCGATCAGGGAACGGGCGTGGTGCTGTCCTGTTCGGCGCTGAAGCGCCGCTACCGGGACGTGCTGCGCGGCGGCGCGCCGGACCTGCTGTTCTTCCACCTGGCCGGCAGCCGCGATCTGATCGCCTCACGCATGGCCGCGCGCGCCAACCACTACATGCCGCCGTCGCTGCTGGACAGCCAATTCCGCGACCTCGAAGCGCTCGCCAGCGACGAAGCCGGCCTGCTCCTGGACATCGCCGAGGACCCGCAGCACATCGTCGACCACATCGTTCAGGCGCTCGCCTGACCCCCGTTTTATCCCCAACCCCATCCATCTCAGAGGAGACAACCATGAGTCATTCGGACACCACCCGGCGCATTCCGCGCCGACGCTGGGGCATCGGCGCCCTGCTCGGCATCGGCGTTCTGATCAATTACATCGACCGCATCGGCCTGTCAGTCGCGGCGCCACAGATCCAGGAAGCCTTTCATCTCGGCCCGGCGGAGCTGGGGCTGCTGTTTTCCGCTTTCGCCTGGTCATATTCGCTGCTGCAGATTCCGACCGGCATGGTGCTGGATCGCTTCGGTCCAATGCGCGTAGGCCGCTGGGGCGCGTTCCTGTGGGGCATCGCTTCGGTCATTACCGCGTTTTCCAGCGGTTTCGCCGGCATTTTCGCGGCGCGCATACTGCTGGGCATCGCCGAGGCGCCGGCCTTCCCGGTCAGCTCCAAGGCTACCGGTTACTGGTTCCCGCGCAAGGAGCGGGCGATGGCTACGGCAATCTTCGACGCCGCGGCCAAGTTTTCCAATGTGATCGGTGTGCCGCTGGTGGCCATCACCGTGGTCGGCTTCGGCTGGCGCTGGGGCTTCGGCATGACAGCGGCATTGAGCTTCGCCTATTTCTTCGCCTTCCTGCTCTTCTATCGCGACCCGAGCGTCGACACCCGGCTCTCGCGCGAGGAATACGAGTACATCAAGAACAATGGCGCCGCGCCCGAGGGCCCGTCCGGCGCTGGCGCGATGAGCATGCTTGGTTATCTGCTGGGCAAGTCCAAGGTCTGGGGCCTGACCATCGGCTTCGCCGCCTACGGCTATTCCTTCTACCTGTTCCTGACCTGGTTGCCCGGCTACCTGGTGCAGACCATGCACATGAGCATTCTGAAGTCCGCCGGCTTTGCCGCGATTCCGTGGGCCGTGGCAACGCTGACCGATCTGATCGTCGGCGGCTGGCTGATCGATCACCTGGTCAGTCGCGGCCATGACGATTCGAAAGTGCGCAAGGGCGTGCTGATCGTCGGCATGCTGTTCGGCCTGGCCGTGTTCGGCGCGACCCAGACCACCGATCCGAAATGGGCAATCTTCTGGATTTCGATCGCGCTCGGCGGCCTGGCTTCGGCCGCGCCGGTGGGCTGGTCGCTGCCTTCGCTGATCGCACCCAAAGGCGGCGTTGGCACCATTGGCGGCATCATGAACTTCGTCAACAACCTGATGGGCGCGGCCGCTCCCATCGTCACCGGCTTCATCGTCGGCGCGACGAATTCCTTCGCCAATGCCTTCTTCGTCGCTGGCGTGATCCTGGTGATCGGCATCATTTTCTTCGTGTTCGTGCTCGGCAAGATCGAGCCGATTCCGGACGTGCCTGAAACCGAAGGCACACCGGTGCCGGTGCGCTGATCCGAACAGGGCGGCACGCGCAAGCACGCCGTCCGCCTCTTCGCTGCTCCTGCAAGGCCGTGGCGGCCCGTTTTCCGAACGGGCCGCCACGGCCTTTTTACTGGCGCGCGTCACCGCAGCGCGCAGATTCCGCCTCCATGCCCTCGCACGTTGCCGGTAATGACACTGCCATGCCGCGCCGCGCTCCTTCCCGATCCGTACCGACCTTCCCGCAAGGTGAGTAAATGAGGGAACGCTCACCATAAGTCGCTGCCAACATGCGCACAAACCTGTGGATGAGCTGTGCATGCGACGCAGGGACATGCTGTGGACCGGCCGCTGGAAAGCCGTGTGTACCGCCTGCCGAGGCAAATCCTGAGCAGAAAATCATTCCACAATGAAATCAATGGCTTATCCAGGTTTCCCAGGGTTTGTCCACAGCCTTGCCCACGTTTTCTGTGTGTAACTTTTGCCACTTTTCCAGGCAGATGTCTCAGCGGCAACGCAGCTTCAGGACACGGCGAGGGCATGGCGTGGCGGGGGACGGTAAGGGTGCGGAAGCGGCCACGTTTCCTGCTGAAATACCGGGCATGAGTTACCCACAAAATCCGTGGGCAAGGCTGTGGATATCCTATCGGGCTTCTTTGCAAGCCGTTGATAAGCAAGGAAAATTTGCTCCTGCTCAAAATCGCGCGATTCCGGAATATCACAGACCTTTCCCACGGGCATTCCACAGGAATTCCCTGCGCGTCATCCAGGGCTCATGCACAAGCTTATGAACATGCGATACCGCGCAGCCGAGCATGCGAGGCCGGACACAAGCCTGGTCGAAGCTGTCAGTACGCGTTATCGATAGCGCCGAAAAGCGTCGAGCAATCGATCTGCGCCGGGCCGGCTGCCGTCGATGCGCGACGCTTTGTGAAAACCGAGTTCGGGAAAATGTAGACATCGTGTGCGTTTACCGGCATTATTCGCGCACAAAAATCCACGCCTGAAGGTGGGAGCGAGAAGACAGGAAGACCCGCATCGGTGACGATCGCGGGTTTTTTCTTTGGCGAAACGCGCAGCCGGGGCGACGAGCGCGCCGGACCCGGCATTCGATATGAACGATATCCCTAGCTCCACCAGACCGCCGGTAAGGCTTGCCGGGCAGCGCGCGCGCCTGCCCCGCAATCGCTTCGACCGCATGGAATGGGCCGGCGCCTTCGGCGATCTGGGCACGCTGATTCCTTTCGTGACCGCCTATATCGCGGTATTGCACATGGATCCGATGGGCATCCTGCTCGGCTTTGGCCTGCCGCTGGTGGCCTGCGGTTGGTTTTACCGCACGCCATTTCCGGTGCAGCCGATGAAGGCCGTCGGCGCCGCCGCGGCCACCGGGGCCGGGTCGATGGCGATGCTGCACGGCGCGCCAGTGATTGCAGCGGCCTGGCTGACCGGCGCCTTCTGGCTGGCTATCGGTCTGTCCGGTCTGGCCACGCGCATCGCACGCTGGGTGCCGCGCGAAGTCGGGCGTGGCATCGTCCTTGGTCTGAGTCTGGGCTTCATGCGTGATGGCGCGCGGATGATGGTTTCCGATGTCGGGCTTGCTGCCGCGGGCCTGGCCCTCGCGTTTCTTCTGCGCCGCAGCAAGGCGCTGCCGGCCATGTTCGCGCTGCTCCTGCTCGGCACTGCCTGGAGCCTGGCAACGGATGCGTCCCTGCTGAGCGAATTAGGTCACGTCGCCTTCGCGCCGCGCTGGCCGCAATGGCATGGCAGCGACTTTTCCTGGTCCGATCTGCTCACCGGCGCGATCTACCTGGCGCTGCCGCAGATTCCACTGACGCTCGGTAATGCGATCATCGGCACAAAGGAAGAAAACAACCGCTTGTTCCCGGAGCGTCCGGTGAGCATCCGCGGCATCGCCGTCTCGACCGGTTTGATCAACCTGTTTGGCGCGACAGTCGGCGGCGTGCCGATGTGCCATGGCGCCGGCGGCATTGTCGCCCATACCTCCTTTGGCGCGCGTACCGGCGGCGCATCGATCATCCTCGGTACGCTGCTCATCGGTTTGGCGTTGGGGTTTTCCGGTTCGGTGGAACTGCTGCTGCGCACGCTGCCGGCGGCGGTGGTAGGCGTGATCCTGTTCATTGCCGGCGCGCTGCTGGCCCGGGGCAATCTGCCGCGCCTGGCTGATAAGCGCAGCGCCGTGCTGGTTCTGCTGACAGCCGGAGCGGCGTTGTGGAATGTAGCCGCGGCCTTTGTGTTCGGCCTCGGTTTGGCCTGGTTGCTGAAACGGCGCGCGCGATAAAAAAACCCGCTCACTGGGGAGCGGGTTAATCCATCCTTGGGAGGGTGGAGGAGACAGGTGCAACTATAGCGGCCTGCTCGGCGCAGACGAAATTCCCATTGGCAATCTGCGTTATATGCTCCGTGAATATCACGCCGAATTGATTGCCTTTATGCCCTGATCACAGGGCGGCCCCGGCATCTCGGCTGCCTGAAAGCCATGCGCGCGTCGGCATATGGCGCTACAGCACTGATGCGCCAAACGCATAGTCAGCGCAGCTCGCGCCGGATCAGCAAAAGTCCGGGCAGCATCGGCAGCCAAACAGTAAAGCCACGCAGCAGCACCGTGGCCATCAGGCTGGCTTCGATGCCAACGCCAAGCGAGCGCAGCATTGCCACGCACGCGGCTTCAAAGGAACCCAGCCCCATCGGGATTGGACTGAGGGTACCGACGATCGAGGCTGTCACGAATGAAGACAGCGCAACGGCATACGTAACCTCCTGTCCCAGTCCCCGAAGGACCAGCCACAGGCTCAATGCGTCGAGCAGCATTTCGGCTAGCTGCCAAGCGAATTGTCGGGCCAGCACATGCAGGCGCAGCAACGCGGCCGGGGCATCCGCCATTGCCTGCAACGGGTCCACCAGGCGCGGCAGCCGCCGGCACAGGAAGGCTGCGAATGCCGCGCCCTTCCAGCGCATGCCGACCGCAGAAAGCAGCACACCGATGGCGATGGCGCTCAGGGCAAGGGTAGCGGCAAGCACCCAACGATTCAGGTCATGGTGGCTCACGAGGATGAACACGTTGACCATGGCCATGGCCATGTAAGCAGCGAAATGCGCGACCAGGTTGATCACCAGGCAGGACAGGGCATCGGCCGCCGCGATGCCACGCCGCCGCAGCGCTGCCACGACCAATGCGCTGCCGCTCACGCCGCCGCTGGGCATGGCCTGATCCGAGAACAGCTTGGCGACGGATAGCGGCACCAGCGTGCGCAGGGACAGCCTGGCGCCGAGCGCGCGCAGCGCATCGCGCCATGCGCAGGCTTCGCAGACATAGGTGCCGAACTGCAGGCACGCGGCGAGAAGCAAGCAGCCGGGCCGCGTGCGCCGCGCCAGTTCGATGAAGCTTTCGATCTCGCCGAAGCGGGAGGCAATCACCACCAGTGCCGACAGTAGCAGCACGCCAAACAGCAGCGAGGCGTAATGCAATCTGCGGGTGGCCGGCTTCGGCTTCGGATCGTTCATGTCGCCTGGTATCGATCAATGGGGTCTGCTTGCCCGGCACAGGCAAACGGGGTGCACGCGTCGAACGGTCCTGCCGGTTATGCGGAGACGGCGTGGGCACTACGCTCGTGACCTTGCGCAAGGCGGCGCAACGGCGACATGGGGGCGTTTTGTCAGGCGCTCTCAGCGTGCCGGCAGCGCCGGCATCGTGAAGCGGGCGATGTCGCCAAGGCCGAGTTCGGTTTCAATCGCGGCGACGCGTTTGACCGCATCATCGAAGCCGTCATGGCCGAAGACCTGCTTCTCGATGTCTTCGAAACGCTCGCCCATGTCCTCATACGCCTTGGCCGACAGCGCCTCCTTCCAGGCGGGAAACACCACCGTGTCTTCGCGCGCCGCATGGTTTTCATACATCCAGATGAATTCCTGCAGGGCGCGCGCCAGTGACTGCGGATCGGCAATGCGCTCGCCGCGGGTGGCGCCGATCACATATTCGGTCAGCTCGCGGCCACGGTCATGCTGCTGCTTCAGGATGTCGGGATAGCGCGCCACCGCGCCGCCCAAGCGCCTCACCGCCGGGAACACAAAGGCTTCCTCGATGCGGCGCTCGTGATAATCCTCGCCGAAGTCCCGGAACAGCTTCGCCGTCTTCGCCAATGCCTCAGGCGGCACCGAGGCCGGCGCCTGCTGCAGGCGCTGCGCGCAGGCGCCATAGACCAGCAGCGCCCTGCGCAACACGCCGTGCTCGCGCATCAGGTCTTCATTGGCTTCGACGCGCTTTTCCGCTTCGGCGGCCTGCGCGGCGGACAGCGCGGCGCCGGCAAGCGATGCCAGCAGGAAGTCTCGGCGCTTTCGCATGGCGCTGCCCTCCATGATCCGTGGGAAAACCTGCCGGGAACGGAAGACCGCGGCAGGCGCTATGCGTCAGACGAGAGGCAGGCGCCGCCGGTTCCCGCCGCCCGGACATTCAGCCAGGCGTGAACGGAACGGCCTTTTCCATCAGGGCCGGCATCTGTTCGGCCGGCGCCGGCTTGCCGAGGAAATAGCCCTGCATCTGATCGCAGTCGAGCGCGATCAGGCTTTGCAGCTGCTCGCGACTTTCCACGCCCTCGGCTACCACCTGCATGCCGATCGCATGCGCCATCGATACGATGGCGCGGAACAACTCGTGATCCTCGTCGCTGTGCAGCAGCCGTGCGGTGAAGGAGCGGTCCACCTTGAGGCCAAAGAGATCCAGGCGCCGCAGCTGCGACAGCGAGGAGTAGCCGGTGCCGAAATCGTCGACATAGAGCCGCACGCCCAGGCGTTGCAGCGCGGCGATTTCCTCGGTGGCGATGCGGCTCTCGGCCACGGTGGCGGACTCGGTGATCTCGACTTCGAGCAATGCCGCATCCACGCCATGCCGCTGCAGCGCCGCAGCCAGCGCCGCGCTCAGGCCGCCTTCATTGATCTGTCGCGCCGAAGCGTTGACCGACACTGGCAGCAGCGGCAAGCCGTGCTCGCGCCATTGCGCCAGTTGCGCGCAAGCCAGATCAATGACCTGTTCGCCGAGCGCCACGATCAGGCCGGTCTCTTCGGCCATGGGAATGAAGTTATCCGGCCCGACCAGGCCGCGCGACGGATGCATCCAGCGCACCAGCGCCTCGAAGCTGGTCAGCGCGCCAGTCTTGCCGCAGACGCGCGGCTGGTAATACAGCACCAGCTCACGATGTTCGATGGCATGTTTCAGATTCGCGGAACGCGTGATGCGATCGACCAGGCGTTCCGCGAGTTCCGGCGTGAAGAAACGATAGCTGCCCTTGCCCGCCGCCTTGGCCGCATACATGGCAATGTCCGCGTTCTTCAGCAGGGTTTCGCCGTCGCTGCCGTCGCGCGGATACAGGCTGATGCCGATCGACGCATGCACCTGGTGAGGATGGCCGTCGCCGATCATGAAGCTTTCCTGGAGCGTGGCAACGATGCGCCCGGCCACGGCACCGGCTTCTTCGACACCGGCTACCGGCTCCAGCAGCATCGTGAATTCATCGCCGCCCAGGCGCGCGATGTTGTCACCGGGTCGCAGCATTGCCTTCAGGCGGCCGGCCGCGGCGCGCAGCAATTCATCGCCGGCGGCATGACCGAGGGTGTCGTTGAGGTTCTTGAAATCGTCCAGGTCGACGAAGATCACGGCCAGGCGGGTGCCGGCGCCGCGCGCGCGCTCGACGGCAAGCGGCAGATAGTCCGTCAGCCAGTGCCGGTTTGGCAGCCCGGTCAAGGTATCGGTATTGGCAAGCCGTTGCAGCGACTCCTCGTGCATCCTGGCCGCCGTGACATCGCGCACGGTGACGGCGAAGCCGCTGCCGGAAAGCACGATGCGCCGCTGCAGCCATTGCGGCGTGCGCGCGTCTTCACCAGGCAGGCGGACTTCATCTTCGACATGACCGGTTTCGGCGGCGAGCTGATAGCCCGGAAGCAGCAGCGGCAGCGTTCCCTGGAAGTGACTGGAAAAGCGGGTACCGATCAATGCGTGGCGCTCAAGCCCGAGCGCCTCGGCCGCATGCCTGTTGCCATCCTCAATGATCAGATCTTCGATGCGTCCACCGGGCCCGAACACGGGTCGCAGCATGTAGAAGCGCTCCTGCGCGCCTTCGGTGGCAATGCGATAAGCATCCTGCACTTCGGCTACGAACTCTGCCCTGCGCCGGCGCCATAGCGCCAACCCGAGTCCGGATGCGCACAGCAGCAACAGCGATGCGCTGCCGCTGGCGCCGATGAGGAGCAATTCCTCTTTCCTCGGCGCATAGGCAGCGATGCGTTCCTGCACCGACAAACCCGCCATGGCGATGACCGGATACTCGCGTCCCTTTTGCCAGGCGACGATTCTCGGCTTGCGGTCCAGGAATTGCTCGGCTCGTCCGAGGCCGACGCCGTGGTCGGCGCGCAGCTTCGGATAGGCGTCCGACATCGGCAAGTCCGCGCCGTGATGCGCGCGGGTCCTGGCCGCAATGAATTGGCCATCGCTCTTGCGCACTGAAAGGAAATCGTCGGCAAGCATGAGCGATTCGTTCCGGGAAGCCATCAGGTACGCCGGATCGAGCGCAATGATTACCAGGCCGTCGAAGCTGCCATCGGCGGCGTCGAGCCGGCGCGACAGGATCAGCTTGGCAGTCCCGGTGCGCAGCCCCGGCACGGGTCCGGATATCAGCAGTTCCCCGGCCGCATGCGCCTGGTGTTCACGGAAATAGTCGCGATCGGCGATATTCGCCGCCGGCCGGGGTAGCGGCATGGTGCTGGTCACCGGCTTGCCGTTGCGGTCGACGATGGTGAGGAGGAGTCCGCTGGACGCCGGGACCAATCCTGAGCGCACCTGCTCTTCCAGATCCAGCTTATGGCCGGTTTCCTGCCAGTAATGCTTCAGGCTGAGCATGATGTAGTCGATCTGCTGCAGCGAGCGTTCGAGCTGATCGGCGAAAGAATGCACTTGCGCCACCGCGGCAGCGCGCATCTCCCGGTCGAGCGCATCCGTCTCGCGCCGTATCGTGGACCATACCCAGGTGCCGAGCAGTCCGGAACCCAGCAACCAGATCGCCAGCGCCGCCGCGGCGATGCCACGGTTGCGGCGCAGGAAAGCGAAAACGCCTGAGGGACGGAACGCAGCTTGAGGCGATATGGGTTTGTGCATGCTTGCCCAAGGGCCGAACGCATGGCGGGGACCACGGAAGGCGGTTGGCTTTTGGTATCAATGGCGCGGTATTTTACCGAGCTTTTGCCCCAATTTCGGGCGATCAGAGTCGTTCTTTTTCGATTATCGGTCTCAACTGGTTCAAAACCGACAAAAAAAACCCGCTCACGGGGAGCGGGTTAATCCATCCTTGGGAGGGTGGAGGAGACAGCCGCGAGGATACGGAGTTTCAGCGGATAAGGACAATTCCGAATTCCGATAGGCGACATGCGTTTATTGAATAGCACCGTCAACCCGACGGCTGTGCACGCCGACGTCCATGCGCTAACGCTGTCAGGGCCGAGACGCAGCATACCCACTCCGCCTGCAAGGAAGAACGTTCGATTAACGAGTGAAAAGTTATTTACATGAACAAAATGCAAAGTCTCGTTCCTCAGCTCAGGCTTGGAACAGGAGGCGGATGCGTACCCCTTTTGCCATGTCTTCCCACTAGGCATGAAGTTCACGCTGGCGCCGCCAGCGCTGCGGGAAAACAGCAGGGCCTCCCTACCAGAACACGACTGTCATGCCATCCAGGGAGAAAACGATGCGCAAATTCGCGAAAAGGTGTTGTATTGCCGCGCTCACCGCCGGCCTCATGCTTGTGGGCGGGTGCGGCGGGTCCTCGTCCGATGTCTCTGCGGGGGCGGGGTCCGGTGGTTCGGGCGGCTCGGGTGGATCAGGCGGCTCGGGCGGTTCGGGTGGATCAGGCGGTGCGGGCAACACCGTCATCCTGAGCGGCGTGGTGTTTTCGGATTCGATCTGCGCCAACGCCCCGGTCACCGTGTATGCCGCCAACGGCAGCGTACTGTACGAAGGCAGCACCGATGCCAGCGGCGCGTACACCGCCAGTCTGCCGGATTCGCCGGCAAGCCCGCCGCTTGCCGTGTACGCCGCCTGCGCCAACGCGGACGGCGACACCGATACCCTCGTCAGCCCGATTCCGCCCGACGCGCTCACCGGCGTCGTCACCGGCGCCGCGATCAAACAGGCGTCGAGCGGAAAGCAAACGGTGAACGTCAACTACCTGACTAACCTTCTCAGCGCCATTCTCACGAATACCAAGGATCCGACCAAGCTCGTCGCCGAAGTCAAAGACGGCACGCTGATCGTCGATGCGCAGAAGCAAACGGCAGCGCGCGCACTGTTGGGCCCGATGCTTCTGCAGGTCATAACGGCGATCAGCCTTCCCGGCTACGATTCGGTGACCACGCCTATGTCGGGGAACGTCAAAATTTCACAATTGCTGCAGACAGTGAGCATCAAGTTTGTCGAGCAGGACGATGGCAAAAAGACGGTGCAGATACGTCTGAAACTCAAAGCGGTTTCCGAAGAGGATAGTCAGCCTGTGTTTCAGATAAGCAATGTCACTTTCGCTGACGAGCAGCAGTTAAAGACAACCATCGCCGCAATCGGCAACGTCAGCATCAATGCCGCCAATCTCGTTCCTGCTGGCATCACCGAAATGATCAACGACCTGGTCGCACGGCTGAATGCCTGCGCAGCGGCGTATACCTTGAGTGTTGAAAATTTCGATAGACAAAGGCTCTGTCTGTCCATCTACCTCGACAATGACCCGGGCAAATATCTTCATGATGGATCGGACCTCGTCTCATTCTTCTTCTCCACCGCTACTGCGCCACAAGCTCGCGACATACTCGGGATCGTGCTCACGCCAGTACCGTTGACGCTCTCCGCGCCCAGATTCGAGTACCTGAGGCCAAACGGCGTCCTCGGTTTCACCGTGCAACAGAAAACCGATGCACAGACAAAAAGGTTAGCGCTGGACGCCCAAGTCGGCGCGGATGGAAAGCTTGGCCTGTCGGGCAATCAATTCAGCGCCAAATTCAGCGTTGTACCGCATGCCGAGCGACGCACATTCATCAACCAAACCGACTCGAGTTACCTGAGCACGGGTTACAGAATCGATTTGCCTTTGCAGACAGCATTCGGCGCGCCGATCACGAAGGTCGTAGTCACCCCGCCGGCCAGCCTTGTGGGCGCAACAACATTCACGCTGGTCCCCGGTGCAAACGCCATGGTTCTCGCCGCCGGCGATCCAGTCACAGGCGGGATTGGACTGCCACAAGCCAACGCCTTCGTGCGACTGCGTTCGCAATATGTGGACACAAGCGTCCGCCAGAGTCATCCGTCGGTGCGCGACAGTGCGCAAACCTTCCTAGCCGCCGATCTCGACGATGCCAGGATCGCCCTCATCGTCCCCGACGCGGAACCATGGAAGGCGGAGTTCTACGTCGACGGTTTGAGCGGGCCGGTCGGGCGGCAGTATTACCACGTGCCGGACCGCCCGCTGACGATCGCGGCGTTCAGCAAGCTGACGTTGCCGAGCCTGGAGGAAACGTCGCCGAACCAGTTTGAAACGACGCTAGCGGTGCTGCGGGGACTGCTGATTGCCGATGAACCCGGAGTTCCCGGCCGCACGATTTTGTCCGGAAGTCCGGCGCTAAACCTGTATGTCACGGGTACATCCAACGTCATCCCAAGCGTGCACGGTTTCAGGGGAACTGGTACGAGCAACCTCTATTTTCGCGATGCCTTGTCGGAAGCCATTGCTCCCAGGCAGCTAAAGACGATTCCCTGCGCCAACGGCTTCAACGGCGATGTGCATTGCTCCTCATCGGGCACAACGTACCTGGAACCGTCCCTCGGCACCGTGCTCATGACAGGCGTGGAGTTGCTGGTGGATCCCGTCAGACGTGTCGAGACGGCGCACTTCCTGAGCGTGGAGCAATTGCTGCCTTGAGCGTTTGGCCGTGCGCCATGGCGGATCGCAGCGAGCAATCGCCTGCCATCCGCCCATCCATCCAGGTTCAACCAGGAAAGTCCAAATGCGCAACAAATCAAAAACACTTTGCCTCACCGCGCGCACCGTCAGCGCGTTATTGCTTGAAGGCTGCGGCACCTCCTCATCCGATGCATCGTCGGCATCGACCAATATCAAGACCGTGAACGGCGTCGTATACGCGGAATCCGAATGCGTTGCGGTGCCCGTGACCGTTATCGCCGTCGATGGCAGCATGCTGTCCAGCACGCAAACCGACGGCGATGGCCGCAATGCTGTCGCCGTTGGCAAAGGCTACCGGCCTTGCCGCGCTCGATCCGGTCGCCACACCGATGTCGGGCACGGACCGGGACAAGATCGCCCAGGTGCTGACGGCGATGAGCATCGAATTCCTCACCGGCGCGGATGGCAAGCTCGGGCTATCCGGCACGGCTACCGTTACAGGATGTTCGTGGCGCCGCATGGCGAGCGCCGCAGTTTTCTGAATCAGGCATCTTCGAGTTATCTTTCATGAGCGTGCAGCGGTTGCTGCCTTGAACGCTTGCCCGGCGTGAAGCCCCCGGCCACCACCCCGTGGCCGGAAAGCGGAACCAAGCTCCCCGCGTCCCCATCCAAATCACACGCGCATTCCTGGAGAGCGTCATGGACATGGGCATACGGGACAAGGTGGTTGTCATCACCGGCGCTTCCAGCGGCCTGGGCGAAGCCACCGCGCGCCATCTGGCGCAGGCCGGCGCGCGGCTGGCCATCGGCGCGCGCCGCTTCGAGCGGCTCGATGCGATCGAGCAGGAGCTGAAGAATTACGGCGGCAACATCATCGCGGTGAAGACCGATGTCACCGATGCGCAGCAGGTACAGCGCCTGGTCGACGATGCGGTGAAGATCTACGGCCGCATCGACGTGCTTCTCAACAATGCCGGCGTGATGCCGCATTCGCCGCTCGAGCGCAGAAAGCTCGACGACTGGAACCGCATGATCGATGTAAATCTGCGCGGCGTGCTGCATGGCATCGCAGCAGTGCTGCCCTACATGCAGCAGCAGATGTCCGGTCACATCATCAATGTCTCCTCGGTGGCCGGGCACAAGGTGCGGCCCGGCAGCACCGTGTATGCCGCGACCAAGCATGCGGTGCGCGTGATCTCGGAAGGCCTGCGCCAGGAAGTGAAGCCCTACAACATCCGCACCACCGTCATCTCGCCGGGCATCGTCGCCACCGAGCTGCCCGACAGCGTGACCGAGCCCGACATCGCGGAAAACGTGCGCCGCATGTACGAGATCGCGATACCGGCCGACGCGTTTGCCAGGATGGTCGCCTTCGCCATCAGCCAGCCCGAGGATGTCGATGTGAACGAAATCCTGTTCCGGCCAACTGCGCAGGAATTCTGAGCGGCGCGACTGAATTTCCTGATCTGCCACGCTTTGCTTCTCCATCCGCCAAGGACCAGCGCGCAGCGCAACTGTGGCTGCGCGCCACAGCCGAGTTTGATGCGCGACAAATGCCATTGAACAAGTCCTGTATATCTCAGGAAATTGCGGTAAGACTTCGAATGCTTCGATAACACCGACACCAACACCAACACCAACCGACAAGAGACGGAGACGAGCATGAAGCAGACCACCTTGATGGCGACAGGCATGACCCTGATCGCAAGCATGCTTTCGGCATGCGGCACCACCGGCATGAATGCGCAGCCGCAGGGAGAAGCGCAGACGATGGCGCAAGCCTCGAGTCCCACGCCTACCCCACCTGCGCCAAGCGCCGCGCCCGCACCAGCGCCTGCGGCGGCACCGACAGCGCAGGCCGCTCCGGGCGACAACCTGCAGCGACTCGAAGGCTTCCGGAGCACCGGCGCATCGCTGACGATGGAGACCGTGCCGCAGACTGGCGCGCGCGCCGACGCGCTGCGCTCGAACCTGAAGAACATCAAGCTGCCGCCCGGCTTCAAGATCGATCTGTATGCGGTGGTGCCTGACGCGCGTCACATGGCCGTCGGTCCGTCCACCGGCATCGTCTATGTCGGCACCCGCAAGACCAAAGTCTGGGCCGTCACCGACCGCACCAAGACCCGCGTGGCCGATGAAGTGAAAGTGTTCTCGCCCTCGATTCCGATGCGCGTGCCCAATGGCGTGTGCTTCTCGCCGGATGGCGTGCTGTACGTGGTCGAGCACAACCGCGTGCTCGCCTTCCCGGCCGCCGAGTTCTTCTATGAAGGCCCGGACGTGGCAGCCGCGCAGGTCGTGCCGCAGGGCCAGCTGATCCCGACCACTGAGGAAAGCTTCAACCACGGTGCCCGCACCTGCCGCATCGGTCCGGACAACAAGCTCTACATCACGCTGGGCAATCCGTTCAACGTGCCGGCCAAGGAAAAGCTCGCGCTGTACGGCAAGACCGGCATGATGGGCATCATCCGCATGAACCAGGATGGCAAGAACCGCGAGGTGTTTGCCCAAGGCGTGCGCAACTCGGTGGGCATGGACTTCAATCCGAAGGACAAGACCCTGTGGTTCACCGATAACCAGGTCGATGGCATGGGCGACGACACCCCGCCGGGTGAGCTGAACCGCGCGGCCAAGGCTGGCGAGAACTTCGGCTTTCCGTATTACGGTGGCGGACATGTGCGCACCGTCGAATACAAGAACGACACGCCGCCGGCCAACGTGGTGTTCCCGGAAGTCGAGTTCGCTGCGCACGCGGCTGACCTTGGCATGAACTTCTATCGCGGCAACATGTTCCCGGCCAAGTACCACGGCGGCATATTCGTGGCCGAGCATGGCTCCTGGAACCGCACCACGCCGATCGGCGCACGCGTGATGTTCGTGCCTGTTCAAGCCAATGGCCATGCGGGCAAGGCCGAGGTGTTCGCCGACGGCTGGCTGACGAAATCGAATGAGTACATGGGCCGTCCGGTCGACGTGGCGCAGCTGCCGGATGGCTCGCTGCTGGTGTCGGACGATTACGCCGGCGCCATCTACAGGATCTCGTATGCGGGCCAGTAAATTTCTTCTGCCGCTCCTGCTTGCGCTCGCGGCGTCCGCTGCAAGCGCGCAGAGCGCTGCGCCGGCCAAGGCGGCGCAATGCTTCACCTGTCACGGCGCGGACGGCATCGCCAAGATGCCGGATGCGCCCAACCTCGCGGGCCAGAATGAAAGCTACCTGGTCAAGGCGCTCGAAGACTTCCGGTCGGGCCGGCGCGAGAACGAGGTGATGACGCTGATGGCCAAGCCGCTATCGGATGAGGATATCCGGCAGCTTGCGGCGTATTACAACGGGATCGCGATCGAGGTGAAGAAGAAGTAGGCTTCGCCGGCGCATTTTTCCGTAGGGTGGGCGCAGCCCACGCGGATAGTCAACGAACGCGTGGGCTGCGCCCACCCTACAGGAAAATTTTCTTCGGATTCATCACAATCCCGGCTGCGCCGTCACCACGCCCGCATCCACATGGCGCAGGTCGCGGATGCCGACCAGCGCCATGCAATCCTTCAATTCCTGCTCAAAGAGCCGCAGCGCGCACAGCACGCCCTGCGCGCCCTCGGCCGCGAGTCCATACAGGCAGGCGCGACCCGACAGGCAGGCATGCGCGCCGCGGCCCAGCGCCTTGACGATGTCCGAGCCGGTGCGGATGCCACCGTCGAACAGCACTTCCGTGCGGCTGCCCACCGCCTCGGCAATCTGCGGCAGCACCGAGATCGATGACGGCGCACTGTCGAGCTGGCGGCCGCCATGGTTGGAAACGATGATCGCGTCCGCGCCGACATCGACCGCGAGCTTCGCATCGTCCGGATGCATGATGCCTTTCAGGATCAGCGGACCGTCCCACATGCGGCGCACCCATTTCACGGTGTCGAGATCGAAGGAAGGATCGAACTGCGCTTCCACCCATTCCGATAGCGCCGCCACATTGCCCGCCTGCTGCACCTCGCCCTCGAGGTTGCCGAAGGTGCGGCGGCGGCTTCTTGCCATGCTGAGCAGCCAGCCCGGATGACTGCCGATGTCGAGCATGTTGCGCAAGCCGAGCTTGGGCGGCACCGACAACCCGTTCTTCGCATCGGCCCAGCGCTTGCCCTGCACATGCAGGTCTAACGTCAGCACCAGCGCTGAACAACGCGCATCGCGGGCGCGGTGAATCAGGCTTTCGTTCACTTCCCGCTTCTTCATCAGATAGAGCTGAAACCAGAACGGCTTGCCGGTGGCATCGGCCACGTCCTCGATCGAGCAGATCGACATCGTCGACAGGCAATAGGGCACGCCGAATTCCACGGCCGCCCGCGCCTCCTCGCATTCACCATTGGGCCAGGTCAGTCCTGCCAGACCAGTAGGCCCGATTGCCAGCGGTATGCGCGCCGGCTGGCCGACCATGGTCAGGTCCAGCTTCGGATCCGACACATCGCGCATGTCATGCTGGCGCAGCGCCAGCGCGCGCAGATCGCGCAGGTTGCGCTCCAGCGTGAGCTGCTGCTCCGCGCCGCCGTGCACATAGTCGAAGATGACTTCGGGCAGGCGCTGCTTCGCCATCGCCTCGAGGTCGAAGATGCTGGTGATTTCGCTGTTCATGTTCGTCTCCTTTGCGAGGTTGCGTAGGTTGGGCTGACAAGCCCAACATGGAGGCCGATCCCATGCGGACTTCCGTTGGGCTTCCTTCGGTAGGTTCGGCTGTCAGGCCCAACATCAGGCGCCTGCGGGCCGCGAACCTGTTGGGCTTATCAGCCCAACCTACGCATGGGGCCTCACAACTCCCCGCGCCCCGCCATCTCCCTGATCCTTGCCCCGATGCGCAGCGCCAGCGCCTGTATCGTCAGCGACGGATTCACGCCGCCGCAGGTCGGAAACAGCGAGCCGTCGCAGATCCACAGGTTCGGTATGTCCCAGCTGCGGCCATCGGCATTGACCACGCTGCTTTCCGGACTGCTGCCCATGCGGCAGGTGCCGAGGATGTGGCTGGTATCGTCGCTGGTCCACAGATCGCGCCCGCCCGCGGCTTCCAACATTTGCCACATGAAATCCACCGCATGCCGCTGCAGCCGCTGGTCATTGTCCGAGTAAGAGAAGATCACGCGCGGAATGCGCAAGCCGTATTGATCGGTCTCGTCGGCAAGCTCGACACGGTTCTGCAGCCGCGGCTCGGTCTCGGCCACCGGCACCAGGCCTGCCATGTGGTTGTACTTCATCATCTCGTGCCGCAGCGCGTCGCCCCACAGGTAGCGCGCGGTCGCCACGTTCTGCGCCCAGGCCCGCGGCAGCGGTCCCTGGCTCATGAATGCATAAGCGCCGTGGCAATCCTTGCCCTCGTCCGTGTAATTCCAGTGCTCGCAGACTGCGATGTTCGGCGGTCCCTTGTACCAGCGTATTTCTTCATCAAATGTTGCCCACACGCCGGGGCCGGCATGCGTGGTCAGATGCGTGCCGACCAGGCCCGAACTGTTGGCCAGGCCTTGCGGAAATTGCGGACAGGCGGAATTGAGCAAGAGGCGCGGCGTCTCGATCGCATAGCCGGCCACCACCACGTTCTTCGCGCGTTGGAAATGCCAGCGGCCGCGACGTTGGACATGCAGGCCGGTGACGCGGCCATGCGCGCCGGTCTCGATGCGACCCACCATGGCCATGTCGCGCACCTCGGCGCCAGCACGAATCGCGCGCGGTATCCATGCCACCAGCGCGCTCTGCTTGGCATTGGTCGAGCAGCCGAAATTGCAGAAGCCGCGGTACACGCAGGGCGGCGACTTGCCCGCCGGCGCCGATACCGTGGCCAGCGGCGTGGCTGCCCAGGCCACCCCCAGCCGTTCCGCGCCGCGCGCCAGCACCAGGCCGGAGGCGCTGACCTCGTGCTCGCGATACGGATAGCGTTTGCGCTTCGGTCCCCATGGATAGTTCACCGGTCCCGAGATCCGCAGCGCCGCTTCGGCCTCGTCATAAAAGGGCGCGATCTCTTCATAGGTGATCGGCCAGTCGAAGCCGTAGCCGAGCAGGCTGCGACACTGAAACCATTCGGGCCGGAAGCGCAGCGACACCATGCTGAAATGCACCGTCGAGCCGCCGACGCCGCGCCCGGAATTGTTGCCGCCCAGCGCGATCGGATTGTCGCCGCCGATGATGCGCTCGTCGGTCCAGTACAGCTTCTGCTGCTCGAGCTCGTCGGAAGCGAAGTCCTCCAGCGGCCGCCAGAATGGACCGGCTTCCAGCACCAGTACCGAGAAGCCCGATTCAGCCAGCTTGCATGCCAGCGTCGCGCCGCCGGCGCCGGAACCGACGATGGCGAAGTCGACCTCCTCGTCGAGCCCGAACTCGCGCATAGTCATCCAGCCGCCGCGCTCGAAGATGTCCGGCGCGCGGCCCTTTTCGGCGCGCGGCGTTTCCGCGTTCATCGCTCCTCCTTCGCTTCCCAGGCATCGCGCGCATCCGCGCCCAGGCGCACATAGCCGCGTGGACTGGCCGGCCCGCCGAAGCCGATCTCGCTCCATGCGGCCGGATGCGCGTAATACACGCCGGCCGCGGTCTTGACCAGGATGTCGATGAAGAAGCGCTGCGCCGGCAAGCCCTGCCACAGTGCGGCATCAACTTCATCGTGCTCGATCGCGGTAAGCACCGCATCGCGCGCCGCATCGTCGAGCGCGATGAAGTCCTTGCCATGCAGCCGCCGCGCCTCGGCATCGATCGCGGCCAGGCCGCGGCGCCATGCCACGGGCATGGTTGGCATGTTGTCGTGCCGGAAGCCTTCGCTGCGGCCGCGCGCCAGGGCATCGTCGATCCATGGCGTGATCGGTATAGGCTCGGCGCGATCCGCCTGCGGCAGCACGCGCGCGACGATGGCTTCCAGCAGCGTCCATTCGGCTTCGGTAAAGAATCGCCGTGTTGGTATGGCCACCAGCCGCTGTGTCAGCACCGCGCGGGTCGTGTCATCAAAGGACGGGCTAGCCCATTTCGCCAGCACGTCGTAATGCGGATAGGGTGTCTTCATTGCCGTGCCTCCAGAAGGGACAGCGCGGCACGACCTGCCAGCGCCAGCGCTGCGAAGGCCGGCGGCGCCGGCAGCGGCGGGCCCGACAGCAGGTTCTGGCGCGCATTGCGCCAGCCGCCCATCTGGCGCGACACGCCATACGCATGAAAGCCGACGCCGGCAATGCCCAGAACCGCGGTGACATTGAGCAATGCGCGCGCAAGCCGGTAATGCCTGCGGCGCGGCGCGGTAGCAGCACGTGCCATAGCCAGCGAGGCCAGCGGCGGCACGGTCACCGGCAGCCACATGAACGGATTCTGGAAAGCGCCGCGGAAATGCAGCAGGCCGGCTTCGGCCACCGTGCCGGCGATGCCGAGCGAGGTCAACGCGGCAAGCGCGCGGCCGGCAGGCAGGCGCAAAAGCTTCGGCCTTGTCCGCGTTCCCGCCTGGCGGCCAAGGCGCTGCGCCGCCAGGCCGAATAGGCCCGACAGCGACAGGGCTGCCGGCGCACCCAGCGGCGCGGCATAGAACAGGTTCATCCACGACAGGCCGCCGGGACGCCGCAGCACGTTGTACGCATGGAAGCCGGTGCCAGCGGCGCCAGCAGCCACGGCGCTCGCATACACGCCGCTGCGCGCGCGGCCCTGTTCAGCGCCTGCCCTGCCTGCCGCGCCGCGGGCGCCGACGACGATCGTCATCAGCGAGGACAGCAGCGGGGTCACCATGCCAGGGTTCTCGAAGGACCCGCGCCAGTGTTCCAGCGCGCTGTCGGCAAGCACCGACAAACCCAACAGTGCGGCGGCGGCATGCAGCCGGCGTGGCGACCCGCTGCGTGCATCCACGGCCTGAAAGGCATCGGATGGCTGCGCGCGTTTCCATGCACGGCTGTGTGGACCAGCCGCCGCGCTGCGCATCAATGCGATCTGCCTTGCCGCAGCAAAGGCCGCCAGGCTGAGCGTGGCGATGCCGGCGAGCCTGGCCGCGCCCGGTCGCGGCGTGATCTCGACGGCTACATGCGCGGGCTTGGCGGCGTCCATCACTCCTTGTCCCCCGGAAGGATCTTGGCCAGCACCTGCTTGGCTGCGCCGACGATGACGCCGCTTTCATCCGGATCGCCATGGACCAGCGTAGACATCAGGTTCTTCGCATCCTTCAAGGTGATATGCGACGGCAGCGGCGGCACTTCCGGGTCGGTCTTGAATTCCAGCACTACTGGCCGGTCGGCCGCCAGCGCTTCTTCCCAGGCCGCCGCGACGTTCTCCGCCCGGTCGCAGAAGATGCCTTTTAGGCCGATCATCTCGCCGAAGCGGTGATACGGCACATCCGGCAGGTTCTGCGTGGCGTCGTAACGCGGATCGCCTTCCATCACGCGCTGCTCCCAGGTCACCTGGTTCAGGTCGCCGTTGTTGAACACGCAGACGATCCAGCGTGGATCGGACCAGCGTTGCCAGTACTTCGACACCGTGATCAGCTCGGCCATGTTATTCATCTGCATCGCGCCATCGCCGACCAGCGCAATCACGGGCCGGTCCGGATGCGCGAACTTGGCCGCGATCGCATACGGCACTGCCGCGCCCATCGATGCCAGACCGCCGGACAGCGAGCACAGTTGGCCTTCGCGTATCTTCAGATCGCGCGCATACCAGTTCGCGCAAGAGCCCGAGTCACTGGTAATGATGGCTCGGTCCGGCAGGCGCGGCGACAGCTCCCAGGCCACGCGCTGCGGATTGATCGGATTGGCGCTTTGCATCGCGCGCTCTTCCAGCGTCTTCCACCAGTCTTTCATGTGGCTGGCGATGCGTTCGCGCCAGGCGCCATCGGTCTTCTGCTGCAACAGCGGCAGCAGCGCGCGCAGGGTTTCGGCCGCGTCGCCATGCAGGTTGACCTCGGCCGGGTAGCGTATCGATAGCATGCCCGGGTCGATATCGATCTGCACCGCGCGCGCCTTGCCTTCTTCGGGAAGAAACTCGGCATACGGAAAGCCGGTGCCAACCATGAGCAGGGTGTCGCAATGCATCATCATGTCGTAGCTCGGCTCGGTGCCGAGGATGCCGATCGAGCCGGTGACCCAGGGCAGATCGTCCGGCAGCGCGCACTTGCCGAGCAGCGCCTTGGCCGCACCTGCGCCGAGCCGGTCGGCAACGGCAATGAGTTCCGGCGCCGCACCGATCGCGCCCGCGCCGACAAGGATGGCCACCTTCGTGCCGGCATTGAGCACTTCGGCTGCGCGCATCAGGTCCGCTTCATACGGCACCACTTTTGGCCTGCTGTAGCCGATGCCGGAGAACACCGAGCCATGCTTGCGCGGTGGCTCTTCCCACTTCTCTTCCTGCAGGTCGTTCGGCAGCACCACCACCGCAACACCGTTCTCGGCAATGGCGATGCGCATGCCGCGATCGACGATATGCCGCAACTGCGACGGCACCTCGGCTTCCTGCACATAGTCGGCAACGTCGCTGAACATGCGGTCGAGGTTCAGTTCCTGCTGATAATGCGCACCGCGTGAAGTGCGCGGCGCCTGGCCAGCGATGGCGAAGACCGGCATGTGATCCATCTTCGCGTCATACAGCCCGGTGATCAGATGCGATGCGCCGGGTCCGCCAGTGGACAGGCATACGCCGATCTCGCCGGAAAATTTCGAATAGGCCGAAGCCATGAATGCCGCCATCTCTTCATGCCGCACCTGGATGAATTCGATGTTGCCCGCGCGGTTCAGCGCGCCGAGCACGCCGTTGATGCCGTCGCCGGGATAGCCGAAGATGCGGCGCACGCCCCAGGCATGCAGCCGTTCCACGAAGAAGTCGCCAACCGTCTTGCTCATGTCGTTCTCGCTTTGTCGAAAGCCGTTGGAATGTGGGCGCGCAGCGCGCCCGCCGTATTGCTCCTTGCTTCTCGCATGTGCCCATCTTCCCGCGGCGTCATTCGATGCTCCATGCATGGTGTTCCAGCTGGAACGGTGACAGCAGCTCATGGCCATCCTCCGTCACCGCCACCATGTTGCAGTCGCGCATGCCGCCAAGGCCGCCGATGTAAATGCCCGGCTCGACATTGAAGACCATGCCCGGCAGCAGCGGTTCATGCGAATGCGGATGCAGTTGCGGCGGCTCTTCATGATCGATCGCGATGAACCCTACGCCGTGGCCGGTCGGATGCTTGAAGTCCGCGCCGAAGCCGGCTTCATCGAGCACTGCGCGTGCGGCGCGATCGATGGCGCCGGCGGCCACGCCGGGGCGTATCGCCGCCAATGCGGCGCGGCGCGCGGCCATGATCGCTTCTTGCATGCGCGCCAGCCGCGCATCCGGCTGGCCGAGCACATAGGTACGACTCAGGTCGGTCCAGTAACCGTCAGCATGGGAATTGCAATGGATGAGTATGGTCTCGCCGCGCAGTAGCCGGCGCGCAGTGCTTTGCTGGAAGGCCGCATGGGCGTGCGCGGCATTGGGGCCGGACATGCAGTAGAAGAAGGCGTCGGCACGCGTGACATCCGCATGCCGGTCGACAGCCCGGACGTATGCCTCGGAAAAATGCTGCGCCGCTTCGCGCTCGCTTGCTCCGGCCACGAGCCGTGCCGCCCCTTCGTGAAACGCTGCAGCCGCGATCGCGCAGGAGGCGCGAATGCGTTCCAGCTCGGCGGCAGTGGGCCGCATGCGCAATTGCGCCAGCAGCGTATCCGCGGGCACGGGCATGCATGCGGGCGCGATCTCTTCGATAAGCTGGTCAAGCATGGCGCCGTACACCAGTTGCGACGCATACGAGGCTGGGAGATGCGCCCGAGCGAATTCCATGCCGATGCGCGCGCCGCCGTGCCGCGCTTCCGGCAAACAGGCATCCAGCGCCTTTGCCAGTGCCGAGCGCAAGGCCGCGCGGCCAGTGTGCATGGCATTCAGCGTTGCCGCCTGAAAGAAAAAGATGTCGTCGGCCCAGCTGTCGCGCGCCATTTTGAGCTCATCTTCCGGCACGACCAGCACCAGCTTGCCATCGGCTGTGGCGATCGCTACGGCCGCGCCAATGACGCTCGCATAACCGGAAAGCATCAGCACATTCGCGCCATGCGCGCACAGCAATGCCGATAACCCTTGCGTGGCCAATGCTTCCTGCACACGTGCGCGGCGCTCTTCGTGCGCCTTGGCCGCGCGCTGGCGATGTCCTGCTCTCTTGTCCATCGTTGTTTCACAAGCCGGGCGGCATTACGTCAACGTCGAAACGGCATGACCGCGCGCAATGCCGGGCACGGAGAATACCTATATATGTTTCGTCGAACGTTTTTTTGACAGCGCAAGGGTGGCGGAGTTCAGTGCACACAATGCAAACTGGAACGCATCTGCCGCTGGCCTATCCAAGCTGAAAGAATCATCGCGGAGAACGTCATGACTCCTGGATTCCTGTTTGCCACCGGCATTGAGAACAGCAGCCCGACAATAAACGGCGGCAGCTTGCGCATGGATGAGCTGGAGAAGTGCGGCCATTACCGCTATTGGGAAACCGACTTCGCGCTCGTGCGCGACATGGGGATACGCTTTCTGCGCTATGGCCCTGCGCTGCATCGCACCTGGCTCGGCGCCAAGCGTTACGACTGGGAATTCGCGGACGCCGCCTTCGCCCGGCTGAAGGAGCTGGAGATCGTGCCCATCGTCGACCTGTGCCATTTCGGCGTGCCCGACTGGATCGGCGACTTTCAGAACCCGGACTTCCCGGAACGCTTTGCCGTCTACGCCGCGGCGTTTGCGCAGCGCTATCCATGGTTGCAGCTCTACACGCCGGTCAATGAGATCTATATCTGCGCCCGCTTCTCGGCCTTGTATGGCTGGTGGAACGAGCAACTGCAGTCGGATGCGGCCTTCGTCACCGCGTTGAAGCACCTGGTGCAAGCCAACATCCTGGCGATGCGCGCGATCCTGGAGCAACGTCCGGACGCGATCTTCATCCAGAGCGAATCGTCGGAATACTTCCATGCCGAGAACCCGGCCGCGATCGGTCCGGCCGAGCAGATCAATGCGCGCCGCTTCCTGTCGCTGGATCTCAACTACGGCCGGCGCGTCGATTCCGAGATGTATGAATACCTGATGGACAACGGCATGACGCGCGAGGAATACCACTTCTTTCTCGACAATCATCTGAAGCATCACTGCATCATGGGCAACGACTATTACGTGACCAATGAGCACCGCGTCTGCGCCAACGGCGACACCCTCCCTTCCGGAGAGATCTTCGGCTATTCGACCATCACCAACATGTACTACGGCCGCTATCAATTGCCGGTGATGCACACCGAGACCAACCTGTGCGAAGGCCCGCGCGGCGACGAAGCGGTGAACTGGCTGTGGAAGGAATGGGCCAATGTGCTGCGGGTGCGCAACGACGGCGTGCCCATCCTCGGCTTCACCTGGTATTCGCTGACGGACCAGGTCGATTGGGACGTGGCGCTGCGCGAAGACCGCGGCACGGTGAATGCGCTTGGCCTGTACGACCTGAACCGCAATATCCGCGCCGTGGGCCGCGCCTATCACAAGCTGATCGCCGACTGGCGCGAGGTGCTGCCCACGCAAAGCGTCTGCCTGCGCATACCGATCATCATGCCCGAGGATCAGCGCGCGGCATGGTGCGACGCGCGCACGCCCCGCCGCGCCGGCCATGGCAACGAAGCCACGGCCGCGCCGTCGAATGCCTGAATTGGTCACGGAGGATGCGATGCGTTTCAAGGACAAGGTAGCGATCGTCACCGGAGGCGCCGGCGGCATCGGCCTGGCGACTGCGCAGCGCCTGGGCAGCGAAGGCGAGAGGGTGGTGATTGCGGACCGCGATGCGCAGCGCGGCGCGCAGGCCGTGGATACGGTTCAGCGTGCCGGCGCGCCCGATTCCTGGTTCAGCGACTGCGACGTGGCCGATGAGCACGCTATCGCGGCCACGGTTACAGCTTGCATGCGGCGCCATGGCCGCCTCGACGTGATCGTCAACAACGCCGGCCTGATGACCTTCGATCCTCTTGGCAAGCTCACTACCGATGACTGGCGAAGGGTGATGGCCGTCGATTTGCTGGGTGCCTTCCACTTCACGCGCCAAGCCTTCCTGCATATGGCGCACGGCGGCGCGATCGTCAATGTCGCCAGCATCCATGCGATCCAGACCAGCCCGCTGGACGCGCCCTATGCCGCGGCCAAGGCGGCGCTGCTGTCGCTCACGCGCAGCGCTGCCATCGAAGGCCAGGGCAAGGGCATACGCGTGAACGCGGTGCTGCCGGGCGCGATCGATACGCCGATGCTGTGGGATAACCCGAACGTGAAGTCGGGCGCGGAGCGCATCGATCCGAAGGAGGTAGGCAAGCCCGAGCATGTGGCGGCGGCGATTGCGTTTCTGGCTTCGGAGGATGCGGCGTTTGTGCAGGGGACGACGCTGATTGTGGATGGGGGGAGGATGGCGCGGTTGTAAAGGGTCGAGTGCTCTGCGCGGCTTTAGGCATCCGGAGGATGCAGTTGCCTTTGCCTTTGCAGTTGCCTTTGCAGTTGCCTTTGCCGTTGATTTTGGCTTTTGCCGTTGCCTTTGCCGTTGATTTTGGTTTTTGTCGTTGCCGTTGCTTTTAATCCCGTTGATCGCGCCGTGGCGCCGGGCCCTGAAGCGGATAAGGTGCGGCGTCTGTCTGAGCGAAGCGCAGCGTAGCGAGTTTAGCCGCGCCCCGCTTCAGGGTTCGGCGACACGGGAACCCCGCGCAGCGGGGCGCGATCTCCGGGTCGCCTTTTCTTGGTTACTTCTTTTGGCGAATGCAAAAGAAGTGACCCGGCTGCCGGGCCGGGACCCGGCTTGCTCGCCAAGTGCGATGTCCTTTTTGGGTCATCGGGCCTCAAGCCTCGACCGGGCGGGCCTTTCAATCCAAGCCACGATCAACGCGACGACGACCAAGGCAAGTGCCTGCCCCTTCAACGACATCACTCCGGTGATGCAACACGTTCAGCGCCCCCTCGACCTAGCCGGGTCCCGGCCCGGCAGCCGGCCTACTTCTTTTGCCGCCAAAAGAAGTAGGCAAGAAAAGGCGCCCCCGGAGATTGCGCCCCGCTGCGCGGGGTTCCCGTGCCGTCGACGCCCGGAGCGGGGCGCGGCTAAACTCGCTACGCTGCGCTTCGCTCAGACAGACGCCGCACCTTTTCCCGCTCCGGGCATCGCCGTCACGGCGCAATCAACGGGAGTTAAAAGCAACGGCAACGGCACTGCAACTGCAACTGCAACTGCAACTGCAACTGCAACTGCGTAATTTACCTTCCCCCTCTCAAATCATCCTCAACATAAGCCCGCACCACCGCATCAAAATCCGCATCCCCTTCCAATCCCAACGCCAGCGCCCGACTGGCATCCCAGACCGCCGGCCACCCGCCGACGATGCGCGCAACCGTTGCATCCGCCTCCCAGCGTATGCGCGCCACCGCATCCTCACCCCCGGCACGGCGCAACGCCTCCACCATCTCTGCCACGCTGACCGACACGCCTGGCAGATTGAGCGTGCGGCTGTCCCCCAGCGCATCGCCAGCGATCTCATGCCCGCGCAGCAACGCGCGAATTGCGCCGCGCGGCGACAGCAGCCACAGCCGCGTTTCCGGCGCCACCGGGCACACCGCTTCCTCGCCATTGAGCGGCTCGCGGATGATGCCGCTGGCAAAGGAAGAAGCAGCCTTGTTCGGCTTGCCGGGCCGCACCGAGATCGTGGGCAGGCGCAGCACCCGGCCGTCGATGTAGCCGCGGCGGCTGTATTCATTGACCAGCAGCTCGCCGATCGCCTTTTCCACGCCGTAGGAAGAGCGCGGATTGAGCGCTGTCGCGTCCTGCACCACCTCGGGCAGCGCGCCGCCATAGACCGCGACCGAGCTGGTGAACACGAACTTCGGACGGTTGCCCTGCGCCCGGCACGCCTCGAGCAGCAGCCGCGTCGCATCGAGGTTGATGCGCATGCCGAGATCGAAGTCAGCTTCGGCCTGGCCGCTGACGATGGCCGCTAGATGAAATACCGAGCCGACATCGGCGCCAATGAGCTCGCGCACCAGCGCCGCATCGGCAATGTCGCCGACGACGGACTTGATCCTGGCATCGCCAAAGTCGTTCGCGGGCACCACGTCGACCAGCGTGAGCCTGTCGACCGTGGACAGGCGATTCGCGCTGTCGGTCAGTACGCCTTGCTCAAGGATCTTGCGCGCCAGGCGCTGGCCGAGAAAGCCCGCGCCACCAGTGATGACGACATGCATGTTGTCTCCTTTTGTTGTTTGCCGTTGGGCTGACGAAGGAAGCCCAACGTGTTCGCAATCCTGCAGGCGCTCAATGTTGGGCTTGTCAGCCCAACCTACGAAAGAGCCTGCCTGTTATGCCGATCCTGCCGAATCACCTATGGCGTTCACAACCGACATTCAGGTCCGTGCGCTCAAGCCCGTCATCCACTTCAACCCATCCTCGGTGCGGCCGCGCGGACGGTATTCGCAACCCACCCAGCCGTCATAGCCGAGCGCATCGAGCAGGCGGAACAGGTAGGGGTAATTGACCTCGCCATCGTCCGGCTCGTTGCGCTCGGGCACGCTGGCGATCTGCACATGGCCGACGCCGGCGATGTACTTGCGCAGGCTCATGGCCAGATCGCCTTCGACGATCTGCGCATGATACAAGTCCATCTGCACCTTCAGGTTGGGCTCGCCGACCGCTTCGCAAATCGCATGCGCATCAGCCTGGCGATGCAGGAAGTAACCGGGCATGTCGCGCCCGTTGATCGGCTCGATCAGCAGCGTGATGCCATGGCGGCCGAGTTCGCGCGCGGCATAGCGCAGGTTGTCGACGAACACTTCGCGATGCCGCTCGCGCGATGCGCCATTCGGCACCAGCCCGGCCATCGCATGCAAGCGCTTGGTGCCGAGCGCCTGCGCATACTCGAGCGCGCGCGCCACGCCGTCGCGGAATTCCGCCTCCCTGCCTGGCAACGAAGCCAGGCCGCGCTCGCCGCCGGCCCAATCGCCGGGCGGCATGTTGAACAGCGCATTGATCAGCCGGTTTTCCTTCAGCCATTGCGCCACCTCCTGCGGCGCATGCTCGTAAGGGAATAAAAACTCGACCGCTTCGAAGCCTGCTCGTGCCGCGGCTTCGAAGCGCTGCGGGAACGGGACTTCATTGAACATCATCGTCAGATTGGCTGCGAATTTCGGCATGGCATGGTTTTCCTGTTCAAATGTCCAGATGGAAGGCCGCCTTGAGTTCCTCGATCTGCGCGGCGTTCAACGGACTGGTCGGCACATTGCGCAGCAACAGGAACAGCTTTGCGGTCTCTTCGAGTTCTTCAGCGGCATACATGGCGGCGTCAAGGTCCTTGCCGGCCACCACCGGGCCATGGTTGGCAAGCAAAAGCGCATGATGCCGCTTCGCGATGTCGCGTATCGCCTCCGCCAGCGCCGGGTCGCCGGGACGGTGATAGGGAACCAGTGGCAGCCGCCCGATCTTCATCACGTAGTAAGCGGTCAAGGGCGGCAGACAGTCGCAGGCATCAAGGCCGGCCATGCAGGAGACCGCTGCCGCATGCGTCGAATGCAAATGGACGATCGCGCCGGCGCCGCCGCGCTCTTCATACATCGCGCGATGCAGGAAGGCTTCCTTGGTCGGCGCGTCGCCCGATACCAGCCTGCCATTGGCATCGAGCCTGGAAAGCCGCGCCGGATCCAGCCGCCCCAGGCAGGCATTGGTGGGCGTGAGCAGCCAGCCATCGTCCAGGCGCACGCTGATGTTGCCGCTGCTGCCCGGTGCCAGGCCGCGCTGATACAGCACGCGGCCGCATTCGCAGATCTGCTCGCGCAGTGCCGATTCGTTCATGGCAACAGTCTCCATGCCTTGCTGAAGAAATCTTCGCTGCCGAAGTTGCCCGACTTCAGCGCCAGCGCCAGCGGCTGCTCGCCGCCCAGCGTCGTGGTCCATGGCACGCCGGGATCGATCTGCACACCGATGCGCAAGCCTGTCACGTCCAATGCGCTCACCACCGCTCCGGAGGTTTCGCCACCGGCGATGAGCATGCGCCGCACGCCCAGCTTTACCAGGCCGCGCGCGATCGCGGCCAGCGCTTCTTCAACCAGCGCGCCGGCACGGGCCGCGCCCAGCCTTTGCTGCACGGCCTTCACGTCTTCCGGTGCCGCGGTGGCGTAGACCAGCACCGGCCCTTCGTCCAGCAAGGGCGCCGCCCAATCGAGCGCATCGTCGACGAGCCTGTCGCCTTCGGCAAGCCGCAGCGGGTCGATCGCGAAGGCCGGCTGGCCCGATGCAATGAAATGCGCAACCTGCGCATTGGTCGCGCTCGAGCAGCTTCCCGAGATGATGGCGCGCGCGCCGCGCGGCGCATCGAGCGCGCCGGCATGCGCTGTTGCCTGCAGCAGCCCCTTGTCGCGGAAGTTCTGCGGCAAGCCCAGAGCGATGCCGGAACCGGCGGTGACCAGCGGCATGTCATCGAGCGCCCGGCCGATGCGCATCAGGTCTTCATTGTCGATGGCATCGACGATGGCGATCCCCGTGCCTTCGCGCTTCAGGGCCGCGATGCGCTCGCGGATCACCTCCGTCCCGCGCGACACCACGGCATGGTCGATCAATCCGACGCGATTGCGCGCCTGCCGCTGCAGCACGCGCACCAGGTTGGCGTCCGTCATCGGCGTCAACGGATGATGGCGCATGCCGCTGTCGGACAGCAGCACATCGCCGACGAAAAGATGGCCCTTGAAAATCGTGCGGCCGTTTTCGGGAAAGGCCGGGCAGGCGATGGTGAAGTCGGTGCCGAGCGCCTCCATCAGCGCCTCGGCTACCGGGCCGATGTTGCCGGCGTCGGTCGAATCAAAGGTGGAGCAGTACTTGAAATAGAACTGGCGGCAACCCGCATCCTGCAGATAACGCAGCGCCTGCAGCGATGCCTCCACCGCTTCGGATGCGGGCACGGTGCGCGACTTCAATGCGATGACGACCGCATCCACATCCTCTTCCAGCGGCGCGCGCGGCACGCCTATCATCTGGATGGTGCGCATGCCGGCCTTGACCAGCATGCCGGCGAGGTCAGTGGCGCCGGTGAAGTCATCAGCGATGCAACCCAGGAGCAAGGGCATCTCACTCCCCCTCGTTGCGCGCGCCCGGCAGGCTGATGCCGGGGAATACCTTCACTACCGCGGAGTCGTCCTCGCCGCCATGGCCGGCGGCCGCGGCGCTCATGAACATCTGGTGCGCCGTTGCCGACAGCGGCAGCGGGAACACATTCTTCTTCGCATAGTCGAGCACGATGCCCAGATCCTTGACGAAGATGTTGACCGCGGACAGCGGCCGGTAATCCCCGTTGAGTATGTGCGGCACCCGGTTCTGGAACATCCATGAGCTGCCGGCGCTGTTGCTGATGACTTCATACAGCGCCTGCGGATCGCAGCCGGCCTTCAATCCCAGCGCCATCGCTTCGGCCGCGGCGGCGATATGCACGCCGGCCAGCAACTGGTTGATCATCTTTACCTTCGAACCCTGGCCCGGCTTGTCGCCGAGGCGATAGAGCTTCGACGAGATGGCATCGAACAGGGCGGCGCAGGCATCAAAGTCTTCGGCCGTGCCGGCGGCCATCACCGACATCTCGCCCGAAGCGGCCTTGGCCGCGCCGCCCGAGATCGGCGCATCGATGAAGCGCAGGCCCATGGCAGCGAGGCGCTCGCCCAGGCTTTCCGCGAACTCGGGTGACACGGTAGCGCAGCCGATGACGATGGAACCCGGCGCGAGCTGCGAAGCAGCGCCATGCTCGCCAAACAGCACCGCTTCGGTTTGCTGTGCATTGACCACTACGGTCAATAGCGCATCCACCTTTTGTGCCAGCGCGGCCGGCGTATCGGCCACGTGCGCACCGGCTGCGGCGATTTGCTGCAAGGCCTCGGGTCTCACGTCGCAGGCATGCACTTCGAAATTCGCGCGCAACAGTGATTGCGCGATCCCCATTCCCATTGCGCCCAGGCCGATCACGCCAACGCGCTTGATATCCTTGCTCATTCCGACTCCTTGCTGAGATTGGTGCGGCAAAGCGATGGGAAGGCGCCTCGCGGCGCTTTCCCATCGACAGGGTGCGGCTCGGTTGCGTGCTGCTCAGGAAGGTGCGGGATGGATGGTTGCGTTCATGGATGTCTCCTTGTGTTATCGGTTCTTTTGCGCCCGCGCGGCGGCTGGCGATGCGATATGAAACTTGTAACGATGCAGCATAGGAAGCCCGGCCGGCGCTGTCAATTCATTGTTCCGGTTTTCCCGTAATGCCAACCGGGTGTCGCGCATGCCGCTCTTAGCAGCGTGTTATGCGCCGTCAAGCATGCTCTGCCTTTCGCGCCAGGCCTGCTGCACGAAGGGATCGGTGACGCCATACAAGCCGTGGCCGCGGCGCATGATGATGTTCGCCGACATCAATTCATTCATGATCGGCTGTATCTCCTCGATTCTGACTTCGCGCCCGACGGCCCTGGTGTATTCAGCTGCCGCATCGGCGGAAAACAATCCCTTGGCCTCGCCGTCGGCAGCGGCAATGCGGCCAAAGATTGCCATGGCCACGCTGCCAAGCCCTTCGACCTTCGCCAGTTCCGTGTCAGCTGCGGTGGAGCGCAGGGTTGCCGCAATGATGGGCAGAACCTCGTCCGGATTGCTGCCCGGGGGAAGATGGAGCTGCAATTGCCGCAGCGCCCTGATCATTTCCTCGGGACGATTGCCCAGGGTGCGGAAAGCCTCGGTGGCGACGGACTCCGAAGGAAGATTCTTCACGCCATCTTTGGCCAGGCGCTGCAGCAGATAGCGAATGTAGTCGACATCAAGCACCGGATACGCGATCGACGTGGCGCCGTTGAAGGCCTGCGTGCGCCGCGTCGTCAGCTCGCTGACCATGGCGCGGTGCGAGCCGGTGCCGATGAAGAGGAAATGCCCGGGCGTCTGCGGACGCGGATTGACCGCGTCGCGCGCAGCCTTCAGGGCCAGGAGCAGGTTGTTGCCTTCTTCGGTTGTGATTGCCTGCTGCACTTCATCAACGATGAGCACGACGTCGCGTCGGGCCTGATCGACCAGTTCCGTCATCGCTTGCGCCAGCGTGGCACCACCGCTTTGGCCCAGCTTGTCGAGCTTGAAGCCGAACTTGAAACCCATGACACCGATATCGGCGCCGCTGACCCGGGCAAGTCGCGCCAGCAGCGATGAGCCCGGGGTCTGCAATTCTTCGAGCGCTTGCCGAACTGCATCGCGCACGAGCTGAGCCGGATTGGACTGGGTGTCGGACCACAAGTCGACATAGATCACCACCGCGCGCTCTGCCTCGAGCGCCGGAATCAGATCGTGGCGCAGGAAGGTGGTCTTGCCGGTGCGACGCTGTCCCGAGATGAACAGTCCCGAGCGCAGCCCTTCGTTCAGGAAATCGGGACGAATCAGCTGCTGCGCCATCGAGGCGGCAAGCTCTGTCCTGGAGAAAATGGTGCTCATCGAGAATTAGTGGAAATTATGGAATGCGGATAATTATATGCAATCCATAATTTTCAATAAAACTCTGGAGCCGTGGGCAGCCACGCTGCTTGCAAGAAAACGCACGCACCAGATTCAGAGAAGCCTTGGTAAGGACCGCGCATCTCCGGGCTGTTCCACGTGCCACCCGCATGCGCCAGACATTCCTGGCCTACGCAACCGAAGCGCAAACGAAAGGGCCGGATCCCGCATGAAGCGGAATCCGGCCCTTCTTTACCTGCACCCCGGCGCCTGCATGGGCGCCGGCGGCTTCGGTCACGCTACGACATCGACGCGGGCTTATTTCTTGGCTGCGTCGGCTTCGGTCTTCTTCACATCCTTTTGCGCATCGGCGACTTTCTTTTCGGCCTTGGCATGCGCTTTCGCATGGGTCTTCTGCGCCTTTGCATCAGCCTTGGCATCGGTGGCCTTCTCTTCGGCCTTGGCCTTGCTGATCTTTTCCTGTGCCTTCGCGTCCGCCTTGTCTACCTTCGCGTCAGCGCGCGCTTCGGACTTGGCAGCAGCAGCGTCCGTCGTGGTGGTCGTGGTAGTGGCAGGAGCCTGGGCGAAAGCAGCGCCTGCGAACACGGTGGCGATCAGAGCGGCGAGCAGTTTGTTCATGGTGTCTTCCTCTTCAGGTTTGCGGTTAAGCGTTTGCTTGGTTGAGCAGTTGATCTGCCCTCCCTTAACGATGCCCGCAGAAGCGCTGTTGACGCGGAAGATGTAAGGCTTCGTAACTTGTGTATCGGCACGGTGTGGTGGATACGTTGGCTCAGCTTGCACGCTCGAAATGCTCGCGCACGATCGCTTCGAGTGCCTCGAAGGAAACCGGCTTGGTCAGGTGACCGTTGAAGCCCGCAGCAAGTGCCTGTTGCTTGTCGGCCTCCTGGCCATAGCCTGACAGGGCGAGGATCAACGCATGCGCGGTCTCATCCATGTCGCGCATGGCCTTCACCACATCAAAGCCGGTCATGTCCGGCAGGGCGATGTCGAGGATCACGATATGCGGCAGGAAACGTCGCGCCGCGTCGATGCCGCTCCTGCCATCATGCGCCTTCCTCACTTCATTGCCCTGCACTTCGAGCAGGCAGGCCAGCATCTCGGCAGCGTCGACATTGTCGTCCACCAGCAGGATGCGATGCCGGGCATTGTCTTCGGCCTGCGGCGCTTCAACGAGCGGCTGCGATGCATGCGCCTCGCGCTTTGCTGGCAGGCGAACTTCAAAGCTGCTGCCCGCGCCGGGTCCGGCGCTGTCGACCCGCACGCTGCCGCGATGCATCTCGACCAGCGTCTTGACCAGTGCCAGACCAATGCCCAGTCCATCGCGCGCACGCTCGGGCAGATGATTGGCCTGCCGGAACAGTTCAAACACCGAGTTCGTGTCCTGCGCGGACATACCGATGCCATTGTCCTGCACGCGGATCACCACGTCCGCGCCATCGCGCCATGCGGACAGGGCCAACTGGCCTTTTTGCGGCGTGAACTTCGCCGCATTGGTCAGCAGATTGCTGATGATCTGCGCCAGCCGCACCGAATCACCGGCGAGCTTCACATCGCCTTCCGGCAAGACCACTTGCAGCGCATGCTGATAGCGGTCGATCAGGGTGCGCGCGGACTCGACCGCCGCATGCACCACTTCCTTGAGGCTCACCTCTTCCTGGCGCAAATTGATCTTGCCTTGCGAGATGCGCGCCACATCGAGCAGATCATCGATGAGCCGCACCATGTGATCGGTCTGGCGCAGGATGGTGTTGCGCGCGGTTTCCTGAATGCGCGACGCATTCGGCTCCATGAAGGCGAGCAGCTCGACGGCGTTGCGGATCGGCCCGAGCGGATTGCGCAGCTCATGCGCCAGCATCGCCAGGAATTCATTCTTGCGCTGATCCGTCGCGCGCATCTCGCGTTCGGCGCGGCCCAGGCGCAGCAGCGCCCGCACATTGGCCACCAGTTCCTCGGGCTCGATCGGCTCGAACAGATAGTTGTCGGCGCCGCCTTCGAGCGCACGAACCTTGTCGCCCATGCCGATATAGGAAGCCGAGGTTTGCAGCACGAGGATGTGGCGCGTGTCGGGATTGGCCTTGAGCATGCGGCAGACTTCGAATCCGTTGATGTCCGGCAGCTTCACGTCCAGCAGCACCAGCATCGGACGCTGCGCGGCAGCCATGTCGAGCGCATCGCTGCCGTTGGCCGCCTCGATGACGCGAAAGCCGGCGCGGGTCAGGATACGGGTCTTCGCGTACCTTGCCGCTTCGGTGTCGTCCACGTTCAAAATCAGGTCGCTATCGGATTCGGATGTCATCTTGGTTTGTCCAGGCAAGCCGCTGCCTTCACCTTAGCGCATGCCCTGTCTCAGGCGATTAACCTGAGACAAGGGTGGTTGAAGAATTACGCTGCGAGGCCAGCTTTTGCAGCATGGCCACCAGCTCGTCACGGAATACCGGTTTGATGAAGAACGCGTCCGCGCCCAGCGCCAGGCCCTTGGCCTTGTCGTCGACCTCGGTCACGACGATGACCGGAATGCCGGAGCGCACCGGATCGGCCTTGAGCCGCGCAAGCCATCCCCACGCGTCTTCACTGCCAAGGTGAATATCGAGCAGCAAAGCTGCCGGCATCATACTCTCCAGCGCCCGTTCCGCTTCCCAGATGCTGCGCACCAGGATCGGCCGGAATTCGCTGCCGGACAGATACTTCTCATACAGCAGCTGGGTCTGCACATTGTCTTCAACGATGAGCAGCGGCGTCGTGCCGCTTTCCTGCTGCGCCGGCTCGGCCGCGGCCGGCTGCGCGGGCTGACCGTAGCGCAATGGAAGCACTACCGAGAAGATCGAGCCGCGGCCGACCTCGCTTTCGAGTTCGATGCGCCCGCCCAGCAGCAAGGCCAGTTTGCGGCACAGCGGTAGGCCAAGGCCAGTGCCTCTGACGCGCTTTTGCAGGCGGTTTTCCACCTGACCGAACTCCTCGAAGACGATCTGCTGGTTTTCCGGCGCGATGCCAAGGCCCGTGTCGCTTACCGAAAAGCACACCGCCCTTTCCTCTTCAAGCAGCTGCGCGCTGATGCGCACTTCCCCGGCTTCCGTGAACTTGAGCGCGTTCGAGATGAAGTTGCGCAGGATCTGCGACACCTTGGCCTCATCGGTTTCCATCACGTGCACGCCGCGCGGCTCTTCGAACACCAGTTCGACGCGCTCGCCGACAAGGAGCGGCCGCAGCATGCCGCGCAGCGCGCTGAACAATTCATCGATGTCGAAGTGCGCCGGCCGTACCTCGATCTTGCCCGCTTCGATCTTGGCCAGGTCAAGCAGGTCGTTGACCAGTTCCGACAGGGACTCGCTTTGTTTCAGGATGAAGCCGATCTGCTTCTCCTGCTCGACGGTGAGTTCGCCATCGATCCGGTCCAGCAGCAACTTCGACAACGCGCGAATCGAGCTCAGAGGCGTGCGGAACTCATGGCTCATGTTGGACAGGAAGCGCGACTTCATCTCGTCCGCGCGACGCAGATGATCGGCCTTCTCATCGAGCTCGGCATACAGCGCCACGACGCCGCGGTTGGTGTCCTCGAGCTCTCGCGTGAGCTGCATCAGTTCTTCCTGCCGCGCCTTGAGTTCGGCCAGCGTCTGCAGCAGCTCCTGGTTCTGTCGTTGCAGTTCGACGATGGGAGCATTCTCGTCATTCGGTTCGGCAAGCCGGCGGCCAATGTCGCCGAGTCCGGCGGTACTGAGCAGCGGCGCATGCGGCGGCAGCAGCTTCTTCAGCACGATCGTCGTGCCGCGCCCGGCGCCGGTATCGATGTCGAAATGGTCCATCAGGCGCTTGGCGCCGATGAGCCCAAGACCCATGCCGGTGGTCGATTGATAGCGGCCGGACAGCACCAGCTCGAGATGCGGTATGCCCGGCCCGGTATCGGCGATGGTGATGATCAGCACTTGCGGCGCGGTATTGCCTTCGATGGCAAATTCGATGCGACCGGTGCCGGCGTAATTGATCACGTTGCGCGCAAGTTCCGAGACCGCCGTAGCGATGCGGGTCTGTTCCTGCGTTGGGAAGCCGCAGAGTTCGGCGATCTGGCGCGCGCGTCGGCGCGAGGTCACCGTGTCCATTTCATTGCGGATCGCAACGGAAAGTATGCGTATGGCCATATCGCCTCAGCCTCCGTGCTCGCGCACAACCAGCACCGTGACATCGTCGCGGCCGCGCGCAAAGTCCCGGTACAGCACCGCTGCAATCACGCTCGGATGACGCTCGGTCAGGCCCGGATAGCGGTTCAGATCCCAGCGGGTATTGAGCCCGTCCGAGCACAGCACCAGCAGGCTGCCCGGCCGCCAGGGTTGCGTGAACTCCTGGATCTTGTGCGCATTGCCGCCGACGATGCCGTTGTGCGACACCATCTGCCGCCGAGTGCCGCCGACAATAGCGCTGCCGGATTCATACACGCTGGCCATGATGTTGCCGACGCCGCAAAAGCGCAGTTCATCCTCGATCAGATCGATGCGCAGCAGCGCCGCGGCCGCGCCGCGCGTACCGCGCAGGCCGGCATGAACATCCTGCATCAACGCGCCGGGCAGTTGCTCGGGATGGCGTTCGACGATCTCGGCCGCCGCTTCCGAGGCCGCTGCCGCTTGCGGTCCGTGGCCCAGGCCATCCGCCACCAGCGCGGTGACCAGTGTCGGCCCGGCGGCCACGGCCCAGGCATCGCCGCACAGCGTTTCGCCGGTGATTGGCAGACAGACCGCGCCTATGTCGATGGCGCTCGGCGCTCCTGCGCCGCCACGGCCGTAGATGCGCATCGCGATCACGGTGCCCTGCCCTGGCGCGGTATGGATGTCGAAGAAGTCTGTGCCGCGCTGCATCGCGCCCAGGCCAATGCCATAGCTACCGGCGGTGGTGTGCCCGTCGGCGGCGCTGCGCGCGAAATTGGCCATGCCGGGCCCGCGGTCGATGGCGATGATTTCGATGCCGGGCCTGCCGTCAACGACCAGCGGCCGGGCAAGAATCTCGCCGCGCCCGGCATGCTTGAGGATATTGGTGGCGGCTTCGGTGGTGGCCAATGCGACCTGGCCGCAGGCAACTTCATCCAGCGCAATGCGAGCACAGATGTCGGCAGCCATGCGCCGCGCTGCGCCGACGGCGCTGGAATCAGCGACCTCGACGGCGAGCTGGCGCTGCCGCGCGCTCAGTACGGTTTCCATTTGGTGATTCTGACTGTGGTGCCCTTGCCCGGTTCCGAGGTGATCTCGAATTCATCCGAGAGCCGCTTCGCGCCGCCCAATCCCAGCCCCATGCCGCCGCCGCTGGTGTAGCCATCGGTCATGGCCTGCTCGATATCGGCGATACCAGGGCCATGATCGATGAATACCAGCGATACGCCCTTGCGGCCGCCGTTCTGCAGGTTGATCAGGTGCGCCTCGCCGCCGCCGCCGTACTTGACCGTATTGCGCGCCAGTTCACTGGCCGCAGTGACGAGCTTGGTCTGATCGACCAGGCTGAATCCCTGGCTCACCAGGCAGGTCCGCGCCGCCTGGCGCAGACGGACGACATCTTCGTCCGAGCGTAAGGGCACTACGACAACGTCCATGTCCTTCATACCCAAAACGATTGCCTTTCAAAAAGCGGTGGCAGGATAGGCGCCGGCATCATGAGTTTCATACCGCGCTCTCCATGACGCCGATCTCATTCAGCCTGGCGCAGCAGCTGCACGCCGCGCTCGACATTGAGCGCGGTGCGCACGCCTTCGAGCTTCAGGCCGAGCTCCACCAGCGTGATCGCCACTGCCGGCTGCATGCCGACGACGACGGTCTTCGCATCCAGCACGCGCGCCATCGCGGCGGTATTGCTGATCATGCGGCCGATGAAGGAATCGACGATGTCGAGCGCCGAGATGTCGATCAGCACGCCGGTGGCCCGGTCCTTCACGATGCGCGCGGTCAGGTCATCCTGCAGCGTCATCGCCAGGCGGTCGTGCATGTCGACCTGGATCGTCACCAGGAGCAGGTCCCCCATCTTGAGGATAGGAATGCGGTCCATTGGCGTCGCCTTCAGCCGCGCAGATCGCGGGTGTCACGCACATCGCGGATGTCGCGCGTATCGACGACGCCGGCGCCGGTGCGCTTCAATGCGATCTGGAAGGCATCGGCCAGCGTGGCCTTGGTGACCACATCCTCCAGATTCACGCCGAGGTGCACGATGGTCTGCGCGATCTGGGGGCGGATGCCGCTGATGATGCAGTCCGCGCCCATGAGCCGGGCGGCGGCGACGGTCTTCAGCAGATGCTGCGCCACCAGGGTGTCGACGGTAGGCACGCCGGTGATGTCGACGATGGCGATCGCAGCGCCGGTGTCGATGATCTTCTGCAGCAGGTTTTCCATCACGATCTGCGTGCGCGCCGAATCGAGCGTGCCGATCAGGGGCACCGCGAGGATGTTCTTCCACAGTTGCACCACCGGCGTGGAAAGCTCGAGCAATTCCTGCTGCTGGCGCAGGATGACCTGCTCGCGGGCTTTCAAGTGCTGGTCGATGGTGTACAGGCCGAGCGCATCGAACAGCTCGCCGGTGTTGGCGGTTTCTTCGGCCAGCGCCACCGGGTCGGCTGCCATCTGCACGCGCAGCAGGCGGAACAGCGGTTCCTTCAGCGAAAACACGAAGGTGGCGGTATCGAGCGCGGTGAAGCCCTGGCGCAGGCGCGACTGCGAGATTTCATTCAGCAGATTGCGCACCTCGTCCCAGGACGGAGCCTTGGTGTCATAGGTCGCGCCCTGCTTGACCGCGTCGACGATCAGTGGAAGAAGGCGCTGTGCCTGCTGGCGCATTTCGGCTTCGGCATTGCGGTCGCGCCGCACGATGCGGGAGAACATGCCTTCCAGCCAGCCCTCGAGCAGCGCCTGCTGGTTGTCCTGAATGACGGTGGCGAGATAGCCCGTGGTTTCCCTGGTCATTGAGCTTCCTGTTTTTTTGATGGAATGGATAGGTCTTGGATGCCCGCAACGCGCGTGGGCGCCTGTGCGCGAGCCAAGCTCAAGAGGGAGGATGCTACGGCAAGGGTAGGGAGCTCATCCGTAATTCGCGCCGGGTATTGACGAATATCAATGCCTGCGTGAAAAACCGGCCTAGCCGCTTGCGATGTTTCCCCGGCAAGTCTTGTTACCATCGCGGGAATGGAGGACATCACAACAATGCAGGCTGCGCGCTCGCGCAAGCGCATCATCGCCAGCCTCGGCGCGACGCAGATCATGGCCTGGGGCTCACTGTTCTATGCGTTTTCCGTGCTTGGCCCCGAGATCCTGCGCGAACTCGGCTGGCGGCCGGAGCTGGTCTTTGGCGCATTTTCCTGGGGCTTGCTGGTGTCGGGCCTGGCGGCCACGCCCGCCGGCGCCCTGATCGATCGCTACGGCGGCGCGCGCGTCATGAGCGCAGGGTCGCTGCTCTGCGGCGCCGGGCTGATCCTGCTATCGCGCAGTTATGCGCTGGCTTCGTATTACGCCGCCTGGACGCTGCTTGGCATCGGCATGTCGGCAACGCTGTACGAAGCAGCCTTCGCCACGATCAACCGGGAACTGCGCGAGCGCGCACGCGCCGGCATTTCCACGCTCACGCTGTTCGGCGGATTTGCCAGCACGGTGTTCTGGCCGCTGACGGTGAAGCTCGATGCCGCGCTCGGCTGGCGCGATACCTATCTGGTCTATGGCTTGCTGCAACTGGTGCTGTGCCTGCCGCTGCATCTGACCCTGCCGCGGCGCAACGTATCGAACACGGCCAAGGTCAAACCGGGAGCGCAGCCAGACTTCCGCCTGAAGGATGCGCTGCGTCTGCGCGCTTTCTGGCTGCTGGCAGCGGCATTCGCCTTGAACAGCTTTGTCTTCACCGGGCTGGCGGTGCATCTGATTCCGCTGCTGCGACGTCTTGGCCATCCGTTGGCCCCCGTGGTGTTCTGGACAGCCGTCATCGGTCCGATGCAAGTCCTGGGACGCATCGGTGAAATGCGCTTTGCCGGCCGCATGCTGCCGCAGCGGGTGGGACGCTTCACCTTCGCGTTGCTGCCGCTGTCGCTGGGCCTGCTGCTGTTGGCTGGCGGCTGGCTGCCGACGGTTGCGCTGTTCTGCGTGCTGTACGGGCTGTCGAACGGCATCATGACCATCGTGCGCGGTACCGTGCCGCTGCAGTTGTTCGGCCATGCGCACTATGGCGCCATCGCCGGCGCGCTGGCCGGGCCGAATTTGTTGTGCCAGGCGATGGCGCCGCTGGCGATCGCGTCGCTGCTCGATGGCGGGCTCAGCCCAGGACGGTTGCTGGCAGGCCTGCTGGTGGTGTCGATGCTGTCGATGAGTTTCTTTGCCGTAGCGACCCGAAAGGGAAAGGCTCGCGGCGTTTCACGTTCCTGAGGCTGCATGGCCATTTGTGCGCATGCGGAACCTGTTACTTGATGCGTAACTAAAGCTGTCCTTGAACATCGACGCGAGGAACGCATGATACCTACATCTAACAGCACAGCCACGAGGTCCGGACCTCGTTACAAAAATTCAGAAGGCTTTTCCTCTTCCAGAGCCGATACATTCGCGAAGCTGGGGGAAAGTGCGCTACCGCCATTTCCACCTGGCGCGGATTTCGGCAACTACGGTCTGCTGCGACGTTTCGCGCGTGAAGGCGATGCCGTGCTCGTCGGTTCGAAATTCGACCTTTTGGTGCGATCTTGCGCGAAACGCGGCTATTTCGACGTGCTGAGCTGGATGCTTGCGAGAACAGGAACGCAAACGCTCAAATTCAAAATCCAGAAACTTGTCAAGGCAGAGCGCTTGCAGCCCTTGATGGAATGGACACGCACCTTGCCTGTCAAGCTCAATCTCGAGCTCTCGTGCTCCGGGCTCGTCTCACATCCGGCCGAGCTAACGGAAGGGCTCAAGCACAACCCCAACATCCGCGGCATGCATATCGACTGCGAGCCGGGCGACGTCGATAAGCTTGCAGAGCTTCACTTTCATGCGTTTGTGCTCGAGTCCCTGGCAACATGCCCGTCTCTTGAAACCCTGTATTGTCGGATGAGCGATCCCGATATTCGCAACCTGACGACTCTGCTCAAAGAAACCGAGAGCCTGACATCGCTGTCGCTCCAGATATCGCATATCCCTCAACCTTTTATTAATAAACATTTCAGTGAACTGGGCAGCGCTTTTGCAGCATGCCGCACTCTGACGAGATTCCATATTTCTTCCAATAATTTGCCGCTTGCTTTCCGGCCTGAATGGGACCTGGTCTTTTCCCGATTGCTTGCAAGCCCGTACTTGCAAACGCTAACCCTGGAAGACTGGAAGCCCACTCCGGCAGGCATGGCTGCATTCGCCCAAGCCTTGAAAAAGAACAGCACATTGCAGTCCCTGAGCATCACGCTCAGCGAGTTAACCGACGCGGATGCGAAGGTTTTGGCAGAAGGGCTGAAAGGCAATTCGTCGCTGACTGAGTTGCGCTGTGTAAATTGTAGATTGCAAGCGGAAGGTGTTACGGCGCTGCTTTCCGTTGCAGGCAGCCACACGCGAATCCGCAAGCTTGATGTCTCCATGAATTGCGTGCAAGCGAAAGCGATGGGAGAAGTGGCTTCCGCCTTGCTTCAAAACCGGTCACTGGAATTCCTTGTTCTGGGAGACTCTCTTTATGATCTCGGAGAGAATCATTCCAACTTCGTTAGAGATCTGGTACCAGCGATCAGAGCGAACGGCCGCCTTCGCTTGCTATGCATCTCTAGTAGAAATCTTTCGCAAGACATTTTGCAGATGCTGAGCTTGCGGCAGCTGCATCAAGAGATGCCGCACCTGGAAATCCAGCTCGATGGGAAAACGCTGGACTGGGAACAGCATCGTGTCACTGTCATCTCAAAACTGCACCTGCTCAAAACAGTAGCGCAAATCGATGGGGGCCAGTCAGGCCCTGACACGGGACGGGCTCCAGGCAGCGATATTAGATTGCGGCAAGAGGACTGGGACGCTCTGCGTCCCTTGCTGGACCCACCAGTCTCTGGCAACCCTTGGCCACGTCCTGAAAACGCGCTGCGCCCCATCACCGCGTCTCACTTCGAAGCTATCGATAGCACCCGTGCACGGTATATCTCAACATCCGACTTCCCCGGCTTCGATCTGACCGACGACACTGGCACAATCACCCGCTTCACCACTCTGGTCCGGGACGAGCTGATCATCAGCGGCAAGCAACGCTACGAACCCGAATTCGATCGCGTCTTCCCGATCCGCCATCCCGGCAATCCGAGCCTCGTGCATCCCGACTATGCGAATGAAAACGATCCCCGCAAATGCGGCGGGAAGGTCAGGCTTCGAGGCATCGGCTTCTACAAGGACTCCGGCGCATCCATGAGCAAATCGTATCTCTGGAACGAGCTCAAAAAAAATTTCCCTGGCCATCGCATTCCCGACCAGGAAGCGCTGATCGCTCTGATCAAGCAATCGGCGACAGCGGAAATCGAAGCGACACTGCACGGCAAGTTTCCGCCTTCCGCACGAAGCCTGTCGGTGGTGAAGCTGACTCGCGAACAATGCGATGACGAGAACGAGGCTGACATGCTTGCCGGTCAATATGGCGTCGTCCTTGCAAACTATGCCGCTGATCAGCAACCGAGCCTTGACAAGGGTAGGATCGCGGGCATTTTCGCCGGCGGCATGATGCGCACTCCCGAAGACAGGGATCTCTACGAAGCCGCATACGGCGAACAAGCGGCCAAGGACTACGGCGCGGAGGTGCGCAAGTATGGAGGCGGAGGCAAGGACATGATCGGCTGGAATCCCTACGGCGGTGGCAATGCGCTGCAATTCTTGAATTCCACCTTTGTTCTGCACACCGATGGCGAGATGCGCGTCGATTCTGGAAGAACCAACGCCATACTGTTTCCGCTGCGGCTCGAACTGATCGACCGGCACGGCCACGAGCGAACCGAAACCATGCTGGCGGTGATTCAGGTCCGTCTAGTCGCACAAGGCAAGCAACTGAAGCTGGATTATGGTCCGGAATATCGCCTGCAGCTGCAGGCAGCGCGGAATGCCCTTCGGCCCGTCAAGCAGGAGGGAAGCACGCATTGATCCCGCTGCGGCGGCTCGCGCCCAAGATGCACTCGGGTCTTGTGCCTTACAAGGCTCGCTGCAGCAGCCGGAACACCGCCGCGCCCACGCCGGCCATGCTTTCCCCGGCGACCAACCCGGCCGCCACCGCGATGCCGTAGCGCTGCGCAAGCGCGCGCCAGCGCAGGCCGACCAGCCAGGTAAGCAGCGCGCCCAAGCCCATCATCATCGATACCGATGCCGGCAGGATGAACGCCAGCCCAAGCGCCGCCGGACTCGGCAGCCAGCGCACGTGCCGCGCCGGCAGCAAGGTTTCCGCGGTGCCCAGCAGCGTGCCGCACAGCGCTCCGATCAGGATCGCCGCATGCACATCCGCGGACAGGGATCCCAAACCCGCCGAGAGCGTCTGCGCCACCGCCTTCCAGGTTGCCACCGCCGGCGCCGGCCATTCCTGGCTCAACAGCATCGATTGCGGATCGGGAATCAGCGCGCGGTAGGCCAGTACGCCAATGACGCTGCCCACGGCAATGCCCACGCATTGCGCAGCCAGCTGGCGCATCGGCGTGGCGCCAATGGCGCGGCCGACGCGAAAGTCGTTCATCAGGTCGGTGCACTGCCCGGCCGCGCCGCCGGCGGTGTTGGCGCTCATCAGGTTGACCGTCACCTGCCCCGGCGCGAGGATGCCGAAGCTCAACTGCGACACCTTGCCGATGGCGCCTATCGGCGCGATGCCGGTGGCGCCGACTACGCGCGCGGCCACCACGGCCAGGCACAGCGCCAGCGGAATCGACAGCATGGCCATCCACGGCTCGATGCCGAACAGCAGGATCTGCAGCGCCACCACCAGCAGAACCGACAGCAGCAGGCCCAGCGCCGGCCCCGGCGCCGGCAGGCGCAGACCCGGGGCGCTCGCGCTGCCGCCAGACTGGCGACGCAGCAGGCGCAGCGCCAGGCTTGCCAGCGTGGCGCACACCATGAAGCTCACGCCGGGCCAGAGCAGCCACTGCACCAGCGCGGCGAACTGCGGGCCGCTGGCCTCCGGCGGCAGCGTCACCAGCCCATGCGCCAGCAACCACGGCGCCAATCCTCCCCATGCCAGCAATGCCCCGGCCAACAGCGACATGCCCACGCGCATGCCGATGATGATGCCGAAGCCGAGCAGCAGCATCGATGGATCGAAGTTAAAGCCGAGCCGCTCGAAGAGCGGCGTGGGCGCCCAACGCGGTATCGGGCGTTGAAAGTCGTCGAACCATTTCACCAGGCCGGAGAGGAAGGCGGCGATAAACAGTGCCGCCAGCCGCTGCGCCGCTTCGCGGCCGTTGCGGTAAGTGTTGGTCAGTGCCTCCAGCGTGGCCACGCCTTCGGGAAAGACCAGGGCATCGTCATCGACCAGCGAGGGGCGCAGATACCAGGCGATCCAGATGCCGAAAAAGCTGACCGAAAACACCCATGCCATCAGCGGCAACGGCGGCAGGGACTGGCCGGTGAGCAGGGTATGCGCCGGGATGGGCGCCACGAGTCCGCCCGAGACGATGGAGGCAGCGGCCGAGGCCACGGTCTGATTGATATTGCTTTCATGCACTGTCCATCCCGGACCGCGTCCCCAGCGCGCGGCCAGCCCCTGCCAGAAACCGAAGCCGGCCAACAGCGCGATGATGGACATGTTGAAGGACCAGCCTATCTTCAGGCCCGCGTAGACATTCGACGGCGTGAGCAATACGCCGAGCAGCGTGCCGGTGCACAGCGCGCGCAGGCTGAGTTCGCGTTCGACCTTCATCACGGGAACGGCAGTCGATGCGCTCTGTGCTGCGCTCGACGGGGAATCGGAACGGATCTGCATGCGTTCGGGTCTCAGGGCTTGATTCAATGCGGTTGACGGCGACGCAGCCAGCCCACCGGCCCGGGGGAAGTATTGCGCCTCTATCAGAGGACTGACGATGCCGGCGAAGGTTCGCACCGCGACAATATCGACGTCAGGCTTCTATCGCGATTGGCGATGCGCCATACAGGCTGCGGTTGAGGACGAGGCCAACGCGGGAGCGCTTGACCTTCCCACGGCGGGAGGGTCCAGACTGAGGGCTGTGGTTCTTTCAACGAGGAGAAAACGCGATGTATGAACTCAAGGTAGAAGGCATGACTTGCGGCGGCTGTGTGCGCAGCGTGACGAAATCGGTGCAATCAGTGGATGGCAATGCCCGCGTGGACGTGGATCTGCCCAGCGGCCGGGTGCGCATCGATAGCGCCGCGCAACTTGATGCGGTGAAGAACGCCATCGAGGACGCGGGTTATACGGTCACGTCGGCCACACCCGCTTAGTCCGCTCTGTGGGGTGTGCCGGCCGGTCCGGATGCAGAGGCCTCTTGCGCCTCTGCGGCAGGCTGGCGCAGTAGTTCAATCAATGTCTACGCCAGCGCATGGCAGGCCATGGAAGGCTCGATGCGTCATTCGAACTCAAAGGCCATGTCATCCAGCATCCGGATGATTTCCTCCTGCACCGCGAGCAGTTCGGCCGCCAGGTAAGCGTCGTCGCCGTCAAGATTGATCATGTCAAGGAACTCGGCGCTGTAGCCGGCTTGTCGTGCCAGCGACTGCACCTGATAGATACGGCTCGTGACGAAGGCAAGCGGCTCATGCGCCGCACTGGAATCAACGCGTTGCAGCAGGTCGGGCCATCCTGCGAACACCGCCGCCACGCGGCCACAGGACAGGCCACGAGATTGTGGCGCGTCATCGTTTGGGGGGTTAGCGGGCGGCAGCAATTCGTACACCGCGCGGATGCAGTCCGCATCGAGGCGGGCACGATGCAGCCGGAACGCCACGCTGAAACGCTCCGGGTCAAAGCGACGCAGCATCACTTCCGCGGTTTCGGCCACGGCGAGAATGCGTGCCAGGCGATCGATCCCCGCGCCGGATGTGCCGCCTGGATAACCGCTGCCGTCCAGCCGCTCATGATGCTGCAGCACCGCTTGCAGCGCGTCCTCCGGCACGGCAGGAATGCGGCTCAGAATTGCATGGCTCGTGACCGGATGAACATGGATGACATTGCGTTCCGGGCCCTGCAGCATGCGGCCGGACTTCAACAGCTCCGGATCGGTATGCATTTCGCCAAGGTCCTGAGAAAGCGCCGCCAGCATCAGGTTGCGCATTTCGGAAGCGCTCAAGGACAGACGCGCGCCGATGGCACGCGACAGCAGCACAAGATAAAGCGAATGCCGGTACAGCGCTCCGCGCTCGCTCTTCATCACCGTAAGCCGGAAACCCCGGGTCGCGGTGCAGCGGCATCTGCGACAGCGTCCATTTCCAGCCCTGCGCGTCGCCACTGCGCTGCATGATGCGACCTAGCATTTCATCCTGCGTCAGGGCAGCATCCAGGTCGCGGGTCAGCGCCACCGCGTCCACAATATCGCTAGTCTCCAGCGCGGCATCCAACGGTATCGTGAGCTTGTGCTGCAAAAGGCGGTGAAGCATGCCGGCATTGAGCCTTGCGCCGCGGGCCAGAAGCTCGATGCCGTTGGCGGCATGGATGTCTTCGCGCGCAACGACGTTTCTGCTTCGGCTCATGTCCGTCACGGCACGCAGGTAATGAGGCGCCTGGTCCGCCGGCTGTGTGTCATCCGCCTGCGGCTTGCGGCCAGCGCCATCCCGCGGCGTCATGCGGCAGCCTCATTGGCGGCGCATGCAGGCTCACGATAACGGCAGACACGGCCCCTGCCCTGCTGCTTGGCCTGATACATTGCCTGGTCCGCGCAACGAAGCAGCGTGGCCTCATCGCTGCCGTCGCCTGGGAAGACGGCAACGCCGATGCTGCCTGAGGTTTCGAGCGCCAGGTTACCTATGTGGAAAGGCGCGCTGATTGCCGCAAGCATGTCAGCCGCTACAGCGAGCGCATCGGCTTCGTCGGCAATGTCCGGAAGCAGCGATACGAATTCGTCGCCGCCCAGGCGCGCTACGGTGTCGCTATGCCTCAGGCGCGAAACAGCACGCTGCGCAATCTCTTTGAGCAGCAGATCGCCAATTTCGTGCCCATGGCTGTCGTTGACCAGCTTGAAATGGTCCAGGTCAAAGTAGAGCACTGCAAGCTTGCCGCTCTTGCGTTGTGCCTGCGCGAGTGCCTGACGCAGCTTTTCCGACAGCAGCGTCCGGTTCGGCAACCCGGTCAGCGCATCGTGCTGTGCCTGATGGCGCACTTCGTCTTCCCGGCGCCTGCGATCGCTGATATCGCTGAAGGTGCCAACCATGCGCAGCGCTCGACCGTCCGGCGCGCGAGCCACGACCATGCCGCGCGACAGTATCCACATCCATCTTTTGTCCTTGCCGCGAATGCGGTGCTCCAGTGTATAGCTCGGCACCCTTCCCTCGAGGTGTGCGCTGATTGTGGCATTGACCAGCGCTATGTCGTCGGGGTGCACTGCCATGCGCAGCGTAGTCTCATTGCAGGCGAGCGTGTCTTCATCGGTGCCAAGCAATTCCATCACGCGAGGCGACAGATAGGCACGCTGCGCTCGGATGTCCCAGTCCCATACGCCCTCTCCAGCGCCTTCAAGCGCGAATTTCCAGCGCGCCTCGGCTTCGGCCATGCGCCGCAGCAGTTGCTCGCGACGGTAGGTCGCCTTGGTGATGATCCAGCACATGGCCGCCAGCAGTAATGAAATGCCGATGCCGGCAAGAACATACAGCTGGCGCTGACTGGCATAGCGTTCCCGGGCGTCCGCCATGGATTCCCCGACGCTGATGCTAAGGCCGTACTGCGCCAGCGTACGAACGGAATACAGGCGGGCAATGCCGTCGACCGAGGAGACCGCATGGATCGCTCCTGCATTGGCATCGGCACCGGACGAATCGGAGGTCTTCAGCGTTTCAGTCATGCTGTCCTGTCTGCCATTTCGGGTGGATCGGGCCAGGAGGACGCCATCGGCGCGACTTACACTGACTGCGCCCTGGGGGCCAAGGTAGACGTCGCTGTGAAAGCGCGAGAAGTATCCGGGATCCACCGATGCCACGATGACCCCGACGACCTTGCCTCGCTCGTCGGAAAGCGCCCGGGTGAATTGAACCGACCATTTATGCGAGACCCTGCCCCACAGCGGTCGGCTGATGAACAGTCTGTCTTGCGTGGCACTGAGTTGCGCGCGTACGTGCTCGCGGTCTGACAGATCGATGCGCCCGGGATGCGCATCGCTGCTGGAGTATTGCAAGATGCCCTTGGCATCGACGATTGCAATCTGGAATACCCCCCTGTCCTGCAAATTGCGGGACAGCTCCGACAGGAAGGCCTGGAAGGTCTGCGGTCCGGCCCGCCAATGCGAGCGCAGGGCAATCAGCGACAGATCGATGCTCGCCACCGTTGCACTGACTTCCTCGGCCAATGCCTGCGACAGATTGATCACGTCATGCCGGCTCTCGCGTTCAGCGATCAGGTTCAGGTGTCCCAGTTCATGACCAACCCCGCTCCACAGCAGTCCGAGCAGGAAGGCGTACCGCCGCGGTAGCGACAGCGATTGATACAGGTGTCGGAGGCGGTCGAACCATCCGTATTGGCTGGAATCGGAGAATGGCATGGTCGAATTCCCGGTGAGAAATGCGGCGCGTCAAGTCAGGCACAGGGCTACCGGTTCACTCACGGCATAGCCATCCCTGAGCAGCGCTTCGAAACTTTCCGGCGTCAATGGACGCGAGAGCAGGTAGCCCTGGCCATAGTCGCAGCCGGCGCGTGCAAGCAGCTCCCGGTGGGCCGGCTCCTCGATGCCTTCGGCGACGACTTTGATGCCAAGCTTGTGCGCCATTGCCACGATCGCTTCGGAAAGCATTTCGTCGGATCGGTTGCGATGCATGTCGCGCACGAAAGCCTGGTCGATCTTGATGTAATCGATGTCAAAACTGCGCAGATACGAAAGTCCCGAATATCCGGTGCCGAAGTCGTCAAGGGCGATCTGCATGCCCGCGGCGTGGAAGGCGCCCAAACGCTCCTTCGACTGCTCCCCGGCCTCGAGCAGCAAACCTTCGGTGATTTCGATGACCAGCGAGCTGCGCGGCAGTCCCAGCGCTTCGCAATGTCGGATCCAGCGCTCGGGCAATGCATCATCGAGACGGAACTGCGCAGGCGATACATTGACGCCGATCTGAAATCCTGCTGGAGCAATCGCTTCCCAGCGCAGGCGCCATTGCGCGGCTTGCCGGAATACCCAGTCGCCAATAAGGACAATCAGTCCCGTGGATTCCGCTACTGGAATGAACTCCGCCGGACTGATGATGCCATGGCGCGGATGGCGCCAGCGCAGCAGCGCTTCGGCCTTGACCAAAGCGCCGTTCTCGAGGTCGACAATCGGTTGAAACGCAAGTTCGAATCGTCCGCTGTCTATCGCATCGCGCAGGTCGGCGATCATCTTGATACGGCGTACCGCCTGCTCATGCAGCGCGCGGGTAAAAAACTGGAAACGGTTGCGGCCGGACTGTTTGGCTGCATGCATGGCCTGTTCAGCAGTGCTAAGCAAGGCGTCGACGGTGTCGGCATCGTCCGGTGCGATCGCGATGCCAATGCTGGGCGACAGATAGATCCTTTCGTCACCGATCAGAAATGGCTCGCCGATGGCTTCGACGATTTTTTTCCCCGTTCTCTCGACAAGGGACAAGGCATTCGAGGTCTGAGGATCGGCAAGATCGTTCAGCACGATGGCGAATTCGTCGCCGCCTATGCGCGCCACCGTGTCCGAGGCGCGCACGCAATTGCGCAACCGCCTTGCGGTTTCCATCAGCACTTGGTCGCCTATGCCGTGTCCAAACGTATCGTTGACCTCCTTGAAACCGTCGAGGTCCATGGTGAGTAATGCCAGCTTGGCCTGTCTGGCATTGGCTGGTGCGATCCGCTGCTGCAGTCGCTTGCGCAGCAGGTGTCGGTTCGGCAAGGCGGTCAACGCGTCGACATTGGACTGCGTCCAGACAGCATTGTCATAACGCAGCTTTTCGCTGATGTCGGAAAAGAGGCCGACATAGCGCTGAATGCGGCCTTCTTTGTCGCGGACTGCGCTGATGGTCAGACGTTCGGCGTATTCCTCGCCATTCTTGCGGCGGTTGATCAACTGTCCGCGCCAGGTGCCAATTGTCTTCAGTGCGGTCCACATCTCCTGATAGAAGGCATCGGTCTGGCGACCGGAACGTAGTAGTGCAGGCGTGCGCCCGATGGCATCCGCTTCGGTGTATCCGGTCAAACGCGTGAAGGCATGGTTGATGGCGATGATGTGAGTGTCAGCGTCCGTGACCATCATCCCTTCGTCGCTGTGTTGATACACCAACGCGGCTAATTCAAGGGTTTCATTGGTTGGCCGTTCCCCGCTCCTTTCGCTTTGAAGGTAGCGGTTTGCATCATTCATGGTGATTAGCATTGTCGGTTGCTTGACACCAGTGAGCTGAACCGCTTGCAGCGCAACGGTTTTCTGCAAGCCTTTCGCGTCCCGCAGCGCTAGGACTTGGCAAGCGCCTGGTGTGCTGCACAGGATTTCCAGCACTTTCCGCGTACCGGCTGGTTGGTCGCACAACTCATCTACTGCCTTGCCTACCAGTTCGGAGGCCGTGGTCTGAAGCAGGTTGCAGGCAGCTTCATTCACCTCAACAATGGCGCGGTCATGTGCGCCGACGAGAAGGAATGCGGTTGGCGTGGTCTCGAAAATCTTGCGGTAGAGCGACTCTGACATAGGAAGGCGCGTGCGTGAGCATGCAATGAGCGTTGCGGATCGCAAAGTTGTCGCTGAAACGGTTTTGCCTGGATTGTTGGTTTGACAGTTTATATATTTACTATGTGGAAATAGATTGATCTACGTCAATTTTATCCTGCACCAATATTTAAAGTCGATTTTTAACCTAAAGGATCGGGATGGTTAGGAGGAGGCTTACAGCCAGCCTACCGTCGCTTTCCTATGGTGAGGATTTAAGGGAACACGATGTGGATTTCAGTGCTTCGAGCCGAAATCTCCTTGCTTTCGGGTGCATGGTGAAGGTTTGAGGGAACACGTGGCGGCGAAACGTGCAGTTTGGTGAGTGTTTGAGGGAACGCCGATCCCATCTATTTGCGAATGGTGAGATTTTTAGGGAACACTCTTACTGCGCGACACCCCGGTAATCAGGAATTTCGTTGGTAAGGTGAGCTTTTAGGGGAACACATTGCCTCTGTCGCGGGTATGGTGAGTATTTAGGGGAAGGCGGTTACGTTCCAGCGGGATCTCTTGACGCTTTGCTTCCCTACGTAAATAGATGCATCCCTGTGCTGCTTGGGTATTCCAGTTTTATTGAAGTCAGTATGCCTAGTGCGGTTATCTGGAACAGCATGGTGAGCTTTTAAGGGAACATTCTGGAATTCGGAGACGTGTAGAGCGGGGCTCAGATGGTCAATGGTGAGAACTTAAGGGAACCATAGTTGCGCTTGGCATCCAGATGAGGTTAGCGCACCACTGTTCTGCCTGCCTCGCGCTTATGGTGAGAATTTAGAGGAACGTTTTGCTGACAATTTCGTGTTGTAGCCCTGAGGCTGCTATTGAATACGGCTCAAAGCCCAGCTTGAGTGATGGTTTCCTTGGCTTTTGATTGGGTATGGTGAGAGTTTTGGGGAACATGGGATGCATAAACCCGTGTCCTGATGTGTCTTGTGCCATGAAAACCCGCTATGGTGAGAAATTAAGGGAACGCTCGACCCGGTAGTGAGGTTTTCCCCCTGTCGTGTGAGTACGCATACCAAGTTTTGCGGTGTTTTCCCTTACAGGACCGCGTTTATTTCCCTTTGAGTGTTTTAGAAGTAAACCCTTTGTAAACCTTAACTACGTTAACGAAGGCTGAGAGCCAGTGTTTATGCGGGTCTTCCGCCCATATGGTGAGTCTTCAGGGGAACACTGGTGAGCTGTGGGGGAACACTGGTGAGGAAATAAGGGAAAGAGAGTTGCTGAAGGTGATTCCAGTGGGAACACAAGTGAGTGGATTGGGGAACGCTGGCGCTCTATGGTGAGAAGTTTAGGGAACGATGGCTTAAGGCGGCTCTTTCGCCTCTCGCGGCCAGATCGAAGGTTTACTTTACGGTGAGACAAATTCCGGATAACCTCACCTATCTTCAAGGTGAGGCCCTTTTCGTAACCTCTCACCTTGCTAGGCTCAGGCCGGCATAGAACTCAATCATGAACAACACCAAGCCTGCACCAACAGCATCCACCACTCCTTCCTCGCATCAGTCAGTTGATGACGCCGACGAAAGCGCGATTGCCTCAGCGGGCGAAATAGAGATCAGGCCAACGCGAAAAAAACGCAAGGGAGTGGATAAGCCAACCGCAGTCCAGGAATTCCGCAAAGCAAACGATTCCATCGGTCTGCGTGTGATGGAAGGAAAGTTCTCTTTGCTTTCCAGAAAGATTTATAACATCTTCATCAACAAGGCGCAGGAACTTGGCGTGCCCGGCAGGGAAATGCCACCCGGTAACCCAGGTGGGGCAGATTACTTCTGGATTCGTATGCGCGAAATCGTGAAGAGCACCGAGTTCGACAGCAATAACTATGATTTGATCAAGGAGACAGCACAGGAATTGCTGGACATCAAGGTCGTAGCTGAGACTGACAAGATGTGGACCAGCGAACGTTTGCTCTCCGGTGCGAAGATCTACAACACCAAGGGTCTGAAAAGCCAGGGGGGTGAAGTATGGATCGGCTTTGCGTTCCCGCCGGAAGTCATGCAGATGGTCCTCAATCCGAACACCTATACTAAGTTCAGTCTGCGCTTTCAAACCGCGTTGCGGGGCAATGGAAGCCTTGGCCTTTACGAAATTGCGCGACGCTATGCAACGAGCCCTTCGCACCTGACGTATCGGGACACTTGGGAGCGTTGGTATCAGGCAATTACGGGCACGCCTATAAGCGAGGCATTACCGGAATATAAATATTTTAAACGTGACACTTTGAAAAAGGCGATCGCAGAAATCAATTCGGTAACAGACATCAAGGTTGAGCTGATCGAATACGCGAAGGGACGCAAGGTGATGGACCTCCAGTTTCGTGTGGACTTGGCCGCCCAGTCGCCTTTGGACCTTGCGGCTCCCCCGCCTATCGACCCGGTGCTTATCGAACGGATTATCCGTTTCGGCATCTCAAAAGAGGACGCTCGCGACCTTTACCTGAGTTATGACGAGCGGACCATACTCGACCATATCGAGTTGACCGAAGAACGCATGAATAACAAGCGGCTATTGCCAATTGATTCGCCTGCCGCGTATTTCAAGACTGCTCTGAAAGCCGGGTATGCAAAGGCGAAACATGTCGCAAAGCCAGCGAAGCCAAACCAGAACACGGCCCAGCAAGCGGCCACCGCAACGCCGCAGAAATTGAGTGTGCGCGAACGCTTTGTTCTCGCGCGTAGCGAACAGGCGATGCGTCTTTTCAACGAACTGCCTCCGGGAGAGCAACAAGACGTGTACGCCGTGTTTGCAGACCAGGCAGAACGGTCCTTGAAGACTCATATCAAGAAGCAAGGGTTCGAATCGGGCATGGTAAGGAGCGCATTCTCAGAATGGTTTGCCGAAAAGAGCTGGGGTCCGGTGACCGATTCTCAGATCATTGAATACTTGGACAGCGGCCGGGTGTTTTAGACGAGGTTTCAGCCGAAGCGAACGCCGTAGAGTTTGGATAGCCTGCCGCGATCGATGTTTGCGGCATTGGTCGCGTGAGCAAAATAGTACTTCTGACATGTGCTCTTCCGCTGGCGTATGGTTCACGCATGCCCTGGTCGGCATAATACTTCCTGCCGACACCTTAAGCTTTCACGCGTGAAAGCTGGGCGCAGAACACAGTTGTTACCTTCCAGGACGAGTTTGCTGCGGACATTTAGTGACAAAAGAAGAATCGCTCCGCCTTCCTGGCAAGGAGGCAGCGGTTATGGATTTCAAGCAAACATTAGGTCGACTGGAACATGTCCCATCTTGTGTGCCAAGACCAAGCCGGTGGTTGGGGTGTAACACTGAAAGTCTTGCAAGCGCATAGGAAGTTAGAGTTGCCTTACAAAGGATCGTCACCGTTTCCAATCCAAATGGCAGCGCCTGATAATCCGCGTGCAAATAGAGACCCACGAGTATCTGCACTCGAACCGGCGAAGGTACTGGAGGGGCATCACGCTTCAGTCATCGCAGTCTATCGGAATAGCTTCCTGGAATTATTAGTCCATATGGCACCTGGACAGCATAAGCCTGTACCGGGAGCTCATAGCATTGTTGTCAAAGGAACGCATACCCCGCAGACATTCATGATTTGCAACACGCAAAGTCGAATGTCTGGCAACGAAACCGTTTTTCATGCGTACGTCCGCAAGTCTCAAGTTCAGGATTCCGACCGGTCAAATGCAAGTCTGCGGCCCCGACGCCCTCTGGGCCATAGACAAGGATGGCAACAACATGCGCAGATACACCGATAAGGCTAATTTTCTGCGCTAATACTGAAAAATAAAAATACGCAACGAGCCAATGACAACGTCTCTTTGTTAGAATTGCGGCCATTTGCCCGACCAGGGTTTTCACGCGTGAAAGGTGGCCCATGCCAGCGAAGATAATTGCCGTGTTCAATCAGAAAGGTGGATGCGCAAAAACAATGACGACGATGCAGCTTGGTGGTGCATTCGGACTAATGGGATACAACACTCTGATCGTTGACATGGATCCGCAGGGAACCGCAGCAATCTGGTCATCGCAAGCCGAGGTCGATACACCATTTCCCGCAAATGTCATCTCGCTAGCTCCAATGCGGGAGCTTATGATCAAAGAACTGAAAAAGTTTGTGCGTGACTACGACGTCATTTTGATTGACTGCCCGCCAGCCATTGACTCGCCCATTCCATGGGCGGCACTGCAGGTCGCCGACATCGGCATCATTCCCGTCATACCGGTGCTCGACAATGTTTGGGCGTCAGTCAAAGCGAAAGAACTTGCCGCGCGAGCCCAGCGAGAAAATACTGGATTGCAGACCTATTTCCTCATTAGTCAAATGCGCAGAGGCAATATCTTCGCTGCGTGCCTGGAACAGATCAAAAATGACCCGGATGTTCCCTTGTTGGAGGCCGTTATTTCTTTGAGAAATGCCTATCCGGAATCACAGGCGTTCGGCACAACCGTGCAAGGTCTTAGCAAGTCCTCGGAAGCGAGCAAAGAAGTGAGAAAACTCGCAAAAGAAATTATCGAGAAGCTACAAATGCAAGGAGCGTGATGATGCCCAAATTTGACAAAAACGCGCTTTCGAACAAGATCCGCTCCAGCTCGCATCATGCTGCTACTGATATCAATGCGCGGCTGGACAGGGCAGAAGCCCTGGTGAAAAAGCAGCCGACGGGCTTTAGCGAGGTTACCGAACCCGTCGCATCGACTTCGAACCAGCCGATAGCTTTCACGCGTGAAAATGCTTCAGCAGTCGCACATGCCGTGTACTTTGCGCGGGTGCCGATCGAAGAGATCGATCCGAATCCATTCAATGCGCGCCAGATCTACCATCCGGAGCGTGTGAAGGAAATGGCTACGAGCATTCTGGCGTCCGGTCAGCTCATGCCCGGTCTCGCCACAAAACGGGAAGGGCGTACCGTGCTTGCAGCTGGCCACTATCGTTGGAAAGGCATAAAAACTGCCGGGCTTTCCTATATGAACCTGATGATCCATGAAGGACTATCAGATCAGGAACTTTATGAAATTTCGTTCAAGGAAAACGACGAGAGAACTGCGCAGTCTCCATTGGATAACGCGCTGTCATGGAAGCGGTTGCTCGACGACAGGATTTATTCGAACGAAAGCGCCATTGCCGAAGCTACCGGGATTTCGCTCCCCAACATTAACAAGACACTCTCCATACTCCGTCTTTCCGAGGAAGCTCTGGAGCTTGTCAAACAAAAGCCGGAGCACTACGCACTATCGGCGTTGTATGAGCTCGTTCTTCTCGAGAAGGCGGCCGGGCCGGCTATCGCCGTGGGGATGGCGCGACGTTTGAGCGAAGAGGATATCGGAAGGAAGGAAGTGGCCGACCTGCGCGCACAATATGAAAACCCCAAGATAAGAAAAACGAAAGAGAACTCGCGGCAGTATAAGATCCATATCGATGGACGCACCGCGGGGTTTATCAAGGAGTGGGACTCTGGAAAGGTGGCGTTTGAAGTGAATCTCGCAGATCCTGCAGCGAGGGAAAAGTTGGTCGCCGAATTGAAGAGCCGCTTCAATCTGCGGGAAGGAAAGTAGGAACCGCCTGGCGCGATGCGTCGATATCGTCGTGGTAATCAGACATCGAAAGCTCGGAGGAGAGTGAGCGAGGTAGAGCGACCAGTATCGACGCGTGGCAGAACTGCCGAGGACCAGGACCCGGTTCCGATGTTGAGCATCTGCTCTTGTCCGCGTGGACTAGCGGAACTGCCTTTCGCCATGAGACGGTTAACAAGCCATCTCTATCGGGCCTTCGTGCCGACCGAACGCATGGTTAGCCCCTCAAAGGTGGTATGAACCGAAAGCGGCAATGAACTAGCAATGCGTCAGTCTGCCGGCAGGTCGACCGTTATGTGACTTCACCCGCTGCCAATTCAACAAACGCAACGTACTGAAGCAAAACGTGAATAGCGCAAGCTTCGGATACGCAAACTGGAACCTTATGAAGCGCCGTCGCCGCGAACCGGTGTATCAGCAAGCACAGTGCAGCATGCACGCTTTTAGTCAACAGCAATGACGGGGGGATAAGCGCTTTGTATGGCAAGCGTTACGGTGCACGCGCAGGCTCAGCTCGGCCGAATCCTCACCATTCTCTATGCCAGACCTTCTATCAAGCGAAACATGCAGAAATGTCCCAGGCGGCCAATATGCGACTCGCCCAGTTATGGACAAGGCCTACGATGACGGAAGCGAACGGCTGCAGATCGCCATAACAGAGGCGAACGATGCCGTCGCGATACGACCGGTACGGCATCACTATCGCCAGACCTGATGTACGCCAAACAAAGCCGCGTCCCGCCGAAATCCAATCCATGCAGGGGATTCGCGGCTAGAGACCCAGTGCGCATTCTTCGGAACTTGTTTGTGCCGCGCCTGCCGGCGTCCATTGGCTACATTTCCGATCGACACAATTCAAGACGCCTCGCAGCGATGCAGCGTCTATGGAACCCGGCTAAGCACTGCAGCAGCGAATGCCGATACGAAAGGGCGCAAGATCCGTCCCGTACACAGATAAGGGTCTTTGCAATTCACTGCGATCAGGTCACGACACTGCCTTGAGATAAGCACTAACACCTTGATTCGAAAGCGCTTAACCACTTCAGAAGCGACAGCACAGAAATCGGATGGCGACTTGCCCATCGAAAATCTGCATAAAGATAAGAGAGATTATCTGCTTAGCATTTATGCCCTTGCTCAGTCCCCGTACGTTAAGCAAGCAGTCGGTAACACCGAGTTCGCTAGCTTTCATATCCTGTTATCGGGTGCGGCACACTGAAGACGCTTACGCTGTGAACAATCGGGTTTATGCCCATCCGAGCACCGGCCACCGGCTGATCCACGCCGTTATCAGCGTGAACACAACGCCGCATGACACCATCAGGCAGAGCAAGCAGAGCAGACGGTCCACTACCCGCAATCTCGTCTCTAACTTGTCATTCACCCGAGAAACGACTACCAGCGTTAAAAAAGGGCCGGAGTCCATGGAGTCTACATCCGCGCCTTTGCGGACACCGCAGACGTAATGCCCGCCAATCGAGCGGTGTTTCGCTATTCCGGTATGGTCACATCGTGCTGGCAGCGACACAGTCAATCAAATTCCCCCCCCCTCCTTGCAGCGCAATGAAACAGCGCGAGGCTCGCTTCCTACGCCGCGCGCTTCTCCACGCAGCGCACCGCCGAATCAAAGCCTGCGCAGCCATAATGCGCTACCCTGCACGCGGGCATCGACAACCATCACACAACAACACCAGGCAGGAGACATGTCATGAAGAAGAATCGGCTCGTACGCCACGCGGCGGCATTGGCGTTCGGAATCGCATCGGGTCACGCATTCGCGGAAATCAATATTGGCGTCATCCTGTCCCTGACCGGCCCCGCCGCATCGCTGGGCATCCCGGCCAAGAGCACGGTCGCGCTCTGGCCGAAGGAAATTGCGGGACAGAAGCTCAATGTCACCGTGCTTGATGACGCCTCGGATTCCACCGCGGCCACCGTAGCGGCGCGGCGCCTGGTGCAGGAAAACCGGGTCGATGTCCTGGTCGGACCTTCGGTCACGCCGACATCGCTCGCCGCTTTGCAGGTTGCCGGCGAAAGCGCCACGCCGATGATCAGCCTCGGCGGCAGCGGCGCGCTGATCCATCCCCAGGAAGGCCCACGGCGCTGGGTATTCAAGATGCCGCCGTCCGAGGAAATCCAGCTCGCCGTGATCTTCGAGCAGATGAAACGAAACCATGAAAAGACGCTCGGCTTCGTCGCCATCAACAATGCCTATGCGCAAACTTTCCTCGACGTGGCGCAGAAGATGGCGCCGCAGAACGGCGTGAAGATCGTTGACGTCGAGCGCTACAACGCCACCGACACCAGCTTCGTGTCGCAAGCGCTGAAGCTGATCGCGGCCAAGCCGGATGCGATGTTTATCGCCGCGGCCGGCACGCCGGCGGCCACGCCGCATATCGAGATCCGGCAGCGCGGCTATGGCAAGACCATCTATCAGACGCAAGCCGTGGCCAATAATGATTTCCTGCGGGTTGGCGGCAAATCCCTCGAAGGCACTTATCTGCCGGTCTCGCCGCTGCTGGTTGCCGAGCAGCTGCCGCAGGACAACCCGGTCAAGCCGGTGGCGCTGGACTACCTGAAACGATACGAAGGTCAGCATGGGCCTGATTCGCGCTCGCTGTTCGGCGGCCTGGCCTGGGACGCCTGGCTGATCCTTGACCGTGCATTGCCCATCGCGCTGAAGTCGGCGCAGCCGGGCACTGCGGCCTTCCGCCAGGCGCTGCGCGATGCGATCGAGAACGGCCAGGAGCTGGTGCTGACCCACGGCGTCTACAAAATGTCGCCAACGGACCACAATGGCGCAGACAAGCGCAGCCAGGTGATGGTGAAGATCGAGGGCGGCAAATGGCGGTATGTTCCCGAGACGACGAGCCCGTCAAAATGAGCGCGTCGCCCGACAGCAGCAAAGGTGGCATGCCGCACAGCTTCAAGCCCTATCCGTTTGCGTTTGTTCGCCGTGGCAGCCCGAAGCCTGCGCAGGAGCGGGAAGCGCGGCGCGTCATCATCGTCGGCGGCGGCATTTCCGGTCTGACGGCGGCGCTGTCGCTCGCGGCGCAGGGCGTGGCCAGCGTGATCATCGAAGCCGATGACACCGTGTGCTACGGCAGCCGCGCGATCTGCTTCTCGCGCAGGACGCTGGAAATCTTTGACCGCATCGGCGTACTCGAGCCGGTGCTGCAGAAAGGCTTGCCCTGGGTGGGCGGCAGATCGTTCCACCGCACGCGCGAAGTGCTGCATTTTCAGATGCCGAATGACGATGACCAGAAACTGCCGCCCATGCTGAATCTGCAGCAGTACTACGTCGAGGAATATCTTGTGCAGGCGGCCGAGCGCAGCGCTGGCCTGGTCGATATCCGCTGGGGTAGCCGGGTAGTCGATGCGGATGCGGGCGCTGAAAACAGTCCGGCGTGTCTTGAGGTAGAGCATATGGAGTCGGGCGAGCACTATCGCATCGATACCGATTACGTCATCTGCTGCGACGGCGGCCGCAGCCGTATGCGTGAACTGCTCGGCCTGTCCCTGCGCGGCACCGCCTACGAAGGTCGCTATGTGATCGCCGACATCGAGATGCGCAGCCAGCTTCCGACCGAGCGCCTGGCCTGGTTCGATCCGCCATCCAATCCCGGTTCGACCATCCTGATGCACCGCCAGCCGGATGACATCTGGCGCATCGATTACCAGCTGCGCGACGATGAAGATGCCGAAGCCTCGGTGCGGCCGGAAAACGTGCTGCCGCGCATTGCGGCGCATCTGTCGATGATGGGCGAAAGCGCAAGCTGGTCGCCGCTGTGGATATCGATCTACCGGGCCAATGCGCTGAGCCTGGAGCGTTACCGCCATGGCCGCTTCTTCTTCGCTGGCGACGCGGCGCACCTGGTGCCCATCTTCGGCGTGCGCGGTGCCAACTCGTCGATAGATGATGTCGACAACCTGGCATGGAAACTCGCTCTGGTCCTGCGCGGAAAGGCTGGCGACGGCTTGCTCGACTCGTATTCGCAGGAGCGGGTGCAAGCGGCGCAGCGCAATCTCGCGAGCGGCATGAAAAGCACCGAATTCATGGCGCCGCCGGGCTTCGCCTTCAGCCTGATGCGCGATGCGGTGCTGGGTCTGGCGGCCGACACGCCGGCGCTGCGATCGCTGATCAATCCGCGGCAATCCAGCGCGATCTCCTACGCCGATACGCCGCTGAACGCAGCCGGTAGCGAGGATGCCGCATTCGCCTGCGGACCGGCACAGGGCAGCGTGCTCATCAGCGCGCCCGTGCAATACCTGCAGCCGGGACAGCCCACGGTCAATGTGCACATTACCGACATGGTGAAGCCCGGCGAATTTCTCGTGCTCGACTTTTGCGGCAACCGAGGTCCGATTGAAGCGCTGGCCGCGGAGGTCGAAGCCTTGCGGCGCGCGGGCATGCCGATTGCGCTATTGACCGTGCATGACGCGGCGCAAGGTGTGGCGCAGCAGGCGCATGTCGTTGACAGCGCCGGTCGGGCGCATGCGTTGTACGACGCCGGCGCCGGTGCGGTGTACCTGGCGCGGCCGGACGGCCACGTGCTCGGACGCTGGCGCAATCCGCCCGGCAGCCTGCACGCGGCGCTCATGGCGGCATTGCAATGTGAAGATACCGGCCGCGCGAACGAGGAAAACGATGACTGAAGAACAGCTGGACGCAGCCTATACCGACTTCTGCCGCGAACTCGACCGGGTCGGTGAGCGCGGCGCAATGGCAGCGTTGAGCCGCTTCGCGCTGCTGGCAATGCTAGAGATTGATGATCCCGAGCGCATCGGCGTGCTGATGCGCAAGGCAGTCGAGGCAGCACGCGACGAACAGGAAACGCTTACCGGAACAGGCGACGCATGAACCGCATGCAGGCCATGCAGCGCCGCGCTGTGCATGCAGCTTGCGGTGCAGGCGCATGGCAGCCATGTCACGGCGCAGTCACCGCGTTGGCCATTGCGATGGCAGACAGCACCTCAGCGCTGGCCTTGCGCGTGCGTACGAAGGTCTGTCGATCCACCGAGAACAGGCCATAGCGATAGGCATAGCCCAGCGACCATTCATAGTTGTCCAGCAGCGACCAGTGCAGGTAGCCGAGCACCGGGACCCCATCGGCAATGGCGCCGTGCAGGCCCGCAAGCGCAGCCGGGATATAGGCGGCACGCAAGGCATCGTCCTCGGTATCCAGGCCGTTTTCGGTCACAAGCACCGGCTTGCCGGTCGCCATATGGGCATAGTGCACTGCATTGCCGAGCGAGCGCGGATAAATCTCAACGCCGTGATGATTGCGCTGCGCATGCGCCGGAGCGCCGAGCAGGCCATGATGGCCATAGCGGCTGCGGTCGTAGTTCTGCACGCCGATGAAGTCCGCAGTCGCACGCAAGGCCCGCAGCCAGCCTCCATACGCGTCGCGCCGCTTTGCTTCGACGTGTCGACGCGCTGCCGCGCTGCCATCCGCGGCCTGGTCGTCCGACAGGCTGATGCTGGCACCCACCGCAATCTCGGGACGCACGGACTTGATCGCAACATAGGCGCGCCGGTGCGCATCGATCATGTTTGCGCCGATGCGGTCCACGTCCTCATCATTGGCCACCAGGCCGGTAGTGAAGTGCGTGCCACCGGTGGCGCGCGCCGCTGCCTTCAGCATCGCGCGCCGCACTGCGATGAATTCCGGCGACGGCGCCAGGAGACGCAGCACTCGCATGATGTTGGGTTCGTTGAACGTGAGCGCATAGCCTATGCGATCGCCGAGATGCCGTGCCGCGCGCTCGCAATAGCGTGCATACCGGGCGCAGGCATCGCTGGCAAGCCAGCCGCCGCGCGCGGCAAACCAGCGCGGTAGCGCAAAGTGGCTGAAGCTCACCACCGGACTCAGACCGCGCGTAAGGCAGCCGTCGACGATGCGCCTGTAATGTTCGAGCATGGCTAGCGAAAAGCAGTCCGGCTCGGGCTCGATGCGTGACCACTCCAGCGAAAAGCGGAAGGCATTCAATCCGAGGCCGGAAACGAGATCGAGATCTTCACGCCAGCGGGTGTAGCTGTCACAGGCATCGCCCGAGGCTTCGCTGAAGATGGTCGGCTTCACATGCTCAAGCAGCCAGATGTCGGCATTGACGCTGTTGCCTTCCACCTGATAGCCCGAGGTTGCGACGCCCCACAGAAAACCATCCGGAAAGCGGCGGGCTGCAGCAATGTCGTGCGTAGCCGCAACCCGGTGCGACGCCAGCAGCGCAGCCGGAACACATCTCAGCAGGTCGCGACGATGCATGACTTGCCCGCATTTGAAATCGGAAAGCATGGCGCTTCCACGCCATGCGCATGGGAGCGCGGCCGCGCGCGGTGGTTCCCGCGCGAGCACGCCCCAAGCCCTCATTCATCGATGCCGATGAATTCCTGATAGGCATGCAGCAGCGTCGGGTCCTTCAGCACCTCGAGCGAACCGAAGCGTTCTATCGTCGTGCCATGGCGCCCACTCTTCAACGCGGCGAAGACCGCGCCGTTCTTGCCGAAGATGAAGAAGCTGCCGCGATAGCCCAGCGAGTCCGGCACCACGCCCTCGCCAATCAGCCCGCTGCCTTCCACGCGCAGCGGCTTGTCTTCAGACATCGAGGCCGTGAACGCCTTGTAGCGGCCGTCGAGCGCGCGCGACAGCGGCGGCCCGAGCACGCGCGCGGCCGCCGGATCCGAAACACGCTTGCCGGCGAGCGCCTGCAATTGCGTCCATGACGCGGCATGACGCACGCCCACGCTTTGCGCTGGCGGGCCGCTGATGCCGGGTGTGGACGGCGCATCGGTATAGGCATGCGCCGCCGTGCACAGCAGACCGCACAGCGCCAGCGCGAAAAGGAACCGCCGCGGCGCCGCTGTCTTCGCTTCAGAAGCCATAGGCCTGCTTCATCGCCGCATTATCGACCTGCCGGAAACCGTTGGCATCCAGCACCCAGGCATCGAAATACTGTTTGGGCGTAGCCAGCGTGACATTGTTGGATGCCAGATAGCTCGTCAGCGTCGCATCGTTGAACGGCGCGGTATTGCCCTGCGCGAATGGCGTGTAGAAACTGCTCAGGTGGTTCGGCACGAAGGTTTTCGCCTTGACGATAGGCAGCGTCAGCGAGGCGACCGGCTGCCCGCCCGCGCCGATCCACACATCCACGGCGCCGAGGCCGGCATTGGCCATGGCTGTCTTCAGGCTATCGACCGGCTTGCCGTAGTTGATGCCGTCGGTGATGTTGTCGGTCACCAGGTCCTGCGGCGCGCCGGAGTTGGTCACGAAAAAGCTCAGCTGGCCATTGGTCGCGGTCTTCACCGTGAACAGGTAACCGCGGTTGCCGCCGCCATTCGGAAAGTCCTCGGCCACGCCGCCGCGCAGATTGCCATTGGCGTCGGGCGTAGGCACCCGCTGCAGCTCCACCGGATCGTGCTGCTCCGGGTTCAGTTCATGGGTACCGCTGTGATTCCAGCGCACCACGCGCATGGTCACATACTGGTTGAGTACGATGGTTTCGCCGCCATACACCGTGGTGCATTGCGCGGCTGGAACACCGAGCGCCTGCGCCTGAAAGCAGGTGGTGCGCGAGCCGACGATGGGCGCCTTGGTGAGCTGCGCCCAATAGGGCGTGTCGAAGCTGTGATCGAAATGGCTGTGGCCGGTGAGGATGAGATTGATCGGCCCGCCCGCGCCGCTCCCAAGCACGCTGTTGACCTTGGCGACGCTGGCCCGGTCGATTGGCCATGGCGCCTTGGTCACCGCCAGCCCGCCGCCGCCGCCCGAGAAGTAATCCTGCGGAATGCGCGACATGTAGCCATCCATCATGATGTTCAGGTCGCCGATCTTGAAGGTCCAGTTAGCGACGCCGAACCAGGTCATGCGCACTTCGGTTGGCGCCACCGCGCCGGTATTGGCTAGCAGGCCGGCACTGGATGCAGAGGCGTTGCTGTTATTGTCATCGCCGCCGCAGCCGGATAGCGCGAGCAGCGATGCCGCGAATAGCAGGGGCAGAGTGCTTTTTTTCAGAAGCGGAACGACAGCGGTTGATGTCATGGTCAATCTCCTTGTTTGCGCCGGTCAGCTCGCGCCCGGCTGAGGCGTTTTGGTTGTTGGGGTGAAGCCGTTTCGGGGCGCGTGTATCAGGGCCGCAAACCGCGGGGCGCGGCTTGCGGGTTATAGCGCTCGTCGTTGCTTAGTGGACCAGATTCCTCAGGTTGCGCAAGTCCAGGTTGCGCAGGTCATCGCGCAGGTTCTGCACATCGTTGCGGATCTCGGTGCGGAAATCGTTATCGACATTGATGCACACCGGCTCGCGGTACAGCGGCGACAGCGACTTCGTGCCCGGCATCTGGTCGCGGATCGCCATGAACATCGGCTCGGTGCCGATATCGAGGAAGGTGCCGGCGATTTCATCGTGATGCGCGGGCAAATACAGCCGCGGGTTGTACAGCTTGACGATGGGCAGCGTGGCAGCAATCTGCCGTTCGGCCGCGTATTGGCCGATATAGGCGACGATGGCAACGTCGGTGCCGCCGATGCGGGCCATGGCGGCGCGCTCGGTGTCGGTGATCGGGCCGGCGCTGTTGCGGTAGATCAGCTTGAAGCCATTGTCGAAGGTGAACAGATAGGCGATGGTGCCCTCGGTGAAGACGCGCGGATCAAAGGTGCCGCGCGCCAGGATGGCGGCCTCGGCTGCGCTTTGGTCCGGCGTCGGCGCGCCGATCGCGGCAGTGATCGCGGTCTGGAAAGCGCTGAGCACGTTGGGCGCCAGCGTGCTGTGCTGCGCGAGTATGGCCTGCACCGTGAAGCCGTTGTAGCGTTGCGTCTCGCCCGCGCCGCGCACCGTCACCGCCTGACCTTGAGGCAAGCCCATCGACAGTGCCTTGTCGATCGCGGTGGGCGCGCCGATCACCGGGGCGCGCGTCTGCGCCGCCACGGAAACGGCGTCGGACATGTGATCGAAGTGACCGTGGCCGATATAGATCGCATTGGCCCGCGTGACCTGTGACGGCGTGAAGCCGATCGGCCGGTTGCGCGGCCCGCGGTCGTAATAGGTGTCGAGCAGGATCACCTGGTTGCGGTAGACCAGCTCGAAATTCGTGGTGCCCAGCCAGCGCAGCGACAGCACCGAAGGCGGCGGCGCGGCGCCGCCGATCGCCGTGGGCGTGAGCGAGGTGCAGGCGGGGGAACTGGTATCAAAGCTCAGCGGAGCGGCGGCGATGGCGGAGGAAGCCGCCAGCGCGGCGAGCGCGCCCGTGAAGAAGGATGCTGCATGCATTGCGTGTCTCCTTGTCGGTATGGCCGCATGGTCCTGCCGCCTGTGCGGCGTGGCGCGGCCTCTTTATCTGCTTCTGCTGCGATGCGTGTCTCTAATGGCTGGCCTCCTTTCCGGGTGGGTGCGGGGCACGGTCGCAGACCGCAGCGATGACAGCGCGGTTCATCGGGCCGGATGCAGCCGGCGCCCATTGCAATGTCTTTTCAGGTGAAGTGCGCATCAATGCCTTGCCATGGCCGAGATTGTCGGCATACATGCGCATGCGCGTGGCGGCCAGCCGCTGGCCGTGGCAATCGATGCGACTGTCGACCACATAGGATTTCGAATAGGTGCCGAATTCTTCGTTGTATTGCGGCTCGGCGAAGTCGTAGAGCACATTCGCTGCCTGCCATTGCCCTTCGCGCCGGATGCTGGTCCGGTCGAGGTAGAAGCGCACATGGCTGGATGAGGCGCCGGCAATGGCTTGCCAGTTCGCGCTCCAGGCTGCGCCCGGCGCGAGCAGCACGAAGACCAACGTGCATGCCAAACCGCCGATTGCCCTGCTGATTCTTGCTACCGATGTCATGCCTTGCTCCCGCAGTTGACACAGGGCGGCGATAGCGCATCCCTTGTCCAAGCAGAAATTAAATAAGACATCAATTTGTGCTGGAGCACACGCGCAATCTGCGCTCGATTTACGCAGGATCAGCAAGGCACGGCCAACTGTTGCCTGTTCGCGTCGTGATATGCGGACAGCAGCGCCGCTAGGCCCGCATGCGAAATGGATGGCTGCTTATGGTTGCAGGTCGCAGGCAACCTGCGGTCGATGCGCACGCAAGGCGGGGTTTATCCTTGGCGCGGCGAAGGCAATCTCGGTCGTTCCGTGGTGATGCCGCCCATTCAGCACAGCACCCCGATCAGGCTTTCCCCAAGCTGCGCGCCGTAATCCGCGCACGCCTGCCTGGCCACGGTGGCGGCCGCATGCACCTTCATTTCGGTCTCGGCAGGGTGGCACAGGGTGACGATGATCACTGGCAGCGAAGGCAAGGCCGGCAGGTTGACGATGTCGCCGGTCTTCAGATGATCGTTGACGAAGAGCGAAGGGATGGCGGCGATGCCATAGCCATCGAGCAGCAGGCGCACGATCGCCGCCACCGACGGCGAACAGGTGATCCGCGTCTGAGACAGCGGCACATCCTGCTGGCTGGCAAGATGCGCAACCGCCTTTTCCATCGCCCGTTGCGGCGCGGTGCCACGCGAAAAGGTCAGCAGCGGCTGTTGCAACGCCCATTTCACCAGCGCTTTCTGTCCCTTCGCATTGCCGCGCACGACGCTGCGGTGCGCGAACCATTGCACCGGATACACCGCCAGCGCGGTGGAAACGATGTCCGGATTGTCGCTGCCTTCCACGCGCACGATCAGGTCGAGCTCATTGGCCTGCAGCCGCTTCTGCAGCACCGTGCTGCGATCCACCGTCAGATCGATTTCCAGCTCCGGATATTCCTTGCTCATGCGCTTGATGTAGGGCGACAGCCAGCTGTGCACCACGGTCTCGATCACGCCGAGGCGCAGCCGGCCGCGGATCGTGTTGTCCTGGCGCGCCGCCGCCTGCAGCCGCTTCGCCGCCGCGACCACGGTGCGCGCATGGGCGAGCAGGCTTTCACCTTGCGGCGTCAGGCGGAATTCCTTCGACTCGCGGTCAACGAGTTCGGCGCCGAGCTCGTCTTCCAGGCTCTTCACGCGCAGCGAAATCGCCGCCGGCGTCGCATGCAGCGCGCGGGCCGTGGCACGGTAGTTGCGTAATTCGGAAAGGGTGACGAAGGTTTCGAGGAAGCGGGTATTCATGGCGTGAAGGCATTCCTGGAGAGGGTCGCGGCAGCAAAAATCAGCTCATTCGAGATGTTAAGTAAAACTATACGAGGGTGCGTGAAAAAACTAGGTAGCGTTAAATTTTTCTTGCGCCTATCTTATTTCACACTGTTCACAAGAACGGTTACCGATTAATGGAGACGATTAATGGACTTGAATAGGCATCCCGCCGAATTCCGCCGACTCGTGCGGCGCGGCGACTTCCGCAAACCCACCGCCGGCCATGGCGGTAACCACGCGCAGGCCAACCTGGCGATTTTGCCGCAGCAATATGCCGCCGACTTCCTGCGCTTCTGCCAATTGAATCCGAAAGCATGTCCGTTGCTCGGCGTCTCCGAGCCTGGCGATTGGCGCCTGCCGCAGCTTGGCGCCGATCTCGACATCCGCAACGACGTGCCGGCTTATTACCTGTACCGCGAAGGCCGCCTGGCCGAAGAGCTGGAGTCGTTGGAAGCGGTCTGGCGCGACGACCTCGTCACCTTCGCCATTGGCTGCTCGTTTTCCTTCGAGCATGTGCTGCTCGAGTACGACATCCCGGTGCGCCACATCGAGCAGGGCCGCAATGTGCCGATGTTCCGCACCAATATCGCCAACGGCGTCGCCGGTCCCTTCGGCGGCAACATGGTGGTCTCGATGCGTCCGCTGCGCGCGGCGGACGCGATCCGCGCGATTCAGATCACCAGCCGCTTCCCCGGTGTACATGGGGCGCCGGTGCATCTGGGCGATCCGCGACTGATTGGCATCGAGGATCTGCAACGGCCCGACTATGGCGACGCGGTCGATATCGCGCCCGATGAAATCCCGGTGTTCTGGGCCTGTGGCGTCACGCCGCAGCAGGCGATCCTGTCGGCCGAGCTGCCTTTCGCCATCGCGCACAAGCCCGGTTACATGCTGGTCACCGACGTACCGAACCATCGCCTCGCGGTGCTCTGAAGCGCGGGGAGCAAGGCAGCACACCAGCAGCAAGGCTTATGCAGCGGCCGGCATGCCGGCAGCCCATCATCAAGATTCACCACATGCAGGGGAACATCATGAATGGCCACACCGAAGCAAGCGCCGCCGTTGCGGAGACCAACAGCGGCTTTCTATCCTGGTACGACCGGCTTACCAACCAGGAGCGCCGCACCTTCTGGAGCTGCAAGATCGGCTATGCGCTCGATGCGATGGATACGCAATTCCTGAGCTTCGTCATCCCGACGCTGATCGCAACCTGGGGCATCACCAAGGGCCAGGCCGGCCTGATCGGCACCGTCACGCTGCTGGCTTCGGCGGCCGGCGGCTGGGTCGCCGGCATCCTGTCCGACCGCATCGGCCGCGTGCGCACGCTGCAGCTCACCATCCTCTGGTTCGCCTTCTTCACGATGCTGTGCGGACTGGCGCAGAACTTCGAGCAGCTGCTGATTGCGCGCGGTCTGATGGGCTTTGGCTTCGGCGGGGAATGGACTGCCGGCGCCGTGCTGATGGGCGAGGTGATCCGCGCCAAGGACCGCGGCAAGGCGGTGGGCATGGTGCAGGCGGGCTGGGCGCTGGGCTGGGGCATGTCGGCGCTGCTGTTTACTGTGGTGTTCTCGCTGCTGCCTGCCGCGATGGCCTGGCGCGCGTTGTTCATCATCGGCGTGCTGCCCGCGATCTTCGTGATCTTCATCCGGCGCTTCGTGTCCGAGCCGGAAATCTATGAACGCCAGAAGGCGCAGAGCGCCGCCACCGGCAACGAAGCCCGCTTTACCGACATCTTTGCGCCGGCGCTGATCACCACCACGCTGCGCGCGGCGCTGTTGACCACCGGCGCGCAGGGCGGCTATTACGCCATCACCACCTGGCTGCCGACCTTCCTTGCTACCGAGCGCCATCTGACGGTGATGGGCACCGGCGGCTATCTGGCCGTCGTCATCGCCGGCTCGTATGTCGGCTACCTGATCAGCGCGGTACTGACCGACCGCCTGGGCCGCAAGCTGAACTTCATCCTGTTTGCCTTGGGCGCCATGACGATCGCGCTGACTTATACCAACCTGCCGATGACGGACTCGGTCATGCTGGTGCTGGGCTTTCCGCTCGGCTTCTTCGCCTCGGGCGTGTTCAGCGGCATGGGCGCGTTCCTGACCGAGCTGTTTCCGACGCGGGTGCGCGGCTCGGGCCAGGGCTTCTGCTACAACTTCGGCCGCGCGATCGGCGCGCTGTTCCCGTTCCTCATCGGCGCGGTCAGCCAGCACATGAGCCTGGGCCACGCGATCGGCGCCTTCGCCGCAGCCGCCTACGGCGTGCTGATCCTCGCGGCGCTGACGCTGCCGGAGACGCGCGGCAAGCAGCTGGAATCGTAGGTTGGGCTGCCAAGCCCAACACGAAGGTCGATTGCCTGCGAACTTCCGTTGGGCTTCCTTCGGTAGGTTGGGCTGACAAGCCCAACATGGAGGTTGATTCCGTGCGGACTCCCGTTGGGCTTCCTTCGTCAGCCCAACCTACGCACTCTTCATGACGCAATAAGGTCAGCGCAAACTGCACCGTCACCGACAAGGCCGGACTTGCGTGCCACCTCCGTCCTTCACTTCACCATTTCGACGACTTCAAAGATTCCCACCATGAGCACCATCACCACCAAACAAAGCAACCGCTGGCAATTCTGGATCGACCGTGGCGGCACCTTCACCGACATCGTCGCGCGCCGCCCGGACAACACCCTGGTCACCCACAAGCTGCTGTCTGAAAACCCCGAGCAATACCGCGATGCCGCGGTCGCCGGCATCCGCCACCTGCTGGGCCTGAAAGCCGGCGAGCCGATCACGCCCGAGCTGGTCGAGGCGGTGAAGATGGGCACCACGGTTGCCACCAACGCGCTGCTCGAACGCCAGGGCGAGCCGACCGCGCTGTTCATCACCCGCGGCTTTCATGACGCGTTGCGCATCGCCTACCAGAACCGACCGCGTTTGTTCGACCTGCGCGTCACCTTGCCCGAGCTGCTGTATGCATCGGTGGTCGAAGTGGACGAGCGCGTCGGCGCGCATGGCGGCATCGTCACGCCGCTGAACGAAGCGCAGGTGCACGCCGACCTGCAGGCGCAGTACGCCACTGGCCTGCGCTCGCTGGCCATCGTGCTGATGCATGGCTACCGCTATCCCGAGCATGAGCGCACCATCGCGCGCATCGCCCGTGAAATCGGCTACACCCAGGTCAGCAGCTCGCATGAAGTCAGCCCGATGATGAAGCTGGTGCCGCGTGGCGATACCACGGTGGTGGATGCCTATCTGTCGCCGATCCTGCGCCGCTATGTCGACCAGGTCGCTACCGAGATGCCGGGCATACGGCTGCAGTTCATGCAGTCCAGCGGTGGCCTGACCGATGCGCATCGCTTTCAGGGCAAGGACGCGATCCTGTCGGGCCCCGCAGGCGGCATCGTCGGCATGGCGCGCACCGGCGAGCTGGCCGGCTTCTCGAAGATCATCGGCTTCGACATGGGCGGCACCTCCACCGACGTGTCGCATTACGCCGGCGAGTTCGAACGCGAATTCGAAACGCAGGTGGCAGGCGTGCGCATGCGCGCGCCGATGATGAGCATCCACACCGTGGCGGCCGGCGGCGGCTCGATCTTGCATTTCGATGGCAGCCGCTATCGCGTCGGCCCGGACAGCGCCGGCGCCAATCCGGGCCCGGCCAGCTACCGCCGCGGCGGACCGCTGACGGTCACCGACTGCAACGTCATGCTCGGCAAGATCCAGCCCGAGCATTTCCCGAAGGTGTTCGGCCCGCATGCGGATCAGCCGCTGGACCGCGATATCGTCGCGGCAAAATTCGCCGAGATGGCCGACACCATCGAGCGCGCCACCGGCAAGCGCAGCACTCCCGAGGAAGTGGCCGAAGGCTTCATCGCCATTGCCGTGGGCAACATGGCCAATGCGATCAAGCAGATCTCGGTGCAGCGCGGCCATGACGTCACCGAATACGTGCTCACCACCTTCGGCGGCGCCGGCGGCCAGCATGCCTGCCTGGTGGCCGACGCGCTCGGCATGAGCCGTGTGTTCGCCCATCCCCTGGCCGGCGTGCTGTCAGCGTATGGCATGGGCCTGGCGAACCAGAGCGTGATGCGCGAGGAATCGGTGGAGCAAACCCTGAACGAAGACCTCGTTGCAAGCCTGGGTGCGCGGCTCGACGCGCTGGCCGGGCAGGGCACCGCCGCGCTGGTCGAGCAGGGCGTCGCGCCCGAGCGCATCGAGATCAAGCGCCATGTGCATCTGCGCTACGAGGGCACCGACAAATCCCTGATCGTGCCTCACGGCAGCCGCGCCGCGATGCAGGACGCCTTTGAATCGGCCTATCGCCGCCGCTACGCTTTCCTGATCCCGGACAAGGACCTGGTCGTCGAAGCAATCTCGGTCGAAACCGTGGGCCTGGCCGATGCCCCCGAGGAAAGCTTCCACCGCCTCGCGCCGCGCGCCGGTGCATTGCGCTCGGCCGGCACGGTGCGCATGTTCTCGGGCGGGGAGTGGCGCGACACCGCGCTGTACCGCCGCGAAGATACCCGCCCCGGCGATGTGATCCGCGGCCCGGCCATCATCGCCGAGCCGGTGACCACCACCGTGGTCGAATCCGGCTGGCAGGCCGAGATCAGCCCGCTGAACCATCTCGTGCTCGCCCGCGTGGAAAGGCTGCCGCAGCGCCACGCGATCGGCACCGATGCCGACCCGGTGATGCTGGAAATCTTCAACAACCTGTTCATGAGCATCGCCGAGCAGATGGGCCTGCGGCTGCAGAACACCGCCTACTCGGTAAACATCAAGGAGCGCCTCGACTTTTCCTGCGCCATCTTCGATGCCGAAGGCAATCTGATCGCGAATGCGCCGCACATGCCGGTGCACCTGGGCTCGATGGGCGAATCGATCCGCACGGTGATTACCAAGAATGCCGGTCGCATGCGCCCTGGGGATGTGTATGCGTTGAATGACCCATATGACGGCGGCACCCATCTGCCGGACATCACCGTCATCACGCCGGTGTTTGATGAGGCTGGCGAACGCATCCTGTTCTATGTCGGCTCGCGCGGCCATCATGCGGATGTCGGTGGCATCACGCCGGGTTCAGTGCCGCCGGATTCGAAGGACATCATCGAAGAAGGCGTGCGCATCAGCAACTGGAAGCTGGTCGAGGCGGGGCGCATGCGCGAACGCGAGACCGTGGACCTGCTGCTGTCCGGGCCGTATCCGGCGCGCAATCCCGAACAGAACATCGCGGATATGCGCGCGCAGATCGCTGCCAACGAAAAGGGCGTGCACGAGCTGCGCCGCATGGTCGCGCACTTCGGCCTGGAAGTCGTGCAGGCCTACATGCGCCATGTGCAGGACAACGCCGAGGAAGCGGTGCGCCGCGTGATCACTGCGCTGCAGGATGGCGAATTCAGCCTGCCGCTGGACAATGGCGCGGAGATCCGGGTGAAGATCCGCGTCGACCGCGCCGCGCGCAGCGCCAGCATCGACTTCACCGGCACCTCGCCGCAGCTGGCAAGCAATTACAACGCGCCGCGGGCGATCTGCACCGCCGCCGTGCTGTATGTGTTCCGCACCCTGGTCAATGACGACATTCCGCTCAATGCCGGCTGCCTGAAGCCGCTGGAGCTGATCGTGCCTGAGGCCTCGATGCTCAATCCGGTGTATCCGGCCGCAGTCGTGGCAGGCAACGTCGAAACGTCGATGTGCATCACCAATGCGCTGTACGGCGCGCTCGGCCTGCTGGCATCGAGCCAGTCGACGATGAACAACTTCACCTTCGGCAACGACCGCTACCAGTACTACGAAACGATCTCTGGCGGCCATGGCGCCGGCAATGGCTTTGATGGCGCGAGCGTGGTGCAGGCGCACATGACAAACTCGCGGCTGACCGATCCCGAGGTGCTGGAATGGCGCTACCCGGTGCGCCTGGAAAGCTATGCGATCCGGGCCGGCTCGGGCGGCGCCGGCAAGTGGCGCGGCGGCGATGGCGGCGTGCGGCGCATCCGTTTCCTCGAGACTATGACGGCAGCGATTCTGGCCAACAACCGCGTGGTCGCGCCCTTTGGCATGGCAGGCGGCGAGCCGGGCGCGGTCGGTCGCAACTGGGTCGAGCGCGCCGACGGCAGCCGCGTGGAATTGACGCATGCGGACAAGGCCGAGCTGCGTGCAGGCGATGTGTTCGTCATAGAAACGCCGGGGGGCGGCGGATATGGGGCGTCGGGAAGCTGAGGCTGCCGCATAAGCAGGCTGGCGCAGCCTGCATCAAGCGCATGCGTGCCGAGGGCTGCTTGCGTTTTCGGCAGCTTGGGCTGACAAGCCTGTCCTTCCGAGGTGCTTGCAGCGATCGCCCCCATTTCATACGCATGAAGGGTCGATACTCCGTAGGGTGGGCTGCGCCCACCCTACGGGTCTGTTCCACGAGCAGCAAGTGTAGGGTGGGCTGCAAAGCCCAACATGCGGCGTCCGCGGGCCGCGAACAGCTTGGACTTCCCACGTCAGCCCAACGCCATCGCTTGATGGCGCACGCCGGCGTCTATCGTCACAACGCGTTATGCACCCGCTCGCTGTTGGTGCTGCTGCGGCTGCCTTTCAGATAGGCTTCGACATCGCCGGCAAGCTCGCCGACCGCGGCGACCGCGTCCTTCAGTTCCTGCGGCGTGGCATCAAGTTTCTTCGACCATTCGCGCAAGGCGGCTTCGTCCTGGATATTGATGCGCAGATCGTTCTGTTCGGTGCTGCCCGAAGTGTTGTCCGACATGAGTTGCTCCTGTTGTGGGGATTTGCCTTGAAGGAAGAGGAGTCCGTTGCCGCTGCCAGAGCGGACGGACGGCGGAGCACGATGGTCACATGCTCCGCGCGCGAATGCCAACGCGGCCGGGCGTGGTCTTAAGTCCAATCAACATACATGCTGGCGACCCGAAGGCTGCTCGACAGCTGCTCGACAGCATGGTCGCGCTGTCGAGCAGCGCCATCGGAATCAGGCAACGCTGATCGCGATCTTCCTCGGCTGCGCATGCTGCGCCTTCGGTATGTGCAGCTTCAACACGCCGTTCTTCAGCTCCGCATCGGTCTGCTCGCCATCGAGCTCTTTCGACAACGCGAACACCCGCCGATAGCGCGACAGCCGCACCTCGGCGAAGTTCGACTGCATGTCCTGCGGTATGTCGAGCGCAACGCGGCCCTCGATGGTCAAACGATCGTGCTCGAGGTGCAGCGACAGGTTTTCCTTCGGCACGCCGGGCAAGTCCGCGTACAGCGTGATGCCGCCGGCATCCTCGACCACGTCCACCGGTGGCAGCAGTGCTGCTTGCTCGTCGCTGTCGCCTGCGGCCTGCATGCCGCGCCCCTGGGTACCGCCGCTAGTCGCTGCCGCGTTGCCGCCTCCTGGGGTAACGGCCTTCCCGCTCTGCGCCGCATCCTGTCCGGCGCTCTGCCGACTTTCGTCAGCCATATTGCTTTCGTCGCCCATGTCGAACTCCTTGCCTATTGCACATTAATGCGCCGCGGCTGCGCCGACTGGCGCCTTGCCACGCTGATATGCAGCACACCGTCGCGGCAGCGCGCGGAGACGCCATCCGGGTCGATGTCATCCGGCATGCTGATCACCTTGCGAAAACGCCCGGTGTAGCGCTCGTTCACATGCAGATTCTGCTGCTGCGTGGCATTCGCGATGTCGCTCGGGCGTTCGCCCGACACCGTCAGCACGCCGCGTTCGAGATGCACTTCGACGGCGTTCGGATCGATGCCGGGCACGAAGGCATAGATCTCGATGGATTGCGGCGTGCTGCCGATGTTCATTGCCGGAAAGCCGCCACGCGTCAAGCCGCGGATGTCCGGCTCCATGCCGAAGGCCTGCTGCATTTCCCGCTGCAGCCTGTCCATCTGCGAGAACAGGTCGCCGCGAAACATATTCGGGAACATGTCGTCCTCCTCGTCTCATCGGTGGGGAAGTTAGATGCCGGCGGCGGGCGAGGATTCTGCGCGATGCGGCCGCATCCGCGCGATTTCTGACGCTGATCATGAACTGCGCGCAGGCGTCGCCGCGCCGTCCTGACGCTGGCATGCGCTGCGGCAAGGCCGCACCGGCTTTGCAAGCGGCGATCCGAATGCGATGGATGCCGGGCCACCTTTTCCGAATCGATCATTGGCTGGCCTCAGGAAAAGCCCGTTCGTCCCGATCGAGTTCACCCGCGCATCGCGACTCAGCAGTGCTGGCCGTCGATTCATTCGTAGGGTGGGCGCAGCCCACGCGGTTATTCGATCGGTAACCGCGTGGGCTGCGCCCACCCTACGCGCCGTCGCGCGCCGTAGGCAGCCAAGCCACGAAGCGCGTACCTTCACATTGATACCTCCTGGTGTTCTCAATCCTGGCCACGCGCCTATGCACCAACAAGTCCGGCTGCATCGTCACAAGATTCTTCTCCCGCTCCGCGCATTTTTAAGCTCGCTCTAAGCTTCGGCCCGTAGCATCCGCAGCGTCATGAAGGGCCGCCGGCTCTTCGCCGCGGTCCCGGATGTTGCCGGGGCGCGCGCTTCTCACGCGATGGAGCTTTGCAAAACCATGTCAAACTGCCCCGACCCTTTCTCATTCCGACGCCGATGGCTGTTGCCGCTTGTCGCCGCAATGTGCTGGCTGACGACATCAGCGTACGCCCAGGCCACCTACACGCTGCCGCAACTCATCGAGCTGGCGCAGGAGCAGCACCCGCGCATTCGCGCCGCCCGTGAAGGGGTCAACGCCGCCGGCGCCGCGGTGGAAACGGCGCGCGCGCTGCCCAATCCTGAATTCGAGGTCCTGCGCGGCTCACAGCGCGCCCGCCTTCCCGGCGCGCCGGAAGGCCCTGTCTCCACCGTGGCATTGACCCAGCGCCTGGACCTGCCGCCGCAACGCGCCGCGCGCATCGGCGCCGCAAGTGCCGGCCTCGACGCCGAACAGGCGCAGCTGCGGCTGTCGCGCCAGGAACTGATTCGCGCGGTCAAGCTGCACTATCACGAACTGCTGCGGCGCGAAGCGGAAAGCGATGCCGCGCAACAGGATCTCGATCTGCTCAATGACATCCGCGACCGGGTGAAGCTGAAGGTGTCCACCGGCGAATCGCCGCGCTACGACGCGATCAAGGCCGAAGCCGAGGCGCTGAATGCGCAGAAAGCAGCGCAGAGCGCGCAGCTGCGGGTGGAGCTGGCGCGCGCGGCGCTGAAGAACAGCGTCGGCAACGTGCTGCCGGACGACTTCACGCTGGCCGCCGAAGACATGCTCGAGCATGAGCTGCCGCAGTTGCCCACGCTGCGTGAACTGGAAGAGCAGGTGCTGCAGCGCAATGCCGGCATGACCCGCGCCCGCGCGCTCACCACGCGCGGCCGTGAGCAACTGGCGCTGGAGCGCGCGCTGCGCCTGCCCAGCGTGAGCGTGAAGGCCGCCGTCGACCAGCAGCCGGACATACGCAGCAGCCGCATCGGCGTCAATCTCACCATCCCGCTGTGGGACCAGCGCCGCGGTCCGATCGGCGAAGCCTCGGCCCAGCTCGCGCGCCTGCGGCATGAAGAAGACCAGGCGCGCTTCGATCTGCGCCAGCAGCTGCGCGAGGCTTACCAGCGCTACCAGATCAGCCGCAACAGCGTGGCTGCACTCGAGACCGGCATCGTTGCCCAGTCCCAGGCCGCGCTGCGCGTGGCCGAGGCGGCTTACCGCTTCGGCGAGCGCGGCATTCTCGATTACCTCGATGCGCAGCGCGCCTGGCGCAATGCGCGCAATGAATTGATCGCGGCGCGCTTCGAGATGCGCACCGCGCTGGCCGACATCGAAACCTTGAACGGGAACTGACACCATGAACCAACGCTTACCCGAGCGCATGCAGCCGCGCGCGCTCGCTGCCGCCGTGCTGCTGCCATTGGCGCTGCTTTGCGCCTGCGATTCCGGATCGCCACCGGTCAAGGAGGCCAAGGCGGTCAACGCTGCCGGAAACACGGCGCGCAAGGATCCGAACGTCGTCGCCGCCAGCGAAGAGATGCTGCGCCAGCTGGTCATCAAGCCGGTTGCCATGATGGACGTGCGCCAGACCGAGCGCATCGCCGGCCGCATCGACTTCGACCAGCGCCGCGTGGCCCGCATCGGTGCCAACGTCACCGGCCGCGTCACCAGCCTGCATGCAGTGCCGGGGCAGGCGGTCGCGGCCGGTGATCTGCTGGCGCAGCTGCACAGCACCGAGCTCGGCACCGCGCAACTGGCCTACGTGGCTGCCCGTTCCCGCGCCGAGCTCAATGCGCGCAATGTCGAGCGCGCCCGGCAATTGCTGGCCGCCGACGTGATCGGCTCGGCCGAGCTGCAGAAGCGCGAAAGCGAACTATCGATTGCCATGGCCGAGCGCCGCGCCGCGGCCGACCAGTTGCGGGTGCAGGGCATGAGCGCCGCCGCGGTGTCGGCGCTGGACCGCAGCGGCGCCATCAATTCCGCTTCGCAGGTGATTGCCACCGCGCCCGGCGTGATCGTCGAGCACCGGGTATCGCAGGGCCAGGTGGTGCAGCCGGCCGACACGCTGTTCACGATCGCCGACCTGTCGCGGGTCTGGGCCGTGGCCGAAGTGCCGGAACAGCAGATCGACGGCATACAGGCCGGGCAGCGCGTGGAAATCGAAGTGCCGGCGCTGGGCAACCGCAAGATCGAAGGCCGGCTGATTCATGTCAGCGATGTGGTGGATGCCGAGCGCCGCACCGTGACCGTGCGCACCGAGCTCGACAATGCCGACCGCCGCCTGAAGCCTGCAATGCTGGCCACGATGCTCATCGAAGGCTTGCCGCAGCAGAAGCTCGCGGTGCCGTCCGCAGCCGTGGTGCGCGAGAACGATGAAGACATGGTGCTCAAGGAACAGTCGCCCGGCAGCTTCCGCTTGACGAAGGTAAAGCTTGGTCCCGAGCAGGGCGGCATGCGCACTGTCGAAAGCGGTTTGGCCAGCGGCGAACGCATCGTCGCCGAGGGCGCATTCCATCTGAACAATGAACGCAAGCGCCTGCTGCTGAGCGAGTGACGAGCCATGATTGAATCCCTGATACGCAGCGCGCTGCGGCAGCGCTTGGTCGTTCTCGTGCTGGCCGTGATGCTGCTGGCCTTTGGTCTGCGCGCGGCGCAGCAACTGTCCGTGGACGCCTTTCCGGACGTGACCAATGTGCAGGTGCAGATCGCCACCGAAGCGACGGGCCGCTCGCCCGAGGAGATCGAACGCCTGGTGACGGCGCCGATCGAGATCGCCATGACCGGCCTGCCGGCGATGACCGAGATCCGTTCCCTCAACAAGCCCGGCCTGTCGCTGATCACGCTGGTGTTCCTTGACGCCACCGATGTCTATTTCGCGCGGCAGATGGTGATGGAGCGCCTGATCGAAATCGGTCAGCGGCTGCCGCAGGGCATCTCGCCGGTGCTCGGCCCGGTGTCGACCGGCCTGGGCGAGGTCTATCAGTACACGATAGAGCGCGACGACGATGGCGACCGCGCGCTGACGATGGAAGAACTCACCGCGCGCCGCAATGTGCAGGACTGGGTGCTGCGCCCGCTGCTGCGCTCGATACCGGGCGTGGCCGAGATCAATTCGCAGGGCGGCTATGTGAAGCAGTACCAGGCGCTGGTCAACCCGGACCGCTTGCGCCATTACGATCTGTCGCTGAACCAGGTCTATCGCGCGCTGGCGCTGAACAATGCCAACTCCAGCGGCGGCGTGCTGCCGCAATTCGCCGAGCAATACCTGATCCGCGGTCTTGGCCTGATAGGCAGCATCGAGGACATCCGCAACATCGTGCTCAAGGAAAGCGGCGGCGTGCCGGTATTGATGCGCGACGTGGCCGAAGTGACGATAGGTCACGAGGTGCGCGCCGGCGCGCTGGTGAAGAATGGCGTGACCGAGTCGGTCGGCGGCGTGGTGATGATGCTGCGCGGCGGTAATGCGAAGGAAGTGGTGTCGCGCATCCAGGCCCGGGTCGAGGAAATCAATGCCAAAGGCATGCTGCCCGAGGGCCTCAAGGTAAAGGCGTATTACGACCGCTCGGAGCTGGTCGATTCGGCGCTCAGCACCGTGACCAAGGTGCTGATCGAAGGCGTGGTGCTGGTCGTCGTGGTGCTGTTCCTGTTCCTTGGCGACGTGCGTTCGTCCCTTGCAGTGGTGGGCACGCTGGTGCTCACGCCCTTGCTGACCTTCATGGTGATGAACGAGGTGGGGCTATCCGCCAACCTGATGTCGCTAGGCGGGCTGGCGATCGCGATCGGCCTGATGGTCGACGGCCCCGCGGTGGTGGTCGAGAACGCGCATGTGCACCTGGGACGGCCGCTCCTGGGACGCAGCCGGCTGCGCATCCTCGTGCCGGCGGTAATGGAAGTGGCCACGCCGGTGATCTTCGGCATCGGCATCATCATCCTGGTGTTCCTGCCGCTGATGACGCTCTCCGGCATGGAAGGCAAGATGTTCGCGCCGCTGGCTTACACCATCGCGATTGCGCTCGGCATCTCGCTGCTGTTGACGCTGACCCTGACGCCGGTGCTGTCTTATTGGCTGCTGAAGGTCAAGCCGGGTGAAGACGAGCATGACACTCGGCTCATCGCGGCGATGAAGAAGCCATATCTGCGCCTGTTGGGAGCGGCCCTGGCCGCGCCGAAGAAGACCGTGGCTGGCGCGGTCGTGGCTTTCGCCGCGGCGCTGGCGCTGGTGCCCATGCTCGGCACCGCCTTCATCCCCGAGATGAAGGAAGGCTCGATCGTGCCCGGCATCAACCGCGTGCCCAACATCTCGCTGGAAGAATCGATACGCATGGAGCAGCAGGCGATGGCGCTGGTGATGACGGTGCCTGGCGTGAAGTCGGCAGTGTCGGGCGTCGGTCGCGGCGAATCGCCGGCCGATCCGCAGGGCCAGAACGAATCGACGCCCATCGTCAGCCTGAAGCCGCGCGACCAATGGCCCGAAGGCTGGAACCAGGACGACATCGCCGAAGCGATACGCAAGAAGCTCGCGGCCCTGCCAGGCGTGCAGATCGTGATGGCCCAGCCGATCTCGGATCGCGTCGATGAAATGGTGACCGGCGTGCGCTCGGATGTCGCGGTCAAGGTGTTTGGCGACGATCTCGATGTCCTGAAGAAGACGGCCGAGGACATTGCGCGCGTGGCTCAGGGTGTGCCCGGCGCTTATGACCTGCGCGTCGAGCAGGTCGCGGGGCAGCAATACCTGTCGGTGGATATCCGGCGTCAGGCCATCGCGCGCCTGGGTCTGAACGTGGCCGATGTGCACGACCTGATCGAAACCGCGATCGGCGGCAAGGTCGCCACCGAAGTGTATGAAGGCACGCGCCGCTACAACGCCATCGTGCGCCTGCCCCAAAGCTTCCGCGGCAATATCGAAGCGATCCGTGCGCTGCTGGTGCCGGTGCCGAATGGCGCGACGGTGCCGTTGCAGAGCCTGGCCGACATCCGTGTGCATGACGGTCCGGCGCAGATCTCGCGCGAATCGGCGCGGCGGCGCATCGTGGTCGGCATCAATGTGAAGGACCGCGATCTCGGCGGCTTCGTCGCCGAGTTGCAGCGCGCGGTGGAGGCGAAGGTGCGGCTGCCGGAAGGCTATGTGCTGGAATGGGGCGGGCAATTCCAGAACATGGAGCGCGCGCTCGGCCATCTCGGCGTGATCGTGCCGGTGACGGTGGGCGCGATCTTCTTCCTGCTGTTCCTGCTGTTCGGCTCGCTGAAGCTGGCCACGCTGATCATCATGGTGCTGCCGTTCGCTTCCATCGGCGGCATCGTCGGCCTGTTCGTCGCCGGTGAATATCTGTCGGTGCCGGCCTCGGTGGGCTTCATCGCGCTGTGGGGTATCGCGGTGTTGAACGGCGTGGTGCTGGTGTCGTATATCCGCAGCCTGCGCCGCGACGGCGTCGAATTGCGCGACGCGGTGCAGATCGGCGCGACCTCACGCTTCCGCCCGGTGATGATGACGGCCACGGTGGCAATGCTTGGCCTGATTCCGTTCCTGTTCTCGACCGGGCCGGGCTCCGAAGTGCAGCGGCCGCTGGCGATCGTGGTCATCGGCGGTTTGGTGACCTCGACGCTGCTGACGCTGGTGGTGCTGCCGGCGCTGTATCGGTGGTTCGATGATCTGGGGACGCAGGAGGTTTGAGGGGAAGCATCATGGCTTGCGTGGGTCGGGCTGCGTAGGTTGGGCTGACAAGCCCAACATGAAGCCTGATCCCGTGCGAGCTTCCGTTGGGCTTGAGGTAGGTTGGGCTGGCAAGCCCAACATGAAGCCTGATTCCGTGCGGGCTTCCGTTGGGCTTCCTTCGTCAGCCCAACCTACAATGTTCGCTTCACACACACACGATGCTCACGATGAAAATTCTCCTGGTGGAAGACGACGTCATGATCGGCGAGAACATCAAGATCGCTCTGGAAGGCGAGGGCTTGGACGTTGACTGGGCCGAGAACGGCATCGATGCCGAAGCGGCGCTGGCGGCAATGCAATACGACGCGCTGCTGCTGGACCTCGGCCTGCCGGGCCGCGACGGCGTCGATATCCTGCGCGCGCTGCGCGGCCGCAACGATGGCATGCCGGTGCTGGTGCTGACTGCGCGCGATACCGTGGCCGAGCGCGTGCATGGGCTGCGCAGCGGCGCGGATGATTACCTCGTCAAGCCCTTCGACCTGGAAGAGCTGATCGCGCGCCTCGAAGCGCTGCTGCGGCGCGCGCATGGCGGCTTCGAGAAGCTGTACCGCAACGGCGAGATCACGGTGAACCTCGAGACGCGGCAGGTGATGCTCGCCGGCCGGCAAATGATGCTGTCGGCGCGCGAATGGGAGATCCTTGCGGCGCTGGTGTCGCGCCCCGGCGCGATCCTGTCGCGCGAGCAGCTCGAGCGGCGGCTGTACGGCTGGCCCGGCGAGGTCGAGAGCAATGCGATCGAAGTCTATGTGCACGGCCTGCGCAAGAAGCTCGGGCAGGGCTGCATCATCACGGTGCGCGGCCTCGGCTACATGGTGGAGAAGCATTGATGCGTTCACTGCGCTTGCGCCTGCTGCTGCTGCTCGGCGCGGAAATCATCGCGGCGGCGCTGCTGCAGTTCGGCGCGTCGCATGAAGCCGCGATGAATGAAGCCAACAAGCTTTTCGATTACCACCTGCAGCAGATGGCCATGGCGCTGGAGGACAGCGATTTTCCGCAGCAGGAAGCGCCGCCGCATGCGCATCGCCGCGAGGATGCGTTCGACGTGGCGATCCGGATCTGGTCCGACAGCGGCGCCATGCTCTACCAGGCCGGCGACGCGCCGCCCCTGCCGCGCCATGCCGCGCCCGGATTCTCGATGGAGCTGCTGCCCGACAGCGAATGGCGCATCTATACCCGGCATGCAGGCGCGCGCACGATACAGGTTGCGCAGCGGATGGAAGCGCGGCAGGAGCGCGCCAGCGGGCTGGCGCTGAAGACCTTGTCGCCAACGGTGATCGTGGCGGTGCTGTCGTTGCTGGCGACGATGGGCGTGATCAGCGCGGCGCTCGCGCCGCTGAACCGCATCGGCAGGGATCTTGCCGCGCGTAACGCGGGCTCGCTGGCGCCGGTGTCGGAAGAGGGCGTGCCGGCGGAAGTATCGCGCCTGACCGCGGAACTGAATTCGCTGCTGGCGCGGCTGGACCATGCGCTTCAATCGCAGCAGCATTTCATCGCCGATGCCGCGCACGAGCTGCGTTCCCCGCTCACTGCGCTCAAGTTGCAGGTGCAGACGCTGATGCGGGCCAAGGATGACGAGGCGAGGATGCAGGGCGCGCAGCGGCTGCTGGGCGGGATTGATCGCGCATCGCGGCTGGTCGAGCAATTGCTGCTGCTGGCGCGCCAGGACCCGCTGTTGCCGACGCAGCCGGGCGAGCCGGTCGACCTGCTGCGCTGCATCGAGCTCGCCGCCGGCGACGTGGCGCCATTTGCCGCAGCCAAGGACATCGATGTGCGCTACGACTGCGCGCGCGGCATCGCGGTGGCTGGCGATGCGGAAGCCTGGCGCGTAATGATCCGCAATCTGCTGGACAACGCGGTGCGCTATACGCCGGCGCATGGCGTGGTGATGGTGACGCTGTCGGAGAGGGATGGCACGGGCACGCTGGCGATTGAGGATTCGGGGCCGGGTATCAGCGAAGTGAATCGGGCGCGGGTGTTCGACAGGTTCTATCGGGTGCCGGGGACTGCGCCTGGGGGCAGCGGCCTGGGCTTGGCGATCGTGAAAGCCATCGCGGCGCGGCATGGCGTTGAGGTTGCGCTGGGAGAGTCGGCGACCGGGGGGCTGGCGGTGCGGTTGGAATTTGGAATGCTGGCGCAGGCGCGGACGCAGGTGGAGATGCAGCCGCAGCTGAAGCCGGTGCGCAAGGTTTGACGTATCAAACCGGTGAGCTTCTCCAAAACGTTCTTTAAAACAACTTTCTTTCTTGACAATTCGATAAACGAACGTTATCATCTTCCCTACATTAAGACTTGGGTCGACGCCCATGCCAACCTGCCAGACCGGGCAAGGTGGATTGCGAAAGCAGATGTGGCTTCCAGAAGGAAGCAACCAAACGGAACGCGTCGACCTCCCTTTGCGGAGGTTTTTTCATGTCTGGAACTTGCTCGCTTCAGATCGACGACATCTTCGAGTTCCCGCTGTTTCGGAAACTCGTTCATGCGGCGAAAACCCGTCAGCACAATCAGCTAACCGAAAACCAGCATGCGCGCCTGTTCAGCGCCTATGTGTCGACACAGCCTCGCAGTGCCGGGCTGCTGCTCGGCTGGTGCCAGATGCACAGCACGCGCCTATCGGCGGCGCTACGGCAACAGGGCGTCGGCGTTCGCCGCGAAAAGGCGGTGCCGCTGCATCGCTTCAAGCTTGAGCAACATGGCATTGCGCGCCTGGCCGAACTGGAGCGCAAACTCGCGCAAAGTCGGGCCAGAAGGTTTCGCAAGGAATCGTCCGGGCAAGCGCGGGCGGAGTCAAACCTGAGCTGATGGCATTCGCTATCTGCGATTGCATTCCATCCCGCTACACCAGACAACAAGAGGACATTCATGACATCGATACCGACCACGCTCCATGCGGCCTATGCCGTCACCGATTACCGCGTCTTTGCCGCCGACGCGCCGTTCACCCTGCATATCGGCGCAGCGTCTGCCGAATTGGCACAGCTGCACGGCAAGCATGCGGTGAGCTGTTCGGCGTTTCTGACCGCATGGAACCCGTTCAGCCATCCGGTTGACGCAGACGCCAATCATCTGGCTCAGCAATCGCTGCTGCGGGATTTGCGCGACAGCGGCGTGCGCTTTCTTGAAGGCATGGGATGCGATCCATCCGGCGCTTATGCCGGCGAGGAAAGCGTGCTGGCCATCGGTCTTGCGCGGGCTGATGCAATGGCGCTGGGCCGCAAGTATCGGCAGAACGCGATCGTCTGGTGCGGCGCGGACGCCGTTCCCGAACTGATCCTGCTGCGCTGATCGGAGAGCGTCGAACATTCACGGGATAGCCCACCTCAGTGGCCGGGGGGATTTGATCCGGATTGCCGCCCCCAGCGTATTGCCAACGCGGCTAAACAGGAGAAATGACAATGATCATTTGCGACGGACTTTTTACTTCGGAATCGGTAAGCGAAGGACATCCCGACAAGCTTGCGGACCAGATATCGGATGCGATCCTTGACCGCTTCCTCGAACTCGACCCGAACTCGCGGGTCGCCTGCGAGACATTGATTGCGGAGGGCCTGGTCGTCATCGCGGGAGAATTCCGCGCTCGTGATGCATCGATAGTCACCCAGGTCCGCGCAGAAGCCGAAGCCATCGCCCGCACCGTGCTTCGCGAAGCGGGATACAGCGATGGCGCGACCGGCATCGATCCCGAGCGTTGCCAGGTCGTGCTGCGCTTCAATGCCCAGTCGGCGGACATCAGGCGCGGCGTGGACCGCAGTGACGGCATCATCGGCGCCGGCGATCAGGGCATGGTCTTCGGCTATGCGACGGATGAAACGCCGGAACGTCTTCCGCTCACGCTTGCCATCGCCCACCGGCTCGTGCGGCGGCAGGCGCTGCTCCGGAAGTCGGGCGTGCTGCCCTGGCTGCAGCCGGATGCGAAATCGCAGGTGACGGTGCGGTATGCCGATGGGCAGCCAATCGAAGTCACCGACGTAGTGCTTTCCACGCAGCACGCTGAAGCGATTGACCTCGACGAGCTTCGCGCCGCCGTGGAGCGACACATCGTCGCTCCGGTGCTCGAAGGTCTACCGGTCTCTGAAGCGCTGCGCCTGCACATCAATCCGGCAGGCCAGTTCATTACCGGCGGACCCAAGGGAGATACCGGACTCACCGGGCGCAAGATCATCGTCGATACCTATGGCGGCGCCGCGCCGCATGGCGGGGGCGCGTTTTCCGGAAAGGACCCGACCAAGGTCGACCGCTCCGCGGCTTATGCCGCGCGCCATCTGGCCCGGCAAGTCGTCGACCGCGGATGGGCGCAGCGCTGCCTGATTCAGATCGCCTATGCGATCGGCGTGGCGCAGCCGGTCTCCTTCGTCGTCAGCACCTTCGGCACCGGGACGCTTGCCGACAGCGTGATTGCGACGCGCTTGCGGGAAGAGTTCGATCTGAGCCCGGCCGGCATCATTGAGCGGCTGGACCTGTTGCGCCCGATCTACCGTGCCACCGCGGCCTATGGTCATTTTGGACGGCAGGACGTGCGCTTGCCTTGGGAGGCGGCCTGACATGCGTAAGCCGCGAAGCACGATCGCATTTCCGTCCCTATCTTTTTCAGGAGAAGTCCATGCAAAAAATCTGGTCCGCCGATGACCTCACCCTCGATGTGCTTGCCGACCATATGCGCGATTCCGGCTTGACTGCCATGAAGCAGGAAGCGCATCGCATCACGCTGCATACCGAATCAGGGGTCGCGTATTCGATATCGATCGAAGTGCAGAGACAGTTCATCGAGTTCATCACCTGGCTGCCTCTCGACAAGGAACAGGACAGGCAACGACTGCTCGAGTTCGAGCATCGCTGCAATGCCGAGGTCTACCTACCGTCGTTCTTCGTGGACGAGGACGGCGACCTGCGGGTTTTCTATGCGCTGCCATACAGCCACGGCCTGATCGCGGGACAGCTGATGGCGATGGTGCGTCGGTTCGGCTCCCTGCTGGAGCACATGGTCGGGCCCCGTAATGAGGATGGGCTGATCCTTCTCGGTCGCTCACGAAAGGCAAGTGAAGACCTTGCGCCGACGCTGAATGCGCAAGCGCCGGAGGACGGCGCGCTGTTGAACTGATGCGCGTGCAGAGTGCCAGCCTGATTGCTTTTACCAGTCCGGCATTGCGGTGTGGTCGGAATGGCCGGACCGCAATCCTGAGGTGTAGAAGCGAAATCGTTGATAAAGACCAGGGAGCATCATGACGAAACTTAAAGCAAATGAAGATCGCGCCATCGCCTGTCTGCTTGCCGGTGCGGCAGGGGATGCATTGGGAGCGCCGGTGGAATTCCTCGACCGGCCACAGATACTGCAGCGATTCGGGCCGGGTGGCATCCGCGACTATGCGCCGGCATACGGCGGCATCGGCAAGATCACCGACGATACGCAAATGACACTGTTCACGGCGGAAGGTTGCCTGCGCGCGTTGCGCCGCGACCGCGAAGCCGACATGGAAAGCATGCGGCATGGCCTGCATCAGGCTTATCTGCGCTGGCTGATGACGCAGAGCGCGGGGACGGCGACGACGAATGACAGCTGGCTACTGCAGCAGCCGCAGTTATATGCACGCCGCGCGCCCGGCAATACCTGCCTCAGCGCATTGAGCCGCAAGGGAGGCGAGCGTAACAACAGCAAGGGCTGCGGCGGCGTCATGCGGGTGGCGCCGTGTGGCCTGCTGTATCCGGGCCAGGCGGCGAGGGCATTCAATCTGGGCGTGGAAGCCGCAAAACTTACCCATGGCCATCCAACCGGTTACCTTGCCGCCGGCGCATTCGCCGCGATCATTGCCGGGCTCGTCATTGGCGCACCGCTGAATGAGGCGATTGCCGATGCCGGCGAGGCGCTGCGCGCTTGTCCCGACCACGAAGAAACCCTGCATGCGCTTGATGGGGCGTGCCACCTGGCGGCTACTGGCGTGGACGCAAATGAGGCGATACCGGAGCTTGGCGAGGGATGGGTGGCCGAGGAAGCGCTGGCAATCGCGGTGTACTGCGCGCTGACGGCACGCACGCTCGAGGAAGGTATCGTCACTGCGGTCAATATCACCGGAGACAGCGACTCCACCGGCGCGATGGCGGGGAATCTGTTAGGTGCGATGTATGGAATCGATGCGATTCCGAACCGTTGGCTCAAAGGGCTGGAGCTGCGGGACGTTATTGAAACCGTCGCACGCGACCTGGTGCGGATTCCACAAGCAGCGGAGCAGGCAGGTCACCGGGAGTGGCTCACGCGCTATCCGGAAGACCGGTTCTAAGCATCCCGAGCCGCATCAAGAGAATGTTCCACAACAGGGAGAAATGATGCTGATCCATCATCCATGCCGTGACGATCACGGCAGACTGGTGCCACTCAGGCGCCCGAGCAGTCCCACGCCGCTTCCGACATGGAATCAGTCGCATGCCATCGCAACCGCTACGCCAGGCTGTGAGCTGCCCCTTGCGCTGAACGGCATACCGCTGGCTGCCTGGGATGCGGCGCCGGATTCGGAAGAAAAATGGAGGCGAGTGGAAGGGCAATACGAGTTCGACGAACCGCCGTTCAATGCTCCGCCCGGCCTCGTGCCCGCTGCAGGCGTGGCGGTGCAGGAAGAGGACGGCAGGATCTGGCTGGTGTCGCCATCGAATGCCTATGGCGGCTATGCGACCACGCTGCCCAAGGGGAGGGTGGAGGCTGGTGCCAGCCTTCAGGCAAGCGCAATCCGGGAAGCGTATGAAGAAGCGGGGCTGCAAGTGCGGATTACCGGCTTTCTGGCGGATTCCTCGCGCACGCAGAGCCATACGCGGTATTACCTTGCCCGGCGCGTTGGAGGCAATCCGGCATGCATGGGCTGGGAATCGCAGGCAGTCCACCTTGTGCCGCCGGCATTGCTGGGTCAGCTGCTCACGCATTCAAATGATGTGCCGCTGCTGCGCGCGCTTCTTCGTTTGTCTGCAGGAGCCGCCACGCATGCGGAAACAATGATTTCTCAGCAGCGGAGCGATCAACAATGAACGAGGATGCCGAGTTTCACTGCAGCGTCTGCCAGGGCGCGATAGACAATCCTCATTTCTGCTTTGATTGGCGCATCGAGCGCCTTACCGTGCATGAACACGAAGGCAAACCTGTTATGACGATCAGTTGTACTAGCCATGCGATTCATCCCGGCTTCATCCATAACGACTATGTACTGCGAGCCGGTCGCCAAACGTCTCGCGGCCCGCGGGACGTTTGGCATGGCAAAGAGCCGTTATCTCTACAGTCGTGCCAGCTTGGTAAGCGAAGAAATTAAGTCTCATCAATTTTTTCTTCGGTCACAAAATAACTTGAGATTTTGCGTAACTAACCCATAATTCCCTGAAATTTTGTCTTCCGTGGGTGCGCCCAGAGAGCGCCAGCGCAAGCAACTGGAACGATAACTGGGCCGTCGCGCCAGCTATGACCGCATCCTGATCGTTACGGAAGGCAGCAAGACCGAGCCGAATTACTTCAATGAGATCCGCACGGCTCATCGTCTGCATACCGCGAATGTAGACGTATGTGCCAGTGGATTGGGTACAGCGCCGATTCAAGTTGTGCAGTATGCCCTAGCCTTATTCGAGAAGGATGACCGGCACAGGAGAATCGAGCCCCGGGCCTTCGAACGGGTCTATGCCGTATTCGATCGTGACGACCATGACAGCTACTTTGATGCGCTGCGCGTGGCCAAGTCCCTGAATGGAAAGCTGCGCAGTGACAGCAGGCAGTGAGCCTCAAGGCCATCGCCTTGATACCGAGTTTTGAATTGTGGCTATTGCTTCACGACGAGGAAATCCACACCCCGACTCATCGAGATGAGGTGATGCTCCGCTTGAAGCGGCACATTGCGGGGTATAAAAAGGGTAGCGGTTGCGCATTTGCTATTACTCGTGAACACTTGAACCATGCCACTCGAAGAGCGGAAGCGTTGCCAGCCCGATTCAACGCCGATTGTGAACCCGAGCCTTATACCGGCGTTGTGGAGTTAGTGAAGCTGCTGACTACGCTGCGTGGTTGATTGGGGTTACGCTCTCATCGTTCTTACCGATTACCTCACAGCGGATTGGGCTCGTCCTTGTCGGTTTCTGTTCCTGCCGTAGTAGCTTTGCCCGCGAATTTGTCGAGCACATCAAAGACGCTATCCAGATGTTTGCGATACGAAGCTGTGTAATTCAGCGTGAATACACATCGCTCGCCGACCTGCTGCACTCGCTGTTGAATAAGTTGGCGGTGCTGAACCCAATACATTCCCATCGCCATGGGATCAAGGCCGCCTGGCAGATCAGCTTCGGATGCGAAGTGGCGCTCTTCATCGTCGTCCAGAAAAGGAGAGCTACTCAAATTCGATAGGCAATGGTCGAGGAAATGCAAAACGTTGTCTTCGTGGACAGCGGGATTGAAACAAACCTCAAACACATACTCGTTCATCAGTCTCGCTATGCCACCACTAGCGCCAGTGCCAGACTCGTCGTAATGCCCGCAGCCGACACCCGACCCAGTTGGAGGCAAAGAATTGCTCAGCTGGTACGTTACAAAAGACTTCACCATGGAGCGTGCTGCGGATATGCGTTGCATAAGCAAAACGGAATCTTGCGCGGATTGATCGTTCGTTGTCACCTGCGACTCAAGTTGATGAGACGGTACTTCGCCGATAAACAGTTCGGCAGGAGTATCACAAACTTCCGAAAAAAAGTTTCGCTGTGGATCAATGTAGGTTCGCTTGAACAAGCCGAAGACTTCTTGAGACAGTCGTCTCATTCCCATCAATGCGAGTTCGCTAACCAAACCAGTGGTTGCAGCATCTCTATCTTGATCATAGATAAGTGCTGAATACACATTATGTAGCTGTCCCTGACGGTCTTCGGAGCACTGGAGTCTGAACAACATGAGATCCTCCCAGCCGAGCACGCCACGCTCACGACCAGCAAGGCGTTGTAACAGGCCTTTCCCTTTAAACGTAGATTCACCAAAGATTCTCTCTGCAATCTCTATGACGTTCTCCGGGCTGTTGGGACGACGACGGCCCGCGGTCCTTCCCCAACCAGCACGATCTAGAAGTACCACCAAAGAGTAGATTGACCTCTGTCGCAGTCCTCGACTCCCATTCGAGATTGCCGAGTAGCGCGGTAGATAGTCGACGAGCGTATCAATGGCATCATCGGCGACTTCACGGTTGAAGCCATGCGATTGGTTGACGAGCACTCTCCAGAACTGATCATGCGCATACTCCCTATGCTCTGATTGGAAGTCCGGCGACGTAAGAACCGAGACAATGGACGCTCCGCTTCGAACTCGATCTACGGCGCCTTGGTAGAGAACAAATGTCGCCTGCGGCTCGGGCGTTGCGAACCGAACAATGAGCTTGAGGTACTGCTCCAGGTTTCTGGAGGAATTCTGATTAAAGCAAGCACGTGAAGCCAGAATCGCCTCGCCTACATTGCTCCGATTATCAAGCTCTAGCGTTGTCACATCGAAGAGCTGTGTCAAAAGAAATCCTGCTGTTCCCTTATGCTCTGAGACCACTGAACCGCCCCGGAAAACGAGGAGGCCCCAACATTTGAGAGAATGGGGCTATGAAGAAGAGAGCAATCAAATATTCACCCGAGGTCATCGAGCGTGCGGTGCGGATGGTCTTGGAGAGCGAAGAGCA
>NZ_JAEPBG010000015.1 GCF_016632335.1 Noviherbaspirillum pedocola
GGATGAACCGATTCCGCCGCGTTCTGATTCGTTGGGAAAAGCTGGCGAAAACCTATCTTGCGTTTCTTCATTTGGCGTGCGCTGTTATTACCTGGCGTGCAATTGGCCTACTGGAATAGGCTCTTAGACCAATGTCGATCGATAAAGTGAGGTGATTGAAAGATGGACGAATAACGATTGCGTATCTCGGTTCTTAGGTGCTGCGTACTGAAACAAGAGAAGCGATTGTTTCAATAGATGTCCCCGATGCTCCGGCGAGGTCGAACAGGTCTTGTGCGCCACTCGAAAATCGGCTCTCTACCGGAAAGCATTTGCAACCGTTAGCTAAAAGATAGATGGTACGCGTAACCCCGTTGTTAAAGCCGACCCAACTGCCGTTTGCCCTTGAGACACACTCGACGTCGATCAATGGAACTGGATTCGTATGGTTATTGAGAAAGCCATCCGCTGCCTCAGCAAACTTGTAATCTCTGCGCCACACATCAGGGTCGCCCATAGCAAAACTGCGGAAAAGTTCGTTCGGATGCTTTCGCCATAGCGCGAGGAATTTCTCTGCATCGACCATTACCACGACATCGTTTTCTTCGTCATGGCGATCGCTGCTTGTACGCATATAGACTGTACCGGCCGCTGTTTTGATATGGAATTTGGCATACCTGGTATGGAACGGAATGCTAACGAGTTCTCGAATTGGGATGTCAATTGTTTGCATAGACATTTCAGGCGTTGCCTGCCGGGAAAACATACAGCGCCTTGGCGACCGAAAAATCCCGGACCAGCGGATGTGCCGTGGAGATGGCCCCTTCAAGGAAGGGGAACAGATCCACCTTGGCTTCCTTGGTGCTGTCGTCGACATAGATATTGGCCGCATACATATCGAACTGCCACATGAACAAATGCCAGTAGTCGTCGTTCGGCGGCGCAAAGATATTCAGGTCATTCGAGCGCAAAGCGGCGTCCAGAGCGTACAGCATCGACTGGATCGGAATGCGCGGCGGCTCCTTGCCATCCATCGCGGCCGGATGGATGAAAGTCGGGGTATCAAAGTCGGGCAAGAAGTCGTGTTCCATGATGTTTTCGTAGTTGTCTAGTTGTTATCGGCAGTTGATTGTCGTTTCTTTATGCTTTGTTATGCGGCCAGTTCTGGCGCCGGCTGCGCTTCTTTGATCAGCGCCTTGTTTCCCGCCTCGATGTCGTGGCGACTGAGATCGATTCCCCAGAACAGGATGCGCGTCGCACCGGTCTGCTCACCACTGTCGCCGTCGACGTTGCCGAAGCCGCGCAGGTCGGCGTCGCGCTCGGCCAGCGTGAAGCCGTCCTGGCACTCCACCATCAGCTGCAGGCGCTCACGGGCGGTGTCTTCAATATCTTCCGGCGTGTACATGAAGAAGTAGCCTTTGCCGCCCTTGCGCGCCAGACGGCCGCGCAGCTGGTGCATCTGTGAAGTGTCGAAGCGCTCGGGGTGGACAATGACCACGGCGCGCAGCGACGGCAAGGTGATTCCGACCTCGATGACGGTAGAGCTGATCAGCACATCCAGTTCGCCAGCCTTCATGCGGTCGATGACGGCGTTCTTCTCTTCACCGGACATTTTCCCGTGCAGCATGCCGACGCGGCCGGTCATCCTGGTACGGAAGCGCTCGAAGGCGGCTTCGACCGAAGCCCGTTCGCCGTCGCCCTTGTCCTCGGCCAGCGGGTAGACGATCGCCACCTGCCCGCCACGCCCTATGACGGTGTTGAGGAAGTCGAAGAGACGGGCGCGCTCCTGCTTCGGCACCGTGCGGGAGACAATTTCCTTCTTGACCGGGCATTCGCGCAGGATCGACAACGCCATGCCGCCGAACTGCACAAGCGCCAAGGTCCGCGGGATCGCGGTGGCGGTCGCCTCGAGGAAGTTGGTGTGGTCCGACAGCAGCGCCTGCTTCTGGCCAACACTCATCTTCTGCTGCTCATCGATGACGACTAGGTCGAATACCAGTCCATGCTTCGCCGCCTGGGCGAGCACGGCCGTGGTGCCGACGATGATGCCGTCGCCTACGCGTGAGCCGGAAACCACTTCCGTCACCGGCACTTCCGGGAAGTAGCCGCGCATCTCGTTGGCGATCTGCGGCACGAGAAGCTGGTTCGGGGCGATGATGGCCACCTTCGCGCCGGCGGTGAATGCCGCGACAGCCGGAACCATGAACGTCAGCGATTTGCCGGTTCCCACGTCGCCTGACAGCAGGCGCCGCATCGGGAACGGCGAACGCAAATCCGAGATGATTTCAGTGATCGCCTGGTGCTGGTCACCGGTCAGAGGGAAAGGCACTCGATCGATCAGTTCCGCGACGGTCTGGCGGTTAATCGCAATCAGGGAGCCGGCCACCGGATAGCGTGCCTGATTGCGCTCGGCGCGATTCAGGATTGCCTTGATCGACAGCCGCTTGGCCAGCACGAGCGCCCGTTCCGCCAGCGCCATCGATGGCGGCTGGTGCAGATGGCGCAGCAGGTCCACTGGATCGCCCAAGCCAGTAAAGTCGCGGAAATCGGATTCGCGCATGCCAAGTTGCTCCAGCAGCAGGCAGGCGGCCAGATCGATCTGCGGCAGCGCCTTGGCGACCGCCTCGGAGACGGATGTCGCTTTTACCTGCCCTGGCTTGCCGGCGTAGATCGGACAGATGCGGCCGCGTTGATCCTCGGGGATGAGCTCCGGAGAATTGATCTGGCGCCGACCTTTCCATGTCACGACTTCGGCGTAAATGTGGAGAGAATCCCCCGGCACCAGATGGGTCCAGTCCCGCACCGTGCCGAAAACAGTAATGGTGATGCCTTCGCCGCGGCCATCGACGGCGCGCATGTTCAGGCGGTGCGCTTTGTTCCAGTCGTGTACTGCCAGTCCCTGCTTGTCGAGGAGTTCCTGCGCTGTGAGAGTGAGCACGAGGTAGTGCTTCTGCTGCTGATCCGGGATCGGAAGAAGATGGATCGGTTCCAGAAAATCCAGGAATTCCTTGGGCGCGCACAGGAGACACTCGGCAAGCGAGCTGAATCCTAATCGGGTGAGGCGGCCAAGACTTTCGGACATGATGCGAGAGGTGAAAACGGATGAGGGATTATAGTAGATAACAAGAGAAGATAATACTCTAAGATAATAAAAAACCCCGACAGGACGAATCCATGTCGGGGCGGCGCAGATCAGGCATGCGCCAGATGCTGCAGGGTTTCGGGTAGAAATTCCGCAATGCTGCGCGGCTTCTTCCTGCGGGGATGAAGCAACTGATCCCACTTCATCGCCTTGGCTGCCTTCCACAGGGCGATATCCTCTTCGAAGGTGTGGACCGTCGAAACAGGTTCCCAATAGACGCGGCGGTGCGTGCCGAAATCCCAGTACACCGGGATCACGTTATCGAGCTGCCCTGCGGCCTTGGCCTTCAACGCGACGCCCATGACGTCGCCGGCGTGTGGGTTATCGCTGGGGAATTGCGGCGTGTTGGCCCATGCGCGCGGATCGGTGAAGTCGAGGACTTGACCACCGATCGGCTTGCCCCAGTGGTCCGGGTGACTCATATGGTTAGGCCAGCGCTTGGCGCCGACCCAGGTTCCGACTCTGAACATTTGCATCTCCTGAAAGTGAATGGATGCAGGCTTGTGCGTAAGCCTGGCACCCTGGAGATGGCAAACACCGAGAGATAAGGAGAATTGGATTGTGCAATCCAATGGCGGGACGAAAAAAAACAGCCCCGTGGGTATACCCGTGGGGCTGCTCTCAGTTTGCAGAGACTTGCTTGTTTTCCTCTGCTTGGGGGGCTGCTTCCAGCTTCTCCGGAGCTGCCGCAGCCGGAGTTGCCTTGGACTCGCTGTCTGCGGCCTTCTGGACTTGGTGTGGCGCGCGGCGAGCAATCATGGCCGGTGCCTCTTCGTTGGTCACGCGCGAACCGGTTATATAAGTGGATTTGGGAGACTCAACTACCGACACGCGATGACCTACTGTGTCATATAAGTGAGACTTCACTTCGTTTTTCGTCCGAGCCACGACCATTTTTTCTCCGTTATCCAGTTCGATGGTGACGACATAGCCGTCGATGACCTTCGGCCCTTTATGAACCACGGCATCGACCACCATGGAAGCGACACCGCCGACAATTGCACCGGTCAGGCTTCCGCCGGTTACAGCTGCTCCGACTTGCGCGCCTGCCTGATCATGCATCGTGCTGTAGTCCACTTCATTCATGTCCACAGGCTCCGCAGAAACCACGGTGCCATACGACAGCTTGGAATCCGCGGCGACCTGCGACGGGAAAAAGTCACAGAGCAGACAGGCTGAGGCATGGGTAGAAACGACCAGCGCGGCGGTTGCGACAAGAAGCTTAAGAGATTTCATTTCATTTTCCTTGAAGGTGTAGAAGACCATTCTCCTAACACCCGGTAATGCTCCACAGAAAGATATAATACCTAACGTATTTCTGATAAGAAACAAAATCTTGCATTCAACGTCGCTGCGCAGTGCCGTATATGCGGTTTTGATACGAAAAAAGTCCCTACGCCGAAGCGTTAGGGACTGGGTTGGTATTAAATGAACAAGTCGACGAACAGATCCGCTGTCGTTGGTTTCGTCGGCGGACTTGGTTCGACCGCCATGCGTTTCACTTCTGGCGCTGGTATCGCCATCGGCATGGTCGACACCATTTCGCGCGTGCTTGGGAGCACCGCTTCGGCAAGAAGCAAATCCGGTTCTTCAGCGGCGACTGCATCCGAACCGCGCATCATGAACGCCCTGCACTCTCGTTCATGGTGCGGAGACAGGAATACCGCTTCCATGCATCCCCCCATCTCTTGCCGTTTCATGCACCAGACAAAGCGCTCCATGTTTTCCACGGTGCTCGGGGTGCTGTGTTCGCAGTTCCCGCACGACTTGATCGCTGTCGATTCCATCAGTTTCTCCTTCGTTGAGGCGCTCACGTTGGCCTTGCGAAGGAGAGATGCATCTCAAGCGAATGGAAGATGAGGCCAGGCGAAAAAACCCGCGATGCCGAGATAGATCGGCCAGGATTTCAGTGAGATTTTCCAGTCGGTGCGCGATGGCCAGCAGCCGAGGAGCAAGGAAGCCAACGCGATCCATAGTGGGACGTCAAGCCACTGAAAGGCCCACCCGTCCTGGACGCGCCAGTAGGCGATCGCCGCTGCGAGCGGCAAACCGAGCAAAGGGGCAATGGCCAAGGGAAGCGCGTTGTACCAGGTGATATTGGCGAAGCTGACCGAGCCGAGTTCGATTTTGCCTTCGGCGCCCGGCTTCGGCAGGATCGACATCCCGACCGGCTTGGCCCTGAGGAGCCCGCCAACGCCGAGATGCAGGCATTCATGAACGAACGTCCCGATAAAAGCCAGGAGGGAAAAGAGGAACACGCTGCGCAATTTCGCGGCGATGAGCGCCGTCAGTAGCAGCGGGACGAACAAATAATATAAAACTGGCAAGGCTTGCGTCGGGATCGGCATCGTTATCGTTTCTTACTGTGTCTAACTTGTTTGCGCCGCTTGTATGGATGGAAGACGGGCACACCCATCGGCGTACGCGCATCCATGAGCACATGAGTCAGGCCGCTGAGCGTAAAACCGGCCGCAATACACCATACAAACGTGCCATCTGACACCGCGTGCCACATGGTCCAAATGGTAGCTGCAATCCAGGCCATCATCCAATGCGTGATGGTCCGGTGCGGTATCAGCGAGTAGCGCGTTCCCCACCACGCCCAGCCAGAGATTTCCATCCAGTCCGGCGAACTGGAGCCCCATACGCAGCCGCAGGCCAGCAGCAGCAGCTGCCACGGCGAAAAAACATCCCTTGCCACATACACCGATGCCGCGGCAACCAGCACGCCGACGGCGAAGTGCGCTCCTTTTGAACTCAATTTGTACCCCTTATCTACGTTTCTGCATACAAAGCCATAACAAGTGGATATACTAGGCGGGTATACAAAAATCATCAAGGGAAAAGCATGGCTTCAAGAAGAACAAACCGGCTGGCGCCGCTGGCGATCGCCCTGACCACCGTGGCGGCGCTCGCATCGCCGGCGCATGCCGCCGACAGCAAGACCATCGTCCGGACCGCACTGCAGGAAGGGGTATTTGTCGGTCAGATGTCGGATGGGATCGCGGGCAAGATCCAAACCATCACACGCTCGTCGAGCCCGGTGCAGGCCAAGGTCGTCCTTGTGAAGCGATTCAAGGATGTCGGATGCGGCCGGCTCAAGTTCACGCTCGGCCAGGAAGCGGTACCGACGATTGGCGGCGGCAACCAGCCGTTTGAAACCACATTCGAGATGAACGTCTGCGCGGACGGCTCCTATCCTTCTGACGGGGTCAATATCGCGCAATTCCCAGTCCCGCCCCAGCCATCGAGTAAGGACTTCAAATGAGGAAACTCCATATTGCGGTGGCGGTGCTTTCAGCCTGCATGGCCGCAGGCTCCCATGCCGGCAAGCCCGTATTCGATCCGGCCAAGCTCACGTCCAGCCATGATCAGGGCATTAACTTTGGCAAGAGCACGGTCAACAGTTCCGCGGCAAACGCCAGTCCTGCGAAGGCGCAGGATACCCCTTACTACAACCCGAACCCGAAACAGGGGGCGGGATTTTCGTCCACCGACATCTTCGGGATCGGCGTGTCGCGCATCAACGGCTGCAAGACCGAAGCCAAGGGGACGGACCAGATGGCCAATCAGGAATGCGAGGCAGTCAATTTCCTGGCGAAGAACCCGGACAATCGCAAGCGCTTCCAGCTGCCGTCGAACGATCCGGCGATCCTGGCCGGGCGCGACGCGATCAACAAGGCGAAGCTGGATACCCTGTCCGACAACGGGTGCGTGATGAAAACCACGACCACACCGGACGAGCACCGCATCGAATCCTGCAACGAATATAACCCCGTCGCTAACAATGACTGCATCATGGGACGGCAAGTGGTAGTGGACGATTATTCCAACTACCAGTGCGATCAGACGCTGAATGCCTACGAATACCCGAAGTGCAACAAGTCGCCCTACTTCAACACGGTGATGACGCCGAGTTGCACGGTCGGCTCGGAAATCAGCGTGAGCCAGCATAGCGCCACCCTGAACTCGGACCCTTGTATCGGCGGCGACAGCTTAACGGTGAAATATGTATGTTCGCCGACTGATGCGCCTACGTTGCACGTTCAGATCGCCGAAGCCGAGAGGTACGACGGCGGCAACTATGACGGTTACCAGCCGGCCAATTATTACCAGGACGTCTCTTTCTCGAACTGCCACGCGACGTTGCGGGGCAATACGACTTGCAACAACGGGAACTGCACCGGCAATTATTACGCGGACATTTTCTATGGCCCACCGCCAACCTACTACACTTGCGCCGATGGCAGCGGAGCGTATTACGATTCCGATAGCAACATTTATTACTGTCAGAGCCCCGACGGCAGTAGGTATAGCCCGAACATCAGCTATGGTGACCAGCGCGGAACCTATAGCGGCACGCTGACGGTTCAGGCCAGCTACCAGACGTACTCGAAGTCAGTACAGTACGCTGGCACCACCAACACCTGCCAGACGCTGGAAGCGAGGGCGCAGTGAGGAAATTTGTCGCGCTTCTCTTCCCGCTCATCCTCACTGCCTTCGGATCGTCTGTGCACGCCGGCGACTGCCGCAAAGTCGGTGAAGTTTGCGTGGATACGACCCCCGGGAAGTACATCGATGGCGTCTACGTGACGATCGACCAGGCGGGCGGCTGCTGGAATTTAGAAGATACCTATGAGTGCATCAAGCCGGACAGCGTTGACTATTGTTCGGGAATCGCCAACACGCCGGGCTGCTATCAGTCCTCGGTAACGGTCAAGGATTATGCGTTCAACGGCGCAGTGCTCGACCAGACCCTGACCTATCGCTGCAACGACGTGAACCAGCCGACGCCGCCCAATACGGTCCGGCTGGACAACACCTACACGGTTGTGAAAGACGAGTTCGACCATACGCAGTGCTTGCCCGATGAGCAGAACAGTCACTGCCAGCTGGCGTCGCATACCTGCACGCAGGGTCCGGAGACGCGGAACATCAACGGTCTTCCCGTCTACCATGACTGCTGGCAGTACCAGGATGAGTACGCCTGCCTCCTGCCGACCAAGACAGACGATTGTCAGGCGCTGAAGGATAAGGGGTGCTCTCAGGTGGATTCCACCTGTCTGACGCAAGATCCGAACGGTCTCGGTTGCACGATGAAGCAAATTTCCTATAGCTGCGTGGTTCGCAAGGGTGAAACCAAGACGGAAGAGGATTGCAGCGTGCGTCAGGTGTGCCAGAACGGGGAATGCTGGGATGCCTCGTCGCCGAACGATACGGACTTTGCGCAGGTGGTGGCAATGCAGGAGGCAGCGCGTGAAGCGGGCAAGTATGATCCGGACGCGTCCAACCTTTTCCGTGGTGTTGCCGAAGGCTGTACCAAGGGGTATATCGGCTTGAAGAACTGCTGCAAGACCGATACGGCCGCTGGGCAAGACAACAACAGCGTCATGACGCAGATGCTTGCAAGCGCGGGTACCGCAGGAGCAAAAGAGGTGGCGAATCTGGGAAGCAAGTACGCGTACGACTTCCTCTACAGCGATACCGGCTGGCTCGGCTCTGGTAGTTCGTGCGTCTCGACACTTTTTGAACCGACGAACTTCTCGGCGTCATTCGGCGCGTACGGCTTTAGCGTAGGAGCAGGCGGCGCCGCACCATCCTTCCTCGGCACTGAATCGGTAGCTATTTTGGGAGGTGAGGCTGGGATGCCGGCCCTCTACTTTAATCCTTACGCGCTTGCATTTGCGGTGGCACTCCAAATTGTCATGGATATGATCTCCTGTACGCCTGAAGAACAAAAGCTAGGCATGGCGCGTGGATCGAACCTGTGTACCTATGTTGGTTCCTACTGCTCGAGCAAATTCCTGGGGGGATGTGTGGAAACCACGCAAAACTACTGCTGCTTCAATAGTAAGCTGTCGCGCATCATCAACGAACAGGGCCGGCCGCAGCTCGGCAGGAATTTCGGTACCGCGGAGAACCCGGATTGCCGTGGCTTCACGGCCGACGAGTTCCAGCATCTCGACTTCTCCAAGGTGGATATGAGCGAGTTTGTGACCGATATCATGTCCTCGGTCCAGGTGCCGGACGCTAACGCAATCAGCCAGCGCATCAGCAACAACATGAGCACGCGCGTGAACAACAACCCGCTGACGAACAACCCGACGCTGACCACGTCGCCTGCGAAGTGAGAAAGGCACTGCAGAAAAAGAAAACCGGGCGCGAAGCCCGGTTTTTTTTCGTCCTATGCGCGCATCAACGGGCGAAAACCTCGTAAATCGTGTTCTTGTAATCCACTTTCTGGCTGCTTCCATGGGTCGCCAGCCAGTTGTTGGCGAAAGACGTCGCCTCGCGCATCTCGGCGTCATCCAGATTGAAAGAAGGGAGACTGCCCGCGCCGACCTTGTCCTTGTTTTTCCCGGTATAGATCATCCACCAGGCCGCCGCCATCACCGGATTCTTGTCGGCGCCAAGGCCCTGCTCATAGATCTTCGACATCAGCGCAGGGGAATTCGCCTCCGAGGCCTGCGACGCCTTCATGAGCCATGCATAGGCTTCCTTGTAGCTTTTCTTCTCGAACAGGATCCGACCGATCAGATAGAAGCCGAGGACATTCCCCCGGTTCGACGCCTCGTTCGCCCACTTCCACGCCTCGTTCCGATCCCCCTTGGACAGCGCATGCAGCGCCAGCCGGACCTGCGCCTGCTGGACGCCAGCGCCAGTCGCCGCTTCCTTGAACATTGCCATGGCGCGATCCTCGTTTTTCGGAACGCCGCGGCCGAAGAAGTACAGCACGCCGAGATTGTATTTGGCCAGCGGATAAGTCCGGGCGGAGGCGGCGAAATAGTTGAACGCCGCCGCGCTGTCCTGTTTGACCCCTTTCCCATTGTCGAGCATCCAGCCGGCGAAATTCTGCGCGGTGGCATTGCCGTTCTTCGCCAGCGCGAACATTTCGCCGATGGCCGCTTTGCTGCCGGAGCGATAGGCGCTCCATGCGCGCAGCACTTCCGCGCTGTCCTTGGCCTCCCCGAGGACGGCCATCATCTTGTCGGCCATGCCCGGAGCTTCTTCTGCCATCGCGAAAGGAGCCGTAAAGAGAGCGAGCGCGATGAGCGCGCGGCCGGGGTGTCGCAGTATCTGCATAAAAATATACCCGTGTGATATAGCTACATGTGTTGTACTGCTATAATAACACGGATGAATACCCGCACTGTATCCGCTTTTGCCGCGCTCTCCGTGATGTCGATGAGCGCCCATGCGTTCTGCTTCGATGAAGCGGCGCATCGCTATCACGTCGACAAGCAGCTGCTGATGGCGATTGCGAAGACTGAATCCGGCTTCCGTCCGAACGCCTACAACATCAATGCCAATGGCTCGGCCGATATCGGCCTCATGCAGATCAATGACAGCTGGCTGCCGACGCTCAGGAAATGGGGGATCGACCGGACACGCCTTTTTGATCCCTGCACGAACGTGAATGTCGGTGCCTGGGTTCTGGCAAATAACTTTGTCCAGCATGGCCGCACCTGGAAGGCGGTGGGCGCGTACAACGCCCGCTCGACCGACAAACAGGAGGCGTATGCCATGCGGGTCTGGAAAAACCTCAACATAGGAATGCGTCCTTGAAAACCATCATTGGAGGCGCAGCCTCCGCCCTTACCATCGGGTTCGCCCTGTATGTCATGGCATCGCCCGACTCCTGTACCCGTGTCGACCGCGGCGCGGCGCCGGTCAGGATCGCGATGGACGGTGTGCGTTGGGCTGGCCACAACTGGCTCAGCACTGACGCCCGTCTGGAGATGCTGAAATACAGCATCCACGCGGACGCGGGAACCCAGCGGTTCCTGTCGCAGCAGTTCTACGGCCGTGCTGACGTGTGCAAGGCGGAATAGGCGATGATCCGCGAACCAGACCTGTTTATTGCGATTGGCCACACCGATCGGGAAGCGACCCAGCGGCTCAATGACCTGTTCCACGATGCGGCGACGCGTCGCGTCTCGGACGTGCATCTGCTGTTTCAGGAGGGCCGCTGCCAGATCTGTTTCCGCGCCGGCGGCGTGCTCGAGGAAGTGATCGTCATTGATGCGCAAATGGCCAAGCATTTCGACGAGAAGATTCGGGCGCGTGCGCAAATGTCGCAAGCGGATCGCCATCGCTCGCTGGACGGGCGCATGCGCCTGCGCTATGCCGACCGCAGTGTCGACGTGCGCGTCTCGGTCATCCCGGTGGTCGGTGGCCAGAAAATCGTCTGCCGCCTGCTTGACCAGGCGAATGCCGCCATGTCGATGGATTCGATCCGCATGACGCCGATGACTCGGTACTACCTTGACGAGCTGATCGAGGAGCCACAGGGACTTCTGCTGGTCTGCGGCCCGACCGGCTCCGGCAAGACCACGACGCTTTACGGCCTGCTCGGCGCGCTGAATGACGGCAAGCGCAATCTGATGACCATCGAAAACCCGGTGGAGTATGTGATTCCGGGCATCGGGCAGGTCAACATCGACCAGCATGTGTCCTTCCCCGATGCGCTGCGGGCGATCCTGCGGCAGGACCCGGATGTGATCCTGGTGGGCGAAATCCGCGACGCGGAAACCGCCAAGATTGCCGTCAGCGCCGCCAATACCGGCCACCTGGTGCTCTCGACCCTGCACGCGAACAATTCCGCGCTGGCGATTACGCGCCTCATCGAACTGGGTGTCGATCCGCAGACACTGGCCGCGGCCTTGCGCGGCGTGCTGGCGCAGCGGTTGGTACCGACGATCGACCCGGACGATGGCTTCGAGTGGCAACCTCCCTCCGAATTCGATTCGGCATGGTTGGCGCTCCACGGCATCGATGCGCAGGGACTTTACTTTCCTCGGCTCGACAAGGAACAGAAGTTCACCAACAAGACCCCCATCATCGAGATGGTGAAAGCCGACAGGGCAGTCAGGGCGGCGATTGTCTCGGGTCAGGGGGAACTGCCGATCTTCAATGCCGCCGCGAGGCAGATGCAATTCGAGACCCTTGCGCAGGCGGGCGTTCGGCTTGCCAATGACGGCGTCACCTCCATGGATCAGGTGCGCAAGATCGTCGGCCAGGATGCGATCCTTCCGGAAGTGCGGCGTCTGGGCGAGGTACTGGTGGCGAATCGATCAGCCGAGCTCACCCAGATCACGAAGGCGCTGGAAATTCAGGTAAGCCGCTACAAGCAGGGACGGCTCACCAGATTGGGGGAAATCCTGATCGAACAAGGAATCTGCACCGTCGAACAGGTCGTGGATGCGATCGGCCTGACCGAGAGCGCTCCGGAGTGCGCCTTCTTTTTCGTCATGCGCGGAATGCTGACGGAGAAGGAGCTGAAAGCAACCGTGCAGGAATGGAAGTCGCAAACCCAGCGGGAGTCGCTGTTCGACATGCTGGTCAACAAGGAATTTTTAAATAAGGAAGAACTCTATGAATCGTCGTTTGTTTCTTGCGCAGGCCGGTGCACTTCTTGCGGCGCCAGCCATTGCCAGCGCACAGAAGGCGGAATCGCAGCCCCTGAAGATGCCTTTTCGGGAAGTGGGCTTCCGGTTAGCTGATTCCCGCAAGGTGCTCTGCTTTTTCGCGTTCACCTGCCCGGTATGCGCGGCATACCATGCTTCGATCGCGCAGTGGGGCGAATCGCTGCCGCAAGGATGGCAGCTGGAGTTCGTGCCGGTGACGCTGCCGCAGCGGGATACCGTGATCGCGGCACGGGCTTACTTCGCCGCACTGAAGGCGGATCGCGCCAAGATCTATGACTTCGTCGGGTCGGCCTATACCGAGATTCAGGATCGCGGCATGAAGCAGGATGATCCGCGTACCTGGGAAACGGCGGCAAAGGTAGCCAAGATGCCGGGATTTGCCGAGAGCTGGCAAAAAGTCACCACCGAGGCGGTCAAGAAGTCCTATGACGACTTGGTGGCCTACCAGGTGTCGGCCACGCCGACGCTCGCGATCGGCGGCCGCTATGTCATTACGCCGGACGATACGAACGGCGACCGCGAACTCTTCTTCAAGCTCGCAGGCGCGATGGTCTCGAAAAGCATGTGATTGAAGTGCCGTGGGCGCGCTGCGGCAGAGGGTTACAGCTATTGTGCGGTATCGGTATTGCCGCTCGGCTGGCGCTCGGTCGCCGCAACTTGCGCACGGCATGGGGTACCGCTTTGGCCGCGCGCCGTAGCGCCGTCAGAGAGGGGCGCGTAGGCGCGAGGAAGGCTCTTGGCGTCTGCCTGAGCAACGGCCTTGCGTACGGCGATATCGCACAGGTCTTTGAACCGATCGCTCAGAATGAGTTTGCTGTTCATGCCGTGTCCTTGGGATAGGGCCTTGCGCGCACGACCTTACCCTCAAAGCTGACTCTCACCAGTTCCTTGCGCCCATCGGCCCATTCGCGGACCATCTCGTCGGGATACGCATCCTCGCAATAATAGACTGGATCGCCGGGCGCCATGTCCGCTCTGGCGACTTCACCATCACTGCGAACGAGTTCTAACTCGAGCTGCTTCCACATTCGGTTTTGTTCATCCGACTTCATCAATCTGCTTTCCTGCCTGTCGTCTTTTGATGCGTGCGGGGCGCTGGGCCTAGCCTTTCCCTCTGACATCCAATTGATACAGCAGTTCAATAGCATCAAGCGCGTCCTGCAGACGGCGCGCGACCCGCGGCGTGACAAACAAATCGACATCGCCAGTGCGGGCGTAATGGATCCGGTTCGGGCCCACCGCCTCGATGCCATTGCCGCCCGAACCGGTTTCAAACAGGGTGAGATCGCTGTCTTGTCCGACGTCGAATGCCCAACTCATCAGCTCGGTCGCCGAAGTGATGTTGTATATATAGCCGCGAGCACACCAGTCGAGCGTATTGACGCCCCATACCTTCGCGAGCAGGGCTTCCACGTGGCCAGCGTAGTCTGCGTTATGCGGTGCCTCGAAGAAGACCACTCTTTCCTGTAGCGGCCGATCCGGCTCGGTCATGGACTCCGGGAGCGCGACGAAGGCGCGATACAGGGTGCCATTGCCTAGTTCTGTGATCCGCGGACGCCCTCCAGGCAGGAGCTTTTTCGTGATCATGGGGGCCTCTCTGCTATTCAGGAAATCCAGCTCAGCGCAATTCGAATGCCTTCGCTGAGATTGCCTTTGCCGAGCTTCTTCGCCCGTGCGATGCTGACCGCGTCGAGGTAGACGTTGTGCCGTGCGCCGCCTTCCAGCTCCGCAGGCCGTCCAACCTGCCCTTGGCTGGCCGGCCACGGGATCTCTCTCAATTTTCCCTGCCAGTTGTCCGGCGTACCGGGCGCCGAGTCGAACCGGTGGGTTGCCAAGGCCGAGCGCAGATATTCCAGGTGGACGCTGATCGCCTCGCCTTCAAGCTCTTCGCGGCCAAGAAAAGTATCGAAGACAGTTTCGGCGATCGAGCGCGCCCCCGTTTCGGTCCGCTCGAAGATGTTGCCATCGGTGGTGCGCAAGTAGATGCGGTAGCTCATGCCAAAGAAATTGCTTCAGGTTTGTCTGGAGAACATGTTCAATAATTATATACACACTTAATCTCCGGCCTCTCATGCGGACCGGCGTTTCCGTCGCATTGGCATAAAAAATGGCATGCCATCGTGGTGACTGGCATGCCATTTCAGAACATCGGGTTGGGGCTATCGTTTATGCTTAGGAAGAACCGGCGGCCGTCCTGGCGATCCGCCTTGAGGTGCATGAGGCTGCGGGTGTTGAGAATCGTCGGGCCGAGCACCTTTGAATCCACCTAAGGGTTTCCCTTCCGGATCAAGGCCAGCTTCTCGATTCATCTTGCCACTTACGGCTGAGATCGCCGTATTGCCGGCAGCTACAGCAATGGCGGCTCCCTGTAGCATCTCGCGTTTATTCTCCATATCCTTCGCGCCAGGGGCAATTTCCGATACTGGAGTGGGGGCCTGACGCTGCAGTTTGTCCATTTCCATCTTGTCTTGCCCATTGGCTTGCAGCGCTGCATCGACGCGGTTGTTCGTCGCATTGGGCTTGTCGAATGACGCGGCAACCGCGCCAGCCGGTGGAGGCGTCGGTGCCCCGACTTCCTGCAAATGCCCGACCTTGGCGCCGACTTCACCCGGCCGCGGAACACCTGCAGTCGGAACAGCGTCCGCAGTACGTTGGGCAACGCCGGCGACGCGGTTTGCCACACCCGCTTCATCCAGCTCCGCAGGTTTGCGCAGGCCGGCATTGCGGTTCGCGTTCGGGCTATCTGTGGCGCCCATCACATAGCTGCGGTCCATCAGGGCCAGCGCGAATGTCTCGCGTACGGCTTCTTGATCCTCCTTGTTCGAAAAGCGCGTGCCGCGCATGAAACTGTCCGCTTGCTTGAGCGCCTTGTTCCATCCCTGGAGGTCCTGTTGATAATGTTGCGCCACGAGCGCGTCATTCGCTGCCCGGGTTTCCGGATTGGCTTTCAATTCCTGCATCACTGCTTCGGGCGTCATTGTCCTGGCCACGGTCTGGCCTGACGCGGCAGACACGGTGGACGTGTAGGACTGTTCTACCGCAAAGGCCTTTTGCAGCGCATTGCCGAAGATCTGGCTTGCCGTGTCGACGTCGCTATGCGACCTGCCGTCGGTCAGCGTGGTGGAACGTGTCGTGGCGTTCTGGCGCTGAGCGCTGGTAGTCTCGGTCATGCCCCAATCCTTCATCACCTTAACTGCCTCAGACTGATTTTCGCTCGAGGCCGAACGGTATGCATCCGAGTTCTTCAAGGAGATCTGCGCAGCGGCGGTCGCCTTTGTGTCTGCATCGTTCGAGTACAGGCTTGCCAGCTCGCGCGCATCTATGCCTTTCAACTTTCCAGCGACGTTTTTCGTGCCCGCGACGACAGACGATATAGCTCGTCCGGCCTGCTTTGCGAAGGCTCCTCCAACGGCACCACGAGCGGTCGCCATCGCAATTCCTCCAGCTCCTCCTTCCGGCGCTGTCAGGATGCCCGCCGCCACGGTAGCGGCCATGTAAGCGCCGTCCGCCACAGTGCCCCAAGCAGCCTCACGTGCCGCAGCATTGTCGCCGAACAGTTTGCCGGCGAAAGACGCATCTTTCGCTGATAGCGCCGCAATGCTGTCGCTAACCGCTTTTTGAGCTTGCGCCGGCTTCAGTTTCGAGCCAAGCGTGTTCGTCAACTGCCCCGCAAGTGCAGAGCTGATGCTCGAAGTAAGCGCCGCCGTCGACGTTGTATCCTGTGCGAGAGATTGCGCTTGCTCCTTCGTGACGCTAATACCTTTCCCGCGTTCGGTGGACAAGCGAATGCCATTGGATGTCTGATATCCGTGCGCTATGGAATCAACCTGGCTCGTACCGTAAGCGGCTTTGATATCACGCATTGAAGAATTCGTATCCTGCAACGACGCCTGCAACTGTTGGCTGATCGACTCCATCGCCGAGTTTCTCGCCGTGTCTGCGCTGGCAATGCCGGCCTGGTTTGCCACGTTGAAGGTAAGGCTGCTGTTGGCTGCGTTCTCGGCTTTGACCATATTGCCTTGCCGGTTCACCTCCGAGGCATGGCTGGCCATGACTGGCGCTGCACTCGATACGGGCGGCGTAACAAGGCTTGGATCGGTATGCCCTTGCCCATTCCATTTGCTGGCAAGATTGCTGAGCGAGTAGATCGAACCGGACAGAAGGGCAAGCGACACCATTGGCGTAGCCGCCAAGAGATCCGACGCCAGCGCCAGGCGCGTGCTGATGATGTCGAACTGCGCTTCAATGTTCGCCGGCACGAGCATGCCAGTCCCGGCCTGGATCGCCGCCAGCTTGTCGGAAACATTGGACTGGATGTACATCTGGATGACCGCAGCGAACGGCAGCCACGAGCTCGTCCAGATACCGAAACCGAGGTATTTGACATACAGGGGCAAGGCACCTGCGCCCTTGAACAGGCTGTAGATGATCACGATGGGCGAAAACCCGAAGAACATCAGCTGCAGGAACACGATGGCCGGGGTCATCATCCGGGTAAAGAACGTGCCGTTCGCGGTCGACTCGGCCTTCCACTTCTCGAACGCCTGATTCAGCGCGATGGTGCAGGTATTGAAGTCCTGCTGGCTGCTGGTGCTGTCCATGCAGCGGAAAGTATCCCGCGTCAGATTGTGAAAGAGCGCGTTGAGTGCATAGGCGCGCGCATCCTGCTGGCTGCCGGAGACGGCGCTGCCGACTTGGCCGATGTTCTGGATTGCCGCCTCGATGTCGCCAAGCTTGAACATGCCTTGCGGATCGTTGGGGTTCTTCTCGTTGGCATTGCGATTGACTAGCGTGGTGAACTTTTTGCTGTTGTAGAAGTTCGTCGCATCGGTGAGCAGCTTCTGTCCCGCATCGGGGCAAGCCATCGAGGTGCCGTTTGGGATACTGGCCTGATCGTAGTAGTTCGTCAGGCCGGACGGCCGCGCATTGGCAACGATATAGGCCAGTGCATCCGGGGCTTGTCCGTACGCGCCGGCCGCGTCTGCCTTGTTGAATGTCGTGGAGCCGTTGACGCAGTCGATCATGAACTGCGAAACATTCGCCGTCAGGAATGGGTCCGCCCCGCTGACGCCATGCCGCATCGACAGAAGCAGCTTCAACGGCACAACGAAGCCAGACGTCGATACGCCCATGTAGCTGCCATTCACGCTCTGGTACGAGGTATTGGCAAAGTCGAAGATCTTGTAGGCGCCCGTGGTGAACAGGCTCGCCGGCGCGGTGATAATCAGCGGGACGTTATCGACCTTCACCGTGTTGCCGGAATAGATGTCTTCGACCATGACGGAGGTCGGAATCGACATGAACGCCACCATGCCGGCGAACATGAGCGGCGTCGTGATCGGGTGCTGTCCAAGGTGGTTGTCGCCGGCAAGGCGGCCGATCGCTCCGGCCAGGCACGCGAGCAGCGCAATGAGCGCGGCAGTGAGTTCGGCGGCGAGGATAAAGCTCTTCTGGCCGAAGATCATCGCGACGCTATTGAGCACCGAGTAGAACGAGGATGCATCCCCCAGCACATAAATCGGGAACGTGAGCACGGGTTTTCCTTAGTAGAGCGACGTCTTCACAAAAACCGCAGGGTTCTTGGAGACGATTTGGTTCGTCATGGCGGCAGCGTCGAGCACCCGCTTATTGTTGCCTTCGGCTGATAGTCGAACGGCAGCCAGCTCCTCCGAGCGCAACTTCAAAGCGTCAGGAACAAAGGAGGGCCGCGTCACCTTGACGCCATCCCATGACTTGCGGGCGGCTGTCACTGCGGCCATGCCGTATTTCTCGGCCAGCTCGTCGGCAATTACTGGCGCCAAGTCGCGTGCGACCTGTTCGACCGCGCCTTGGCTCGCCTGCACTTGCTTCATCAGTGCAATCAGCTGCGGCCGGATAGAGTTGATAAAGGACGCCTGCGCCGTCGTAAAGCCGCACTTCTGCGTGGTGCAGGCGGTGATTTTGCCGACGATGGAATCTGCGATGCTGACGCCTGCGCCTTCCTTATCCCCGAACAGCATCAGGTTCGTGTATCCCAGAGTTCCCGGGAAATTGAAGTCCCGTTCTTCCACATTGAGGCACTTGTTGCGCTCCTGGCTATCGGCACAGTGCAGCACCTTCAGCGGCCTGCCGTTCGTGTTGCCATCGCGCAGCTGCGTAATGGTCAAGGTCGGCGCCCTTTCCGAACCCGGATCGGCACTTGGCTTGCCCTGGCCATCAGTTTCGTTCTTGTCCGCGGGAGAAATCACCACCGAGCCGATCAGGCTCATGATGACTTCATTGTCGCTGGCCGGGTCCGTTTGCGAGGTGGACGGATTGCCAAGCAACTGGCCGGGATTGGAGTCGGTCAGCGCCTTCCAGACCGGATTGCCGCAGTCGGGACAGGTATTGTCCTCATTGGCAGAAGCGACCACGGTCTTGGGCGAGGTGAACAGTTGCGTAATGCCGCCCATCAGGTCGCTGAACGCGCCCACGGCCGCTTCACCAGCCGCCGCGCCGGCCTGCGCCATCTCGGCGCGCGCATTCGGATCGCTGAAGGATTTCACGATCTGATTGGCCACCGCGCAGGTGTTCTTCATGTTTTCATTCAGCGACTGCATGGCCGACTGGAAGTTCTGCATCAGGTTGCCAAGCTGCGGGTTGATCGCATCGATAGCTGCCTTGAACGCCAAACCGATCGAGTTGGCCGCAATCTGGCGAAACAGCGCGACGATCTGATCGGCATTGATAAAGCTGAAGGAGCCGCCGAACATGTCGATGCCGCCGCATCCGGCATTGAACCTTGGCGGATCGAATGCCACCAGGTTGATGCTGCGGATCGGTGCGCGCACCCCAAGTCCGCCGCCGACGAAGCCGCCGCGCGTCTGGCTCTCGAATGCCGCCGGCGAGGTGGCATTGGACATGAACATGCCGTCCAGCGCATCCTGCAGCCCGGCGCGGCTCGTCAACGAGGTGGTCAGCATTGCCAGACCGATCAACGCGGGGAGTACTTTTTTGAATTTTTTCTTCATAGTTTTTGCCCTTGAGCGAAATTAGTAGCGGTTCTCCAGTCGGTCTTTCAGATACTTGACCCATTCCTTCGGATCGTCTGCGCGGCCCTGCTGGGTATCCTCATTGGTCAGCACGCCGCGGTCGTACGAGTTCAGCTTTGCCGACATTTCCTTGGGCAGCAGAGAGTTGCTGTCAGCCGCGAGGAGAATCCGGTCGATCAACTGGTCCTGCGCCATCATTCCCTGCGAGACGACGAAGTAGTTGTTGGGCGGCACGACAAGCACCGTGGTGGGCGTGATCTTGAGATTGAGGCGCTTGGCCTGGCCGCGATCGCGCACGAACTGCTTCACGCTCGGCAGTCCTTTCCCGTCCATGGAGATGAACTTGGTGATCAGCCCGTATTTCTTCGCCAGTTCATTCGCGGTATTAACCTGCGGTGCGCAGTAGTGGCACTTCGAATCGAAAAACACCCACAGGCCGCCGACTGACGAAATGTGTTTGAGCGCCTCGATCTTGCCTTCCTGTGCCTGGCGCAGGAAGAACGGCTTGGTATAGGAGGCAATCGGAACCCGGTTGTTTTCGTCTAGGAACGGATCGCTGGCGACTACACGTTGCGCCTGTTCCGCATAGCGCTGCGACTTGTCCATCGTGACGCGCTGCGCATACAGGTATGCCTCGACATTCTCCTTCGTCGGGTTGTTGACTGCCGCATCCAGCAGCTTTGGCATATTCACGCGCAGCCACTCCACCGAAAACGGGGCTGCCTTGGCTGGCGCCGCTTTCTCCGCCTCCTTTGCGCTTGGCTTGGCAGGTTCGGGCTGCGGCGGTGGCGGCGGCTTCGGATCGTCCTTCGGATCGTGATACCAGAACCAGCCCTCGGATTTGCGCGTGAAGAACTGGCCGCCAGATGGTTCCTCCTGTGCCATTGCCGGCAGACTCAGCACCAGCGCGGCAAGCAGGACGGTTTTAGAGAGCATATGTATTTCCAAACATAACAATTCTCCATACTGTATCAGTATGCACAGTTGCCGACAAGTAATAAAAAAGCGGCCTATGCGGCCGCGTCTGCTTGGAAGAACTTAGAAAAGGGGTTTGACGGTGCCGATGACGGCAGATTGGTCGAGGAAGCCCCAGTAGCGGCCGTCATAGCTGCGCGGCTCGGTGCCGAGGACCAGCAGTTTTCCAGCCGGGACAACTTCGCGCCGGTCGAAGGCACCCGGCTTGGCATGGAGCTTCGGCAGCAGGATCAGATCCCCTACCCGCTTGCCATTGACGTAGGCGACATCCTGTTTCACTTCGAGCACATCGCCCGGCACGCCGGCGATCATCTTGCCCACCAGGCGTCCTTCGAAAGCGGGCCCCATCAGGCCGTTGCGCGGCTTGAATGCGACAAACGCCCCCTTGTCGAAGGATTGCGGGCGGCCGAGTTTCATCAGATACACCCGCCAGGGAAGGCAGCGCACTTCCTGCATGTCGATGCCGACACGGATATCGTGCGTGGCCATGCTCAGCAGCGGATACAGAAACGCGAAAGCGAGCGCGGCCCAAAGAATCGCCCTGCGCGCGAACCGGCGGTTGCCGGCGTCCTCCCAGAATGCGTGCCAGCGCAGCCCACTGAACTTCGAGAAATGCGCTGCGCCGGTCATTTCAGCTTCACGCCCAGCTTGGCGGCGATGTCCTGGGTGATGTCGTTTCCTGCCGGATGGGTCAGCGCGACCGAGGAGTTGACGACAACCACGCCGGCGCGGGCATATTCTTCGAGCGTGTTATTCAGCTTGTCGACAAAGGCGTTGGCGGCAGCAGTGGCCTTGTCCGGATTCATGCCCGGCTGGACCAGGGTCGTGTTCATCGCTTCGCGGGCGATCTTGGCGGAATCGATGACGGCAACTGGCGTCCCGGTGGCGGATTGCGAAGCAAAGTGCCATGTCACCATGCCGCTGAACGCGGAAAACGCGGCGGCAATGATGCAGGTGGTCAGCAGGGAGACGCCGGTGGTGCGCGAAGCAGCGGGAGCCGACGGCGCGGATGCGGCGGAGACGTTGTTATTTTCGGACATGGTGTGGCCTCGTTAGATTTTGGTTGAATGGATTGTTAGGCAGCTTCGCGCTGCTGCAGGTAGGCATTGACGGCGTCGACCGCACTCTCGCCGCGCTTCATCGCGTCGAGGATGACGTCGCGCTCCGCGCCCTTGGTGGAGAACAGGACCTGGCTGAACGGGCTGACCACCATGCGGGCGATGCCCCAGTCGCTCTCGGACTGCTTGATCATCACTTCGCTGTACTTGCCCGAGTTCGTGTGGATCGACTTCAGCATGTATGCGCCGTACGTATCGATCTTGAATTGCTTGCCTTCGATGGCCGAATCGATCGATTCACTCTTTTGCTTCAGGATCAACTGCCACGCCGAGTTCTGATAGATCGCGCGTGTATTCGGGGAGCCGTACAGATCGGCAACCGACTGCGTCACCACGATCACCGCCGCGTCGTGTTTGCGCGCCTTGCGGTACACCGCTTCCATCGCCTTGCCCATGACGGGGTCATTGAGCGACTCCCATGCTTCTTCCAGGATCAGGATCTTGCGACGGCCATGCGTGAGGAAGATTTCATGGTTGATGCGCGCCATCAGCTGAAGCAGGATCACTTGCTGCAGCGCCTTCTTTGACTTCAGTTCCTGAAGTTCCAGAACGACAAAGGCGTTGTCCATGTTCAGGTTGTTCTCGCCATCGAACCAGCGGGTGTACGCGCCGCCGGCGAACGGGAACAGCTGCTTGCCGAGGCGTTGCGCTTCCGGGTCGGGCGACTGGATGCAGCACTCGGCAACCGCCGTCACGGTCGAGGCGTTGCCATACTTCTTGTAGGTCGTGGTGATGGCTTGCTCCAGCAGCGCCATCCGGTAGTCATCCAGCACTTCCTCCGGCGCGGCCATCTTGGCGATCATCGCCTTCAGGATGTCCATCTCCTCGTCGAGGTTACCGTCGATGTGGGTGAACGGATTCAGGCAGATATTCGATTCGGTGCCGAACTCGATGAAGGTGCCATTGTTGGCGTCTGCGGTCTTTTGCAGGCTGCGGCCGGTGTCGATGGCCCAGATCTTCGCGCCTTCCGCGAGGTAGTCCGTGATCAACTGCTGAATGAAGAACGATTTACCGGCGCCGGATTCGGCAATCACGACCGCATTGAAGTTGGTCTGCGAGTCGAACAGGTCGAACAGCACCGGCTGACCGCGGCGAGACATCATCAGCATCGCGCCGGAGATGCCGGTACCGGTCCATTCGCCAAACACGGGCAGGAACTGCACCGCGTGGCTGATCGCCATCGTATGGAAGCGGAACAGGTTCTTGATCCCTTCGCGGGTCGTGTTCATCGGCAACAGGTTGTACCAGAGCGGTTCCAGAATCCGCTTGTCCTCGCGCATTTCGAAACCGATCGAGGAGTAGTAGGCCTGCAGGCCCGCCGCCAGCTTGTTCAGGCGCTCTTTCGTCTTCGAGAAAAGGAAGACGGTGAAGTTGACTTCGCACAGGATCCCGCCGCGGCCTTCCATTTCGTGCACGAGCGTATCGATGCCGGCCTTCTTGTAGCCGAGGATCGGGATCATGTGCGCCGTCGGGCCGAACACCTGGTGGTTGATCATCGCGGATCGGCTCTTGACCCATTCGGCCTTGGCGACCTGGTCCGGGTAATGCAGCGTCATCACCATGTAATACGGATCGGTGATCTGGTTGCTCAGTCCCTGCGGGTCGCCGATGATGCTGTTCATGACGCTCAGACGGGCGCGCTTCGGAAAGAATTTCACGCTCATCGCCTTCGCATGGAAGTCGCCGTCGTGGAAGCTGATGCAGCTCTTGTCCGAGAAGTTGACCGAGTCGGCCGGCTGAAATATCTGTTCGCGCAGTGGCACGGCATCGTCATAGTGGTCCGTCGGCCTGTCCCAGAGATGCGTAATCAGGCGCATGACGTGCAGGTACTGTTCCGCGTCCATCATGCTCAACGCGATCCCGGTCGCCTTGATCGCCTCGAACATCCGGTCGGTGACTTCCCGCGCGGCGTACAGATCGACATCCGTCGGCATCGGATTCTGGCAGGGGATCTTGATCGTCAGCAGGATGCGCTGGCGGTTCAGCAAGATGCCGGAGGTGCTCACCAGCGGCTTCTCGGTGCCGGCGCGGTAGTGCGCGGCATGGGACGCGGCAAGCTCGGTGAGGATCGGCGTTGCCTGCTCCTTATTTGACAGGTATTGGCCCAGATAGTCCTCGACATCGGGGCTGGACAACAGCGCAAACTGGACGAAGCTGCCGGCGGGAAGCTGCATGCTCAATGCCGACTTGAATTTGTCCACCGTGGCGGCATCCGCGCCGGTGATCGGCAGGCCGGTGTAGCAGGCGCCCAGATAGAATTCCTTTCCATCCGACATATAGAAAATTTTGCTGTCGGTATCGCAGGCGCGCACGGTCAGCTTCTCGAACGGTACCGATTTGCGGTCGCCATCGATGAGAATGGGTTGTTTGGCCGTTTTAGAAGATTTGAAGAGCGAAAACATGGCGGAAATGGAATTTTGTCTGGGGGCTGGAAAATGGAGAGGCCGCAGCCTCTCCTGAATTCGGCATAACTGGCGTTACATCGCGGCCGAGAACATGTTGGTCAGCACGCCAGGGCCGATGGACGACGCCAGCGCCACGCCCACGCCGGTGGCAACCGACAGGATCGACTGCTTGATCACGCCGATACCCAGGCCCACGGCCAGCGCCGCCAGCGAGAACACCTTGCCGAGCGAGCCGGTCATCCAGCCGTCCAGGTTGGTCGAGACGGTGGCGAAGGTCGAATCCGAACCGGCGATCGCGCTGCCGGAAACCATCGCCGCGACGACGACGAAGGCCAGCAGGAAGGCGTGATGCTCCTTCGCGAACGAGGTAGCGGATAGGGTGGCGGAACGGGCGATTTGCTTCAGTTTCATGGAATGCTCCTAAGGGTGGGTGTGTAAAAGTAAAGGTGAAAAAATTTAGTTGAGGTTGATGTCCGAGGGCGACGGTAAACCCGGCACGCTGATCGCGGCCGACTGACGCGCCTCGCCCTCGGACGGCTTGGCGGCGACAGGTTGCTCTTTGCTGTCCCGTGCGGCGACTGGCGCTGCCGGCGCGCGGAAAGGAGTTATGGAATTGCGCCCGGCGCTCTCCGGCTTGCCGACCGACCAGCGGCGCGGCTGGATCTCGGTAAACAGGTAGCCGGGGTAATGCAGGTCGTCGTTCTTGTCGGTCCATTCGGCGATCCAGATGCGCATGACTTGCGCGGGCTCGCGGATCGGCTTGGACTTGCTGCTCTTGACGATGGCGGTGCCCGTCATCGAGACGTTGCGAGAAGCCGCGCCCGCGGAGTGGTTGGCCGGCGTTGCCTTGGGCAGCGCATAGGACATGGACGCGCCGCCTTCCTTGTCGTCCAGGTGCTTCCCGATCGGCATGTCGTATTCGGTTTCGGCCGGCATCTGCTCGGTCGACTTGTAGACCGCCATCGGGGTCTTGCAGATGATGCCCTGCGGCATACCGGGGCAAGAAAAGGTCGATTCACCCGCCGGATTCAGGGCTGATGCGCATCCGGTCAGCACGGCAGGCACGGCGATCGCCAGCGCCAGCAGTCGTTTATTCAGTACGAGGTTGAGCTTTTTCATTTGAATTCCACACCTTTGATCAGCACGACGGTCAGCTTGCGGCCGGCATCGATTTCCACGACGGGGGTCATTTCCCGCGCCATTTCGAGGTAAAAATGGGCAGCGGCTTTCGATGCGTCCGACAGGCCGCGCGCCACGCCGGTCTCGGCGATGGTGCCGGCGTCGATGCGCTGGGTTTGCACGATGCTGCCCGGGTTGATGTTCAACTGCGGCACATTGGTCGGCGTCACCGCCTGGCCGATGCCGGACAACACGCCAGCAGCGAGCGACTTGGCGATCAGGCTGCCCTGCTTGCTGACCAGGCGGCCGCGCGCGCCGACGCGTCCGTCTTCGCCGACGACATAACCGTCCATCTTTCCTTCCAGGACCTGCCCGTTCTCCCGGATGCAGGAGTAAGTCTCGGTGCGCAGTTGCGCCCGCTCGGAACTCATCACGCCAAACCCGGACACCAGCACGAAGCATTCCTTGATGTCGTGGGTGAAGTGATTCGGCAGGATCGCGTCGGACTTCACGCGCATGACGGCCGGGACCGGGTTCTTCTGTGCCACGGCGCTGGTGGGCGCATCCATACCATTCATCAGCACGGCTTCGACCATCGAGCCGGGCGGCATGTAGGCGAACACCTTTGCCTCCTTCTTCGCTTCCTTGCTGGCGAGCGGCTTGTCGCCGCCGATCACGCGCAGCTTCGGGCCTTCATCGCCCTTCGGCGCTTCCGCGCCCGCAGCGCCATCGAGGACCGGGGTGGCCAGCGCGCCGGTCGCGCCGGGGACCGGGTCGTTCAGTTTCGGGCCAGCGCCCGATGCGTTGCCCTTCTCGACTTCGTCCAGGCGCTTCTTCAGCGCCATCATTTCCTGCACCACTTCAGCATTGACCGAGTTGCGGCTACGGTCCTTCTCGCTGTCTTCCAGTCGCTTCAACATTTCCCGGTTGTCGGCGCGCTCCTTTTCCAGTTCCGCCTTCACCCGGTCGATTTCCAGGCCGTTGGAGGCCGACTCCGCAGCCACCTTCTCGACGGTCTTGTCTTTACCCTTCGGCAGCAGCAGGTTCGTCTCGCTGGGCGCGACCAGTTGCTTGTGTGGCGCCGTCTTCGGGCCACCAATCACGACGGACGCCACCAGCATCAGGCCGCCGAGGATCACGACAACTGCGGAAACCGCCCTGACTTTCGGGGGCGTGTTGTCCCATTTCTTCTTGAGCTGTTCAGCAAAGGCAGCCATCACTTGCCTCCCGTGGCTGCTTTATCGGCCATGACGAACACTTCCGTGCTCTGGCCCTTCTCCAGAATCGCGTTCGGGAAGATCGCCACCGCCCGCACGCCCTCGGTGGCGAACGCCTGCTCATCCATCTCGATGGTCGCGTCCGAGACGTTTTCCACCCGGTAGCGGTACACGTCATAGGAGGAGCCCGAGTAGCGCGCCTGCGGAACCACCATCAGCTGATCCATGCGCGCCACGGCTTTGGGCAATGCGCCTTCCGCGAAGCCTTCCGGCACCTTGCCGAGCGCGATCTGGCGCATCACGTAGCGGATGCGGTCCGTATAGACATTCCCTGACGGCGCTTCTTCCTCGGGCTTGGCGCCGACCGCCGCGAGCGGCTCGTCCAGTTGCAGCACGATGGTTTGCGACGGCAGGTTTTTCGGCACCAGCGTCAGTGACACCACTGGATCATTCGGCGACGAACCGGAGACAAACAGCGTGATCGGGTTCTCGCTCTTCGGCGTGACGTAGATGGACTGGCCGACCGCCTTGACCACGGCGGTTTCATCGTCCACGACTTTCGGGTCCGCATACGGGGTGGCGATCCGGTTCGGGAACTGCGCCGACACATAGATGATTTCGTTGCGATCGGACGACACCCGCACCACGTTGGCCTTGGTCGCCTGCTTATCGCCCGGCATCAGGCCCAGACCGGGAAGCTTCTGCTCGAGGATGCTGCGCTTGGCGACTGGCGCCTTCGCATGCATCGCCACCGGCGTGCCGACCGGCGGGACGCCGGGGGCCGGCGGCAGATCGTCGGCGTGTGCAGCAAATGCACTGAGAACAGACAGTGCGACTAACAGGCGTTTCATTGTTCGGTGTCCTTCACTTGTGCAGCAGCCTTCGTGCCTTCGGCGGCTTTCGGATTGCTTTCCAGCCATTTCAGGGTGTGCGGCTGGTTGCCGGAATAGTGGGTAAGTGCGTCGACGACCGGGCGGCCGGCATGCATTTCGACGCGCATTTCATAGGTGACTGCCTCGGATTCCTGCCTGCCGCCAGCGTTCTGCGTCGTCAGGTTGCCCATGACGAAGACCTTCGAGGAATCGCTCTCGAACATCACGCGGTCCGGCTCGAAGCGTACCGAGCCGCCCGTGGTCTTGAAGACCGGATCTTCGGCCAGTACGAGCAGCTGCTTGCGCACCTGCGGATAGATGCGGGAAGTCACCATGCCGGACAGCGAATCAGCGACAAAGGTGACGTTCTTCGGGCTGACGTTGGCCGCCAGGGTGGCGAAATACAGGCCGAACGACTTCATGTATTCGGCATCCGCCGCCTTCCAGCCGACTTTGACCGCCTTGTCGATATAAGGCGGCACCAGCACCAGGCGCTCATGGGCCGACATCTTGTCGACCACCAGAGCGCCGACTGCCAACGCCAGCACCACGTTCGACATCAGCATCATGGATGCGCCCTTGTTGGCCGCTTCCCAGGTCGATTTCATGAATGAGAGCTTCATTGGAAGAAGTCCCTCTTGGTGGAATCTTCGTAGTGCTTGTTCAGGCCCATGACGCCGAGCCAGTAGCACAGGTGCAGCAGGATGCCGTCGAGCGCGCCATTCTTGAAGCGCTTGAACGCTTTCACGGCGTAATAGCCGGCGACGATGGACAGCAGCGTGAACCAACCGCCGATCGCGATGCCGCAGCCGAGCAGGCCGATGAAGATCACGGCTTCGTCGATTTCCCAGAAAAACAACTGTGGCTGGCTGTCGACGTAGCGTGGGATATCAATCTCATTCATTGGGGTTTCACTCCTTTGGCGGCGGCGAAGGTAATGACGGCACGCCGGTTCTTCGCGGGGTTATCGAGGTCGACCGGTTCCCGCTTCCCGCGGCCGACATAGCTGATCTGGTCAGGAGAAACGCCGGCATCGATCAGGTAGTCGGCAACCGCCTTGGCGCGACGGGTGGACAGGCGCATGTTGTAGCGGTCGGAACCGACTTCATCGGCATGGCCGACCACCTTGATGTCGGCGCTGCGGGCGACTGCAGCGGTGGCGACACGCTTGAGCTGGGCGGCATCGAGCGGGGCCGATTTGTTGAAGGCGAAGAAGACGATGCCGTCGGTGGCGGGATTAAACGCCTTGGCCACGCCCTGCTGCTCGTCCGACTTCGGATAGAGGACGGCTGCTTCGCGCGGCTGTTCGGCCACGAACCAGGAGCGCACACCGCCGCGCACCTTTTCGATTTCGCCTGCACCGTGGCTAGAAAACGACGCGCCGCCATTCATCTGCGCGCCCTGGTCGACGATCACATGGGCTTCATGCGTCGGCTCGATGGCGATGGTCTGGTTCGTGGGCAAGCGCATGTGGCCGAGTTCGCCGGCACTGGCCGAACTTGCCGCCACCAGCGCCAGACAGGTCGCTGCGCTCATGGCGTTCAGTGGGAGGAATTTGTTCTTCATTACGAGGAGCCTTCGCTTCGGGCCGGTGTCGGAATCGGTTTGAAAAAAATACTGCGGACGAAATATAACAGGTAAAGCTAACCAATACCAAGTGAATTATTGGCTTGGAGCAACTAAAATACTTCTCTATAATTACAGCCACCTGTTAGGGATGAATAATTTTTTTCTGTTTCCGGGTGGCTTCGTTTGCTTATGCAGCGCTGTAAGTCATTTCAGCAGGCAAGGCAATTCCGCTTCGCAGCACTTCAGGAGAGCAAACATGAGTCATCAAGCAGCAGACAGCACTGTTCAGGCGGGCGCGTCCAACATCGCGCTGTGGGAAACCGTTCAGGCTACCGATCCCCGGTACACCCGGGATTTCACGCGGGCGGATGGTTTCAGCGGCACGGCCATCAATGCCACTTACCAGGCAAAGAAAGCCACGGAAGCCTTCGGGCCGATGGGCTTGGGCTGGGGCGTGAAGATCCTGGAAGAGCGCTATGTGGAAGGCGCTCACATGGGATGGAACGCGCAAGGCTCCGATCTCGGTCGGGAAAAGATCCACGTTGTGCGTATCGAGCTTTGGTACAAGTGGAACAACGAGCGCGGCGCGATCGAGCATTTCGGTCAGACCAAGTTCATCGGCTGTACCGCCAGAGGCGTGTTCACCGACGAGGAAGCGCCGAAGAAAAGCGTGACGGAGGCAACGTCCAAGTGCCTTTCCCTGCTCGGGTTCGGTGCGGATGTCTATATGGGCCTGTATGACGATTCGAAGTACGTCAGCGCAGTGCGGGATCTGTTCGCCGAAAACGACCCGGTCGCCGGCCGCTCGCAGCCGGTGGCGGGTTCCACCGCGGCGGTCGCCGCTGGCGCCGCAACGGTCGCCGATGCAGCAGGCAGCGCTAATGCGACGGGCCCGGCGCTAGCCACCCCTGCCGCGCCGCAGTTGTCAGAACGCTACAAGTACTACAAGGAAGAAATCCCGAAGGGCGTGGCCGATGTGGAGCGCAAGCGTTTCTTTATCCAGAACGACAGGGAACTGTCGGACATGGAACGCGCCACCCTGTTGTCCATGCCGGAACTGCAGGCCAAGGCTTCAGCACCAGCCAGCGATAACAGTCCGGCTTCGGATAGCCTCATGGGCACCTTTTTGTAACGTAACCGCCCCGCTCGCCTCTTTGGCGCGCGGGGCATTTTTTTGTCTCGGCTAGGAAGTCCTTTATGAGCTTGAAGGATCTATACAAGGTGCGTTTCGGCGGAACGTCGGACACGGCATCGTTGTCAGCAATTGGCGCCAGCGCGATGGTGTCTTCCACATCGGCCCTCGCGGGTCAGTTTCCCGGTGCTTCATTAGCGTTGGCCATCATGGGCGGCACTTCGGTCGGCCACCGCATGCTCGAGTCGTGGAAGAAGAAGAACCTGCTGAATACGTCGGTTTCGATCCAGTCCGCCACCAGCTTGATACGCCCGGACGGGCTGCTCATTGGCTTTTCCACCGATAGCGGTCAGCCGGTGTACCTTCCGGACGAGGACTTGATGCGCCACGGTTTCATCCTCGGCCAGTCCGGCGTAGGCAAGACTCAGCTAGGCAAACTGCTGATGTTCCAGCAGATCCAGCGCGGCGGCGGCCTGATGTTCATCGACGGCAAATTGAATGCCGACGATATCCAGACGATCTACCAGTATTGCCGCTGGGCCGGTCGCGAGGATGACTTCCTGGTCCTGAATCCAGGCAACCCGGAAATCAGCCATACCTATAACCCGATCCTGCGCGGTGACAGCGACGAGATCGCCGCGCGCATCCTGTCGCTGATCCCGTCAACCGAGAACAATCCCGGCGCGGACCACTACAAGCAGTCGGCCAATCAGGGCATCACGACGCTGGTGGCGGCGCTGCAGGCGGCGGGGCTGGCTTACAACTTCATCGACTTCACGATCCTGCTGATGAATCACAAGGCGATCGAGGAGCTGGAGACGAAGCTGAAGAAGACAGTGCCGAACCATCCGGCGACGAAGAACCTGTCCCTGTTCCTGGAACAGTACAAGGGCGGCGGCAAGCCCGGCAGCGCCGCCGAGAACATGGTCGACATCAAGCGGATGAAGGAAACCTTCGGCGGCGTGGGCGGCAGGATGTACATGTTCGGCACCGGCAAGTTCGGCACGGTGCTCAATACCTATACGCCCGAAATCGACCTGTTCGAGGCGATCCGCAGCAAGAAGATCATCTATGCGGCACTGCCAACCATGGGCAAGAACGAGGCGGCGTCAAACTTCGGCAAGATGCTGCTCGGTGACTTGCGTACCGCAATTTCGTGGACGCAGGCCTTGCCGGAGGCAGAGCGTCCGAACCCGCCGTTCCTGACCTTCATGGACGAGGTGGGCTCGTACGCAGTCCAATCGCTGGCCAGGCCCTTCGAGCAGGCCCGCTCCGCGGCAATTTCGCTCTTTCCGGCAGCCCAGACGCTGGCCAACCTCGAAGTGGTGTCGCCGGACTTCAAGGAAATGGTCATGGGTAATACCTGGACCAAGATCTTCTTCAAGCTCGGCACACAGAAGTCGGCGGAAGAGGCTGCGGACCTGATCGGCATGACGATGGCCGAGACGATGCAGATGGCAACCTCGCAAAGTTCCTCGGAAAGCCAGGCCGCGATCACGCTCGCACCCAACGGCAATGTCGGCGACGGCGCCGGCATGACCACCACTGCGCGGCTGGAAGAAAAGTATCGCGTTTCCCCGGACGATCTGAAGTCGCTCGACAAGGGCGAGTGCATTGTGCTCTACGGCGGCGACACCGTGTTCAACATCCGGGTGCCGATGCTCACGATCGACAAGAAGACCGCGGCGGGTCTGGGCAAGCTGCAGCTCGCGCACAAACGGAAAAAGGTGGTAGTCGGCGCGGACTACTTCAAGAACAGTAACAAGTACCTCGGTGGCGGCAAGCAGGAAACGAACCGGGAAATGGCAAGGGAGTTGGCAAATGAATGACGCAATGAGCGTGGAGGAAACGCAGAATGAATTCGGATTTGAAGGTGATACTGGTTATCGGAACGGTGATACTGCTCCTGATGCTGTGCGTGCCTTTCTTACGGGGCTTAATAACGACGATCTTTGGCAGCATCTTAATGCCGCTGATCTCGGGGATGGGGAAGGTGACGGGGACCTGGGGTCTGTGGACGGTGAAGAGAATATCGTCGGCGCATCGCCTATGGATCAGGAACTGGCTATCGCCGCACTCCGTGATCTATCAAACCTTGGAGGATCCAAAAGAAGAAAAAAAGAAGACAGCCTGAGAACCTTCACCGAGGAGGATTTCGAGGAGGGGCCGGAGCGGATCTCCTTCATGATGGTCCGAGCCAACATCATGGCGCTGTTCGACAAGAAGCGAAAGCCGGCGGAAGTGCTGAAGGCGGCCGAGTGGGTATTCGGCTTGCCGGAAACCGCCTTCACCTTTGAGCGGTGCTGCCAGGCGCTCGGCGCGCGCAAGGACGTGCTGCGGCTGCGCATCCACTACGAATTCTGGCGCACCTGGTATGTGCTGCCGATCGAGTTCCCGTTCCTGATCGAGCCGCTGCCGGCCATTGTCGCCGATGAAATCTACATGCTCGCCGGCGACGAAGGGATCGATCTGGCCCGTGCGGCATGGATGAAGCCGGGCATTCGCGCCGTGGAGCTGCTGCAGGTGGCATCAGGCCAGGAAAAAGCGCCGGACAGCTATATCCGCGCCCTTGAAGTCCTGGGCAACAAGTATTTCCTGTCGCAGCAGGGCGATTACTGGTACCTGACAGGAAGGAATCCGATTGTCCGTAGCCACGACCTGGAGAACTCGGCATACCGCCGCTCTATCCACAACGTGTCGTGGTCGAAGATGTTCTGACGCCAGATCTCAGCCCCGCTACTGCTTGGCTAATCCCGGTATACCGTCGGTGTACCGGGATTTTTTAATGGCGATACGGATTGTTGGGTTTTCCCATTCCTTGTGAGTCATCTCCCCTTGTACCTCAACCAGTGCCCGTCTGTGCAAGCAGTCTGATCACAAGAAATTTTCCATCGCAACGCCGGCGCCGCGGACTTCCCGCTGCCCGACATCCCTATCAGGAGAGCCTCACCATGAACGAAAAGAAAACCATCGATCTGCAACATGTGTTCGACTGTGTTGTCGACGCGGTACAGAACAAGCCATTGCTGGCGCCGGAGTCGGTCCTCGCTGACTTCGGTTTCACTCGCTACAACACCGGTGGCGGCTGTATCTGCTATGCGCTCTTTAATCCGGATGACACTTGCATCTACGTGACCGACCGCAGCGGCCATACCCTGCCGAAGGTCATGGGCGAGGCATGGGTCGGTTTGTACGATGCCGACATGCAGGTAATCAAAGGCTACTTCCCGAACGAGTGACCAAGTCCCGGCAGCCATCCATATCAACCAAAACCAAGCCCTCTCTCCTGACTGAACAGGAAAGAGGGCTTTTTCATTGCTGCACGAAGCGAGCAGACATAAAAAGGCCCCGTGACTCGGTGAGAGTACGGGGCCCGGGAAACTGCTTACAGGTTCTGCAGTATCGTCTGTCAGGCGCGATGTGGCGCGTTGACTATCTCTGTTCAGCCACCGTGATAAGGATCGTTCGCGTCGAACGTGCGCAGGCTGTGCGGTTTGTCCGCCTGGCTTTGTGCCGATGCCGAGCCTTGGGGATTTCCGAAAGTGGAGCAGGCGGCCAGCGCCAAAGTGGCGAGGAGGAGCAGAGCAGTTTTCATTGTTTTCCTTGATGCGGGAAGCCCATTGAAGGAACGGACTTCCCAGAGTGAATGCGCTATGGCTGGCATGCATGCCAACGTGCGCAGCAACGATAGTCGAAACAACAACCGCAACCAAGGCGAAATGAGGCAATAGGCCATTGCAGCAATTGCAATAATGAAAATGCCCCGTAAGTCGGTGAGACTACGGGGCAGGTGAAGTACTTAGGATGGACGCCTTGACCGAGCTTGCAGCTGCTCGTTCAAGTCATTGATGCCAGGTGGGAGCGCATAGACGCCCACTTCGGCGCCGACCGCCTCCAGAACCGGAACCAGTTTGGCCGTGGCGACCTTGCCGGATTCATCGTTATCGAGCGCGACCAGGACATTGCGCCCCTTGAGCTTGTGGAACCATTCCGGTTGCCAGTTGACGCATCCCGGCAAGCCAATAATGCTTCTCCTGGTGCCCATCTGGACCGCCGATAACAGATCCACACAGCCTTCCGTGATCATGACCCGTTTGCTGTCCGCGCCCTGCCACGCCCACGGCGTCACGTCTCCGTAACGCAGCGATTTCACTTCATCGGCCTTGGCGGGCCGGGAGAGGCGAAATTCCGCAGCTTTACCGCCCTTGGCAATGAAGACCAGCGGCCGGAATGCGATCGCCGGCGCTTTCGCGTCCGCGCGCAGCATGCCCGCCTTGATCAACGTCGCCTCCCCCACCAGGTCGTACAGCAGCTCCTTGGCGGTATTGGGGTTGGTCGGCAGCGTCACCATGATGCGGCGACGGATCGCCTCCATTGCCAGTGCCGTTGAAATGCCGCGTGCGTTCAGATAGGTCAGCATGCCATCGTCGGGCTTGCGCCCGGCCGCCAGCAACGCGTCCACCACCATGCCAAGCGCGGTATCGTCCCTGGGAACGACCGGTTTCGGTTTCGGTGGCACGTACGAGCGCATGACATCCGGGTCGGTGCCCATGAGCTTCAGTGCGGCATCGCGGGGAGCTACTCCCCAGTACGCCGCGGCCGCATCGATGACGTCGCCGCGCTCGCCGCAGGCAAAGCAGCGCCAGCGGTTGTCTTCGACCGAGACCTTCACCGAATGCTTGGAGGACTCCCCGCATCGCGGATTCGGACACATGTGGTACCGGATCGTGCCGTTCATCTGCTTTGGCGGCGCTCCCAACACGTATTCGAAGAACCATGTCAGTTGGACCATCTGCCGGACTTCTGAAAACTTCACTTCTTCCATACGTGGTCCTGCGTAATGAGTCATGTGACCTCCCTCTAAAAGTGGATAACCGTGGTAGAGGGAAATGCATCTCGCCGATTGATAAGGCGATTTATAAATCTGAGGCGGCGGCAACTTTGTTTGTGCGACAACATGCCTGCACGGTATTATGCCGACATGTAATGTATGTATAACGCAGGGGGGATTATTGTCGTGGAGAAAAAAGAAAGCAAGTCGCTTCGTTGTGCCAGCGGCGCAAGTGACCGAAAAATGTGGCGTGCAGGAGGCCTTGCGCATGTGGCAGCTTGAACTGGGCAAGCCGTTTTGCCTTTCCAGGACCGAATGGGTGCCGGGATCGCTGTTCTATCGGGTTGACTCGGGAATGGATTGATTGCATATCTTGCAAATCAATCGACGTGGCGTCTCCGTCGCTGACCTGCAGGCCTTCTGCGCTGGCGCGGTCCACGTGGGAATGTTCATCGACCAATTGGTCCCGTTCGTGCTGATTCGCATCGAGGGCTTCTACGAATGGTCTGACCTGCCCTCCTCGGTCAGCCTGCTCGAACCGGGCCAGTGGCAGCTCGGCGACTGGCGCGGCATGCCGACATCGCTGGCGCTGGCGCTGGTGGATGCGGACACCGGAATCGTGCTCGGAAAGCGCACGGTGATGTATTCAGACCATGTGTCCAAGGTCTTCCATGACGCGCTGAATACGCAGTTGGAGCATCGCTTCGACAAGGAGCTGATCGAAGCGGTCCAGGCGCGGGTGTATCGCAAATACCGGAATTCAGCGGAGATGGTGCGCGCGGCGCAGGTGATGCATCGCGCCACACGTTGCGCCGACTAGGAGGGTACGCCCGATGGTGTCGGGCGCTGAAGAAAGGCTTACGCGGCCGCGCACGCCGCGACGAATTGCGCTTCGTCCCAGACCGGGATGCCGAGTTCCTGCGCCTTCGCCAGCTTTGAGCCGGCTTCGGCGCCAGCCACCACGGCGAATGTGCGGCGCGACACCGATCCGGCGACCTTGCCGCCCGCAGCTTCCGCCATCGCGGTTGCCTGCTCACGCGTGAGCGCGGGAAACGTGCCGGTCAACACGATGGTTTTGCCGTGCAGCGCGCCAGCCGCGCCGGTGACGACATCCTGCGGCTGCAGGTATTCCGCCAGCAGCCGGGCCTCGCCGCCCTCGGCCGGATCGGCAAGGAACCGGACGATGTTGGCGGCGGTGGCCGGCCCGATGTCCCGGATGGCGAGCAAGCGGTCTTCGGTTGCCGCGGCAAAATCGGTCCAGGTGCCGAACGCCTTGGCGAGATCCTTTGCGGTCGCCTCGCCGACGCCGAAAATCCCTAGTGCATAGATGAAGCGCGCCAGCGTCGGTTTCTTCGAGCCTTCGATTGCCTCGGTCAGCTTCGTGGCCGATTGCTGGCCGAATCGCTCGAGCACCGCGATCTTCGCCACATTGAGGTGGTAGAAGTCGAGCGGCTTCTTCACCAGGCCGGCATCGATCAGCGCCGCGATGGTCTGCTCGGCGAGCCCTTCGATGTTCATCGCCAGCCGCGACGTGAAGTGCGTCATGCGGAACAGGCGCTGCGCGTCGCACGCTATGCCGCCGGTGCAGCGGTGGTCCGCGCCGTCTTCTTCCTTGACGACGGGCGCGCTGCAAACCGGGCATTGGCTCGGCATGGCGAACACATCAGATTGCGCGGCGCGCAGTTCCGGCAGCGAGCGAACGATTTCCGGGATCACGTCGCCGGCGCGGCGCACGACGATGGTGTCGCCAAGCCGCACATCCTTGAGGCGTACCTGATCCTCGTTATGGAGCGTGACGCTGGATACGGTGACGCCACCCACGAATACCGGGTCGATTTTCGCGACAGGCGTGAGCCTGCCGGTACGGCCAACCTGGCAGACAAAGGATCGGACCACCGACAGCGCTTCCTGCGGCGGGAATTTGTATGCCATCGCAAAGCGCGGGGTGCGGATATTCCAGCCGAGTTGTTCCTGCTGGCGCAGATCGTCGAGCTTTGCCACGCAGCCGTCGATCTCGAAAGGAATCGATTCCCGGATCGCCGCGACGCGCTCGAACCACTCCTGAATGCCGGCGAATCCCTTCACCACGGCGGCTGACGTATCGACGGTGAAGCCAAGGCGTTGCAACTCGGCGAGGATATGGCTTTGCCGGCTGGCCGCGAACGGGAGCGACTGGCCCGGCGCCGCGGGGGCTGCGCCGTAGGCGAAGAATTTCAGTCGGCGCGCTGCGGTTTCCTTCGGATCGAGCTGGCGCACGCTACCGGCAGCGGCATTGCGCAGATTGACAAAGGGCTTCTTGCCTTCGGCGGTGCGCTGCGCATTCAGGGAAGCGAAGACGCCTTTTTCCATCACCACTTCGCCGCGTACATGCAAGGTCAGCGGCAGCGGCAGCCGCAATGGCACGTTGCGAATCGTTCTGACCTGGGCGGTGACTTCCTCGCCGGAAGCGCCATCGCCGCGCGTGAGTGCTTCCACAAGCAAGCCGTCGGCATAGCGAAGCGAAAGCGCCAGGCCGTCGAACTTCAGTTCCATGCCGTATTCGATCTCATTCGGATCCACGCCGAGCTCGCCGGCGGCCGATGCAACCGCGGCGCTGGCTTCCCCGGCATCCATGACGTCGCGCAGAGACAACATCGGGAAGGCATGGGCGACTTCGCGGAATGCCTTCAGCGGCTTGCCGCCCACCCGCTGCGACGGCGAATCCGGGGCAGCGAATTCGGGGTGCGCTTCTTCCAGCGCGATCAGCTTCCGAAACAACGCGTCGTATTGAGCATCGGGTATTTCCGGTGCATCATGCTCATGATAGAGCCGTTGATGGCGCTCGATCTCGGCACGAAGGTTCGATATCTGGATGAGATGGGCTGCTCTATTGGCAAGTTCACAACGGTTCCTCTGTCGATGGCGGCATGTGTGCGGGGCGCTACAGTCTGCACGATTTAAACTTGTGAGTATTATAAAGCAATGTTACTATATAACAAGGTTGGGCTTGTAGATGTTTGGTTTGCCTTGAATGCGGGCATGCCAAGCACCGGGAAAGTCGTTACAGGCTTATTGAAAAAGCAGAGGTGAATGATGAGTGACGGGTTTGATTACAGTGCGCTGTATTTTGCAGATGCAGGTGGCTCCAGCAAGCTGAAGGGTAAGCTTCGAGGCGCCAATGCCGCCATATACCGGTATAGCAGTTGGCTGCAGCAACGTGAAGATTCGTTACGGATTGCGAACCAACGCATCCTGGAATTGATCGGCGAGCGCGACGCTTACCGTGACTTGGCGACAGCGATGGTGCAGGAACTCGGCCAACCGAATCCGGTGCTGACCGTTGTCGAGAATCGGGATGCGCGCAGGGAGTTCTTCGAGAAGCGCAAACAGGAAGCGATCGAGGCGGCCCTTGCCGCCAATCCGAATGTCCGCTTTCTCTAAGGTTTAGCCGACGCCATTCCCAGTTACGGATCGCTGTATAAGCTGGCTGGCGCATTGGAAGACGATTTCCGTTGCTTCGGTCAAAAAAGAGGATGGCAACGAGAATGTTGAAAGCAGAAGAACAAAGGCGCATCAGCGCCACCACGCGCACAACGGGAAAATCCCCGCTGGAGATGATCGCGCAGGAGCGCGAGGTGCAACTGAGGGTCGGCCGGGATTCGTGTTTTTTTCGCCAAAGTTAGGTTAACTCGATGATTTATATGTTGAAATCGAGTTTGTAGTTGATCGGCTCAACAAGCCGGTCCAAGTCGAGTGGATATTCACCGAATCGATTGATGTGCTCTCTTCTGTACGGAGCCGTGCCGCGCAAGATTTCCTCGGTAAGCGGGAATCCCTTGGCCTGCAGGCTCTTCAGCACACGCGTCATGCCTTGAACGTTGTGCAGGATCACCATGTTGGCCACCAGCTGGTTGTATTTCACTACCTTGCGCTGCTCATGCCGGATGTTTTCCGCGATGACACCGTCGCCACCGAAGAACAACCACTTAACAAAATCGTTGAACTCCTCGCTCTTGTTCGTTGCTGCATTGATCGTCCGGCGCAATTCGGCGTCGCTGACGTATTTCAGCAGGAATTGCGTACGTACTGCCCTTCCCAGTTCGCGGAAGGCGTAGTAAAGCTTATTCTTGCGACTGGCCGTGCCGAGCCTGCGCAAGATCGTCGACGGCGCGATTTTCCCAGCCTTGATTGAAATCACGACGCGCAACATGTCCTTCAGGTGCAAGGCGATCAAATCCCAATCGATGGTGCCGCGAAACAGGCTGCCGATGTGTTCCAGATCGTTGTCGCGGCCGGCACGGTAAAACTTCAGATCCTTGATGTTGCGGATACGCGGCATCAGGTTAATGCCAAGCAGGTACGCCAGGCCGAATACGGGTGTGCTCTGCGCCTGGGTGTCGCCATGCAGGGTATCGGGCTGGATGTCGGATTGGTTGTTGATCAAGCCATCCAGGATGTAGACCGCCTCGTAGACGCCGCACGGGATGAAATGGCTGAATAGCGCGATGTACTTGTCCGAAACATGATAGTAGCCGATGCCACCGTAGCCGCCATACCGGATGTGGTATTCCGACAGCAGATTTTGTTCATACATGTTCCACTTTGTGCCGTCGGCCGATGCGCTTTTTCCCGAGCCCCAGTAACGCGGCAGCGCAAAGCGATTGTAGGCATTGATCACTTTGAAGATCGCCTTGTCGAGGCGCTGTTCCGTTACATGCTTCAAATTGAGCCAAGCTACCTGTTTGCGGCTCAGTCCCTTGACCGATCTCGCGGTTTGCGTCGGGCCAAGATTGCAGCCATAACAAAACAAGGTCGTGATGAAGCGCTTGTGCGGATCGTCGACCTTGGACTCGAAACCTGACAATGGGCCGAACAGGCGGTGAAGATCCAGCCAATTCTCTACCTCGGTCAGCACGTCCAGGATGCTCGCCTCGGGCAATTGGGTTCGGATTGCCTCGTCGACCAATTCCAGTTCGGCAGGCGGTTTTTGCCGTTCAGGGCGCCGAATGATCAAGCCCGATTCGTCGATATCGACGCCAGAGTTTTCCGGGAAGTCGCGGTCAACCTCGCGCGCCAATTCCTTCATCTCACCTCGAAGCTTGACGACAAACTCTTGCGGCTCCACGGGCAAATCGACCATTTCGCTATAAGCGTGCACCTCGCGCTCATATTCTTCCCAACTAACCAAGTGATTGCGGTAGTCATCATAGTCGCCGCTATACTCGACGTACAGATCGCCCGACTTGAGCGCAATCATCACCTCGGAGAACACCGCTAGCTCGTAATACTTGCGATGGTAAGTCGACGGCTCGACGTTCTGCCGACGCCCGAACACCAGGTCGCGCCATTTGTCGGCCATCCAATCGTGGTCGACGACGTCGATGCCGCTCTCGGTAACCGAAATATGCTCGCGGTGGCTGGGGCGGAATTTCTGCACCTGCGCGATCGCGCGTAACAGGCTCGCGTCCTGTGAACTCGAGCGCAACTCCAGCGCCTCCAGGCACTTGAACAGGAGGCTGCGTTTGCCGGGGTAGCTGTTTAACATGAACGGGAAATAATTGTTCCCCGCGTAGGCCATGTGTTCGTCGCAGGCGCCGATCCATCCTTCCACATCACCGTCAAGCGTAGACTCGACGCGGGCGACACGCTGGTCGTTGGTCCCCTCTTCGCTAAACACCGTCAGCACGTCACGGAACTGGCCGATTAAGCGTTCCACCTGTTCGGCTTGCTGCAGATGATATTGACGCAAGCGTTCTTCGGCAAGGCTATGCATGTTCCGCACAGTTTTGATGAAGATTTCGGCGATATCGTCCATTGCCTTCTGCAATTGGGTCTGGATCAAGAGCACCGCGAGCGTATAGCGCTTGAGCGGCTTCACCGCCCGCATCTCTGCCAAATCGAGTGCTCGCGCCTCCAAGACCAGCTGCTCGCGCTTGGTCGCGGAGATATGGCCCGTATCCGGCAAATCTTTCGATAAGGCCATCATGCTGTCGATATGGGACAGGAAGTCAGTCACCTCGCGCACGTTGGGCTGCTTTGGTTCCCGCTTAAGGCTATCCCACAGGCTGCGGCCGGTCACGGATTTGAACAAGCCATCGAGCCGGCCTACGACAGCTTCCGGCAGTTCCCCCGCCACTGACTTGTAGATGCGTTCGTTGACGGTCGCCCGCGCATTGATCGACATGCGATACAAGTCTGTGTAGCTGGGCAGCTCGAAGCGGCGCTGCACCAGTTCCTCGATCAGCACATTGATGATGTCGGGTAATTCCTGCTTGGTCTGGGCTGCCTGCTGCGCCTGGCCTTGCAGCCAGGTCTTGTCGGCCGCTACCATCTCGCGAATGCCGACGAACTCGCGCAGGTGCGCGCGATGTCGATGCTTGGTGCCCGATTTATCGTATCGCCCCAGCGCCGAATTGGTCGGAACCCTGACCTGAGCGCGGCTGCAGATGTGCTTGACGATCTCGGCTGGCACCGTGGCCAGTGCGACGAAATAGCCCAGGCGCTGCAGCAGCTTGAGCTGGACCAAGAGGAAGGTTTGGAGCGTGACTTGGCGATAGCGTGCTGCGACGAACTTCAGTTCTGCGGGCGTTGGCGTGTAAATGGCGACGAGTTCCTGCTCGGTGAACTCTTCCTTGAGTCGAGGATACGCAGTTTCATAAACGCTGCTCATTGCCCGTGCTCGCCTAGCGCCTTGTGGTCAATTGGACAAGGCAAGAGCTTGACTGCAGGGTTGTTCCTTGTCAACAAAAACAGGTCAAGCAGGCGCAATCCAGCTCCATGAAATTGGAGCGTTCTCGGGAACTGCCGGGTACAGTCAGTCTTGTCTGAAACAAAAACCTATCTTCTCAGGTAACGCGGCCAGAACGCCGCCCACCACAGCATCCGGAATGCGCCTGGAACATCGATCCGGTCTGCCTGCGGCACCGGGAAGTCGATTTTCTTGAGCAGCATGACCCCGATGCCCAGACACAGCCAGACCATCACTAAATACTGGCTGACCGTGCCGTAAAATTCGTCGAGTAAGCCGGTCACCCCGAGCAAAATCGTCCAAGCGATCAATAGCGCCAGCATCTGATGCAACCAACGACTGAAATTCATGCGCATATTGCAGTGGATTGGCTCTGCCAGGCGTTGGCTCCCCCTTTTTGCAGCAGAGCGGAAAATTCGAGCATGACTGTAGCTTTATAGATACTTGGTGATTTCTTTGAACTCGTGAACAGCGTCTTCCGCGTTGCGAGAACCTTTTCTCACCGCATGCTCAAGGCAATGGTCTATATGGTCATGCACCAGTGCTTTTTTTGCGTTGGTGATGGCCTTTTCTACCGCGTGCAGCTGTTGGGCGATTTCCAGGCAGCCGCGGCCGCTTTCCAGCATGTCGATGATGCTCTTGAGATGGCCTTCGGCGCGCTTGAGGCGCTTGATAATGTCAGGATGAGAGGTGTGTGTAGTCATCGTCGTATCGTATCCCCCGGGAGGGGATATTGCAACAAATGGCCTGCTGGAGCATGGCCTCGGATTTTTATGACTTTTTTACTTGACGGTGGCAGATTGCCCAACTAGAATTCGCCTGTTTTCAATCTTTGGAGTAACTCGTGAGTACTTGTTCTGGTGACAGTTGTCGGCAACGAAACGTCGAATAACTTGGCAAGATCACGCGAGACCATCCTCTCTGCCACATCTTGCCAACGGTAAGGTGTGGATATCCGCTGCGGTTCTGTCTGCGGCACTTCCTCCCCGATAACTTCCTTTTCGTTTGCGGCAACTGACCGCATGCATGGCCGCTGGCTTGGCTAGCGCCATGTATTCAAGTCCCACCTGCACTCCCTGTTACCAAACAGGAGGATCAGATGGTCTGGTACGACTTCGCGCTGCGCGTGCTCGCAGCCTTATCCTTTGGCGCCTTGATCGGCGCCGAGCGTCAGCTGCGCCAGCGCATGGCGGGCCTGCGCACCAACGCGCTGGTGGCAACCGGCGCGGCACTGTTCGTCACGATCTCGGCATTCACGGATGACCCGCAGGGCCATGCGCGTATCGCAGCGCAGGTAGTGTCCGGGATCGGCTTTCTCGGTGCCGGTGTCATCATGCGCGAGGGGCTGAACGTGCGCGGCCTCAATACCGCGGCGACCTTGTGGTGTTCCGCCGCGGTCGGCGTGTTGTCCGGCCTGGGCCATGTCCCCGAGGCGGCAATCGGCACGGCATTCGTACTGGCCGCGAATGTGATTCTGCGCGGCGTGGCTCAACGCATCAATGTGCAAGGCGCGACGGCCGCCACCGAGGCCGAACAGGCCTATCGCATCGCCGCCATCTGCAGCGCGGATGAAGAGGTGCATGTGCGCAGCCTGATGCTGCATATGCTCAATGGCATGCCGGCCCTGGTCCTGCAATCGCTCCATAGCGAGGATGCGCCGAGTGCCGGCAAGATCGAGGTGCGGGCCGATGTGCTGGCGGCGCCTGGCAATCAGGCGCTGCTTGAACAACTCGTGAGCCGGGTCAGCATGGAGCGCAGCGTATCCGTCGTGCGCTGGGCAATGCTGAGCGGCCGGACCATGGAAGGAGCGGAGGTGTGAGATGCGGCTATTGAACCTGAAGAATCTGAAAACTCGCTTCGCGCCACATGCAGCGCAACCAAGGGACTCCTCGGCGGACAGCCAAATCTATCGTCTGACGGTCATTGCCCAGTCATCCGAGCTGAATAATCTGGTGGATTTATTTGTGACCGAGCTGGCGACGGCTGCCGTCGTGCCGCGGGATATTCGGCACGAGGAAAACGAGAGGACACACAGGATCAAGATTGTCGCGACGGTCGCCTGCACGCCCGCGCAACGCGCGGCGCTGGTGCGATTCGTTCATCAAGCGGGAATACTGCCTGGCGTCCGCGGCGTGAAATGGGAAAGCGTGCCGCCGACCGAGTCAATCGTATTGCATTGAGCCAGTTTATAAGAGATCGGCAACCACATGTTCGCATTGCACATAGGGTGAGCCGGCCTTGGGAAGCCATGTTGTCGATTATTAGGGAGAAATAGAATGAAAACCACCGTTGCTAACAAGCGAGCCTGCCGCGCGCGCAATTTGATTAGCCCAGGATTCAAAGCGCCACTCGTGCTCTGGGGGCTCGGGAATGGAATGTCGCAGATGGCCCATGCTGCCGTTTCCGAGCCGGAGCCGACGACCGCGGTGACAGTGCCATCTGCGCCAACGCAATCACTGGCGGACAAGGCGCCGTCGTCTGAAGCGTGGGCTATCCATGGCCAGTTCACGAATGTCACGCAAGGGCATCCGCGCTTTCGGTCTCCCTATAGCGGCGACAACAGCCTGGACGCCAACGGCCGCAACGAAGAAACGACCGACCTGACGCTATTTGCGGGGTTACGGCTTGGAAGGAATACCGAATTCTGGGCAAACCCCGAAATCGACCAAGGTTTTGGAATGAACAATACACTCGGCGTGGCAGGCTTTCCGAGCGGCGAGGCGTACAAGGTCGGTTCCAATGCCCCGTACCTGCGTCTGCCGCGGGCGTTCATCCGGCATGTGATCCCCCTTGGCGGAACGGAAGAAAAGATCGAGCCGGGCGCCAACCAGCTGGCGGGATCACGGGCGTCCGACAATCTCACTCTGACCGTCGGCAAGTTTTCAGCGGTCGATATCTTCGACGCCAACAGTTATGCGCACGACCCGCGTGCGGATTTCCTGAACTGGTCGGTCATCGATGCCGGCGCATTCGACTATGCCGCAGATTCCTGGGGATTGACCTACGGGGCGGCTGCCGAGTGGACGCAAGGCTGGTGGACGCTGCGTGGCGGCGTCTTCCAGATGTCGGATGTCCCCAATGCCAAGGTCGCGGGCATTCATTTCCATCAGCATATGCTGGTGACGGAACTGGAAACACGGCATGAATGGCAGGGGCATCCGGGAAAAGTGAAGCTGCTGGCGTTCGTCAATCGTGCGGACATGGCGAATTACCGCGACGCGCTGCAAGTGGCGAACCAAACGGCGGGTGTTCCGGACGTGTCGCTCGTGCGTCGCTACCAGTCGCGCCCCGGCCTGGTCATAAACCTGGAACAGGAGCTGTCTTCCGATCTGGGCGTCTTTGCGCGCGCCAGCGCCAACGATGGCAGCAAGGAAGCCTATGAATTCACGGAGATTAACAAATCCCTGTCTGCCGGGCTGTCCCTGAAAGGCGACCGCTGGGGGCGGCATGACGATACGGTCGGGGTCGCAGCCGTCGTCAACGGGTTGTCGGACGCCGCGCGCGAGTATTTCGCTGCGGGAGGCATGGGAATCCTGATCGGCGACGGGCGGCTGAACTATGGTCCCGAAAAGATCGTGGAGACCTACTATTCGCTGCAGGTCAACCCGCATCTGTCGCTGGCGTTGAACTATCAGCATGTGGTCAACCCCGCCTACAACCGGGATCGCGGGCCGGTGTCGATTGTCGGGATCCGTCTGCATTCCGAATTTTAAGGAGGATTCAACATGAATCTCAGCCTTCTTAAGGAAACCTTCGCCAACTTCGTGCGCGCGCATGGCATGGAGCACCACTTTCGCCGCCTGGCGATCCTGGACATGTTCCGCGCCACGCCGGCGGCGAAAGAGCTTCCGCCATCGCTGGCGCAGGCGTTGATCGACGCATCGGACACACCACCCGGCACATTGTTGGCCCGGCTGGGCAGCCGCCCGGAGGGGTTGACCGAGGCGGAGGCGGAGGCGATCCGCGACAAGGTCGGGCTCAATGAAGTCGAGCACGAGAAGCCGCTGCCGTGGTGGATCCATCTGTGGAATTGCTACCGGAATCCTTTCAACTTGCTGTTGACGGTACTGGCCATCATTTCGTACCTGACCGAAGACATGAAGGCCACGACCGTGATTGGATCGATGGTCATGCTGTCCACCATCCTGCGTTTTGTGCAGGAATCGCGCTCCAACAAGGCGGCGGACAAGCTCAAGGAAATGGTAAGCAATACCGCGACTGTATTGCGGCGGGATGTTCCGGCAGAGATGCATGGGGAGGCGCGCAGGTATCCCGACATGGGGCTGACCAATGGCGGTCGGCGCATCGAACTTCCGATCAAACAGCTGGTGCCCGGCGATATCGTCTTGCTTTCCGCCGGCGACATGATCCCGGCGGATGTACGGATCCTGGCGGCGAAAGACTTGTTCGTCAGCCAGGCGGCGATGACCGGCGAATCGATGCCGGTCGAGAAATTCGCCACGGACCAGAAAGAGAAAACATCCAACCCGCTGGAAGTCGACAATCTCTGCTTCATGGGGACCAACGTGGTGAGCGGCTCTGCCACCGCAGTGGTGGTCAGCACCGGCAATCACACTTATTTCGGCGCTCTGGCCGCGCGGGTGACGGCGACCAGCCGCGAAGCGACCGCTTTCCAGGCCGGGGTCAACAAGGTGAGCTGGGTGCTGATCCGCTTCATGCTGGTGATGACGCCGATCGTCTTGCTGCTTAATGGGGTGACCAAAGGGGACTGGCTGGAGGCGTTTCTGTTCGCGTTGTCGATCGCCGTCGGCCTGACGCCTGAAATGCTGCCGGTGATCGTCACGTCGACTCTGGCCAAGGGCGCCGTCATCCTGTCACGTCAAAAGGTTATCGTGAAGCGCCTCGATGCGATCCAGAACTTTGGCGCGATGGATGTACTGTGCACCGACAAGACCGGAACACTGACGCAGGACAAGATCTTCCTGACGCGCCATACCGATGTATTTGGAGAAGAATCCGACTCGGTACTGGAATATGCATACCTGAACAGCTATTACCAGACCGGCTTGAAGAACTTGCTGGACGTGGCGGTGCTGGAGCATGCTGAGGTGCACCGCGAGCTGGAGGTCGCGACCGCCTTTCGCAAGGTCGACGAGATTCCGTTCGATTTCACGCGGCGGCGCATGTCGGTCGTGGTGGCCGAGCACGATGAGCATCATCTGCTGATTTGCAAGGGCGCGGTCGAGGAAATCCTGGCAGTGTGCACGCGTGTGCAGCACGGCGATGCGGTCGAGCCACTGACGTCCGACCTTTTGTCTCGAATCCGGACCGTGACCGCCGATCTGAACGAAGAAGGCTTGCGGGTGGTTGCGGTGGCGGCCAAGGAATTGCCGCCGGCGAAGGAAACCTACGGGCTGGCCGACGAATCGGACCTGACGCTGGTCGGTTATATCGCCTTCCTCGACCCGCCAAAGGAATCCACGGCACCAGCGTTGAAGGCGCTCAAGGAGCATGGCGTGGCCGTCAAAATATTGACCGGCGATAACGAACTGGTCACCGCCAAGATCTGCCGCGAGGTCGGACTGCCGGTGGCGGACATGCTGCTCGGCTCGCAGATCGAGCGGATGAGCGATGAGGAATTGGCTGGCAAGGTCGAGGCCGCCAACGTATTTGCCAAATTGAGCCCCGCGCACAAGGAACGCATCGTGCGGGTGCTGCACGATAACGGCCATGTGGTCGGATTCATGGGCGATGGCATCAACGATGCCGCGGCACTGCGTGCGGCCGACATCGGCATTTCCGTCGATTCGGCGGTCGATATCGCGAAGGAAGCCGCCGACATCATCCTGCTGGAAAAGAGCCTAATGGTGCTCGAAGAGGGCGTGGTGGAAGGCCGCAAAACCTTTGCCAACATGCTCAAGTACATCAAGATGACGGCCAGTTCGAACTTCGGCAATGTGTTTTCGGTATTGGTGGCGAGCGCCTTCCTGCCATTCCTGCCGATGTTGCCGATGCAATTGCTGGTGCAGAACCTGATGTACGACATTTCGCAGATTGCGATCCCGTTCGATCACGTGGACCAGGAATTCCTGCAAAAGCCTCAACGCTGGAACCCGGACGACCTGGGACGCTTCATGGTATTTTTCGGGCCGATCAGCTCGGTGTTCGATATTCTGACGTTCGCCTTGATGTGGTTCGTGTTCGGCGCGAACTCACCGGAACATCAAACGCTGTTCCAGTCCGGCTGGTTTGTCGAAGGGCTGCTGTCGCAAACCCTGATCGTGCACATGATCCGCACCCGCAAGATTCCGTTCATCCAGAGTCGCGCAGCGTGGCCGCTGCTGGGCATGACAGCGATCATCATGGCGGTCGGCATTCTGTTGCCGATGTCGGCGACAGCCGACTACTTCAAATTCCAGGCGCTACCGCTGGCCTATTTCCCGTGGCTTGCACTGATCCTGCTGTCCTATGTCGGGTTGACCCAGGCGATGAAGGGGTGGTATTCGCGGCGCTACGGCTGGCAGTAGGAAAACAACCAACAGTACCGGCTCCGACAAGAAAGGAGGCAAGTCCCATGGAATTTCAAGAGTTCGACGACGCGGCCGAGGACAGCGAAGTGCTCGTCGCTGCGCGTGCCCGTGCCGCCAACCGCAGCACCTGGGTGAGCGTCGCAGTGAATCTGACCCTGAGCGCCGCCCAGATCGTGGTCGGTGTAGTCGCCCGTTCCCAAGGCCTGATCGCGGATGGCCTGCATTCGCTATCCGATCTGGTGGCGGATTTCGTCGTGCTTCTGGCAAGCCATCACAGCAAAAAGGATGCGGACGAAGACCATCCGTACGGGCACCAGCGCTTCGAAACTGCGGCGTCGCTTTTCCTTGGGGTGCTCCTGTTGATTGTGGGAGTGGGAATGCTATGGTCCGCGCTACGCAAGCTGGAAGATCCGAATGGCATTCCGCGGGTTCATACGGCTGCACTTTGGGTGGCGATCGGCGCTCTTGCCGCCAAGGAGCTTCTTTTCCGATACATGCTGGGTGTCGCCAAACGGGTCAAGTCGAGCATGCTCGTAGTGAATGCGTGGCACGCGCGGTCGGATGCGGCTTCGTCGTTGGTGGTGGGACTCGGTATTGCAGGTAATTTGCTGGGGTACCCCATTCTCGACCCAGTGGCAGCATTGATCGTTGGATTAATGATCAGCAAGATGGGTTGGGGCTTTGGCTGGGATGCATTGCAGGATTTGATGGATCGCTCGGCAGACGAACGAGAGGTGCAATCCATCCGGCAGACATTGCTGGAAACACCCGGGATAATCGGGGTTCATGACCTACGTACGCGAAAGATGGGGGACATGATTGTTGTCGATGCGCATCTTGAGGTGGATGCATCGATGACGGTTGAGGCCGGCCACAACATCGCCGTGGCGGCGCGGCAGCGGGTTATGCAACGTCATCGGGTATTGAATCTCATGACGCATGTCGATCCAGCACTTAAGACAGAGCGCAATCATTCACCCATCATTGCCGGCATTTGATTCGGAGGACGACGAACTCGCGTAATTTTCTTCGGCATCGATGAATTCAAGGCACTGCGGCGTGCGTATCGTGGAGACTGCTCACAAAATGGAAAAATCGTACGCTACGGCTTTGATGTGTCATTTTTCTCCTTTCGCCTAAGCAGCGTCAATGCGGCATTGGCCTCGAACCGGTCGGCTTCGTCAATATATCCCTGCACCGTGCCATCGTGCCGCCAGCCGCCTTGCCGTTTGATGTCCTTGAAATCGGCTCCGGACCGGTGCGCGCTGGTAGCCAAGCCGCGCCGCAAACTGTGGCTACTAAGTTCCGGGACGTAAGGCAATGCCGCCGCCTCGGCGCACGCCTCCAAGATAGCGTTGATGGTGCCGCCGTACAATGGATCGGTACCAAGGACACCCCAGCGGGTAATTCGACGAAACACTGCCCCCGAAGTGATATTCGCTGCTTCCAGCCAACGCTTCAAAGCCTTCACTGGACAACAGATTCCATCCGGGCTTCCGTAGGGAATCGCCTTGGTGACACCTCTCCCTTCCTGATCGGTCTTCGAGCGCGACAGCGTGATCACCAAGCCGTCCGGGGCCCATGTCAGTTCGTCCACCGTCAGTGCGGCCAGCTCGCTGCGCCGCAGCGCGCCGAAGAAGCCGATCTGTATCAGCGCGTTATTTCGAATGGCAATCAGACTAGTGTCCGGTCCCAGCTTCGCTACGATTAACTCCATATCCTCGATCGGCAACGCCTTGGCCTTCTTTTTCGGCTTGCCATGCGTGCGTGTGATGCCTTTGAGCGTCTTGCGGACATTCGGATCGGTGGTCGGATCGGGAAAACCCTGGAATGCATGCCATTGCGCCAGTGCTGTCAGGCGCAGCGCCAGCGTGCGCGGATTCAGGGAATCGGAATACGTCAGCAAGTACCGCAGTACTGCTCCCGAATCGCATGGTAAAACGCCGCCCCAAGTATGAAAATGCCGGATTGCTGAGCGGTAGGTACGGCGGGTGTTTTCCGAAGTGGCCGCCGAGATAAAGCGCTGGTGTCGCGCTGCCATTTCTGACTCGGAAATGAGCGTACCGGCGGTACGTTTTGCGAAGGTTTCTGGCAAAACAGCATTTTCCGTCTTGTTTTCTTCCACGCTCATTTTGTCGCTCATTTTCGGGTTTTTTGGGTGCATTACATTCAGTGTAATGCGGAATTCAGGTTTAAGCCACGATAAATTATTTTATCGACAGTTATGTGTAATGGAAGACTTATTTCTAAATTCCGTTATATATCGTAGTATTACATTGTACGTATTACGGTATCTTATCTAATGGAGACGCAACCATGGCTCGTGCTGGCATCCTCTATTCAGACGTTGCGAAAGCCGCCGCCCAACTAGCCGCTGACGGCAAGAACCCGACCGTTGACGGCGTGCGCGAGGCGCTCGGCCGCACCGGCAGCAAGAGCACGATCACGCCGCTGCTGAAGAGATGGAAGACCGAGCACCAAAGCGAGATTGAGCAAGTCGAAGCAGGTCTGCCGCCGTCGCTCCTGGCCGCCGTCAAGGGACTGTACCAGCACATGGAGGACGAGTTCGCACAGCGCCTCAAACAGGCGCGGCAGGCGCATGACGACGCACTGTGCGCGGCTGCCGAGCGCGAGGAGAAGCTGCGCACCGAATGCGGGGCGGCACGCACGACGAATGCAGCGCTGACCGAGGATCTGGCGCACACGCGGCAAGCACTGGCGCAACTGCAGGAACGCCACCATGCGCAGAGCGTAACGCTGGCCACGGTCGAGGCGGAAAACGCCGGCCTGCAGCAGCGTCTCGCCGATCGCGCGGCAGAAGTGGACACGCTCGACCGCCTGCTGTCGCAGGCGAGAGCTCAATTCGAGCACTACCATGAAGCGACCGCGGCGCAACGGGCCGAGGAGCGTCAAGGATACGAGCGGCGCATCGCGCGCCTGGAACAGGACCTAGCCGGCGCCCAGCGCCACGTCGCCGCGCAGCAGGCGACGATCGCCCATCTGACCGCCGAGCAGGAGCGCTCTGCGCAGGCATTGCGCGCCGCGCAGGCAGAGTTGGCGGCGGCTAGCACGGCACGCGATCGGCTGGCCGGCCGCCTCGAAGACGAGACAGCCGCGAAAGAACACATGATTACGCAGCTCGACGCCATGCGGCAGCAGCTGGCGGACGTGCGCGTCGAAATGGCCGGCAAGGTGCGCGAGAACGAAATGCTGGGTGAGCAGCTGCGCCGTGCCGATGAACGCGCTAGTCAACTGGCCGAGGAAAAGGCGGCCTGGCTGCAAGAACGCGGCGCCCTCGAGCAGCGCGTGCAGGCGTCCGGGCAGAAAGCGAGCGACTTCAGCGGCTCAGTCACCACGCAACCGTCGTAACACGGGAGTTGCTGGTGCGGAGATTTATATCGCCGAGTGGAAATCGAAAATCCGGATTCTCCTTTTAGATCATCGACTTAACTTAACTTTGGCGAAAAAAACACGAATCCCGGCCGCCCCTCCAACTCGCCATGGGCTATGACGCCAGCCATGACGATCAGCACGCCGCCGGAGAACTGGCAGCGGCGGCCGCCTGCTTTGCGCTGGGAAGCGCCAAGGTCACGCTGCCTGGTATCGACCAGCCTGTCCAGCAATGGCCCGCAGAATGGCCGCAGGACCTGTTGGCAAGGAATACCCGGATGCGCCAGCTCGTGATCGCTGGCGCTTTGATCGCCGCCGAGATCGAGCGCCTGCAACGGGCGCACTTCGCTGCTATCGACGCTGCGGAAACGAGCACCCTCGATCATCTGGAATTCTAGATCTGTCTCAAATGCGATGTGCTTGCGGGTATTGTCGCGTGGCTATAGGATTGTGTTGTCAATTGCACATCACTTGCGGAGGTAGGTCATGCTGAACTTTCTCTCAGATGTCATGCTCGCTGTCCGGCTGCACAAGGCAGAGCACCGTCCGCTGACGGTCTCTTTCCGGATCGCCCGGGATCGCCGCCGGCACATGCCGGAATGGGCCGCGTAAGCTTCGCCGCGGCACACGCGCAATCTATTTCAGCCGCTTGACGGCCTCTTCGTGCAGGTCGTTGAACGCTTCCTCTCTGCCGCGGTTGCGAAATTCCACCAGCAGGTCGATCACCCTGTCGAAATTTTCCCTGTCCAAGGTATAGAGCAGTTCCGAAATCGGACCGTGGCCGTTGAGATCCTTGATGATCGCCTTCAGCGCCCGGCTGCCGCCCGTTCCTTGCAGTGAATTGGTGACGGCCACCAGTTCGTTCAGCTTTCTTTCGTACGGTCCCATGACGCCCTTATCGGTGAAGCAGCTTGCCGCTGCGGATGGTATGACCCTGCCGATTATGCGGGGAGTCAGGCCTGTCGCGCCACCGGGCGGTATTTATTCACCAGGCCGACAAAGATCTCGGTGGTCTTGATATCGCGGTGGCCCATCAGATCGTACAGCTGCTCCAGCGTGGTTCCCTGCGCCAGCTCACGCACGGCGAAGGTATTGCGCAGCGTGCGGCCGCCCTGGTGGTCGACGGACACCATGCCGGCGCGCTCGAACGTCGCCTTGATATGGCGATACAGCGTGACACGGTCGATCTTCTCGTTCTTTCGTAACGCCGCAGGGAAAAGCAATTTGCCCGGCACATCGAGGCCGGCGCGTTCCTTCAACCACGGCTGCAGGAAGCCGACGTATGCTTTGCGCAGGATGGTGTCATGCGGCAGGCTGGTGCCGTCGGACGCGGCCGGATTGACGGTGATGGTGATGGAGCCGTCGGTCATGGGCTTGCCGATATTCTCGATATACAGGCCGGCGATCTCGGAGACTTTCAGGCCGGCGCCGATGGCCAGCGCCAGCATGGCGCGATCGCGACGGCGCTTCCAGTTCTGCTTCGGATCGCTCGGCTCGCCTGGCAGCGCGCGCAGGAAAGCTTCTTCCTGTTCAGTCGTCAGCGCGACGGTCGGCTTGTCGACGCCGGCGGCGTCCTTCTGTTCGCCGCGATAGATGCCGTGGACGGCGATCGACGCCGGATTCGGGATGACCTCCAGATGGCGGTAGACGCGCTCGAGCAAGCGCACATGGCGCTCGCGGATGGTGCTGACCATATCCTTGTCGCCCTTGCCGCGGCCGGTGACCTGGGCGTCGAGAAAACGCAGGATGTGTTCCGGCGTGACGGAAAACAGATTCACGCTCTCGCCGGCCATCCAGCGCACGAACTTGCCAAACATGTGGACGAGGTTCTTGCGGGTGGAATCGCGCAGCGGCCGCTTTTTCTGGTCGGCGTCTTTGGCTGGTGGGCGGCGGCCGTGCTCCAGATATTCGCTGGAGGCGACGAACTCGGCGAAGGCCATGATCGGCTCGCGGCGCCAGCCGTCCGGGTGGTCATATAAACCGCGCGTTGTCATATCCAATGTATGGCCCTCCTTTGCAAGCCGGGCGGCGCAGCCGCCCTGTCTTTATGGCTTCTTCCCTGATCTGTCGTTACTGTCCAAGCATACAGTAACAGGGGAGGTAGAGACAAGATTGCAACAATCTATCCATCACCCCAACCAACCCCAAACATACCCCTATCGACCTCCTCCGCATGGAATCTTGCTATCTCTTATCGACCATTCAAAGCCCCTTGTGCGGCCATCCTCCCCGCAGCGCCCACGCCATAATGGACATAAAAAGAAAAAAGGGGATGCAGAGGACCGTAGCCATGAGGCAGGCGGTCGGTACGCAGCGAGGACAAAGCGCCAGCAGGTCGGCGAAGCCGGGGTATGAGGCAACCTGGCAGGGATCGAGGTGGCGAGGATCAAAAGGAAAAAAAGAACTCAGCAGGGACCTAGCCGGAGCGGCGGGCGGTCGGACGGTGGCGTGGCATGCGGGGCTGGCGCTTGCGCCAGAAAGAAAAGAAAGGGGGAAAGGATAAAAGGGAGGAAAAGGAGGTGGCGGTCGGCGGTCGGATCGCTCGGGAGGTGGTCGGAGGGGCGATATGGGGTGGTGGGTGGGATGGATAGATTGTTGCATTTACTTCCAAAGATTATGCGCGCTGGGTTTGCGGTAATTACTTGCTGCCACTAGCAGATCGCATTCCTTATATGAAACAATCACATCTCGCATGAGGCAGCGAGAAAAGTAGATATAGAACAGTCGAGCAGGCAAGTGAATCCGCAAAAGTACATCGAGAAATTGCAGCGATTTAAGGCAGATCCCGATATCGGCGAGCTGCTCGATTTCGATAAGATTGCTGTGTCGCGCGCCTTCGTGGAAGCCCTTGAAGGCGCAATCGAACATTATGATGCTCACCGCGATACAACTTTTATCTCCAATCTCCTTGGCGCCATCCAAGAGTCCTCCTGCTATAACGGGGTGCTTCAATACGCCTGTGATCGCATTAGACGCACTCCCAAATTCGTAGACGGCGCTCTGAAGTTCATAAAGTCCGATTCGCCCGCCCCCGCTCATCAGACATTAGCTCACTACATCAAAAGCCATCGTGGCACGGCCCGAGTCGTTCAAACGCCGAAACGTCCCACAGAGCCTTCTGCGCCCAAGAAGAAATCGAAACGGCGTCCCTATCTGGATATGCTGGACTCGCCCGCCCGTCTGCCTGGCAGCTTTGAGGGCGGAAGACGGCGGTAGCCGCGCACTGAAGTCCCGAGCAAGGCATAGAAGAAACGTCTGTCAATCATTCCTCAGTACTGATGCATTCCTGTAATAGCGACACCGAAGAGAAAGCGGCAACCATCCTCGGAAGAATTCTGTTCGAGTTTTCACGCCTTGAGATGGAACTCGGGCTGTGTATCGTTTGGATTGAGGGCGGCGCACTCCTTGAGCAGCTCACGCGCAAGCACGAATATTCCACCTTCAACGAACGTTTAGGGTTTCTTCGCGAATCTGTCGACCAACTGCTTCCCGCAGGTTCGAAGGGCCACACCGCTTACACTGGCTGGCTCGATCAAGCCGATACACTGCGCAAATTGCGCAATGAGCTTATTCACGGCCGTTGGGGAGTTGATACGACTGTCGAGCGGGTCGTCAACGTGATCGGAATGCCTACATCGCCAAACCAGAGATCGGTTGGCTACTCACTTGAACAATTGAAGCAAGTCCTCGACTCTGTGAACGTACTCCGTAATGACCTTAGTACCTTGCGCGATCGGTGGCCACTGTAAGAGAGCTCCTCAATCTGGAGTGCTCAACAAAATAACGCTGTTAGTAGGGTGCTATCGCAAGAATCGGCCTGGCATATCTGTTCATTGAGCCGCAATGCCTCTAAGCATGGCGATATAAAGATTTTGACCTAGACTGGTTTATGGCCACGGCAAGAGGAGCGCGCCATGAGCGAATTCAGGTTGACCAGGGCGCAAGAGCGCCGACTGGTGGAAACACTGCGCCGTACGCATGATGTACGGCAGTATCGGCGCAGCCTTGCTGTGCTGGAATGCGGGCGAGGCAAACCCGTGAACGAAGTCGCTGCGGCGCTGCATGTGACGCGCCAGAGCATTCACAATTGGGTCACCCGTTATCGCCATGCGGGGCAATGCACGGCTCTGGCAGATCGCGTCCATCGCGGACGGCCACGCCGTGCGGACCGCACGGTGGACGCCTTCCTGCAGGAGTTGCTGCAGATGCCGCCGGCACAGTGCGGGTATCACGCCACGCATTGGACGGTGTCATTACTCCAGGACCAGTTGCGGCAGCATCTGAACCAGGCATTTTGTGATGCGACGGTCAGGCGGGTGCTGCATCGTCTGGGCTATGTGTGGAAGCGACCGCGCTACGTGTTGGCGGCCGATGCTCAGCGCGAAAAAAAAGTCTCGTATCCGGCGCGTGCTTGGCAACTTACCGCCGCGCAGTGTCGTGCTGGTGGAGGATGAAACCGATCTGCTGCTCTTCCCACCGCTGCGCGCCATGTGGTCACCGCGCGGGGTGCCGGCGCGGGTGCTGCTCACTGGCTGGAATGCGCGGCGCACCGTCTTTGGCTGCATGAACCTGGCCACCGGCCACCGCGTGTTCCAACTCCGGTACCGACAGCGGGCTGACGACTTCCAAGCGTTCCTGCACCAGTTGCACCGGCAATACCGGGGTTGGCAGGTGACCTTGCTGTTGGATAGTGATAGCAGCCATACGGCCCTGTCTTCCCAAGCCGTGGCCGCAGAACTCGGTATCCAGCTGTTATGGCTGCCGAAGCGGGCACCCGAGCTCAATCCGATGGATACGCTCTGGGGACAAGGCAAGGATGCGATCTGCGCCAACAAACAATACGCATCAATCGATGAACAGGCCGCGCAGTTCATCGACCATCTTGCTGGATTAACGGACGCCGAAGCCCTCAAGACTTCCGGCATCCGCTCCAAGCATTTTTGGCTCAGGAAGGCAATGGTAAAGAGATTCTGTCGACCCGCTTAGCTGTCGTCTGAACCGGATTCGATCAATCTCTCGAGTGTGCATAAGGCTCCGGGAATGCCTCGGCATTTGTTCCATGGCAGGGAGAGATAGCGCGTTTCCACCCCGTCCCTATCTGCAATATTTTTGGGTGTCAGAGAACGCTGTCAACTTACCAGGTCCGCCTCTCTTCGTGCATGGAATCGATCGAAGATGAACTCGTTTTTGAGTGTCGACCAGCCACACAGGAGAAACTCTGAATCAGACCGGAAACGATACTGCGCGGCTGCAGACTTCAAACGCTGCAACCCCGCCTCAACGTCTTCTTTCGTCTTCTGTTGGAACACAAAAACCTTGTAGGAGGAATCAGCCTGAAGAAGTTTGTTGAAGTCATACCGCTTTGTACATTCCTGCATGTATGAGACCTCAATTTCCATGGCTAGAATTACCTCAACAAGATTGCCTTCCTGGTCGAATCTTCTCCAGACCAAGTCATAAAGCCATTCGCCGGCCTTTCTGGAAGGCCGACACTTGATCTGGTCTCGACCGGGCATACCCACCTTCCCTGCCATCTCAGAGAATTTCGCCTTGATCGCTGCGTTCTTCATGGGCGACGTCCAAATTACCTTCTTCCAATTGGCAATGCCGCGCTCCTTGGCTGTTGTCACCTTATAGTCAACTGCACTTTTCTGAACTTCTTCTAGCCAAGCTTGAAACTGGTCGAGCACCGCGTGTGTCCTTTTAAAATCGGATTTCAATGTTCCGGAATGGAAATAGAATGATTCTACAGAGGATGATTTCTTTCCGTCACTATCTGGGTCCGTCCCCTGTTGTATGGTGAATCAGGGTCACTCGCGAACTTGCTTTCCCGCCGGGACAGTCCCTGTAGATTCTCACCGTTTGAGCTGAAAAGTCTTCCACTTCGGTGTTCGACATCTCCTGGTATCGCAAACGCCGTTTCGGCACCAACCAGGAGAAACCCCATGTTGTACAACGCTGTCCTGAAAGCCCGCCAGCTCGCGCTCGTCTCGCTGATCCTCGCCGTACGGATGATCTGCGACTTCTACAACTGGCTGTTTAACGTCCAGACCGTCTCCGTCATCAACATCGACGGCAACGGCTTCAATGAGTACGAGTACACCGCTGTGCCTTCCGTCAAACCCAACGTGTATCGCGTGGCCTTTCGCCACTGGATCAATGGCAGGACCGTCTCCAACTGGAGCGAAACGATGGATACCCGTGAGTGGCTCGCCACACGCAGCCGTCTGATGGACCAGGGAGCCCGCTCTGCCTGATCCGAACCTCCTCCGCCCCGGTTTTCGCACATGCGAAGCCGGGGTTTCTCTTTTAAGTCGTACAAAACTTCGCGTACGGGACGGTATTCATGGGTGAAGCAGGCGCTAGCTTTAGCGGATCTCTAGGTAGGCAATAGTTTAAAATTGCCTGCGCCATTGATTGCAATATGGCGCATCTTCGCCTAACCACAAAGTCAGGATATGAACCAACAAAATCATCACAGGAATGCCCAACCGATGGGTAAGGCCTATCTCGATTTTGCACGGGATATTTTGGAGGGGCGCGGTGGCCGACTGCGCAGCCGCGACACGCGCGCTGTCTTTAATGAACGCCGGTCCGCCACCGCGCTTTACGAGACGTCTGCCAGTCAGGACCAAGGCACGGTGCTTTCCGAAGGCCTCGGTAATGCCGCTCCAGAAGATGGCGGCGACGACGAGGATGGGGACGGCGCCGGCGACGGCGACCCCGACAGTGACCGATCCCCGCCTTCCTCTTCCATTCCCACGTCAACGCCCACACGGGCAATTTCTACACTCTCACCGCAATTTCCTCGACGCCCACACGAGGACAAACCAGATAAAAAGAGCGTCCATAGGCGCAAAAAAAGCGCTTCAGTGGCTCCATGCTGTGATGCCGTTTGGGCACGCTGGGATATTGCGCGCCGGTCCTTACGGCTAGTCGGGTTCGCGATCTTCGCGGCCTATGCTTTGGCCGTGGTGTTTGTTCTGATGGGCGAGCGCGATTTGGCAGCAACGATATTGAAGCATACGGTGCCCGGCATTTCCGGCAAGGTATGTGGACTTGTTCTTGTCGGAATGAGCTGCAGAAAATCTGGCTGATCTGCGTCTAGCTGCCCCCTGGCCATCCGAATGACGATTGGCCAGGGAAATGCCGGGGCGCATGTGAGAGTGGATTTTATCGATCTGCCTAGAATGGCAGCGCGAAAGACAGCGAGATCCGCTGCGACTTCGATTTGCTCAGGTTGAGCGTATCGGTCTGCGCGAGGAAGTGAAAGTAGCCGCTGTCTACGCCGATACCGATCGCGTTGAAGCGTGTTTCCGCATTGAGCTTCACCGTCGTCGCGCCAAAGCGCCGCGATACCGAGAACGTCGGGATATATACGTCCGCATATCGCGCCACCTGTGCAGACATGCCCCATTTGTCCAGATCATAGGACAAGGTAGCCGCGGTATAGCGCGGAAAGGAAATGTCGCGGTCGACTTGCTGGTTCTTCCCGGACAAGAGCGGCCGGTAATTCACATAGCCATTGCTGTCGTACGAGGTGACATTCGAATTGGCCGTTTCATCCGTCACCGGCAGCTTCGTCCAGCGCAGGCCGCTATAGATATCGTCGGCCTGGACCTGCAGGGTGAGCCGTTGCGTCAACGGCAGCGTCGCCCCGATGGACAGGCTGGCCCCTTTGGCGTTCGTGTCACCGTTCATGAAAGGAAAGGTCGCGCCCGTGTCGGCGTCGTGGTGACTGGCGTTGAAGCTATAAGTGTCGGCTTGGCTGTAGCTCACAGAACCGGACACATTCACTTCGCGGTATTTCTGGCCGGTGTAGAACGCGCCGCTGATATCGATGCGGCTCGGCCGGCCGGCGATGGTCGGGCCCATGAACTCCCGGCCGACGCGGATGCCTTGCGCTTGCAGCGCGGTGTAATCGGCCTGCAGCGGGACTGTCACCGGGCCAGTGGGGCGCTGGCGCTCGCGATACAGCCGCACCGCGTCCAGCGTCGCGCGATCGGCTTGGAGGATGGCATCCTGGCGAAATTCCCAGCCAAGGCGCCAGCCATCCTTTGCCACACCGAAGGCCGCATGGTCGCGCTGGAAAAAGGTGTTGCGGCCGTTTCGCGGCGAATAGTTCTTCGACCAGTCGCCCTCGAGCTGGCTGAACGGGAAAGCGTCATACGCGCGCCAGCAGTCGGCGTCCGCGTACGCCGCCCATCCGGAAGCAGGCACTTTGGTCGATACCGGGCCGGATTCGGTCGTCTGCGCCGCCGCGGTCACGCTCGCCAGCAGGCAGGAAAGGAAAAGGATACGCATGTTTAGGCGATAAAAAAGCCCGGCGCAGCTGCGCGCCAGGCTCGTGGGGGAAAGCTGAAAGCTTATTTCAGCGACTCGTAAGCGCCGTCGGCGTAGTAGACGATGCCCTTGCCGAGGTCCAGTTTTGCAACCGTCGCGCCATCCTTGGTCACGTCCACGTTCTGCGTCGTGTCGGTGAACGAGAACGCCACACCCGAGCTGCTCTGCACCTTGACCAGCGGCGCAGCGCCGGCCCTGGCGGTAACGGTGGCATTCACGACCGAGGTGCCGTCGTTGTACTGCGCCGTCATGTTGGTCGCGTCGATCGCAAGACGGGTCACGCCCACGTTCAGGCCAATCTTCGGCCGGTTCGGCACCGACAGTTGACCGCTGACGAACGCGGCGTCCACGGGGAAGTTGCTCGCGGTGACCGGGGCAAAGGTATCGAACTGGCTATAGTTCTGGCGTGCGATCGATACGTTCCCGGTAAAGACAGTCACGCCATCCTTTTGCAGCGCGCCCTGGAAGACCAGGCTCGTCGGCATCAGCGACAGACCATTCTTGTCGGCCTGGGTCCGGGAGAGCGTGAGCTTGCCGTTGGCGCCAGTCGTGCCGGTGCCGCCGTTCATCACCAGATACAGCTCGTTGGCGTTGTCCTGCGCCACCACGCCGTTGACCATGTTCAGGCGCAGGTGCGACGACGGATCCACATTCATCGTGCCAACCGTCTGGCCACCCTTGAGCGCTGCGAACTTGCCGCCGAAGTTGTACTGGTAGACGTTGTTGCCCAGATCGGCGCGGGTTGCGTCGAAGTCCCAGTTTTCGCTGTCATCGATCACCGCGCCGGTGTGATCAAAGCGGCCCGGCATCGTGCCATGCAGCGACAGCTGCACCAGGCTGGCATCCGTCTGCGCATAGGTCAGCGTGCCCTGTGCGGCATTACCGACCGGATTCACGATCGGAGCGCCCTTCACGTAGGTATGGGTGGCGTTATCCCAGGTGTAAGTCACCGATCCCTTTTGCGTGCTGGCGGCATAGTCGAAATGAATGCCATCGGCCTGCGGGGTCAGCGTGATGGTGCGGTTCAGATAGGTCTGGGTCTGCGGACCGAGCGGCACATAGACATAGTTCGGGTCGCTCAGAGCAGCGTCGGTGATCACGTTACAGGTGATGGACAGCGGCGAAGCCTGTACCTCGCAGTTGCCATAGCCATTCGAAATCGGCTGGCCATAGGGCGCGAAGCTGCCGGTGTGCGCGACGTTGCCCGTGACAATCAGCGACGTCGGCATCGCCGGGTTGGCCTGGTAGCTATTCAGGTAGGCGATCGCGCTTTGGGCCAGTGCGAACGTGTCCGCGACATTGCCGCCTGCCGGTGCCACGCCGTTTTGCAGATCGGTCTTGATCTGGCTGATGGTGTTGGTCAGCGCGTTGTCGGCATTGATCGATTGCAGGTTGGTGCGCAGGCTGCCGAACAAGGCTTTCGCGGCTTCGACGGGGTTGGCCGGGGTCGGTACCGGCTGCGCTTGCGTCGGCGATGGCTGGGCATCCGTGGAGGACGGGTTCGGCGTGGAGGCGGGCGCGGCCAGCGGGATGCCAACGGGGGTGGTCTTGCCGGTATGGTTAATCGTCGCATCGCTGGCGACTTCGTTGAGCGCGTCGCGCAGCGGCGCTTGGCTGGAAGCATCCAGCACCGTGACGCCGTTCTGGATGGTCACCGAACCGGCGACCTTGTCCACGACACAGGCGATGCGGTCGGCCGGCGCGGTCTGTGCGCAGTTCAGGCTGCTGTCCTTGGCCATCTGCGAAATCGCCGCGAGCATCAGGCTCTGGTTCTTCTCGTCTTCGCTGGCGCCGGCAGCCGCGTCGCTATTGGCGTTGACCGGCTGCACCGTCTCGGGATCGAAGCCGAGCAGCGTGCGCACGCCCTCTTTCGCCTGTTGCACTGCCTGGCTCGTCAACTTGCCGCCGCCGGCGCTCTCGGCCGCACGCGCCACCATTTCCGTGAACGGCGACACCGCTGCCTTGTAGGTGGTCGTGGCGGCTGCGGCCAGATTCACGACGCTGCGCAGTTTCATCCCTGCCGGCAGCGCGATGTCCTGACCGGTAGCCTCGTCAGCCATCATCGCGCCGGTCGCCGTGCTCACCTCGACGACGAAGTTCAGTACCGAGGACGGGAGCTGGAACGCATAGGTGCCATCGTTGCCGGTCTGGGTCGTCACCAACGGATCGGCTGCACGGTTACCTCACCACTGATCCGGGACGTGCGGCGTGACGCATGCGCTCGATCCGTGCTTCCGCCAGCGCCGCGATTGGCTTGCTTGCACGGCGGCGGATCGTGTCCAGCGCCACCTGGATCGAAATGTTTCCGGAGACGGTCGCATAGCTCGTCTCCGGTGCACAACCCTCCTCCAGCACCGAGCTGGCGCCGGCCGCGGCGACCGCGAACGTCGGCACCTTGTCCACCTTGAACGTCTTGAACAGTTCCGGATGGATATCCCATTCCGCGCCAGCCCGGTTCAGGATCAGTGCCGCCTGCTTCGTCTCGGCCAGCGATTCATCCTTGAAGCCGCGCAGCACCAGCACCGCGCCGCTCTCCCTTGCCTGCCGCGCCAGCTCCTTGAGGATGTCGGGCGGCATCGAGAACGACACAAAGACGATCAGGTCATTGGAATCCTTCGGCAGATCGACGCGCTTGCCGTCCTGATACTGCTTGACCAGCGCGTCGAGGTCCTGGGTGCGCTGCGGCTTGGGCGCGACGTTCGGCACTTCGGTTTTGAAGCCGCCCGCTTGAGTGCTCTGCCCCGGTGCCATCTTCAGCGCTTCCATGGTGGCCGAGCGCTGCTTGGCCATCTGCGCCTTGATTTCGGCGTCCGACGGCAGACCTTGCGCGCCGGCTGGCGCAGCCAGACTAAGGAGTAGGAGTGACGCCGCTGCAGCAATCGCGCTTACGGAAAATCGCATAGGAAAAATCTCTCATGTTGGGTAGCGGCGCTTGCGTGCCGGACTCGGACAGGATGGTGGAGCGGCCGATCGGGTCGCAGCAGTGGCCATTGATTTTCGTGGTCTGCGGGATCGGCGACAGGCGCTGGAACTTGTACTGGCGCTTGTCCATGATGATCTGCGGGGTGTAGCCGCACATCGCGTTCTCGCCGGCGGCGGTCCATTGGGTACCAGCCGCGTGCAGCTTGGCCAGCACACGCGCCGTCTGCAGGCGGGCCGACTGCTCATTGCTCATGTGGCTGTTGTTGTTGCCGGTGAGCGGGTACATCTGCCCGTATGCGCCAGCCGCCCAGAAGATCTCCTTGATCGGGAATCCCGCAGTTGCAGCCACCGCATCGGCCGTGTTCGCGCCAATGGCGAGAAGGCTACCGAACGGGAAGGCATACGGCGTCAGGATGCCGGCCAGTTCATCGTCGTTGTGGGTCGGATCGGCGAACGACACCCACGGCACGTCCATGCCGCGATTGTCCAGACAGGCGTCATCCAGCACCGCGCCCAGCACATACATTGCCGGATTCAGGTACAGGTTGACCTGCCGGAAGGAGCTTTTGCTGGACACCTTCGCGCCCGGCCGGAGCTTCTTGTCGGTGCCGAAGGCATCCGAGTTCACGCCGATATTGACCCGCGCGCCGCCCAGCATCGGAAAGCAACCAGGCGTGGCCGTCACATCGGTCATCATGTCCATTTCCCAGAACGAGGTCGGCACACCGACTTTCGGGGTGCCGCCGTTGGTGCAGGAACAGATGGCATTCGTGGGGCCGGACTGGTAATCCTCCTGCCCGCCGCTGTAGAGCGTGGTGCTGCCGAACATCTTGATCGGGAAGACGCAGGACCAGCAGACTTCAGTGATCAGGTTCGGGAATTTGCCGGTGCAGAGGTCGTCCGCTTTCACGACGCTGGGCAGCATCGCGCATGCAGCCAGCAGCCATGCCGCCAGTTGTTTTTTCATAGTGCCAACTCCTCAATCTGCAATAGCTTGCCGCGCTGCGTCAGCACGGACGGCACACGCTTGATATGGAAATGGTTGACCAGGATGCCGCGCTGATCGAAATACACCGGGCGCTTCCATTCGCGCGTGAGATTCACGTACGAGCCGCCGACGAGCACCACCTTGTCTTTCGGATTGGCGTCGGTGCGCTGCTTGGCATAGGCGACTTGCGCTTCGTCGCGGCCATCGATGAACACAATGGCTTTCGACAGCTGGGTGTAGTCCAGCGGGTTGATCTTGGTGCCGGCCGGGACGAGCACGTTGCCGAGGTTGTCCTTGACGGTTTCCGCGAAGGTATAGGTAGGATCGAAAGTGTAGGTCTTGGCTTCCTTGACCTTCGTGATGCCGGCGACCGCTGGCGGGTTGTTGACCCCGTCGAGCTGCTTGTCGCGGTAGTCTTCCCAGAACTGCTTCATCTTGCCGCCCTTGTCCATCTTCTTCAGGCGGTTCTTGATCGAGTCGACCGCGTCTGGCTCGGCGATGTCCCACGTATTGCCGTAGGTGCCCAGCTGCTCGGCGTGAGCAACCGGGTGCACGATGGCGGCCGCGGCGAGCGCGGCCAATAGAGTTGCCCGCGCCTGTCGCATTACATGCTGCCTTCGAGCCAGGCGTTGATCTTCTCCGCCGGCGCGGCGCCCGGCAGCGAGCGGCCATCGGCACTCATCAGGTACGGCGTGCCACGGATATTCAGCTTCTCGGCCAGCGCCACGTTGCGCTCGACCGGGTTTGCACACTTCTTCGATTCCGGCAACTGGCCGGTGATCATCGCGCTGCTCCAGCTGGCAGAACGGTCCTTCGAGCACCAGATCGATTCGGCCTTGTTGCGCGCATCCGGGTGCAGGGAGTCGATCGGGAACAGGAAGGTGTAGATCGTGACGTTGTCGACCTTGGCCAGTTCCGGCTCGAGGCGCTTGCAGAACGGGCAGTCCGGGTCGGAGAACAGGTAAATGGTGCGCGCGCCATTGCCGCGCTTGGTGACAATCGCGTCGGCCAGCGGCAGCTTCGAGACATCGATCTTGTTCAGGGCTTCGCGCTTGGGCGCGGTCAGGTCCTGGCGGGTCTGCATGTCATAGACGGAACCAAACAGGAAATAGCGGCCATCCTTGTCGGTGTAGGCGATGTTCTTGCCCATCGTGACCTCGAACACGCCCGGCAGCTGCGACTTCTCGATATTGCCGAACGTGGTGGACGGATAGCTTTGCTTCAGTTTCATCAGTACCTGGGCGGCTTCCGGGTCCATGGCCGGCTGCGCAGCGAAGGAGGTCAGCGCGCTTGCGGCCAGCGCCAGGGTAAGAAGGGTCTTTTTCATGGGTATTCCTGAGTAGTGAAGTTGTGCGGCCGCCGGACCATCCGAAGCGGCAGAATTTGTTTCCGACGAGCATCTTAAAGTTACCTGTTATGTACGTCAACATAAAATACTCAGAAAGGATACAAAACATCTCTCTGTACCGTTTTTGTATTGATAAAATCGGGTCTCGACATTTGGATTGCACAATCCACAGCCATGCGCAAGATGACCCCACCAACTCAGGAACACTACGGCGAGCTATCGCATGCCTACGATTTCTTCAACGAGCGGCTGTTCGGCGGCGCGTTGCCGGGATGCCTGTTTACGCTGCAGCGCAATTCACGCTCGATGGGGTATTTCAGCCATGAGCGCTTCGTCAAGCGTGACAACATCCGCACCGACGAGATCGCGCTGAATCCGGAATACTTCGCGACGCGGCCGGTGGAGGATGTGCTCAGCACGCTCGCGCACGAGCAGGTCCACCAATGGCAGCAGCATTTCGGCACCCCGCCCCGCCGCGGCTACCACGACCAGGAGTTCGCCGCGAAGATGCAGGCGGTCGGGCTCATGCCAAGTCACACGGGAACACCAGGCGGCAAGACTACGGGCGAGAAGATGTCGCACTACATCCTGCCGGACGGCCTGTTCATCCGCGCCTGCAAGGAGCTGCTCCAGTCGTCATTCGGCATCGTCTGGTACGATCGCTTCCCGGTGCAGACGGCGAAGGAATACGAGTTCGCGGCGGACACCACGGTGAGGATTTCCCCTATCTCAGTGCCGTCGCCGGCGCAAGCCGAGAACGCGCCGGAAGAGACACTGGAGATGGAAGCATCGCAAGCGTATGCACCAGGTAGCGATGCCGGGGTGGAGAGCGCGGTTCCGCTCTATTCGGCGCCGCCAATTGAATCTGGCCTCGATGTCGAGCGGCCGGCGACTGCGGGTGCGGCGAAGAAGGCAAACACGAGCAATCGGACGAAATACGTCTGTGGTTGCAAGACTGCCATCTGGGCCAAGTCTGGCATCAAGGTGCGCTGCGAAGCGTGCAATGGCCTGTTCGTTGCTGCCGCTTGAAAAAGCAACTGAGGTCGCCAGATAGCGCTTGAGCAAATTTATCGTGCAGAGAAGTTACGGCTGCGCAACCATCACCGCCGACGCCTCGGATATGGTGAATAGCAATTCGACAACGGCCCATGTCGCTCATCTGGCGTAAGGCCTGTTCGCTTTTTCGCTTCATTGACCTTCCACCCAGACAAAGGATGTCTCATGAAAGTAAAGAATGGCCTGCTCGCCTGCGTTCTCTCTTTTGCCGGCGTTGCGGCCGTGGCGCCACACGCCGCGATGGCGGGACCGACCAACGCCGGGTTGAACGGCACCATCAATTTTGTCGGCTCCATGGACCCTACGGGCAACGCTACCTGCCCCTTCCAGGGTCTCAATGCGGGTACCGGGATACTTACGCAACTGGGCAAGGTCGCGTTCGTCGCGGCGGACTGCATCTTCCCTTCGCCAACGGGACTGTATGCCAGCGGCACGCTGACGCTCACGGCGACCAGCGGGGACACAGTCAGCGGCACATACGCGGGCTCGTTCATTCCCATCAATAATGGCGCGGCATATCAAATGAGCGGCGTGATGTTTTCGATCACCAGCGGCACCGGCCGCTACTTGAATGCACGGGGCACCGGGACGCTACAAGGGACGCAGGATGCGTCGACGGGCAAGGGGACCATTACGGTCAGCGGGACAATTTCCTACTGAAGGAGCTAACGTCTCCCCGCTATATCAGGTTCCGCAGTCACATATGGAAAAAGCCCGCACATCGATGCGGGCTTTATTTTTCATGGCGCGATCTGCGCCGGATGCCAACATCAGGGGCGCGGCTTGCCTTTGGCCCATTCGGCCTGGACGGCGGCGATCGCACCGGCCAGCGGAGCGAAATACCGGCGCGGGCTGGCCTTGGCGATGGCGATCACTTCTTTGAGCAGCTTGGGCATGTTCAGCCTCCTTTTAACGCAAACATATAATACTGATGCACATACGATAGTCCAGATCGCCAAGCTTATCAAGCAGGAAATAGAAAAAGCCCCGTTCTCGTCATGAGAAACGGGGCTTGTGGGCGGTTACTTGTGCAAGGGAGCGGTAAGGCTACGCTGCACGTCGACCGCGACTGCGGTGTTATTGCGATGGAACTCGGACTTGATGCCCTGGATGACACCCACGAGGGGAGCGAAAAATAGCCGGGGGCTATCCTTCGCGATGTTCACCAGTGCCTGAGTCGTTGTCGTCTTCATTGTTGAAAAACTCCATGATTTCTCGCTTGATGGAAGTCAGCAAATAGACGGCATAGAGAAGGATGTCCAGAACTGCGACAAAATTCTCCAGGCCTTCCAGTGCCTTGATGATGAACTTGCTGACGTGGGTTTCCCCAGCCAACCATTCAACAAAAATCGACAGGACGTATGCGCCCATGCCAATTCCGATGAACCAGACAGTGGCCACGGCGATATGCGCCAGGACCAAAACCAGTACCTTCCAAAGCGGCTCGTTCTTCTTCTGATGTGCCATGATGTGTGCTCCTTCGTTGGTGGAATGCAGGTGACCTGTTCACCTGGTGCCAAGGAAATGAGCGACACGAAAATGTAAGAACGCGGCGCAGCAAGCGGTGCTGGCGTTTCCTTTCGAGAGCCCCAAAATGAAAACGCCCCGCGATCTTGCGATGCGGGGCCTGTCGGGAAACTCTGGGCTACTGCCGGCTGCGGTAAAACAGGGCGTCGATCTGCGGCTCCGTCAGAATCATGCTGCTTCCCTGTTCGGTGGTGATGCCGAAGACCGCCTGGCGACGGACCGGATGCTGTTCTTCGCTCATGATGCGTGAGTTACCGACCTTGCGGCCGTCGCGCGTGAACAGCTCCATCCCAATAGTCAAGTCGACGCTCTGGCGCTCGAGCATGGTGTCATCCCTCATTGGTTGAAGCAGTATTTCAGATTGCCGGTGGCATCCGGCTGCCCGCAACCGGACAAGGAGGGCGTGCGCGATGGCAGGGACGATGAGACTTATTGCGCGGCGCTTTGCATCTTGGACTTCACGTCCGCGGGGAGCAGATCGGTCGTGGCCTTCGCTTCATCAAAGCCGGCGCCAGCCATGCTCTTTGCCGACGATGAAACGGCCTGAACGGAATTCGCCACGGACTTCACCGTCTGGATGCCGGAGGCGACAGTCGGACTGTTCGCCAAGTATTGGTAACCGCAGAAGCCAGCAATCAAAACAAAGAGCCAACCCATCATTTTCCTTTCGCAGCATGGTCAAGAATATACCGGCGCTATTATATGTCTCATGTATCGTTTTAATACAGCGATAAAACTAAAAAGGCCCACCTTTTGATCGGTGGGCCTGGGAAGTTAAGTTGCGAAGTTGAGATAGAAAACCATGCCGATAGCAGCGGTTGCCAGTACCGCGTAGCCCACGTTGCCCCACATCGGAGCACGCGGGTCGAACCGCTTCGGCCGGTCACTCAAAGGGTAAGGCTTCATCGAGACTCCTCTGTTGTGAAGGCACCTCGAAATGGCGAACGCGGATTTGTAATCGGGAGAACGGTGAGGAGAGGACCGGCGCGGCACGGCCCGAAACAGAAAAACCCGGAAAGGACAAAGGTCCGATCCGGGTCGTGGTTGTCGCTGGCAGGAGTAGCCAGGTTCAAAAGTCTCTAATGAGACCTTGGATGCGCGGGTTGGCGCAGCTGGCGGAAGTGGCCAGGTTCAGCAGGATCGTCGCTGGGACGTTGAGTGCGAATGCACGTTCCCCGAGAGGGAAATTGTCTTTGTACTTTGGATATGTCGGGTGTGCACTTACAACAACACGCACTTATATTGTATTTTTTTGATACAGAAAACGCATGTTTCCCGGCAAAGCTCTTGCACCAGGCCAACATTTCCGGTTTAATACGACTCACACGACGCGCAACACGAACCGTCCTGACAGAATTACCGATTTCCCTCTCCTGAGTTGAAGGAAAAGAGCCTCACGGCTCAACTTGCGACCACGAAGCCCGCCCGTCAAACGGTGGGCTTTGTGGTTTTTGGCGTTCTGACAACGGTCGCGGTATTGATGTAGCGCAATGCGTCTAAAATTTGTAACAATATGATACATTGCAAAAAATCAACAAACGAGCAAGGCGCATCTTGGTACTCCCTGCGCCCCACTTCCATCGAAATCGGTCTTCCAGACATGATAGGTATTGACGCCATCCACGACGGGCACATCCTGATCGTTGACGATCAGCCGGGAAACGTCACTGCGCTGACCGGACTGCTCGTCGCCAACGGCTACCGGCGCATCTCCACTACGACAAATGGCCGTGCGGTGGCCGCCATGCACCGGGCTCACCGCTACGACCTGATCCTGCTGGACATGCACATGCCCGACATTACCGGGCTGGAGGTCATGAAACAGTTACGAGCGGCCGACCCGGAACATTACCTGCCAGTGATCGTGGTGACAGGCGACCAGCACAGTCGGATCGCGGCGCTCGAGGCCGGCGCGAGGGACTTCATCATGAAACCTTACGACTTCGTCGAGCTGGATGCCCGGATACGCAACACGATGGAGGTCCGCCTCCTCTACAAGGCGGTCGATGAAAGTCGACGCCTGATGGAGCAGCAGGCGCAGCACGATGCGTTGACCGGTCTGCCGAACCGACGCCTGTTGCTGGACCGGCTCGAAAACACGCTGGAACAGGCGCGACGCCAACAGCGCCAGGTCGGGCTGCTGTATATGGACCTGGACGGCTTCAAGGAAGTCAACGACCGGTACGGCCATGCCTGTGGCGATCGGCTCCTGGTGCAGGTGGCGGAGCGCGTGCGCAACGCCGTACGCCGCGCGGACACCGTCGCCCGGATAGGCGGCGATGAATTTATTGTGTTGCTCCCCGAAGTTTGCGACGTTCGCGATGCCGAGCGCCCGGCGGAGAAGCTGCTCAATGTGCTGCGCGAGCCGTTTGCAATGCCGGAAGGCGATGTGCAGATCAGCGGCAGCATCGGGATGGCGCTCTATCCCGATAACGGCGATGACATGGAACGGTTAATCGCTTCAGCCGATACCGCTCTCTACAGTGCCAAGCGCGCCGGCAAGAGCCGCTATGAGATCGCCCGGTCCCTTCAGTAGCCCTACTGTTATTCAGGGCGCATATATCATCTATTGCCAATGGGAATTGGATTCACGGAGGAGCGGCCGCTATAGTTACACCTGTCTCCTCCACCCTCCCAAGGATGGATTATCCCGCTCCCCGTGAGCGGGTTTTTTTTGTCCGTTACTTCCGCAAAAGAAAAAACCCGCGACCGTTGCCGATGCGGGTTTCCCTGTCGTCTTCGCTGCCACCCCTGTGGGGATAGATTTTGTAACAAGATGATGCCTCCATTTTATGGTTGTGTCTATGTACATCGCATCACGCTATTGCGCTTGAGCAATAAAAAAACCCGCTCGCCGTGAAGGGGAGCGGGTGGAATCCATCCTTTGGGAGGGTGGAGGAGACGTTTCAATAGTAGAGGTGCGGCGCTTCGGCGTCAGTCAGACAAATACTGATCTGGCCGTAGGAATTTGTGCATCGCATCATGACGGCAACCGTTTCTTGAGCCCCTGTTCCAGCGCCAGCACCGCCCAGTCCGGGCAGCGGTTCGATACCTTGCTGGCGTCGCCTTTGAGCCAGTGCTGCAGCGTACGTACACCGCAGGGACGCCCGGATTCTTCCATCAGCAGGCATGCCGCCTGGACATCGCTCAGCACAGCCCCTTCCATCATGTCTTGCAGTCGTCTACGGTTCATCAGCGCATCCTCCATGGAAGTGGGTTTCTTGATGTTGGCGCGTTTCGCCCGGGTAGCGGCATCCATAGCGTTGGCCTTCGAAAAAGCCGGCCCTCTTCTGAAGGCCCAGATCGACTCACCGCGAAAAACTGGCTTCCACGCTACCGATGCTGATCTTGCTGACAAGTCAGTGAGATGCTGAATGCCATGTAGGAAATTTCCCTTGGAAAAATTTCAACAAAAACCCCGCATCCATTGGAATTGGATACGGGGTCGGTTGGTTAAGCGTGCGCGGCTGCGCAAGCACACACAGAAGATTCCGGCGACAAGGCCGGTTCCTTGATTTCCGCCTCAAAGAGGCTGACGGCGACTGCACCTGGTGTACTGGCCTGCAGCGCCGCAATCGTTGCGGGCGTCAGGTCATACGAGTCATACAGCGTGGCGTGCAGCGGATTGTCGATCCAGCCTTCCTTGTTATGCCAGTAGCCCTGCTCGACGGGCGAGTACAGCACCAGGGTATTGGTTGGAACAATGGGATGCTTGGTCTTGGCCGCAATCTGCTCGGCAAAGTCACGCGTTTCCTTGCCGGTGGCGAAATCGCCGGCACAGACTTCACCGCGCGTGTCGGTCCAGACATAGACGGAGAAGAACTCCGGAACGATGGCAAGACCTGGACGGGCGATGCGGGCGATGGAGACGCTGCGCTCCTTGTCCCGGCCGATGGCGTAAATCGAGATACGGCCGCTGTTCTTCGCCGTGAAGCTGGCGGGAAGGCGAAACACGGATGGCAGGACGATGGGATCTTTGAAAACGACGGTGAGTGGCATAACAAGCTCCTGAGTGGGTTAAGGGATGCACGCCTTGCGTTGGCGTGGCAGGAGGGAGATGCGCCACACGGAAGCACAAAAGAAAAAGCGCCTCGGGGATGTCCGAGGCGCGTGGTTGAATGGCCCGCTCAGAAAGAACCGTTGCATCAAATGGCAGCCGGTTCGCAGCGTATCCAGCCGAGCCGCGGATACCATTTCGCGGTCGTGAGCGATTTCAGGTAGAAGCGTTCTGCGTCATACACCTGTTCCCACAGCTGATCCTGCTTGCGCTGGAAGAAGCCAAGGATCGCGTCCGATACCGGATCGGTGCCGTTGACGACGGTCCCGAGCAGCTGCGGATCGTCCGAACTGCAATAGAACGCCTGACAGGGGGCATTGAGTGGCCGCCATGACACGCGCCCCTGCAAGCCGGCAACACGATAGTCGGACACGCCCTGGTAGTTGGAAATGAACTCGGGTTGGCTTGTTGCGGCAGACATGAAAATCTCCTGTGAGAGTTGAACTTGCACAGTCGAGATGACTTTCATGGAATTAGAAGATGGGATAGGGCGGGAAAAAAATAAAAAGCGCCCCTTGGAAGAGGCGCTGTGCAGGTTGATTGGGGATATCGGCTTACGCCTGGATGGCTTCCTGATCCCGCCAGTCGCGGATGCCGAGTTCTTCTTCCATGACTTCGGCGACCTCCTGGGCGAGATCGGGCCGGTGCCGGCAGATGTAGTTGGCCAGCGGCCGCGTTCGCATCGGGTTCGATTCGAGCACGCGCATGACGTCGACCTTGCGCAGCGCACCAATGGAGTCGGCGGCCACTTTAATGAACAGCTCGAGGTTTTCAGATTCGTGTTGCATGAGTTTGCGCTCCTTGTCGTGATGGGGAAAGCAAGAGACTCGTTCTCTTGGTGAAGATGAATGCCGCACACGGATCTGGAATCAGGACGGCCAAAGAAAAACCCGCGCCTGGTGAGAGGCGCGGGTGGTAGCGGTTATCGAAGCAGGCAGGTCATGTTGGACCGGCCGCTTCACCGTAGGCGCCAGCCGGCAGCGCCCATTCCTCCATGAAGATCGGCAGATCGTACGTCTCGGACATCGCCACGCGCACATGCTCCGGATCCATCGCATACGGCGTGCCGCGAGCAATGGCTTTATCGATGTCGCCATCGCGCCGAAGCGTGACGCCAAACTCCTGCTCGTGCTTTCGGATCTGGATGATCTTGTGCGGAGCAATCTGCGCGACGCTTGCCCATTGCGACGGGCTACCGAAGATGCAGGTCTGGCAGCTGCACCGACTCCAGCCAAGCCAATACGCGGGATGCGCCCGGATGCGATGGCGTTCCATGATGGCCCATACTTCCTTTTCTGACCACTTATGGACTGGGCGCCACTGCCACACCATGCGCTTGCCATTGCTGGTCTTGTGCGGCTCGGCCTCGGCATACTTCGACCTCGCTGTGCTTTCCTCCGCGCGCTCGCCGGTAACCAGGCAAGTGCGCTTGCCGGTGAACCGGTCCTGGTTGGCGATCGCCATTGAACATATATCGATTTTGAGCGAGCTCGAGCACCACCTAGTAGACAGGTTGGCCGATTGCTGAGGGAATTTCCGTCTTGTAGACGGCGTGCCCCGGATGCCGCCAGCCTTCATCAGGCCGGTCGGTGTTTCGAACAGCGTTGGCGCGGTCAATGCGTTTTCCCGAAGGAGTTCCCGCGCAAACCCGCCTTCGCGCCAACTGAAGTACAACGGAATACCGAGCGCATCGGCAAATGCGCGGACATAGGCATGCGTGCATGGCCAGTCCATCTTCAGCTGACCGGTGTCGCCGTCATCGATCTCGTGATGCCAAAGCTCGATGCGGTCCTTCGGGATGCCCAACTCGAGGACGTGCAAAACGCACGCGACCGAGTCCTTACCGCCTGAAAAACCAATGATGACCTTATCGAACGCGAACGGATCGAAGGCATCGCTGGTGACAAACAACGTTACTTGTTCCATCTCTCACTCCATAGAAAGAAGGCCTATTGCGTAGGCCGGACTCTCGAAAATGAGAAACACCGAACAAGAAGCGGAAATGGCGCGGCAATGAGAAAGCCCGCATCGGTAGCGGGCTGCGCGACGAGGCTTAACTACGTCTCTTTTATGAGATCAGCGTTCGTGGGAAGCCGCCTCAATCAGGCAGCCCGAGAGTTTGTCGAAGTACAGCAATGCCGCCTGCGTGAGCTCGATCTGCTTGCGCCGCATGTCTTCCGTATCGGCCAGCGCGATCCATCCCTTCTCGCGCATGGACTTGAGCCGCGTATGAATGGTCGCCGGAGCGCCCAGCTCTGCACGGGCCATCATGTCGCGTACCGAAAGCCGGCCACCCTCCGTATCCATGCGCGCAATGATTTGCAGCATGCGCTCCTCCAGCGGATCGAGGGCGGGCAACATCGGCAATTCCCGGATGGAGTCAGTGAGTTGCAGGAAGCGGAGATAGATATCAGCAGGGCGTTGTCGCGGTCTCATTGCGGGTGAAGCCAAATCTAAACTAAAGAAAACTGGTTGCCTGGTGAAGGCAAGCCGACTCAGGAAGAGGCAGTGAAGGTAACGGAAACGGGTCGCGTTTGACGCGCCTTCTCGCACACAGTTCGTTTCTTCGCAATAACCCTGCATCTCGCACGGTGGTTAACGGTCGGCAACAACATTGTCTTCTGTATAATCAATTGCAATTCGTTTAACACATGGGCGGACAGCATGACTTTCCTGAAGCTGGCATTGGGACTGGGCCTGATCTGGTTCATCTTCGCCTTCCTGCTGGTGATCCACGAATATGGCCATGCGTGGGCCATGCGCCGCCTGGGCATGCGCGTCGATCGGATCGTCATCGGCACCGGGCCGGTGCTGTTCCGCACCGGCGAAGACGAATTCCGCCTGCTGCCGCTCATCGGCATGGCGATCAGCAAGGACTACGCCAAAGCTTCGCTCGAGGCGCGCGCCGTCGCCGCTGCGGCCGGTCCTGCGGCCTCTCTCCTGCTCGGTCTGTTCCTGCTGCTGGCCTACTGGCTCATGCCGGCATGGGCGACGCTGATCGCCGCCAAGGCCTCCCTGCTGCTGGCCGCCATCAACCTGATACCCTTGCCGCCCTTTGATGGCTTTACGATCGTTGAAGCTTCTCTCGCTCGCCGTGGGCTGCGCATCGACGAAGGCCAGCGGCGCCAGCTCTTCGCCATCGGCATCGGAACGATGGTGCTGCTCACCCTGGTGCTTTGAATTCTCTGGAAGGGCTCAGGCTTCCGTGGCAACGCGGTTGTCTATCGCTTCGCGCAGGTGCATGACGAACGCTGCCAACTCACCGTCTGACAGGCCGGTGGTGTCAAAGCCGGGATAGCGCCTATTGCCTGCCCCATCAGTGGACGGCAGATACAACAGTTCGTACCCCAACCCTTTGATCAGCAACTCGGCGGGCATGGCCAGCTTCCTCGGCGTGATGTAGAAACATGTCCCCTTCACTTTGCCGACCCGGTTGGTGTCGAAAGCGCCCCGGAATTCCGGACGCAAATCAAAAACGGCAACCCAGTTTTCCCGATCTTTCAGCGACAGACCGGCATGCGCAAGCACCTGAAAAATACCCATCGCTTTATTGATTTTAATTTCTAAATGGAAAGGCACGCAGTGTAGCAGTCTCCGCTTCTGTTCGACATTCTCCTGGCTGCGTTGTGCGCATACCGTACCGAGAACCAGACATCGAAACTGTTATTTCTTGACGGAAATTAATCAAGCAATGATAATTCGGTTTCCGATAAGAAACTTTTATCGGGCCAGGAGCCAGTCATTTCGCGCGAATGACTGGCTCTTGTGTTTTTGGCCTTCGGGAATATGCAATCAGCAATTGAGATTTTGGAATGAAGCACTCGTATGCCGTTCTGACGGCAGCCCTCCTCGCCTGCGCCACCCCGTATGCGCAGTCAGCCGTCGAAGTGTACGGCTCCATCGATGCCGGGTTACGCAATCAGACGAACGTCAACGCTGCCGGCGATAGCAAGACCACCATGAGCTCGAACGGCACCTACAACTCGAATCGCCTCGGGTTCAAGAGCACGGAAGACCTCGGCAACGGCTGGAACACCCATTTCACGCTGGAGAGCGGCTTCAACAGCGGCACCGGCGCACTGAACAATCCTGTTGGGCGCCTCTTCCTGCGCACGGCTTCCGTGGGGGTCGGCCACAAGCTCGGCATGCTGGACCTGGGACACCAGTACACGAATGCGTTCATGACGATGTATGGCTACGATCCGCTCTCGTTCCAGTATTCGAGCATCAATCCGATCATGCCAGCCACGGCCGGCGTCTGGTTCGACAACGACATCAAGGTCATCGGCACCTTCGGCCCGGTCTACACGCTTGCCGAGTGGTCGCTCGGGGAGCAGGCAGGGTCGACGGCTGCAGGCTCAGCGCGATCCCTCGCCATGATCTACAACGATGGGCATGTCTCGGCCGGCGCTGCCTATACCGACCGGCGCAGTCTGTCGAACCCGAAGACAACGCACTGGACCGCAGGCGGCGCATACCGCTTCGGCAAAGCCAGGGTTTCGGCTGGATTCGTCGATGAAACCGCCAACGTGCTGGCCGCGGGTGGAGACACGCACAACCGGCACGCGTGGGCCGGCGTGAACTATGCCCTCTATCCTTCCATCGAACTCACTGCCGCAGCGTATCGACAGAAGCTCTCCGGCGTGCTCGCCAACGGCAACACGGCGGATGGTTCCAGGAACCTGTATCTGCTGTCCGCGACCTATGCGTATTCCAAGCGCACCAAGTTCTATGCGATGGTCGACCAGGCGCGCATGTCCAATGCCCTGCTCGCCTATGGGCATGATCGGCAGCGCGATCTCGCCTTCGGCATCAACCATCTGTTCTAATTCCGCCGGCGCACAAAGAAAAACGCCCTGACCTTTCGATCAGGGCGCTCCACGATGTTCTGTTGATCAGAACTCTTCCCAGTCTCCGCCAGACGCGGCAGGCGTAACTGCCGATCGGAGGCGCGGCGCAGGCGCTGCCACGGCCTTCGAGGACGCCTTCCTGCCAGTGACTATGGGAACTGCCTTGCGCGTCACAGGTGCGCTTGCCGTACGCTCGACACGCGCCAGCACCGGTTCATTGCTGAGTTTGAACTGGCTGACTGCCCGCGACAGCTGCTGCGACTGGTCGCTCATGGACTCGGAGGCCGCGGCCGCCTGTTCCACCAGCGCGGCATTCTGCTGCGTGACCTGATCCATCTGGGCAATTGCCTGATTCACCTGCTCGATGCCGGCGCTCTGCTCGTTGCTCGCCGCCGAGATCTCGGCCACGATATCCGTCACGCGGCGAATGCTCGCTACCACTTCCTCCATGGTCTGGCCCGCCTCACCCGCCAGATGCGTGCCGGCGTCGACCTTGGCCACGGAATCGCCGATCAGGTCCTTGATCTCCTTCGCCGCGGCCGCAGACCGTTGCGCCAGACTGCGCACTTCGCTGGCCACCACGGCGAAGCCCCTGCCCTGCTCGCCGGCGCGCGCCGCTTCCACGGCCGCATTCAGCGCCAGGATATTGGTCTGGAAAGCGATGCCGTCGATGGTGCCAATGATGTCGGAAATCTTGCGGGATGCGGCCTCGATCTCGCTCATGGTGCCCACTACCTGCGACACCACCGCGCCGCCGCGCTCGGCAACCTCGGAAGCCGACTCGGCAAGCTGGTTGGCCTGACGGGCGTTGTCGGCGTTCTGCTTGACCGTGGAGGTGAGTTCCTCCATCGAAGAAGCGGTTTCCTCCAGCGAGCCGGCCTGCTGCTCGGTGCGCGAGGACAGGTCCTGATTGCCCGAGGCAATTTCCGCGGACGCCGTTCCGATCGCTTCGGTGCCGACCCGGATGTCGCTGACGATCTTCAGCAGATTGCCGTTCATGTTCTTCAGTGCCTGCTGCAGCTGGCCAATCTCATCGCCAGTCGTGACGTCGATCAGGCCGGTCAAATCGCCGTCGGCCACGCGCTGCGCGCCCTTCACCGCCGCGTTCAACGGGCGGGTAATGCTGCGGGTCAGCCATGCGGCACAGACGATACCGAGCGCCACGCACAGCAGCGCCAGCAACATCACGCGGTTGCGGCTCTGTTGCCGCAACTTTGCGATATCTCCCGCCAGCTCATCGAACTGCGAACGCTGCATGCTGACGAACTCCCGGAGCGTATCCTGATACGCCTGCGCCGCCGGCAGGTACGTCTTGTCCAGCACAGCGTTGGCTTCGTCCAGCTTGCCCGCCTCCTTGAGCTTGATAGCCTGATCGCGGCTGCTCAGATAGGTCTTCCGGACTTCAATCGCCTTGGCGTAGAGTTCTTTCTCCTTGGCGCTGTTGAGCATCGGCTCCAGCTTCTTGAGGATTTCCGCACTGCTCTTGGTGGTTTCTTCGGCCGCCTTGGCAAAGAACGGCGCCAGTGAGGTATCGGTGCTCTTGGCGATGGCCGAGGTACGGGCAACGGCAACGGAGATATTGCTGCTCCAGTCGCTGGCAAGCCGCTCCTTTTTGATCGGCTCATCGAGCATCTTCTCGGCCGCGTCGGACACAGTGTTCAAATTGACGATGCCGATGATCGTGATAACGATCGACAGGCCCAGAACGATGGCGAACCCGAGAGCAAGGCGGCTCCCGATGCGCATGTTGGATAGTAATTGCATAGTGCTTATCTTCTTGTTGATTGTTCAATTTTCGACCAGGCATACGGCGGCCTGGCATTTGTTGCCATTTGTTATCGGTCCCCACCCGTTGCATCTGAATGTCAAATTGGCATCAATATAAAATTTTATAAACTGAAACTGTCCTGAACCGTTGTCATACGGGCCATGCGGCAAAAGAAAACGCCCTGATCGAGATGACCAGGGCGCGGCAACTACGTTAAGCGGCAAGCTCCAGCTCCGTTTGTGCGGAGTCGGAAGTTGCCTTGCTGGCCCATATCTTCCGGGCCGCTTCGGGCAGCTGATTGAAAGGGATCGCCTTTTCCAGCAATGCGTTGATGTCGTAGTCCAGGGTCGCGCCAAGCCGATCCTTGAACGCGGTTCTCTTCAGCACTTCGTCATGCTTGGCAAGCTGCGCATGCGAGAGGGTGATCACGCCGTACTGCACATAGAACTTGTAGGCCTGCGTGATGCCTCCCCGGTTGTAGGAAGCGTCATACATGGCCAGCATGTTTTCCATCTCGAAGTCCAGAAGCATGACCGCGGATTCCTGATCAACCGTAAAGCCCTGCTCGGTCTCCAGATCCCATACCGCGCTTCCATCCTTCAACAGACGGATGTCCGGCGTGCAGCCGCTTCCTTCCGTTAGCGCTTCCACATACGCATCCCTCATCCCCGTCCAGGCGGAATCCGGTGCGCTGTTATCCCAGTCCTTGCCGACATACAGGAACTTCGCATCCGGCAGTGGCGTTTCCTTGAAGGGCGCCACATCCGGGATATCGAAGCGGATGCCCTTCTCGTAGATGGAACGATAGTCGTCCCAAATAGCGAAGGGACGGGCAATGCCGTTAAGCGACTGCAATGCATCGACCGCGATCATCATCTCCAGGGGCAGCAGCGTGAACTTCCGTTGCTCTCCTGCGCGGCGGGACCGCACCCATTCATCATGATCGAGCTGCATCATGTACCGGGTGAGATTGCGAAGCTCGGTCGGATGCAGCGTATCGGGCTGAATCAGGATGTAGCCTTCCTGGATGGTGCGACCCACCCAATGCCGGCGACTCCAGTCCTTCTCGATGGCGCGCAGATACTTGTTGAGACGGTTCAACCCTCGCATGTAAACATAGCGCGGATCGAGCTCGATCATTGCCGCAAGCGACTTGTCTTCCGCTTTTAGGCATGTGAAACAACCATGCCTCGCGCCGCAGCCGCCCTTCTTCTGCCGACCTTCATAGATGCTTTGCGCCACAACCGCACACGACGTTCCCGCCGAGTGCGCGTAGATGCGAAGCGTTTCTTTGAAGTCCGAGTAGGCTTCGCGAAGGCCAGAGCTACATTCTCCGAGATACTCGAAGATATCGTCCTCCGACCAGTATTGCACCGGGCAGAGAACGAGTTCTCCGTCCTTGTTGCGCACTGGCGTTTCGGCCCTTGCTCCGCTTTGCCGCATCCGCGCAGCCCTAACTTCGGACTCCTGGATACGCATGCCGAGACAGGTGACCGGCTCGCGCATCCCCTTCTCGGCAAGCACCCGGAACAGCTTCTTCCGGTACGACTTTTGCGCCTGTAGCTTAAGGTCTACGGCGCAATCGTTGCCCCCCGATGCCCAGCTTGGGATACCGCGCCCCGACAACACTTTCACCTGGAAGGTGGACAGCAATGGCGGGGTGACGAACTTGCCGAAGAAGCGGATGCCATGCTGCTCGGCGAAGGCGTGCAGCTTGCCCATCTCCTCCTTGGCCATTGCATGGACCTCCGGATTTTCGACCAAGGTATCCGAGCTGGTTGCCACGACAAGCGGGCGACCGCCCTGGCTTGCGAAGGTCTTCGCCGCGTTCATCACGATGGACGTGACGACTGAGCTGTCCTTCCCAAACGACGTCGCTACCACAATGGGATGCCCTGCCGCGAACAGATCCATGATCACTTCAGTGGCCGAAGCCACCTGGTCCTCCAGCGACATGGTGATGTCTTCCATGCGGAAGAGCTGCAGCGTCTGATACTTCTCGGTACGACCGACTTCGATGGTTTGCATAGATCTCTCCTGTGTAAGAAGGCTGGATTGCCCTGACAGGACGGAAATGCGTTACATCGCTATGGAAGCCGCGGCGGGGGCAGAAAAGCAGAGAGCCGGGCGCGACGCATGGTCGGCCCAGCTCTTTGGTTAGGGGCTTCCGGCGGCCAATCGTTACGGAAACACTGTATCCAGGCGCCAGCCAAAAAAATGCCCGGTCTCCAGAGGAGAGCCGGGCATGGTTTGAGAAGTTACGTCCGATGGATGTGCCTTTGAGAGGGAGCCTTGGCCGGCTAGTGGTACTGCTGCGCCAGCTTGAATAGTTACATCGTTGTCTTTTCAGACCAACTGCGCCCACAGACCCGGCCGATGCAGCTTGAGCCAATCCATGGCGCTGTCTTCGTCCACCGAACACTCGAAGCCCACATGGTTGCGGGTAGTGTGAGTGGCGCGGCAGAACGCGAACAGGTCCGCAATGCCCCGGTTGCTCTTCTCGAAGAATTCCGCAACTACGTCCGAAGGCTCATCGCCCTTCCAGCCGATGCCGTGGAGGTTGATGATCTGCTCCTCGGTGGCCTGGGCAAACCAGGGCGCAGCGTCGAACTCTTCCTTCTTGAAGTGCGAGTCATCGTGAACTTCCGCGTAGACCCGAACTCTTGGCAGAACACCATACCGCTTACGCAGACCGTCGGCCCGCTCCGCCTCCAACTCTTGAAGAGGAACCCGCTGCGGCCACTCGCTGTACGGACAGATTTCATCCGAGCAGTAATCGCCTTCCATGTGGCTGCCACACCTCGCGCATTCGGCACCGGCTTTACCGGCCACCAGCGCCTGACTGCTCTCCCCGACAGCGTGGTAGTCGATGTCTGCCTGTTGGGCCAGCGCCGCCATGAAAGCCGCATCCTTCTCGGCCACCGTGGCGCCGACCGGCGCTTGGAACTCGACATTAAGCTGGGTGCCCTCGTAGCCAAAATAGCCCTGAAACACCTGGACAGCCTCGGTTGCCTTGTACGAGTCGGGAATCAATGCATACACATCGTTCCACGACCAGTCTTCGGGCTCCGCCGGCGCGGCCAACTCCAGCGTTTGAAATTCGACACCAAGGGCCTTGGCAAGATACGGCGCCACCTTGGCAGGATCGGTGCCTTTTTCACTGGTCTCCGACGACAAAACTGCATCCGCATTCACGAACAGGGCTGCATCGCCGTTGGTCAGCTTCACGAGGATGATTTCCGCTCGCTTCATTTGATACTCCTTCTTGAGAAAATAGCAGGAGTCCTGGCCCATAAGGGCCTGGAAACTCCCTTATGGGTAAGTGTTAACTGATGTCTTCCATGCGGAAGAGCTGCAGCGTCTGATACTGCTCGGTCCGACCGACTTCGATGGTTTGCATGAATCTCTCCTATGTAAGAAGGCTGGATTGCCTAACAGGATGGAGATGCGTTACATGGCTATGGAAACCGAAGCGGATGTTGAAAAGCAAAGAGCCGGGCGCGACGCATGGTCGGCCCGGCTCTACGGAAGAAATTCGTCTAAAGCAAAGTCTTCGGCTGGCTGGTCCGCCCTTGGTGTTCTTCCAGCGGCGATGTGAGGTCGAGATAAACGATTACTGCCGCGAAGGCAGCAATGAATCCGAGAGTGACGTAGAGCGCGTTCATGCTTCGCCTCGTCCTATGGCTTAAAGCAGTGTATGGGGCTGTTCGGCCTTCGGATTCTCAGCCGGCGGTGTTCTGAGATTGAAGTACACCGGGATCAGCGCCAGCAGAAGAATGGTTCCCAACGTGATGTCTAATGCGTCCATCTGCAATCCTCCTTACTGAAAACATACTAGAGCAACATATCATGCCGATGGTACGGTTTCGGCGTTTGATCAGGCGCCGTGCGCAGATTCAGATACACCGGGATCAGCGCAAACGCGACAATGAGGCCGAGGGTCACATACAAGGCATCCATCGTTCCGTTCCTCCGCGCATGACGTTGCAATTGAGTCTATTGTAGCCACAGTACCGCGCAGAATCGCGCAACCTGATTCCCGCACAAAAGAAAGAACCCCGGGCTCAAGAAAGAGCGCCGGGGCGGGTTGGGTTAACGATACCGGTCAAGGAAAGGCGCAAAGCCCTTCCATGACCTTAGCGGGTCAGCACGAGGATCACGACTGCGACCTGCGTGCCCTCGAAGCGGTTGTCGAAGACTTCGCTCCATTCATGGTTCCAGCCTTCCACCAGCGTCTTGTTGCGACGACTGGCGGGAAGAATAGCAACCAGCTTGCCGCCCTCCTGAAGGAAGGAGCAGGCATGCCTGACGTGCGCGGCGTCCCGGCCTTCGCTGAACGGCGGATTCATCACGATTTTCGAGAATTTCATTGGCGGACTCCACCGAAGGAAATCCTCGCAGACCGTGATATATCCCTTTGCTTCGAGCACCTTGCAATGCAGATTGGAGATCTCCACGCAAGTGGTTCGCTCTTTCGGCAAATGCTCGGCAAGGCCCCCGAGACCGGCACTCGGCTCGAGCACCGTATCGGTGTCTGCAATATCGGCCAGATCCACCGCGGTCGATGCCAGGCATTCCGGGGTCGGGTAGAACTGATGCGTTTTCTGGTCGGGAATCCGGCCAGTGCGCGTTAGCTCGTCCAGCACCGGCTGCACCTCGTAGTCAAAGCTCCAGTTGCCCATCGTGCCCGGCACGCCTCCCAGATACTGCAGGACCTGCACCGTGCGATGGTTCGGCTTGATCGAGTTGTAGAAGAAGGAAATCGACTTGCCCGTCCTGTCCACCCTTCCTCGCGCCAACTCCGACAGCACCTCGAACGGCACCAGGTCATGCACCATCGTGAAATCCTTCGGCGCCTTCGCGGGTTTCGTACGAAACTCGTTCGGGATTGCCATCGGATGCAGCCAGGCCAACACCTGATTCAGGCGATACGCGATATCCGGATGAACTTCCAGGTGCGCGGTTCCCTTCATGTACAGCCGCACGCGGAACGCGCCGCCGTCGAAGCATTTCCATTCCCCATACTGGCGGTTGCGGTACATGCTGTTCAGGTCATCGTGGGTCACGTTGGCAAACGGCGCGTCACGGCCCATGAACTTGGCAATCACACAGCGCAAGTCATGGATATAGTTCGACCGATCGTAGTTCAGCGTGTCGTAATGCGAGCGCAGGTGGGCGATGATCATGCGCTTGCCGAATCCTTCCGGCGCGTTGGTCAAATGCTCGCCCGACAAGGCGCGAAACAGCCCGTCTACCCGCTCAGCGAAGAACTGGGAGCGCTGCGCCAGCAACGCGCCGATGGTGGCTTTCACCGACTCCGGCTCGAAGGCCGGCGTCTTGTGGCCGCGGATCTGCTCGTTCCACTCGTTGCGCTTGGCCGCCGGCATGGAGTCCAGCACGTCAGTCAGCGACATGGCGCGGGACCAGTAACTGGCATCGAGCTCACGCACTGCCGGCGCGAGCTCGAAGAGGCTGGCTGCGCTGATGCTGCTGATCTGATTCTCGATCTGCGCCCCGGCCATGAAGTAATGCATGACGCGGGTCTCCCCGGCGACATACGACGCGATGCGCTCCAGGTCTTCCCTGTCCTTGCGATACGCGGACAGCAGCGAATCGATCGGGGTGAAAACAGCCAACTGGTTTTGGTCGCCCGCGAACAGCTGCGGTTCATTCATGTTCATACGTTTCTCCTTGAAGGTTAAGGATGTGAGTCACGGAACCGGCTAACGCCGGCGTTCTACTTGCGACAAGGAGATGACAAACAGGGACCAGCAAGAAAAATCAGGCAGGAAAAGAAAAAACCCGCGTCATTCCTCGAGTGAGGAAAGCGCGGGCAGTGAGGTTGAGAAGTTACTTCGGTGGGTGCATGGCGTTGACCAGCGCAAGCTCGGCCCGCGCGGCGGCATCCCGCGTCGGATACGTATGGTCGCCGGGACCGCCAAGATCGCGACGCCTGTGGTCGCAGACGATGCGCCATTTTTCGTCAGGGTAGTTGTTGCTCACACAGCCGCAGGCACCGCCCGGACGGCGGACATTGTGGACGTACCAGCCGCCATGGCGCCAGCGGGAATACACCGGCTGCCAATCCTGCTCTTCTGCGACGGGTGCGTGGGGATTGCGGACATTGCCTTGCATGGGAAAGCTACTTGTGAGGTCGGGTAGATGTTTGGCCCTTGGCAGAGCCAGGGATTGATCGGACCTACCGAGATGCGCCACAAGGAAATGCAAACGCTGATCAGCAAATGGAGAAATACAGGTCAGGAAGTCGCAGAGTCGGGCGTGGTGTGCGCGGACACGCCTGGTGTATTTTCGTCCGGGGCTATCTGGGTCAGCTGATAACCGTAGCCGTAAATCGTCGCCAGCCGATAGCCATGCTCGGGGACGAGATGCAGCTTGGTGCGCACGCGAGACATATGGGTGTCCAGCGTCCGGGATTGCTGGCCCGGTTCGCTTCGCCACACCTCTTCCATGAGGAAAGCCCGGGATAACGGCCGGCCGAGATGGCGAAACAACAGCAGCGCCAGATCGAATTCGTTGCTTGTCACAGTGATCGGCTCGCCTGCGCGCGTGATGCGTCTGCGGCGCGTCTCGAACATGAAATCGCCAAAATGCAGCTTTTCTTCAACCGCCAACAAGGGGTATGCCTGACGCATGAGCACACGAAGCCTGAGCACCAGATCCGTGCGGCGTATCGGTTTGAGCGCGTAGCCATCCGCCCCGGCCGCGAGCGCGTCGACGAGCGCTTCTTCATCGGCCCCTCGAAAAAGACAAAAGATCGGCACGGTGGCGGGCAGGCTTTCCCGCAGTAGCCGCACCAGGCCCGGAACCTCTCTTTCGTTTTGCCACTGCACGAGGATCAGATGAAACGGCTCACGCCGATGCTTCTCCAGAACCTCGCTGATCGCCGTGACCGGCACGCAGTCCAACGCCACCTCGGCCAGCATGTGACAGACCTCGTCGGCCCGACTGGCGTCATCGTGAAGCAATGCGGTTTTCATAGTAGAGGGGATGGCGCCGGCCGACCCGAATGGCAGCGGCAGCCAATTGCCCTTGTATCCCTGAATTTAATTATGTTGATTTTCGTCAATATTCCCACAGTTGCAGTTTCTATACACGAATTATTTCAAGCGTGTTGCAGTTTTGCGAAACCATTGCGGCGCGGGCGAAAAAAAACCGGCTCTCAGGCCGGTTTCTCGTCACGCGGAAGGATTCAGAATTCCGCCCATTCCTCGCCGCTATGCGCAGGCACAGGCGAGCGCTGCACGCTGGCCAGCACGCGCGAGCCCGATGGCCGCGCAAGAGAGCGGGCCGGAACGGAGGACTTCACCGCCATGCGGGGCGCGGTGTGCGGTGCGGCCAAGCCAGCGGCGCTGCTCGACACTTGAAACACGCTCACGGCCTGTGCCAGGCTTGCCGCCTGTTCCTGCAGCGAGGCGGCTGCGGCAGCGGCTTCTTCCACCAGCGCCGCGTTCTGCTGGGTCACCTGATCCATCTGTGCCACCGCCTGATTCACCTGCTCGATGCCGGCGCTCTGCTCGGCGCTGGCCGCAGTGATTTCGGCCATCATGTCGGTGACGCGCTGCACGCTGTTCACCACCTCATCCATCGTGCTGCCCGCCAGCGCCGCCTGCTGCGTGCCGGCATCGACCTTCTCCACGGAGCTGTTGATCAGTTCCTTGATTTCCTTCGCCGCCGCGGCCGAGCGCTGCGCCAGACTGCGCACTTCGCTGGCCACCACGGCGAAGCCCCTGCCCTGCTCGCCGGCGCGCGCCGCTTCCACCGCCGCATTCAGCGCCAGGATATTGGTCTGGAAGGCGATGCCGTCGATGGTCGTGATGATGTCGGCGATCTTCTTCGACGCGGCATCGATTTCCGCCATTGTCGACACCACTTGGGACACCGCCGCACCGCTGTTCCTGGCCACTTCCGACGCGGTCTGCGCCAACTGGTTGGCCTGACGCGCATTGTCCGCATTCTGCTTCACGGTCGACGTCAGTTCTTCCATCGACGACGCGGTTTCTTCGAGCGAGGAGGCTTGCTGCTCGGTGCGGGAAGACAGGTCCATATTGCCGCTGGCGATCTCGCTGGAGGCGGTCGCAATGGTGTCGGTGCTCAGACGGACTTCGGAAACCGTCTTCAGCAGGCTGGCATTCATGGTCTTGAGAGCGGTCATCAGCGCGCCCACTTCGTCTTTGGACTTGATCTCGATGTCGGCAGTCAGATCGCCCGACGCGACTTTCTCGGCAATGCCGACGGCGCCGGTTAGCGGCACGGTAATGCTGCGTGAGAGCAGCCAGCCAAGGATGGCGCTGACTGCCAGGCCCACGATGGCAAATCCGATCAGGAGGGTCTTCGCCTCACCGTACACCTTCTCCATGGCTGCATCGGTTTCCTCAAGACGCTTTTTCTGATGGTCGAGAAGAGCCTGCATCGCGTTCAGATAGGCATTCATCACCGGCAGCATCTCTTTTTGCGAGCGCGCACTGATGTCGGCCGCATCCGCCTTGCCCGATTCTTTCAATGCAAAGAGACTGTTGCGGATATCTAGATACTTCGCGCGCTGCGCTGTGATGTCGGCAAGCAGTCGCTTGCCTTCCTCGCTTTTGACAAGTTCCTCGAGCTGCTTCTGGATCTTGTTGTTGCGGTCGCGGCTTTGCTCCATGCCGTCTGCGAAATACCGCTGGTCTTCGGCATCATTGCTCTTGATCCTGGCATAGGTGCGTACGGCGTTGGCGCTCGTGACGCCCAGCCACTCGGTGACCAATTGCTGCTTGGTGCCGTCTTCCTTTACGGCTTGTTTGGCGTCCATGACGCGCGACAGCTCCCAAATGCCAGTCACCACCATTGAGGCCATGAGGATCAATACAGCAGCGAAGGCGAGCGCAAGTCGCATACCAATTTTCAGATTTGCAATTCTCATCTTGTTTCAGTTTTAAAGTTATAAAAGATGCAGCAGATGCGGTATGGATAGGTACGGCTAGGCGCACATCGCTCCTCGTATAAGAAAAGCAATACATAGCGCGTATGTATCGACATGGGAAACCGGCCATTCTTGGTGTTTCCTTTCGTAAATAAATTGACCGTGCTCAATAATTACGAAAATGTCGCGTCCGCCGCACTGTTTTGACGCATCTCCTTTCTGAACGCGCAAGAAAAAGCCCACGATCCGAAGATCGTGGGCGGTGTTGGGGTTAAAGACGGATTGCGCTGCTGTAGCGTTATTTGATGTATCCCGCTGCCCGGGAATACTCGATATTGCCGGGACCGATATAGACAATGGCGACATCCTGCGCGAGGCATTGGCCGCCGGCGAACGCAAACCGCTCGCCCGCTTCGATGGCTTTCAGCGCGTCGTGCCATTTCTTGTACACGACGAATCCCCATTTCTCGCCTTTCTTCATCGAGAAGCGCGGGAACTGCACATCGCGCTGGAACTCGAGCACTGCGTGGAGCCGCTTTGCCTCCGTGGTTTGCGCCGACCAGTCGCCAATGATCAGGTCGGTGGCTTCCGTCACCGGGATCACCAGTTGGGCATAGCCGGCATAGTCCACGAACTCGTCCATGTTCATTAGCCAGCCCTTGCGATGGGTTCCGTGGAAGGTGCCGCTGGCTTGTACTCCGTTTGCTTCGATGTCTGCGACTGAATATTTCGTTTGCATGGATTTCTCCGAGAGTGAATGGGTGATTCCGGCCGAGGCCGGAGTTGCGCTTGCTCGAGGAGATGCGAAACACGGGCGCACAAGCCGTGCCGCAAAAGAAAAACGCTCCCGATCGGTGAAGATCGAGAGCGTGGTACCGCGATTAAAACTAGGCAGCCAGCGCCATGACATGCCGGATCGCTTCATCCGGCCCGCGATGGAGGTTTTCGAGGATGCGGGCAGCGACTTCCCCCTTGAGCCCGATGTTGCCGCAGGCGTAGCCACTGGTGTCGCTTTGCCTGAGCTTCACCAGCTGGAACGCCGGCGAGAACTGCTTTGCCGAAGCTGTTCCACACAATGCCCACGTTGGTGAGCGCAGTTGCGTGATGGCGTCGAAACCGCACGCTTGTAGGTAGCGTTCTCCAAGAAGAATCAGGACCAGGTCCGCGTCGGTATCCAGCACCGCACGGATGCTTTCCCGGATGCCGAGCATGGTGGCCCATGCGTGGCTTTCCTTTTTCTTCATGCCATTGAACGTCATCTCGTACGGGGCGATAAGCTGCTCCTCCGGGATGAGGCCATAGCCGGCTGACAGGATCGAGACGCTGACCGCCGCGCCCTGTTCCCTTGCCGCGTGAACGCCGCGCATCAGACGCACATGCTGCTCGCCCGAATACAGCGCCACGGCGGGCCGCATCCACTGCGCCAGCTCGGCTTCCCGGCTTCTGATGTGGCTTGCGCCCTTTGCGAAGTCAGCCTGCGTGAGCTGGTTCGGAGGCGAGGCCGTTTTCTTACCGGTGCAAGAAGTGATGATCGAGACTTTCATCATCCCCTCCTACGCGGCCAGCGCCAGCGCGTTGTCCTGCTGCTCGCCACCGTCGAACACGGTGGCCACTGCGACGGCCCGCATGCGCGCGGACAGCGCCTTCAACGCCGCTTCACCGAAGACATGGTGCAAGCCGCAGGCCCAGAGCATGTTCCACTCCGGATCGATGGCGTCGACCAGGTCCCTGAGCCCCTCAGCGCTACTGCGGTGCGTTCGGACCCATAGCCTGACGGCCTTGGGCTCGTGCACGCCGTAGAAGCTGGCGATCGCCTTCACACTGCGCTCGGTCATCCAGCCGCGGCCGCACACCACCTCGTACATCAGCTCGGTCGGATCGAACGATCCTTCCCAAGCCTCGTCTTCGCGCTCCTCGATCAACCTGCCATGCTCATGGCTGATCGACATTGTCTCCTTGCGCAGTTGGTTCGCGTCACAGGAAACCATGGCGCCGGGGCAGTTTTCCAGGAAGGCATACGCGATCCTGAACAACGGCAGGCCCATCGAAGCGCGCCCGAGGATGTGGAAGCGACTGAAGCCGCGGATGGTGGCGATATCGGATAACGCCATTGCCGCTGCCGCACTGGGAATGCCAAGCGTGATGTCCCGCGTGCCAAGGATGTCCGCTACCGTCTCAGCCGTTACGCCGGCCGGTGTCTGTCCTTTCTGAAGCGGGACAATGACATTGACGCCGGCGGCGATGTACTCGCCAATCCTGCTGCGATGTTCCTGCAGCAGTTCCAGCGACCATTCCGGATGCGCGAGCACATCCGGCATCACCAGCGCCAGGTTGAAGCGATGCGCCTGGGGCAGGCCGTCGACGAGCGCGTCATAGGCAGCAAAAACCTTCTGGAAATCGGCGAGCGGCGTGGTTGCCTTCCCCTCCTTCCATTTGGCGAACCTGCCATACGCGCCGGAGTCAACGAAGCACTTCCCGCTGCGAGACAGGTAGTCCTTCAGCAGATGCATGACGCGCGGCCGGATCAGATCGGCCACGACGCCAACATCCTTGCCAGCCGTGATCAGGCCAAGGGCGTCAAAATATGCCGATCCGCCTGAGTGGAAAACAGCACTGAAACGCTCGGGGCAGACGGTGTCATTCAGGGCAAAGAGGCCGCCCGAGAACACCGGCACCGACTTGTGCGATTTCACGGGGGCCAGCTTCGGCCGTACCGCTTTCGATACAACAGGGATTTCGCCAAACAGATCATGTTGTGATCGTCCGGCAGTCACGGACTGCAAATGGTTCATGATGCTTCTCCTGAGAGGTCATATCCGGTCCTTGCGGGAACCTGGATACGGGGTGGGTTGAGGGTCGAGACGTGATTTCCCAAAGCGAGAGTTCGCCGGGCGAATAAGGAATGACCAACAGGAGAGTGGAAGGCGGAACGAGGAGAAGCGGCTGCGTGGACGTTGACCCCGTTGAGACCAACGCTATACTGGGCGCGAACCTATATGACCGCGATCCATGGCCGAGAAAAAAACCTATGACCGAACCCGCACCGAGCGTAGTCAGCGCCTCGGTGACGAGATCAAGGCCGCCGGCGGCGCTGCCTTTCCGGTTCGATTCCGTACTGCCGAAGAGTTGCAGAAGCTACAGGACCTGATCGAGTGGGGCTACGGGGCGAACCGCAACGATGTGCTGCGCCGCCTGGTAGAAGAAAAGCACACCGCCCTGATGAAGAAGGCCGGCAAAGCCCGATAGCCGCTGACCGATATCGGTTCGTGCTGAGCGTGGGCGCTCCGTTGCTGGCGCTTGTTGACACCGTTGGTATCAACGCTATACTTTGCCGATCAGCAACTAACACGCGCAAGTGCCAGGTTCCCTATGGGCCAACTATCCCTGTCCTTTGACAGCATTACGATCAACGAGCCAGCCCGCTCCCAAGAGGCGATTGCCTGCCAGCGGTGGACGCGGCGGCGCATGAGCTTCCGGCCAGCCGGCGAACCATTTCGGCCGGAGCGACACGAAGTCGTGCTGCTATCCGAATCCGATGCGAAGGCATTCTGCGTGGCGAATCACTATGCCGGCTCGATGCCGCCCGCCCGGCTGCGGGTCGGTTTGATGCGCAAGATGCCCTTCGAGGCCGAGGCACTGGTTGGCGCTGCAATCTTCTCGGTGCCGATGCAAAGCGCTGCGCTTTCCAAATACCTGAAGGCGGATATGGAGACAGGCGTGGAGTTGGGTCGCTTCGTCTGTACCGACGTTGTTGAGGGCAACGGAGAATCGTATTTCATCGCGGCCGCTAACCGCATGCTCCAGCGCGAAACAAAGATCAGGGCAGTGGTCAGCTACTGTGATCCGCTACCGCGCATGGATGCGCAGGGCAACGTCGTGAAGCCGGGCCATGTCGGTTCGATCTACATGGCGTCATCGGCAAGCCTACTCGGACGCTCGTCGCCACGGACGCTAATCCTGTCGCGCACCGGGCAAGTGATCAGCGAACGGAGTCTTTCGAAGATCCGGAATGATGAAAGCGGCTCGGCGTACGCGTATCGCCAGTTGCTGGCGGCCGGCGCACCGGAGCGGCAATGGGGAGAAGATCCGGCAGCCTATGTTCGTCGCGCGCTCGCTTCGGAAGCGTTCACAAGACTGCGGCATCCGGGAAACTGGGTCTATGCATGGGGTTGCGGGAACAAGCTGGAACGCCGACTTGTCCGCGCGCGCATCGGTCCTGGCCTGCCCTATCCGAAGCGACATCATCCGATGGCAGTCGCTTGAGCGATCGGCAAAAATGATACGGCCGCCGTCGCTAAACCCGGCCTTGGGAGCAGGTGTACGCGCACCGCAAAACCCCCGTTGCAATGCCTGAAGCTGACATACCGTAGCCGTGCCGCGCCTGGTGGCGTGAAATGGGTATAGATAAAAAAAGGTTCTTCGCCGATTTGAGGGGATGAGAAACGAACCAAGGACGGTCAGCTGTGGTTCCGGGAGCAATGCGAAAGTTCGACCCCTTGCAGCCCTTCAGGCGGATTTCTTGAGTGTCCCCTCCTGGCAGGACACCGGACAATCAAATCAAACCCTTCAATGAAAAGCCACGCCAATCGGCGGGCATCTGTCCGCACTGTTTGACTCTATAGGTGAGAATATTCCGCGCCGGTTCTACACCTTTGCCCATATTCAACGACTTGATATTGGCCGTATTGAACGCACCCTCGCTTTCCGACTCCAAGAATTGATCCGCGCAACGACTCTCTGGTTTTGCTGGCAGATGCCGATAGGCAATAGCCAGGTTTGACTCAGATCATCCCGTCAAAGGCACATTCTCAAGGTCTTTTACGCAGCGCGAAGCGGATGCCGGTCGTGTACTAGCTGACCGGCTAACTCCGGCTACAATCTACCGCTTGACGCTCTTTTCCGTTTGCTTTCTGCTTCGGATCTGATATTGCCCTTTGGAAAATAAGATCACCCATGAGTAACCGCTTGCATTCTGAAAAAAATGTCAAAACATCCCCTCGCGTTCGCACCGGCGTGCCAGGACTGGACGACATTTTATGCGGCGGATTGTCGCAAAACCGCGTGTATTTGGTAGAAGGCTCTCCGGGCGCCGGCAAAACGACATTGGCCCTTCAGTTCCTTATGGAAGGCGTTCGAAACGGCGAAAAAGGCCTGTACATCACCTTGTCCGAAACTGCGGAAGAATTGCAAGAGATCGCTGACAGCCATGGGTGGTCGATTGACAACTTGTCTTTATTTCAGCTTGTCAATGACGTGGGTCTTGATCCCGATTCTGAACAGTCAATTCTGCATCCGTCGGAACTCGAACTCGGCGAAACGACGAAGAGCATTATGAACGAGGTGGACCGGGTAAGTCCGGCGCGTGTCGTATTCGATAGCTTGTCCGAAATGCGCCTTTTGGCACAAAATCCATTACGCTACCGCCGTCAGATTTTAGCGATTAAGAATTATTTCTCTACTCGAAAATGTACTGTTATTTTGCTGGACGACAAAACAGCGGAGCCGGGTGACCAGCAACTGCACAGCATCGCACACGGCGTGATTACACTAGAGCAATTGGCACAAGAATTTGGCAAAGAGCGGCGACGCCTGAATGTCGTGAAAATGCGGGGCATCAAGTTCCGCGGTGGCTATCATGACTTCATTCTTGATACCGGTGGAATTATGGTATTTCCGCGCCTTATTGCTGCTGAACATGGAAGGGACTTCTCTCCAGTAATACGCTCTACCGGCTCCTCGGGATTGGACGAACTCTTAGGTGGAGGACTGGTGCCAGGTACAAGCACGCTGTTTGTAGGACCGTCAGGCATCGGTAAAACGACGCTTTCCATACAGGCGGTCTTAGCAGCTCTCGAACGTGGCGAACGTGCTGCCCTTTATCTGTTTGACGAGGGACTCGGTACGTTGTTTGCACGCAGTGCAGCGCTTGGAATGAATATTCGCCCCTACATTGATAGCGGTGAATTGCTGATCAAACATATTGATCCAGCCGAGCTGGCGCCTGGTGAGTTTGCCCATATGCTGCGCGATTCGGTTGAAAACATTGGTGTGAGCTTTATCGTTATTGACAGTCTGAACGCTTATTTGCAGGCGATGCCCGGAGAAAAGTATCTGACGTTGCAAATGCACGAATTGCTGGCGTACTTAAATCAACAAGGCATTACGACTGTTTTGGTACTGGGTCAGCACGGTCTAATCGGCGAGGTGCGCAGCGAAGTTGACCTCAGTTACCTTAGCGACGCGACTGTGCTGCTTCGCTTCTTCGAAGCTAACGGACTTATGCGCCGGGCCATTACTGTTATAAAAAGTCGCACTAATGACCACGCACAATCAATCCATGAGTTGCGTTTTGCTGCCAAGGGCATTGAGATCGGCGCGGCACTTGAAGGTTTTGAGGGAGTGTTGACAGGCCTGCCGACATATCGTGGCGAAACGCCAATGATGAGTGTGCAGAAAGAAAACAATGTTACGGGAGCATAAGGATGAGGAGCGCATCCTCATCTTGGCCCCACAAGGTAGGGATGCGCAGGTCATCGAACAGGTTTTGAACAGGGTCGGTACTTATTGCACAGTATGCGTTGACTACAACGAGTTGTTGCAGCAGCTCGAATCGCCGACTGGAGCTGCACTGATTGTGGAAGAAGCCCTGCACGGCATTGACATCGAACCGTTGGTCGATACGCTGGCGCGGCAGCCATCGTGGTCGGATTTCCCATTTGTCGTCTTGATGTCTCCGAGGAATGGCAAAGCCGGACCGGGTTCGAACGCCGTGATCCAAAAGTTAGGCAATGTCATTTTGCTTGAGCGCCCTATCAATGCCGACACTTTGCGTACCGCCGCAGCATCGACACTGCGTGCGCGCAGGCGACAATACCAGGCCCGTGCCGATCTCCAGGAACGTATCCGTCTCAACGAGACCCTTGAAAGTCGCATCGCCGAACGCACGACAGAGCTTGCACAGGCAAATAACCGATTAATGCAGGAAATGGCCGAGCGTGAGCGTGCGCAAATCGCCCTGGTGCAAACGCAAAAGATGGAAGCCTTGGGCCATCTTACCAGTGGGATCTCTCATGATTTTAACAATCTGTTGAGCATCATTCAGGGTAACGCCGACCTAATTGATTTGCTTACAGGTAATGATCGTATAAAGCGGATGGTAAATACGATTCGAAAGGCGGCAGGTCAAGGCGCAAAATTGACAGGTCAGTTACTGGCGTTTTCGCGTGCGCAGCCCCTCAATCTGAAATCGTTCGACCTGAATATGTCCTTGGAAGGCGTGGAAGATTTGCTGTCTTCGTCCCTTGGTTCCAACGTGCAAGTTCGGTTGGAATTGGCAGCAGACCTTTCGCCCGTTAAAGCAGATCCGCATCAGATCGAGTTGGCAGTGCTCAATTTGGCAATCAACGCCAAGGATGCGATGCGCGATACCGGCACGGTGATCATCGGTACCGCAAAAAAGCCTGCCACTGTCGACTTAACGTCTGGTCGAGACTATGCGGTGATTTCAGTAACAGACACTGGAGAAGGAATCAACCCGGAAATAATTGGCAAGGTCTTCAATCCATTTTTCACGACGAAGCCGCACGGAAAGGGAACGGGGCTGGGGTTGAGCCAGGTGTATGGAATTGCCCAGCAGTCAGGTGGTACTGTAAAAATCCGGAGTGAAGTCGGCGTCGGCACAACAGTGGAGATCTGGCTGCCGTTTGCTCAACCTGAAGACATGGCGGAGCCGGTACTGCGGGGTGATGTAAACGTCGACCATAATGATCAACGCATATGCATTCTGGTGGTTGAGGATGACGTGCGTGTTCGACAGTTTATGGTCGAAAGTTTGGAAATTCTTGGGTACCAGGTCGCGCATGCGGAGGATGCCCAAGCGGGGCTCGACAGCATTGAATCCGTCAAGCCCGATTTATTGATTACCGACTTCTTGATGCCAAATATGACAGGTGCAGAATTGGTAAAGCGCGCTCGTAGAGTATATCCGGATCTGCCGGTAATCATCGCAACAGGCTATGCTGATCTGCACGCCATTACTGCTGTGACTGATTCCGAGATGGTCTTGCGCAAACCCTTTCAATTGCACGATTTAGCTCAAAAAGTACAAAAGGCACTGGCTTGGCGTGCGATACCCAAGAAACTGTCACCGTTTGGCTAGCCATCAAAGAAGCTCCTGGAACATGCACTTCGAAGACGTGAGTGCTTTAGGCACTCGGCTTTCTCAAAACTGAATATCTGCTCGTAGCGTGAAAGCGGGCGTATTCGCCTTGCCCTATGAAAGTCCGGTCATGGCCGGACCCGGTCGGAAAGTGAATTCTGCCAAAGCCTCAATCCAGTCCACTGTTATTGTAATAACGCAATAATAATGGATGGAAGGTAGAAGTTGGCATTACGCGATATAACTGCGCAGCTTGGCTGCTGGGAAGGCTATCTCTTACGGGATAGTTGGGAGGAAACCCGCTCTGGACAGCGTTGGTGCGTCATGCGACTTGAGCCAAAGACTCGCTCACGTCGCTGTTGCAGTGGCTGTGGCCGGCGCGTCAATGCGGTTCATGACAAGACTGAACGGCGGGTGCGCGATCTGCCGGTGTTCGAAGTGCCTGTTGAACTGGTCGTCACCCGGCTCCGCATGGCTTGCGGGCATTGCGGACCACGGTTGGAGCGGCTGGACTGGCTCGCTCCCTATGCACGGGTAACAACGCGGCTGGCAGCGAGCGTCGCTCGGCTGTGCAAGGTCATGTCAGTACGCCATGTCGCCGAGTTCTATCGCCTGTCCTGGACGGCCGTGAAGCGCATCGACTTACGGACGCTGGAACGCGAACTCGGACCGGTCGATTTGAGCGGCGTAACAATCATCGCCATGGATGAGTTCGCTATCCAGAAAGGGCACCGCTATGCCACGGGCATTGTGGAACCGGCCAGCAAGCGGGTGCTATGGGTCGGGCGAGGCCGTTCGCGTGAGGAGATCCGCCCGTTCTTTGAGCTGCTTGGCGCGCAAGGCTGTGCTCAGCTGCGAGCTGCAGTCATGGACATGAACACTGCATACGATCTGGAAGTGCGTATGCATTGCCCACAGGCCGAGATCGTCTATGACCTATTCCACGTTGTCGCCAAATACGGTCGCGAGGTCATCGACCGCGTACGGGTGGACGAAGCGAATCGCCTACGTGGCGACCGCGCTGCTCGCAAGGTGGTGAAGTCGTCCCGCTGGCTGTTGCTACGCAATCGCGAGAACGTCATCCGAGAGAATGACCAGATCCGGCTCAATGAGCTGCTCGCGGCCAATCAGGCACTGATGACGGTCTACGTACTGAAAGACGACCTGAAAGCCTTATGGAACTACCGGCACAGAGGATATGCGATGCGCTTCTGGGAAGACTGGTACGAGCGCGCCATCAGCAGCGGGATCGGGCCTCTCTGTCAATTTGCGCGGCGGTTGAAGCCATACCTGGCCGGCATTCTGGCGCACACGCGTTGGCCGTTGGGCACAAATCTGGTGGAAGGGATCAACAATCGGATCAAAGTAATCAAGCGTATGGCCTACGGCTACCGTGATGACTATTACTTCTTCCTGAAAATCCGCGCAGCGTTCCCCGGAAATCGGTGATGAACCTAAAAAAAGCGCCCGGGGACTGTCTTCGCCGGGCGCCGTGTTACTGGCTCTCGAAAGAGCCGCGGGTGAACTTACGCTTGCTTCCTGCGGCGGGACAGGCCCAGACCCATCAGGCCCAGACCGACCAGGGCGACGCTGGCGGGTTCCGGCACGGCATTGCCGAAGGTGACGTCCATCGAACCATTGACGGTTTGCGTACCGGTCAGCGGGATGTTGTTGAACTGGCCGGACTGGAACGACACGTTGTAGAACGGGTTCGGCGAGGTGAAGTACTGGCTGCCTTGTGCGGTCAGCGCGAAGCTGGTCGAGGAGCCGAAGCTGCCGCAGTTGATGCCGTTGCTGCTGCCGCAGGTCGACAGCGTCGGGTCCAGGGTGCCCTGGCCAGATTTCGGCGTGCCGGTGGCGATCAGGTAATCGTCGCTGCTGCTGCCGGTGGTCCAGGCGGTCGAGCCGTTCGACGGCTGGCCAAAGGTCGTGTTCGTGTTCGGATCGATGTACACGGACAGCGCGCCACCCGGCGTGAAGTTGAAGACCGTCTTGCCATCGGCGCCAGTGTTGTAGGTGCCGCTGCCGGTGTACAGCGCGTACAGGCCATATTGCTGCGCGATCGTCGAGCCGCTCTGGCCCAGTTGGGTAGCGACCGGGCTGGTGCCGTTATTGGCCACGAACTGGCCGGCATTCCACAGCAGCGACACATTGAAGGAGTTGTTTGCGCCAAACGAGATGACTTCGGTGTAATTGCCGGTGACTTTATCGGCGGTGAAGGTATTCGCAGTGGCGCCGGCGACCGAGCCTTCGTTGACCGTGAAGTCAGGGAAGGTCTGCGCCATTGCGGCCGAGCTCGCCAGGGCCATTGCACCGGTTACCGCTGCTGCCAGTACGCTTTTCTGAATGAACTTTTTCATGCTACCTCCGGGGATATTTGGTTAGCTTTGCACGCACAGTCTGTAAGGGGTTTACCGCTCAATTTGCAGCCAATTACCGTTGAGTAATTGTTATGCCTAGCAATGCTTAATCAAGTTCTGTGCCACCCGGAAAAGTTTCATGAAATACAGTCCACTAGCCTGTTAGCAATATGCAAGAATATTAAATCTGTAAATTGCTCCGACACATGTTTTGCGCAAGCAATTTGCATTTCATCAAACTCGACAGTAATTTCTGGTTGCCGTCCGGCTTTGATAGGGCGAACACGAAAAAGAAAAACCCCGGTCGACGAATCGAACCGGGGCTGGGTAGGTTGGAGCTGCATGGCTGGCTGGAAGAGGCTGGTATCACGCCTCCGCCGGCTGGCCTTGCGGCTTCTTCTTGGCTCGGGGAGCCCTTTTCTTTGCGGCTGGTACCGCATAGCCGAATCGCTTCCACACGTCTTCGCTCACCTGCAGCGGGGAGGTCCTCCCCGACTTCAGGTTCACGAACACGCCGTGGTACGTGATTTGTCCATGCCGGAAAAGCTCGGTCAGGACGTTACAGGCAAACATCGCCACCAAAGTGTTGATGAACAGCGCCTGCTTTTCGAGGGCATCAGCCAACGAGCAGCTGGGCACATCGTCTTCAGCATCCAGCGACGGATCGATCAGCTCCGGATACAGGTCGGCCGCATGCGGCAGGCGCAGTTCCTTTCGCTGCTTGGCGCGTAGCGGGCAGACTTCGCCCAGTACCACCTGCCCGTCACCGAGCCGGTTGCCGCAATCGAGCCAGTACAGCACCCGGTTACGATCCGCCGCCTTCAGGATGGCCAGTCGGGCTTTGCGGTTGTCGACGCAGCCGATGATGATGTCGGCCCGGTCAAGGTCGCTACCAGCATCGATGCGCCGCACCCTGCTCGACCAGTTCAACTGAAAGCCGAGGTTCAGCCGGTTGACGATGGTGGAGGCTTTCGCCGCACCGATATCGACCGGATAGAACGACTGCCGTCCAACGTTCGCTGCGCTGACCACATCGTCATCCCAAAGGGTGACATGCAGACCGCCCGGATGACCGAGCGCCAGCAGCGCCAGATGCAGCCGTGCCAGGTTGTTCATCAACTGCGAGCCAGTGCCGCCGGCGCCGATGACGGCGACGCGGACCTGACGCCTGAGCAGGTCGGGATGGAACTGATGGCTAGCCATTATTTCCCCTCCCAGCGTTTGCCCATGTCGATGTACAGACCATTGGCGCACAGACGGAAGCGGCATTCGAGCTCGCCGTCGACCCGACCAAAGACGCCGGCGACCTTGAACTCGCCGCAGTCATCCCGGTTGTCCTCAGAAGAGAAGAACGCCGGGATGCGACCGTGCGAGTGCAAATCGACAACCAGGTGCTCGTTTTCCGCCAGCGCCGGCCGGACGAACTGCACCGAGGCATTGGACACCGACGTTGGCACCATCTTCACCAGCTTGCACTGGTTGGTGACGGCATTCCAGACGATCCACGCGGCGCATTCCAGCGGACACACTTCCTTCGCAAACGCGATGAAGTCTTCCACCAAATGCCCCGGCACTTTCTGCACCTGGACAACAGGCTCGATCGCGCCGTACGGCATGGCCACCTGCGACTGCTTGGCCAGCTTCCAGCGCAAATACAGCCATGCGCGGCGGGCTTCGAGCCAGAGGCCGTCGGCCGCTGCCAGAAAGCGATGGCCAGTGTGCGCCATCGGGACGAACGGTTCATGGCGAGGCACCATGACAGTCGGGGTAGCCGACTGGAGTGCTGCATCGATACGGTTAAGCATGATGGGATTTCCTTATTTGAGTTTCGTTAACAGGGATTTCACGGTGACGTTCATGCTCACCAGGACTTCATTAGGGAATGCAGAGAACTTCCCATCCAACACGTCGCGCCAGAACGCATAGCAACCGGTTTCCCAGAGGACCAGCTTGTTCTTTTCGTGGATGTTGGGATGGGTGAAGGCGGACTCGAAAAACGCATGAGTCCAGCGATCCGGGTTGTTCGCGTCTTCCCGTGTGGGTGTTTTCGTCGACCCGGTACAGATCAAGCCGCCGCTCCAGACGTTGAAGTACGGAGCAACGTGAAGCACCGTGTCGGCGGTTGGCCGCTTGTTTTCCGCGAGAGCAAAGACGTACCAGCTCCCGTCATTCACGGCGAACAGCAACGGCGGATGCGATACGACTGCGGCCCGTTTGCCGATCTCCTTCGAATGGAAGACGATGCGCCGCGACGCCGCTTCTTCCCACCACACCATGCAGCCATCGTTTTGCGCGATGACATTCGGGTGCAGCAGCTCGAGCGGTTTGCGCACGGCTTCCTTGACGCAGTCGAGCATATCCAGCAGCCCGGCCTTGGTTGCCGCCCGACCTTCGCCGATGACCGGACCGGCCTCGGTCTGGACAACGTTGTTGATGGTGACCAGATCGACGCTGCCGGAGCCCGAGCCATACATCAGGATCGCGTGCAGCAGCGAGTATGTCGGCGTGGTTTGATACAGATTGACATCCATGTGATGACCTTTCAGAGAAAAGCGTTGAAGAGAGTTCCGCGAAAGAGCGGATAGACCAGGTACAGGGGAAATGGGAAACGCCGGGCGATAAGAGGGAGCGCTAAGACAAGGCGGGCAAGCGCCATCCCTTCGCGATGGCAGCTTTAGCGGGATGACGGAAGAAAGTTCTCTGTCGGAAATATTTACACTGCCGCAACATGCATCGAAAAGAGTTTCTCCAAATCATTGATTTAAATAAATATTTACTTTCTGGCATGCTTTTCGCATAGGAAAGAGAAAGCAAATTACTTGGAGAGCTTCAATGAACGCATTCAAAAAACTGGTTTTCGCAGGTCTCGTGGCCGCCGTAGGCTTTTCCACTGGCGCGCATGCTTCGCTGATCGGTGACACCATCACCGCGACCGGTACTTCGCTGGACAAGGCGTCTGCGGTCATCAGCACCGGCAGCATCCCTGAGTTCACTGCTGTCAACGGGCTACTGAACTTCAATTTCGACTTGAGCACGCTGACCATCACCGCTCCGGGTGTGCCAAATTCCAACTACACCTTTGCCAATCTCGGCAAATACGTCTTCAGCGGTTTCGATGACGTGATCACTGGCTTGTCGCTCGGGTCGAATAGCCCGAAGTTCGAAGGCAGTGTCGTAGACAACTTCAGCTTCACCGCTCATAGCATCACCATTGACTTCTCCGCAGCCAAAGCGCAGAACAGTAATGCGTCCCTGGTACTCAACATCGCCACGGCTGGCGCACCGGCCCAAGGCAGCGACGTGCCTGAACCTGGTTCGGTTGCCATCATCGGTCTTGGCCTTCTCGGCTTGGCCGCATCGCGCCGCAAGTTCGCCAAGCGCGACGCCACCTGATCCACGCAGCCGCACCATCCAGCCCGCCATGCGCGGGCTTTTTTCTTGTCGCTATAATCCGCTCCGCGGCGCGTCAGCTACAGACGCTAGAACCGGATGTTCTCCCTGATATGTCCGTCCGAAAGTAGAGTTAGCGCCTACTGCTGCACCCTCATGTATCCAGCCCAACCAAAGAAAAAGCCCTCGGGTTGACCGAGGGCTTGGGGTGAAGTTGAAGGAAGGCTTGGCGAGCGTCGAGGGTACAGCGGCGCCAGCTAACCACCATGGCGAAAAGTGCCGTTACAGAGTTGATGCAGCAGCGTGTCGATGTGCCTGACAAGCCGGAAGCCGTTCAGGATTCCCTTCCACCATCTCCGGAAGCACTCGATATCGTCGTGGCCGACGAGCTCGAAATGCGAGGACTGCGTATAGGAATCGCTTGAAGCATTGGCCATGTAGAAGTAATCGTCGAGGATTCTTCCCATCGTGTCCTGCTCGTTAAACCGCACTACCGCCAGCGTGTACACCGGCTCCTGGTCACGGTAGGTGAACTCGCCCAGCTTATAGGCGCCTTCTTCCCACAGGTCGGCAATTGCCAGCGTCGATCGCAGGATCTCCTTGGCCCAATCGGGCGTCGAAGCCTGACCGATCATCCGTTTCAGTTGCGCCGGCGTGAGCTTCAGTTCCGGTGAACCGACCCATTGCGGCAGGCCTTCCAGCAGTTGCTTCTTCGTCGGCATTCCTTCGAACTCGGAATCGGCATCGGAGTCGGCATCGTCGTCACCTTCGCCCTCTTCCGTTTCCTCGTCTTCCCGCTCATCGAAGTGGTAGAGAAACGGCAGGTTTTCGAACACATGCTGGAACGTGAACAGGAGCATGCTTCCGTACCCGGCCCACTGCAGCACGGCGTACACCGTTTCACCCAGCCCCGGACGCATTGCTTCCAGCGCCAGGATGCGCTCGCCGATATAAGCCGTTGGGATCGCGCCGACATCCACCGTGAAGTGGAAGCGGCCCGCCGCGGGCTTGTCTCCGCACTCTTCGCTTAGCTCAGAGTACTCATCGATCTCGCCATCGTTGATGTCCACCGACAGCTCGATCATGCTGAGCTTGCCGAGAACTTCCTCGATGCCGCGGCCGATTGCCTTCTTGATGACGCCCTCGATGGTTTCCTCCGGCTGGAGGTCACTGTCGTGGATGACACCGATGGCGTTGAGCTGCCGGGCCAACTGAACGATCGAAGGATGCGTCGCCTGCGTGAAGAACTGCGGTACCGTTGGCGCGAGCCGTGGCAGGTTCAGAAGAAAGGGGGCAGGAACTGCGGTTGTGGCTGCAATGCCGGACCCTTGTTGGGGGACATAACTGCTTTCGTAGCCTTTGAACATAACGACATTTCCTTGTGATCAAAAGAAAAAAGGGGAGCAGCACGGCCCCCCTTCGCGTTGTTTGCGTCGTCGATCTTCTGACGAACCCAATCATCGATGAGAGCCATACTGCTTAGCCCTTTGCACCAGCTGTCTTGACGAACTTGTACACGAGCTTGTCGCCCTTGTTATCAGGTCCTTCGACGGTGGCATTGGTCAACTCGGGAAACGTGGCAGAGTAAATGTCACGCACTTCGTCGACGCTGAGGTTGTTTCCCGGGCACGGGAGTTCCGTTCCGTTGTAGGCAAATACGCGGGTCAGGGTTTGGACTTGGAGAGACATCGTGGTTTCCTCTGTTAAGCAAAAATGTTGATTGCGGATTGGCCAACATCGGCCGTTGCTGCGGGCGCTGCACCATCGCTGGTGGCAGTGCTCTGGGTGTCGTCCTGCCCGTCATCGTCGTCGCTGGTGGAAGCCGGCGCTGATGCGGTGCTGGTCTTCGCTCCCTTCTTGATGGCGCTGGCGGCCTTGGCTGCGGATTCCTTGCGGCCCGCTTCCAGGACTGCCGTGGTGGCTTCCACTTGTTCCACGACCGAAAGACGCTTGGTCGAGAACTGCGCGAGCGCCTCCACAAAACCCGCATCCAGCTCCTCGGCGGTGCCGGTGAGCTTCAGCGGCTGCGCCAGTGCCGCGCAGTCGCCTGCGGTGGGCTTGGGCATCACGACCACGGTCAGGTCGTTTCCCTGGCCGGTAATGCTCATGGTCAGGGACGGGCTTTGGGACAGCAGCTGCTTGAGTGCGACAAACATGGGATTTCCTTTGGATTGAATTGCGTTGCGCCCGGATGGGCATTGGAGAGAGGGGAAACGAGAACGGCGGCTGCCGTTCCCGGTTGTTACTTGGTGTATTGCATCGAGCGGGGAACGCGTCCCTTGTACTCGAAACCTTCCACCTTCAGCAGGGCTTTGATGATGTCGTCTTTCTTCTGGCCGAGCACCTTGGAGAAGTTCTTTCCAAGGACCGCCTTCAGGCCGATTTCTTCACACAGCACCTCGATTTCGCTCTTGGTGAGCAGGTCCAGAAACTCACTGTTCAACTGCCAGTGATTTTTCAGGTCCAGTTCCAGGAACTGCATGATTTCGACCAGGCGCCGCTCTTCGATGGCATCCATCGCCGAGGCAGCGATTCCCATCGTCATCATCTTGCGATACTCCTCCGAGAGCGTGCCCGCGGCATCGATCGCCTTGGTCAAACCCATGCACGAGAAGCTTTCTTTAGTGCCGCTCATCTTGCCGAGGGCTTCGGAGAGCTTGCCGCTGCTGACGTGCCGGAATTCACCGGTCGCCGCCATCGACAGCATCACCAGCAGGTTCTTCTCCGGGTTTTGCATCAGCTCCTTCTTGGTGAAGGTGCGCCATTGCTTGACCCGGTATTCCTTGACGCGATTCGAGTCCTGCACCGTGGTCGGCGCAGTCGTCGTCTTCGTCGTGGAAGCGGTCGTTGCTGCTGCGGTGGTCTTCGCCGTGCTGGCCGAGGACTGCGCTGCGGTTGCCGGTTGCTTCTCCGTTGCCGGAGCCGCCGCCTTTTCCGCTGCTTTTTCCGCCGCGATGCGCTTGGCGACCATCTTGCTGTTGCACGCCGTATCGAAGCACTGGTTCTTGTACATCTTCCCCATGGCATCCGGTATGGCGCTGACTGCGGCACCGTAGTTCTTGCAGGCGCGGCAGGCTTTCGCCTGTTCCTCACCCACACCGGTAGCGCCTTCAGCAACCAGCTTGATGATCGTGTACTGGTCGCCCGGTCGCACAATCCTGACTTCGGGGAATTCGTCGGCGAGCGACTCCTTCCTCTTGATCAGTTCCGCTTCGGTTTTCTCGGTATAACAAGCGCCGTTGGTGCAGGAGCCTGTACTGACCGCTTCGCCGAAGAGCGCTTGCTGGTTGTCGGAGTTGTGCTGGCAGCCAGCGCAGTCCGACTTGTCGAAGATCGCCGCTGCCATGCTCTTGGAGATGCTTTGCAGCTGCTGCTTGACCGCCGCGACCGTCAGGTTGTGCTCGAGGATGGCCGATAGCGCCTTGTCCTGCACCGCCTTTTCGGCTGCTGCGAGCAGCTCCGCATGACCGAGCTGGATCTTGCGCTCGTTCAGGGCGGTGCGAACCGCTTCCGAACAGTTGGTCAGCGCCAGCCGCTTGATCAGCGTGGCGCGGGACCAGCCCAGACGCTTGGCTGCCTCGTCGTGGTCACCGGCACAGCTTCCCAACACGCGGGCGGCTGCGACAGCTTCCTCGGTCGGCGACATCTGCGCACGCTGCACGTTTTCGATCAGGGCGACTTCGTCAGCCTCGGCGTCGGTCATATCCTTGACCAGTACCGGGATTTCGTAGTCGTCACCCTTGACCTTTTTTGCGGCGCGATAGCGGCGTTCGCCAGCCACCAGTTGGTACGCATCCCCGAAAGGACGAACCAAAATGGGCTGGATCACGCCTTGCGCTGCCACCGACGCTTCGAGTTCCGCCATTTCTGCCGGGTCGAAGTAGGTGCGCGGGTTACGGCCCATGGAAATCAGGCTGAGGGACACCAAAGAGGGATGAGTCATTTCAATTCTCCAATCAGTTAGTCGTTGAGTACCGGCGGATGCCGGATTACGCGTTGCTCTTGGGGATGCGAAACACGCGGTGATAACCGTGGAGAAAGGAACGGACGGAAGCGGGGACACAATGCGGGGGAAATGGCCGGCGATTTGCGCTATGGCAATCGAGCGCAGTCAAACGCATGTATATTTGCCAATGATTTTTTCAGAGGAACGTAATGGATGTATCAGATGAAAGCCCTGCGCCTGACCACTTCAATCCGGACAACCTGCTGGACTTCTTGATCAAGAGACTGGGATTGAAGAACGACGCCGCGCTGTCGCGTGCGCTGGAAGTCGCCCCGCCGGTCATCAGCAAGATTCGCCATCGCCGCATGCCGGTGGGCGCGTCGCTTCTGATCCGCATGCACGAAGTGTCTGACTTGCCGGTGGCCGAACTGCGCCGGCAATTGGGCGATCGCCGCAAGAAGTTCCGCATCAGCCCGCAGCAGGGCCTGCCGAAAGAGAAAGCGGATGAGACGCCGTCTGGTGGGTCTGAATCGAATGGTCAGGAGTAGCAGCGGCCGAATGCCACCCGCGTGTTTTCCCGGTTAACCGAGAAAGGGAAGCAGCCGGCGCGCGCCGGGAAGCTGCGCCTTCCTTTGCTCGAGCATCTTCACGCCGCCATACGCGAGCACGGCAATCGCTTGCAGGATGTCGCGCAGGTCGTCGTGACGCACCCCATTAAAATCCAGGCATGCGCCGCCCGTGCGCCGCGCAATCTCCTCGAACACGGTGCGGGCACGGTGATCGCCGCTGGAAGCGTCGTGAAACATGATCGCCTTCACGCCGCGCAGCCGTAGCGCGTCAGCCGCGGCGAATGCGGCGTCGGCATCCTCTTCGAAACAGTCGCCGATGTAGATCAGCACTTTCACGCCGGTTTGTGAGCGTACTTTTTCCATCAGCGGCACCAGCATTGTCGGCCCGGCCTGGCAGTGGACCGACGCCGCCTTGTCCCGGAACAGCGCGCTATCCGACGAAAACTCGGTGAACGTATGCACCCTTCCACCGCCGTGCACCGCCAGCGCCACATCCAGTTGACCAGGCAAGGCGGAGAATAGGCCATCGGTGACCTGACGGGCCGTATCCCATTCGGATTCGCGGCTGGCGGTGGCATCGAATGCGAAGACCAGCCGGGGGCGCTGCGATGGCGCAAGCGCGGCATGCAGCAGATCGCCTTTCGCCAGCCCTGATGCCAGGGGCTTTGCCGGCTTCGCCGCCCGGATGCGATCCAGTGCGGTTCCGTTCTTAGCGGGCCCGGACGGTTTGCCGATGCGCGCCGGCGGTTTCGGCGGTTCGTTGGATCGGCTCATGGTTCCCCTCTTTGCTGGCGGATGGTGCGATAGGCAGCGCTGGCCACACGGGCGAACCAGCCGCTGAAGTTGGCGACATCCGGATGGACCTTTTGCATGATTCGCCGGTAGGCCTTGGTGATCTCGTCCATTTGCGCATCCGGCGCCACGCCCAGCACCTCGTACGGGTCCGGCGTGACGGCTTCGCCCTGCTCGTCGCCGGCGGCGGAAGCGGCTGCCTGCTCCCGCCAGTCCGGCGCCATCACATCGAGATAGGCTTCCAGCAGATCGGCATCGACGTCCAGTTCACTTGTGCGCAGCGCGCCAAGCAGCGCGATCAGCTGGATGAGGCCGATGTCCGCCAGATCGGTGTCGGCGGCATGGCCAAGAAAGTCTTTCTTCAGCTTGCCGAAGAGTTGGTTGGCCGCATTAATCGTGATGGCGATGATTTTTCCCTCATCGCCCGCCCGGCTTGGCCTGCCGGTCTTGCGCCGGGATACCACGTCGGACACGCCCAGCCAGCCGCACGCGCGCTCCAGGATCTGGCGCTCGACTTCCTGCGAGACGCTGGAGAGCGGCCGCAACGCAGCAATCTGGCTGTCCTCGATCAGTGCGCCGTCAGCCGCCTGGAGGTGCTGCCATAGGGTGTGTGCCCGTTGCAGGTCATCGGTCCACTCCTGCGCGGCGATGCGGGAAATCCAGAGGTATGCCGCATCGAGGCTGCCTTCCATGCCGATGGCCAGTTTGAAGGCGACTTCACCAAGCGTCACCGTGGTTGTCTTCTGCACGAGGATAAAGTCATCGCGCTCTTCCAGAAAACTCCCACCCGCTGCCAACGCCAGCTTGAACGGGTGGTCCGGAATGCGATCGCGCATCATGTCGTCCACTTCTTTCGGAGGCCGCGGCGGCTCGTTCGGATCGCGCCACAGGGTCCGTGGATCCCGCACTTCCCAGATCGCCGCGCCCGGCGCTCCCGCGGGAACCTGCGCTTGCACGCGTCCCGGCAGGGCCTTTTTCGGCCGCACGCTTCGCACCATCATGTCGAGGATGCTCGGCCCGACAACGAGCGGTTTGCCATCCACGCGCAGAGGGAGTCCAGCAATCTCTTTGCCGGTATAGGGCGAGGTCAGCGGCGTATCGGTTTTCCAGAGCAAATCGTGGCGAAGAAACTTCACCTGAACCCGCTTGTCGTTGCGGCGCACATCGGCGTACCGGGCATGCAGCGCCATCGATTCCCTCTTTTTCTGATCGGTTCTGCTATCTCGACTCAGCGTAAAGGGGCTTTGCAGGCAAAAAAGGCATGCCTGCAAAAAGTTTGATTTTGCTCAGTTGCCTCCTGGAAGAAGTCATAATCGACTATGAGATTGCATTATGTTGTGCCTGCCCTAACCGCTCTTTTCAACATGCATGGTTCCCTGTCGCGCCTGCGCAAGCTGCTCCGGCGTACCCATCACCTCCGGCCCAGGACCGTCCGGGCGGTGGCTTTCGCCTTCGTTGCGCTGGTAATCCTCTCTTTCGTCGGCGCCGAAGGCTGGAGCGTCTGGCAGGCGCGTCAAGATTGCCTGGACAGCGCCCGCGTGACCACGATAAACATGACGCGCGCCTTGACCCAGCACGCCAACGACACCATTCAGGCCGCCGATATCGCCCTGGTGGGCGTGGTTGAAGCGTTGGAAAACGACGGCATGGATGAAGCTGCCAAGCCGAACATCAAAACGCTGCTGCAGCGCACAGTCGTCAGGTTCCCGGCTTTAAATACCGTGTCGATCTATGACAGCCAAGGTCGAGGCCTGGCGACATCCCGTACGGTCATCACTGGCAAATTCGCGATACCCCGCCGGGAGTATTTTCGCTACCACGCCAGCCACGGGGACGCGACCGCCCACGTCAGCGAGCCGGTGCGCAGCGTGACCTCCGGGCAGTGGGTCTTGCCGGTGTCGCGCCGCATCAACCATCCTGACGGCTCCTTCGCCGGCGTAGCCGTGGCCACCATCGAAATCGACTATTTCGCGCAGTATCAGAACACGTTCGACATTGGCTCGAACGGCGCCATTCTCCTGATGATGGATAACGGCACGGTCATCGTGCGTCGTCCCTACGACCCGGCGCTCATCGGAGCCGACCTCAGCAAGGGTCGGCTTTACCGCGCTTACCTTAGAACGGGCGAGCAGGGAAGCACGGTGCTGACCGCGGTGCTGGATGGGAAGGAGCGGCTATACAACTACCAGCGGCTAGCGGACTATCCCGTCATCGTTTCCAGCGCCCTGGCTGTCGACGATGTGCTGGCGCACTGGCGCGAAGACAAGCAACGCACCACGGCCATCGAAGCAGTCGTGCTGGCGGTGCTGTGCGTGGTGGGCTATCGGCTCATCCGGCTCATCGATGAACGTGAACGGGCGCAGGAGGAGCTGCGACAGGCCAAGGCCGCACTTGAGGTAACGAACAAAACGCTGGAGCGCCTCTCTCTGCAAGACGCCCTGACCGGCTTGGGCAACCGGCGCCTGTTCGACACCGCGCTGGCCGAAGAATTTGCGCGGGCGGTGCGCGGCGGTACGTCGCTGGCGCTGCTGCTGATCGACGTCGACTGCTTCAAGCGCTACAACGACGAGTACGGCCATCCGGCCGGCGATGCCTGTCTGCGCCAGATCGGCGACGCATTGCTGCGCACCGGGAGCCGGCCAGGCGATGTGGCGGTGCGTTATGGCGGAGAAGAACTCGCCGTGTTGCTTCCCGATACGGATGAAGCCGGCGCGATCGCGATGGGCGAACGGTTCCGAATCGCCATCCATGCTTTGGAGATGCTGCATGTGGGCAGTCCGATCGGGATGGTGACGGTGAGCGTCGGTGCCGCAGCTTGCGGTCCCGGTCTCGATTCTTCCTCCGCGCAATCGTTGGTCGATGCGGCCGATACGGCGCTCTACACCGCCAAGGAGGGCGGGCGCAACCAGGTGCGTGCTGCTGCCCCGCGCATCACAAATTGCTGAAGCTGAGACAGGACCCATAAGGCCCTCGACCAACATATCTCATAATCGTTTATGAATTATGTTGAAGGGAGTGAAAGGCTTCCTTACGCGGGTAAGCGGGGCTGCCCGCACAAACTCACGGGTGGCTGAATTCACATCACGTTCCCGCAAAATTCTTGCGCATTCGCGCGCTGCCTGTGGATAACCCTACAAAGCGCCAGTAAAATAGATTCCGTTGCCTGCAATCAAGCGCAGAGCAGCGCGTCGTCGAAAGGCGAAAGGGGTGTCGGTAAAAAGAGAAACGGCACCCGGGACCTGGACAGTTCGGGTGCCGCTTTTTGCCGAAATCTTCACCCCGGAAAGGAGGGGTGAGCGATGACGGTAAAGATCAAGCTTGGTCGCTTCAGTTGTCACATCAGCATCGACAAGGCAGTCATCTTGGCTGTGCTGACATTCTGGTGTTGACGTTCCAAAGCCCTGTGAGCTGTGGCGGCTCGCGGGGCTTTTTTTGGAATGAGCCACTACCTAACAGAAAGTTTATAGAGAACTCGCGCTCACCTCAAGATTTTTCAAAATTTTGAACGCTTCGGTCATTCCCCAAGCACTCGTCCCGAATGGGGAGCGGGCGCGGTGGCCGACGCTTTACACCGGCTTGCCTTGCCTCTATGCTGTATGCATATACAGTTAAGATGCTGCATGTCATCGCGGCAGGCTCTGTCATGGCTTTACCGAACAAAAAAATAACATCCATCGTCGATGCGCTGGATCAGCATATGGCGCAAGCGGTATGGCAAGCCAACCAGTTGGGCCATGCGCCAAGCCGCACGCTCAGCACGGGTTTCGCTGCGCTGGATGCGGAGCTGCCCGATGGCGGCTGGCCGCACTCGACATTGACCGAGCTGCTGCTCCAGAAACATGGCATTGGCGAGATGCGATTGTTGCGCCCCGCCCTTGCGGCGCTGGCCAAAACCCGGCGCGTGGCGCTGCTGGCGCCGCCTTTCACGCCGCACATCGCAACCTGGAGCGGATGGGACATCGATGCCGAGCAGCTGTTGCTTCTGAACGCGACCCGGACCTCGGACGCGCTATGGGCGGCGGAACAGGTGCTTCACAATGGCAGCTGCGGCGCGGCGATCCTGTGGCAGAAAGACGTCAAGCCCGAGGCGCTACGCCGCCTGCAACTCGCAGCGCAGGCATCGGACACCGTGTTCTGGCTGGTGCGCCCCGCCACCGCGCAACAGAATCCGTCCCCCTCCCCTTTACGCCTCCTGCTGCAAGCAGCTCCCGCGGGCGTGGAAGTGCAAGTCGTGAAGCGGCGCGGCCCGCTGCATGAAGGCACGGTGTTCGTCCAGCTGCTGGAAGGCGAGATCGGCGACCTCGATCCGAGGCGCGCGGCCGCTCACACGTCAGGCGAGCCTGCCAGCGCTGAGCGACCGCCGCATCGACCGGCGCTGCGCGCCGTCTGAGCCGCTGCAGCTCACTGCTCCTCAAAAATTTCAGAAAAAAAAGGCCCTCATCTCTACCGAAAGAGAATGAGGGCCTGTGCACGTTGCTACTTGCAAAGCTTCACCAGCTGCTCGTGCAATTTCATGACGGACCAGCGAAACGAGCCGGGATCGTGCATATCGATGTTCTGGCGCTGCAATGGGTTGGCCAGCAATGCCTCCTGTGCATCGGCGCACATCACCGTTTCCTCGGCTGGCCGGGGATCATTCAGCCAGGCGCGATGCTTGGCATCCGCCTCCCATGCGATGCCGAGTGCAAGCGGGACCGCCGCCAGCATCGCGACGGAGAACAGCGCGGTATTTCGTGAAATTTTCATGTTGGGGCTCCTGTGGTAATGGATGGGTCGAATTTGCGTGACCCTCCGAGATGCGCCACATGAAAAGACAACGCTACGCTTGCCGCCGGCGGCATGAAAAAGCCCGGCACTCCTGGATGAGGAGTTGCCGGGCTGTGGTTGGTTGATAGGCTGCGCGTCAGAACAGGGACGCTTGCCTTGGATGCGGATCGTCCGCGCTGGAGGCCTGGGGAGGCGTTGGTTGCTCCGGAGAGTCGGGCGTGGCAGCTTCGTTATCTGCGATATCAGGGAACGCCTGAGCATCGGTCGGTGCGGCACCAGTGTCGGCCTTCTCAGTCGTATCAGCGATGACATCGTCATACGCCGCTTCGGGTGAAGCCACCTGAACCGCAGGGGTCATTTCGACCGGCGCCGTGAGACCGTTGGAAAACAGCGCCCACAGCAGCGGAAACACCACGAAGGTACAGGGCACGAAAACGACAACGGCCCATACCTCCTGGTGGTGCTGGTAGAGCGACCATGCGCCGTAGTACACCGCTGCAAAAAGCGTTAAGAGGACAAGTTTCATCATGGATTCCATTCAGGGGCATAGAGATGCCTAAGGGTTTACGGCCCGAAACGGGTTGACTTGATGCTCTTGGAATGCGGCACACGGAAACAGAAGCAGTTTAGGCTTTGGCATAAGAAAGAGCCCCTTGTTCTCTTCCGAGAGACAAGGGGCGGGAACGACAAGTTAGACGACGGCAGCGGAGACCTCGGACTGCGTTTCGACTGCGTTGGCCAGCGCCACATTGACCGCTGCAGCGACCTCATCCGCGAGCGCGGCGATGGTGTCCGCATAGAAGAACGAGGCCGACTGCGCCAGCAAGCTTTTCTGCATGCCGGCGAACGGCCTGCCCTGCTCGACCCAGACGATCGCGCGGTGCCGGTCCTCGCCGAAGACTTCAGCCTTTCCCGGGCGTTGCAAAGTGCGACGCTGCCAGAAATACCGGATCTCGACTGAGAACTGGTGCTCATCCTGCGCGTTTGCCGGCACCAGCCCGATGAAGAGCGAAGCACCGGACAAGGAGGAGCGAAGCGGATCGTTCATGTTCCACCGTAGCGGCTGGCCGATGCGAAGCCAGGCATGGCCGGACGGTATCGCAATGCGCTGACGAAGGCAGTCATCCATCGCGAAGAAGGACTTCTCGATGTAGGCATTGAACTGCTCGTGCGAGAGCGGGATCTCCTTCGGATCGGCAGTCTTGCTGCTGCCGTTGGCCACGACGCCGGGAAAGCGCGCGGCGATCTGCGGATACTCGGCCAGCACTTCCGGCGTCGGCATTGCCGCCTCCATCCAGTCGGGTGCGTCCGGCGAGTTGGCATACAGCGCATTATTCACCTCGCGCTGATGCACCTGCGCTAGCGCCTCTTCCTGGCTTCCATCCCCATAGCCGAGACTCGCGCCATTGAGGAAGATTTCCCAATGGCGTCCATGCTGGAACAACCGGGTGATCTGCACTTCCCCGGCAAACTCGATGAACGACATGTGCTGCGCGGGCTTTGCTATGACATTACTCATGATGATGACTCCTTGGTGAAGCGCTTCCCTGAACGGTTAGTGCACTTGCGGTTTGAAATAAATGGCCTGATACCGGCCGTTGGCAACAGTCAGAGATGCATCACAAGAAAGAGGAAGCACGTTCGTGCGGCAAAAAAATGCCCCCGAAAGCGTGTTCGGGGGCATGGTTTGCGGGTTCAGCATGGAAGGTCCGAGCGGATTTCCAGTTCCGACGGCATTGCACCGAGCGAATAATTCCCGGTGTCGCCAATCCAGCGGATACCGATCGGTCGCTGAGGATGATCCGAGATGTTATCGACCCACGCGATGCCGCTGCGGAAGGAACTGGCGAGATAGAAGCGGCACCAGCTTCCGACCTTGATCGGCGCACCGGTGCGATCGGCAAGATGCTGCTCTCCCGCGCTAGATGGTTGAAGCGCCAGCAGGGCCAGGCGCGCGCCGCGTTCGATGACGTTATGGATTTTCGCCTTGGCGTGATGCGCTATCCGTTCGACATTCACCGAACCGCACCAGGTGAACTGCTCGCCGATGTCGACCGCATCGAACGTCTTGAATCGAACGCATCCTGCCGCTTCCACACGAACGCCAAACGCCGTGATCCGGCCAAACGAGCCAAGCCCTTCCCTTACCATGTCAGCGACCGCGGCCGTATCCTCAGTGTCGGTTTTGAGGATGACGGTAGCGGGCAGGTCTTGCCCACCGACTTCATGGTCATCGTTATGATCGCGTACTGCGACAACTACAGCTGCAACTGCCATATCAATCTCCTTACGGGTTATCTGTGATAGGAGGAAATGGCTCACATGGAAATGGAGTCGCTTCTTGTTGCGCCGGCATCCAAAGAAAAACCCGGCTCTCACAAGAGAAGCCGGGCCGGTGATTGATGATGAATGCGAAAGGCTATTTGCCTTCGTTAGTTGCGGCGTCAGACGAATCGGGGAACACCACCTGATCCCAAGTCCAGCCGCCGCCGATCTGGTAGACCACAACGGGCTGGCCGTCGCAGACAATCGTTTGCGGGTGATGCTCCTCCGGCTCCTCGCCTTCGAACTGCACGACGAATACGCCGGTGGCTTCGTTGAACGTGATACCGGGGATTGCTTCCGCGACTTTCAGCGCCGTGTCCTTGTCGAACAACGGCATGCCCCAGCCGTTCCACCGCGATCCATCGCTGTAGCAGGAAAAGACCTGACCATCATCGAGAAAGTCCGCCGTCACCGTGCCACGACGCATCACAGGTGGCGGTGCAACCTCGAACTGCGCTGCGAACTCCTCGGCCGACAGCATGCCGCTGAAGCCACCGCCTTGCGGCCAGATGTTGATGCGGCCATCCGCTTCGGTCCGCGCCTCGTAGAGCCCGCCATGCTGCTTGTGCTGATAGTACGTGCGCGCCAGCGTATCCTGCTGTGCTTCCTGGCTCTTGTTTCCTTGTTCGTCCATGTGTTCCTCTCCACGTGGTGATTGAAATTCCGCCTTCGCGGGTTTGCTGTGCCTATGGATATGGCCAACATCGATCACCAGGCATATGCAGCGGCCGCATGGCAAGGGATAAGAATCCTCCTTGGTGAGAATCTACGGGAACGCTTCACCAAAAAATAAACGCCCCGGCATCCTTGAGGATGCGCGGGGCAGGTTTGGGTTAGGCAAAGGTGCTCGCGGATATCGGCATACGGCGGGTGCCGAGCTGCACGAGCTCGTTGAGGATGTCGTCGTGGTCCACCCCACTTCTTCGCGAGGTTTCGAACGAAGCCCTAACGGCATCGTAGAAGCACATGGCCGAATACCTGTCGGTGGGGACCGCTTCCCCGCCGAGTTCTTCGACCGGCTCTCGTTGCGAGGTATGGGTACGCTGCGCCTCCTCGTTTTCCCATTGCCGGCGTTCCGCAACAGTAAGCGGCCCGCTGAGCGCTGCATTCACGACCGTCCGGAATTCGGCGAGCTGTTGCTCGTCGTCGACCGGGATCTGTCCGTGCACCGATGCCGACACGTTGAAGCGCAGGCTGTACTGGTAGTACGGCGCCGGTACCCGCTGCTTGTCGACGTAGATCATCGGTCGCTGCAGGTAGTCGTCAGCGGAATCGAAATACCGGCGCACCGGCCATCCGCGTCCACCGCGTAGCGACTCTCGGCGCGGGTCCAGCGCCAGCACCTGCATCAATGCACAAGCACTTCTCCACTCCACATCCTTGCTGCTGACTTCCTGGGGCCAAATCACCATCTTCTTTTCCTTCATGGGCAAGAGGCGCGACGTATCCCGAGCGGGAGTTCATCGAACCTGTTTGTTTGAAATAGCGGCATTGCCGCGTTCACATGCCCATGGAAATGCCAAACAGCGAAATGGAACCTGGTACAGGAGTCGGGTAAGCTACGGACCGCCTTGCGTGTGCGCAATCGCATTGCCAATTTCTCAAGGGCGCAGATGTCTCGCCTCATCAGTTGCGCCAAAATGTGACCTATTGACCGAGTTTGCCGGTTGCAGTGAATGCGACAGATGCGGAAACGAAAGATCGATTTACGAGCTGCGATGGTGCTGCTGATAGTGCTGACTATCGCGCCGCTGGCGATCCTGCTCGTCGTCCACAACCTGACAAACCAACGTGACGCCCTCGCCCGGATTTACGGTGGCACGACCGCCATGGGGTTGAAACTCGCTTCCTACCCCAAGGAAGTTCTCCCGGCTCCAAGAGATTTTCTCCTTACGCTCAGCCAGTTACCAGAGATGGCTGCGCCCGAGAATTGCGAGCCGCTTCTTGCTGTCACGAACCCGGTGCTACGGGTCCAGCCGTATTTCTCGAGCTTCGCGGTCTTCACGCCGGATGGGAACCGTGTCTGCCCTGCCCCGCTACCAGACGAACCCATTAATCTCCTCGATCGCGACTACTTCCAGCGCGTCTTGCAGAAGAAGGAATACACCATCAGCACTCTATTGATGGCCCGGATGGCGAAGAAGCCGGCGCTCATCTTCTCGCGCCCGGTCCTGAGCGCAAACGGCGACATCAGGTACGTGGTGAACTTGGGGCTTGATGCCGAATGGTTGCAGACACTGCTCAACCGAGCGGCAGAGCAATACCCGGTGCCAGCAGGCACGACTGCCCAGATCGTGGATGACGCCGGGACGATCATTGCCGCGATACCGCAAGCCGGAGCACCTGTCGGAATGAAGGTCCTGGACTGGAACGCGGTGCGGCCCCTGCTCACCGACCACGAAGATGTCGTCCGCCAAGAGGCATGGCGCGATGGCATCCTCCGCGCCACCGCCTATGTCCCGCTGCTCGTGGCGCCAGAAGGCAGCCTGCGCCTTCGCGTGGGCACGCCAATCCGACCCGCGATGCAGCAGGCGATATGGGAGGACGCACGGCTGTTTTCCATCACCGCCGGCGTCATTCTTCTTGCGATCTTGCTCGCCTGGCTGGTGAGCACGCGCATGGTGCTCCGGCCTATTCACGCCATCTGGCTCGCGGCCACCGCGCTCAAAGGCGGGAATCTGGCTGCACGCGTAGGCCCGGTGAATGCGACCGGCGAGCTGGCAGAACTGGCCAGCGCCTTTGACAGCATGGCGGAACAAATCCAGGAGGAACAGCAGCGCCTGCAAGTGCTCGCCACACACGATTCATTGACGGGCTTGCCGAATCGGTACGGGATACGGGAAAAGCTCTCTCAGATGATTGAAGACGAACAGCAAGCGCAAGGAAGCGTCGGCGTCATCCTGCTCGACCTGGACGGCTTCAAGCAGATCAACGACAGCTACGGGCACCCGCTCGGCGACAAAGTGTTGATACGGGCTGCTGGTGCGCTTTTCTCTTCTCTCTGTGACGGCGCCACTGCCGGCAGGCTGGGCGGGGATGAATTCATCATCCTTGTCGAAGGAAGAGCCAAGCGACAGGATTTCGTGAAGCTGGCAGTGAAGGTTCAAGAGATCCTGCGCAATCCGATAGACGTGGACGGGCATGAATTCCTCATCTCGGCCAGCATGGGTATCGCCATCTTCCCCGAGCATGGCAGCGATATCGACACCCTGATCCAGCATGCCGATGTGGCCATGTACCACGCCAAGGCGACCAGGCTGCCCGGCTACTGCTTCTATTCCTGCGAAATGAATGAATCTGCCGCGGCGAAACTGCGCATGCAGAACCTGCTGAAGAACGCGATCGAAAAAGGCGAGCTGGTTTTGTACTATCAGCCCAAGATCAGCGCATCGACTTGCCGGATAACTGGCGCGGAAGCGCTCGTGCGCTGGAACAGTGCCGAGTTGGGCATGGTATCGCCGGTGGAGTTCATCCCTCTCGCGGAAGAGACCGGACTGATCGTGGCGATCGGCGAGTGGGTGCTGAAAACCGCCTGTGCCCAGCTTGAGCAGTGGAACAGGGTATTTACCGGGCACTTCAGCATGGCCGTCAATTTGTCACCGCGCCAGTTTGCCGATTCGGCACTCATCCCCAAGATCATCGATATCGCTCGCACCCACGAAATTTCGATCTCTCAACTGGAGCTCGAAATCACCGAAGGAGCATTGATGCATGACCCGGTTACAGCGACCGAAGCCCTGCACAAGATCCGCGCAGTCGGTGCCAAAGTCGCCGTCGACGATTTTGGCACTGGCTATTCCAGCCTTGGCTATCTGAAGCGGCTGCCCATCGATGCCCTGAAGGTCGATCGTTCCTTTGTCTCAGGACTGCCGGATGACGGTTCGGACCGCGCCATCGTGAGCGCGGTGATCGCAATCGCCCAGGAGCTGAACCTGCGGGTGACGGTCGAGGGCGTGGAGACCATCGAACAGCTGAACAAGCTGCGCAAGCTGGGATGCGACGAGCTGCAGGGCTATCTATTCAGCCGTCCGGTGCCTGCGGAAGAGTTCACGGCGCTGCTGCGCCCGCATGGCAATGTGGCGATCCTCGCGCCGGATGCGAATCGCACGAAGCACTGATACTGACTTCCTTGGCCGACGGCAAAGGAATCGCCGGGCATTGCTTCACTGCGACAACGAACTTCATCCTAGAGTCCACTCCTGCGGAATGCATATAGGCGAGCCAACGTGTCGCACAAATTGTCGGTATCAACTGGCTTGGTGAAATGAAAATCAAAGCCGGCCTCTTGCGCGAGTGCCTTGTCCGTCGCCTGGCCGAAGCCGGTGAGCGCGATGAACTTCGCGCCTGTGGCGAGCGGGCTCTGGCGCAGCATGCGGAGCAGCTCATACCCGTCCACATCCGGCAACCCGATATCGAGCAGGAAGGCGTCGAAGTTTTCTGCAAATGCGCAATCCAGTGCCGCGCGAGCGGTAGCACATACTGTCACGTTGTGACCGCGCTCTTGCAGCAATATGCCCAAGCTCTGCGCGAGGTCCGCATTGTCATCGACCACCAGCAGATTCAGGCTCGCCTTTCCAGCATTGGGGGCCGGAGGGTTGGCTGAAACCGGTGCGGCATTTGCCGGCGACGTGGCAGCGCTCGTTGGCGGGTCACAGCGCGGCAGGCAGATCGTAAAGGTAGAGCCCTGCTCAGGACCGCTGCTTCGTGCCGACACCGTGCCGCCATGTTTTTCCGCGATGCTCTTGACGATGGCCAGTCCGAGACCGAGGCCGCCCTTGGAGCGATCCGGCGTCAGCTCTTCCTGCACGAACAGATCAAACACCTTCGATAGCAATTCCGCAGGCATGCCACGACCGTTATCGCTGACATCCACCCTGATCTGCTCGCCTTCCACGTTCACCCGCAACTGGATCTGTCCGCCCTGCTGGGTATATTTGGAAGCATTGTTGAGCAGGTTGGCAACAACCTGCACCAGGCGTGCGTAGTCACCTATCACGCAGCATGGCTCGGACGGCAGCGCCAGCGTGAGCCGCTGCATTTTGTCGTCAACATGTCCGCGCGTCTGGTGCACGGCGTCCTGCACAACGGAGAGCATATCGACGGGCTTCTTCTCCAGGATGATCAGTCCACGTGTCAGGCGCGAAACGTCGAGCAGGTCGTCTACCAGTGTGGTCATCTGGGCTGTCTGCCGCAATATCACTTTCCTGGTCTGGTCGATGCGCTGTGCATCGGTCTGGATAAACTTCAGCAGTTCCGCCGCTGTCGTGATGCCGGCAAGCGGATTGCGCAGTTCATGCGCCAGCATGGCGAGGAAATCGTCTTTACTTTTGTTTGCGGCATCAAGGTTGCGTGTCAGCCTTTGCACCCTTTCGCCCAGCATGCTGATGACGGCGCTGACAAGTAAAAACGACGAGAGCGATAGGGCGTCTGTGAGATTGCCGAGCTTGAAGGTAAAAATCGGCTCGACGAAAAAGAAGAGTGCTACGGCGGCGGAAAGGAGTGTGGCAAAGACAGCCGGCCGGAAACCGCCGTACAGGGCGCAGATACTGACAGGGACGACAAACAGCATGTACTGCACCCGGTTGCCGAGAACGGGAGCGAGTTCATACCGCCCCAGCGCAGTAGCGAGCACCAGCGCCACGGCCAATAAATAATACTTGCCGCCCGTATTTGAAATTTTCATTTTTATAGGAATTGTGCGTTTTCCGATCGCGGAGCGGTTTCGATGGAATCAGCATGCGCAGAACAAAAAACCCCGCTGGCATCTCTGCCTGCGGGGCGTTCAAAGCTCAGTCGTAACCATATCATCTACTACGTGCCTAAAGACAACATCGGCAATGAAAAGTTCGATATGGTCCGCTTAGCGAACGCCCACTTCGGCTAGCTCCGTGACCTTGGCTACCAGCTCCGGGATGCGCGGTGGTTTTTCCATGAAGGCATCGTACGCATCCGCTGGCGCCTGGCGCTCGGTATACCCGGCGCTCATCAACAATACCGGGATGCGTTGTCCCGGCGGCCAACCACGGATCGTCCGGCCAAGCGTCACGCCATCCATCTCCGGCATGGCCCAGTCCGCCACCACAACGTCAGGCCTCGAACAGGCGATGCACCGTAGCGCCGCGACGCCGTTGCAGGCAGCGCATACCTTGAACCCTAAGGATTCCAGCAGCATTGCCATGATTTCCCTGAGGTCCTTATCGTCCTCAACGACGAGTACTGCTGCCATGTGACGTCACCACGAGCCTGTTGAAAAATATCCCCCACGCTTGTCATTTTCCGTATTGGGTAGGAAGAACTCGGTGCGGCAACGCACCCAACCGGTTTTCTATCGGCAGACGCCGTTGTCTGCGTTTTCTAACCGACAAAAGAAAAAGGCCCGATCCGGAGATCGAGCCTTGGTGGAAATGAACCCTGACGGGTCCGGAAGCAGAATCACTTCGTTGAGAAGGTCCAGGTCTTGGCGACCGGGCTTTGCTTCACCGCGCCGACGAAGGTGACCTTGTAGGTCGTGCCAGCGTCGAGTGGGCTGGTTGGCAGCAGAACGAGGTTGCCGTTGGAGGTGATGTTGGCATCAGACGTCAGCGCCGCACCCATCGACAGCACACCAGGAGCCGTCAGGATACGCGCGTCCACCTTCGCACCGTCGCTCACGCGGGTCAGCGAGAAGGAGATGACGCCAATATCCGTCGGCGCCAGCGTTTCCGCACCTTGCGAATACAGGTTCACCAGCACCGGATGACCGACACCGGTGCCAGCACCGATATCCGCGGCCGGGGTCGGCACTTCCATCTGGTTGAAGAACGTCGGATCGACGCCCGTCTGCCCATTGGCCGGCAGGACCGAAACCGAACCGGCTTTCGGCAGCTGCGGCTTCATGCCGTTCGCCGCGTCGTGCCCCAGTTCGATCGTGCAGACTTTGCCGGGAGTGACGGAGATGCCGACTTCACGATACCAGTTCACCAGCGAGATCAGGTGATAGACCGTGTTCGCCAGGCTGCTGACGCACTGTCCAGCCGGCGTATTGACCGTGACGTTTTCCGCGACCGTACCCGTGTACTGCGCAAAGACAGCGCGATCCGCCGGAGCCTGACCGGTGAAGCCGAGCAGCGCCGCATCTTCATAGTGCGGGCCGAGGATGCCGTTGAACGTAGAGTGCAGATAAGTCGCGTTCTGGTACAGGTTATGCGATTCGAGGAAGTGACGGTGATTGCCCGCAGCAAAATCCAGCTTCAGATTCTGTTGCAGCAAGCCGATTCCCATCGCGCCGCGCAGGTTGTTCAAGTCCTGGAAGATTTGCGCTTCTTCGGACCCAGCTTGATACGTCGCAGCCGGCACCGAAGTGACCGGATCGACCGCGATGGCGGATGCCAGCGTGACCGTCGACGGCGTGTTGCTTCCGCTGCCGGCGTTGCTGCTGGTGCTGCTGGTGCCGCTGGCGCCGGAGGTGCTGCTTCCCGATGAATCGCCACCACCGCCGCCGCCGCATCCGGACAGCGCCAGACCGGCGAGGAGTGCGACGAGAACGGCGTTTTGCTTCATGGTGAAGGATGCTGCCTTGTGGGTATTGAACATGATGGTTTCCTATTTAATGAGTTGAAGGTTCCAGACCTTGCGGTTGTTCTGGCCCTTTGATATGCATGACAGGCGTGTGTAATGCGCCCTAGTTCGCTTCTGCGGCCTGTGCAGCCTGTGCTGCCCGTGCGGCGGCGGCCCGACTTTCGAAGAAGCCGGCCAGCGTGTCGAACGGCAGGCCATAGCCGCGAGAGACCTCGATCATGGTGGTGAACCGGGGGTTCTCGATCTTTCCCGCCTCGAGCTTGCTCAGTACCGGCAGGGACAAGGCGCTGCGGCGCGTGATATCGGCGATCGACATCGGGCGTCCGGTCGGTCCCTTCATTGAGCGCCTGGTATTTCTGAGGAATTCTCCGAGCGAGAAACGGCCTCCCCGCTTCTCGTCGTTGGCTGCGTTGCTGGCTAGCGTTTTGTTGTGGTCTTGGGTGAGCATTTGCATGGTGTGGATGGAACCGTACAAGAAAGGGGGTTAGTGGTGTCCTGCGATGCGGGCGTCGGCGATGACGGCATTGGCAAGGCCGGAGCACCGGATCATGTGCGTGAGGTATTCCTCGGCGGTGGCATAGCCCGCCTCATAAGCCATGCCACCAATGGCGTAGTGGCTGACGATTTCGTGGTCTTCTACTGGGCTGAGTACGGGAAAATCCTCCACCGGGAATGGATCAAAGAAAAAGAACAGGTACTCGCCGCGTGCGCCGCCATAGCTCGGATTGAACGTAATGAACCAGGGCCGCAAGACGGTCAAAAGCTTCGGATGCTGGTCGAGCAGCGATTGAATCTGCTGCTCCTCCTGCGCTTGCGGCCACCGTTTCGAATCGACGGGTTCGCTGTCGGGGTCGTGCCAGTTCATGCGTCGAAAGAAGAAGTGGACTGGCGCAGGGTGCGTGCGTCATGCGCCTCCTCGATGCGGCGCCGCACGTCCGAGCGTTGTTTTTTGATGTGATCGAACTGCTGCTGCGTCATCGGCGGCGCGGTCATGATCGCCTTGATCGGCGCGGGGTTATCCGCTTCGCGGGAATGGGTCGTGCGTTGCTTCATCTCAGGCCGCCAGATCTTCCTGCACTTCGCCGCCAAGGGCGTCGATCAGCGCGCCCAGCAGCGCATTGAGTTCGCCGGTCATCAGCGCCCATTCGGAATCAAAGGCCTCGTCCGAGTTGGCCGCTTCGCTCTGTCCCTTGAGGACGTCCAGCGGGCGGATGCGCTTGAGCGTGGTATTGCCGGACAGGACAAACGAAATCTTGTCGTTCCACGTCATGGCCAGATTCAGGCATTGCTTGCCGGCGGCAATATGGTTGCGGATGTCTTCGGCGTCGAGAGAATGGCGGGTGTATTTGACGGTCGCCTTGCCCTCGTTATTCGACTGAAGTTCCGCCTCGTTGTCCACGGTGAAAAAGCCGGGAGCCTCGTCGTTGGAGAGCCATTCCGTCATGGCCGAGGTGGGCGATCGCACCAGCCGGAAACCGGCGATCGGCACCTGCTCGATGGTCAGCAGCAGGTATTTCAGCACCAGTTCACTTTTCGCCGAGGCGGAAGTATCGATGCCGATCCAGCCGTGAACCGGGTCGATCCAGACGTTGATGGTGGAGCGCACCGGGAAGGCCTTCGGCAGCAAGTCGTCAATGACCTGTTCCTTGATTTCCCTGAGCTGCTTCTTGCCCGGCTTGAAGCCCTGCTGCTGCTCCAGCGCGGTAGCCTTTTCCTTCACCTTTTGCTTGATGGTGGAGGCCGGGAGGTTCTTCTTTTCGATGGCCAGCGAAATGAGGAACTGGCGGTTGAACGCGTAGACCAGCTGTCCGTCATCGCGCGGGCTGATCCAGCCAATCGACTCGGCCTGAAGGCCGCTGCACGGCTGGAACGTCTGCTTGGCCAACAAGCCGGCAAGCCGTTCCGCGGTCATGTCCCAATGCGGCCTGAGCCGCAGCAACTGCAGATTCTTGAACCACATCGTTATATTCCCTCGCTGACAAGCCATACATAACACCGGGGAATAATACGTTACGTATATTTTATTGGCAAGAAGAAATGTATCTGTAGAGAAACAATTTGCCGTGGAATTGCGGCCGGGGCACGGCACATACAGGAAGAAAGATCGACGCCGGTAAGGTCAGATGCCGGCGCCAGAGGGGGAGAATGGGGGAAGTGAGCGCGTCAGTGGGTAAACATCCATGCACCGTCCGGCTGCTTGACGACTTCATGCGCCTGTTTGGCTGATTCGCCGCTGTCGTCGGCCAGATAGATCACTTCGAAGGAAAGCGCATTCATCGCCTGCATTTGCCAGCCGTGAATCCTTGCCACGGTCATGCAGGCGCCCCTGTTGTGGTAGCGCGTCGCGACCATCGGCGACGGGAAGAAGTCGCCCCAGTTTTTGCCAGGGGCCGAATAAATACCTGCGCCATCCATCGCGCCGCATGCACGCTTCTCGATTACGGCCTTGATGTTGGGCGTGGCTTCGGCAACCGCGGCAGTCAGGCGCTTGTCGGCGAAATTGGCCTGTAGCGCACGCATCAGCGCGGCTTGCTGCTCGGCCGTAGGCTGAGGCGCTCGGGGCGCGATCGCCATGCGTTGCGCGGTGGGGACCGGCGTACCGGTAACCGCAGCGAGCGACTGGTTCAGACCAGCGAGGCCTTGATTCACATCTTTGAGGGTGTCGGCGCAGCCAGCCAAAGCAAGGGTTGCGATCAGGGGGGTGAGGATACGGGTTTTCATGGCAATCGTCGTTGAAGGTTTAAGGCATGCGTTGATAGCAGTGATTAAGGAGTTACGGCATCAAATTGGGCACTCGGGGCGACGGAGCATTTCCCACTGCGCGGGATTGTTCAGCAGCGTCTGTAGACGCACGACGCTTTCCACGCGGCCGATATAACCCTCATCGAACACGGTGCGCAGGTGCGCGACATCGCCTTGCACCCTGTCGACGACGCATATCCGCCTGCCTGAAACCGCGTTCGTTTCCTGCCAGGTTTGTCCGGGCCGTATCAGAAAGGCGTCATTCGTATCAGTGTTCATCCTTGCTCCATCACCAGTGGAAGCGCCGCATCCGGCGCCATGCGTCGCTATCCAGTTAAGGAAACACGACATAACAAGGGGGCATAATACGCCTCGTATTTACTGCGAGCAAGAAAAATGTTGCCGTACAGACTCTTTTTCTGAACGGTGCTGTCAGAATGGCGTCTGCCCTTCGGGGCCAGGAATCATCACCACTTTCATGGAATCGCATGCACACAGCAAAAGCCTTATGCGGTATCGCGGCCCTGTTTTTCTCGGCGGCCGCGCTCGCCGGAGATCTGCCCGATCCATCGCGGACGCCCGGCGCGCTCAATCCGGACGTCACCCAGGAAAACATTCACCAGACCGTTTGCGTGAAGGGCTGGACGAAGACGGTTCGGCCTCCGGCCTATTACACCAACAAGCTCAAGAAGATTCAGATCCGCGAGTACGGCTACGCGGATACGCGCCCTTCTGATTACGAGGAAGATCATCTGGTGCCGCTGTCGGTGGGAGGCAATCCGACCGACCCGAATAATTTGTGGCCGCAGCCGCGCAATTCGGAGTGGGGTGCGGACAAGAAGGATCAGCTGGAATTCGCGCTGTACAAGGCGGTATGCCGGGGCGAGATGTCGCTGGCCGATGCGCGCAATGCTTTTCGTACCAACTGGATTGCCGCGTACAAGAGCTACGGATACTTCCTGAGGAAGTACAGCCACGGCAACGGCGAGTAGTGATTGGCGCTATATTGGATTGCACAATCCAATACTGGCCGCACATTCCAAAACGGCTGGAATGGACGTTACGAATAGGTAGGGAAGGAGTTGCATCCTTCCCCATTTCCACATGCCTTCGGGCGGTACGCTGCCTAGAACGCTGCCTAGAACTCTTCCCAATCGCCGCCCGTCGATCCACCTGCGCCAGACGGTACACGCGAGGCCAGCGTCGTAGCGGGCGTTCTCTTCTTGGCGGGAGTAGCACTGGTTACGGAGACCTGCCTGCCGGTGTGTTGGTCATGGGCCGCCGTGTTCCTTTGCCCTTTTTCCTGCAGTTTGAAGACGCTGACCAGCTCGGACAGATTGGCCGCCTGCTCGCGCATTGCTTGCGCTGCGGCTGCGGCCTCCTCCACCAGCGCCGCATTCTGCTGCGTCGCGTTATCCATGTCCGTGATTGCGCGGTTTACCTGCTCGATGCCGGTGGTCTGCTCACTGCTGGCCGCGCTGATCTCGGCCACCAGGTCGGTGACTTTCTGCACGCTCTCGACGACGTCCGTCATTGTCGTCCCCGCTTCGCCCACCAGCCGGGTGCCGGCATCGACCTTGCTCACCGAGTCGTCAATGAGCAGTTTGATTTCTTTGGCTGCGGAAGCCGAACGCTGCGCCAGGCTGCGCACTTCGCTGGCCACCACGGCGAAGCCCCGGCCCTGCTCGCCGGCGCGCGCCGCTTCGACCGCCGCATTCAGCGCCAGGATATTGGTCTGGAAGGCGATGCCATCGATCACACCGATGATGTCAACGATTTTCTTTGATGCCGCGTGGATGTCGTCCATTGTGCCGACCACCTTGGCCACAACCTCGCCGCCTTTGACCGCAATGCCGCTTGCGGTGCTCGCCATGCCGTTGGCCTGACGCGCGTTGTCGGCATTCTGACGTACCGTGGAAGTGAGCTCCTCCATCGACGAGGCCGTTTCTTCCAGCGCCGAGGCCTGTTGCTCAGTGCGCGAAGACAGGTCCATGTTGCCCGAGGCAATTTCACCGGAGGCCGTTGTGATTGCATCTGTCGCCTGACGTACTTGGCTGACAATGTGGACCAGTCCGTCGCGCATGGTGCTCATGGCGGCCATCAGGCTGGCTTGATCATTACCCTTCATCGGGACTTCGACTTCGAGGTTGCCGGCGGCGATCTGTCGAGCGATCTCGGCTGCCGCGGCCGGGTCGCCGCCGATGGAACGCAAGGCGCTGCGAACGATTAGCGCCACGAGGCCGGACAGCACCAGACCGACCGCTGCAAGAATGGCAGCCGAGACGGTGAGGTCATGATAGAAGGCGTTGTCCAGATCATCGATATAGGTGCCGGTCTGGAAAGTCCAATCCCAGGGGCGATAGCCGTTGTTGAAGGAAATCTTCGGTTGCGGCTTCGTGGTCTGTGCTCCCGGCTTGGGCCATTCATAGGTGGTGAATCCCTCGCCTTTCGTCTGGACCAGTTGGATGCCCTCGATGCCCAGCGCCTTGCCGTTCGGATCCTTCAATTTCGCCGGGTCGGTGCCGTCCAGATCGGACTTGAGCGGGTGCATTAGCACTGCGCTCGGCGACATCACCGTGATGTAACCGGTCGCGCCATAGCGCAGCGCCTTGATGCGCAGCAGAGCCTGTTTCTTCGCCTCGGCTTCGGTCAATACGCCGCTTGCCGCCATGGCCGCATATTCCTTGGTGACGGAAAGCGCCATATCGCCGGCATTATGCAACTGCGTCTTGCGCTCCTCGAGGCGAAGCGCCCGATCGCGGTAGACATTGACTGTCATGATGCCGAGCAGGCAAACCCAGCTGAGGATGAGCGGGACGAAAAGTTTGGTGCGGAATGAAAGTCTCATTGGATGGGATGGTAGTAATTATAAATTTCCTGTCGGAAACGTACCCCATTCCATAACATTCAGCAACAAGAACGATTGTATAGCCATCGCTCTGTTGCATAAAGCCAGCATTAGCAAGCGCGATCTCGTTAAGCGCACCATCCAACGCGAGAATGCGTAGCCGAGCCTTGTATGTCCGATTATTTTGCGTAGGCTTTTGGCAGTTCCGTCCAGCGCGTGGTGAAGCGCTGCGTCCGGTTTTCCGCTCGCGCGACCCAGCGTTTCTGCGTGCCGGCCGCGGCGACGGTCACGGTGTCGCGCCCGAAGCGGGCATTCAGGCTGTCGAGCGCAGCCATCACCACGTCAGATTGCCGGCTCTGCACTTCGACCTGGTCGAACCACGATCCCTGCACTATGCCCGCCGGCGAGAGGTCCAGCAGCATCACACCGGTCTTCTTGAACGCGTACCCCTTGCGATAGATTGCCTTGAGGCCTGCCAGCGCAGCGCCAGCCAGCGCCATCGTGTCGGCGCTCGGATTGGGCAGCGGGATGGTGATGCCGTTGCAGTACTGCGGATCGCGCGTCGTATACCGGTTCGTCATGACAAAGACATGCACGGCGCCGCACACGGAGCGCTGGGCGCGAAGCTTCTCAGCAGCCCGTGTCACATACGAGGTCAGCGCCTCACCCAGTTCTTCCTGCGTCGATACCATCGTGCCGAAGCTTTTGCTGGAAATGATCTGCTGCTTTGGCGGCGCAACGTCTTCCAGATCGAGGCAGGAGATGCCCTGCAGCTCGGCCACGGTACGCTCCATCACCACCGAGAAATGGGACCGGATGAATTTTGGCGAAGACTGCCGCAGGTCCTGCACCGTGTGGATGCCCATGGCGTTGAGCTTCTCCGCGATGCGCCGCCCAACGCCCCACACCTCCCCAACGCTGATCGTGGCCAGCAAGGCGCCCAGTTCTTTTGCCGGATACGAAGTGGAATCGAAAACCCCGCCAAACTGCGGGTTTTTTTTCGCTACGTGGTTAGACAACTTAGCCATTGTTTTCGAGGTGCCGAAGCCAACGCAGGTCGGAATATTCACCCACTGCTTGACGCGGGCGACCATCGCTTGGCCCATCTGGGTCAGGTCTGGCCACAGCAGCCGCATCCGTTCCACCCGTACGAAGTTCTCGTCAATTGAGTACGGCTCGATGTCTGGCGAAAACTGCGAGAGGACTTCGAGGACGCGTGCGCTGAGGTCGCCATAGAGCGCGAAATTACTGGAGAGGCAAATCAGGCCATGCCGGCGTACCAGATCCTGCAGCTGGAACAGGGGGTCGCCCATTTTCACGCCCAATGCCTTGCACTCGCTGCTTCTTGCAATTGCGCAGCCATCGTTGGACGAAAGCACACATACCGGCTTGTTTTCCAGGCGGGGATTGAAGACGCGCTCGCACGAGACGTAGAAGTTGTTCCCGTCCTGGAGCGCGAACACTGGTGCGCCAGCCAGCGACGCGCTCATACGAGCTTGCGAATCACGCCGGTGACCACGCCAAAGACATACAGTTCTTCGGCCTCACGCAAGCGGATCGGGCGATAGCAGGGGTTTTCCGGGCGCAGTTCGATGCCGGCCTCCGTGATCCACAGTCGCTTGATCGTGTGCTCGGCGTTGACGATGGCGACGATGATCTGGCCGTGCTTGGCTTCGAGGGATCGGTCGACCGTCACTTTGTCGCCGTCGAAGATGCCCGCGCCGATCATGCTGTCGCCGCAGATATCAAAGATGAAGGTCGCCGCGCGATGCTTGACCAGGTAGTCGTGCAGGTCCAGGCCCGACTCAACGAAATCGGCCGCGGGACTCGGAAATCCTGCCGGGCATTTGACCTCGAACGCCGGAATGGTGCTGGGTCCTCTGGGCCGCAATGGCCACACGACAGGCACCAGCGTGTGTAATTCCGACAGGTTGACGAGCTCTGACATTGCAAACCGGATAACTGTTTTTTTGTACAGTGGAGTATAGGCGGTCGGCTGTCCGTTCGGCAAAGGATGGGGGCGACATACTTCTGCCACGCAAACAACAAGCAACAGGCAGTGCGCACCTACAAAAGCAGAAAGCCCCGCGATGCGAGGCTTTCCAGGTGATGGCGATTTGGATTGTGCAATCCAATCCGTGTAGCGCTGTGATGCGCGCTAGACCCGTCGAATCAGGCGCATCAGCACTACCAGTACGACTGCACCGATGGTGGCCACGATGATGGTGCCGAGGGTACCGCCGCCGGCAGAGACACCGAGCGCATTGAACAGGTATCCACCGACGAACGAGCCGAGGATGCCGAGGATGATGTCACCGAGGATGCCGAAGCCGACACCGCCCGCCAGCATGCCGGCCAGCCAGCCCGCGATCAGCCCTACCACGATCAACCATACGAAATTCATAGCTCCTCCTGCATTGTTGGGGGCGTGCCTGTTGCAAGGCATGCCCGGAATGGAGAACTGTCGTCCGCCGCGACGGCGCCTGGGAGCCGCCGCGCTGGACGTCAAGCCGCTGCGTTAGCGATTCCTCTGCGGGTTATCCGCTGCGTCCTCGAGATCGCCGACGGCCTTCTGCGCCTTGCCTTCGACCTGCTTGGCGATGCCCTTGGCCTGCTGCTTGTTGCTGCCGGTGATCTGGCCAGCGGTTTCCTGCGCCTTGCCCGCGATATCCTTGGCCACGCCTTTGATTTGGTCTTCATTCATGATGCGCCTCCTTTGGGACTGTTACGCGATATAGCGTGCTTTCAGCATAGCTCTGCCGTGGCGGGATGACAGTAGGACAACGCGACCGTTTGGCGTCAGAAAATTGTCTTTTTTGCAGCCAGAACCCGAGAGTGGGCGTGAAGGAAATTGTCGGGTTACGGCACCAGTGGATTGCCCGATCCAATCAGCGAAGCCGGATCGAATAGAGCAAGCCCCGCGCATCGTGGAGCGCGTGATGCTCGTGCAATTCAGGATTCCTGCGCCAAAAGTCATAGAGCAGCAGTTCGTGCTGTTCGACGTCACGCAAGGGGCGCGGGATGCAAAAGTCGGGAACAGGAGTGCCCACGGCCGCGGCGAACAAAGCCCAGTCCGTGGTGAAGTCGAACACGATCTGCATCGGCTCGCGCCCTCTGATGATCCGCAACCAGGTTAGCAGGCGCGTGCGCAGCTCGTAGTCATCCTGGCATACCGCCAGTGGATCCTGCCCGAGCAGCGGCAGCACCGTCTCCCTGACGAAGTCGGAGCACTCGTGCGGTGGCACCGCCAATTCCGCATAGAACTCTTCCCCAGTCTCGGCCACGAGCCCGATCGAAATGAGGCGCGGGTTATGGAAAGCGGTGAACTCCGTGTCGAGAGCAATGATCATGTCGATATTGGATTGCACAATCCAATTGAGGTCAGGGGTGCATTATGCGTCGAGGCGGGTGAGCGCCGCCTTGGCTTGGCGATACGAAAAAAGAAAGCCGAGCGTTCCTGCCGCGGTGACAGCGGCGCCAGCGTAGATGAGCGGCGTTTGCCACTGATGCAGGTTCGCTGGCAGGAATGGCCCTACCGAAAGCAATGTGGCGCCCGCATTCACCGCATGCAGGCTGAGCCTGGTCAGGCCGGTCTTCTGCGCCAGCATCCCCTTAAGCGTCGCGATCATATTTTTCCCTTTTTGTTCGGTGAATTTCGTTTCGATTCTGTCCCGTCTCTCTGGACAGTCATGTGCTCGCCGAAAAACCAGGCAAAGACGAGCGGCCAGCCGATGAACGCGCCCAGCGCCAGCAGGGTCGCATACAGCCACTGGTGATGCCGCGCCAGCCAGATCACACCGGCCGTGGCGATACCGAGCAGGCAGATATTGAAGGTGCGCAGCGGACTCATGCCTTACCGCCCGGCCGCGCTGCCCGCTTCGACGTGTCGGCAAGTGCCTCCCTCGGCTCGTGCACGTGTGTCACCTTCAGGCCGCGCTCGACCAGCGTGCGGATTTCCGCCATGACCCGGCGCGCGACCAGGCGCGACGCGCCGATGCGGGCGAGCTCGTCGGTGCGCTGGGAATCCACATCGATCGCCCAGGTACGCAGCTGTGCCCGCGCTGCAGGCACCGAGCCACGAATGATCGTGAAGACGTGGTACAGGTCCGGATCGACCGAGATCGATGTGCGCTTCTTCCTGCCATCGACCGTCTTCGGATAAATGATCCGCACAAAGTCATCCTTCGCCATGCTCAGGCGATCCTATAGTGGGCCTTGAACGCGCCGAGCACCACGGGATTCTGTTCCCAGAATTTGATGCAGATCCGCGCCTCGCTGATCATTTTGACGATCGTGCCGACAACCTCCTCCACGGGAACGTTCAGCTTTTCGGCGATCATCTTCTCGTCGAGCTTACCGTGCAGGACGATGAATTTCTCGATCCCGCTTTCCAGCGCCAGCTTCGGATCGACCGGAGCCGGAACCGGCGTAGCGGCGGCATTGGTTTTGGCTGCCTGGATGACCTGATCGGCTTCCTTGAGCGCGACCGGCGCAGTCGCCGTGGCCGCGACCGGGGCGGCGGCTGGCTCGCCGGCACGAACCTGCTTCCACACATCGAGGAAGGCGCGCAGCTTCTGGTTCATTTCCAGCGCATGGCTGGCGCGGGTGATTGCAACGTAGAGGATATTGACTTCCTGCTCCAGCTCGTCGCCCGACATGTCGCGGATCTGGCCGCTCTCGGTCAGCAACTCCTCGAAGTCATCCTCCAGCACCACTTGCTGATATTCCAGGCCCTTGGAGCGGTGCACGGTCGAAACCAGCACATCGGCTTCGTCGCGGTTCTCGCAGACTTGCGCCCGGACCGCCGCAACCAAGCCCGGCAGATTGTCTTTATATTCCTTCACCACACTCATGAGCGACATGATTTCCTTGTCGTCCACCGCATGCGCATAGGTTTCCAGCGTATCGAGGTCCGCAAACGTGCGGAAGAAAGGATCGGCAATCTCGTCCGGCGTCTTGTTCCAGATCTGGAAGACGTCGAGCAGCTTGCCCAGCGGGTAGGCGTCAATGCCGCCGACAAAATGGACTTTCTTCGTGTTCAGGTACGCAACCGCATTGGCGAACACCTTGGCGTTGGTGCGGCAGATGATCGTGTACTGGCGGGACCTGTCGGCGCGTGCATGGGTCAGTTCGGCCACGCCGCGGCCGACGATGTTGCGCTGCTCGTTCTTGAAGCACTTCAGCAGGTGGTTCGCCACATTCGTGATCCCCTTGCCGAACCGGAAGCTGTGCGTCAGCGAATGGCGCTCGGGCTCGCCCGGGATTGCGTCGAAGGCGCGCGTGGCATGCCGGAAGCCGTAAATCGACTGGTGCCGGTCGCCTACCAGCACCTTCTTGCAGCGCTGATTGACATAGATCGAGGCGGTGCAGGCATTCGCATCCTGGAATTCATCGAACAGGATCGCCTGATACCGCGTTGACAGGTCGGGGCCGGAGAGCTGGTACACCTTGAGATAGCCATCGTGCGGCATGCGGATGATCGTGTTGTCCACGTTCTTCATTTCTGTCCACACCCGCTTCGCAAAGTCCAGCATGACATCGCGGTAGGCAGCCGGCACCTCGGGCGGCAGATGGCGGGCGAGAATCTTACCGTCGTCCGAAGCGAGGAAGCGCTCGATTGTGTTCACCAGGTGGGTCGCCTCCAGCACTGGCACGTTGAAGAACCGCATGATGTCGGTCTGGCGCAGCGTGCCGTTCTTGTGGCTGTACATCCGGCCGGAGTACGGGTACGCCAGCGAGTGGGTGGTCTTGCATTGCACGTTCGGCGGGAACTTCGCCTGGGCTTCCATCTGGATCGCCTTGTTGAATGCCACGTAGAGCATTTTCTCGTAGGGACGGGCCAGCGCGTACTGCACCAGCGTGAAGGTCTTGCTCGCGCCGGCGAAGGCTTCCACAACCAGAAAAGGGGCGTTGCTCTTGATGATGCCGCGCTGTTCGGTCGTCAGGACGATGTTCTGTTGTTCCATGCTTGTTCTTCCTCGCCTCTTCTATGAGGCCTGTACCACGGTTTCGAAATCCCCCCTCATCGCGATGTGGTCGGGGTTCACGATAGCCGGCAGCATGGCAAGGGACACAGCCTGCGGCACAACTATTTATGCCCACTATACCACATGTATTTAGGGTGAGCAACGGCAATTATCCGTGCGTGTTATGTAGTGATGCGTCCAGCGCACAACGATTTATGCCGGGAAGAGGGCGAACCCCGGCGCTATGCGAGCCCCATCGGGCATGGCGAGCCGCACAACGATTTATGCCGAACGGGATGCGATAAACTTTGTGGCGACACAAGCATTTATGCCGAGGACAGCGGCGTAAACCCACGGCACCAGGCCACACCCACGCAGCTTGAAGCCGGCTCGCAACCGGCAAGACAGGACAGCCTCTGTTGGTCGGTTGATCCAGAACGCCACTGCGCATGGAAGCAAGGTCGCGCGTGAGCGGAACCATGGAAGCCGAACGACTGGCCAGTGTACGGAACCCGTGTTCAAACGGCTCGGTCCCGCATCAGCAAGAAAGGCAGCGGCAATCTCGGCCATCGTGTTCAAACGGCTCGGCCGCGCACCAGGCAGAGAGGAACGGCCAGTCCCTGACATCGTGTTCACACGGCTAGGCTTTGCATCAACAAGAGAGCCAGCGCCAGTTCCAGCCACTCGTGTTCACACGGCTCGGCCCTGCTCCAGCACTCGTGTTCACACAGGATGTCCCTGCCTCTTAGCGGACCCGGAGCGCAATACCTAAGCGGGCCGCCCGCTCCCCGATGGACGTTAGATCACGACCTAACCGGGCAAGAAAGAGGACTTACCCCGCACGTAGCGCTACGCATCGGATCCCCGCCTCCCCCTGACCGTCGGTGGGTTGGTGCTCGGTGACAGGCCCGGCCTTTTGCCACTGGTCAGCCGGTCAGCGGCAGGTGAAACGCAGTTGAACTTGGTGAGCGATCGAGTAAGGCACGGCACTCCCGGCTCAGGGGCAGGACTTTATGACACTGGTCACGCAGTCAGCGACGGTGAAGCACCGCTGAACCGGGTAGCGATCGAGGAAGGGGCGCCGTTGACCGGCACGGCTGGGAGGCAGGGATCGGCCAAGGATGACTGAGAGTCCGGCGCTGGCCAAGCTCGGAGCGGAACCGGGGCCGGAAACGAGCGCGGCGCGCGGCGGCAAGGGATAGAAAGGAGAGAGAAAAAAGAGACAGGCCAGGCAGCCGGAAAGCGGGGACACAGCCAGCGAGGTGCGCCACATGGAAAAGAGCCCGGCAAGGAAGGTGAGCGGATAGCCCGTTGCGCCGGCAGGACAAGAGCCACCCGAGCGCCACCCGAGCGCGCCGCATGGAAAAGAGCCGCCCGGATGACCGAACAAGAGGAAGGCCAGTGCAGCACCGCGGACAAGAGACCCGCCCGTCCTCGCCTCAATCGCCTTGATCGCCTGTCCTCGCCTCAGGGACAACCAGCACCGGACCGGGGCATGGCCCGCTGCAGGCCCGTCCCGGAGACGCGCCCTTATGACACGGGTCAGGATCACTGCGAGTGGTGAAACGTAGTTGAACCAGGAGCGAGGAGTCAGGAGAAGGAGACGAGCCCGACCAGATCGGAGGATGGCGGCACTCCGGGACCAACGCAGCAGCCGGCCCGACCGACAGCATTCCGCGGCAGATCCGGCGCCAGCGATACGACCGGCCCGAGTTCGCCCGCGCGCAAAAGAGGAAAAGGAAAGGAGATGGCAAAGAGGAAAAAGAAGCGGAGCCGGCCGAGATGCCGAGCACGCTACCTGCGCCACCCGGAAAAGAAGCGAGGCGACCGCATCCACTTCCGCACCCGGAACAAGCAACGGAAGCGCCAGCCCGAAAAACCGCACTACCCTCTTCCCCATCCGGCACATCCATCGCACCAGGCAGCCGGCCACCGAGCCGGCCCCGATGCACGACTTCACCGGGCAAAGAAAGAAGAGTGGGACAGAGATCGATCAGCCGGACGAGGCAGGCCCAACTCCACAGGAGCCAGCCAAGTCCTCGCCCTTATGACACGGGTCACGCAATCCATGACTGCCCAGAGACGAACCAGTCCCGCTCGGAGACCAGGCCGTCCAAGCCTTCTGACACGGGTCAGGGTAACTGCCAGGTCCAGGAGCCAGACCCGGCTGTGAGCTTGTGAAGGGGGAAAGAGGAAGGAAAGGACTCAGTGGAAGTCACTCGTCCTCAGGCTCCATCTCGAGCAAGACGGGAGAGGAAGGGCCAGACTCGGAGGCAGGATTATCTGTTCGGTTCTCAAGGACTTCTAACAGTCCATTTAGATCCGCGTTGAACTTAGCCAGTTTGTCCTCGTTACTGGCATGAAGTAGCTCTGCCACATGTTGAAATGTTTGCAACACCTCCAGCGCCCGCACGCGCAGTTGCAGAAGCACCTTGGTCCGACGCATCAGTTCTTTCACCGCTGGCGCGTCGGCCTTGAACTCGACCGAAGTCCGTACTGACAGCACGAACGACTCCAGATTCACACGCTCCGCACGCCACTTCTGCATCGGCTTCACGTAGATCCACTTCACAACGGTCGGCACCAATTTACCGCGCCGTTTCCACCACGTTATTCGAAGCTTTCCGGTCTTCGAAGGCTGCAATTTGTTGAGCGCGTGGTCGATCTTTGCGAGTTGTCCGTCAATAGAAACGATGAGCTCAGCGAGGGTCTGGCCCGCCTTCCGAGAAGAGTCTGCGGAGTCGAGGATTTCATCAAGGTTGGGGGGGTGGTGGATCACGGCGATTTCAATTAGGTCGGGGGGGTGGTGTTACTCAAGTGTTTAAGGGAAGGTCGGGGGGGTGGTGTTACTTAGGAAAATTCAACAAGGTCGGGGGGGTGGTGTTACTCAGGAATCCGGGAGCGATTATCGATTCCATACTTGCGGATTGTCAATCCGGGTTAGGTATCGTACCATTCGCCAAGGCGAAGAACCTTGTTTATCACAGTGTTGAGCAACGTAGCTGTGCAACGTTGCTGTGCAACATAGTTGAGCACTGAGTTGAGGTGCGAGCCGAGCAATTTCTATTTGTTGGACGCCCAAAGCCAATAGCGTAAGAAGTACTCCCAAGAGCAGAAACCTTCATAGGAAAGATCAATGTACGAGCAAACCATCATTGGATTGGATATCGGACGTAGCGCGGTGAAAGCCGTCGCCTTCGCCAACGGGCAGGAAGCTCAGGTCACCTTCCCGTCTCTGGTGTGCCATGCCATCCAGTTGACCGACGAAAACTCCATCCGCGCCGCAGAACCTGAGACCGTCATTGTCGAAGGCAGAAAATACTTCACCGGGGATACCGCCCGTCTGCAAGGCGGCGCCACCTCCTCGATTGGGCTTTCCAACGACTGGACCGAGACCCCCGAATACCAGGCGCTAGTGCTTTCCGCCATCAAGCGTCTTAGCCGCATCGGAGTTCCCGGTCTCGATACCGCTTATATCGTCGTCGGTACGCCGGCCGCGCTCTATGGACAGCAACGCGATCGCCTCGAAGAGCTCACGCGTAAGGCAGCACCGAATGCGGACGTCAAAGCGCTTTCCCAACCGATGGGCGCTTTCCTCTCGTTTTTCCTGAACCAGAAAGGTCTGCCCGTTTCAGAGCACTTAACTGACGAGGTCGGCCGCAGGAAGTCATGGGCCGTTATCGAGGTCGGTCATTTCACAACCGACTTCCTACTCATGAAGGAAGGCGTCCACATCGATCGCAAGTCGGATTCGTGCGAAGGCATCTTCATGGCCGCAGAGCAGCTGGGCCGGATTCTGTCCGCGAAAGGCATCGACGCCTCGCCGGTCGCATGCGAAGAAGCGCTGCGGACCAAAAAAATCCGCCACTTTGGCGTACGGGACATTGCAGCCGAGGTTGCTGAAGCTGCTGAATTTGTCGTCGCAAAAATCATGACGAAGACGAATGCGCTGCTCGCCGCAGAAGCCGCGACGGTCGACGGCGTCCTGCTCGCCGGCGGCGGCGCCCCAATCATTCACGAGAGCCTGCTCAAGCAGTGGCCGCACGTCATGCTCCTGCCCGAGCCCCGGATGGCAGTCGCCGAAGGTTTCTGCCGGTTTGGAAAAGGTCAGCTGCGCAAGCGTGCAGCGGCGATTACGGCTAAACACATGGAGGCGGTCAATGCCTAGAATAATCCGTCAGTACGACCCAAATGAGACAGCAAGGCGTGTCGTAGTCGATATTCAAGAGGAAAGTTGTCCGGGCTTGCTGAAGTTCTTGGCGCACCTGCCCTACGGCCATGAGGCTTCTCTACTGCGGGCAATTATCTATCAATGGTTCCTCGCACATCAGGAACATGGAGATCTGGAGTATGCAGTGAAGGCGTTCCTTGAGGGGCCTGGCGGTAGACCCGATAACCGGCAGCCGAAAGAGGCTGAGTTCACAGCGCTGAGGTCCTTCATTCAGGGCCAGGACAAAAAGCCGGCCAAGCGCCGCACTACTAAATCTCTGGACAAATAAGGAACCGCAATGGCTCGTTACGTCAAACAGCACGACCCCGACGAGGAGCGCAGACGATTCGGTATCGAAATCCAGGCGTCTCAATGCCCGGGGTTGCTCGAGTTCCTCGCACAATTGCCCTATCGCGCAGAAACTCCGACGATCCGCGCGGTTTTCTATCAGTGGTTTCTCAAGCATGAACAAGAGGGAACGCTCGAAGAAGCGCTGGAAAGCGCATTGAACGGACCAGGGGGCGCACTGGATGGGCGGCGTGTCGTCATCAAGCTAGATGCTTCGCACGCGCCAACGCGTCAGCGCGCAGGGCATTCTGCCAAACCGGCACAGCGCATAACTGCGGCGCCGAAAACGGAAGCGACCATATCGCGGACGACGGCCGCCCCGCGCGCCGTTGCGCCAGCACCGCTTCCCGTTGCGCAAACACCGCTTCCCGTTGCTTCTACAGTAGTCACGCAGTCCGCCCACGAAACTGTGGCTGCATCGCAGACACAGGTGACGGCCGGTACAGGACAGAGCGGGAGTGCCGCCCCCGCGGACGACGAGCCTATTACGCAGGTACAGCTGGATGCTCTGATGGACCTCGAAAAAATGCTCGGCATCTAGGTCCCCCTTTGCGGAGCCAAAGGACTGTCCGCATCCTTTGGCTACCGAAACGCCCCATCACCGGGATCAAAGGTGACGAATGCCGCGGTCGGGCCAGCGCCGCTCCGCAAACCGTACCGTTCCCACTTCATCCTCTGTTCGGTACTTCCCTCTCATCCCGACTCCGCCAGCCCCCACCGGGAGTGACTCCTTTCCCGCTCACTGCTTTATCTGCCCGCGTATTTCATTTACTCCGCATCAGGCCATCGCAATTGGCCTATTTACCACCCCCCTCAGGAGAACGAAATGGAAGTACGTCAGCTGGAACTCGAAGCATTGTGGGCGGCACAGCCGGTTAAGCTGGATGAGGAAAAGTACAACGGCTACGTCAACTCGGCCACCTACTGCACCTGTTTGTACCTCCAGCAGGAGGCAAGCGTCTATCAACAAATCTGGAACTTCGTTGGCGCGGACCGGCAGGTTTGCCCGAAGAAGCTATCGGCGAAGTTCAGGGTCAAGCGCGTGCGCGAGGACAGTGAGCAGCCCGAAGGCCTGCGCGGGAATGTGGTCTGGATTCCGGCGTGGACGAGCGGCGAAGTGGACTGGGCGGAAATCGCCTCTTCCTATTCCGAACTGCTTGGCGATCCCCCTCATTCTGGCCAAACGCTCTCACAGGAGCCGCAACCGCAATCAGCCGATCTGTCTCTGATCGAACTGTTTGCCGAGGCGCTCATCGATGGCAATGTCGTCCGGTTTCCGCGCAAGCTGAATCGGAATGACTACCAGCGTGTTGATGCGGCGCTCACCGCATTGGGCGGCGCCTGGGACCGCAAGGCATCCGGTCACGTCTTCGCGCACGATCCAACCGATCTGGTCGAAGGCATCATCGAAACCGGCACCTACGACCGGCCGGAACGGGTGGAGAACTTCGGTTTCTTCCCGACGCCGAACGAGTTGGTCGAGGTCCTGATCCGGGAAGCGCGTCTCGAACCCGGAATGGTGGTGCTCGAGCCGAGCGCCGGCGTAGGAAATATCGCGGTCCAGGCCGCGGCGATCGTTGGCACCGCCAACGTCATCACCGTGGAGCTTCAGGAAAAAAATGTCGAAGTGCTGAAAGGACTCGGGTTCTGCCCCGTCCATTCGGATTTCCTCGCATTTCGACCGGAGCGCACGCCAGCCGCTATCGTGATGAATCCGCCGTTTTCGCGGCAGGCAGACATCGACCATGTGCTGCATGCATGGTCAATGCTGAAGGAGGGCGGTCGCCTGGTCGCCATCATGGCTGCCAGCGTCACCTTCCGCAGCAACGCGAAGTCCGCCGCGTTCCGCGATCTGGTCGCTGCGCATGGCCGGATGTGGGACAACCCGGAAGGCTCGTTTAAAAGCGTCGGCACGATGGTTCGCACCATCACCGTCGTCCTGCAGAAGTAACCCCTCCCCGCCTCATCCTTTCCAGGATGGGGCGTTTTTCTTTCTTCGTCCCCTCACTGCTCCGACGATTACTTCTTTGCCCCGCTTACTAACGGGCGTTTGCCATTTCGTGGGTACCAGGCTTTCGCGGAGCTTGGCCGCACCTCGCGGATTCAACCTATAGGAGAACGTCAATGGCAATGCGCATTATCACCGGGCCGGAATCCATTCAGGGCTCCCCTGAATGGCTCGCGTGGAGACAACAAGGCATTGGTGCATCGGAGGCCCCGATCATCATGGGGAAGTCGCACTACATGACCCCGTACAGCCTTTTCAAAATCAAAACCGGCATCACCCTTCCTGCAAAACCTAACCCTGCCCAGATCCGTGGGCATGCACTCGAGCCCAAAGCGCGCATCGCCTATCAGCAGCTGACAGGCAATGTGGTCGTACCGACGACAACAGAGTACGTCGAAATCCCGTTCCTTCGGGCTTCGCTGGATGGGATGACCTTCCATGAGGACATGATCGTCGAGATCAAATGTCCGGGCGCGGAAGCGCACCAGTCGGCATTGAACGGCGTGGTTCCGGCGTGTTTTGCAGACCAGTGCCAGCAGCAGTTGCTGCTGACCGGATTGCAGAAAATGCACTACTACTCGTTCGATGGTGAGGACGGTGTCCTGCTCGAAGTCGTTCGCAATGAGGCCCGGATCACGGAAATCATCACGGCCGCTTCGGCGTTCTGGGACCATGTCAAATCCGGCACCTGGTCGACCGACGAATGGGCGGCCGCCGCGGCGGAGTGGATCATGGCCAATCGCGCCGTGGAACATGCTCAGGAAACGGAAAAGCAGGCGCGTGCGATCTTGGTCAGCATGCTTGCGAACGACCAGTCCAAACGCGAAGGAAGTGGTGTCTCTGTGACCCGCGTCGTCCGCAAGGGCGCTGTGGATTACGAGGCGCTGCTAAAGCAAAAGGGCGTGGATTTCACCGAGGAAGACATGGAAGCTCACCGCAAGGCGAGTTCCGAGTCCATCAAGGTGTCCATCCTGAAGGAAGCCAAAGAAACCAAGGCAGCGCCAGCTGCTGTGGCGTCTTCGGTCTCGAATCTTGCCAAGGCCCCTGCCCCATCAGCGAGTAAACCGGTACTTGAGACCGTCGAACCTCGTGACGAGGGTTTCATCCTAACCGTCTGACCCTGCGCCACCACTCTTTACGAGCGGTGGCGTTTTTCTTTTTGCGGCCGACAAACGAAGCATCTTGCAGTCGCGTGTGCGTCATATCTCCCTCGCTAAGACACCGCAAGTGCCTTTGCCCTTCCCTTTTTACTTTTTCTTCTCAGGAGATACTAATGAACGCTGTTTCGCTGCAAGTCAATGTTTCAAACCTGGTGCACAACATGCGCTTTTCGTTTACCAACTCGGTCAACGTGCTGTCGGAGATGATGCAGAATGCCCGCCGCGCCGGCGCCACCGAGGTCCGTTTCTCCTATACGGAGGATGGCACCCTGGTCGTGATCGACAATGGCACCGGCATCGAGGACTTCCAGAAGCTGCTTACCTTGTCGGAATCCGGCTGGGATGCACAACTGGTCGCCCGGGAGCAGGCTTTCGGCCAAGGCTTCTTCAGCGCCCTGCACAGCGGCAAGCATGTCACCGTGGAGTCGCGCGGCCGTCAGATCGCGTTTGCGACCGAAACGGCCTTGAGCTTCGGCAGCATCGCGGTGGTTCCGTCCGATTTCATCGGCGGCACCCGCATCACGATTCAGGGCATGACGCTTCCGAAGCCGGAAGTTGCCAATGCGCTGAACCGATTCGCCAAAGGGTTCTCGATCGCTGTCGTCTTCAATGACAAACCGCTCGAGCGTCCGCATGCCTTGGCTGCGCTGGCAACGGTGGAGACGGCCATCGGCCCGATTCATGTGGTCGGCTATCACAACGACCATCCGCAGTTGGTTCGCGGCATGACGGTCTATCTGCAGGGCTTGCCGATCTATCAATCCGGTATGTCGTGGGATGTGCACAACGTGGTGCATCTGGATAGCACGCAGTTCGCCGCGCGCATGCCGGATCGGACCCAGCTCATCAATGAGACGGCAGCTGCCTGTCGCATCGAGGCCGCCTTGCGCACCGAGCAGGAGAAAATCCTGACCGCGCACAAGGGGGAAATGGGGAATGAAGCCTTCGCAGAGAAATACTGGCACATGCTGCCGGAGCTGGGTCTGTCTTCCATGTTGCTGGATATTCCGTATCTGCCGAAGTGCGCATTGCATTACGCGCCCGAGCCGGTGCTGGCGGATGACTGGCGCTTCATGCGGGAAGTCGAATCCGGCGTCACGCGGCAATCGGTCGAAGCGGGGCAGCATGTCCTGTGCCTGGGTTCGCCCTCCGAGGAATCGATCGCCGCACACATGCTGGCCTATAAGAAGCACTGGATGGTCGTGTCGAACCTGCCTGCCGGACACTGGGCAGAGCAGTATCAGATCGACCTGTACGAACGCGCCGACGACGTCGTTTTCACCCTCAACGGTGTTGACGGTCAGGCGCAAACGTTCAACGGTCTGTACCTCGATGCGACGGTGCGCTTCTGCGACAGCGTGACGCTATCGCTGGATCAGCATAGCGTGACGTTTGACGATGAAGCGGTGTTTCACTCCAGTGGCGAAGTCGCTATCCCGGGCAACGCGAGCGGCGCCGGCGCAGTGATGCAGGCGTGTTCGTATATCGCTGACAACGAGGAGTTCCAGGAGGCCGATCGGGATACCGACGATCAGCACCTCCAGGCCCTTGTGGCGCTGCACCGCACGAAGGACCTGAGCGCCATTGTTCGGATGCTGCTGTCGCAAGGCGGCGCGTATCGTTTCGACGCACTACGCGGTCATGCGTTTAACGTCGTCGTTGACGACCGGGGTGAACTGACGGTGACGTCAGTCTGACCTGTAGACGTAAAACAGCCCGCCATGTTCGACATGGCGGGCTTTTCTTTGCCCATTTGCCAACGTACCGGGCTTACATTGCGGCGGCGGTGGAGTCCACCAGGCGCTCGTAGTTCGGCAGGGCCTTGCGCACGTCGTCCAGCGAGGTGGCGTTTTCCAGTTCCAGGAACAGGCTGGCCAGCAGGATCTCGGCGCGGCCTTCCGGATACGACATCAGCGCGTCGCGCAGCTTCTTTTTAGACGGCGTTGCCTGCCCGCCTCCTTTGGACACATCCGCATAGCCAAGCATGTCCAGACCCAATTCCACAGCAGTGTTCGCAGCAATCATGTTCATTCCCCAAAGTTATTGTCGTTTCCTTGCACGTTTACCGATATGTGTTGTTCGGTAACGAATAAACGTATTTTGCCGTACAGCAACATATGCCACAATGTGTCTTTCGGCACATTACGAAAGTAACTAACCGAAAAGCGCACAAGGCTCACTTCGTGTTACTCCTAGTTTGATGTGACAGTCCCGATGAAAATTCTAATTATTGACGATCACCCGATGCTCGCCGCAGGCCTGATATCCATGGCGCGGGAAGCATTCCCCTCTTTTCATTTCCATACCTGCACGACGCTTGGCGAAGCCAAGGAAATGATCGCCGCCGGCGGAGACACTCCTGTCGACCTGATTCTCTGCGACGTGTTGCTCGGCCCGGAAAACGGCGCTGATCTGCTGACCTATATGCAGTCCGTTCCCGGCCGGCGCATCCCGATCGTGATGCTCTCCGGCGTGACCGCGCCGGCGACGGTCAATTCGGTCTACCAGATGGGCGCCAAGGGCTTTGTCTCGAAAACGGACAATCCCGCGGTATTGATCGAAGCGGTCAAGACCGTGCTGGCCGGTGGCGAATTTTTCCCTACACGCGACCTGAATTGCCGTTCCCAGTTCCTGGACCGGGCGCTCAAGCTCACCGAAAGGCAGCGCGCTGTCCTGGACCTTGCCATCGCCGGGTTGCAGAACAAGGGCATCGCCAACTCGCTGGGCATCAGTGAAGGCACCGTCAAAAATTATCTGCGTTCGATCATGTCGACGCTGGCCGTCAGCACCCGCACCCAGCTCGGCGTGCAGGCGGCGCGATGCGGCTACACGCCGCGCACGAATGTCGACCTGACCCTGCGTTAATAGTCTCCAGCTAGCCCCTTCATCCTGTCGTGTCGCCACTTCCGCCGTGGCGACACGCCCTCACTGCAATGAATCCCACCGTCTTCGTCTCGCGTAACCAGCGCCGCATCGATTTCAATCTGATGATCGGCCTGCCCCATATCCTGCTGTCCTGCGGCACGGCAACCGTCGGCACGCTGTTGATCCTCTGGATTACGCAGGCCCATCCGAAAAGCGTCGATGGCGTCTGCCACTCCGCTCTGCCGTGGATCTGGGCGGGCCTGAGCTTCGCCCTGATCATCATTCGCAACGTCGTCTATATCGCCCTGAAGCGCGCCCAAATCGGCAAAGAGCCGGGAATCGGCGGCAAGATGATCAAGCCGATTCAACAGGCACTGGTGCAGGAACGATCGGTGAATTTTGGCGTGGCTATTCCGCAACGGGTGGCGATGGCGGTCTCGTTTGGCCTGATATGGGGCGTCGCTGGTGCCTGGTTCCTTGAGGACCTTGACCATGTTGGCCACCACTTGCTGATTATGACGTTGGTGACGTTGACCTTCACCAGCATGCCGTCACTGTACGCATCCTCCTGGGGATTTAGCGTGCTATGGGCCTCGGTATGGTTACCGATTCTCCTTGTCGATTTCAAGGCGCCGGATGCCAGTGAATTCGTCGTCGGCGCGCTGGCCATCCTTGCCGCAGGGAGTGCCGTCTCGATGGGCATTCGGATGGCGATCAAGCAAATGATGAAGCGGCATAGCGCGTATATCGAGGAAGTCATTGACTCCCGGAAGAAGGCCATTGAGACCGAGGCATTGGCGACGGCTACCGCGAACATGGCACACCAGCACAAGATGTTCCTGCTCGGCGCGGGCCATGATCTCGCCCAGCCGATCCACACGATGCTGAATTGCCTCGGCAGCTTCGAGAAGCGGATCGATGATCTGGAACGGTTCGGCGGCCCGCTCCTGTCGATGCGCACCGCCGCGACCGTGTTGCAGCGGCTCTGCCAGGACATCATCCACCTAGAAAAGATCAATTCCGGCCTTCACAAGGCGGAAACCAAGCCGATCCATTTGCAAGCCCTGTTCGACCGGGTGACGGACCAGACAATGCACCTGGCAAAGGGAAAGGGTTTGACGCTGTGGCATCGCGCCACGAATGTCGCGATCAAGACTGATCCGTTCCTGCTCGAACGCATCCTGCGCAATCTCGTCGAGAACGCAATTCGCTACACCAGGCATGGCGGCGTGTGCGTTGCCGCGCGTAAGAGTGGCGAGTTCATCAATATCGAAGTCTGGGATTCCGGCGCCGGCATTTCGGAATCGGGCCAGCAGCGCCTGTTTGAAGTATTCGAACGTGGAGAAAATCCGGGCCCGCAAAAGGGCTACGGGCTTGGTCTATCGATCGTCAAAGGATTGGCCACCTCCATCGGCGCGACCATCACCGTCAAGTCGATCCCCGGCAAAGGCTCGCGCTTCAGGCTTTCGCTGCCGAAGTCCGATATCGATCCGGCCGAGCTCGAAGCCGCGGACATTGCCCCTCCTCCTCCTTCGATCAACGGCATGTGGGTGGCGCTGGTCGAAGATAACGACAACCTCAGAGCGTCGTTGGTCGACTACCTGCGCGGCGAAGGAGCCAACGTGATCGCGGCCAAGGATTCCGCAACCATGACGGAGCTGCTGAATGCCTCCAACGAACACATCGATACGCTGGTCACGGACTGGAACCTGCGCGGCGAGACAGGACAAGATGCATTCAAGGCACTGCTGAAGGCTGTACCCGGCTTCTACCCCACATGGGTGGTCATCAGCGCCGCCATTCATCCCGAAATGGCCGGCGAAATCCAGGCGCGTGGGGTGCCGGTGCTGATGAAACCGGTCGAGCCGACGGTGCTGCGGGATGCGATCGCACGAAGTCGCCTCAAAATCTCCAACACCGACTGATCGTCGCCTTCGTGCGACTGGTGTATGCACCCAACCCGCAGCCATGACAGCCTGCGGGTTTTTTATTGTTTCGTGCGAACAGGCGACGCCAGCACGCGTCTCGTGAATCAACATCCACATATCCAGTATTACGCTTTATTTGCATATGTTTATATCTGACGCTATACTGACGCACATTCCAATACAGGTAAGTTTACTCGTCCCATGTCAGCCGTCCTCCTAGAAGATTCGCCCATCACAGCGTCCGCCAAGGCTTCGGCGCTCGAGGTGATGATCGAGCAATATCTGCAGCGGCCGACGAATGACAAGGTTTTCATCGACAAGCTGGCATTGACGCTTTTCAACGATCAGCGGGCGCGCGGCATCTGCCGCAAGCGGGCGTTCGAGAACGGCGTCGACCTCAGCCGCGTGGAAGAAGTCGTCCAGCGCGTGATGATCGTTTTCTTTGCCAAGATGCTCCCCAAGATCCGCGCCTCCCATGCGGTCTACTACGTCATCTGGGCCATTGCGGAAAACGTCAGCCGGGAAGTACTGCGGGATGAGAACACCCTGACCTATCACCATGACTCTGTTGAAGCCATGCGCGAGCGCGGCGAAGAGCTGCCTCAGGCAGGCCTCGTGGAAGTAGAACAGGTAGACCTGGATTCCTTGATAGATCAACAAAGCGAGCACAGCAGATTTATGACCGACCTAAACAAAGTGAAAACCGGGCTCATGGACCTGGGCGACACCGGCGTATTCAACATCGACGCCGTCCCCTTCATGGCCTTCATCCCGCCCTCGAACGAGCCGGAGGAGGAATTGCCAGTTCGTAAGCCGCAGCGAGCCCCGGCCCGCGCGCCGGCGCAGGGACGCCGCAAGGTCGTAAGCAAGGCGGTTCTGTCTGAGGATCAGGCTGAACTGGTGTCGATCGGCGAACAGATGGGTGTGCGCAACCAGGACTTCGCGGTGCTGCTCGGCATCGGCCTGCCGCGCCTGTCGTCCTATATCTACGGCCGCACCGCCAGCGTGTCGAAGGATGTGATGACGAAGGCACGGCAGCTGCTGGAAGAGCACAAGACCTCGAACTCGGTGCGCGCCAGCAAGTTCGACAAGCCGATGAGCGAAATTCTCAAGGATTGGGAAGAGCGTCTGGGTACCACGGAGAACATCGGCCTTGCCAGCCTGATCGGTGTGACCACGATGACGATTCATCGCTGGAAGAAGAACGAAAACAAGCCCGATCCGACCGCCCTCACCCGCTACGATCACATCGTCTCGACGCTGGCCGCGCGCCTCAATCCTGCGATGAAGAATTAAGCGTCTCTCTCCGCATTCCGCTCAAGCCCGCCGCGTGCGGGCTTTTTCGTATCTATTCGCTAAATCTAGGAAACACTGTGCCGAACTTGTGTGCGAATTACTAATAGACGGAAGACCTTCGTCTTATTCGGCATTAATTAGTCGAACCTGCAAAATTGATTCGACGACGCGGCGCGGCGCTTCATGGAGGGATTTCGGCGCTGCTTTACCCGACGATAAGGCTTCTGTTGCCATCTCTGGTTGGCGCGAGCCCGGAGATGGCACGCAGCATGGCGTCCAACTGCAGACGCAATAAAAGGGCCTTCAGCCCCAGACGCTGTACTGCCCGCATCAGCCAGCGCAGGTTGTAGCCGGCTCCGCACAGCACCGCATGCA
>NZ_JAEPBG010000016.1:0-60288 GCF_016632335.1 Noviherbaspirillum pedocola
AAAGCCCGCACGCGCACCGCCCTCGACGAGGCGCTCAAACAAGCTATTGACCACATTACCGAGTCCGATGCCAAAAGCTGGTTCCAGCTCTGCGGTTATACCCTACATTAATTCGACAACCGCGCTAATGTTCCACAGGCAGCTTCTGGCCGAACCTAGCCTGCTTACTAGCCCGTCTGTCTGGCAAACTGTGCAATTTGAGTTGACTCTTTCTGGAGGCTGTACCTCATTTTTTCCTGGCCTGTCTGGTGTAGCATTCACGCTTTCCTCGCACCCAACACTGAATCACCCAAGGACATGCCGACATCGCGCTTAGGTATTCCCTACTTTTCCTTTCTCGACATTACCAGTTCAGTGCTGGAGACGTCTGCCCTGCCTGCTCTCGATCCACTTGAGCAGCGAATGCTTCGCATCGTGGCCCGCGCTGGTTATGAGAAAAAGCGCTTGTCGGTAAGCGCAACCCACACGGTTCATCCCTAATCCCACCTCGCATTGAGAAGACGAGGCTATCGTTGATTCACAATCGTGGTTGACGCTTGTGCTTTTGCAACGACACATGGCAACGTCTGAGTTACATGTTTAGGACAGCGCAAGAACACACTAGTATCAAACTCTAAGATTTTTTTTAGGTTCGGCTATGCAAGTCCTTGATTTTTCTAGAACGGATTTTCAAACTTAATTTTTTGTTTTCAGACTTAATTTTTCGCCACAACCACCGTCGCTTTGACACCGTTGCCGCACCGGCGTATTATCGTTGACATGTCAACGATTGAGAAGTCAAACAAATTGTCGACCTTTCGCAAGCCTGCGGCTGCCGCCGCCTCCCGCCCCGCTGGTTCGGTCACCTCCCCCGGTGCGCCAGGTTCGGGCACTACAAGCCCTTCCCCGCTTTCCGACGCGCCGCCCGCGCGCAGTTTTCGCGAATCGCTGCTGGCGATGATGGGGCTGTTCTTCGTAGTGATGATGGTGGCGCTCGACCAGACCGTGGTGGGCACTGCACTGCCCACCATCGTCGCCGACCTGAAGGGCTTCGATCTGTATGCCTGGGTCGGCACTTCGTATCTGCTGGCCTCGGTGATCACCGTGCCCATCTTCGGCCGGCTCGGCGACCACTTCGGCCGCAAGTACTTCGTTGTCGCGTCCATCGTGATCTTCACCTTGGCTTCGGCGTTGTGCGGCATGGCCAACAGCATGCTTTTCCTGGTGCTGGCGCGCGGCCTGCAGGGCATAGGTGGCGGCATGCTGGTGGGCACCGCGTTTGCCTCGGTGCCGGACCTGTTCCCGGAAGCGCATGTGCGCCTGCGCTGGCAGGTGCTGATCAGTTCCTCCTTCGGCATTGCCAACGCGGTCGGACCGTCGCTGGGCGGCTTCATGACCGAGTACACCGGCTGGCGCTCGGTGTTCTACATCAACCTGCCGATCGGCCTGGCCGGCGTGTATTTCGTCTGGCGCCACATGCCGCTGATCCGCAATCGCAGGCATGAAGGACCGGTGCGGCTGGACTGGGCTGGCGCGGCACTGATCGCGGCCGCGCTCGGCAGCCTGCAGCTGCTGGTCGAGCTCTTGCCCGGCCATGGCTTCACGCCCGCCATGGCGGCGCTGGCCGTCTTCAGCATCGGCGCATTCGTCGCGCTGGTGCTTTGCGAAAAGCGCGCGTCGAATCCGATCCTGCCGTTCGAGATGTTCGCCAACTCGGCGCTGGCAACGATGTTCATGCTGTCGGTGCTGATGGGCTTCATGATGTTTGCGCTGCTGTTCTACATGCCGCTGCTGCTGCAGGGCGGCTTCGGGCTGTCGCCGAATGCCGCCGGCATGCTGATCACGCCGCTGGTGGTATGCATCACCATCGGCTCGATTTCCAACAGCCGGCTGCTCACGCGCGTGTCGAATCCGGCGCACATCCTGTATGCCGGCTTTGCGCTGCTCGGGTTTTCAGCCGCCGCGATCACGACCCTCACGCATGACACGCCGCATGCGCTGATGGCGGTCTACATGCTGTGCGCCGGCCTCGGCCTTGGCCTGGTGCTGCCGAACCTGACCATCTTCGCGCAGGAAACCGCGGGCCGCGCGCATCTGGGCATTGCCACGGCGATGATCCAGTCGCTGCGCATGGTCGGCGGCATGCTCGGCACGGCGCTGGTCGGTACCCTGGTCAATCATCTGTATGTGAACCGGGTACACGAAGCGCTCGATGCGGCACAGGCCAGCGGCTGGCTGTCGCGCCTGAACGATCCGCAGATCCTGATCAACAAGGCCGAGCAGGCGCGCCTGCTCACGGAAATCGGCGGCGCCGGCGGCAATGGCGCGGCCCTGATCGAGGCGGCGCGGCTGTCGCTGGTGTCGTCCATCCATGCAGGCCAGATGCTGTCCGTCGCGGTGGCGGTGCTGGCCGTGCTGCAGATGCGGCGCCTGCCGCGTTTGAAGCTCAAGCGCTCGGGCGCATGAATCACGGGAAAAGGAACATGCCTCAAACTCTGGAAAAGATACGGGTGCTGCAGCAGCTGGGCCGCACCTATCGCGCATTCATGAGCGGCTTCGAGAAGGAAGTCGGCCATTTCATGCCGCGCTGGCGCATCCTTCTGCATCTGTACAACGAAGCCCGCGCCTGCCCGCAGAAGGAATTGTGCGACGCGGCCCATATTGATCCGGGCGCGTTGTCGCGCCAGCTGGCCACGCTCGAAGAACTCGGCTGGATCGCGCGCGCCACCGATGCGCAGGACAAGCGCATCACCAATGTGTCGCTGACCGAGGAAGGCCGGCGCCAGGTCGAGGCCAGCATGCCGCGCCGCGCCGCCTTCATCGAGCGCACGCTGGGCGACATTGACGATACGCGGCTGCATCAGCTGATGGACGATCTGGTGCTGCTGGAAACCCGCTTCTCGGCGCGGGCGGCCGAGGAAACCGTGTAGCGAGCGCATCGCCACGCATCACAACATGAAGAACAGATGAAACACGAAAAAGCACTCCACGACGCCGCGACCATGGACGGCCTGCCGCCGCGCGAACGCGCCTGGGCAATGCTGTCGATCGGCATCGGCGTGGGCATGTCCTCGCTCGACACCGCGATTGCCAACACCGCCTTGCCCGCGATCGCGCAGCAATTGCATGCCACGCCAGCCGCATCGGTATGGATCGTCAATGTCTATCAGCTGGCGATGGTGGCCACGCTGTTGCCCTTTGCCGCATTGAGCGAGCTCGTCGGATACCGCCGCATGTGCCTGATCGGCGTGGCGCTTTTCACCATCGCTTCGCTCGGCTGCGCGCTGTCCGTGTCGCTGCCGATGCTGGTGACGGCGCGGCTGTTGCAGGGCCTCGGCGCAAGCGCGCTGATGAGCGTGAACGGCGCGCTGTTGCGGCTGATCTATCCGGCTAAGATACGGGGCCGCGGCTTTGGCACCAATGCGCTGGTGGTCGCGGTCGGCTTTGCGCTCGGACCGTCGCTGGCGTCCACCATCCTGGCGTTCTGGTCCTGGCCGTGGCTGTTCGCGGTGAATGTGCCGTTTGGTATCGTCGCGGTTCTGCTTGGCCGGCGGGTGCTGCCGCAAACCGTTGCCCGCAGTGGCCGCTACGACTACCTTGCCGCGCTGTTCAACATGGGCGCCTTTGGCCTGCTGATCCTGGCGCTGGGCGATGCGACGCATCTCGCGCGCGCTTCCACCACGCTGCTTGAATTCGCCGCCGCTGCGCTGCTGTTCCTGCTGCTCTTGAAGCGCGAGGCCGGCCAGCAGGCGCCGATGCTCCCGACCGATCTGTTCCGCAATCCGCTGTTCGCGTTGTCTTCACTGACGGCGGTGTGCACCTTCGCCACGCAAAGCCTGGCCTTTGTGTCCCTGCCTTTCTATTTCGAAACCTCGCTTGGCCGCTCGCCGGTGGAAACCGGCTTTCTGATGACGCCGTGGCCGGTGCTGGTCGGCGTGATGGCGCCGATCGCGGGCCGGCTTTCCGACCGCTATTCACCGGGCCTGCTGGGCGGCATCGGCCTGCTTGCACTGGCCGGCGGCATGCTGTCGCTGTTCCTGATGCCGCTTGACCCGAGCATCTTTGCCATTGGCTGGCGCATGGCCTTGTGCGGCGTGGGGTTTGGCTTTTTCCAGGCGCCGAACTTGAAAGCCATCATGGGCAGCGCGCCTGCGCATCGCAGCGGCGGCGCTTCCGGCATCGTGGCCACCTCGCGTCTGACTGGCCAGGCGCTGGGCGCGGCGCTGGTTGCGCTGTGCCTGTCGATATCGACGCATGGCGCAAGCTGGGCGCTGGTGCTGGGCAGCGTGTTCGCGGCGCTGGCCAGCGCGGCAAGCTTTTCGCGGCTGCTGGTGAGCCGGCGCGCGGTCTAAACCATTCCTGCCCCACTGCAAAACGCGGGTTTGTATGTGGCAACGCATAAGGCCTTGGCTAGAAAAGAGGTGTAATGGAAAGGTGCCGCCGCCACATTAGGCAGCGCTCTTTCCATCATCAACGTAGTCAGGAGAACTCATGAGCAAGCACACTCTCGCGGCTGCCGCCGCGCTCGCCCTCGCCTCGATGCTCAGCATGCCGGCGTACAGCCAGGACCATGGCCACGATCACGATGATCGCGGCCCGATGCGCGGCGATCATATGCGCGGCGATCATATGCGCGACGAACACATGCGCGGCCCGGACCGTCACGAAGGACGCGACGAATGGCAGCACCATGAATGGCATCGTGGCGAGCGCGTGCCGCCGGAATACCGCAACCGTCAGTTCGTGGTCGAGGACTGGCGCGGCCACCGCCTGAACCGGCCGCCGCGCGGTTACCAATGGGTGCAGGTGCCCGGCGGCGACTATGCGCTGATCTCGATCCGTTCCGGCATCATCACCAATATCGTCATCGGTCATTGACGTTCCCCGCCGCGTTGTCCTGCGCCACCGGCAACGCGGCGTTTCCTCGTCCTCGCCGGAACTTACCAGGCAGAAGAAGGCACCAGAGCCCATGCACTATGCGCTGACGCCCCGCACCTTTTTTCACAGCCACTATTTCGCCACCGGCCTGCGCATCGCCACCGGCGTCGTCGGCCTGACTGTGCTGACGCTGCTGGCGTCCGACCTGAAGACCGCGATGGTGGTGTGCATCGGCGCGCTGTGCACCAGCCTGATGGACTTGCCCAGCCCGCTGCGGCACAAGTTCAATGAAATGCTGGCCAGCGTGCTGCTCGGCAGCGCAGTGACGCTGGTCATCTCGCTGTGCGCGCCCGTGCATCTGCTATTGGGCCTGATGGTTGCGCTGTTGAGCTTCTTTGCCAGCATGATGCTGGCCTTCGGGCGCAAGGGTTATCCGCTGCAATTCGCAGCGCTGTTCTCAATGACGCTGGCCATGCAGCAAAGCGTCACGCCGCTACAGGCCGTCGAACACGCGGCGCTGTTCTTCGTCGGCGGCTTCGCTTATCTCTGGTATGCGCTTGCCATAGCCTGGACGCTGCGTCAGCGCATCAAGGAACAGGTGCTGGCCGAAGCGCTGTACGAGTTGGCGCGCTATGTCGAGGTCAAGGCCGGGTTCTATGATTCGCACGCGGACATGAAGGAACAATGGGCCGCGCTGATACGCAGCCAGGCGGCGCTGGCCGAACGTCAACAGGCCGCGCGCGACATGATCCTGCGCGGCCGGCGCTCGCAGCATGACCAGGTGCTGGTGCAGGTGCATTACGCGATGCTGGATCTGTACGAGATGGTGCTTTCCACGCATACCGACTATGCGCGGCTGCGCGAGCACTTTGCCGACAGCGATGCGCTGGTGTGGATGCGTGACTTGATCGCCAAGACCGCGCGCGATATCGAAAGCATCGCCTTCGCTGTCACCAGCCGTCGGCCCTCGGTGCAGCGTGTGAGTTATGCGCCGGAATTGCGGGCGCTGACATCAGCGCTGAAGGACATGGCGACGCGACCCGACAAGGTCAACGCCGAGGCGAGATCCATGCTGCGCGGCGCCTACCATCGCATACATGCAATCAGCCGCATGCTCACGCAATTGCACCGGGCCACGCGGGCGCAGGCCGTTGATTTGCAGATTGCGCCGGCGGTGGATCTGACACCGTTTCGCACGCAGCAGAAATATGAATGGAGCGTGCTCCGCGCCAATCTGCGCTGGAATTCGCCGATCTTTCGTTATTCGCTGCGGGTGCTATTAGCCGTGTCCTGCGGCATGCTGCTGGCCGAACATCTGCCTTACGGCGGCCATGGCTACTGGATCGTGCTGACCATCGCGGTCATATTGAAACCGACCTACAGCATGACGCGCCAGCGCCGGCGCGACCGGGTGATTGGCACGCTGATCGGTTGCATGGCGACCGTGCTGGTGCTGCATTTCACGCGCGCGCCGGCGGTGCTGCTGGCCTTGCTGTTCATCGCTACGGCGGCCGCGCCCGCCTTCGTGCAGATCCGCTACCGCTACACCTCGATCGCAGCCAGCATGCAGGTGCTGCTGCAGATCAGCCTACTGGTTCCCGGCAGCAGCCATGTGGTTAGCGAAAGGCTAGTCGACACGCTCATCGGCGCCGGCATCGCTACCTTGTTTTCGCATGTGTTTCCGAGCTGGGAATACCGCGCGCTGCCGCAGCGGATCAGCGACGTGCTGAAGGCGGGCACCGGCTACGTCGGCGCGGCTCGCGAACTGCTGCAGGGACGCGCCGAGGATGATTTCGTCTATCGTCTGCGGCGCAAGCAGTTCACCGACAGTTTGTCGGCCTTGTCCTCGGCCTTGCTGCGCATGCAGGACGAGCCCGCAAGCAAGCGCCGCGCCGAGGACGCAATCATGCAGTTCATCCTGCAAAACTACCTGGTGGCGGCGCAGATGGCTGCCATACGCCTGCTGCTGCGCAATCATGCGGAGGATCTGCCGCGCGAAGCGGTGAATGCCTGGCTGCAGCGCGCCTGCGATGCCACGACGAACCAGCTGGAAGCGGCAATGCAGACCCGCGACGCGGCCACGCCATCAGCGCCGGAAACCACCGAGGCCATCGAGGCTGCCACGGCATGGTCCGGCTGGCGACCGCTGCAACGACGCACACGACTGCTGCTCGCCGATGCGCGCGCGGTGGCGCAGCAGGCTGCGGGGATTGCGCGGGAGATGGGACGGGCTGGGTGAGCGGCGCTCGCCAGATGCCATTCTCGTAGGTTGGGCTGCCAAGCCCAACATGCTTGCGAATCGCTGGCGTCCGACGTTGGGCTTGCAGCCCAACCTACGAAATGACGTTTGGATATTGAGGCGGAGGAGCAGGCGCAATGCAGACCAACAAAACTGAGTCCCGAGATCAATCCGGCATCCATCCTGCATCAACATCATCGTGTGCCGATGGATTGCTGCCCCAGTGAGTCGGCACCAGACCACGTTCGATATACCGATGCAGGGTGGAATACTGCCAATCCACCGCGCGTTGTACCCATCCATGCTTGACCGGGTTGTAATGGATGTAGTCGACATGCCGCCGCAGATCATTCTCATCTCGTATCCAGTGTTCCCAATACCGCCGTTGCCAGACACGACGCTCGTGCTTTTTCTTCCTGCTCGGATCGATCGATTCACCTTTCTCGACACGCCTTGAGAAGGCCGCCTTGATCAGCGACCACCGCATCGCATAATTCGCATCCCCTTCGGGAAGTCGCCATATCGCATGCAGATGGTCGGGTAGTACCACCATCGCCACTATCAGGAACGGATGGCGTGCTTTCACTTCGCGTATGGCAGTACGCAGATCATCGATATGCCGAACAAGCAATCCAGACCGGCGTTGCGCGAGGTTGACCGTGAAGAAATAGGTCCCTCCAGCGACATGGATCCTGCGATAGCGCATGTCATTTCCCCGGTTATTCCATGGAAGCCGAATCTCGCTTCGCATGAACGTGCAAGTTGGAACGCGGCGTATGCGCGAGCTTCGCTTGGTAACCTGGAAAAGGGTCGGGTTTCATCTGGTGGATGGCAGAAGTCCCATGATGGCTCGTAGGTTGGGCTGCCAAGCCCAACTTGCTCGAGGGTCGCGAAAGCCTGATGTTGGGCTTGTCAGCCCAACCTACGAAGGACACCCAACAGGTGCGCGGGATGCGAACGCTCGATGTTGGGCTTGTCAGCCCAACCTACGAAGGACACCCAACAGGTGCGCGGGATGCGAACGCTCGATGTTGGGCTTGCCAGCCCAACCTGCGACCTATCCCCGCCCGCCTGCAATCCTGCGTGCTTCCGGCAAGCCGCGCAGGCGCAGCATTGCCGCCGCGCCCAGCGCCGGGCCGGGCAATAACACGAGGAATACCCACTGCCATCCCCCCAGCCGCCCCGCCACCAGCGGCAGCACCCAGATCGTTACTACCGTCAGCAGGAATCCGAGGCCGAGTTGCAGCGTCAATGCAGTGCCGATGTACATCGGATCGCCAAGCTCGGTGACCATGGTCGAGAACTGCGCCGAATCGGCGACCACGGTAAAGCCCCATACCAGCGCAATCGCGATGAACAGCCATGGCGGCCCGTTGAACACGAAGCCGGCCAGCAGCGCGCAGCTGCCCGAGAGCGCCATCATCAGCGCGGTGGTGAAGGTGCGGCCCAAACGATCGCCCATTACGCCGCCGGCGGCGCAGCCAAGCGCGCCGATGCCAATCACCGCGAAGGTCAGGTACGAGGCCGCGGCAGCGCCGCCTGCGCCCTGCGTCTGCAAAGCCAGGCGCGCATAGGTCAGGAACCAGGCCCACATCGCATACAGCTCCCACATGTGGCCGAAGTAACCCAGGCTCACATACACGATGCCGCGATTCTTCAGCGCATCGGTGACACGGCGCGGATCGAAGGGCGCGCGCGGAAAGGGATAGGGACCTTCATGGACGAACAGCTGCACCATCGCGGCGCCAACGAGCGTGAGTATCGTGGTTGCCGAGATCACCACTTGCCAGCGCAGGCCGCCGACGGCATTGACCAGGTGCGGCATCGCGGAACCGAGCGTGAGCGCGCCGACCAGCACGCCGAGCGCAACGCCACGGCCGCGCGCGAACCAGGTGGCGATGAGCTTCAGTGACGGGGGATAGACCAGCGCCAGGAACATGCCGGTGGCGATACGCAGCCCGACGGTGGCAAGCGCATCGTTGAACATCAGTATCGCGGCATTGGCCAAGGCCGCGCCGACCGCGCCGGCGATGATCACGCGCTTCGGAGCAAATACGTCGGACAAGCCGAGAATGCTGGAGCCGACCGCGCCGATGACGAAGCCGACCTGCACGCCTATCGTCATCCAGGCCGCGATGCTGTCGGAGAGGCTCCAGGCTGCGCGCAGCTGTGGTATCACCGCGGTGGCGGAAAACCAGGTCGTCATCGACAGGATGACGCATGCGGCCAGCATGGCCAGCACGCGCCAGCGGCGCGCATCCGCCGGCATGGCGCCGGCGGGTTTTCCTTCCACGTTCAATGTGCGCTGGCTTCGGAGGCGCCGATGCCGGTTTCGGACCGGGTTTCCTGCGCCTCGTAGCCGGCACGATCGATCTTGGCCTGCTCGCTGTGATCCGTGATCGAGAACAGCCAGATGCCGACGAAGCCAGCGATCATCGAGAACAAAGCCGGCGAGGTGTACGGGAAGATCGCCTTCGGATAGTGGAAGACATCCACCCACACCGACTGCGACAGCACCGTCAGCAGCACCGCGGTGAAGAGGCCGAGAAAGCCGCCGATGGCCGCGCCGCGCGTGGTGCAGTTCTTCCACAGCACCGACATGAACAGCACCGGGAAGTTGGCCGATGCCGCGACCGCGAAGGCCAGCGACACCATGAACGCGATGTTCTGCTTCTCGAAGACGATGCCCAACACGACAGCGACGATGCCCAGCGCCACCGTGGTGATGCGCGAGACGCGCAGTTCTTCATGGCTGGTGGCCGTGCCCTTGCGGATCACGCTGGAATAGATGTCATGCGACACCGCCGAGGCGCCGGACAGGGTCAGGCCCGCGACCACCGCGAGGATGGTGGCGAAGGCCACGGCCGAGATGAAGCCGAGGAAGACGTTGCCGCCTACTGCCGCGGCCAGGTGCACCGCGGCCATGTTGGTGCCGCCCAGCAGCTTGCCAGGCGCTTCCATGAACCGCGGATTGGTGCCCACCAGCACGATCGCGCCGAAGCCGATGATGAAGGTCAGCAGATAGAAGTAGCCGATCCAGGTCGTGGCCCAGAACACCGACTTGCGCGCTTCCTTGGCGCTGGGCACGGTGAAGAAGCGCATCAGGATATGCGGCAGGCCGGCAGTGCCGAACATCAGCGCCATGCCGAAGGAGATGGCCGAGATCGGGTCCTTGATGAAGCCGCCCGGGCCCATGATCGCGTCCTTCTTGGAGTGCACTTCGACCGCCTTGGCGAACAGCGCTTCCGGGCTGAAATGGAATTGCGCCAGCACCGCGAAGGCCATGAAGCTCGCGCCCGCCAGCAAGAGACCGGCCTTGATGATCTGCACCCAGGTGGTGGCGGTCATGCCGCCGAACAGCACGTAGACCATCATCAGCGTGCCGACGATGATTACCGCCATCCAGTATTCCAGGCCGAACAGCAGCTTGATCAACTGGCCGGCGCCGACCATCTGCGCGATCAGGTAGAAAGCCACCACGACCAGCGTGCCGGAAGCAGCAAAGATGCGGATCGGCTTCTGCTTGAAGCGGTAGGCCGCGACGTCGGCGAAGGTGAAGCGGCCGAGGTTGCGCAGGCGCTCGGCCATCAGGAAGGTCAGCACCGGCCAGCCGACCAGAAAGCCGATCGAGTAGATCAGGCCGTCATAGCCGTTCAGATACACCGATGCGGAAATGCCGAGGAAAGATGCGGCCGACATGTAGTCGCCTGCGATCGCCAGGCCGTTCTGAAAGCCGGTGATGCCACCGCCGCCGGTGTAGAAGTCCGCGGCCGAGCGGGTGCGCTTGGCCGCCCACTTGGTGATGAACAGCGTGCCGATCACGAAGGCGGTGAACATGGTGATCGCGGTCCAGTTGGTCGCCTGCTTCTGGGTTTCGCCGATCACGTCGGCCGCATGCGCGCTGCCGGCAAGAAGTCCGAGCGCCAGCGCGCTCAGCAGGAAGGTACGGGCTCTCATTTCGACACCTTGCGTTTGATGGATTCGGTCAGGTCGTCGAATTCGCTGTTGGCGCGACGCACATAGATGCCGGTGATGATGACGGTGAACACGATGACGAAGATGCCGATGGGGATGCCCCATGTCATCACGCCCGCGCCGAGCTTCTTCGACATTAATTCCTTGTCGAAGGCGATCAGCAGGATGTAGCCGTAATAAACGATGAGCATGATGATCGCGAGCGTCCAGCCGTAGCGGCTGCGCGCGGATACCAGCCTGTGATAGTCGGGGTCGGACTTGATCCGACGAACGAGGTCGTCCTGCATGGCGTGTCTCCTTTATAGATATTCACGCGCATGGTAGGTGCGATCGCTTACAGCAGAATTACGGGGCGCTTGCGGCTGAGCCACATGCGCGCCCCGTGTTGACGGGCTTTATTTCAGAGCAGAACGTTTAGGCGACCGAGCGGATCGGATTGCGGATGATGCCCACGCCAACGATCTCGGTTTCCATCACATCGCCGTGCTTGAGGAACTCCTGCGGCTTGCGAGCGAAGCCTACGCCGGAAGGCGTGCCGGTGGCGATGATGTCGCCAGGCTCGAGCGTCAGGCCGCGCGAAAGCTCGGCAATGATGCGCGGGATCTTGAAGTACATCTGCTTGTAGCTGGCGTTCTGCTTTTCCACGCCATTCACGCGCGAGATCACGCGCACATCGTCCAGCTTCACGCCGGCGGCGGTGACGATCCATGGGCCCATGGGTCCATGTCCGTCCAGGCTCTTGCCGCGGAACCATTGGCCGCCGTGCACCTTTTGCTGGATGTCGCGCGCGGTGGTGTCGTTGTATGCGGCGTAGCCAAACACATAGTCCATCGCTTGCGCTTCAGGAATGTTCACGCCCTTGCGGCCGATGACCACAGCCAGCTCGGCTTCCCAGTCGGTCATCTTGGTGAGCGTCGGGTCGATGGGAATCGCATCGAAGGGACCATTCATCGTGTGCGTGCCCTTGGTGAAGAACACCGGATGATCCGGCAGCTTGTCGACGGTCTTGTCGGCGCGCACGTTCTTGCCCTCCTCGAAATGGTCGAGATAGTTCCAGCCGACGCAATAGATGTTGCGGTCCGGGCGCGGGATCGGCGAGGCGAGGCGCACGCTGTCCAGCGCGATCGTGCCGGCATTGTCGCGCGCGGCGCGCTCGGCAACCTGGCGCGCCTGATTCAGACCAGCGTCGCCGCTGGCAATCAGCGACAGCATCGATGCGGGATCAAAAGCCAGGCTGGCATTCTGCCGCCGCGCCTGTTCGCCGAGATCGACCGCGCGTCCGCCGTCGAGCACTACGATGATGCCGGGCTTGCCCGATGTGCCGATGCTGCCGGTTGCCAGGCGCATGCCGACGGTGGATGCGAGCGGCGGCACGCTGGGTGCGCCTTGCGCAAGCGCGCCGGTTTGCGCGCAGCCCTGTGTGCTGGCAAGCAATCCGCCGACTGCCGCGGTGGCGCCGGCCTTCAGGATATTGCGGCGATGTTGGTCCATGCTGGTCTCCTCTATTGTTCTGGATGTGATAACGATGTGATGCATGCGCCGCAGGGGTCAACGGATCGCTGCCTGGGCATTATGGTGATTCGGAAATATCTTCACAAGCAGCAGTGGGACGAAAGCTTGATCGGAAAGGAATGCTTTCACGTGCGTGACCTTTTTGCGCACTGCCTTGGACCGCTGTTCGTGGTAAAAGACAGCACAAATCACAATGCGAAGGATGGAACTGCTTGAGGTGGGTCGGAAGCTGAAGCAACTCGGCGAGCGGGTCGGCGATGCCTGGTATCAAATCGCACGAATTGCCGGCGCGGCACAATAGCCGAAGATGCGCCATTCTCAGGCTGCCGCGCCTTCCCCAACGCCTTCCCGCGCACCTTGCCGGACTGACTTCCCGCATCATCGCTATACTTTCCGCTTCGCTTTCAAAGGATAGTCATGAAAAAACGACTCGTGTCGATATTGCTGGCTCTCGTCACCGCTGCCACCACGGCCAGCGCGGCGCCGGCCACGCCATCGAATCCGGTGCTGCTGCCGCAGCCGCAACAGATGCAGGCAGCCGCGCTGTCGGCGCAGATTTTGAGCCGCTATCACTACCGCGCCATGCCGCTGGATGATGCGATGTCGGCAAAAATCTTCGACCGCTATCTCAAGTCGCTGGACCCGGAGAAACTGTTCTTCACCCAGCTTGATATCGATCAGATGGCGCCTGCGCGCACACAGCTCGACGACAGCATCAAGCGCGGCGACTTTCATCATCCGTACAGCATTTTCGGGCTGTACCAGCAGCGCCTTGCCGAGCGCATAGGCTACGCGCGCGAGCTGCTGAATCAGAAATTCGATTTCACGAAGAATGAATCGTATTCCTACCGGCGCGACAAGGACACGCCCTGGGCCGCTTCGGAAGACGAGATCCGCGATCTCTGGCGCAAGCGCATCAAGGGCGACTGGCTGCGCCTGAAACTGGCCGGCAAGGATGACAAGTTCATCCGCACGACGCTGGACAAGCGTTATGCGAACCTGCTGAGCCGCATGCAGCTGAGCAAGAGCGAAGACGTGTTCCAGATCTTCATGGATGCGTACGCGACCTCTTTCGATCCGCATACCAATTACATGGGGCCGCGTGAAACCGCGGACTTCGATATCGCGATGCGCCTGTCGCTGGTCGGCATCGGCGCGGTGCTGCAGGAACGCGAGGACTACATCACGATTCGCGAACTGGTACCGGGCGGACCGGCGGCGCTGTCTGGCAAGCTCAACGTGGGCGACCGCATCGTCGGCGTGGCCCAGGGCGCCACGGGCGACATGAAGGAGGTGGTCGGCTGGCGCGTGGATGATGCGGTGAAGCTGATCCGCGGCACGAAGGACACGATGGTGCGGCTCGATCTGCTGCCGGCCGGTGCGGGTCCCGAAGCCAAACCGCGCGAGGTGCGCCTGGTGCGCGACAACATCAAGCTGGAAGAAAGGGCCGCGAAGAAATCCGTCATCGAATCGAAAGATGGCGCGGTGACGCGGCGCGTAGGCGTGATTACGCTGCCGATGTTCTACCAGGACACCGAGGCTAGGCGGCGCGGCGACAAGAATTACCGCAGCGCCGCGCGCGATGTCGCACGCCTGCTTGATGAGATGAAGTCAGACAAGGTCGATGCGGTGGTCGTCGATCTGCGCAACAACGGCGGCGGCTCGCTCGATGAAGCAATCGGCGTCACCAGTCTGTTCACCGGCGCCGGTCCGGTGGTGCAGCAGCGCAATTCCAAGGGCGAGGTCGCGGTCAACAAGGGCAATGACGCGAAACCGGCCTGGGATGGCCCGCTCGGTGTACTCATCAACCGCGGCTCGGCGTCGGCATCGGAAATCTTCGCTGCCGCGATTCAGGATTACGGCCGCGGTGTGATCATCGGCGAACCCAGCTTCGGCAAGGGTACCGTGCAAACCGTGGTCAACCTCGACGAGATGACGCACAGCGACAAGCATGCGCTCGGTGAATTGAAGATGACGATTGCGCAGTTCTTCCGCATCAATGGCGGCACGACGCAGTTGCGTGGCGTCACTCCCGATATCGCGATGCCGCAGCTGTCGGATCCGAACGACTTCGGCGAATCGAGTTTCGACAATGCCTTGCCGTGGAGCGAAATCAAGCCGGCGGATTATGCGCCGATTTCAGATTTGGCCGCGTTGCTGCCCGAATTGCGCACCCGCCATGCCGCGCGCCTGGAAGCGAGCGCAGACTTCCGCTATCTCGACGAAGAGCTGGCCGAGCTCAAGGCGCTGCGCGACAAGCGCCAGGTGTCCTTGAACGAGGCACAGCGCCGCGCCGAGGAAAAGGCGATGACCGCCAAGCTGGCGCCGTTGCTGGCGCGGGCAAACAAGGGTGACAAGCCGGCCACGAGCAAGCAGGCCGCCGACGTTGCGCTCGCGCTTGTTCCTGGCGATGCGGCGCTGCGTGCGAGCGAACGCAAGCTGACAGATGAACTGGCCGAGGAAAAGGCACGCAAGAATGCTCGCGACCTGTGGCTGGAAGAAGCCGCGCGCGTGGTCTCCGATGAATCTGCGCTGCAGCAGGCGACGGCAAGGAAATCCGTCGCACGCAACTGAAGCCATCCAAGGCTTATCCGCCTTGTGTCGGCACAAGGCGGATGGCGGTTCCCCCTCTACATTGATAGGGCCGCGGCGCGCCGTGCGCTGCCTGCTTATCGGAGGAGCGCCCCATGTTGTCGCGCGAACAACAAACGATGCGGGAGCTTGTTGCCATTCCGGACGGCGTGGCAAGCGTTGAGGGTCTGCTTGAAATCCCGCCTCATGTGCGCGGCATGGTGCTTTTCGCGCATGGAAGCGGCAGCGGCCGCCACAGTCCGCGCAATCAATTCGTCGCGCAGCAGTTGCAGCTGGCCGATATGGGCACCTTGCTTGTCGATCTGCTCACACCCGAAGAGGACCATGACACGCAGTCGCGCTTTGACATCGAGCTCCTGGCGTCGCGCCTGGCGGTTGCGGCGGCCTGGCTACGAGCGCGGCAGGCTGGGGTGGCCTTGGGTCTGTTTGGCGCGAGCACTGGTGCGGCGGCAGCGCTGCGTTTGGCCGCGCAAGCCGGCATCGACGTCGTCGCACTGGTATCACGTGGGGGGCGGCCGGACCTTGCCGGAAACGAAGCACTGCATCGGGTTCGTGCGCCAACCCTGCTCATCGTCGGCGGCGATGACGACGAAGTCCTCGCTCTTAACCAGAAAGCCTATGCGCAGATGCACTGTGAAAAGCGTCTGGAAATCGTCGCTGGCGCCACGCACTTGTTTGAAGAACCGGGTCGCCTCGAAGAAGCGGCTATGCTGGCCGTAAACTGGTTCAGTTTCCATTTCCCGAGACCGCGTCCCAGGCACGCCTAGCGAAGGCGGAGTTTCCGTAGAGTGAACCGGGTATGCGGATGCTGCGGTGCATGATGACAATCGCTTCCAAAGCGGCCATCATTGCCCGACAAAATCCATCCCACAGAGGATATGGCAGGAGACAGAAGGAGCCCGCATCATGACGATGTCGGGCTCTTTCCTTTTGCGCCTGTGTACCGAGGACGCGTCGCTCGGGGCGTTCAGAAGTTCAGGCAAATCTTGCCGAAGTGGGCGCCTGACTCTTGATAACGGAAAGCATCAGCGATCTGGTCCAGGCCGAATTGACGGTCGATGCACGGCGCGAGACGAGTAGCCTCGATGGCTCGGACAAAATCCTGCTGGTCGGCTCGGCTGCCGACAATGAGGCCCTGTAACCTTGCCTGTTTCGCCATCAGCATTGCGGTGGGCACTTCGCCCGTGCGGCCCGTGAGTACACCGATTAGGGAAATATGCCCGCCGACTCTCACTGCCGCGATCGATTGCGGCAGCGTGCCGGGTCCTCCAACTTCGATGACATGGTCGACGCCCTTGCCTGCAAGCGCAAATGCGCGTGTACCCCAGTCTTCATGCTGGCGGTAATTGATCGTGGCATCGGCGCCCATGGCGCGTAGTCTTTCGAGCTTCTCTTCGGATGACGATGTGGCGATCACGCGCGCCCCCATCTTCTTCGCAATCTGCAACGCGAAAATGGAAACGCCTCCTGTGCCGAGCACGAGGATGGTATCCCCGGCTTTCAGCTTGCCGTCCGTGACCAGTGCGCGCCAGGCGGTCAGACCGGCTGTAGTGAGAGTGGAGGCTTGCACGTGGTCGTAGAAGTCGGGCGCGCGTGTAAAGGCGCTGGCGTTCGCCACGACGATTTCCCGGGCGTAGCCGTCTACGCCATCACCCGGTACGGTGCTGAAATCACCCACCGTCGGCGGGCCGCTTTGCCAGGTAGGAAAGAAGCAGGATACGACGCGGTCAGCCACGCGAAATTCGGCAACGCCCTCGCCCACTGCCTCGACGACTCCGGCGCCGTCGGACATGGGAATACGGCCATCGGGGATGCCATGCCCACCCTTTGCGACGCCGTAGTCGTGGTAGTTCAGCGAGGATGCGTGGATGCGAACACGGATTTGGCCCGGGCCTGGTGCGCCCGGATCCGGAAGGTCGACAATTTCCAGGCGATCAAGCCCGCCTGGTGCACGTAGCTGTATGGCTTTCATGGGAATCTTTTCTGTTGTCCGTGGTGGTTCAGACGCGCATGAGCATGTGGACGTTCCACTGTTCCCAATGGATACGCTCCGCCGTTCAGGATTGGTCAATGCATGGCGTCTTGGGCTGCTGAGTATTCGAACCGATCGCGTCTGGTGCGGTCTGAATTGATAACACGAACAACATTACCCACTATAGAGGCATTGATGACCGACCTTACCAACTCGAATCCAACGCCGCCTGATGACGTAAAAGCAGAGCTTGAGAAGAACGCAGAGGAGAGCAAGAAACTCGATTCGCCGTTGCGCACGAATGACTCAACGATTGATCCGGAGAAGCCTGCGAAGGATGTGCTCAAGGGTTTCCACGGCGGGTGAGTATGCCGTCGGCATGACTCGCCTGCCTTGCGTTGCCGACGGTCGTTCCTGTACATGATCCTTGAGGGGTTGCGGTGCGCTGCACTTTTATCAATATAGTGATTTCATTGCATTGCTCTTCTTTAGGTTTTCTCCATGGGTTTCCTGTGCAGGAGCTCTATCGGGCTTTTCGACCTGGACCACAAAAATATCTGGTTCCAGATCAATGGCTTAACGATGTCTGGTCATTACGAATACCTGGCGGTTTAACGGGGGAGTTGGTAAGCGCGGCACATCTCAGGCGCGTCTATACGCCGCAATCCGGTGTCGGATCAGCTTCTTGCGCTTGAGGCGCATCTCAGCATCAAGCGCCTGTTCTGTCTTCTGATCTTTTCGGTCGGATTCCGGTTTGGCCACGGAAGATTTCAGCTCTCTGCACTGCCTATCACAAGCTAAGTCATTGATTTTCTTGAGAGTGATATCATCACATACGCATTTATCGTAACGCTCAAGCGTTTTGCATGCGGTAACTGCTCAATATCTAAAAATAATGCCCGGTTTGTACCGGGCATTATTTTGTATAAGCATGTGCAAAAAACTAAAGCTACTCAAGCCTCTCTCATTTGCCAGCCTCACGTACGCGACGCTGCAGCAATTCTTCAATTGCATCCTGGACCGCAGCTGCTTCTTCGGCGCTTTGAAATTGCAAGCGCAATACGTTATTGGCACGCCGCAAATCACAATACGTGCTGCGGCCAAGACGAATTCTGATTGGCTCGACTTTCGTTGCTGGGACCTTGGTTACCGGATCGATCGCCGCTTCCTTCACGCCTTTTCCCTGGTCGATTTCGCCTGCGGCAATGCGCTGTACCGCCCTCAGGACCTGTTCGCCACGCCCTTTTTTCGCCAGCGCCGCGAAGTCCTGTGCCGCATTTGCACCAATCACATCGGGCCGTGTCGCAAGAATATGCAATACCTCGTCCGGCAAATCGGCGAATGCCATCAGCTGCGATACGAAGGATCGCGACACGCCGGCGCCCTCTGCAACCTGTGCATGCGTCTGATTCGGATGCCTTTCGAGGATCCGCTGAAACCCGAGAAATTTCTCGAAGTCGGTCAGATCCGATTGCAGAAGATTGGCATAAAAGGCATTGATCTCTGCCTGGTTATCATCGCTGTTCAGGACCACCGCCAAAATATGGGTTCGCCCGAGTTCGCGATACGCGGCCACCCTGTTGTTTCCCGATACGATCTCAAATCCACCGGCCGCACGCTTGCGTAGCGTCACCGGTGTTACGAGAGGATTGTTGCGCAGATTTTCCTTGAGCTCGGAATACTGTCGGTCGGTCAGCTTGCGACGCCGTCCCGGGGCCTCATGAATCTCTTCCAGCGCAATTTCCCGGCCGCCCATGCCTTCGGCTTCGCGCAATTTCGCTTCGAGTTCTTCCACCCTGGCTTCGGCCTCATCGATACGCTGTGTCGCATTGAGGAACATGCCGGGCGCAGTGCGTGGCAATTTGTCTGCGCTCTTTTCGATGGTTCTTGCCTTGATCCCGGCCGTCTTCGCGCCGAGTTTGTCGTAAATGCTCATGCTTTGCTCCATGCGATCGCGAGTTGGTCGAGAACATAGTCGGCTAGACGGTCTAGCGGGTCCTTGTAACGGCGATAAGCTTCCGCACTGCCGTCCGGCTTGCTCAGGTCATAGATGGTTTTCAGTTGTGCAGACGCAGTGCGGGCAGCAGTGCTGTCGGGAATTTCAATGCCATTGATATGTGCACCGTAGGCTTGCTTCATCCATGTCTTCACCAGGCGGGAAATTTCATTTGCCTGCACCTTGGTGTAAATGATCGAGATGAAGTCATACCGCTTGCTTTTTGCATCGGGCAGACCTTCAACGAGCTCGGAAAAGATTCCCCAAAATTGCACGCTCGAAGCAAAATCCAGTGCATCCGGCGGACAGGGCATTAACAAGCCATCTGCCGCGATCATGGCATTGACCGTCAGATGGGAAAGACTTGGCGAGGTATCGATTAGGATCAGATCGAAATCCTGACGCAATGGCTGCAGTCCTGCCTTGAGCATTTCCCAGAATCGAAACCCGCGCTGCGACATGGCCTTGGCCGGAATTGCGAATTCGGCAGCAAGCAGGCCACTGGATGCAGGAATGATCGACAGGTTTTGCCAGTACGTCGCCTGGACTGCGTAATGCAAGTCCGGCATATCGCCATGGATGTACGGCATGATTGTCTGCTCAATTTCGACATCCTGTTCCGGACTGATGCCGAGAAGCTGAGTCGCCGTGCCTTGGCCATCGCAATCGACCACAAGCACGTTGAGTCCACGCAGCGTCAATGCCTGTGCCAAAGCCACTGTCGTACTTGTTTTAGCAACGCCACCCTTGTAATTGCATACGCTGAGGACCTTTCCGTCCGTACCATTCGGACGAGACGGCCGCTTTGCAATGGCATTAACCCAGGTGATCGCATCCTGCAGGCTGTATTCCTTTGCCTTGGATCCTTCCTGTTTTTGTCCGGCTGGCAAGTCATGTTTCTGGGTCAGATATTTGATTTGAGTCTTATTGACGTTACAGAGGTCTGCGATCGCAGCGCTGCTGAATGTCGGCGCGACTTTGCGTGGATGTGGTTCGATCATTGCATCACGCACCTGAGCAAGAACATCAGCCGCGGTATTGGCCAATGTGTCCAGATCCTGCATGCTGACTTGTTGAATTGCTCCTTGCTGTGTTTCCATAATTTCTCCCTTTTTTCAGAAATTTCCGTATTTGCGGCATGATACTGAAAAACTCGGAAATGGAAGCAATTATCTAAACTAAAAGCGAATACCAGAAGCCCGTCTTCCGGAGGAATGAATGAGAGGCGCAATTTATGTACGTCAGAATGATTCCGGTGGGCTGGACGGTTGCAATTCAAACGTCCATTGAAACTCCGCAAAGGTGAGACGCTACGGGGACCGTTCTGCCCACCTCATGTGATTTTTACCCTGCCACAGGCTTCAGATGGAGACAAGAGACCGAAACACCGATGCAGGGAGCAGCCAACATCAACCTAATAAAAAAACGCCGTGAAGACGCCAGGGTCCGAGTTAAAGGTGAGACTTTACGGGCATGCCGGTGCGCTGCCGAACTGTGGGCTTGATCCACGGTACGGGGCGCCAGGGCCGCAAGGGGCGCGGCTCGCGATCGAAAAATCTAAAGAACACTCGTTAGTCGACCTTGACGGGTAAAGCGGCAAACCCGGTCGGTATGCCGCCATCCGGGGTAATTCCAAACGGTCTGTGGATAAACGCTAGCAGCGCGGCCTAACTCAGGGACGCGCAACAGCTGCTAGAACACAGCATTGCGCATGCGATTGAAGCCTGAGACAGGTTGTTGCAACGGCGGATCTGACTCTCTTCCTCTGATCGAAGCGCAGCCATGAGAGCCGGCTTCATACACAGCTAGGCATAGAAGCTCACATGGACTACGCAAGTAACCTGACAAGGCGATTGAAGAACTGCACCACATCTATGGATGAGCAAAAGGTGAGGGTCTACAGGGACTTCTGTACAGGTATCCCTGTAGACCCTCACCTTTGTACTAGCTGCAGCATGTTCAGCGCGGAAAACAGCCCCAAATGCCATGCGAGACGCTAAAGGTGAGAGTCTACAGGGATCGGAATAGCAAAAATCCCTTGAAATCGTTGATGGCACCAGGAACTGGCACAAGCTGAACGCTTTCAACGCGCCCGCATTGGACAAACCATTGCCATAACGCCACTTCAGCTGTGAAAGGTGAGACTGCACAGGGACCGATTGCGACGCAGAGGTGAGCTTTTACAGGAAAGTTTGGGAGACTTCCTGTAAAAGCTCACCTTTAAGCCGATGCTTGCCACCATGCATCGGATACAGGAGTATGAAAAGAACGCCGATACCGCGCTTTCGAGCGCGAGTACCTAGTCAGGAGCACAAAGGTGAGACTAAACAGGGACCAAAACCGTGGCTCAGTCCCTGTACAAGCTCACCGACAGTTCGGATAAGCCCCAAGGCAGTCGAAAGGTGAGCTTCTACGGGGATGACTCTCTCTACGGCTAGACCGAGATGAGCGCTGATGCGACGTTCAGATGGGTGTACAAGCGCATTCTCGCCGTTTCCGAATTATGGTGAGCCTTTACAGGTAGTCGTTCACTCAATTCATACCGGGATGGCCCCGCTGTTCCTGGCTTTGTCGTTCGTTGTGCTTGTGTTTGCACGTTTATCGTCTCGGTCGATTGATATTCCGGCACCGCCTTTCCCCGGTATTGAGAAGTTAAGAAGTAAACACCTGAAAAGCTTGTAAACCTTAAACACGCCAAGAACGAGAGCTGGCGCGGGTTTCGGCCGGATAAGGTGAGCCTTTCCGTGAACCGAGGTGAGGCTCTACAGGATTCATGGTGAGTGAATACAGGAAGCGTATTCCTTAGCGGTGAGACCTTCCGGGAAACTCGGTGAGTGGATACAGGCACCAATGCCGTCAAAGGTGAGACTCCACGGGGACCGCGCCGTTGAGAGGATGATCGGAGTACCGCGTGTCGTGGTTTCCGGGAAACGGTGATTGATTTCGAATCACTTTTCATGCAACATTCGAACGGTGAGCCCGCATGCTCCCGAACCTCTCACCTGAACATTCATGACCGTAAAGAAGAAAACCGGGAAGTCGGCCACGGCTACGGGCGCAGACCTCAAGGAATTCCGCAAGACCAACGAAGCGATCGGCTTGCGCGTCTCCGAAGGGCGCTTGTCCCTACTGTCGCGGAAAATCTTCAACGTCATGGTCTACCATGCGCAGCGTATCCGTAATAAGGGAGAGAACGCCCCGATCGATTCGGAAGTCGCGAAAAATTATTATTGGATACCGTTGTCCGAGCTTGCTCGGGACGCCGCTTACGATAGCCGCGACACCGAATTATTCAAGGAACAGGTGCAGGAGCTGCAGAACATACGCATCTTTTCCGAGGATGCGATTCAATGGACCAGCGAACGCCTGGTGTCTTCGGTAAAGCTGGTCAATCCGCGCGGGTTGAAAAAGCAGGGCGGCATGCTGTGGTTCGGCTTTGCGTTCCCGCCCGAAGTGGAAAGCATGGTCATGGCGCCCGGTTCCTATACGAAGCTGTCTGTGTACTACCAAGCGCTACTGCGTTCAGGCGCAAGCTTGGCGCTGTATGAGATTTGCCGCCGTTACGCGACCAATCCATCGCGAGTCACCAACCGTGCCGAATGGGAATGGTGGTATGGCGCGCTCACCGGGAACCCGGTCGGCGAGAGCATACCGGAATACAAGTACTTCAAGCGCGACGTGCTGAAATATGCGATCACCGAAATCAACATGGTCACGGACATCAATGTCGAGCTGATTGAGCACAAGCAGGGCAGGAGAGTCGCAAGCCTGCAGTTCAAGGTAACACCGGCCCAGCAGGAATCGCTTGCGCTTTCCGCCCCACCCGTCATCGATGGCGAGCTCGTCAAACGCATGATGGCCCTCGGACTGTCGCAGGAAGACGCCTGCAACCTCCTGGCTACCACGGAAGACGGCAAGCTCAGAGCAACGCTGGACCTCACAGAGGCTCGCCTGCGCAATCCGAAAGCGGCCAAGGTGACATCGCCCGCTGGCTATTTCAAACAAGCGCTACGCGATGGATACGCTTCCAATACGGACATCGCGCGCAAGAACGTCCAGAAAATCGAAAACAAGCCGAGCGTGGAAGCCTCGATCAACGCCATTCGCGAGCGCTACATCGTGGAACGCGCCAAGGATGCGATGAATCTCTACGAGGAACTGGAAGCGCAGGAGAAGGCGGAATGGATGGAGCGCTTCAAGGAGAGCGAATCCGCCAAAGGCATGAATCTGGCCCGCGGATTGGCCAGTGCCACCGCGAGAAGCGCATTCAGTCATTGGTTCGCGACCCAGCAGTGGCCCGAGCCGACTGATTCGGATTTGCTCGCGTTTGCCGCGGTCAGCTCAATGCAGGGGAAGTGAGCGCTGCGCAGCAGGGCTGGCGCGACGCATGAGGTGCAGGAAGCGGGGAGGGGATGCGGCGCGCTGGAGCTTGCAACGCGCCGCGGACTAGCCGCTCAGCGTTTGCCGAGCGCGCGGTTGAGGATCAGTGCCGCAAGCGTGCCGACACCGCCAGACAGCAGGTAGAGACTGACCGCATGCAAACCAAAGTGCGCTGACAAGCCAAGCGCGACCAGCGGCGCAAAAGCAGCGCCGGCAAGCCAGGACAGATCCGAGGTCAGCGCCGCGCCGGTGTAGCGATACCGGGTTTCGAAATTGTCCGTCACGATGCCTGCAGCCTGCCCATACGACAAGCCCAGCAGTATGCAGCCGACCAGCACGAAGATGTCCTGCCCGGTCTCACTGCCTCCCATCAGCATTGGCACGAACAGGCTGAAGATGCCGATCAGCACCGCAAGCGTACCAAGAGTATTGCGGCGTCCGAAGCGGTCCGCAATGAAGCCCGAAGCGATCACGCCAACCAGGATCAGCGCCGCACCACCAACTTCAACGATAAGGAAATCCCCGACCGAGCGGCTAGAGTAAAGTTCGATCCACGACAGCGGAAAGACGGTCACCATGTGGAACAGCGCATAGCTAGCCAGCGCTGCCAGCGCGCCGATGATCACGTTGCGGCCCTGGGTATGGCCGAGATCGGCAACGCCGGTCGGCTCGAGTTCGCGCTCGTCCAGCAGGCGCGCATATTCAGCGGTCGACACGAGCCGCAACCGGGCGAAGAGAGCCACCACGTTGATTGCGAAAGCGACATAGAACGGATAGCGCCAGCCCCATTCGAGAAAATCCTGGTCGGCCAGAGAGTAGAGCAGGAAGGCAAACAGGCTGGTGGCCAGCATCAGGCCCACTGGCGCGCCGAGTTGGCCGAGCATTGCGTAGAAGCCGCGCCGGTTGCGTGGCGCGTTCAGCGCAAGCAGCGACGGCAATCCGTCCCAGGACCCGCCGAGCGCGATGCCTTGTCCAATACGCAAGGCAGCCAGCACCAGGATGGCAGTCACGCCAAGCCGCTCGTAAGTCGGCACGAATGCAATGCCTGCGGTGGAGAAGCCCATCAGGAACAAGGCCAGCAGCAATTTCACTTCGCGACTGTAGCGACGCTGGATCGCCATGAACACGACCGTACCGATGGGCCGGGCTATGAAAGCGAAGGAGAAGATCAGGAAAGAGTGCAGGGTGCCGGTGAGCCTATCTTCGAAAGGAAAGAAGACCGCCGGGAAAACCACCGCGGATGCGATGGCGTAGACGAAAAAGTCAAAGTACTCCGACGCACGTCCGATGATCACGCCAACGGCGATCTCGCCCGGGGCAATGTGACCATCGCGTGCATTGATGTTGCGGGCGCCACTACCGATGGATTCTGGCGAGTAATCGGAAGGAGTACGTCCTTCATAAGTCGTTGTTCCAGCCATAACCACGTTCCTCCAATCACTTTGTTTGGGATGACGCAAAAGGGCATGAAGCTAGCTTCTTTGATGCTGGTTAAGGTGACGCATAATTTCGGACCTGACCTGGTGAGACAAAATGTCCAGTCGGCATGTCAGGGTTTTAAAGGTACAGTAAATCGGTTCTCCCTTCACCTCCATTTCACGAACGTCGCATGAATTCCCAGAAAGCTCGTCGCGGCCTGTTGCTGTTGCCGGCATTACTTGCTCTTGCCGGGTGCAACACGGTGTTATTGAATCCCGCCGGTGACATTGCCAAGCAGCAGGGACAGCTTATCGTTGTCTCGACCTTGCTGATGTTGTTAATCATCGTCCCTGTGATCGTGCTCACATTGATATTTGCATGGCGGTATAGGAAAAGCAATACTGCCGCAAAATACGAGCCGAACTGGGATCACTCGACTCGCCTGGAGCTCATCATCTGGGGCGCGCCGCTGCTGATCATCATCGTGCTGGGCCTGATCACCTGGATCAGTACCCATATCCTCGATCCTTATCGGCCGCTGGAACGCATCAGCGCCAACCAGAAGGTGCCGGAAGGCATGAAGCCGCTGGACGTCGAAGTCGTCGCGCTGGATTGGAAGTGGCTGTTCATCTATCCGGAACAGGGCATCGCCAGTGTCAATGAACTCGTCACGCCGGTCGATGTGCCCATCCATTTCAAGATCACCGCTTCGACCGTGATGAACGCTTTCTTCATCCCGTCGCTGGCTGGCCAGATCTATGCGATGCCAAGCATGCAGACCGAGTTGCACGCTGTGATGAACAAGCCGGGCGTGTATAACGGCCTGTCCTCGAACTATAGCGGCGCCGGCTACTCCTACATGAACTTCAAGTACCACGCCGTTTCGCAGGAGGAGTTCAACAGCTTCGTGCAAAAGACCAAATCGTCAGCCGCCGACAAGCTCGACCGCGCCGGTTACCTGTCTCTTGAAAAACCGAGCGAGCGCGAGCCTGTCCATTATTACGGCGCCGTCGAGCCCAAGCTGTTCTCCGCAGTGGTCAACCGTTGCGTCGAACCGGGCACCGTTTGCATGGACAAGATGATGGCTGCCGACGCCGACCGCGTGCGCGCCGTCGTCTCGGGCGAAGTTCCCAAACATGAAGGCGCTGGCGAAGCGGAAAGCCACACCGGCCATCCTGGCAATGAAAAGCCCGCTGAACATCATTCTCACTAAGACTTGCCATGTTAGCTAATCTCGACCTGAAGCAACTCATCTTCGGCCGACTCAGCTGGGACGCGATCCCGTATCACGAACCCATCCTGATCGGCACCTTCATCATGGTCGCCCTCGGCGGCCTGGTGGTACTCGGCGCAATTACCAAGTTCCGGCTGTGGGGCCCGCTGTGGCGTGACTGGATTACCAGCATCGACCACAAGAAAATCGGCATCATGTACATGATTCTCGGCCTCATCATGTTCCTGCGCGGCTTCGCCGACGCGATGATGATGCGCGCGCAGCAGGCAGTGTCCTTCGGCGACAACCCGGGCTTCCTACCGCCGCATCACTACGACCAGGTCTTCACCGCCCATGGCGTGATCATGATCTTCTTTGTGGCGATGCCGCTGGTGACCGGCCTGATGAACTATGTCGTGCCGCTGCAGATCGGCGCGCGCGACGTGGCGTTCCCGTTCCTGAACAATTTCAGCTTCTGGATGACCACCTTTGGCGCCCTGCTGACGATGGCTTCGCTGTTCGTCGGCGAATTCGCGCGCACCGGCTGGCTGGCGTTTCCGCCGCTGTCCGGCATCCTGGCCAGTCCCGATGTCGGCGTGGACTATTACATATGGTCATTGCAGGTGGCCGGCGTTGGCACGCTGTTGTCCGGCGTGAACCTGATTGCGACCATCGTCAAGATGCGCGCGCCGGGCATGACGCTGATGAAGATGCCGGTGTTCTGCTGGACTTCGCTGTGCACCAACGTGCTGATCGTGGTGAGCTTCCCGATCCTGACCGCCGTTCTGGCGATGCTGGGCCTGGACCGCACCATCGGCACGCACTTCTTCACGAGCGACCTCGGCGGCAACGCGATGCTGTACGTAAACCTGATCTGGATCTGGGGCCACCCCGAGGTCTACATCCTGGTGCTGCCGGCCTTCGGCATCTTCTCGGAAGTGGTGTCCACCTTCTCCGGCAAGCGCCTGTTCGGCTACACCTCGATGGTGTATGCGACGATCGTCATCACGCTCTTGTCCTACCTGGTGTGGCTGCACCACTTCTTCACCATGGGCTCCGGCGCCAGCGTCAACTCGTTCTTTGGCATCACCACGATGATCATCTCGATCCCGACCGGCGCGAAGATCTTCAACTGGCTGTTCACGATGTATCGCGGCCGCATCCGCTATGAGCTGCCGATGATGTGGGCGGTGGCCTTCATGGTGACCTTCGTCATCGGCGGCATGACCGGCGTGATGCTGGCGGTGCCTCCGGCCGACTTCATGCTGCACAACAGCCTGTTCCTGGTCGCGCACTTCCACAACGTGATCATCGGCGGCGTGCTGTTCGGCCTGTTCGCCGGCATCAATTACTGGTTCCCGAAAGCCTTCGGCTTCAAGCTCGACACCTACTGGGGCAAGTGGTCGTTCTGGCTGTGGGTGGTCGGCTTCTACCTGGCCTGGATGCCGATCTATGTGCTCGGCTTCATGGGCGTGACCCGCCGCCTGTCGCACTTCGACGATCCGGCCGTTCGTCCTTACCTGATGGTGGCCGCTGTCGGCGTGCTGCTGATCGCGGGCGGCATTGCCGCGATGCTGATCCAGTTCGGCGTGAGCTTCCTGCGCCGCAAGCAGCTGCGCGACCTGACCGGCGACCCATGGGATGGCCGCACGCTGGAATGGCTGACCTCGTCGCCGCCGCCGGACTACAACTTCGCGTTCACGCCGGTGGTGCACGACAACGACACCTTCACCTTCATGAAGGAGCAGAAGTACCAGCGTCCGCGCGATGGCTTCCTGCCGATCCACATGCCCAAGAACACCGCGGCCGGCTTCATCATCGCGCTGCTTGCCGCCGCACTCGGCTTCACGCTGATCTGGCACATGTGGCTGCCGGCCGTGTTGTCCTTCGTGGCAATGATTGTTGCGACCATCGTCCATACGTTCAACTACAACCGCGACTACTACATTCCGGCCGAAGAAGTGCTCCAGACCGAGAATGCGCGTACCCGTTTGATCGAAAGCCATGTCTGAGATGTCTACCACCATGACCGGCGCCAGCGGCGCCGATAACAAACTGCAGTTCCATGTGACCGAGCACCATCCGGAGAACGGCACCCTGCTCGGGTTCTGGCTCTACCTGATGAGCGACGTGCTGCTGTTCGCCAGCCTCTTTGTTGCTTACGCGGTGCTCGGCCGCTCCTATGCCGGCGGCCCGTCCGGCGCCGACCTGTTCGATTTGCCGCTGGTGGCGCTGAACACCAGCTTCCTGCTGCTGTCCTCGATCACCTACGGCTTCGCGATGCTGGCCGCGCAACGCAAGGCGCTGTCGACCGCCATCGTCTGGCTGGGCATCACCGGCTTGTTCGGCGCGGCCTTCATCGGGCTGGAACTGTACGAGTTCATCAATCTGATCCATGAAGGCGCCGGCCCGCAGCGCAGCGCCTTCCTGACCGCGTTCTTCTCGCTGGTGTCGACCCACGGTCTGCACGTGACCTTTGGCATCATCTGGCTGATCACGCTGATGTTCCAGCTCGGCCGCCATGGCATCACTCCGGAAAACATGCGCCGCATGACCTGCCTGTCAATGTTCTGGCACTTCCTCGACGTGGTCTGGATCGGCGTCTTTACCTTTGTCTATCTAATGGGAGTCCTGCCGTGAGCCAGCAACATACGCATTCCGCCCACGACCACGGCCACCATGGCCATCATGGGCATGACGACCATGGCAACCACGGCAGCCTGAAGGATTACACCATCGGTTTCGTGCTGTCGGTGATCCTGACCGCGATCCCGTTCTGGCTGGTGATGAACCGGGTCATTTCGAACTCGAATGTCGCCATCTTCGTGCTGCTCGGCCTGGCTGCGGTGCAGATCATCGTGCACATGATCTATTTCCTGCACATGAATACCAGTGCCGAAGGTGGCTGGTCGCTGATGGCCCTGGTCTTCACCGGCATCCTTCTGGTCATCGTTCTGTCCGGATCGATCTGGGTCATGTTCCACATGAACGCCAACATGATGCCTTCGATGGGCAACATGCAGCACCAGATGTGACGACGATGAAAGAGATGCGCAGCGGCGCGAAGGCGGATGACGCAGCCTTTGTACCGCCGCGATCCTTCGCGGCGCGGCTCACGCTCATGGCGTGCGCCGCGTTTTTCTTTGCGATCTTCATTGCGCTCGGCACCTGGCAGGTGCAGCGCCTGCAATGGAAGCGCGATCTGATCGAGCATGTGCAGCAGCGCGTGCACGCCGCGCCGATGCCGGCGCCGCCGCCCGCGCGATGGTCGCGCCTGAGCGCGCAGGCCGATGAATACCGGCATGTGCAAATCGCCGGCCGCTATCTCGGCGGTCAGGACACGCTGGTCATCGCCAGCACCGAGCGCGGCCTCGGCTACTGGCTGATGGCGCCGCTGCGCGCCGACGATGGCGGCATCGTGCTGATCAATCGCGGCTTCGTGAGCGAAGAGGAGGGCAGGCGGCTGCGGCAGACCGGCGCAAACCTCGGCACCGAAAATCCGCACGAGCACATTGTCGTCACCGGTCTACTGCGCATGGCCGAGCCGCATGGTTTCTGGCCGCGCCGCAACGAGCCTTCGACAGACCGCTGGTACTCGCGCGAGCTCGGCGCCATTGCGGCCAGGCGCGGCTTGCCCGAAGTCGCGCCGTATTTCATCGACGCCGATGCGCAGTCCGCGCAGTTCGGTGGCGCCGGCGATGCGCGCCCGGTCGGCGGCCTGACCGTGATCGACTTTCCGAACAACCACCTGGTGTATCTGCTGACTTGGTATGCTCTGGCGCTGATGACGGCGGTCGCCCTGTGGTGGCTGCTGCGCGATGAGATCCGGCTGCGCCGCGCAATGCGGCAATGACGCCGAGCGGGGAACAGGGCATGGAAAAACAAAGCGAAGCAGCCGTCGCCGTCGAGGCGAGCGTGCAGTGGAGCGGCGAGGGCATGGAAAGCAGCGCCGGCCACGACAACATGATGCAATTGATCCAGCTGCGCTGGATCGCCATCGTCGGTCAGATCACCACCATCGCGGTGGCTGTCTATGGCTACGGCATGCAGTTGCCGCTGCGGCAGATGATCACGGTGCTGGCTTGCCTGATCGCCTTCAACATTGCCAGCCATCTGCGCTGGCATGAGCGTCGGGTCACAACGAACAATGAAGTGTTCTTCGCGCTGCTGGTCGATGTCGCCAGCTTCACCGCGATGCTGCATTTCTCGGGCGGCCTATCCAATCCCTTCGCCTTCCTTTACCTGCTGCAAGTCATTCTTTCCGCGGTGCTGCTCGAACCATGGTCGACCTGGATCATCGTGCTCATTGCCAGCGCCTGCCTGGCAGGGCTGGCCACTTTTTCCAGCACGCTGCTGCCGCTGGATGGGGACCGGCGCTTTTCCGCGCTGTATGTGCAGGGACTGCTGGTGTGCTTCGCGCTGAACGCGTCGTTGCTGGTGATCTTCGTCACCCGCATCAATCGCAATCTGCGCGCCGGCGACGCGCAGCTCGCCGATCTGCGCCAGCGCGCCGCCGAAGAAGAGCACATCGTGCGCATGGGTTTGCTGGCCTCGGGCGCGGCGCATGAGCTTGGCACGCCGCTGGCAACGCTGTCAGTCATCCTGGGCGACTGGCGCCGCATGCCGGAATTCGCGAAGAACCCGGAGCTGCAGGAGGAGATCGCGGAAATGGAAACCCAGCTGCGTCGCTGCAAGTCCATCGTCAGCGGCATTCTGCTGTCGGCCGGCGAAACCCGTGGCGAATCGGCGGTGAAGACAACGCTGCGCGATTTTCTTGACGACCTGGTCGCCGAATGGCGCGCGAGCCGGCCGATCGTCTCCTTCGCCTATGACAACCGCATCCACGACGATATCGCCGTGGTTTCTGACTCGGCGCTGAAACAGGCGATCCAGAATGTGCTGGACAATGCGCTGGAGGCTTCACCGCAGTGGCTCAGCCTGGAAGCCGGCGTGGCAGACAACAGCCTGCTGCTGGTTGTCACCGACGCGGGAAGCGGCTTCGCGCCGGCGATGCTGTCCCAGTTCGGCAAGCCCTACCAGTCGAGCAAGGGCAAGCCCGGCGGCGGCCTCGGGCTGTTCCTGGTGGTGAATGTGTTGCGCACGCTGGGCGGCACCGTTGCCGCTCGCAACCGCGCGGGCAATGGGGCAGTGGTGGAAATGTACCTGCCGTTGTCAGCAATATCGCTGGAAGGAAAAGGAGGCAATGCGGATGAATCAAGCCACTGGACCGGATGAAGCACAAACAGCGGATACGGGCAATGAGGTGGATGAGCACGACGACGAACGGCTGCTGCTGATCATCGAGGATGACGCTGCGTTCGCGCGTACTCTCGCGCGTTCCTTCGAGCGGCGCGGCTACCGCGTGCTGGTTGCCCCCGGCCATGATGAAGCGGCCGCGCTGCTGGAACGTGAGTCGCCCGGCTACGCAGTGGTCGACCTGAAACTCAACGGCGCCAGCTCGGGACTGGCCTGCGTGAAGCTGTTGCATGAACACGATCCGGACATGCTGATCGTGGTGCTGACCGGCTTCGCCAGCATCAATACCGCAGTCGAGGCCATCAAGCTCGGCGCTTGCCAGTACCTGGCCAAGCCATCGAACACCGACGATATTGAAGCCGCCTTCGGCCATGTCGCCGGTACCGAGGTCGAATTGACCAACCGCGCCACCTCGATCAAGACGCTTGAATGGGAACGCATCCACGAGGTGCTGGCCGAGACCGGCTTCAATATTTCCGAAGCGGCGCGGCGCCTGGGTATGCACCGGCGCACGCTCGCGCGCAAGCTGGAAAAGCAGAGGGTGAAGTAGCGAGCCGCGACGATGGCTTGGCAAGGCGACACGGCCTCACGCCACCACCGATGCGCTTCAGATCAGCGCCGGCGTCTCGGCCTGGTGCGCGGGTTGCGCCTGCTGCCAGGATTGCGTACGGTTGCGTCCGCCGGACTTGGCGGCATACAGCGCGCGGTCGGCTCCGTCGAGCATGTCGGCGGCGGACACGTTTGCATCGGCCGGCGCAACCCGGTAGCCAATGCTTGCCGTAACCCTTCCTAGCGGGCTGCCCACATGCGGCAGCGCCAGGTCAGCCAGTTCGGCGCGAATGCGCTCTGCGACCGCGGCAGCGCCGTCAAGATCGGTGTCAGGCAACAGCACCGCGAATTCCTCGCCGCCATAGCGCGCCGCCAGGTCACCTGTGCGCATGAGCTGCCGCAGCAATACCTGCGCAAGCTGACGCAGGCATTCATCGCCGGCCGGATGACCGTACTGGTCGTTGTAGGCCTTGAAGAAATCGACGTCGATCATCAGTAAAGCCAGCGGATGCCGGCCGCGCGTGGCCGGATCACATTGCGTGGCCAGCGCCGCGTCGAATTCGCGCCGGTTCGCCAGCCCGGTCAGGCCATCGAGGCGGCTCAGCGCCGAGAGCTCGCGATTGCTCTGTTCAAGCAGCGACTTCGCCTGCAGCAGCTTGCGCTCCGCTTCCTTCTGCGCGCTGATGTCGTTGCCGATGGCAACGTACTGGTAGACAGTTCCGCCTTCGTCGAAGAAGGGCACGATGGTGGTGTTGAGCCAGAACTTCGTCCCGTTTTTGCTGCGATTGCAGGTCTCGCCGCGCCAGACCCGACCGGATTCGATCGTGCTGCGGATCGCGGCGAGGTCCTCGGGCGTCTGGCATTCGAGGCTCGTGAAGCTGGCATCCTGGCCGAGCAATTCCTCACGCTTGTAGCCGGAAATGCGGCAATAGCGGTCGTTGGCATGAACGATGCGATGTCGTATGTCGGAAATGTCGAGGATGGCATGCTTGTCCAGCGCCTGTTCCAGGTTCTGCACTTTGGCGAAGGATTCATTCAGCCGTCTCCTCGCCACTGCCTGCAGCCGAATCTGCCGGGTCATGAAATAGCCGCCGCAGACCAGAAGCGCAATCATTGCAAGCAGAGCGCCAGCCTGCAGCTTCATGCGCGCGCGCCAGCCGGCAAGAATTTCCTCGGTCGGAACTGCCGCCAGCACCATCAGGCCGTACGCATCGACCCGGCGCACCGCATACTGCCGCTCGATGCCATCGAAGGGCGACACATGCAGGATCGCACCGTCGGCCTTGCCTTCGCTGAAAAGGCGAAACACCGTGGTCTGGGCAATGCTTGCGCCGATCAGCTGGGCCTGGAACGGCCGACGTGTAAGCAGAACGCCCGAACCTGTGGACATCGCGAACAGCCCATGCTGACCGACATCGAACTTGCGGTAATAGTCGTCGAATGTGGAAAGCCGCACGGTGGCGAGCGCGACGCCGGCGAAACTGCCGTCGGCATGTTCCAAGCGGCGCGACAGCGGCAATATCCATTCCCCGTTCGCCTTGCTGCGTACCGGCAGGCCAATGTGCAGCTCGCGGTCGGCATGGGTACGGTGATAAATGAAGTATTCGCGGTCGGCGTTGCTGACATTGGGCGACGGCGGTACTCGCGTGTACGCGATCCAGCGTCCGCCTTCGTCATACACGAAAAGCCCGTGCAACTGCGACTGTTGCGCTACCCGCGCGTGCAAGACCGCTTCGAGGCGCCGCAGGCGGTCGCCGGCGAGGCCGTCGCTGTCGATGCGATCCGTGACTTCGCGCAGCACCGTATCGCTTTGCTTGATGGTCGCTTCCGCATGTTCGGCCAGCGAAGAGGCGAGATTGACAGTTGCGCCGGCGGCGTTGGCCAGCCACTGCTGGCGCGCATTCCAGCCCAGCGCTGCCACCATTAGCGTCAGAGCGAGACAAACCGCAACGAGAAACCATGTCACCGCCCGGGCCAGCGGCGGATGAGCGGTGCGGCGGCGGAAAAGTGACGGGAAAGCGGGCATGGCGGCGCAAAACCGAAGAGGTGGCGCAAGCATACCGCAAATTTCCTTTAGGAAAATATGCGACGTGTACGACTTAACATTTATTCGGTTGAAATTTCACGAATGCCGTGGGAAAACGCATAAACCTTTCGCAGTTCGAACTGCGGAAACGGACGACCATGCCGCCGCGGATGCAGCGAATGCTGATGCGGCACGGCAGTAACCGCCATGCTGCACGGCCCGGCGCACCCGTCCGGAGACGCGTATCCCAACCGGACCAGCAAGGGGTTCATGGTAGATTGCTCATTCCGCTACGCTTTCGCGTTCTTCGCCGAATACCCATGTGCGTCAACTATTTGCCGGTATCCCGTAACACCCTGGAAGAGATGTTCGAAGCTCCGGTGCAAACGGGTGCTTCCTGGCCAGACGAAACCTATCAGGACTATCTCGCGCCCATCATCCTGCCCGACGAAGCCGGCCGCCGCATCGCGGTCGCAGCTTCCTATGGCATGGTGCCCAAGTCGCAGATGCCGCCCGGCGCGAAACATTTCGCGACCATGAACGCCCGCTCCGAAACCGTGGGTCAGCTGCGCAGTTATGCCTCGGCATGGCGTGCGCAGCAATTGTGCCTGGTGCCGATGACGGCGTTTTACGAGCCGAACTGGGAAACCGGTCGTCATGTGCGCTGGCGGATCGGCATGGCCGACGACGCGCCATTCGCCGTGGCTGGCCTGTACCGGCGCTGGCGCGAAGGCGAGGGCAGCGGCTATTCCTTCACGCAGCTCACAGTCAACGCCGACGCGCATCCACTGATGCGGCGCTTTCACAAGCCCGGCGATGAAAAGCGGTCCCTGGTGATCGTGCCGTGGCGCGACTACGATGCGTGGCTGTCCTGCCGCAATCCCGAGGAAGCGCGCAGCTTCCTGTCGCTGTATCCGGCTGACGCGATGGCGGCGCGTCCGGAGCCGCGGCTGGCGACAAAGCCAATGCTGCGCGCGGCGGCTTCATCCGTGCCAGTCAACGGTGATCTGTTCTGAATCGGCTTTCTCGGGAAGCGCCGCGCGCGGCGGATCCTGTGTAAAACCCATGCTGTCGTCGTGCAAGCCGGGCGGCAATCTCAGGCATGCCGCCATCTCGCCGGCTCGGCTTTATGCATGCGCAAGAATCAGGTACCGGCCTGGAACTAGCATGGCGGCGTGAAGCCGGGAAAACGCCGGGATGACGCAGCGTCGGTAAGCACGCGCCATTGCATACGACAGGCCATGCCATGAACGAAGACAGGAACGATTCGATCCATCCCGACATTCTGGAACGGCTGCATCGCGATCTTGCCGACAGCTACGACGAGGAGTTCGAGCTGGAGCTCGACGACCGCATCGAAGACCAGCTCGGTCGCGACCTACTACCCGCCCAAGGCGAATCGAAGGAGGAGCGCAGCCTCTACTTTCGCGAGCTGTTTCGGCTACAGGGCGAGCTGGTCAAGCTGCAGGACTGGGTGATGGCGACCGGACACAAGCTGGTGATCGTCTTCGAGGGACGCGATGCGGCAGGCAAGGGCGGCATCATCAAGCGCATCACGCAGCGGCTCAACCCGCGCGTCTGTCGTGTCGCTGCGCTGCCGGCGCCGAACGACAGGGAGCGCACGCAGTGGTATTTCCAGCGCTATGTCGCGCATCTGCCGGCGGCCGGTGAAATCGTGCTGTTCGATCGCAGCTGGTATAACCGTGCCGGCGTCGAGCGTGTCATGGGCTTTTGCAGCGATGCACAGTACGAGGAATTCTTCCGCTCCGCGCCCGAATTCGAGCGCATGCTGATGCGCTCCGGCATACAGCTGATCAAGTACTGGTTTTCGATCTCGGACGAGGAACAGCGATCGCGCTTTCTGGCGCGCATCCATGATCCGCTGAAGCAGTGGAAGCTTTCGCCGATGGATCTGGAATCGCGGCGGCGCTGGGAGGATTACACCCGTGCAAAGGAAATCATGTTCGAGCGCACCAACATCGCGGAGGCACCGTGGTGGGTGGTGCCGGCCGACAACAAGAAGAAGGCCAGGCTCAATTGCATCCATCACCTGCTGTCGCAGGTACCGTACGCGGACATTCCGCATCAGCCGATAGCCTTGCCGGAACGGCTGCGCAGCGAGGATTACGCGCGGCGTCCGGTGCCGGCCGAGCTGTGCGTGCCGGAAGTCTATTGATGCCGAAATAAAAAACGCGCATCCCGTGAAGGATGCGCGTTCCGTGTTGTCACGCACGCCGGCAGTTGCCGGCGACGGGATTAGAACACGTGGTTGATACCGACGGAAACGCCGGTCTGGTTGCCCTGGCCAGCAGGCGAGGCGATCGGCATCTGAGCGGAGCCGCCGTACACGAAGGCGCTGTTCAGGTTGCCGGTCGACGGCTGGGTGCCGCGCAGGCCGTCCTGGTAACGGGCATAGTCGATGTCCGCGTAGAAGTTGGTGCGCTTGGACAGCTGGTAAGTCGCGCCGACCATCAGCAGCTGACGCTTGCCGCTTGCGCCGCCCAGGCCGTTGATCTGGCCGCTGGCACGAGTGTCGTAGTAAGCAGCGGTCAGGCCCATTGCCGGGGTGATGTCATAGCTGCCGCCAACCCACCAGTTCTTCTGGGTCACGTCGCCAGCGCCCAGCAGGGACTGGTTTTCCTTGGCATAGCCCAGAGCGATGCGGGCCGGGCCGAAGGTGTAGGCGCCGCCAACGGTCCAGTCACGGTTGTTGTCGTATTGCGCAGCACTGGTTTGGGTTGCCGGGGCGATCAGAGGCTTGCGCAGGGTGTACGCGCCGCCAACGGAGATCGGGCCGTTTGCATAGGTCACGCCCAGGGCTTGCTGGGAACCGCTGCGGGCCGAACCAGCCTGCTCGCCCAGCGCCCACTCGGCACGTGCCGTGACCGGACCGAAGGTGCCGGTGTACTGGATGTCGTTGTTGACGCGGGTGCCGGCAGCGATGCTGGCTTGCGAGGTCGGAGCGATTCCGGCGTACTTGAAGTTGAACGGATCGTAGGCGCCGACGGTTTTGTAAGCCACGGTGAACTGACGGCCCAGATCCAGGGCGCCCCACTGGCCGCCGAGGCCAACGAATGCCGAACGCTCGAACAGCTGGTTAGCGCTGTTGTTCAGCGCGCCGGTGCCGGAATTGAAGCCGCTTTCCAGGGTGAAGTGGGCGTTCAGACCGCCACCCAGATCTTCGATGCCCTTGAAGCCGAGACGGTTGGAGTTGTAGGTGCCGTTCGAGCCCATGCTCAGCTTGCTGTGGCCAGACTGATCGGCATTGCTTTGATAGCGCACGCCGCCATCAAAGGAGCCGTACATGGTCACGCTGGTTTGTGCTTGTGCAGCACCAGCGAAAGTGCCGATGACCGCCAGGGCGAGTAGCGATTTTTTCATTCAATTCTCCAGAAGTAATTTGCTGACGACTGCGGACACGCTGCGTCAGTGTATTGCTGTCAAGCTTCCATCGCGGAATCGCAGTTTGCGCCGCCCGCATTGCAATGCAGAGGGCAAAAACTGCTCTTCCAGAGTCCGGCGATGGAGATTAACTGTCCTATATGACAATGCCGTGAAGCTTGGGCACTGGTCTCCTTGAACTACCTGGATGGATTCCCGGATGCGCCGGGTTATCTGCACCGCACAAGGCGGTGTGTTGTTATGCTGTGGAAACTGTGTTCGATTATAAATGATAATGGTTAAAACTCGAACCAAGCGTTGCAATTCGGCGACACTTTAGCGCAAGTTACTAGCGGGGCGACTGAGAAAGCATTCACCCGAGACAAGCTCAGCCGAACCATCACAAACGCCCCGCAATCCACTACCGACCGTTCGAGATGCCAATAGTCAACGCATTTTCAACTTGCTGAATATCTGAAAAGCAAGCTCCTTGGTAATGAACGCCGCACTTCGGTTCCCTTCCAATAAGATTTTTAAGAAATTTTGTGAAAACTTTCGAGGACTGCGTTCTCTCGCAGGCAGCACCGGCAGTTTTTCCCATTGTCTTGCCAAACCACTTTCTGTTGAGAATGAAAAATTCCGCCTAAAATAGCGTGCGATAAAAGTTCATGTTAGACGTCAAACGAACATAAGCTTGTGTATTTCCATAATCCGCTGGAAGGTCATGCGCGCTTCTTGAAATTTGTGCACGACCCCGACAAGGATGTGTTGCGAGCATCGTAAAAACGCTGCAATTGAAAACCGGGGGATTTTCCCAGGTCCAGCTTCCAGATGAAACATGCGCCGACACGAGCGCATGCAGCCGCCGATAAACCGATGTATTCCCGACCTTACTCGCCCCCCAGTCTGCAAACCCGACTTTGTTGTCTCGTTCTGCTCGCCTTCCTGCCGGTGCTGGTCGGGTTGTCGCTCGACGCCTGGCAAAGCCGTCGGCATGCACTCGAGCTTGCTTATAACGGCGTAGCCGACGACGCAGTGCTTGCCGCGAACGCGCAGACGATGCAGCTCAATGCCGTATCGGAAATGCTCACGATGGTAGCGATCAGTTATGACAGCATTGCCCGCAGCCCGGGGGACTGCAGCGTGTATCTGCGACGTCTGCTCAGCGGACAAGTGGGTTTTGCCAATGCCGGCGTTCTAGACAGTAACGGCCGCGCAGTCTGCACGGCAATCAGCGGGCCGGACGGGGGGGATTTCAGTACGCGCGCCTACTTCCGTGAAGCCCGCGAAACCGGCCGCTTTACGGTCAGCGGTCTGCTCATCGGGAACATATCGGGCTCGCGTTCGCTGGTATTTGCCTATCCGCGCCGTGGCGCCGATGGCAGTTTCGCCGGCGTGATATTCGTGTCATTGCGGGATGTCGAATTCGCCAAATTGCGCCTGGCGGGCACGAAGTCGGATTCGAGCTTTACCTATTTCGACCGCGACGGCGCACTGATCGTGACCGACCCGCTCGACAGCGATCGCCCCGAGGCGCAGCTCGACAAGGCCAGCATGCGGCAGGCATCGCAGCATCCTGGCGAGGCTGTGCCGAGCTTTGTCCGATCCGCGGATGGCACTGTCTACATCGGCGCGCTCGTCGCCGTGGCGGGACCAGCCGGCGCGGTCGCCTACGTACGCAGCACGATTGCCGATGCCATTCCACTGTATGCCTGGCGCATGGGCGTGCTGCGCCGTGCCGGCGCCGCTTCCCTGATGTTGATGTCGGGCCTGGTGTTGTGCGGGATTTTCCTGCGCCGCTGGCTGGTGCACGACCTGCTGCAAACCGTCGCCTTTACCCGCATGGCTGTTGCGCACCCCGTGGGTGATGTGCCAATCATCGCTAGAACGGCCGAAATGCATGCCGCCATGGGCTCTGTGATCGAGATGGCGCAGCGCCTGCAGGATCAGCGCGCGCAGCTGGCCTTGCTGCATGACGAAGCCTATGACGCCAGCGTCCGTCTCGAAAACAAGCGCTTGCGGCTGTCGGCCGCGCTCGAGCGGCTCGAACGCATGTCGGCGCAACTGGTCAATGCACAGGAACAGGAGCGCAAGCATCTGGCGCGCGAATTGCACGACGAACTCGGGCAGCGCCTGACCGCGCTGAAGCTGATGCTGCATTCGACGCTGCCGCATGAGGCGCCAGGCTCGCCCGGCTGGCACACCGCCGAGCGCGAAGTCTCCGAATTGATCGCCCAGGTGCGCGCGATCTCGGTATCGCTGCGCCCGCCCGCGCTGGATTTGTTCCCGCTCGAAGTGGCGGTTCGCCAGATGCTTGAGCGTCACTTCTCCGGCAGCGCCATCGATGTCGACTTCGAAGCGGCAGGCGTGCCCGAAACGCTGGACGAGACCAGGAAGATCACCGCCTACCGCCTCGTACAGGAAAGTCTGACCAACATCACGCGCCATGCCGCGGCCACGCGGGTGGTGGTGGAAATGAATGGTGGCGAGCACGGCGACGAACTGGAGATCATCGTGCGCGACAACGGCCGCGGTTTCGATGTCGATACCGCCGAGGACGCTTCGCGCGCGCTTGCCTCCAGCGGCCTGTGCGGCATGCGCGAACGTGTGGAACTGCTCGGCGGCTCGCTGCAAATCATCAGCCGCATTGGGCAGGGCACGCGCGTGCTGGCCTGCCTTCCGATCAAACAAACAAGCAAGCAAGAAGAGCATGAAAAGGAACATATTGCTGGTTGACGACCACGGGCTGGTACGTGCCGGCATCAAGACACTGATACACCAGATCGCTGACTTTGCCGTGGTGGGCGAAGCATCCGGGGTACAGGAAGCCGCTGCGCTGCTGGAGACGCTGCGGCCCGATATTCTGGTCACCGATATCTCGATGGGCGATGGCAGCGGCCTGAACCTCGCGCGCGCGACAAGGGAACGCCATCCCGCCGTCCGCATCATCATCCTCAGCATGCTGGCGTCGGAAGAGGTGGTTGGCGAAGCGCTCAAAATGGGCGTCTCCGGCTATCTGCTCAAGGAAGCCGCGCCGGCCGAGCTCGAGATCGCGCTGCGCGCCGTGGCCCGCGACGAGGTGTATCTGAGTCCCGGCGTTTCCACGCGCATGGTGCAGCGGATGATGCAGCCTGCTCCAGCGCCGGATCCGGGCCTGGGCGCCCTGACCGCGCGCCAGATCCAGATACTGACCATGATCGCCAGCCGCAAGGGAACCAAGGAAATCGCTTTCGAACTCGATCTGTCGGAAAAAACCATTGCCGCGCACCGGGCGCAGATCATGGAGCGCATCGGCGTGCGCGATGTCGTCGGGCTGGCGCTGTTCGCCATGAAGCATGGGCTGATCAAGCCGCAGGAATGAGCCCGCCGCGCCGCGTGGATGTTCGGCGCGGCGCATCAGGGCGTCAAGGCGGCCTCAGGCGCCCGATGGCATTTGCGGTGCCTGGAATGCTTCCATCCATCCGGGAAAGTCCTGTGCCGCCATCGGTTTCGCAATGAAGAAGCCTTGCGCGATATCGCAGCCAAAGCTTGCCAGCCGATCCCAGTGCTCGCGGGATTCCACGCCTTCGGCCACTACCTTGCAACCGAGATCATGTGCCAGGTCGATGGTGGAGCGCACGATGCGCGCCGCGTTTTCGTTGTGCAGCATGTCGTTCACGAAGGATCTGTCGATCTTGATGCAGTCCACTGGCAGCCGCGACAGATAGCTGAGTGATGAATAGCCGGTGCCGAAGTCGTCGATGTGCAGCGGCACGCCATCGTCGCGCAAGCCGGCCAGCACCTGCAGCGCATGCTCGGCGTCTTCCATGAGCATGCTCTCGGTCAGCTCGATTTCGAGCATGCCGCGCGCGCTGCCGCGCTCGGTGCGCAGCGCGCGCAGGGCTTCCGGCAGGCCGGCATCACGCAGGTTCACGGCCGACAGGTTGATAGCGATCGGCACTGCGCAACGCGTGTGCAGCCATTCCTGCTGCAGACGCAGGGCGGCATCGATCACCCATTCCGTCAGCGGCTTGATCAGCATGGTCTGCTCGGCCAGAGCGATGAATTCATTCGGCCCGACAATGCCGCGCTTCTCATGCATCCAGCGCACCAGACCTTCGGCGCCGCAGACCGCGCCGCTGCGCATGTCGATTTTCGGCTGCAGATACAGCCGCAATCCATTGTTTTCAATTGCATGCCTCAGCTCACCGATCATCACCAGTCGGGCCGCCTGCGCATGGCTGTAGGAAGGATCGAATACCGCGTAACCCAGGTGATGCATGCGCGCATGGTTGAGCGCGATATCCATGTGCTGAAACAGCGCATGGCTGCTGGCGCCGTGTTCCGGATAGCGGGCGATACCGATCTTGGCCGCGACCTCGATGGACAGGTCGGCGATCGGGAAGGCCTGCAGCAGCAGGCGCTCCAGATTCCGCGCGAAGATCTGTGCTTCGTCGCCAGCGCCGTCGGGCAAAAGGATGCCGAACTCATCGCCGCGCAGACGCGCCACAGTGGCTTCGGCCGGCGCCGCATTGCTGAGCCGCGCACCAAACTGCCGGAGCAGATCGTCACCATAAACGAAGCCCAGCGCCTCGTTGATGTCGCGCAGGCGCTCGACATTGATCTGCAGCAGCGCGAAGCTCTCTCCGCGTTCGATGTTTTCATGGATGAGCCGCGTGAAGCGATTGCCATTGGGCAGCCCGGTCAGTTCGTCGTACCAGGTCAGGCGGTGCATCAGCTGACGCGTTCTTTCCTGCTCGGCGCGCTCACGGAAGGTGACGATGCCGAAAGCCATGTCGTCGGCGGATTCAGCCAGAAGCGCGGATTCGCTGTCGCTGAAATCGTCGACGTTGCTGGAATAGATCGCCAGTGCGCCGATGGTCTCGCCGCCCAAGCGTAGCGGATTGGCGATGCAGCAGCCGTACAGTGTCACTTCCTTGCGCCATGGCGCATAGGCCGCGTCCTCGTGCAGCCGGCGCGCGATGCGCGGCACGCCTTCGCGTATGGCCTGCGCGACCGCATGGCCGGCCGCCGGATCGCCGCCGCCGCCGTCGCGTATGCGCAAAAGCGCCTCCATGCCGCCCGGATGGCCATACTGCGCCATCGGTTGCAGCATGGCCCCGGCCTCGGCGCCGCGATACCACACGCAAGCCATGCGATAGCCGCCGGCGCTGACGATGGCTTGGCACATGTTGTCGAGCAGATCAGCTTCATCGCGTGCATGCAACAGGCTGCGGTTGCCAGCCGAAAGCGTGCGCAGCGCCCGGCTTACGTGCTGCAGCTCGTCCAGGCGCTGGGTCAGCGCTTCGTTCAGGCTGCGGATCTGCTCTTCGGCGCGCTTGCGCTCGGTGATCTCGGTGCCGAGCACATAGTAGCCAAGCGTCCGCCCGGCGCTGTCCTGCTGCGGCACCACGTGAATCAGCTCCCAGCTATCCGGGGTGGGCTGCCAGTCGTAGATTACGGTATCCCCGGATAGCGCCCTTGCGATTACCGGCGCCAGGCGCGCATACAGCTCGGGATCCAGCACCTCACGCACGGTGAGCCCGATGATGTCGGCCCTGCCTGACGCAAAGCGCTCCACGTAGTTGCGATTCGTGAAGACATAGCGCTGCTGCGCATCGATGTAGGCAAGCAAGCCCGGCACGCTGTTGATCACACCTTCCAGGTATGCCTGGCTGAGGCGTAGCTGCGCGCTGTGCTCTTCGACCTGGCGCTCCAGCAGCTGCTGCACTTGCCGCGTCGCGCTGTCGGCCTTGCGCTGTTGCCGGCGGATCGTGAGGTAGTTTGCCGCCAGCAGCAGCGCCAGAAGAATCGCGGCGCCGACGTCCGCTGCCACCGTACGGCGATTCGCCGCTTCCTGCTCGGCATTGCGCACCGACAGCAGCCGGTATTCCTCGGTTTCCAGCTCCCGGATGATGCGGTACATGCGCTCACGGGTCTCCTGCAGCGCCGTGCTCTGCATATAGCGCGCCGCGGCTTCCGCGCCTTCGCCGTTGCGCACGACCTCGATGCGACGGTTGATCGCAATGCGCTCGTCGACCACCGCATTCAGGTCCCGCAGGCGCTGCAGTTGCGTTGGATTGTCCTGCATCAGCTTGCTGATGTGAGCAAGCAGCCGCGCGCGCTCGGCAAACATCGCATCGCGTTGCGCCAGCAACGCCGGATCGGGACTCAGACGGAAGTATTGCGAGGTGAGTTCAATATCCAGCGCGCTCGCGCGTACCCGTGCCAGGCCATCCAGCAGCGCATAGGTGTGGACCACCAAGCGCGAGGCGTTTGCGGCATTGTCAGCCAGCCGCGCTGTCGTGGCCGCAAGGCCAATGACAACGAGCAGCGAAGCGGCGAAACTCATCAGTACCTTGTCATTGAGCCAAGCTGCCGCCTTCAATTGTGAACGCTCCGGTATGTTGCAAACTGCATAATCTTACCGGAAATATTCGTTAATCGAACGAATCGTTAACTATTATGTGGACTTTAGACGCCATTGCTTAACAAGTGCAGGACTCTCCATCACCCATCAGAAATTTTCCTAGGAAGTCATAGGAAATCGCCGATATCCCCGGGTTTTTCCATGGTCTAAGATCTTTGCGTTTGTCAACAAAATTGCCTGCGGTCGTTGTCGCGCTTTGCGATACGAGCGGTATCGGCCAGCTAAGACCAAAAGCAGCCGGCACTGACCACCGTCGATGCGCCCCGACTATGGCGATTACGCTTACCGACTTCGACTTTCACGGAGAAGCCCTGATGGCCATCATTGAAGAAATGGCCTGGATAGAAGTTAATGCCGGGCATCCCTGCCTGCAGCGCTGCTGCCGCGCAGCTGTCATCCGGTGTCAATGAAGCTTTGGTCGCCGCCAGGCAACTGTGCCGCTCCTCCGCCCGGAAGCCTTGGCAGCCTTCAGCCGGGTCGAAGACGCTTGAGCCCCAATTGCGCGACACCGACATCAGTCAAGCCAGCAAGAAAGCCACGCGATCGCTCACAAGCAGGACCAGCGTGGAAATCGCCACACGGGTGTGAAATAAGGGCATCGACGCCGAGCGCCACGCTGCTTCCGTGACCATGGTGGCCGGGTTGCGAGCGGGACGGGTAATCCCGCCGCTTTCATGGCTGGAGATTCGAAACAAGTGCTGGACGGCAGCATCGCCGCGGAAAGCAATCATGTACACTCCGCGCGGCTGGACAACACTGCAGACAATGAAGGCGCGCTACGCATCGGACTGTCCTGATGCACTCGCCGATCCGCTCCCATCCGGTGGCGGCATGCAGCTTACAAGGAAACACAATGGCCCGCATTCTTGTGGTCGAAGATGATGAGTGGTACCGCGCCCTGATGGTCGAAATGCTGCGCCAGGATGGGCATGAAGCCGTCGAGGCCGGCGATGGCGTGCAGGCATTGGCATATCTGAAGTCAAATCCGATGGACCTGATGATCATCGACATGCTGATGCCGAACAAGGATGGCGTAGACACCATCATGGAGCTGCAGCAGCTCGGCATGGCAATACCGATCGTGGCAATCTCCGGCGGCCGGCGTGCGGTGTCGGCCGAGTTCAATCTCGAATCGGCGCGCCTGCTCGGCGTGCGCGCCGGACTGGTCAAGCCCTTCTCGCGCGCCGATCTGCGCGGCGCCTTGGCCGAGGTTATGGAGTGAATGACAGGCCCGGCATGCCGGTGCGCACCGCGTGCCGGCCGGCATCCGCAGCGACATCCGCCTGGCCGAAACCTTCGCCACCGGCAAGCCGATACGCGAGTACGCTGCGAAAAGCCGCGACGCGCGAGCCTATGCCGCCTTGGCCGGGACGCCTGTGCCGGCATGGATGCCCGCCGGGCAGGCCCTGCAGGCCATGGCGGCGGCGCTTGACTGAATTCGATACAACGTATTCTTCGACACCATGTCTCCTCTCATCCGAAACAATGTGCGAGTGACCGGCCGCGGCGACAAGACCATCGTCTTTGCGCATGGCTATGGCTGCGACCAGGCCATGTGGCGCCATGTCGCGCCCGAGTTCGAGCCGGATTACCGCGTGGTGCTGTTCGACCATGTCGGCTGCGGCGCCTCGGACCTGGCGGCCTACGATACGGCGCGGCACGGCAGCCTGGCTGGCTATGCCGCCGATGTGCTCGAACTGTGCGCGGCGCTGGACCTGCGCGACGCCATCTTCGTCGGCCACTCGGTGTCGGCAATGATCGGCGTGCTTGCCGCCATCGCCGAGCCCGAGCGATTTTCGCGCCTGGTGCTGGTGGCGCCTTCACCGTGCTACATCAACGAAGGCGCCTACGTCGGCGGCTTCGAGCGCGGCGATATCGACAGCCTGCTCGACTTCCTCGATGACAATTACCTCGGCTGGGCCAAGGCGATCGCGCCGACGGTCATGGGCAATGCCGACCGGCCCGAACTCGCCGGCGAACTGGCCAACAGCTTCTGCCGCACCGATCCCGATATCGCAAAGCGCTTCGCGCGCGTGACCTTCCTGTCGGACAACCGTGCCGACCTGCCGAACCTGCGCATTCCGTCGCTGATCCTGCAATGCGCGAACGATGCGCTCGCGCCGGACAGCGTTGGTGTCTATTTGAATGAGCGTCTTGAAGGCAGCACGCTCACGCGCCTGGCCGCGACGGGGCATTGCCCGAACCTGAGCGCGCCGCAGGAAACCATGGCGGCGATCCGTTCCTGGCTCGCCGCCGCCTGATACGGAGGCCGACAATGGCCGATACCGACCGCCATGCGCTGCCCGGCGATGGCGCAGCACGCATCGACTTCAGCGGAGAAAGCGCCGAAGAGTTGTACGAGAACGCGCCCTGCGGCTATCTGTCGATGGCGCTGGACGGTCGCATCCTGCGGGTCAACCGCACCCTGGCCGGCTGGCTCGGCCAGGACCGCGATACGCTGCTCGCGCATCGTTTCCAGGACCTCGTCACAGTCGGCGCCCGCATCTTCTTCGATACCCATTACGCGCCGCTGCTGTTGATCCAGGACTTCGTGCATGAGATCGCGATGGACATGCGCGATGCCAACGGACAGACGATTCCGGTGCTGATCAATTCGGCGCTGCAGCGGGACGCTGCCGGCAAGCCGGCGCTGATTCGACTGTCGATTTTCAATGCCAACGAACGCCGGCGCTATGAGCGCGAGCTGTTGCATGCAAAACGGCAGGCCGAGGAAGCCTCGCGCCTGCTGGAGCAGCGCGTGGCCGAGCGCACCCGCGAGCTGGTCGATGCGCTGGCGCGGGCGCAGGCCGGCGCGCAGGCAAAGAATGCGCTGCTGGCCGCGGTCAGCCACGAGATGCGCACGCCGCTGCATGCCATTCTGGGCCTGGCGCAACTGGCGCTGGAGCGGGACGCAAGCCCGGCGGTGCAGGGCTATCTCGAGCGCATTGCCGCGTCGGGCCAGCAGATGATGCGCATCGTCAGCGACATCCTCGATGTGGCCAAGATGGAGTCGGGCAAGCTGGAATTGGTGGAAGCGCCTTTTGGCATCGCCGACGCGGTGCGCGAGGCGGTCGCAACGGCGCTGCCGCTGGCGCAGCGCAAAGGCCTGGCGCTGCGCATGGACATCGATCCGGCATTGCCGCGACTGTCCCAGGGCGACCGCGGACGTCTGCTGCAGATTCTCGGCAACTATCTCGACAACGCCATCAAGTTCACTGCAAGCGGCGCCATCGAAGTGCACGCGCATGCCGTATCGGGTGACGCGTCCGGCCTGCTGCTGCGCATGGAAGTGCGGGACAGCGGCATCGGCCTGTCGGCTGCGCAATGCGCGCGGCTGTTTCAGCCCTTCTCGCAGGCCGATGCCTCGACCACGCGCGAATACGGCGGCACCGGCCTGGGCCTGGCAATCTGCCGACAATTAGCCGAGCTCATGGGCGGCCGGGTCGGCCTTGATAGCGAGCCAGGCCGCGGGAGTCTGTTCTGGGCCGAGCTGCGGCTGCGCCACGCAAATGATGTCCAGCCTGCGCCTGAAACGCTTGCGCCGGTTGGCCAAATCGAAGCGGCGCGCGCGCTGCTCGCTGGCGCCCGGGTCCTGGTCGTCGAGGACAACGTGTTGAATCAGGACCTGGCGCGCGAATTTCTGAGCAGTGGCGGCGCCATCGTCAGCGTGGCCGGCAACGGTCGCGACGCACTGGCTTTGCTGGAACAGGAAAACGTCGACTGCGTGCTGATGGATTTGCAGATGCCGTTAATGGATGGCTGTGAAGCCACGCGCAGGATGCGCGCCGATGCGCGCTGGGCGAAGCTGCCGGTCATCGCGATGACCGCCAATGCGATGGCTTCGGATCGCGACCGCTGCTTTGCCTGCGGCATGGACGATTTCCTGGCCAAGCCGGTCGATCGCCTTGCGCTCATCGATGCGGTCGCGCGTCAGCTGGCGCGGGGTGTAGCGCTCGCGCAGCCCGAGCCGGGCGCAGCTGCCGCATCATCCGGCGCGCCTGGCGACCAAGCGCCTCTCCTCGATCTGCGCATGCTCGCCGACTCGCTCGGCCAGGATGCGCAAAAGATTCGGCGCTTCGTCGGACTGTTCATGAGCAATGCGGAAAAGACGGTGGAAGAGATCGGTGCTGCGCTGTCGGCGCGGGATACGCAGGCTGCGGCGGCCCTCGGGCATCGCCTCAAATCCTCTGCGCGCGCTCTCGGTGCCCAGGCTTTTGCCGGGCTGTGCCAGCAACTGGAACAGGGCGGTGACGATGTCGAAGGCATGGAACAGACGCTGGCTGCGATGCGGCGGATGCTGCCGGACATGGCGAGGGAGACGGAGCGAAGCTGAGGTGTGGGTTGGTGAGTTGGGCTGCCGTAGGGAGCCCGACGAGATGCCCGCGGTCATGTGGCGTTCCGTCGGACTTGTCAGTCAGCCCTTTCAAGGTGACGTCGAATTGTCATTCAGTCCGGCGGTAGTCTGAAATAAGGTTGGCTGGGTGAGACAAGGGTATGGTGCAGTTGCAGTTGCAGTTGCAGTTGCAGTTGCAGTTGCAGTTGCAGTGCCGTTGCCGTTGCCGTTGCCGTTGCCGTTGCTTTTAACCCCCGTTGATTGCGCCGTGACGGCGATGCCCGGAGCGGGAAAAGGTGCGGCGTCTGTTTGAGCGAAGCGCAGCGTAGCGAGTTTAGCCGCGCCCCGCTCCGGGCATCGACGGCACGGGAACCCCGCGCAGCGGGGCGCAATCTCCGGGGCGCCTTTTCTTGCCTACTTCTTTTGGCGCGCAAAAGAAGTAGGCCGGCTGCCGGGCCGGGACCCGGCTAGGTCGAGGGGGCGCTAAACGTTTTGCGTCATCGGAGTGAGGTGCTTGAGGGGGTAGGCTCTTGCCTTGGTCGTCGTCGCGTAATCGAAGCTTGGATTGAAAGGCCCGCCCGGTCGAAGGCCGAGGCCCGATGCCACAAAACGGCTATCTCACTTGGCGAGCAAGCCGGGTCCCGGCCCGGCAGCCGGGTCACTTCTTTTGCATTCGCCAAAAGAAGTAACCAAGAAAAGGCGACCCGGAGATCGCGCCCCCTTCGGGGGTCCCCGTGTCGCCGGGCCCTGAAGCGGGGCGCGGCTAAACTCGCTACGCTGCGCTTCGCTCAGACAGACGCCGCACCTTATCCGCTTCAGGGCCCGGCGCCACGGCGCGATCAACGGGATTAAAGGCAACGACAACTACAAAGGCAACGACAACTACAAAGGCAACTGAAACCGCGAAGGCCAACTGCAAAGGCCAACTGCAAAGGCCAACTGCAAAGGCCAACTGCAAAGGCCAACTGCAAAGGCACTACACTCCCTTCCTCATCCCGACTCGCAACCGCGGGATCCCACTCGCCAACCCTATCGCCATTGCAGCCTGAAGCCCTCCATGAACTCCACCAGCTTCGCCGCCGCCTCGATCTCCAGCCCGTTGTACAGCGAGGCGCGGACGCCGCCGACGCTGCGGTGCCCGGCCAGCCCGGAGAAGCCCGCCGCTTCGGCCTGTTGCAGGAAAGCGCGCTCGGTTGCCGCGTCGGGCAGATTGAAGGCCACGTTCATGCGCGAGCGGTCCGCGCGCGCCGCGCGGCCGCGGTAGAACCCATCGCTGTCGTCCAGCGCGCGGTATAGCAGCGCGGCCTTCTTGCGGTTGATCGCATCCATCGCCGCCAGTCCGCCAATGTCGTCGCGCAGCCAGCGCGTGACCAGCATCACCACGTAGATCGCGAACACCGGCGGCGTGTTGTAGATCGAATGCGCATCGGCCTGCGCACGGTAATCGAGAAAACCCGGCAAATCGCGCTGCATGCCGGCCATCAATGCCTCCTTCACCGCAACCACGGTCACGCCGGCCGGGCCCAGGTTCTTCTGCGCATGCGCATAGATCAGCGCGAAGCGCTCGTAGTCGCCGGGCGCGGACAGGAAGTCCGAAGACATGTCGCAGATGCGCGGCACATCGTCGCGGCCGAGCACGCGGTCGAACTGCAGGCCTTCCACGGTTTCATTCGACACATAGTGCAGATACGGCGCATCGGCAGCGAAGTCGAGTTCGGCATCCGTCGGCAGCCGCGCAAAGCCGCAATCCGCGCCGCTCCACACGGTGCGCACCGGGCCTTCGCGCCGCGCCTCGGGCAAGGCCTTGCCGCTCCAGTAGCCGGTATGCAGATAGTCCGCCGCAAGCGTGCTGCCTGACAGCAGCGACATCGGCACCATCGAGAATTGCTGCGTTGCGCCGCCCTGCAGGAACAGGATGCGGTAATCCGCCGGCAGGCCAAGCAGCATGCGTACATTCGCCTCGGCCTCGGCCACCACTGCCGCAAACCAGTCCGAGCGGTGGCTCACGCCAAGGATGGACAGGCCCGCGCCGGGCGCTTCCTGTATCGCTTCCTGCACCTGTTGCAACACGCTCTGCGCCAGCGCGCCGGGACCGCCGGAAAAATTCAATGCATTCCTGGGATTGATCATCATGTCCACCTCTTATGCCGCGCGCGCCTGCACGCCATGCGCATGCCGCGTATGCAGGTAACGCAGGAAGGCTTCCTTGACCTTCTGCATCTGCGGCTGCTTGTACGGGAACAGCTCGGCCGGGTCCATCGCATGCGCCACCATCGCATGGTCGATCTCGAAGATCAGCAATTCACCGTCGGGCGTCTCGGCGCAATCGATGCAAACGTAATCGAGCATGGACCGGCGGTGTATCGCTTCCAGCGCGTCGCGGTGACGCGCGGCGAAGGCATCGAAGTCCGCCATGAAAGCGGCTTCCTCCGTACGCTTGGCAGCGTCCTCATACATCCCAGCGTTGACGTAGTGGATCATCCAGTGCGACGAAATCGCCATGTGGCATACATGCGCTTGCCCGTCGATCAGCGCGATGCGGGCCTTGCGGAACAGGCCGTCGGTGCCGCTGTAATCGATGAATCGCGAAACGTAGAAGCACGCATCGGACACGCGATCGAGATAGGCCGACAGCTCGCCGGCATCGGCAATGCGCGCCAGGTCACGGCCCGCATGCGAACCAACCGGCCGCACGATCAGCGGAAATGCGCAGTCGTCGAACAGGCTTGCCACCCCTTCCGGCTGCTGCGCCACGTCCTGCAGCGCGGCGCGTGCGACTTCGCGCGTCGGTGGCATCGCGATGCCCGGCGCATCGGCCAGCAAGGCGCTGGCGGCGCTGCGCTCGGTGTTCGGGATGTGCTGCGGCGCATTGATCACGGGCTTGGGCCATGCTGCCAGCAGGGGCGTCAGCGCCGCAAGAAGAGGGCGGTTCGCCACGGTATCCGAGATGCCGACCATCAGCAGATCATGCTCAGGCAGATCGCTTGGCAACGGCGCATCGGCCTTGGCGTAGTAAAGCGTGATCTCGACGTCGCTGCCTTCCAGCAGGCAGTCCAGCGGCGTGTTTTCGGCGAGATCGCCTTCGGCCATCAGCAGCAACAGCCGCAGGCCGGCCGGCTGCCGCGCCGCCGGCAGCGGATACAGCCGTTGCGCCTCCAGTGCTTGAGCCTGCATGGCAAGGCCGAGATCGGATTGGCCCATCGCGAAGAAGGCGGTGGACAGATTCATCCACAGGCCCGGGTTATCTGCTTCCTGCCCGGCCAGTTCCAGCAATGCCTGCGCCACCGCGCGCATGTCGCCGCTCGCGGCGGAAAGCCGCGCGAACGGCGCCAAACCGAGAAAGGGCGCGCCGGGCTGCATCACGAGATCCAGACAGGTCTGCGTAGCGGCCGAGCGCCGCGCGCGGCGCGGGAAGGGCGCGGCGTCGCCTGCCAGCCAGCTGTCCTGCGCCCGCTCCATTACAGCGTAGAGCGCTGCGCGCCATGCGCCGTCGGCCTTCACCGCTGCGGCGTCGACCAGCAGCACCGCGCCGACCGGCTCATCCTGCGCATCGGCAAGCAGCTCAGCGCGTATCGGCGTCACGAGACCGTCAACGAAGAACACACCCAGCAGGCGCAAGCTCAGCGCTTGCCGCCATGCCGGCGCCATGTCGGCAAGCACAGCCTGCACTTCGGCGCTGGCGCCGGGGTCGGGCATGGCCGGAGCAGCGGCGTGCAACTGCAGCGTCTGCGTGAGGAAATCGATCAGCACATCGGGCGCGGGGCCGAGCCGCTCATGCAGCGGCGCTTGATACATCTGCTCCCAAAGGTAGGGAGTCGCGGTAAGAATCATGTGAAATCCGGATGAAGGCGAGGCGTCCGATGTCGGGTCGCGGACGCAGGCCATGCGCGTTGCCTGCGCAGGGGACGCCATGGTGACGCCAGCGATGATGCGTGATGACCGCGGTGTGACATGCGTTGAAAAGAGGCGAAAAGACATTGCTGCTTGCGGCTTGGCTTGCGCTGTTGCGGTTTCATCATTGACCACCTGTAAATCACTTCAGACAACCAGCAAGGAACCGTCATGTCCCATACAGCCCAGCATTCGAGCCGCAGTCCCCTACCGCGCGGGCTGCCGGACGCGCTGCTGCACGACATGCGTTCCCTGCAGGAAGAGGCGCTGCGCTCGCGCGACGAGATGGTGTCAGCCAGGCAGCAGGCGCTGGCTGCACAGGCGCGCATCCGCGAACTGGAACAGCAGCTGGAGACGATGCGCGAACTCGTGCGTGCGGACCAGCTTACCGGCAGCCTGAACCGGCGTGGTATGGAGGAAGCCTTTGCGCGCGAATCCGCGCGGGCTGCGCGGCGCGGCGCACCACTGTGCCTGGCCTTGCTCGACCTTGATGACTTCAAGCGTCTCAACGATAACTACGGCCACGCCGCCGGCGATGCCGCGCTGGCGCACCTGGTGCGCGTGGCGCGCGGCACACTGCGTCCGATGGATGTGATCTGTCGCTTTGGCGGCGAGGAATTCGCGATCCTGCTGCCGGATACGCCGCTGGAACATGGCCTGCGCGCCATCGACCGGCTGCGGCAGGAACTGGCGCGCTGCGCGCTGGCGCATGGCGCAGACATGCTGACACTGCGCTTTTCCGGCGGCGTGGCGCAATGCGGCGCCGGCGAAGCGCTGGTCGCAGCGCTTGAGCGCGCCGACGCCGCGCTGTACCGCGCCAAGCGCGCGGGCAAGGATCAGGTTGCCATTGCGGCGTGAATGAAGGTCGCAGCAATTGTGTATGGCCTGTTGCGCCCTCGCGTTGAGTCGATAGCGGAGAACGCGTGGGCGCAGCAGGCGCTACACGAGCCTGCCTGCTTGCGCATGACTCATCCGTCAAAGACCATCCCAAAAAACGCCCGCAGCCTTTATCATGCGCGGGCGACAACGCAAATCACGCTGCAAACAACCACAAGAGGAGACAACCATGAAAAAATTCGCCGCCTGCGCTCTTGCGCTCGCCAGCCTGTTTTCCATCGCCGCGCATGCTTCGGACCGCCTGCCCACGATCCCGCCGGATCAATACAACGAAGAGCAGAAGAAGGCTGCCGAGGAATTCATGGCGGCGCGCAAGACGCCCGTGTTCGGACCCTTCGAGCCGCTGATGTACAGCCCGCAGGTGATGTCCCAGGCCCGCGCCACCGGCGACTATCTGCGCTATCACTCCTCGATCGGCAACACCCTGAGCGAACTGGTGATCCTGATCACCGCGCGCGAATGGTCGCAGGACTATGAGTGGTATGTGCACTATCCGATCGCGCTGAAGGCCGGCATCAAGAAAGACGTCGCCGACGCCATCTCCGACGGCCGCCGGCCGACCGGGATGAGCGAAGACGAGGAAATCATCTACGACTTTTCCACCGAGCTGCACAAGAACAAGCGCGTGTCGGATCGCACCTTCGAGCGCGCCGAAAAGCGCTTCGGCAAGCACGGCGTGGTCGACCTCACCGGCATCAACGCCTATTACACGCTGCTGGCCATGCAGATGAATGTGGCGCAGTACCAGTCGCCGAAAGATGCGAAGCGGCTGGTGCGCTTCCCGGAGTAACCGGAACTCTCCGGTGAATCCGTAGGGTGGGCGCAGCCCACGCGGTACGTCACGCCGCTACCGCGTGGGCTGCGCCCACCCTACAAAACGCCGCGCCTTGAGCTCACGAGCCGTGGCTGCCATCGCAGGCGACATGCGAATCAGCTGTCGAGTTTCCCTTTCAGGCCGCCGCACGCAGCCACCGCGAAGCCGGTATCATCACGCCTCGCCCATGATTCATCGATCCCCTTTTCCCTGACCCCGCCCGACCCATGCTCCAATCCGACTGGCTGCAAGAGCCCAGCCGCGCAGCAAAACGCCTGATCTTTGCCCGCCACGGCGAATATGAATGCAATCTTCTCGGCACCTGCAACTGCAACCCGCGCACGCCCTATCCGCTGACGGCGAAGGGCAGGCTGCAGGCCGAGCTGCTCGGCGAGCGCCTGCGCGGCGCCGGCATCGAAGCCATCGTCAGCTCGGAATTCCTGCGCGCGCGCCAGACCGCGCAATTGGTCAATGCCGCGCTTGGACTGCCGGTTCTGGTCAACAGCCTGGCCAACGAGAATCGCGTCGGCGCAGTTTTCGAAGGCAAGCTGAACGAGGAGTTTCTCGCGTCGATCCGCCACGATCCGGCGCATGCAGCCCAGCCGGACGGTGAAAGCTTCACGGCCATGCTCGCGCGCATAGGCAAGCTGCTCGAGGATCTGTCGCGCAGCAGCCCGGCTACCATCCTCGTCGTCACGCATGGCTGGGTGCTGCAGGGCGTGCGCACGCTGCTTGGCGAAATCGATGCGGCCGACGGCGCAATGTGCGTGGACATGCCCGGCAATTGCCGCACTGAAAGCGTGAGTTGCCGCGACGGACGGATCTCGCGCGAAGGCGCGATCGCACTGCCCGACATCATTCCCCGATGATTTTGATCAGCACGCGCCTTCGGCGCATGCCATCGAACGCGCCGTAGAAGATCGGTTGCCGGGTTCCGAAGTCGAGCTTGCCATTGGTGATGGCGACCACGATTTCGCAGGCCATGATCTGGCGCTCCCCATGCGCGTCGGCTTGCTGCGCACGCCACTCGGTCGCGGGTTTGCGGAAAGCACCGCCGGCGACCTATCGCTCGTGCAAGCTCTCGCTCGCATGCTCGATCAAGGGGCTCAGGAAATATTCAATCACCCGCCGCCGCCCGGTCTTGATTTCCGCCGCCACCGCCATGCCCGGCGTCAATGACACTTCGGCGCCATCGACCATCATCGTCGCCCTGTCCATGCGTATGCGCGCCAGGTACACCAGCCCGCGCTTGTCGTCATTGATCGCGTCATGCGATACCGACATCACTCTTCCGGGCAAGGTGCCGTAGCGGCTGTACTGGAAGGTCTGCACCTTGATCTCGGCTTCCTGGCCGGCGCGCACGAAGCCGATGTCCTTGTTTTCGACATAGGCCTGCACTTCGAGCGGATGGTCGCGCGGCACGATCATCATCAGCGCCTGCGCCGGCGTGACCACGCCGCCGACCGTATGCACGGCCAGTTGCTGCACGGCGCCATCGACCGGCGCAGTCAGGCGCATCAGCCGGCTGCGGTTGTCGGCCTTGCGCACTTCCTGCTCCAGCGCCGCCACCTTTTCCGAGGCGTCGTTGACGACATCGAGCGCGCCACGCCGGGTTTCAGCAGCGAGCGCTTCGCGCTGCCGGCGCGATTCGTTCAGCGCGGCGGCGATCTCGCTTTCGCGGCTGCGCTGCGTCGCCAGATCGGCCTGCAGCTCGATGCGCGCCTGCTCGCGCTCCAGATAGCCGTGCTGCGACACATAGCTTTGCTCGACCAGCGTGCGATAGTCCTCGGCGCGCCGGCTGGCAATCGGCAGCGTCTGTTCCAGCTTGCGCACCATCTCGCGCACCGAGCGCAGCTCGGCTTCGTGGCGCGCGGCCTCGGCATCGATGCGCGCCGCCTTCGCGCGGTATTCCCGTACCTGGCCGATCGCGTGCTGCCGCGCATCCTGGTAGCGCGCGTCATCGACATCCGGCGGACGTCGCAGCGATGCATCGATCGCCGGCGCATCGATGGCGCCAAGCAGCGCTTCGCCGCGCGCTACCACCAGCCGCGCCGCGGCCAGCTCGCCGCGCAGGCGTTCGTGATCGGCCCGCGCCATCGTCGCATCGAGCTCGATCAGCACATCGCCGGCCCGCACCTCCTGGCCGTCGGTCACATGAATTGCCGCCACGCTCGCCGTTTCGATCGGCTGTATGGTCTTGGTGCGGTCGTCCGGCACGATGCGGCCGTCGGCGCTGGCGACCACGTCGATGCGGCCGAACACGGACCACAGCAGCGCGATCACGGCGAAAGCGATCAGCAGCCACATCGTCACCCGTGGCGCCGGCGACACCGGCGTTTCCTGCAGCGCCAGCGCGGCCGGCAGGAACTGCGCTTCATGCGCGCGGCGCGGTGGTGTATCGAGCTCGGCGCGATGGCGCCAGGCATGCGCGAAGACGATGCAATACCGGCGCAGCAGATCCGCCAGCGCGGCAAGATGCAATGACAGCGGAGCGCGCATGCTCACGCTCCCTGCAGGCTATGCAGCCGCGCGTAATGGCCGTTTTCGCGCGTGAGCAATTCCCGGTGACTGCCGACTTCGACGATGCGGCCGCGCTCCATCACTACGATGCGGCTGGCATCGCGCACCGCCGACAGCCTGTGCGCAATGATCAACACCGTGCGACCCGCACAGATGGTCTTCATATTGGCCTGGATGATGCGTTCGCTTTCATAATCGAGCGCGCTGGTGGCTTCATCGAAGATCAGAATGCGCGGATCAGTGATGAGCGCGCGTGCGATCGCGATGCGCTGGCGCTGGCCGCCGGACAGCGTGCAGCCATGCTCGCCGACCGGCGTGTCATACGCTTCAGGCAGCTCGAGAATGAAGTCATGCGCGCCGGCCAGCCGGGCTGCCGCGATCACCTCGTCGAGCGTCGCGCCCGGGCAGGCCAGCGCGATGTTGTCGCGAATGCTGCGGTTGAACAGCACGTTTTCCTGCAGCACCACGCCGATCTGCCGCCGCAGCGACGCGCAATCGGCCAGCGCCAGGTCCATGCCATCGATCAGCACCCGGCCGCGTTCCGGCAGCAGCATGCGTTGCACCAGGCGCGTCAGCGTGCTCTTGCCCGAACCCGAGCGGCCGACGATGCCGATCACCTCGCCCGGCGCCACCATCAGCCTGATGTCGGCCAGCACTTCAGGGCCGTCGCTGCGATAGCGAAAGCTCACATGCTCGAAACTGATGCGGCCCGCGAGCGGCGGCAGCGCATGCCGGTTGCCGCCGACTTCGGCGCGGGCATTGAGGATGTCGCCCAGGCGTTGCACCGAAATGCCGGTCTGCTGGAAGTCGGTCCACAACTGTGCCAGGCGCATCACCGGCTGCGCGACCTGGCCGGCCAGCATGTTGAAGGCAATGAGCTGGCCGACCGTCAGCTCACCACCGATGACCAGGCGCGCGCCGACATACATCGTCGCCACCGTGACCAGCTTGCCGACCAGCGACACGCCGCCATGGGCGAGGGTGCCCACCGTCACCGAGCGGAAACTCGCCGCGATATAGGCCGCGAGCTGACTCTCCCATTTGCGCAGCCATTGCGGCTCGGCCGCCATGGCCTTCACGGTGTCGATGCCATTGATGGTTTCCACCAGAAAGGCCTGGTTCTCGGCGCCGCGCTGGAATTTCTCGTTGAGCCGCGCGCGCAGCGCCGGCGTGGCAATGAAGGACAGCAGCGCGTAACAGGGCAGCGACAGCAGCACGATGCCGGTCAGCCAGCCGCTGTAGACGAACATCACCGCGATGAACACCACCGAGAACAGCAGATCGAGCACCACGGTGATGGCATTGCCGGTCAGGAAGGCGCGGATGTTTTCCAGCTCGCGCACCCGCGCCACCGAATCGCCGACGCGGCGCGCGTGGAAGTAGGACAGCGGCAGGCTCAGCAGATGGCGCAGCAGCCGCGCGCCGAGCTCCACGTCGATGCGGCTGGTCGTGTGCGAGAACACGTAGCTGCGCAGCGCGGTCAGTATCACTTCGAACAGCACCACCACGGTCAGGCCGACGGCGATCACATCGAGCGTGGTGAAGCCGCGATGCACCAGCACCTTGTCCATCACCACCTGGAAGAACAGCGGCGTGATCAGCGCGAACAGCTGCAGCGCCAGCGACACCAGCAGCGCTTCGCCGAGCAGCCGCCGATAGCGCACGATGGCCGGGATGAACCAGCTGAAGTCGAAGCGACTCATCTCGCCGGCGAGCGAAGCGCGCGAAGCGAACAGCAGCAGGGTGCCGTTCCAGCGCTGCTGCAGCTCGGCGAGGGACAAGGTTTCCACGCGCCCGACGCGAGGCGCATGGACCAGCACGCGGCCGTCGGCATAGCGGGCCAGCACGAAGAACTCCAACTTGCCTTCGGCATTCGCGCCGACGGCAATAGCGGGCAGTGGTGTGTGTTCGATGCGGCTGACCTGCACATGGACTGCCTTGGCCTTTAGCCCCAGATGCCTGGCAGCGAGCAACAAGTCATTGATTCCCATCGCAACACCGGAGGGCGCGAACTGGTGCGCAAGCTGCTCGGCGTTGGCGGCGATGTCGTGCAGCTTGGCGATCATGACCAGGCAGGCGAGGCCGGTATCCGGCGTGGATGGAGCGTGGCTGGAAGTGGGGATGGGGTTTTCTGCAACTGCTGGCGAAGCGGATGATGGCTGCATCGAGTCCTCGAACAAACAGGAGACGGCGCCGTGCGCGCGGCCTCGCTGCGCCGCACGGCGATGTGACGGAAGGCTTACTTCCAGTTGGCGGCAATCACCGGCGCCAGAGCGGTTTGATAGAGATCCGGCAGCGCGCTGCTGCCGGGGGCCGGCGGCGCGAACGCGGCCATGGCGTCGACCAGCGCATTGACCTGGCTGTCGATCAGCGTCGCGCCATCGGCCAGGCGAATCTGCTCGATATGGTAGCCGGCATTGGCATACCAGTCGGCCACGGTGATGCGGTCGTTGGCATTGCCGTCGAGCAGGCGGATGTCGAGGTTGTTGCCGTTGCGGTTCAGCCAGAGCTGGTCGCGGGTGATGCCGACGCCGAGCGTGAGGGTGTCGACGTTGCCGGGCGTGGTGTCGTAGTCGCCGATGACGTCGGCGCCGTCGCCGGCGGCGTAGAGATAGGTGTCATTGCCCGCCTTGCCGTTCAGGCTATCGTTGCCGCGGCCGCCGGCAAGGACATCGTTGCCCGAGCCGCCCGCAAGCGTATCGTCGCCGCCCATGCCGAAGATGGTGTTCGGTGCGCCGTCGTACCCGGTGATGGTGTTGCCGGACTCGTTGCCGTAGGTGATGGTCTTCGCCTTGATGGCGGCATCGTCCCAGGTGGTGCCGTCCTGGAAGCGAAGCTGCTTGACGGTGGTGACGTTGCCGCTGGTGGTGAAGTAGCTGCCGATGCTGAGCACGTCGCTGCTGCCACTGACGCGGATTTGCAGCATGTCGTCGACGCGCGCGAGTTCGACATCGGCTGGCGTGAGGTCGAACAGGTCGATGGTGTCCAAGCGGTAGCTTGCGCTATTGTTGCTGAGGAACTGGTCTGTGCCATAGCCCTTGCCGAAGCGAATGGTATCCGCGCCATCACCGCCATAGACGATGTCATTACCGGTTCCGGGGTCGATGCTGTCGTTGCCGTCGTCGCCGTAGATCAGGTCGTTTCCGGCGCCGCCGATGAGGGTGTCATCGCCGGCTTTGCCGTAGAGGGTGTCGTTGCCGTCGCCACCGTCGATGAGGTCGGCGTAAGCGCCGCCGTTCAGGTAGTCGTCGCCGGCCAGGCCGTAGATGCGGTTGGTGCTGTCGTTGTTGCCGGTGATGGCGTTGTTGGCGCTATCGCCGTAGGTGACCGCGATGGCTTTCACGTCATTTACGCTCATCGTGACGTTGTCGCTGAACTGGAACTGCTTGACAGTGCTGAGGTAGCTGGTACTGAAGAAGTTTTTGACGGTGAGGCTGTCAGCTGAACCCTTGACCAGCACGACGAGGTCGGAGCCTTGCTGACGATAGTCCGCTTCGGTGGAAGCGATGTCGGTGAAGACGACGGTGTCGTTGACATAGACGGTGTAGTAGGTGCTGTCGGTTAGCGTGTCGTTACCATAGCCCTTGCCGAAGCGGATGGTGTCGCTGCCGTCGCCGCCACTGATGGAGTCATTGCCGGCGCCGCCATCGAGCACATCATCGCCCTCCTTGCCATAGAGGTTGTCGTTGCCGTTACCGCCATTGATGAGGTCGGCGTAAGCGCCACCGTAGAGAGTGTCATTGCCGCCAAGCCCATATATCCGGTTGGTGGAATCGTTGTTGCCGGTGATGTAGTTGCCATTGTCATCGCCGTAGTACACCGAGATGGCCTTGACTGCCTTGACGTCCATCGTGACGTTGTCGCTGAACTGGAACTGCTTGACGGTGCTGAAGGAGCTCGGATTGAAGAAGTTCCTGACAGTGAGCTGGTCCGTGGAACCGTTGACCATCACGATGAGGTCATAGTCCTTCTGGCGATATTGCACGTCGGTAGAAGCGATGTCGGTGAAGGCAACGGTGTCGTTGACGTAGGTAGCGTAGTAGCTGGTATCGGTCAG
>NZ_JAEPBG010000016.1:60385-139578 GCF_016632335.1 Noviherbaspirillum pedocola
GTCCATCGTGACGTTGTCGCTGAACTGGAACTGCTTGACGGTGCTGAAGGAGCTCGGATTGAAGAAGTTCCTGACAGTGAGCTGGTCCGTGGAACCGTTGACCATCACGATGAGGTCATAGTCCTTCTGACGATATTGCACGTCGGTGGAAGCAATGTCGGTGAAGACGACGGTGTCGTTGACGTTGGTAGCGTAGTAGCTGGTATCGGTCAGCGTGTCACAACCGTAACCTTTGCCGAAGCGGATGGTGTCTGCCCCGTCGCCACCACTGATGGAGTCGTTGCCGGCGCCACCATCGAGTACATCGTCACCGCCATTGCCGTAGAGGTTGTCGTTGCCCTCGCCGCCGAACATCACATCTGAACCACTATTGCCGCTCAGCGAATCATTCCCGGCAAACCCGAACAATGCATATGAATTGCTGTCGGGTGCATTGATTGAATCAGCATTCTCACTGCCAAGCCTGCGTGGCATGCCGGCGCTAATGATTAATTGCCCGAACTCCGAACTGTCATGACCGACTTGCTGCCTCATCGCATTTTGGACATTCACGCCGAGCGTGCCATCGCTGCGCAGAGCTGTCCCGAAGTCATCAATCTGCTGTGCTCCGGTGACGAAATCAGCAAGATATGCGCTGCGCAAGGCAGCCACGGTATCAGCGACGTCCAGCCGGAATGATGCGGAAGCCCCGTCCCATACCAGCTTCATGCTGTCGTACAAGCCCGCGAGATGGGTTTGCGTCATCAGGCGGCCGTAATAGTTCTGTTCTAGCTGTTGATAGGCGCCGGTGAGCACGGCAGTGGCATACGGGCCAGGCATGTTAGTGCCGGCATTCGTGCCGGCGCTCTGCATGAACTGCTGGCCTAGAAAGGCTTCGAGCGTGTACAGCTTGCGGCCATCGTCGATATACGTGCCTCTGCTGTCAGCGCCGTACTGACTACTGCCGGTCCATGCGAACAGGATCTGCTGCATCAAGGCATGGCGAGCGGCGTTGTCGCCTTCCTGCGCGAACTGCGTCACCAGCGCCTGTAAGCGTCCACTGCCATCGCGGGCCATGGCCTGATGCAGGCTGGGCACATTGCCGAAGCCGGGCAGGTCGGGTAGGGCGGCGATGGTGGCGTCGACGGGCGTGCTGGTGAGGTCGACTGTGCGCGCGGTGTCAGCGGCAAACCAGACGTCGACCATCGCATGCGAAGTGCCATTGGCATCGACGTAGCTGCCGGCCTGCAGCAGCTGGTTGCCTTGCGCATCGGTGACGGATTGCGCGGTATAGGCCACGCCCAGGCTTTGCACGCCGGCGGCATCGAGGGACAGCAGCTCGCCATTGCCCAGGACGGCATTTGAATCGGCGTCCTTCCAGACGCGCAGTTGGCTGAAGGTGGCATCGGCGGCGTCGATCTTGCCGTCGTGGTTGTCGTCGAGGGCTGCGAGGGCGATGAAGCCGTTGGCGGCGTGGGAACCGTTGGTGATTTGAGCGTAATTGCCGAAGAGCTCGGAACCGTCATCGATGGCGCCATTGCCGTTGCGATCCCAGACCAGCAGGCCATCGTCAGGCGCTACCCAGCCGGTGGTTTCGGCGAAGCGGTTGCCGTCGTGGTCGAAGTGAATGCCTTGGGTTCTCGAAATGGTTTCGATGCCGTCGTGGTCGAGGTCGAGGATGAGCGGGCTGATGGTGGTAAGCGCTGTTTGGAAGCGGGATTGCAGGTCGGTGATTAATTTTTCAAACGAAGCAGGGATTTTCCCAGTCGTTGTTATGTCTTTTATGCCGCTTTGAATTTTCTGCGTTATGTCTTGCAGTAAAAAATTAAGCGAAAGTGTGTATGGATTTATTAGAAAGGTTTCTGAGATGTCTTTTAAAATTCCTGACGGCTCCATTAATCCTGAATAATTCTCACCGACTGCGGCAAGATATGCGCCAACTGCCCAAGTGGCACATTGTGAACCGAAGGGCAGATCATAGGGAGGAGGAAACGAAGATGTCTTTTCTATATAGGACATTAAATTGTTGTACTGAGCTTCAGTCAATTCAATCTTTCCAGACGTGTTTGTCCAGCGATGATCTGCATCGTCATACAAAAAGCCATTACTTTCTAGTTTTCCAGATTCTAATGGCGCAAAACCATAGAAATCTTTTCGATTTTCCGGGCCATAAACCACAATGAACGCGTGTGGTATAAGGTCGTGTGGCTCACCAGTTGCGGCACCAATGAAGCTGCGAATTTCCATGCTATAGGCGCTCATTTTTTCCTCTCCAATTTAATAAGGCTTGGTGATGGTAATTGCCATAAAAATTTGTGCACTCTTTCCTGTTTCGTTTCTTCATGAATATAAATCGCTATTTCGATTTCTCTATTTGATTCAATATATTTATCTAAGCATATGGCAAGTAACTCTGCCATTAGCTTATTGTTCATGCTATAAAACTCTAACGTTATGCCTTCGTTATATGACTGGCCGAAAATTAGCTCTTTATCGAGACAATCACTTTTATGATCCTTGCATATGGAATTTTTTTTTAGCTGCCTGTATAGCTTTTCAATTAAGTCTTTAGTTTCAGCTTGATATCGTCTTTCATGTAAAATTGCATCTTTTATTGAAAAAACGAATTCTACGGAGGTATATGCTAGTGTTAGTATCGCAATTAATATCAACAGCTGCGCTCCCCTGCTGCGAAGAGTCTTATTTCCAAAATTCATTTATATAAATTTTTTATTTAATGGTTTTCGCGATTCGATCGACATGCCCACTTCGGCTGGAAAAACATTTAATGCGCATATTTTTCATTCGCCATGAGGCACCATTGCATCAGCTGCATTTCCTTGGACGCCATAACAATGTGATTGTTTGAGAGTAGGTTTCGCTTAATCCCTAGGAGGTCGTAGCTACTATCCATGGCGCTATTGCCGTTGTAATCGCAGACCAGCAGGCCATCGTCCAGTGTGAGCCAATCGGTGGTTTCGGCGAAGCGGTTGCCGTCGTGGTCGAAGTGAATGCCTTGGGTTCTCGAGATGGTTTCGATGCCGTCGTGGTCGAGGTCGAGGACATCGGCAGGAAGCTAGACATAAAGCACTCCTCGGTCGGACAAGTCGATGCGATGAAAGGCCGCCGGCGGAGGAGCGTTTGCCATCCTCATGCGCTAGGGCGATCAGCGTGGATATGAAAAAAGCGCCTGGAACACTACCGGCTTACAGCCATGTCATCGACACGGAAGGGAGCTGCAAGGAAGCGTTATTGGACCGCGAAGATCGGCATGCGGCGATTTCTGTTAAATCGACTCAACAAAGACTTAACAGTATCGTGCCCGTGGGCGACGCCGTGAAGAGAGGGATCAGCATCCGCTCGCGATGCGGACGATGGCCGCATCGTGTTCTGATCAGACAGAATCGATGCCATACACGTAGCGGAATGCGCAGGCAATGCCCTGATCGGGTTAAGTTAATTGGGCTGATGCCAAGACTCACGCCTTTGCCAATCACGCATACCCGGTTCGCTTTGATACCGCCACAGCAATCAATCTCCCGCCTCACGCGTAAACACCAGCAAACCAATCAAGCCGCCGATGATGGCACCATGGCTGCGCTGCAGCTGCGGCGGTTCTTATTCAGGCGATACCGGTACGGGCACGAAGAACAGCGAGCCGATGTGGTGGTCAGTCGATATCGACGCTCAGCCGCGAGGTCATCAGGTGGCTGCACGGTCTCGCGCCGATGACGAGCACGAACAGCCGCGCAAAGATGGAATCGGGAAGCAAGCGGGGATGCGGCAAAGCGATGGCAGCCGCGCTCATAGTCCCCGCACGAAGCGTTCGATCGCATTCAGCGCCATGCCCTTGCGGGCAAGCGCTTCATGCGGCACGACCCGCACCATCGGGTAGTCCGGCAAGGCCCGCGAAGAACGATACGGATTGGCAGGCGCGAGATAGTAATGCTCGCGGCCGTCCACGGTACGGATGAACAGCCGCGCACGCAAGCGTGCATCCGCATGCAGGATGCATTGCGCTTGCGCTGCCGGAATGTCCTCGCCAAAGCGCATGCGTGCGCGCGCAAGCAGTTCTTCCAGCGGCAGATAGTGGTCGGCGTCCGCGAGCACACGCTTCAACAGGAAGGCGAGATGCGCGGCTTCACGGCGGGCTGAGCGTTGACGTCGGGTGGTAATGGTGTCCATGTCTGTTGGTTGACGGCTGGTACATTGGTGGCTCGACCCGGCGCGCTATCGCGCATTCGTAGGGCCTGCTCCGCCCACGCGTCTCTTCGTCCGACCGGGGTCTCGAGCGTGCGACCGGTCCGCGTGGGCTTTGCCCACCCTACGGCACAGCGCGACCGCGAGGTGCAGCCAGGAATCGGAAGACAAACTATAGACAAGCGGTATCGACACGATGTGTCCGCTTTGTATCGAGCGCGACATAATCCGCGCCCGCGCCGATGGCTAGGCAGGTGTGCGAAAGAACCGCATGGACACCAGCGCAATCGCCAGCGCGCACAGCAACAGCAGCGCCAGCGCGATGCGCAGGCTCAGCGCATGCGCGATGAATCCGACGATGACCGGTCCTGCCAGCAGGCCGACATAGGCCAGGCGCGTGGTTACGGCCAGGCCGGCGGATGCGGTGCGGCAATGCGCGATCGCTTCCCTGCCGGCTGACGAGAACATGATCGGGATCACGTTCGACAAACCCAGCCCGGCCAGCAGAAAGCCGCTTGCCGCCAGCAACGGCCGCGGCATCAGCAGCGCCGCGCCGACGCCAACGATGCACAGCGCGCAGCTGCAGGGAATGACGAGGGTCGGGCCGAGACGTGCGCGCACCGGGTCGCCGAGAAAGCGCCCGGTCGCCATGCCGATCGAGAAGGCCGCATAGCCGGCGCCGATGAGGCCAGCCGAAGCCTGCGCGACATCGCGCATGTAGACCGCGGTCCAGTCGTACATCGCGCCTTCGACCACCAAGCCGAGAAAGGACAGAAAGCCGAGCATCTGCAGGCGCCGGTGCAGCCTGGGCTCGGCGCTGACGGGGGCATCGGACGATGCCGGCGCATGTTCCGGCCCGGCGGCTTGCAGCGCGGACTCCTGCATCAATCCTCGCGCGGCGAGCAGGGTGATCAGCGCGCACAGGCCGCATACGACCAGCATGTGCGCTTCATTCGGCCACCCGGCGCCGCGCCAGGCGCTGGCGACAATCGCGCCCAGCATGCCGCCGACGCTGAAGCTGCCATGCAGCGAGCCGATGATGGGCTTGCCGAAATGCGTCTCCAGCATCACCGCCTGCGAATTCGCGGCGATGTCGTTAAGCGCGCTGGCCGCGCCATAGGCCAGAAGCCAGGGCAGCAGCAGCGCGTATTGCGGCACCAGCAGAATGCCGAAGGCGGCAAGCGCCATCAAGAGGCCGCTGCGCACCGCTGCGTGCGCGCTGCCGACGCGTCCGATCCAGCGCCCGCCCCAGGCCATGACCAGGATGCCGCCCAGCGCCACCGCGAGCATGGCCAGCGACAGCACCGCGTCCGACAGATGGAAACGGTCCTTGATCGTCGGTACATGCACGCCCCACGACGCATAGATCACGCCGTTGCAGAACAAGATGGCCATGGTGGCGCAGCGCGCCTTTGTCAGTTGCGACATCGGGTACGGAAGAGATGCGTGCCGGGAAACGGGAAGGGGCTTGCGGGATACGGGCAACAACGCTGCGCATTGAGGCGCATTGATGGGCAGCCGCAGGCGGGATGGGCGTGCCCGGCATGTTGGCAAAGGCAGAAGCATAGCGGTTCTGGCAGGAAGCTTCATGCGCCGGCGCAATGCCGCGCGGCATGCCTTGCAAACGGGACAGACGGCCGCATATCAGTATCCGTACCGCCCGAGCGACAGCTCATCTCGCGGGTTGCGTTGCCCGGCCGCATTGTCATCATGGCCGCTGGCATGCGCGCATCCCCTTCCTGTCCTACCGCCCGAGCTGCATGCATTCCGACATGACACGATCGGCACATCGGCCGCGTCGATCCACGCTTCATGTCGCATCCATCAACCATGCGCATGTGCTGCGCAGGCTCTTCGGTCGCGAGCTTGCGGCTGCGGCATGCCCCACAGAGGAAAGCGAATCATGAAAGAACAGCTGATTGAAATGCAAGGCAAGGTCACCGAGATTCTTCCCGACTCCCGTTATCGCGTGGATCTCGAAAACGGTCATCAATTGGTGGCCTATACCGCCGGCAAGATGCGGCAGCACCATATCCGCATCATCGCCGGAGACAAGGTGACGCTGGAACTGTCGCCGTATGACCTGAGCAAAGGCCGCATTACCTTCCGTCATCTGGACCGGCAGGGCATGCCGCCTAGGCAGCGCCGGCGCTAAGGTGTCACGGCGCCACCGCCTCCGGCTTGCATGGCGAGCCGGTAACAAGAAAGGGCTCCCGCGGGAGCCCTTGTCGCAGGTATCGCTGGTATCGCTTAACGATAACGACGCGGCGTGGTCACGCGCACCGCATCGGCGCGCACTTCCATCGGCAGGCGGCTCACCAGGAAATGCAACAGCAGCGGCACCAGAACCAGGTCGTCAACAATGCCAAGCAGCGGGATGGCCAGGTTCAGCGGCGATACCGCGTACATGCCCAGCAGCGCCACCGCGGGAAGCAGCCACCCCGGACGGGACGGATGTTTCAACGCGTGCCAGAGCAGATGCAGATCGGCACGGCTGGTTTTCCAGAGCAGCAACATCAAACGCTTCATCAGTTTTCTCCAATGTAGGGGCGCCTGGCCCAACGCGGCGCGAACAGCGCGCCGGCACCGAGATATATGCCGCCATGCGGAATGGATACAAGACTACGCGGGAGAAAATCGGCGGAGTGGAAAGGGAAGACGCTCCATGCCACCGCTGCATCAGGAAATGTTCGGAAATGCGAAGACACATGAACGATGTCTTCATCAAGAAGTGCCGACTCGTTGAGAGCTAAACCGTCGAGCCCGCGATCACACTGGCGTGTAGGGTGGGCAAAGCCCACGCGGGTATCCGTCCATCACCCGCGTGAGCACAGCCACCCTGTGACAACACAAGCGCCCGGCCAGCCGGCTTCAGTCGATATAGCGCAACCCGGCCTTCTCCAGCGGCTCACGCATGTTGCACATATCCAGCCCCGGCATGCCCGAGCTACGTTGAACCGCGCCTGAAGGCGCTGAAGGCACCCCTGCTCGTGGATGCGCCGCTGTAGCGCCGCGAAGATCCTACATCCGCTCTTCATACCAGCGCTGCGAACGGTTCACGACCGCGACGACGAGCAGCATCACAGGCACTTCGATCAGCACGCCGACGACAGTGGCCAGCGCGGCGCCCGATTCGAAGCCGAACAGGCTGATCGCGGTCGCAACCGCGAGCTCGAAGAAGTTCGATGCCCCGATCAGGCTGGATGGGCCGGCAACGCAATGCGCGACGCTGAAGCGGCGATTGAGCAGATAAGCCAGGCCCGCGTTGAAAAACACCTGAATCAGAATCGGCACCGCGAGCAGGGCGATGACCAGCGGCTGCCTCGTGATCGCTTCGCCCTGAAAGGCGAACAGCAGGATCAGCGTCAGCAGCAGCGCCGATATCGAGAACGGCGCAAGCTTCTGGACGGCGCGTTCGAGATGGCCGCGGCCTCGGGCCAGAAGCATCCTGCGCGCGGCCTGCGCCAGAATGACCGGGAGAATGATGTACAGCACGACCGAGGTAATGAGCGTGTCCCACGGCACCGTGATCGCCGATAGCCCGAGCAGGAAGGCCACGAGCGGCGCGAAGGCCAGGATCATGATGGAGTCGTTCAGCGCAACCTGCGACAGCGTGAAATACGGATCGCCCCGGCACAACTGGCTCCAGACAAACACCATCGCCGTGCAGGGCGCCGCGGCCAGCAAGATCAGGCCCGCGATATAACTGTCCAGTTGCCCGGCGGGCAGCCAGCCGGCGAAGAGATGCCGGATGAATAGCCAGCCCAGGAAAGCCATCGAGAACGGCTTGATGAGCCAGTTCACCACCAGCGTGACGCCGATGCCGCGCCACTGGCTCGTGACCTGGGCCAGCGCGCCGAAATCGATCTTGATCAGCATCGGGATGATCATCACCCAGATCAGCAGTCCCACCGGGATATTGACCCGGGCCACTTCCAGACTGGCGATCGTCTTGAAAACGTCGGGAAGGGCGCGGCCCAGAAGGATGCCGGTGAGGATGCAGAGAAGCACCCAGACGCTCAGATAGCGCTCGAAGAAGCCGATCGCCGGGGCAGGGCCGCCAGCGACCTCGGTGGTGTGAGATGTCGTCATTGCGCAATGCGCCCGGCTTCAGGCCGAAGCGATGGGCATGTCGCCGATGCGCCGCAGTTCCCGCTCGATACCGGCCTTGTCCAGCGTGGCGATCGGCAGGCCGACGAAGCGCTCCATTCTCGCCTTGATCTGGCCGAAGATTTTGGAGAAGGCCGCGCGCTTGTGCTCGTCGCTGCCTTGAACCGCGGCCGGATCCTCGAAGGACCAGTGCGCCGTGGCGGGCCGCCCCGGCCAGACCGGGCAGGCTTCGCCCGCGGCGTTGTCGCATACCGTGATGATGAAGTCCATCTGCGGCGCATCCAGTCGGGCGAATTCTTCCCAGGATTTGCTGCGCAGGCTTTCTACCGGATAGCCGATTGCCTTCACCTTCTCGATGGCGAAAGGATTAACCGTGCCGCCTGGCTTGCTACCGGCGCTGTGGCCACGAATGTTCCCCTTGCTCATTGTCGTTGCCAGGGCTTCGGCCATGATGCTTCGCGCGGAATTGCCTGTGCACAGGAACAGGACGTTGAAGGTCTTTTCGGTCACGGTTGTCTCGAAAGGTAAGCGATTGAACGAGGAGGAGAGGTGGCTGGCGCGGATGTCAGGATGATTCTGGCGATGCTGCCGCGCAGGCCGGCTGACCCATGGGGGAGCAGGGATTGCCGCCGCAGTAGTTCTCCGTCAGGTAAGCAATGAGCTCGTTCATCGCTTCAAAGCGGGCGGAATAGAAAATCTGCCGACCTTCGTGCCGCTGCTGTACCAGGCCGGCGCGCAGCAGATCCTTGATGTGGAAGGACATCGAGGCGGCGGAAATGCCGATGTTCGCGGCAATACTGCCGGGAGTCAGCCCGGCCGGACCGGCTTGCACCAGCAGACGAAAGGCTTGGAGCCGGTATTCATGGGCGAGCGCGCCAAGCGCGGAAGCAGCGGTAAGGAGTTCCATGCCGCGCATCATAAGAAGTTTTCTTTGTAATTCAAAAAAAACTTTAATCTTTCATCGCTGCAGCTATCTTGCTCAGGGAGGCTTTACGCAAGCATGTTTGCCGAATCGCGCCAGAGGAAACGTTGAGACGCAGGCATGGCAGCTCAGCATGCTCATGCCTGCGCAACATGGGCAAGTCGGCACTGGCAGCGCTGCGGTGGCGCGTTAAGCGGGCGGTTTGGCGCCTGTAGAAGGGCTCTGAAACTATCGTGCAGGGAAGGAGGAAGATCGCCGACGCGCGTGGAGAACGCGACATCGGCGCAGTGCGGCAGGCGCGGGCTCAGGCGGCTTCGAGTTCCGGCTCCGCCAGCCGCTGGCGCGACTGGATATGGCGCTCATCAAATTCGATCTCTTCGCCGACATAGCCGTCGCGGCGGCATTCGACGATGGTGCCGAGATAGTTGAAGCCGTCGACACGATCGACGCGCACCCTGAGCTTGTAGCTCAGCGATTGCAGCACGACCAGGTCGCCGCGGCGGGTCGGCAGAGAGTCGTTTACGGATTCGCAGGCGTGCGGGCCCACAGCCAGCGCTTGCCTGGCTTCTTGCAGCATGAGGACGACCATGGATGGCTCCGGAGTAGGGCGTTGGCGGATGGGAGGCGGTTCCGGCCCGCCTCCCGAGTCATTGCAGGTTTAAAGCGTCGACGGGAGGGGCCCGTCTCAGATCACGCGCTCTTCGCGCAGCGCGGCGATGGCCTCAGTCGAGTAGCCGAGCTGCGCCAGCACTTCATCGGTGTGCTCGCCCAGCAGCGGCGAGCGGGTCACATCCGTTGGGCTGTCGGACAGCTTGATCGGATTGCCCACCGTCAGGTACTTGCCGCGCACCGGATGATCCACCTCGACGATGGTGCCGGTCTCGCGCAGCGACGGCTCTTCGGCGATTTCCTTCATCGACAGGATCGGGCCGCAGGGAATGTCGTACTTGTTGAGGATGTCCATGACTTCGAACTTGGTCTTGGTCTTGGTCCATTCCTCGACGGTGGCGAAGATTTCCATCAATCGCGGCAGACGCGCACGCGGCGTGGCGTAATCCGGGTCGGTGATCCACTCTTCGCGGCCGATCACCATGCAGATCGATCCCCATACCGGCGCCTGGGCGATGAAGTAAATGTACGCGTTCGGATCGGTCTGCCAGCCCTTGCACTTGAGCGTCCAGCCCGGCTGGCCGCCGCCCGAGGCGTTGCCGGCGCGCGGCACTGCTTCGCCAAAGGACTTGCCTTCGGTGAATTGCGGGTATTCCTCCATGACGCCGGCGCGCTCCAGGCGCTGCTGGTCGCGCAGCTTCACGCGGCACAGGTTCAGCACCGCATCCTGCATCGCCGCCAATACCTTCTGGCCGCGGCCGGTCTTTTCGCGCTGGTACAGCGCGGTGACGATGCCCAGCGCCAGGTGCAGGCCGGTGCCGCTGTCGCCGATCTGCGCGCCGGTGACCATCGGCGGGCCGTCGTCGAAGCCGGTGGTCGAGGCCGCACCACCGGTGCATTGCGCGACGTTCTCATACACCTTGCAATCCTCGTACGGGCCCGGGCCGAAACCCTTGACCGAGGCGACGATCATCTTCGGATTCAGTTCCTGGATGCGCTCCCAGGTAAAGCCCATGCGGTCGAGCGCGCCGGGCGCGAAGTTCTCGACCATCACGTCGCACTCCTTGATCAGGGTCTCGAGCACCTGCTTGCCGGACGGCTTCTTGGTGTCGAGCGTGATCGAGCGCTTGTTGTGGTTGAGCATGGTGAAGTACAGGCTGTCGGCGTCCTGAATGTCGCGCAGCTGGCCGCGCGTGGCATCGCCTTCGCCGGTCTTTTCCACCTTGATCACGTCCGCGCCGAACCAGGCCAGCAGCTGGGTGCAGGTCGGACCGGACTGCACATGGGTGAAGTCCAGGATCCGGACTCCTTCGAGGGCTTTCGTCATGATTAATGGACCGCTTAAGTTAAGAATCCCGAGTTGCGGGCAATCCTAACCGCAGAAAACCATAAAGAACAATCAATTTTGCTATGCCAGACCATAAGGCTTTGGTGATGTGCTTGCCTTATCGAAACGCCTCAGGCATGCGGTAATTCGTTGTCAGCCGGACAAATGCCATAGCGGAACGGCGACATACCAGAGGATGCTGGTCAACGCGCAAATCAGCAGGCCATCGATGCGCCCTGGCGGCCGCTTGCGCCACAGCAGCGCGCACAGCAGAGCTGCATGCGCCAGCGCAAATGGCAGCAGGCCGTCGTAACAGCCGCGCAGCGCCGGTGCATCCTTTACCAGCCAAGCGGCTGCAGGCGCCAGCACGGTCGGCAGCAGAGCCAGCCGCAGGATGCCGCGATGGCCGAGACGCACCGCCAGCGTGCGCTTGCCCGCGGCGCGGTCGGCTTCAAGGTCCGGGAAACCGGCCAGCATGATGGACGGCAGGATTGCCAAAAACAGCGGCAGGCTCGCCAGCCAGGGAAAGGCATCGCGCCAGGCGCCATCCTGCAGCAGATAGCCGCACAGCATCACGCCGAGGCTATGCGTGAGACCGACATCGATTTCGCCAAGGCCGCGCCAGCACAGTCGCAGCGGCGGCGCCGTGTAGCCGAGCGCGAGCACCAGCATTGCTGCCATTGCCGCAACGGACGGACCTCTGGCGCCAGCGTCAAGCAGCAGACCGGCGCAGGCCAGCGCGGCTACCAGGAAAAGAACGATGCCGCGCCGCAGGGCCGGCATGGACAGCCGGCGCGCGATCAGCACGCGCGAGCCGCCGTTGAACGGCCCGTAATGGCGGTTGCGCCGGTCAGACGGATAGTCGAACACATCGTTGGCAAACACCGTCGCCGCTTCGAGGAAGAACAGGTACAGGTAGCCGATCCAGTAAGTCCAGCGCGCCAGTCCGCCGGGTGCTGCGGCGAGTGCGCCGATGGTATAGGCCATCCAGGTCATCGGATAGAACTGCAGCCGCAGCGCCTGCAGCCAGGCCCACGTGCGCGTGCGCACCATGCCGGCGCGGCTGCGTCCGCCATGCTGCAGCGAGTACCCAAGGCGCCGCGCCGTCTCGAGCCAGTTGGCTCGCGTGGCGGCATCCGCATCCTTTACCGGGCCCAGCGCCAGGCTTTGCAGCGTTTCGATGCCGCAGAAGCCGAGTATCGAGCGCCGCATCGCGCCGGTGCCGGGCGAGCGGTAGATCAGGCGGTAGACCCAGGGCGGCATGTCGATGGTGGTGATCAGATGCGCGCTTCTGCCGGTCAGCAAGCCTTCATAGCGGCCCTCGTGTTCGCCGAAAGCGAAGCCCGGCAGCAGCACCCGGTCGAGAAAGCCATGCAGCCGCGCCGGGCCTATGCCCCACCAGGACGGAAACACGATTGCCAGATGGTCGGCCCAGGCAATGCTTGCGCGTGCCTCTTCCAGGTCCGGTTCCAGCGGCTGGGCAAGTGGCGATGGCGTGCGCACATCGGGATCGAAATGTAGTCGTGCCAGGTTCAGCAGGCGCACTTCCATGCCGGCGGCACGCGCACCTTCGGCATACGCTTCGCCGAGGCTGGCATTGAAGCTGGGCGCGCGCGGATGGCCGACGATGACCAGCACGCGGCGGATGGCCGTGCGCGGCGAGGCTGCTTCCGGATGTTCTGCGCTGGGGTGCATGCCCTTCCCGAAAATCCGTTTGGCGCGGATAGGGATGAGATGTTCAGCGGGAATCGGCAACGGTGCGATTCGGTCAAGTGATGGATGCGTAATGCCGGCTGCAACTGTGCGGAAACTATTCACACCGTCCATGCGCATGCGGAAGAATGCAACCGGCTAATGCGGGCAAGGGCAGTGGTCATCAGCCCGGTCGACGAATCAGCCGCGTTTTCCGGCTGCTGATCATTACATCAACACCATGGCCACCACCGGCCCGCCGCCGCGCCATTTCACGCCAACAGCGGCGCCAGTCCCAGCAGTACCCGCGCCTCGATCGGATCCGCCGGCCGCGCATCATGCCGGGCGCAGGCTTCCACCGCCAGCCTGACCAGTTCCGCGTTGCTTTGCGCGAGCCGGTCGCGGCTGATGCGGATGTTGTCTTCCAGGCCGGTGCGCACCGCATCGCCTTGGCGCGCCAACACCCATTCGATCACCTCGGCCTGGTGCCGGCCGATGCCGGCGGCAGTCCAGGTTGCCTTGGGCAGCACCCGCTTCAATTCACCGAGCAGCAGATCGACCAGATGCTCGCGTGCCGGCAATGCGTTCTTGATGCCGAGCACGAACTGCACATGCGGCCGCTCGTTGATCAGGCCCATTTCCACCAGCCGCTGCGTTGCATGGATGTGCGACAGGTCGAAGATCTCGATTTCCGGCAGGACGCGGTACTGCTGCATCTTCGCGGCCAGGTCTTCGACGAGGGCCGGCGCGTTCTCGTAGATGATGCTCGGAAAGTTGACCGAGCCGGTGGCAAGCGAAGCCATGTCCGGCTTCAGGCTCAACGCCGCGCCGCGCGCGTTCTGGTCGCGGCCACGGCCGCCAGTGGAGAACTGCACGATCATGCCGGGGCATTCCCTGCGTATGCCTTCGAGCACGCGCCGGAACTGCTCCGGGTCGGACGAGGAATTCTCCGCGTCATCGCGTACATGCAAATGCACCAGCGTCGCGCCGGCTTCGAAGGCTTCGCGGGTGGACGCGATCTGCTCCTCGACAGTGACGGGGATGGCTGGCGTGTCCTTTTTGCGCGGCACCGAGCCGGTGATGGCCACGGCGATGACGACTGGTCTCATGACGTTCTCCTCGGGATACTTGCTCGTGGTATGGCCGTCGCGTTCGGCATGCGGAAAGTGGCATCGACCCGGCGCTCCGACATCTCTTCGATAGTCGAGCCGGCGCGAGGTTTCATCCGCGCCGCAGCACGGCTTCCTCGCGCAGCGCGGCAATCAGCGCGAGCGCGGCCTCGCCCAGACTGGCATCGCTGCGCCGCGCCAGGCCCACCGGTTCTTCCGCGCCGGCAGTGGGAATCGTCAATGCGATCAGCGCGCCGTCTTCGAGTTCCGTGCGCACCGCGCCGAGCTGGGCGAACCAGACGGTGTCCGTGGTGCGCGTGAGCTGGCGCGCCAGCGAGATCGACAGTGTCTCGGTGTAGTTCGCCGGCAGCTTCAGGCCGTGCCCGGCGAAATAGCTTTCGGTGTTGTGGCGCGGTATCGTGCCCTGCGACGCGACCATGACCGGATAGGCAAGAAGGTCCTGCAGCACCGGGCCCTTGACCCCGGCCAGCGGATGTTGCGGCCGCACTGTCGCCACCAGCGGCTCGACATACAGCAGTTCAAAGGACACGCCGACCAGCAGTTCTGGCTCGGCCATGCGCGCGACCGCGACATCGATCTCCCCGCCCTTGAGCATGCCCAGCAGCGCGACGTTGGTGGCGGTCTGCACCGAGACCTGCGCTTCGGCATGATCGCGGCGAAAGCGCCGCAGCGCGCCCGGCAGCAGATCGGGCGCTACCGTCGGCAAGGCGCCTAAGCGCACCGCTTCATGCTGGCGCTCGCGCTGCGGGCCGACCGCAGCGCCGGCGGTATGCAAGGCGTCGAGCACCGTGATGGCATGCGCGAGAAAGGTTTCGCCGTCACGGGTGAGCTTCGCGCCCTGGCGGTTGCGCTCAATAAGGGTCGTGCCGAGGAGGGCTTCGAGCTCATTCAATATCTTTGTCACCGCCGGCTGCGAGAGGCTGAGCCGCGCCGCCGCCCGGCCGAGGTTGCGGGTCTGCGCGACGGTAACGAAGCAATCGAGATGACGCAGCCGCACCCGGCTCTTGAACAAATCTCTTTCCATAACCGGAGGTTATCAGCGGGCCGGCGAGATTTCAATTTACATAAAAAATCATGAAGCCTAGAGTCCGGGCTTCCATCCTCATCACGGAGACAAAGATGACTGACCGAGTCAGTGAATATCTGCAGCGCGACACCAGCGCGCATCCGCCGGCGTATGCGCCGACCTACAAGACCAGCGTGCTGCGCTCGCCGCGCAATGCGCTGATTTCGCTCCAGAACTCGCTGTCCGAAATCACCGGCCCGGCGTTTTCCGCCGAGGAACTGGGGCCGCTGGACCATGACCTGATCATGAATTACGCCAAGGATGGCTTGCCGATCGGCGAGCGCATCATCGTCCACGGCTTCGTGCGCGACGAATTCGGCCGCCCGGTCCGCAATGCCCTGGTCGAAGTCTGGCAAGCCAACGCCGGCGGTCGCTATCGTCATCGCAACGACAAATACCTGGCGCCTGTCGATCCGAACTTCGGCGGCTGCGGCCGCATGCTGACCGACGACAACGGCTATTACTTTTTCCGCACCATCAAGCCGGGTCCTTACCCATGGCGCAACCGCGTCAACGACTGGCGTCCGGCGCACATCCATTTCTCGCTGTCGGGCGACGCCTGGGCGCAGCGCCTGATCACGCAGATGTATTTCGAAGGCGATCCGCTGATCGCGACCTGCCCGATCGTGCGCACCATTCCGAACGAGGAAGCGGTGCGCGGCCTGATCGCGTCGCTGGACCGTGGCGGCGCGGTGCAGCTCGACAGCCTGGCCTATCGCTGGGACATCACGCTGCGCGGCGCGCGCGCCACGCTGTTTGAAAACCGGATTCAAGGAGCCAAATAACATGTCCTACCATTTCCAGGTCGCCAAGGAGAGCGCTTCCCAGACCGCCGGCCCGTATGTGCATATCGGCCTGGCGCCGAACCAGGCCGGCTTCGACATCTTCGAGAAGAACTTCAGCAATGTGCTGGTCGGGCCGAACACCGCCGGCGAACGCATAGCGATCGAAGGCCGCGTGATCGATGGCTCGGGCACGCCGGTGCGCGATGTGCTGATCGAAATCTGGCAAGCCAATGCGGCGGGCCGCTACAACCATCCCGCGGACAAACAGGACAAGCAGCTCGATGCCGACTTCCGCGGCTGGGGTCGCGGCACCTCGAACTTCGAAACCGGCGTCTACCGCTTCGAAACCATCAAGCCCGGCGCGGTCGAAGGCCGCAACGGCCGCATGATGGCGCCGCACATCAACTTCTGGATCGTCGCGCGCGGCATCAACATCGGCCTGAACACCCGCATGTACTTCGACGACGAGGTCGATGCGAATGCGCAGGACCCGGTGCTGAACATGATCGAATGGGAAGTGCGGCGCAAGACGCTGATTGCCGAGCGCATTCAGCGCGATGGCAAGACGGTGTATCGCTTTGATATCCGCTTGCAGGGGGAGGATGAGACGGTGTTTTTCGATATCTAACCTGATGGGCTTCAATCGCCCCTGAAGCATCCATGATCGGCGCGGCGCACGGGCAAGCCCCGTTGTGACGCGCCGACTTCGCGCAAAAATCACCCATACAGAACGCGAAGCCGTTACCATCCTTCCGCTTTCCCATACAAAAGTCTCCAGGTCGCTACCTTGGCTTGCGCACAGCATGCAGGCCAGACCCATGGATGACCTTGGCAAGGTGCCGATGCGAGACATCGCCTTGCCACCCCGCCGGCCGATGGCCTGGCGATGCATGCTCCGACAACCTCGATGCCGGAGCACGGCCCAATCAATCTGCAATGCTGACCGGCGTTATCGCTGCGCCATCCTGCGCCTGACGCATGCTTGCCGCGGCGGCCGGTCCGTATCGCTTGGAAGGAAAGGCATGGCATCGTCTTTCGAATCAGGCTCATCGTGTTCATTGGCTGCATGCGCGGCGCACGCCGATCCTGGCGTGGGCCGGATCTGCGCCGCCGTCAGCGACCATAATCACAGCTGCGCAAAGGCGCTGGACGAAGCCGAAGCCCGGCTTTGGCAACGCCATGCGAGCCGTCCGAACGCTGCGCTGCGCGAGGCATTGATCCTGCACCATCTGCCCTATGCCAGGACCGTTGCGGCTGGCATGTATGGCAGGCATCTGCACCAGGAAGTCGCGTTCGAGGATGTTCTGCAATGGGCCATCGTCGGCATGATCGAAGCGATCGACCGCTACGACCCCGGCAATCGCGCCGGCCGCGCCAGTCGGGCCAGCTTCAGGACCTATGCCTTGCCGCGCATGCGCGGCGCCATTCTCGACGGGCTCGGCCAGTTCAGCGAACGCCAGCGGCAAACCGCTCTGCAGCGCCGGCTGAAGGAGCAGGGCTTGCCTCGGCCCGCAGGCAAGCCCTGCAATGAACACCTGATGCGCCTGCTGCTGCAACAGGCTGGAACGGGCATGGGCATAGCGCTGCGCACGCTCCTGGCCGATACCGGCATGATTGCGCCGGGAGAAACCGCCTATGCGGACCCGAGTAGCGCGGCGCTGGAAACCAGACAGCAGGCGGCATTTGTACGGCAAACCCTGCGCGGGCTCACGCCCCGCGAGAGCGCCGTGATGAATTTGCATTATTTGCAGGGCATGCGCTTTCACGATATCGCCAGGATGCTGTCGATCAGCAACGGAAGGGTGTCGCAGCTGCACACCCTGGCAATCGCACGCTTGCGCAAGGCGCTTGATGGTGCCGCGTAACGGCACGCGCGCCAAGTAGCCATGCGCGCTGCACGATCCGCGGGTGTCGTCTGCTGGTCCTATGGCACGCCATCCCGGCGATCGAACCAAGGTTCGGGCTTTGCGGGCGATCCTTGCCGCCTTGCCACCACGATCGGCATTTCGACTCCTTACTCAAAGAATTTTTTCGCTCAGCCCTAAACAGTTCGCAGCTTGCTCCGGATAACTTGTGAAAGAGTGCAATGAATGCGCAGCATGCCTGGCCATTCCGGCAGGGTACGCGCGCTGCTTCACCACGTCTGCCCGATGGGCATGGCAAACCGCACCCGCGCGCAGCGGGCCGGTCGCATCCCGTCGAAGTCCCCATGCAAATGAAAGGCAGCCATGGTCGCCATCGTTAGCAGCAATACGCTCGGCATCAATCTCGATCCCTTGTCCACATCGGAAAACGGCAAGCGTCCCGTCGCCACGCCTCAGGGCCGCAATGGCGAGCGCGCCTATGTCAATGTCGCCAACGGCGACCTGGTGCTGCAGGATAGGGATGCGCTGCTGGTCGGCCTCGGCAGCGACATCAGCTCGCTGCGCACCTACAACAGCCAGGGAAGCTTCGACTTCGACAACAACGATGGCTGGCAATCGGCGCCGTACAAGTCGATCACCAGGATCAGCTCCAGGGAACTGGTTCGTACGGATGTCGACGGTTCAAGGCGCAGCTACAAGTCCGACGGCGGCGATTACTACACCGCCGTCAAGGACGACGGCGGCGGCCTCGATCAAATCTTCGAGGACCGCTACGGCAAGCGCTACACCTGGACGGATGCGGCCAGCGGCGTGAAGGAGGTCTACCGGACGGATTCTTCCGGCCTGATCCTGTCCTCCACCGACCCGAGCGGCAACACGCTGACTTATGCCTATGACAGCGAGAACCTGCTGACCTCGGTCACGAATGCCGACGGCGAATCGCTGAACTATTCGTACACGTCCGGGCGGCGCCTGGCGCAGCTCAGCACGACGCTGAAGTCGGGGAAGGTGCTGAACCAGGTCAGCTATGGTTATGACGAGCTGAATCGCCTGAGCGTAGTCAGCGTCGATCTGAATCCGGGCGGCGATCTGCCGGCCGGCAGCACCGCATCGACGCCGTACGTGACGCGCTATGCGTATGACGGCGCCAGCACCCGGGTCGCAGGCGTCACGCAAAGCGACGGCACCAGCCTGGCGTTTACCTATGCGCAAGTCGGCAGCGGCTGGCGCATCGCCAGCATCACCGATGGCGCCGGCGCGATCACCCGCATCTCGCATGACCTCGCGGCGCGCGCCACCACGATCACCGACGCGTTCGGCGTAGCAGCGATGTACCGCTACGACGCTGACGGCCAGCTGATCGGCGTCACCAACGGCATCACCGCGGCCAATCCGGCCGGCACCGGCACAGTCGGCTATGCCTGGAACGCCCATGGCGATCTTGCGTCGGTCACTGACGCCCGTGGCAACAAGACCACGATGTTTTACAGCGAAACTGGCGATCTGCACATGAAGACCGACAGCGTTGGCAACGTCACCTTCTATACCGTTGACGGCGTACACCTGAGGCAAGGGCAGAACGTCATCGACTCCACCATGAGCGTGCATGCGGTGACGCGCTATGTCTACGAAGACGGGAAACGGCGTCTGCTGCGCTACACGGTCAGCCCGGAAGGCAGGGTCACCGAGTTTCGCTACGACGCGCAGGGCAGGCGTACGAGCATGCTTGAATACTCCGACGCCGTGTACAACCTGAAGCTGACCAGCGACTCCACCATGCTTGGCGTTTTCACCATGCAGCAGTGGGCCTTGCAGCAGTGGCACTCCCGCGTTCTGCGCACGGACTACACCTACGACCATCGCGGCCAACTGCAATCGTCCACCGTCTATGGCGCCGTCGACCGCTATAGCGCGGGCGTCGCCGCCACCGGTATGACCACGCGCTATGTCTATGATCACCGCGGCCTGCTGCTGCAGACCATAGGGCCGGACGGCAAGAGCAGCAGCCAGACCATCTACGACGGATTGGGCCGGGCAGTGCTGAGTATCACGGGCACGGCCGACGGCACGCAAGCGATCCGCACCGCGATCCGCTACGACGACGCCAGCCGCGCCAGCACGGTGACGCTGGCCAACGGCTTGCAAACAAGCTCGGTGTTCGACGCCGCCGGCAGACTGGCGAGCCAGACGAACTACGCGCCCAACGGCGAAATCCTCGGCGCGACGCGCAATGTCTATGACGCCGACGGTCGCCTGCTGATGAGCGAAGACGCGAGCGGAAAGCGCAACTGGATGCTGTATGACGCGGCTGGCCGCAAGCGCGCCGACATCGATGGCGCGGGTGGCCTCACCGAATACCTGTACAACGCGAACGACCAGGTCATCGAAACCATACGTTATGCGACCGCGGTGGACGTGCGCCGGCTGGTCGATGCGAATGGCAATCCGCTGACCGCCTATAACGCCAACCCGTTTGCCGCGCCGAACGGCACGAGCGTCGTCACGCTCGATGCGATCCGGCCCGCGCGCGCTGCGCAGGATGCGCGCAGCTGGAACGCTTACGATGCGCTCGGCCGCCTGAGCTGGCAGATCGATGCGCTCGGCTACGTGATTCGGAATGTGTACGACGTTGCATCGCGGCTCAATGGCGTCATCCGCATCGCCACGCCGGTCGACACCGGCATGCTGCAGGACGGCGTCGAGTTTTTCATTCCTTTTGGCAGGGAAACGGCGCCGGTCGGCGCGGTGTCGCTTCGCGCTACTGCCAGCGCAGACGACCGCAGCAGCTATTTCTTCTACGACCGCGACGGCTTGCTCGTGCAATCCATCGATGAAGAAGGCTATACGACGGAAATCCGCTATGACGCCGCGGGCCGGCAAGTAGCACGCATCGCGCATGCGAGCCGTGTTCCGGGTTACGGAACGGTCGATTTCAATTACCGCCTCGCCATGGTGCTGCGGGCTGACTTCCCACGGGCGCTGATGCCGAACGCCACCGATGACGACATCGGTGATTACCGCTACTACAACAACGCAGGCCAGCTCGTCGCCGAAGTCGAAGCCGGATACCTGACCGAAACGCTGTACGACGCCAATGGCAAGGTCGCGCGCACGATCCGGTACGCGAATCCGCCGCGCGCCTGGGTCAGCGTGATTGCTACCCTTGCCGAGCTGCGTCCCGTGGCCAGCCCGCAGGACCGCGTCACCAGCTATACCTGGGATGCGTTCGGCAGGCTCGCCAGCCAGACCAATCCCGAAGGCACGATCACGCGCTATAGCCATGACGCCGTCGGCAACCTGATCGGCACCGTCACCGCGGCCGACACCAGCGAGCAGCGCGGCCTGCTTGCCAGCTACGACCTGCAGGGACGACTGGTCGCCGAGCTCAGCGCCGAGGGCGCGGCGCTGCTGAGCGGCGCGCAAAGCGCGGAGGAAATCGACGCGATCTGGGCCAGTCATGCGATGCGGTATGCCTATGACGCTGCCGGTACCCGCATCAGCGCCACCGACGCCAGCGGCAACCGCAGCGTCTATCTTTACGACGATGCCGCCCGCCTGCGCTTTGCGATCAATGGCGCCGGTGAAATTACCGAAAACCGTTACGACGCGTTCGGCCGCAAGCTGCGCGAAGTCCGCTATGCCGCCAGGCTCGCGCCGGACGACGCGGCAGCGCTGCGCGGTGGCCTGCTTTCCGCGTCGGGCAACCGCGACGCGGCGAAGGTCTTGGCCGCCGCGGAACAGGCGAACGTAGCCGACAACCACGTCACGCAATACGCCTACGACGCTGATGGCCGGCTGGTCACGAGCACCGATGCGACTGGCGCCACCAGCAGCCATGCCTACAACGCTTTCGGTGAACAGATTCGCTCGATACTTCAGGTCGCGCCCGATACGCAAACTACCACGCTGCGCCGCTACGACAAGCGCGGCCTGCTGCTGGCTGAAGTAGCGGATGCCGGCGGCCTGAGCCTGAGCACGGGCAGCGAATACGACGCCTTTGGCCGCGTCGTGCGCACCGTCGATGGCAACGGTAATGTCCATGTCTTCACCTACGACACGCGCGGCCGCGTGGTGCAAAGCACCGATCCATCCGGCGCAATCCGGCTCAGCACGTATGACGCCTTCGATCGCGTGCTGACCCAGACCGATGCGCTCGGCCATGTCACGCGTTACCGCTACGATGATGCCGCGCGCAGCATCGTCGTGACCACGCCGGATGGCGTAAGCGTCACGACGCGGCGCAATCGCCTCGGGCAGACCGACAGCATCACTGACGGCCGCGGCAACACCACCCGTTTTCATTACGACCACGATGGCAGACTGCTGTCCACCGAAACGCCCGCCACGCGCGAGAGCGCCAGCTACGATGCCGACGGGCTTCTGATTGCCAGCGTCGATGCGAACGGCACGCGCACCGTCTATCGCTACGATGCGACGAATCGCCTGCTGAGCCGCACCGTCGATCCTGATGGTCTTGCGCTAACGACGATTTACCGCTACGACGCCTTTAACGACCAGATAGCCGTCACCGCGCCGGATGGTGTCGTCACCCTTACCACCTACGATGCCGACGGCCGTGTGCTGAGCCAAACCGTCGATCCGGCATCGCCTACCAATCCCGGTGGGCTCAATCTCGTCACCCGCTACGCCTGGGATGCTCGCGGCGACTTGCTAAGCGTGATGACGCCGGGAGGCAGCCTGACGCGCTATGTGTACGATGGCGCCGGCCGCCGCTTGCAAACCATCGTCGATCCGTATGGCTTGCACCTCGTCACCAGCCATCGCTATGACACCAATGGCAATGTGATTGCCACCACCGATCCCGATGGCAGGATCCGCCGCCAGGTGTATGACGCCAGCAACCGGCTGATCTACTCCATCGATGCCGCCGGCAATGTCAGCGCCTATCGCTACGACGCCGCCGGCAAAACGACCGCGGTGCTGCGCTATGCGCAGCCCATCGATACCGCGGGCCTGGGCGCGAATCCCGCGCCCGCCGATATCGAAGCGCTGCTGCGTCCGGCGCCGGATGGCGACGCGATCGAAAACCGTGTTTATGACGATGCCGGTCATCTGGTCGCCACCGTCGATGGCGTCGGCGCCGTGGTGGCCTATCGCTATGATGCGAACGGCAATGTCAGCGAACGCATCGCGTATGCGAACCCCATCGATGTGCGGACCTGGACACCAGGCACCATGCCGGCGCCATCCGCCGACCCCGCGCACGATCAGCTCACGCGCACCGTGTATGACGCGCTGAACCGGGTCGTCTATCAATTGACATCGACCGGCGATGGCAGTCAGATCGCCGTCAGTGCCCGGCGCTTCGATGGCAATGGCAATCTCATCGAACGCATCGATTATGCACACGCGATATCGGCGAACACGCCGCCCAGCGAGCAAGCCATTGCCGCCGCGCTGGCACCGCTTGCCGATGCGCGTGTCGATGTCGCCCGTCGTTATCTGTACGACGCGGCAGGACGCATGAGCTGGAGCGCCGATGGCACCGGCGCCGTTACTCGATATGTCTACGATGCGCATGGCCGCCTCGTAAAGCAAATCGCCTTTGCGCAGCGCATTGCCGCCGATGCCCCACCCCCATCCGTCACGCCTGGTGCCGGCGACCGCATCACGCAATTCGCCTACGACGGCGCCGGCCGCCTCGTCTACAGCGTCGATGCGCTCGGCGCCGTCACGCAAACCGTTTATGACGGCAACGGCAATGCCACGAAGCGCATCGCTTACGCGCATCCCTTCGAGCGACCAAGCGCTGCAACGATGCCGCTGATAGCAGCATCGCTCACAGCCATGCTGGTCAGCGACCCATCCGAGGACCGCGTCAGCCACGCCTTCTACGACGGCGCGAACCGGCAAGCCCTCGCGATCGACGCCAGTGGCGCGGTGACCTATACCGCGTTCGACGGCAATGGCAATGCGATCGCGGTCATCGCCTTTGCCAGCGTGATCGATGTCCACGCTTTGCGCAGCGTCCCGACGATTGCTGAGGTCGCAACGCTGTTGCGTCCGCAACCGAACATGGACCGGATCACGCTGCATGCCTATGACGCCGCCAGCCGTGAAATCTACAGCGTGGATGCGCTCGGCTATGTCACGCAGCACGGCTACGATGCGCTCGGCCGCCTGCAATTCACCACGCTGTATGCCACGCCGGCAAGGAACCTGCCCGCTGGCAGCAATGCCGCGGCGATCGCCGCCGCGCTCAGCTCGGATGCGGATGCGGACCGCACGACGCGGCAGTCATTCGATGCCGCCGGTAGGCTGCTGCAACGCACCGATGCGCTCGGCCACGTCGAATCGTGGCGCTACAACGCGCTTGGCGCGAAGCTGTCCTGGACCAACGCCAACGGCGCGACCTGGGATTACGACTACGACGCCGCTGGCCGCCAGGTGCGCGAACTCAGTCCGGAAGTCGAGGTGGGCGCCATCGTCAACCTGGGCGACAGCAACCCGGACGGCAGTCCCTCTCTTGGCGACCTGATCGGCCGTTTCATCGGCGGCGTCCGCCTGCTCGAGCCGCAAGCCAGCACGATCCGCATCGAAACCCGCTACACCTACGATGCGCTCGGCAACCTGATCGAGCGCACCGAAGCGGCTGGCAGCGCCGAGGCGCGCAGCACCCGCTATGAATACGATGCGAGCGGCCGACAGATTCGCACGATTCTTCCGCCAGTCGGCGTCTACGATGAATCCGATCTGACGCATCTGGCGCAGGATGGCGGCGGCTCCGCGGCCCGCGCCGAAACCATGCGCGCTCCCGCAACGCAGGTGGGCTACAACAGCTTCGGCGAAGCGGTGGCCAGTATCGATGCGGCTGGCAATATGAGCGTCAAGGCTTATGACGCGGCAGGCCGCATTGCCTTCGAGGTCGACGCGGCCGGCTATGTCACCGCGTACGGGCGCAATGCCTACGGCGACGTGATAGCGATGACGCGCCATGCCCGTCAGACGCGGCTCAATGCCAGCGTGGCGGATATCCCAGATGCCGCCACCATCGCAGCCGCCGTCGGCAGCGACGAGGGCGACCGCACGATACGCACCGCCTACGACTGCTCCGGCCGTGCCGTGCAGACGACGCAGCCGGCGGTCTGGGTCAACAATGGCCAGGGCGGAGGCTACCTGGCGGCGCCGACGACGCGCATTGCTTACGATGCATTCGGCCAAGTCGTGCAAAGCGCGATTCTGGCCGACGCGTCACAGGGAATGGACGGCGCGTCCTGGGCTATTACTGATAACTTCTACAACCGCCGCGGCGAGCAAATCGCCAGCATCGACGCCCTGGGCTATCTGAGCACGCAAGCCTTCGACGCAGCCGGCAACCTGCTGCAGCGCATCGAGTATGCGCAAGCGCTTCCAGGCTGGGACGGCAATGCGCCAACCGACTTCAGCGCCATCGCAGCGCCGCAGCCGGACCGCAAGGATCGCATCACCAGCTATGCCTACGACCTCGGCAATCGCCGCATCAGCGAAGTGCAGCAGGGGGGCGAATTCAGCACGTTGTGGCCATGGACCCTGTTCGGCACCCAACCCATCGTCACCAGTCAGGAAGGCGACCTGTTAACGACCTATGCCTATGACGCCCTCGGCAACCTCGTCGCCAGCACCGACGCCCTCGGCAAGCGCAGCTACAACTACTACGACGCGCTCGGTCGCGTGAAGGCGGTCGCGCTCCCGGCGGGCGCTGGCAAAACCGCGCTGACCCGCTATCTGCGCGATGCCTTTGGCAACGTGGTAGTTCAGATCGAGGCAAGCAATGGTGCTGATGCCGCCGACATCGCCGGATACCGCTACACCGCCGATCTTGGCAATGACCGTGTGACGATGGCGCGCTATGACAGCCGCGGCAATGCAATCGAAACCATCGACGCGGGCGGCGTAAGCCACTATGCGTCCTTCGATGCACTGGGGCGGCTGGCGAAATCCTGGCAGGGCGTCAGGGGCCGCGTGGCCACGCATGTGCTGTACACCGTGCACCGCTACGATGCGCTTGGCCGTCAGACGGAAGTCATCACACCGCAATCCAATACCCGGCTCAATGGTGACAAGATCGAGGAGCGCGCCGACCGCGAGCTGTCATCGGTGCTGACGGCAATGCGCTATAACGCCTTCGGCGAGATGGTGGCGCGTGGCAGCGCCGACATCGGCAGCGCCGCGCTGTTCCAGGAATTCTTCGACTACGACGGCGCGGGCCGGCTGTGGCGCAGCAATGGCAACGATGGCGTCGTCAAGATATGGCTGTACGACCTGCAGGGCAGGCAAAGCGCCCAGATTGTCAGCGCCGGCAGCGCCTACGGTGGCTTGGGCATTGATCTGCAAAGCATTGCAAGCGCACAGGAGGCGGGCTGGCGCGGCAGCGACGGCCTGCGCCGCAGCGACACGGTGCGCGATCTTCTCGGCCGTGCGGTGCTGCAGATACAGCCGCTGCGACAGGACGTCCTCAATGGCGACGCCTACCGGCCCGCGATCTTCCAGAGCTTCGACCGCTGGGGCAATGTGCTGTCGCAAAGCGATGCGCGCAACAGCGCCTGGCGCACGCTGTATGAATACGATCAAGGCAATCGCCTGATTGCCCAGGTGCAGCCGGATGCGTATGGCGCCATTGGTGGCGGCAGTCCGAGAACTGAATTCTTTTACGATGCCCTCGGACGGCAGCTGGCCGTGCGCGCCGCCAACGACTATGTGAACGGCCAGGTCTGGGATGACGGCGGTCGGCTGGTGCTGGAAATGCATGCCGATGGCGGCCGCGTACGCCATCAGTATGACCTCTTCGGCAACCGCATCACGGATATCGATGCGATGGGTAACGTCACCCGCTACGGCTACGACCGGCAAGGGCATCTGACGCAAATCACCCATGTCGGCGTGGATGTATACGGCGCGGATGAGCGGTACCGGGTCAGCGGCGGCCGTACCGATGTCTCGACCTGGCAATACTGGGACGACGCCGGTCGCATGGTTGGCGAAGTCGACGGCGAAGGCGGCATCACGCAGTATCGCTATGATCTGCGCGGCAACGTGATCGCAACCACCGTGGCGGGCGTCGTCACGGCAACGGCGGCTTTTGACGCGCAGGGCCACAAGATCGCGCAGCGCGATGCGAACGGCAGGCTGTCGACCTGGGACTACGACACCTATGGCCGCCTGCTCTCGCGCACCGACCTCGGCGGCGTCGCGACCTGGTACCGGTACGACCATGCTGGTCAATTGATCCAGCAGGACAGCGGCCGCGGCCAGCGCCTGCGCTATCGCTACGACGCTGCCGGGCAGCAGGTGCAGATCATCGATGACGCCTTGCAGCAGGTGACCGACCGCGCCTACGACGCCGGCGGCAGAACGGTGTGGGAGCGGACGCAGCAGGCGGGCGTGAGCTACCAGGACCAGCGGATGCAGTACGACACGCTGGGCCGGCTGGCGCGGATTGATGCGCAGTCAGGGGTGGCCATGGCCATCGACTATGACGGCGTGGGCAACAAGCGCCATGTGCATGTCGACTACGCCGGGCGTTCACGCGAGATGTGGTACGCGTATGACGCGATGAACCGACAGATCCTGGCCGACGGCGCAGTGGATAGCAATCCGGAGAACCAGGCGAACATCACGGCCGAGCAGGGCCACTTGCTGGCGTACGACCGGAATGGCAACCGTATCCGGGACATTGGGTGGGACACAGCGGTAGTGCCGCTCTACCGGCAGACGAGCGACGAGACCGGCACGCCGGTTGGACCGTATCTGCCCAGCGGGTATGAAGGCGTGAAGGATGCCGTGACGCACTGGTACGCGTACGACGCCATGAACCGGCTGTCGCAGGTATTGGTAGGCGCAATCGCGGTGGAGCAGACTGGAACGACCACGGTGTGGAGCGGCAGCTCGGACTCGGGCGGACCGGTGGCAACCGAAGTGCCGATCATGACGCGGCGGCAATTGGACCGCGACCAGGCGATCGTGCTGGACACGAGGCTGTACGACGGCGCGTCGCGGCTGGTGCAAAGCGGGCCGGCGGGCGCACTGTCGGAATGGTATGTGAGGGCGCTGGCAGGGGACAACGCCTCGCTGCCCGGCGCGGTGACGACGGTAACGCGCTATGACAGCGCGGGCCGCGTGCTGTCGCAGCACACCAGGAATGAAGCGAACGGCAGCGACTCGGAAACGGTCTACCGGCGCTACACGACGACGTACGAAGTCGTGGAGCTGTCAAGCGAGATCAATGAACAGGGACAGCAAGAAACCGTCCTCCTGCAGATACCGCATACGACGTGGGAGGACGGCTACGACGCGGCGGGCAATGTGCTGGGATACCGGACGACGCAGGGCGACATCGTGTCGGACACGACGATAGCGCTGGCGCTGTACGACGGCTACAAGGAAGCGTCGGTGAGCATGGTGATGACCAACACCGACTCGGGCGATCAAACCAGCGGCACGATGGTGGACCGCTATGACGTGAATGGCTACCTGATTGGGGTAGCGGATGCGAACCCGCCGCCGCAAGAGATTCCCAGGCCGAAGAAGGGTATTTGGTTAGACGTTGCAAGGTCGTTGCTGCTCAACCCGCACAACCGCAGCCTGATCAACGACGCCTACGGCCACGTCCTGCAGAAGAAGCAGGAAGACAACGTACAGCAGCAGTTGTTCGTCAACGGCAAGCTCGAAGCGGTGTACGGCCGCGGCACCGATCCGGACAACCAGACCAAGCCCGGCGATAACGGCAAGGCCGCTTCACCGAACTACATCACGCTATCGAACTTCGATCCGGCATACCGGCCGGTGACGAACAACTACCCATCGGCGGGCGTGGGCCAATACGTTGTGCAGGCGGGCGACACGCTGCAGGGCATCGCGCAGAACGCGTATGGCGACAGCGGACTGTGGTACCTGATCGCGCAGGCGAACGGTCTGGCAAGCGACGCCGAGCTGCGGGTGGGGCAGACGCTGAGCATCCCATCGCGGGTGACGGCCGGCGTGCACAACAATGCGCAGACCTTCGCGCCATACGACGCGGCGCGCACGGTGGGCAGCACGGCGCCGAACCTGCCGACGCCGCAGGGAGACGATGGCTGCTCGCTGGAGCAGGTGCTGGTGATCGCGGTGTCAGTGGTAGCGACGATCTGGACGGCAGGGGCCACGGCGGAGCTGCTGGCCGGGGAAACGGTAGGCGAGTTCGGCGCGATGATGGAGCTGGGCGGAAGCGTGCTGCTGGGGAATGCCGGTGTTGCCGGTGCGGCGGCCGTCGGCGTGAGTGGATTGGTTGGCGTGGAAGCGGCGGTGATCGGCGGCGCGGTGGGCTCGCTGGCGGGGCAGGTGTTTGGCAACATCATCGGAGTGCAGGACGGCATCAGCTTGCGCGGGGTGGCATTGGGCGCGCTGAGCGCGGGTGTGGCGACGGGGGTGGGCATGCTGGCGCAAGGCGTGCCGATCCTGGGTGCGACAGGCCCGGGTGCGGCGGGCTGGCTGGGAGCGGCGAGCCGGGCGATGGTAGCCAACGCGGTCACGCAAGGCATAGGCGTGGCGGTGGGCCTGCAACCGAGCTTCAGCTGGACGAGCGTGGCGGCGGCTGCGGCCGGCGCGGGGTTGAGCGCGGCGGTGGGCGAAGGGATGAACACGCTGCTGGAGTATGTGCCGAAGCAGGGCTTCGACCTGGGCAAGAGCCTGATTTCGGGGACGGTATCAGGGTTTGTAGGCGGGATGGCCGCATTGGCGCTGCGCGGCGGTCGGCTGAGCGTGGCGCAGGTGGCGCGAGATGCGTTCGGCAATGCGCTGGGCAACAGCCTGGTGGAAGCAAGCCTGCCGGCGCCGGTGTACGGGAAGACGTTCGAGGAGGATAGGCAAGCGCGGGAGGCGATGAACCCGTTGTTGAAGGCGATGAGGGTCTCGGGGAATGACGCGGGGAGGATGCTTACGGAGCAGGTGTGGCAGGCGAGCATGCCGGGGATCCCCGCGTTGAACGATGGACGAGTGGGTATTCGGCAAGCGTCTGAGACTGGCACGCGGATTCAATCGTATTGGGATACGCATCCAATGCTGTATGCGAGCAACGATGTCGTCGACCCGTTGAATAGCAGGACGATTTTTGACAATGGAGCGTCGCCATCAAAAAGAATCGGCGAACAGACTTTTGAATTCGTCGACTTCATTGATGCAAGTAGCAAAGAATTAGGAATCCCGGAAGTTAAGTATCCGGACGGCACATGGACGGTACCGCAAGACTTCCAAATGCCCAGTAACGACTTCAGCTTGCCAGAGATATTAAACTCTGATGGCTCGTGGTCTCTCCCAAGAGGAGCCAATAATATTGGGAATCCATTTTTAGTAAAAAATGGCCAAATAACCTTTGAGGCGGAAGGAAACGAAATACAAACCAGCCCATACTTTAGTCGAGTAATTCAATGGCCCGGCGGCAACTCTGGGGTCACGTTGGGTCGTGGCTATGACATGAAAGAAAGAACTGAATCTGGTGTCAAGTCTGACCTATTTAATGCAGGTATCGACAAAGAAATGGCAATAAAATTTGCGCAGGGAGCCGGATTGTCAGGGCAAGCTGCAAAAGACTTTGTTGCAACAAATAAACGACTGCTTGGAGAAATAAGCCCAACACAACAAAAAGCATTGTTCGAAATTGCGTATTCTCAAAAAGAACAGTATGCGGAAGGATTTTACGGGAGGGTGACAAAGAGCATGACTGATGCCCCAAGTTGGTCTGAATTAAACCCGATCATACGAGATGTTGCCGTCGATTTCGCATACCAAGGCACGTCCACGTCAGAGTTTCGTGCCATCGCGACGAATAGCAAAGAGAAGATTATATCGTTTATAAAAGAATCGGAGAAATTGATGAAATATGAGGCAAATCGAGGAAGAATAAAATATTTGGAAGCAGGTCAATGATATGAAGATCAGTCGCAATTCTTGCATATTTACCTATGGCTTCTTCTTGATTTTCCTTATCGCCACTATGCATAAGCTTGGATACTGCTTTGAATTTGGGTCGGCGTATGAAGGTGTATATGTGATGCCCGGCAAAGCAACAGTGCTGGATCCAGTTAGCAATAAATACCATATGGTAAAAAATGCCACGGATTGCTTGGTAATGCGAAAGATTTCAGAGTCTGAAGTAAGGGTTTATTTAAGTACTATTCAAGAGCGCGGTTACAGCTGCTACTTAGAAGGGGAGGCACAAGTCGAAAACGGTAAACTTGTAATGCATATTCAAGACGATGAGAAAGATAATAATGGATTTCAAGGTGTATATATTAAATTTAACGGCAAAAAAATTTTTTTTGAGGTGACTCCCGGTGCTGCGTCCAATTTCTGTGGGATTCATGCTTCTTTGCGTGGGCTAGCTTTCGATGTCAAGAAAAAGACCATTCCTTGGAGGAAAAATAATAATGTTTCGGATGAGTTGCTGAGCAAATATTGTCCAAAATGGAATAGGTAATCGTGTAGGGAATGCGAGAGAGATTCTTGCAATATGTTCCTAAAAAAGTGGTATGGGGATCAGGAAATTTAGGATGTTGGAATTTTAAATCAAATCTGGATCGGATTGGAGATTTATATAGTGAGAGAATAGGTCGACAAGCTAGCTTGGTTCATCCAAGGTGGGTTCTAGCGGACACGAAGAATAAGTGCTTCAACTTCAATGGGTACGTCTGAACTGTCTTTTGACAAGTCGTTCACGTCTTCATATCGTGGCAATCCCGAAGCGGCACTTAGCTTTATTCAGTCTGAAACCAATGCGGTTGGCGAAGGCGTTATGGCTGATATCCGAAGTGGAGTCTTGGCTGTACCAAAAGTAGTCAGTGGACTTGAATACAAGAAATTTCTAATTAACAAAACGCGGGCTCGTTATTCGAATCAGACTCCAGGACTTCAATACACTTTTATAGCGAAAATATTCCCATGAATAACATCACTCCTAATACCTTGGGTGAGGCAATAATTTTTGGTCTCAAATTATTAGATGATGATAGCAAACGCGAATTGGCGAAGATTGGTTGGGTAAATCCACACACAAAATATGAGACCGACTTCATTGGGATAGTCGGGGCGGCTCTTGGAATTCTGGATAAAACTAATCAGTCATTATTGCAAGATATTGCGACTAACCATGCAGATTGTTTGCATTTCTTGGATACTGATGGATCACTTGTTGAGCCTGATGCAGCGATCCGTGTGGTATTGAGTGAGATGTCTAAAGTAGTTCTCTTGTAACTTATGCAGACGTATTTGGAAGTGGTTAAGGAGCGTCATCGCTATGCCCGAAAAGTGCTCAAATACGTTTGTCATCGCGAGCTTGAATAGAGAGCAAGGACTACATTGGAGATTGCCATGGAAAGACAGGCCTTTGCCGAGCCAGCTTGGGTTATCCGAAGTAAAACCATCAAGCAATTGATCAAGGAGCTGCAGTCATTTGAGAATCAAGACTTACCCGTTGAAATTTCGGTCGATGATGGAGCAACCCGAAAGCCAATTAGTCTGGTAAAGAAATCCGGGCAGGTCTGTCTGTTGGTTAATAGTGAAACATAACGCCCCATGCCTTGCCAAGATTGCGTGCCGGGCATGATGTAATGGAAAACCACAATGCTGCGTATGTCGAAGCCAAAAATGAAACGAGAACAATTGGAGTCAAGTCTTGCAAGGATAGGTGTTCATCCAAGCAGTTTTTCTTTGGGGAATATTCGTCATAGCGAATGCGTCTGCGCAGTGCCTACGGATGGGCACTGGAAGGTTTTCTATGTTGAGCGTAATAGGCCTCAAGAAATGGCCTCATTTCCGTCCGAAGAAGGTGCATATGACTTCGTGTATGCAACCTTTTGTAGCTGGATGGGAGTACAGGAGTAAAGAACCCGACGATTTTCCCGCGCTTAGAGCGGGTTTTTACCCGCTCGCCCGTAACAGCAGCCGCATCGTGGACATCGGCCCCACCACGACATCGACATAGGCTTCCTAATCACGTTGGAGCAACACGAACCCTACTGTGCAAAGTCCATTCGAGAATAGTGTCATATGCGTCGGCGTTGGCATGGCGAAGCGGCGCAGCAGTACAAAAAGATTGGAATGCTGGTACTTACCAAGGCTCCTGGTTGCCGGAGCCCCAATGGGCTTGGGGTGGGCGTGCTGCTCCGCAGGCAGTTAATGGTTTCTCGACGGACAAATGGGGCCTTGAATTTGACTGGATTAATAAAGGCGCTGGCAACCAGATTTATGTTTCGAATGCGTGAAACATCATTTTTCCCTCTAGCAGGGTGTTGAAATTTACCGCCTTTCACTATCAAGATAATGCTGGTGATGAACATATATATGACTCGTAGACGAATTCGTTCCGAGGAATTCTGAAGGAAGCTAAAAAATCTTAGAAAATCAGGACTTCGCGCACTATCGATAAGGGAATGAAGCGCTATTTAGGAGAGAAATAATGATTCGATCAAATCATGCAATGCGACTCAAATTGCCTGTGCTAATGAGTAACTCAAGGTCAATTGCAAATGCGTTGATGGAATTATTGGAAGATGGTTTTGCTTTATTCGATGGGTGCACGTTCTTAAATTCACTCTTATTGCTTAACAGAAATGCGCGACTCCAAGATTATTCCGATGAAACAGGCTTTGAGTGCTATGTCAACTCCTTCCACATCGAAGACTATATTGAGGGAGGTGGGATAGAGCAATCGCTCTCATTTATTTTCGAGCTCTTTTTGCTGTGGAATAAGGAGCCTCGGTGCAAAGTATTGCGAGCAATGATTTCAAATGACGTATTCGGGACTGTAATCCATTTTCATGTATTTCGTGAGGGTGAATCATGGCTCTCTGAAGATATAGACGAATATGAGGAAGCGATTCTTATTGCCGATTCTACCGATGTGGGCTCGTTATTTAGCGTAACTGGAATGTCTTCGGTCAGTGTGGCTCGATAGCGTAACGCGCCATGGATGGCTTATATGGGCGTCTCATAATACGTAGTCTCTAGAAAAACGCTAATTTTATGAAATTCGTTAACCCTTACATTGGCGCGGCGTTTTTGGAGCTATTTATGTTTTTGGAGCCTGGAGAGAACGCGTCGCTTGCATCAAGGAAGTTGAAAATGTGCTAAATGCGATTGATTTCGCATTACGACAAAATACTTCTTTTAGTGGGTTGCGTAACGAGCATTTCACTTTTCGTATATTTACAAGGAATGAAATGGAACGCTTGCAAGCGCAATCAGATGCACAACATTTTTTATTAAAAAATGGCCTTATTAGATTGGGAGGGAAAAAATGCGAGTGAAGAGTATTCACTGGATATCCGTGGAGGCAAAAGAGGCGGAGGTCGAAATTGCAGATGGGCATTACGCATGTTTGGCATTCTCTCAGCCATGTGGCGTCAACGTTGACGACGAGGTATCCATGCCGCTGCATGTGTTTGACATCAAGAACGCAATGCTCAGCAAGGAGACTGAGTTGGGCGTTTGGAAGACAAGCGAATCTGGTCATGGACGTAGAGTCGTTGCGCGTCTGGTTGATGTAGAGAGGCAGTTACTAGCTGTGGGAGGTATACAGCTGGTCGTAGACAAGCATTTACCAGGAGGTCTAGAAGCAGAGAAAGTTATTGAATTCGAATGTGCTCGGCTTGATCTATGGTGATTTTGATTTTGGAGTAGTCGTGGCAATCGATCGTGCCAAGGATGACGTAAGAGCAGTACTTGAGTCAGGCGCGGAAATTCAGCTGATTGATAGAGGCGACTACTAGATTTATGTGCCAAATGCGCGTAATGACATCTTTCCCTCTGACGTAGTGACTGGCCTGCTCCATGGAGATATCTGTGACGTACGATGCACGACTAATTCCCTGGCTTGAACTGGCTGACGAGTTGGAAGAATTCGACCGTTTCATGCACACCACTGGAGAACGATATTTTCCTGGCGGGCGATCGAGCCGCGGTGTGGAGTTTGATGCTGGCACAACGGCCGCAAAGCGCATGCGCAAGGTCGCGGCAAGCCGGTGGATGTGGTCTGGTTGCAAGCGGGATCAATTCGAGGGCATCGTCGAAATGGAATTACGCACCTTCCGCCGCTGGATATCCGAGTCAGGCGGGGAAAGCTGGTATGAAGAAACCGAAGCGGGCCGAGAAATGCTCGCGCGGATCGCCAATATCGAACGCAAATTCAAGCAGCTCATGGAAACTCGCTAGGGTTCGGATGCAATATGAGCCTTAATCAACGACGCCTACGGCCACGTGCTGCAGAAAACGCAGCAGGACAACGTGCAGCAGCAGTTGTTCGTCAACGGCAAGCTCGAAGCGGTGTACGGCCGCGGCACCGATCCGGACAACCAGACCAAACCCGGCGATAACGGTAAGGCTGCTTCGCCGAACTACATCACGCTATCGAACTTCGACCCGGCATACCGGCCGGTGACGAACAACTACCCATCGGCGGGCGTGGGGCAGTACGCGGTGCAGGCGGGCGACACGCTGCAGGGCATCGCGCAGAACGCCTATGGCGACAGCGGGCTGTGGTACCTGATCGCGCAGGCGAACGGTCTGGCAAGCGACGCCGAGCTGCGCGTGGCGGTGGGCGAAAGGATGAACAAGCTGCTGGACTACGCGCCGAAATAGGGCTTCGATCTGGGCAAGAGCCTGATCTCGGAGACGGTATCGGGCTTTGTAGGCGGGATGGCGGCCAGGCGCTGCGCGGCGGTCGGCTGAGCGCGGCGCAGGTGGCGCGGGATGCGTTCGGCAATGCACTGGGCAACAGCTTTGTGGAAGCAAGCCTGCCGGCGCCGGTGTACGGGAAGACGTTCGAGGAGGATAGGCAGGCCCGGGAAGCGGTGAATCTGTTGTTGAAGGCGATGAGGGTCTCGGGGAATGACGCGGGGAGGATGCTTACGGAGCAGGCGTGGCGGACGAGCATGCCGGGGATCACGGAGGAGCAGTACTTCAGTGCAGCGCCGAGAACAATTGCTGTGATCTGGGTCGGCGTAGAAGCACAGTAAAAATACAGATACTGCGGTGCGTCCCCCGAGCATCCAGTGCTCTCTTCCTTGTTGTGCATGTTCCAAGTCGAAGATGATATTTGACGCAAGGGAACCTTGTCAGCTGACCGGTTTCTCAACCGGCTCTTATGAACAGAGCCTCAGCCATCCCTTTCGCATCGACGCGCCCGTGTCGCCACTATGTAAGCGCGGCATCTTCTCGCATCGAGTTCATTATTTCTTCCTTTACTCCACGATAAAAAGCAGATGCCAGATTTCCCGGACAGAGGAATTCGTATCTCACCATGGACGTGCTCAAGCCTAAGCGCTAAAGAGCGGTGCAACATCCTTCAGCATATGGAGAAGCTCAACGACGGCAGCGCCTGCTTCGTCGAGTGTGATGCGAACGATGCCAGCATTTTCTATCTGCGCAAGCGGACGTTGAAAGACTGGTGGCATGAAAGTCGCGCGCAATTCTGGGCTGAGTTTGGCTTTGTCGAAGAGCTGAACAAATTGAAGGCCGCGAGAGTCGCTGCGATGCATGTGATTGCTTCTGCCCTCGGTGTAAGTCTTGACGACGGATCAAAACAACAGATACGCGAGGCGGCGCACGGAGCCAGCTTCTACCTGCTGGATGTCAGCCGTGTCATTGCGCCTGAAACACTGGATCTGTCGGGAAAGAGCTTTCTGATCAGTGGCTTCGAAACATTCGATGAAGGGCACAAGCTTCGTCGCAAGCATGGACTGGATCGTCTCATGAAGGACGGAAGGCAGCCGTTGCGGGTTGATCGGGTAGCCGATGCGCAGGGCAATGAGCATCTTTATGTCCGTCCCAGATCGATGGAGGAAGCGTTCCAGGAGTTCTGGATGAGCGAGAGCGAACGGCGAACCATTGAAGACGAGGCTCGAAAGGCAATCAAAAGCGCATTCAAACCCTATCTGGACGAGCTCAAGGGAACAAGTGCAGCATCGGGCCGGGGTCAGGGAGTGCGGCCAAACAAGGCGAGCGCAAGACAACAGGCTACCGATGCATATAACGTCCGTGCATCGGTAGAAGGACTCAAGAGGGCCGTTTCAGCGGATCGACGAAAAGTGTCCCGGGTGAATCTGCGTGAAGTCATCGACAAAGACAACGTTGCTGAATTTCTTGTATCGCTCGAGGCGCTTCTCCATAGCTCTTCAGAGCCTTTGCGGCTCAAGGATGAAGAAGACGAACATGGTAATCAGGCCCTATATCTGCAGGAGCGTAGCCCGGACGAGCGCATTAAGGAGATGACCTTCGGGCTGATATTGCAACGGCAATTGTCCGACATGAAGCGAGACACGGCGTGCATGATTGAAAACAAGCTTAGCGAAGTCATTGGGCTTCTTCAAAAGGGAATTGCGCCATCTAGTAATCCGCTAGGCATTCATCTCAAAGGTGTAGAGGGATTGCTCAGCCGCTTGCGTGCAAGGGGGTGGGAGAGCGAAAAGGTGGGAGAAGCATCCAGCTTGTTGCCCAATTCGATAAGGAAGTCCGGAGCTTCGTCAGGTTCGCGTCTGGATGTCCACGCCTCGCATGGCGTAAGGCATGCGAGGCTAGTTGGGTGTTCAGTGGTTGCAGCTCATCCGCTGAGTTTTGCGGCGAATAACATCATTGTTCCGCTGGACGAGATAAGAACCATGCTTACTTACGGAGATGCAGTATTAGAGGAAGGCCAAGCTGTTGCCCTGAAGGCTGCAAAGGAGCATGCGGAGCAAATGAGCGAGTTGGAGGAAAAATCGAGAGTGAGCGAAGTCGATCAGAACACGCTGCAAGGAAATTCCGCTCGAACGCAGGCAAAGGTAAAGCCAAAAACAGAAGCAAAAGCGCAAGGACAGCCAGGCGGTGTGCCCTTTCCGCAGGATGTGCGGAGCATTCGGCATACGCCTAACCTATTGCTGGTGCCTTCTCTGGGCGCGCTGCCTGATAAGGAAACTTGCGAATCGTACTGGCACGCCTACTATTCCGCACTGTTGAACACTTCACTGAAAAACTCTTCATTGCCGTGCGATCCTCCGCCGGGCACTCTGAAGGGAACGGTTGTGATTGCTCCACAGCCAGAGCAAGGGCCGAATCGTTATTCCGAAGCGAACTTGCGCGGCCTCGTGAGGGCATGTCGGGAGCGTTCTTCGGTGGAATACGCGAAACAGCATGACACTGAACTGCTTGCGATAACGATTGCGCATCCTGACGAGGATGTTACTGAACGGATCAGCAGACTTCTGGATTCCAACTGCATTTCTCACAAAATCAGGGAAAGCACCGCAGCAAGTGACCCTGCAGCAGGAAAGCAAGAACAAGCAATGGTTGTCCGTACTGAAAAGAAAATCGAGCGATTCGAGTTCGAAAGCGAAGACGATACTTTCTGCTATGAACTGGCGCAACATTTAGCATGTCCCACGATCTTAGCGTCGCCGGTGAAAATACTGACCTTACCAGGGACTGAAAAGCATAAGGATGACGACGAGATTGGCCCAGGTTATCGATTGGATTCGTTTTAAGTTGTCCGGCTTTGACTTCATGATCCTGCGCGCAGGCATGCCTTGCCTCTGCATTCCGTTGACTCAGTGCAGAGCCATACTCCTGGCCATCATCATCATCGCGATAACGCAAAAGATTCCTGCGTTCCGTCCATGCGACTGTTTCTGATGTCGCCGGCCTGATGCCTGCGATGCAGTACGCAACAAATGAACGTCGCGGAAGTCGGTTCGTCGGCTTCATGCGCATGTGCCGTGCATCTCCGGCGCGATGCCGCGAAGGACGACGCGTTGCGTATCACGGCTCGAGACTTTATGGTTTCCCTTGGGGGCGGCATAGATACGGCGTCATGAACATGCGTTGAAATAAGGCTTCGCTAAGCCATGGAAACCATGCAAGCCGCTTGCGCGTCCAAGTCCGGGACTTCTCACGCATGGAAAGGCGTAGACCGGATTTGGATAACGACAGGCAATCTTCGCAACCGCCACTAACGCCGCGGTCCTGGCGCACGCGGCTGGCCTCGGGCCTTTCTGTGCTGCTGCGACTGGCACGTTTCTTCTGGCGCTGGCTCGCCGCCCGCGGCGCCGCAGTGCTCGACCGCAAGGCGCCCCGCCGCGCACGCATGCTTGCATTGGCGCGGCTTGTTGGCGGCTTCGCCGGCGCCGGCATCGTGCTGCTCGCGATCTGGACCCTGATTCAGATCCCGCTCACGCCCGGCATCGCCGACCTGAAGAAAGCCAAGCGCGAACATCCGAGCGTGCTGGTCTCGGTCGACGGCCAGACCTTGGCCAGCTACAAGCGCTTCCATCGCGAATGGGTGCCGCTGGAGCGGATCTCGCCGGATGTGGTCAATGCGCTGGTGGCGACCGAGGACCGGCGCTTCTATCAGCATCACGGCATCGATTTTCATCGCCTGGCCGGTGCCGCGCTGCGCACGCTTGCCGGGCGCATCGAAGGCGGCTCCACCATCACCCAGCAGCTGGCGCGCAATCTCTACCCTGAGGAAATCGGCCGCAAGCGTTCGATCAACCGCAAGATCCGGGAAACCATCACGGCCCTGAAGATCGAGCATGCGTACACCAAGCGCGAGATCCTCGAAACCTATCTGAACACGGTGCCCTTCCTGTACAACGCCTATGGCATCGAAATGGCCGCGCGTACCTATTTCGACAAGCCGGCCGCGAAGCTGACGCTGCTCGAATCGGCCACGCTGATTGGCATGCTCAAGGGCGCCAGCTATTACAACCCGGTGTTCAATCCTGAGCGATCGCGCTCGCGGCGCAACGTGGTGCTGGCGCAGATGAGCAAGGCCGGCAAGCTTGCACCGAACCGGCTTGCCGCCTTGCAGGCGCAGCCGCTGGGCCTGGACTTTGAGCGGCAGCTGGAAGCGCGCGGCCCGGCGCCGCATTTCGCCGAATTCCTGCGGCGCTGGCTGATCGACTGGGCGGACCGCCATGACTACAACATCTATGCCGACGGCCTGAAGATCTACACCACCATCGACTCGCGCCTGCAGGCGGCGGCGAATGCGGCGGTCAAGCGCCAGGCCGATGCGCTGCAGGCGGTGGCCGATGTCGAATGGGCGCAGCCGGGACAGTCGCTGCTGTCGACATCCACCGCGGCCTATGCGGCGATGCGGCCACGCGTGACGCCGTTCGCGCATTTCTGGCGCGCGCATCCGGAGTTGCTCGACGCCTTCGTGCGCGAGTCATCGGCGTATCGCAATGCGGTTGCTGGCGGCGCCGATGCGAGCGCCACGCTGGCGCGCCTGAAGTCGGACACGGATTTCCTCGCCAAGCTGAAGTCGGACAAGACGCGGCTGGAAGCCGGCATGGTGGCGATCGACCCGGACAGCGGCGATGTGAAAGCCTGGGTCGGCAGCCGCGATTTCGACCTCGACCAGTACGATCACGTCGCGCGCGCGCAGCGCCAGCCGGGCTCGACCTTCAAGCCTTTCGTCTATGGCGCGGCGCTGGAAGCGGGCATTCCGCCGGATCGCAAGTATCCGGACCGGGTGAAGGAATACCGCCTGCCCGACGGCGGCACCTGGCAGCCACGCGACATCGGCCCGGCCAGCGGCAGGATGATGAGCATGGCCGAGGGCCTGGCGCAGTCGAAGAACACCATCACGGCGCAGGTGATGGAAGCAGTCGGGCCGGCGAAAGCGGCGGACTTCGCGCGCCGCGCCGGCGTGCGCCAGAGCCGGCTCGAGGCGGTGCCGGCGCTGGCCCTGGGCACAAGCCCGGTGACCTTGCTGGAGATGGCTTCCAGCTATGCCACCATCGCCGCCGGCGGCATCTACCGCGCGCCGCTGATGTTGACGCGCATCGAGGATGCCCAGGGCCGGGTGTTGGTGGAATTCTCCAGCCGCTCGCGCCGCGAATTACCACGCGGGGCCAGCGAGGAGCTGATTGCGATGCTGCGCGGCGCGATCGACCATGGCACCGGGCAGGCCATACGCAGCAGCTTCGGCATACGCGCCGACGTCGCCGGCAAGACCGGCACCACCCAGGACAATACCGACGGCTGGTTCATGCTGATGCATCCGCGCCTGGTCACGGGCAGCTGGGTTGGCTTCGACGATGCCCGGGTGACGATGCGCAGCGATTACTGGGGGCAGGGCAGCCACAATGCGCTGCTCCTGGTTGGCGACTTCTTCCGTGGGGCGGCGAACCGGCGCCTGATCGACGTCGCCGCGCGCTTTCCGGGCGAGCGCGCTTCCTGGTTCGGCGCGGGCCTGCTGGATTGGCTGGATCGCATGCTGCATGGTCATGGCGACGGCGGCGGGCATGGCACGCCACTGGATGCGCTGGCGGATGGCATACGCACCGTGCGCGAGAGCATCGAGCGGGTGCAGCGGGAATGGGAGGCGCTGCAGCGCCTGCTCGACCGGATACGCGGCGTATTTTCCTGAACGCCTACTGGGTCGGCTTGCGCGGCGGCGCGCCGGCGGCGGCGGCTGTTGCGGCATCGCGCCGTGGTGGCGCGGCGGGCGGCGCCTTGTGCGGCGGCTGCGTGTCTTGCGGCGAGTTGCCATGCGGCGCATTGTCCACGTGCGTGACCCGGTCTCGGCTTGGCCGCGAGCGGTCGGCGCTACGTTCGCGCGACTGGTCGGCTTCGAAATCGTCCGGGCTGAAGGCTTGCGGCGCAGAATCGTAGCCGCTGAAGCTGCCGGCCGTGGACGAACCGACCACCAGCGCCGCCATGATCATCAGCGCAGCACGGCACAGGCCATGCGTCAGGGTGTTGGTGGCGAACGGGCGCCGGCGTGGCGTCGCCGCCTGCAGACAGGCACGCGCTTGCAAAGCGCAAAAGCTTGCAACGGAAACGTCGCAAGCAGTGGAGAGACTGCAACCGCAGGATCCTGCCAGGCGGATCCCGGAGCAGTGGACCGGGAGTGTGGGCATGGTCATTACTATAACGCATGGCTCCTCAGTGCATAGGCCGTATTGCTCGGATGATGATCGCCCTCGTGTCGAAAGCGTTTCACATCGTGATCACTGCGCGCTTCGTGCCGCGCCTGCCACAGTCGGCAAACGTTTGATGTTCGTCGGAAACAGCTGCGAGAAACCAGCCGGCAGGAACGCAAACCGGCACAATGTCGAGTCCACCCGCCCGGGGATGCCTATGCAAACCGGGCCTGCGTTGAAAGGAAGCCATGGCATATACCGAAATCAGCATGCGGCTCCTCACCGCGGTCCTGATGGGCTGCATCCTCGGGCTGGACCGCAATCTGCACGGCAAACCGACCGGCGTGAAGACCCTGGGCCTGGTTGCGCTCGGCTCGGCGCTGGTCACGATCGCGGTCGACGTTCCCGGCGCGGCAAACTCCAGCCACGATGTCAATGCGTTATCGCGCGTGATTCAGGGCGTGCTCACCGGCATTGGCTTTCTCGGCGCGGGCGTGATCGTGCGCGGGGCGAGCGACCACAGCGTAAAGGGATTGACCACCGCTGCCTCGATCTGGGTGACCTCGGCCATCGGCGTGGTATGCGGCATTGGCGCCTGGCCGGTGGCACTGATTGCGATGGGCATCATGATGGTGCTGCTGCTCGTCGGCCATCCGCTGGAGCGCTATCTGCACCGCGTCTGGCTCGGCAAGAGCGCGGAAGAACGCAAGGACGATATGCGCCATGACGCCTGAGGCCCGCGCAGCATGATGAAGCATCGCCACCTGAAGATGGTGATCTCGGCGCTGTCGGGCTTTTGCGTGCTGACCATGGCAGCGCTGCTGTTCGTGGTGCTGTTCGAGCCGGGTCTGGCCTACCGCACCGTGACGCCGCTGCCGCCGGCGCGCGACGCGTCGTTCACCTCCGCCCTGGCGCACGCAGTGGGCGAGGCGATCGTGCAGCCGCTTGAGACGACCGTGTTCCCGGACGGCGAACGCTTCTATCCGGCAGAACTCGAGGCGATACGCAATGCGAAGACCTCGATCGAACTCGAAGCCTTCATCTTCCACAAGACCGCAGTCGGCGAACGCTTCCTCAACGAGCTGACGGCGCGTGCTCGCGCGGGCGTTGCGGTGCGGGTCGTGGTGGATGCGGTCGGCAGCCTGCCCACGCCGGACAGCTTCTTCGACCGTTTGCGCGCTGCCGGCGGACAGGTGGTCTGGTATCAGCCGTTTCGCTGGTACACGCTCAAGCACTGGAACAACCGTACCCATCGCGAGCTGCTCATCGTCGACGGCGATACCGCATTCATCGGCGGCGCCGGCATCAGTTCGCACTGGGATGGCGGCACCGCTGGCCTGCCGCCGTGGCGAGATTTGATGATGCGCGTGCGCGGCGCGCCGGCGCGCGCGCTGCAGAGCGTGTTCTTCCAGGGCTGGCTTGAAGCCAGCGGCGACATCCTGGTCAGTCCGGGCATGCCACGAAACGAGGCCGATGCGCCGGGTCCATCGGCGGCTGCGGATCCGCCCGATGCCGCCGATCCGGCGGACGGGCATGGGCAAGCGCTCATCATCGGCAGCAATCCGACCGGAGGCCGCGCCACCCGCGCGCGCGTGATGTACCAGTTGATAGTCGATGCGGCGCGCAGCGACATCCTGATCGATACACCCTACTTCGTGCCGGACCGTTCGATGCGGCGCGCGCTGCTGCGCGCGGTGGCGCGCGGCGTGCGTGTGACGGTGATCACGCCGGGCCGGCACAACAACCATCCAATCGCGCGCATCGCCAGTCGCCGGCATTACGGCGAACTGATCGCCGGCGGCGTGCAAATTTACGAATACCAGCCCGGCATGATCCACACCAAGCTGTTCATCGCCGATGGCCTGTGGTCCATCGTCGGCTCCACCAACTTTGACAACCGTTCGCTGGGCTTGAACAACGAAGTCAACCTGGCGCTGCGCGATGCCGAGGTCGCGCGCACGCTGGCAAACATCGCGACCGACTATCTCGCGCAGAGCCAGCGCATCAGCCTGGAAGCCTGGGCGGCGCGGCCATGGAGCGAGCGCTTGCTCGCATCCATCGGCAGCGTGCTGGAACGGCAGGAATGAAAAAGCGCCGCGATGCAGCCGGCGCTCGTGAGGATCATGCTTACTTCGGCATCAGCACGGTGTCGATCACATTGATCACGCCGTTGGATTGCATCACATCGTAGGTGCTGATGTCGGCGTGATGGCCGCCGGAATCCGCCACCACGATGTTGTGCGGTCCGTTCATCATGAAGCTCAGCATGTCGCCTTCTGCGGTTTTCAGCTCGGCTTTGCCATTGCCCTTCATGATGGCTTCATGCAGCGCATTGAAGTCGTATTTGCCCGGCACCACGTGATAGGTCAGCACCTTGGTCAAGGTGGCTTTGTTTTCCGGCTTGACCAGGTTGTCTACGGTGCCGGCCGGCAGCTTGTTGAACGCGGCATTGGTCGGCGCGAAAACGGTGAACGGACCTTTGCCCTTGAGCGTGTCGACCAGGCCGGCGGCCTTCACTGCGGCCACCAGCGTGGTGTGGTCGGCCGAGTTCACCGCGTTGTCGACGATGTCCTTGGTCGGATACATGCTCTGTCCTCCAACCATCACCGTATCGGCGGCGTAGGCGGAGGTGCTGGCGAGGCCGGCGCAAAGGGTCAAGGCGGCGAATGCGGTGGCAAGTTTTTTCATGGTCTTCTCCTTAGAGGTTGTTTGCGGTTGCATGGGCTTATACGCGGGCATTTCGTAAATGGATTCAGTTGCCAGAGCCTTTGCCGATGATGCGGTCCGGCGCGCGCGGCACCCCCATCATCTGTGCCAGACGGGGTGCATAAGGAAAGGGACGAGAAGCGGAACGGGCCGGTGCTCACCTGATGCGCAGGTGCAGCGCATGAAGCGGGCAAGCGATGCCAACCGGTGTGCTGTTTCGGTTAAGGTAGCGTCTTTTTCTTCAGGTCTTCAGGAGACGCACATGGAAAGACGCAGGTTGCGCGTCGGGCAGGCGATCACGCCCGACGAATTCGATGAACTCAGCGATGAACAGCTGGCGCGCCTGGTGCCGGCGAAATACCGCGATGACTTTCCGGGCAAGGATGCCTGCGCCGACGGCTTCTTCTATCTGCACGACGGCACCGCATGGAGCTTCTACAAGGGCGGCTTCCTCGACGACTGAGGCAGCCCTGCTGCAACCGGCCTTGAGCAGCGCTGCATCATGGAAGATTCAGCAGCAGGAGCTCGCGGCCGCGCCGCCTTCGCGTGCATCGAAAGGCAGTCCACCGCCGCAGCCGGTGAACAGGCCGTAATGACGCTCGAAATTGCCGATGAAGTCGAAGTAAGGCGCGAAGCGGGTGTCATGCAGCATGCGCCAGGTGTTGCCGCACACCGGGAACACGCGCCCGGCTTCGATGTCGTGATGCTTGTCGAGCGCAAAGCGTTGCGGCGTGCCCGGCATGCCGCCGCGGTATACCACCGCCTGGCCGTAGTCTTCGCAATCGCTCTCCAGGCCATCGAGCTTGAACAATCGATATGTCGCCGAGAAGAAGCGCAGGTTGCCGATGCGCTCGGCCAGCTCCGCATCGGTAATCGCCAGCGGCCGATCCTCCACCAGGCGCGGATCGGCATAGCCGTTCTGCCGCGCCAGCCGCAGGAAATCATTCCAGTACAGCGCGCCGCCCAGGCATTCGCCGATGAGCACCGGGTCGTCGCGCACCGCTTGCGGCACGCGCCGGTCCGCATACACATCCGAGAAATAGAACTCGCCGCCTTCGCGCAGCAGACGATGCGCGCCGCGCAGCACCGCATCCTTGCGCGGAGACAGATTCAGCACGCAGTTGGAGACGATCACATCGAAGCTGCCGGGCTCGAGATCGAGCCGGTCGAGTTCTTCGATATACCCATGCAGGAAGCGCACATTGTCGAAGCCGAAGGCGTCGCGGTGATGGGCCTGGTGCTGTCGCGCGACGGCGAGCTGCGCTTCGGTCATGTCCACGCCGACCACTTCGCCCGTTGGTCCGACCAGTTGCGACAGCAGGTAGACATCGCGCCCGGTGCCGCAGCCCAGATCGAGCACGCGCCGGCCTTCCAGCAGCGGCGGGCAGACCAGGCCGCAGCCGTAATAGCGCGCGGTGATTTCCGGATGCACCCGTGCCAGCAGCGGCTTGAGCCAGTTCGGCACCTGCGACGCATCGCAGCAGGCGCTGGTTTTCAGATCGGCGCTGCTCTGCAGCTGGCGGCCGTAATAGTCTTGAACGATGTCGTGCATGTTGGCTCCGGTGGAGGGAGAGGGCTCGGGAGGGATGCGGCCGTGCTTGCCACCGCGTCCTTGCTGCATCCATGGCGCTCTGGCGCGGCGCGGCGATTATAGCCTCTGGCGCAGGTGCATTCATGGTCATGGCATCGCATGGTTTCTTGCGCAAACCGGACGAGAAAATGCGCCAGATCCGCATAATCGCAGAACGTGAAACGATGCTTGCGGCCGCGCCGACGTTGCGCCGGCTCGGGTTTGCACATGCGCGCGGGGAATGGGCGCTCGGACGATTGCCTGAACCGGCGGTGGTATCGGTATGGTGGCGTTAAGTCGCCAGCGCACCGCGTCGCTACGGTTCATGAATCGCGACCATGCAATGCCTCTCATTCGTCGCACATGCCCGTCGCGCAAGCGCGCCTTCGCTTGCCAGTGGCTTTCGCCGCCTCCATACCACGCTTCGAAAAACCGACATGGCTGAATCCGATCTACCCGAATCCCGAAGCGCTGCCGCATCCGGACAGCAAGCGGGTGCGCATGCCGAGCAAGGGCGCAACGCCGACGACAACGCGCCGAAAAAGCCTTCCCCGCTCAAGCGTCGCGGCGTGCGCATCGCGCTGCTTGCCGTTGCCCTCGTTGCGATCGCCGGCGGCATCTTCTGGCTAATCCATCATGAGACCGTGGGCAAGTACATCCAGGGCACCGATGACGCGTATATCGATGCCGACATGGTCACCGTCGCGCCCAAGGTCGGCGGCTATGTCGAAGCGGTGCTGGTGTCGAGCAATCAGGAGGTAAAGGCCGGGCAGCCGCTGGTGAAGATCGATCCGCGCGACTACCAGGCACAGGTGGCGCAGTTCCAGGCGCAGATTGATATCGCCAAGGCCAATGCCGATGCGCTGAGGGCTGGCATCGGTGAGCAGCAGTCAGCGATCAATGAAGCCCGCGCGCGACTGGCCGCGGCGCAAGCCAACGCCGCCTATGCATTGGCCGAGGAAAAGCGCTATGCGCCGCTAGCCCGGATCGGCGCCGAGACCAATGAGACCCTGTCCGCCAAGCGCAACCAGGCCAAGCAGGCCGGCGACCAGGCGGCGATGGCGCGGGCCGCGCTGGCCAGCGCCGAAAAGCGCATTGCGTCGCTGCATGCGCAGATCCGCCAGGCCGAAGCCCAGGGCGAAACCGCGAGCGCGCAATTGGCCGCGGCAAAAGTGAGCCTGGAATCGGCGGTGGTGACATCGAGCATTGCCGGGCGCATCGGCGATCTCACAGTGCGCGTCGGCCAGTTCGTGCAACCGGGCACGCGCATGATGTCGGTGGTGCCGGTGGACCGCCTCTACCTCACCGCGAACTTCAAGGAAACCCAGATCGGCCTGATGCGCACCGGCCAGCCGGCCGAGATCAAGATCGATGCGCTGTCCGGCATCAAGCTGCGCGGACGTGTCGAAAGCATCGCTCCCGGCACCGGCGCGCAATTCTCGCTGTTGCCGCCGCAGAACGCGACCGGCAACTTCACGAAGATCGTGCAACGCGTGCCGGTGCGCATCGCCATCGAAGCCAGTCCCGAGATCAGGCGCGTGCTGGTGCCGGGGCTGTCGGCAACGGTGAAGGTCAACACCATCAATGCCAAGAATGAAAAGGCGCGCATGGAAGACAGCCAGCAGCAGCGAAATGGAGACGGCCTGTGAGCGCGGCGTCAGCGTCGCAGTCGCGCGCACAGGAAGTGCCGGGTGACGAGCAGCGCGCCGATGCCGCGGCCTGGCTCGCGGTTGCGGCCGGCACCCTTGGCGCGCTGATGGCCACGCTCGATATCTCCATCGTCAATTCCTCGCTGCCGACGATACAGGGCGAGATCGGCGCCAGCGGCACCGAAGGCACCTGGATTGCCACCGGCTACCTGGTGGCCGAGATCATCATCATTCCCTTGTCCGGCTGGCTTGAACGCATGCTGGGCCTGCGCACCTTCCTGTTGACCGTGGCTGCGCTGTTCACCGGCTTTTCGGTGATGTGCGGCTTGTCGACGTCGCTGCTGATGATGGTGATCGGCCGCGTCGGCCAGGGCATCGCCGGCGGTGCCATGATCCCTACCGCGCAAACCATCATCGCCACGCGCCTGCCGCGCAGCCAGCAGCCGATCGGCACCGCGATGTTCGGCGCCACCGCCATCCTCGGGCCCGTGATCGGTCCGGTCGTCGGCGGCTGGCTGACCGAGAACCTGAGCTGGCATTACGCCTTCTTCCTGAATGTGCCGATCTGCGCGGCGCTGGTGGCGCTGCTGCTGATCGGGCTGCAGCATCAGAAGGCGGATCTCGACATGGTCTTCAAGGCGGACTGGCTCGGCATCGTCGGCCTGGCGGCCTTTCTCGGCGGACTGACTGTGGTGCTGGAAGAAGGCGAGCGCGAGCAATGGTTTTCCTCAAGCTTCATCGTCTGGCTCACGGTGCTGGCCGCGGCCGGCTTCGTGACCATGCTGATCGGCCAGTTCACCGCCGAGCGGCCGGTGATCCGGCTGAAGATCCTGCTCGATCGCCAGTTCGGTAGCGTGGTGGTGATGGGCACGGTGGTCGGCATGGTGATCTATGGCACCGCCTATACGATCCCACAGTTCCTTGCCGCGATTGCCGATTACAACGCGCTGCAGGCAGGCCAAATCGTAATGCTGTCCGGCATACCGGCCTTGATGGTCATGCCGCTGGTGCCGCTGCTGATCAAGCATGTGGACATACGACTCGCGGTCGGCTTCGGCCTGGCGCTGCTGGCCGCAAGCGCCTACATGGAAACCGATCTGACTTCACAATCGACCGGCTCGGCCTTTGTCGTATCGCAGCTCATGCGCGGCATCGGCACCATTTTCGCGATGCTGTTCCTGAACCAGGCGGCGATACAGTCGGTGCCGCGCGAACAGGCCAGCGACGCCGCGGGCCTGTTCAACGCGGCGCGCAATCTCGGCGGCTCGCTGGCGCTGGCCGGCATCGCGGTGCTGCAGAACCAGCGCCTGTGGCTGCACAGTCGCCGCATTGAAGAGACCCTGAACGCCAACAGCGAGAGCGTGCAGCAATTCCTCGCAGCGCAGGCCCGGGCCATGGGTGGGGTGAGTGCCGCCCTGCGCGGCATCGAAGGCGGCATACAGGTGCAGGCGCTGACGATGACCTACATCGACCTGTTCTGGATCCTGTCGGTCGGCATCGCTGCCGTGATTCCGCTGGTGCTGTTCCTGCGGCCACTGGCCAAGGGCGCGCCGCTGGCGGCGCATTGAGAGCGGGGATGACCATGCGCATGCGAATCGTCTTCTCCGCCTGGCTGACCACGCTTCTGGCCGCCTGCAGCGCGGTCGGCCCCGATTACCATGGCGCGCCGGCGACATCGACGCCGGCAGCCTTCACGCGCGCCTTTGATGAGAGCCCCGCCGCGCCGCTGGCCACATGGTGGGCCGCGCTTGGCGATCATGAACTCGACACGCTGGTAGCACGCGCGCTGCAATCGAGTCCGACACTGCCAAGCGTGCGCGCACGCCTGCTGCGCGCTCGCGCTGCCTTGCAGGCCACGCGCGCCAACGCCGCGCCCAATGTCAGCGCCTCGGCGCTGTATGCGCATGCGCGGCTGCCATCGCTGCCGCTGGGCGGAGGTAACAGCGGGGGCGGTTCGTCGCCGTCATCGCTGAACCTGTACAACCTCGGCTTTGATGCGAGCTGGGAAATCGATCTCTTCGGTGGCCAGCGCCGCGCGGCCGAGTCGGCGCAGGCGGCGCTGGGCGCGGCCGAGGCGCAGCTCGCGGATGCGCAGGTGAGCTTGTCGGCAGAAGTCGCGCAAGCCTATGTGAACCTGCGCGCGACGCAGGCGCGGCTGGCGCTGGCGGCGGCGGCGATCCAGCGCCAGACGCGCGTGCTGCAATTGACCGAGCAGCGTGAAGCCGGCGGCACCGCTTCAAAGCTCGATGTGGCGCGGCTACGCAATCAGCTCGAGGCTACGCGCGCCGATGTCGCGCCATTGGAAGCGCAACGCGACGCCTACAGCGATGCGCTGGCCTTCCTGGTTGGCGCAATGCCGGGCACGCTCGATGCCGAGTTGGCGCAAGTCACGCCGCTGCCTCTGCCGCCGGCGCAGGTGGCGGTCGGCGATCCGGCCGCGTTGCTGCAACGGCGCCCGGACATACGCGCGGCCGAGCGCGTTCTGGCCGCGCGCAGCGCCGCGATCGGCCAGGCTGAGGCCTCGCGCTTTCCGCGGCTATCGTTTCTGGGATTGATCGGCATAGGCGGCACCACGCCCGGTTCGCTGTCGCAGCTCGATGATTTCACCGTCATCGCCGCGCCGCAGCTGCGCTGGAGTTTTCTCGATTTCGGCCGCGGCGCGGCGCGTGTAAAAAGCGCCGAAGCCGATCGCGACGAAGCGGAAGCGCAATACCGCGTGGCGGTGCTCGGGGCCTTGCGTGATGCCGAGGATGCGCTTTCGCGTTATTCGAAACGGCGCGTGGCCGTGGCTACCGCCGCGCGCGCCAAGGGCGCGGCCGACGAAGCGGCAATGCTGATGCGGGCACGACTGCGCGCTGGTACTGCCAACCTGATCGAGATGCTCGATGCTGAACGACAGCAGATTGCCGCCGAGCAGAATCTGTTGGCGGCTGAGGCGGGGCTGACCGGTGATTTTGTGTCCCTGCAGAAAGCCTTGGGTTTGGGGTGGTCGCAGGAGGCCGGGCCGCGCTCCTAGTCCGGCTGGCAGGATAGGTAGCGAAGACCGGCGATGATGGCGGCGCAGCCCACGCGGGTGGATGCGACGCGGACAGACACCATTCCTCAGGGGCGCAACGTGAGGTACTGCGTGGGCTGCGCCCACCCTACAGGGACGCCTTCCCGATAAACCCGCGCGACGCCGCATCCGCACGAAATACCAGCGGCTGCGGCGCTGCTGCGGCCGGCTGGGTGGCATGGAAGATGATCTCGTCAACCTTGCCGCGCTGCGGCGACTTCGCGCATACCGGGTCGGTGGCCGCGGCGTCGCCCGCGATCAGGTAAGCCTGGCAGCGGCAGCCGCCGAAGTCCCGGCCCTTCTCCGGGCAACTGCGGCAAGGCTCAGCCATCCATGAGTCGCCGCGGTAGCGCTGAAATGCCGGACTCGCATTCCAGATCCAATCGATGGCAGCATCGCGCACGTTCGGCAGTTCCAACCCTGGCAGATTGCGCGCGTTGTGGCAGGGCATGGCCAGACCATCCGGCGCCACCGCGAGAAACACTGCGCCCCAGCCATTCATGCAGGCCTTGGGTCGATCCTCATAGTAGTCCGGCACCACGAACAGCAGGCGGCAGCGATCGCCGATCTTCTCGCGATAGTCCTGCACCACGGCTTCGGCCTGTCGCAGCTGCTCGCGCGTGGGCATCAGCTGGTCACGGTTCTGCCAGGCCCAGCCGTAATACTGGGTATTGGCCAGCTCCAGGTATTCCGCCTCCAGCTCCAGCGCCATGTCGATGATGCGGCCCACGTGCGGCAGGTTGTGCCGGTGCAGCACGCAGTTCATCACCATCGGATAGTCATGCGCCTTGATCATTGCCGCGATGCGCCGCTTCAGCTCGAAGGTCTTGGCGCTGCCGAGGAAGTCGTTCAGCTCGCGCGTCGAGTCCTGGAAGGATAGTTGGATATGGTCCAGCCCTGCATCCTTCAGCGCGCGGATGCGGCGCTCGGTCATGCCCACGCCCGAGGTCAAGAGGTTGGTGTAGAAGCCGAGGCGATGCGCTTCGGCCACCAGTTCCTCGAGGTCCTCGCGCGCCAGCGGCTCGCCGCCGGAAAAGCCGATCTGCACCGCGCCCATCGCGCGCGCCTGGCGCATCACGTCGACCCAGCTTGCGGTGTCGAGCTCGCGCTCCACCTTTGCATAGTCGAGCGGGTTGTAGCAGAACGGGCAGTGCAGCGGGCAGCGGTAGGTCAGTTCGGCCAGCAGCCAGAACGGCGGATTCGGCGTGGCGCTCATGCCAGCCATCCCTGCGCCTGCGCATGCGCGAGAAAGCCGAGCACATCGCCGCGCAGGCCGCTGGCATTGAAGTCGTGCTCCAGGCTGGCGACGATCGCATCCACATTGCGCGCGCCATCGCAGCGCTTCAGGATCTCGGCGGCCGGGCGGTTCAGCCGCACCATGCCTTCCGGATACAGCAGCACGAAGGATTGCTGCGCCTCTTCCCATTGCAGTCGGAAGCGGCGGTTCAGATGTGGCGCCGCGGGCAGCGCGGTATCGGCAGGCGTGCTCATTCCGGGTAAGCCCTTTCGATCGCATCCAGCATGGTCCACAGGATGTCGAGCTTGAATTGCAGGATGTCTAGCGCGCGCTGCTGCATCGCGCGGGTAGTGAAGTGGTCCAGCGTCACTGCCAGGCCGTGGTCGACATCGCGCTGCGCCAGCGGGATGCGGCTGCGGAAGTAATCGAGGCCAGCGGCATCTATCCACGGATAGCATTCCGGCCAGCTGGCCAGGCGGTCCTTGTGGATCTGCGGCGCGAACATCTCGGTCAGCGAAGAACATACGGCCTCCTGCCACGGCGCGCGCCGCGCGAAGTTCAGATACGCATCGCAGGCAAAGCGCACGCCGGGCGCGACATGACGCAGCGACCACAATTCCTCGCGCGCGATGCCCACCGCTTCGCCGAGCCGGGTCCAGGCTTCGATGCCGCCGGCGGCGCTGCCGCTGTAATCGTCGTGGCCGTCGTGGTCCAGGATGCGCGCGATCCACAGCCGGCGCGTTTCCCGGTCGTCGCAGTTGGACAGGATCGCCGCATCCTTCATCGGGATGATCGACTGGTAATAGAAACGGTTCGCAACCCAGCCGCGAATTTGCGCCGGCGAACACTTGCCGCCGTTCATGCGCACATTGAAAGGATGATGGATGTGATAGGCGCGACCCTTGTCGCGCAGCTGCGCTTCGAACTGCTCGCGGCTCCAGGGCGCCGCCGTGGTGTCCATGCTCACAGGAGTATCTCCATGCCGTCGTGCGCGACCTCGATGCCGTGCGCGTGCAGCAGCGCGCGCTCGTCGCCGTCCTCGCGCAGGATCGGGTTGCTGTTGTTGATGTGGATGAGGATCTTGCGCGCGGCCGGCATGCGGTCGAGGACTTCGATCATGCCGCCCGGTCCGGACTGCGGCAGATGGCCCATCTCGGCTGCGGTCTTTTTCGACAGGCCGAGCGCGATCATTTCATCTTCGCGCCAGAAAGTACCGTCAATGAGCAGCACGTCCGCCTCGCGCATGGCCGACTCGACTTCGGCGCTGAGTTCGCCCAGGCCCGGCGCATAGAAGGCCTGGCGGCCGCTGGCGCGGTCCAGGATGCGCAGGCCGATGTTGTCGCCGGGATGCGGATCCTGGCGGTGCGGCGAATACGGCGGCGCCTTGGATGACAGCGTGATCGGCAGCAGTTCCACGTCGCTCAGATGCGGCAGTGTGAACGCCGTGCCGGGATCGATGAGATGCCGATCGGTGCCGCAATAGTGTTCGAGCGCACCGAGCACCGTGAGGCCGCGCGACAGGTCTTCGATCACCTGCGCCGTCGCATACAGTGGCAGCGGCGAGTTGCGTTCACGCAGCATCAGCAGGCCGGTGACATGATCGATCTGCGCATCCATCAGCAGCACGCTGGCGATGCCGGTGTCACGAATGGCCCGCGCAGGCTGTAGCCCGGGCAGTGCGCGTATCTGCGCCAGGATGTCGGGCGAGGCATTTACCAGCGCCCAGTCCTGTTCATTCTGTGTGAGTGCGATCGATGATTGGGTGCGGGCCTGCGCGCGGATCGTGCCGCGGCGCAAGCCGTCGCAATTGGCGCAGTTGCAGTTCCACTGCGGAAAGCCGCCGCCGGCGGCGGAACCGAGAACGCGGATTTTCATGGGATGTGGGCAGCGAGGGCAACCGGCAGGCATGCCCGCCGGTTGCGTTCGTCATCAGCGGTTGGCGATGTACATCGTGATTTCAAAGCCCCAGCGCATGTCGATAGCTTGCGGTGTTTCCCAAGTCATGCTGTTCTCCTCAGAACGTTGGATGGAATGTCCGCGTTGAATGACACGGACGAGACCATTCTGCCCATCGGAGCGCGCCGGGCGCAGCCGGGAAATCATGAAAGCCCTCTCATGATTTTCATGATTTTTGTAGCGGTTTCCCGCGGGCGACGCCGGCCTGCGCTTACAATCGCCGCATGGACAAGGAGACAGGCAGCGACGCGACGCTTCCCTTCGAAGAAGCGCGCCTCGATAGCGGAGACGGGCATCGTCTCTGGCATGCAGAACGCGGTAGCCGCAATGGCACCGCGCTGTTCTGGCTGCATGGCGGGCCCGGCAGCGGCGCGAGCCTGCGCCATGCCGCGCTGATCGACCCCGGAAGCTTCCGGCTGGTGCTGATGGACCAGCGCGGCTGCGGCCGCAGCGAACCGGCTGGCGCCATTCACCACAATTCCCTGTCATTGCTGATCGATGACATCGAGCGCCTGCGCCGGCATCTCGGCATCGCTCGCATGCTGCTCGGCGGCGGCTCCTGGGGCGCGACGCTGGCCATTTGCTATGCGGCGCGTTATCCCGAGGCGGTGGCGGGCCTGGTGCTGCGCGCGCCCTTCCTCGCCGAGCGTGACGAGATCTCCCAATTGTTTCAACCGCTCGGTGAAGACGATTCGAGCTGGCAGGCTTTCGCCGCGCTGGCGCCGCCGGGCGTCGACTTGCTCGCCTACGCGGCCGACCAACTTGAACGCAATACGAGCGAGGCAAGGGCACTGGCACGCGCCTGGCACCGCCACGCCTGCCTGCGCGAAACCGGCCACGAACCGGGGCAGGAAATGCACGATGATGCGGCATTGCTCGCGCGCTACCGGGTGCAGTCGCATTACCTGCGCCACGGCTGCTTTCTCGACGAGGGCGCCGTGCTCGACATGGCCAGCCGGCTGAGCATGCCCGCGGCAATCATCCACGGCGGCGCGGACCGCATCTGTGCGCCGGACAATGCCCGTCGCCTCGCCGCGCGCATGCCGCGCGCTGCGCTATCCATCATCGATGCCGCCGGGCATGACCCGTTTCATCCGGGCATGGTCGACGCACTGCAGGTGGCGCTGCGCAGCGTCGCGCAACGCGCCTATGCCCTTCGATCGGAGGAAATCGATGCCTGAGCTTGAACACAAGCCACGGCGCCGCGCGCTGGGCCTGCCCGCAAAAATCAACCTGGTGCTCGGCTTGCTGACGCTGGCTTCGCTGGCGCTGTTCCTGCTGCAGGACATCGGCAGCACCAGGAACAGCATCCGCGAGGAAATGCAGGGCTCGAACCGCGTTGCCACACAGCTGCTTTCACGCGTAGCCGAGGCGCAGGGCCGCGCCGGGCCGGCGGCGCTGGTGCGCTTTCTGCAGGAGACCGGCCGCATCCGCGCCAATGAAGTGATGCTGTATGGCGCGCACGGCGAGCTGCTGTACAACTCGCCGCCTTCGTCCTACAAGGCCGGCCGCGATGCGCCGGACTGGTATGCGGCCCTGGTCGCGCCCAAGCTGGTGGCGACCGTGATCCGCCTGCCGGCCGCGACGCTGGTGGTCGCGCCGAATCCAAGCCGCGCGGTGCTCGATGCCTGGGACGATGTCAGCAGTTTTGTTTTAAGGCAGTCGGCGCTGCTGGCCCTGGCCTATCTGCTGGTATTCTGGCTGCTGCGGCGCTGGCTCGCGCCATTTGCGCAGTTGCGGCGCGCGTTGCTCGATATCGGCGCCGGCAAGCATGAAGTGCGTCTGCCGCCCTTGCCGGGTCGCGAGCCGGCTGAGCTCGGCCGCGCGTTCAACCGCATGGCCGACGCATTGCAGCAAGGCATGCGCTCACGCCAGGAAGCGGCCGATGCGCGCGCCCGTCTCGCTGCACAGCGCGAATTCAACGCGGCGTTGCGCCAGCGGGTCGAAGCGGAACGGCGCGCAATCGCCCGCGAACTGCATGATGAATTCGGCCAGTCGTTGACCGCGATTCGCAGCATCGCTGCGGCGCTGTTGCAGAGCCCGGAGATACGCGGCAAGTCCGGCGAAGCGGCGGTGCGGCTGCTGTTCGATACCGCCGGCGGCACCTTCGACGCGATGCACCGCCTGATCCCGCGCCTGCGTCCGGCGGCGCTGGACGACACCGGCCTGGCCGATGCGGCGCGCGACCTGGCCGCAAGCTTCGGCGTGGCGCATGCGGGCTTGCGCGTCGAGTGCGACATCGCAGCGCTGCCCGAACTGGAACCAGAAATCGAGACCGCCGCGTATCGCATCCTGCAGGAAGCCTTGACCAATGTGGCGCGCCACGCAGGCGCGCGCAACGTACGTCTGTCTCTGGCGTTGGATGGCGACACGCTGCACATATCGGTGGCCGACGATGGCCGTGGCCTGGGCGTCGATGATGAAGCCACGGCTAGCTATGGCCTGCGCGGCATGCGCGAGCGCGCCGAGGAGTTGGGCGGCACGCTGCAGCTGCTGAGCGCCGCGCAAGGCGGACTGGAAGTCGCGGCTCGTCTACCCTTGCAGAAGGTGACGGCATGAACGCCGTGACGCCGCAGGCAACGATACGGGTAATGCTGGTGGACGACCACATGGTGGTGCGCATCGGCTTTCGCATGCTGCTCGAAGCGACGACGGACATTTGCGTGGTGGCCGAAGCCGAAGATGCCGACAGCGCCTGGCGCGAATACCAGGCCAGCCGGCCCGATGTGGTGCTGATGGATATCGGCCTTGCCGGCGCCAACGGCGTAGAAGCCACGCGCCGCATCCTGGCGCGCGAGGATGGCGCACGGGTGCTGGCCTTGTCGTCGCATGAAGACCCGAGCTATGTGCGCGCGATGATGCGGGCTGGCGCGCTTGGCTATGTATCCAAGCGCAGCGCGCCCGAGGAATTGCTCGCGGCGATCCGCCAGGCCGCGCAAGGGCGACGCTATCTCGACGCGCATGTGAGCCGCCGCATGGCGATGCACGAGTTCGAGGCGCAAAGCCCGGTGGAAGCGCTGTCCGAGCGCGAATTCGCGGTTTTCGTCGAACTTGCGCGCGGCATGACGGTGAACCAGATTGCGCAGGCGATGAACATTTCGCCGCGCACCGCGGGCACGCATCTGTACAACATCAAGCAGAAGCTGTGCGCCAGCAATGGTGCCGAGCTGACGCTGATTGCAATACGACACGGCATCATCGAGCCCTGACGGCGGCTTTGCATGCCGTCAGGGCAAGCTAGTTTGTTGGGAGGCAGACATGCAGTCCATTCAGCGCGCGCATATAGCCACCGTGATGCAGGTGGCCGAAAGCGGCCTCGCGGCCGGTGGCGCCGCAAGGCACGATGACATCATCCGCAGCTCCTGGCTGCGCTGCGTGCATGAGCACCGGCTCGATCCGATGCGCATGCAGGAAGCGGTGATCCTGCCCGGCGCACGCCTGCGCGAGCACCAGGACCAGATGGAAGACTTTCTGCACATTGCCCGCTTCGGCCTGGAGAGCCTGTACCAGCAGGTGGCGGGCATGGGCTACGTGGTGCTGCTGACCGATGCGCGCGGCGTGACCGTCGATTTCCTCGGCGATCTGCAGGAGGACGGCAGCCTGCGCCGCGCCGGGCTTTATCTGGGCGCCGACTGGAGTGAGCGACATGCCGGTACCTGCGGCGTGGGCACCTGCATCTCCACCGGCCACGCGCTGACCGTGCACCAGGGCGACCATTTCGACGCGACCCACATTCCGCTGACCTGCTCCAGCGCCCCGATCTTTGGCGCGAATGGGCAATTGAACGCGGTGCTGGACATCTCGGCGCTGAGCTCGCCGCGCGACAAGAATAGTCAGTACATGGCATTGCAACTGGTAACGATGGTCACGCACCAGATCGAAAATGCCTGGTTCCTGCACCGCTTTCGACGCGACTGGGCGCTGCGCCTGTCGGCCGCGCCGCAATTTCTCGATGTGAACCCGGAGTATCTGCTGGCCATCGATGGCGCGGGACGCGTGATCGGACACAACCGGCGCGCGCAATTGCTCTTTGCCAGCGTTGGCATCGCGCCGCTGCTCGGCCGCGACTTTGACGGCCTGTTGAACCTCCGCTTCGAGGAGATCGGCCGCTTTCTGCGCGCAAAGCCGGCCAGCCAGCGCGCAGTGACGCTGGCGCAAAGCAACAGGCTGCTGTTCATGCTGGCATCGCCACCGCCTGGCCAGCCTGCCGGCAGCGTTCCGGAGACGACAATGCGTGCCGTGCCGGCGCCGCTTGCTGCGCTTTGCAAAGGAGATGCGCAACTCGACCGACAGATCGAGCGCGCCGCGCGCCTGGTGAATGCGCCGATCAACATCCTGCTCTGCGGCGAAACCGGCACCGGCAAGGAAGTCTTCGCCAAGGCCTTGCATCAGAGCAGCGAGCGGCGCAATGGTCCTTTCGTCGCGGTCAATTGCGCGGCCATCCCCGAAACGCTGATCGAGAGCGAACTGTTCGGCTACCTGCCGGGTAGCTTCTCGGGCGCCTCCGCAAAGGGCAAGCGCGGCCTGATTGCGCAGGCCGATGGCGGCACGCTGTTTCTCGATGAAATCGGCGACATGCCGCTGGCACTGCAGGCGCGGCTGCTGCGCACGCTGGCGGAAAGGGAAGTGCTGCCCATCGGCGGCAGCCAGCCGATCGCGGTGAATGCACGCGTGATTGCGGCCAGCCATCGCCGGCTCGAAGAACTGGTGAGAAGCGGCCGTTTCCGCGACGACCTGTATTACCGCCTGAATGGCGCGCAGATCAGCCTGCCACCCCTGCGCGAGCGCCAGGACTTCGCCTGGATGCTGGACAAGATGCTGCGCGAACAGGCCGCGCAGCAGGGCCTGGACGCGGCGCCGTCTCTGTCGCCGGAAGCGCTTGCGCTGCTGCGCGCGCACCGTTGGCCCGGCAACCTGCGCGAGCTGCGTAATGTGATCCAGTATGGCGTCGCGGTCTGCAGCGACGGCTGGCTGGATGTAGACGACCTTCCCGATGACGTCTTTGGACGGCACGCCACCGACGAGCACGGGGCCGCAGCCGAGGCGCGCGAGCTGCTGCGTGCCTTGCGCGCGCACCGCTGGAATGTCTCGGCCGCCGCGCAGGCGCTGGGCATTGCGCGCATGACGCTGTATCGGCGCATGAAGCGCTGGCAAATCGTCGCGCCGAATGCACGTGACACCTGACCCTCCTGTGACAGCTGTAACAGCGGCGCTGTGACACTAGCGCTGCATCCGGCTGTCCGAGCGCGCAGCGTGCGCCCGGTTTTTCCTCTGTTTCCAAGGGCTTGGCGAGCCGTGGGCGCGCAAGACGCGCCTGGCACGACGCTTGCGAATACCTTCCCCGCCGGCCATGCCGGATACCCCATCCATCAAAAGGGAAAGGAAGAGACTATGGAAAACACCGCATCCTTGCAGGCCGCCGATTGGCTGGAGCGCTTCGGCGCCGCGCTCAAGGCCCGGGACATCGAAGCCATCTCCGGCCTGTTCGCCGATGAATGCTATTGGCGCGACCTGGTGAGCTTCACCTGGAACATCAAGACCATGGAAGGCAGGGCGGAAATCCGCAGCATGCTCGAAGCCACGCTGGCGCGGGTTGCGCCATCGAACTGGAAGCTGCAGGGCGATGCTTCCGAAGCGGATGGCGTGATCGAGGCTTGGTTCACCTTCGAGACCGAAGCGGCGCGCGGCAAGGGCCATCTGCGCTTGAAGGATGGCCGCGCCTGGACGCTGCTGACCACGATGACCGAGCTGAAGGGACATGAAGAAAGAAAGGGCCCGAACCGGATCAAGGGCGCCGAGCACGGCGTGCATCGGGGTCGGCATAGCTGGCTGGAAAGACGGCAGCAGGAAGAAGCCGAGCTTGGTTACACGAAACAGCCTTACTGCGTGATCATCGGCGGCGGCCAGGGCGGCATCGGCCTCGGCGCGCGGCTGAAACGGCTGGGCGTGCCTACCATCATCATCGAGCGCAATGAGCGCGCCGGCGACTCCTGGCGCAATCGCTACAAGTCGCTGTGCCTGCATGACCCGGTCTGGTACGACCACATGCCTTATCTGCCTTTCCCGGATGACTGGCCGGTGTTTGCGCCCAAGGACAAGGTCGGCGACTGGCTCGAGATGTACACCAGGGTGATGGAGCTCAATTACTGGAGCCGCACCGAGGCGCTCGGCGCGAAGTACGACGAAGCGAGCGGGGAATGGGAAGTGCGGGTCAATCGCGATGGCGAGGAAATCACGCTGCGTCCGAAGCAGCTGGTTTTCGCGCTTGGCGTATCGGGCTTTCCGAATGTGCCGAAGATCGAGGGCGCGGAAAACTTCAAGGGAGTCCAGCATCACTCCAGCAAGCATCCGGGCGGCGAAGCGTGGGCGGGCAAGCGGGCGGTGGTGCTCGGCTCGAACAATTCCGCGCACGATATCTGCGCCGACCTGTGGGAGCACGGCGCCGACGTGACCATGATCCAGCGTTCGTCGACGCATATCGCGCCATCGAACTCGCTGATGGAGCTGGCGCTGGGCGGCCTGTACTCGGAAGAAGCGCTGGCAAAGGGCATCGACACCGATACCGCGGACCTGACCTTTGCATCCGTCCCGTATCGCATCATGCATACCTTCCATATCCCGGTGTATGAGGAGATGAAGAAGCGCGATGCGGAACTGTATTCGCGCCTGGAGAAGGCCGGCTTCCTGCTCGACTTCGGCGACGATGGCTCGGGCCTGTTCATGAAGTACCTGCGCCGCGGCTCGGGCTATTACATCGATGTCGGCGCGTCCGAGCTGGTGGCCAATGGCGACATCAAGCTCAAAAGCGGCGTGAATATCGCGCGCATCAAGGAGCATTCGGTCGAGCTTTCGGACGGCACCGAACTCGAAGCCGATCTGCTGGTGTATGCGACCGGCTATGGCTCGATGAATGGCTGGGTGGCGAAGCTGGTGTCACCGGAGGTGGCGGACAAGGTCGGCAAGTGCTGGGGTCTGGGTTCGGCCACTACGAAGGATCCTGGCCCGTGGGAAGGCGAGCTGCGCAATATGTGGAAGCCGACCGCGCAGGAAAACATGTGGTTCCATGGCGGCAATCTGCATCAGTCGCGGCATTACTCGCGCTATCTCGCGCTGCAACTGAAGGCGCGCATGGAAGGGCTGGAGACGCCGGTGTATGGGCAGGGCCAGGTTCATCATCTGAGGTAAAGGCTCGGTTCGCGCCCGCAGGTCCTGCGCGGGCGCTTCCGTTTCTACGGCGGCGCGTAGGTTGGTCTGACGCAGGAAGCCCAACATGCTCGCGGGCCGCAGACGCCTGATGTTGGGCTTGGCAGCCCGACGGGAGTCCGCATGGGATTGGGCTTCCGTTGGGCTTGACAGCCCAACCTACTTCTTCACCAGCGGACAGCTCGACGCGCTCAGCGGCTGGAAGGCCTGCTCGCCCGGTATCGTCGACACCAACTTGTAGTAATCCCAAGGCGACTTCGATTCCGCCGGCTTCTTGACCTGGTACAGGTACATGTCATGCACCATGCGCCCATCCTCGCGGATGCGGCCGTTCTTCGCGAACATGTCATTGACCGGCAGCTCGCGCATCTTCTGCATTACCGCGCCAGTCTCGTCGGTGCCGGCCGCCTGCACCGCATTCAGGTAATGCATCACCGAGGAATACAGCCCGGCCTGGCTCATGTTCGGCATCTTCTTCGTCTTCTCGAAGAAGCGGCGCGACCACTTGCGGCTCTCGTCGTCATGGTCCCAGTAGAAGCCCGTGGTCAGCAGCATGCCCTGGGCGGTGTTCAGGCCCAGCGTATGCACATCGTTGATGTAGACGAGCAGGCCCGCCAGGCTCTGCTTGCCCGAGGTCGTCAAGCCGAACTCGCGCGCCGCCTTGATCGCATTGATGGTGTCGCCGCCGGCATTGGCCAGGCCAATCACCTTCGCTCCCGAGCCCTGCGCCTGCACCAGGAACGAGGAAAAGTCCGAGGCATTCAGCGGATGCCGCACCGAGCCGAGCACCTTGCCGCCATTGGCGCGGATCACATCGCTCGCGTCCTTTTCCAGCGTGGTGCCGAAGGTGTAATCGGCAGTCAGGAAGAACCAGCTGTCGCCGCCATTCTTGACCACGGCGCGCGCGGTGGCATTGGCCAGCGCATAGGTGTCGTAGGCATAGTGCACCGTCACCGGCGTGCAGGCGTCGCCGGTCAGGCGCGCCGATCCGGGGCCGCTGAAGACGGCGATGCGGTTCTTTTCCTTCGCAATCGGCGCTACCGCGAGCGCCGGGCCGGAGGCGGCCACGTCCAGGATCGCGTCGACCCGGTCGCGATCGAACCATTCACGCGCTTTCGATGCCGCGATGTCGGCCTTGTTCTGGTGGTCGGCATAGACCAGTTCGACCGGCTTGCCCAGCACCTTGCCGCCGAAGTCCGCGATCGCCATCTGTGCGGCGGCGACGCTGCCGGTGCCGGTGATATCGGCATACAGGCTGCTCATGTCGAGCAGCAGACCGATCTTCACCACGTTGTCGGAAATCGCGCCAGTAGGTTGGGACTGCGCGTGGGCGCCGGCGGCGAAGCCGAGCGCAATCAATGCCGCAAGCATCTTGCGTTGCATGGTGTCTCCTCGTGTTGTTATGGGTGTTGCCATCGTACACAAGGAAGGATGCGAACGGGAGCCTACGTCATCACGGCGCGGGCAACGCAGCGGTTTCGACCTGGATCAAGGAGTTGCGGATGACCTGGGCTCTGCCATCGCGGCGATGTCCTACACTTCTCCGGCTCCTCCATCGCTCACCATCAAGCCGACATGGAAATTCCGCAAACGCACTCCGCGCAACAGGACTGGCCGCAACTCGACTTCCCTGCCTGGCAGGATAGCTGCGCAACCCTGCATCTCTGGACGCAGATCATCGGCAAGATCCGGCTGCTGCATATGCCCTGGACCAATCACTCATGGCATGTGCCCCTGTATGTGAGCGTGCGCGGGTTGACGACTTCGCTCATCGCCTGCAAGCCGATGTCGTTTGAAATTGAGTTCGATTTCATCGCCCACCGGCTGCTGATCCAGATTGCCAGCGGCGCGCAGATCGCCTTGCCGCTGCGCTCGCAAAGCGTGGCGGCCTTTTACCGCGAAGTGACGGCGGCGCTGCATGCGCTGGGCATCGAGGCGGGCATCCGCACCATGCCCTGCGAGCTTCCCGATGCGACGCCCTTCGATCAGGATGAAAGCCACTGCGCCTACGACCCCGAGTATGTCAACCGCTTCTGGCGCGCGCTGCTGCAATCCACGCGCGTGCTGAACGCCTTTCGGGCGCGCTATCTCGGCAAATGCAGCCCGGTGCATTTCTTCTGGGGCAGCTTCGATCTGGCGGTGACCCGTTTCTCCGGGCGCGCTGCGCCGCCGCATCCGGGCGGCGTGCCGAATCTGCCGGACTGGGTGGCGCGGGAAGCGTATTCCCATGAAGTCAGCAGCTGCGGTTTCTGGCCGGGTAATGCAGGGTTTCCCCATGCGTCGTACTACGCCTATGCCTACCCGGAACCGCAAGGCTATGCGCAGGCGAAAGTGCCACCGGACGCGCATTACGACAGCGCGCTGCGCGAATTCCTGTTGCCTTATGAGGCCGTCAGGACCGCGCCCGATCCGGATGCGCTGCTGCTGGACTTTCTTGAATCGACTTATGCGGCGGCGGCCGCATTGGGTGATTGGGACAGGAAGACGCTCGAGCGCTGAGCTTGCCGCTCGGGCGTCATCCGATGTTCATGCGATGACACCCGCGCATCATTCAGCGCGCGGCGCTGTCGGGACCAGGGCCTCGATTTCCACCAGCAGATCGGCGCGGCAGATATCGGTTTCGATGTAGCGGATCTGCGCATCGGGCCGGAAGGCATGACAGCAGGCTGCGCGTATCGAAGCCAGGTCGCGGCCATGCCGGTAATACACCTTGATGAAATCGAGTTCGCGCAGCGCATGCGCCGTCGCGACGCCATGCAGCGCAAGGTTTTCGCGGCTGATCAGATGCGCGATGTTGTCGATAGCGACCCGGCATTGTCCGTCGATGTCGTCAGGGTGCACGGTTTCATGACCGAGGATGCTGGCAGTGCCTGATACGAACAGCATGCGCGACGCCTGGTCGCTGGAACCCTGCAGGGTGCTGGCGCGCGCAAAGCTCGGCGGACGCGGGCCGTATTGCGTCGGGTATTGCCATGCCGGCACCTGGCGAGTGTTTTCGATATGGGCAGCCGCGCCCGAGCGGCAGGCCAGCAGATAAAAGGCCGCGCCGGCGCCCGCCATGCCGATGCCGGTGGCGGCGGGCATGCCATGCAGCCGGCTCTGGCCGGCTTCGAAAGCTTCGGCCCGGCCACGACAGAAATCGCGATAGTTCTCCAGGCCATCGGCATTGTCGGCGTTGATGCCACCGATGAAATTCCAGATGCGGAAGATGGTGGGATAGCCGAGGCGTTCTACCAGGTCGAAAGCGCGCAGATAGAGCTCGCGGGTGGCGTCGGCATAGCGCGGCGCAGGGGGAATGATGCCGGCGCAAAAAAGGAATTCGCCGTCATGCGCATACAGCAGTTCCTCATCGCCGCCTTCATGCACCGTGCCATCGACGCGCCAGATCTCGGTAAAGCCTTCGGCCTGGGCCCGGTCCATCGGCAGCCGCAGGCTTGGAATGCCTTGCAACCGTTCCAGGACAGCGCCGCGCTGCGCATGACCGCCGTAGATCACCTGGCCCAGCAGGCCTGATCGCGGCGCGGCTGCGTCTCGCGTGGTTTCGACAAAACTGCAATTGATCATGATGCTGCCTGAGTCCTCACCTTGAATGCCCTGCCGACGCCTGTTGCGTCGGTGCCGGCGCGCATTATGTCGGATGTTGCCGCGGGTGAAAACTCGTCCATGTCACCAGCCGCGCCGCGCGGTGGAACCCGTGCTCGCGCAGCCTTGTTATCGCGCCATGCTACCTGCTGTCTTGTTGAGAAAAATCAACGAAATACCGGCCTGATATTAGTTGATATTCAGTAATATTTACTCATTCATAACAAGGCGGCAGGGGAGAGAGACTTGACAGTAGAAAGCCATGAAGAAGCCGATTTGGCTCTGGTTGATGCTCACATCGAAGAGTTAAGCCAGAGAATCATCGATCTGCAGGAACGCATGGCCACAATGGCAGCACAGCAATACGAAACAAGAAACCAGTCCCTGTTGTTGGCTACGATGCAGGAGGTGATGAAAGATCTGCATCTGCTGCGCGCGGATATGGCGGTCGCGTCCGGGATGGAAGACGGCGGCCGGCAGTCCTGCCTGCTTCGGGGTTGAGCTTCGACGGCAAGGCATAGCGCCTGCGAAAACCTCGACAATGCGCCAGTCCGCGCAGTCGTCTTCATGTCGTGTGTATTGAGTCCACAGCAGGGCATCACGCGGTGGTGAAGTCTGATGCCCTGCATTGCCTTGCTGACGGCTTCAGCTGCCTCGATAAAGCGCGCAGAGCTTGTTGCCGTCCGGGTCACGCACATACGCCAGGTGCAGCGCTCCCATGCTGCCTTCGCGCACGCCCGGCGGGTCTTCGATGGAGATGCCACCATTGGCTACGGCGACGTCATGAAACTCGCGTACCTGCTCCGGCGAGCTGCACTTGAAGCCGATGGTGCCACCGTTGGCGGCGCTGGCTTCTTCTCCATTGATCGGCTCGGTAATGCAGAAGGTGCTTCCGTTATGCCGGTAAAACAGCCGGGTGTGGCCCGAGCCCGCTACGTTGCGCACCGGTTCTCCCGCACCGAGCACGCCAAGCACCGCGTCGTAAAAGCGTTTGGAACGTTCCATGTCGTTGGAACCGATCATTACGTGACTTAACATGCCTTGTCTCCTCTTATCCCGACATTCCGCCGGGGTTGGTTATTGATGTTCAGCCCTGCTTGATGGGCGAAGCCGCTTATCCATCTCCCCGTGCCGCTGGCGACGCTGCCCAAAAACACTCGTACCGTGCCAGGCAGCCGTCCGGCGCACGGGGCTGGCAGCCGGGGCAGTGTAACGACGATCTTCTCCTCATGCAATGAAACGGCGCATCGTGGAGGGCCCGGTGAAAAGTTCCGAATGTTGTATCGATCCCCAGTACCGTGGCGCTTATCACCGGCGCGAATGGGTCTTATCGAAACCATGAAGCGGACGCGGTCACCGCAAAGCGCTATAGTGCCAGGCCCTTTTTCAGGCTGCCATGGCAGCGCAGTCGACTTGCGGCTGTTCTGACCGGCTCTGCTGCGACATCAATTGATCAAGAAAAGCCTCGTTCCCCTTGCTCTGGGCGGTTTCGGTATAGGCATGACCGAGTTCGTCATGATGGGCATCCTGCCCGACCTTGCCGCCGATCTGCACATCTCGATTCCACGTGCCGGCGCGCTCATCTCGGCCTATGCGCTCGGCGTGGTGGTTGGCGCTCCTACTCTGGTCGGCATGCTCGCTGCGCAACCGCCGAAACGGGTGCTGATCGGCTTCATGCTGCTGTTCACCGTGTTCAATGCCTTATCGGCCTGTTCGCCGGGCTTTGCGATGCTGTTGTTGTGCCGCTTTCTTTCCGGCCTGCCGCACGGCGCCTTCTTCGGCGTCGGCGCCATCGTGGCCAGCCGGCTCGCCGATGAAGGACGTGCCGCGGCCGCGATGGCGACGATGTTTTCGGGGCTGACACTGGCCAATGTCGCCGGCGTGCCGCTGGGCACCTGGGTCGGCCATCATCTGAGCTGGCGTTACGCTTTCGTGATGGTCGCTGCGGTTGGTCTGCTGACCGTGGCCAGTCTCAGAAAATGGGTGCCCGAGCTTGCGGCCCGGCCCAGCGCAGGATGGCGTCGCGACCTTGCCATTTTCCGCCGCGCCGAGTTGTGGCTGGCGCTGGGCATTACCGCGATCGGCACCGGTGGCTTTTTCGCCTGGTTCAGCTATATCGCGCCGCTGCTCACGCGCATGACTGGCTTTGCGCCGGATACGCTGCCGTGGATCATGACGCTGGTGGGCATAGGCATGACTTGCGGCGTGCAGCTCGGCGGGCGCCTTGCCGACCGGATGAGCGCGCCGCGGGCAGTCGGCTTTCTGCTGGTGTCGATGATGCTGCTGCTGGGCGCGAATGGCGTGTTCGCGACGAATCAGGCGGCGATGCTGGTCCTGGCCTTTGCCACCGGCGCGAATGCGCTGGCGCTGGGGCCGCCGATACAGATATTGCTGATCCAGAATGCGAAGGGCGCCGAGATGCTCGGGTCTTCGCTAGGCCAATCGGGCTTCAACATCGGCAATGCCGCAGGCGCCTTTCTCGGCGGCGTGCCGCTCGCGCTTGGCTATTCGTATGCCGCGCCGCAATGGGTAGCCGCAACGATGGCCGGCATCGGTTGCGTGCTGACCGCGCTGATGCTCGCGCGGCAACGCCGGCTTCGGCGAAGCGCATAGAGTGGGCCTAGCCCACGCTATGCCTCAGCTCAGCACCAGCGGCTGCTTCGTCACCGCCACGGCGACGATATAGGCAAACACCAGAATCGCCGCGCCAAACGCCAGCGCGCGTAGGGTGCGCGTGCGGCCGCGCTTCAATGCGATCGAGCCGAGAACGATATAGAGGAGCAGCGCGCCCACCTTGGCTGTCAGCCACGGCTGCGCCAGCGGATATTGCGCGCTGATGACCGCGAGGAATACCGCGCTCGCCAAAAGCGCGGTGTCGATCACATGCGGCAGGCGCTTGACCCACGCGCGCTGCAGCATCGTCGAGCCGCGCAGCATCCATCCGCCGCGCAGCAGAAAGAAGCCGCCGGAAAGGGCGGCGCATGTCATGTGGAAATGCTTGAGTGCGAAGTAGTCGATGGTCATGAGGGCATGGCGGGAGGATGAGGTACCGGTTCGTTGGCCGGGAGGCGATGTGCATCGCGCGAGGAGCCTTGCTGCCTGTTTCGATAGTGCTTTGTCGCTTTCTGCTCCAGCGAACCGTGGCTCGCGACAGTAGCATGCTTTGTTGCCAGTGGCGTGGTGTCGGGTTACATTGCCGCGGACATTCCCCCTCACGCACCGTCCATCCCGCCATGCTCAAAGCGTCTCCCGTCGAAGATCACTTTGTCGATGTGTTGATCATAGGCGCCGGCCTGTCCGGCATTGGCGCGGCGCGCCATCTGCAGCGCCAGTGCCCGGGCAAGCGCTTTGCGATTCTCGAGGCACGCGCGGCCATCGGCGGCACCTGGGACCTGTTCCGCTACCCCGGCGTGCGCTCGGACTCGGACATGCATACGCTCGGTTATGCCTTCAAGCCCTGGACCGATGCGCAGGCCATTGCCGATGGCCCGGCGATCCTGCGCTACATCCGCGAGGCCGCGATGGAGACAGGCATCGACCGGCATATCCGCTTCGGCTGCCGCGTGGTCGCGGCGGCATGGTCGAGCGCTGAGGCCTGCTGGACCGTGAGCATCGAGACAGCGGGCGAGACGGGAACGACGGAAACGATGCGGGCCCGCTTCCTTTATTGCTGCAGCGGCTATTACAGCTACGAGGAAGCGCACCGGCCTGAATTCCCGGGAGAAGCCGATTTCCACGGCGCGATCGTGCAGCCGCAATTCTGGCCGCATGAACTCGATTACACCGGCAAGCGCGTCGTGGTAATCGGCAGCGGCGCGACTGCAGTGACGCTGGTGCCGGCGATGGCCGAGCGTGCCGCCCACGTCACGCTGCTGCAGCGGTCGCCGAGCTATGTGGTGACTCGGCCCGGACGCGATCGCATCGGCGAACGACTCGGCAAGCTGCTGCCGGCAGGGCCGGCGTATGCGCTGACCCGCTGGAAGAATGTGATGACCAGCATGCTGCTGTATCGCCTTGCGCGCAGCCGGCCGGAACGGGTGAAGGCGGCGATTCAGCGCATGGCTTCCGAGCAGCTCGGTCCCGGCATCGATGCCGGCATCCATTTCTCGCCACGCTACAAGCCCTGGGACCAGCGCGTGTGCGTAGCGCCCGACGGCGATCTCTTCGCCGCGCTGCGCGAAGCTCGCGCCTCCATCGTTACTGACCGCATCGCGCGCTTCACGCCACGGGGTTTGCTGCTGGAATCGGGCGCGGAACTCGCGGCCGATGTGGTGGTGATGGCCACCGGCCTGAAGCTGCGCATGCTCGGTGGCATGAACTTGTGCGTCGATGGGAAGCCGGTGCGGATCAATGAAGCCATTGCTTACCGGGGCATGATGCTGTCGGACGTGCCGAATTTCGCGATGGCCTTTGGCTATACCAATGCGTCATGGACCCTGAAGGCCGATCTGACCGCCGGCTATGTCTGCCGGCTGCTGCGGCGCATGGACCGGCGTGGCGTCGAAATCGCGGTGCCGCGCCGCGAAAAGGATGTTGAACCTCAGCCGCTGCTGGACTTCAGCTCGGGCTATGTGCAGCGCGGCCTCGGCGCGCTGCCAAGCCAGGGCACGCGCTCGCCCTGGCGGGTGCATCAGAACTATCTGCGTGACTTGCTGCTGATTCGTTATGGCCGCGTCGACGATGGCGTGATGCGCTTTGGTCGACGCGGCGCTCTTCCCTGAGCTCAGGACTGCAGCGCGGCAATGCGTTGCGCGATCGGCGGATGGCTGGAGAACAGTTCAGACATGCCGCCGCCAGCGATGCCGAAAGCCGACATGTTCTTCGGCAGGCCGCCGTGCGCCAGGCTGTCAAGCCGGTACAGCGCGTTGACCATCGGCCGTGGCGTGCCCAGCAATTGCGCGGCGCCGCGGTCGGCGCGGAATTCACGCTGGCGCGAGAACCACATCACGATGATGCTGGCGAGGATGCCGAACAGCAGGTCGCATATGACCACGGTGACCATGTAGCCGATGCCAGGTCCGCTGCTTTCCTCATTGTCGCGGCGCAGGAAGCCGTCAACCAGGTAACCGACGACGCGGGCGGCGAAGGTGACGAAGGTGTTCACCACGCCCTGGATCAGCGTCAACGTGACCATGTCGCCGTTGGCAATGTGCGCGACTTCATGCGCGAGCACCGCTTCGACTTCCTCATGCGACATCGATTGCAGCAGACCCGTTGACACCGCGACCAGCGAGCTGTTCTTGGTCGCGCCCGTGGCGAAGGCATTCGGTTCGCCGTCATATACCGCCACTTCAGGCATCGCGATGCCGGCCTTCTGCGCCAGCGTCGCCACCTTGCCGACCAGCCAGGCTTCGGTGCCATTGCTCGGATGCTCGATCACCCGAGCGCCGGTCGACCATTTCGCGATGGTCTTGGACAGCAGCAGCGAAATGAATGCGCCGCCGAAGCCCATCAACGCGGAAAACACAAGCAGGGTTCCCAGGTGCAGGCCGTTCGCGCCGAGATAGCGGTTCACGCCGAGCAGGCTCGCGGAGATGCCGAGCACCACCATGACCGCGATGTTGGTGGCTAGGAAGAGCAGGATGCGTTTCATGGATTTCCCCTTGGTTTGTTTGTCTGGCCGCGGCGGCGCACATCACGCGCGAAGGGCCGGTTCGGCGAGCGCAAGTATAGAAAGCAGGATTGCTCTGAAAAACAGAATAATTCCGAGAGAATTCTTCGGTAAATCAGGAGATCCCGCCATGAGTTGCCGCCTCTACTGTCGAGTTCCCGCCTTGCGAAGCCGCTTCGAGAGCTTGCATGCAGTGAATAAGGAAGCCTTTTCTTGACTTGAAGCGCAGGACGCGTATGCTGACCATCCATAAGCCATCCATTTGGATGGTTAGGAGATGGTCTTAAGGTGGTAACGGTACAAAAGACGTCCGATCAGGGAACCCGGATTGACAGGAAAGGCAGGCATGCAAGAGCTACGTCAGAAGAACAGCGATACGGAAAAGATCACGATCAATCTCGGTCCAGTCGACCTCGGGCAGATCGATCTGCTGGTGCAGGAAGGCTTCTATTCCAATCGCAGCGATTTCATCCGTACGGCGATACGCAACGGGTTGAATCTGCATGCGGACGTGATTCGGCAAACCGTCAGCCGCAAGAGCCTGGTGCTGGGCCTGCAGCATTTCTCGCGCGCGGACCTGGAGACGGTGCGGCGCAATGGCGAGGTACTGGAAATCCAGGTCTTGGGCATGGCCAGCATCGCGCCGGACGTGAGCCCGGAATTGGCGCAGGAGACGATCAAGTCCGTCTCCGTGCTCGGCGTGTTCCAGGCCAGCGCGGCGGTCAAGGCGGCCCTTGCGGGTCGCATCCGTTGATCCCACTTACTCAGGAAACACAAGGACACTATGAAACTCAATGAAGATTTCCTCACGCGGATGCAGGAGGCAACCAGCCTGCTGCACACCGCCGGCCCCGCGGCAGCGACCGCGGCAATACAGCGCGCCTTGGGCATTGCAGGCGGGGAGGAGCAACAGGCCGAAGCTCCCGCCAGATTCGTCGATATCAACCCGGAAGCGGCGCGGCCGGAGCCCTCTAAAGATCGCGTGAAAGCGCCCGGCGAAGCATCGCCTGCGCACAAGCTGTGGCGGCGCACGGCTTCCATGTTCAAGCAGAACATCGACACCGTGGAGACGACGGATGCCGTCTCGCCGGACAGCCGCACCGGCGCACCTGGCCGCTTCCTGTCGGGCAGCTTCAGCAATCGTGCGGGAACGCGCGCCTACAGGCTGTATGTGCCTGCCAAGGTCGACGCCGCCGCCAGGTCCATGCCCCTTGTCGTCATGCTGCATGGCTGCAAGCAGAACCCGGAAGATTTCGCTGCTGGCACGCGCATGAATCAGCTGGCCGAGCAGCATGGCTTCCTGGTGCTCTATCCGGCGCAGCAGCAGCGCGACAATGGCTCGAACTGCTGGAACTGGTTCCAGCCCGGGGATCAGCGCCGCGACCATGGCGAACCGTCCATCCTCGCTGGCATGACGGAAAAAATCATCCGCGAATACGGCGTTGACGCTGACAAGGTTTATGTCGCCGGACTGTCCGCAGGCGGCGCGATGGCGGCGATCCTGGCCGATACTCATCCGGATGTCTACGCGGCCGTCGGCATCCATTCCGGCCTGCCGGCCGGATGTGCGCGCGACGTGGCATCGGCATTCGGCGCGATGAAGGGCGGCAGGCAGACCCATGTTCGGCCATACCGGCATCGCGTCCCGGCCATCGTCTTCCATGGCGATCGGGATCGCACCGTCCATCCCGACAACGGCAGCGAAGCGCTGGCGCAGTCCATGGGCATGTCGCTTGAAGCCTGGCGCGCGCATGCCGGTGCCGGCAAGAACGGCGCGACGCGTGGCCGAACGGGCTCGGGACGGACCTACACCCAATCCGTCTACCACGACGATGACGGCAAGGTGAGTGCCGAGCATTGGTTGATCCATGGCGCCGGCCATGCCTGGTCAGGCGGCAGCACCTCGGGTTCCTACACGGATCCCAAGGGGCCCGATGCCTCGGCGGAGATGCTGCGTTTCTTTCTCGCGCATCCAAAGCGCACGCCGCAAGCCTGAGCGCAGAGACCTGCCTTGACGCAGGATGGCCTATGCCGTTGCATCAATGCGCGTGCGCATTGATGCAACGAGAAGCCACACGGGTGCAGCGCATACAGGCATACACTGCATCAATTCATTGCGGAGTGCCCATGACACAGGACGACATCCTCGACATGTTCAGAACCCATGCCGAGACCTTGCAGCCGGCGGCAGATGCGCCGGCACTGAGCGCCGTGATTCTCGATCTGGCGCAGATGCTTGCCGAATCGCGCGGCAAGCTGTCGAAGGAAAACTTCGAGACGCTGATATGCATAGGCGGCGCGCTCTATCGCGAAGGCAAGAGCGGTTTCGACGCGCGCTCTGACCTGGCGGACATCATGAAGCGATCGGCTGAACCCTAAAGCGTATTCGCCCCGACCAGCCTCACGACGCCGGCCGCAGTGCCGGCGGCAATGCGCCTGCCACGGCCCGGCTTGCAAGCCGGGCCGGTTCCGCAGGCGCGGAGCAGTGCTCCGCGAATTCCCTGCTACACCCTCGTTGAGTCCAGTCAGGGCGAATACGCTCTAGTCAATCATCGCGTCCGATACGAGTTCTCTTTGCATGAAATAGCGTTCGATAGCCTTGGCGCTGCCCGATTCTTCCGCCAGCGCGACATAGGTATCCGGCCGCAGAAGATAAAGCGCATTGCGCGCATAGCCATGCGCGGCGAATTCCGTGCGCCATGGGTATTCATGCAGCGGTAAGCCATGCGAGTCGCACCATTGCCGCAGCGCCGTGCTGGCCTGGCCATACACATGAACCTGCCAGCCGATGTAATGCATGTTCTCGTAATTGTCGAAGCCTTCGCCGTGCAGCCATGGCAGGCGATCGCCGCCATGGATATGTCCGGCCTTGCCGTTGCAGAGCATGCTGTTGCGATAGTTCAGCATGATCTGCGACACCGTGCGAAACAGGTATTCCCTTGCCGCGGGCAATCCCATTACCAGCGGCGCAATTACCGGCGCCAGGCGTGTACGCACCATCTCGGCGACATGGCCTTCAGTGGTTGCCAGGGTGAATACCCGGTCCGTGGTCTCGACCAGGCGGCGCGCGAACCCGATGCGCTCGGCCTCGTAACTGTCGAGCAGGCGATCGGAAGCCTGGCGTTTCAGCACCGCTGCCAGCTTCCATGCGAGGTTGATCGCATCGCCGATGCCGGTGTTCATGCCCTGGCCGCCGGCCGGGCTGTGGATGTGCGCCGCATCGCCAGCAATGAAGATGCGCCCAGCGCGGAAACTGGGCGCCACGCGGTGATGCACATGGTAGGTGGAGAACCAGTTGACCTTATCCACCTTTAGCTTCAGATCGTCGATCGCGCGATGGCTCACATCGTCGAATCCAAGCGTATCGGCATCGGCAATGCGATCCTCGCGTATCGTGCCGATCAGACGTGCGCGTCCGTCGCGCGACAGACCGAATACGCCGAGGAAATCTTCGGTGTCGAGATCGAGATGGATGTCGCCATCGAAAGCTTCGCCTCTGCCTTCGATATCGGCGACATAGAACAGCTGCTTGTAGGTGCCGCCCGGAAAGTCCTGCGCAACGCTGGCGCGCACTCTCGAATGCGCGCCATCGCATCCGATCAGGTACGCCGCCTCGAAATCTTCCTCGGTCCCGTCCGGCTTGCGTAAGCTCACGTGCACAATCTCGTCGACGTTCTCGCAAGCGAGCACTTCGGTGTTCCATTCGACTTCAACGCCTTCTTGCCGCAGGCGGTCCAGCAGCAGGCGCTCGTGCTCGTCTTGAGGGAAGGCATGAACAAAGGGATAGGGCGTCAGATCCGCGCCGATTGCATGGAACGGCACCCGCGCGCGCTTCTCGCCCTTGACCCACAGGTGCAGCGCATCGATCTCGTGACCGCGTGCAATGACGGCCTCGGTGAGGCCGGCCTGGCGATACAGCTCCAGCGTCCTCGCCTGCACCACGACTGCCCGCGAAGCAGTGCCAGGTCCGGCTGACTTGGCGACGATGCGCGCGTGTATGCCCATCTTCGCCAGCCACAGTGCCAGCACCAGCCCGGTGGGTCCCGCGCCGGCGATCAATAGATTTTCCTGCGTCATCACGTCCTCGCGCAAAGCTCAGTTTGCCGGTGCGTGCGACTGCACTGCTTCATGTAAAGCGAAACGTGCCGCATACGCTAGCCCAGCATAGGAGATGGCTTCCATGCCCGCAGTAAGCATGCGAGGTATTGGCCCCATGTAGCTGATGCGAATCGCATGGCGCCTGTTCTTGCGCAAGCTTCTCGTGTGAAAAAGTGTCTCAGCGACAGCGTTTTGCCGCCGCAGTCCCCAGCGATGGAATTGGGAAAGCGATGTCCTGAGCAAACGATGCAGCTGTCCTGTCGAATGCTTGGTAATGCGTGATCCTATGTGAAGTAGCGCACGGAACCGCGCGTCGTAATGCTCGCAAAATGAAGACGCTGAGTTTGCGGATGTAGCCCGAGGGTACGGCCGGCACGATGCGCCGGAGAGTGGGCCGGGCTTTTCCAGTTGCACGAATGCGGCGCAACTGGGAAGGGGGAGGGCGACGTCCATGGACGGATGCGGCCGAAGCCGCGCTCGTGCCAGATCATGATGATGGCAGTGCCATACAGGGCTACGCGCACCTTGTAGCGTTGAGCCCGCATCTCACTGATTACCTCATCGCTGACTATTCCGGCTGCTGAATCAAACATTCCGAAATCAGCCTATCGCGGTGGTTCCTCATCGCGCCAAATTCCCAGTAGTGTGCCTGCATGCTCAGGCCACAGCTTTCCGCAAGGAACAAATCCAGCGACCGTTCAACCAATCGAGCCGCAGGCGGCTCGGCAGATAACTGCGTCGCCACCGCCAGCGAGCGCCCAAGTTCGCTATGCGAACTAAACCCCGCCTCGAATTGACCCTCCCGAAACCGCGCTCCTACACTTCGCCGCAATGCAGAGCCTTCTCTCTGCCGGCTCATTCGAGGTAACGCGACCATGAACATCAGCACGCTGCACGATATGCGCGACAAGCCCGCCCGCAACTGGGAAGAGGATGTGACGCGTATTCCCTACTGGGTCTATCAGGATGCCTCGGTTTATCAGACCGAACAGAACCAGATCTTTGGCGGCCCGACCTGGAACTATCTCTGCCTGGAAGCCGAGATTCCCAAGAGCGGCGATTTCCGTACCACCTTCATCGGCGAGATGCCGGTCATCGTGGTGCGCGGCAATGATGATGAAATCTATTCCTTCGAAAACCGCTGCGCGCATCGCGGCGCATTGATTGCGCTGGAAGATCGCGGTAATGCCGAAGACTTCACCTGCGTCTATCACGCCTGGCGCTATGACCTCGAAGGCAATTTGAAGGGCGTGGCTTTTCAAAACGGCGTCAACGGTAGGGGCGGCATGCCGGATTCCTTCTGCATGGAAGCGCATGGCCCGCGCAAGCTGCGCACCGCCGTGTTCTGCGGCCTTGTGTTCGGCAGTCTTGACGAGGATGTGCCGCCGATCGAGGAATACCTCGGCGAAGAGATCACTTCCCGCATCGAGCGCGTGATGCACAAGCCGGTGCAGGTCATCGGCCGCTTCAAGCAGATGCTGCCGAACAACTGGAAGCTGTACTTCGAAAATGTGAAGGATTCGTATCACGCGAGCCTGCTGCATGTGTTCTTCACCACCTTCCGCATCAACCGCCTGTCGCAGCGTGGCGGCGTGATCGTCAGCGAGGATGGCGGCCATCATGTGTCCTACTCCGCGATCGATCCGAACGCGGCCAAGGATGCCGAATACAGCGCCGAGAAGCTGCGCTCGGACAAGGAAGACTATCGCCTGGCCGACCCCAGCCTGCTCGACGGCTGCGATGAATTCGGCGATGGCGTGACGCTGCAGATCCTGTCGGTCTTTCCCGGCTTCGTGCTGCAGCAGATCCAGAACTGCCTGGCGATCCGCCAGGTGTTGCCCAAGGGCCAGGAAAGCACCGAGCTGAACTGGACCTACTTCGGCTTCGAGGATGACACCCCGGAACTGCGCAAGATGCGCCTGAAGCAATCGAATCTGATCGGCGCGGCCGGCTTCGTATCGATGGAAGACGGCGCGGTCGGCGGCTTCGTGCAGCGCGGCGTGGCCAGCGCCGGCGAGGAAAAAGCCATCGTCGAAATGGGCGGCTCCGGCGTCGAATCGGTGAACTACCGCGCGACCGAGACCTCGGTGCGCGGCTTCTGGAAAGCCTATCGCAATCTCATGGGGCTCTGACATGGCAGCGGCAATCAATTACGAACAACTCAATACCTTGAACGCGGCCTATGCGCGCTGCATCGATGACGATCAGCTCGAAGCCTGGCCGGCGTTCTTTACCGAGGATTGCCTGTACAAGGTCACGACTGCGGACAATCATCGTGAAGGCCTGGAAGCCGGCATGATCTACGCCGATTCGCGCGGCATGCTGCAGGACCGCGTGGCGGCGTTGCGCGAAGCGAATGTGTACGAGCGTCAGTCGTATCGCCATATCACCGGCGCGCCCTTCATCGTCAGCAGCGATGCGGCCGCAGCGAGCGTCGAGACACCGTTCATCGTGGCGCGCATCATGCGCGGCGGTAAGACCGATGTGTTCGCCACCGGCAAGTACATCGACCGCATCGTCGCCGAGTCCGGCCGGCTGCAGTTCGCCGAGCGTATCGTGGTCTGCGACAGCGTTGCCATCGATACGCTGCTGGCGATTCCGCTTTGAACAAGGGCGCGCGATGAAGAAGCGTATCGCTATAGCCATCGGTGACCCGAATGGCATCGGACCCGAAATCGCGGTGAAGGCGGCTGCGCAAACGATGGAATCGAATGCGCAGGCGGTGCTGGTCGGCGACGGCTACATCATCCGTGAATGCCTGCGCCGCTATGCGCCAAGCGTGGAGTTGTGCTCACTCGATGAAGCGGAACAGGGCACCGGACGCATCGCGCATGTGAACGTTGAAGCGCTCGATTCGGCCCACTATCAGCCGGGCCGGGTGCATGCGCTGGCGGGTCGTGCGACGGTCGAGTATGTGAGCGAAGCGGTGCGGCTGGCGCAGTCCGGCCGTGTCGATGCCGTAATCGGCTGCCCGCATTCGGAAACCGCGGTGAACGCGGCCGGCATTGCCTTCTCCGGATATCCGGGCTTGATCGCGAGGCTGTGCGGCAAGCGCGAGGACGAGGTGTTCCTGATGTTATCGGCGGGCGGCCTGCGCATTGCGCATGTGACGCTGCATGAATCGGTGCGCAATGCGCTGGCACGGTTGACTCAGGAGCTGGTAGTCGAAGCTGGCGTGGCTGCGGTGGCGGCCTTGCGTCGGCTCGGCATTGCGAAGCCTACGCTGGGCGTGTTCGGCATCAATCCGCATGCCGGCGAGGACGGCTTGTTTGGCGACGACGATGAAACGATCACGAAGCCCGCGGTCGCGCGGCTGCGCGCGATGGGTATCGCCGCTGACGGCCCTGCAGGCGCCGACCTGTTGCTCGGGCAGCGCCGCCATGATGCGTATCTGGCGATCTTCCATGACCAGGGCCATATCCCGGTCAAGCTCCTGAGTCCGCTGCGCGCGAGCGCCTTGTCGATCGGCGCCGATGTGCTGTTTTCCAGTGTTGGCCATGGCTGCGCTTTCGATATCGCTGGACGCGGCATCGCCGATCCGGCATCCGTGATCGAAACCCTGGCGCTGCTCGCAACGGTCGAGACCAACGCGCCCATGGAGAACAGGACATGACTTATCAGATTGAAGTCGAAGGCAGCGACATCCGCTTCGAATGCGCTCCCGGCACGACCATACTCGATGCAGCCCGATCCGCGGGCTATGAGCTGCCGTATTCCTGCCGCACCGGTATTTGCGGCAGCTGCAAGGGCAAGGTGGTCGAAGGCAGCATCGATGCGCCGGGCGCGCTGGAAGGCATCACCGCGGAAGAGCGGGGCGCGGGCTGCACGCTGCTGTGTCAGGCCCGGCCGATTTCCGATGTGAGGATCGCGCCGCGCTCGATCGCGAAGATCGATCCGAATGCGCAGAAGCAGGTGGCGGCGAAGCTGTACCGCGTCAGTCGCGCAGCCGACGATATCTCGGTGCTGCATCTGCGTTTCCCGGCGGGCACCAAGGTCAAGTTCAAGGCTGGCCAGTATCTGCAGGTGCTGCTGGAGGATGGATCGCGCCGCAGCTTCTCGATGGCCAATCCGCCGCATCAAAATGATGGCGTGCTGTTGCATGTGCGCCATGTGCCGAATGGCAGGTTCTCGGCCTATCTCGATGCGGACCCGGCGGCCGGCGATATCGTGAAGCTGGAAATGCCCTTCGGCGACTTTCATCTGCGCGAAGATTCGGACAAGCCCATCGTCTTCGTTGCCAGCGGCACCGGCTTTGCGCCGATACGCTCGATCCTGGAAGACGCATTCAAGCGCAAGCTGACGAATCGGCCGATGACGCTGTACTGGGGCGGTCGGCGCAGCAAGGATTTATACCAAGCTGAGGTGGCGCAGAAGTGGGCGCAGCAGCATCCGAATTTTCGCTTCGTGCCGGTGCTGTCCGAGCCGGAGGAAGGCTGGACCGGCCGTACCGGTTTCGTGCATCTTGCCGTGCTTGAGGACGTTCCTTCGCTTGCCGGGCATGAGGTGTATGCCTGCGGCGTGCCGGCCATGATCAACGCGGCGCGGCGTGATTTTGTCGGGCAGGCGGGTTTGGCTGCAGACGACTTCCATTGTGATGCCTTCGTTACCACTGACGAGGCGGCGCAGAAGGTGGGGTGACGGCCGGGACGACAGCCGGGACTACAGCCGGGACTTCGAGCGCCTGTGGGTGTTCGAAGCTCTGTTGAGCTTGGCAAGCCAGCCCTTTCAAGGTGACGTCGCATGATTTTTCAGGACGTCGGTAGTGCGACATGAGCTTGGCATGGCGAGATAAGGGTATGGCGCAGTTGCAGTTGCAGTTGCAGTTGCAGTTGCAGTTGCAGTGCCGTTGCCGTTGCTTTTAACCCCCGTTGATTGCGCCGTGACGGCGATGCCCGGAGCGGGAAAAGGTGCGGCGTCTGTCTGAGCGAAGCGCAGCGTAGCGAGTTTAGCCGCGCCCCGCTCCGGGCG
>NZ_JAEPBG010000017.1 GCF_016632335.1 Noviherbaspirillum pedocola
AAGCCCGCACGCGCACCGCCCTCGACGAGGCGCTCAAACAAGCTATTGACCACATTACCGAGTCCGATGCCAAAAGCTGGTTCCAGCTCTGCGGTTATACCCTACATTAATTCGACAACCGCGCTAGAGGAATCCGATCGAAATCCAGGGCACCGCCGCGATCAGCACCAGCGCGACGAAGAGCGCCGCCAGATACGGCCAGATGTGGCGCATCGCATGATCCGGATTCACCCGGCCGATGGCGCAGGCGGCATAGAAGCCGACGCCGAAGGGCGGGGCGAACAGACCCAGGCCCATGGCGAAGATCACCACCATCGCGTAATGCACCTCATGCACGCCGATGGCGCGCGCGATCGGGAACAGCAGCGGGCCGAACAGCACGATCGCCGGGATGCCTTCCAGCACGCTGCCCAGCACGATGAAGGCCAGCACCGATACCGCCAGAAAGCCCGCGCGTCCGCCTGGCATGGCCGACATGGCTGACGCGAGCTGATGCGAAAAGCCGGAACGCGTCAGCGCCCACGCCATCGCGGTGGCGCAGCCGATGATCAACAGAATCGCACCGGACAGCGCCGCGGTTTCCACCAGCATCGGATAAATCCGCTTCCAGTCGAAACGGCGATAAATGAACAGGCCCACCAGCACCGTGTAGACAATGCCCACAGTCGAGACTTCCGTGGCGGTGGCCACGCCTTCGACCACCACCGCGCGGATCACGAAGGGCAGGGCCAGCGCCGGCAGCGCGATGAGGAAGGAACGCACGATCTGGCCGCCGCTGGCCCGCGCCACGCCGTCGAGATTTTCGCCGCGGTTATGGAAAAACACGACCACTGCCAGCGCCGCCGCGCCGACCAGCGCCGGCAGCAGGCCGCCGGTAAACAGCGCCGCAATCGACACGCCCGTGACCGAGCCGATCGTGATCAGCACCAGGCTCGGCGGTATGGTTTCCGACATCGCGCCCGAGGCGGACAAGAGAGCGATCAGCCGGCCTTCATCGGCGCCGCGCCGCTTCATTTCCGGGAACAGCGCCGGCGCCACCGCGGCCATGTCCGCCGCTTTCGAGCCCGAGATGCCCGACACCAGGTACATCGCGCCCAAGAGCACATAGGCCAGGCCGCCGCGCACATGGCCCAGGAGCGCGGCGAGGAAATCGACCATGGCCTTGGCCACGCCGGTCATTTCGATCAACAGGCCGAGGAAGACGAACAGCGGCACCGACAGCAGCACCAGGCCGGACATGCCTTCATCCATGCGGCCGACGACCACGGTCAGCGGCGTATTGGTAGTCAGCGCCAGGTAGGCCAGCGTAGCCACGCCGAAAGCGAACGCGATCGGCACCGCGCAGGCCACGCTGATCGCCACCAAACCAACGAAAAAGATCAGGAGATTGATGTTGCCAAGCTTGAAGAACACCGGCCGCGCCAGCCACAGCCCGGCGATGAGGACGGCAAACAGCGCCAGCATGGCAATCAGTTCGCCCGGCTTGCTGCGCTCGGCCAGCCGCAGCAGCGTGATCGCGATCATCAGCGCCGCGCCGGTGGCAATGGCCAGCACCCGATAACCATCCTGGATTTCCAGCGCCGGCGTGGTGATCATTAGCTGGTCCTGGAAGTACTCGATGGCCGGCATGATGATCATCAGCAGGAAGACCGCCACCACCAGTTCCGCGCCGAGCGCCACCACCCGCCGCGCGCGCGGCGGCAGGCGCTGCGCCAGCGTGGTCAGGCGCATGTGCTCGCCGCGGCGCAAGGCCACCACCGCGCCGAGCATCGCCAGCCACAGGAACAGGATGGAGGCGAGTTCATCGGACCAGGTCAGCGGCGCATTGAACACATAGCGCGAAATCACGCCGGCGAGCAGCACGATGATTTCGACGGCGACCAGAAGCGCCGCCGGCACTTCGGTGATCCAGGCGATGGCGCGATCCGCGAGCGCGAAGAACGGGCGGCGCGCCGCCATGCCGAAGCCGGCATGGTCGGTGGTGGTGGCTTGCATCGGTTTTTCCTGCGAGGTTAAGTGCTCAGCCGAGCTTGCCGGTGTATTTCTCCAGCAGCGCCCAGGCTTCCGGACCGTACTTCTTCTGCCATTCGCTATAGAAGCCGGCCTTCTTCAGCGTGGCGCGGAACGCTTCCTTGTCGACGTTGTTGAAGACCATGCCCTTGCCCTTCAATTCCACTTCGACCGAGTTGTTCAGGCGGCGCACGTCGTCGCGCTGGGCCAGGCCGGCGGCATTGATGTGCTTGGCAACGATGGTCTGCAGATCCTTCGGCAGCTTGTTCCACATCTTGCCGTTGGCCAGGAACCAGAAGCCGTCCCACATGTGGCTGGTCAGCGAGCAGTACTTCTGCACTTCATACAGCTTGGCGGTCTGCACGATGGCCAGCGGGTTTTCCTGGCCTTCGACGATCTTGGTCTGCAGCGCCGAATAGACTTCGGCGAAGTTGATGCTGGCGGGAGCAGCGTCCAGCGACTTGAACAAGGAGGTCCACAGCGGGCTGACCGGCACGCGGATCTTGAAGCCTTTCAGGTCGGCCGGCGTGGCGATCGGCTTGGTGGAGCTGGTGATCTGGCGGAAGCCGTTATCCCAGATTTTCTCGAACGGATGCAGGCCGGCCTTCTGGATGGCGCCGCGCACATGGGCGCCGAGCTCGCCGTCCATCGCCGCCCAGACCTGCTGGTCATCCTTGAAGGCGAAGCCGATGCCGTTGATGGATGCCACCGGCACCAGCGTGGACAGGATCAGGCCGGACAGGGTCATGAAGTCGATCGCGCCCGAGCGCACCTGCGACAGCATGTCGGTGTCGGAGCCGAGCTGGTTGTTCGGATGAACCTGGATATCGACCCGGCCATTGGTTTCCTTGCGGATCGCATCGGCGGCGGCATTGGCGCGCACGTTCAGCGGGTGGATGGCCGGCAGGTTGCTGCCGAAGCGCAGCGTGTATTCGGCGGTTTGCGCGAAGGCGGGTTTGGCGGCGATGGCGGCGCCCAGGCTGAGCGCGCCAGCTTGCGCAAGGAATTTGCGCCGATTGAGGTCGGACATGGAGTCTCCTGTGTGGATGGAAAACCGGGCGAACCTGTGAGGCCGTCGGTGCGTCGGTGCATTGGGGCGCCGGCGGCCGGTTCGCGTCATTCTTTTTAACAGTGACGGCTTTCGGGTCATGTTCGTTGAACGCTCATTAGTCCGAAAGTCGACTGTTGTTGCGGCGGCCATTATAGACGCTGCAGGGTAGGGCAGGCACTTCCGCAGAGCAAGCACACGCTGGGAAGGAGGGTCGGCGTAGAGCCTGCGCAGAAATCCGCGGCGTCACATTCATCCTTGCGCGGAAACCCGTACCCGGGGCGGCTGCACGTTGCAAGAAAGGAAAACGTCACAACAAATGTGCGTTAAGTGATACATGCACGTCCGTTCTTATTTCCATGCGGAAAAATATCGCGTAGGCTTGCTCATTTCCGAATTTCACCACGCCACGATGCCTTCGCATGCATGACTAGCCCTGGCCCAATCCCGATCACGCCGCGCGGCTTTACCCTGATGGAAATGCTGGTAACGCTGAGCATCGCGGCCACTCTAGCCGCGGTGGCGGTGCCGAGTTTTTCCACCTGGTTGATCCGTTCGCGCGTGGACAGCCAGGCGGGCAGCCTGTTGTCCGGGATGCGCCTGGCACGCAGCGAGGCGGCGTCGCGCGGCGCGTGGGTGGTGCTGTGTCCGACCACCGACCATGGCGCGAGCTGTTCCACGTCCGGCGCGAACTGGTCGCGCGGCTGGATGGTATTCGTCGATGTCGACCGCAGCGGCAGCCGGCAGGCGGGCAGCGAAGCGCTGCTGCAGCTCGCCGATGGCATTTCCGGCAATCTCAGCGCGACCGTGGCCGGCTTCACCGATGCCGTGATCACCTTCAGTCCTTATGGCGGGCTGCTGCAGGGCGGCGCTCCGGCTGCCGGCGGCAGCATCAGGCTGTGCGCCGGGTCCGGCACGAGCGGGCGCCAGGTGCGGGTCGATGCCAGCGGCCGACCTTCGTCGATGAAGGTCACCTGCCCATGATTCGCCCTTCCTCCCGCCGCCATCAGGCGCGGCGACCAGCGCGCGGCTACACCCTGATCGAAACCATGGTCGCGCTGCTGCTGCTGTCGGTCGGCCTGTTCGGCATGCTGAATCTGACCAGCAAGGGACTGCGCCTGACAGGTTCCGCCAACTACCGCTCTGTAGCTGCGCAGCAGGCGCAGGCCATGGCCGAGGTGTTGCGCGCCAATCCCTCGGCGCTGGGTGTCACCGGCACCGATGCGAGCTTCGCCGCGCCGACGGCTGCCGCGGCCAACGCCTGCCTCGGTTCGAGCGGCTGCGCGCGCAATGACTACGTCGGCAATGCCGTGGCGATGTGGCAAAGCGCGGTGGCCGCGGCGCTGCCGCGCGGCGCAGGCACCGTGTGCCGCGACGACGCGGCCGCGACCAATGCGCCTGCCGTATCCGGCGCCACGATCAACTGGAATTGCAGCGGCGCCGGGCAGTTCGTCGTCAAGGTGTGCTGGGACGATGCGCGCACGCCGACGCCTGGCGGCGCTACGGCCGCCGCTGGCTTCGCCGCCGGCGGCAGCGGCATGCTCTGCACCTGGACCGGACTATGAAGCGCCATCCGCATGCCGCCGAAGCTGGCCTCACCCTGATCGAGATGATGGTGGCGCTGACGATCTCGCTGGTGCTGGCCGCGGCCACCGCGCGGGTTTATCTCGGCGCGATGGCGGTCAAGAGCACGCAGGACGATGCCACGGGCTTGTCCGAGACCGCGCGCTTTGCGTCCGACCTGGTCGGCCGCGAATTGCGCAAGGCCGGCTTTCGCAATACCTGGCAGATCGGCAGCGGCGCGGTCGCGGAATTCTGTCCGAGCGGTCCCAATCCGCTGGCGCCCATCCAGGGCAGCAACGACCGCGTGAGCATCAATCCGGCCAGCGCCGACTTTTCCGGCGGCACCCAGACCGCGATCGCCAACGCCAGCGATGTGCTGCGGGTGCGCTACTACGGCGAAGCGGCGAACGCGACCGTGGCGCTGGCCGACTGCCACGGCTATCCGGTCGCGGCCAATACGCTGGTCGAGGACACGCTGTACGTGGCTGCCGATCCGGCCAACAACAATGAGCCGACGCTGTGGTGCTACACCAGCAATCCGGCGCCGGCAACGGCCAGTCATCCGGGCGCGCTGCCGCTGGTGGCTGGCGTGGAAAGCCTGCAATTGCTGTTCGGGGAGGACAGCGACAGCGACGGCATCGTCAATCGCTATGTGCCCTGGCAGCTGGTGGCGCAGGCGCACAAGGTGGCGGCGGTGAAGGTGTCGCTGGTGGCGCGCAGCCCGAACCCGGTGGCGCTGGGTCCGGGAACGACCACGTTCGCGCATTTCGGCGGCACCAGCGCCGCGCCGGCTTATCCGGCGACGATGGTGCTGGCCAACAATGACGCCGGCGCGCAGTTCACTGCGCCGGCGGACAGCCGTTTGCGCAAGCTGTTCAACACCGAGATCGCGGTGCGCAATTTCGGCTACTGCGGACAATGAAGCGATGAAGCCAGTGACGACGATCCGCAAGCTTTCCGGCGTGACGCAGCGCGGCGTAGCGCTCATCACGGCGCTGGTCTTCCTGCTGGTGCTGACGATGGTCGGCCTGTCGCTGGCGAATTCGACGATGTCCGAGGAAAAGGTGTCGCGCAATGCCCGCGATCTCGATATCGCCTTTGCCGCGGCCGAAGCAGCGCTGCGCGACGCGGAGCTGCAGATCACCGGCGCCTGGCAGTGGCCGTACAAGCCGGTCGACCCGCTGGACTTCACGCTGTCCTGCACCAATGGCCTGTGCGATGCCACGTCGGCGCAGCAGCAGACCTTTCAACCGGTCGATGCGCTCGACTTCTACGGCAGCGGCACGGGCGCTGCCAGCATCGTCATCGGCGCCGTAACCGGTTCGCCGCAGATTTCCGGCGTGCGCAGCGCCTGGCAGCCGCGCTACATGATCGAGATGGTCTGCACCACGTTCGGCTCGCTCACGGGCGGCAGCTGCAACAAGGCGTTCCGCATCACCGCCCAGGGTCGCGGCCGCCTGCCCAACAGCCGCGTCGTGCTGCAGGAAGTCTATCGGCCGCTCGACATCAAGAAATGAAGAGGCATTCATCGCGATGACACGATTTTTCCATGCGCTCATCCCTGCGCTGTTCCTGCTGCTGCCGCAACTGGCCTCGGCCGGCACGCTGGCCGACGTGCCGCTAAGCCTGAAGGGCGGCGTGCCACCGAACGTGATGTTCGCGCTGTCCACCGAATTCCCGACCGCGATCACCGCGGCCTACCAGGGCGCGAGCGATTACTCGGCGACGAACGAATACCTCGGCTATTTCGACCCGAACAAGTGCTACAGCTACAACACCTCGAGCGGTTACTTTTATCCGGTCGCCGCGGCCAACAACCATGCGTGCAGCACCTGGAGCGGCAACTTCCTGAACTGGGCCACGATGACCGGCCTGGATGAATTCCGCTATGCGATGACGGGCGGGCAGCGCGTCGTCGACAGCGCGTCGCTGACGGTGCTGGAGCGCACCTACCTGCCGAACCAGGGTTCGGCTTCATCGAATTTCACGGACAAGACCTTCGTCGAAAACGGCACCACCACGCCGTATCCGGTGACGGGCTCGGCGCTGACGATACAGAACTGGAACCGCGGCGCGCAGATGCTGGTCACGCCCAACGGCACCGATGTGGCCAACTGCAACAATCCCACGCTTGCCAACGGCAGCTTCAGCTGCGGCAGCATCGTGCTGACCAGTTCCGGTACGACGGCGACCTGCACCGCCTGGAGCGGCAGCGGCACGAGTTCCTCGCCCTACCTCTGCACCGCGTTCAGCTATGCGGGCGGCATCACCGCTTCCTCGGCATCGCAAAGAAGCGTGTCCAGCGCGAGCAGCGGCAGCAGCTCCTCGTCAACCACGGTGACCTGCGCGAACCCGAGCTTTGCCAGTTCGCCGTTCTTCTGCGACCTGACGATGTCCGGCGGCGCCACCGGCACCTGCAACACCTGGAGCGGCAGCGGCACCTCGGCTTCGCCCTATCTCTGCTCGAGCTTCAACACCTTCTCCAGCGGCAGCGCCAGCTACACCTTCGCGCCCACGGGCAGCGGCAACAGCACGAGCAGCTTCACCACGACCACGCAGGGCGGCCAGGTTTCGGAAAACGTCAGCTGCAGCGCGGTGTCGGGCAGCACCGCAATCAATTGCCCGATGAGCAATGGCGATGTCGCGACCTGTACTTCGTTCAAGGCCGACAACAAGGGCGTCTACTACTGCAACAGCAGCTTTGGATTCACCACCGGCGGCGCGACCAGCACGAACGAAACCTATGTCAGCAACAGCGTCAGGAACAGCAGCACCGCGAGTACCTCGATCGGCGGCGGCAAGTACACCTACTACACCCAGTACACGCTGACCTACAAGTCGAACACGACGCAGGCCAGCTATTACATCTCGAGCTATCCGGGCACCACCAGCAGCAGCGGCGTGTATTACTACGTCTCGTCGTACAGCGTCGCCTTCGGCAGCAGCCAGACCTACAACGTGCGGGTGCAGGTGTGCGATCCGACCGTTTCGCTGGAATCCAATTGCAAGCAGTACGGCAGCAGCTACAAGCCGACCGGCACCATCCAGCAGAACGGCGACATCATGCGTTTCGGCGTGACCTCGTATTTCCAGGCCAACGACATCGACAACGCGGTGCTGCGCTCCAAGGCCAAGTACGTCGCGCCGACGATGTATTCCTCGGCGGGGCAGACAGTGGCCAATCCGAACGCGGAATGGGCGGCGGGCGACGGCACGCTGTATGCCAATCCGGACGCCGGCGACAGCGCGACCGTGAACTCATTCATCGGCAGCACCAGCAATACCGGCGTGATCAATTACATCAACAAGTTCGGCAGCGTGTCGAAGTCGTACAAGACCTATGACGATTTGCGACACGATGTCGCTTGAAAGGAGTGATCTCATATAGATCCAGAACAATGCTCAGTTCTGTCACCACCCTCGCGTGCGCGACCAGTAATGGACGGGTACGAAGCCGAGGGGAAACGCCCAAGGGGAGACCGAACCATCCGGTCGAGCCGGGCAAGGTGAAGGTCGGACGGGTGACGCGAGGAACCCTTGTCTGAAGCGTCGTTAAGGTTGGTCGTCGAAACGATGGATGTCACGGCGATATTGGATCATTGTGCCCTGAGACGGTCGTTATCTCGGGGGAGAGCATCACGATCCCGGCGTACAGAGGGCACCCACCCCGACCGTATCTCCGTCATGCGGAACGTGGAACTCCGATGGGGTCTGCGAGGCAACTCGTAGTAGGCCGACCGTAAGGAAGGCTCAATTCCTCAGCGGATGTAGGAGGATTCGAGAAGCGAAGGCCGGCAGCCGAAAGGCAAAGGGAATACATAACCTGCCGGATAAGGCCATGTTGAAAGGCATGGAAATACCTGACCCGAAAGGGTGCTGACGCGAATCTGGTGGATCATCCGAAGGGTGATGTGTGGATTGCTAGCTGAGGTGAAAGTTGGATGCAGGCAACTGCAAACGGAACCGAAGAACGCACTGACTGGAACGCGACCAATTGGGCGCGGGCCGAACAGAGCGTGCGCAATCTGCGACAACGTATCTTCCGGGCATCCCAGCAGGGAGACCACCGCAAGGCGGCTTCTCTGCAAAAGCTAATGCTCCGTAGTCACTCGAACGCACTGGTCTCGGTGCGCAGGGTGACGCAGGTCAACGCCGGGAAGAACACCCCCGGTGTCGATAAAGTGCTGGTAAAAACACCGGAAGAACGCGCTCGATTGGTGTCCCTTTTGGGGCAATATCAACCGTGGCGAGTGAAACCGGCAAGACGTGTTTACATACCAAAAGCCAATGGGAAGATGCGCCCGTTAGGCATCCCGACCATGATCGACCGCGCAATGCAGGCGGTAATGAAAAACGCGCTGGAACCTTACTGGGAAGCGCAGTTTGAAATATCCAGTTATGGCTTCAGACCGGGACGGGGCTGCCACGATGCCATCGCCAGAATCTACAATATTGCACGACCCAATAAGCGCAAGAAGTGGGTGCTGGATGCTGATATCGAAGGCGCATTTGACAATATCGGACACGAGGCTCTGCTTAAGGCCCTCGGCCCAGCTCCCGGTAGGGAACTGATCCGGCAATGGCTGAAAGCAGGCTACGTGGAAGTGGGCGAGCTTCACGCGACCGAGGCAGGAACACCGCAAGGTGGCGTGATTAGCCCACTGTTGGCAAACATCGTGTTTCACGGGATGGAAAAAGCTCTTGGCGTCAGATACAAGACCCAAGGGGAACTCGTGGGACCGCGTGCATTGGTGAGATATGCAGACGACTTCGTGGTGTTTTGCGAGTCGGAAAGCGACGCCCAAGCGGCAAAGGCTGAAATCTCGGCATGGTTCGCAGAACGAGGGTTGCGACTATCCCCGTCAAAAACTCGGATAGTCCATCTTACGGACGGCTTCGACTTCCTTGGTTATAACATTCGCCATTACCGAGCGGAGAAAACCAGCCGTTCGGGCTGGAAGCTGCTAATCAAACCAAGTCGCAAGTCGCAGGAAGCGATTCGGAAAAAACTGCGGGACGAATGGCGCTCCCTCAAGGGGCACAACGTATCGCAGGTGCTTATACGTCTCAATCCGATCATTCGGGGTTGGGCGAATTACTTCCGAATTGGGGTCTCCAAGCACGTTTTCTATACCTTGGATGCCTTCATGTTCCGGCGCTGCGTCAGGTATGTAAAACACCGCCACCCGAATAAATCCTTTAAATGGTGCCGCGAGAAATACTGGGGGAAACTCCGCCGCGGCAGAGATAACCATTGGGTATTCGGGGACAAGCGGACAAACGCGCATCTCCTGATGTTCGGTTGGACGCCTATCGTCAGGCATGTCCTTATTCAGGGGCGTGCCTCGCCTGACGACCCATCCCTTCAAGAATATTGGTCGGAGCGAAGGAAGGTGAAAATTGCCGACTTGCCGCCACGGCAAAGGGATTTGGCCAAGAAACAGAAAGGGTTGTGTCCGGTCTGCCGAACCCCGCTTGTTAATGGCGAGGAACTGCACGAACACCACCAAGTCTGGCGAAGCCGGGGCGGCGGGAACGAGCGGGAAAACATACGTCTACTGCACTTGTACTGTCATCAGCAAATCCATGGAGCAAAGGCACGGGATGCATAGTGATCCGCTTGAGCCGTGTGCGTCGAAAGGCGCACGCACGGTTCTGAGGGGGCGGGAACCAGCGATGGTTCCCCGCTACCCGGCGTCGGCAAGCTGTACTACGAGACGCTGAAGTATCTGCGCGGCGGCAAGAACCCGACCGCGGACTTCTACAAGGGCGCGAAGGCTTCCAACAGCGACGGCTTCCCGGTGATCACGAACTGGGACGACCCGGTCCAGTATTCCTGCCAGAAGAACTACATCATCACCATCGGCGACGTCCACACCTGGTGCGACAAGCGCCTGCCGGGCGACACGCATGGGTCCGTGGGCAATTCGGTCTGCAATGCCTACACCGATGCCAACGGCAACGCGCATGCGGCCGACTACGGTTCGCTGGCCGGCGACAGCGGCGTGAACGTGTCCGCCGCGATGTCCACGGTCGGCACGCTCGAAGGCATGTCGGGCCTGCCGACGGCCAACACCGGCGCCGGCGGCGCGGGCTTCGGCATGGCGGGTTTGTCCTGGTGGGCGGCGAGCAAGGATTTCCGGCCCGATCTGGCCGGCACCCAGCATGTGCAGAGCTACGTGATCGACGTGCAGGAAGCGCGCGACTGCGGCTACCAGAGCCAGTTCTGGCTCACCGCCAAATATGGCATTCCCGACTCCTACGACGCCGCCGGCCAATGGCTGACCACGGCCAATCCGGCGATGAGCAGCATCACGCTGCCCGCGGGAAATTGCGCCTCGAACCCGCCGCCGGGCTACAGCGCCACCGGCTCCACCGTGTCCTGGCCAAAGAACCTGCTGCGCGCCGGCGATCCGCAATCGATGATCAGCTCGGTGCGCAGCGCGATTTCCACCATCGCCGCGCAGATCGGCGACGAAGCGGCGCTGGCGCAATCCTCGGGCACGCTCGACACCGGCACCGGCGCCTACATCTACCGCGCCACCTACAACTCCGGCGGCTGGCAGGGCGATGTGCAGGCGCTGGCGATCGACATCGCGGGCAACATTGCGGCCGCGCCGGCGTGGAAGGCGTCGGCCAAACTGCCGGCCTTCGGCGCGCGCAAGGTGTTCAGCTTCAACGATGGCCTGGCCGCCGACGGCAGCGCGGAAAGCACCGCGAATGCGCGCACCGGCGTGGCCTTCGACGCCGCGCATTTCGGCAGCCTGTCTTCGCGCCAGCAGGCGCTCCTGAATGCAGACCCGTTCGGCACGCCGGATACCCTCGGCGCGGACCGCATCAGCTGGATTCTTGGCGACCAGTCGAAGGAAGCTAACGCGGCGGGCACGACCACGGCCAATCCGAATCCGAACTACGGCTGGCGCTCGCGCGCACCGTCGGCAACCACCGGCGCGACGGATCTGCTCGGCGACGTGATCAATTCCAACCCGGTGTTCGTGGCGCAGCCATCAGCGCTGTCCGGCGTCGGCTACGCCGCATTCGCGCAGGCCAACCGCAACCGCCGTCCCGCGCTGTACGTCGGCGGCAATGACGGCATGCTGCATGCGTATGACGCGTCCTACACCGTCGATGCAAGCGGCGCGCCATCGCCCACCTCGACCAGCGGCGCCGAGCTGTTCGCCTATGTGCCCAGCCCGGTGTACCGGAATCTGCCGCAACTAATGTCGCCGAACTACAGCCACAAGTTCTTCGTCGACGGCAGCCCGACGGTGTCGGACGCCTGCTTCGGCAATGCTGCCGGCACCGCCTGCGATGCGCAGGCCTCGTGGAAGACGGTACTGGCCGGCGGCCTGAACGCGGGCGGGCAGGGCATCTATGCGCTGGATGTGACTGACCCGACTGCCTTCGGCACGAGCAAGGTGCTGTGGGAATTCACCGACCGCGACGATGCCGACCTCGGCTATACCTTCGGCAAGCCGGTCATCCGCCAGCTGAACAACAGGAAGTGGGCGGTGATCTTCGGCGGCGGCTACAACAATACCGCCGCCGACGGCAGCGCCAGCAGCAGCGGCCGCGCCTATGTCTACATCGCCTACATCGATGGTCCCGGCGCCGGCCGGCGCTGGACCCTGAATACCAACTACTTCAAGATCGCGCTGCCCGCCGCTGGCGAATCGGTCTCTACGCCGAACGGCGTGTCGGCACTTGCCGCCGTGGACCGCGATCAGAATGGCACAGTAGACATCCTCTACGCCGGCGATCGCTACGGCCAGCTGTGGAAGCTCGATTTGTCGTCGGCCACGCCGGGCAACTGGAAAGTCGACCTGGCGGCGAACAGCCAGCCAGCGCCGTTGTTCACCGCGAAGACCAGCGGCGGCGCGGTACAGCAGATCACCACCGGCATCGAAGTCGCCGCGCATCCGCAGGGCGGCTACATGGTGCTGTTCGGCACCGGCTCCTGGGTCGATGTGGCCGACCCGTTCGGGCCGTTCAACACCGAAAGCCTCTACGGCATCTGGGACCGCGACGATCATGCGACTACGGTCGCCCGTTCGCAGCTGCAGCCGCAGCAAATGTTGAGTTATGTGACGTCCGCCGGCGTGGCCTGCACCGCGGGCACGGATGGCTGCTACGGCGTGATGTCGAACTGCCAGCCGAACTATGCCGGCGTGGCCAAGACCACGGCCGCAACCGCGCTGTGTCCGTCGGCCCTGGTGGCGCCATCCAATACCGGGCAGCGGCAACTGGGCTGGGTATTCGATCTGCCGGGCAGCGGCGAGCGCACCCGCTCCAGCGCGCCGACGCTTTCCACCTCCGGCGGCGTGGTGAGTTTCACCACGCTCATGCCCGCCACCGATCCCTGCACCGGCAACACCATCGGCATCGAATACAACCTGGCTACGCTGTATGGCGGCGCGCCGAGCAGCCCGGTGTATGTGTTCCCGAACAATGCGACCGGCTTTATCGCCACCGGCACGGTGCCGAATTCCGGCACGCAGGCGGTGAACGTGGTGGTGTCGTCGCGGACCATCGCCGGCGGCGCGACTGACAATGGCGCCACATTCAATGCCAGCGCGGCCGGGCAGGCGATCGTCAGCGGACAGACCGCCGCAACGCGCCAGGTCTGCGGCGGCACCTCGGGCATTGCCTGCGACAGCAGCTTCATTCCGGGTTGGGGGTTCGTGCGCAATCTGCAAGGGCCGACCGCGAGCGCCGCGCTGTACGGGCTGACCTGCTTTCCGGCCGCGGTTGGCGACTCCACGCCGGTCTGCGTGGCCAAGACCAACCCGGGCCGCTTCGGCCGCCTCGACTGGCGCCAGATCAATCGATGAAGGACGACCTCATGCATTTCCCCATCCGCCATCGCCGCGCCGCGCGCGGCTTCACCCTGATCGAATTGATGATCGCGGTTGTCATCGTCGGCATCCTCGCGGCCGTGGCGTGGCCGAGTTACCGCAGCTATGTGCAGCGCGGCGAGCTCGCCGAAGCCAAGACCGCAATGCTCGACATCGCGCAGACGCAGGAACGCTACTACACCAACAACGGCAGCTATCTCGCCTATGCTGAAGCGCCGGCGGCGGCGCCGTCGGGCTGGACCAATTACACCGGCAGCAGCGCGTCGAACTTCAAGTACAAGATCAAGGTCGAGGCCGGCACCATCGATGGCAGCGTCACCACGATCACCGATGCCTACAAGATCACCGCCACGCCGAGCAATGCCAGCGCGCCCTGCGGCACGCTGCAGCTCGACAGCACCGGCGCGAAATCGCCAGCGACGGCTGCGTCGATCGGGGCCTGCTGGTAAGGGATCGCTTCCTTACTGCGTGGAGATCTGGAGCAGCATTTCGCTGTCCACCGGCTCGCCATCGATTTCCCCGGGCCGATAAGCCGCCCGGTAGAACTGCAGCACGATCTGGCCTTCGATCTCGCGCGGAAGCGTTGAGCGCAACACGTTCACGCCATTGACGATGCCATGCCTGTCGATGAACAGCCGCAGCAGGATGCTGCCCGGCTGCTGCATGTCCTCGGGCAGCTGCACCAGTTGCGGACCGTCGCCCTGCAGCTCGGGCTGGCGCGTGAGCGCATGCAGCGAGTGGGTGAAGGAGGGTGGCGCGGCGAGCTGTGCCGTGGCGGATTTCTCGGCGGGCGTGGGAGCTGGTATCGGATCCGTTCGGGAAACGGCGGCCGGTGCCGGCGTATCGGCACGATGCGATTCCGATTTTACCGGCGCAATCGGCGCTTTGGCGGCTGGCATGGCGGGCGCCGGCAAGGTCCTGATGCGGAGCACGCGCTCTTGCACGCGTTCGCCGCTCGCCGTGAAATGCGGCGCAAGCCATTGCAGCAGTTGCAGATGCAGCAGCAGCGCCAGCAGAAGCAGGCTGGCGTGCATCAATGCACGATCCGCTCGGGTTTCCGTGCGCTTGCCTGCGGTTTTCGAGACGGCGGATTTCATCCGTTGGGTTGGCGGGGGTGTCGGCCGCACAGGATAAAACACCGCATGTTGTCTTGTCTTTGGGAAACAGGAAACATTGCGCAAAAAATGATGCGCCGAGATGCCCGGGCAATTGTCCCGGGATGCACATTTCACGATACCGGTGTGATTCCGAGCACGATATCGAACCTGGCTGTCAGCTCTGCGGGCCGTTCGCGGCTCGGGAGAAACGGCACCAGCACGGAGGCACGCTGTTGCGCATCGTGGATGCCGCGCAGGATCGCGTCGCGTTCATTGAGCGGATGACCCTGCACGTACATCTGCGTGGTCAGCAATTCGCGGCCGCCACGCTGCAGCTTCACGTGGATATGCGGCGTGCGCCCGGGATACGGCACCGGCTTGATGGTGCGGAAACGGTAGGTGCCATCCAGACCGGTCTCGAAGCGGCCATAGCCCTGGAAGTTTGCATCCTTGTCAGCGCCGGGATCGGCGGTATGAAGGTAATGGCCGTTGTTGTCGACTTGCCAGATCTCGATGACCACGCCGCGCAGGGGCTTACCGTTCAGATCCGTGATGCGCCCGGTCAAATCGGTGATCTCACCCGCCGCCGGGAATGGATGGCCGGTAACCATGGTCAGATCGTTATCCTGGTCGAGCGGCAGCCGATCAGGGTAGAACGGTCCTTCGGTTTGTGGCGGCGTTGGCGCCCGGTTTTGCGCCAGCGCCGGTTGCGCCGCGCATGCCAGTGCGCCGAGCAGCATGCGCCGCCTGAGCGGGTTGATGTGATCGCGATCGAGTTTCATTGGAAGCTCCTTCCTGTCCGGGATCGGATAGTGTGCGACATTGCCGTCTCCAGGCTTGTCCGTTCATCAATCGGGGCGCTGAAGCCTCGCCGCTTGAGGTTGGAAACATCGAGTCAGCCGCATGCCACGCGCGTTCGACCAGCAACTTTGGCAGGAGCAAGCCCGCATATGAAACAGCCGATTCCCGCCTCCCGGCTCTCGAGGGATCAGACCCGTGCCGTGCTCCTGGCCGCGCTGCTCGGCGACTTCGGCCTGCATCACTTCTATCTCGGCGAGCCCTATCTGGGCATGCTGTACCTGCTGTTTTGCTGGACCGGCGTACCTGGCGTGCTTGCCTCGCTGGAAGCTTATCGTTACGGCTTCATGAGCGCTGACGCCTGGGCTGCACGTTACAACGGCGGCATACCGGGAAGACCGGTGCCACGCTGGCTGCCGATTGCACTGTTCGTTGTGCCACTGGTGGTGTTCGTCGCCATCCTCGCCGCAATTGGTGCGGGATACGACTTCTGAGCATTGCCGTGTGGCGGTGTCATGCCTTGCTGAGAATGTATTGGCAGGCAGGCGGCGGGAATCTCCCGGCCGATGCGCTTGCAAGCGCATCGGCGCTCGGCAGCGGCGAGCATGCTCGCCGCAACCCTGCCTCGCCCCGCGTCCCGCGGGTTTGATACGGCATCTGAAACACCAATAAAAAAGCCACCTTGCGGTGGCATTTTTATTGGTGGTGGAGGCGGCGGGAGTCTCCCGGCCGGTGCGCTTGCAAGCGCACCGGCGCTCGGCAGCGGCGAGCATGCTCGCCGCAACCCTGACTCGCCCCGCGTCCCGCGGGTTCGATACGGCATCTGAAACACCAATAAAAAAGCCACCTTGCGGTGGCATTTTTATTGGTGGTGGAGGCGGCGGGAATCGAACCCGCGTCCAGAAGTCCTCTACAGACAGTTCTACATACTTAGTGCAGCCATTTGGTTTTGACCCTGCCGACGCGGACGCACGCGCTTCGGCAAAGCGAGTCACCTATTTTTAACGTTGCGCCAAGTGACCCGACGTAACGCGATTCCCTGTGAGTGACTCCACTGCCGTTGCCGGCCCGCCCCAGGGACGAGGCGGTGTGGAGCTAGAAAGTTATTAAGTTTCTAGGTATTACGCTGCGAGAGCGTAAGCTTCATCGTTAGCATTTATTGCTATCTGGATGGTTTTACGAGGTAACCAGTCCTCGGTATGCCCTGCACTGCTTCGCAACCCCTGTCGAGACCAAGTCGCCCCCAAACAGAAACGCTATTGTACTGCAGAAGATAGGGCGATTGCCGGACGTTTCAAGAGCTTGTGAGCGAAAACAAGTCCATCAAATCCATAGGCGCGACGGCCACGGCGTCCGCGTTCCAATTGGTCGGGCCTTCATCGCCGCAATAGCCCCATCCTGCGGCGATCGTTGTCATGCCCGCTGCCTTGCCTGCCTGGATGTCACGAAGGTCGTCGCCGACATACCAGCAGTCCTGCGGTGCCAATGTCAGCCTTCTTGCCGCCTCCAGCAAGGGTGCAGGATGCGGTTTTGGATGTGGCGTGGTGTCACCACCAATGACGCAGTCAGCATCGGCAAGACCCAGCAACGGTACCAGCGGATGCGTGAAACGCATTGCCTTGTTTGTAACGATGCCCCAGGCCACGCTGGTTTGCCGCAAATAGGCCAGCAGTTCCGGAACGCCGGTGAACAAGCGACTGTGAACAGAAATTGCGGCCGCGTAATTGTCGAGAAACTCGATCCGCAATTCCTCATACTCATCGGCGCCGGGCTGCAATCCGAAGCCGGCGCCAATCAGGCCTCGTGCGCCGGCGGATGCATAGGGGCGAAGGTTCTCGTAAGGGGCCGGATCGAGCCCGCGGTCGGTGCGAAGCTTGTTGAGCGCTTGCGCGAGATCGGGCGCAGTATCAGCGAGCGTGCCATCCAGATCAAACAGAATAGCCCGCGGGCGGGGCAGAAGTGCATGCATGGGTTGAAAGCGCCCTAAGCCGGCCGCCTGGCGGCGACCAGATAATTGACGCTTGTATCCTGATTCAAACTATAGATTTTGGTGAGCGGGTTGTAAGTCATGCCCTTCAGTGCTTGAACTTCCAGCATGGCATTGCGAATGTACTGCGCCAATTCTGATGGCGTAATGAACTTCGCATAATCATGCGTGCCCTTTGGCAGGAGTCGCAGCACATACTCGGCGCCAATCACCGCGAAGAGGTAAGACTTCGGATTACGATTGATCGTTGAGAAAAATACATGTCCGCCAGGCTTTACCAGGCTGGCACAGGCATGAACGATAGCGGCGGGATCCGGTACATGCTCAAGCATTTCCATGCATGTAACAACGTCATAGCTTCCTGGTTCGCGCGCCGCAATGTCTTCGGCCGATATTAATTCGTAGCGCACTGCCACGCCACTTTCCAGGCTGTGCAGATCGGCAACTTTTAAAGCTTTTTCGGACAAATCTATTCCGGTTACATCGGCGCCTTTTCTGGCCATAGATTCAGCCAGAATGCCGCCGCCGCAGCCAATGTCGAGAACTTTTTTGCCTGCAAGCGGAACACGCGCATGAATCCACTCCAGACGAAGGGGATTAATCTCATGCAATGGACGGAATTCACTCGTGGGATCCCACCAGCGATGGGCGAGCTCACTGAATTTCTGTAGTTCTAAAGGATCGGCATTCATGGCGCGGATGATAAGACGAAAATGCGAAGCCTGCTCGCGGTCATCGCAATAGGTATGCGAGATCGGACATAAAAAAACCCCGCCGAAGCGGGGTTGTGAGAGAAAGATCGATTACTTGTTGCGCGTTCCGACAACTTCGATTTCCACACGACGGTTCTTAGCGCGGCCGGCAGCGGTCTTGTTATCCGCGATCGGCTGGCTTTCGCCTTTACCTTCGGTGTACACACGGTTGGCTTCGATACCTTTGGATACCAGGTAAGCCTTGACAGCGTTGGCACGGCGGACCGAGAGGCGCTGGTTATAAGACTTGGTGCCGATGGAGTCAGTATGGCCGACAGCAATGATGACTTCCAGGTTGATGTCTTTCAGCTTGGAGACCAGATCGTCCAGCTTGGCTTTACCATCGCGCTTCAGAACGGCCTTGTCGAAGTCGAAGAAGGTATCAGCAGCAAAGGTAACTTTTTCGGAGGTCGGTGCTGCGGGAGCCGGGGCAGGTGCCGGAGCCGGGGCAGGTGCCGGAGCGGGCGCCGGGGCTTGTGCCTGAACCAGCGGACCATCGCAGCCAGGAGCAGCATCAGCCGGGGTCCAGTAGCCATTGCGCCAGCACAGGCCAAACGGATCACGAACAACAACGCCACGAGCGTCTTGCAGATATGCGCTGTTCGGGGTCGGAGCCTTGATGTCGGTGATTTCTTGTGCCGATGCACTAAAAGCTACGACTGCGGACGCAGCGAAGACGAGTTTTACTAATTTATTCATGTTTCTCCTCTCGGGTGAGATATCCGCAGATGAACTGCGCAACAATCGATAATTTCAAAAAAGTTGATTGACGGATAATACCATGCGGTTCAGGTCATCACACATATAAATTGGCTATATGCAATGATCTTAACTAACCTACATTTTGCCACAGGCTCCCTAGGCAAACAGGGCTTGTCAAATAGCTCAAACCACGTTTTTGATGCTTTGTCGCGTTTTAGCAACGACATGGGATTGCGCCCCTTTACCGGGAAAAACCAGCTTTCTTGAAACCGCTTGTGCATATTTTCGTGGATTTTGCTAACACTTCATTGCCTAAAATTAAACAATGTGATTTTGTCAACTTCGATGATGGAGGTAACTTGTAATGCGTATTCTGCAACATTTATAGGTGCGGTCTATGCAGGGTTTCACCGTCGGTTAGCCAGCCGGTAACGGGCGGTACGCATCTGCGCATGGTAAGATGTGAGGTTTTAAAAAATCGTCAATTCACTTCAAGTCCGCTTTTTAGAGACTTGTCTGGCAAGAGCCCACGCCCTCCATGGATCAATTCGCAAAAGAAACTATCCCCATTTCTCTTGAAGAAGAGATGCGCAAGAGCTACCTCGATTACGCGATGAGCGTCATTGTGGGTCGCGCTTTGCCCGATGTGCGCGACGGCTTGAAGCCGGTGCACAGACGCGTGTTGTATGCGATGCATGAAATGAACAATGTATGGAATCGTCCATACGTGAAATGCGCGCGCGTGGTTGGCGACACCATGGGTAAGTATCACCCGCATGGCGACGCTTCCATTTATGACACCCTGGTCCGGATGGCCCAGCCTTTCTCGCTGCGGTACATGCTGGTAGATGGGCAGGGGAATTTCGGCTCGGTTGACGGCGACGGCGCCGCGGCGATGCGCTACACCGAGTGCCGCCTGGACAAGATCGCCGGCGAGATGCTCGCCGATATCGACAAGGAAACCGTTGACTTCCAGCCGAACTACGACGGCAAGGAAAAGGAACCCACTGTCCTGCCGACACGGATTCCGAACCTGCTGATTAACGGTTCCTCCGGCATTGCGGTCGGCATGGCGACGAACATTCCGCCGCACAACATTACCGAAGTCATTGATGGGGCACTGCATGTCCTGCGCAATCCGGATGCGACGGTCGAAGAATTGATCGAATTGGTGCCAGCGCCGGATTTCCCGACTGGCGGCATCATCTACGGCATTTCCGGAGTGCGCGACGGTTATCGGACCGGACGTGGTCGCGTCGTGATGCGCGCAAAGACTCACTTCGAAGAAGTCGGCAAGGATCGCACCGCGATCATCGTCGACGAACTACCTTACCAGGTTAACAAGAAATCTCTGCTCGAGCGCATCGCTGAACTGGTGCGCGAGAAGAAGCTTGAGGGCATCTCTGATATCCGCGATGAGTCCGATAAATCGGGTATGCGGGTGATGATCGAACTCAAGCGCGGCGAGGTCGGCGAAGTTGTACTGAACAACTTGTACAAGCAAACGCAGCTGCAAGACACCTTCGGTATGAACATGGTGGCCTTGGTCGATGGCCAGCCGAAGCTGCTGAATCTGAAGCAGATGATTGAATGCTTCCTGTCGCACCGACGGGAAGTGGTCACGCGTCGTACCGTGTTCGAACTGCGCAAGGCGCGCGAACGCGGTCATCTGCTGGAAGGTCTCGCGGTGGCGCTGGCGAACATCGACGATTTCATTGCGATCATCCGCGCCGCGCCGACGCCGCCTATCGCAAAGACTGAACTGATGTCGCGTGCCTGGGATTCGTCGATGGTGCGCGAAATGCTTGCTCGCGCGGGCGAAAACAATGCCGGCGGCATCGAAGCCTTCCGTCCGGCCAGCCTGCCGCGGCATTACGGTATCCAGCCGGACGGCCTGTACAAGCTTTCCGATGACCAGGCCCAGGAAATCCTGCAGATGCGCCTGCAGCGCCTGACCGGTCTGGAGCAGGACAAGATCGTCAACGAATACCGTGAAGTGATGGAAACCATCGCCGATCTGCTCGACATCCTTGCGCGTTCCGAGCGGGTGACGGCGATCATTGCCGATGAACTGACTGCGGCACGCAATGAATACGGCGGCAATAAGGATGCACGTCGTTCGACCATCGAGCACAACGCCACCGACCTCGGCACGGAAGACCTGATCACGCCACAAGACATGGTGGTGACGCTGTCGCACTCCGGCTACATGAAGGCGCAGCCGGTTTCCGAATATCGTGCGCAAAAGCGTGGTGGACGTGGTCGCCAGGCGATGGCGACGAAAGAAGATGACTGGATCGACCAGCTCTTCATCGCCAACACTCACGATTACATCCTGTGCTTCTCGAACCGTGGCCGGATGTACTGGCTCAAGGTATGGGAAGTGCCACAGGGTTCGCGCAATTCCCGCGGCCGGCCGATTGTCAACATGTTCCCGCTGCAAGATGGCGAGAAGATTACCGTGGTGCTGCCGTTGTCCGGCGAAAACCGCAGTTTCCCCGAGGATCACTTCATCTTCATGTCGACCAGCCTGGGTACCGTGAAGAAGACCCCGCTGTCGGACTTCAGCAATCCGCGCAAGGCCGGCATCATTGCGGTCGACCTCGACGAAGGCGACTTCCTGATCGGCGCTGCGCTGACCGACGGCAAGCATGATGTGATGCTGTTCTCCGACGCCGGCAAGGCGGTGCGTTTCGATGAAAACGATGTGCGACCGATGGGACGCACTGCGCGCGGCGTGCGCGGCATGAACCTGGAGGACGGTCAGCAGGTGATCGCGTTGCTGGTCGCGGAAAACGAGCAGCAATCGGTGTTGACTGCAACCGAAAACGGTTACGGCAAGCGCACCCCCATCACTGAGTACACCCGCCATGGCCGCGGCACGAAGGGCATGATCGCGATTCAGACTTCCGAGCGCAACGGCCGAGTGGTCGCCGCGACGCTGGTCGAACCTGGCGATGAAATCATGATGATTACTACTGGCGGCGTGCTGATCCGCACCCGTGTCGCCGAAATCCGAGAAATGGGTCGTGCGACCCAGGGCGTGACCTTGATCGCGGTCGAGGACGGCACCCGTCTCTCCGGCCTGCAGCGCATCGTTGAATCGGATGTTGCCGATCTTGAGGACGAAGCAGCCGATGCAGTGGAGGCGGGCGAAGCATCGGACGCGCCGCTTGCCGATGGCGAGAACGACAATGGCGCAGCCTGATCCCGGCCGTAATGCGAAAGACGCGATGAGCGATGACAAACTGACTCCGCTGCGGGCGCGCATCGATGCGATCGATGCGCAACTCCTGGACTTGCTGAACCAGCGTGCGAAGGTTGCGCAGGAAGTTGGTCATGTGAAGGCCGAGACCAATGCGCCGATCTTCCGGCCCGAGCGTGAACTGCAGGTGCTGCGCAACGTGGCCGAGCGTAATCCCGGCCCGCTGATCGACAGCGATCTGCAGACCATCTTTCGGGAAATCATGTCGGCCTGCCGCGCGCTGGAGCGGCGCATGACGGTCGCCTACCTCGGTCCCGAAGGCACGTTCAGCGAAGCGGCGGTCTACAGCCATTTCGGCCATGCGGTGAACGGCTTGCCGTGCGCGTCCATCGACGAGGTATTCCGTGCCACCGAAGCTGGCGTGGCGGATTTTGGCGTGGTGCCGGTGGAAAACTCTACCGAAGGCGCGGTAAATCGCACGTTGGATTTGCTGCTGCAAACCACGCTGACGATCAGCGGCGAAGTGTCGCTGCCGGTGCATCACTGTTTGATGACCGCAAGCGGCAGCATGGACGGCATCCGTCGCATCTGCGCCCATCCGCAGGCGTTGGCGCAATGCCAGGGCTGGTTGAATCAGCACTATCCCGCGCTTGCACGCGACCCGGTCTCCTCGAACGGCGAGGCGGCGCGGATTGCAGCGCAGGATCATGCGGTCGCGGCAATCGCTGGCGAAATGGCCGGTGAAAAGCATGGTCTGCGCGTGGTCAACAGCCAGGTGCAGGACGATCCGCATAATCGCACGCGTTTCGGCGTGATCGGACGGCTGCGCACCGCGCCTAGCGGCCATGACCGGACCGCTCTGGTGCTGTCGGTCGCGAACAAAGCGGGCGCGGTCTACAATCTGCTCGCGCCGCTTGCCAGGAATGGCGTGTCGATGACGCGGTTTGAATCGCGTCCGGCGCGCATGGGAACCTGGGAATACTATTTCTATGTTGATGTCGAAGGTCATGCCGACGAAACGCGCATGGCCACGGCATTAACGGAATTGAAGGAAAACGCCGCTTTCTTCAAGGTGCTTGGTTCCTATCCCTGCAGTCTTTGAATCCGCTTCGTCAATCTTCTTCAGTCGCTGGAACGCTATGTCTTTCGAATTTGGACCCGCCCATGTGCGGCGCATCGCCCCTTACCAGGCCGGCCGGCCGATCTCCGAAGTCGCGCGCGAATTCGGTCTTGATGAAGCCAATATCGTCAAGCTGGCCTCGAATGAAAATCCGCTCGGCATGCCCGAATCGTCGCGCCGGGCGATCGAGGCCGCGCTCGCCGACCTGGGCCGCTATCCCGATTCCAACGGTTTCGAGCTGAAGGCGGCGATCGCGGCGAAATACGATGTGCCGATGGACTGGATTACGCTGGGCAATGGCAGCAACGACATCCTCGAGCTTGCTGCCCATGCCCTGGTGGCGCCGGGCGAATCCATCGTCTATTCCCAGTATTCGTTCGCGGTATATCCGCTGGCTACGCAGGGCGTTGGCGCGCGTGGCATCGAAGTGCCGTCGCTGAATTACGGGCATGACATCCCTGCGATGGGACGTGCGATCGAGGCGGATACGAAGCTGGTGTTCATCGCCAATCCGAACAATCCGACCGGCACCTTCGTGCCTGCGGCCGAACTCGAGGCTTTCCTCGCGCAAGTGCCGCCGCAGGTCGTGGTGGTGCTGGACGAGGCCTATAACGAATACCTGGCCGCCGAACTGCAATACGATTCGATTGCCTGGGTGCGCCGGTATCCGAATCTGCTGGTGTCGCGCACCATGTCCAAGGCATACGGCCTGGCCGGTTTGCGCGTCGGTTTCGCGATCGCGCAGCCGCAGCTGACCGATCTGCTGAACCGGGTGCGTCAGCCGTTCAATGTGAACAGCCTCGCGCAAGCCGCCGCGATCGCTGCGCTGAACGACCGGGAGTTTCTGGAGCGCAGTGCGCAGATCAATGCTGCCGGCTACCGTCAATTGACCGCGGGCTTCGATGCGCTCGGCCTGGAATACGTGCCGTCCTACGGCAATTTCGTGCTGGTCAAGGTCGGCGCCGATGACGGGGCAGGCAGCCGCGTCAATCTGGCGCTGTTAAAGCAGGGCATCATCGTGCGGCCTGTGAACGGTTACGGGCTGCCGCAATGGCTGCGTATCTCGATCGGCTTGCCGGAAGAAAATGCCGCTTTCCTCACCGCATTGAAGCAGGCGTTGGCCGCATGACGGCTACGGCGTCCGCCAAGACGATGCCGCTATTTCGCCAGGTTGCGATCTTCGGCGTCGGCCTGATCGGCGGCTCCTTTGCGCTGGCCATGAAGCGTGCCGGCGCTGCCGAGCGCATCGTGGGCGTGTCGCGCAATCCGGCAACGCTGGCGCGTGCTGTTGAGCTGGGCATAGTCGATGCCGGCGCGCCTTCCGCCGAAGAGGCGGTACGGGATGCGGACCTGGTGCTTGTCGCCGCGCCGGTGGCGCAGACCGGAGCGATCCTGTCGGCAATCCGTCCATTCCTGCGGCCGGACGCCATCGTCACCGATGCCGGCAGCACCAAGTCCGATGTGGTTGCCGCAGCGCGCACCGCACTGGGTGATCGCATCGGACAATTCATACCCGGCCATCCGATCGCCGGCCGCGAGCTGAACGGTCCGGACGCGGCGATTCCGGATTTGTACGTCGGCAAGAAAGTGGTGCTGGCGGCTTTGCCGGAAAACCGCTCGCAGGACGTGGAACGCGTTGCGGCGGCGTGGCAGCATTGCGGCGCGGTCGTGCACAGGCTCAGTCCCGAAGAGCATGACCGCATCTTTGCCGCGGTCAGCCATTTGCCGCATCTGCTGGCTTATGCGCTGGTGGACGATATCGCCGCCAAGCCGCATGCCGACCTGCTGTTCCAGTACGCCGCGAGCGGATTCCGCGATTTCACCCGGATCGCCGGTTCATCGCCGGAAATGTGGCGCGACATCACGCTTGCCAACCGGGACGCGATGCTTGCCGAACTCGATTCCTATCTGGCCCAGCTCGGCAAACTGCGCGCCATGCTGGTCGCCGCCGACGGCGCCGCGCTGGAAGCGGTGTATGCGAATGCGCAGCGCGCGCGCCATGCCTGGATCAGCGCGATCGAAGCCAGCGAAAAGCAATCCCAATCAGGCGGTGACTAATTCAGGCGGTACATCATGAAGCGCTATCCCCATTCCCTCGACCTGCAGCCTGCGATCCATGCGAAAGGCGCCGTGCGCCTGCCCGGCTCGAAGAGCATTTCCAACCGCACGCTGCTGCTGGCGGCGCTGTCCGAAGGCACGACCCACATCCACGAGCTGCTGGCTTCCGACGATACCCATGTGATGCTGATGGCGCTGCAAAAACTCGGCGTGCGCTGGGAGCAGATCGGCGAGAGCCAGGATTACATCGTGCATGGCGTCGGCGGCGTCTTTCCGACGCACCAGGCCGACCTGTTCATGGGCAATGCCGGCACTGCGATCCGTCCGCTGACCGCAGCGCTGGCCGTTACCGGCGGCGACTACACGCTGCATGGCGTGGCGCGCATGCATGAACGCCCGATCGGCGACCTGGTCGATGCGCTGAACGCAGTCGGCGCGCGCATCGAATACACCGGCGAGCCGGGTTTTCCGCCGCTGCATATCCGGCGCGGCCTGATCCGGGCACGACAGCTGAAGGTGCGCGGCAATGTGTCGAGCCAGTTCCTGACCGCGCTGTTGATGGCCGCGCCGCTGATGGCGCGCGAGGAAGCGGTCACGATCGAGGTGGTCGGCGAGCTGATTTCCAAACCCTATATCGAAATCACGCTGAACCTGATGCGCCGTTTCGGCGTGGAAGTGCGGCGCGACGGCTGGCAGGCGTTCACCGTCGAAGCCGGCCAGCGCTACACCAGCCCGGGTGCGATCCATGTGGAAGGCGATGCATCGTCGGCGTCGTATTTCCTGGCTGCGGGCGCGATCGCTGGTGGCCCGGTGCGCGTCATTGGCGTGGGTCGCGACAGCATCCAGGGCGATGTGCGCTTCGTCGATGCGCTCGAGCGGATGGGCGCGACCATCACGATGGGCGACAACTGGATCGAGGCTGTCGCCAATGCCAATGGCCCGCTGCGCGCGATCGATGCCGACTTCAACCATATTCCGGACGCGGCGATGACGATTGCGGTCGCCGCGCTGTTCGCGGATGGCACGTCGACCTTGCGCAACATCGGCAGCTGGCGCGTCAAGGAAACCGACCGCCTGGCGGCGATGGCCACCGAGCTGCGCAAGCTCGGCGCCGAAGTAGAGGAGGGTGCTGACTATCTGCGCATCACGCCGCCGGCCACGATTCTTCCTGCTGCCATCGACACCTACGATGACCACCGCATGGCAATGTGCTTTTCGCTGGCGGCGCTGACCGGCGCCGCACGCGCCGGCGCGCGCATCCGGATCAACGATCCAAAATGCGTGGCCAAGACCTTCCCCGATTACTTCGAAGCCTTCGCCTCGATCACCAAGGACGAGCTGTTCTGATGACTGCCGCCGCGATTCCCGTCATCACGATCGACGGCCCGACCGCATCTGGCAAGGGCACGGTTGCACACCGCGTTGCCGACCGCCTCGGATTCCATTACCTCGATTCCGGCGCGCTGTACCGCCTGACCGCGCTGTCCGCGCTGCGCCATGCGACGCCGATCAACGACGAGCATGCGCTTGCCAAGCTTGCCGCAGGACTGCCGTGCTCGTTCGCCGGCGAGCATGTTTATCTCGGTAAGGAGGACGTCAGCCATGCCATCCGCGCCGAGGATGTCGGTAACACTGCTTCACGCATTGCCGCGCTGCCGGCGGTGCGGCATGCGCTGGTGAAGCTGCAGCTCGGCTTCAGGAAGCCGCCGGGGCTGGTGGCCGATGGACGCGACATGGGTACCGTCATCTTTCCCAGTGCACAACTAAAGGTTTTCCTTACCGCAAGTGTGCAGGCCCGTGCGGAAAGGCGATATAAGCAATTGATTGACAAGGGCTTTGCTGCTAACATGGCCGGTCTTCTTCAGGATTTGACCGAGCGGGACGCCCGAGACGCGAACCGTGCGATTGCGCCCCTCAAACCTGCCGAAGATGCCTGCCTGCTGGATACCTCCGAAATGAATGCCGATGAGGCGGTCGAACAGGTGCTGCAGTGGTACGCAGCGGCAAGAAAAAAAGCCTGATGAAATCCGATTGGCGAAACAATTCACCAACTTGATGGTTGATTCCGCCGCCACGGTCGGCATATAGGCAGCTGTTCTCGCAGTAAAAATGGTGCCGCACGCATGCAAAGTGCGATGCGGTTGTCAGCAACTTTTCCCGGATGTCTCGCAATCCCGCGTTGCGCCGGCTAACCCTTACTAACTTTATGTCTACTGTGCAAATGTCCTCCCAGTCGGAAGCTGCTCCTCAAATGGAAAGCTTTGCAGCTCTGTTCGAGGAATCGCTGTCCCGTCAGGACATGCGTTCTGGTGAAGTGATCTCCGCTGAAGTCGTGCGCCTCGACCACAATTTCGTGATCGTCAACGCCGGCCTGAAGTCGGAAGCCTTCATCCCCATCGAAGAATTCAAGAATGACAACGGTGAAGTCGAAGTCAATGTCGGCGACTTCATCACCGTGGCCATCGAGTCGCTGGAAAACGGTTTCGGCGACACCATCCTGTCCCGCGACAAGGCCAAGCGTCTGGCTTCCTGGCTGTCGCTGGAAAAAGCCATGGAATCCGGCGAAATCGTCACCGGTACCGTCAATGGCAAGGTCAAGGGCGGCCTGACCGTTCTGACCAACGGCATTCGTGCCTTCCTGCCGGGTTCGCTGGTCGACACCCGTCCGGTCAAGGACACCACCCCGTACGAAGGCAAGACCCTGGAATTCAAGGTCATCAAGCTGGATCGCAAGCGCAACAACGTTGTGCTGTCCCGCCGCGCCGTCATCGAAGAGTCGATGGGCGAAGAGCGCGCCAAGCTGATGGAAACCCTGAAGGAAGGCACCATCGTCACCGGTATCGTCAAGAACATCACCGACTACGGCGCGTTCGTTGACCTCGGCGGCATCGACGGCCTGCTGCACATCACCGACCTGGCATGGCGTCGTGTGCGTCACCCGTCGGAAGTGCTGTCCGTCGGCCAGGAAATCACCGCCAAGGTCCTCAAGTACGACCAGGAAAAGAACCGCGTCTCGCTGGGCGTCAAGCAGCTGGGCGACGATCCTTGGACCGGTCTGTCCCGTCGCTATCCGCAAGGCACCCGTCTGTTCGGCAAGGTCACCAACCTGACCGACTACGGCGCGTTCGTGGAAGTCGAGCAGGGCATCGAAGGCCTGGTGCACGTCTCCGAAATGGATTGGACCAACAAGAACGTGGCTCCGAACAAGGTTGTCCAGCTGGGCGACGAAGTCGAAGTCATGGTCCTGGAAATCGACGAAGAGCGTCGCCGCATCAGCCTGGGCATGAAGCAGTGCAAGCCGAATCCCTGGGACGATTTCGCCATCACCCACAAGAAGGGTGATCGCGTCACCGGCGCCATCAAGTCGATCACCGACTTCGGCGTGTTCATCGGCCTGCCGGGCAACATCGACGGCCTGGTGCACCTGTCCGACCTGTCCTGGACCGAGTCCGGCGAAGAAGCCGTGCGCAAGTTCAAGAAGGGCGACGAGCTGGAAGCCGTGGTTCTGGCCATCGACGTCGAGCGCGAGCGCGTTTCTCTGGGCGTCAAGCAACTGGAAGGCGATCCGTTCAACAACTTCGTTGCGATGAACGACAAGGGCGCGCTGGTTAACGGCACGGTCAAGTCGGTCGAGCCGAAGGGCGCCGTGATCCAGCTGTCCGAGGAAGTCGAAGGCTATCTGCGTGCGTCGGAAATCTCCCGCGATCGCGTGGAAGATGCATCGACCCACGTGAAGGTTGGCGACAAGCTCGAAGCGATGGTGATCAATATCGATCGCAAATCGCGCAGCATCCAGCTCTCGATCAAGGCGAAAGACAACGCCGAGACCCAGGAAGCGATGCAGAAGATGTCGGCCGATTCCAACGCTGCTTCGGGCACCACCAGCCTGGGCGCGCTGCTCAAGGCCAAGCTCGACAACAAGGGCTGATAAAGGGGCGCTTCGTCCATGACCAAGTCGGAATTGATTGCCCGTCTGGCTGAACGGTATCCGCAGCTGGTAGCAAAGGATGCGGATTTCGTCGTCAAGATCATTCTCGATGCGATCGCCGATGCGCTGGCCGCGGGTCAGCGCATCGAGATCCGCGGCTTCGGCAGCTTTGCGGTGAACGTTCGTCCTCCGCGGACCGGACGCAACCCGAAGTCGGGCGAGAAAGTGATGGTGCCGGAAAAATGGGCGCCGCACTTCAAGCCCGGCAAGGAGCTGCGCGAGCGCGTGGATGCGATGGTCGGCCAGCCGATTAAGGAAGACTGAGTCATTGCGCACCAGAAAAAACGGCATTCTCGGATGCCGTTTTTTTTCGCGTACAATTTCGCTTTTTCGCCCGGACCAGAAGGAATCACCGGACATGAAGCTCTTGTTTCGCCTCCTCGCTGCCGTGCTGTTCGTGCTGTTCTTCGGTTTCGCCTTGAAGAATACCCAGGAAGTGGCGCTGCGCTTTTTTCTTGATTACGAGCTGCGCGGTCCGCTGGTGCTTTTGCTGCTGGGCTTTTTTGCCATCGGCGCTGTGCTCGGCGTGTTGGCGATGACACCGATGGTGTTCCGCTACCGCCGCGAACTCGGCAAGCACAAGCATGCGATCGTCGTCCTGCAAAAAAATGGGGCGACACCTGACCGAGGCAACGCGTCGCCACCTGCGGATGCTTACTGAGCGTCTCGGCCTGAATGCACAGTCGGCAGGCATCGGCAACGCAGCAATCACAACAACATGCGGCAAACGCCGCCTAAAGAACAAGCGAACACGCTATACATCCGCATGGAATTCGAAACCTGGTGGCTGCTGGGCATACCCATTTTCTTCGCTCTTGGCTGGATCGCAGCGCGCGTCGACATCCGCGAACTGGTGTCCGAATCGCGCACCCTGCCGACCGGCTATTTCAAGGGCTTGAATTTTTTGCTGCAGGAGCAGCCGGACAAGGCCATCGATGCATTCATCGAAATCGTCAAGCTCGACCCTGAAACCGTGGAGCTGCACTATGCGCTAGGCAACCTGTTCCGCCGACGCGGTGAAATCGAACGGGCGATCCGGGTGCACCAAAACCTCCTCGCCCGACCGGACCTGCCCGCCGAGGACGGGATACAGGCGCTGTACGAACTCGGCCAGGATTACCTGAAGGCCGGCCTGCTGGATCGCGCCGAGGAATCCTTCAACAAGCTCATCGACACGCCGTATGCGGCGCAGGCACGGCGCGCGCTGCTGGAAATCTATCAGCGCGAAAAGGAATGGAAGCGCGCCATTGAAGCGGCGCAGGCTTTGCAGGAGGCCGGTGCCGGCGGCCGGCAAAAGGAAATCGCGCAGTTCTACTGCGAGCTGGCCCAGGATGAGCTGGTGCATACCCATCCCGAGGCTGCGCTTGCCATGCTTGAACACGCGCTGGCGGCAGACCGCAAGAACGTGCGCGCCACGATGCTGATCGGCGATGTGCATCTCGCGCGCGGCGATACCGAAGCGGCACTCCTGGCGTGGCGCCGGGTAGAGCAGCAAAGCGTGCCGCATGTGGCCCTGGTCGCGCAGCGGCTGATGGATGGCTATCGCGCCGTCGGTCGACCGCAGGAAGGCGTGAATCTGCTCAAGGCTTATCTGGCCGAGGCATCGTCCATCGATCTGCTCGAAGTCGTCTTCAAGGCAGTGCTGGAACTGGATGGCGTCGAAGCGGCGAACCAGGTGGTGATCAATGAACTGCGGCGCACCCCGACGCTGCTCGGCCTGGACAAGATGCTCGAGGCGCGCATGCTGGTCGTCGCGCCGGAATATCAATCCGAACTGGCCATGGTGCGCGATCTAGTGCACGGCTATGCGCAGAAGCTGGCGCGCTACCAGTGCAGCCATTGCGGCTTCAAGGCGCGCCAGTTCTACTGGCAATGCCCCGGCTGCAGCCATTGGGAGACCTATCCGCCGCGGCGCACCGAAGAACTGAATGTCATGACATGAACGCGCGAAGACACTATCCATGAGCATCCATCAAATTTCCCCAGCCACGCGCGACGCCGCGCCGACCGCACTTCCAGCCACGCGCGTGTTGATCGTCGGCGACATCATGCTGGACCGCTACTGGTTCGGCGACGTCAACCGCATCTCTCCGGAGGCGCCTGTACCGGTGGTACGCGTCGAGCGGCGTGAGGAAAGGCTGGGCGGCGCCGCCAACGTGGCGCGTAACGCCGCCGCGCTGGGTGCGAAGACAGGCCTGCTCGGTGTGGTTGGCGCCGATGAAGCGGGCTCCACCGTCGAAGACATGCTTGGCGACATCGGCGTGGCAAGCTTTCTGAGCCGTGATCCGGACATCTCCACGATCATCAAGCTGCGGGTTATCGGCCGGCAGCAGCAACTGCTGCGCATCGATTTCGAAGAGGCACCCAGCGATACCGTGTTGCGCGACAAGCTGACCCGCTTCAATGCGCTGCTGCCTGATTACGACCTGGTGGTGTTGTCCGATTATGCGAAGGGCGCGCTGGTGAACGTACGCGACATGATCACTGCCGCGCGCACGCTCGGAAAACGGGTACTGGTCGATCCCAAGGGCGATGATTTCTCCCAGTATGCCGGCGCGTCGATCCTGACGCCGAACCGGGCGGAGCTGCGGCACATCGTCGGCAATTGGAAAAGTGAAGCGGAACTCAGCGAAAAGGCGCAGCGCCTGCGCAATGCGTTGGCGCTGGAAGCGCTGCTGGTTACGCGTTCCGAGGAAGGCATGACGCTGTACACCGCAGATGCGGTCGAACACTTTCCGGCGATGGCGCGCGAAGTCTATGACGTCTCCGGCGCCGGCGACACCGTCATCGCCACTCTGGCGACGATGCTCGGCGCCGGGCGGCCGCTGAGCGAAGCGGTGCACACGGCAAACCGCGCCGGCGGCATCGTGGTCGGCAAGCTCGGCACGGCCACGGTGACCCGCGAGGAGCTCTTCGGCTGAACATGCGCCGATGAAGATTGAAGATGCCGAATGTCAACCGTATTCGGCATCAGCCGTTTATGCGCGCAGGCATGGATCATGCCGGTTTCACGCATCGAATGGCTATCAACCCTTCAATCGGAGAAAAACATGATCAAAAAAGTCTTGCTTGCCGCATCTTTCTGCCTTGCCGCCGTCTTTGCTCACGCTGCTGACGTCGAAATCAACAAGGCTGATCAGGCGGCGCTGGATGGCGTAAAAGGCATCGGTCCCTCGCTCTCCAGCAGCATTCTGGAGGAGCGCAAGAAAGGCGATTTCAAGGACTGGGGCGATTTTGAAAAGCGGGTCAAGGGCGTCAAGGAGAAAAAGGCGATGCGCCTGTCTGACGCCGGATTGCGGATCAACGGCCAGCCGCTGCAGGCCAGCGCTGCTACCCAGGCCGCGGCAGGCAAGTCGGCGAAAAAGGACGAAGCCAAGAAGTAAGTTGCAGTCGAATCACCAAGCCCCGCCCATGCGGGGCTTTTTTCTGCTGCTGCGACTACCGCACCATGGCCGCTGCTGTACGCACCGCCATACGCACATTGTTGACTGCGATTAGAATGCCTGATTTACCTCTCTGAAGCTGATCGGCCATGGCATACAAGACTATTGAAGACACAGTCGGCAACACGCCACTGGTGCAACTCAAACGCATACCCGGCGACGATGCCGCGCGGCGCAACAACGTCATCCTCGGCAAGCTCGAGGGTAACAACCCCGCCGGGTCGGTGAAGGATAGACCAGCGCTGGCGATGATCAAGGGCGCGGAAGAGCGCGGCGATATCAAGCCTGGCGATACGCTAATCGAAGCTACCAGCGGCAATACCGGCATCGCACTGGCAATGGCCGCATCCATGCGCGGCTACAAGATGGTGCTGATCATGCCCGAGAACCTGAGCCTGGAGCGGCGCCAGAGCATGGCTGCCTACGGTGCGCAGATCATCCTGACACCGAAGACCGGCGGCATGGAATATGCGCGCGACCTGGCCGACAAGATGCAGCGCGAAGGTCAGGGCATCATCCTTGATCAATTTGGCAATCCTGATAATCCACGCTCGCATTACGAGAGCACCGGCCCAGAAATCTGGCGCGATACCGAAGGCAGAATCACCCACTTCGTCAGCGCCATGGGCACCACCGGCACAATCATGGGCGTGTCGCACTACCTGAAGGAACAGAATCCCGGAGTGCGCATCATCGGCGCACAGCCGGAAGAAGGTTCGCAGATTCCGGGCATACGCAAGTGGCCAGAAGCCTATCTGCCGAAAATCTTCGATCGCTCGCGCGTGGATCAGGTGGAAAACGTGAGCCAGGCGGCCGCGGAACACATGGCGCGGCGAATGGCGGTGGAAGAGGGAATCTTTTGCGGGATTTCTGCGGCCGGTGCCTGTGAAGTGGCCTTGCGTATTTCACAGACTGTCGAGAATGCCACGATCGTTTTTATCGTTTGCGATCGTGGCGACCGGTATCTGTCGACCGGGGTGTTCCCGGCCTGAGAGTCTTACTCCTGATCGTCGTCCATGGCGTCAGCGGCTTGCAGTGCATCGCCCTTGGGCTTGAATTGCTTGTCGCTAATGCGGAATTTTTCGCGCCGGTCGCCCATCAGTACGCGCAGTTCCTTGATGCTCAAATCGCTGACTTCATGCATACGGATCAGCAGCGAAGCGCCGACTGGCAGACGACGATGACGAATCTTGCTGATGACAGGCGGCGCCACTTCCAGGGCGCGCGACAGTGCGGCATCGTTCTTCAGGTTTAACTTTTCGATCAGGGAATCGAGCAGGTTGTTCGGGTCGTAATGGATCTGGTCAGCCAGGCGATTGCTGGGATTGGACTCGTTCGAGTTTGTCATTTCAGTGAATTCCTTATTGCAAGTTCGAGGCCGGGAAGCTTTCACCGTGCCGCAATGTCACATCATGCGAGGCGCTGCTCCGAAGAAGGCCATGCATTAGTGCAAAATTTTTTCGATATAGTAGCTTTTGGACAGCACCAGCGGGAAAAAATTTCGCATCAGAAACAAATTTTTACCAGCAAATTCTCATGCTTGGCCATTGCCTGTTGCTTAACAGTCGCTCGATTGATGATGGCCGCACACTGTTTTCTTTATCGGCTTCCCTGCTGCCAAGGCGTCAACCACCCGATTCGGCAAACAAACGTCTCCAACCGTCCTCTCCAAGTTCGCGCAGGGTCGCGATGTTCCTTTTGTAAATCGACTTTGCGTCAGGAAATGCGGCTACAGCCTTCTCGATGCTGGCTTCGCGCAGCAAATGGAGCATCGGATAGGGCGCGCGGTTCGTATAGTTTTCGATATCTTCGGGTTTCGTATCGGCGAACTGATAGTGGGGATGGAAGCTCGCTACCTGAATTTCCCCTTCCAGATCCAGTCCAGCGACGATTTCATCAGCAGTATCGAGAAATTCGTTGTAGTCGAAGAAGTCGGTCAGCACCCATGGATGAATCAGCAGCGTCGTGTCGGTTTGGGAAGGATCGCAGGCATGCAGGAGTTTCAATTCGCGCATCAGTTCCTCGCCCAGCTGTTTCGGCTCCTGCGCTTCGCTGACGACATAGCGAATTTGCCCCTTCGTGTGTACAGCCTTGGCAAAAGGACAGAGATTCAAGCCTATTACCGCGCGTTCCAGCCAAGTCTTAACGTTGTCGATGATCTGTTCTTGCATAGCGATGCCAAAGAAGAGTAGAGAGCGAACAAAAAGCACGGTTTCGACCGGGCGATCGGCTATGCTTGCGCTCCCCCGAAATTCCAGAAAACGAGATTATGGCGCTGAAATCAACGATATATAAGGCGGAAGTACAAATTGCGGATATGGACAGGCCTTATTACGGCGATCATGCCCTTACCCTGGCGCGCCATCCGTCCGAAACCGAAGAACGCCTGATGATGCGGCTGCTGGCTTTCATCCGGCATGCCGATGCCGCGCTGCAATTCGGCAAGGGCTTGTCCGATGCCGACGAGCCGGACCTGTGGCAGAAGGACCTGACCGGCGCCATCCAACTCTGGATCGAAGTTGGCAACCCCGATGAGCGCCGCATACTGCGTGCCTGCGGCCGGTCGGCTGAAGTCGTCGTGTACAGCTACGGCAGCGTCAGCCCCACCTGGTGGAGCGGAATCGGTGCCCGGGTGCAGAAAGCCGAGAATTTGCGGGTTTATACCATCGCGCCTGAAACCAGCGCCGCGCTGGCCGAACTTGCGCAGCGCGGCATGCAAATTCAATGTACCGTGCAGGACGGTGACCTCTGGATCAGCAGCGGCGAGCAAACAGTGCCGGTGCAATTCCAGCCCCTCAAATCCGAATAAGTCTTCACGTTGGCATGTGCCGGACGCTGCAAGTGAACCGGCACAACGTCGCCTATCCGGCATGACGCCATTCAGTCCCTGCTAGCACTTTCCCTTTCGATAGCCGACCCGGCTGCCTCCTTCCCTTAGCGAAACAGCTTTGCTGCACAACGCGGCAATGCAACGCATTCGTGCATGTCATATCGACTTGCATGTCATTCCATGCCCATCAAAGGTTACGTCGCGGAAAATTTCGTGAAAACAAGCTTCGTAAAAACATAGATAGATTGCAACATGATTTGCGATAAATCATGTCGATTCGATTTACATATTTAATATTTGCAACTTATTTTACTCTGTAAATCATTGATTTATATGGCAAGCAATTGGCTGGCACAGTTCTGGCTTATAGCTGACAGTCAAATAACAATTGATTACAGACAAGAAAGCAGACCGGAGTGCGTCCAGACTGATTATCGGTCTCGGTCTGCAAAGCAAAAACAAACGATTTCTGGAAGGTAATATGAAAAAGGCAATCAACAAGACTCTCATCGCAGCAGCTTTGACCGGTGTTCTCGGCTTCGCAGCCTCTGGCGCCATGGCCCAGACATTTCCGGATTTCCAGGTCACAGAAGCTTCGGTGCCGGGCGCATCCACCAACACCTTCACCGCCGATAAAGTGACCGGCAACTACACCGAAGTCATCACCTTCAGCGGCAATACCTTCAATGTGTCGCTGCTGTGGAATGCCGGCCAGTTCGTCGCCAACGACGGCAAATCGCCGGTGGCTTCGCAACTCGGCCAGACCGGTTCGGCGCTGTCGCAACAGTACGGCATGTATGCGCTGTACACCGGCAACGGCACTTTCGCTACGAACGCCAACGGCAGCACGACCTTCAACTTTACGCCGGGCGGCAGCCTGCAAGTGTTCCTCGATCCGAGCACCAACACCACCTTCGGCCAGCCGTCCAATGGCTCCACCGCATGGACCACCGGCAGCTCGACCGATGACATCCTGATCGCCAACGGTCAGCCGCGTTCCGGCCAGGGCACGCTCGACCCGACCCTGTCGACCTGCAGCGGCACCGGCGGCAGCGGCATCAACTGCGGCAGCTTCGGTTCGTCGTCCACCTTCAACCTGACCACGGCCGGCAGTTCCTTCTTCACCGCGCCGAACCCGTTCTACAACGTGTCCTTCCAGTCGGGCCAGCTGAACAACTTCAGCCCGACCGGCACGCAGGTGATCAACGGCTCGATGGACGTCATCTTCGGCAACGCCGTGCCTGAGCCGGCCAGCGTTGCGCTGATTGGTCTGGGCCTGATGGGTCTGGGTCTGTCGCGCCGCAAGAAACAGGCGTAAGAAAAAGGCGGCGCAACGATCAAAGTGCGCCGCTTTCCGCCGCCGTCTTCGCAGGAAGGCGGGGGTGGGGGAAAAGGCAAGAAGCCGCGGCGATGCAAATCGCCGCGGCTTCTTGCTTTCCGGCCGGAGTATCGCGCTTAAAAGCGGTATTGCGCGCTGGCCCAGACTACCGGGCGCTCGTCATGCGGGTCGGACAGCGCCGCGCCGCCGCGGGTTTTCCAGGCCAGCGTCAGGTTGCCGGTCCAATCGCCATAAGTGCCGCGCACACCGGCGCCGGCGCCGGCAACACTGCGGTGATTGTTTGCCACGGCGCTCCACGGATCACGGTTGGTGGTCACACGGCCGGCATCGTAGAACAGATAGGGCATGCAGGAGCCCGCTGCATAGCGAAGTTCCAGTTGCGCCAGCCAGCCCGAATCGCCGTAGCCTTCACCGCTCGGATAGGCGCGCACGCCATTGATGCCGCCGAGCCCGAATTTTTCCGAAGAGTCGAGGTTGCCACCGGCCCACTGCGCCGACATGCGTCCGTAGACATCGACATGCTCGGACACCGACTGGATCCGCGCGACATCGAGATTGATCTTCGAGAAACGGCCAGCGCTGCGTGCGGTCGTCTGATCGATGGCCGCAAGGGTATCGTCCAGATGCAGCCGGCCCGGCGTCCAGGTCAGTGCGCCATAGGTGATGCCGGCGCGCAGGAAACCATCGCGCACATCGAAGGACAGCGCCAGCGGCAACGTATCGCTCGATTTTTCACTGCTGGTCGCGGTCGTATCCTGGCGATCGTGCAGGCGCTTGTGATCCAGGCCGGCGGACAGCGTCACATTGCGCGCCTGCGAGCGGATCAGCGGATAGCTGAGTCCAAGGCTGGCGATATCAGCCGTGCCGTTCGCGCCCAGCCCGGAAAAGCTGCCGCCGAGCGTGTAATAGGTATGCGCATAGCCGACGCGTCCGCGCAGGCCGGAATAGCCCAGCGGCGCGGCATAGGCGAGCGAGCCGAACCACATCCGCTCCTGCGTGTACAGCGACTGCAGCGCAATCTGGTCGCCGAGACGAAACGGGCTGTCGATATCGAGGTTCGCATGGGCACGCACCCGGCCGGTGTAGCGGTTGCCGTAGTCATCGATACCGACTTCGCCCTTGTAGCGATGGTCGCGCTGCACTTCGACCAGCAGATCGCCGGTGCCGACTTCCCGTCCGGGACGCACCACCGGCCGGGTGCGCACGCCCGGCTGGTCGTCGAGGATCAGCGTGACGCGTTCGAGATCCGGGCTTTCCATGATGGCGCCAACGGGCAGATGCGACAGAAAGCCCTGGGCGCCTTCGATGAAGGCCGGCTCGCCATGCGCCGTCACCCGGCCGTAGCGGCCTTCGAGCACGTGCAACTGCAACTGGCCGCCGGCCAGATCCTGTTGCGGCAGATAGACCCGGGCGAAGGGATAACCCTGGGCCTGGTAATACGCGGTCAGTTTCGCAGCAAGAGCGGACAGGCCGGCGAAATCATAGGTCTTGCCGCTGACCGGGCCGAGCGCGTCCAGCAACTGCGCTTGCGGAATGCGGCTGTTACCGTCGATACGGATGCTGTCGATCTTCACCTGCAGTCCGCCGGGCATCTGCATGTCGGCGGGTTTGAGAATATCGATCGCTACGCCAGGATTTTGCGCCGGGCGTGGCAGGGTTTGTGTGGTTTCCTGCAGCAGGCGGCCGGCATCGGGCTGCTGCTGCGCAAGAACCGGCGTTGCCGCAATCGCCAGCGCCGCGGCGGGAAGAAAGGTGTGATGGAGTTTCATGCTTGGGAAGAATGAGGCGCGGCGCGCGGACTTTGCCGCGCGCCGCTTCAGGAGCGCTTATACCAATCCCGGCCCGTAACGTACCAAATGAAACCGGTGGATTTTTTCGTCTGGCAAGGGCGAAGCCGGGGTTTCGAGCGGCACTGGCTTGCAAGCCAGTGTGCGCGCTGCAAGCGCGGGAGGAGTGAATAGCTATGCCTATTCACGACGAGCGCAACGCCGCCAGGCGGAAAAAGACACGGTTTCATGGTGCGTTATGGGCCGGGATTGGTATTAATTGCTGATCGACTCAGTTGCGGCCGACGTGGCGGCCGGTGCGGTGGTTGCCGGCATGCGGATGCCGCCGGACACCACGAAGACATTCAGGAACTTCACATCGCGCCCGGCGCTCAGGCCTTGCGTTGCGCTTTGCCGGTTCGACGCCACGGCCGGCGCATCGCTGTTCTGGGCGGGGGATGTCGGTCCCTCCGCGCCGCTATTCACGCCGTTCACGGTGTTCACCGTGCTTGCCGCATTTGCCGCCGGCACGCTGGCCGCGGCCGGAGCTGCGTTAGCCGCTGCCGGCGTGTCCGGCACCGCCAGATAGTTCAGCGCACCCACGCTTGGCGCCGGCGTGGGCCGTACCGGCGCCACCAGTTGCGAAGCATTGGCGGCTGCGGCGATCGGCAGCTGCGCCGGCGTTGCGCTTGCCACCACCTGCAACGGGATCGCAGGCGCCGGGATTGCAGGCGTCGGCGCAACAGGCGTCGGCGCTGCGGCCAGGATGCTGGCGCTGGTGACGGCATTGCCATCGATGCGGTAGTTGCCGGCGTTGGCGCCCTGCAGCGCCAGGCCAGTGACATTGACCGCAATGCCGGATGCCGGCGCGGCCTGGGCGAAGCTGGCCTGGGCATGGGCAGCGTCGAGCGCGATATCGTCGCCGGCGAGCGCGCCGTCGAGCTTGCCGGCTGTTACCAGCGTGGCTGTCGTCGTGCCGTCGAAGCTCTTGTCCGCAGCCACCGTCCCGGAAACAGCCAGCGCCTTCGCAAGAATGCTGGCCGTCGTCGACGCTTGTGACGTGATGCTGTAGTTGCCGACATCGGTGCCGCTATAGGCGCTGCTCAGGCTGACGGTCTTGCCGTTGCCGGCGTTGCGGTCGGCGAAGCTGCCGCTGGCCGTCACATTGACCGCATCGCCCGCCACCAGACCAGCGAGCTGTGCGCCCGCAGTGCTGACCGTGGCGCCGGTCGTGCCGTCGTAAGTCTTGTCGGCGGCCGTGATGCCGGAAACCGTCAGCGACTTCGGCGCGATGGTCGCGCTCAATCCGGTCGGATTGGCGACGGTGTAGTTCGATGCCAGTCCGGTGCCGTTGCCAAGCGCAATGCCGGTTACCGTCACCGCCTTGTTCGCACCCGCATTCTTGTCGGCGAAGCTGCCGGTCTGGCCGGAGAAACCAAGGGTCTCGCCATTGACCAGGCCGACGAGCGTGCCGCCGGACAGGCTTGCCGCGCTCGTGCCGTCATAGGTCCTGTTTTGCGCGGTCATGCCAGTCACGGTCAGTGCCTTCGGCGTGATGCTGGCCGTCGTGGTGCTCTGGCCGGTGAGCGCATAGTTCGCCGCGTCGGCGCCGGTCAGCACACCGTTGATGTTGACCGTCTTGCCGTTGCCGGCATTGCTGTTGGCGAAGGCGCCGGTGGCGGAAACGCCAACCTGGTCGCTCCCCAGCAACCCGGACATCAGCAGTCCGGCGCTTCCGAGCGTGGCAGTCGTCGTGCCGTCATAAATCTTGTCGGCGGCGGTAATGCCGGAAATGGTGAGTGCCTTGGGCGTGATCGAGCCGGTGACGTCAGTGGGATTGGCGATGGTGTAGTTCGATGCCAGGCCGGTGCCATTGCCAAGTGTGACGCCGGTGACCGTCACAGCCTTGTTCGCGCCGGCATTCCTATTGGCGAAGCTGCCGGTCTGTCCCGAGAAGCTCAAGGTTTCGCCATTGACCAGGCCGGAGAGCGTGCCGCCGGACAGCGTTGCGGCGGTGCTGCCGTCATAGACCTTGTCCTGTGCCGTCATGCCGGTGACGGTCAATGCCTTCGGCGTGATCGAGCCGGTGACATTGGTCGGATTGGCGACCGTATAGTTCGATGCCAGGCCGCTGCCGTTGGCCAGCGTCACACCAGTCACGGTGACGGCCTTGCCAGTGCCGGCATTCGCATCGGCAAAGCTGCCGGTTTGTCCCGAGAAGCCCAGCGTTTCGCCGTTGACCAAACCGGAAAGCGCGCCGCCGGACAGCGTTGCTGCAGTCGTGCCGTCATAGGTCTTGGTCTGCGCGTTCATGCCAGTCACGGTCAGCGCTTTCGGCGTGATCGACGCGGTAACGTCGGTCGGATTGGTCACCGTGTAGTTCGATGCCGATCCGGTGCCATTGGCCAGCGTCACGCCGGTGACCGTGACAGCCTTGCCGGTGCCGACATTCTTGTCGGCGAAGCTGCCGCTTTCCCCGGCAATCGACAGGGTTTCGCCGTTGACCAGTCCAGAGAGCGTGCCGCCGGACAGCGTTGCATTGGCGCTGCCGTCATAGATCTTGTCCTGCGCCGTCATGCCGGTCACGGTCAGCGCCTTTGGTGTGATCGAGGCCGTATTGCCGCTGCTGGCGGCGGTGAGCGAGGGCAGCTTGTAGTTGCTGGCCGCGCCGGTCGCACCGTCGGCCAGCGTGATGCCGCTCACGTACTGCGCGCCGCCGACATTGGCGCTATTGGCCACCGCGCCGGTATAGGTGAGGTCTTCGCCAGCGACCAGATTGCCCAGGGTGACGGCGCCGGCCATGCTGGTCGAGCCATCGTAAGTCTTGCTGGCGCTTACGGTCACGGTGCGCGCCGTGATGTTCGCAGTGGCGCTGGCCGAGGTGCCCGACAGGGTGTAGTTGTTCTTGTCGGCGCCGGCAAGCGAAATGCCGCTGATGCTGACGCTGTACTGGCCGACGTTTTTGCTGGCAAAGGAACCGGTGCCGCTGAGGGTCACGTTGTCGCCGCCAAGGATGCCGGAAGCGGTGACGGCGGCATTGGTGTTGCCGTCGTAGACCTTGTCCGCCGCGATGGGCGTGAGGGTCTTGGGTGTGATCGTGTAATTGCCGGTCGAGAAATAACCGAGCGCATATCGCACGCCGCCGCTGGTATAGGCCACTCCATTGGCCGGGTCGGCAAGCAGCGGGCTATAGGTGCCGGCATTCTTGCTCGGCGTCAGGAAGTTGTAGCTGCCCGCGGTGAGCGAGCCGAGCGTGAACGAGGCGTCATTGCCGGTGGTCGTGTAGCTCAGGTTCGTGGCGGCGGTGGTGCCGTCATAGGTCTTCGAGCCGCCGGTGGCCAGCACATAGGACACATGCCATGCCGCATCATTGGTCTCGAACACCGCCTTGTTGTAGCTGCCGTTGGCAGCGGGCACGGTCATCGTTCCGCCGTACAGCGAGTTGGTGTTCAGCGCGCTGGTGGAGTAGGTGATGTTCTGCGCCGCGCCATTGAGCTTGATGAGCCAATCCGCCACCGAGGGCGCGCGGAAACGGATCGTGCTCGCGCCGCCGTTGCTGCTCAGGCCGATGGCGCCCTGCTGCGTGGTGGCGTTGTCGACGTTGCCGCTGTAGTTCGTGCCGCTGATGAGCAGCGAGGAACGCGAGGACGCGATGATGCTCGAGATCGGATCGTTGTTGGATCCGCCCTGGAAAGCCAGTCCGAACACATGGTCGCTGCCGTCGCTTTCGCCGTTCAGGTACAGCCGTCCCGAGCCGACATTGATGGTGCCGCCGGTCATGATGTACACGCCCGCGGTGTTTGCCACGTACAAACCGCCGCTGGCGGTGGCCGTCGACTTGCCGTTGATCGTGATGTTGCCGCCGCCGAGGGTGGCGCTGTCCGAGGAAATCGTGCGCGAGGTGCCGATGATCACCGCAGCCGACGTGTTGCTGAGGTTGAGCGCGTAGCCGATGCCATTCGCATTCGCATAGGACGAAGGTGCGTTGCTGGTGCCGCCGCCGCCGATGACGATGTCGCCGCCATTGGATGTGAGATTGGCATTGACATTGACGCCGCCGCTGGTCGCTGCGGAAGCCATGCCGGCCAGGAGCGTGATGCCAAGCCGGCTGTTGGTCGAGGAGATCGGGCTGTTGACGACGATGTTGTGATCAGCGCGCAGCGTCAGGGTCGTGTCAACGGCGCCGGTCTTGGCAATGGCGTCACTGACGGTGATGTCGCCGACGCCGCTGACGGAAGAGTAGGCGTTGCTGCTGGTGTCGATGGTGACGTTGGTGGTATTGAGCTGCGTGGCCAGCGCCGCGCCGGTGATGTTGCCGCCCGATGCGGCAATGGTCACGTTGTATGGATCGATCAGCCATTGGCCGGTAACGCCGTTCGGCGCCAGCGTGGTGACCACGGCTGCCGGATCGATGTTCACCGTTGCCGCGCTGGTTTCAATCGCGCCGCCATTGCCGCCCCGAGGTGCGCTGGCGTCCAGCGTGCCGCCGACATGGATGCTGCCGCGTTCCATATCGCCGAGCAGCACGATCTGACCCTGCTCACCGGTGGCAAGCGTGCGCGCCTGCACAATCCCGGTGTTGTTGATCACGGTGCCGGCCAGTTCGCCGGCGGCCTTCGCGCTCAGATACACCGTGCCGCCATCGGCGCGGATGGCGCCGCCGTTTTCGATCAGCGCATCAAGGGCGCCTGCCTGCACCTGCAGCTTCACCGGGCCGCCGAAATCGAGCAGCACCTGGCTGCCGGCGCCGAGCAACGCATTGCCGGCATCCGCGGCGATGGTGCCGGTGTTGGAAACCTTTGCCGCAATCAGCGCGATATTGCCGCCGCTTGCCGCCTGCAGATTGCCCTGGTTGACGACCGCATTGCTGCTGTTGCCGGAAAACTGGTAGCGGCCTGCGAGGAAATCTTCATTGGAAATCTGCAGCGTGCTGGCGACCAGGCCACCGACATTGACCTGCGCGCTTGGGCTGAACAGGATGCCGTTCGGGTTGACGAGAAACACCTGGCCATTGGCCTGCAACGCGCCCTGGATGGTGGACGCGTCCGGGCCGAGCACGCGGTTCAGCGTCACCGCATCGCGCGATGGTTGCACGAAATTGACGGTGTTGCCCTGGCCTATCGAAAAACCCTGCCATTCGATAGCCGCGCGCGAGCTGGATTGCGTGATCGTCATGCCGGAACCGGCTTGCGCGATGTTCGCCTGGCCGGCTACGACATTGCCGCCGGTAGGCAGCGCGCCGGCGGCGAGGGCGCCCGAGCCGGCCAGCATCAGCGAAAGCGCCGCCATGTTCTTGCGCCTCGCGGCGCGACAGGAGAGGGCTTTTACGCGACGCCCGCCGAATTCCGATGCTGCTTGCCATGTGCCTTTGGCTGCATTCCACACCACGCAATAGATCCGATTCACGACTGTCTCTTCCTGCCTCGAATGAATAAGACCGGAAGTCTAGCAATATTTCCTGCAGGAATTAATATTCCCCAGGGAAATTTTTAACCTGTTGTATCAGGTGTACGAAAGATTGTTTGTATTGGATGTTGTTGATGGCAGGCGATGCAGCTCCCTGCCCAGGCGTGGTGTGACGGTGAAGTGATTCGCCAGCGCCAGCAGCTTGTCCGCCTGTTCATGCAGCGAGCTGGATGCGGCGGCGGCTTCCTCAACCAGTGCCGCATTCTGCTGCGTTACCTCGCCCATCTGCGTGACAGCCGCATTCACTTCGCCCAGGCTGGCGCTCTGCTCACCGGTAACCTTGCTAATGCCGGCGATGAGTTGCGTTACCTCGCCAGCGCTGTCCACAATCTGCTTCATGGTCCGGCTCGCCTCATGGACCAGACCGCGCCCGGCGCCGACGTCGCGCGTGGCGTCGTCGATTAACGCACGGATGCGTTTTGAAGCGGCGGCGGAGCGTTGCGCCAGGTTCCTCACTTCATTGGCCACGACTGCAAATCCTGCACCCTGCGTGCCGGCTCTGGCAGCTTCCACGGCGGCATTGAGCGACAGGATATTGGTCTGAAAGGCGATCCCGTCGATTTCCGTGGTGATTTCCGTGATGCGGTCCGAGGAATCGCTGATCGCGGCCATGATGTCCACTACCTGGTGCATGACGGTTCCACCCTGCACGGCAATACCCGAGGCGCCATGGGCCAGCTTGCTCGCCTCCCGAGCGCTGGTTGCGGTTTGCTGAATGGTTTGCGTGAGTCTTTCGAGCGTTGCCGCCGTCTGCTGGATCGCGCTGGCATGGTGCTCGGTGCGCGCGGAAAGATCCATATTGCCCGAAGCGATTTCCTGCGAACCGTTGCGTACCGCATCCACCGAAACCTGGATCACTGATACCGTCCCGGCCAGCATTTGCTGCATCGACTTGATGGCATGGAGCAGGCTGCTCGTATCGCCATTTTTCAGGGCAATCTCCGTGCTCAAGTCCCCCGAAGCAATGCGGCGGGCAATCGACGCCGCCTCATCGGGCTCGCCGCCGAGTTCTTTCAACAGTTTTCTGACAAGCAGGCCCGCCACCGCAATCGCCAGACCGAGCGAACCGCAGAAAATTGCCGCAAGAATCACGGTATTGCTGCTGATTTCACTTCTGGCGTCCCCTTCTTCCGCCTCGTTGAGCGCGGTGACGATGAGGACCGCCTTGTCGATTGCGGCTCGATGCGTCTCGTAGACAGTCTGCATTTTCTTCAGCGCGGCGGTTGCGCCTGCCGCGTTCCCTTCCTGCAAGGCGGGGGCAAATTCTGCAATGGCGATTTTGAAAAACGACTGGGCCGGGGCATGGGAGTCGACGAGGAAGGCATCGGCCAGATCCTTCTTCAGGTGCTGTTGCGCCCAGAAGGCGTGGCGCTCCTGGTACTGCACCTGGAGCTTTTTCAGTCGGTTCACGCCGATTTCCGGCGTCAAATGCAAACCAGCGGCCATTTCCAGGCTGACCTGGTAAGCCTCGATGATATAGGCCGGCGGTGGCAGGATATCGGCCACCAGATCCTTGCCGAGGGCAATGCGCTGATAGACCGGGCCATTGACCTCAAGCTTCTGCAGGACGCGAAATGCACATAGACCAAATAGTCCGAAACCCAGTACGAATACAGCGATCAGCATGCCCAAACGATGCGCCAGACGCATTCCGTTTTTACCGTTTTTCATCCTGGAACCTTAAAAAGTGGTTATAAAGTTTCCAGCAGGATACTAACAGGGAATGCTTAAATCAACATATTTATGAAAAATGTTTGGCTATGCTTAGAATTTCACATTTTTAACGGTTATTTACGATTGTTTTCGGAATCTCCGCGCCAGCATTTTGCTGTGCCTCGTGAACCGTTACTTTCATGCCTTTCTCAGAGAGGCCACAGCATTGCTGCACCACATACAAGGGCAGCACGGGCGCCAGACCAATCGGTGGGCGACCGCGTCCTTCAACCTTCGGATATTGCGACTCAAGCCGGCAATCAAGCCGGAGCACGGGCTTACTGCCTCGAGCTCAGCCAGAAAACGGTCTCGCCGCGTGAGCTTCTTCTTGCCGGTATATTCGGCTTTGAAAAACTTGATTGCATCCCGGCGCTCCACAGCAGAAAGAATGCTGCGTTCTGGCAGGACTCCGACATCGCAGAGCGCGGCTTACAAATAAGGCGGCGGCTCAAGAGTAGCTGTTGAAATTGTTTGGAATATCTACTTACGAAGTCCAAATCGCAGCTTATGCGTCAGCGCACAAATGCGTTCAAATCCCCCGAGCCACCCGAACCGCCCGCCCAAGATCAATCACCGACATCGCGTAAAAGAAACTCCGGTTGTACTGAGTAATGGCGAAGAAATTGTTCGCGCCCAGCCAGTATTCGGTCGGCGCCTCGCCATTCTGCAAATCGACCAGACCGTAAAGAAGATCGTCCGGCGCCGTGGTTTCCGGCTTGACGCCGGCGGCGCGCATTTCATTCAGGCGGAATTTCGCTTCCAGTCCCTGGTTCAGGAACAATTCCCAGCCGCTGCCCGCGGCCGCATCCACGCTCGCCGGAAACACCAGCGGCTCGCCACGGCGCCAGCCGTGCATGACCAGGAAGTTGGCGATGCTGCCGATCGCATCGACCGGAGAGTTACGCAGGTCGATCCGGCCATCGCCATCGAAATCGACGCCGAACTTGCGGATGCTGCCGGGCATGAACTGCGGCCAGCCGACTGCGCCGGCATAGGAGCCGCGCAGCGAGAACGGATCGATGCCGGCATCGCGCGCCAGCAGCAGGGTATTGGCGAGCTCTTCACGGAAATACGCCATGCGCGTCTGGCGCGTCGGCGTATCCGGATAGGCAAAGGCCAGGGTCGTGATCGCATCCATCACCCGGAAATCGCCGGTGTTGCGGCCGTAGATGGTTTCCACGCCGAGTATGCCGACGATGATTTCCGCAGGCACGCCGTATTGTTCTTCGGCGCGAGCCAGCGCATCCGCATAGCGGTTCCAGAACGCCACGCCGGCGTCGATGCGCACCGGCTCGACAAAGCGCGCCCGATAGGCTGTCCAGTTCTTCGGCCGTCCCGGCGGCGCCGGACGCATCAGGCGCACCGCGGAATCGACATAGCGCACCTTGCCCAAGGTGCGCTGCAGTTCTTCCCTGGAGAATCCGTAGCGTTCGACCATGCCGTCGATGAAGCTTTGCACATCGCTCCAGTCGTTGAAATTGACGAATTCATCGGTGTCGGCCGGCGCCTTTTTCGCGGCATGCGCCGCTTTTGCAGGTTTCGCGGGTTTCTCGGCTTGCGCGCGCTTGCGGCTTTCGACCGCTTCGGTCTGGCAGCCTGCCAGCAGGGAGGACAACAGGAGCGTGACGGACAGGATACGGAAAGGCTTCATCGGGATTGCTTCAACAGGTAACGGAGTTGGTTAAGGAGGGCGGCGCCCTCGTTGGGTTTGGCGGAGTAACGCCCGGATTCATAGAGTTCGAGAAAACGCAGGATCGCCGCCAGTCGCTGTTCGGCCAGCGGCGCGGCCGCAAGCCACAGCCGGTAACTGCGCGGACCCTCATGCACTGCACGCGCATAGCCTTCGCGCGCCAGGCCGTCGCACAGCCGCCGGTACAGGGCGTCGATCGGATCGGTTTTCTGGCGTCGGCGCAACAGCGGCAGCGCAATCAGCGCGGTGGCTGCCGCGCCCAGGCCGAGCAGCAATGCGGCGAAGCTGCTCCAGTCGGGATCGTCGATGCCCAGGCTCTGCAGCAAGCCGCGCTGGCGTTCGGGCGTGTAGTTCAGTACCCACTGGTTCCAGGCGTGATTGACCGCGTCGCGGTTGTCGCGCAGCTGGCGCAACAGCGCCATCCATGGACCGGCGGCGCCCTGCAGCAAGCCGCCGAACGCGCCTTCCGGCAAGAGATCGGCGGCATCGCGCTCGACCCGTTCCGGCGCCACAGCGGCGGTCGGGTCGATCCGGATCCAGCCGGCTTTTGGCAGCCACACCTCGGCCCAGGCATGCGCATCCGATTGCCGCACCGTCAAATCGCCATCCACCCGGTTCAATTCGCCGCCCTGGTATCCGGTAACGACTCGCGCCGGGATCGCCATCATCCGCATCAGCACCACGAAGGCGGTCGAATAGTGTTCGCAGTAGCCGGCCCGGGTAGTGAACAGGAAATCGTCGACGATGTCGTCGCCCAGGCGCGGCGGCCGCAACGTATAGCGGAAGGGCTGCTCACGGAACAGGCGCAGCACCGCCTGCACCCGTTGTGAATCCGTTTTCGTGTCGTTTCGCAACCGGGCAGCGAATTCGCGGCTGCGCGGGTTGCCATCATCAGGGAGTTGCAACCAGTCGAGCAGCGCGCTCGGGTCGGCATCGGGCTGGAGCTGGTAGTCGAGGAAGGAATGCGCTGTATAGCGCACCCGCGCCTGCAGCGGCTGCCGGGCGAGCAATTGACCGTCGGTGCGAAACTGCACCGGGTTGTCGAACAATTGCGGCGGCAGCGCCGGCACATCCAGTGCGAACAGTGAGCGACGGCCGCTGGGCTCAAGCGTGACCTCATAACGCACATCGCGTCCGAGTCGCTGCGGCCGCAAGCTTTGCCTGGGGCCGTGCCCGGCTACTGGCGCCCAGGTGCGGCCGTCGAAATGGCCCAGCACCGGGCCGCGCCAGTACATGTCCGAGGAGGGCGGCGTGTTGCCGGTGAAATGCACCCGGAAAGCGATGTCGCGCGACAGTTTCAATGGCGCGAAAGTGCCCGGGTCCATGCTGTCGGACAGGCCGGTGTGGCCGCTCGCCGCATCTTCCGGCATGCCCCACAGCGGGCCCTGCACGCGAGGAAAGAACAGAAACAGCACCAGCGTCAGCGGCGCGGCCAGCAGGAACATGCGCGATGCCAGCGCGACGCGCCGGCGCAGCGGCGGATGGGTGCCGGTGAACTGGAAGGAAATCTGCGCGGTCAGGATCGCGACGATGCCGCAGGCGGCCAGCAGCGCGGTGACGATGGTCTGCGAATAGAAGAAATTCGTCAGCAGCACGAAGAAGGACAGGAACAGCACCACGAACAGATCGCGTTGCGCGCGCATCTCGAGCAGTTTGAGCGTCAAGAGCAGCACCAGCATCGCCACGCCGGGTTCGCGTCCGAGAAAGCTGTGGTAGCTGGCATAAACGCCGCCCATGAGCATGCCGACCACCGGCAGCAGCAGCCAGCGCGGCGGCATTCGCTTGCCATGGAAGGTCAGCCAGCCGCGCCAGAACAGCAGCGCCGCAGCCGACAGCGTGGCCCAGGCCGGCAGATGCCAGGCATGCGGCATCATCACCAGTGCGCAGGCGCCGAGCAGAAGCAGGGTGTCGGATTTGTCGCGTGCCAGGCCATGCGCAAGGCGCGCGCTGATCGGCTCGGAAATCGCATTCATGGCTGCTTCCCGAACAGGGCCAGTGCACGCAGGCAGGCTTCGCGGTGCGCGCCGCCGAGCGCGGCCGGCGCGCGCATGTCACCCAGCGCGAAGGCATAGGGCAGGGCGCAGGTCTCGGCCTCGATGATCCAGCGCGTCATGCGCGACAGGCGCGCTTCGACATCCATCGTCTGCGGCAGCAGCGCGTAATCCAGGCGCAGCTCGGAAGCCGAGCCGCCTTCGAAATGCTTGGTCACCAGGATGCTGGAATCGAGGAGCCCGCCGAGGCGGGCGATGTGGCGCCAGGCCAGGCGGCGCGGATTGTCGCCGGGCTGGTAGGCGCGCACGCCGGCGAAATCATCTTCGCCGGCCGCGCCGCGCGCTTCATCAAACGCCGCATCGAACGACGGCAGCGGCACGGCCTGCCCTTCCGGTTGCGGATAGATCAATGCGCGACTCTCCGGCTGCCAATAGCTCCAGGCGCGCACCAGGCCGAGGGGAAAGCAGGTCGAGAGCCGCACCCGCGGCGCGGCCAGCCAGCCCCGTTCGAGCGCCGGCGTCTCCAGCACGACCTGCCGGCTGCCGTTGGCCGGGATATCGACCGCCTGCGCGCGCACCGACCAATTGGCATCGGCGAAGCCGATCCGGATCGCATAGCGCTCATGCCGGCCGGGATTGTCGATGTGCAGCGCAAAGCGCGCCTGCTCGCCGGCATGTGCCGGCAGCGTCCGGCCGCCGGTCAGGCGCAGATAGGCAAGATTGCGAAAGCACATATGCATATCGACCATCGCACAAGCGGCCAGCACGAAGGTCAGCGCATAGCCCATCGCCAGGTTGTAATTCAGGGAGCCGATGAACAGCAGGATCAGCAGCAGGCCGAAACCGAGGCCGGCGCGGGTAGGGAGAATGAAGACCTGGCGCTGGTTCAGCGTGATGTCGCTGCCTTGCGCCGTGATGCGCCGCGACAGCCATTCCGCGGTCGAGGCGCGCAAGCCTTGCGTGACGGACAACAGCATCGCTGCCTTACACCGGGACGGATTTCATCATCTGCTGCACCAGGTCGCGGCTGGAAGCGTTGCTGCTGCCCGAAGACCGCAGCGGCCGCAAGCGATGGGAGGCCACGGGCAACAGCACTGCCTGCACATCCTCGGGTATGACATGATTACGCCCCTCCAGCACCGCCCAGGCGCGCGCCGCCTGCAGCAGGGCCAGCGCCGCGCGGGTACTCAAGCCCTCCGCGAACAGGCCGTTCTGCCGCGATGCCGCCACCAGCGCTTGTACGTAGCCGACCAGTGCCGCGGAGGCATGCACTTCCCTAAGCGCGGCGCGCGCATCTTCCAGCTCGCCCGGCGTCATCGCCGCTTTCAGGGTTTTCAGCATCGTCCGCCGGTCTTCGCCCATGAGCAGCGCGCGCTCGGCGGCGGCATCCGGATAGCCGAGCGACAGGCACATCAGGAAGCGATCCAGTTGCGATTCCGGCAGCGAAAAGGTGCCGATCTGGTGCGAAGGGTTTTGCGTGGCGATGACGAAGAAGGGTAGTGGCAGTGCATGGGTGGCGCCATCGACCGATACCTGGCGCTCTTCCATCGCTTCGAGCAAGGCCGACTGTGTCTTCGGTGTGGCGCGGTTGATTTCGTCGGCCAGCAGCACTTGGGTGAATACCGGGCCGGGATGAAAGGCGAAGCCATTCTTTTCGCGGTCGAACACCGGGATGCCAACCACATCCGCCGGCAGCAGATCGCTGGTGAACTGCACCCGGTTGAATTTCAGGCCGAGCGAGATGGCCAGCGCCTGCGCCAGCGTGGTCTTGCCTACGCCCGGCACATCTTCGATCAGCAAGTGGCCGCCGGCCAGCAGGCAGACCAGCGCCTGCCGAATCTGCAACTCCTTGCCGACGATAAGCTCGCCGATCTGGGCGGCGACGGCATGAACCTTGGAATACATAGCGAGTTCCGGCTGCGATGGGAGGGATGGGGAAATGCAAGCCCGAAGGCGTCACATTGTCCCATGTCAAGGCGGCTGCCGCGGCAATAATGAATTAATTGACACGTTCGCCTATCGTTTTTCGTTAAACTCATGGAATTCTATGCGAGAACGCCACACCGGCGTTCCGTTCTACAACATGACCACTGCCATTTATTGTCATCCGGAGTGCAAGCGCCACGAGATGGGCGACTGGCACCCGGAAAGCCCGGACCGGCTCCAGGCAATTGAAGATCAACTCATCGCCAGCCGCATCGATAACTACCTCGACCACCGCGAAGCGCCGGCAGCGGATATCGTCGACATCGCCCGCGTGCACCGCGCCGATGCGATCGAGCGCCTGCGCGAACAGGGCCGGGAAGCGAAGGAGAACGGCGGCTATGTGCCCATCGACGGCGATACGCTGCTCAACGCGCACACCTGGGATGCGGCGCTGCATGCCGCCGGCGCCGCAGTGGCGGCCACCGATGCGGTAATCGCTGGTGAACTCGACAATGCCTTTTGCGCCATTCGACCGCCGGGCCATCATGCGCGGCCGGGCGAGGCGATGGGATTCTGCCTGTTCAACAATGTCGCGATCGCCGCGCGCCATGCGATCGATGTGCATGGCCTGGAGCGGGTCGCCATCGTCGATTTCGACGTCCACCATGGCAATGGCACCGAGGAAGCCTTCCTGTACGAGCCGCGCGTGATGATGGTGAGCTTCTTCCAGCATCCGTTCTATCCGTACAGCGGCGTGGGCGGCGAGGCGCAATTCAATCCGCATATGGTCAATGTGCCGGTGCCGGCAATGAGCAATGGCGAAAAGGTACGGCAACTGGTGACCGAACTGTGGCTGCCGGCGCTGAACAGTTTCAAGCCGCAGATGATCTTCATCTCCGCCGGCTTCGACGCCCACCGTGAGGACGACATGGGCCAGATGGGCCTGGTCGAAGCCGATTACGCCTGGATCACGCGCAAGGTCATGGAAGTGGCGAAAGCGCATGCAGGCGGGCGCATCGTCAGCTGCCTGGAGGGCGGTTACAACCTGTCGGCGCTGGGGCGCAGCGTAGTCGCGCATTTGAAGGCGCTCGCAGAGCTCGATTAATGCGTGGGAGCGGCGGGCGCCGCTGCCGTACAATACCGCCTCTTTTCCCTCCCCTGAAGTCCGCTATGTCGATTCAATGGTTCCCCGGTCACATGAACGCCGCCCGCAAGAAGGCGGAAGAGTCCATGGAGAAGGTCGACATGGTGATCGAGGTGCTCGACGGCCGCATACCGCAGGCCAGCAGCAACCCGATGATCGAAAGGCTGCGCACCTTTCGCCAGCGGCCGGCGCTGAAGATTTTGAACAAGGCCGATTTGGCCGATCCGGCTGCGACCAAGGAATGGATTGCGCATTACAACCGGCAGAAGGATGTGCACGCGGTGGCGCTGTCGTGCAAGAAGCCGGCCGATGTCGCGAAGATTCCGCAGTTGTGCATCAAGCTGGCGCCGCATCGCGGCACGCCCCTGAAGCCGCTGCGCATCATGATCATGGGCATACCGAACGTCGGCAAATCGACGCTGATGAATGCGCTGCTGAAGAAGCGCGTCGCCAAGGTCGGCGACGAGCCGGCGGTGACCAAGACGCAGCAGCGGCTTTATCTGGGCAACAACATCATCCTGATCGATACCCCCGGCCTGATGTGGCCGAAGATCGAGCATCCCAGCGATGGCCTGATGCTGGCTGCCAGTCATGCGATTGGAACCAACGCCATCATCGAAGAAGAGGTCGCGGTGTTCCTGGCCGAGCAATTGCTGGCGCGCTACGCGCCCTTGCTGGCCGCGCGTTACGGCTTCGCCACCGAAGGCATCGATGGCGTGGCGGTGGTCGAAGGCATCGCCAAGCGCCGCGGCTATCGGCAGAAGGGCGGCGAACCAGATTTCGAAAAGGCGGCACATACGCTGTTGCTGGACTACCGCAGTGGCGCCATCGGCCGCATCAGCCTGGAAACGCCGGCGAGCCGGGTGGAATTGCTGGCGAATTACCAGCCGCCAGCGTCGCTGGCGCTGGCCGAGAACGAAGAGGATGACGAAGACGAAGCGAGATAGCGTCTGATGCTGCAGCGCTGACTCTTCACCCAAAATGCCCACATGCGATGTGGGCATCTTTTTGCGTATCTAGCGCATCGGCAATTGCAAATCGATTTCGGCGCAAAGGTTTAACCTTGCCTGCGGAACGTATCTGGAATCCTTCGCCACTCAACTCGCACACCATTTGGGCGCCTTATCAAAAGCGTCCTACAGGTTGAGAGGGGTGAGAGATGGGAATGCCGGAATACCGTCAAGCGATCGAAAATTTTTGTGAAAAGGCCGGGATAACCGACGTGGAATCGGTGTTGCATCAGGGCGCAATTACGATGCGCGGCATTCCGGTATGGCTGCAATACCTCGAGGTGGCGGACTTATGTCGTGTCGTCGTCGATCTGAATGCTCCGGATTCCGGAATTCCCGCCGAAGTCTGCCGGATGATGCTGCAATCCAATTGCGTCAACACCTCCCCCTACTTGCCATTTCTGGCAATTAATCCCATCGATGGCCACGCCATCCTGATTCTGCATTTATCGGTTTCCGCATTGCTGCATGAAACCGATCTTTCCAAACTGCTCGATGAGCAACTGGCGCCAGTAATGGAAAGCTGGCGCGAGGTTCTTGGTGCTGTCGATGATGCTGTGCATACCGCACATCGGTTTGAAAATACTGGGTTTGCTTGACTGGGAGGTTTAAATGTCTGCTCAGCATATTGCTATTGGTGTTAGCTATGGTGTCACTTCTGGAAGAGGAGCGAATCCCGACTGCATTAAAGAGTGGTTTAATAAGGTTTTCTCGAGTACATGCAGTGAAAGTCCGATGCCACTTCCAAAAAAGCAAATGGCTGCCAATGATTCGATGGTGAAAATGGACGCTATTATTCCTAAAAAATTCCGAGAAAAAATAGAACATGCCCATGTGTTAACAGCGGAACCTTGCTTTTTTGAAAAAATAAAACAAGGCTTTGAAAAACTCGGCAATAAGTTGGCGCGACTTGGTGGTAACGGGGTAATCCAATCTATCTTCCCAAATTCCTCCAAAGCTCATGAGATCTATCGCACCGTCTTTTTGGGAATTTTTGTCGCTGGAACGGTATGTCGTGCGGTATATACAGATATAACGGCCGCACTTCCGGGTTTGATTAAAGAAGGGACGAATCATATTGTCGGCATTGCAAGCGCCGTATTTTCCGTGGCGTGCTCGGTACTTTTCGTGATACATGCAATACGGGACGGGGTGGTGCAATTTCCTTCTCTCAATGATGTAAGAACGTCGCTACTAACCATTTTCAAAAATGCACCTAGTAACGTTAAAGATTTGACTGCAAAAGTTGCTGACGGAATGCTCAAAGCATACGAGGCAACGAAGAAGCGGTTCCAAACTTTGAACATAGTAAATACTATGCGCGAAACTTCCTTCCTTTTTGGGAATGTTAGCTCGTTGATTGCCGCCTTTAGTTACTTAATTCCGGGCTTAGAGTGGGCAGGCATTGCTGCTAACGTCTTCAATTTTTTCGGAAATGTTGGAGATTTTTGGCAAGGTGTAGTGCAAACCAAGGAAGCGATATTGGAACTTGCTGCGATAGCTATTGAAAAGATAAGGCTGTCAAAAGCGAAAGAAGATTCTGCTCCTTTGAGCGCTGCACAAATGCCTGCCTTGGAATCTAGAAAGGCGGAATTGGATAAGAAGTATACCGAGGCCACCGACAAATTACGGAGCAGCTTTGCACGAGGCGGCAAGGCCGTTTGGGCAATGTTGGCTGCATTTGTGAGCACTGGCTTGTTGGTAGCAAAGCTGGGATTCGGCATTGGCACCGGTATAGCGCCTGCAGTTCTCGCAGGTATTGGCATCGCCGCTGTAGCAGGCTTCGTCGCCACATTGCTTTATCCGAAAGTAAGAAACCTGCTCGACTCGCTGGTATCGAAACCTGTTGATAATGCAAAAGTAAAAATGGTGGATGAGGTAGTTAAAGAATTCAAGAAAAACCCTAATAACCCAGACAATGTTCCGTCACACATAAAGCTACTTTTCCCTGTCAATGAGCTTTCTGAACTGATGGACCTTGCAAAAATAAACGCTAATTCCGAAATGCGAGCCCGTATTTCCAAAGCTTTTGGAATCGTCGAAACCAAGCCTTCCGGTAATGAGAATAAGGCGCCGGATCCGGTGCTCTCACTCGCAAATGCTTGACTGTTGATAAGTTGAGAGTGTTCCGCGCCAACGTTTCTTTGTCAGAAGAGCTTAAAGCTGCGACGTATTTTCTTTTGTTGGAACAGCAGCGCAATACACATGGGACCAAGAATATACATGATACCCGGAATGCCAGATCTGCCAGAATATCGTGCAACCGATGCCGGAGTCATTGTCGCGGGTGTGCAAGAGCAAGGCGCTGACATTCATGTAAGTACGGATAACCCAGCACCTTCCCCTGTTCCCGCGCCCTTGCCTCGAGAAAATGAGCTGTACATTTGGTTCGGCAAAACGATGCGCACTGTAGAAGAAGAAAAGCAGGCTCGCATGCAAGAGTTTTCCCCCCAAATCGTAGAGAAGGACGGTTTTTTTTTCCATTCGCCTGGAATTGCAGAAAACTTAAAGTTTGCCGTCGTTCGATTCTTGGGAAGCGTCTGTAAATTAATGGGAAAAAAGGAGCGCAGCGCTTACGACGGTTCCTGTAGTGTGGCCAGCCTGACCAGGACAAGCATTACTGGCTTGAATCTGGGTTATCACTCCGCGGATTTGGGTATATTCGGCCTGATCATGACATGTGTATATTTCGTTACCACCTCGGTTAACGGTGCTCTGGCGGCGACGAGAATGGCATCGCTTTTTCAGTCCGAAGGCGAAAATTTATGCTGGATTCTGAACAACCAGAAAGAATTGGACGACGTTGTAAAAAAATTGGGTGCGAAAAACGAAATACGCGTGGAGGAAGCTGCGCTATTCAACGAGTTCATGCGCAGAAAGGAAGGAATCAGTTTTCTGAAAAATACTGGAGATCGGATGCACGGCAGCGCGCGATCCGCATTTGGTCGCGAATCGCTGGGAATGATGCCGCGCACCATAATTTCCTTGCTCGAGTATATAAAGAAGGTCTTCAAGGTCGCTTCCATTTCGAGTGAAGGACTGATCCTTGCTCAAGGCGCCGCACAAGTTATCGCTGGCCCGCTGGATATCAATCAAGCCTTGGCCGACAAAGACATTGTTCGGGAAAAGAAAAAGCAGTCGGACAATGCATCAGAATATTTGAAAAAATGGAAAAAAAATCTTGATCACGAAAAGAGTGGGCAGGAGCAGAAGACGTTGAACGACTTCGAGAAGAAGAAGGCAGAATCCGAATTTGATCTTCTTTCATCCATTCAACAGTGTTTCAATGCCAATCTGCAGCAGGCAGAGGACGAATGGAAAATGACTGACGTGCGTTTGGTACGGGGCTCGATACTGACTTCATCCGGAATCGCGCTGATTGCGAGCAATCTCGTTCTCTACTTGCAGCATGCGCATGTGCTGCATCTGGTAGGCCTGGCTATAACCATTCCAGTTGTTATCGCGGCATTGAAGATTTTGGCAGGCGTTGTGCTCGCTGGCTTTCTAGCGGCAGCCTGCTGGTTTGCTTATCGCGGATATGTCGCGGGCAGGAAGATGCAGGAAGAAAGGCGGGAAGCGAATTCATACCTGGCAAAAGAAGGGGAGAAGGAGCTTCCGCAAAACAATCGCTATATCGCGCTGCATCAGCTTGTTGAGAAGCTCGTAGAAGAGAATCCAACACCCGGTTTGAGCCCGAGTAAGGTTTCGACAAAGGAAATGTGCACTACGAATTTCCTCACCGAACTTGGCATGCGTCCTGAACATCTTGGTTCTCTTCTGATTGAATCGGAGAATCAGGAGAGCCCGGAAAAGCGGATTGAATGGTTAAAGTTAAATCTTGCACCGCTATTCGGCCTCGATTACGTGATCGAAACTGAATCGCAGCCCATTCCAGTACCGGCGGAACCGGAGCGAAAACAGCAGCCCGGAGGCTTAATGCGCTATGTCGCATCAGTCATAGAAAGTCCAGGCTTTGGGTTGAGCTCTTCTGCTTTTCCGCTCTTGCGCGGCGCCTGAGCCGCAAGCAGCTTTTTGGGAAAAACCCGACGGCCGCAAGCAATAAAAAACGCCCGCTTTCGCGGGCGTTTCCTTTTCAGCCAATTACAGCCGACTGGCTTGCACCAACAATTACATCATGCCGTCCATGCCACCCATGCCGCCCATGCCACCCATACCGCCCATGCCTGCAGCGGCCGGCTTGTCTTCCGGCAGTTCGCAGACGGTGGCGTCAGTGGTCAGCATCAGGCCGGCGATCGACGCGGCGTTCTGCAGCGCGGTGCGGGTCACCTTGGCCGGATCCAGCACGCCTTGCTCGACCATGTCGCCGTAGGTGTCGTTGGCGGCGTTGTAGCCGAAGTTGCCCTGGCCTTCCAGCACCTTGGCAACGACGACCGACGCTTCCATGCCGGCGTTCTGCACGATCATGCGCAGCGGCTCTTCCACGGCGCGCAGCACGATGCGAATGCCCGCTTCCTGGTCGCTGTTTTCACCCTTGACGTTCAGGTTGGCGCGAGCGCGCAGCAGTGCCACGCCGCCGCCCGGGACGATGCCTTCTTCCACCGCAGCGCGGGTAGCGTGCAGCGCATCTTCCACGCGTGCCTTCTTCTCTTTCATTTCGACTTCGGTTGCAGCGCCGACGCGGATCACGGCAACACCGCCGGCCAGCTTGGCCACGCGCTCCTGCAGCTTCTCGCGGTCATAGTCGGAGGTCGCTTCCTCGATCTGCACACGAACCTGCTTGACGCGGGCTTCGATCGCGGCTGCCTGGCCGGCGCCGTCGATCACGGTGGTGTTTTCCTTGCCCACTTCGATACGCTTGGCTTGGCCCAGATCGTTCAGCGTGACCTTTTCCAGCGTCAGGCCGACTTCCTCGGCGATCACCTGGCCGCCGGTCAGCACGGCGATGTCTTCCAGCATCGCCTTGCGACGGTCGCCGAAGCCCGGAGCCTTGACGGCGCAGGTCTTCAGGATGCCGCGGATGTTGTTGACCACCAGGGTTGCCAGCGCTTCGCCTTCGATGTCTTCAGCGATGATCAGCAGCGGACGGCCGGCTTTCGCAACTTGCTCCAGCACCGGCAGCAGGTCACGGATGTTGGAGATCTTCTTGTCGAACAGCAGGATGAACGGGTTCTCGAGGATCGCGGTCTGCTTGTCCGGGTTGTTGATGAAGTACGGCGACAGGTAGCCGCGGTCGAACTGCATGCCTTCCACGATATCCAGCTCGTCGTTCAGCGACTTGCCGTCTTCCACGGTGATCACGCCTTCCTTGCCGACTTTTTCCATCGCTTCGGCGATGCGATCACCGATGGAGGTGTCGCTGTTGGCGGAGATCGAGCCAACCTGGGCGATTTCACGCGAGGTGGTGCAGGGCTTGGCCAGCTTGCGCACTTCTTCAACCAGGCCGCCGACGGCCTTGTCGATGCCGCGCTTCAGGTCCATCGGGTTCATGCCGGCGGCAACGTATTTCATGCCTTCGCGCACGATCGCCTGGGCCAGCACGGTTGCGGTGGTGGTGCCGTCGCCGGCGTTGTCGCTGGTGCGGGACGCCACTTCCTTGACCATCTGGGCGCCCATGTTCATCAGCTTGTCCTTCAGCTCGATTTCCTTGGCGACCGATACACCGTCCTTGGTCACGGTCGGGGCGCCGAAAGAGCGCTCGAGCACGACGTTACGGCCTTTCGGGCCCAGGGTCACCTTGACTGCATTGGCCAGGATGTTGACGCCTTCGACCATCTTGTGGCGCGCGCTGTCGCCGAAAACTACGTCTTTAGCTGCCATGTTGGATTACTCCTTGCGTATTCGTGAATGAAATTTGCCGCGGCCGGCGCATCGCGCCCGGGCCGCGGCCTCCGGATTACTTCTGGACGATGGCCAGGATGTCTTCTTCGCGCATGACGAGCAGTTCCTCGCCGTCCACTTTCACGGACTGGCCGGAATACTTGCCAAACAGAACGCGGTCGCCGATTTTCACGTCGAGAGGACGGACTTGACCGCCTTCCAGGATCTTGCCGTTGCCGACGGCCAAAACTTCACCCTGATCCGGCTTTTCAGCGGCGGTTTCAGGAAGAACGATGCCCGATGCGGTTTTGGTTTCCTGGTCGAGTCGCTTGACGATGACGCGATCGTGCAAAGGACGAAGTGCCATACAAACTCCTAAAGTGTGTTGTCAGTCATTGTTGGAGAGGACGAAGGAGGCGCTTTTCGCTGCAGTCGTCCGCTGGGATTCGACGGAGGCGGGCAATTATTAGCACTCCCCGTCAGCGAGTGCTAAGTATAGGGATGGTCATTTTAATTTTCAAGGCCGGCAACATGTCACTTTCATGACGTGCCGGCACGGTGTGGCGACGCTTCCCCTGATTTCTTCAGCCTTGTTTCTTATGGGATTCCCACACCAGATCGGCGGCGCACAGGTCTTCGATCGCGGCGCCGACCGATTTGAAGACCGTCACTTCGGCCGTATCGTTCCGTCCGGGATGTGCGCCCGAGCACAATTGCGCCAGCTCGGCGTGAATCGATTCAATGCCCAATGCGCCGTTGGCAAGCGGCTGCACCAGGTCGCCGGCCTCGGCCAGCGCGCCGGCCCGGGTATCGACGAATACCGAGGCGCGCGCCATCAGGGCATCGTCCGCTTCGCGCATGTTCGGCTTGAAGCCGCCGACGAGGTCGACATGAGCGCCCGGTGCGATCCACTCGCCGCGCAGGATCGGTTCGGTACTGGTCGTCGCACAGCTGATGATGTCAGCAGCGCGGGCTTCGGCTTCGAGGTTTTGCGCGGCGCGCACGGTGACCTGCTGTGGCAACTCGGCCTGCAGGCGTGATACCGTGCGCGCCACTTTTTCCGCCGAACGGCCCCAGACCGCGACTTCCCGTATGCCGCGCGCCACGCAGTGCGCCGCGGCCATGTATGGCGCCAGCGAGCCGGTGCCGACCAGCAGCAGGCGCCGGCTGTCCGGGCGCGAAAGAAATTGCGATGCCAGCGCGGAGGCGGCGGCGGTGCGGCGCAGCGTCAATTCCTCGCCATCCATCAGCGCCAGCGGCGCGCCGGTGACGCTGTCGAGCAGCATGAAGATCGAATGCACCGTCGGAAGGCCGCGCACCCCATTGTTCGGCGCGACCGTGACCAGCTTCATGCCGGCATGGCGTTGCGGCTGCCACACCGGCATCAGCAGCATCACAGTGTTTTCCTGCGGCGAGATCGCATGCACGTGGCGCTTCGGCGACTCAATGTCGGCGACGAAGGCGGCCCGCAAGGCGGAAATCAGGGCTTCGTAGGGAAGGGCGGCGCGCAATTGGTCCGCGGTGAGATGAGGAATCATCATGGTAGGGAAATCCTGAAAGCGTGGCCGCCTTGTCGCGACTACGGTTTGTTGATCGGCCCGGCAACCTTCCGGGAATGGGCGCTGGAGTGTATCGCGAGTGCCGGCACAATTCTGTCTGCTAACATGCCCGCAGCCGTTTCGGGTGATATCCGCACGCCGCTATCTTGTTGGTTCGACAAGCGCATTCTTCGTAGGCGAAAACGTATTCCGGTTCCCATCTTCTTCCATGCCCATGTTCAGAAAACTGCAGGCTTTGCTTTTCCTTCTGCTCTGTTGCGTCGCCGCGCAGGCGCAGGAATTACCGGCGCCGGTAGCCGCGGCATTGCGCCGCGCCGGCGTACCACCTGAGGCGATTGGCGTCTATGTGCGCGCCGTCGAAAGTCCGCGGCCGCTGTTGGCAATCAATCCGACCTTGCCGTTGTCGCCGGCATCGACAATGAAGCTGTTCACCACGGATGCGGCGTTGGAAACGCTGGGCCCGGCCTATGTGTGGAAAACCGCGGCGTATGTGCGTGGGCGCCAGCAGGATGGCGTGCTGGAAGGCGACCTGATCCTGCGCGGCGCCGGCGATCCGCATCTCGTACAGGAAAACCTGTGGCTGTTCCTGCGCCGCATTCGCGACAAGGGAATCCGCGATATCCGCGGCGACCTGCTGCTCGACCGCAGCCTGTTCGCCGACGATGCCCATGACGCCGCACTCTTCGATGGCGAGCCGCTGAAGTCCTACAACGCCGGCGCCGATGCGCTGCTGCTGAACTTCAATGCCTTTGCCGTGCGCCTCGTGCCGGATCAGGCCGCCGGCCGCGCGCAAGTGCTGGTCGAGCCGCCGGTGGCTGGCCTTGCGGTCAGCGGTCCACGCCTGGTGGGCGGTGATTGCGGCGATTGGAAAGGCAATCTTTCGCCGCGCATCGACGATGCTGCGATCGCCATCGAGGGTGATTACCCGTATGCCTGCGGTGAAAAGGAATGGTTCATCCATCCCTATGGAATGAAGCGCTCGGCGTATTTCGGCGCGGTGTTCCGGCAGATATGGAAAGAACTTGGCGGCAGCTTTTCCGGCACGGTGCGCGATGCGCCATTGCCTGCCGATGCCCGCCTGGTCGCCGAATGGCAATCCGAGCCGCTCGGGCAGGTGGTGCGCGATATCAACAAGTACAGCAACAACGTGATGGCGCGGCAATTGCTGCTGACGCTGGGCGCGGAAAGCGGCGCGCGACCGGCCGATGCCGCCAGCGGCGCGCAGGCGGTGCGCGCCTGGCTGGCGCGAAAGGGCATCCCCGCGCCGGAACTGGTGATCGATAACGGCTCCGGGCTGTCGCGCAATGCCCGGGTGTCCGCCGATACCATGGGACGCATGCTGATCACCGCTTTCCATGCGCCGACCATGCCCGAGTTCATCGCCTCGCTGCCGATCGCCGCGCTCGATGGTTCGATGCGCAACCGCCTGCGCGACAGCGACGCTGCCGGCCGTGCGCATCTGAAGACCGGCACGCTGGAGGGGGTGCGCGCCATTGCCGGCTATGTGTTGTCGGCATCGGGACGGCGCTATGCGCTGGTGTGCCTGGTCAACCATCCGAATGCGACGGCCTCGCTGCGTGCGATGGATGCGTTGCTGCAATGGGTGTATGAGCGCGGATGAGCTTTTTGCGGCGGCATGCTGTGTTGCCAGCATGCCGCCTACGCCCAGCTAGCCGGTCTTTTCGCGTGATCGCCCGTGCGCCGCACCTAGGCTGCGCTACAGAATGATCGGCCTGTCCGACAACTGATTCGTGCGCTGCCCATCCGAAGGCATGCGTTGCGCGAGCAGGGCGTTCAGGCTCGACAGCGCCGCCACTGCGCCATCCCGGTAGCTGCCTCGTGCGAAGTCGCGGGTCATGGCGTCGCAAATCGCCTGCCATTCCTTGGCTTCCACCAGGCGGCCAACGCCGCGGTCGGTCAGGATCTCGACTTCGCGATCAGCCAAGTTCACATACATCAGCACACCGCTGTTTTCCTCGGTATCCCAGATGCGGTAGTCCGAGAACAGCATGCGTGCACGCGCGCGGGCGTGGACGCCGTCGATCAATTCAGCCAGCGGCAATGCGGCTTCGATGATGATCCGCACTTCGGCACGATGGCTTTGTTCGCCTTCGCGGATCGCTCGCTGCAACTCGTGCAGCGCCTGCGGCGGAAAAGCGCGCCGTCCGCTTGCCGCGGTGGTGAAGAGATGCCTGAAGATGCGCCTGAGTTTCATATTCACCAGTTCCCCGATGCGCCGCCGCCGTCAAAGGTGCCGCCGCCGCCGGAATAGCCGCCGCCCGATCCGCCGCTGAATCCTCCACCACCGAAACCACCGCCGAAGCCACCGCGACGACCCATCTCGTTGGCAATGCTGTTGCCGATGATAATGCCCGCGTTGCGGCCCCAGTCATTTGCGCCAAGCGCACGGCGTCGTGAGCCGCGTGAGAACATGCGCATGAGCATCAGCAGCACGAAGAACAACACGATCGGCCACCAGAAGCCAGTGTCTTCGCTCTGCTGTGACGCTTGCCCTTGTGTCGGAGGCGGCAGATTCTCCTTGTCCACCAGCGCCGCGATCGCAGAGACGCCGGCAACCAGGCCGCCATAGAAATCGTTCTGCCGGAAATGCGGCGCAATGATGTCCTGCAGAATGCGCTTGGATTGTGCATCGGTCAGCGAGCCCTGCACGCCGCGCCCGGCTTCAATACGCAGGCGGCGCAGCGACGGCGGATTGTCCCGCGCCACCAGCAGGATCACACCGTCGTCGACGCCGCTGCGCCCGAGCTTCCAGGCTTCGGCCACGCGGATGCTGTATTGCTCGATGGCTTCCGGCGCCGTCGAGGCGACGATCAGCACCGCGATCTGGTTGCCGGTCTTGTCCTCATGCTCTTTCAGCACATTCTCGAGCGCATCGCGCTGAGCCGGCACGAGCATGCCGATCGTGTCGGTGACGCGCGCGCTCAGCGGCGGTATCGGCGTGAAGTCCTGCGCCAAGGCCATCGCGCATGCCAGCGCCAGCAAGAGGCCAAGCAGCGCGCCCAGCGGTTTCATGATCATCTACTTGCCGAAGTTGACCGTGGGAGCGTTCGAGATCGCGCGCTCGTTTTCAACGGTGAAGGATGGACGCACCGGGTAATGGAAAATCATGGCCGTGAGGTTGGTGGGGAAGCTGCGCGCGAGCACGTTATAGTCCTGCACCGACTTGATATAGCGCTGGCGCGCCACCGTAATGCGGTTCTCGGTGCCTTCGAGCTGGGACTGCAGATCGCGGAACAGGTTGTCAGCCTTGAGCTGCGGATAATTTTCCGAGACCGCGAGCAGGCGCGACAGCGCCGAACTCAGTTCGCCCTGCGCCTGCTGAAAACGCTGGAAGGCTTGCGGATCATTCAAAGTTTCCGGGCTGACCTGGATGCTGGTGGCCGCCGCGCGCGCCCGGGTCACCGCTTCGAGCGTGTCCTTCTCATGCGAGGCATAGCCCTTGACTGTGTTCACCAGGTTCGGCACCAGGTCGGCGCGACGCTGATACTGGTTCACGACTTCCCCCCAGGCTGCCTTCACCGCTTCATCGCGCGCCTGAAATTCGTTGTAGCCGCAACCCGACAGCAAAGCCGTCATCCATACCACCATCATCCATGCCGTAACTTTCTTCATGCTCTTTCCCTCTTCTGTTGATCCGGCAATACCCGGTGAGCTATGCATAGCCGCCAGCGGCAAAGCGCTTACCCCTGTCGGCGCGATGCCGGAAAACATAGCACGCCAAGTTACAATACGCGCCGGCACCACATCAACTTCCCTTCAGATATCTTTCCCGAAAGCCCGCCGTGAGTTTCACAGACAAACTATCCGCCGCATGGCAGTCGCAGACATCGCTGCTGTGCGTCGGTCTCGATCCCGACCTGTCGCGCTTGCCCGCCGAGCTGCAGTCCCAACCCGATGCGATCCTCGCCTTCTGCCGCGCCATCGTCGACGCCACCGCCGATCTTGCCTGCGCCTTCAAGCCGCAGATCGCCTACTTCGCCGCACTGCGCGCAGAAGACCAGCTTGAGGAGCTCTGCAAGTACATACGCAGCCGTTATCCGCAAGTGCCCCTGGTACTGGATGCAAAGCGTGGCGACATCGGCGCGACAGCCGAGCAGTATGCGCGCGAAGCCTTCGAGCGCTACGGCGCGGATGCGGTCACGGTCAATCCCTACATGGGCTCGGATTCGATTGCGCCCTACCTGGAGTGGAAGGACCGCGGTGCGATCGTGCTGTGCCGCACTTCGAACCCCGGCGGTTCGGACCTTCAGTTTCTGAAGGTCGATGGCGTACCGCTGTATCAGCATGTCGCGCGCCTGGTCGCGGAGAAGTGGAATACCAATGGCCAGTGCGGCCTGGTGGTCGGGGCGACTTTTCCTGAGGAACTGGCGCAGGTGCGTGCCATCGTGGCCGACATGCCGCTACTGGTGCCGGGCATCGGCGCGCAGGGCGGCGACATCGCGGCCACGGTTGCCGCCGGCAGCGACAGTGTCGGCGCCGGCATGATGATCAATTCCTCGCGCGCGATTCTGTATGCGCAAGCGCAAGCCGGGGAAGATTTTGCCGCGGCGGCGCGGCGCGTGGCCCTGGAAACGCGCGATGCGATCAATACGCATCGCAAGCCGTAACTGAAGCATGCCGATTCGTAGGGTGGGCGCGAGCCCACCCTACATTGTGGCCATGCATTTCTTAAAATCGCTGTTGCGTCGTCCGCACGTCTCGCCCATCCTTATGCCGCTTCGATAAACCGCAGCAGCCCCCGCAATGCATGCGCGACCGACTGCTCGCGCACCGCATGCCGATCCCCCGCGAACACCAGCCGTTCAACAATGGTCCGGCTTCCCATCGACCAGCCGAAGCACACTGTGCCCACCGGCTTACCCGGTACCGCGCCACCGGGGCCGGCAATGCCGGTCGTCGACAGCGCTACCTGCGCTCGGGAGTGGGCGACCGCGCCGCTTGCCATTGCCCCCGCTACCTCTTCGCTGACCGCGCCATGCCGGTTGAGGAGGTCTTCAGGCACGCCCAGCATCGAAGCCTTCGCCGCGTTCGAATAGGTAACGAAGCCGCGCTCGAACCATTCCGAAGATCCCGCAATCTCGGTGACGGCTTGCGCCACGCCGCCGCCAGTGCAGGATTCCGCCGTGGCCAGCATCAGGCCGTGCGCCTTCAACGCATGCCCGACCCGTGTCGCCAGTTCGATGATGTCTTCCATGTCAGCTCTCCGTCGCGCGCCGGAACAAGCCGGCGCCGTTTCGCAAAGCCGTCACTGTAGCACTGGCAATCACAGCCGCCTGTCAGCTCAATCCGGGCTCAGGTCACCGCGGACATCATCGGTTTTGCCATAACCACCGCCGCCCGGGGTCTCGATGACGAATACATCGCCCGGCTGCATTTCGGTGCTGGCAACGAAGCCGAGTTTCTCTTCATTGCCATCGACACGAATCACGTAGTTGCGGCCGCAGCGACCGGGTTCTGCACCGGCTGCGCCGAAGGGCGGCACGATGCGGTTGTTGGACAGAATCGATGCAGTCATCGCTTCCAGGAAGCGGACACGTCGCCGCCCGCCATTACCGCCATGCCAGCGACCGCCACCGCCAGTGCCCGGCATGATCTCGTAACTCTCCAGCAGCACCGGATAGCGCCATTCGAAAACTTCGGGGTCCGTCAGACGCGAGTTGGTCATGTGCGTCTGCACGACGTCGGTACCGTCGAAGTTTTCCCCCGCGCCCGATCCGCCCGAGATGGTTTCGTAGTACTGATAGCGGTCGTTGCCAAAGGTGAAGTTGTTCATCGTGCCGGGCGAGGACGCCAGCACACCGAGCGCGCCGTACAGTGCATTGGTAATGCAGCTCGAGGTTTCGACATTGCCCGACACCACCGCCGCCGGATAGCGTGGATTGAGCATCGACCCTTCAGGAATGATGACCTTGAGCGGCTTCAGGCAGCCGGCATTGAGCGGTATGTCGTCGTCGACCAGGGTGCGGAACACATACAGCACCGCGGCCATGCAGATCGCCGCCGGCGCATTGAAGTTGTTCTCCAGCTGCGGCGAGGTGCCGGTGAAGTCAATCTCGGCACTGCGGCTGGCGCGGTCAACACGAATGGCGACCTGGATCACCGCGCCATTGTCGAGCCGGTAAGTGAACTCGGCATCATGCAGCGCCGTGATGATGCGGCGCACCGCTTCCTCGGCGTTGTCCTGCACATGCCCCATGTAGGCTTGCACCGTCTCAAGACCGAAGTGCTCCACCATCTTCAGCAACTCATCTACCCCTTTCTGGTTCGCCGCAACCTGCGCCTGAAGATCGGCCAGGTTCTGCGCAATGTTGCGCGCGGGGTAGGGGCCGGAAGACAGCAGCGAAATCGTTTCCTGTTCAAGAAAGCGGCCGTCCTGCACCAGCTGGAAATCATTGATCAGCACGCCTTCCTGGTCCACGGTGACACTGTCAGGTGGCATCGAGCCCGGCGTAGTGCCGCCGATGTCGGCGTGATGGCCGCGCGAGGCGACGTAGAACAGCACCCGGCTGCCGGCTGCATCGAAGGCTGGCGTGATCACTGTCACATCGGGAAGGTGGGTGCCGCCGTGATACGGATCGTTGAGCACATAGACATCGCCCGGCCGCATGCTGCTGCCACGATTGCGAATCACGGTCTTGATGCTTTCGCCCATCGAGCCGAGATGCACCGGGATATGCGGCGCATTCGCGATCAGATTGCCCTGGGCATCGAAAACGGCGCAGGAGAAATCGAGCCGCTCCTTGATGTTGACCGAGTAAGCGGTGTTCTGCAGGCGCAAGCCCATTTGCTCGGCGATGCTCATGAACAGATTGTTGAACAGCTCGAGCATCACCGGATCGGCATCGGTGCCTATGGCATGGCGCTGCTGACGCGCCTCGATGCGGTTCAGCACCAGATGGTTTTTCGCGGTGACTTCGGCGAGCCAGCCGGGTTCCACCACATTGGTCGCATTCTTTTCCGCGATGACGGCGGGGCCGGGAATGCGGTCGCCCGGACGCAAGTCATCGCGGCGATACAGTTTGGTGTCGCGCCATTCGCCGCTGGAGAACAGGCGCACGATTTCGCATGCCACGGGAGCGCCGTCGCGCGGCGTCAGCTGCTGCTGCGCCACGGCATCCTGTTCGGAGCGGCCGATTGCTTCTACCGACACTGCCTCCACCATCAGCGGCTTGCCCGCCATCAGGAAGGAATAGCGCTTGCGGTATGCGGCTTCAAAGCGCTCGATCATGTCTGCAAGGGTGCCAAACTCAATCTGCAGCGCTGAATCAGTACCTTCATAGCGCAGATGCGCGCGGCGTATCACCTCGATCTGCGCATCGGCAATGCCTTGCCCACGCAGATCGGTGCGGGCCTCGTTCGACAGGCGCTGCAGATGCGCAAGCAGGAATGGCATCGCATCGTCTTCAAGCCGTGCCTCGATTGCCTGCTCGCGCATTGCAGTCTGATCCGCCAGACCCATGCCAAACGCCGAGAGCACACCCGCCATCGGATGCGCGAACACGCGTGTCATGCCGAGCGCATCGGCGACCAGGCAGGCATGCTGACCGCCCGCGCCGCCAAAGGTCACCAGCGTGTAGTCGGTCACATCATGTCCGCGCTGCACCGAAATGAACTTGATCGCGTTGGCCATATTGGCTACAGCGATATCGATATAGCCTTCCGCCACTTCCTCGGGCGTGCGGCGCTTGCCGGTGGCCTGGAAGATCTCGTCGGCGAGCCGCTCGAATTTTTGCCGCACCACCTCGGCATCCAGCGCCTGATCCGCATGCGGGCCGAAGACCTTCGGAAAGTGCCCAGGCTGGATTTTGCCGAGCATGACATTGCAGTCGGTCACGGTCAGCGGGCCGCCGCGCCGGTAGCAGGCCGGGCCCGGATTGGCGCCGGCGCTGTCCGGGCCGACGCGATAGCGGCTGCCATCGAAGTGCAGGATCGAGCCGCCACCCGCAGCCACCGTATGTATGCTCATCATCGGCGCACGCATGCGCACGCCGGCAACCTGGGTTTCGAACTCGCGTTCGAACTCGCCAGCGTAGTGGGACACATCGGTGGAAGTGCCGCCCATGTCGAAACCGATGATCCTGTTGAAGCCGGCGTCGCCAGCGGTGCGCACCATGCCGACGATGCCGCCCGCAGGGCCTGAAAGAATCGAATCCTTGCCCTGAAAGCGCTGTGCGTCCGTCAGTCCGCCATTGCTCTGCATGAACAGCAGTCGTACACCGTCCATGTTGCTGGCCACCTGGTCCACGTAGCGGCGCAGTATTGGCGATAGATAGGCATCCACCACCGTGGTATCACCGCGCGAAACAAGTTTCATCAGCGGACTGACCGCATGCGATACCGACACCTGGGTATAGCCGATGTGCCGTGCAATGACTGCGACAAGATGTTCGTGCTGGGTGTAGCGGTAGCCGTGCATCAGCACGATGGCGATGGATCGATAGCCGCGTTCATACAGCGCCAGCAATTGCGTGCGCACTGCTGCCTCATCAAGCGGAGTCAGCACATTGCCACGCGCGTCGATGCGTTCATCGATTTCCACGGTTTCCGAGTGCAGCAGCTGCGGCAGCACGATGTTCCGGTCGAACAGGCGCGGGCGGTTCTGATAACCGATGCGCAGCGCATCCCGAAAGCCGCGCGTAATTGCCAGCACCGTCGGGTCGCCCTTGCGTTCAAGCAGTGCGTTGGTTGCCACTGTGGTTCCCATCTTCACCGCATCCACCAGCGAGGCGGGTATGGGATCACCGGGCGCAATGCCGAGCAGCTGCCTGATGCCTGCAACGGCCGCGTCCCGATATTGCTCGGGATTTTCCGAGAGCAGCTTGTGGGTGAGAAGCGTGCCATCGGGACGGCGCGCGACGATGTCCGTGAAGGTGCCTCCACGATCTATCCAGAACTGCCATTGCGCCTGCAAATCTTGCGGACTCCGCGGGTCGTGCCCATGCTTGCTTTGCTCCATGACTGCGCCTTTCCAATGTGATGAACAAGTGCCGCGAGAGGATACGTCAGTGCCTGGGCTTCAATCGTAAATTGTTATAAAAGTGTTTAATCGGCGCCATTGAATCGTGAAATGGAATCAATATAATTCGCCGACGTATCTTGCAGCAGCCGGTATTTGCGCTTGCGCCATGTTCAACAACCGGGGTCAACGAGGGAGCGTTCATGGGAACAGGCAGTCGTGTCGTTGCGGCAGTAATGGTGTTCCTGATGCATATCTTCTTCATGCGACTGGTACATGCGGCAACCAATATCGATATGGCGACCGCTTACGCGGCAGACAATTTTCAAACGCGGAATCTGCAGCAATTCGCCGATGAGGTGCGCAGTGCAACCGGTGGTCGTCTCAATATGCGCATACACCCGGGCGGCAAGCTGCTCAAGCCCGCACAGATTTATTCAGGAGTACGCGAGGAAAAGGCTGATGGTGGCGAAGTCATCATGTCCAGTCTTGAGAAAGAAGCTGCGCTGTTTGGCATCGATTCGTTGCCCTTCATCGTGTCAGGCTATGACGATGCAAGGCGCCTTTGGGAAGCATCGCGACAGGAAGTGGCGAAGATCCTCGAGTCGCAGGGACTGAAATTGCTGTATGCGGTGCCTTGGCCGCCACAAAACCTTTACGCCATTGATGAAATCAACACGATTCGCGACTTCACTGGTCGCAGCATGCGCGTCTACACACCGGCAACCGAACGCATTGCGCAGCTGCTCGGGGCAAGGCCGGTCACTTTTCAGGTAATTGATCTCGGCAAGGCCCTCGCGGCGGGGAGAATCGAATTGATGCTGACCTCAAGCTGGACTGGGGTTGATACGCGCGCATGGCGCTCGATGAAGTATTACTACCGGATCAATGCCTGGCTGCCGAAGAATATGGTCTTTCTAAGCAAGCGCGTCTTTGACGGCTTGTCGGAAGCCGACAGAAAACAGCTACTCGATGCAGCGGATGTCGCCGAGCGGCGAGGCTGGCAAATGAGCCAGGAAAGCGATGCCGAGTATGAAAGAGAGCTCAAGAACAACGGCATCAAGGTCGCCGGACTGGATTTCATGATTAGAAATTACCTCGACCGGATAGGCGAAACAGTCGCTCGGGAGTGGCTGAAGAAGGCGGGCGCCAACGAAATGAAAGTCCTGCTCAAGTACACCGTGGAACGCTCCGCGAAATAAGTTCTCCTGTTTGTCTGACTGCGTTGAATTGCGCTTGGGACCGGCGTCCCGTCGCGCATGTCTTCACGCGTGCACAAAGGCAGCAGAGTGTTGAACGCCAGGCGGAATTCGCCTTTGTATCGATTAATCCTGAACAAACTTCACAACCTGGGAGGTCTTGATGATGCTTCATCGCGTACTTGGAAAACTCGCCGTAACGGGCTGTGCATGCCTGATTGCATTCAGCGCGCATGCACAGCAGGAAATCCGTATCGGCGTGCTGTATCCGTTCACTGGACCCGCCGCTTCGACCGGCGCGGAAATGAAGCATGCGCTCGAGCTCGCAGCAGACATCGTTAATAACGGCGCCAAGGATATCCCCAAGCTTCCCTTCGCAAAGGGAGGCGGCCTGCCTAACTTGGGCGGCGCGAAAATCAAGCTGATCTTCGCGGACCATCAGGGCAATCCACAAGTCGGATCTACCGAAACCGAGCGTCTGATTACCAAGGAAAAGGTTGTTGCGGTGGTCGGTGCGTATATCAGTAATGTCACTGCAACCTCAAGCCAGGTTGCCGAACGCTACAAGATTCCCTACCTGAACCCCGAGTCTTCGTCCGCGTCCTTGACGAATCGCGGCTTCAAATGGTTTTTCAGGACGACTGCGCATGACGAACTGTTCGTCCGTAACTTCTTTGAATTCCTGAAGGATATCGAAACGAAGAAGGGCATCAAGGTGAAGAATGTCGCCCTTTTCAATGAAAACACACAATGGGGAAATGAAACCACGAAACTGCAGACGCAATTGGCACAGGAGCGCGGTATCAATCTCGTCAAGTCCATCAGCTACCCGGCGCGCAGCACTCAGCTCACATCGGAAGTGCAGTCCCTGAAGGCGGCCAATCCTGAAGTTCTGATGCAGTCTTCGTATCTCGGCGATGCAATCATGTCGGTCAAGACTTACAAGGAACTCGGCTTTTTGCCGGACATGGTGCTGGCCAATGATGCCGGCTTCTCCGACACCGAGTTCACCCGTACTCTCGGGCGTGATGCGGACTACATCATCAGCCGCGAAGTCTGGTCGCTTGATCTTGCGAAAAATAATCCATTGATCAAACAGGTCAATGATTTGTTCCGTGCCCGCTACAACATCGACTTCACCGGCAACTCCGCGCGTACCTTTACCGGTTTGATGACGCTGGCCGATGCTATCAACCGCGCAGGTTCTACCGATCCTGAAGCGATACGCAAGGCGCTTGTGGAAACCAATATCGACGGTGCCAACATCATCATGCCGTGGAAAGGCATCAAGTTCGATGACAAGGGGCAGAACGTTCACGGTTCCGGCATCCTGGTGCAGATTGTCGATGGCAAGTACCACACGGTGTGGCCGTTCTCGCTGGCCACGAGGGAGATAGTCTGGCCCATGCCCAAATGGGAAAGCCGGAAGTAAGCAGCTATTGCCCAGGTCCGGATGACGTCTTTCATGGAAAGGCGTCATCCGGACTCCTGGCAAGCACATCGGCCTAGTCGCCATGCCTTGCCCAGCCTCGTATTGTCCTCAGCGGCGCTTAGTCAGGCGCCATCCACAGGGAGTGGTGATGTCCTTTGAAATTGTCTTGCAGACCCTCGTATCAGGTCTGCTCATTGGCCTTATCTATGCGCTAGTTGCTGTTGGCCTGACCTTGATATTCGGCGTGATGGATATCGTCAATTTTGCGCACGGTGAATTTCTGATGTTCGGCATGTATTCGAGTTTCTGGCTCTTCGCGCTGTATGCATTTGATCCACTGCTAACGCTGCCTTTGACCGCACTAATGCTCTTTGCACTCGGTGTGGTGGTCTATCGACTCGTCATCAGCAAGATCATCAATGCGCCGATGCTGTCGCAGATTTTCACAACCTTTGGTTTGATGATTCTCTTCCGTGGTATCGCGCAATTCCTGTGGAAGCCGGACTTCCGAACCGTTGAGAATTCGATGGTGAGCGGAAATGTGTCTCTGCTCGGCGTACAGATCGGCTTGCCGCAACTCGTTGCGGGTGTCGGCGCGGTGCTCGTCAGCGTTGGTGTCTACCTGTTTCTGACACGTACCAAGGTCGGCATCGCGCTTGAGGCAACGGCAGCAGATAAGGAGGCTGCTCGCCTGATGGGTATTGATACGCGACGGATGTTCGCACTTGCCTGGGGAGTCGCGGCCGCTTGTACTGGCGTGGCAGGCGCCTTGCTCTCGACTTTCTTTCCGATCTTTCCGGAGGTTGGCGCAACCTTTGTTCTGATTGCCTTTGTGGTGGTGAACCTTGGTGGCTTCGGCAGCGTCATCGGCGCATTGATCGCTGGGCTGTTGGTTGGCGTTATCGAAGTCATGGGCGGCTTCTTCATCGGCCCGCAATACAAACTGGCCATCGTGCTCTCCCTGTTCCTTGGGGTACTGATGTTCCGGCCGCAGGGCCTGATGGGCAAGGCCTGATACGGATCATTGGACAAGGATCTCATGATGAACAAAACCAACCCCGCGCTGACGCAGATGTCTTATCGCTCCACCAGTGAAAACGCATGGCTGATGCGTGCACTTCTTGTGTTTGCCCTTCTGGCCGCGCTTTGCATTCCGCTACTCGATCGGAATCCAGCGCATATCAATCTCTTGATTCTGATACTGATGGCAGCCCAACTAGGGGTGGCGTGGAACATCATCGGCGGTTATGCCGGGCAGATTTCTCTGGGCCAGGCAGCGTTCTTTGGCCTGGGCGCTTATACATCGACCTTGCTGCTCTCCCGTCTCGGTATCAATCCTTGGCTCGCCATCCTTTGCGGCGGTTTTCTCGCGGCAGGCATTAGCCTGGCCATTGGATGGTCGTGCTTTCGGCTCAAGGGACATTATTTCGCGATGGCGACAATTGCCGTAGCTGAAATCATTCAGATCGTTTTCACCAACTGGGATTATGCCGGTGCTGCTGTCGGGCTCAGTCTGCCGATGGAAGAGGGCTGGAGTCGGCTGGTCTTTTCATCAAAGGAGCCTTATTACTATCTCGCTCTCGGACTGCTGCTGCTTACGCTGTTGGCGAATTATCTGATCGAAAGTAGTTACCTCGGCTATTACTTCCGAGCGATCAAGGACGAGCCGGATGCAGCACGCAGCCTGGGCGTTAGCCTTACCCGCTACAAGCAGATCGCGTTTGCCATCAGCAGTTTCTTTACCGCACTCGGCGGCAGCCTGTATGCGCAGAAGGAGCTCTATATCGATCCAGGCTCGGTATTGCACACTGGCTTGTCGATCAAGATGGCACTGGTATCCATCCTTGGTGGTGTCGGCACACTGTTCGGGCCGCTGGTTGGAGCCGGCGTGCTAACGATGATCGAGGAAGGCACTCGCGCGGCGTTCGGTGGATCGGGGCGCGGCACCGACCTTGTGATCTATGCGGCACTGATCATTCTCATCGCTGTGTATTACCCCAGTGGTGTGATTGGCTGGTTCCGCGGGGTGCTGGCGCGGCGCAAAAACAAACGTCTGCATCGTGCAATGGAGGAAGCGCAATGAGTTTGTTGAGAGTGGAAGAGGTGACCAAGCGCTTCGGTGGCATTGTCGCCAATGAGAATGTGTCTTTCGGCGTTGGTGCGGGGCAGATCGTCGGTTTGATCGGTCCGAACGGCGCAGGCAAAACGACAATGTTCAATTGCATCGCCGGGAATGGGAGTCCAAGCAGCGGCAGGATCATTCTGGATGGACGTGACATTACCGGCCTCTCTCCGGAGCAATGCGCACGCGCCGGCGTCGGCCGCACCTTTCAGATTGCGCGCACGTTTACCAGCATGACTGCATTGGAAAATGTGATGGTTGGCGCTTTCCTGACTGGCAGGAATACCGTGGCAGCAAGAGAGGAAGCGCTGCGCCTGCTGCACTTCGTGAATCTTGGACGCTTCGCAGACAAGCCGGCGGGGAGCATGACAATCAGTGAGCAGCGCAGGCTGGCGGTGGCACGCGCGCTGGCGATCAAGCCGCGTCTGCTGTTGATGGATGAGGTCATGGCAGGCTTGAATCCCACCGAGGTCCGCGAGACTGTGGAAGTCGTATTGAAAATTCGGGATCAGGGCATTGCCTGCCTGATCGTCGAGCATGTGCTGGAGGGAATCATGCCCATTGCCAACGCCATTGTGGTGCTGGACTATGGCAGGAAGATTGCAGAGGGTACGCCGCAGCAGGTATCCAATGACCCCGTAGTGATTGCTGCCTATCTGGGGGATGAATAATGCTTGAGGTTCGCGATCTGAAAGTCAGCTATGACGGCGTGCTGGCCGTATCGAAAGTCAGCCTCGATGTCAGGGAAGGCAGTATCGTCGCGCTGGTCGGCGGTAATGGTAACGGCAAATCGACGACGCTACGCGCGATCGCCGGTTTGAATGCAGCGGACAAGGGCAGCATCAAATTGGCCGGTATCGATATTGGCGTTATGCCGGCGCACAAGCGCGTCACGCAGGGAATCTGTCTTGTACCGGAAGGACGCAAGATTTTTGCGAAGCTTACGGTAGAGCGCAATCTCCAGCTCGGCGCTTATACCCGCGATGATCCGCATGAAGTCGCTGCCTCGATTGATCGGATGTATTCGCTGTTTCCTATCCTTAAGGAGCGGCGGCATCAATTGGCGGGAACGATGAGCGGCGGCGAACAGCAAATGCTTGCCATCAGTCGCGGCTTGATGGCCAAGCCGAAAATGCTGATGCTCGACGAGCCGTCCTGGGGCATTGCGCCGAAGTTCGTAAGCAAAGTGCTGGACACCATACAAAAGGTAAATGCGGAGGGTGTGTCGATACTGCTTGTCGAGCAAAGTTTGCACAAGGCTCTGACGATCGCTCACTATGGCTATGTCATCCAGACCGGCGCGATTGTCATGGAAGGCAAAGCCACAGAACTACTCGACAACGAGGATATCAAGAAGGCTTATCTCGGGCTGTAGTACTCACGTTCCGTGTAAGCTGGGCGTAGCGCTGCGCATGCTTTACAGCACCCGCCATAACGCAAACACAAGCAAGGTATAAAACGCGGCAACGATATCGTCCCACATCACGCCGAAGCCCCCGCCCAGATGCTCATCGAAGTAGCGGATCGGTGGGGGCTTGACCATGTCGAAAAAGCGGAAGCAGACGAAGGCCCAGCATTGCGTGGCAAAGCTGGCTGGCATCACCAGCACCAGCACCAGCCAGAAAGCGATGATTTCATCCCACACCATGCTGCCGTGGTCTGAAACCCCCATATCGCGGCCGGTGCGTTCGCAAGCCCAGACGCCCAACACAAATCCGGCCACGATGATGATGAGCCATCGCTGTATGTTGAAGAAGTCCGGCCAGCGCGCACTCAGCAAGACATAGCTGATCCAGGCGAATAGCGTACCTGCGGTGCCCGGCATGATCGGCGACAAACCACTGCCCAAGCCTTGTGCAATCAGGTGTGCTGGATTTGCAAGGAGAAACCCGAACGCATTGCGACCACCATAGAGTTTGGTATTCATAGACTGGAAAAGTGATCGAAGGATCGCAACGATAGTTCGATGATGGTGCCGCCAGCATCAATCAGCTTCAGTCCAGGCTCGACCACAATGGAGCCAACCCGTGTCACCGGAATGGCTGCGCGCTGCGCCGCTTCCAGCACCACATCGCGATGCTGCTCACTCGCGGTGAAGCAGAGTTCATAGTCGTCGCCGCCGGCAAGCGCAAACGCGCGGCGCAGTGGCTGCGCTTGTCCTTGCAGCGTCGATCCGAGCGGCAAGGCATCCACATCGAGGCGAGCGCCGACACCCGAGCGTTTCAGGATGTGGCCGAGATCCCCAACAAGGCCATCCGAAATGTCGATGGCGGCATGGGCAATGCCGCGCAAGGCGGTGCCGAGCGCCAGTCGCGGGCTTGGCGCATGCATGCGCATGGCGACCGCGTCAAGCGCTTCGGACGACAGCGAAAGTTCTTTACGATAGGCGGCCAGTGCGAGACGCGCATCGCCGAGCGTGCCGGAAATCCAGATGTCATCGCCGGGAAGCGCCGCATCGCGACGCAGCGCCTGTCCTGCCGGAACTTCGCCGAAGACGGTGATGGAGATCGTCAGCGGCCCCTTGGTGGTATCGCCGCCAATCAGCTCGCAGCCGTAGGTGTCGGCGAGCGCAAACATACCGGCGGAAAATGCCGCAAGCCAGCTTTCCTCTACCGAAGGCAAGGCCAGTGCGAGTGTGAAACCAATTGGCGTCGCGCCCATCGCGGCCAGATCCGAGAGATTCACCGCCAGGCATTTGTGGCCGAGCAAATGTGGATCGGCGCCCGGAAAGAAGTGACGGCCTTCGACCAGCATGTCGGTCGAAATCGCGGTCTGCATACCCGGCGTGGTTTGCACCAGGGCGCAGTCATCGCCAACACCGAGCACGACGCGTCCATCTGGTCGAGCGGGGCGCTCGAAGTAGCGGGAAATTAATGTGAATTCGGAAAGCATCGCGCGATTGTACCGAATGCGCACTGCCGGCTGGAACCAGACGGCTGTGCGTGCGGGTGCGGCGATGTTACTTGTTGTCGGCCGCTTCCGGTGCAGCGCTGCCTAGCGCTGCCAGCAGTTGATTGCGCGAGCCGGCATCATGATGCGACACGCCGAAGCCGGCCAGCACACCGGTTTCATCGTAGAAGCGTGCAATGAGGCGCTGTGCGTCGCTGGCATGTTCCCAATTGCCGACTGCATCGCGCGGCGGCGGCAGCAGCGCCAGCGGATAGGAGGGTGTCTTTACCAAAACCGGCGCTGGCTTCATGTCGATCGCCGTCGGCTCGCCGCTCAGCGTTTTTGCGATTGCGCGCGCCGCACTCATCAACGGTGCAATGTAAGGCATCACCGCCGTGTTGCCGCCAGCCATGGTGTACTCGGCGCAATCGCCGAGTGCAAATACATCGGGCGCACTGGTGCGTCCTTCGGCATCGATCAGAATGCCGCGCCCGCAGGCAATGCCCGCCGCACGCGCCAGCGTGGTATTCGGCCGCAGGCCGACCGCGGACAACACGATGTCGGCTTCAATGCTGCCGCCATCGGCCAGCGTCAGGCGCAGTGCATTGCCCGCGCGGTCGATGCGGCTGGCGGTCGTGCCCAGGTGCAGTTCGACACCGCGCGCGATCAATGCCGCCCGCAAACCTTCCGACAATGCCGGCGCGGCGAGCGCCGCCAGCGGCAGCGGGCTCGGGTCGATCAGGGTGACGGCATGACCGCCACCCGCCAGATCATCCGCAAATTCGCAGCCAATCAATCCAGCGCCGAGAATGGCCACGCGTGCCTGCCGTCCAGCCTCGGTTGCCTCGAGGCTGTCACGGAAGCGGGCATAGTCGTCGATATGATTCACCGACATTACCGCATCGGCGGCATCGCCTTCGAAGTTGAGGCGGATCGGGTCGGCGCCGGTGGCCAGCACCAGCTTGTCATAGGAGAGTTGCGCCTGCGACGTCGTCACGGTCTTGGCCGCGGTATCGATATTGCTGATGCGGGTAGAAGACAGCACGGTCGCATTCAGTTGCGTGGCCATCTGCTGCGCACTTTGTGTGAGCAGTTGCGCTGCCGCCTTCTTCTGCGCGAAGGCATTCGACAGCATTGGTTTGGAATAGAAGCCGCCTTCGTCGGCGGTGCTGATGGTCAGCGGAACCGTCTTGTCGATCCGGCGCAGCTCGCGCGCCAGCGTATAACCGGCCATGCCGGCGCCTATGATGAGGATGTCTCGCATCTGGTTGGATTCTTTGCGTCCGCGGCACCATCGGCGCGAGTGAACACCGAGAGGGCCGCAATAAACATGTTCTGAAAACAAAGCCCGGAAGCATGCCGCTTCCGGGCGCCCCGGTTTTCGATCAGGTGTCGATCAGATTTCAACCATCTCGAAATCGGCCTTGGACACACCACAGTCCGGGCAGGACCAGTTTTCCGGAATGTCCGCCCAGCGAGTACCGGCCGCGATGCCTTCTTCCGGCATGCCGACGCTTTCGTCGTAAACAAAACCACATACGATGCATTGGTAAGTCTTCATGATTTCCTTTCGATGAATAGTGCAGGCGGCGTTCAAGCAGCCTTGTTTGCCTGTTGCTCGAGCGCGTTCAGCGCATCGCGATAATGGTTGGCGTGCCTTTCCTCGACCTTGGCCAAGGCGGCGAAGCGCTTGGCTGCCAGTTCGAGTGTGCGGCGGAAAGCGGCGGCATGCTCTTTTGATTCGGCGATCTGCTCATCGAATTCGGCAACTGCCGCCTGGTTGCCTTCCTCAACCGCGAGGTGGCGAAACTTCGGATACATCTCGGTGTACTCGTAGGTTTCGCCTTCGATTGCGATTTCCAGCGCTTTGGCGGGCGTCATTTGCGCCTTAGGATACAGCAGGTCGAGGTGACCGAATGCATGCATGACTTCCTGATCAGCGGTTTCCTCGAAAGCCTTGGCCACGTCTTCTGCGCCAGCGGCCCGTGCCAGCTTGGCGAAATAGCGGTATTTGATGTGGGCCATCGCTTCACCGGCGAATGCGGCTTCCAGATTGGCGATGGTGATGGATTTCGTGTCGTTTGCCATGTTGCGCTCCCTTCGTTCAATTAATAAAGTAAATCAGAATGAATCGAATGATAGCTATTAAAAATAATCCAGTGAAATTGATTGTCTTTATGCATCCAATAGGCGATTTCCTGATTGAAATGAATACGCAAGTTTCACGGGGCAAATGGCCTGTCATCGGCGGAAGCGTCCGTAGAAACCCCTATGATATGCATCAAATGCCTCTGTTAGAATCCGAGGCTTTTGGTTTTAGCTCACAGGAAGGTCGCAGATGCAAACGCCCATGGATCCCAAGGAAGAAATCCGTCAAAAGCTGCGCCAGGCGGCGCTTGAATATCATGAATTTCCGACCCCGGGCAAAATCAGCATCACCCCGACCAAGCAACTGACCAACCAGCGCGACCTGTCGCTGGCCTACTCCCCCGGCGTGGCCTCGGCCTGCGAGGAAATCGTCGCCGATCCCGCCAACGCTTTCCGCTACACCGCCCGCGGCAACCTCGTGGCCGTCATCTCCAACGGCACCGCCGTGCTCGGCCTGGGCAACATCGGCCCGCTCGCTTCCAAGCCGGTCATGGAAGGCAAGGGCGTGCTGTTCAAGAAGTTCGCCGGCATCGACGTCTTCGACATCGAAGTCAACGAAACCGACCCCGACAAGCTGTGCGACATCATCGCCGCGCTCGAACCGACCTTCGGCGGCGTGAACCTCGAAGACATCAAGGCGCCGGAATGCTTCACCATCGAACGCAAGCTGCGCGAGCGCATGAAGATCCCGGTCTTCCATGACGATCAGCATGGCACCGCCATCATCGTCGCCGCCGCGCTGCTCAACGGCCTGAAGGTCGTCGGCAAGGATCTGCGTGAATGCAAGATGGTCGTCTCCGGCGCCGGCGCGGCCGCGCTGGCCTGCCTGGAGCTGATGCTGGATTTGGGCTTCCCGAAAGAAAACATCTGGGTTACCGACCTGGCTGGTGTGGTCTACACGGGCCGCAAGGAATTGATGGACCCGGACAAGGAACGCTTCGCGCAGGACACGCCGGCACGCACGCTGGCTGAAGTCATCGGCGGCGCCGACATCTTCCTCGGCCTGTCCGCCGGCGGCGTATTGAAGCAGGACATGCTCAGGCAAATGGCGCCGCGCCCGCTGATCCTGGCGCTGGCCAACCCGACGCCCGAGATCCTGCCGGAAGAGGCGCGCGCCGTGCGCGACGACGTCGTGATCGCCACCGGCCGTTCGGACTATCCGAACCAGGTCAACAATGTGCTGTGCTTTCCGTACATCTTCCGCGGCGCGCTGGATTGCGGTGCGACCACGATCACGCGCGAAATGGAAATCGCTGCGGTGCATGCGATCGCGGGTCTGGCGCAGGAAGAGCAATCCGACATCGTGGCCACGACTTATGGCGTGACCAACCTGTCCTTCGGCCCGGAATATCTGATTCCGAAGCCCTTTGATCCGCGCCTGATGGAGCGCATCGCGGTAGCGGTAGCCAAGGCTGCCGAAGCCGGCGGCGTGGCGTCGCGGCCGATCACGGACTGGCAGGCGTATGTCGATCGGCTGCAGCAATTCGTGTACCGCAGCGGCACCTTCATGAAGCCGGTGTTCGCGGTAGCGAAGAAGGCGCCGATGGAGAAGAAGCGCATCGTGTATGCCGAGGGCGAGGAAGAGCGTGTCCTGCGCGCGGTGCAGGTGGTAGTGGACGAAGGTTTGGCGCGGCCGATCCTGGTGGGCCGTCCGGCGATTTTGGCGCAGCGCATCGAGCGTTTCGGCCTGCGCCTGAAGCCGGGTACGGACTTCGAAGTCATCAATCCGGAATACGACGCACGCTATCGCGACTACTGGCAGACCTACTTCGGCATGACGGCGAGGAAAGGCATCAGCGAGCAGTACGCGAAGCTGGAGATGCGTCGCCGGCATACGCTGATTGGCTCGATGATGGTGCACAAGGGCGATGCCGACGGCATGATCTGCGGCACCTATGGCACGACCGACATGCACCTGAAATACATCGATCAGGTGCTGGGTCGCCGTGAAGGCGTGAATGTCTACGCCGCGATGAACGGCCTGATCCTGCAGGATCGCCATGTCATTCTGGTCGACACGCATGTGAACGAGAATCCGAGCGCGGCGCAGCTGGCCGAGATCACGATGCTGGCAGCTGAAGAAATGCGTCGCTTTGGCTTGATGCCGCGCGTGGCCCTGCTGTCGCATTCGAACTTCGGCACGTCCAACAGTGAGTCGGCGAAAAAGATGCGCGACACACTGGCGCTGCTGCGCGACATGGCGCCAGACATGGAAGTCGATGGCGAGATGCATGGCGACATGGCGCTCAATGCCGCGGCGCTAAAAGCCAGCATGCCGGACACCACGCTGACCGGCGACGCCAATCTGCTGGTGCTGCCCAATATCGAGTCGGCCAATATCTCGTACAACCTGCTTAAGACCGCGGCCGGCAGCGGTATCGCCATCGGCCCGGTACTTCTGGGTTGCGCGAAGCCGGTGCATATTCTCACTCCGTCGGCTACCGTGCGTCGCATCGTCAACATGACGGCGTTGTGCGTGGTGGATGCGGTGTATCAGCGTTAAGCCATTCGACTGGAAAGCTGTGAATCGGCCGCGCTTCGGAAGGGGCGCGGCCGAATTCGTTTACTGCAGCCTGATCGCGATGGCGCAATCTGCGGGTGGAGCAATACCGGTATTGGAAACTGCGCTGGGCCACGATGCGGCGCGCCATCAGGAAACCATCGATGCGCGTTGCACTGGCCCGCAAAAAGAAAACCCGCGCTTAGGATTGGAAGCGCGGGTACTTTGAACGCCTGGACAGGCATGAATTGCTGGGGTGGTGCCGAGAACCGGAATCGAACCGGTACGCCATTTCTGGCGCGGGATTTTGAGTCCCGTGCGTCTACCTGTTCCGCCATCTCGGCAACGCAGGCGCGATTATCCCCGATTTGGCGCTGGCCGGCAACTTGTGAACGGCTGCGATGGCAACGTCCGGACGGCGCTCGCTGCCGTTGCGGCCGCACCGGTCTGCATCACGGTATATGTCTTCGCCGCCGGATCAGACCTTGATGGCGCGGCTCGAGCTCCATGTCCCGCGCTCAGCGGTCGCAATAACAGTTTTCCGACGTCTTCGGCACCAGCTGACTGCTGTCGAATGCTGCTTCGGTCGATATCTCCAGCCGCAGCTCGCCGATGCCTATCACGGGGCCGCCTCGCGGCGCACTGGAGCCATTCACCCGCACCAGTGAAACCGTCACTTCGGACAACTGCGCATCCGTCATGTTGGCCAGCACCTCGGTAGCCGGATATTCAACGGCGTTGGTGCCGTGATGCGCCGCTGTCGTGGCTTCAAAGGCGCCAAGCGTGCCGAGAAAATAGCGCTGCTTCACCGACGTCGCATCACCGCTCGCCGGCAGGTTCAGGTACAGGTTATAGAAGTAGCCGCCGTTCGCGCCGAGCGGCCGCAGCGCCAGGCCATCCGCCACCACGATCACCGATCTCGTCCCGCCGGCTGCGGCCGTGGCAGCCGCGCCTGCCGTCGCCGCGCTGACTCCTGCCGACGCCGCGCTGCTGATCTGCCGCAGGGCGGTGCTCGCGATCGGCAATTGCACGCTGAGCGAGTTGTCGCCGAGACTTACGTTCCTTACACCGCCGAGCGAGCGGCGCGTACTGGAGATCGTACGGGCCGCGGAGGGCGCGAAGGTCGCGGTGGCAGGACGGTTCAACATCGTGCTCATCTGCGCCTGTACCAGCTTGATTGATGACGCGCCCGACACCGGCGGAAGCGAACTCGGCTTGTTGTCGTTGGCATAGTCATAGTTCAGCCAGCCCGGATAGTAGGCCAGATAGCGCGGCATCGTCAGGTCGGAGGCATAGGTGAAGGTGCCTGCCCAATACGGTGAGCTGTTGGTCGACGAATACGGATTGGCCGTGGGCGGAATGCCTTTCCCATCCGGCAGCGCCCAGGCGTGCCACAACCTGTCGATATTGCAGTGATGCAGGTAGAAGATCGGATCAGTCGGCGAGGTCATCACATTGGCCATGAAATTGCCGATCAGGTTGTGCACCGGGTTATGCGGCGCCGACTCGAGCTTGGGCTCGAAGGCATTGGTTGTGCCGCGCTGGAAATTCCAGACCGTAGACGCAAACGGTGACAGATCCAGCGCGTTATAGACATTGGTGCCGCTGCGCGCGACATACAGGGGATTACCGCTTGCCGGGTCGGTGAATTCGCTAGGGATATTCGGATTCGTGTAGTAATCCCAGTAAGGCAAGGCCAGATTCGGATCGCCGGAAACGATCTGCAACTGGCGCTCGAAGTAATACATATAGCCGCGATGCCATGCAAGAAAATAAGCGGTGTCATGCGGGCAATAGTTTCTGTGCACATTGATCCAGTATTGCCAGGAATTACGTGAAGTCGATGTCGTATTTGCCTTCATTGTGCGTACGGCATTCAAATACGACGAGTACTGGCTGGAAACTTTGAATTGCTGCCATTCAAGGCGGATCCGCGTTGTCGTCTGACCGTAGGTGAAGCGTGGCAGGCTGCCAAGAGCCAATGCTGATGCGCTACCCAGAACAAAATTGCGCCTATTGATTCTTGCGTTCAACATGAAATGCTCCTTGCGTCTGAAAATGGGCCTGAGCGTCCCCTGGCTAATGGATTTGAAACGGCTTGATAAGATGGGAATCAAATCAGCGTATGTAGCTCCTCGACAATGATCAAATATAAAAAACTGATTGATCAGTCATTGCTGAACAGGATTTTTTATCCATGTAACAAAGACACCAGAACGCTGTTGGGAATTGATCGATTGCAGCGGTCATTCGAAAAAATCGGCGCTCTGAATCTTCGAATTTCGTAGCCAAGCAGGACGGAAGCTGCGAGCTTTTCGGTCGATTTGAAGCGGATCAAATATTTCGAATGCGTCTGTATTCCCATTCGATTCAGATCCTAGGAGAATCCCCGGAAGCGGAGGGTGAAGATGAATGTGCCGAAACATGGTCGATGGGGAAACAGGGAATGGAGCATACAATCGAGGCCGCGGGTTCTTTCGGGAATCATTTCCGTTGAAACACGCGTGGCACTGCTGATTTTTCTGCTACTGAGTGAAGCGGTAATTGTCAAATTCACCCTGCATCCGCAAGCGGAAGGATATGACGGCAGATATGCAATACTCGGTCGCGCTGTTTTTCCAATATCGCTTTATTTCATCATTGCCATCTCATTGATAAACTTTGCGCGGATGAAAACTTTATGGCGCGCACTGATCGATGCCAATCGAAGTCATCACTGGCACATTGCCACGATCCTGCAATTGTCCTGTTTCGGGATATTCCTTCTTTCGGCAGCTCATCTGATACCGAGCAGTTTCAGCACAGCGCCGATAGCTGATTCCAATAGCGCATTGCGCTGGGATATTCTGCTGGCGATCGGCGCAGTTTCAACGGCCGGTCTCTCATTCAAGATAATTGCCCCACATTCCTTCTGGCGCGGATTCTTCGGTAACCAAAAAATGGCGATGCTGATTGCTCTGGCATTTTCCTGCCTGAGCTTCGGATTCGGCGTATTCATGCAGCAGTCGTGGGATGTACTGGGCCAGCCGACCATGCAGGTTTCCACGCTTCTGCTCAGGCTGCTGTATAGGGACGATGTTATCGTCGACCTCAATGCTCAGCTGCTGGGAACGTCGCGATTCACAGCGGCAATCGGATATCGCTGCTCCGGTTATGAAGGCATTGGAATGATCGTTGCCTTTATCACCTGGTATTTGTGGAATTTCGGCAAATATTTCCGATTTCCGGCAATTTTTTTACTGTATCCGCTTGGCATAACGCTCATGTGGTTATTCAACACGGTGCGTATTGCCGCGCTGATCGCCATCGGCAGCTCGGTTTCGCCACAGCTTGCAAAGACCGGCTTTCATTCCAATGCCGGGCTCATCAGTTTCGTTATCGTTTCCTTCGGCATCATCTGGCTTACCAGGCGCAGCCGAGTTTTCGAACGTGGTGACAGGGGTCTGGAAATTCGCACCGATTCCGAAAATGTCATGCTCATTCCATTCCTGGTAATGCTGGCAACTACCTTGTTCAGTTCGGCATTTTCCACGGAATTTCAATGGCTGTACCCGCTGCGCACAATTGCAACCGGATTGACGATACTCTGCCTATGGAAACGATTCGCGCTGGCACCGCTTTTGCCGAAAATGTTCCCGGTGTTTTGCGGCACTGCCGCATTTCTTGTGTGGATAGTCCTGATTCCGCCATCGGTCGTAAACGATCGCTCGTTCGCTCAAGCGCTTTTCGCCGCGCCGGAAAAAATTGTCATCGCATGGGTGGCATTTCGCTTTCTGGGTTCAGTCATCATCGTGCCGATTGCGGAGGAGTTGGCATTTCGTGGATATCTGTTCCGTATTTTTGGCATCGAGGCCCGGAAAAATGCGGATCACGTTGCAACGCGCTGGCTGGCAATTATCGCAATTGCGTTGGCATTCGGCATGCTGCATGGAAACTGGATTGCTGCGAGCATTGCCGGAATGTTGTACGGAATTGTGCGGCTGCGATCGGGACGAATCTGGGATGCGGTCGTTGCTCATATGACTACGAATTTTCTGCTTGCGCTACATGTCCTGCACTCGGGGCATTGGTCCTATTGGCAGTGAGACTTTTCGGGTGTAGCGCGCCTGTGAAATGTCTGGGGTAGGTTGAACCATATCAAAAGTGGCCGTTAACGGTCCTCTATATTCGGTTCAGGGAGGTTCTTTTAATTTGGAGGAATGATCATGCTTAGGAAAGCGATTTTCATTGCAGCGCTCTTGGCGCCGGTAGCGGTTTTCGCCGCGCCAAATGAACATGCTCTGGCAAATGCCAATGAGCATGCAAGCTTCAATGCTCCCGAAATAGATGGCAGCAATCTTCTGCTCGGAATTGCATTGGTAGGAGGCGTATTGGGTTTTCTCAGGAAATCCCGTTAAACAAGGAATTCCTTCGGTCTTTTCGAACGGAGAATTCCGCGAAGTATTGCAACGCCCGGTTAGCGCTCGGCAAGCCTTGGCGCATGAAAAACCTGTGCGCGTTCGTTTCCGCGCGTGCCGCCTGACTGGATGACGTGGCAGCCCGATGCAATGCATGGGGAGCGGTCTGGCACGGTTCAACTTGTGGCACGCGCTTTCGACGGCGATACGTCTCGTGTGGCTTGTGCATGCGACGACAATGCATGGCCATCACACCGCGCGCATGGCCGCGACATAACGCAACTGACATAGCGCAACGATCTCCGCGCCGATTGCCGACATCAACTCAGGCTAGCCACGGCGCGGCCAAGCGCAAGTCAGCCCCGGACAACCGGAAAACCAGGCTGCCCGTGTTCCGGCGGATCATCTCTTACGTGCCACTCGCCGATGGCGCGTCCGTGGACACTTCAATGCGAAGCTCGCCTATGGAGAGCACTTGTCCGCGCGGGCCATTGCCGCCATCCACACGTACGAATGAGACCGTGAGCTCCTGCAGATCGGACGCGAGCAGTCCAGCCAGCGTATCCGTGGCGGCATACTCGATGCTCCCGCTTCCATGCTGTTGCGCGGCGCTGAGCTCAAAGGGGCCCACGGTGCCGACAAAGTATTTCTGACTGTCGCCAGCGTCGCCGCTGGGCGGCAGATTCACATAGACGTTATAGAAGAAGCCGCCATTCGCGCCGGCGCCCGTGAGACGCGGATTGTCCAATATGAGCTTGGCCGAGCGCAGGTCGCCTGCTGATGCAGAGGCGCCGGCGGCCACCGCTGAACGCAAGGTATTCAAATTGGAAGGCGTCAGCGGAATGCGTGCGCTGACGGAATTTTCAGTGAGGGCGATGCCGGCCACGCCGCCGAGCGAGCGGTTGGTCGCGGAAATCGCCCGTGCCGCGACGGCTGGGAAATTGCCGATCGCCGGGCGTGTCAGAAGCGCTTGCATTTGTGCCTGCACGAGTTTGAAGGAGCCGTCGGTCGTGGTGCTGGCCGAAGGAGGCAGCGAGCTGGGCTGCGTGTTGTCGGCATTGCTGTAGTTCAGCCAGGTCGGTGTATAGGTCAGGTAGCGCGACAGGTTCAGATTCGATGCATAGGTGAACGAGCCGGACCAGTAGGAACTGCTGGTGGAGGAGTTGTACGGGTTGCTGGTATAGGGCACGTTCTTGCCCCCGGACAGCGCCCACGCATTCCACAGCCTGTCGATGTTGGCATGATGCAGATAGAAGATCGGATCCAGCGGCGCGGTGCTGACATTGGCCATGTAGCCGCCGATGAGGTTGTGCACCGGGTTGTGCGGCGCCGATTCTATCGATGGCTCGAAGGCGTTACTGGTGCCGCGCTGGAAATTCACGACAGAGGAAGCGAAGGGCGCAAGTGTCAGCGCATTGTAGACATTCGTGCCGGCGCGTTGCACGTAAAGCGGATTGTTCGTCGCCGTATCGGTGAATTCGGACGGAATGCGCGGGTACTTGTAATAGTCCCAGTAAGGCAGGGTCAGGTTCGGGTCCTGGGAAATCGTGCGCAGCTGCCGCTCGAAGTGGTACAGGTAGCCGCGGTGCCAGGCAAGAAAGTACGAAGCATCGTGCGGACAATACTTCTTGTGCACATTGCTCCAGTATTGCCACGAGCCGTTGCTGTTTTGATTGGTGTTGTTGCGCATGGCACGGATCGCGTTGATATAGGAGGCATATTGCGGCGTCGTCTTGAACTGCTGCCATTCGAGACGCGTGTATTTGGTCTGGGCGTGGACCAATGGTGGAAACGATGCGATGGCGATTGCCGAAGCGGAGCACTTGATGAAGTCGCGCCGCGTGACGATGAATGAGGCCATGTGTAGCTCCATGAAGATGCCAGTTGAGGCACGGGAGATGCCCTCGAAACGGAGCATCCTTCCCTGGATGGTTCTCCCTTGATCGAAGCTCGAAACCCGATGTTCTTCACCTGAGCTGCATCAGCATGGCCGCAGACAATGTGATGCACGTAGCTTGTCAAAACGCCGGTTGATAAAGCAGTTGCAGCAAGTAGGAGCCGTATCCATTCTTCTTCATCGGCTGCGCCAGCCGTTCCAGTTGCGCCGCATCGATATATCCACTGCGATACGCAATCTCTTCGGGGCAGCACACCTTGAGGCCCTGACGCTTCTCGATCGTGGAGATGAACTGCGCTGCATCCAGCAGCGATTCGTGCGTACCGGTGTCGAGCCAGGCCATGCCGCGTCCCATGATCTCTACACTCAGCTGATCCGCGTCCAGATAGGCCCGGTTGACATCGGTGATCTCCAGCTCGCCGCGCGCCGACGGCCGTATGCCTGCCGCGATGTCGCAGACGACGTTGTCATAGAAGTAGAGGCCCGTCACCGCATAGTTCGACTTCGGTTGCGCCGGCTTTTCCTCGATGCCGATCGCGCGCTGGCGCGCATCGAACTCGACCACGCCATATCGCTGCGGATCGGCGACGTGATAGGCGAAAACCGTGGCACCTTCCTGCCGGGAAGAGGCAGCGTTCAGCTGCCGTTCGAAATCGTGGCCATAGAAGAGGTTGTCGCCGAGGATGAGCGCGGCGACATCGCCACCGATGAACTCCCTGCCGATGAGAAAAGCCTGGGCCAGACCTTCCGGCGCAGCCTGCACCGCATAGGAGAGGGACAGACCCCATTGCGCGCCATCGCCCAACAGCGCATGGAAGCGCGGCGTATCGGCCGGCGTGGAAATGATGAGGATGTCGCGTATGCCCGCCAGCATCAGCGTGCCGAGCGGGTAATAGATCATCGGCTTGTCATACACCGGCAACAGCTGCTTGGATACCGATGTGGTAACAGGGTAGAGGCGCGTGCCCGAACCTCCCGCCAGGATGATGCCTTTGCGGCGTAGGCGGTCAGGAGGCGTATGCATGACAACGGACTCCTTCACAGATGTCCTGCGCAAGCCTTCGCATGCGCATGCAGGGCGCCCGCGAGGCAGTCGGATCCGGCGTCGCGCTGATCGGTGCAGGCGCGCACCAGATGGAAGTCACGGGTACAGCAATAGGCGGGGCTGATTTCCAGTTGTTTCAGTGCGCCGGCTTCAAGCAGCGGCCGGGCGCGCTGCAGCGGCAGCCATGCATAACCGGCTTTTTCCCGCAACGCGGAGAGCATCATGTCCAAGTTCCTCACCCGCAATGGCGACTGACCGCGACGCACGGCTTCCGCGCCCGGCGTGCGCAGCGTTGCCCGCGGCGTATCGAGCATGATGCGCACATGGTTGGCCAGATGCGTCCAGTTCAGCAAACCGCTCATGCGCGTCAGCGGATGTTCCGCGTCAACCACGGCGACATAGTCCACGCTCACCAGCTTTTCAGCGATGAGGCCCAGCGGCGCCTGCGCGCAGATAGCGAGATCGACGGCATCGTTGCAAAGCGCCTGCTCCAGCTCATCGTCGCCGCCTTCCTGCAACATGACCCGTATGCCAGGCGTTGACCTGGAGATTTCCTCGATGGCTGCCATCACGAAATGCTGCGGGCATTCGTGATGCACCATCAGCCGCAATTCCTGTTTCCATCCCTGGCGCATCTTTTCCGCGAGCGCTTCAAGTTCGATGGCGCTGCGTATCACATTGCGCGATTTCTCCAGCAGCGCCCGACCCTCGCGCGTGACCTGCGCCTTGCGGCCTTCCACCCGCAACAGCGGTATGCCGAGCTGTTCCTGCATCTTCGCAATGGTGTAGCTGATCGCCGACTGGCTGATATGCAGCTTCTCGGCCGCCGCGGAAAAGCCATTGCAATCTATGACGGCATGCAGCACCCGCCACTGCTTGAGGCTGATGCGCATCTTTACCTTGTCATGCAGCCGAGTGTTGCGTGTGCCGCTGAATTCCTTCCAGGCATTCAGCGTCAGATCGCCATCATCATCCAGATCAACGGGTTTCATCGCTTGTCATCACTGAGACAAAAATCGTATCCGTGCCAATTCTTCATCGAGGCGGCGCGGCCTGCCCTTGTGCCCGCAGGTCGCGGGCTACGCATCGCTGCGTGAATGTTGTCCTTGAAAAAAGAATAAGGCGGGGTTCCGGCTATCGATTTAATGTATGTCAATCGCGACGGATTGCATGATCGTTGTTCGCAACAGTGTTCGTATGTTGATCATCGTTCTTCTGCAAGCAGGCGCGAGATCGCTTGCGGCAGCAGGCATAAAGCAAGCCGATCGATCGCGCCGCGTCACCGCGCTTTGATCAGTTTTTCATGCTATTCCGTGCTTGCCCTCGCCCGTAGAATGTGTCCCGCACCGGAAAGTGTTTGATCAGCGGCTGCGCGATTCATTGCAGCGCGAATGGTGCACTGCGCGCGTCCTAAGCACCATGCATGCCGGCGCGCTTGCACAGCAGCGATGCGATGGCGACGTCCGTTGAGCACAGCCTGGAGCCATGCCCGCGCCATCCTCGCAAGCTGAGCAGCCGGGCGTGACGGCGCCGTCCGATAGGGGCGCGGCAGCGCGCCGCGCAAGCCGGCAGAACCAGTCAACCAAACCAATAACGGGTTCATCATGTTCTCTACGAAGCGACTCGCGCGGCCCGGCGTATCGGGTTCCACCATACTCGGATTGATCGCCAGACAGCTACGACGCCACGCCGCATTGCTCTTGGTCCCGGCCATCGTCGCATGCAGCTCGGTTGCCCCGGGACCACAGTTCAGCGGCAGCGTCGCGCAGAGCGGCGCCACGGACGCCGCGCAGCCTCCTTCCACCGAGATCAAACCGATTACGTCCAAGCTGCTGCAGGATGAAAAGGCGAACAAGACCGCTCGTTCCAGCGCCAATCTCAATGCGCTGATGGCGTCGCCAGTGCCGTACACGATAGAGAAGGGCGACATACTCAACGTGATTGTCTGGGATCATCCCGAGCTCTCGGGCGGCATGAACGCCAATCGCGCCATTTCGACCATGGCCGCCATGGACATGCCGGCGAATCAGATGCCCGGTTCCACGTTCACCGTCGGTCACGACGGGTCGATCCAGTTTCCCTACGTGGGCGTATTGAAGATCGCAGGACTCACCGAGGACCAGGCGCGCGAAATGCTGACGAGTCGCCTGGGCCATTACATCAACAAGCCGAATGTGACCCTGAGCGTGCAGTCCTATCGCAGCAAGCGCATCTACGTCGACGGCGAAGTCAAGACGCCGGGCGTGCAGACCATCAACGATATTCCGATGACCCTGCTTGAAGCGGTCAATCGCGCCGGTGGCTTTCTTCCGAGCGCCGATCAAAGCCAGATCATGCTCAATCGCGGCGGCAGCATGTACCACATCAATCTGCCGGAGCTGGTGAAGACCGGCATGGATCCGGCCGAGATCATGCTCTCCAGCGGCGATGTCGTCAGCGTGCTGTCGCGCGACCAGAGCAAGGTATTCGTCTCCGGCGAAGTCATCGTGCCGCGCGCGCTGCAGATGCATAACGGTCGCCTGTCGCTGAATGAAGCGCTCGGCGAAGCTGGCGGCATCAATCCGCAAAGCGGCGACGCGCGGCAGGTGTATGTGATTCGCCGGCAGTCCAACAAGCCGGAGGTGTATATGCTCGATGCGCAGACACCGGACGCGCTGGCGCTTGCCGAAGGCTTCGAACTCTATCCGAAGGACATCGTCTATGTGGCGCCGACCGCGCTGACCAACTGGCATCGCACCATCAGCCAGATGCTGCCGGGCGCGCTGGGCGGCGTCGTCACGAGCGCGATACCACAGGCCCACTGACCACAGGCCCGCTGAGTCAACGTCGTTCCCGTACCGCGGTGCAGGGCGTGGCCGCGGCGGCGGGAAAGCTGCAAGCCGAAAATCGGCTGGGAGGAATGCATTGACCTTGAAGAAAAACATCCTGGCGAGCTGGGTCAGCCAGGTCTACGTCTCTGTGGCCGGCATGCTGATGGTGCCGTTCTACCTGCGCTACATGGGCACCGAGGCGTATGGACTGGTCGGCTTCTTCGCCATGCTGCAGGTATGGTTCCAGCTCATGGACCTGGGACTGACCCAGACCATGAGCCGGGAAGCGGCGCGCTTTCGCGGCGGCGCGATTGATGCGCTGAGTCTGCGCCGGCTGTTGCGCTCGCTGGAAGCGCTGTTCCTGCTGGTGGCCATCGCCGGCGCGCTCGCCATCGGACTTGCCGCGCCGCGCATCGCCAGTGACTGGCTGCAGGCGCGGCACATCGATATCGATGAGGTGCGTTACGCGGCCGTGCTCATGGGCATGCTGGTTGCGCTGCGCTGGGTGTCCGGCTTGTATCGCGGCGTCATCAGCGGCTTCGAAGCGCTAGTCTGGCTCAATGCCTGCAATGCCGCCATCGCCACCGCGCGCTTCATGCTGGTCATTCCGCTGTTGATGCTTGTTGGCGGCACGCCGCGCGTGTTCTTCAACTTCCAGCTCGTCGTGGCCGTGCTCGAACTGGGGCTGCTGGTGTGGCAGACCTACCGTCTGCTGCCACAAGCGGGCAGCGCGCCGCTGCGCTGGGACTGGCGAGCGCTGGGCGGCTTGCTCAAATTCTCGATGGGCGTGGCCTTCACCAGCACGATATGGGTAGCCATGACGCAGCTCGACAAGCTGATGCTGTCCAAGCTGCTGCCGCTGGATGATTACGGTGTCTTCACGCTCGCGGTGCTGATCGCCAGCGCGGTCACGCTGATCGCCACGCCGATTACCTCGGCGCTGCAGCCGCGCATGGCGCAGGTGGCTGCGAGCGGTCGCGCGGAAGAGTTGATCGGGCTGTATCGGCGCGGCACGCAGATCGTTGGCCTGATCGCGGCGCCGGCAATGCTGGTGCTGGTGTGCTTTCCCGAGCAGGTGCTTGGCATCTGGACCGGCAATGCCGCTGTTGCGGCCAGCGCCGCGCCGATACTGCAGCTGTATGCGTTCGGCAATGGCGTGCTCGCCTTTGGCGCCTTCCCTTACTACCTGCAATTTGCCCGGGGCGAGTTGCGCTTGCATGTGATCGGCAATGTGCTGTTTCTCGTCATCCTGCTGCCGGCGCTGATCTGGGCGGCGCAGCGCTATGGCGCTCTCGGCGCCGGCTATGCTTGGGCCATTTCGAATCTCGCTTATTTCCTGTTGTGGATACCGCTGGTGCACCGGCGCTTCATGCGCGGCTCGCACTTCGACTGGCTGCTGCACGATGTCGCCGCTGTCGTCGCGCCGCCGACGGTCGCGGCATTCATGTTGCGCGGCTTGATCGCCTGGCCGCAGAACCGCTTTTCCGCGCTGTTTTTGCTGGTGGCCATCGGACTGGCACTGATGCTGTTGTCCGGCCTCGGCGCATCGTCGGTGCGCCAGATGGTGCAACGCCGTTGGCGCCTCGGCATTCCGGCCCTGAGCATCAAGAGGAGATAGAAAGTGGTACGAAAAATCGCAGCGATGCAGCCCTATCTCTTTCCCTACCTGGGATATTTTCAGCTGATCAACGCTGTCGATGAATTCGTGCTTGGCGATGTATTGCAATATGAAAAGGAGTCGTGGATCAATCGAAATAGAATTCTTGTGAATGGTCAGCCGAAACTGATTACCTTTCCGCTGAAAAAGGACAGGTTTGATGCGCTGATTAGAGAAAAGCAATTCGTTGACAATATTGGGGGTGAACGCGAAAAGCTGCTGAAAATCATCAGGAATTGTTATTCCAGAGCGCCAAACTTTTCGGCATTTTTTTCCGTTCTGGAAGACGTTATTCAATTCCCGGCAGTCAATCTCGCGGAATATGCAGAAAATTCGATACGTCGTCTTTGCCGCTACGCCGGAATTACTACGCCGATCCGCCTCGCCTCGGAATTGGGCTTGCCAATACGCATGGACAAGCAGGAACGCGTGGTGCAAACCGTCAAGGCACTCAATGGTGGCATGTATATCAATCCGCGCAGCGGCACGGCGCTGTACCGATCGCAATACTTCGAGGAGCACGGCTTGGAGCTGCGCTTTCTTCACATGGGGAATGTGCGCTATCGCCAGTTCAAAGAACCTTTTACGCCCAATCTGTCGATCATCGACGTACTGATGTTCAACGATCCGTTCACCCTGCGACACTTGCTGGAAGACTATGCGCTGATCGACGCGGACGACGCCACAGCGCCGGATTCGGGCCTTCGTACCGGCAGCGAATGACGACGGGCACCATTGCCAGCGTTTTCACATTCGCAATGTGGAGTGAAAGCGGCCGCGCATTATTGCATTTTAATTTAAATCCAAATTTAAAAAACCTGCGCTAGAGATGCGTATTTCATCGGGTTTTTTACCGCTGGGAATTCCTGCATTCTGCTTTATCCATTTCTTCCTGCAATGGCATTGATATCGAATTTTTGTATCGATACCTCAAGGTGCGCATTTGAGGTTTGTCAGGAAATTTCGACAGTCCGGAAATATATTGAAACGGTGGGGGAATAAGAAATTCCTCCTTCCGATTTACGGTCTTGCCGGAATTGACGCCATGTCAAACCATGAAAATCCACTATTTCTGAATCTAAAATTCTGGATGCTGCTGATGGATGCCGCCGCCTTGTGGCTGGTCGGCGAACTCAGCAGCTATTTGCGTTTCGAGCACGGGCTTGCCGATGCCGCGCCGATCAATTCGATGCTGCTGTATTTCTGCGTCGCCGCCGCCCTGTTCATGTTTCCCAGCCTGGAGATGTACCAGTCTTGGCGCGGCCGGCAGGCTTCGGGCATGTATTTCCATGTCGCGTTTTCCTTCGCGCTGCTGCTGGCCTGCGGCCTGATCACGACCTTCCTGATCCACAGGGCAGGCGAGCTGTCGCGGGTATGGGTAGCGACCTGGTATGGCAACGGCGTGCTGGCGCTGATCGCAAACCGCAAGCTTGCGGAGATGGTGTCGCGCTATCTGCAGCGCCACCGGCGCAATTTGCGACGCGTCGTCATCGTCGGCTATGGCAGCACCGGCCGGGACATGCACGAGCGCGCGCTGGGCGGTTTCGGCTATGAGATCACGGCGATCTATCCGGGCGAGCATGCGGCAGACACGCCGATTGCGCCCGGCATACAGCGGCTGGAAAGCCTGGAATCGATTCAACAGCATGTGCTGGAAAGCCGCGTGCACGAAGTCTGGATTACCTTGCCCGTGAGCGAATATGGCTTGCTGTCGGAGCTGCATCACACGCTATGCGATGCGCTCATCGACATCCGCTGGGTGCCGGATGCGGTAAGCATCAGCTTCCTCAGCAACAGGATGATCAACTTCCTCGGCATGCCGACGCTCGATTTGAATCAGCCAGCCTCGGCCAACATGCAGGGCATGTTGAAGGAAGTTTTCGATCGCGCGTTTTCGCTGATGACGCTGCTGTTGCTGTCGCCGCTGCTCATTGCCATTGCCATCGGCATCAAGCTCACCTCTCCCGGCCCGGTGCTGTTCACCCAATACCGGCTCGGCAAGAATGGCAAGCCGTTCCGGGTCTACAAGTTCCGCAGCATGCATGTGCACAATGAAGGCGGCGCGGTGACGCAGGCGCGGCGCGACGATCCGCGCGTCACCCGCCTGGGCGCCTTCCTGCGCCGCACCAGCCTGGACGAGCTGCCGCAATTCATCAATGTGCTCAAGGGCGACATGTCGGTGGTGGGGCCGCGGCCGCATGCGATGCAGCACAACGACTTCTATCGCAGCCAGCTCGGCATGTACATGGTGCGTCATCGCGTTAAGCCCGGCATCACCGGCTGGGCGCAGATCAACGGCTGCCGCGGCGAGACCGAGACCGTGGAGAAGATGGCGCGCCGGGTGCAATTCGATATTCACTACATACAGCACTGGTCCTTCCTGATGGATATCAAGATCATTCTGTGGACCGCATGGAAAGGATGGACGGGGAACAATGCCTATTGAGCAAGCCGATCGCGGCGCCGAGCATCGATGCGCATAGGGCGTCCCAAACGCAATCCTGTCGCCGCCGCGCCTGTCTGCGCGGCGGCGTTGCTGTGCGCGGCACTTGCCTGCGGCAGCCAGGCCTGCGCCCAGACCGGTGCGCAAGGGGAGGGGCGGGATCCGCTGCGCTGGCCGTTCTCGCGCCACAGCATCTGGAACATGCCCATCGGCAGTGCGGCGGTTTATGTGCCGGCTGGTATGGATGGCGTGCCCGGCCGCAGCGGCGTGGCGTGGATGCCGCATATCGACGCCGAGCGCATCGTGCTGCGGCCGAATGCGCCGTCTACGCCGATCTACCACAGCAGCGCAGGCTGGTCCGGCAAGGATCGCTGCGATGCCACCGGTGCGGTGCTGTTCGAAGCGCCGATGCCGCCCGACTTCATCGTCGCCAGCGGCCATGGCAATGATCCGGCCGTCTTTCTCGCGCGAGACCGGCGCACGCTGTTGCAGGCGCAGCCGCTGGCGCGCTGCAAGCGCAGCGGGCCAGCCACCAGTCTGGTGCAGGCGGATGCGGTCGACATCCATGGCGATGGCATCCAGGGCGCGCATGGTGGATCGGGCTTGTCTGCGTTCGGCGGTTCGCTTCGCGTAGGGGAGCTGCGGCCCGGAATGCCGCCGCCACGGCATGCGTTGAAGATCAATGTGCATGCGCGCCAGTATCTGCATCGATGCAGGACAGCGGAGGATTGCTATCGCTGGCCGGCGCTGCGTGGCGATGCCTATGCGATCGGTTATTACGGCAGTCGCGTAGTCAGCGGCGGGCAGCCGCCATCTGCGATGAAGATGGGCGCGTTGCTGGCGATACCGGCTGGGTTGCCTCTGGCGATGATGGAACTGCGCACCGAGCCGGCGCGCATGCTGGCCTGGACGCTGCAGAACTATGGTGCCTACATCGTCGACGACACCTATGGACCGGGATTCGCATTCAGCGCCGAGGACGGCCCCGATGGCTCTTTCGCGCAGCAGTTCCAGCGCGACTGGGGCTTCGCCTTCGAGCAAAAGGTAAGGCAGAACAGCGATTGGGTCCGGGATGTGCAGAAGATCGTGCGCAGCCTGCACGTGGTGGACAACAACGGCCCCGACAGCATCGGCGGCGGCGGCGCGCCGCGTCAGCCGCTGGCGCCGCCGTTTCGGCGGGATCGGGGGCCATAAGGCATGGCTTGGCCCGTGCCGGCAAGCGGCATGCGATGGCGATGAAGCTCGCTCGAAAAATGGAGTTCCTTCGCGCTGAGTGATATGACTCGCGTTAGGATTCTTTTGTCAGCTCAGTCGACGAGAACGGAATTACCTTTGCAGTTGCAGTTGCAGTTGCAGTTGCAGTTGCAGTTGCAGTTGCCGTTGCCGTTGCTTTTAACCCCCGTTGATTGCGCCGTGACGGCGATGTCCGGAGCGGGAAAAGGTGCGGCGTCTGTTTGAGCGAAGCGCAGCGTAGCGAGTTTAGCCGCGCCCCGCTCCGGGCATCGACGGCACGGGAACCCCGCGCAGCGGGGCGCAATCTCCGGGGCGCCTTTTCTTGCCTACTTCTTTTGGCGCCCAAAAGAAGTAGGCCGGCTGCCGGGCCGGGACCCGGCTAGGTCGAGGGGGCGCTGAACGTTTTGCATCACCGGAGTGATGTCGTTGAAGGGGCAGGCTCTTGCCTTGGTCGTCGTCGCGTTGATCGAGGCTTGGATTGAAAGGCCCGCCCGATCGAAGTTTCTAGGCCCGATGACCCAATAAGGACATCGCACTTGGCGAGCAAGCCGGGTCCCGGCCCGGCAGCCGGGTTACTTCTTTTGCTTCGCCAAAAGAAGTAACCAAGAAAAGGCGACCCGGAGATCGCGCCCCGCTGCGCGGGGTCCCCGTGTCGCCGAACCCTGAAGCGGGGCGCGGCTAAACTCGCTACGCTGCGCTTCGCTCAAACAGACGCCGCACCTTATCCGCTTCAGGGCCCGGCGCCACGGCGCGATCAACGGGATTAAAAGCAACGGCAACTACAAAAGCCAAAATCAACGGCAACGGCGAAGACAAAGACCAAAACAAAGACCAAAACAAAGACCAAGACCAGTCTCAGCACGTAATCTACTTTCTGCCGAACGCTTTAGGCCTGAGCGTCCCGCATCCTGGTCCTAGCCTTGCGCCATTGCAGGGTAGTGCTATTGCATCCAATGCAGCAGCTACCGCGCGGGGACCTTGAAAGGGCTGGCTTGGCAAGCTCAACCTACAGCGCTTTGGATCAGAACTCTTCCCAATTTTCGCCGGCCGCAGGAGCGATCGCCTTGCCGGGACGTGCCAACGGTTTCGCCCTGGTTCCAGCGACGAGCGCTCGCGTTGCCTGCGGTACGCGCGCAGTGGACTCGCGATGCGCCGGCGACGCGCTCACCTTGAATTCACTGACCGCGCGCTGCAGCTGCAGCGACTGCTCATGCATCGCCTCGGACGCGGCCGCGGCTTCCTCCACCAGCGCGGCGTTCTGCTGCGTGACCTGGTCCATCTGCGTGATCGCCGTGTTGACCTGCTCGATGCCCGCGCTCTGCTCGTTGCTGGCCGCTGTGATCTCGGCCACGATATCGTTCACCCGGCGGATGCTCGACACCACTTCCTCCATCGTCGCGCCGGCGCGCCCGACAAGCTCGGTGCCGGTGCCAACCTGCTGCACCGACGCGGTGATCAATTCCTTGATTTCCTTCGCCGCTGCGGCGGAACGCTGCGCCAGGCTCCTGACTTCGGTCGCGACCACCGCGAAGCCGCGGCCCTGCTCGCCGGCACGCGCCGCTTCCACCGCCGCATTCAGCGCCAGAATATTGGTCTGGAAAGCGATGCCGTCGATGACGCTGATGATGTCCACCACCCGGTTCGACGCCGCATGGATTGCTGCCATCGTATCGACTACCTGCGCGACGACTTCGCCGCCGCGGACCGCGACATCGGCCGCTGTCGTTGCCAGGCCATTGGCCTGGCGCGCGTTGTCCGCGTTCTGCTTTACCGTCGATGTCAGTTCTTCCATCGAGGATGCGGTTTCTTCCAGCGAGCCCGCCTGTTGTTCGGTGCGCGCGGACAGGTCCTGGTTGCCCGAGGCGATTTCGCTGGATGCGGTGGCAATGGCTTCGGTGCCCGAGCGCACCTGCGACACCAGGCGCAGCAGGTTGTGGTTCATGTCCTGCAGCGCTCCCAGCAGTTCACCGGTTTCATCCTTGCTTTGCGTGGTGATCGTGCCGGTCAGATCGCCGCCAGCGACGCGGCGCGCGGCGGCCACTGCCTCGCGCATCGGCCGCGTGATGCTGACGGTCATGAACCAGCCGCACAGGATGCTGAAGCCCAGCACCGAGGCCGCCAGCACGATCAGCTGAATGCGGCTCGATGCTTCGATCGCCGCGATCTCCGCGCCCTTCTGGTCCAGGTACTTGCGCTGCAGCGTCACCAGTTCGGCCGCCATGTCCTTGTAGCGGTTCGCGGTAGGAATGAATTTCTCGTCGAGCATCCGCTCGGCGTCTTCCGCCCGGCCTTCGGCTTTGAGCTTGACCACGCCGTCGCGGTCGGCGCTGTATGCCTTGCGCACTTCCATCAGTTTCGCGAATAGCGCCTTTTCCTCGTCGCTCTCGAGCAGCGGCTCGATGCGCTTGAGCAGCTCGGCGGAGGCCTTGACCGAGGCAGCCGCATCATCGGCAAAGAACTTCGTCAGGCCAGTGTCGCTGCTCTTCGATACCGCGATGGTGCGCACGACCGCCAGCGAGATGTATTTGCTCCAGTCGCTGATGAGCCTTTCCTTGGCCACGGGCACTTCCATCATTTCGCGCGATGCGCTGGCGACCGCTTTCAGCTTGGCCAGGCCGACGGTGGTGATGACGATCGAAAGAGCAAGCAGCACGCCGATGCCAAGCGCCAGGCGCTGGCCGATTTTGATGTTTCTGAGCAGGTTCATGGGGTGAGTCATTACAGGAGAGTGAAGGCGCGCAGCTTCGGCGCAGGCTCGGTGAACTGCCAGGCAGCGGCGCGCGTGGCAGGCCCGCATTGTAGGGTAATAATTTCCCTAAAGAAATAGCTTCGGTGAAATATGACACGCTTTACGGCGCATGTGCGACACAATGTGCCGCCCACGACCGGCTATTCCTTGAAGTGTTCCGCGATGAGCCCGCGCAGCCAGACATTGCCGGCATCGCGGTGATAGCGCCGGTGCCAGAGGATATTCGTATGCAGCGCCGGCAGTCGCAATGGCGGCGCAATGATATCGAGCCCGAAGGGCGCGCATGCCTGCTGCGCCAACTTGCGCGGCACCGTGACCACCATGTCGGTGGCCCCGACGATATACGGCACCGCGGTGAAATGCGGCACCTGGAAACTCGTCGTCCGATCGATGCCGGCCTTTTCCAGCCGCGCATTGATCCGGTCGTAGGGGCTCTCGCGCGAGGCCACCAGCAGATGCCTTGCCGCCAGAAACTCCTTCAGGCCAACTGTGCCCTTGCCGAAGCGATGCCCGCGCCGGAACATCGTCACATAGTCCTGGCTGAACAGGCGGCGGTGATACAGGCTCTGCGCCACGTCGGTGAAGGCGCCGATGGCCAGATCGATAGCGCCGGTTTCCATCTCCGACTGCCAGTCGACCGCGCTGGCGCGCATCGAAGCAATGCTCACTCGCGGCGCGACGCGCCGGCACAATTCCACCAGTGCCGGCATGAAGTGGATTTCGCCGACATCGGTCATCGCGATCGTGAATCGGCGCTGACTGGCGCCGGGCTCGAAACCTTCCTCCTGATTCAAGGCTTCAGTAATGCCGGCAATCGCATGCGCGATCGGTTCCGCGATGCGTTGCGCATACGGCGTGGGCTGCATGCCGAAACCGGTCCGCACGAACAACGCATCGCCGCAGCTCTTGCGCAGGCGTGACAGTGCGTTGCTGACCGTCGGCTGTGACAGGCCCAGGCGCTGGGCTACCATCGAGACATTGCGCAGTTGGAACATCTCGTGGAACACCACGAGCAGGTTGAGATCGATGCTGGCGATGTCGGGCATTATTCAGGTCGTCAATAGCCTGTATTTGAGTATTGGCATTCTAAACGGCGCGGGGTATCGCTATAGTGGTCGGCACCATTCCTGGCGAGATACCGAGGAGCATCATGATGATGGAGAGCCATACCGCGCAGGCGCAGGCCGGCTATATGTCCGGCTTCGGCAATGAATTCGCCACCGAAGCCTTGCCGGGCGCTTTGCCGATCGGCCAGAATTCGCCGCAACGCGCTCCCTATGGCCTGTACGCCGAGCAGATTTCCGGCACCGCGTTCACCGCGCCGCGTAGCCATAACCGCCGCTCATGGCTGTACCGCATTCGCCCGGCCGCGGTGCATCTGCCTTTTGTCGCGGTGGAGAATGCGCGCATCGTGTCCGATTTCTCCAGCGTGCCGCCGACGCCGCCGAACCAGCTGCGCTGGAATCCGCTGCCCATGCCTGATGCGCCGACCGACTTCATCGACGGCTGGGTCACGATGGCCGGCAACGGTTCGCCGGAAGCCTTGCGCGGCTGCGCGATTCATCTGTATGCGGCCAACCGCAATATGGATGGCCGCTATTTCTACAATGCCGACGGTGAACTGCTGATCGTGCCGCAGATGGGCAGGCTGCTGCTGAAGACGGAACTCGGTCGCATCGAGATCGAACCGCAGGAAATCGCGGTGATCCCGCGCGGCATCCGCTTCACGGTGGAGTTGCCGGACGGCCAGGCGCGCGGCTACCTCTGCGAAAACTTCGGCGCGCTGTTCCGCCTGCCCGACCTCGGCGTGATCGGCTCGAACGGCCTTGCCAATCCGCGCGATTTCGCCACGCCGATGGCGGCCTATGAAGACGTGGAAGGCGACTTCGCATTGCTTGCCAAGTTCGGCGGCAACTTGTGGAGCGCGCGCATCGGCCATTCGCCGCTGGATGTCGTAGCCTGGCATGGCAACTACGCGCCGTACAAGTACGACCTGCGCCGCTTCAACACAATAGGTTCCATCAGCTATGACCATCCGGACCCGTCGATTTTCCTGGTGCTGCAGTCGCCGAGCGATACGCCCGGCGTGGACACCATCGATTTCGTGATCTTCCCGCCGCGCTGGCTCGCCGCGGAAAACACCTTCCGCCCGCCCTGGTTCCACCGCAACGTGGCCAGCGAATTCATGGGCCTGATCCATGGCGTCTACGATGCGAAGGCCGAGGGCTTCGTGCCCGGTGGCGCGAGCCTGCACAACTGCATGTCGGGTCATGGCCCGGACGCCGGAACCTTCGAGAAGGCCAGCCGCAGCGACACCAGCAAGCCCGGCAAGGTGGCCGACACCATGGCCTTCATGTTCGAGACGCCGGCGGTGATCCGGCCGACACGCTACGCGCTGGAGACCTCGCAACTGCAGGCCGAGTATTACCAGTGCTGGCAAAACCTCAGCAAGAATTTCAACCCGGAGACGAAATGAAGCATTTTGATCAGACCACCGCGCCGCAATTGAAGAGCTGGGTGCAGAGCGCGAATGCGTCAGACTGCGAATTCCCGATACAGAACCTGCCGTATGGCGTGTTCCGATCGAAGGATGGCGAGCCGCGCGTCGGCGTGGCGATCGGCGACAGCATTGTCGATCTCGCGGCATTGGCCGATGCCGGCCTGCTGCAATGCGAGCCCGGCGTCTTCGCCAGGCCGCGCTTAAACGACTTCATCGCGCTCGGCCCCGATGCATGGAAGAGCGTGCGCGCGCAACTGAGCGCATTGCTTGTCGATGGCAATGGCCCACTGCAGGGCAATGCCGAGCTGCAGCGCCGCGCGCTGGTGAAGCAGGCTGACGCGACGATGCTGCTGCCCGTCGAGATTCCGGGCTACACCGACTTCTACTCGTCCAAGGAGCATGCGACCAATGTCGGCATGCTGTTTCGCGACCCGAAGAACGCGCTTCTGCCGAACTGGACCGAGCTGCCCGTTGCCTATAACGGCCGCGCGTCTTCGGTGGTGGTCTCAGGTACGCCGGTGCGTCGGCCCAATGGCCAGATCAAGCTGCCGGAGCAGGAGCGGCCGCTTTATACCGCGTGCCGCAAGCTGGATCTGGAGCTGGAGATGGGATTCATCGTCGGCGTACCGAATGCGCTCGGCGAGCCGGTGTCCAGCGAAGACGCCGAGCGCCATATCTTCGGCATGGTGCTGCTGAACGACTGGAGCGCGCGCGATATCCAGGCCTGGGAATATGTGCCGCTCGGGCCCTTCAATTCCAAGGGCTTCTCCACCACGATCTCGCCGTGGATCGTGACCATGGAAGCGCTCGAGCCGTTCCGCGCCGCGCAGCCCGAGCAGTCGCCCGAGCCGTTGTCCTATCTGCGGCACAGCGGCGAGCATGGCTTCGACATCGCGCTGGAAGCCTGGTTGCAGCCGCAGGGCGCGGCGCAGGGCACGCGCATCTGTCACACCAACTTCCGCTACATGTACTGGTCGATGGCGCAGCAGCTCGCGCATCACACGGTTTCCGGCTGCAATACCCGCGTTGGCGATCTGATGGGTTCGGGCACCATTAGCGGCCCGACACAGGACTCGTATGGTTCGCTGCTGGAGATAACGAAGAACGGCAGGGAGCCACTGACACTGCAGACCGGCGAGCAGCGCAGCTTCCTCGAGGATGGCGATGAGATGACGCTGCGAGGCTGGTGTCAGGGCGATGGATATCGCGTCGGCTTCGGCGTCTGCAGCGGCGTTGTGACACCGGCGCCGAAGCTGGGCTGAGCCGCCACTGAACTGCGCACGGAACCGGAAGCCTGAACGCGACTTCCCGAGGTGCGAAAAGGGAAAAGCGCAGCCCCGGCAGGGCGAGGCCGCATCCTTAATCAAGCCGGTTTGCCAGCCTCGGCAAGCACTGTTGCGCGGGCTTCCTTGCGGCTCAGATAGAGCAGCGTGGCGACGCTGAAGAAGGACAGCACGGCAAGCGGAAGCAAGGCAAGCGCGTAACTTCCCGTGGCCTGCTTGACCCAGCCATATACGTTGACCATGAGACCTCCGCCGATCAGATTGGAGGTCGCATTGATCGCGGCAAGGCCGGCGGCTGCCGAGCCGGAGCCGAGCCAGCGTGACGCCATTGCCCAGAATGGGCCCTTGAAGGAATAGGCGCCGATCAGGATCATGCTCAGCATCACCACGACAGGGGCCAGCGCGCCGGTCAAAAGTGTCGAGATCAGGCCACCGGCAATCAGCAACATCGGTATCGCGGTATGCCAGCGGCGCTCGCCAGTGCGGTCGGAATGCCGGCCCCACCACACCATCAGCACGGAAGCGACGGCGTAGGGCACCGAGTTCAGCAAGCCGGTTTGCATGACGGTCAGGCCGAAGGACTTCAACAATTGCGGCTGCCAGATATTCAGAACCGAGCCGGCAGCCGACGCGCATGAACAAACCAGAGCCATTCCCCACACCTTCGGATTACGGAACAGCTTGCCGAGAGAGACATGGCCGACCGCGCTGCGTTCCGCCCGTTCGGATTCCATGCGGCTCGACAGCCACTCACGTTCCTGCTCAGTGAGCCACTTCGCGTCCTTCGGCTGATTCGTCAGGAACATCAGGCAGGCAAAGCCGAGCAGCACGGTCGGCAGTCCTTCGAGCAAAAACAGCCATTGCCAGCCGCGCGCACCGAGCATGCCGTCCATCTGCAGCAGGAGCGCGGAAAGCGGCGAGCCAATGAAGCTGGCCGCCGGTATCGCGACCATGAAGATCGCGACGATCCTGGCGCGGTATGCGGACGGGACCCAGTAGGTCAGGTAGAGCAGCACGCCCGGGAAGAAGCCGGCTTCGGCCGCGCCAAGAATGAAGCGCACCGCATACAGGCTGTTCGGCCCCTGAACGAAGGCAGTGCATGCCGTGACCAGGCCCCAGGAGATCATGATCCGGGCCAGCCATTTGCGCGCGCCGAAGCGCTGCAGTGCGAGGTTGCTCGGCACTTCGAAGATGAAGTAGGAGATGAAGAACAGGCTGCCGGCAAATCCGAACATGGATGGCGACAGGCCAATGTCGTGGTTCATCTGCAGCGACGCCATCCCGATATTGCCGCGATCGATGAAGGCGAACAGGTAGCACACCATCAGGAAAGGAACCAGGCGCCAGGTGACCTTGCGTATCGTTTCCTTTTCCAGCTGCTGTTCATTCATAACAGTAGTCTCCATGAATTTTTCTCTTTTCATGCCAATCCGCCATGCATAAGCCACGATGGCGAATCGGCGTTGTACGAAGCACTAGCTCGTTGCGCCTTCGGTCTGCAGGACGGCGAGCACATTGTTCGCGGCGCCGGTACCCATCGCAATGTAGGCATTGTCGGTGACGCCGCCGATGTGCGGAGCGAGGATGACGTTGTCCATGTCCTGGAAACGATGCGGCGCCGTGAGCGGCTCCTTCTCGAAGCTGTCCAGGCCAGCCGCGCGCACCTTGCCGCTCTCGAGCGCCGCCACCAGGGCTTCCTCATCGATGAGGCCGCCGCGCGCGGTATTGACGATGATGGCGCCGTCCTTCAGTTTCGCCAGCGCGGCGGCATTGATCATGTTCCGGTTCTCATCCGTCAGCGGGCAATGCAGCGACAGCACATCCGACTGCGCCAGCAGGGTATCGAGGTCGACCATCCGGATACCTTCAAGCGAGCGCGAGGCGTAGGGGTCAAAGGCAATGACCTTCATGCCGAATGCCATCGCCGCCATGGCAACCCGAGCGCCGATGGCGCCGATGCCGACCAGACCTATCGTCCTGTCCTTGAGCTCGAGGCTCTTGTGCGTGGCCTTGTCCCAATGGCCCTCGTGTATGCGCTTGTCCAGTCGGACGACATCCTTCGCGCAAGCGAAGATCATCGCCCAGGTTTGCTCGGCGACCGCCGGCGCGTTGGCGCCCGCGGCGGCCTTCACCGCGATGCCGCGCTCGCCGGCTGCAACGGCGTCGATCGTGTCGATGCCGGTGCCATGCTTGGAAATCACGCGCAGCGATTGGCAGGCATCGATGACGCGCCGGGTAATACGTCCGTAGCGCACGATGATGGCTTCTGGCTGATGTTCGGCGCACAGGCGCACCAGGTCATCTTCGCCCGGCGTCTTGCCGGCGTAGACGATGTCATAGTCCTGCAGCAAGGCTGTCGCCTGCGGCGCCAGGTCGGCGCCGGTGACAAGAACCACGCCGCGATGAGGTGCGCCCTGGCTCACAGCGTCTCTCCTTCCTTCAGCACGCCGGCCTTGCGCAGCGCGTCGTCGAGCCAGCCCGGACGCAGCTGGCCGCCGCCGCGGATGCCTTCCAGGCGCTTGTTTTCATCGGCCACTTTCTGCGCCGCCGCGCCGAGCAGCGAAGCCGCCTTCTCGCGCTCGATCACGACCACGCCGTCGGCATCGCCAACGATCAGGTCACCCGGATTGACGGTCACGCCGCCAACCGCGATCGGCCAGTTGATGCGACCGGGGATGTTCTTGGTCGGGCCGTTCGGATTCGCGCCGACCGCATACACCGGGAAGCCCATCTCGACCAGCGCCTCGGTATCGCGCACCGAACCGTAGATCACGATGCCGGCCAGGCCGATGGCCTTGCACTGCGAAACCATGATCTCGCCCATCAGGGCCGCGGTTTCATCGCCCTTGCCATCGATGACCAGCACATCGCCCGGCTTGGCGATCGCCATGGCGGCATGGATCATCAGGTTGTCGCCCGGACGGACTTCGACGGTCAGCGCCGGTCCGGCAATGCGCATGCTCGGCGCCAGCGGCGCGACACGGCTGCACAGGGTACCGCGGCGGCCGGCGACGTCGGCCAGGATCGAGGCAGCGAATTTCGATGCATCGGCGACCACGCTCGCATCGATGCGCTCGAATTCGCGGATGACGTCGGGTTGTGAGGTGTTCGAATTGCTCATGGCGTTTCCTTTGCTTGAAGAGTGAATGTCGCCCGGGTTCAGGCGGGGATGGTGTGGGAATACATGGTCAGTCCGGGGGCCGGCGCGTCCACGCGCAGGATTGAGCCGGTCTCCGATTCGGTGATGAACAGGCTTCGGTTGTCCGGTCCGCCGAAAGCGATGTTCGTGGTGGAAATGCCCGCGCAGGAACGGATGCGCAAAAGCGGCTCGGCAAAGCGCGACAGTCTCCAGACCGAGCCGAAGCCGGTATGCGCAACGTACAGGCAGCCTTCGTCGTCCAGCGCCAGGCCGTCCGGTCCGGCCATGCCGCCGTGCAGCTGCGCGAAGACGCCAACCTTGGCGATCGGCCCATTGCCGTGCAGCGGTATGCGCCAGATCTGCTGGGCGCGCGTGACCGCAACCAGCAAGTGATTGCGCGCCGGGTCGAAGACGATGCCGTTCGGGCTCGGGATGGTGTTCACCAGGCAGGTCAGCGTGCCGCACGGGGACAGCTTGTAGACGCGGCCGCTGGGATCCTGCAGCCCGGTCTGGCCCTGGTCGGTGAAGTAGATATCGCCCGATGGCGAAAACACGAGGTCGTTGACGCCTTTGAAGCCCTCCGAGCCGGCGGTCTCGAGCAGCGGCGTGACGGTGCCGCTGTCGGGATCGAGCTGCACCAGGCCGCGCTTGTAGTCGGTAATGACGATACGGCCGTCCTGGTGGATCTTCAGGCCGTTGGGCCAGCCGTCATATTCGGCGACCTGTTCCCATGCGCCCTCGGTGGAAACGCGGAAGACGCGTCCATACGGAATGTCGGTGACATACAGCCGGCCTTGCCGGTCGAAGGACGGGCCTTCGAGAAAGGAATCGATTTCGAGGCCGGAGCGGTTCGCATTGCTCCAGGCCGTCTTCCTCGGCTTTCTGAAATGCTCCGGGAGGCGCGTGAAGACGCTGGCGTCGATGCTGGGCGGCGGGGCGAAAAAGCTCATGGTGGATTTTCCTGATGCGGTTTATCGGGAAGCCCTGGAGGGATCGCCGAGCAGGAGCATTGCGCAGGCGCCGATCAGCAAGGCGCCGGCGACCGATAGCAGCGGCACCGTGAAGCTGTTGGTCGCCTGCCTGATGAAGCCGATCATGGACGGACCGACGAAGCCGCCCAGGTTGCCGATCGATACGATCAGCGCGAGGCCGCCAGCGGCGGCGCGGCCGGTGAGGAAGCTGGACGGAATGGCCCAGAAGGTGGCCTGAAACGACAGGATGGCCGAGACGGTCAGCGTAATGGCGAGCATCTTCGCCACCGGCGCGGCCAGGAAGGCCGAGGTGGCCAGAGCCAGCGCGGCGATCATCATCGCCGAGACGACATAGGGCAGGCGCCGTGCGCTGCGGTTGGCCAGGCGCGCCCAAAGCAGCATGCTGACCGCGCCGACGGCATAGGGAATGGCGGTCACGAGGCCGACCTGGCCGGCGCGCAGGCCGAATTCCTTGACGATCTGCGGCAGCCACAGGCCGATGCCGAGCGAGCCGATGATGCCGCAGAAGTTGATCAGCGCCAGCACGAACACGCGCCAGTTGGTAAAGGCATCGCGCAGCTTGTCGCCATGTTTCTGCGTCAGCGTCTTCTGCTCGGAGGCGAGCTTGTCTTCCAGCCAGGAACGCTCTTGTTGCGTCAGCCAGCGGGCCTGCATTGGTCCGTCAGGCAGCAGATACAGGCAGAGCACGCCGAGCACGACCGCGGGCAGCGCTTCGATCAGCAGCAGCACCTGCCAGCCCTTCAACCCGGCAAGCCCGTGCAATTCCATCAGCGCTCCGGAAATCGGCGAGCCCAGCATGTTGGCCACCGGGATGCCGACCAGGAAGGCCGCCGTGGCCTTGCCGCGCCATGCGCCCGGAAACCACTTCGTGAAGTACAGGTAGATGCCGGGAGTGAAGCCGGCTTCGGCCAATCCGAGCAGGAAGCGCGATAGCGCAAAGCTCTTCGGACCGACCACGAACGCGGTCGCCATCGAGATCACGCCCCAGGAAATCATGATGCGGGCGATCCAGACCCTGGCGCCGAATTTGTGCATGGCCAGGTTGCTCGGGATTTCGAAGATGAAATAACCCAGGAAGAACAGCCCGGCGCCGAGACCGAACTCGGCGGGCGAGAGGCCAAGGTCGCGGTTCATGGTCAGCGCCGCGAAGCCGACGTTGATCCGATCGAGGTAGCTGACCACGTAGCAAATGAAAACGAAGGGAATGATGTGCCGCAGCACCCGCTTCATCAACGCATCTTCATTGACTTCGGCCCTGGCCGCGAATGGCGTCTTCATGTCCATGCTGGTCTCCTTTGTCGTGCTCATCGTTGGCGCTTTCAGAAGCGGTACAGGCGGGCCGGGTTTGCAACCAGGATGCGTTCCCGCAGCGCTGCGTCCGGCGCCCATTGCGCCAGGAGGCTCAGCAGCGCGGCATCGTCGGGCTTGGAGGTCTCGGTCGGATGCGGCCAATCGCTGCCCCAGAGCACCCGGTTCGGCGCGGCATCGATGAGTGCCCGGGCCAGCGGCGCCACATCCGCATAGGCCGGCGCGCCTGCCTTGCTTGCCAGATAGGCGCCGGAGAGCTTGATGTACGCGCGTTCCCGCTGCATCAGCTCGATGATCAAGGCGTATGCCGGATGCTCGATGCCCGCCGCCACGGGGATGCGGCCGAAGTGGTCGAATACCACGGGCACGGGCAGGCGCTGCAGCATCGCGCGCTGGCGCTCGAGTTCTTCCAGCGGCATGTTGACCTGCACATGCCAGCCGAGCGGCGCGATGCGGCGTGCCAGCGGCTCGATCATGTCCGCCGTCGTGACCGCGCCTACCGCGAGATTGAAGCGAAGGCCGCGCACGCCCGCGCGGTCGAGGTGGCGCAGCGCTTCATCGCTGATGCCTGTGTCCGCCACCGCAACGCCGCGCGCGCTCGGCCCGAACTGCGCCAGCGCATCCAGGGTGCAGCGGTTGTCGGTGCCGTAAGTCGAGGGCGTGACCACGACATTGCGCCTGGTGCCGAGACGCCGCTGCAGCAGGCGGTACATGGCCACAGTGGCGTCGGCAGGGCGCAGCTTCGCGCCCGGCGCAGCGGGGAAGCGACTGTCATAGATATGCATGTGGCAGTCGCATGCGTCGGCAGGCAGGGTGAACGTCGGTGCGTCGCTTCCCGAGGAAAACGGTGCCGGCCCTGCGTCAGCTGACGCATTGCCCAGTCGCAGCATCGTGGTCGCGCCGAGCGCCGTCATTGCGGCCTGGCGCAGAAAGCGGCGGCGGGGATGGCTGAAGTGGTACATCGATGTCTCCTTGCTGCTGTTTTCGTTCGCGCTGTTTCGGGCGAATCGTTCACATGGCATGGAGTCTACGAAGCCGAACCTATAATGTATATTTGCTTTTTTTTGAAAATATATAAATGCCAGGAATGAATCGTGGATCTCCGAGACCTGAAGTACTTTGAGGCGATTGCCGTGGAAGGACATCTGGGCCGCGCGGCGGAGCGGCTGTATCGGACCCAGCCGGCGCTGACCAAGTGCATAGATCGCCTCGAGGAGGAGCTGGGGGCGAAACTGTTCGAGCGCGCCGGACGAGGCCTGCGCCTGACCGCCGTCGGCGAAGTGCTGCTGGCAAGGACGCGCCAGATGAGCATCATGATGGATGAGACGGCGCGCGAGATCGGCGATTACGCCAAGGGGCTCGAAGGCCATATCCGCCTCGGCTGCGCTCCTACGGTCGCCGAGCATCTGCTGCCGCAGATCTGCAAGGACCTGCTTGTCGAGGCGAGCAAGGTCACGCTGGAATTGAAGGTGGCGATGAACGATGCGCTGCTGGCCGGGTTGAAGGCGGGCGAGCTCGATGTGGTGCTGGGTCCGCTGACGCAGACCGACGAGTCATTCCTCTCCGAGGAAATCATCCACGATGAAATGGTGGTGATGGCGAGCGCACAGCATGCGATCTTCCAGAAGGAGATCACGATGAGAACGCTGCTCGATTATTCCTGGGTGCTGCCCGCGCCATCGGTAGCGAGCCGTCAATGGCTGGACGACGCCTTCGATCGCCACCATCTGCCGCGGCCCAGGGTGCAGATCACGCCGACGGTGATCAACATGATCCTGCCGTTGATCGAAGAGACGGGTCTGCTTGGATTCGCGTCGAAGCTCAATCTGCAGACCGGTCGAACAAAGCTCAGGGAAGTTCCGCTGCCCCAGACGACCATGCCGCGGCGCATGGGACTGACCTTTCGCCGCGATCTGTACCTGCCGCCGGCCGCGCACCGGCTCATTGCGCTGATCCGCAAGAACAGGCAAGGGTATGGCGTCAGGCTGGGCTAGCAGGGTGTTCGGCGCACGCGCCGCTCACAGCAGCGTCGTCAGCATCCGGCGCGAGCTCTCCAGCTCGGGCAGAAGCAGATCCACCGCCTTCTGCACGCTGTAGCGGCTCGCCGCGGCGGCAATGCTCATCGCGGCGACGACGCGGCCGCTGGCGTCTGGCACCGGCACTGCGATCGAACACAGGCCAGGCTCGAGCTCTTCATCGCTGTACGCATAGCCCAGGCCGCGCGCCTCTTCCACCAGCGCCATCAGTTCCGGTATCGACGTGCGGGTATGCGGCGTGAGCGCTTCGCGCCGGCTGCGCTTCAACAGCGTTTCGCATTCCTCGCGCGGCAATGCCGACAGCAGCGCGCGCCCGGTAGCGGCGGCAAACGCGGGCAGCCGCGATCCCATGTACAGGCCGGTGCTGAGACTGCGCCGGTTCGACGCGCGCGCCACGAACACCACTTCGGCGCTGTCAAGCACGGCGAGCGAACTCGGTTCCTGCACGCGCTGGCTCAGCGCTTCGAGGATGGGCTGCACTACCTTGGGCAAGGGATGCGAAGCGACATAGGCATAGCCAAGGCGCAGGACCCGCGGCGCAAGACGGAAGTATTTGCCATCCGATTCCACATAGCCCAGCCGCAGCAGCGTCAGCAGTGAGCGCCTGGCCGATGCACGGGTATGCCCCGTGATGCGCGCGGCTTCCGTCAGCGTCAGCGCGCGATGTTCGATGCCGAAGGCCTCGATGATCGACAATCCCTTTTCCAGCCCGGCGACATATTCCTTGTCATCCGCGGCCGTATTTGATTCGATGCCATTCATTGCGATTGAACTTGTTCGGAATGCGAACATTGTAGTTGGATCGATTGACGCTGTGTAGGCCCATCTCTAAGTTTGCGCATGGTCGTCCCATGGCAATGCCCGGGGCGACCCGACAATTACAGGAGGAGACAAACCATGAGTCAGAACGTGATACGCGTGTCCGACGTGATTGAGCAGCGCAAGGTCGGCGGCTATCAAGCCATGATCGTCCTCCTGTGCGGCCTGATCATGTTCATCGACGGCTTTGATACGCAAGCCATCAGTTACATCGTGCCGCTGGTGGCTAAGGAATGGCACATCGCGCCAAAGACGCTGGGTCCGATCTTTTCTTCCACGCTGGTCGGGCTCATGGTCGGCTATCTACTGCTGTCACCCTTGTCGGACAAGTATGGCCACAAGCGGGTGATGACGATTGCGAGCCTGATGTTCGGCATCTTCACCGTTGCCACGGTCTGGGCCGGCGATGTCACGCAACTCATGGCGATGCGTTTTCTGACCGGTATCGGCCTGGGCGCGGCCGCGCCTAGCGCAGTGGCCCTGACCGGCGAATTCAGCCCGCAGCGGCTGCGCGCGAGCTTCGTGCTGGCGATCTACTGCGGCTTTTCGCTCGGCTTCGTGGTGGCCGGCTTCGTCGCTGGCGCGCTGCTGCCTGTCTATGGCTGGACATCGCTGCTGTGGGTCGGCGGCGTTACGCCTATCGTGCTGACGCTGCTGTTGATGCTGTGCCTGCCTGAATCGATGGCTTATTTAACCCGCTATCGTGGGCGCAGCGGAGAACTGGCGAAGACCTTGCTGAAACTCGATCCGCGCTTGCGCATCGACGCCAATACCGTGTTCGTCGATGGCGCCGGCGTAGCCAAGCGCGCGGCGATTTCCGCGCTGTTCACGAAGGAACGCAGCAGCGGCACGTTGCTGTTGTGGCTGATCTTCTTCATCAACCTCGCCCTGTTCTATTTCATGCAGAGCTGGCTGCCGACGATGCTGACCGCCATGAAATACCCGCTGGACAAGATCGTGCTGGTGACGGCATTGCCGACCACGGGCGGCATCCTGGCAGCGTTCGTGGTCGGGCCGGCGATGGACCGCATCGGCCCGTATATCTCCATCAGCGTGCTGTATCTGTGTGGCGCGGCCTTCCTTGCTTTCACCGCATCTTCCTTCGGCGCTTCGCTGCCGGTGCTGATGCTGGCGGTTTTCCTGGCCGGCTTCTGCGTGAGCGGCGGCCAGAAGAGCGTCATCGCAATGGCCGCAGTGTTTTATCCGACCGAGATCCGCTCCACCGGCGTGGGCTGGGCACTTGGCATCGGCCGCCTTGGCGGCATCGCCGGACCGTCGGTGGTCGGCATGCTGATTGGCGCGCACTGGAGCCCGGCGGACGTGTTCTACGCCGCCGCCGTGGTGATACTTGCTGCCGGCGTTTGCACCGCGATCATGGGCCGCATCTACGGTAAGCGCGGCAATGTGCCGGGTACCGCTGCGCCGACCGGCGCTGCAGATGCGGCATTGAAATAGGCTGCGGCAGGCATGGCTGTCACGCCAGCTGCAAGCCCGTCCGGGCACATGCTGCATCGCTACGCATCATTGCTGCGCGCCTGGATCTATGGCGCGACCGTGGTTTGCTATCTCGCCGTCGGATTGCTGGGCATGAGCGCGGCAGCGCCGCTGTTGTCGGCATTGTCGCTGGCCGCGATCCTGGTATCGCTTCCTGCCGTCGGCGCGATCACGCGTGTGCTGTCGCTGTTCTTTCTCGGCGTGGGCAGCTGGATGCTGATCGATGCCGGCATCGGCGCGCGCGCCTATCTCGGCGCCTATGGCCAGATGGCACATCTGCTGGCGCTGTTTACCGTGCTGCCGGTACTCGCGGTGCCGGTGCGCCTTGGCGGCTACAGCGAAGCGATCGGCGCGCTTTTGCGCGGGCGCATTGCCGGCGTGATGCAGCTCAATTGCCTGGTGACCGCTTTGGCTTTCCTGTGCGGCTCCTTCATGAGCCTGGCCGCTGTGCCGATCATGATGAGCAGCATGGAGCCGGTGGTTGATGCCTATCCAATCGACGACCGCAAGCGTTTCATCGCGGTCTCGGCGATCTGCGGCTATGTGCTGCCGATTTTGTGGACGCCGGTATCCGGCGTGGTAGGCGTAGTGCTGCTGGCGCTGCATCTGGACTGGCTGCGGCTGTTTCCGCTGCTTTTCGCCTTGTCCGTGGCCTGCCTGGCAGCGAACTGGCTGGTGTTCTATTTTCTGGAACTTCGCGGGCGCAACCGGCCTTCCTTGCCGCGTGTTTCGGATGCGCCGGATCCCGCTGCAGCGATCCGCAAGCTTGCCCGCATGCTGATTGCCATCATCCTGCTCGTGGCCGGCATCGTGCTGCTCGATCGCTGGTTGCATATCGGCCTGCTGGCCGCGGTGACGGTTGTGGCGATACCGTTCGCACTGATTTGGGGCGCTTCGATTGGACGGGGTCGTGCGTCGCTGCATGAAATACGCATGCAGCTTGCGCTGCGCCTGCCACGTATGGCTGACCAGTTCGCGATTTTTCTGTCGGCCGGCTTTTTCTCCGGCGCCATGCATCTTTCCGGCTACGATCATGCGGCCAACGCGCTGTTCCTGCATCTGCACGATGCGCTTGGCACGCGGCCTTTTCTGCTGCTCATGCCAATCATGGCGCTGGTGGCCGCATTCCTGGGCGTGCATCCGCTGGTGGCAATCGCGCTGCTGGGCGAATCGCTGAAGCCCGAAGTGCTGGGCATTGCGGTCACGCCGCTTGCCATTGCATTGATTGGCAGCGCAGTGCTGACCTACATGATCGGCCCCTTCAGTGGCACCCTGGGACTGGTGCAATCACTGAACGGTGTCTCCACTTTTCGCCTCGGCTTGTGGACTGCGCCGTATGCAGTTGCCTATTTGCTGCTGCTGGCATTGACACTTCTGTTACTGTGACGCCTTTGCGAGTATTGCCTGCGCCGATCCGCGGTAGAATGCTTACAAAAAATAGAACAACTTACAGCCGGGTCCTACCGGATCTTTATGGCTGCCGTTGCCACTCAGCTCTAAACGGTTTTTCAGCGAATTCTTCCAAGATGAAAAATTCCAAACGCCCCGCCGATATTTACCTGCGCTTCCTGCAATTGGCGGAAGCCATACGCGGCTTGCCCACATTGCCACCGCTCGATCCGCTCGAGGAACGCATTCTCGAGTGGATTGCGCGCGCCAGCCGCGACGGCGACCGTCTGTCGGTGCGCGACATGATGGCGAAGGAAGAATTTGGCGCACCGGCCACGATACACAATCGATTGAAGGCGATGCGCGAGAAGGGCTGGATCATGCTTACCGACACCGAAGACGCGCGGCGCAAGCAGATCGAGCTCACACAGGCCGCGCTGCTGCATTTCGACAAGCTGTCGAAATGCCTGGTGCAGGCGGCAAAGGGAATGTCTTGAAGCTTGGCAGCGGGGCGCGGTCGGCCCCGCGTAGATGAAAACTTGAGGCGGCTTCTACTGATCGCTCCACAACTTGCCGCCGGTTGCCCAATCTTCCTTCTTCACATCCTGGATGATGATGTCCACCGCTTCAGGCTTGCAGCCGAGCGATTGACAAGTGGCTTCGGTCACCGCCTTCACAAAAGCGCGTTTCTGCTCGGTGGTGCGGCCTTCAAACATTTGCACATTAATGGTTGGCATGCTTGTTCCTTGGTTGGTCTAGGGTTTCAGAGTCGATAGTCGGAATCGATGTCGTCGAGCTTGCGCAGCAGCGCCGGCCATTCCAGCTCGCCTTCAGGCCGGCCGTCGCCCAGCAGTTCGAGATGCGTCTTGCGGCATACCGCTTCGCTCGGCTGCATTAAGCGCGCGCCGCTGGCCTGCGCCTTGAGCTGAAAGCCGCAGGCCTTGTCCAGGGTTTCCATCAGCACGAAGGCCTCGGCCACGGTGCGGCCGCAAACGATGGTGCCGTGATTGCGCAGGAACAGCGCCGGCTTGTCGCCCAGGCGCTCTACCAGGCGCGTCTGTTCCTGCGCCGACAGCGCCAGGCCTTCGTAATCGTGATAGCCGACCTGGCCGAAGAAACGCAGCGCATGCTGTGACAGCGGCAAGAGGCCGTCTTCCTGCATGCCAACCGCGATGCCGTTCGGATGATGCAGATGCATCACGCACATCGCATCCAGCCGCGCCGCATGCACCGCGCCGTGAATGGCAAAGCCGGTGATATTCACGCGGCGTTCGGTGTCGGAAAGGATGCGGCCTTGCAGATCGATCTTGATCAGGCTGGACGCGCGGATTTCATCGAAGCGGTCGCCGAAGGGATTAATCAGGTAATTGCCCGGCTCGCCAGGTACTGCGGCCGAAATATGGGTGTAGATCACATCATCCCAGCCATACAGCGCGCTGAGCCGATAGCACGCGGCGAGGTCGGTGCGCACCTGCCATTCGGCGGCGCTGATCGCGCCAGACGCGGAAGAAGCTTGGTTCATGAGGGCCGGGGAAAGCAAAAGGCCCGATTATGCAGGCAGGCATCCGGCGGTGCAATGCGGCGGGATGATGGCCCACCCCCGATGAACCGGCCGGAATGCCGGCGGCGCATCGGGCTTCCAAGTCGCCGCGTCAGACGTATGGCTCTGGGTCCTGGGTACGCAGGGGGTAATTGCCTGGAACGATTGCCTTGAAACTGCCGCCGCAATCGAAGATCTTCACCGACTGCTTGCCTTTGCCGACGGAAAGGAAATTAACCGCATTGCCGTCGGCGTCCGCGCAAAAAAAGTCGACGCGAACCTTATCGCCGAATAGTTTTGTTGCCAACCATGGAATCAGGGGATCGTTCGCATCCAGCCGGTCTTCGGTTTTGATGGCTGTTTTGCGTTCTCCGCTCTGAACGCGTTGCCGGCTTTCCTTAACCAGCGCATTGCGCAACTGTTCAACCTTTGTGGAAAGCGAGGAAGAGAGTCGTTCAGCGTACTCTACGAAGGCATGCTGCAACAGCGCGACCAGCAGGCAATTCGGTGCGCAGTTGCGGGTTTTCACGAGCTTAAAGCCCTGCTCGTTGAGATGCTTCTCCGCGCTTTTCGTGCGCTCCTCCTGCGCCTGGCGCAGATCGACCCGTCTGACCGGGACACCGGTTGCGCGCTGTATCTCGGCTTTGCTGGTTTTCTGCGCGGCTTCCTGTGAAGCCTTTAGCGCGGCTTGCAGCGCCTGCTGATCGGCCGCCTTCATTGCGTTCTTGTCGTCCGATTCATATGCCCGGTTCTGCTCATTGGTCAAAAACGCCGCGAAGCGGTGCGTCGCGTTGATAGGCATGTTCTCTCCACGGTAAATGCAAACGAGGCAATATGTGGCTTCACCCGCCCCATGGTTCCCGTTTCCCAACGCGATTACCCGATCGCGGCAATAATGCCGCTCTCGTTCACCAGAAGCGGTATCAATGACTCACGTATCGAACAAGCATGGGGGCGCGCTATTGGCCATCGCCGCGGCGGTGATGTGGGGCGTCTCCGGCGCATGCGCGCAATTCCTGTTTCAACAGCGGCATGTCGGCATCGATTGGCTGGTCACGGTACGCCTGCTGGTCGCTGGCGCATTGCTGCTGCTGTATGCCGGCAGCCGGCATGGCCGGGCCGTGTTGCTGCCATGGCGCGCACCGGCCTCGGCGGCGTCGATGATCATTTTCGGCATCGTCGGTATGCTCGGCGTGCAATACACCTATTTCGCTGCGATACGTCATTCGAACGCTGCCACCGGGACCATGCTGCAATACCTCGGTCCGGCCTGCATCGCGGTATGGCTGGCGCTGGTCAGGCGTACGCTGCCTTCGCGTGCTGAGTGCACAGCGATCCTGCTGGCCTTCATCGGCACGCTGCTGCTGGTGACGCACGGCGAGATTGGCCAGCTGGTGATCACGCCCGCGGCGCTGTGCTGGGGACTGGCTTCGGCGGTCGCGCTGGCCTTCTACACGCTGCAGCCGGTGCGCCTACTGCAGGACAACGATGCGGCGACGGTTGCCGGCTGGGGCATGCTGATCGGCGGACTTGCCTGCGCCATGTTTAGCCAGCCGTGGCGGCTATCGGGCGACTGGGATGCCGGCGCCGCACTGGCGGCGGGTTTCGTCATCCTTTTCGGCACCCTGCTGGCTTTCCTGTTTTATCTGTCCGCTGTCGGGCGCATCGGCCCGCAGAAAACCAGCCTGCTTGCCTGCGCCGAACCGCTTGCGGCGACCGTCGCCGCGCTGGCCTGGCTGGGCATTCCGTTCGGCGTGGCCGACGCGCTCGGCTCCGCGTGCATCCTGGCGACCTTGTTCGTGTTGTCCGGACAGTCGGCAAAAGCCTGATCCAGACCCTGGAACCCCCGTCGCACCGTGGTTTTGGTCCGGGCCAGGTTGCGGCAGCACCCCGGCCGGGCGCGTTGCGCTATGACGCAATCGCCGCCATACAGGCAAAAAAAACCGCCGTGCTGGTCGGCGGTGAAAGCCTTTCATCAAGGCAGGAGATAGCGGCCATCCTAGCCGAGCAAACACGCGAAAACCATACTCCAGATCAAATTTTTTCCATTACCGGAAGTTTTTTTGCGGCACTGGCCGGTGGTGCGGCGCCCTCGCCATGCCACTGCCGGGTAAGAAAATCGATGAACGAGCGCACCTTGGCCGATACATGCTTGCGGCTCGGGTAGACCGCATACACACCAAGTTCTTCGGAAGCATGATCCGGCAGCACCCGTACCAGCTTTCCGGCGCGCACATCGTCGCCGACGATGAAGTCCGGCTGGAAAATCAGGCCGGCGCCATGCAATGCCGCAAGGCGCAGGATGTCGCCGTTGTCAGCCTTGATCGGACCGGAGCAGCGCACCTGCACCAGCCCTTCCGGCCCCTGCAGGCGCCATTCCTCGCCGCTGCGCGCCAGTGAATAGCCGAGGCAGACATGGCGGCTCAGTTCGGCCGGCGTGAGCGGCACGCCATGCTGCTCGAGATAGGCAGGGGAGGCGACGACAATGCTGCGCTCCGCGCCCAGCTTGCGGGCGATCAGTCCTGATTCCGGCAGCCTGCCTACCCGAACCGCCAGGTCGAATCCTTCCTCAACCAGATCGACACGGCGGTCGGAAAGCGACAGATCCAGCTTAACCTGCGGATGGCGCTGCGCATACTCGGCAATTACCGGACCGAGACGATGCAAGCCGTACGACAACGGCAGCGTAATCCTCAGCAATCCGCGCGGCTGCACTGCGGCGCCGCCGGCGATTGCCTCGGCCTCGGCGATGTCGGCGAGAATCTGCGCGCTGCGTTCATGAAAACCTGCGCCGGATTCGGTCAGGCTCAGGCGGCGAGTGGTGCGGTTCAGCAGGCGCGCGCCGAGATGGTCTTCCAGCCGGGCCACGTGCTTGGACACCATGGCGCGCGACATTCCCAAGCGGATTGCCGCGGCCGAAAAGCCGCCTGCCTCAACCACGGTGACGAAGACGCGCATGCTGGCGGTGATATCCATGGTTTTCCTTCCTCACCGGAAAAGATTGTCAACTGAAGCGAAACAATGTAATCGCGCCGCATGCCTTTATCAACCATCGGTTCCTGAATATAGTGAACGCTTAATTTTTCCCTTGCTTGGTCCACTTGCCATTCGCGGATTTCCCATGAACTCCAGCCTGCCCACGCTCTTCATTTCCCACGGCTCGCCGATGCTGGCCTTGCAGGACAGTCCGGCGCGGCGCTTCCTGGAGCGTCTTGGCCGTGAACTGCCGCGACCGGACGCGATCCTGATCGTTTCAGCGCATTGGGAAACGCCTGATGTGCCAGCGCTCTCGCTGGCCGAGCATCCCGAGACGATCCATGACTTCCGCGGCTTTCCGCCCGAACTCTTCGCCATGCAGTACCCGGCGCCGGGCGCGCCGCAACTGGCTGCACGCGCGGCTGCAATGCTGAAGCAAGCGAGTTTTGCGGTGCGCCAGTCCGCCACGCGCGGCTTGGACCATGGCGCCTGGGTGCCGCTGCGCCTGATGTTTCCCGAGGCCGATATCCCGGTTACGCAACTGTCTCTGGTCCACGGCGCAACGCCTGCCGAGCATTTTCGTCTCGGGCAGGCCATCGCCGCCCTGCGCGCGGAAAACGTGCTGGTAATCGGCTCCGGTTCGATGACGCACAACCTGTATGAATTGCGCCGCGAAGGCGGGAACGCGCCGGCACCGGCCTGGGTGACCGAGTTCACCGCGTGGATGGATGCCAGGCTCGCTGCCGGTGAACACGAGGCGCTGCTCGATTACCGCCGCCGCGCGCCGCACGCGGCCGACAATCATCCGAGCGAGGAACATCTGCTGCCGCTGTTCGTCGCGCTCGGCGCTGGCGGCGGCGCCGCACGTCGCTTGCATGCCAGCGTCGAATACGGCGTGCTGGCGATGGATGTGTACGCTTTTCCCTGAGCGCGGCCGCACCCAGCCACGCCTATCCCTGCCATCTCAAAAGGAGACCATCATGCAATCCACCCACGCTATTTCCGCCGGTTCGGCCCGTGCCGCAGCCACTTCCCGCGATGACCTCGGCAAGCTCGTATTGCGCGCCGCGCTGGCGGTAATGCTGCTGTTTCACGGCGTTTCCAAGCTCATCGGCGGCGTCGGCTTCATCGCAGGCATGCTCGCCAAGGCAGGCATGCCTTCGGCGGTTGCTTATCTGGTCTACATCGGCGAGGTCATCGCCCCAATTCTGATCCTGGCCGGCATCTGGACGCGCGCGGCGGCGCTGGTTGTGGTGATCAATATGCTCGTCGCGCTGATGCTGGTGCACACCAGCCAGTTCTTCAGCCTGTCGCAGACGGGTGGTTGGGCGCTTGAGCTGCAGGGCTTTTATCTGTTCAGCGCCGTGGCAGTCGCGCTCCTCGGCGCCGGTCGCTACAGCGTCGGCGGCATAGCTGGAAAATGGAACTGAATGAAAGATGGAAAGCGGCCGGTGTGCACGTCGCGCCGCTAGTGTCATCGCCCTCTGTTGCCAGGATTCAACGCGAATGTTGATTTGCTGCAATGCCGCTGTGCGGTTTCCGGTTAAAATCCGGCTTCCTCATATACACCGCAGCCTTCCACGCGGTATGAACGCACAGCAAGGAATACCGGGATGGCCAACAACGCCGCGGATGACTATGAAACCCTGATGCAATTCTTGTATCGCGCGCCGGTCGGCCTGGTGCAGATTTCTTCGAGCGGCGCGGTTGAAATGATGAACCCGATGTCATCCCGCCTGCTGATGCCACTGTCCGTGCATGGCGATCTCGACAATCTGTACTCGGTTCTCGACCCGATTGCGCCGCAGCTGCGCCGCATGGCGCAGGACTTCGCCGAGCCCTCGGGAATCGTGTGCGAAGCGCTGCGCGTAGGCGTGGATGTCGGCGCTGGTCCCGGGGCGGCGCGGCAGGTGCTGTCGCTCAGTCTGCTCAAGCTCGACGCGCAACGCCTGATGCTTTCGCTCACCGACGTTACCCTTGAAGTGCAGCGCGAGCAGGAACAGCTGGCGCGCAAGCTGCAGGATGCCGCGCGCGTAGACCTGTTGACCGGCATGCCGAATCGCGCCGCGGTGCGCGAGCGGCTGCAATACCTCATCGAGAATCAGGCCGGCGGCGTCCACACACAGGCGCTTCTGCTGCTCAATTGCGACCGCTTCCGGCAAATCAACGACGCGCTCGGACATGACGGCGCCGACCAGCTGTTATGCATGATGGCTGAACGCATGCGCGCCACGCTTCGGCAGAACAGCCGTGTGCTGGCGCCGCCGGCGCTGGGCGACATGGTGGCGCGCATCGGCGCGGACGAGTTCGCGGTGCTGCTCGACGGTGTGCGCAGTGCGCGTGACGCTGAAACCATCGCGCTGCGCCTGCTCGACACGCTGCACAAGCCCTATAGCCTGCCGCGCCAGCAGATCAGCTGCAATGTGAGCATGGGACTGACCGTGCTGGAGCCGCAGGCAAAGGACCCGGATGCCTTGCTGCAGGACGCCGGCATCGCGATGAAAGAATGCAAGCGCGCCGGCGGCGCCCGGCCCTTGCTGTTCGAGCCGGCCATGCGTGAGCGCGCGCAGCGGCGCGGCACGCTCGAAGCCGAATTGCGGCAGGCGCTGGCGCGGCATGAATTGTTTCCGGTCTATCAGCCGGTGGTCGGCTTGCGCGCAGCCGGCGGCGATGGGGGCATCGACCGCTGCGCCGGCGTCGAAGCGCTGGTGCGCTGGCGCCATCCGGAGCGCGGCATCATCGCGCCGGGGGAATTCATCGGTATCGCAGAGGAATGCGGCCTGATCGGCGAACTCGGCGAAACGGTGCTGTTTGCCGCCTGTGTCGATTTCATGCGCTGGCAACGCGAGCTCGGCAAACATGCGCCACGTCTGGTGGCGGTGAATGTGTCGCGGGCCCAGCTGTCCAACGAAGGCCTTGTGGGCAAGGTGCGCGCGATCCTGCAGGCGACCGGCATGCCGGCGCACTGCCTGCAGCTTGAAGTCACCGAAAGCCTGGCCGCGCAGGACGATGCGATGCAGCAGGCGCTGCATGCGCTGAAGGCGCTTGGCGTCAAGCTTGCGCTGGACGATTTCGGCACGGGCTATTCCTCGCTGGCCTGCCTGCACCTGCTGCCGGTGGACACCGTCAAGCTCGACCGTTCCTTCATCTGCCAAGCCGAATCGAACTCGCATCACCAGGTGCTGATCGAAGCCACGGTGATGGTCGCGCACAATCTCGGCATGCGCATCGTGGCCGAAGGCGTGGAAACCGAGGCGCAATCCGATGCGGTGAGAAGGCTCGGCTGCGACAAGGGCCAGGGTTATTTCTACAGCAAGCCGCTGAATTTCGATGCGCTCAGCGCGTGGCTCCGAGATAGCGCGCTATCCGTCTGATCCGCTGCGCTCCGGCGGCAAACTGCGGGATTCACTCCAGCGCGATCTTGCCGTCGAAATCCACCTGCAGCCGCAGATCGCCTATCTGCAGCGTCATCTTCGCTGGCAGCGTTTCGTTTCCAGCGATGCGTCCTTCAGCGATCGCCGCCGCGACCGCTTTCTCGATCGCATTCTGCGAGCTCACGCCTACCATCTTCAGGAATTTGCGCAGGCTCAGGTTGAAGGTTTCCTCATTCATGGCAATCCTCATGTCGGTGATCTTGCGCCGCAACCGGCGCCATCTCAGGAAAGCAATGTATACCCGCGCCTTCGTTGCAAGCTCGCGCGCACCAGCCACCGGTGAGCCAGATCAAGTCGCAGCCAGCTTCAGATGCCCGCGCCGAACAGGGTGCCCACGCCAGAGGTGATGCCCATGGCCAGCGCGCTCCAGAAGGTGATGCGCAAGGCGCCGGGGAGCATTGCCGCGCCGCCGGCCCGGGCTGCAAGCGCGCCGAGAAACGCCAGCGAAGCCAGCGCTGCGCCGCCGACGGCCGGTATCACCGTTTCCGCCGGCGCCATGGCGGTTACCGCCAGCGGCAATGCCGCGCCTGTGGCGAAGCTGCAGGCCGAGGCCAGTGCCGCCTGCAGCGGTCGCGCGGTCGTGATCTCGGAGATGCCGAGCTCGTCGCGCGCATGCGCGCCCAGCGCGTCATGCGCCATCAACCCGGCGGCGACTTCGCCGGCCAGCGCCCGGTCCAGTCCGCGGTTGACATAGATGCCGGTCAGTTCCCGGTGCTCCGCATCGAAATCCGCTTCGATTTCCGCCCGCTCCTCAGCCAGGGCCGCCCGTTCGGTATCGGCCTGGGAAGACACCGATACATATTCGCCCGTGGCCATCGACATCGCGCCGGCCGCCAATCCGGCGATGCCGGTGAGCAGGATGCTGTGGTGCGAGGCATGCGCCGCCGCCACGCCAAGAATCAGGCTCGCCGTCGAAATGATGCCGTCGTTGGCGCCAAGCACCGCCGCGCGCAGCCAGCCGATGTTTTCCATCTTGTGGAATTCCTGATGCTTCTTTTTCACCGCTTTCTCCTGTCAGGACAGTGCCCAGTCTTTACTGGCAGAACTGTGGCTTCATGAAAAGTTCCGTGCGCTGGCACCAGGATTTTGCCGTCGCAAATCCGTCACGCAAGACTGACCATCGAGCACCATGCTTTCCCTAAAGAAACTCATGTGTTATCGTTTCCTCGTTGAAACATTTCGATTAACGAACATTCTTAGCATCGAGGCAGCTCGTTCCCGCAGCGTGGCGCATCGCGACGGCGCCATCACCGCTGCCCGCGCCCTATCAGACTTGGCACCGAAAGCAAGGCAATGCTTATCAGAAGAGCGGTAAACCTATTCAAGCTCACTCCCGAACAAGGGCATTTTCTGCGTAAGCATGTGGCGACCGTCGCATTCTGGCCTTCGACCTGCATCATCGTCGCCTTGCTGATGATGATGCTTCTGGTATCGCTGTACCAATCCGCGCGCCAGCATCATGAAGCCCAGGCGCAAACCGCCGCGCGCCAACTCTCGGAAGTGTATGCGCAGCAGATTGCGCGCGCGGTGGGCGAGATCGACCACATCACCGCGCTGTTGCGGAGCAACTGGGAGCAATCGAGCGGTCGTTTCCGTCTCGACCAGATACGCGCGCGCGACAGCTTCATCGACATGCGCCTGGCCGCAGTGACCCTGATTGACCGGGACGGCATCATCGTCTCCAGCACCATGCCTGGCGCTGTCGGCATGTCGGTAACTGATCGCGCCTATTTCCGGTTCCACCGGGTCAATGCCGCGCCCGACATGCTCATCGGCGTACCGCTGCCCGGCAGGATCATGGACAAGGAAATCATCACCTTCACCCGGCGCCTCGCCACCGCGAGCGGCGAGTTCGACGGCGTCATCTGCGCTTCCGTCGGCACGCCGTTTATGACCAGCTTTGCCAATGCGTCGACGCTGGGCCAGCGCGGCATGCTGGCCATCCTCGGCGCTGACGGCATTACCCGCAGCGCGAAGATCGGCAATCGTGTCGACAGCCTGCTGGAGCCGGAAGTCATTCCGCGCCTCGGCACGAAGCTGCTGGCGCCGACGACGTCGCCCGCCGACCCGGGTTTGTTTCTCGATCACGACGCGCGCTTCATCGCAGGCACCGCAGTGCCGCAATATCCGCTGCATGCGGTCGTCGGCCTGAGCCTGGCCGACGTCGCGCTCACATTGGAAGCGACGCGGTCTTCGTATATCGGCATCGCTGCGGCTGGCTGCGTAGTGCTGCTGCTGTTCGCCATCGCGGCCACAGTAATGGCCGTGCGCATCGCCTGGCGCAAGCATCGCGAAGAAGTGATCCGCAACACCTACCGTATCGCCACCGAGGGCGCCAATGAAGGCTTTTACATGTGGGGGCCGGTCTATGGCCGCAATGGCGAAGTCCTTGATTACGAACTGGTCGATTGCAATGCGAAGGGCGCCGAACTCTATGGCCGTCAGCGCAGCGACATACTCGGCGTGCGGCTGCGCAGCTTGTACAAGGGGGAGCTGCTCGATGAATTGCTGGCGCTGGTGCCGAAGATCATGGAAACCGGTTTCCACGACGATGAGTTCCGTACCAATGCCGGCAGCGTCGCCACACCGGAATGGATCAGCCGTCGCTTCGTGCGTGCCGCAGACGGCATCGCCGTGACGCTGCGCGACATCAGCGAGCGCAAGCGCATGGAGCAGGAAACCGCGCGCCTGGCCGAACACGACGCGCTCACCGGGCTGCCGAACCGTCACTGGCTGGCCGGTTATCTGCCGCTGGCGTTGGCCCGCGCTGCCGAAGGCAGCCGCGCGCTGGCCGTGCTGTTCGTCGATCTCGACGGCTTCAAGAACATCAACGACTCGCTCGGGCATGGCGCCGGCGACACGCTGCTGCATGCGGCCGCGCGGCGCATACGCGGCGTGCTGCGCCCAGCCGACAGCGTGGCGCGCTTCGGCGGCGACGAATTCGTGATCGTGATCGAAGGACTGGTCAGCGATGACGATGCTGCCGAGGTTGCCACGCGTGTCTCGCACAGCGTGTCGCAGCCTTTCGAGATTCTCGGACGGCAATGCAAGATAGGCGCGTCCATCGGCATCAGCCTGTATCCACGCGACGGCGCCGATGCCGAAACCCTGATCCGCAACGCCGACATCGGCATGTACAGCGCCAAGTCGGAAGCCAAGGGCCAGCATCGCTTCTTCAGCGCCGATCTGTACCGGCAACTGCAGCACCGCCTCGATACCGAGCGCGAACTGGCCGCGGCCATCGAAGAAGACCAGTTCATCGTGCACTACCAGCCGCGCGTCAACACGCACAGCGGCGAGCTGGTTGGCATGGAAGCGCTGGTGCGCTGGCAGCATCCGGAAAAGGGCCTGCTCTATCCGGGCGCATTCATCGACATTGCCGAAGCCAGCAATCTGATCGTGCAGCTCGGCGAAGTGGTGATGGACAAGGTCTGCGCGCAGTTGGCGCAGTGGCAAGCCGAAGGCCGCGCGCTGGTGCCGGTGTCGGTGAACGCATCGGCGCGGCAGTTCGATGAAGGCCGGGTCAAGGACTTGTGCATACGCGCGCTGCGCCGGCATGGTATCGATGCGCGTTACATCGAGATCGAGCTGACCGAGTCGATCATGGCCAACAATGCGCAACAGGTGTTCGAGGAATTGCGCTCCCTGCATGAGATCGGCGTGCCGGTGCATCTTGATGATTTCGGCACCGGCTATTCGTCACTGGCGGCGCTGCACAAGCTCGATGTCGACGTGCTGAAGGTGGACCGCGCGTTCACGGCACAGCTTGGCGCCGCCCAGGAAGGCGAAGTGTTCTTCAGCGCCATCGTCTCGATGGCCAGGGCGCTGGGCATGCGCGTCATCGCCGAGGGCGTGGAAACGCCGCAGCAGCTGGCGGTGCTGCAGCGTCTTGGTTGCGACGAAGTGCAGGGATACCTGGTGTCCAGGCCCCTGCCGGCGGCGGAGGTGGTGCGCTTCTATGGGCAGCGCACCTTGCCGGCGCTGGCATGAGCACGGCTAGGCCGGCTCCGCCCACGCGTCTCCTCAATCAAGCCAGCTTGAACCGCAGTTCCCCGAGTTTCTCGATCGAACTGACGATCTCGTCACCCGGCTTCAGCCATACCTGCTTCTCCTTCGGATAGCCGGCGATCACGCCCTGCGGCGTGCCGGTAAAGATGATGTCGCCCGGGTTCAAAGTCCAGAAGCGGCTGATGTAGGAAACCATCTGCTGCGTATTGAAGATGAAGTCGTTGGTGTTGGACGACTGGCGCAGCTCGCCGTTGACCCGGGTCTGGATCTTCAGGTTGTTCGGATTGCCGACCAGGTCGGACGACACGAAGTACGGGCCAATCGGCGCGAAGTCGTCGAGCGTCTTGCCGATCATCCATTGGCCGCTCGGCAGTTCCAGCTGCAGATCGCGCGCGGAGAAATCGTTCGAGGTGCAATAGCCGGCGACATAGCTCAGCGCTTCCGATTCCGACACATTGCGCGCCTGTTTGCCGATAACGATCAGCAGCTCGGTCTCATAGTCAAACTTGGTGGCGATGTCCTTGGCGGGCAGCTTGATGGTGCTGTTGTGTCCAGTCAGGGTGTTGTCGTACTTGTTGAACAGCACCGGCACGCTCGGCTCCTTCATGCCGACTTCCTTCGCGTGCTGGCGGTAGTTCAGTCCCACGCACATGATCTTGGAAGGATGCGCGAACATCTTCGCGTGCTGGATCTTTGTTTCGTCGAGCAGCGCATCGCCTGATGAACGCGCCTTATCGACAACGGCGTTCAAGCCATCGGCATTGCCGCCTTGCAGCAGCTCGTCCAGCGTCATGGGTGCGGCGATGTGGTACTTCGCCGCTGCGGCGCGCACATCGATCACGCCCTTGTCGGTCACCACGCCCAGGCTCTCGCTGCCATCGGCGTTCTTCATCATCAAGAGCTTCATGCCAGTGGGCATCTTGTGCGGACCGTTGTAAGCCGCGCGGGCATTGTCGGCAGCGTGCGCTGCGCCTGCCATGGAGGCTGCCGTCAGTCCCGCGCCTGCGGCGCCGACGGTCTTCAGAAAGTTGCGTCTCGAAGCCATGTGTCTCCTCTTTATCGTGGCATGCCGAACCGGCATGAAATTGCAATTTAGCACTCGCATGCCGAGGCAGGCAGTGCGCAAACCGGCGAATTTCCAAAAGATTGACCGCGGTTAAGAAGTACGGAATACGGCTTCATGCGTTCGCAACGCGCCGCCGATCAATAGTCGTTCAAACGCGTTGCCACGCAGTTGACCTTTCCATGGCTGGAAGGTCTATGCTCTGGCTCTGACATTGGAGGACTCCATGGAACTTGCCGTCAAACCCGCTGCCGAGCCGCTCGATCTGAGCTTCAAAATCGAAGGCATGACCTGCGCTTCCTGCGTGGCCCGGGTCGAACGCGCGCTGAAGGCCGTGCCCGGCGTCGAGGAGGCCTCGGTGAACCTGGCCACAGAGAAGGCCACGGTGCGCGCTCGCCCCGAAGTGGGCTTCGACGCCTTGTCCGCCGCGGTCGAGAAGGCTGGCTATGACGTGCCCGGCGAGACCGTGACGCTGGCGATATCCGGCATGACTTGCGCCTCATGCGTGGCGCGCGTGGAAAAGGTCCTGAAGCGCGTGCCGGGCGTGACCGATGCTTCGGTCAATCTCGCCACTGAGAAGGCGCAGGTCAGCGCGGTTGGCGTGCCGATTGAAACGCTGATCGCCGCTGTCGAGCGCGCCGGGTACGAGGCCGCCGCTGCCGGTGATGTCGCCGCCGTACAGGCGGAAAAGGGCAGCGGCCTGCCGAGCTGGTGGCCGGTCGCGGCCGCCGCGCTGCTGAGCCTGCCGCTGGTGGCCCCGATGCTGGCCATGCCATTCGGCATGGACCTGTCGCTGCCCGGCTGGCTGCAGCTGGCGCTGGCCACGCCGGTGCAATTCTGGCTGGGCGCGCGCTTTTACCGGGCCGGCTGGAAGGCCGTGCTTGCACGCTCGGGCAACATGGATCTGCTCGTCGCGCTCGGCACCAGCGCCGCCTATGCGCTGTCGGTCTACCTGCTGCTGCGGCATGGCGGCCATAGTGACCACGGCGGCATGCAGCATCTGTATTTCGAATCCTCCGCGGTCGTCATCACGCTGGTCCTGCTCGGCAAATGGCTCGAAGCGCGGGCCAAGCATCAGACCGTTGCGGCGCTGCGCGCGCTGGAATCGCTGCGCGCAACGACTGCCATCGTGCGCCGCGATGGCCGGGATGCCGAAGTGCCGCTGGCGATGGTCCGCGTCGGCGACACGGTCGTCGTGCGTCCGGGCGACCGCGTGCCGGTCGATGGCGAAGTCATCGAAGGCAGCAGCCACCTGGACGAATCCCTGCTCACCGGCGAAAGCCTGCCGGTGACGAAGAACCCCGGCGACGCCGTTACCGGCGGCGCGGTCAATGCCGAAGGCATGCTGTTGCTCCAGGCCACCGCCGTCGGCGGCGACACGATGCTGTCGCAGATCATCAAGCTGGTGGAGGATGCACAGGCCGTGAAGGCGCCGATACAGCGCCTGGTGGACCGCGTCAGCGCGGTGTTCGTGCCGGTCGTGCTGGCGATTTCCGTGATCACCTTCTTCGCCTGGGGCCTGTTCTCCGGGGACTGGCAAATGGCCCTGCTCAATGCGGTGGCGGTGCAGGTCATCGCCTGTCCCTGCGCGCTCGGCCTGGCCACGCCCACATCGATCATGGCCGGCACCGGCGTGGCGGCACGATACGGCATCCTGATCAAGGACGCGGAAGCGCTCGAAACCGCGCATGCGCTCGACGTGGTGGCCTTCGACAAGACCGGCACGCTCACCGAGGGCAAGCCGGCGGTCGTGGCGATCGAAGCCGGCGCGCGTGCCGCGCAGGAAGTGCTGGAACTGGCCCGTGCGGTGCAGCAGTACAGCGCTCATCCGCTGGCGCGGGCGGTCGAGGCGGAAGCGGCAAAGAGCCACGCGCCATTGCGCGCCGCATCCGCGGCCCAGGCGCTGGCCGGCAGGGGCGTCAGCGCCGATGTCGACGGCGCCACGGTCTATCTGGGCAACCGGCGCCTGATGGCGGAACTCGGCTGCGCGACGGCGTCGCTGGAAGAGGCGGCGCGCGCGCATGAAGCGGCGGGCCGCACCGTGTCGTGGCTGGCGCTGCGGCGCGATGGCGCCCTCCATCTGGCCGGACTGCTGGCCTTTGGCGATACCGTCAAGCCGTCGGCCCTAGCCGCGGTGGCGCGGCTGCGCGACATGGGTGTGGCCACGGTCATGCTCACCGGCGACAACCCGGGCAGCGCGCGCAGCGTGGCCGCGGCCGTTGGCATCGACGACTTCCATGCCGAGGTGCTTCCCGCGGACAAGGCCAGAGTGGTTGGCGCGCTGAAGGAAGGCGACAGGAAAGTGGCCATGGTCGGCGACGGCATCAACGATGCGCCGGCGCTGGCCGCGGCCGATGTCGGCATTGCCATGGCCACCGGCACCGATGTGGCGATGCACACCGCCGGCATCACGCTCATGCGCGGCGAGCCGCTTCTTGTGGCCGCGGCCATCGACATCTCGAAAAAGACCTATCGCAAGATCCGGCAGAACCTCGGCTGGGCATTCATCTACAACATCGTCGGCATTCCGCTGGCGGCGCTGGGTTATCTGAACCCGGTCATCGCCGGCGCCGCGATGGCGCTTTCCAGCGTGTCGGTGGTATCGAATGCGCTGCTGCTGCGGCGCTGGAAGCCGGCAAACATCGAAGGAGGGGAACAATGAACATCGGGCAGGCGGCAAGCGCCTCGGGCGTGAATGCGAAGATGATCCGGTATTACGAGAGCATCGGCCTCATCGTTGAGGCCGGCAGGACCGATTCGGGCTACCGGCAATACAGCGACCGGGATGTGCAGACGCTGCGCTTCATCCGGCGCTCGCGCGACCTCGGCTTTTCCATCGAGCGCATCCGCACGCTGCTCGGCTTGTGGCAGGACCGCGACCGCAAGAGCGCGGATGTGAAGACGCTGGCGCGACAGTACATCGCCGAGCTCGACCGCGACATCGACAAGCTGCAATCAATCCGGGACCAGTTGCAGCACCTGGCGGACTGCTGCCATGGCGACGGCAGGCCGGATTGCCCGATTCTCGATGAACTGGCCACGGCCACGAGTCATGCGCATTGTTGAGCGGGCAGCCAGCGCGTAGATTGGGCAGCACGGCCAACATACTCGCGGCCCGCGGAAGCCCGAGGTGGGGCTTGTCAGCCGGCCCTTTCAAGGTGTCGTCGAATTGTCTTTGAGGCCGTTGGTAGTCTGCATAAGCTTAGCTGGGCGAGATGAGGGTATGGTGCAGTTGCAGTTGCAGTTGCAGTTGCAGTTGCAGTTGCAGTTGCAGTTGCAGTTGCAGTTGCAGTTGCAGTTGCAGTTGCAGTTGCCGTTGCTTTTAACCCCCGTTGATTGCGCCGTGACGGCGATGCCCGGAGCGGGAAAAGGTGCGGCGTCTGTCTGAGCGAAGCGCAGCGCAGCGTAGCGAGTTTAGCCGCGCCCCGCTCGGGGCGTCGACGGCACGGGGACCCCGCGCAGCGGGGCGCAATCTCCGGGGCGCCTTTTCTTGCCTACTTCTTTTGGCGCGCAAAAGAAGTAGGCCGGCTGCCGGGCCGGGACCCGGCTAGGTCGAGGGGGCGC
>NZ_JAEPBG010000018.1 GCF_016632335.1 Noviherbaspirillum pedocola
CGAATTTCACACTTCCGAATATTCGCTGTAACACCTCGCCGCACCTTCTCTCCTCTTGCAGTTGGCGCCTTCAGCATCCGCTGCAAGAGGACGCGCACTATATCAAAGGTTGCGAAATGATGGCAAGCGTTTTTCCAGAAAAGCCTTCATGCCCTCTTTCTGGTCTTCGGTTGCAAAAGTGCCATGGAAGAGCCGACGCTCATACTGCACGCCTTCGGACAGCGTTGTCTCGTAGGCGCGATTGATGGATTCCTTGATCATCATGACCGTAGGGAGCGACATCGATGCGATCGTATTGGCTGCATTCATCGCCTCGTCCATTAACTTCTCCGCGGGAACGACACGCGATACCAATCCACTTCGCTCTGCTTCCACGGCATCCATCATGCGCGCGGTCAGACAGAGGTCCATAGCCTTGGCTTTGGATACCGCACGCGGCAGTCGTTGTGTTCCCCCGGCTCCCGGCATAGTGCCAAGCTTGATTTCGGGCTGGCCGAACTTGGCGTTGTCAGCCGCAATAATGAAATCACACATCATCGCAAGTTCGCAGCCACCGCCAAGCGCATAGCCGGCTACCGCCGCAATCACTGGCTTGCGCACCCTACGTAAATGTTCCCAGTTCCGAGTGATGTATTCGCCCTTGAACACGTCCATGTAGCTGTAATTCGCCATCGCGCCGATGTCAGCGCCCGCGGCAAACGCCTTTTCATTGCCTGTGAGCACGATGCAGCCGATAGCCTCATCCTGATCGAACAGACGCAAGGCGGCGCCTAGCTCGTCCATCAACTGATCATTCAGCGCATTCAGCGCCTTGGGCCGATTTAACCTCACCAGTCCAACCCTGCCGTGCGTCTCGACGAGAATGTTTTCATATTGCATGGGAGCTCCTTGTTGAAATAAGCCGATGGCGGCGTAGATTGTAGCCGCGCAAGTCCCCGGCACAAGGCTCGCTCTTCGTTGAGATCGGGCGCTTGACATCCGCGACTCCCACACTAAGTTGAACGCATATCGACATGGAAGCGGGTAAAGCTGCAACGAAGCGCCACACAGTGCAGCGTCGCGTCCCTCTACCGGACACCCGCATCAGGAAAGAATCAGGAGACTTCTATGCAATATCACATTCCGCCGGCAAAGCTGTTCGCATCCAACTTGCCGGCGAATCCCTTGCTGGGCCGCGTGGCGAAAGCGCTGCAAAGCGCGGCCAAGGCCAAGGATGCGGAGTTCGAAAAGCGTTTCCTCGAACTGACTGCCGAGATCGAGTCGGCTTTCTTCATGGAAGAAGCATGGATGGAAATCAGAGGTCTGCCGACGCTGAAATCGCAGCGGGAACAGCATGCGCGAGTCCTGCAGGGCATGCATTATGCCCATGCCGCGCTGATGCAAGGGCAGACCGCATCAAGCCGCAAGGTGGTTACCAGCTTGCTGCCTTTGTGGTTGCCAGAGCATTTCGCCAGCATGCGGCAAGCACTCGGCCAACGGAAAGTCCACAACGTGCTTACACACGTTACGGCACCGCGGCGAGACGCATCAGGAGGCCGGCGATTTCGGCAATAGCACCCACAGCATGCCGCGCTGCTTCATCTTTCCCGCCCTATCGCCCGCTTCGGGACCATAGCCCCAGAAGAAGTCGGCCCGCACGGCATTGCGAATCGCGCCGCCGGTGTCCTGCGCAAGCATCATGCGCTGCAGCGACGCCTTGCCACCAGGCTCCGTCGTGGAAAGGAATACCGGCGCGCCCAGCGGTATGTATTGCGGATCGACCGCCACCGAACGCTGCGGCGTCAGCGGTACGCCGAGCGCCCCCTTGGGACCTTTGCGCGGATCGAGGAGCTTCTCTTCCTTGAAGAACACATAGCCAGGGTTGGCGTTCAGCAGCTCCTGCTGGCGCGAGGGATGCGCCGCCAGCCAGGCCTTGATGCCCTGCGCCGAAGCCTGGTCCATCGTCAGCTCGCCCTTGTCCACCAGATAGCGGCCGATCGAACGATACGGCTGTCCGTTCTGGTCCGCATAAGCGACGCGCACAGTTTCTTTGCTGTCGGCCAGATGTACGCGACCCGAGCCCTGCACCTGGAGGAAGAATGCGTCGATCGGATTGTCGACCCACAACAATTCCTTCCCGGCCAGCGCGTTTGATCCCATCAGTTCGGCGCGCGCCGGATAAGGCACGACCTTGTTGCCGACCAGCCTGCCGCGCAGGCGCATATTCTTCAATTCGGGATAGACACTGGAAAGATCGATCGTCAGCAGATCTTCCGGCGCGCGGTACAGCGGTGTCTGAAATGTCCCTCCGCGCTTGCGACTGCCATTCAACAGCGGCTCGTAATAGCCGGTGATGAGGCCGTTGTCGCTGCCATCGGGATTGAACACCTGGTTAGGCGTGAAGAAAGCTTCAAAAAAGGTGCGGATCGCGCGATCGCTGCCGGCATCGACATCCCGGGCAATGGCGCATGGCTCCTTCCATTCCGCGCGACGCGCCATCGCCTCGCAGGTATTCAGGAATGCGGGCCAGGCCTCGCGCAGATCGTCGCGCTCCCATCCTGGCAGCGCCTTGAAACTGACCGGGCGCAGCACCGGTCCCGGCTTGGCCGGCGCAGCAGGCGTTTCGACCTGCCGGGCTGGTGGCGCGCTGACACAACCTGCAAGGCCCGCAACTAGAGATGCGGCGCATGCGAGTACACTGAGGCGCCCGAAAAAACTGGAGGACAAGGACATGTGGCTGTTATTGCTGGAAGCGGGTATCGCAATGTTCCTGCTGATATTCATCGTGTGGTGGACCATGTTTGCGGGCAGGAAGCCGGAGCGCCCCGCCGCGAAGCGGCCGCCGGAAGATGACGACCGCAAAGCCTGAAAAGAGCGGGCTAGTGTAGCGTGCGCGGAAGCGACAATACAAATTCGGGAATCGGCGCCTCGAACTGCGCGCCATCCTCGGCCACGCAGAAATACTCGCCCTTCATCGATCCCTGCGGCGTCTTCAGCGACGTGCCGCTGGTGTATTCGAACTGCTCGCCCGGCCGCAGGAAAGGCTGGTAGCCTACGACGCCCAGTCCGCGCACTTCCTCGACATCGTTGTTGGCGTCGGAGATGACCCAATGCCTGGAAATCAGCTGGGCTGCGACTTCGCCGGTATTCCGGATCGTGATCGTATAGGCGAACACGAAGCTCGATCGCTCCGGGTCGGACTGACTTTCCAGATACTGGGTGTGCACGGACACCGTGAATTCATAAGCTGCCATCGGCCCTGTCTTTTCGATGCGGCGCATGCCGCGGTTGATGCGGCATCGGAGCATGCCTGCGTAACGAGGCCCCGATTCCACACGAAAACGCTCCAAGGCGCAAGCCGCCCAAAAGAGCTGAGCGCGGTAGAATGCCGGCTTCCCTGAAAGACCCCAAGCCATGCGCAACTACCGTATCGCCCCGAGCATCCTGTCCGCCGACTTCGCCCGCCTCGGCGAAGAAGTCCGCAACGTCGTCGCCGCCGGCGCCGACATCATTCATTTCGACGTGATGGACAACCATTACGTTCCCAACCTCACCATCGGCCCGCTGGTCTGCGAAGCGATCCGGCCGCATGTGCAGGTGCCGATCGATGTGCATCTGATGGTCAAGCCGGTGGATCGCATCATCCCCGACTTCGCCAAGGCCGGCGCCAACATCATCACCTTCCATCCCGAAGCCTCCGAGCACATCGACCGCTCGCTGCAACTGATCCGTGACCACGGCTGCAAGGCCGGCCTGGTGTTCAACCCGGCCACGCCGCTGCACTACCTGGATCACGTGATGGACAAGCTCGACATCATCCTCTTGATGTCGGTGAACCCGGGATTCGGCGGCCAGTCCTTCATTCCCGAGACGCTGAAGAAGGTTGCCGAGGCGCGCCGCCGTATCGACGCCAGCGGCCGCGACATCATGCTCGAGGTCGATGGCGGCATCAAAGTGGACAACATCGCGCAGGTCGCCGCCGCCGGCGCCGACACCTTCGTCGCCGGTTCCGCGATCTTCGGCAAGCCGGACTACAAGGCTGTCATCGACGCGATGCGCACGCAGCTGGCCGGGGCATGAGCGCGGCGCACGAGCTGTTTCGCGGCATCCGCGCCGCCATCATCGACCTGGACGGCACCATGCTCGATACCGCGCCGGACTTCCTGGTGGCGGTCAACCGCATGCGCGACGAACTGGGCCTGGCGCCGGTAGGCATCGACGTGATCACGCGCTTCGTCGGCAAGGGCACCGAGCACCTGGTGCGCAGCCTGCTGTCGCTGGATTACGCACCAGACGAACTCGATGCGCATTTCGATGCCGCGCTGGCGTCCTACCTGCGTCACTACCGCGAAATCAATGGTCTCCATGCGAGCATTTACCCCGGCGTCGAGGAAGGGCTGCGGCACTTCGCACAGCTGGGGCTGCGCCTGGCCTGCGTCACCAACAAGCCTCATGACTTTGCGCTGCCGCTGCTGGAGCGCGCGGGATTGCGTGGGCATTTCGAGCTGCTCTACGGCGGCGATTCGCTGCCGAGGAAAAAGCCCGACCCGCTGCCGCTGCTGACCGTCTGCGCCGACTTTGACCTGGCGCCAGCGCAAGTCGTGGCCATCGGCGACTCGTCCAACGATGCGCAAGCCGCGCGCGCCGCCGGCTGCCGCGTGCTGAATGTCCCTTACGGCTACAACCATGGCCAGCCTATACAAGATGTCGACTCCGATGGTATAGTCGCCACGCTGTTTGATGCAGCCCTCCTGATATCCGCGGCAAATTCCTGATACATGTCTCTCGTTAAAAAACATGGCTACCCGATGCCGGGCTCGTTTGAGGCCTGGCCCTGGCGACGCTGGCAATCCCGGACCAATTAGTCCCCGATATGCCTTCGGCCCCATCACGACGGGCCGAAATGTTTTTTGAACTCGCAAGCCGCAAACCGTACCTCATGCGGCAAGGAGAGAACCATGACTGAACTCGAATTCAAATCGCTCACCGCGCAGGGCTACAACCGCATTCCGCTCATCGCCGAAGCCTTTGCCGACCTTGAAACGCCGCTGAGCCTGTACCTGAAACTCGCGCAAACCCAGAACGCCGGCAAGAATACCTTCCTGCTCGAATCCGTCGTTGGCGGCGAGCGCTTCGGCCGCTATTCCTTCATTGGCCTGCCCGCGTCCACGCTGCTGCGCAGCCATGGCAGCCGCACCGAAGTCATCAGGAACGGCGCCGTCACCGAAAGCCATGAAGGCAATCCGCTCGACTTCATCGCCGAATTCCAATCCCGCTTCAAGGTCGCGCTCCTGCCCGGCATGCCGCGTTTCTGCGGCGGCCTGGCCGGCTATTTCGGCTATGACACCGTGCGCCACATCGAGCGTCGCCTGGCACACAGCGCGCCGCGCGACGATCTCGGCCTGCCGGAGATTCAGCTGCTGCTGACCGAAGAGCTGGCCGTCATCGACAACCTGTCGGGCAAGCTGTACCTGATCGTGTATGCCGACCCGACCCAGCCCGAGGCCTATCCCCGCGCACGCCGGCGTCTGTCGGACCTGCGCGCGATGCTGCGCCGCGCGGTCGATGCGCCGGTCACTTCAGCCTCGGTGCGCACCGAGACCATCCGCGATTTCGACAAGGCCGATTACCTCGAAGCCGTCGCTCGCGCCAAGGAATACATCATGGCCGGCGATCTGATGCAGGTGCAGATCGGCCAGCGCCTGAAGAAGCCGTATGTGGATTCGCCGCTGTCGCTGTATCGGGCGCTGCGCTCGCTGAATCCGTCGCCCTACATGTACTTCTACAACTTCGGCGACATGCACATCGTCGGCGCGTCGCCGGAGATCCTGGTGCGCAATGAAGCGCTGCCGGACGGTGGCAAGAAGGTAACGATCCGCCCGCTGGCCGGCACCCGGCCGCGCGGCAACACGCCGGAACGCGATGCGCAACTGGCCACGGAGCTCCTGGCCGACCCGAAGGAGATCGCCGAGCATGTGATGCTGATCGACCTGGCGCGCAACGACATCGGCCGCATCGCCGAGATCGGCAGCGTCAAGGTCACCGACAGGTTCGTGATCGAAAAGTATTCGCATGTGCAGCACATCGTTTCCAATGTCGAAGGCACCTTGAAGCCCGGCATGTCGAATCTCGACGTGCTGCGTGCCACCTTCCCGGCCGGCACGCTGTCCGGCGCGCCCAAGGTGCGGGCAATGGAAATCATCGACGAGCTCGAGCCGGTCAAGCGCGGCATCTATGGCGGCGCCTGCGGCTATCTGTCCTTCGGCGGCGAGATGGACCTGGCGATTGCGATCCGCACCGGCGTGATCAAGGACGGCATGCTGTATGTGCAGGCTGCCGCCGGCATCGTCGCCGACTCGGTGCCCGAGATGGAATGGCAGGAAACCGAGAACAAGGCGCGCGCGGTGCTGCGCGCGGCCGAACAGGTGCAGGACGGCCTGGACGGCGGACTGTGATCCCGCCGCTGGCGACAGGAATCGCCGGCGGCATACCTTCCGACATCAGATCGCGCCGTGATTGCGGCATGCCTGCGCGCCGCAGTCGCGCCGCGCAGGCAGCACTTGCCGCGTCAATCGGGCTCGATATCGCCATTGGCGTCGTTGTAGACGAACCCCGCGTCATGGATGTCGAAGGTCTTCGCCGGGATCGGCTTTCTGTCGATTTCCGTGATGCGCCATACCACCCTGCCGTCCTGTGCTGCGATCAGCATCGGCACATGCTGCTGTGCGCTCCAGCAGATGCGGCTGGAGCGGCCATCCTGCTTCAATTCATACCAGGAGCAGGATTGCAGTGGCTTCGTCGCATCCTTGGGCGCCATGGCAGCGCTCAGCGTGTAGCCGCCCTTCGGATGGCGCAACGCATGACCGAGGTCGAACCAGTCGGTGAAATTGCCGATGCGGTAAAGGTTCGTGCGGCTGACCTTCGTGTGGATGCGCTTCTTCAGGTCGAGGATGGACATGTCGAATTCCGCGTCGCCCGGCTGATGCGATGCATAAGTCTCGACGCGGTCGTCAGTGCGGCGCTTCACGCGGCGATCCGCGTCGCGCCAGACTTCCATCCGGTGCTCGGCGCCGCCGCTGCTGTAGACGGCCTGGTAATGCAGCGCGGCCGGTTCGCCGCGCTGATGGAAGACCTGCTCGAATGTAAGTTCACTGGCCTCAGACTGCAGGGAAAACGCGGCCGCCGCGCACAGCGCGGCGATCCGCCATCCCTGCCCCCGAAAGCCACGGTATTGCTCGTGGTTCAAGGACAAACTCCTGTCAGGTTGTCGGCGGCCTTTGCCAACGCAAGGCCCCCGATACGGCGCTTATTTGCGCACTGCCTTCGCATAGTCAAAGTAGCGGTAGGTCTTGCCATCCACGCTCAGGTCCTTCACCGCCATGTTGATGGTGTAGGTGCCTGCGGCGAGCGACGCATCCTTGGTCGCGCCGGTGAGGTCGGTCGGCAGCTCGAACGCCAGGCCGCTGGCCGCGGACGAGCTCACGGTGGACGCGGCCACGTTCGGTTGCGACTTCGATGCCGGAGTGACCAGCGCTTCATTGATCACGCGACCGTCGGCCTGCGGCATGGACAAACCGAGCAGATAGGCCACGGTCGGCGCGACGTCGACGTTGCCGGTCGGCGTGGTCAGCGTCAGGCCGCCCTGGAAGGACGGTCCATTTGCAATCAGCGTGTTGTGCACGTCGGCGATGCCGAAGCTGCCATGCATGCCACGCTGACCGCCGACGCTTTCGAACTCGATACCGGGCATGCCCTGGATGGACGTGTCGGCATCCCAGTTGAAGGACACCACCACGTCGGGCTGGCCATTGTTCTGGCGCTTGCCGTTTTCCAGATTGGCCTGCGCCATCGTCAGCGTGCCGGGAATGGAACCGTAGCGGCTGTCGACGAAGATCGCGCCGTATTCCTCGCGCTGCTGCAGCACCTTCACCAGGTTCTGCACCGTGGCCGCATCATGGCTGGGAACATAGAAGTAATCCGAGCCGCCGTTGGCCGCGACGACGATGCCGTTGGCCGGAAGCGACCCCGGCGCCGGCACGGTGAAGCGCGCGGTCGGGTTGCTGGTCTTCGTGGCGCTGATGGCCTGGTACTTGGTATTGACGGTGCCGCACAGCGCGCCGTTGGCGTCAGTCTTCACCGGCAGGGTCGGATTGCCGTTTGCATCCAGGCCATACATGGCGCTGGTGCTGCAGCCGCTGCCGTCATAGGCGTTGAAACCGCGATAGGTCAGCAGGTCGGCCGAGCGCACGTCGCCGGAGAAGGAATAGCCATTGGCGTTGACCGCGCCCAGCGATGCCGCGCTGGTGCCGCTGGTGGAACCGTTCACCGCCGTGCCGTTGGGCAGGCTCGCCGACGGCGTGATCGCGCGCAGCGGATACAGCGACAGCGGACCGGACACGCTCGAATGGCCATGGTCGGACACCACGACGAGGTTGGTGCTGTTGTCCATGCCGTTGGCGCGCAGCGCAGCGATCAGCTCGCCCAGGCGCGCATCCTGCGAGCGCAGGCCGGCTTTCATGTTCGCGGTGCCCGGACCGTAACCGTGCTCGACATTGTCCGGCGTGCGAAACCAGATCAGCGACAGCATCGGCTTCTTCTTCGGCAGGATGTACTGCGTGTAGACCGACAGCATGTATTTGTTGGCCGCGTCTTCCGGCGCGCCCTGGGTGGTGTCGGCCGAATCGCGCGCGGCCACGGTCAGCGTGCCGTTCGGATCATAGGCGGTGGTATTGAAGGTGATGTAGCCGGCGCGCGCGGTCGGATTGCCGTTGGACGAAGCCAGCGTCACCGCATCGGCGCCGGAATAGTTCTTTACGACATTGGCCGGCAGTGCGATGCCGCTGTTCTGCAACTCGGTGGCCAGGCTGCGCGGCTGCACCGTGTTTTCATCGAGGAAGACGCCGCCCTGTCCCAGGTCCTGCAGATAGGCAGCGCCGGACTTGCCGATGGTCGCGGTCGTCAGACCGGCGGCCTGCGCGGTCGCGAACAGGCTCTTCACCAGCAGCAGCTGGCCGCCGTAGTAAGTGTTCAGCGTGGCCAGCACGGCATAGTCTTCGGTGAAGACCGGGTCCTGGTAATCCTGCGCGCTGCCGGACGCGCCATTGCCCGCCGGGATCGTATTGGCGCTGCCTTGCGGCGGCGTCCAGAAAGTGTTGCCGTAGAAACCGCTGGTCTTCGGGAAGGAACCGGTCGCAAACGACGACGAGTTCATCATCGTGAAGGTCGGATAGGTCGAATGGTTGTCGCTGAAGTTCACGCCGGATTGGCGCAGCGCGTACAGGTTGGGTGTGTCGGTGGCATTCACCGAGTCGGGACGCAGGCCGTCCCAGACCATGATGATGGTGCGGGTCGGCGTCAGCGTGGTCGTGCCGGCCGCCGCTGCGGCGGGCGCATCATCGGAGCCGCCGGCGCAGCCGGCGAGAACGGCGCTCGCAATCAATGCGCCGATCAGGGTAAGGCGAAACTTCACGGGAGATCCTCCGGGGGTCGTGGCTATCGGAACGGGCAAAACATTGCCTCTTGTCAAAGACGCCATATGATGGCGGGCTCAAATGACATGCCGGTGACCAACCGGTTTCAGCACGATGACGCGCGCAGCGGCCGATGGCGATGCTGCCCACCCCGACCTCTTCTTTTCGGCGAAAATAGCGCCCTGTTTGCGGATCTTCCGCAGTCAAACACATAGGATGACAAGCGAAATGCTGCTCATGATCGACAATTACGACTCGTTCACCTACAACCTGGTGCAGTACTTCGGTGAACTGGGCGAAGACGTGCGCACCGTGCGCAATGATGAAATCACGCTGGATGACATCGCGGCCATGAAGCCGGACCGCATCTGCATCTCGCCCGGCCCCTGCACACCGCGCGAAGCCGGCGTCTCGGTGCCAGTGCTGCAGCGCTTCGCCGGGCAGATCCCCATCCTCGGCGTCTGCCTCGGCCACCAGAGCATAGGCGAAGCCTTCGGCGGCAAGGTGATCCGCGCCAAGGAAGTCATGCATGGCAAGACCTCGCCGATCGAACATACCAACACCGGCGTGTTCCGCGACCTGCCCAATCCCTACACCGTCACCCGCTATCACTCACTGGCCATCGAGCGCGAATCGCTGCCCGATTGCCTCGAGGTGACGGCATGGACGCCGGATGGCGAAATCATGGGCGTGCGCCACAAGGAATACGACATCGAGGGTGTGCAATTCCACCCCGAGTCCATCCTCACCGAGCACGGCCACCAGTTGCTGAAGAACTTCCTGACCCGCTGAAGCGCTTACCCACCGGAGCCACCATGCCGATCACCCCCCAGGAAGCGCTGTTGCGCTGCATCGAGCACCGCGAAATCTTCCACGATGAAATGCTGTCCCTGTTCCGCCGCATCATGTCCGGCGAGATGTCGCCGGTGATGATCGCCGCGCTGACCATGGGCCTGCGCGTGAAGAAGGAAACCATAGGCGAGATCACCGCCGCCGCGCAGGTCATGCGGGAGTTCTGCACCAAGGTGCCGTTGGAAGATACGAGCGGCCTGCTCGACATCGTTGGCACCGGCGGCGACGGTGCCAATACCTTCAACATCTCGACCGCATCGATGTTCGTGGCCGCTGCCTGCGGCGCGCGCGTGGCCAAGCATGGCGGGCGCAGCGTGTCCTCGTCCTCGGGCAGCGCCGATGTGCTCGAAGCGCTGGGCGCGAATATCAACCTGCAACCCGCGCAGGTGGCCGAGAGCATCGCGCAGACCGGCATCGGCTTCATGTTCGCGCCCAACCATCACGCGGCGATGAAGCATGCGGCGCCGGTTCGGCGCGAACTCGGCGTGCGCACCATCTTCAACATCCTCGGTCCGCTGACCAACCCGGCCGGCGCGCCGAACATCCTGATGGGCGTGTTCCATGCGGATCTGGTCGGCATCCAGGTGCGCGTGCTGCAGCGCCTCGGCGCCGAGCGTGCCATCGTGGTCTGGGGTCGCGACAACATGGATGAAGTCTCGCTCGGCGCGGCAACCGCGGTCGGCGAATTGCGCGACGGCGAGGTGCATGAATATGACATCCATCCGGAAGACTTCGGCCTGTCCATGATCGCCAGCCGCAACCTGAAGGTGTCCGGCGCGGCCGAGTCCAAGGCCCGTGTGCTGGAAGCGCTCAGCAACGAGCCCGGACCGGCGCGCGACATCGTGATCCTGAACGCTGGAACCGCGTTATATGCGAACGGCAGCGCGCCGGCGATCGATGCCGGCATGGCGATGGCGCGCGAAGCCATCGCCTCGGGCGCGGCGCGCGACAAGCTGGAGCAATTCGTGCGCGCCACCCGCGACATCGGCGGCGCGCCCGCAGACAAACACTGAGCCTCATTCCCATGTCCGACATACTCGAGAAAATCCTGGCCGTGAAGGCCGAAGAAGTGGCTGCCGCGAAAAAGGAACGCAGCCTGGAAAGCCTGCGCGCGCAGGCCGAATCCGAAGAAGCGCGCGACGATCTGCGCGGCTTCGAAGGCAGCCTGCGCGGCAAGATTGCCGCCGGCCGCGCCGGCGTGATCGCCGAAGTGAAGAAGGCTTCGCCTTCGAAAGGCGTGCTGCGCGCGGACTTCCATCCGGCGCAGATTGCGCAAAGCTATGAAGCGCATGGCGCGGCCTGCCTGTCGGTGCTGACGGACGAGCAGTTTTTCCAGGGCGCGCCGGACTACCTGCGGCAAGCGCGCGCAGCCTGCGAGCTGCCGGTGCTGCGCAAGGATTTCATGATCGATCCGTATCAGGTGTATCAGGCCCGAGCCTGGGGCGCGGATTGCATCCTGCTGATCGTCGCGGCGCTGGACGCGGGTCGCATGGCCGAGCTTGAAGCCTGCGCGCATGAGCTGGGCATGGATGTGCTGGTGGAAGTGCATGGCGGCGATGAACTCGACGCCGCGCTGAAGCTCAATACCCGGCTGCTCGGCATCAACAACCGCAATCTGCGCACCTTCGAGACTTCGCTGCAGAACACCATCGACCTCCTGCCGCGCATACCGAAGGATAAGCTGGTTGTCACCGAGTCCGGCATTCTTGCACCGGCGGATGTGCAGCGCATGCGCGAGGCCGATGTGCATGCCTTCCTGGTCGGCGAAGCGTTCATGCGCGCGCCGGAGCCGGGGGTGGAGCTGGCGAGACTGTTTGGTTGATGTTCGTAGGTTGGGCTGACGAAGGAAGCCCAACGGAAGTCCGCAAAGGTTTGGCCTCCATGTTGGGCTTGCCAGCCCAACCTACGCATGGCCAACATACCTGCGGCCGGCGGGCGCCTGATGTTGGGCTTGCCAGCCCAACCTACGAAGCTTGCGTCAGCCAGGCCCGCCGCATCTTCGCCGCCGACGCCGGCTTATCCTGCGCCGCAAAGCGCAACTGCGGCGCGCCGTCCGCGGTGAGTTTCACGTCGAAGGCCATCAGCTCATCGCGCCGGAATGCATGCACCCGCACCACATCGTTGACCCGGTAGCGCGATAGCAGCGTATCGAGATTGGATGCCGTCACGCGCAAGCCGTCGATGGCCACCAGCAGATCCAGCGCCGACAGCCCTGCCCGATGCGCGGCGCCGCCTTCATGCACATTCGCCAGCTTGCAGTCATTGCCTTCTTTCGTCGTGCGCACGCCCAGTGATGGCTTCGGGTTGTCGCGCTTGTCGTCGACATCGATACCAAAGGCCGCGAACAGCTTCGCCAGCGGCACATCCTCGGTGCCATGGATGCAACGGTCGAAGTAGCGCTTGAGCTTCAGGCCGGACACTTCCTCGAACAAGGCCAGCACGTCGTCCTCGCCGATGCCGCGTCCCGCGTCCTCGCCTTCGCCATAGAAACTGCTGCCATAGCGCTGCCACAGCGCGCGCATCACGTCGTCGAGGGAGCGCTTGCTGCGGGTTTCGCTTCGTATCGTCAGGTCCAGGCCGAGCGCTACCAGCGAACCCTTCTGGTAATAGCTGACGATGGCGTTCGGCGCATTCTCGTCCTGGCGGTAATACTTGATCCACGCATCGAAGCTGGACTCGGCCACGCTCTGCTTGTTGCGGCCGGCGCCGCGCTGCACGCCGCTGGCGGTCTTGGCCAGCATCTTCAGGTAGTCGTCTTCATCGATCAGCCCGGCGCGCATCAGCATCAGATCGTCGTAATAGCTGGTGAAGCCTTCGAACAGCCACAACAGCGAGGTATAGCCTTCGTTCTGCAGGTCGTAGGGCGCGAACGCGGCCGGCTTGATGCGCTTCACATTCCAGCTGTGGAAGTACTCGTGGCTGCACAGGCCGAGATAGGTACGGTAACCCTCGCTCATCTCCTTGCGACCCATGACCGGCAGGTCCGCGCGCGAGCAGATCAGCGCGGTCGATGCGCGATGTTCCAGTCCGCCATAGCCATCGCCAATGGCCAGCGTCATGAACACATAGCGCTCCATCGGCGCGCGCCGGCTCTTCGGTTCGAACAGCCGGATCTGCGCTTCGCATACCCGCTTCAGATCGGCGGTGAGTCGCGCCATGTCGAGATTCGGCACGCGGCCGGTGATGACGACATCATGCTGCACGCCATGCGCCTTGAAGCTCGCCAGTGCGAAGTCGCCCATCTCCACCGGGTGGTCGATCAGCTCGTCATAGTCCTGCGCCACATAGCGGCCGAAGCCATAGCGCTCGGCATCGAGCTCCGGCAGCGCGGTGGCCACGCGCCAGGCAGCATAGCCCTCGCCATCCGGGCGGCGGATATCGACTTCATGCGGCGCGTCTTCCTGGCCGATTACGCGCAGGAAGACGCTGGTGCCATTGAAGAAGCCATGGGTCGCATCCAGATGCGCGGCGCGCACCGACAAGTCCCAGGCATAGACTTCATAGGTCAGCACCAGCGGACCATCGCAACGCGCGGCTTGCCAGCTGTGCTTGTCGAGCTTCTTCAACGCGACTTTCCTGCCCTGCGACGCCGCGGCGATGCGCACGATGTTGCGCGCGAACTCGCGGATCATGTAGCTGCCCGGTATCCATGCCGGCAGCGCGAAACGCTGGCCGGCCGGATCGGGTGTATCGACGGTCAGCGTCACCTCGAACAGATGCGCGGCCGGGTCTTTCGCGGTGATGCTGTAGCGGATGGGATGGGACATGCGGCTCCTTGGTTAACCGTGCACGTTCACGACCAGGCGGCCGCGAACCTTCCCCGCCAGTATCTCCGGGGCCTTGGCGATAGCCTGCGACAAGCCGATCTCGGTGGTAATCGCATCAAGCTTTGCCGCGTCGAGATCCGTAGCCAATCGCTGCCATGCCTCGATGCGCTTGGCCTTCGGCGCCATCACGCTGTCGATGCCGATCAGCTTCACGCTGCGCAGGATGAAGGGTGCGACCGATGCCGGAAAGTCCATGCCTTGAGCCAGGCCACATGCGGTGACGGTGCCGCCGTAGCGGGTCTGTGCCACCGCATTGGCCAGCGTATGCGAGCCAACGCAATCGATGACGCCGGCCCAGCGTTCCTTCTGCAAAGGCTTGCCCGGCGCGGACAGCTCGGCGCGGTCGATGACTTCGGCTGCGCCCAGGGACTTCAGATAATCGGCTTCATTCATCTTGCCGGTGGAAGCGACGATGCGATAACCCCAGCCGGCCAGGATCGCGACCGCGACGCTGCCCACGCCGCCGGAAGCGCCGGTGACCAGCACTTCGCCGGCATCCTTGTCCACGCCCTGCTGCTGCAGCGCGAGCGCGGAAAGCATGGCGGTATAGCCGGCAGTGCCGATGGCCATCGCGCTGCGCGCGGACATGCCCGCGGGCATGGGAATCAACCAATCGCCTTTCAGGCGCGCGCGCTCGGCCAGGCAACCCATGTGGGTTTCGCCTACGCCCCAGCCATTCAGGATGAAGCGGTCGCCCGGCTTCCAGTCCGGGTGGCTGGATTCGATGACTTCGCCTGCGCCATCGATGCCGGGCACCATCGGCCACTTGCGCACCACCGGGGACTTGCCGGTGATGGCCAGGCCATCCTTGAAGTTGATCGTGGAATAGTCGACGGCGACGGTGACATCGCCATCGGTGGGAAGCTGCGCTTCATCGAGCTGCGTCAGCTGCGCATCGGTGCTGCCGTCCTCTTTCTTATTGAGCAGGATCGCTTTATACATGGGAGTCTCCTGGTTGGGGAGACCCGATTATAGACGCGGCCCCGCTCGAGGACCTGCGCGGCGCCATGCATGGCGACGGACCGCGCGGCATGCCGGCATTTACTTCACGGAAGCGAATTTGGCTTCCAGTCCCTTCGCATCGATCGCGCCCGGAATGCGCGTGCCGTCGGTGAAGAAGATGGTCGGCGTGCCGGTGATGTGCAGGTTCTGGCCGAGCGCGAAGACCTTGTCGTTCGGCGTATTGCAGCTTGCCGGCGCGGCGGGCGCGGCCTTGCCATCGAGCATCCAGTCGTCCCAAGCTTTCGCGCGGTTCGGCGCGCACCAGACGTTGCGCGACTTGTCGGCGGAATCCGGCGACAGGATGTTGTACAGGAAGGTGTAGACGGTCACGTTGTCCACGTCCTTCAGCGTATGGCGGAAGCGCTTGCAGTAGCCGCAGTTCGGGTCCTCGAAGACCGCGATCACGCGCTTGCCATTGCCCTTGACGGTCTTGATCGCCGCATCGAGCGGCAGGTCGGAGAACTTGATCTTGTTGATCTCGTCCACGCGCGCCTTGGTGTAATCCTCGGTGGTGTTGGCATCGAGAATGCGGCCGATGAACAGGTACTTGGCCAGGCCATCGGTATAGAACAATTCATTGCCGACGCGGACTTCGAACAGGCCGCTGTACGGCGTCTTCGTTACCGAGGTGATCGAGGTGTTCGGACCCAGACGCGGCTGTATCAGCTTGCGCACTTCGGCTTCCTGCGCGTTTTCGGCGAGCGCGGACAGCGCGGGTACCAGCAGGGCCAGGGCGGCAAGGCTGCGTTTGATGGTGAGCATGTCAATAACCTTCTTTCATGGAGGGCGTGCGCCCCTGTCCCATCGCATGGGACATCAGGCGACGCTTCAGGATCGGAAGCTTGTCCACCAGGGACAAGCCAAGATTGCGGGCGATGCGTAGCGGCTCGAAGTCGGTGGCGAACAGGCGCTCGAGGCCGTCGGTGGCGATTTGCATCAGCAAGATATCTTCCTTGCGCGCGCGCGCATAGCGCCGCAGCACGCGCTCGTCGCCGCAATCGCGCGCGCCGCGCGCATCGATGGCGCGCACCAGTTCGGCCACATCGGCAAAACCGAGATTCATGCCATGGCCGGCCAGCGGATGCACCACATGCGCGGCATCGCCAACCAGGGCCACCTGCGGCGCGACGATGTCATGCGGACGCACCAGCATCAGCGGCAGCGCCTTCACGGCCTCGGGCTGCAGTGGCTGCAACTCGCCGAGCGGTTGGCCCGGCAGCGCGCCAAGCCGCGCCGCGAGCGCCGACAGCGGCTGGCCCAGCAGCGAGTCGGCCAGCGTATCGGGAGCCGACCACACCAGCGATACCCGTTCGCCAGGCAGCGGCAGCAGCGCGATGATGCCCTCATTGCCGGTGAACCATTGATGCGCAACACTGTGATGCGGCTTCTCGCAGGCGAAGTTGGCGACGATGGCGCGCTGATGATAGGAGCGGTAATCCACGCCGATGTCGCATTGCGCTCGCACCCAGGAATGCGCGCCATCGGCGCCGACCACGAGGCTTGCGGCCAGCGTGTCGCCATTCTCCAGATGTACGGTCGCATGCTGCGCGCCCTGCTCCAGGCGCAGCGCGCGGGCTGACACCTGCTTCAGGTTCTGCGCGAAGCGTAGCGCCGCATCGAGGGCAGCGTTCAGATTGGTGTCTTCGACGATCCAGGCCAGCGCGCCGGTGCGCGCGCCGTAGGCATCGAAGCCGAGCCGCGCGCCGGGGCTGTCGCCGTTGACGGACATCGCATCGACCGGCGCGATGCGCGACGCATCCATCGCATCCCAGACACGCAGCGAGCCGAGAAGTTCGCGCGCGACGCCGTTCAATGCATAGACCCGCACATCCCAGCCTTCAACGCGGGGCGCGGGATTACCGGGTGGCGTCAGCAGCGTCACTGACAGCCCGGCCTGCGCCAGCGCCAGCGCCGTGGTCTTGCCGATGATGCCATTGCCGATCACGCAGATATCGCTTGCAGACTTCATGGAAGCAACCGTCAGAGTGGAGTAAATGGAATGGAAAGGAGGAAAAAGCGCGGACCATTATAACGGCTGCGTCAAAAGAAAAAGCGCCGCAAGGTCTTGCATATCGCGAATGGTTTGTTATACTTCTCCGCCTTGGCCTGGTAGCTCAGTCGGTAGAGCAGAGGATTGAAAATCCTTGTGTCGGTGGTTCGATTCCGCCCCGGGCCACCAAGATTAAAGGGTTCAGTTTCGACTGAACCCTTTTTGCATTTCTGAAGTCAGATGTCGCGCATCGCGCCGCTCGGGCTATTCATGAGGCGGCATCGACAATATCCTTGCTCCGCTACTTACCTGGGCTGCTCGCGCGACCCACTGGCAATTGAATCGCCTGAATCGCCCAAATCGTCCACTCAACCACCCTGACGGGAGTGGATGTCGTCCTTCCCCTGGCCGCTCTTGCGCATTGCGCTGGCTATCGTGTGCGCCCCGATGCATCACTGGGTGTCAGCGCGGCGACAGACAATAACGGCCACATCATTTTGGAGCTCCCATGGAAATCAAGGTCAATTTTCTCGACAAGCTTCGTCTCGAAGCCAAGTTCGACGATTTCACGGTAGTGGCCGACCAGCCCATCCGCTACAAGGGCGATGGCTCGGCGCCAGGCCCCTTCGATTACTTCCTGGCCTCCTCGGCCCTGTGTGCGGCCTACTTTGTGAAGCTGTACTGCGTTACGCGCAATATCCCGACCGAGAACATCCGCCTGTCGCAGAACAATATCGTTGATCCGGAAAACCGTTATCAGCAGATTTTCAAGATACAGGTCGAGCTGCCGGAGGATATCTCCGCCTATGACCGTCAGGGCATCCTGCGCTCCATCGAACGTTGCACGGTCAAGAAGGTGGTGCAGGCCGGACCCGAGTTCGTGATCGAAGAGGTGGAGAACCTCGATGCCGATGCCCAGTCCCTGCTGACGCTGAAGCCGGCTCCGGATGCCAGCACCCGTATCGTGGGCAAGGATCTGCCGCTGGAGCAAACCATCGCCAACATGTCGGGCGTGCTGGCGAACCTGGGCATCAAGATCGAAATCGCTTCATGGCGCAACATCATTCCCAACGTCTGGTCGCTGCATATCCGCGATGCGCACTCGCCGATGTGCTTTACCAATGGCAAGGGCGCAACCAAGGAAAGCGCGCTGGCGTCGGCGCTGGGCGAGTATATCGAGCGCCTGAGCTGCAACCATTTCTACGCTGGCTCGTTCTGGGGCGAAGACATTGCCAATGCGCCGTTCGTGCATTACCCGGATGAGCGCTGGTTCAAACCCGGCCCTGATGATGCGTTGCCGGCGGAAATCCTCGATGACTACTGCCTGTCGATTTACGACGCTGATGGCGAGCTGCGTGGCTCGCACCTGGTCGACACCAACTCGGGCAATGTGGAGCGCGGCATCTGCTCACTGCCGTATGTGCGTCAGTCTGATGGCGAAGTGGTGTACTTCCCATCCAACCTGGTCGAGAACCTTTACGTCAGCAATGGCATGAGCGCCGGCAATACCCTGGCCGAAGCGCAGGTGCAATGCCTATCTGAAATTTTCGAGCGGGCAGTGAAGCGCGAAATCCTGGAAGGCGAAATGGCGCTGCCTGATGTGCCGCAGGAAGTGCTGGCGAAATACCCGCGCATCCTGGCGGGCATCCAGGGCCTGGAAGCGCAGGGCTTCCCAGTGCTGGTGAAGGATGCGTCGCTGGGCGGGACCTACCCGGTCATGTGCGTGACCCTGATGAACCCGCGCACCGGCGGCGTCTTCGCTTCGTTCGGCGCGCACCCGAGCTTCGAGGTCGCGCTGGAACGCAGCCTGACGGAACTGCTGCAGGGCCGCAGCTTCGAAGGCCTGAACGATCTGCCTGCGCCCACCTTCGCCAGCAACGCCGTTACCGAACCGAACAACTTCGTTGAACACTTCATCGATTCCAGCGGCATCGTGTCCTGGCGTTTTTTCAGCGCCAAGTCGAACTTCGATTTCGTCGAGTGGGATTTCTCAGGCCAGGGCGAAAATTCGAATGCCGAGGAAGCCGCGACCCTGCTCGGCATTCTTGAAGCCATGGGCAAGGAGGTCTACATGGCGGTGTATGACCATCTGGGCGCCATTGCCTGCCGCATCCTGGTGCCCGGCTATTCGGAAATCTATCCCGTGGAAGACCTGATCTGGGACAACACCAACAAGGCCTTGCTGTTCCGCGCGGATATCCTGAACCTGCATCGACTGGACAATGCCAGCCTGGAAGCGCTGCTCGATCGCCTGAACAACAGCGAGCTCGATGAATACTCCGACGTCGCCACGTTGATCGGCATCGAGTTCGACGAGAACACGGAATGGGGACAGCTGACGGTGCTCGAGCTGAAGCTCCTCATTCATCTCGCCCTGCAGCAGTTCGAAGCGGCGCACGAGCTGGTGGGCGCCTTCCTGCAGTACAACGACAACACCGTCGAACGCGGCTTGTTCTATCAAGCCCTGAACGTCGTGCTGGAGGTGCTGCTCGATGACGAGCTGGAACTCGATGATTACGTCGTCAACTTCCGCCGCATGTTCGGCAATGCGCGCATGGACGCGGTGCTGGGCTCGGTGGACGGCAGCGTGCGCTTTTATGGCCTGACGCCAACCAGCATGGAACTGGAAGGGCTCGACAGGCACCAACGCCTGATTGATAGCTACATGAAAATACATGCGGCACGGGCAGGGGTAGCGGCTATAGCGCGTTAACGGGACGGGCGATTGCTGGATGCGATGCCGTCTTTCATCTCCGGCAGCAGCATCCGGGAAAAAGAAAACCGTTCGCGCTGACGGGCTGTACAAGTCCCTGGCGCTGTGCGGAGCGCGTGTATCTTGCTCGCCTTTTCGATCCGTCCCGGTTCCTCATCCGCCGCATGAACGAACTTCTTCAAGCCCAAGCCCTGTTCCAGCAAGGAAAACGCGAGAAAGCCAAGACGCTGCTTCAGAAGCTCCTGAAGCAGCAACCTGATCATGCCGAAGCACTGAGATTACTGGGGTATATCGCCGGCTCGGCGGGCGACTACCAAAGCGCCGCAAAGCACCTCGCCCGCGCGCTGGAACACGACCCATCCTCTGCAGAGGGCTGGTATTACCGCGCCGTGGCATTGCAGCATCTTGGTCAGCATGCGAAAGCGCTCGACGCCTTCAACGAAGCGCTGCGCCTGTATCCGAACCTGTTCCATGCCCGACACGATGCCGGGCTGTCGCTGTCGGCGCTGCAGCGTTTCACGGAAGCAGTGGAAAGCTTCGACATGGCGATCGCACTCGATCCGCTTTCCTGGAGCGCCTACTACAACCGCGGCATCGCGCTCGGTTGCCTGGGTCGACATGAAGAAGAGCTGATCAGTTATGACAAGGCCTTGACCGCCAATCCGGACAACGCGCCCGTTCTCGGCAATCGCGGCGTTGCGCTCGCCATGCTCGGCAGGCATGAAGAAGCCTTGCCCTGTTTCGAACGCGCGTTGCAGCTCGATCCGCATCATCCCGAAGTATTGAGCGGCTATGGCGCCACCCTGGTTCAACTGGCGCGTTATGACGAAGCGCTGGCCGCGCAGGAAAGGGCGCTGAAGCTCAAGCCCAACTTGGCGAAGGCGCATTTCAATCGCGCGCAAGTATTGCTGGTGCGCGGCGATTTCGCGCAGGGGTGGCAAGCCTATGAATGGCGCTGGAAGACGCCGGAATTCGCTGCTGGGTGGAAAGCTTCAGGGAAGTCGCGCTGGACCGGGCAGCAGGCCCTGCGCGGCAAGAGCATCTTGCTGCGTGCGGAACAGGGCCTGGGCGACACGATTCAGTTCTGTCGCTATGCGCCGCTGGTCGCCGGCCTGGGCGCCGAGGTGATCCTGGAAGTGCAGCCGCCGCTGGTGAGCCTGCTGCGCAGTCTGAACGGCGTCCAGGTCATTGCCAGGGGCGAGGAGCTTCCGGATGCCGACTATGAATGTCCATTGATGAGCCTCCCCGGGGTTTTTCACACCGACCTGACATCCCTCGGCGACACGGTTCCCTATCTTGCCGCCGACAAAGCCAAGGCGCAGTACTGGAAGGCCAGGCTGGGCGACAGGAACCGGCCGCGGGTCGGCCTGGTGTGGAACGGTGGATTCCGGGAGAACCGGCCGGACCTGTGGAGCATCAATGCCAGGCGCAATATCTCGCTGCGCCAAATCGCCACGCTGAATCGCGCCGACATCGCGTTTTTCAGCCTGCAGAAAGGCGAGCCCGCCGAATCGGAATTGCGTGAGCACGGAGCGGAACTGTGGCCGACGGACAATCTGGCCGTGTTCACCGAAGCGCTGCGCGACTTCAGCGATACAGCGGCACTGATCGCCAACCTTGACCTCGTGATCAGCGTGGACACCTCGACCGCGCATCTGGCCGGCGCGATGGGCAAGCCGGTGTGGATTTTGAATCGTTACGACACCTGCTGGCGCTGGTTCCTCGACCACAGCGACAGCCCGTGGTATCCCAGCGCGACCCTGTATCGGCAGCCGAGCATGGGCGACTGGGACAGCGTGCTCGACACGGTCACGGCCGACCTCGCCAAATTCGCGGAATCAGCCTGAGGGCGCCGTGCCGCGGCCGCGCAGCGCTCTCAACGCTGCCGCTGCATCCCCCAGCGCTGCACCGTCACCCGCTCCAGCGTTCGGAACACGCCGTTCTCCACCAGCAGCCCGGTCAGAATCACCAGCGCCAGTCCGGCAAACACCTTGTCGGTGTACAGCTCATTGCGGTTCTGGAAGATGTACCAGCCCAGTCCGCCCTTGCCCGATGCCGCGCCGAACACCAGTTCGGCGGCGATCAATGTGCGCCAGGCGAAGGCCCAGCCGACCTTGATGCCTGAAATGATGGCGGGCAGTGCTGCCGGGATCAGCACCTGCAGCACCAGGCGCACACCGGAAAGACCATAGTTGCGGCCGGCCATGCGCAGCGTTTCTGGCACGGCGCGAAAGCCCGCATAGGTATTGAGCGCCAGCGGCCATAGCACCGAATGCACGATGACGAAGATCAGGCTGCCGCGTCCCAGGCCGAACCACAGCAGCGCCAGCGGCAGCAGCGCGATCGCGGGCAGCGGATTGAACATGGCGGTGAGCGTCTCCAGCAATTCGCAACCGATGCGCGTCGATACCGCCAGCGAGGTCAGCAGGAAGGCCAGCACGATGCCCAGCGCATAACCCTGCAGCAGCACGATCAGCGAATTGCCGACGGAGCGCGGCAGCTCGCCGCTCATCATGCCCGCAACCAATGCCTGCGCTGTCTGCAGGAAGGTCGGCAGCAACAGGTCATTGCCCTGCCAGCGCGCCGCGCTCTCCCACAGCAGCGCCAGCGCGGCCAGCAGCATTGCACGGCGCAGCCATGGGGATTGCCTGACGATCGCAAACGGGCGCCGCTGCGGTGTCGATGCGACGGCGCCGGTGTATGGCACCAACGGACGTTCATATTCACCGCGAACCGGCGGCTCGAGTATGGCGCTCATGATGCGGCGCTCCTTTGCAAAGCGGGTTCGGGTCGCGGCGTTTCGTCCGGCTGGCTCTCGAACAGCAGATGATGGATGCGCTGCGCGCTGCGCTGGAATTCCGCGCTGCCGGCACTGCGCAGGTCGAATTGATGACTGTTGATCTCGGCGCGCACCCGGCCCGGATGCGGCGACAGCAGCAGGATGCGATTGCCCACCACCAGCGCCTCCTCGATCGAATGCGTCACGAACAAGAGCGTGAAGCGCAGCTCTTCCCACAGCGCCTGCAATTCCTCCTGCATGCGCCGCCGCGTCAGCGCATCGAGCGCGGCGAAAGGCTCGTCCATCAGCAGCACCTCGGGCTGCATCGCCAGCGCGCGCGCAATCGCCACACGCTGCTTCATGCCGCCGGACAGCGTATGCGGATAGGCGTCGGCAAAGCGCGCCAGCCCCACCTTTTCCAGCCAGTGCAGCGCGCGCTCGCCCGCTTCGCGCCGCGACAGCCTGCCGCTGGCGACCAACGGAAACATCACGTTCTGCCGCACCGTCTTCCAAGGCGGCAACTGGTCGAATTCCTGGAACACCACCACCCGATCCGGTCCCGGTTGCGTGACCGGCGCGCCGCCGAGCAGAATCTCGCCTTCGCTCGGCGCGATGAAGCCGGCCACTGCCTTGAGCAGCGAAGACTTGCCGCAGCCGGACGGCCCGAGCAGCACGAAGCGGTCACCGCGATGCACATCGAAGCTGACCTGATGCGTGGCGCGCACGCTGCGCGTGGCATCGCCAAAGTCCAGTGACACGTTCCTCACTTCCAGCAGCGGTTGCGGCAGGCCGCTCTGGCGCGGTGGCACGACCATCTTCAGGGTCTGTGTGGCTTGTGGATTGCGCGCATGCATCAGCTGCCTCCTGCGGTTGCCGGGTCGTCGAAGAAGTAATCCTTCCAGCTCGCCGGCCGGTTCCTGATCGCGCCGACCTTGTGCATGAACTGCGCCAGGCCCAGCGTGTTTTCCGGCGCAACCTTGAACTGCACTTGCGGGTCCTTGACGATGGACAGCAGCAGCGCGCGGTCGATGCTGTTGCGCTTCAAGTAGATGTCCGCCGCGCCTTCCGGGTTGGCGCGGATGAAGTCGGCCGCTTCGGCCAGCGCGGCGGTGAAGGCGCGATAGGTCTTCGGATTCTCGTTGCGGAATTTTTCGGTGGCATACAGCACCGTGGCCGAGCTCGGTCCGCCCTGCACCTTGTAGGAATCGAGCACGATATGCGCATTGCGGCTGCCCGCCAGCTCCTGCTGCTGGAACGGCGGATTGCCGAAGTGGGCATTGATCTCGGTGCCGCCGGCAATCACCGCAGCGGTCGCGTCCGGATGGGGCACCGCCTGGGTGATCTTGTCCAGCCGCGCCCATTCGCTGTCGCCGAACTGCTGCGCCGCCGCCATCTGCAGGATGCGCGCCTGCACCGACACGCCCACCGCCGGCAGCGCGATGCGGTCCTTCTCGCCGAAGTCGGCCAGCGTCTTTACCTTCGGATTGTTGCTCACCAGGTAGTACGGAAAATTGCCGAGCGATGCCACGCCCTTCACATTCTGGCGGCCGCGGGTGCGGTCCCAGATGGTGAGCAGCGGGCCAACGCCGGCGCCGGCGACATCGATGTTGCCGGACAGGAGCGCATCATTGACCGCCGCGCCGCCGGAAAGCCTGGCCCAGTCCACCTTGATGTCCAGCCCTTCCTTCTTGCCCTGCTTTTCGATCAGTTGCCGGTCCTGTGTGACATTGAGCAGCAGGTAGACGATGCCGAATTGCTCAGCGATGCGGATACGGCCTTCGGCATGCGCGGGTGCTGCCAGGGCGAAGCAGGCCGCCATCGCGCCCAGCATGCCGGCGGCGCGGAAGAGACGGGAGGATCGTAACCCTGATGAAGTGCCTGGAGTTGGCGGCAATGGCATGAGACTTCCTTTCAGCTTGTGGGGTGGGCACATCAGAACGGCGCGTCGCCTTCGATGGTGGTGCGGTACAGCGTGCGCGGCAGATGTTCAGGGCAGCCGGTGGCCAGATGCATCAGCGAGCGGTTGTCCCAGAACACCATGTCGTGCGGCTGCCAGCGATGGCGGTAGATGTGCTCGGGCTTGACGCTGTGGGCGAACAGTTCGTCCAGCAATTGCCGGCTCTCGTCTTCGGGCAGGCCGACGATGCGCGTCGTGAAATGCTCCGAGACAAACAAGGCGCGGCGCCCGGTTTCGGGATGGGTGCGCACCACCGGGTGCACTACCGGCTTGACCTCGGCGATCTGCTGCGCGCTCAGGTTCGGCCGCCAGGGACTGCGCCGCTGCAGATCGGCATAGCGCGCCAGGTAGTTGTGTTCAGCCTGGCGACCTTGCACCGCGGCTTTCAACGCGGCAGGCAGCAGGTCCCAGGCCAGGTGCATGTTGGCGAACAGCGTGTCGCCGCCCTCTTCCGGCAGCGTCTGCGCGTGCAGCATCGAACCGAGGCTCGGATGCTCCTTGTACGACAGGTCCGAATGCCACAGCTGGCCGGCGTCGCCCAGACCGATCGGCTGGCCATCCACCTTCACGTTGGACACCACCAGGATCTCGGGATGCGACGGCAGCTGGAACTGGCGCAGCACATGCATCTGCAGCGGACCGAAGCGGCGGCTGAACGCGATCTGCTGCTCGGGCGTGATGCGCAGATCGCGGAAGACCAGCACATGATGGTCGAGATGCGCGCGGTGGATGCGGCGGAAATCCGCGTCGGCGAGCGGCTGCGACAGATCGAGGTGCAACACTTCCGCGCCGAGCGGCGCGTCGAATGGACGGATGGCGATGGATGCTTCGGCATGTGCGACACGCGAAGACAGTAAAGATGTGGACATGGAATCTCCGCGCGACGGCCGCTTGCCTGCGGGCCGGCGCTGATGAACGAGGGGAGGAACCGGACTTCGCAGCCCGGAAGCCGGCTGACTTACTTGCGGCCCGGCTGATAGATCTGATCGAAGATGCCGCCGTCGGCAAAATGCGCCTTCTGCGCCTGCGCCCAGTCGCCGGCGACATCGGCCAGCGTGAACAGCTTCACCTTCGGGAACTGCGCCGCATACTTCGCCGCGATCTTGTCGCTGGCCGGACGATAGTGGTTCTGCGCGATGATTTCCTGGCCAGCATCGGTGTACAGGAATTGCAGATAGGCTTCGGCTGCCTTGCGCGTGCCATGCTTGTCGACATTCTTGTCGACTACCGCGACCGGCGGCTCGGCCAGAATGCTCTGCGCCGGCGCCACCAACTCGACCTTGTCCGGACCGAGTTCCTTGATCGCCAGAATCGCTTCGTTTTCCCAGGCGATCAGCACATCGCCGATACCGCGCTCAACGAAGGTCGTGGTTGCGCCGCGCGCGCCGGAATCGAGCACTGGCACATTGCGGTACAGCTTGCCGAGGAAGTCCTTCGCGCTGGCTTCATTGCCGCCCGGCTGCTTCAACGCATAGCCCCATGCGGCCAAGTGGTTCCAGCGTGCGCCGCCGGAAGTCTTGGGATTCGGCGTAATCACCGACACGCCCGGCTTGATGAGGTCGTTCCAATCGTGGATGCCCTTGGGATTGCCCTTCCTTACCAGGAACACGATGGTTGAGGTGTACGGCGAAGCATTGTGCGGCAGGCGCTTTTGCCAGTCGGCGGCGATCAGCTTGCGCTGCGCGATCGCGTCGATGTCGTAGCCCAGCGCCAGCGTCACCACGTCGGCTTCCAGGCCGTCGATGACCGAGCGCGCCTGCTTGCCCGAGCCGCCATGCGACTGGCTGATTTTCACATCGTCCCCGGTCTGCGCCTTCCATTGTTTGGCGAAGGCGGCGTTGACGCTCTGGTACAGCTCGCGCGTCGGATCGTAGGAAACATTGAGCAACTTCACTTCGGCCGCCTGCAAGGACGGCGCGATTAGGGAAAGGGCGAAGGCAAACGGAAGAAATTTGTAGCGCAGCATGGAACGTCCTCGCGAATCTTGTTATGAGGGCTGCAGAGTAAATTCTTGCTTAATATTCCGGAACCGATGTTTACTGCTTTACATATGCATCAGGCGCATAAGGCGGGTACTGCGACCTGTGCGTGGATCCATTACTTCAGGCCGTCGCGCTTGAAGCGAAATCCGTGTTTCCCCTTGCGTCTCCAGCGCGTGGACGAAAAAAAACCCGCTCACTGGGAGCGGGTTAATCCATCCTTTGGAGGGTGGAGGAGACAGGTGCAACTATAAAGACGCGGAAGCCGGAAACGAAATTGTCATTCCCGATAGCCGTTATGCGCTGCGTGAATGATGCGGCTAGCCGTGTTGTGATGCTCAGCCGAAGTACAGGCTGTTGACCGGGGACTGGCTGCGCTGCTGTTTCACAGCCTTGGCCTGCTCGATCTTCACGTCACCGCGCGCTTTCTCGCTCTTCGCATAGACCGCGTCCTGGCCGTCGTGCTGGCGCATCGCCGTCACGCCTTCGCGCTGTGCCTGCACCAGATCCTGGCGCACTTCGGCGCGGGTCAGGTTCGAATGAAAGCCGGCGTCCGGAGCGACGAACTCGGTTTGCTGGGCAAAAGCGCCGGTCGAAGCGGCAAGCATGGCGGCGGCGGCGAGAATGGTTTTGATGTTCATGGTGTTCTCCAAGTTGGGTATCAGTGTGTTTTCGGGCTCGGCGGTCTGACTTGGCCGGCGGGTCCTGCCTCGCTGAATCGCACTGCGTTCCTGTGTGTTCATCGATGAAGCACAGTCTACCTATCACCACGCTGGCAATAAACATCGTCCGCAGCAATGTTTTATTCCACAAAAAGAAACAATACTGCTTTCACCGTTGCTGCCAGCTGGTGGCGCCCCTTCCTGTAACCGTAAGTAATCTCTCCTTGACCAAACGCAACATGTTTGATCTGAACCAGTGTCGACCGAAATGACATTCGATTAACACATTTTCCGTTGAAAATTCGTAAGTGTTTGATTTGTCAGCTAATTGACATACTGGCAAGCTTTTTGCTCAGAGAATCTTGTCGAAAAAATATTACAACGACATCAGCGAAGGCCAGGGAAGGCACCCGGATAACACGGGACTACTTATAAACACGATCTCTGGAAGGCATCATGAAAAAAGCAATCAACAAAACTCTGGTAGCAGCAGCAATCGCCGGCGCACTCGGACTGGCAAGCTTCGGCGCGATGGCGCAAACCACCGGCGCAGTCTTCCCGGATTTCACCGTCAATCAAGCTTCCGTGCCGGGCTCGAGCGGTTCCTTCATCGCCGACAAGATCACTGGCAACTACGACGAAATCATCACCTTCGGCGCCAACAACACCTTCAACGTGTCGCTGCTCTGGAACGCAGGTCAGTTCGTCGCCAATAACGGCACGACCACGGTGCCGTCGCAGCTCGGCCAGACCGGCTCGACGATTGCGCAGCAGTACGGCCTGTATGCACTGTACACCGGCAGCGGCACCGTCAGCTCCGCCGGCGGCAAGACCACCTTCAACTTCACGCCGGGCGGCAGCCTGTCGGTGTACATCGATCCGAACACCGACACCACATTCAACAAGCCGGGCAACGGTTCTACGCCCTGGACGGCCAACACCGGCGGCGACGATTACCTGATCGCCACCGGCATGCCGACCTCTGGCCAAGGCACGCTGGACCCGACGCTGTCCACCTGCGGCAGCAACGGTACCGGCAGCGGCATCAACTGCGGCAGCTTCGGTTCGTCCACCACTTTCAACCTGACCTCGGCTGGCAGCCAGTTCTTCACCTCGCCGAACCCGTTCTACAACGTGTCCTTCCAGTCCGGCCAGCTGAACAACTTCACGCCGTCCGGCACGCAGGAAATCAACGGTTCGATGGACGTCGTCTTCGGCGTACCTGAGCCGACCAGCGTTGCGCTGATCGGTCTGGGCATGCTCGGTCTGGGCCTGTCGCGCCGTAAGAAGCAAGCGTAATCGCCTGCCGCGGAGTTTTCTCTCCGCGTAAAAAAACGCCGCAGCGGATGCATCCGCTGCGGCGTTTTTTATTCATGGGGCAGGCCATGGCGTCAGCGGCGCTTCCCGCCAGCGCCTTTGTCGCAACGTGCAGACCGCGCTTGCCAGGAAGAATTGCCATGGCGAAAGAAATTCATCGAAACGTACCTAAAGTTTCCTTCCACTAAGCCCGATAAGTCACGAGCAATACACATTTACGGCTGTTTTCTTATCCGCTCCGAACGCCGCAACAACTCCATCGATATCCCAAGAGGAAGCGCCCGTGAACATCAGAACCGCTACCGTTGCCATCCGGCTGGCCGTCAGTTCAGCCATTACCATTTCTCTGCTCATCGCCGTCGGCGCGCTCGGACTGATCCGCATGCATCAGATCGAAGCGCGGCTTGACCACATCGCCGAGGTCAACATGCGCAAGATGACCCTGCTAAACGACATGGCCGAGTCGGTCCATGTGGTGCAGCGGGTGATGCGTACGCTGATTCTGCTTGGCGACGTGCCGCAAGCTGAAAAGGAGCGCGAAAAAATCGTTGCCGCGCGCAAGCGATACGATGAAGCCGCCGCCAGCCTGGACGCCATGCCGGGTACGGAAGCCGGTCTCGCGCTGCGCCGAAAGGCCCGGGACCTCGCCGAGACCGTGCGTCCGCTGAACAGCGAACTGGTTGAACTGGCGCGCGCAGGCCGGGCGCGCGAAGCCACCGAGATCCTGCTGAAGCGTGACATTGCCGCCAACCAGGCATGGATAGACGCCATCGAGGAAAACGTCGCGATGCAGAAGACGCTCACCGCGACAGATGTCGAGGCGGCGCACCAGGCGTACCACAACGCCAGCACGATGGAACTGCTGCTGATCGCGCTTGGCGTGGCCGCCGCCCTGCTGTCCGGATGGCTGTTGAGCCGCGGCCTGCTGCGCCAGCTCGGCGGCGAGCCGGCATACGCGGCGCAGGTGGCCAGTCAGATCGCAGCGGGCGACCTGTCTGTCGAGGTACACGTCAAACCTGGCGACCGCTCCAGCCTGATGTTTGCGATGCGCACCATGCGCGACAACCTCGCCGGGATCGTCAATGGAGTGCGGCGGGATGCGGAAGCGATCGCTGCGGCTTGCGCGCAGATCGCCACCGGCAACATGGATTTGTCCGCGCGCACCGAGCAGCAGGCTAGCTCGCTCGAGGAAACCGCGGCCTCGGTGGAAGAGCTGACGTCGACGGTGAAAACGAATGCCGATCATGCGCGCGATGCGAGCGCGCTGGCCGAGTCGGCATCGGACATCGCGGTGCAGGGTGAACAGGCGATGAACGATGCGATGCACACCATGGATGCCATCAGTGAGTCGTCCAAACGGATCGTGGACATCATCGGCGTCATCGATGGCATTGCCTTTCAGACCAATATCCTGGCGCTGAATGCCGCGGTGGAAGCGGCCAGAGCCGGCGACCAGGGCCGCGGCTTCGCGGTGGTGGCTTCGGAAGTGCGCAGTCTTGCGCAGCGCTCGGCTTCGGCAGCGCGCGAAATCAAGCTGCTGATTCAGGATTCGGTTGGCAAGGTTGCCTCGGGGTCGGAACAGGTGCAGCGCACCGGCGAGACCATGCGGCGCCTGGTGGACAGCGTCAACAACGTGTCGGCATTGATCGGGCAGATCACCGTGGCCAGCAGCGAGCAGAGCGGTGGCATCGAACAGATCAATGTCGCAATCGCGCATATCGATGGCGTCACGCAGCAGAACGCTGCCCTGGTCGAGCAATCGGCGGCCGCCTCCGCGCAGTTGAAGGACCTGGCGCAACAGCTGTGCGACGCGGTGGCCTCGTTCCGGCTCGACTCGGCGCCGCATCATTCCGCCGCACCGGCGTCCCTCGCGCCGCCGAGAGCAGCGGTGCCGGCGATGGTGCAGTCGCCGAAACCACCAAAGCCGGCCACGCGCAGGCTACAGGGCGACAGCAACGCCCGCGCCAACACCGAAGAGTGGGAAGTGTTCTGAATACCGGGCGGGCAACGCCCCGCCTTGCACTCAAGCGTCTGTCGCGGACATCATGCATCCCGGGATGCGCCTGACCATGCGCATCCGCGGTTCACTGGCCTATGCCGAGCCGCACTGCGGTACGGCGCAAAGGATGGCTCAACACACTTGAGCGCCATCAACACGAGCAAATCGACGACATGGTGAGCGCAGACAAAGGCGACTCGCGCCAACGCCTCCATAATCGAAAGCCCCAGCGCGCCAGGCGCGCAACGCAATCGATGGAGCCTCTATGCATTACCGCATCAACAAGCAGTTCATGACCGCGCTGGCCGCGGCCAGCCTGGCCTTCTCCGCTTTCGCAGCGACCGCGCCTGGCAATACCAAGCAACTCACGCCCGATGAAGTGGAAAAGCAGGTCAAGGCGCAATGGAAGGAGGATGCCAGCCATTGTGGCAACGATCACCAGACCCAGATCGCCAAGGTCGATCTGGTCAGTGCGCAGCAGTACAAGTCCTGGCTGGCGAAACAGAAGGGCGATCTCAGCGCGCTGCCCAAGGTGGTGCCTGATACCCAGTATGTGATCGTCAGCTCGCTGTCCAAGGGCGCGCGCCACGAGATCACTGCTTACGGCCCGGTGTCCGCCGACAAGGGCGCGACCGATTTCCGCAACCTGGTCGGCATGCATATGTGCGACCGCAGCGATCGCTCGTAAGGCTTCGCGCCTGCGCATATCGCCATGCCGACCAGGCGCCCTTCCGCCGCAACGGTGCCCGACGACGCGCTGCAGGCCAAGGCGCTGGAAGTGCACACGCGGCTATGCCGCGAATACGGTTGTCCGAAGCTTTATTTTCATGAGCTCGATCCGCTGTCCGAGCTGGTGTCATCGCTGCTGTCGCATCGCACGCTGAACCGCGATTCGGCGCTGGCCTATCGCACGCTGCGGGAACGCTTCGCGACATGGGAGGAAGTGCGCGATGCGCCGACCGCAGCGGTGCAGGAAGCGATCTCGGCCGCGACCTGGCCCGAGCAGAAAGCGCCACGCCTACAGGCAGTGCTCAAGGCGCTGACCGAGCATGGCCATGGCGCGCTGGACCTGGACTTCCTGCGCGAGCTGCCGGTGGAAGCCGCGCGCGACTGGTTGGAAAGCCTGCCCGGCGTCGGCCCCAAGACCAGCGCGGCGGTGATTTCCTTCAGCACGATGCGCGGGCGCGCATTGCCGGTGGACAGCCATCATCACCGCGTCGCCGAGCGGCTCGCATTGATTCCCAAGGGCATGGCGGTCGGACCGTCGCACCGGGTGCTGGAAGCGCAGCTGCCGCCGGAATGGGATGCGCAGGCGGTGTATGACAATCACCAGGTGATCATGCGGCATGGGAAAGTGGTATGCACTTACCGCGGCCCGGCGTGCGAGCGTTGCGTGCTGCTGGATCTCTGCCCGTATGGACAGGCGCGCGTTGATGCGTAGGGTGGGTGCAACCCACGCGTTTCACGTTGATCAGCCAGTGACCGCGTGGGTTGCACCCACCCTACAAAACCCCGCTTTCTACTTTTGTCAGTGATACCCCTCCCCGGGCCGGATCTTGCCGCGGAACAGCCAGAACACCACGATCGTATAAGCCACGATCAGCGGCAGCAGGATGGCCGCGCCGATCAGGAAGAACATCTGCGAGGACGGCGGCGAGGCAGCTTCCCAGATCGTGATCGACGGCGGCACGAGATACGGCAGGTTCGATGCGGCCAGGCCGATATAGGCCAATAGAAAAATGCCGATCGAGCAGAAGAACGGCAGGAGGCTGTGACCCTTGCGGATGCCGTAATGGCATAGCCAGGCCAACAGCGCAGTGATCACCGGTATCTCGGCCATGAAGAACACATTCGGCGTGGAAAACCAGCGCTCGCGTATGCGCGGCAACGCATATGGCGTCCAGATGCTGACCACGACGATGAAGGCCAGCAGCACCAGCAGCAGCGGCGCGGCCAGCGCGCGGGCGCGCTGTTCCACGCCATCGACGGTCTTCATGATCAGCCAGGTCGCGCCCAGGAGCGCATAACCGATCACGACCGCGCAGCCGCACATCAGCGAAAACGGTGTTGCCCAGTCGAACGCGCCGCCGGTGTACTGGAAATCGTAGACGCGGATCTGCTGCAGGATCGTTCCCAGCACCAGGCCTTGCGCGAAGGCCGCCGCGATGGAGCCGAGCGCGAAGGACACATCCCATTTGCGCTGGCGCGGCTTGGCGACCCAGCGGAATTCGAAGGCTACGCCGCGAAAGATCAGCGCCAGCAGCAGGATGATGATCGGCATGTAGGCCGCCGGCAGGATCACCGCGAAGGCTTTCGGAAACGCGGCCCACAGCGTCACGCCGCCCAGCACCAGCCAGGTTTCATTGCCGTCCCAGAACGGCGCGACCGAATTCATGATCTGGTCGCGATCCGCCTCATGGTCAAAGAACGGAAACAGGATGCCGATGCCGAGATCGAAGCCGTCCAGCACCACGTACATCGCGACCGCAAAGCCGAGCACCATCACCAGCAGCACCGGCAGCGTATCGCCGACATTGGCAAGCACATGGGCGTCGTTCATGAGGCCTCCTTCGCGGTCTGCTGCGCCGCCGACAGCGGCCGGTTCGGCAGCGCCTCGGGATCGCTGGGCGCATGCACCGGCCCCTTGACGATCATGCGGCTGATGTACCAGATGCCGATCGAGAACACGACGAAGTACACGAGCACGAACAGCACCAGCGACACCGCGACCTGGCCCCAGGTCACCGGCGAAACCGCCTGCGCGGTGCGCAGCACGCCATAGGCAATCCATGGCTGGCGGCCGGTCTCGGTGACGATCCAGCCCGACAGCAGCGCGATGAAGCCGACCGGCCAGCCATAGGTCATCGGCTTCAAAAACCAGCGCGCGCCGTCGAGCCGCTTGCGCCACCACAGGAAGACGCCGATGAAGCCGATGGCAATCATCAACAGGCCCAGGCCCACCATCGCGCGAAAGCCGAAGAACACCGGGGCTACCGGCGGCCGGTCCTGCGCCGGGAACTCCTTCAGGCCCTTGAAGCGGCCGTTCCAGCTGTGGGTCAGGATCAGGCTGCCCAGATGCGGTATCGCGATCTCGGCGCGGTTGCGCTCGCCCTTCTGATCCGGCAGCGCGAACAGCACCAGGTCGGCCGGCCCCTTGTCTTCCCAGTGCGCTTCAATTGCCGCGACCTTGGTCGGCTGGTGATGCAGCGTGTTCAGGCCATGCGCATCGCCGACGATGGCCTGGATAGGCGCGAACACCGCGAGCATGCCTAGGCCCATGTGCAGCATGGTGCGCGCCTCCTTGTGAAAGCGCCCCGCAAGCATGTAGCGCGCGCCCGTCGCGGCCACCACCATCGAGGTGGTGAGATAGGTCGCGATCATCATGTGCAGGAAGCGGTAGGGAAAGCTCGGATTGAAGATGATGTGAAACCAGGACACCGGGTAAGCGATGCCGTTCTGCACGGTGAAGCCGGCTGGCGTCTGCATCCAGCTGTTGGCGGCCAGGATCCAGAAGCCCGACAGCGCGGTGCCGAGCGCGACGAACACCGATGCCAGCGTATGCAGCCATGGTGGGAAGCGGTTCCAGCCGAACAGCATGATGCCGAGAAAGCTCGCCTCCAGAAAAAACGCCGTCAGCACTTCATAGGAAAACAGCGGGCCGAGCACGTTGCCGATGGTGGTGGCGAAGCGGCTCCAGTTGGTGCCGAGCTGGTATTCCATGACGATGCCCGAGACCACGCCCATGGCGAAGGAAACCGCGAAAATCTTGGTCCAGAAGCGCGCCAGCGTATGGAAGTGCTGCTCGCCGCTGGCAAGCCAGCGGATTTCCAGCGTGGCGATGAAGGCCGACAAGCCGATGGAGAATGCGGGAAAGACGATGTGGAACGCGATCGTGAAGGCGAACTGCAGACGCGAGAGCAGCGTGGCATCCACGCCGGCAAAGCTTTCCATCGCGGGCTCCTTGATTGATGGCCGGGGCACGGAGCGCCCACGAGCGGGATCTCCTTGTGCGATGGGCTGCTAAAGCCGGGGTGAAGTTCCGTAGGCGACGATCAGGGGACGAAAGGCGCAATGCCCGTAGGGCCTGCTCCGCCCACGCGGTCTCAGGTTGATCAACGTGAAACGCGTGGGTTGCACCCACCCTACCCTTACGACTGCTGCGGCGCGCGCTTGGCCATGCCGGCCACGCCGGCGCCGACGATGGCCAACAGCGCGATCGTGCGCAGCGAAGGCAGCGGCAGCAGGTTGACCGCGCCTGCGGCCAGCTTTGGCGGTGAGGCGCGCTGCGGTGAAGACGATAGCGCGAATGATGGCACGGAGACGATGGGCGCAGTCTCGGCGAAAAGTTCGCGCATGCCGCGGATGAATGCCTTCATGTCCTGCGGGCCGCGGCTGGTAATCCAGTTGCCGTCGCGTACCAGCTTCTGGTCGAGCCAGGTGGCGCCGGCGTGCACCATGTCGTCGCGAATGCCCGGCCAGGAAGTCATGGTGCGGCCGCGGGTCAGTCCGGCCGAGGCCAGCAGCCAGGGGCCGTGGCACAGCGTGGCGATGGGCTTCCTGCGCCGATCGAAGGCACGCACGAATTCACGCGCATCGGCGGACTGGCGCAGCAGGTCGGGATTAATGAAGCCGCCCGGGATCAGCAGGCCGTCGTAGTCATCCGGATCGACTTCATCGATCGCATAATCCACCGCGATCTTGCCGGCCGGCTCGTGCATGTTCATCGCGCGGATACTGCCATTACGCAGCGAGATGATGTCGACCTCGGCGCCCGCTGCGCGCAGCGCCGACATCGGCATCGTCAGTTCGATCTTTTCAAAGCCATCGGCGACCAGCACCGCGATGCGGCGTCCTTCCAGCTTGCTGCTTCCAAACATGAGGGTTTCCTCCAGAGCGACAGGCCTGCCGCTGCATGGAACGTGCGGCAGGACGGGTGGATGTGGCATGCACTCGCGTGTAGATGCCTGTTGGCCCGGCTTGGTTCGGAGAAAGGCGGCGCGGCTTGATTCCGCTTAAGGAAGGAAAAGACGGAGAAGTCAACGACGAGGGCCGGCGCAGTGGCCGGCCCGGTGTATGGCGGTGTGAGCAATGGTCTCGTTGGAAACCCATCGCTCATCGCGGCATCAGCCGCGCACGCCTTCGAGCATGGCGCCGTCATCGGCGCTGTTGACCGCAAGGTAGACGCGCAGCACGACGCAGGCGACAGCGGAAGCGAGCGGAAGAGCGAAGGAAAGCAGGGACATGGCGAACTCCTTGGATGAATGCGTTGTGTTGCGAGGAGTATAGGGAGCGTCATGCGTGCGGGCCAATTTTGATTCCGCATAGCAAATATATGCTTCGCGCATGATTTTCGGGACTGATGGCGGATATATCCCTTACGCATGATGCGCGGCGATAGTCGTGTGGCAAAGCCATGCGCTGCGACCCATGCGCTGCAGTGCTTCACGGGCTCGCATACAATGCGTGGGCCGCATTTGAAGACAAGCCCACCATCAGGAGAACCCATGTCCGGATACAGCATCAACATCGAAGAAAAGACGCTCGCGGGCGACAACTTCCGCGAAGTGCTCTACACCACGACCAAGAGCCAGCTCGTCATCATGACATTGCAGCCCGGCGAGGAAATCGGCCAGGAGAAGCATGAGGAACATGACCAGTTCGTCCGCGTGGAAGCCGGCCAGGGCGTGGCCATACTCGACGGCGAGAAGCATGCGCTGGAAGACGGCGTGGCGGTCGTGATACCGGCCGGCACCGAGCACAACGTGATCAACACTTCCACCAGCGAGCCGATGCGGCTCTATACGCTGTACACCCCGCCAGAACATCCGGACGGCATCGTGCACAGGACCAAGGCTGAGGCCGACGAATACGAGCGCCAGCACGGACACTAGAACCTATTTGCGCTCCCAGGCCGGCGGCGGATTGAATGCGCCGGCCTTGCCGGATGCGACCGGCCCCGGCATCTGCCCCGCCCCTGCCATCTTTCCTCTTTCCCCCGCTGCCTTTGATGGCGGCAAGCCGCGCAGCATGCGCTCCATCGCCTCGGATTCCAGAGGCGCCGAAAACAGATAACCCTGCATCGAATCGCAGCCGCAGCGCGCCAGGTAGGCCAGCTGCTCATGCCGCTCCACGCCCTCGGCCACCACCGACAGGCCGAGGCTGTGCGCCAGCGAAATGATGGCGCCGACGATGGCTTCGCTGTCCGGGTCGCTGCCGATGTCGCGCACGAAAGAGCGGTCTATCTTCAGCTTGTCGATCGGGAAGCGCTTCAGGTAGTACAGGCTGGAATAGCCGGTGCCGAAGTCGTCCACGGATAGCCGCACGCCGAGCCGCTTGAGCTCGTTCAGGGTCGCGGCGGCCTGTTCGACATCGGTCATCATCAGGCTTTCGGTGATTTCGATTTCCAGCTGCGACGCGGCCAGCCCCGAGCGCCGCAGCGCGGCATCGATCGAGGACACCAGATCCTTCTGCGCGAACTGCCGGGCCGACAGGTTGATGGCCATCTGCAGCGGTGGGCAGCCGGCGCGCTGCCAGGCCGCCGCCTGCGTGCAGGCCTGTTCCAGCACCCAGGCGCCGATGGGCACGATCAGGCCGATCTCTTCGGCCACGCCGATGAACTCGGCCGGGTGCACCAGGCCGGGCCGCGGATGCTGCCAGCGCAACAGCGCTTCCACGCCGGAAATGCGGCCGCTCTTCAAGTCCATCTGCGGCTGGTAATACAGCACGAATTCCTGGCTCTCGATGGCATTGCGCAAATCGCTTTCCATGCGCAGCCGGTACATCGCCAGCTCGTTCATCTCGGCTTTATAGAAACGGAAGTTGTTGCGGCCGGCCTGCTTGGCGCGGTACATCGCCACGTCAGCATGCTCGACCAGCATGTCGCCGGCATCGCCGTCGGCCGGATAGACGGCGATGCCCATGCTGCAGCTGATCAGGAGTTCATTGCCGGCGGCCGAAACCGGCGCACACACCGCGTCCATGATGCGAGCGATCAGCGCAGTGGACAGGCTGCCGGCCGGTGAATCGGGCAACAGCAGCACGAACTCGTCGCCGCCCATGCGGGCAATGGTGTCCGAGCCGCGCAGCACGCCCTGCATGCGCTGCGCGATGATCTGCAGCAGCATATCGCCGACCTTGTGGCCGAGGCTGTCGTTGATGAGCTTGAAGCGGTCGAGATCGAGGAAAACCACCCACAGCTCGCGCGACACCGCCCGCGCCTGGTCGATGGCCGCGGCCAGCCTGTCGTTGAGCAGCGCGCGGTTCGGCAAGCCGGTCAGCGCGTCGTGATGCGCGCGGAAATGCACCAGCGCCTCGGCCTGGCGGCGCTGGGTGATGTCGCGGCCGGTGCCGTAGTAGCCGAGCAGTTCGCCCGCCGCGTCGAAGGTCGGTTCGCCATCCATCGAAATCCAGCGCAGCGCGCCGGCATCGTCACGCATGCGCCATTCGATGCCGGCATAGGACTGGCGCGCATGCACCGCGTTCTGATACGCCGCCAGTTCCTCGGGCGCCGGATCGGCGCGCAGCTCTTCGACGGTCTTGCCGATCAGGCGCGCCGGGGCGATGCCGGCATGGGTTTCCAAACCGGCCGAGACCGTGGTGAAGCGCAGCGCCGCATCCTGTTCCCAGTACCAGTCCGAAGACAGCGCGGTCAGGCGGCGAAAGCGCTCTTCGCTGGCGGCGAGCCGGCGCATCGCGGCGCGCCTGCCGGCCATGATGTTGCCGCCGATGACCGCAAACATCGGTAGTGCCGTTGCCATTGCCATCCAGCGCGCGATGTCGTCGCTGTGCGCCTTCCAGCCGCCGACAGGCCAGGACAGCGCGATCACGGCGCCATAGCCGACCAGGATCAGGCCGCACAACAACAGCAGCATCGGGGTGCGGAAGCGAAACACGCAGAACAGCAGCACCAGGCCGAAATAGCTCACCAGCACATCGCGCGTGACATCCGACAGCGTCATCGCAAACAGCAGGGATACCACCGCGGAAGTTGCCATCGGCAGCGTCAGGCTGGGATCGCGGCTGCCGCGATTCAGACCAAACCAGAAGATCAGCCAGAACACCAGCACGCTGCCGACGATGGCGGAGATCGAGAGAATCACCGCGCGGGCGTCGGTCACGCCCGCGAAATACAGCAGCACCAGCAGGATGCAGATGGCCAGCGAGCTGAAGGCCGCCATCATGAACCGGGAAATCCATAAGGTGTCGCGGCTCAGATGCGCGGGATCGTCGCCGGAGCGTGCTGCCTGGTGTCGAGCCATGTCGGAAAGCCTGTCTGTTCTACAAATGTGAAGGAAGGCGCATGTTTGCCGCCATCATAGCCGGGCGATTAGCGAAACTGTAATTTGATGAACGAAAAACCTGTTTCGCAGTCGCATCGGCAATCACGGTTTTACTCTCCCTCATTTCTGCGAGCGCGACATGATCACGGTCTATACCTGGACTACCCCGAACGGGCGCAAGGTGCCCATCATGCTGGAAGAACTGGGCTGGCCTTACGAGGTGCGCACGGTCAATCTCGGACAGAACGAGCAGCATGCGCCCGAGTTTCTGCAGATTTCTCCGAACAACAAGATTCCGGCGCTGGTCGACGACGAGGCCGAGGGCGGTCCGCTGTCGATTTTCGAGAGCGGCGCGATCCTGACTTACCTGGCGGAAAAGAGCGGCCGCTTCCTGGCGCCTTCTGGGCCGGAGCGCTACAAGGCGCTGGAATGGCTGCACTGGCAGATCGGCAGTTTGGGGCCGATGCTGGGGCAGCTTGGGTATTTCGCGGTCCGCGCGCAGGACAAGACGCCGGCGGCGATCGAGCGTTTCACCGAGGAGGGAGCGCGGCTGCTGGCGGTGATGGAGAAGCAGCTGGCGCAGCATCGGTATCTGGCTGGGGAGGAATACACGATTGCGGATATCGCGGCGTATCCGTGGACGATGGCGGCGGCGAGTTTTTTGAAGGATGCGTTGGCGGAAGCTTGGAAGGATAAGGAAGCGGTAAGACGGTGGCTGAAGGATGTGGGGGAAAGGCCGGCGGTGCAGCGGGGGATGGGAGTGCCGAAGGTTTGATTCCACAAGCGGCGCGACGGCTTGCGTCGCGCCGACGTTTGACTTTATGCCGAGATACGCTTTCTCAAGGAAAGTGCACCTAGACCAATGCCAAGCAGTGCGAGCATTCCCGGCTCCGGAACGTTGGTCCCTGTCCCGCCACCGCCGCCGTCGCCAGTAATGTGCGGATCACTCAAGTCTGTGCCGTACTGGAAGGTGACATTCTTAAAATCCGCTGCTGTCAATCCTGAATTCGGTGCGAGAGCAAAATTGAAGACGACCGAGTTCTGGATGATTGGCACCGAATTCAGTCCCTGGTTGCCAGTAGTCAGATCGTCCCCCGCCGAGGTAATACCGAAATTCGGTCCATCCACGGCAGCGGGGTCAGCGAGATTATTGCCGTTCAAATTCGGGTTGCCGAACAACCCCAAGCCGGAGCTGGAAATGCCATAGCTTGCGCTGTATTGATCCAAGCCCGAACCATATGCCCACTCGCCGCCGACATTCGGCAAGCCGGCATATGTCTGCGGCGAGCCATTCAAGTAAATAGCGCTGCTAGCGCCCAAGTTCGCCGATGCGCCGGTCAGGCTGAGCGACGGACTGTTATTGATATTGAAAAATACGGCAGTCAATAATTGTGCAGTATTCGTTACGTCTGCAGTTGAAGTATTCGTCAGAGTAATCTGCAGTGTATTGCCGCTTACGTCGAAAGTGGCGCTTGCGCCGAGGCTTGCACTGGAACCGGTATAGGTAATTGTGTCGGCGACGGCATTTCCAGTCGCGATGGCAGTGACAAGACCAATTGCTGAAACGAGTTTCTTAACGTGCATTTCCAACTCCCTGTCGTTATAGGAAAGTACTGCACATACGCAACAGCAAGCTTCATGCCATATTGACAACCACTACGAAAAAGAAACTTTTTTCTTTCGAATTTGCAAATTTCCTTGTTGCTGTAAAAAATTTCGAAAAAGTTTTAATAGATCGTTGAGTGATCCCTGCTACGGAATTTTTCAGATATTTATTTCTAACGGGAACTTAACATACATGAGTTTATTGCACGCAGGCACTATTCGAGAAGATTTTATTTCCACAAGGAACAAACATCCCGAAATTAATTTCCTTAAAGAATTTTAATTCAATATATCCAGCATGAATTAAACCAATTGATTTGCGTCTTGTGGAGCCTTTATTTCCCACCAAAAATTTGTCGAAATTTTTTACAAAGAACAAGGTGCCAAAAAAGCAAAATATATTTATGCAGTTCGCATCCCCTTTCCCTAATATGCACGTTCTTTCCTCGCATTCGGGGAAATACTTCACTTACGCCCCAGCGCCCTAACTTTCTGAATGGAATCAATTCAGCAAAGAAATTTTTCATCCCTAGAAAAGTTATTGATCTTTCGAATGTCGAAAAGGATTACACCCCAAGACCCATAGCATTAAGCGGATTGCAATCTTGATTCCGATCTTCCAGTCACTATTGTTCTAGCCCGTACACTTATTCCCTCAGAAGTTGGGACACTGACGCTTGCTGCTATAGTCGCGGCCTGACCTCAACTGACAATCAGACATGAGCATCAAACTCAAGAACGACAAGCAGATCGCGCAGATGCGCGTGGCTGGCGCGCTCGCCGCCGAAGTGCTGGAAATGATCCGCGAGCATGTAGTCCCCGGCGTGTCCACCGAAGAGCTAGATCAGCGCTGCAATGAATACATCCGCAAGGTGCAGAAGGCCACGCCGGCCAATGTCGGCTACCACGGCTTTCCGAAGACGCTGTGCACCTCGGTCAACGGCGTGGTCTGCCACGGCATCCCGAGCGAGCGCGAAGTGCTGAAGGATGGCGACATCGTCAACATCGATGTCACCGTGATCAAGGATGGCTGGCATGGCGATACCAGCCGCATGTATTTCGTCGGCGCGCCCCGGCCCGAGGCCAAGCGCCTGGTCGATACCACCTTCGAGGCGATGATGGCCGGGATCGCGGCAGTGCGGCCCGGCGCGCGGCTCGGCGACGTCGGTCATGCGATCCAGAAGCTGGCCGAAGCCGCCGGCTATTCGGTGGTACGCGAATACTGCGGCCATGGCATCGGCCGGGTCTATCACGAAGAACCGCAGGTGCTGCATTACGGCCGGCCCAATACCGGTCTGGTGCTGCAGAAGGGCATGACCTTCACCGTGGAGCCGATGATCAATGCCGGCAAGCCAGGCGTGCGCCAGCTCGACGACGGCTGGACCGTGATCACGGCGGACGGCTCGCTGTCGGCGCAGTGGGAGCATATGATCGCCGTCACCGCCGATGGCGCGGAAATCCTGACGCCGTGGCCGTCGGCTGCTTGATGCCACTGAATCGGTTGACCGACAAAACCCGGCAACTCTAGAATCCGGGGCGTTCATCTTGCGCGATGTCCGGCCCCGGCAACTGTCATACGCCAAGTCCGTTCGCTGCCATGCCGAATGCATGCGAATGCGCCGCGCGGGCATGACATTGCAGTCCGCCCTCTCGCCTTCGCGCCGATTCCATTTAGACAGCCGCTGCGCGCCATCCCCGGATAGGCACGGGGCGGCTTTATGCGACATTCCCCGGGACGCGCCCTTGTCGGCCCGGCAAGGAGCTGCAGATGTTCCGATCCACTCTTTCGCGCATGGCGCCATGGTGCTTCGCCGCGCTCGCGCTGCCTGCCTTCGCGCAGGAACCCGGCGATGAAGCCAAGCCGGAAAACTTCAACGTTCATGTGCAGTCCACCTACGTTTGGGAACGCAAGGGAGACTTCAACGCGCCCTATTCCGGTCTGCGCAGTTTGTCGCCGCAGGAGGAAACCGCTTACTCCTTCAGCGCCACTGCCGCCTTCGGCCTGCGCCTGTGGCGCGGCGCCGAACTGTACTTCAATCCGGAGGTGGTGCAGGGCGTGCCGCTGTCCGGCCTGACCGGCCTGGGCGGCATGACCAATGGCGAGCAGCAGAAGACCGGCGGCCCGAATCCGACCTTCTACCGCGCGCGCCTGTTCCTGCGCCAGAGCTTTGACCTCGGCGGCGAAAAAGTCGCGGCTGATTCGGACATGAACCAGCTCGCCGGCATGCTGGACCGCCGCCGCATCGTCATGACTGCCGGTAATCTCTCTGTCATCGATCTGTTCGACAATAACCCCTACGCGCACGATCCCCGCACGCAATTCCTGAACTGGGCGCTGACCACCCACGGCGCGTACGACTTCGCCGCCGATGCCCGCGGTTACACCTGGGGCGCAGCGGTCGAATACTTTTACGACGACTGGGCGCTGCGCTACGGCCGCTTCATGCAGCCGGAAGAATCGAACGGCTTGCCGCTGGATACCCGGCTCTTCAGGCATTACGGCGACCAGGTCGAGATCGAGCATGCGCACCGCATCGGCGAGCTGAACGGCAAGCTGCGCTTTTTGGCTTTCCGCAACCGCGCCGCGATGGGCAGCTTTGCCGAATCGGTCGACCTGGCGCGCACGCAGGGCGGCGTGCCGGACATTGCCACCACCCGGCGCGACCGCACCAAGCTCGGCTACGGCATCGGTCTGGAGCAGGAAATGACGAAGAACACCGGCGTGTTCGCGCGCGCCAGCTGGAACGATGGCCAGGAAGAAACCTGGGCCTTTACCGAAATCGAGCGCTCGTTGGCGCTGGGCGCGACCTTCAAGGGCGCGGCCTGGAAACGCGAGCGGGATACGGTCGGCGTGGCATTAGTGCGTAATGGCTTGTCCGGCGCACACCAGGCGTATCTGGCCGCGGGCGGCTACGGCGTCTTCATCGGCGACGGCCGGCTGAACTATCGGCCCGAGACCATCGCCGAAGCGTATTACAGCCTCGGCGTGGGCGCGCATGCCTGGCTGACGCTGGACCTGCAGCACATCGCCAACCCCGCTTACAATGCCGACCGCGGTCCGGTGACGGTGGCGTCGCTGCGGCTGCATGCCAGTTATTGAAGTCGGGAGCCTGCGCGGCAACAAGGTAAAACCAGATGCTTGAACGATTCGATCCGCGCCGCAAGGCGGTGCGCATGCTGCCGGCGAACAGCCCCAACCGCTGGGACTGGATCCTGCTGCCCTTGGTGCTGGGCCTGCTGGCCGCGATCGCCTTCGGCGCGATGCAGATGACGCGCCCGTTCACCGTCGGCCAGCCCACGCCGATCTCGCTCGATCCGATCAACCTGCCGTATTACCTGCTGCGCACCGTGCTGCGCATGTTCACCGCGCTGTTCTTCGCGCTGCTGTTTTCCTTCGCCTTCGCCGCGATCGCGGCCAAGTACCGCGCGGCGGAAAAAATCATGATTCCGCTGCTGGACATCCTGCAGTCGGTGCCCATCCTGGGCTTCCAGGCGATCGCGATCGCGCCCTTCATCGCGCTGTTCCCGGGCAATCTGCTCGGCGTGGAATCGGCGGCGATCTTCGCGATCTTCACGTCGCAGGCCTGGAACATGGCGTTCTCGCTGTACCAGTCGATGCGCACCGTGCCGCCCGAACTCGGCGAGGCCGCGCGCATTTTCCGGCTCTCGAGCTGGCAGCGCTTCTGGCGGCTGGAGCTGCCGTTCGCCATGCCCGGGCTGCTGTGGAACATGATGATGTCGATGTCCGGCGGCTGGTTCTTCCTGGTCGCGGCCGAAGCGATCTCGGTCGCTGGCCAGGACATCAAGCTGCCCGGCATCGGCGCCTATATCGCGGTGGCGATCCAGGAGGAAAACGGCCGCGCGATCGCGCTGGCGATCGTAGCGATGCTGGCCGGCATCCTGCTCTACGATCAATTGTTCTTCCGACCGCTCCTGGCCTGGGCGGACAAGTTCCGCTTCGAGGAATCGCAGGGCGAAAGCACGCAGACCTCGTGGCTGCTGGACTGGGGCCGGCGCAGCCGCTGGATACGCGCGGCCACCGACCGCTTCTGGGAAAAGATGCGCGGCGCGCTCGGCTGGTTCGCGCTGCCGCCCGAGACCGCGGCCGCGCCGCCACCGAACCCGAAACTGGCCTGGCTGATGACGCGCGGCTGGGATGGGCTTTTGGCCGTGGCCCTGCTGCTGGCGATCGCGCGGCTGGGCTTCTTCATCCACAGCGAAGTCGGCTGGGCCGAGGCCGCGCATGTGTTCGGACTGGGTTTCATCACGCTGTTGCGCGTCATGCTGCTCATTGCGCTGGCCTCGCTGATCTGGGTGCCGCTGGCGGTAGCCATCGGCCTGCGCCCGGCCTGGTCGCAGCGGGTGCAGGCGGTCGCGCAGTTTCTGGCGGCGTTCCCGGTGAACCTGCTGTTCCCGCTGGTGGTGTACCTGCTGCTGCGCTTTCATCTGCATCCGAATGTCTGGCTGTCGCCATTGATGGTGTTCGGCACGCAGTGGTACATCCTGTTCAATGTCGTCGCAGGCGCGTCGGCGATACCGAACGAGCTGCGCCTGGCGGCGGACAACCTCGGCCTGAAAGGCTGGCTGAAATGGAAGCGGGTCTGGCTGCCGGCGGTGTTTCCCAGCTATGTGACCGGCGCCATCACCGCCAGCGGCGGCTCGTGGAACGCCAGCATCGTGGCCGAGTACGTTACCTGGGGCAAGACCACGCTGGTGGCCGACGGCCTGGGCAGCTACATCAAGCAGATGACCGACGCCGGTGACTTTCCGCGCATCGCGCTGGGCATCGGCGTGATGTGCATTTTCGTGATGCTGTTGAACCGCTTCTTCTGGCGCAGGCTGTATCTGCTGGCCGAGGATCGCGGGAGTTGATTGGAATATTTAGTGCGTAGGTTGGGCTGACGAAGGAAGCCCAACGGAAGTCTGCACAGGATCGAACTCCATGTTGGGCTTGTCAGCCCAACCTACGAACAACGCGCAAGGACATGCCGCCACCGTGGCAAGGAATACCCGATGAACCCCGACAACCTGATCGCTTTGACCCATGTCTCGAAATCCTTTCAGAGCGCCGACGGCGTGCCGCGCGCGGTGCTGGAAGATGTCGACTTCGCGCTGGCCGAAGGCGAGATCGTCGCGCTGCTGGGCAAATCCGGCTCGGGCAAATCGACGCTGCTGCGTATCATCGCCGGCCTGATCCCGGCCGACGCCGGCGGCGCGCGCTATCGCGGCCGCGAAATCGTCGGCCCGGCCTCGGGTATCGCGATGGTGTTCCAATCCTTCGCGCTGTTTCCGTGGCTGACGGTGCAGCAGAACGTTGAGCTCGGCCTGGAAGCGCAGGGCGTCGCGCCCGACGAACGCACGCAGCGCGCGGATGCGATGCTGGAACTGATCGGCCTGTCCGGCTTCGGCGGCGCGCTGCCGCGCGAGCTTTCGGGCGGCATGCGTCAGCGCGTCGGCATCGCCCGCGCACTGGTCACCGACCCCGACGTGCTGCTGATGGATGAAGCCTTTTCCGCGCTCGATGTGCTGACCGGCGAAACCCTGCGCAATGACATCCTCGAGTTGTGGGAAGAAAAGCGCATTCCGACGCGCGGCATCCTGGTGGTGTCGCACAACATCCAGGAAGCGGTGATGATGGCCGACCGCATCATCGTGCTGTCGAGCTCGCCGGGACGCATCAGCAACGAAATCCGCATCGATCTGCAGCGGCCGCGCGATCCGGATTCGGCGGAAGTGCGTGGCCTGATCGATGAGGTCTATGCGTTGATGACGCAGCGTACGCCGCAGGCCGCCGGCTCCGGCGCGGCGATCGCCGCGCATCCGGGCTACCGCCTGCCGGAGACCGATGTCAGCCGCATCGAGAGCGTGCTGGAGCTGGTCGCCGCGCCGCCGTTCAACGGCCGCGCCGACCTGCCGGCGCTGGCCGAAGAAGCCGAGCTGCCGGACGAGGAATTGTTTCCGGCCTGTGAAGCGCTTGGTCTCCTGGGCCTGGCGCAAGTCGAGCGCGGTGACATCGCATTGACGCCCCTCGGTGTGCGCTATGCCGAGGCGGAGCAGACGCTGCGCCAGGAAATCTTCGGCCAGCAATTGCTGACCCATGTGCCGCTGGCCGCGCGCATCCGCCACCGCCTTGAAGCCGAACCGACCGGCACGCTGCCCGAGGAACCCTTTGTCGAGTTGCTGGAAGAATTCCTGAAAGCCGACGAAGCCAAGCGCGTGCTGGAAGTGGCGGTGGAATGGGGCCGCTATGGCGAGGTGTATGAATACGACTTCCATACCGGACGGCTGAAGCTGCCGGACCAGGAAGTGGAATAATCCTGCGGCGCAGGTTCTGCCGCAGCATCGGCATTGCCGCGGCGACGGCCGCGGAACGCGCCTGCAGCCGGTGCTTCCATCGAGCGATGCGCGAGACCTTCAGACTTTCCTGGCGCCGGGTGCTGCGCTTGCACCCGGGTGCCCGCTCCACATAGGCCGTTTTCCTTCCCGAAAAACAAAGCCACGGCAAAATCGCCACACGCCGAAAATTTCCTTGAAGAATTATTTTTACTGAGAAATAATACCCGTTAATTTCCACATGGAAATCCGCAACAATGCGGCGGCGACCTGCTTCGCCGCGCGCTTCAAGGAAACGGGAACCCATTTTGAAACACTTCGGCAATCTTCCGGGCAGGCGTCCGGGTCTGCGCCTGGCGGCGGTCGCGGCCGCGGCATTGGTTCTGGCTTCCTGCGGCGGTGGCGGTGGCGCCGGTGACGCCTCCTCCGGCACTGCCTCCTCCGGCAGCTATGCCACCACCAGCGCCAGCGGCGCCACGAGCGCAAGCGTCAGCACCGCAAGCAGCGTCAGCTCCAACGGCTGGAACACCACCGCCAGCACTACCAGCGCCGTCCCGGTGCAATATGCATCGGCGGTCACCCTGGTATCCGCGCCGGTGTCGGCCGACGGCTGGACCGTCTGCGCCAGCGAAGGCGAAGTCTGCACAGTGCCGAGCGCCCGTCAGGTGCGCTACGGCAGCAATGGCAGCTACGCCTATCAATCGGTTTCCGAGTCGATTCCCTGCAACAACGCCGCGTTCAGCAATCCGGCATCCAGCCTGCGCAAGAGCTGCGAATATGCGCCGGACAATGCAGCGACGGTTTCCGGCACGGTGTTCTCTCGCGCCAATTCCGGCCGCGTGCTGTCGGTCGGACCGGGCAAGCCGTTTTCCCGGCCTTGCGATGCCTTCGCCGCGGCAAGCAATGGCGACACCATCGAGATCGATGCCGCCGGCAGCTACAACGGCGACGTCTGCCCGATCTACCCGGACGATCTGACGATACGTGGCGTCAATGGCCGACCGCATATCGACGCGGCCGGCAACCAGTCCGGCGGCAAGGGCACGTGGGTGGTCAAGGGCATGCGCACCCTGATCGACAATGTCGAACTGTCGGGCGCGGCGGTGCCGGACCGCAACGGCGCGGCGATCCGCCTCGACGGCATCCACCTGACCCTGACCAACAGCTTCCTGCACGACAACGAGAACGGCATCCTCACCGCCAACGATTACACCAGCGACATCGTGGTCGAGCATTGCGAGTTCGGGCACAACGGCTATGGCGATGGCTATACGCATAACCTGTACATCGGCCGCATCTCCAGCCTGACCTTCCGCTACAACTACAGCCACGATGCCAACGCCGGCCACAACCTGAAGTCGCGCGCGGGCACGAACACCATCGCCTACAACCGCTTCTCGAGCACGCCGTACGGCGTTGCGGGCACCACTGCAAGCGGCCAGCCGAGCTATGAAATCGACCTGCCCTGGGGCGGCAACAGCGTGATCATCGGCAATGTGATCGAGCAGCCCGCGGACAACAGCAACTCGAACATCCTGGCCTATGCCGAAGAAGGCGTGAACGACAGCAATCTGCAAAGCCTGTACGTGGTGAACAACACCTTCCTCAACCATGCCGGCAGCGGGCAATTCCTGATGATCGGCGGCGGCGTGACGAAGCCGGTGTTCCTGCAGAACAATGTCTTCGCCGGCCCGGGCGGCATCATCACGCAAGGCTCGGCCATCCAGCGCAACAACTACGCGTCGATGAGCCCAGCCTTCATCAATGCGGCCAGCTACGATCTGCATCCGGCGCCGGGCGCGCCTTTCATCGGCGCGGGCGCCGCGGCTGGTTTTACGCTGACCGGCCAGGCGCTGAACCCGGTCTTCGAATATGTGCATGTGGCCGGCAGCACGGCGCGGCCAGTGAGGAGCCCTATCGATATCGGCGCCTTTGCTGCGCGCTGAAAACAGCCGCATCGGGATCGAATCGTGCGCGGGAAGCTACGGCTTCCCGTTTTTTTGTTCGCCTTCGACTGCGGCGTGCGCTGCGCCGTGTCGCCATCGGTACCTGTGCTACACAGTAAGACTCCACTTCCGTGCCGATCGCCATGAAAAATCCCCCCACCCCGGAAAGCCTTGCCAGCGCGCCCGATGCGCCGACGGTCGCGCGCATGGTCGGGCTGCGCTATGTGGACGACAGCCGTCCCGGCATCACGCGCAAGCCCGCCAGGGAGGGCTTTCGCTATCTGCTTGCCGACGGCACGCCGCTGCGCGACGAAGCGCAGGAGAAACGCATCCGCGCGCTGGCGATACCGCCGGCCTGGACCGATGTCTGGATCTGCCCGCTGGCCAATGGCCATATCCAGGCCACCGGCCGCGATGCGAAGGGCCGCAAGCAATACCGCTATCACGCGCAATGGCGCAGCGTGCGCGACGAAGCGAAATACGGACGCATGATCGCCTTCGGCCGGGCGCTGCCGGGCATACGCAGGAAGGTCGAGCAAGCCCTGGCGCTGCCGGGACTGCCGCGGGAAAAGGTGCTGGCCACGGTGGTGCGGCTGCTGGAGACGACGATGATCCGCATCGGCAATGCTGAATATGCGCGTGTCAACAAATCCTTCGGACTGACCACGCTGAAGAACCGCCATGTCGAAGTCGAAGGCCGGGCGGTCGCCTTTCATTTCCGGGGCAAGAGCGGCGTGAAGCATGACATCCGGCTGCAGGACGCGCGCGTGGCGCGCATCATCCGGCGCATGCGCGATCTGCCCGGCCAGGAACTGTTCCAGTATGTCGATGACGACGGCCAGACGCATTGCATCGATTCGGCCGACGTCAACGACTACCTGCGCGAGATCAGCGGCGAGGACTACACCGCGAAGGATTTCCGTACCTGGGCCGGCACCATGCTGGCCGCGCGCGAGTTGCGTGCGCTGGAAGCTTGCGCCTCGCAAACCGAGGGCAAGCGGCAGATCGTGCAAGCCATCACCGCGGTGGCCAGGCGCCTGGGCAATACGCCGGCCGTGTGCCGCAAATGCTATGTGCATCCGGCGGTGCTCGACAGCTATCTTTCCGGCGCGCTGCATGCGGCGGCGGAAAAGCTGCTGGACGCGGAAGCGGCGAACGATCCGCATGCGCTCGACGAGGAAGAACTCGCAGTGCTGGCGCTGCTCGAGGCGCAGGCGGGCCGGGCCGCGTAAAGCCAGCGGACAAGTGCCGGAGATGCTGTTTCCACAGCGCAGGCTATCCTTGTCTGGATGACAAAGAGGCTTTCCCGTATCATTGCTCCCCTGCCCGGCGACCGAGTCCTGCCGCCGGACGCTGACGCATCGCCACCCATCGCCGCACCGGTGCAAATTGGCGCGTCACGCATGCTCTGCAGGGAACATGCGCCAGCAGGGCCAGCGGCGCAAACAGTTACGCAAACAGATGCACAATCGCCGGCCAGGTTTTCCATTCCCTGCTCATCCGTTTCGGGAGCCCCGTGTCCACTCCTCTTCCCACCCAGCACATCGATAGCCCGGCGACTCCTGCGGCAAGAAGCCGGCTCGCGGCGCTGACGCTGGCGGCCATCGGCATCGTCTATGGCGATATCGGCACCAGCCCGCTGTACACCCTGAAAACCATCTTCACCCCCGAGCACGGCCTGGTGCTCGACCATGCCAACCTGCTCGGCGTGATCTCGCTGATCTTCTGGGGACTGATGGTGATCGTGTCCCTGAAGTACGTGACGCTGATCCTGCGCGCGGACAACCAGGGCGAAGGCGGCATCATGGCCCTGATGGCGCTGGCGCTGTCTTCAGTTACGCGTCGCTCGCGCTGGTACCACCCGCTGCTGCTCGTTGGCCTGATCGGCACGGCGCTGTTCTACGGCGATGGCGTGATCACGCCGGCGATCTCGGTGCTGTCGGCCATCGAAGGCGTGGAAGTGGCCACGCCGGCGTTCAAGCCCTACATCGTGCCGATGACCATCGTGGTGCTGGTGGCGCTGTACGCCGTGCAGCGCAGCGGCACCGCCGGCATCGGCAGATGGTTCGGCCCGATCATGCTGGTGTGGTTCGCGGTGCTGTCGGCCATGGGCATCGTCAACATCGTGAAGGCGCCGGCGATCCTGGCCGCGCTGAACCCGATACACGCCTTCGAATTCATGCTGCGCAACGGCTGGGTCGCGTATGTGGCGCTGGGCGCGGTGGTGCTGGCCTTCACCGGCGCCGAGGCGCTGTACGCCGACATGGGCCATTTCGGCAAGAAGCCGATCCGCATCGCCTGGTCCCTGATCGTCGCGCCCGCGCTGACGCTGAACTATCTCGGGCAGGGCGCGCTGCTGCTGCACACGCCTGATGCGGTATCCAACCCCTTCTATCAGCAGCTCGGCGCGTGGAGCGTCTATCCGCTGGTGGTGCTGTCGACGATTGCTACCGTGATCGCGTCGCAGGCCACGATCTCCGGCACCTTCTCGATGACGCACCAGGCGATCTCGCTGGGCGTATTGCCGCGCATGAACGTGGTCCATACCTCGGAGCACGAGATCGGCCAGATCTACATTCCGCTGGTGAACTGGATGCAGCTCGGCGCGGTGGTGCTGGCGGTGCTGAACTTCGAATCTTCGGACCGTCTCGGCGCGGCCTACGGCATCGCGGTCACCGCGACGATGCTCGCGACCACGCTCCTGACCTTTTTCGTGGTTCGCTACGGCTGGAAGTACAACCTGTTCCTGTGCGTCTTCGCCACCGGCTTCTTCCTGCTGATCGACGTGATGCTGTTCTCGGCCAACACGCTGAAGTTCCTGCAGGGCGGCTGGTTCCCGGTCCTGATGGGCGCGATCATCCTGATGGTGATGCTGACCTGGGAGAACGGCCGCGAGACCGTCTACAAGAGCATGCAGGGCCATGCGATACCGCTGGAAGACTTCCTGACATCGCTGTTCCTGTCGCCGCCGCCGCGCGTGGCCGGCACTGCGGTGTTCTTCCGCCCGGTCGGCGAAGGCGTGCCGCATGCGATGCTGCACAACCTGATGCACAACAAGGTGCTGCACGAGCGCATCGTTTTCCTGACCGTGATCCACGGCGATGTGCCGACCTATCCGGATGCCGAGCGCGTCGAGGTCAAGGCGCTGGGCGACGAATGCTACGAAGTCTTCATCAAGTACGGCTTCAAGGACGAACGCGACATTCCGCATGCGCTCGCGCTGTGCCGCGCCTATGGCCTGGAATTCGAGATGATGGAAACTTCGTTCTTCATTTCGCGCCAGACCGTGGTGCCGACCACCGGCCCCGGCATGGCGGTGTGGCGCGAAGCGCTGTTCGCCGCGATGTACCGCAATGCGCGCGACGCGGCCGATTACTACCGGGTGCCGGCGAACCGGGTGATCGAGCTGGGGACGAAGCTGGAGATCTGAGCGGCGTGAAGGGGGTTGGCTGCTGCGGATTGCAGTCAGCCACCGTACCCGGCGCCAACTAAAGTCGGATTCGTAGGGTGGGCAAAGCCCACGCGGCAGATCGATCAACGAAAACGCGTGTGTGTTGCCCGCCCAACGCCCCAAGCCCGGCCGCACTACTTCCCGCCGCGCATCCCCGTCACCGCCTCGTTCGCCTCCCACAGCCAGTTCGCCAGAATCCGGCTCGTGGCCACCGCGCCCTCCTCCGCATCCCCGTCCCATAATGAAGCCTTGCGCTCGCGCGGCAAGGGCTGGAACGCGGCGCCGTCGGACTTGCCTTCGAAACCATCCGCAAGCGTATCGACATTCGCGGCCACCGCATCCGCCATCGCGTGCAGCGCCTCGGCCGCCGCGGGCACGGTGTCATGCCGGTCCGACAGGTGGTAGAGATGACGCACGCAATACACGACGATCGCCAGCCGGCGCAGCCGCTCCTGTTGCGCCGCTTTCGGTGCCGGATAGAAGCTCGAAGTGACCGGCTCGAGCGCTTCACGCAAGGCCTGCAGCTTGCGGTCCAGGTCGCGCAGTGCGTCGCGCGGCTCTTCGTGCCCGGCCTCGAAAGCACGGCGCAACAGCTTCGCTGCGTCACGCAGCAGCGCCGCGCTCTTCTCGTCGGCATGTTCTCCGGTTGACACCGGCAGCACGAAGCACGCGGCCAGCACCGCCATCACCGCGCCAGCCAGCGTTTCGGTCAGGCGCAGCGTCAGCAGGTGCGGACGATACATGCCCAGCAGCTCATACAGCAGCGCCAGCATGACGGTGAGTAGCAGCACGAAGACCGTATTGGCTGCCTGAAACAGATAGAAGCCGAGCGCGATAAGGCCATACAGCAGCGCCAGCTCCAGCGCCGTGCTGCCCTGCGTGAACTCGGCAATCACCAGGCCCGCGGCCACGCCGGCCACCGTGGCCAGCACCCGCTTCCAGGCCTGCGCCAGCGTCTGGCCCGGCGTGATGGCGCGGTTGAAGACCAGGAAGGCCGCGATCACGGCCCAGTACCAGCGCTGCGACGAGATCAGCTGCCCGGCCAGGATGGCTCCCAGGCAGGCGACCGAGGCCCGTATCGCCTGGCGCGTCGGCCCGTCCAGCGTGAAGAGGCCGGGCGTCTTCGCCGGGCCACCCGTTTCCTGCTCCATCCCGGTCAGCGCGGGCGCCGGCATGCGCCATGCCTCGCCGCGCAAGAGCGTGCGCGCCGCATGACGCAGGCGCCAGCGCTGCATGGCGTCGAGCGGCAGCGCCGGATCGGCGATGGCGGCGTACAGCTCGGCCGCATCGAATGCCGTGTCGCTGCGCACCGCTACGCGCAGCCGGGCGAGCAGCGCGGCCATGCGCTCGGCCGCCGCCGGCGCGGCATGATCGGCCCCGGCCGCCGCATGCGCCGCGCTGACAATGGCTTCCACGGCCATTTCGCAATCGAGCATCCGCTCGCGCAAGCCTTCGTTGTCGGCCTGCGCCGCACGCGCATGCCGCCGCAAATGCGCTTCGATCTGCAGCGACAGCGCATTGAGCGCCGCGCTATCCGCGCGCGCCACGGCCTCGGCCTTGTTTGCTGTCCCGCGCGCGAAGCCCTGGGTCAGCGCATCGAGCAACGCCGCCACGCGCGCGCGCATCGCGCAACGCATGCGCTGCAGCGTGGCTTGCGGACGATCGGCGATCAGCACGAAGCGCACCATGCCGGCGATCGCATAGCCGACGCATAGCAGCAGCGTCTGCCATGCCAGCTTGTCCGGCTGCGATTTCAGCAGCAGCGCGAAGAAATACGCGTACAGCGCCGTCATGCCCAGACCGGTGCCGCGCGGACCGTAGCGCCGCGCTTCGAAAGCGAGAAAGACCACCGCGACGAACAGGGCGCCGGAGACCCACGCCTGCCCTGCCGCAAGGCTGCCGATGGCATTGACGGCCACGGCAACCGGCACCGCCAGCAGCAGGCTGATGCGCTGCTGGCGCGGCGCGGGGTCGCGGATCATGGTGGCCGACATCATCGGCACCGCGATGCCCAGGATGGCCAGCTGCGGATCCTGGCCCAGCCATTGCGCCAGCGCGCGCAGGGCCAGCGTTGCGATGACGGCGACGATGAAGGCGCGCGCGCCGGTTTTCAGATGGTCGAGCGCGGGATCGGAGGCGATGAGCCGGTCGATCCAGTGGCGCAGGCGCGGCTCGCGCGGCGCGGCGGATTCAGACTGCGCCGTCATCGCCGCGCCCTTGTCGCTCAGAAAGTGCCGCGATACACCGCGCAGCTGCTGCACACCTCGGGCGGCGTGTCCGACGACAGCGCGGCGCGAAACTCGCCATACGCCGTGTTGTTCCAAACCTGCGCCACGCCTTCGCGCGCCATGTTGCCGAAGTTGATGCGGTCCGGCGTGGCCACCATGCAGCAGGGCATGGCGGAGCCGTCATAGCTGACATAGGCGCCGCGCCAGGGCCAGTCGCAGCGCTTGGGTCCGGGCACGTCGGGAGCATGCTGGCGCGGCGTCAGGTTCGGCAGGCGCAGCTCGATGCCCAGCCGCTGCGCTTCGATGCGCGCCGCATCGAAATGCATTGCGATGCGCTCGCGCTCATCCTGCAGCAGCGTTTCCTCGTCGATGAAGGCGCGCATCGGCTTGTATTGCTCGGGCAGGCTGGATTCGGCGAAGTCATGGCACAGGTGCTGCACCGACAGGCTTTCCACGCCTTCGCGCGCGGCCAGGCGCACCAGCGCCGGCAGCTGGGTCAGGTTGCGCCGCATCACCACCGCGACCAGCTTCACATGCGGCAACGCGCTTGCCGCGGCTTCCTTCGCCGCGACGATGCGGCGCAGATTGCGCAGCACCTTGGTGAAGGAGGCGCGCAGCCGTATCGCTTCATACGCTTCGGCCTCGGCCGCATCCAGCGATGCATGCAGCGTATCGAGCCCGCTGGACACGCACTTCGCGGCGCGGGCCTCGGTCATCAAGGTCATGTTGGTGTTGGTGGACACGCGTATGCCGCGCCCGGCGGCATAGGACACCATCTCGAAGAAGCGCGGATGCATCATCGGCTCGCCCATGCCCTGCAGGTGCAATTCTTCGATCGCGCCGAATTCATCGATCAATCGCTTGAACACATCCACATCCATAGTGGCCGCAGGATGACCCGGCGCGCTTTCGGGCCGGAAGGCGATCGGACACATGCGGCAGCGCAGATTGCATTGGCCCACCGGCTCGATCTGCACGAATCTGGGCAAAGCGACGTCGTCTCTCATCCGGTCTCCCTGTGCTGGATGGTCAATATGCGTCATTCCTTGCGGAATTGCGCTTGTTGATTTTTAGGCAGGGAGGAAGGGGCTTGGTTCCGAGGGCTTGGAGGGGGTTTGCGGGAAACCAATGGACGTGAATGAATGACAGCGTTCGCCTGCTAGATTCGAGGTCGTTTCACATGCCGCAGCAAGCTGTCCGTGGGTGCGTCAGACCCGCCACTTTATGGCCGCCGGTCTAGATGTTTGCTTTCTGGCGACACGTTCCCTGATATAGGCATAGACCGCGTCGGCGTCGTAGCCCAAGCCAGTGACGCGCGCTTGCTCCAGTGCGGCCTTCGCTTGGGAAATGAACTCTTCGCGCTGCGTATTGCCAGCGACAGCCGCTTGGTGCTGCAGCAGTTCGGGAAGCTTTCCTGACATGGGAGGCATGGGCTCATCCATAGGGACAAAGGTGTGCCAAGGTAGCACTGCTTGCAGATGCCAGCAAGACAGCCGTCCCTAGCGAGGCAATGCATTCCGGCTCCGACATGCCGCCACGCAAGCATCCCGATTCCCCTACTGCATCATGAACGTCTCATACTCCAGCCGCTCCATCGTCCGCGACAGCATCACGAACCCGGCCAGCACGGCGCCCAGGAGCGCCAGCGCAAAGCCATAGCCATAGAAAGCCGGACCGAGCGCAATCGAAACCAGGGTCAGCAGCACATTCGTCGCGAGAAAGCCGCCGGTGATCCACAACACGATGCGGCGCTTGTCGAGATAGAAGAACACGTTCAGCACGCCCAAGAGCACCACCTGCAGGCCGGCGGCGATCACGTCGACGAACAGCAGCGGCAGGTACAGCGTCGAAATGCCGAGCCAGGACAGGATGCGTTCGCCCAGCACCAGCACCACCAGCGTGGCGATGGCCTGGATCTTCACGATCTCGAGTATCCCGAGCCGTACCGTCTCGACCATGCCATTGCGATGCTCTTCGATCGCCTCCAGCGATCCGCCTTCGCGCACCGCGTTGTAGAAGGCGTCGTAGTACTCGACGAAGTCGGTTTCCAGGCGCACCAGGAACACCGCCATGCCGGGGATGATGGACAGGTAGGCCAGGAACACCGGCAGGTCGTAGATGATCGAGGCGCGCAAGGGGCCGATGATGTGCTGGCTGGTGTCGGGCACGAACCAGAAGATGAACTTGTCGACCCAGACGCCGAGGTTGTAGAACAGGCCGATCGCGCACAGCGCCGGATAGCACAGGCGACGGTTGAAGAACTCGAAGGAAATGAAGCGCTCGGCCGGGAAATTGCGCAGGATCAGCGCGACCATGCCGGTGATGATCACCGTCTGCCCGAGCACGAAGCCGGCCATCAGGCCTTCGAGCTTCAAGCCGCGCAGCGCCAGCGAGGCGCCGACCACGACCGCATAGCCTGCCAGGTACAGGCCGACGATGGCGCGGTACTGCTTCATGCCGGACAGGAAGATCGTGGCGATCCACACATTGCTCATCAATACGAACGCGGCCAGCAGCAGCAGGCGGTACAGCACGCTCTGCTGCGGAAACAACAGCACGATGGCAGCCATGCCGAAGATGCCGCTGCCGAGCGTTACCATCAGCGCCACCGCGTGATAGTTGGACAGCACGATGGCATCGCGCCGCTCGAACAGCCGGTCCGCGGCAAAGCGGGTGAAGGCCAGCTGCACCGGCCCGGTGAAGACCAGCGACAACGCAATCACATAGGTGATGCTGACTTGGAACTGCGTGATCAGTACCGACGGCACCACCACCGAATAGCTCAGGATGCCGACCAGCAGGATGCCGACGATGGACAAGATCCATGGCCCCGAGCTGATCACCGCCGCATAGGAATAGGCCTGCAGCAGCGACAGCAGGTTGTCGCGCTTGAGGATCTTGCGCAGTTCGAATCCGATGCCAGCCATCTCAGCGCGGCCTCATGCACTGGCCGGGCTGCGCCGGTGTTGGCCCGGCTGCGTCGGGCATATCGAGAAGATCGTCGTAGAGCGAGCGATACGACGAGAACATGCGCTCCTGGGTGTAATAGCGTTCGACGCGCGCAATGCCGGCCGCCTGCGCGGCATGCCAGCGCGCGGGATCGCGCAGCAGGGCGACCGCCGCCTCGGCCAGGGCCTGCGGCTCGGCGATGCCAACTACGGCGCCGGCTGCGCCGAGCGCGCGGTCTGCCTCGTCCCCGCCTTCGACCAGGTCGCGACAGCAGCCGACATCGGTGGCGATGGCCGGCACGCCGGCGGCAAAGCCTTCCAGCAGCACCAGCGGCAGCGCTTCGCTGATGGACGACAGCACTACCAGGCCGACCTTCGGCAGCAGCGCATCGATCTTTTGAAAGCCCAGAAAGCGCACCCGGTCCTTCAGACCGAGGTTCTCGGCCAGCGCCAGGCATTCCTCGGCATAGGCCGGATCTTCATCGGCGGGGCCGGCGATCCAGCCTTCGGCCTCGGGCATCAGGCTGACAACGGTGCGCATGGCGCGGATGAAGGTCTTGACGTCCTTGATCGGCACCACGCGGCCGATCAGGCACAGCACCGGCGGCACGCCCGAGACCGCTTCGGTGCGCTGCGCGCGCAGTGCCGACAAGCGCGGCAGGTCGATGCCGTTCGGTACCGATTGCGTGCGCGCTTGCCGTGCGCCGTCGCGGATCTGCCGCTGCCGGTTCGCCTCATACAGCGAGATGATGCGGTCCGACGCGTCGTAGCAGGCCGCGCCCAGCGCTTCGAAAAAGCGGATCCACAAATCGCGGAAATACGAAAGCTGCGACGCATCCTTCTCGAACACGCCGCGGTTGTCGGCGATCCATTCGCTCTGGAACAGGTCGATCTTGCGTTCCTTGGTGTAGATGCCGTGCTCGGACAGCAGCAGCGGCCGGCCGGTCGCCATCTTCAGCATCGCGCCGAGAAAGCCGGCATAGCCGGTGGACACGGTGTGGTAGCAGCGCGCCGGGATCAGCTCGCGCGCAATGCGCGACAACAGCCATACCGGCGCATGCATGATGCGCACCGTCCAGAAGTAATCGACGAAGGAAGGATCGGTGCAGTGCTGCCGGTATTGCCGGGTCACGTAATCCCAGGATTCGGCGCTGCGCAGAAACGCGTCCTTTTCCAGCGGCTGGCCGGGCGCGAGCAGCGGCATCAGCTCGGCCAGCGCCGCGGCCGGGGCGCTGCCGGCATGCGGCGCGGCGCGCAGCGTCTGATGCACGCGCTCGACCAGCGCGAAGGCTTCGGCGCTGCCGCGCATGGGCTTGGGCTTCTTGCCCGCGCCTTCGGGTTCATGCAGGTAATGGTCTTCGAAATGCACCACGTTGTCCGGCAGCGCATAGCGCGCGCCGGCATAGTCGCTGCGGCGGCTGCCGAGAAAGCAGATGCCGAAACGGATCTCGGGAAAGGCGCGCACGATCTGGTTGACCCAGCTCGATACGCCGCCGGCAACAAACGGAAAGGTGCCTTCGAGCAGCAGCATCACGTCGCAGTCGGACGCGCGGCGCTGCAGCTCTGGCGAAGAAGCGCTCATGATTCGGTGTCTCTCGGAGTGTCAGTGCCGCGCCAGTAGCGCCGCATCGCCGCCACTGCGGGCAGCGTCGCGTCCGGCGGCAATTCGTTGAACATGCGCCGCACTTCGTCGTGCCGGCCCTGCAGAAAGCGCAGTTCGGCAACCCAGGGCGCCAGGCGCGCATGCGCGAAGCCGGCTGCCTCGGCGCGCTCGAGCGCCGCCTGCGCGGCATCGATGTTCCTGGCCTGCAGCTCCAGCCGCGCCAGCATGAACCACAGGCCGGCATCGTCCTGGCTGATGCGATGCGCCGTGCCGATGTGGCTTCGCACCTGGTCGGCGGCGAAGCGGCGCATGTCGCCCTGCACCAGGTCCTGGTAGATCAATTCGAAATACAGCTCGGCGATGCGCTTGTGGCCGGCATGGCGTTCGGTGTCGTCGCGCGCGGCATCGACAGTCAGCTGCGCTTCGCGAATGCGCGCCATCACCGCCTTTTCCTTGTTGTCGAGGATGCCGTAGGCCAAGAGGCGGATGTCATCGGCCGGGTCGGCCAGCAGCTTGCGCAGCAGTTCGCCGGTGGCATGCGCCGGCGTGTCCTGCAGCGCCACCAGCGCCTTCATGCGCTGGTCCAGGGGCGCCGCCGCATTGCCGAGCTGCGCGCGCACCTGGCCGCCGCGAAAGCCGGTGCCCTCGTGGTTGCGGTGCGTGGTGAAGCGCGGCGCTTCGACGCTGGCGTAATCGCGCTCGCGCGAGAAGGCCGGCAGCCACACGCCAAGCACCATGCCGAACAGGCCGCACACCAGGCTGGCCAGCGGCATGAAGAAATTGCAGGAGAACAGGAACAGCAGCACCCAGCGCCGCGGCTCGGCATAGCGGCGCGGCAAGAGCGCAAGAATCGCCGGCGCGATCAGCAGGCAGGCCGCGCCGTGCAGCGCGAAGTAGGCCAAGAGCGTGGACAGCCGCGCATCGCGCCCGACCAGCAGCGCGATCGATGCGGCTTCGAAGCCAATGGCGGGAAGAGCCAGTTTAGGCGCCACAGCGTTCCACCAGCAGCGCAAGTTCGTGCTCGGGCGCGTCGTCGCCGAGCATCGCAATGTGCGGCACCACGTGGCCGGACAGGAAGTCCACGCCATGCTGCGCATGCAGCGCAATCTCGATGCGGCGCAGATAGCCTTCCACCGCGGCTTCACCGGCCAGCGGCAGCAGCGTGATGATGATGCGGCGGTCGGATCGCTCCAGTTCCCAAGCAATGTCCACGCCGCGGCGGGTGCGCCGCACCAGTTCGTACATGTCGCGGCCCGGATCGCTCTTCTCGAACACCAGCGCCACCAGCGCCGACGCAATGTCGACCTCGGCACGGATACGCGACAGGCGCACCAGGTCCAACGCCAGCGCCGGCGGGCAGGATGGCACCAGCGCATGGACGCCGCGCACTGCCGCGCCGGCTTCGACGCCGTCGGCGTAATAACCGATCAGCACCGTCAACAGCTTCAGCAAGTCGTCGTTCAGCGCGAAGAAAGGCAGGCGCTCGACCACCAAGAGGCCGATGGCCGCGCCGCGCGACGGCGCCAGCGGCGCGCAGATCAGGTAGCGGCTGGCGCCGCGGCCTTCCGGCGTCAGGCCTTCGCTCTGCACATGCGACAGCGCTTGCCGCTCGATCGCAAAGCGCAGCAGCGGATCGTCCAGCGCCAGCGCATCGGGCGCGCCGATGGCCGCTGCCGGCGCCGGCAGCGGCCGTCCGGCGGCATCGAGCGCATGCACCGCGGCGATTTCGAGCTGGCAGCTCTGGGCCAGCAATTGCAGGAAGTCCTGCACCGCAGGCAAGCCTTCGGCGCCGGCCTTCAGGCTGTTGTCGCGCAGCCGCTGCAGGGTTTCGCGCAGCGTCAGCGGCCGGGTCAGCAGGTCCTGCTCCAGGCGCTCGTGCGACAGGCGCAGCAGGAAGTGGTTCTTGGTCAGCGTATTCAGGCGCTCGTCGAGATAGGCATTCACCGCGCGCAGGCGGCGGTTGCGCGCATTCCAGACGTCGGAGAACTGGCCGCAGACCAGCACCAGCGCCAGGCCGCCGAGGAAATACGCGTTCGGGAACGCGGCCAGCGGATCGGCATGCGACAGGCCATAACTGGGAAAGGCGAACCATGCCGCCAGGATCAGCAGCGCCGAGAACACGCCGGCGCCGCTGCCGTAGCGCATGGCCACCAGCGCCGGCATCAGCCAGACCCAGGGGAAGGACGCGGCCAGGCCGAACGGGTCGGACGGCGTCATCCAGACGGCGAAGGCCAGCCAGGCGTAGCACAGCAGGATCGCTTCGAGCGCGGCCCCGGCCCAGCCGGACGTGCCTTCCACGCCGCCGCGCCGGAACAGCCGGCGCGCAAGGCTGGAAAATCCCGCGCTCCTTCTCGGGATGGCGATGGACGGGGCCGCGGGCGTACGCATCACGCGGCCTTGCGCGGCAGGGCGAGGATGGGGCCGAGCAGCTTGCGGATGAGTTGCTGCGCCACCGCCGACAGCGCCTCGCGGCTCCATCCGGTGCGCGCGCCGGTCGCGGCCCACAGCACATCGCCGCTGGCCACGTCGAGCACCTGCAGCGTCACGCCGGCGGCCGGCTCGCCATCGACGCCGACCTTGTAGCGCCATTCATCGACGCTGCCGGTCAATGCATAGCGCACGCCGGCCTTGCGCGCCCAGGCCAGCGCGGCTTCCTGGGTCTTGCGCTCGCCCGGCTCGAACAGGGTCTCGGTGGCGATGCCGGCCGGATAGCGCTTCAGCGTTGCGGCGCCTTCGGCGCGCAACAGGTTCTCGGCGATCGCTTCGGCGCGCAGGCCGGCCTGCGGCGTCTCGGTGTGATTGGCAAACGGCAGCACCGCCCACTGGGCGTTGGCGTCGAGCTGCGGCGCGCGGCCGACATCGACGGTGGAGCAGCCGGCGAAGAAAGCGAGGAAAGCCAGGGAGGCGAGGATGGCGAGGAAGCGTGGCATCGGATGTCTCATCGTTGTGCAGTATGGGCGGTGGGGAATCAGTAGAAGGCGTCGTATTTCAGGCCGATTTCGCGGCTGCCCTGCTGGGCGGCCGGCGTGGCGGCGGTGCGGTCCAGATAGAGGCGCAGCATGTCGCCGCCGAGCACGCTGCCGGCCGCGCCGCCGCGCAGCTCATAGCCGTGGCCGGTGACAGTGTTGGTCGAGATGCCGACGGCGCCATACGGCCGCCACGCGCGGTGATAGCCGGCCTCGGCATTCGCGCCCGTGGCCAGCAGCAGGCCGACAGTGCGCGAGCCCTGCGGCAGCAGCGTCGTGGCCGGATCGGCGCCGGCGGGCAGGATGCTGGCGATCTGCGCGTCGAAGTTGCCGTTGGCGGCGAAGCGGTTGCCCGACAGGTAGGCCGACAGCGTGATGTCCGGGTAATCGATGCGCAGCCGCTGGCCGGCTTCGAGGCGCCAGCTGCGGCCGCTGCCCAGCGCCGCGCCGCCCTGCGACAGGAAGCGCTGCCAGCCTAGGTCCATGCGCAGGTAGGCGCGGCTGGTGAGCGCATAGGTGGCCGAGGCTTCGACCAGATGGCGCATGCCGCCGACCATCAGCGGCACCGATTCGATCGCCGCCTGGTTGACGCCGATGGCGCCCGAGACCTGCAGGTCGCGCAGCGGCGCGGCTTCGGCCGCGAGCTTCGCGCCCGTGGTGCCGGCCAGCGCCTGGCGCCGCTGCAGCGTGGCCGAGATGCTGCCGGTGTCGATGCTGCGCGTGACGGTGAGCGCGAGGCGGCGGTCCAGCGAGGGTGGATCGAGCAGCTGTGCGCCATCGTCGCTGCGCTGGCGCTTTTCGGAAAGCGCCATGGAAAAGCGCAGCCCGGGCGTGACCTGGGTGGCGGCGTCGATGCGGGTTTCGGTGGTGACGAGCGGCGATTCGCTGCGATGCACGGTGCCCACCGACAGCTTCGGTCCGTTCTCGGTCGTCAGTTCCACCAGGCGCTGATGCAATTGCTCATCGTCCGGCAGGCGCGCGAGCTGGTCGAAGGCCAGCGTCTGCGCCAGCGCCGGGCGCTGCGCGCGGCGCGCGGCATCGATGCGGTCGTACATCGGCAGCCAGTCGGCAAGATTGTCGAGCAGGCGGTTCAGGCTGTTGCGGTCGTCGTCCTGCAGCGCCAGCGACAGTTCGGCATACAGCGGGCGCGCCACCTGGCCGGCATAGCGCGCGGCCAGCCAGGCGCGGGCCAGGTCGCTGCCATCCGCATTCAGCGCATACGACAGCGCGACTTCGCGCGCGCCGGCGGCAAGCCGCGCGTCTTCGGTTTTCGTGCCGGCGGCAAGCAGCGTGGCGACATCGGCGAGTCTGGCGGTACCGGCAGTACTACCGGCACTACCCGCACCGGAGCCGCGCGCCTCATGCGCCATTTCCCGGTCCAGCCGCTCGATCAGTTCGCGCGGGTTCTGCGCCGGCGCTGCGATGTCGGCACCCTTGCCGGCGGCCTGCTGCGCGGCGATCTGCGCAGCGTCGGCACGCAGCAGCATCTGCATCACCCGCCACGCGCCTTCGCCGCCGGCGAACTGCGGCGCCAGCGAGGCCAGCCGCTCGCGCATCGCTTCGAACTGGCCAGGACGCAGGCGCGCGATCGTCTGCGGATCGCGGAGCAGGTCCCAGGCCTGGCGGCGGATGCGCCAGGCAAGCTCAGTGCGCGAATTCGCTTCCAGGCATTCGGCATAGGCCATCAGCCAGAGCACATCGTTGCGGCGCGATTTGAGGTCGAAGCGGCTGAACCAGCGCAGCGCCTCGTCCTGGCGGTTGAGGCTCATCGCGGCGGCGGCAAAGGCTTCCCACAGCGCGGGGCTGCGCACGGCTTGCGGCGACCACTGCCGCAACGCTTCTTTCAGCGGCTCGGTGTCGCGCAGCGCGATCAGCACCCAGACCAGCGCGGCGCGCGCTTCGACATTGGCCGGATCGATGACGAGCGCGGCGCGCAGATCGGTGCGCGCGCCGGGCAGGTCTTCGCCGCTCTGTTTCAATGCCGCGCGCTGAATCAGGAAAGCGGCGCGTTTTTCCAGCGCGGCCTGCTGCTGCGGCGACAGCCGCGCCAGGAAAGCGCGCGCCGCATTGCGCTCAGACAGGGTAGCCCACAGCGACAGCGCCTCTTCGGCCAGCGCCGGCTCGCCGCCGCGCAGATAGGCATCGGCAGCCAGCGCGGCGGCATCGCGCGGCCGGTCGTGCTGCCACAGCGCGATGAGGTTCGACACATCCGCCGGCGACTGCAAACCGGCCGCGACCAGCGCGCGATAGCCGCGTTCGGCGTCGTTGTCGCGGCCCAGCAGGCGCGCGAGTTCAGCGTAATTTTTCCAGTACAGCGCATCGTCGGCCGCAGCCGCGCCGCGCGCGGCTTCCAGCGCAGCGAAGGCCGGCTCGAGTTCGCCGCGGCGGAAATGCAGGTTGGCGATCTTCAGCGCATAGCCGGTGCGCGGGCCGAAGGCGCGCTGCAGGCCTTCCACGGTGGCCAGCGCATCGGCATCGCGCCCGGCGCGTTCCTGTATGTCGGCCAGCAGCGTCATTTCGCGTTCGCGCTCGGCGGCGGGAAGGCCGCCTCGGGCCAGCCGCTGCTGCAGCCGGGCGATCGCCCTGCCCGGCTCGCCGGACAATTCATCCAGCGCCAGCAGCCGGTTGAGCCAGTTCAATCCCATCGGCTCGCGCGCAAGCTTATGTTCCAGCGCTTCACGCAAGGCGGGACCATCGAACAGGCTGTCCGACAGGCGCAGCGCCGCATCCCAGGACGCTTCCTCGCCGCTCATGCGCGCATGCGCGAGCCAGGCATCCAGCGCCTCGCGCGGCGCGCCACTCCATTCCGAGACCTCAGCCAGTCGTTTGCGCCACAATGCCGATTGCGGCCGCTGCCGCGCCGCCGACTGCGCCACCCGCAGCGCATCGGCCAGGTTGCGGTTGGACAGGAAGATGTCATAGCCGAGGCTGTAGGCCTCCTCGTCGAACGCCAGGCCGGGTCCGTTGCCAGGTGCGGCATCGGCAATGCGCATGACACGTGCGCCAACTGCCTGCGTATTTCCATGCGGGCGTTCGCCATGCCAGGCCACGAGCCGCATGCCTTCCCATGCCCGCATGCGCTCCATCAGCGTCAATTCCAGGAAGCGCTTCGCATAGCGCTCGGCGATGTCGGGACGGTTCGCCGAGCGCGCCAGCCGGGCCAGGAATTTCAGCACGTCGGTGTCGGCGGCAAGCGGGCCGAGGCGGTGCTCAGCCTCATCCAGCGCCTGCTGCAGCAGGCCGCCGGATTGCAGGATCTTCAGCGCGGCGAGGAAATCTTCGCGACGCTCGGCGAGATCACTGGCACGCTCCATCGCCAGAAAGCGCAGCCGCGCGCTGCTGGCGTAATCGCCCACGCCGAGCGCGCCGCGCGCCGCATCCCGGTAAGCCACCGCCGGCAGCGTCGCGTCCAGCTGCGCCAGCCGCGCAAAGGCTGCGCGCGCCAGCGCCGGTTCGGCATCGGCCAGCGCATGCGTGCCGAGCGTGGCGAGCCGATGCGGGCCCAGCGGTTCCTCCAGCAGCGCAGCGAGGCGCTGGCGCAGGCGCGCCTGCGCAGCCTCGCGCGCCGGCGAATCCGGCGCCGCGGCGTAGTAGCGCTCCTCGGCCAGGGCCAGCCGTATCCACGGCGCTTCGCGGCGAATTGCCGGATCGTCCTTGGCCTGCGGCGCATCGAGCAGGCGCTCGGCGCTGTCGCTGTCGCCGGCCTGTGCCAGCTTTTTGACGAGCTGCAGCCGCATCTCGCCGGCTGATGGATCGGCCTTGACGAACACTTTCAGATATTCGATCGCCAGTGCGCCCGATCCCGCAGCGCTGTCCGCCGCCGCAAGCCGATGCTCGAGCGCGCGATGCGGATAGACGAGCGCCAGCCCCAGGCCGACCGTCAGGCCGAAGCCGACGATGGTCCATGGCGAGAACAGCTTCTGCCGTTCACTGGGCGCATCGAATGCGTGCCAGGTACCGTGTCGCTTGGACGGTGTTGGGGGCGCCGAACTCATAGTGGTCAATGGGATTGGCGTCACTATCCTTCGCGGCGGTGACGAAACGCCCGGAAATCGGGGTCGGAGCAAGCGGCTTGCCATCGATGTCGAGGCTGCAGGACTTGCCGGCGATGGCCAACAGGCCGGGGCCGTTGGCGGCGAGCGCGAAGCGCAGCTCGCGGCCGTCTGCGCTGCGGCGCAGGTCGGCAATGGCGCCGTTGGCTTCGGCGATGTAGGGCAACGCTGCAGGCTGGCCCTTTGCCACCGGCGGCGCCAGGCGGACTTCGCCGGCGGCCAGCGTCAGATAGCGCGCATTCGGGCCCGCCGTGAAGCCGGCCAGGCCCTGGCTTTTCGCCAGGTCGGGCAGCGGCGCATCGGGAGCCAGCCGCAGCGTGCGCAAATCGGCGCCGGCGCGCACGATCAGCTCGCCGCTGGCGATGTCTCGCGCGATGGTCGCGTCTTCAAAATCCAGCACCTTGCGGATGTACTGCGACGCATACACGCGCGTGGTCGGCTGGGCGCTGGCCCAGTCGTAAATACGATGCAGCGCCGCGATCGAGCCCGGCTTGCTGGCCGAGTAGACGTGGTAATAGATGTCGATCGGCTTGAAGCGGTAGGGCTCGCCGGTGAGCTGGTAGGTCTCGATCACGCGCTCGAAGCCGTAGAACGGGCCGGTCCAGTTGTTGGTGTAGACGTTCTCGTTCTGATGCGGCGCGAACACCTGGTACCAGCCTTCCTTGCGCACGCCCTGCCCGGCGATCTCGGTCCAGCTGTTGCGGCTCCTCGTGATCAGGGTGTCGCCGCCGTTTAGGTTCAGCAAGCCCTCGCGCCAGGATGCGGCGATCGCCTCGGCCGGCGGCACGCAGTCGCCGGTCCAGAAGAAGATGTCGGTGCGCTTGCCCGGCGGCAGCAGCCGATTGATGTAGTCGGCCGAGCCGCGCAGCTCGCGCTGCAGATCCAGGGTGTAGCCGGGCACCTTGAGCCGATAGGTCGGGCCGCGGTCGGCCAGCGCCTGGGCCCAGTCGAACGGATGCGAATACGAATGGCTGGCCGGCTCGACCTGCGGCAGCGCGAAGATGCGGCGCGCGATCGCCTCGGTCGCCTGCGACGATGCCGGATAGACGCCGCTGGCCGACAGTTCGCCCTCGATCACCGACACCGTGGTAGGCAGGCGGTAGCGCTCGAGGAATTCCTTCAGCATCACCTCCGACGCAAACGGCGCGCCCGGAATCTCGGCGCGCGAGGCGAAGCCGTCGCCATCCACATGCGACATCAGCATGCGCCGCCCGCCCTCGGTGGTGACGTCCGGCACCGGCAGCGCCTGCAGCGCCAGCGCGGAGCGCAAGAAGCGCATCGGCTCGACCACCCAGCGCTGGGATTCGATCGCATCGAGTTCCAGCACCGTGAACGGCGCCAGCACATAGCCGCCCCAGGCGGTGAAGGCGGCGGCGTCGAAGTAATGTTTGTCGGCATCCGTCAGACGCAACAGGCTGCGACCGCCGCTGTCGTCGGCCAGGCGCAGCGGGATCACCGCGCTGCGGTCCGGCAGCACCGGCGCTTCGAAACCCATGATGGCCGCGTCGCGCGTGGCGATCGTCAGGCGCGCGCCGTCGGTCGCTTCCTGCGCCAGACCGAGCGACGGCGGCAGGTCCGCGCCCGGCGGCAGCGCGAAGTTGCCGAACACGGCGGCGCGCATGCCGCGCGCGGTCTGGCGCGCCAGCCAGGGCGCGAATTCCGGATGGCTGGTGCCGGCGCGGAACCAGGCGACGATGCCGGCATAGCGGCCTTCGAGGATGCCTTCGGGCAGCGCTTCCTTCGACAGATCGACGATGTCGTAGGCCAGGCCGAGGTAATTGAGCTGGATGCCGAGAAAGCGCTGTGCGCCGGTGCGTGCCAGGTCAAGGCCGTAGCTGTCGGTAATCAGCAGCGCGCGCCGCGGCAGCACTTCGATCGCACCCACGCCCATCGACGCCAGGCCGCCGTCGGCGACCCAGGGGATGAAGCCGTCGGCGCGGATGCGGCGCGCGGTCTCGCGCGCGGCGTCGCGGGCATGCGGCGCGGCCGGGTCGACATAGTCGATTGCCACGGCCGGCAGGTGATAGGTGTCGCGCACGGTGCGCAGTTGCGCGGCCAGCCAGTCATGGTCGGCCTGCGGCACCGGGCGGTAGCTGTCGGAAGCGGCGTCGTAACCGGCGACCAGCGATTCGGCGGCGACCGCGTCGATGAGCGATGCCACGCGCGGCAACAGCTCGAAGCCGCGATTGGTCATCAGCCGCGCGTCGGGATAGCGGCGCTTGAATTCAGTGATCAGCGCGACCAGCGCATCGGTTTGCGCGCGGCGCTCGGCATCGGTCTTCGCGAACAAGCCATAGGAATCGAGCGTGTCGAGGAAGAAGCCGCGCCAGCCGGCCTGCCACAGCGGCGCGACGATGGCATCGAGAAAGAAATCGCGCCAGCCGGGCGCGGTCTGGTCGATCACCCGGCTGCCCCAGGCGGCATTGCCGCCGCGCAGGCTGCCCTTAGGCAAGCGCGCGTAATACGGCCGGTCGGCGCGCACTTCGCCGACCGAGACATAGGCAAACAATTGATGGCTGGCTCCCGCCGCGTTGCGCGCGCTGCGGCGCGGGTCGGCCACATGCGCCGGTTCGACCACGGCGATATCGAAAGCGGCCAGCTCGGCCAGCGGCGGATGGTCGCCGTAATAAAAGGCCACCGTCGGCCGCGGCGCGGACGTAATTGCCGGCTGCGCCATGGACGCGCGCATGCCTGCCAGCAGCAGGCATGTCAGACAAAGCGCGCGGAACAGGAGATTGAGCAATCGATGGCGTCCAGGAATGTCGGCAGGCTTGCACCGGCGCACGGCATCCGCGGCTTCGGATCAGCGATCCGGGATGGCGAAAGCCAATATTGAATTTTTGAAACTAGGTGTTTTTAAGTGCGTTTAACGCTCAGGATTATACTTTCTACTTGGAAAGTTATGCGTGCTGTACCGAGCTTTTGCAAGCGATGTTGCAGCACTGCCGCAGAAAACAGACACATTCTTTCATTCGGGCATCAAGTCCTGTGCCATCATGGCAAGGTTTTTCCTCTCCGGCCCGCGATGCGGGTCCGCGCCTTTTCCCCTTGCTTCCCCTTGCTTCCCCTTGCTTCCCCTTGCTTCCCCATTGATTGCAGCCATTGCCGCATTGGCGTGCTGCGCGCAGAAAGGAGCCCAAGCAATGTCTTCCGATATGCCATCGCATCCGGCCACGCCATCCTTGCCGCTGCAAACCGTGACCCAACGCATCCTGCTGTTGCGCGGTCAGAAGTGCTGCTCGACACCGACCTGCCGGCGCTGTATGGCGTGACGACGAAGCGCTTGAACGAGCAGATCAAGCGTAACCTGGAGCGTTTTCCCGCCGACTTCATGTTTCGCTTGGATGCCACGGAGTTCGAAAACTTGAGGTCGCAATTTGCGACCTCAAGTGCCGAGCCGACGCAACATGGCGGCCGTCGCTACCTGCCGCTGGCCTTCACCGAACACGGCGCGATCATGGCCGCCACGGTGCTCAACACGCCGCGCGCCACCGAAGTCGCGGTGTACGTGGTGCGCGCCTTCGTACAACTGCGCGAAGCGCTGCATACACACCGCGAACTCGCCGGCAAGCTCGAGGAGCTGGAGCGCAAGACCGAAGCGATGACGATGCGCCATGCCGGCTTTGAGCGTGACATGAAGTTGCAGATGCGGCAGGTCTTCGAGGCAATCCGCGAACTGATGACACCTGAACCTGATCCGCCGAAACGCCCAATCGGCTTTGTCATCCCGGAACAGAAGCGCAAAACGAAGAAGTAAAGCCCTGCCGCAAGGAAAAAATCCCAAGACGCTGTAGGACGAATCCCACACCGCCATGCGGCAAGCGCTGATACCGGAATGACAACACTGCCGCTAATCTCTCGAGAGTCTGTGCGGCAGAGAAAGGTAGCTGCAACGCGCGTGGAAACAGCCCGGTTTGGCGCCACTGCCCAGGCCCGCGGGACTACCCGGGCCTGGGCAGTGGCGCCAAACCGGGCCTGACTCCCGCGCGTTTCGCTTTGCCCTCTTCCGCTGCACAGGCTCCCAACGCCGTCTCTTACCGTCACACACCGAGAACACCATACACACGGTCCAGTCCGAGGCGGCGTCATCAATCAAACCAAGGGGAGTCAAACAAGATGGGGAAAGCCCGCGTACTGCTGGTCGCGTCGGAAGCAGTTCCGTTGATGAAAACCGGAGGACTGGCGGATGTGATTTCCGCGCTGGCCGCTGAACTCGTTGAACGTCATGTCGATGCGACAGTGCTGATGCCGGCTTATCCGGCCGCGCTGGCTGCGGCCGATGCGCTGCGGCCGCTTGGCCCCCTGCTCGAAGATCTTCCCGGCGGCGGCCCGGGCCGCCTGCTGCTGGGTACGATGCCCGGATCCGGCGTGCCGGTGCTGCTGCTCGAAACCGCGCGCTTCGCCGTGCGCAGCGGCAACCCCTATGTCGATGCCGACGGCAATGAATACCCGGACAATGCACTGGCTTTTGGCGACCTGGCCCATGCCGCGGCGCGCATCTGCGCCGGCGAGACAGTGTTCCCGGCCCCGCATGTGCTGCACGCCAACGATTGGCATGCCGGCCTGGCCCCGCTGCTGTTGCGCGCGCAGGGCATCACCGGCGTTGGCTCGGCGCTGACGATTCACAACCTCGCCTTCCAGGGCAACATGGCTATGGATACCGCCGACGCGCTCGGCGTGCCGCATGCGATGCGCGGCGCCGACGGCGCGGAATTCTGGGGCAAGCTGAGTTTCCTGAAAGCCGGCGTGGCCTATGCCGACCGCATCACCACCGTCTCCGATACCTACGCCCGCGAAATCCTCACGCCGCAATTCGGCTATGGCTTCGAAGGCATGCTCAATGCGCGGCGCGATGCGCTGGTGGCCATTGCCAACGGCGTCGATACGGCCACCTGGAACCCGGCGAGCGATGCGCTGATTGCGCGCACCTTCCATGTCGACGACATGTCGGGCAAGAGCTCCTGCAAGCGCGAGCTGCAGAAGCTGTCCGGCCTGCCGGTCGAACCGTTTGCGCCCCTGATTGCGCTGGGTAGCCGCATCACCCATCAGAAGATGGCCGATGTCGCGCTGGCCGCGCTGCCGCGCCTGTTGAACATTCATCCGCGCGCGCAGATCGTGGTGCTCGGCCGCGGCGACCAGGCGTATGAAGCCGCCTTCCGCGAACTGGCGGCCGCGCATCCGGACCGGGTCGCGGTGCACATGGGCTACAGCGAAAAGCTCGCGCATGCGCTGCACGCCGGCGCCGACATGCTGCTGCATGGCAGCCGCTTCGAACCTTATGGCCTCACGCCGATCTACTCGATGCTGTACGGCACGATTCCTGTGGCGTCGCGCGTCGGCGGCCTGTGCGACACCGTGGTCGACGCCGGTGATGGCGATGCGCCGGCCGACTCGGCCAGCGGCGTGCTGTTCGACGGCGACGATGCCGACGACATGGTGATTGCGCTGGAGCGCGCGCTCCAGCTCTACAGCCAGGGCGCGCACTGGCAGCGCATGCAGCGCAATGCGATGCGGCCGGACTTTTCCTGGAGCGGCCCGGCGCTGAAATACCTGCGCATGTATGAAGAGATCGCGCCGGAAGCCGCCAGGCCGCTGTTTGCCAACAGCCTCATGCCCCGCGCCAAGGAAGCCGACCTTGCTGCGCAGGCACTGCGTGCGCGCGCGTGATGGGAACGGGTTCGAAACCGCCCGCCAGTCGCCAGCGAGCCGCCATCCGGAACATCGAGGACGACATGCAGCAAGAGATGCCAGTAACTCCCATCCCGACGCCCGCCCCGCTCGACGCCGCCACGCGCGATGCGCTCGCGGCAGGCCGCCTGCGCGATCCGTTTTCCGTGCTCGGTCCGCATCCGGTCGGCAAGCGCATGCACATCTGCACCTGGCAGCCGGGCGCGCTGCGGGTGCAGGTCGTGGGCCTGCGCAACGGCATGCTCGGCGAACTGCCGAAGATCGACGAGCGCGGCATCTTTTCCGGCGCGCTGCCGCGCATGCGGCCCGGCCAGTTCTATCGCCTGCGCATCACCTGGCCCGATGGCAACGGCGGCGAAACGGTGCAGGACACCGAAGACCCGTACTCCTTCGGCCTCTTGCTGAACGACCATGAACTCGGCCTGTTGTCCGGCGGCGTGCATTACCGCATGGGCGTGACCCTGGGCGCGCAGCCGATGACGATCAACGGCGTAGCCGGCACCCGCTTCGCGGTCTGGGCGCCGAATGCGCAGCGGGTCTCGGTGGTCGGCGACTTCAACGGCTGGGACGGCCGGCGTCATCCGATGCGGCTGCGTCATGAAGCCGGCATCTGGGAATTGTTCATTCCGCGCATCGGTGTCGGCGAGCGCTACAAGTACGAGATGATCGGCCCGCACGGCAACCTGCTGGCGCAAAAGGCCGACCCGATCGCGCGCGCTACCGAGCTGCCGCCATCGACCGCCTCGGTCGTGGCTCCCGTCCATCTGCATGACTGGACCGACGCCGCCTGGATGGCGGCCAGGGCCGACCGCGAATCGCCGGCCGCGCCGATGTCGATCTATGAAGTGCATGCCGCCTCGTGGCAGCGCGAGGACGGCCGCAACCTGAACTGGGAAGAGCTGGCCGAGCGCCTGATTCCGTACGTGGTCGACATGGGCTTTACCCATATCGAATTCCTGCCGCTGATGGAGCATCCGTTTGGCGGCTCCTGGGGCTACCAGCCTTTGGCGCAATTCGCGCCGTCGGCGCGCTTCGGCCCGATCTCGGGCTTCGCCCGCTTCGTCGATCTGTGCCATGCGGCCGGCATCGGCGTGATCATTGACTGGGTGCCGGCGCATTTCCCGTCCGATGCGCACGGCCTGGCCCAGTTCGACGGCACCGCGCTGTTCGAGCATGCCGATCCGCGCGAAGGCTTTCACAAGGACTGGAACACGCTGATCTACAACTTCGGCCGCAACGAGGTGCGCGACTTCCTGATCTCCGGCGCGCTGGAATGGCTGGAGCGTTATCACGTCGACGGCCTGCGGGTGGATGCGGTGGCCTCCATGCTGTACCGCGACTACAGCCGCCAGCCCGGCGAATGGCTGCCGAATGTGCATGGCGGCCGCGAGAACCTGGAAGCCGTGGCCTTTCTGCGCGAATTGAACCGCGTGGTGGCCGAGCGCTGTCCGGGCGTGGTCACCATTGCCGAGGAATCCACTGCCTGGCCCGGCGTGACCGCGCCGCTCGATCACGGCGGCCTGGGCTTCACCTACAAGTGGAACATGGGCTGGATGCACGACACGCTGGACTACATCGAGCGCGAGCCCATCCACCGCCGTCATCATCACCACGAACTGCTGCACAGCATCAGCTACGCCTGGAGCGAGCGCTATGTGCTGCCGATCTCGCATGACGAGGTGGTGTACGGCAAGGGCTCGCTGCTGGCCAAGATGCCCGGCGACGATTGGCAGCAGCGCGCCAACCTGCGCGCCTATCTCGCCTTCATGTGGTCGCATCCGGGCAAGAAGCTGCTGTTCATGGGCAGCGAATTCGGGCAGCGCACCGAATGGAATCACGATCAGCAGCTGCCCTGGGAATTGCTCGACGACGAGCGCCATCTCGGCATCCAGCTGCTGGTGCGCGACCTGAACCGCGTGTATGACGCCGAGCCTTCGCTGCACACCAGCGACGCTGACCCGCACGGTTTTCGCTGGGTGGTCGGCGACGATGTCGGCAACAGCGTGCATGCCTTCCTGCGCATCGGCGACGCGGTGGCCGGCGACGAGCCTATCCTGGTGGTGCTGAACCTGACGCCGGTGGTGCGCCATCACTATCGCCTCGGCGTGCCGGCCGCAACCGACAGCGGCTCTTCCCTGTGGCGCACCATCATCAACACCGATGCCGCCGTCTATGGCGGCAGCAACGTCGGCAACCCCGAGGTGGTCAGCGCTGAAGCGCGGCCCAGCCACGGTTTCGAACAATCGCTGGAACTGACATTGCCGCCACTGTCGGCAATGCTATTGAAGAGGAGTACCTGACGCATGGCCCTGGCCAGACCGCAAGTCCGCATGTTGCCCGGATCGCCGTACCCGCTGGGCGCAACGCCCGATGGAGACGGCACCAACTTCGCCGTGTTCTCGGCGCATGCCGAAAAGATCGAACTGTGCCTGTTCGATGCCACTGGCCGGCGCGAGATCGCGCGCCATGCATTGCCCGAATGCACAGATGAAATCTGGCATGGCTATCTGCCGCGCGTGAGCCCGGGGCAGGTCTACGGCTACCGCGCCTATGGCCCCTACCAGCCCGAGCAGGGCCACCGCTTCAATCATCACAAGCTGCTGCTCGACCCGTATGCGAAGACGATACAGGGCTCGCTGCGCTGGAGCGACGCGGTGTATGGCTACCGTATCGAATCCTCGCGCGCCGATCTGTCCTTCGATCGGCGCGACAGCGCCGCCTTCATGCCCAAGGCCGTCGTCACCGAAGACTTCTACCACTGGGGCCGCGACCTGCCGCCCGAGACGCCGTGGGAAAAGACCATCATCTATGAAGCCCATCTGCGCGGGCTGACGATGCAGGCACCACACATCGACACGGAAACGCGCGGCACCTTCGCCGCGCTGGCCGACCCGCGCACCATCGATTACCTGGTCAAACTCGGGATCACCGCCATTGAGCTGCTGCCGGTACATGCGATCCTGCAGGACCGGCGCCTCATGGAAAAGAAGCTGCGCAACTACTGGGGCTACAACACGCTGTCCTTCTTCGCGCCCGAGCCACGCTATCTGTCCAATGGACAGCTCAACGAGATGCGTCATGCGATCCGGCAGCTGCATGCGGCCGGCATCGAAGTCATTCTGGACGTGGTCTACAACCACACCTGCGAGGAAAGCGAACTCGGCCCGACGCTGTCCTGGCGCGGCTTCGACAATGCCAGCTATTACCGGCTGCAGGCGGCCAATGCGCGCCACTGCGTCAACGACACCGGCTGCGGCAATACGCTGAATCTGTCGCATCCGCGCGTGCTGCAGATGGTCACCGATTCGCTGCGCTACTGGGTCGAGAAATTCCACGTCGACGGCTTCCGCTTCGATCTGGGCGTCACGCTCGGACGCGAAGCGCATGGCTTCGATCCGAACTCCGGCTTCTTCGACGCGGTGCGCCAGGACCCGGTGCTGTCAAAGGTCAAGCTGATCTCCGAGCCGTGGGACATCGGCCCCGGCGGCTACCAGGTCGGCAATCATCCGCCGGGCTTCGCCGAATGGAACGGCCGCTACCGCGACGATGTGCGCCGTTTCTGGAAAGGCGACTCGGGCGTGCGTCCGGCACTGGCCGCGCGCCTGCTGGCTTCGGCCGATCTGTTCAACCATCGCCGGCGCAAGCCCTGGGCATCGGTGAACTTCATCACCGCGCACGACGGCTTCACGCTGGCTGATCTGACCGCGTACAACGAGAAGCACAACCTCGCCAATCACGAAGACAACAACGACGGCGCCAACGACAACCACAGCTGCAACTGGGGCGCGGAAGGCCCGAGCGAGGATGAGGGCATCACCCGTACCCGCGACAAGGTGCGGCGCGCGATGATGATGACGCTCCTGTTTTCCAACGGCACGCCGATGCTGCTGGGCGGCGATGAATTCGCGCGCAGCCAGGACGGCAACAACAATGCGTATTGCCAGGACAGCGAGATCTCCTGGTTCGACTGGTCCGCGATCGAGTCCGAACCGGGCCGCGCGATGCTGGAGTTCACGCGGCGCTGCATCGCCGCGCGCAATGAATTCCCGACCTTGCGCCAGCCGCGCTTCTTCGATGGCCAGCGCGAGATCGCGCTCGGCATGCCGGACGCGAGCTGGTTCGACGAGGAAGGCCGGCCGATGGAGCCGGGCATGTGGAATTTCGCCGAGGGCCGCATGCTGACGCTGCGCCGCGTGGCGCGGCCCGAGCCGGGCGGTCCGGCATCGGCCACGCTGCTGCTGATCAATGCCTATTCCGAAGACCATGAATTCGTGCTGCCCGAGCCGCGCCTGCCCTGGCAGGTGCTGGCCGATGCCGCCGAGCCGACCGATGACGCAGGCCAGCCGGCGCCTCGCAGCGTGCAGGACAACCGCATCACCGTGGCCGCGCATGCGGCGGTGCTGTTGGGCGTGCGCCCCATCGACGAGAGCGCACGCGGCGACGGCACCGGGGCCGCGCCTGCGGCCGCGACGCAGCCGCTAGAGCAAGCCGCAGCGCCGAGCGGCGATGAGGCTGAGCTCCTGCATACGCAACAGGAGCTGCCCCCGGACGGCGAGCATGGCGAAGGCAATGAAGGCAACGAAGGCGCCGACAGCAATGCGCAAGAGCGCGCACACGACGGCGCAAGCCAGGACGGAGAAACATCGTGAGCAATGCTTCGCTGCGTCGCCTCGCCGAGGCGGCCGGCATTTCCATCGAATGGACCGATGCCTTCAATCATCCGAAGACGGTCTCCGATGACACGCTGCGCGCGGTGCTTGCCGCACTCGGTTTGCCTGCAGAAAACGATGCCGCCTGCGCGCAAAGCCTGGCCAGCCTTGCCGGCGGCGCGGATGGATGGCCGCTGCCGCCGCTGGTCACCGCTCGCGTCGATGCGCCCATCGTTTTCGATGACCATGCGGCGCTGCGCGGACAGGACTATGCGATCGAACTCGAAGGCGGCGGCCGCATCGATGGCCGCCTCGGCGATGAAGCGCCGCTGCAATTGGCCGTCATCGCCGCGCCCGGCTATCACCGCATGCGCATTGCCGGCCATGCGCTCACGCTCGCGGTCGCGCCGCCGCGCTGCTACAGCGTGCAGGATGCCGCTGCCGCGCTGAACCGGGCTGACGCGCATGCGCCGCGGCTATGGGGCATCGCCACGCAGCTGTATTCGTTGCCGCGTCCCGGTGACGCCGGCATCGGCGACTTCGGCGCGTTGGCCGACTTCGTGAAGCAAGCCGGCTTGCGCGGCGCGTCGGCGGTGGCGATCAGCCCGGTGCATGCCATGTTCTCGGATGATCTGCAGCGCTTCTCGCCTTACGGTCCATCCACGCGGGTGCTGTTCAATGTGCTGCACATCGATCTGGACGCGGTGTTGGGCGTGGATGCCTTGCGTGCCGTGCTGGCCGAGGACGGCCTGGGTGAAGAAGCCGCGCGCCTTGAAGGCAATGCCATGATCGACTGGCCGGCTTCTTCCAACTGGAAGCTGAAGGTGCTGCGCCGGCTGTACCAACGCTTCATCGACGCCGGCGGCAGCGCCGAGTTCGACGCCTTCCGCCACGACGGCGGCGACAGCGTCGAAGACCATGCGCGCTTCGAAACCATGCATGCGTGGCGGCGCGCGCAAGGCGAGAACGGCGACTGGCGCAGCTGGCCCGAGGAATACCGCGATTCGCGCGGGCCGGCCATTGCCGCATTCGCAAACGCGCATGCGGACGAAGTGCGCTTTCACGCCTTCCTGCAATGGCAGGCCGCGCGCGGGCTGCAGCATGCGCAGGATTGCGCCCGCGCCGCGGGCATGGCGATCGGGATCATCAGCGATCTCGCCGTTGGTGCCGATCCGGCTGGCAGCCAGGCCTGGAGCCGGCAGGACCAGATGATCCATGGCCTGTCGGTCGGCGCGCCGCCGGATGTGCTCGGGCCGATGGGACAGAACTGGGGCCTGGGCGCCTTCTCGCCGGTGGCTTTGAAGCGCCACGGCTACGGCGCCTATATCGAGATGCTGCGCTCGGCCTTTCGCCATGCGGGCGGCGTGCGCATCGACCATGTGCTGGGCCTGACGCGCCTGTGGCTGGTGCCGGACGGCTTTCCGGCCACCGAGGGCGCGTACCTGCGCTTTCCCTTCGACGACCTGGTGCGGCTGATCGCGCTCGAATCCTGGCGCCATCGCGCGGTGGTGATCGGCGAAGACCTGGGCACGATACCGCAGGGCTTTCCCGAGCGGCTCGCGGCCGAGCGCATGCTCGGCATCCGCGTGATGTTCTTTCAGCGCGACTGGCATGGCTACATCGCGCCGCAACACTGGTCGCCTGATGCGATGGCCACCACCACCACGCACGATCTGCCGACGGTGGCCGGCTGGTGGGCCGGGCGCGACATCGGCTGGCGCGCGCAATTGAACATGCTTGGTGAGCATGGCAATGAAGAGCGCGAGCGCGGCGAACGCGACCGCGACCGTCACGCCTTGTGGCAGGCCATGCGCGCGGCCGGCTGCCTGGGCTGGCGCGAGCATGAAGGCCCGCCCCCGCCCGAGCATGCGCCGGTCGATGAAGCGATCGCCTTTGTCGGCAAGACCGCGGCGCCATTAGCCATGATCCCGGTGGAGGACCTGCTTGCCCTGCCGGAAGCGCCGAACCTGCCGGGCACCATCGATCAACACCCGAACTGGCGCCGGCGCATGCCGCAGGCGGCGGCCTCGATCTTCGATGCCGCCGAAGTGGCGAACCGCATCCATCTGCTCAACGCCGCGCGCGAAGGAAAACCAGCATGAGCATTCCCCGCGCCACCGTGAGGCTGCAGTTCAACAGCAGCTTCACATTGCTCGACGCGATTCCGCAGGTCGACTACTTCGCCGACCTCGGCATCAGCCACATCTATGCTTCGCCCCTGCTCACCGCGCGCAAAGGTTCTACCCACGGCTACGACATCGTCGATCCGACCAGGGTCAGCGAAGAACTCGGCGGCGAACCGGCGCTGCGCGCGCTGGTGGACAAGCTGCGCTCGCGCGGCATGGGCCTGGTCATGGATATCGTGCCGAACCACATGGGCGTGGGCACGCCGGAGAACCGCTGGTGGAAGGACGTGCTCGAATGGGGCCGCGACAGCGACTATGCGCACTGGTTCGACATCGACTGGAACGCCGCCGACACCGCATTGACCGGCAAGCTCCTGCAGCCCTTTCTCGGCGAGCCGTATGGCGATGCGCTGCGCGACGGCAAGCTGGCGCTGGTCTTTGATGAGGCCTGCGGCGAATTCGATATCGGCTACTACGACAACCGCTATCCGCTCGCGCCGCAAACCTATGCCGACGTGCTGGAAGCGGACGCGGTGTTGCGCGATCCGGCCGCTGCCGCGGTCGCGGAAAAGACCGATCCGAAGGAGCGGCATGAAGCGCTCAAGGCGTTTCTGAAGAGCTATGCGCGCGATGAGGATGGCCGCGCCGCGATCGACCGCGTGCTGCAGGCATTTGATGCGAAAGCGCCCGAGGGCGCGGCGCGGCTGCATGCCTTGCTGGAGCGTCAGCACTATCGTCTGACCTGGTGGCGCAACGCCGCCGAGGAAATCAACTGGCGCCGCTTCTTCGAAGTCAGCGACCTGGCCGGCATCCGCGTCGAGCGCGATGACGTGTTCGAAGCCACGCATGCGACCATCCTGCGGCTGTATGCCGAAGGCCTGCTCGATGGATTGCGGCTGGACCATGTCGATGGCCTCGCGCATCCGGGCGCGTATTGCCGCAAGCTGCGCGCGCGTCTCACCAGCCTGGAAGACCAGCGTCCGGCCGATGCGCCGCGCGGACCCGCCTACATCGTCGTCGAGAAGATCCTGACCGGCGACGAAACCCTGCGCACCGACTGGGGCATCGATGGCACCACGGGCTATGAATTCATGAACCAGGTCGGCGCGCTGCTGCACGATCCGGAAGGCTGCTCGCCCATCCTGTCGCTATGGCATGAAGCCACTGGCGACGCGCAATCTTTCGAAACGCAGGTGCGCTCCGCGCGCCGGCAACTGCTGGCGGAAAACTTCGTCGGCGAACTCGAAGCGCTGGTGCGCGCGCTGCGCGCGGTGGCCCGCAGCGACCTGGCCACGCGCGACATCGCCGCCTCGGCGATCCGCCGCGTGCTGACCGAGGTGCTGGTGTCGTTTCCGGCGTATCGCAGCTATGTGTCCGAAGCCGGCGGCGATGCGCATGACCGCGCGCTGCTGCAGACGGCCATCGATGAAGCGCGCGCCTGCGTGCGCGCGGCCGACATGCCGGTGCTCGATGCCTTGTTCGCCTGGCTTGGCGGCGAGGCGCCGCAGGACGTGGCTGATGAGGCCGCGCGCACGTTGCGCCTGGCCGCGATCCGGCGCTTCCAGCAATTGACGCCGCCGCTGGCTGCAAAGGCAGTCGAGGACACGACCTTCTATCGCTATGGTCCGCTGTTGTCGCGCAATGAAGTCGGCGCCGATCCGGGCCGCTTCTCATTGAAGCCCGAAGCCTTCCATCGCGCCAATGAAGAGCGCGCGCGCGACTTTCCGCACAACCTGCTCGCCACCGCGACGCATGACCACAAGCGCGGCGAGGATGCGCGCGCCCGGCTGGCGGCGCTGTCCGAGCTGCCGCATGCATGGGCCGAGTCGGTGCGGCGCTGGATGGGGGCGCATGCGGCGCGGCGCGCGACCTTGCCCGATGGCCGCGTCGCGCCGACGCCCGCGGATGAACTGATGCTGTATCAAACCCTGCTTGGCGCCTGGCCCTTCGCGCTGTCGCCGGACGATGGGGAAGGCGTCAAGGCCTATGCCGAGCGCATCGCTGCCTGGCAGGAAAAGGCGCTGCGCGAAGCCAAGCGCGTCTCCAGCTGGGTGCTGCCGGACGCCGATTACGAAAGCGCCTGTCGCGCCTTTCTCGATGCGCTCTTCGCCGATGCCGGCTTCATCCGCGAGCTGCGGCAATGGGTGGACCGGCTGGCCTTGCCCACCGTGTGCAACAGCCTCGCGCAAACCCTGCTGCGCCTGGCCTCGCCCGGCGTGCCGGATCTGTACCAGGGCACCGAGTATTGGGATTTCTCGCTGGTGGATCCGGATAACCGCCGGCCGGTGGACTATGCGGCGCGCGCCGCGTCATTGCAGTCGGAAGCGGCGCAGCGCGACTTCGACGACATGCTGTGGCAGCAGGGCCAGATCAAGCAGACGCTGATTGCGCGCATGCTGGCATTGCGCGAAAAGCAGCCGGCACTGTTCGCCGATGGTGATTACCTGCCGCTGCAGGTGAGCGGCCCGCAGGCAAGGCATGTGATTGCCTTCCTGCGTCGGCATGGCGGGCAAACGCTGCTGGTGGCGGCACTGCGGTTGCCGGCGCGCGGGCCGCTGCCGGATGGCGATGGCAGCGCGTGGGATGGCACCGAGCTGCTGTTGCCCCAGGCGATGTCGGGATGGCGCGACGTGTTGTCCCCGAATGCGACGGTGGGGCTGGATGGCGAGCGCATTGCGCTGGGCAGCTTGCTGGACCGACGGCCCGTCGCGGTATTGCTGACGGGCGGGGCATGATGTCAGGCGCAGTGCCGGTGAAGCTGGACTTCTACCACGCGAGGTTCCAGGCGTAGTGCTCACTGCTGCTGCAGGGGTGCGAGCTGTGCCAGGCAAAGCTGCGTTTCCAGCAGGCGCAGCGTCGTATCCGGGGACTCGCCGGCGCAAAGCTTGATATCGGCGCGGATCAGGCTTTGTTCGAGCAGCGATGCCAATTCCGACTTAGACCAGCTCCAATTCCCAGTTCCAGTTGGTTGCCGCAATGGTTGACGCTCCGGCATTGCGGCGATGCGCACGTGACCCTGCACTCGGCATCGATTCGCTCTTGCAGCAAGCGGATGGGCGTATCGGGCTTGCCCTCGGGAGTGAGGCTCACCGCTTCCCGGCTTTGTAACGACGCGTCGAAGCGCATTCAAGCTGCCGAACAATCGTTTGAGCCATCGACGAACGGCCTCGCAGGGGATCATGCCGTTCCGGCCAGCGCATCCGATCCGTAGCCGGCCCATCCGCTGGTCTGTATCCGGAAGTACATTCCCCGGCGCCTGACTGTTACAACGGCGTCAAGCAAAATTTGCGAGAATACGGCGCATCCATTTCACCCCGCAGCGGCCGCCGCGCCGATCCGCCTCCACCGCAGACCAGCCTGTCCCCATGATTCTTCCCGCTTCGACAGACAAGCATGCCGACTATCCCGATCTCACCCAGTGCGACCGGGAGCCGATCCACATCCCCGGCGCGATACAGCCGCATGGCTTTCTGCTGTCGATTTCCGAGGACGACCTCGCCATACGCCAGGCGAGCGCGAACGTGGACGCATTGCTCGGACGGCAGCCGCAGTCCCTGCTCGGCCACCGCCTTGGCGAACTGATCGGCGAGGCCAATGCCGGTGTCGTCGCGGCGGCGCTGGCCGGCGATGCGGTGCAGGCGCAGCCAATTTATGCCGGCGCGGTGGACATCGGCGAGGCCGGCTGCTTCGATGCGATCGCGCATCGCATCGGCAATGCCACGATGGTGGAGTTCGAGCCGGCGCCCAGAAGCCACAGCGCCGACTTCCGCCTGCTGTACTCGCTGCTCGGCCGCTTCCTGAAGACCGTGGCGCATGTCGATTCGATCGATGCCATCAGCGAGTACGCGGTGCGCACGATTCGCGAGGTGACCGGCTTCGGCCGCGTCTTTCTGTATGTCTTCGATCACAACGACGATTCGCAGGTGATCGCCGAGACGCTGGAGCCCGGTTATCCGTCCTACATCGGCCAGCGCTTTCCGGCCTCGGACATTCCGGCGCAGGCGCGGCGGCTGTACGTGGACAACCCGGTGCGCCTGATCGCGGATGCGCATTACCGGCCCGCGCCGCTGGTGCCGGCGCAGGACCCGGCCACCGGCAAGCCGACCGATCTGTCCTATGCCGGCCTGCGCGCGGTGTCGCCGGTGCATGTGCAGTACATGAAAAACATGGGCACCATCGCGTCGATGTCGATTTCGCTGGTGATCAAGGGACGGCTGTGGGGCATGATCTCCTGCCACCATGCGAGCGCGAAGTTCGTGCCCTTCGAAGTGCGCTCCGCCTGCGAGCAGCTTGGGCAGATCCTTTCCTTGCGCATCGAATCGATCATCGAGGGCAAGGAATATGCATATCGCCTGGCGCTGCGCAGCAAGCTGGTGTCACTGCTCGCGGTGCTGAGCCGGGGCGATGAATTCGTCGCCAGCATGCGAAACGCGTCGCCGGACCTGCTGCGGCTGATGAATGCCTCGGGCGCGGCGCTGGTCTTCGAAGGCCAGACCATCCTGTTCGGCGATACGCCGAGCGAAACGCAGGTCGGCGCGCTGGTGGAATGGCTGGGCATGCATGCCGGCGGCGACTTGGTGCACAGCAATGCGCTGTCGCGCGAATTTCCCCCCGCTGCCCAATACGCCGCCTGTGCCAGCGGCATGCTGGCGGTATCGATATCGGGAAATTACCGGCATTACGTGATCTGGTTTCGGCCCGAGGTGGTGCAGGAAGTCGAATGGGCCGGCAACCCGGCGCACAAGGCGCTGCAGGGCAATGCCGCGCAGCCGCTGACGCCGCGCAAGAGTTTCGAAAGCTGGCGCGAGACGGTGCGCGGCACCGCCGACCCGTGGCATCAGAGCGAACTCGAGGCGGCGCTGGAATTCCGCGGCGCGATTCTCAGCATCGTGCTGGCGCGCGCCGAGGAAATGGCGGGCCTGGCCGATGAACTCGGTCGCGCCAACAAGGAGCTGGAATCGTTTTCGTATTCGGTGTCGCATGATCTGCGCGCGCCGCTGCGGCACATCGTCGGCTATACCGACCTGCTGGTCGAGTTTGAGGGACCGAACCTGAATGACCGGGGGAACCGGTATCTGAAGAACATCGGCGAGGCGGCGCGCTTTGCCGGCAAGCTGGTGGACGATCTGCTGTCGTTCTCGCAGATGGGCCGCTCGGCGCTGCATCCGATGACGACTGACATGAACCAGGTGGTGCGCTCCGCGGTGAAGCGCGCTGCCCAGGATGCCGGCGATCGCCGCATCGACTGGCATATCGGCAGCCTGCCGACGATACAGTGCGACCCGACCTTCATGGAACTGGCCGTCTTCAACCTGGTATCGAATGCCGTAAAATACAGCCGCGTTCGCACCCCCGCCGTCATTACCATCTCCTCCGAACAAACCGAAGACGAGCACATCTTCCATGTGCGCGACAACGGCGTTGGCTTCTCGATGGAATATGCGCACAAGCTGTTTGCGGTATTCCAGCGCTTGCATCGGATGGAAGAATTCGAAGGCACCGGCATCGGGCTTGCCAATGTGCGCCGCATCGTCGAGCGCCACGGCGGCCGCGCCTGGGCCGAAGGCGTGCCGGGCGAAGGCGCAGTGTTTTCCTTCGCCATCCCCAAGAAACTACCCACCTGAATCTCTTAGTCAAGGCGCACGATGCTCAAACCGATATTGCTGGTCGAGGACAATCCGAAGGACCTCGAACTGACACTGATTGCGCTGGAACGCAGCCAGCTGGCCAATGAAGTGATCGTGGTCGAGGACGGCGCCGAGGCGCTGGACTATCTGTATCGCCGCGGCGATTATGCGCACCGGCCCGAAGGCAAGCCGGCGGTGGTGCTGCTGGACTTAAAGCTGCCGAAGATCGACGGCCTGGAAGTGTTGAAGGAGATTCGCGAATGCGAGGAGCTGCGCAGCCTGCCGGTGGTGATGCTGACCTCCAGCAAGGAAGAGCAGGACGTCATCCGCAGCTATCAGCTGGGTGTGAATGCCTATGTGGTCAAGCCGGTGGAGTTTCGCGACTTCATGAAGGCGATCGCCGATCTGGGGATGTTCTGGGCGGTGTTGAATGAGCCGCCGCCGGGGCATACGAAGGTGTTGCGCAGGAAGTGAGGCGGGTGCCGGCTCGTAGGTTGGGCTGACGAAGGAAGCCCAACGTGCTCGCGGTTCGCAGGTGCCCGATGTTGGGCTTGGCAGCCCAACCTGCGCATAGCTATAGCTTTATCAGCTTTAACTTCATTTGCACGGCATTTTTTGCCAAAACGGTATCCAGGGTCGCCATGCTTGATGCGCTGGCATCCAGCGCAGCTGCCAGATGCAGGGCGTCACCCGAGCGCAGGCCGCTGTCCGCTTGCAGTGTGAGCATGGCGGCACGGTGAAAGGTAGCGGGATCGATGGGAAACAGCTGCAAATCGTGAGAGCACAAACGCTCGAATTGCTGCCAGCCATTTTGTGCTTGGGCCGATGTGATCTGGCCGGTGCGCTGCTTGATTCCAAGCGCGCTTGCGAATTCCGTCACGCACCACATCGCCGAAATCAGTTCATCGCTGCAGCGGCCATACCAGCGCGCCACATCGGAGCTCTTCGGCTCGTTGGTGCATAGCGCGACCAACACGCTGGTATCGACGTAAATCATCAGTAGCGCGCGCCGCGGCGCAATTCCTCCATCACCGACTCGCCGAGCGCCATCTCTTCGCGCGCGGCATCCAATTGGCGAGCAAAGGCTTTACGGTCCCAGGCCGCATGGCGCAGGCAAAGTCCGCCATCCACCGTGAGGCTCGCCTGAAGCTGATCGCCATCGTTCAGGCCGAATCGACGCACCAAGTCCGCCGGAATACGCACTGCCAGGCTGTTACCCCATTTTGCGACTTGCAAGTTCATGGCTTAATGTATATCCATTAACGTAGATACAGGCGATTATAGCGGCCAAGCGACGGGAGCAACTGCTCAATCCTTCCCGAACTCCTCCCCCAGCTCCCTGCCCCGCGCCGCCGCCGCATGCATTGCCTTCACGATCGCCTCCTTCACACCGCTCGCGTCCATCGAAGTCAGCGCCGCATAGGTGGTGCCGCCCTTGGAGGTCACGCGCTCGCGCAACACCGAGACTGGCTCGTCCGATTGCGCCGCAAGCTCGGCCGCGCCGGTGAAGGTGGCGATCGCAAGCCGGCGGCCCTGCTCAGCCGACAGCCCCATCTCGGAAGCCGCCTGCTGCATCGCCTCGATGAAATAGAACACATAGGCCGGGCCGCTGCCCGAGACCGCGGTGACCGGATCGATCAGGGTTTCGTCGTCCAGCCACACGGTGTCGCCGACCGCTTTCAGGATCGCATCGGCCGCATTGCGCTGCTCGCTGGATACGCCCGGCAAGGCCGCCATACCAGTGATGCCGCGGCCGACCAGGGCCGGCGTATTCGGCATCGTGCGCACGATGGCGCCATGCCCGCCGAGCCAGCGCGACAGGTCCGCGCCGCGGATGCCGGCGGCAATCGACAGCACCAGCTGCTTGCCGAGATGCGGCGCAAGCTGCGCCGCGACTTCGCGCATCTGCTGCGGCTTGACCGCCAGCACGATGACGTCGCTGGCGGCGACCTGCGCATCGATCGCATGCGCACTCGACACGCCAAAGCGCTGCGCCAGCCGCGCCAGCGCATCGGCATTGATATCCACCACATGGATGTTGGCGCCTGCGGCAAGCCGGCCGGCCAGGCCGCCGATGAGCGCGGCGGCCATGTTGCCGCCGCCGATGAAGCTGATCTTCATTTCAGTTTGCATAATCCCGTTTTCCAAAAATTGCGGTGCCGATACGCACCATGGTCGCGCCTTCGGCGATCGCGGCCGCCATGTCGGCCGACATGCCCATGGACAGCGTGTCGATGGCGATGCCTTGCGCGCGCAGCGCCTCGGCCAGTTCGCGCAGCTGCCGGAATGGCGCGCGCTGCGCCGCCTCATCCTCGGCCGGCTCGGGAATGGCCATCAGGCCGCGCAGCTTCAGTCCTGGCAGGAGCGCCACCTGCTGCGCGAGCGCAGGGACTTCCTCCGGCGTCGCGCCGCTCTTGCTGGCTTCGCCGCTGATGTTGACCTGCAGGCAGATGTTCAATGGCGGCAGGTGCGAAGGACGCTGGTCGGACAGCCGCTGCGCGATCTTGAAGCGGTCCACCGAATGCACCCAGGCGAAGTGCTCGGCGATCAGGCGGGTCTTGTTGCTCTGGATCGGGCCGATGAAATGCCATTCGGGCTGCAGCTCGGGCGCGATGCGACCGAGTTCGGCCATCTTGTCCAGCGCTTCCTGCAGATAGTTTTCGCCGAAGGCGGTCTGGCCAGCGGCCATTGCCTCGATCACTGCGTCCGCACCGAAGGTCTTCGATACCGCCAGCAGCCTGATTTCCCGCGGCTCGCGCCCGGCATTTCGCGCCGCAGCAACGATGGCGCGCGCAACAGCTTGCAAGTTCTCTGCGATTGACGACATAATTTGATGTCTTACGGAAACATTTTTACGGTTTCCCGTCTCACTCCCGGCCGATGCGGCCCGGCGATACTTTCCCAACTCTCATGCCTTGCGGGCCAGCGATTATAAATGGACATCTCCGAACTCCTAGCCTTTGCCGTCAAGAACAAGGCTTCCGATCTGCATCTCTCCGCCGGCCTGCCGCCGATGATCCGCGTGCATGGCGATGTGCGCCGCATCAACCTGCCGCCGATGGACCATGCCGAAGTGCACGGCATGATCTACGACATCATGAACGACGGCCAGCGCAAGGCGTATGAAGAAAACCTGGAATGCGATTTTTCGTTCGCGATTCCGGGCCTGGCGCGCTTCCGTGTGAACGCCTATAACCAGGACCGCGGCGCGGCCGCCGTGCTGCGCACGATTCCGTCGAAGATCCTGAGCCTGGAGCAGTTGAACGCGCCGAAGATCTTCGCCGAGCTGGCCTTGAAGCCGCGCGGCCTGGTGCTGGTGACCGGCCCGACCGGCTCGGGCAAGTCGACCACGCTGGCGGCGATGGTCAACCATGTCAATGAAAACGAATACGCGCACATCCTGACCATCGAGGATCCGATCGAATTCGTGCACGAGTCGCGCAAATGCCTGATCAATCAGCGCGAAGTCGGTCCGCACACCCATTCCTTCTCGAATGCGCTGCGCTCGGCGCTGCGCGAAGACCCGGACGTGATCCTGGTGGGCGAATTGCGCGACCTGGAAACGATACGCCTGGCGCTGTCCGCAGCCGAGACCGGCCACCTGGTGTTCGGCACGCTGCATACCTCCTCTGCGGCCAAGACCGTGGACCGCATCATCGATGTCTTCCCGGGCGATGAAAAGGAAATGGTGCGCGCGATGCTGTCGGAATCCTTGCAGGCGGTGATTTCGCAGTCGCTGTTGAAGACCAAGGATGGTTTGGGCCGTGTCGCAGCGCACGAGATCATGCTCGGCACGCCAGCGATCCGCAACCTGATCCGCGAAGCGAAGATCGCGCAGATGTATTCGGCAATCCAGACCGGCGCCAATCTCGGCATGCAAACGCTGGACAGCAATCTGGCCGACCTGGTCAGGCGCAATGTGATTTCCGCCGCTGCCGCGCGCGCCGCGGCGAAGATGCCGGAAAACTTCCCGGGCTAAGGTCCGCAACAAGGAGAAGACGCGATGGAACGCGAACAGGCAACCCGCTTCATGCATGACCTCTTGCGGCTGATGCTCGGCCGGAACGGCTCGGACCTGTTCATCACGGCAGGCTTTCCGCCGGCCTTCAAGATCGACGGCAAGATGACGCCGGTATCAAACCAGCCGCTGTCGCCCGCGCATACGGCGGAGCTGGCGCGGGCGATCATGAACGACAAGCAGGCCGCCGAATTCGAAGGCACGAAGGAATGCAATTTCGCGATCAGCCCGGCTGGTCTCGGGCGCTTTCGCGTATCGGCCTTCATTCAACAGGGCCGGGTCGGCATGGTGCTGCGGGTAATCACCACCGACATTCCCCGCTTCGAAGACCTCGGCCTGCCGCCGGCGCTGAAGGACGTCGTGATGACCAAGCGCGGCCTGGCGATCATGGTCGGCGCGACTGGCTCGGGAAAATCGACCACGCTGGCGGCGATGATCGGTTACCGCAACGAGAACAGCTACGGACACATCATCACCGTCGAGGACCCGGTCGAATATGTGCATCCGCACCGCAACTGCATCATCACCCAGCGCGAGATCGGCGTGGACACCGCCGACTGGGGCACGGCGCTGAAGAACACGCTGCGCCAGGCGCCGGATGTCATTCTGATCGGCGAGATCCGTGACCGCGAATCGATGGATTATGCGATTGCCTTCGCCGAGACCGGCCACCTGTGCCTGGCGACGATGCATGCCAACAATGCAAACCAGGCGCTGGACCGCATCATCAACTTCTTCCCCGAAGAGCGGCGCGCGCAGTTGCTGATGGACTTGTCGCTGAACCTGAAGGCGATGATCTCGCAGCGGCTCATCCCGCTGAAGGACATCAAGGGCCGCTGCGCCGCAGTCGAGATCATGATCAACTCGCCGCTGATCTCGGATCTGATCTTCAAGGGCAATGTGCATGAGATCAAGGAGATCATGAAGAAGTCGCGCGAGCTCGGCATGCAGACCTTCGACCAGGCGCTGTTCGACCTGTATGAAGCCGGCCGCATCAGCTATGAAGATGCTCTGCGCAACGCCGATTCGGTCAACGACCTGCGCCTGGCCATCAAGCTCAACGGCAAGGAAGCCAAGGAACGCGACCTGTCTTCGGGCACCGAACACCTCGGCATCGTTTGATGCATGCGGCGGCCGCGCGCCGCCGTTTCCTTTCCCGCCCCTGAGATGGCACAAGTTGAGGCTTGCACTATCTCAATCCCACCCCTCTTTCCTCGCCGCATGCTGCGCTTCGCGCATCGGGCACGTCCCTGCGCCAACCCGGCCGACTTCCACGACACGCCGGCATGTACGACTACAGAGGAGAGAAAACATGGCAGATGCTGCCAGCAAAGCAAGCGCCGGGCGCCCGTATCGTCCGAAATTCCAACACCTGGCGAAGGAAAAACCCACAAAGGTGCCGCCTGACGGCTCGGAAAGCAGCACGAGCGAGTCATCGGTGAATCTGCAGGCCATTCATGCGCAGCATGTGGCCAACGCCGATGACATTGATTGGGAAGCCCATCCGCGCCTGGAGCGCGTGATGCGCAAGCTGTTCACCAGACTCGCGGATACCACCGAAACCTTGGAGGACATGAAGGAGAAACTGAGCAAGGCCAAGTCGACAGGTGGCCCGAACACGCTGCACGCACAGCTCTACGCGGATCAGGTGGTGAAGCTGTCGGCCGACCGACGCCGCATGCAGCAGGAAGTCGCCGCGATCATGACGCTGGCCGACCCGGACGTTACGGGAACCATCCTGGACCGGGTCAAATCGGAAGACACGCGCGAAGCCGAGAATGACTTCAACACCGTGTGGAAGGATTACCAGCGCACGCAGAAGGCGAGCTGGGCCAAATACGGCTGGACGCTGGCGTCGGGCACCTGCGCCTATGCCATTCCCTTCGGCACCGGAACCATGCTGTCCCGCGGCCTGGGCATACCCTGGCTGGTGGCGCCGGTCGCCGGAGCAATGCATACGCTGTTCGAACCCTTCTGGACAGCGATACGGTCGGTGACCTGGACCAACCCGTCGGCCGAAGGCGCGCTGCAACGGCAACGCGTACGCGCGCGCGACGTCGGAGACATGTTCCGGCAATGCGCAGGCATGGAGCCGAAACTGAAGTTCATCATCCCGGATCCGGATGGCGGAGAGCCGGAAGTGGTGAGCGCGCATGAGTTCCTGCGGCGCGGTAACGACTGGGCGGAATGGGCCGAGAAACATGGCTGTTCGCCTGAGGCCGATCGATGCGGTTTTTTGAACTGGATCGACAAGGTGGCCTGGGTGCAATGGGCGGACAAGATGCTGACCGACGACATGCCATTCTTCGTGTTTACCGTTTTCTACAGCGCCAAGAACAGTGTCGTCGAATTCATGGGCATGGACTTCTACAACCAGCTCGGCCCGGAGCGGCCGATGTACAACGATACGCAGCACAATATCTGGGTCATACCTCCTAACCCGGTCTACAACGGCAAGGTCACGGGCGCGGACCTTGGCCTGCAGTTCGTTGCCGGCATGTTGTCCGGCGCGTTCGCGATGCTGATCTCGCAGGGCCTGCGGCGGTGGCTCGCTTCCCGCACCAATGGGCGGGAAGTCGTCACGAAAAGCCTGCATGTATGGGAGCTGGAAGCGCGCTTTCTGCGTTCGTACATCGATGATATCGATAAGGAACTGAACAAGAATAAGACTGCCACGCCGCGCAGCAAGTATCTGCACAAGGACAAATACCTGCTCGAACAAAAGCGCAAGGAACTCGTGACGCAGCTGGCGACCGCCCAGGCCAAGACTGGCATCCTCAGCGGTTTCTGGTACGACCTGAACGTCATGTGGCAAGGCAAGCGCCGCGCGGTCGCCACCGGGCCGGACATTTCCGGCAAGCGGCTCGATACGCTGTGCAGCATGGCCGGACGCATCACCAGCCTGGCCTGCGGCGTGGGGATATCCTATCTGGCGGCGCCCTACCAGCGACTCACCGGCGCCCGAATCGATCCGGTTGGCCGGGTGCTGCGGCACATCGCGCAGCCGCTCGCGCTGGTCGCCTGGCCCGGCTTCAATTCGCGGCTTGAATGGCAAGGCGCATATCGCGTGGCCTTCGGCGCGCTCAAGGGTATGTACAGCGCCATGGCTGCCTGCTGCTGCGCAGCGGAGGATGACGACGACGCGTACGACGATGACGATGAAGGCGCAGAAGACCATGTCACCACGGTTCCGCGGACAACTGCCAGGCGCAATCTCTTCCCCGGCGAAAACGGCCAGCCATCCAACTCATCCGATAGCCGGGCGACAGACAGTCCGTTTAACGACACGCATCACGATGAGCGCACGCGGATGGTCAAAAGCGCAAGCCGTGCCGCTAACCCGTCCCGGCTCATCGATGCGGACGACAGCGAAAGCTGAGGTGCGGCGGGAAGAATCGCCCAGGAACTGACCACAGGCCCGCGTTACTCAGGCTGGCGATCAGATTTTGGGCGTGCAATGCGGTCCGGTTGCATGCGTCCCGTATCAGGTCTGATCGCCTTCATTTCGTCTTTTCGCCCGCAACGCAACGAGTCTGGCGGGCGAAGGATATTCCTCGCTGTTGTTATTGCCCGGCTCGTCCGCTTCGGTGGGCCGTGGCTTCTCCACCGACCACCGATGACGGAAACCGAATTCAAGAACCTGTGCCGACAGTTGTCGCAGTCCCTCGGCCAGGCCGATTGCGAGTCGCTCGGCACCAGCGGGCGCGTACAGATCGACGGCATCGATCTCGCGCTTTTCTTCGATGAGCAGGACAGCCCGGACGTGCTCTACTGCTATGTCGACATGGGGCCGATTCCCGAAGAATCGCGCCTTTCCGCCTGGGAGCAGCTGCTGGTGATGAACCTGCTTTCCGGCGCCAAGACCAATGGCGTCTACTCGCTGGATCCGGCCAGTGGCCATGGCTTGTTCGTCGTGCATTTCATGCTGCCGGAGAAAATCGAGCCGGAAACCTTGGCTGCGGCATTCCGCATCTATGCACAGCAGGCCAAGGCATTCCAGGCGTCGCTGCAGGAAGACGCGGACGGTGGTGGCATGGCAGGCGCGGCGGTGAGCGAGCGTGCGCAGTTCTTCAACGGTATGGCGTAAGGAGCGGATCGTGGATGCTTCTCCAGTCGGATCTCCGGTCAAACGGCGCCACGGCGCATCGCCAGACGGGTATGCGAGTCGTGCCAATGCGGATTCATCGACCGAAACGCGCAAGCGCGGGGCCGATGAAACCAACGGTAAAACCTCCCCGTATCACAAGGCCAAGTTCAAAACGCCGAGCCGCACGCCACTCATCGACATGGAGCGCGCGGACCCGAGCATGCATGCGCCATTCGCTGAGGGCATGCGTGATCCGCTGTCAATCAAGCGGCTGAAGAAGCTGAAAACGGTTTTCCATTTCGGCAATGAGCAGGCAAGCAAGGAGCTCGCGCGCACGACGCAAGAGCTCGACACGCTGTCAGAGCGCCTGCTGCACCTGGAACAGGAACTCAAGCGCAAAGCCCCGAAGAGCATGTCAAGCAAAGGAACGAGGGAGTTTCTGCTGGAGGATGTCGATGACGACCCTCTGGAAGTGACGGCACTCAAGAAAGCGATAGCAACACTCGGGGACGAGATCGAAACGACGCAGGCGAAGCTGGAATCCATTCAAGCCCGACTCGACCGTCACGCCGAAATGAGCGACCCGGCCATCCTGCTGGACTCGGTGCATACGAACGAGACGATGGCCAAATGGCATGCCTTTGTTCAGGCCTGGAATGCCGAGCAGGATTACTACCTCAAGCCGGGAGAAGCGGGCCGCGTCACCAAGCATCTATGGACACTGGCTTCCGGCCTCGGCGGCTACTGGCTCTGCTTCGGCCCGGGCACCGTGGTTGGAACACTGTATGGACCAGCGGCCGGCGCGGCGCTGACCGCGCTGACCGGTGCGCCCCTGGCCGGCTATGCGGCGGAGCTGCTGCTGGGGCCGCTGGTGTCGACCATATCGTGGACCGTGTGCGAGCCGCTCCTGGCAATGATCCGCGCGACCTCGTGGGGCAATACAACGCTGGAAAGCTACAACGAATACGAACGATTGCGCGCACGCGCATGGCGCGAAGCGATCGATGGCACCAGCGCACTCGAGTGCAACAGAAAGTTTGAATGGCCGGATGCCGCCAGCGGTAAAACGCTGAGGCTGAACGCGGCGGAATACCTGGAAAGGAAAGGAACGAGCCTGAGCGCACTGTATGTAGCGAAGATGGGCGACAGCGATATTCCCTACGGTATTTACGCCATCTCCAATAGCATCCGCAATTGCATGCCCGACATGCTCGGCGAATCGACGCTATACCAGAGCCTGGGCTACAACCTTGGCAGCCGGCTGCTGGCCGGTACCGTCGCCGGCCCGCTCACGGCCGAAGCCATACAGTTGACGCGCGCCTGGCGCGGTACGGGCAAGGAAACGGTGACGATGTCCCGCGCTACCTGGCATTTGCTCGCCGGCTATCTGGAATCGCTGCGCAATAACTGCGATGACAGGATTTCCAAGGAAAAGGAACCGATGCGCAAGGAGCGCCTGCAGCAGGTGCGCGACGCGGTGCTGGCAATGCTGTACAAGGCGCGGCAAAAGTCCGGGGGCTTCTCATCGATTTCCTATGAACTGGAAACGCTCTGGCAGAAAAAGCGCGAAGCGGTCGGCGTGGACGTCGAAGCGCCGGGCAAGCGGCTCAACACGATTGCCACTGCCATCGGCAAGTTCACATCCCAGGTGCCGGGCGCTCTGGCTGCCGGGCTGGCAAAGCCTTTCATCGCCTCGGGCGCGTTGGCATGGCGTACTGCGGCAAGCATCGCCGCGCCAAGCGCACAAATCTATGCAGGCTTCATCTTTCGAAGGGAAGCGGAGTTCGGCGCCCGCGTTGCATTTGGCGCGCTGGCCGGACTGCGCAATCGCATTCTCCGCTGCTGCCCCAGTGAAGAAGAGCAATGATGTGCGCGCTTTTGGCGCTGCTTTCCCCGCACAGCTCGGGAACGACAATGTAAAAATCGTTACATAGCCGTCGTTCTCATCCGGAACAATTCACTCACCATGTTCAGCCACACCAGGCTGAACAGTTCGCGGCACATCCCACAGCCGATATCTTCGTCACATACGACCCGCCTGCTGACCTTGTCGACGGTGGTCCGTATGGGCGTTTTCCATCCGTACATTTGCCCATGCGGCGTCAGGAGCCATGCCGACGCCGCTGTATGGGCTTTGGCTATAGGTAAATCATGAGACCAACAGGCAATTCAGGCTTTGGCCGCGGCACGCTTGGCGCATTGTCGAACGGCGCTGCCAATGGAATGCAACAAGCCGATGACGCTAACATCGCTGGCTACGACTCAAGCGATGGTCGAGGCGTGCTGACACGGGCACACCTGCAGGCCCACGCCGATGGGCTGCGCCCGGATACGTTTCACGCCGATGCCAGCGCGCTTGAGCAATTGTCGGACGATCAGCTAGTGCGCCTGACCGTCCAGCAATCGATATGGCTCGCTGCACATCGCCGCAGCCTGCAGGCCAATGGTTCGACCATGCCCTCCGACGACACCTTGTGTGAACTGGAAAGGGTCGAGACTATGCTGGGCAAACTGCTCGGCAAGGACGGTGTCGCGCTTCTCAATGAACACTGCGACTTGCTGCTGGCCTCGGCCGAGCTCGATGCCTATTGCGCAGCGAAACTGGAGCTTGCGCACCAGCGCATCTGCGGCTTGCCGATCACCAGGAAGGAAGCATGGGATCTCGCGGCCGGAGCCTTTGCATTCACCGGCTGCTTTGGGATAGGCACCTTTTTCGCAAAGTACTACGGCAATCCATGGATATCATTCGGCCTCAATGCATTTACCTGGATGTTGTCCGAGCGGCTGATTCCGTTGATCAGGATGACGACATGGCGAAGCGAAGCGGCGGATGGGATCTATCCGAAGATTGCCCGCGCCTATGTACGGCGCGCCAAATTCGCGCTGGTTCGCAGCTGCGGATACCGGGTCAAGGCACCCAAGATCCACCGACCGGCCGCCAAGGGAGGCGATCGCATGCTGACGCAGAAGCAATATGTGCAGGAGCTGGGTGGCATGAGCGCCAGTACCAAGGCCTGGTTTGCCAAGCTGCGCACGGATGACCTTCCGTACTTTTCCTACAGCGGGCTCTACGGCCTGCGCGGCATCATTTGGGACCTGACCGTGCGCAGCCGCGAGCAACGCAACCTGCCTGGATGGCGCGCACTCAATGCAACAACGCATTGTTTAGCAGGCGTGATGGCTGGTGCGTTGACGATGTACTTCATACAGAAGGCGCGCAAGGCGCAGTGTCGGCAGACACTGCCCGAAAACCAGTACGCGGCCGCGGAAAAACTCACCGAGACGCCAGAAATTCAGCTCCTGAAACTGAAGAAGCTCCGAGCCGAAGTGGCCTTGCTCAAAGCCGAGCAGACCATGCCCATCACTATGGACAGGCATATCGACATCGAAGAAAAGCTCAAGTTCAAGCAAATGCAGATCCTGAATACGCAAGCGCGCTGTACCTTGAAAGGATGGCTCGGGGAAGAGGCAAGCGCCGGCTTCCAGACGAGTTGGACGAAGGGTTTCACGGATCAGCAATTCTTTGGCGAAGTGCCCGGCAAGCGATTCGATACCATTGCCGGCCTGCTCGGCAAGTACAGCTGCCTGCTGGTCTACATGCTGCTGATCACGCAGATTTCCTGGTTCACGATCGATACGGAGGATGACAGCACGCTAGAAATCGTGCTGAAGAATCTCGTCTCCAATCTGCTTCTGATCGCGATGCCGAACTTCATGCTCCGTACCGAGTGGACGACCCTTCATCTCTTCCTGTTGGGGATGATCGATTTGCTGACGCAGCCAGCGCGGGAATTCATCGGTTGCGGAAGCTATGTGCACCATGAGGACAACGAGCGCTTTATCGTCTCGGACCATGAAACGCGGGCGAAGCTACGGTCGCAGGCTTCCATGAGATCGCTCTCCGCAGGAGACCTTCCGCGCGTCGAAGAGGTAAATGACGAGGAGGAAGCACTCTCTCCGACGCCGACCTCAACCAATTCCCGCTTTGCACCGGTGTCATTGAAAGGCAGGACCAACTCCCCAGTGCGCAGCGCACCGGAAACGAATAACGAGGGAGACGATGGGACCGGCGTCAGACTGACTTCAGTCGTCATCGATGGCAACGATGACGACGAGGCGCAATCTTCCGAGTCGGAAGTTGAGGTGTAAATAGGAACACGCGCCGGCAATTCTGAATGGGATTGCCGGCGCGTAGCTCAACTGCGCGCGGTTCAGGCCCTGGCTGCCGCGCGCTTCATCAATGCGTCGTCGATCAGCTCGATCCAGTGTTCGACCGGCGTATCCGAACCCGACTGCAGATGCGTGATGCAGCCGATGTTGGCCGACACGATCTTTTCAGCGCCGGTGTCCTTCAGGTTCGAGAGCTTGCGGTCGCGCAGCGTATAGGACAGGTCCGGATGCAGCACCGAGTAGGTGCCGGCCGAGCCGCAGCACAGGTGGCTGTCATGGCACAGCCGCACATCGACGCCAACCGCGCGCAACAGGCCTTCGACCTTGCCGCGGATCTTTTGTCCATGCTGCAGCGTGCACGGCGGATGCCAGGCCACCGCTGCGTCGATGCCATCGCCAAGTTTGCCCTTCAGCTCGGCTTCGAAGTCCGGCAGCAGCTCGGACAGGTCACGGCATAGCTCCGAGATGCGGCGGGCCTTCTCGGCATAGGCCGCATCCTGCGCCAGCAGATGGCCGTATTCCTTCACCATCGCGCCACAGCCGGAAGCGTTCATCACGATCGCTTCCGCGCCCGCTTCCACATAAGGCCACCAGGCATCGATGTTGCGGCGCATATCGTCGCGCGCTTCCTCGTGGTCGTTCAGGTGATGACGGATCGCGCCGCAGCAGCCGGCGCGAGCAGCGGTGACGATCTGCACGCCAAGCGCATCGAACACGCGCGCGGTAGCGGCATTGATGTTCGGCGACATCGACGGCTGCACGCAGCCTTCGAGCATCAGCATCTTGCGCGCATGGCTGCGGCGCGGCCAGGCGCCGGCCGGGCGCGGCGCGGGCACCTTGTTCTGCAGGCCGCGCGGCAGGAACGGGCGCAACATCTGGCCGGCCTTCATCGCTGGCGAGAACAGCCAGCGCCGCGGCAGCGCTTCCTTCAGCGCATTGCGCTTCATGCGGTCCGCGCCTTCGCGCGGCACCTGGTCCTCGACGATCTTGCGGCCGATGTCGACCAGGCGGCCGTACTGCACGCCGGACGGGCAGGTGGTTTCGCAATTGCGGCAGGTCAGGCAGCGGTCCAGATGCAGCTGGGTCTTGCGGGTGGCGGGCTTGCCTTCCAGGACCTGCTTCATCAGGTAAATGCGGCCGCGCGGGCCATCGAGCTCGTCACCGAGCAATTGATAGGTTGGGCAGGTCGCAGTGCAGAAGCCGCAATGCACGCAGGCGCGCAGAATCGCATCCGCTTCCTGGCCTTCGGGGGTGTCCTTGATGAAATCGGCGAGATTGGTTTGCATGTCAGTCGTCTTGTAGCATCCGGCCCGGATTGAAGATGCCGGCCGGATCGAAAGCGTTTTTCAGGCGGCGGTGTATGGTTGCCACCGCCGGCTGCAGGGGATGAAATACGTCGTCGCGCGCGCCACCGCGAAACAGCGTCGCATGGCCGCCAGCCTTGGCAGCACTGGTGCGTATCGTTGCGGCATCGGCCGCGTCGGCATGGACCCAGCGCTGTGCGCCACCCCATTCGATCAGGGTCTGGCCGGGCAGCCCCAGGGGCTTGGCCACCGTCGGCACCGACAGGCGCCAAAGCGGCTGGCCATTGCCCGCGGCGAAGAAGGCATGGCGCTGCTCGCGCAGGTCTTGCCACAGCTTCTCGTCATGCGCTTCCTGGCCGCCCATGCGGCTTCGCGCTCCCTTGAGCGCGGCGGCCGCGCCCGACAGGCGCACGGCGAGCATGCCCTCATGCCACACGCTGGCCGAGATTGGCAGTGGCTGGCCGCCCCATTCATTGAGCTTGCGAATGGCGTCGCCTTCGGCAAGGTCGAAGCGCAACGTGGTTTCCTCGAACGGGCGTGGCAGCACCTTCAGCGACACCTCAAGGATCAGCCCGAGCGTGCCCATCGATCCGGCCAACAGGCGCGACACATCGTAGCCGGCGACGTTCTTCATCACCTGGCCGCCGAAATGCAGCACCTCGCCCTTCGCATCCATCAGCACCGCGCCGAGCACGAAGTCGCGCACCGCGCCCACGGCCTGGCGGCTCGGGCCGGACAGCCCTGCTGCGACCATGCCGCCGACGGTCGCGCCCTCACCGAAATGCGGCGGCTCGAAAGCCAGCATCTGGTTCTGCGCGGCGAGCACCGCTTCGACCTCGGTCAGGGGCGTGCCGCTCTTCACCGTAATGACCAGTTCGGTCGGCTCATACGACACCACGCCGCGATACGCACGGGTATCGAGCAGCTCACCGCGCGGCTCACGGCCATACCAGTCCTTGGTGCCGCCGCCACGGATGCGCAGCGGCTTGTCCTTCGTAGCCGCGAGGATGCGCTCGCGGAAATCTTGCAGTTCCTGTTCCATCGTCGTTCTTGTCTTTCCTGGCTCTATCAGAAACGCGGCAGGTCCGCGAAGGGCAGCTTGCCGGCGCGCACATGCATGCGGCCGTATTCCGCGCAGCGGCGCAGCGTCGGTATCGCCTTGTCCGGGTTCAGCAGGCTGAGCGGATCGAAGGCCGACTTCAGCGCCAGGAAGGCATCGAGCTCGGCGCGCGAGAACTGCACGCACATCGAATTGATCTTCTCCATGCCCACGCCATGCTCGCCGGTGATGGTGCCGCCCATCTCGACGCAGAACTCGAGGATCTCGGCGCCGAACTGCTCGGCGCGGTGGAATTCACCCGGGGTGTTGGCATCGAACAGGATCAGCGGATGCAGATTGCCGTCGCCGGCATGGAACACGTTGGCGCAGCGCAGGCCGTACTTTTTTTCCATCTCGGCAATCGCCAGCAGCACCCGCGCCAGGTTCTTGCGAGGGATGGTGCCGTCCATGCAGTAGTAGTCCGGCGAAATGCGGCCAGCGGCCGGGAAAGCGTTCTTGCGCCCGGACCAGAACTTCAGCCGCTCGGCTTCGTTGGTCGACACCGCGATCGCGGTCGCGCCGGAAGCGCGGAACACTTCGGTCATGCGCTCGATTTCTTCATCGACTTCATCGGGCAGGCCATCGGACTCGCACAAGAGGATCGCTTCGGCATCGGTGTCATAGCCGGCATGCACGAAAGGCTCGACCATGCGCGAGCTGGTCTTGTCCATCATTTCCAGGCCGGCCGGGATGATGCCGGCGGCGATGATGTTGGCCACCGCATTGCCGCCCTTCACCACGTCGTCGAAGGACGCCATGATGACCCGCGCCTGCTGCGGCTTCGGGATCAGCCGCACCGTGACTTCGGTGACCACGCCGAGCATGCCTTCGGAACCGATGAAGGCTGCCAGCAGATCGAGGCCCGGCGCATCGAGCGCCTCGCCGCCGAGCTCGACGACCTCGCCCTCGATGGTGACCATGCGGATCTTCAGCACGTTGTGCACTGTCAGGCCGTACTTCAGGCAATGCACGCCGCCGGAATTCTCGGCAACGTTGCCGCCGATGGTGCAGGCGATCTGCGAGGACGGGTCCGGCGCGTAATACAGCTTGTGGACGTTCGCCGCTTCGGAGATTGCCAGGTTGCGCACGCCGGGCTGGACGATGGCGGTGCGCGAATACGGGTCCATCTTCAGGATGCGCGAGAGCTTCGCGGTGGAGAGCACCACGCCTTCGGCGATCGGCATCGCGCCGCCAGACAGGCCGGTGCCGGCGCCGCGCGGCACGATTGGCACCTTCAGGTCGCGGCATACCTTCAGCGCCGCCACCACCTGGTCTTCGGAAGCCGGCAGAGCCACGACCATCGGCAACTGGCGGAATGCCGCCAGGCCATCGCATTCATAGGGACGGGTGTCTTCGGCGTCGAACAGCACGGAGCCGGCGGGCAGCACCGCGCGCAGCGCATCGACGACTTCCCGCTGGCGCGCAGGGGAAAACGCCGCTTCGGTCAAGGCATTCATTGAATGTGTCCTGGGGAGGCCGGCATCGAACGATGTCCAGCTTGTGGCAAAGACCAACAGTGTAGCGAAACTTGTATGGCGGGTCTTATGCCGGCGGGGGTTTCGCGCTGAAAAGCTTTTGTGGAAAGGATGAAAAATTTTCCGGTGAAGGAGATCTGTGGCGATGTCGGCGCAGCGCAGGGTGGAGATGTCGCGTCGGAAAATCGTAGACCGGAGGATGGGCTGTTGCCGTTGCCGTTGCCGTTGCCGTTGCCGTTGCCGTTGCCGTTGCCGTTGCCGTTGCCGTTGCCGTTGCCGTTGCCGTTGCCGTTGCCGTTGCTTTTAATCCCGTTGATCGCGCCGTGGCGCCGGGCCCTGAAGCGGATAAGGTGCGGCGTCTGTCTGAGCGCAGCGCAGCGCAGCGCAGCGTAGCGAGTTTAGCCGCGCCCCGCTTCAGGGTTCGGCGACACGGGAACCCCGCGCAGCGGGGCGCGATCTCCGGGTCGCCTTTTCTTGGTTACTTCTTTTGGCGAAGCAAAAGAAGTGACCCGGCTGCCGGGCCGGGACCCGGCTTGGTCGCCAAGCGCGATGTCCTTATTGGGTCATCGGGCCTAGAAACTTCGATCGGGCGGGCCTTTCAATCCAGGCCTCGATCAACGCGACGACGACCAAGGCAAGAGCATGCCCCCTCAACGACATCACTCCGGTGACGCAAAACGTTCAGCGCCCCCTCGACCTAGCCGGGTCCCGGCCCGGCAGCCGGCCTACTTCTTTTGACGCCAAAAGAAGTAGGCAAGAAAAGGCGACCCGGAGATTGCGCCCCGCTGCGCGGGGTTCCCGTGACGGCGATGCCCGGAGCGGGGCGCGGCTAAACTCGCTACGCTGCGCTACGCTCAAACAGACGCCGCACCTTTTCCCGCTCCGGGCATCGCCGTCACGGCGCAATCAACGGGGGTTAAAGGCAACGGCAACGGCAACGGCAACGACAAAAGCCAAAACCAACTGCAACTGCAACTGCAACTGCAACTGCAACTGCAACTGCAACTGCAACTGCAACATACCCTTACTTCGCCCAGCCAACCTTATCTCGGACTACCAACGGCCTGAAAGACAACTTGACGTCGGCTTGAAAGGGCTGGCTTGCCAGCCCAACGAGGTTCTCGATAACCTCACGGCGCCGCGCCCGAGAACAGCAGCCGCAGCCATTCCAGCATCACCACCACTTCCGGCCTGTCCTTCACCTGACGCTCGTAGACCATGTAATACGCATGCGGCGGCGTGGCGATCTGTACGTCGAACAGGCGCACTACCTGCCCGCGCGCGAGCAGGTCGCCGGCGAAATGGCGGCGGGAAAGGCCGACGCCGTAGCCCAGGCGTATTGCCTCCAGCAGCAGGCCGAGGTCGTCGACGCGCAGGCCGGCCGACGGCTCGGGCCAGTCGAGGCCGGCGGCTTCGAACCACGGCTGCCAGGGCTCGAGCGCGGAGCGCAGCAACGTCGCGCGCGCCAAGTCCGACGGCTGGCGCAGCGGCCCGACCTTTTCCAGGTAGGCCGGACTCGCCACCGCGAAGGCGGGTTCCTCGAACAGCTTCTCGGTGACGATGTTCGGGTACTTGCCGGCGCCGAAGCGCACTTCGATATCGCTCTCCGACAGCGACAGGTCGTACAGCGGCACCGACAGGAACACCTCGACCGCGATATCGGGATAGCGCTCGGTGAATTCGGACAGTCGCGGCAGGAACAAGTAGCGCGCGAAGGTCGGCGGCAGTGTGACCTTCACCCGTGGCTGCGCCGAGGCGCTGCGGTGCGGCATCGGGAAGTCCGACAGCGTGCGCAGCGCGGCGCGCACCACTTCGAGATAGCGCCGGCCGAACTCGGACAGGCCGACCGAGCGGCCGTCGCGAATGAACAGCCGCTCGCCGACGTAATCCTCGAGCAGCCGGATGCGGTGCGACAGCGCCGATGGCGTGATGCACAGCTCTTCCGCGGCCAGCGCGAAGGAATGATGGCGCGCCGCCGCTTCGAAAGCGGACAGCGCATGTACCGGGGGAAGACGTGTGGCCATGATCGATCTTTATGGTGCCTGGAAGGAACAGCCTCTGTTACCAGCGAATGATCTTGCCCGGATTCAGTATGTTCTTCGGGTCAAGCGCGTGCTTGATCGTGCGCATGACCGCAATGGCCGGCTCGCCGTGTTCCTGCACCAGGAAGTCCATCTTGTGCATGCCCACGCCATGCTCGCCGGTGCAGGTGCCGTCCATGGCCAGCGCGCGCGCGACCATGCGCGCATTCACGCCCTCGGCGCGGGCGATGTCTTCGGCATCGTTCGGATCGACCAGCATCTGCACATGGAAGTTGCCGTCGCCGACGTGGCCGATGATGGCGTGCACCAGGCCGTGCTGCTCGCAGTCGGCCTTGGTGTCGAGTATGCATTCGGCAAGGCGCGAGATCGGCACGCAGCAGTCGGTGGAAATGGCGCGCGAGCCGGGACGCATTTGCAGCAGCGCGAAATAGGCATTGTGCCGCGCGGCCCAGAGGCGCGAGCGGTCTTCCTGCCGCGTGGCCCATTCGAAGCCGATCGCATGATGTTCGGCGGCGATCTCTTGCACCAGCTCGGCCTGTTCCTTCACGCCGGCTTCGCTGCCGTGGAACTCGAACATCAAGAGCGGCGATTCCGGCAGCGACAGCTTGTCGTGGCGGTTGATCGCCTTCACGCCGGCTTCATCGAGGAATTCCACCCGCGCCAGCGGTATGCCCATCTGTATGGCCTGTATCACCGTGCGCACCGCGTCGCCGGCGCTCGGGAACGAGCAGACCGCGGCCGACACCGCTTCCGGCTGCGGATACAGCTTCACCGTGATCTCGGTGACGATGCCCAGCGTGCCTTCGCTGCCGACGAACAGGCGGGTCAGGTCGTAGCCGGCTGAGGATTTCTTCGCGCGGGTGCCGGTGCGGATGATGCTGCCGTCGGCGGTGACGACAGTGAGCGCCAGCGTGTTTTCGCGCATCGTGCCGTAACGCACGGCGTTGGTGCCCGAGGCGCGGGTGGCGACCATGCCGCCGAGCGAGGCGTCGGCGCCCGGGTCGATCGGGAAGAACAGGCCGGTGTCGCGGATCTCGGCATTGAGTTGCTTGCGCGTGACGCCCGGCTCGACCGTGACCGTCAGGTCTTCAGGATGCACCGACAGCACGCGGTTCATCTGCGACAGATCGATGCACACGCCACCGCGCAAGGCCAGGATATGGCCTTCCAGCGAGGTGCCGGTGCCGTAGGGAATGATCGGCACTTCATGCGCGGCGCAGAGCTTGACGACATCGGCGACTTCTTCGGTGGTCTGCGCGAAGACCACCGCGTCGGGCAGCATCGGGTCGTATGAGGACTCATCGCGGCCGTGATGCATGCGCATCGCCTCAGTGACGCTGACCCGGTCTTCGAAAAGGGATTGCAGCGCGGCTAACAGGGAATCGGGCAGCGGCTTCTTCAGCGCCGCCATCTGGACGGAATCATTCATGCTTGGCGTCTCCTCGGGGTAGTGGATTCTACCCGCTGCGGGGGAGGAGCGCTGTGCGATGGCGCTTGTAACGGTTCCATGCGGCGTATGAGCGCGCCGGCGATGCCGCGCCGCCGTCACACAGGCGGCCGGCGCGACGCCGTAGGCTGGCCTCGCAATTCCTGTGAGGCGCAGCCGCTTACAGAGAGTTGATGTATTGCTGAGTGAAGAAATGCTCGAACTCGGTCCGCCGCGCTTCGGGAACAAAATCGATGGCGCTTTGCCCCTTGCGGTTCTTCTGCTCCGGGTCGGCGCCGAATCTAAGCAGCAGCTTGATGATCTCATCCGAACACTTTGTCTTGCAGGCATGCATCAGCGGCGTGATGCCCTCTCTATCGGGTTCGTTGATAACCAGATCGCCGTACTGGAGCGCATCAAACACGCGCTGGAAGTTGCTGCTCGCAATGGCATCAAAGAGCGTCTTCCTGTCCTGATTTTCGGGCTGTCTCCCCGCCTCGGCGTTGCGTGCGCGTCCTGCCGCATCGCTGCTCTTGCCTTCGAACTTATCGAAAAGGGCTTTGTAACGACCACTGTCTTGCGCGTTGGCCATGGAGATTGGGCTTCGCCCCTTGCGGTCTAATATGTCCGGTTTAGCGCCTGCATTAAGCAGCGCCTCGATAATCTTGTCAGGACAGCCTACCTTGCAGGCAATGAATAGCGGCGTCTCGCCTTTGTGATTGCGCTTGTTGACGTCCGCTCCGCTCTCAATGAGCAAACTCACGATGTCGGGAGCACGATTCGAAATGGCATGGAAGAGCGCGGTTTCGTTGTTTTTATCGCGCTGATCCACCTTCACATTCGCTTCAAGCGCTACCCGCACGGCATCGATCTTATTGCTACAGACTGCCGAAATCAGCAGTCCCTGGTGCTTGTTATCCTTCTGACCCAGCTTTGATTCGAGCCGTGTCAGCGTCTGCATGCACTTCGCATTACCCTTCTCTGCGGCCATGAGCAGCGCGTTCTGCCCTCTTCCATTCACGATGTTGGCATTCAGTTCTAGCCGCTGCAGACTGATGATGCACAACTGCCCCTCGTCGTCGTCACTGTGCTGTGCGAAGTTCATCAAGGCCGTATTGCCCTTGTAGTCCTTCGCATTGATATCGGCGCCGCGCTGGGCGAGCAAAAGGACCAGATCGAGGTTGCCCTGAAAGGCCGCGCCGGTGATATGCGGTGTACCGTCATAAGCGCCGCCCGCATGGGCGCCAGCATCTAGCAAAGTCTCGACGAGGGATCTCCGTTCGTCGCGTTTCAGACTTCTGTCGAAGACCATGCGGGCCATCAGGATATTCCTGCAGTCGGCGCTGACGTATTTCGCAGCGCCCTGTTCGATCATCCCTGCGAGGACATGGATGTCTCCTCGCGGCGCCTGTCGTTCCACCATGCCTATCGTCTCTGGTTTGCTGAAGTCCAGCCTCTCCGGCCCTGTCCGTGCCGGAGGTGTCGATAGCGCACTCGATGATGCGGATGAAGAAGACGGCGCAGCCTTTGGCTGCGTAGCTCCGTAAGCCGGCGAGTGGTTTTTAAGTTTGGGGACGGATGTCACAACGCGTGGCTGCGTGGAAGTGCTCGTCGTTGAGCTTTCGTCGATGAGTCTGGTGGCCTTGATACCACCCGTCACTGCATCGGCTCTTGAACGTGCCGACACCAACGGGCCATTACCTTTGTCTGCCGTTTTGGAATCGTTTGGCGGGGTATGCTGGGATGGAAACGTCGGTAGCTTCGAAGAAACTTTTGCGTCACTCATGATGACCAACTCCGGGGGCTAATTGTTCGTTTAAAGGAATTTTGATACTTGCAATTGGTGGCAAGCATCGCTGTTCCGTTGCATCAGCCTTAGCGATTACACAAGGCTTATTAGTTGATTGCTTGCATTGCGACAGAATGCGAAACCGGTCAAATGCAAGCGTTCCGGACATGCCGCGCCTTCCCCAGCGCCCACGACCGCCGCCGTTTTGCCGTATGCTCCCCAGCCACGATCAATCACCGCAAACGAGCATGGGCAACCGACTTTCAAAAATCGCGACCCGCACCGGGGACAACGGCAGCACCGGACTGGGCGATGGCAGCAGGGTGGACAAGGACAATCTGCGGGTGGGGGCCATGGGCGATGTGGATGAAACCAATTCCCATATCGGCCTGCTGCTGTGCGAGGACATGCCGCTGCCGCTGCGCGAGGAACTCGTCACGATTCAGCATGACCTGTTCGACCTCGGCGGCGAGCTGTGCATCCCCGGTTATCAGTTGATCCGGGAAGCGCACGTGGCGCGGCTCGATGCGCTGCTGGCGAAGTACAACGCCGATTTACCGGCGCTGGCCGATTTCATCCTGCCGGCCGGCTCGCGCGCGGCGGCCCAGGCGCATGTGTGCCGCACCGTGTGCCGCCGCGCCGAGCGCGCCATCGTCGCGCTGGGCAAGGCGGAAAAGCTCAACGAGGGTCCGCGTCATTACATGAACCGGCTGTCGGACCTGATGTTCGTGCTGGCGCGGGTGCTGAATCGCTACGCCGGCGGCGGGGATGTGCTGTGGGAGAAGGAGCGGGACCGCTCGGCCTGAACCGCTGCCGTGCAGCCCGCGCGGGCTCAGAGCCGGATGGCGGCCCGGTCCTCCATATCCGCGATGGCGGCTTCGGGAATGCCGTCGAACAGGTTTTTCACCGTGACCGGGAGCGCCATCACGCACGCGTCGTTGATGCCTGCGGTCATCCGGTCGAGGTCGGCTTCGCTCAGCATGCTGGCGCGGTAGGTGAGCAGCAGCGCATAGGCATCGATCTTCTCTTCCGCAATCGGGATCGCGGCATCCCGCGCAGCCTGCGCCAGCAGGATGCGCCGAAACGGATAGCCGCCGGCGCGCATAATGCGCGGCAACAGTTCGGGGTCGCTTTCGAAAACGGCTTTCAGATCGGCGGGCACTTCTCTAGTCTGGGTCATCGATGTTCTCCCTTCGATACGGGCTGGTGGGCTTGCTGTCGGCTGGGGTGGCTGCATGCTCACCATACCCCGGGCGGTCTCGGACAATTTTTGCAGTTGAATCAGCAGCGGGATCGTGGCTCATCGTTGGTAACCCGACCCGCGATCGCATTGCATGTCTGTGCGCGGCATCAATCCGGCAAAGCTATGCGCATGCCCTTGCCTTTCCGGCGCGCAAAAAGAGAACGGCGCCGCAGCGCCGCTTTTACGCTTCTCCCGAAGCGGGATCAGATGTTGTTCACTACCAGCCGCGGCTCCGTCTTGCCCAGCCGCTGCCGTATCGACGCGGCAATACCGGCGGCGTCCAGTCCGCATTGCGCCAAAAGCGTGGGCGCATCGCCATGATCGATGAAGCGGTCCGGCAAGCCGAGCTGCAGCAGCGGCTTGACCACGCCTGCCGCGGCCAGCGCCTCGGCCACCGCGGAACCGGCGCCGCCCATGATCGCGCCCTCTTCCACCGTGACGATCAGATGGTGGCTTGCGGCCAGCTCGAGCACCAGCTCGGTGTCGAGCGGCTTGACGAAGCGCATGTCGGCCACCGTGGCATTCATACCCTCGGCCGCTCCCAGCGACGGCGCCACCATGGTGCCGAAAGCCAGGATCGCGACGTCGCGGCCCTTCCTGCGCACGACGCCCTTGCCCAGTGGCACGGTATCAAGCGCCTTGTCGACCACCGCGCCCACGCCGGCGCCACGCGGATAGCGCACTGCGGCGGGACCCGGATAGACATAGGCAGTAGAAAGCAGCTTGCGGCATTCGCTCTCATCTGACGGCGCGGCGATCACCATGTTCGGAATGCAGCGCAGATAGGCCATGTCGTAATTGCCGGCATGGGTTGCGCCGTCGGCGCCGACCAAACCGGCGCGGTCGAGCGCGAAGGTGACGTCGAGGTTCTGCAGCGCCACATCGTGGATCAATTGGTCATAGCCGCGTTGCAGGAAGGTCGAATAGATCGCCACCACCGGCTTCAGGTTTTCGCAGGCCATGCCGGCGGCGAAGGTCACCGCGTGCTGCTCGGCAATGCCGACGTCGTAGTAGCGCTCGGGAAAGCGCTGCTCGAATTCCACCATGCCCGAGCCTTCGCGCATCGCGGGCGTGATGCCGATCAGGCGCTCGTCCTTCTGCGCCATGTCGCACAGCCAATCGCCGAAGACTTGCGTGTAAGTCTTTTTCGCCGTGGTCGCCGGCTTGATGCCTTCGGCCGGATTGAACTTGCCCGGGCCGTGATACAGCACCGGGTCGGCTTCGGCCAGCTTGTAACCCTGGCCCTTCTTCGTGACCACGTGGAGGAACTGCGGGCCCTTCAGGTTGCGCAGGTTCTGCAATGTAGGCACCAGCGCGTCGAGGTCGTGGCCATCGATCGGGCCGATGTAGTTGAAGCCGAATTCCTCGAACATCGTCGCCGGCATCACCATGCCCTTGGCATGCTCCTCCAGGCGCTTGGCCAGCTCGAGCATCGGACCGGGCAGCACCGACTTGCCGACGCTGCGCGCGGCGGCGTAGAAGCGGCCCGACATCAGGCGCGCGAGATAGCGGTTCAGCGCGCCGACCGGCGGCGAAATCGACATGTCGTTGTCGTTCAAGACCACCAGCAGGTTGATGTCTTCATGCACGCCGGCATTGTTCAGCGCCTCGAAGGCCATGCCCGCGGTCATCGCGCCGTCGCCGATCACGGCCACCGCATGGCGGTTCTCGCCTTTGGTTTTCGCGGCCAGGGCCATGCCCAGCGCGGCCGAGATCGAGGTCGAGGAATGCGCGGTGCCGAAGGTGTCGAACTCGCTTTCGTCGCGGCGCGGAAAGCCCGAGACGCCGTTCATCTGGCGCAGCGTGTGCATGCGCTCGCGCCGGCCGGTGAGAATCTTGTGCGGATAGGTTTGATGGCCGACGTCCCAGACGATGCGGTCTTCCGGCGTGTTGAACACGTAGTGCAGCGCGATCGTCAGTTCCACCGTGCCGAGGTTCGACGACAGGTGGCCGCCGGTCTTGGACACCGAGTCGAGCAGGAAGGCGCGCAGCTCGTCGGCCAGCGGTTTCAACTGCGTGCGCGAGAGTCGCCGCAAATCGGACGGCGCATTGATGTTGTCGAGTAGGTCCATGCTAGGTTTTCCGCAGCACGATCAGGTCCGCCAGTTCGCGCAACCTTCGTGCCCTGTCTCCAAATGGAAGCAGCGCGCGATGCGCTTCCTCCCTCAATTTCTGCGCCAGCGCGCGGGATTGTTCCAGGCCGAGTATCGATACATAGGTGGGCTTGTTGTCGGCCGCGTCCTTGCCGGCAGTCTTGCCCAGCGTCGTGGTGTCCTCGGTCGCGTCGAGCACGTCGTCGACCACCTGGAACGCCAGGCCGATTGCGGCCGCATAGGCATCGAGCGCCGCGGCTTCCCGCGCGTCCGGCAGCTTGCCGCAATAAGCCCCCAGCAGCACGGAGGCACGCAGCAGCGCGCCGGTCTTCTGCCGGTGCATGCGTTCCAGCTCGGCCAGCGACAGCGTGATGCCGACGCTGGCCAGGTCGATGGCCTGGCCGCCGCACATGCCGGCCGAACCCGACGCCTCGGCCAGCAGCCGCAGCATGGCCACGGTGCGCACGGCGTCGCCTGCGATTTGCGACAGCACCAGGAAAGCCTGCGACTGCAGCGCGTCGCCCACCAGCAGCGCCGTGGCTTCGTCATATTTCACATGCACCGTCGGCTTGCCGCGGCGCAGCGCATCGTCATCCATGCAGGGCATGTCGTCATGCACCAGCGAATACGCATGGATCATCTCGACCGCGGCGGCCGCGCGCGCGAGAGCATCGCGGTCGGCGTCATGCAGTTCGCCGGCGGCGTACACCAGGAGCGGGCGTACCCGCTTGCCGCCGTCGAGCGCCGCATAGCGCATCGCCTCGTGCAGCCGCGCCGGCGGCTCGCCCGCCTGCGGCAGCAGCGTGGCCAGCGTGTCCTCGACGCCGGCCTGCACCTGGCGCATCCATGTGTCGAATGGCTGGCTCATTCGTCTTCCTCGCCGGCATCGCCGTCGGCGAAGGGTTTCAGCAAATCGCCTTCGAGCACCTTGACCTGGCTGTCGATGCGGTCGAGCTGGCCAGCGCAGAACTTCACCAGTTCCGAGCCGCGACGATAAGCGGCAACCGACGCTTCCAACGGCAGTTCGCCGGCTTCCATGCGCGCGACCAGCTCTTCGAGCTCGGACATGGCTTCTTCGAACGAAGCGGGCTGCTGGCTGGAGACGGGTGTGCTTGCCATAGGGCTGATCGGGCTTTCTTCAGGATTCAGGGGGGACGGGCGCGGCGCTCGATTACGCCGGGCGGACATGCAGTTTGACTCGGCATTCTAAAACAAACTCGCTGACCGGGCACCGATATTGTCCCGGAACAAGCTCTGGCGGTGATAGCAGCGCGCAGATTGCGTTCCAAAATGACATCGAATGGAGCGGAGCCGGCATTAATGGCACTCATGCCTGGCCAACTATTAAGAGCCTATTCCAGTAGGCCAATTGCACGCCAGGTAATAACAGCGCACGCCAAATGAAGAAACGCAAGATAGGTTTTCGCCAGCTTTTCCCAACGAATCAGAACGCGGCGGAATCGGTTCATC
>NZ_JAEPBG010000019.1 GCF_016632335.1 Noviherbaspirillum pedocola
AATGCGTGCAGCTAACCAGTACTAATTGCCCGTGCGGCTTGTCCCTATAACCCTGAGCGGTTACAGGAGCGAGAAAGCGCGTAATGCCAAGTCGGCAATCACGCCCGCCATGTAGTAATACCGTCAAGACAAATCACTGCTTCTTCCGAATTGGGTGTCTTCCGTAACGAAGACACCGACAAGTCATGCCTGATGACCATAGCAAGTTGGTACCACCCCTTCCCATCCCGAACAGGACCGTGAAACGACTTTGCGCCGATGATAGTGCTGCAACCAGTGTGAAAGTAGGTCATCGTCAGGCAGTTATCCCGCAACACCCCCGCTGGCTCTCGCCACCGGGGGTGTTTGCCTTTGCGCGCTCGATTCGTCGTTTGTTAGGTGCGCATAAAGAGACGCGGTGAACGGGAGGCGCAGGAGAGAAAGCCGATTCATGTGGTTAGTGAAGGCCGTTAATGCTATGCGCGATACTGTTACGCCGCGGTGACCTGCTATCCAAATTAGTCCGAGACGGCCATGGAGTCTGCGGTTGAAAAACTTGCTGCAAATTCATCTCTGAACTTGGCAATGATGCTTTCAATATACGCATACTGCTGAAGCTTGCCTGGCTCGATGAAGCGCATCAGCAGTTGCTGAGGATAGGCCCACTCGTCGAATGCTTTGCCAGCGAACTCCGGTCCGTTGTCTACCGGCATTGAGCGCGGTAATCCCCGGCGTTCCGCCAACCGTTCGAGCACGCTGACCACGCGACGCCCCGGCAGTGAGGTATCCACTTCAATGGCCAGGCATTCCTTCGTGAAGTCATCCGCGATGTTCAGGTACCACAGCCGCCGTCCATCGACACAGCCGTCCGATACAAACTCCATCGACCAACTCTGATTTGGCGCCTGGGCGGTTACCTTGTCCTAGTGGACAATGTCGGCAATGCGGTTACGCTTTCGCCGACGAACTATCAATCCGGCTGCACGATATACCCGGTACGCGCACTTGCGAGTGATGCACATCCTTCTCCGTGCAGCATCCCATGCAGGCGCCGATAACCATGACGCCGCTTCTGTCCTGCCAGCGCCGTGAGTCGCTCAGTCAATTCCATATCGCTGGGTCGCTTCGACTCATCGCGATATGTAGTACGTTTCACCGCTGATGCCGTACTTCCGGCAGACTTCAGCAACCTTCATGCCAACTTCTTCTTCACTCAAACCCCGGCTATCTGCTCTTCCGCGAATCGCTCCTTCATACCAGAAGTGTCGTGCAGAAGGCGAAATGTCCCCAAGGATAAAGCGGTAATCAGCAGGCCGGCTGCCCGCCGCGCACAGCCCATGCCGTTTGCTTGACTCAGCATGCCTTCGTGCCATTCCGGCTGCCCTTAGTCCTCGTCACAAAAGTTTATGTAATGAAACAGTTCGAAACTGTGTACGATTAGCAGCACTTAGTTGATTGGATGCAAGTTATTGATGATATTATTTACAAGAAATAACGGTGTTGACGTGCGTTAAGGAATAATACGAGGCGCCCCAAATGGCCGATATCCGGCCTTCTTTTGCGGGTTCAGTGCCGCGAGAACGGGTAGCGACGTCTGGCGTGGCGGCGAAAATAGCAAATAAAAAATGCAGCGATCAGAATTGGACATCCGCAAAAGACTGGAAGCGATACGTCTGCCGACGATGCCGCAGGTCTTGCTCAAGCTGATGCAGCAGTGCCAGGACGAAAATGCCGGCATGAGCGAACTCGCGCTGCTGATCAGCCAGGATCCCGGCCTTGCGGGAACGGTTTTGACTGCCGCGAACAGCTCCGCCTATCACCGCAACGGCGGCCGTAAACCGAGTATCGAACAAGCTTTGATGACACTCGGTACCGACATGGTGAAGACCCTGGTGATCAGCGAATCGGTCTTCCAGATGTTCAACGAGTTTTCCCGTCCGGGTGCAATCGATCTGCGTGGGTTCTGGAAGCACTCGCTGAGCGCCGCGTGCCTCGCACGCGCCCTTGCGCAACGTATCCAGCATCCGCACGCGGAAGAAGCTTACCTGGCCGGACTGTTGCACGATGTCGGCCGTCTGGCATTGCTGGCCGCGGCGCCGCAGGAGTACGCCGTGAACTTTCATGCGTATGACGATGCCAAGCTGTGCTGGGTAGAGCAGCGCACCTTGCAAATGAACCATGCCGAGGCGGGCGCCTGGCTGGTCGGCAGGTGGAAGCTCGATTCCTTCCTTGCCGACAGTATTCAATATCATCACGAGCCCACCGAGCGCCTGCTGAATGCACATCCGCTGATCCGTATCGTCACGCTCGCCCACCTGCTTTCCACGCCCGAAGCCAACGAAGAAGCGCTGGCCGATGCCGGCCGGCTGTGTGAATTGACAGTAGAAGAACTTGCAGGCTTGCGCGACAGGGCGGCATCGCAGGTAGAAAAGGCCGCGAGCATGCTCGGCATCGACCTTGCTGGCGCAGACGATATCCCGGCGCAGGCCGCCTATGTGCCGCCGCAGTCGGCGGCTGGCCAGGACGTGATGCAGGATCAGTTTGGCGAAGAGATGCGCAACATGGTGCTGGCAACCAGCATCGGTCGTACGCTCGGGCGCCAGACCGATCAGAACGGATTGCTGGAAACCCTGGTGCGTTCCGCATCGATCCTGTTCGGCTTCGACCAGGCCGTCGTGCTGCTGACCGAGCGCCAGGAGCGACGCATGCGCGGCATACCCGGCGAAGGTCAGCCACGCCGTCTGGCGGAATTCTCGGTATCGCTGCAGCCCGGCGGACGCCTGGGCGACGCGGCCTTGAACCGTCGCATCGCAGTGATTCACCGCAACGGCAACCTGCTGGATTTGGCCGAGGAACAATTGCTGGGCATGCTGTCCTCCGAATGCCTGGTCTGCCTGCCGCTGATCGAGAATGGCGAATGCGTCGGCATGCTGATCGGCAGCACTGGCGAAGCGCGCGCCGCCGAGCTGCAGGCGCGTGAACGGCTGTTGCTGACCTTCGGCGCCCAAGGCGCGAAAGCGCTGCAGCAGATGCAGAACATCGCCGCGGAGCTCGATAGCCGGGTCAAGGAAGTCGCGCAGGAATACCAGGCGGCGACGCGCCGGGTGGCGCATGAAGTGAACAATCCGCTATCCATCATCAAGAATTACCTCGGCATCCTCGACGGCAAGCTGCGCCGCCAGGACATGGTCGTCAACGAAGTCTCGATCCTGCATGAAGAGATCGACCGTGTCGGTCAGATCGTGCGCGAACTGGCGAATCTGCAGCCAGCGCCAAGCGATGCCGGCGTGGAGATCGGGCGCGTTGTGCGGGACGTGGTCAAGCTGTTCCAGGAGACCGAATTCCTGCCGCCCAAGGTCAACATTCACCTGATGCTGCAGAGCGCGCCGAGCGAAGTCGAAGCCAGCGCCGACACCATCAAGCAGATTCTGATGAATCTGCTCAAGAACGCGGTCGAGGCGCTGCCCCATGGCGGCGATATCGAAATTGCCGACCATGGAACCGTCAACCGTGACGGCAAGCTGTATGTGGAACTGAGCCTGCGCGACAACGGCCCCGGCATGCCGCAGCATGTGCTGGCTGGGCTGTTCTCGCCGGTGAAGAGCACCAAGCCGGGCGCCAACCGCGGCTTGGGCCTGTCCATCGTGCACGGCCTCGTCTCCAAGCTCAATGGCATGATTTTGTGCCGCAGCAATGGCGGCGGAACGACTTTCGAAATACTGCTGCCATTGCGTACCCGGACCGATGCGCCATCCGCCGCAGCGGCCGCCCCCGATACCCTGTGACGTGAGCAAGAATGTGAGCGCCGACAATTTCCCTTCGCTGCCCGGCCTGGATGCCGTGTCCGCGGACAGCGTAGCGGCCGACCAGCCAGCGCGCCTGCTGCTGGTGGACGATGAGCCGCGGCTGCTGGCGAGCCTGCATGCGCTCCTCGAAGACGAAGGACATGAGCTGCATACCGCGAGCTGCGGTCGCGATGCGGTGGCGCTGCTGGATGCGCACCATTTCGATTTGGCCCTTCTGGATCTGCGCCTGCCGGACATCAGCGGCCACCAGATCATGGACGTCATCAACCGCAAGGGACTGGATACCAGCATCATCATCCTGTCCGGCGAGACTGGCATTGAAGGCGCGATCGGCGCCTTGAAGCGCGGCGCCTATGATTATCTGCGCAAGCCGTACAGCCGCGAGGAATTGCTCAACACCGTCGCCAATGCGCTGCGCCAGCGCCGCCTGGAGGCGGAAAACCGTCGCATCGCGCGTCAGCTCGATCGTTCCGAAAAGCTGTATCGCTACCTCGTCGACAGTTCTCCGGACATCATCTACACCCTGAACGAGGAAGGGCGCTTTTCCTTCGTCAACGACCGGGCGCAGCAGGTGCTGGGGCTGGAGCGCGAACAGCTCATCGGCAACCACTATTCGGTGCTGATCCATGACGAAGACCTGGATCGCGCCTACTACGTCTTCAATGAACGCCGCGTCGGCGAACGCGCCACCCGCAACGTGGAGCTGCGGCTCAAGGCAGCCAATGGCCGCGAATCCAATGCGGTCTTCGAGAACTCTGTGGTCACGCTGTCCTTCAATTCGATGGGCATGTACGTCAATGGCAAGGACGCGCCCGAGCCCGGATTCTTCGGCACCTACGGCGTGGCGCGCGACGTCACCGAGCGCAAGCGCGCCGAGGAGATGATCTCCTATCAGGCGTATCACGATGTGCTGACCGATCTGCCGAACCGCACGCTGTTCCGCGACCGGCTGTCGATGGCCATCCTGCAGGCCAAGCGCAAGGAGCACGAGCTGGCGGTAATGTTCATCGACCTGGACCGCTTCAAGCTCGTCAACGACACCCTCGGCCATCTGCGCGGTGACGAATTGCTGCAGCAGGTCGCATCGCGGCTGAAGAACAGCATGCGCCAGGGCGATACGCTGGCGCGCCTCGGCGGCGACGAATTCACCATCTTCCTGCCCGAGCTGCAGAACCGGCACGACGCCACCGTGGTTGCGGACAAGTTCCTCGAAACCCTGCGCGCGCCCTTTGAGCTCGCCGGGCAGCAGGTGCATATCTCGGCCAGCATCGGCATCGCCGTCTATCCGCACGACGGCGAAACCATCGATGAATTGCTGTGCCATGCCGACATGGCGATGTACCAGATCAAGGCTGAGGGCAAGAACGGCTACAGCTTCTACGATCCGGCGATGCAGGAAGCTTCATACCAGAAGATCACGCTGGAGCAGAGCCTGCGCAAGGCGCTGGACGGCGGCGAGCTCGAGATGTTCTACCAGCCGCAGATCGATGCGCGCACCGGCCGCATCGTCGGCGCCGAAGGGCTGATGCGCTGGCACCATCCCGAGCGCGGCCTGCTGACCGCCGGCGAGTTCCTGCCCTTCGCCGAGGAAAACGGCCTGATGATCCAGATCAGCGACTGGATGCTCGAAGCGCTGTGCCGCGATGTCGCGCAATGGAACCGCATTCATATCGACCCGGTGCGGCTGTCCCTGAACGTCTCGCCGCAATACCTCGACCGGGGCAATTTCGTGCCGAAGCTGCAGGCGGCGCTGGCGCATTACGACATCCCGCCGAGCCAGATCGAGATCGAGGTCACCGAGAACATTTGCATCCGTAATCCGCAGCATGCGGCCGAGCAGTTGCACAAGCTTGGCGAGATCGGCGTATCGGTGGCGATCGATGATTTCGGCACCGGCTATTCCTCGCTGTCGTATCTGCATCGCTTCCCGGTCAACACCATCAAGATCGATCAATCCTTCATCCGCGAGATCCACCAGGCCGATGCGCATTACCCGGTGGTGCTGGCGATCATCTCGATCGCCAAGGGCCTGGGCCTGAACGTGGTGGCCGAAGGCGTCGAGACGCCAGCCCAGGCGGCTTATCTCGAACATTCCGGCTGCACGCTGATGCAGGGCTACCTCTATCACAAGCCGCTGTCCGGCTCGCAATTCCTGCAGCTGCTTTACCGGAGCGCCGCGCGACGCGCCTAGCGCAGGAAGCGCGCAGAGAGAGTCCAGATGCAGCCCATCCCCCCGCAAGACGCCGGCAACGCGCCCGACCATGACAGCTACGACGCCGACGAGGAAAACCGCCTCGGCATGATGTACAGCAGCGGCGAAGGCGTGCCGCAGGACTGGGCGCAGGCCAAGTACTGGTTTCGCCGCGCCGCGGAAAAGGGCCATGCGAACGCGCAGTTCAACCTCGGCGTCATCTACGGCAACGGCAGGCGCACGCAGGACTATGCGCATGCGCTGCTCTGGTATCGCAAGGCGGCGGCGCAGGGGCATCCGAAGGCGCAGTTCAATCTCGGCCTGATGTACGGCAATGGCCAGGGCGTGCCGCAGGATCATGCGCAGGCGCGCGCCTGGTACACCAGCGCGGCCGAGGCCGGTCACGCCGGTGCGCAGAACAATCTCGGTCTCATCTATGTGAACGGGCTGGGCGTGGCGCCGGACCCGGCCGCGGCGTTGCACTGGTTCAGCCTGGCGGCGGCGCAGAACGATGCCGCCGCGCAGAACAACCTCGGCATGATGCATGGCGCCGGCAAGGGCACGACGCAGGATCATGCGCAAGCCGCGCAGTGGTATCGCAAGGCTGCCGATGCCGGCTATGCGCTGGCGCAGACCAATCTTGCCGCGCTGTATGAGAACGGCCAAGGCGTGCCGGCCGACATGGACCAGGCGCTGGCCTGGTATCGCCGCGCCGCCGAAGGCGGTTCCACGCGCGCCCAGTTCCGCATGGCCCAGATCTACGACGGCGGCGAAGGCGTGGCGCGCGATGCGGCGCAGGCGATCACCTGGTATTGCCGCGCTGCCGAAGGCGGCCATGTGGAAGCGCAGTTCCGGCTCGGACTGCGCTATGACAATGGCCAGGATGTGCGCCGGGATGCGGCGCAGGCGCTGTCCTGGTACCGGCGCGCGGCCGAGGGCGGCCATGCGCGCGCGCAGTTCAATGCCGGCGTGATGCATGCGCAGGGCGAAGGCGCCGAGATGGATCTGGTGCAGGCCTGGGTCTGGCTGGACCGCGCCGCCCACCGCGACGTCGAAACGGCCGCGCGTGCCAGACGCGAAGCGGAGTCGCGCATGAGCCCGGAACAGATGGCCCGGGCGCGTGAGCTGGCGCAACAGGGCGCGCGCCCGGCAAGCGAGGGCTCCGGTGCTTGATACTTCTGTTTTTACGAAGTTAACGCCAAACTAACTCTCGTTTTAACGGCGAATCCAAACTCCTATAGTGACTCCGCAGCCCACGCAGGCTGCCAACCACCAAGGAGGAAATATGAGAATCGCCATCCACTCCCCCAGTTTCAACCTCACTGCCGCGCTGCAGGAGCACACCCTCGAGCGTTTGCGCCTGGCGCTGTCGCACGCGCGGCACCGCGTACGCCGAGTCACGGTACGGCTGCGCGATCTGAACGGCCCGCGCGGCGGTATCGACAAGCAATGCGGCATTCATGTCGCCATCGACGGGGTCGGCGACGTGGTCGTCGCGGAAAAGGACCGTGATCTGTACGCGGCAATCGCCCGGGCTGCCGAGCGCCTTGGCCGCGGTGTCACGCGCCGCATCCGCCAGAAACGGCAGCGCACAGCGCCGCCGCGGTTCTAAAGCCCTGGCGCGAAGCGGAGAATGCCATGTCAGGCCTGGAAACCATCGCCACGATCCCGATGTGGATCGGCTTCATTCTCTTCGTCATTGTCATGCTGGTCATCGACATGGCCGTGCTCGGCGGACGCCATGCGCACCGCGTCTCGACCAGGGAAGCGCTGGGCTGGTCGATCGCCTGGTTCGCGCTGGCGCTGCTGTTCAACCTGCTCTTGTGGTGGCATCTCGATGGCACCGCCGGGAGGGAGGTGGCAAACCGGATAGGGCTGGAATTCTTTTCCGGCTATCTGATCGAGAAATCGCTGTCGGTGGACAACATCTTCGTGTTCCTGATGCTGTTCAGCTATTTCGCAGTGCCGCCGGAATTCCAGCGCCGGGTGCTGCTGTACGGCGTGATCGGCGCGATCGTGATGCGGGCAATCATGGTCTTGCTCGGCGCCTGGCTGATCAGCCAGTTCAGCTGGATCCTGTATCTGTTCGGCGCCTTCCTGCTCGTAACCGGCGTGAAAATGCTGGTGTTCGCCAACCAGAAACCGGATCTCGATGCCAATCCGCTATTGCGCTGGATGCGCAGTCATATCCGGATAGCGGATGGTTATCACGGTGAGCGATTCTTTGTCCTGAAGAACGGGCTGCGCTTCGCCACGCCGCTGTTCCTGGTATTGGTGCTGATCGAATTCACCGACCTGGTATTCGCGGTGGACAGCATTCCGGTCATCTTTGCGATCACCAGCGATCCGTTCATCGTGTTCACGTCGAACATGTTCGCGATCATGGGCTTGCGCGCGCTGTATTTCCTGCTGGCGGACATGGCCGACCGCTTTCACTACATGAAGTACGGGTTGGCGCTGGTGCTGGTATTCATCGGCGCGAAAATGATTGCCGGCTACTGGGTGCATCTGTCGGTCGGCATCTCGCTGGCGGTGGTGGGCGCGATCCTGCTGGTCTCGGTACTGCTCAGCCTGCGCCTGACCGCGCCGCGCCAGCGCGCCGGATAAGCGGCCACTTCGATCAGGCAGGCAACCTCGAGGCGGGGAATGCCACATACGGGACTCCTTTTTCGGAGTCCCTTTTCTTTCCCACCATGAAATCCCCACTTCTCCAATTCACCCTGGCATGCCTGCTGGCGATCGTGCTCATCACCGCCAGCAGCAAGCGTCCGGCCGGATCGGTCTTTGTTGACCTGGCGCCGACCACCGCCGACCGCGCCGACGTCTATCTGTATCGCGGTCATGCACTCGCTGCCATCGGCGATGCCTTCACCGTGCGCGTCGATGGTCAGCGTGTCGGCATGCTGCACGACGCTTCGTATCTGCAGCTGTCGATGTCGCCGGGGCAGCATCGCCTCGAAGTCGCGCCCGGCGGCATTGCCGAGCCGGTTACCATCGATGTGGCTGCCGAGGCCGGCAGCCGCGCTTTCTATGAATTCCGCTTTCCCACCGGTTTGGCGATGCGGCCATCTTTCCCGGATGCCGCCATCGTGCAAATCGACCGCGATGCCGCGCTGGCGGCGCTGCCGCGCCTGCATGGCAGCGCGAGCGCATCGCCGCGCCCGACCCAGGCCGCTTACCTCGCCGGCCTGACTTCATCCCCGTAGCGGTCGCGCAATTCCCGTTTCAGCACCTTGCCGATCGCGCTGCGCGGCAGACTGTCGATGAAGCGCAGCGCGGACAAGCGCTGGGTTTTGCCGACCTGCGCATTGAACCAGTCCAGGAGCGCCGCTTCGGACAGGCCCGAGCCGCCGCGTTTGACCACCCAGGCCACCGGCGTTTCGCCCCAGGCTTCGGACGGCACGCCGACCACCGAGGCATCGGCCACATCCGGATGCTGGCGCAGCACCACTTCCAGGTCGCTCGGATAAATATTGAAGCCGCCGGAGATGATCATGTCCTTCTTGCGGTCCAGCAGTGTCAGGAAACCCTCGGCATCGAAGCGGCCCATGTCGCCGGTGCGGATGAAGCGCTTGCCCTCGGGGGAATGCCATTCGGCTTCGGCGGTTTTCTCCGGCTGGCGGTAATAGCCGCTCATCATCGCGCCGGAATGGCCGACCACTTCGCCGATTTCGCCCGGCGCCGCTTCTCGGCCCGCCTCGTCGATGAGGCGGATGTCATGTTCCGGCGCTGGCTTGCCGACGGTATGCAGCTTGTCCGGATGATTGTGCGCTTCCAGGATGCAGGTGCCGCCGCCTTCGGTCATGCCGTAGTACTCGATCAGCCCGCCGGGCCAGCGCTTGAGGATGTCCGCCTTCAACACGGCGGAAAACGGCGCGCTGGTGCAGAACTTCATGCGGAAGGACGACAAGTCGTGGCGGTCGAAGTCCGGATACGCCATCAGCCGCTGGTACTGCACCGGCACCAGCATCGCGTGTGTAGCACGGTGCTTTTCGGCCAGCGCCAGCCAGGCGCCGGCATCGAACTTCGCCATCAGCACCGCGGTGCCGCCCAGCGCCACGGTCGGGAAAAAGCTCACCAGCGTCGTGTTCGAATAGAGCGGGGTGGAAACCACCGTCACCGCGTCCGGGCCATAGCCATTCATCGTGCCGCGCCGCACATGCATCCAGCGCATCGAATGCGGCTGGGTGATGCCCTTCGGCGTGCCGGTGGTGCCCGAGGAATAGATGATGTTGAAAATCCAGTCCAGTTGAATGTCGACTGCCTGCGGCCTGGCGCCGGGCGCGGCCAGCCAATCGTTCCAGCCCGGGCTGGCGCTGCCGTCCAGGCGAACGATGGTCGCGCGCACCTCGTTCATCGCCGGCGCCAGCGTTTCGGCGCTCGCGGCGTCCAGGAACAGCAGCTTTGCTTCGCAGTCACCGATCATCAAAGCCAGGCTGGCCGCGGTGGACGAGGGTGCAAGCGGCGCGACGGCAACGCCGGCGCGCAGTGCGCCGAGAAACAGCGCCGCGTATTCGATCGAGCTGCCGGCGCAGATCGCGATGGCATCGCGCGCGGCCACGCCATCGCGCTGCAGCGAGGCAGCCACGCGGTCCATCAGCGCATCGAGTTCGGCATAGCTGACGACGCGCTCGTCCTGCACCAGCGCCGGGTGCGAGGGGCGCGCTTCGGCATGGAAATGGATCAGGTCGGCAATGGTGCCGAAGGGCGCTTCGAGGAGCGTATCGAGGGATTGGAGGTTCATGCGGTACTCCTTACAGCGCGGCGTAGACGAGGTTGCGGAATTTCTGGCGGTAATGCGAGCGCTGTTCAGGTGCCTGCATCAGGAAGATGGCGATCAGGTCTTCTTCAGGATCGATCCAGAAATAGGTGCCGGCCAGGCCGCTCCAGTTGAAATCGCCAACCGAGCCCGGCACGATGGACGCGCCCGGCGCAGTGCGCACCGCGAAGCCGAGGCCGAAGCCATAGCCCTGTCCCGGCAGATATTCCGTGCCGGAGCGCGCTTGCGGCAAATCGCTCAGATGGTCGCTCGCCATGTAGCGCACCGTCTTGCGCGACAAGAGGCGCACGCCGTCGAGCTCGCCGCCATTGGCCAGCATCCGGGCGAAGCGCAGATAGTCATGCACGGTCGAGACCATGCCGCCGCCGCCGGACAGGAAGGACGGTTTGTTGCACGCATCGAGCAGCCGCACCTTGGCGCCGGTCACCGGGTCAACCGGAAAGGCTTCGGCGATGCGATGCTGCTGCTCCTGCGGCACCCAGAAACCGCTGTCCTTCATGCCCAGCGGCTGCAGGATGTGCCGGTCCAGCCATTCATCCAGAGCCATGCCGCCGACGCGCTCGATCAGCGCACCCAGTACATCAGTGGAGCGGCTGTATTCCCACACCGTGCCCGGCTGATAGGCCAGCGGCACGGTCGCCAGCTTTTTCACCAGCTCGGCATTCGTGATGTTGCGGCTTTCGATGCCGGCATCGCGGTAGCAGGTTTTCACCATCGACTCGCCGAACACGCCGTAGGTCAGGCCCGAGGTATGGCGCAGCAGGTCCTGCACCGTCATTTCGCGCTGCGCATCGACGAGTTGCAGCGCCGGCTTGCCGTTGGCGTCGCGGATCTCGACGCCGACCTGCGGCCGGCCGATTTCCGGCAGATAGGTCGACACCGGCTCGCTGATCAGCAGCCGACCCTGTTCGGCCAGCATCATCACGCCGACCGACACGATCGGCTTGGTCATCGAATAGATGCGGAAGATGGTATCCATCGCCATCGGCTTGCCGGCCGCGGCATCCTGCATGCCAAGCGCGGCCTCGTGCACGACTTCGCCGTGGCGGGCGACCAGCATCACCGCGCCGGGAATGCGGCCGGCGTCGATATCGGATTGAATGACCTGGTTGAGAAGTTGAAGGCGCGCCGCATCCATGGATGCGGCGCCGGCGGCCGTCTGTCGCGGCGCGTTCTGGCTGGGATTCATGTGTCTCCGTCGGGGAAAGTGCGACGATTATTGTAACGATTGCCGAACATTCCGGTTTGGCGACATCACAAGAGCCGACGCGGTATCACTGTGCGGCAGGGCGAAGAGGCGCCACGCCTAAGAAAATGGCGTCGCCCCTGCGAAAGCCACCAAAGGAATCGGAGAAAATCCGGCACACTCCGTGCTTCGAACGGGGGATCGCACATGAATAGTGCGGCGGGAAAGATGCGCATCCCGCATCCGCCTGGCACCTTTAATCAGAGAAAGTCGAGCAATGCCTGCACAACATGTTTTTACCTATGGATCCCTGATGTTCCCCGAAGTCTGGAACCGCGTCGTGCGCGGCCGCTACCAGTCCTGCCCGGCGCGGCTGGAAGGCTATCGGCGCCATGCGCTGACCGACGTCAGCTACCCGGCCATCGTGGCCGAGTCCGGCGCGGAGGTCGAAGGCGTGCTTTACCTTGACGTGGATGCCGCCGACCTCGCCCGGCTCGATGCCTTCGAAGGCGCGGAATACCGGCGCGCTGCGGTGCCGGTGTCGACCGCATCGGGCGCCGCAACGGCGCAGACCTATGTATGGCTGGATGCGACGCGGCTGGCGCACCGGCCCTGGCTACCCGAGCGCTTTTCGATTCCCGCGTTCCTCGGCGCTTATCCGCCAGCGAGCCTCCTGGAGTGATGAAGCGCAACGAGGCCCTTGTATAATCGGGCCTTTTGCGCATTCGCGGGCTCCTCCCGCCTTTCCGAACACCATGCTAGCCAGACAAAAGAACCAGATCATCAGCCTGTTCCGCAACGCGCTCGCGCCTTTAGTCGCCGGCACCGACCTGCAACCGAATGTGGTGCTGGAGCGTCCGCGCGATGCGGCGCACGGCGACGTGGCCTGCAACATCGCCATGCAGCTGGCCAAGCCGCTGAAGAAGAATCCGCGCGAACTCGCGACCTTTCTGGTCAACGCGGTATTGGCCGACCCGGCGCGCGCCGGGCTGATCGAGACGCTGGAAATCGCTGGCCCCGGCTTCATCAACATGCGCTTGTCGCCGGCGGCGCGCCAGGCAGTGGTCGCCGAGATCCTGAAATCCGGCGATGCCTACGGCAGCAGCGACATGGGCCGCGGTGAACGGGTGCTAGTGGAATTCGTGTCGGCCAATCCGACCGGTCCGCTGCATGTCGGCCACGGTCGCCAGGGCGCGCTCGGCGATGCGATGTCGGCGCTGCTGCAATCGCAGGGCTATGACGTCACCCGCGAGTTCTATTACAACGACGCCGGCGTGCAGATCGCCAACCTCGCACTGTCGGTGCAGGCCCGGGCCCGCGGCCACAAGCCGGGCGACGCCGCCTGGCCCGAGAGCGCCTACAACGGCGACTACATTGCCGACATCGCGCGCGACTTTCTGGCCAAGGACAGCATCGGTGGCGTATCCGCCAGCGGCGACGCCGAAGACCTGGAATCGATCCGCGCCTACGCCGTTGCCTATCTGCGCCGCGAGCAGGACCTGGATTTGACCGCCTTCGGCGTGCGTTTCGACAACTACTATCTCGAATCCTCGCTGTACACCGACGGCCGCGTCGAGCGCGCGGTGAAGGCGCTGGTCGACGCCGGCAAGACCTACGAGCAGGATGGCGCGCTGTGGCTCAGGAGCACCGACTACGGCGACGACAAGGACCGCGTGATGCGCAAGTCCGACGGCAACTACACCTACTTCGTGCCGGACGTGGCTTACCACATCACCAAGTGGGAGCGCGGTTACAAAAAGGCGATCAACGTCCAGGGCAGCGACCACCACGGCACCATCGCCCGCGTGCGCGCCGGCCTGCAGGCGGTCGGCATCGGTATTCCTCAAGGCTTCCCGGACTATGTGCTGCACAAGATGGTCACCGTGATGCGCAACGGCGAGGAAGTGAAGATTTCCAAGCGCGCCGGCTCCTATGTCACGCTGCGCGATCTGATCGAATGGTCCGCCGGCGACACGCCGGAAAGCGCGCCGCGCGACCTGACCCGCGGCCGCGACGCGGTGCGCTTCTTCCTGATCTCGCGCAAGGCCGACACCGAGTTCGTGTTCGACGTGGACCTGGCGCTGGCGCAGTCCGACGAAAACCCGGTGTACTACGTGCAATACGCGCATGCGCGCATCTGCTCGGTGCTGGCGCAATGGGGCGGCGATGAAGCGCAACTGGCGGGAGTCGACACCGCGCCGCTGACCGCGCCGCGCGAAACGCTGCTTCTCACCAAGCTGGCCGAATACCCGGAAGCGTTGCAGAAGGCGCTGGAGGAACTCGGTCCGCATCAGGTCGCCTTCTATCTGCGCGACCTCGCCGGCGAACTGCACAGCTACTACAATGCCGAGCGCGTGCTGGTGGACGATGTCCCCACGCGCATGGCACGCCTGGCACTGCTTCTCGCCACCCGCCAGGTGTTGAAGAATGGACTGTCGCTGCTCGGCGTGTCTGCGCCGGCGCGCATGTGAGTCCGTCGCAATCGAGGGAGTATGAATCACTACAGAAACAGCCAGGCCGGCGGCACCGTTGTCGGCCTGATCATTGGCCTGATCATCGGCCTGGGCATCGCCGTCGGCGTGGCGCTGACCATCAAGAACACGCCGCTGCCATTCACCAACAAGATCGGCAAGGGAGATCGCGCCGACAAGACCGCCACCGCGCCGCCAGCCGTGCCGCCGGCGCCATCCGCGCCCGCCGCGCAGGCGCCGGGCGCGCTGCCTGATCCGAACCGGGCGCTGTACGGCAACCGCGACGCCGCCCGCCAGGCGGCCAAGGACGTGCCGCGCAAGAGCGAGGAGCAGAAGGCCGCCGACGACGAGCTCGAAGCCAAGATCCAGGAAGCGCAGCGCGAAGCCGCCGCGCGCGATGCGGCCAAGGCAAAAGCAGCCGCTGCCGCCAAGCCGCCAGTGATCGACAAGTCGCTGACCGACAAGGGCGACGCGCCGGATGAGAAATTCACCTATTATCTGCAGGCCGGCGCATTCCTCGATCAATCCGATGCCGAGAATGCGAAAGCCAAGCTGGCCCTGATGGGCTTGTCGGCTACGGTATCCGAACGAAAGACCGACAATGGTGTCTTGTATCGGGTACGCGTCGGTCCTTACGGCAAGGTGGAGACTGTCAATCGGGTGCGCAGCCGGCTCAGCGACAATGGCGTCGATGTTGCCGTGGTGCGCGTCCCCAAATAACCGAACGGAAAAGGAATGGCAATGCGTTTCATGAAACACGCGCTGGCGGCAGTCAGCTTCGGCATGGCAGCGATGATGGCGCACGCTACACCGCAGGCACCGGTCAATGGCACTGATTACCGTACGCTGGCAACGGCCGAGCCGACCGAAGCGCCGGCCGGCAAGGTCGAGGTGATAGAGTTCTTCTGGTACAACTGCCCGCACTGTTTCGCGCTCGATCCAAAGCTCACCGAGTGGGTGAAGAAGGAAGGCAATGCGATCGCCTTCCGCCGCGTGCCGGTGATGTTCCGTCCCAACTTCGTGCCGCAGCAAAAGCTCTACTACGCGCTGGAAGCGATGAACCGCCTGGACCTGCATGAAAAGGTATTCAACGCGATCCACGCCGAGCGCAAGCCGATCAATACCGATAAGGAAATCATCGACTTTATCGCCGCCCAGGGCGTGGACCGTGCCAAGTTCACCGAAGTCTTCAATTCCTTCGGCGTGCAGGCCAAGGCGCGGCGCGCGGCGCAATTGCAGCAGGATTACAAGATCGACGGCGTGCCGACGCTGGCCATCGGTGGCAAGTACATGACCTCGCCGTCCATCGTCGGCGAAGGCATGGGCGGCAATCAGCCAGAGCCGAAGCTGCATGAGGCCGCGCTGCAGGTGGCGACCTTCCTGGTCGACAAGACTGCAAAAGAAGGCGGCAAGAAGTAAGCCGCTGTCACAGTTCCCCTTGACGCATTACCGCAAGGCCCGCTGCTCATTCGAGCGCGGGCCTTGCGCTTGTTGGGGCGGATTCCGGTCGAGCATTCAGAGGAAGCAAACATGAAACGGGTATTCATCACCGGCGCATCCAGCGGCCTGGGCGAAGCGCTGGCTGCCGAATACGCGGCGCGCGGCGCGCTGCTCGGATTGGTCGCGCGCCGCGGCGACACGCTCGCGGAACTGGTGAGCCGCCTGCCCGGTAGCGGTCACCGCGTCTATGCGCTGGATGTCACCGACCATGCAGCGCTGGCCGCGGCGGCCGCCGACTTTCTCGCCAGCGCGGGCGGCATCGACGTGGTGATCGCCAACGCCGGCATTTCCGCCGGCACGCTGACCGGCATAGCGGAGGACCTGCGCGCCTTCGAGCGCATCCTGGCCATCAATGTCACCGCAATGATGGCCACCTTCGCGCCCTTCATCGAGCCGATGCGGCGCCAGGCCGCGGCCGGCGAACGCGGCTGCCGCCTGGTCGGCATTGCCAGCGTGGCCGGCATTCGCGGTTTGCCGGGCGGCGCCGGCTACAGCGCATCGAAGGCTGCGGTCATCAGCTATTGCGAATCGCTGCGTCTGGAAATGCGCCCATTCGGCGTGCGCGTGGTGACCATCGCGCCGGGCTATATCGATACGCCGATGACCCGCTCCAACCGCTATCCGATGCCCTTTCTGATGAGCGCTTCACGCTTTGCCGCGCGGGCGGTGGCGGCAATCGAAGCCGGGGTCAGCTACCGGGTCATTCCCTGGCAGATGGGCATCGTGGCCAAGCTGCTGCGTCTGCTGCCGAATCCGCTGTACGACCTGCTGTTCACCCATGCGCCGCGTAAGGCACGCCACGGCGCGGAGGGCGCGTGATGACCATCGATGCCATCGGCGCCGCGCATCCACCGATCGCGCCGGGCGAGGCAGTGCGCATCGTGTCGCTGGTGCCTTCGATTACTGAATTGCTGTGCGCGCTCGGACTTGCGCCGCTGCTTGTCGGCCGCACCGGGTTTTGCGTGCATCCGCGCGAAACGCTCGCTGCGGTGCCGAAGGTCGGTGGCACCAAGGATGTGAACGTGGAAAAAATTCGCCAGCTGGCGCCGACACACCTGGTGGTGAACATCGACGAAAACGATAAGCCGGTCGTCGACGCGCTGGCCGCGTTCATTCCGCATGTGATCGTCACCCATCCGCTGGCGCCGCGCGACAACCTGGCGCTGTACCGGCTCTTGGGCGGCATCTTTCGTGCGCATGAACGGGCCGAGACGCTGTGCGCCGAATTCGAGGCGGAATATGCGGCGTTCGGGGCGTTGCAGCCAGCACCCGAACGCCGGGTGTTGTACTGCATCTGGCAGGACCCGTGGATGACGGTATCGCGCGACACCTATATCGCGCGCATGCTCGAACTGATCGGCTGGCGGCAGTGGCAGGCAGCTTCGCCAAGCGCGCGTTATCCGGTATTCACCTGGTCCGATAACCTGTGTGCGGAAATCGACGAAGTGCTGTTATCGACCGAGCCGTACCGCTTCACCGAAACGCATGCCGATGCGCTGGAGCGACAGATCGGCAAGCCGGTGCGGCTGGTGGATGGCGAGATGCTGTCTTGGTATGGCAGCCGCGCGGTAGCGGGATTGCGCTATCTGCGCGCGCTGCGGATGGAGGATGCCTGAAGGCGGGTAGGCGCTTCAGGTCTTCTGGCGATTGAGCCGCACCAGCATGCGGATCATTTCACGCGCGATGGTCTGGTATTGCTCGTCCAGGCGCTGCAGATCGGCGATGAGCTTGACGTCGGCCGAATCGAAGCGCGAAGCCGGATCGCCCCCCGCCTTCTGGCTTTCATCGCCGCCAAAGCGCAGCCATTCGGCTGGCACGCCCAGCCACTGCGCCAGCGTGCGCAGCTTTTCCTGGGTCGGAATCGCTTCACCGACCAGCCATTTGCGCGCGGCGTGAACAGTAATGGGACGTCCGGTAAAACGGACATTGAACTCTCGGGCCAACTGCGTTGGGCTATCAGGAGAGTAATCGGCATTCCGCAGCGCCTGTTGCAGACGGCTGCTGAAGTCTTCGCGTTCGATAGAGGCTTTCATTGGGGCAAACTATTCCATGTTGGAGCATGACAGTCAGTCTTTTTGCAACGTAAACTTTACGTTCTCATACACGCGTGACCAGCGCAAAAAAACCGACCGCCCTAGGGCAAGGGGCTGAAAAGATTCCTGTTTTTAACTATAGGGAGCTTGTGCGGTAGAAGGCAATGTTTGACTTCCGGTTATTTGCGCAAAGTCGAACATCGAACGAGTAAACCTTCTTTTTCCATTTCGACTGTCCACATCCAGCCTCGGCGCTGCCGCATTTCTCAGTTTTGCCGGAAGCGCAGTACGCCATCCGCATCGATCTGTCGCGACAGGCGGCCATCGAACCAGAGCTTGTGCAGGTGCGCGAGCGCTTCGCCCATCGCAAAGCTGATCTGATGCGAATCCAGCGCACGCGGAAACATCACCGGCAGGATGTCAGCGGCGGAACGCGGCACCTGGCAGGCGTCCATGACTTCTTCCAGTCGGGCCGCGTGATGCTCGTTCAACTGCCTGATGCGCGTATGCAGACCACGGAACGGTTTTCCGTGCGAAGGCAGCACGAGCACATCGTCCGGCAGCGGCGAGAATCGTTCCAGGGAATCAAGGTATTCCTGCACCGGGTTGGCTTCCGGCTCGATCGCGAACACCGAGACGTTCGTCGAGATGCGCGGCAAAACCATGTCGCCGGCGATCAGCAGATTGCGCGTGGCGTTGTACAGCGCCGCATGTTCCGGCGAGTGACCGAAGCCAGTAATCACCTGCCAATCGCTGCCGCCGATCGCCACCGTCTGCCCGTGCTGCAGGCGGCGATACGATTCCGGCACTTTCGGCACCAGTGTCGCGTAATAGCGGCGGCGCGCGCCGAGCTGCTCGAGCATGTCCTCGTCGGTCAGCCCGTGGCGGCGGAAGTGCGGCACCATCGCCGTGCCTTCCACGCCGGGCAGCGCCGCCGTCATCATCCGGGCGAAGCTGTATTCGCCGGCCGTCATCCACAGCGGCACGTCCCAGCGTTCGCACAGCCAGTCCGCCAGGCCGACGTGGTCGGGGTGGCAGTGCGTTACCAGCACCCGCAGAACCGGCAGGTCGCGCAGGTGCGTGGCGAAGATCTGCTCCCAGGCCGCACGCGTGGCGTCGCTGGAAATGCCGGTGTCGATAATCGTCCAGCCACGGCGCGGACCATCGTCGGTATGCAGCTCGTCTTCCAGCAGCCAGAGATTGATATGGTTCAGCGCGAACGGCAGTCCCATGCGCAGCCACAGCAGGCCGGGAGCGACTTCCATGACCGAGCCGGTTTCAGGCAGGGCGTCGCCCCAGGGGTAGTCGAGTTGTGCTTCAAGCGGATTCATGACGGATTCACATTTGCGGCATCGCTGCCTACAATGCGATTGACGTTTACGTAAACCGCACATTCTAGGCGAGCCTGTTGTTTTTTGCTAACCCTTATGCCCACTTATACGATTACCGAACTTGCCCGGGAATTCGACATCACACCGCGCGCGATCCGCTTTTATGAAGACCAGGGCTTGCTCAGTCCGAGCCGGGAAGGCGCGGGCGGACGTACCCGGGTGTATTCGGCGCGCGAGCGCACCCGGCTGAAACTGACGCTGCGCGGCAAACGGCTCGGGCTGACGCTCTCCGAGATCAAGAGCCTGGTCGACATGTACGAGTCACCGAAGGATTCCAGCGCGCAGCTGAACCGCTTCCTCGAAGTGCTGGCGCGGCACCGCGAAGCGCTGGAACAGCAGCGCGAGGACATCGACGTGACGCTGGCGGAGATCGCATCGCATGAGGAACGCTGCCGGCAGATGCTGGACGGCGGTGGATGTGCGGCGGATGAGGAAGGCAAGCCACAGACGGAGGATGCGTAGGGCCTGCTTCGCCCACGCGGTTGTTCGATCAACGCGTGGGCGCAGCAGGCCCTACGATAAATATCAACTTGTTCACTTACGTTTACGTTAACGTCAAAGCATCGTACTATCCGCCGCACCCGACCCGGCCACGGTCCGCGCCGCGGCGTCATCCAACAGACCATCCTCGGAGACATCCATGATCGACTTGCCCGGCCTGACCTTTGACCATGGCGAAGACATCGCCGCGCTGCGCGCCACGGTGCAGCAATTCGCGCGGGAACAGATCGCGCCGCGCGCCGCCGAGATCGATATCAGCGACCAATTCCCGATGGACCTGTGGAAGAAGATGGGCGAACTCGGCCTGCTCGGCGTGACGGTGGACGAGGAATACGGCGGCACCGCCATGGGCTACCTCGCCCACATCGTCGCCATGGAAGAAATCTCGCGCGCCTCGGCCTCGGTCGGCCTGTCCTACGGCGCGCATTCCAACCTGTGCGTGAACCAGATCCGCCGCAACGGCAGCGAAGAGCAGAAGCGCAAATACCTGCCGAAGCTGATCTCGGGCGAGCACATCGGCGCGCTGGCGATGTCCGAGCCGAATGCCGGCTCCGACGTGGTCAGCATGCGGCTGCGCGCCGACAGGCGCGGCGACCGCTATGTGCTCAACGGCAGCAAGATGTGGATCACCAATGGCCCCGACGCCGACGTGCTGGTGGTCTATGCCAAGACCGACCCCGACGCCGGCGCGCGCGGCATGACCGCCTTCCTGATCGAAAAGAACTTCCCCGGCTTCTCGGTCGCGCAAAAACTCGACAAACTCGGCATGCGCGGCTCGCATACCGGCGAACTGGTATTCCAGGATTGCGAAGTGCCGGAAGCGAATATCCTTGGCGGCGTAGGTCGCGGGGTGAATGTGCTGATGTCCGGCCTGGACTTCGAACGCACCGTTCTTTCCGGCGGACCGCTCGGCATCATGAGCGCCTGCATGGACGTGGTCGTGCCCTACGTGCATGACCGCAAGCAGTTCGGCCAGGCCATCGGCGAATTCCAGCTGATGCAGGGCAAGCTGGCCGACATGTATTCGACGATGATGGCCTGCCGCGCCTACGTCTACGCGGTCGGCCAGGCCTGCGACCGGGCAAAGACGCCGGACGCGATCCGCGCACTCAGGAAGGACGCTGCCGGCGCCATCCTGTATTCGGCGGAAAAGGCGACCTGGATGGCAGGCGAGGCGATACAGGCGCTCGGCGGCAACGGCTACATCAATGAATACCCGGTGGGCCGGCTGTGGCGCGACGCAAAGCTGTACGAGATCGGCGCCGGCACCAGCGAAATCCGCCGCATGCTGATCGGCCGCGAATTGTTCGGCGAAACCTGCTGATCGCGAGCCGCTTCACTGCGCCGACCGATCGCCGTCATCCATGCCCATCGCGCAATGACCACGCCAGCCTTTCCCAAGCTGTTGTCGTCGCAGATCGCCTACGACATCGCGCGCACCATCCTCGATGGCTTCGACAAGCATTACCGGCTGTTCCGCGACACCAGCAGCCTGGGCAAGCGCCATTTCGAGGCCAGCGACTGGATCCTGCTGCAGCAGACCGCGCGCGAACGCATCGGCTTCTATGACCACCGCGTGCATGAATGCGTGCAGCTGCTCGAAGACGACTATGCGCCCGAGGACCTGTCCGACCATGTCTGGCGCGAAGTGAAGCTGCATTACATCGGCCTGCTGACCGATCACAAGCAGCCGGAACTGGCCGAAACCTTTTTCAACTCGGTGTGCTGCAACATCCTGCACCGCACCTACTTCAACAACGACTTCATCTTCGTGCGCCCGGCGGTGTCCACCGAATACCTGGAGCCGGACGAGCCGACACCGGTATATCGCGTGTATTACCCGGGCGGCGACGGCCTGCGCGCCACCCTGAAGCGCATCCTCACCAACCTGCAGCTTGCCTGCCCGTTCGCCGATCTCGACCGCGACGTGGCGCTGGTGGAGCAGCGCATGCTCGACCAGCACGGCGATGCGCCCCTGGAGCCGAATCACCAGATCCAGGTGCTGGCCAGCCTGTTCTACCGCAACAAGGGCGCCTACCTGGTCGGCAAGCGCATCAATGGCAACCGCGACTATCCGTTCGTCGTGCCCATCCTGCATGACGACAACGGCGCGCTGTATCTCGACACCGTGCTGTGCGACCGCGCGCAGATCACCGTGATGTTTTCCTTCACCCGCGCGTACTTCCTGGTCGACATGGAAGTGCCCTCGGCCTATGTGCGCTTTTTGCGCACGCTGATGCCGAACAAGCCGCGCAGCGAGCTTTACACCATCCTCGGCCTGCAGAAGCAGGGCAAGGCCTGCTTCTACCGCGACTTCCTGCACCACCTGCGCTATTCCTCCGACCGCATCGACATCGCGCCCGGCATACGCGGGCTGGTAATGACGGTGTTCACGCTGCCGTCGTTCCCGTATGTGTTCAAGGCCATCAAGGATGTGATCCCGGCGCCGAAGGACACCACGCGCGCGCTGGTGAAGGAAAAGTACCTGCTGGTGAAGAACCATGACCGCGTCGGCCGCATGGCCGACACTTTGGAATACTCGAACGTCGCCTTTCCGCGCGCGCGCTTTTCCGAGACGCTGCTGGCCGAGCTCAAGGCGGTCGCGCCGTCCATCGTCGAGGAAGACCGCGACCAGATCATCATCCGCCACCTCTACATCGAGCGGCGCATGATGCCGCTGAACCTGTGGCTGACCAACGCCGACCGCACAAACGACGAAGCCGCGCTGGAACACGGCGTGATCGAATACGGCAACGCGATCAAGGAACTGGTAGCGGCCAACATCTTCCCCGGCGACATGCTGTACAAGAACTTCGGCGTTACCGGCCACGGCCGTGTCGTGTTCTACGACTACGACGAAATTGAATACATCACCGACTGCAACTTCCGCGCGATCCCCGAGCCGCGCAACGAGGAGGAAGAAATGGCGAGCGAACCCTGGTATCACGTCGGCAGGAACGATGTGTTTCCCGAGCAGTTCGCGCGCTTCTTGCTCGGCAATCCGCGTGTGCGCCGCGCTTTCATGCAGCATCACGCCGACCTGCTCACGCCGCAGTACTGGCAGGCGAAGAAAGAGCGCATCCTCGCCGGCTATGTCGAAGACGTGTTTCCGTATCCGCAGTCGGTGCGCTTTCACCAGTACCGCAAACCGGCCAGCGCCGCACCGGCAGCCCGGGCCGCCTAGAACGTCTGCACAGAGATCACCAAGAGGAGAGACATCATGAACGACCCCATTGTCATCGTCGGCGCCGCGCGCACCCCTATGGGAGGCTTCCAGGGCGACTTCGCCTCGCTGTCGGCCAGCGACCTGGGCGCGGTTGCGATCCGCGCCGCGGTCGAACGTGCCGGCATTGCGCCGGAAAAGGTGCAGGATGTCCTGTTCGGCAACTGCCTGATGGCGGGCCAGGGCCAGGCGCCCGCGCGCCAGGCCGCGATCAAGGCCGGCATCCCCGTTTCGGCCGGCGCGGTCACGCTGTCGAAGATGTGCGGCTCGGCGATGCAGGCCGTGATCTTCGGCCACGACTCCATCATCGCCGGCACCAACGACATCGTCGTGGCCGGCGGCATGGAATCGATGACGAATGCGCCCTACCTGATCCCGAAGGCGCGCGGCGGCTACCGCATCGGCCACGGCATGCTGTACGACCACATGATGCTCGACGGCCTCGAGGACGCGTATGAAAAGGGCCGCGCCATGGGCACCTTCGCCGAGGAATGCGTCGCGCAATACCAGTTCAGCCGCGAGGAGCAGGATGCGTATGCAATCGAATCGGTGCGGCGCGCGCAGGTAGCCGGCAGCAACGGCGGCTTCGCCTGGGAAATCGCGCCTGTTACCGTGCCGGGTCGCGGTGGCGACGTGGTCATCGACAAGGACGAAGGTCCGCTGAAGGCCAAGCCCGAGAAGATTGCAGGCCTCAAGCCCGCCTTCAAAAAGGACGGCACCATCACCGCCGCGTCCTCGTCCTCGATCAACGATGGCGCGGCCGCGCTGGTACTGATGCGGCAGTCCATGGCACGCGAACTGGGCGCCGCGCCGATTGCGCGCATCGTCGGCCATGCCCGGCATTCGCAGGCGCCGAACCTGTTCACCACCGCGCCCGGCGGCGCGATTGCGAAGCTGTACCAGAAGACCGGTTGGAACACGGCCGAGGTCGACCTGTTCGAAGTCAACGAAGCCTTCGCCGCAGTGGCCATGGCCGCGATGCGCGACCATGGCATCGCGCATGAGCGCATCAACGTGCACGGCGGCGCCTGCGCGCTGGGCCATCCGATCGGCGCTTCCGGCGCGCGCATCCTGGTCACGTTGATGGGCGCGCTGAAGGAGCGTGGCGGCCGGCGCGGCGTGGCTTCGCTGTGCATCGGTGGCGGCGAAGCGCTGGCGATGGCCATCGAGATGATGTGATGGTGATGCCATGCCTGTTGCCCTGATCATCGGCGCTTCGCGCGGCATCGGCCGCGAGTATGTGCGCCAACTGCTGGCGCGCGGCTGGGATGTGCATGCGACCGTGCGCGATGATGCGGCCCTGTCAGCCCTGCGCGCCATCGGCGCGAAGGCGCTGAAGGTCGACGTCACCCGGGCCGAGAGCCTGGCCGGTATCGGCTGGGAGCTCGATGGCGTGGCGCTCGATCTCGCGGTGTATGTCGCCGGCGTGTATGGTCCGCAGCATCAGGGCCCGATGTCGCCGCCTTCACAGGCTGACTTCGACACGGTGATGCATGCCAACGTGCTCGGCGCGATGAGCGCCTTGCCGCTGGTCGCGCCGATGGTGGAAGCGGCTGGCGGGCGTTTGGTGTTCATCAGCAGCGGCATGGGCAGCATTGCTGAAACCGATTCGGGGTATGGCTGGCTGTATCGGGTATCGAAGGCGGCCCTGAACATGGCGGTGAAGTCGGCGGCTTCGTCGTATCCGAAGGCGACGCTGCTGGCGATGTGTCCGGGGTGGGTGCGCACCGATATGGGAGGGGAGGGCGCGCCGCTGGCAGTGGAGGAGAGTGTGGCGGGGATGCTGAAGGTGATCGAGGCAGCGGGGTTGGAGGACAGTGGCAGCTTTCATGATTACAGCGGTCGCACCGTGCCTTGGTAGGACTGGTGTAGCTGCCGCTATATAGCCATGTAGGGTGGGCGAAGCCCACGCGGTTACAGGAACAGCAAGCGAGAAATCGGTCTCGCAGTTGCAGTTGCAGTTGCAGTTGCAGTTGCAGTTGCAGTTGCAGTTGCAGTTGCAGTTGCAGTTGCAGTTGCCTTTGTCTCTGTCTTTGCCGTTGCCGTTGCCGTTGCTTTTAACCCCCGTTGATTGCGCCGTGACGGCGATGCCCGGAGCGGGAAAAGGTGCGGCGTCTGTTTGAGCGAAGCGAGTTTAGCCGCGCCCCGCTCCGGGCATCGCCGGCACGGGAACCCCGCGCAGCGGGGCGCAATCTCCGGGGCGCCTTTTCTTGCCTACTTCTTTTGGCGCCCAAAAGAAGTAGGCCGGCTGCCGGGCCGGGACCCGGCTAGGTCGAGGGGTGAATGGACGTTTTGCATCACCGGAGTGATGTCGTTGAAGGGGCAGTCTTTTGCCTTGGTCGTCGCTTGATCGGGCTTGGATTGAAAGGCTCGCTTGCTCGAAGGCTGAGGCCCGGTGATACAAAGCCGCCATCTTGCTTGGCGACCAAGCCGGGTCCCGGCCCGGCAGCCGGGTCACTTCTTTTGCTTCGCCAAAAGAAGTAACCAAGAAAAGGCGACCCGGAGATCGCGCCCCGCTGCGCGGGGTCCCCGTGTCGCCGGACCCTGAAGCGGGGCGCGGCTAAACTCGCTACGCTGCGCTTCGCTCAGACAGACGCCGCACCTTATCCGCTTCAGGGCCCGGCGCCACGGCGCGATCAACGGGATAAAAGCAAAGGCAACTGCAGAAACAACTGCAAAGGCAAAGGCAAAGGCAAAGGCAAAGGCAAAGGCAACATCGCAGCACCACATGGATATTCGCCTGCGGCAAGTCAGCAGCCCCCAGGCGCACTCAACAACAAGGAACGCAAATGATCCTCTCCGAGCAACACCGCATGATCCGCGACACCCTGCGCAGCTTCGCTGCCGAGCGCCTGGCGCCGAACGCGGCGCGCTGGGATCGCGAGCATGCATTCCCGCGCGAAGCGCTGCGCGAACTCGCCGCGCTCGGCGCATTCGGTGTCGCCGTGCCCGAGGAGCAGGGCGGAGCTGGACTCGATGTCGTCGCGCTGGCGCTGGTGCTCGAAGAAATCGCCGCGGGCGACGGCGGCACCTCGACCATCATCTCGGTCAACAATTGCCCGGTTTGCAGCATCGCCATGAGCTACGCCAACCCGGCGCAGCAGGAGCGCTGGCTGCAGCCCCTGGCCCGCGGCGACATGCTCGGCGCCTTCGCCCTGACCGAGCCGCAGGCCGGCAGCGATGCATCGGCCCTCGTCACCACCGCCAGGCGCGACGGCGACCATTACGTGCTCAACGGCGTCAAGCAATTCATCACCAGCGGCAAGAATGCCGATGTGTGCATCGTCATGGCCGTCACCGACAAGGCCGCCGGCAAGCGCGGCATCAGCGCCTTCTTCGTGCCTACCAATACGCCCGGCTACACCGTCGCACGCCTGGAAGACAAGCTCGGCCAGCATTCCTCGGATACCGCGCAACTGCTTTTCGAAGACTGCCGCGTGCCCATCGAAAACCGCATCGGCGAGGAAGGCATGGGCTACCGCATCGCGCTGTCGGGCCTGGAAGGCGGACGCATCGGCATTGCATCGCAGTCCATCGGCATGGCGCGCGCGGCCTTCGAAGCGGCGCTGGCCTATGCGAAGGAACGCAGCAGCTTCGGCCAGCGCCTGTTCGAGCATCAGGCGGTGCAATTCCGCCTGGCCGACATGGCCACCCGCATCGAAGCCGCGCGCGCGCTGGTGCTGCATGCGGCCGCGCTCAAGGATGCCGGCGAACCCTGCCTGAAGGAAGCGGCCATGGCCAAACTGTATGCCAGCGAAATGGCCGAGCGCGTCTGCTCCGAGGCGATCCAGATTCACGGCGGCTATGGTTATGTCAGCGACTTCCCGGTCGAGCGCATCTACCGCGATGTGCGCGTATGCCAGATCTATGAAGGGACGAGCGATATCCAGAAGATTTTGATCGCCCGCGCGCTCGCATGAACCCTGCATGAATGAAACAAGCATGAATGAAGCCGTGAAAAACGACCCCATCGATTTTTATTTCGATTTTTCCTCGCCCTACGCCTATTTCGCGTCCACACGCATCGAGGCATTGGCCGCGCGGCATGGCAGGGCGGTGCGCTGGCATCCGATCCTGCTCGGCGTGGTGTTCCGAAGCGTCGGCACGCAGGCGCTGACCACATACCCGGTCAAGGGCGACTATGCCTTTCATGACTTCGAGCGCACTGCGCGCTTCGAACGCATACCGTACAATCGGCCGCCGCGCTTTCCATTGGCCACGCAGTGCGCCGCGCGCGCGATGCGGTGGGCGATGGCGCATCTCGACGCACCGCAAGCCACGTCATTGATGCATGCGCTGTTTCGCGCCTTGTTCGTCGATGGCGTTGCGCTCGATGATGCGAATGAAGTGCTGCGCATTGCCGCAAGCCTGGGCATCGAGCGCGAGGCGCTTGCCGCCGGCATGGACAGCGATGCCATGCGCGAGCAGCTGCGCGCCGGCACTGCCGAGGCGCTTGCGCGCGGCGTGTTCGGCGCGCCGTTCATGATCGTCGATGGCGAAGCCTTTTGGGGCTTCGACCGCTTCGACCAGCTCGAGGCGCATCTGGGGGGCGCCTTGATGCCCGCAATCCAATCCGCTTTGCCACCACAGGGGGAAAACGACATGGCGATCAAACATGGCTACAAGGCGATGCTGGCCGAAGCCGAAAGCCGCATCCGCGCCTACAGCGCCGAGGAGGCGCTTGCCAGGCTGAACGATCCGAATGTGCAGTTCGTCGATATTCGCGACGTGCGTGAACTCGAGCGCGAAGGCGTGCTGACCGGCGCCTTCCATGCGCCGCGCGGCATGCTCGAATTCTGGGTCGATCCCGAATCGCCGTACCACAAGACCGTGTTCGCGCAGCCGAAGGAATACATCTTCTTCTGCGCCGCCGGCTGGCGCAGCGCGCTGGCTACCGACACCGTGCAGCGCATGGGCCTGGAACCGGTCGCGCATGTCAACGGCGGCTTCGCAGCGCTGAAGGCGGCCGGCGCACCGGTGGCGGCCAAGCCCGAATCTCGGTCCGACGCCAAGCCGAAATCCGTATGAAGCGCAAGGCAGCCACGCCTTGCCCGTGCGGCGGCGCCGACTACGCCGCCTGCTGCGGCCGCTTCCATGCGGGCCAGACGGCGCCCACGGCAGAAGCGCTGATGCGCTCGCGCTACAGCGCCTATGCGCTCGGCCTGTTCGACTACATCGAAGCCACCTGGCATTCGAGCACGCGCCCGCCGCGCGCGAACCTGCGTGATGATGGCGCGCGCTGGATCGGCCTTGAAGTCAAGGCGCATCGCGAAGACGGCGACGCGGCCACAGTGGAATTCGTCGCCCGCTGCCGCATCGCCGGCCGCGCGCAGCGCCTGCATGAAATCAGCCGCTTCCTGCGCGAAGACGGCAAATGGACTTACCTCGACGGCAGCTTTCCGGAAGAATGACCATGACCCTCCTTGAATCCCGACTCGATCCCCGCTCCGAAGATTTCCGCGCCAATGCCGAAGCCATGGAAGCGCTCGTCGCCGACCTGCGCGAGCGCGTCGCGCAGATCGCGCTGGGCGGCGGCGAAGCGGCGCGCAACCGGCACACCGCGCGCGGCAAGCTGCTGCCGCGCGACCGGGTGCAGCAACTGCTCGATCCCGGCACGCCCTTCCTCGAGTTCTCGCAGCTCGCGGCCTACGACATGTATGACAACGACGCGCCCTGCGCCGGCATCATCACCGGCATCGGCCGCGTTTCAGGCCAGGAATGCGTGATCGTGTGCAATGACGCCACGGTCAAGGGCGGCACCTATTACCCGGTCACGGTGAAGAAGCACCTGCGCGCGCAGGAAATCGCGCAGCAGAACAATCTGCCGTGCCTCTACCTGGTCGATTCCGGCGGCGCGAATCTGCCGAACCAGGATGACGTCTTCCCGGACCGCGACCACTTCGGCCGCATCTTCTACAACCAGGCCAACATGTCGGCCGCGGGCATACCGCAGATCGCAGTGGTCATGGGGTCGTGCACCGCCGGCGGCGCCTATGTGCCGGCGATGAGCGATGAATCCATCATCGTCAAGGAACAGGGCACGATCTTCCTCGGCGGCCCGCCGCTGGTGAAGGCGGCCACCGGCGAAGTCGTCAGCGCCGAGGACCTGGGCGGCGGCGATGTGCATACCCGCCTGTCGGGCGTGGTCGACCACCTGGCACAGAACGATTTGCATGCGCTGGCGCTGGCCCGGAAGATCGTCGCCAATCTGAACCGGCGCAAGCCCGAGCAGTCCGCGCCGCGCGACATCGTCGCGCCGAAATACGATGCGCGTGAACTGTATGGCGTGATTCCGGTCGACACCCGCAAGCCCTTCGATGTGCGCGAAGTCATTGCCCGCATCGTCGACGGCAGCGAGTTCGACGAGTTCAAGGCGCGCTACGGCACGACGCTGGTGTGCGGCTTCGCGCACCTGTACGGCATGCCGGTGGGCATCATCGCCAACAACGGCATCCTGTTCTCGGAGTCGGCATTGAAGGGCACGCACTTCATCGAGCTGTGCTGCCAGCGCAAGATTCCGCTGGTGTTCCTGCAGAACATCACCGGCTTCATGGTGGGCAGGAAGTACGAGAACGAAGGCATCGCCAGGAATGGCGCGAAGATGGTCACCGCCGTGGCCACGGCCGCGGTGCCGAAGTTCACCGTGATCATCGGCGGCAGCTTCGGCGCCGGCAACTACGGCATGTGCGGCCGCGCCTATTCGCCGCGCTTTCTGTGGATGTGGCCGAATGCGCGCATCTCGGTGATGGGCGGCGAGCAGGCGGCCAGCGTGCTGGCTACCGTCAGGCGCGACGGCATCGAAGGCCGCGGCGGCAGCTGGAGCGCGCAGGAGGAAGAGGCGTTCAAGTCGCCGATCCGCGAGCAGTACGAGGCGCAGGGTCATCCGTACTATGCTTCGGCCCGGCTGTGGGACGATGGCGTGATCGACCCGGCCGACACCCGCATGGTGCTCGGACTGGGCCTGTCGGCCGCATTGAATGCGCCAATTCCCGAGACGCGGTTTGGCGTATTCCGCATGTAGGAGAACAAGAATGGCATACCAGACGCTGCAACTGACACAGGATGGCGCGGTCACCACCGTGTGGCTGAACCGGCCCGAGGTGCGCAACGCCTTCAACGAGGCCGCGATCGCGGAAATCACCGAAGTCTTCGAAAAGCTTGACGCAACTCAGGACGTGCGCGCGGTCGTGCTGGCCGCGCATGGCGTATCCTTCTGCGCCGGCGCCGACCTGAACTGGATGCGCAAGATGGCCGGCTACAGCCGCGAGGAAAACCTGGCCGATGCGGCGCAGCTGGCGCGCATGCTGAAGACCATTCACCGCTGTCGCAGGCCGGTAGTGGCGCGGGTGCAGGGCGATTGCTATGCCGGCGGCATGGGTTTGGCCGCGGCGTGCGACATCGTGGTGGCAGCCGAGGGCGTGAACTTCTGCCTGTCCGAGGTCAGGCTCGGCCTGATCCCGGCGACGATCTCGCCCTATGTAATTCGCGCCATCGGCGAATCCGCGGCGCGGCGCTACTTTCTGACGGCCGAACGGATTCCGGCGCAGGAAGCGTATCGCATAGGTCTCGCGCATGAAGTCGTGCCGGCGGACCGGCTCGATGCCACGGTCGGCGGCATCCTGAAGTCGCTGCTGGCGGCTTCACCGAACGCGGTGTCCGAGGCCAAGCGCCTGGTGCGCGATGTCGCCGGCGCGAAGCTGGACGATGCGCTGATCGATGACACCGTCACGCGCATCGCCGACATCCGGGCGTCGCAGGAAGGCCGCGAAGGCGTGCAATCCTTCCTGGAGAAGCGACGCCCCAACTGGATAGACAGGGAAGTTTGATGAAGCAAGAAGACTGGATGGCGCGCAGCCTGAAAAGCGTATGGCATCCGTGCACGCAGATGCAGCACCACGAAACCATGCCGCTGATCGCGCTCTCGCATGGACGCGGCCCGTGGCTGTACGGCGAGAACGGCAAGCCCTATCTCGATGCGATCAGCTCGTGGTGGGTCAATCTGTTCGGCCATGCCAATCCGCGCATCAATGCGGCGCTGCGCGACCAACTGGAAAAGCTCGAGCATGCGATGCTGGCCGGTTTCACCCATGAGCCGGTGGTGATGCTGTCCGAGCGGCTGTCAGCGCGCACCGGCGGCGTGCTCGGCCACTGCTTCTATGCGTCCGACGGCGCATCCGCGGTCGAGATCGCGCTGAAGATGAGCTTTCACGCCTGGCGCAATGCCGGCCGCGAGGACAAGCAGGAATTCGTCTGCCTGCAGGGCAGCTACCACGGCGAGACCATCGGCGCGCTGTCGGTGACCGATGTGCAACTGTTCCGCGACGCCTATGGCTCCATGCTGCGCCCGGCGCACGTGGTGCCTACGCCGGACGCGCGCAATGCCATGCCCGGCGAAACCCCGGCGCAGGCCGCGCGCCGCGCCGCCGCCGCCTTCGAGCTCTTGCTGCGTCAGCGCGGCGACCGCATCGCGGCGATCATCGTCGAGCCGCTGGTACAATGCGCCGCCGGCATGGCCATGCACGATCCGGTGTATCTGGCCGAGCTGCGGCGACTATGCGATGCCTATGAAGTGCACCTGATTGCCGATGAAATTGCCGTCGGCTGCGGCCGCACCGGCAGCTTCTTCGCCTGCGAGCAGGCCGGCATCTGGCCGGATTTCCTGTGCCTGTCCAAGGGCATTTCCGGCGGCTACCTGCCGCTGTCGCTGGTGATGACCCGCAAGACCATCTATGACGCCTTCTACGACGACGACATCGCGCGCGGCTTTCTGCATTCGCATTCCTACACCGGCAATCCGTTGGCCTGCCGCGCCGCGCTGGCCACGCTCGACATTTTTGATGAAGACGATGTCATCAACCGCAACCGTGAAAAGGCCGCGCGCATGAACGCAGCGCTCGCGCCGCTGGCCGCGCACGAGCTGGTGGCGAACTTCCGCCAGCGCGGCATGATCTGGGCCTTCGATGCGAAAGTGCCGCCGGCCGGCTTCGCGCGCCGCTTCTTCACCGCGGCGCTGGAACGGGAATTGCTGTTGCGTCCGATAGGCCGCACCGTCTACCTGATGCCGCCGTATGTCTTGAACGAGGAAGAAATGGATTTGCTGGGCAAACGCACGCTGGAAACCCTGGAAAGCGTGGTGAGTGCATGAACCCGCTGTTGCAGACGCTGGAAGCCGGCTTGCGGGAACTCGACGCGGTAAAGCTGCGCCGCCGTCGCCGCACTGTCGACACGCCCTGCGGGCCGCGCGCGCAGGTCGATGGCCGGCCGATGCTGGCTTTCTGCAGCAACGATTACCTGGGCCTGGCCTCGCATCCGGCGCTGGTGGAAGCGCTGCAGGAAGGCGCATCGCGCTATGGCGTGGGCAGCGGCGCGTCGCACCTGATCAGTGGCCATGGCCGTGCCCATGCGCAGCTCGAGGAAAGGCTGGCCGAGTTCGAAGCGCCGTATATCGAGGAAGCGCGCGCGCTGTATTTCTGCACCGGCTACATGGCCAATCTCGCGGTATTGACCGCGCTGGCGCCGGCTGGGGCCGACATCTTTTGCGAGGAGCTGAACCACGCATCACTGATCGATGGCGCTCGTCTCGCACGCGGCAACGTCCACGTCTATCCGCACCGCGACCTGTCGGCGCTGGAGACGATGCTGAAGGACAGCCGCGCCGCGACCAAGCTGGTAGTAACCGACAGCGTATTCAGCATGGATGGCGTGATCGCGCCGCTGCCGCAATTGCTGGCGCTGTGCGAGCGGTATGGCGCCTGGCTGGTGGTCGACGATGCGCATGGTTTCGGCGTGCTCGGCGAACATGGCCGCGGCGCGCTCGAGCACTTCGGCTTGCGTTCGCCGAAGCTGGTCTACATCGGCACGCTGGGCAAGGCAGCCGGCGTGGGCGGCGCTTTCGTCGCCGCGCATGCGACCGTGATCGAATGGCTGTTGCAGCGCGGCCGCACCTACATCTACACCACCGCCGCGCCGCCGGCGCTGGCGCATGCGCTCTTGACCAGCGTAGACCTGATCGCAGGTCCCGAAGGCGCGGCGCGGCGCGCGCGGCTGGCCGAACTCAATGCCCGCTTCCGCGATGCGCTGCAGCTAAAGCGCTGGAAACGCATGGCCTCCGAGACCCCGATACAGCCCATCCTGATCGGCGAATCCGGCCCGGCGCTGGAAGCCTCGGCTGCGCTGGAACGCGAGCGCCTCTGGGTGCCGGCGATCCGCCCGCCCACGGTGCCGAAGGGAACGGCGCGGCTGCGCGTGACCTTCTCCGGCTCGCACGAGATCGACGATGCGCGCCAGCTCGCCGACGCGCTGAACCATATCGAAGGAACCCTGCATGGCTGACGTCGCCTATTTCGTCACTGGCACCGATACCGAAATCGGCAAGACCCTGATCGCCAGCGCATTGACCCATGCGCTCGGCCAGACCGGATTGCGTACCGCCGCGATGAAGCCGATCGCCGCTGGCGCCGAGGACCGCGGCGGGCAACTGCATAACGACGACGTGGCCCAGCTGGCCGCGGCCGACAGCGCGCAGCTGCCACGCGATTGGACCACGCCTTACCTGTTCCGCGAACCGGCCGCACCGCATGTGGCCGCCGCGATGGAAGGCGCGACCATCGAGCGGCAACGCCTGCTCGATTGCTGGCAGCGCGTGGCCGCTGCCGCGCAGGCGGTGGTGGTCGAAGGCGTCGGCGGCTTTCGCGTGCCGCTGTCCGACGACTATGACACCGCCGACTTCGCCAGGGACCTCGGCCTGCCGGTGGTGTTGACCGTCGGCCTGCGCCTGGGCTGCATCAGCCATGCGCTGCTGACGGCCGAAGCCATCCTCGCGCGCGGTTTGCCGCTGGCAGGATGGGTTGCGAATGTGCTCGACCCGAACATGCCGCACCTGCAAGCCAATATCGATGCACTGCAAGCGCGCCTGTCCGCACCATTGCTGGGCACGGTCCCGCGCCTGGTGCAGCCGAACGCGGCCGAGGCTGCATCCCATCTCGATTTCTCCCGTCTGCCCGGCTGGCCCGGCGCGGGCGTCAAATGATGTCTCACAAGGAAAGTTCCATGTCCGCTCAACCGATTACCTTCCACGCCTGTCCCGCCAAGATCACCGCCGACCGCTGGCCGGTGGACGCGGTGCTGGCCCTGTTCGAACTGCCGATGGGCGAGCTGATGCTGCAAGCGCAGCAGGCGCACCGCGAGCATTTCGATCCGACCGAAGTCGAACTCGCCACGCTGTTGTCGGTGAAGACCGGCGGCTGCCCGGAAGATTGCGGCTACTGCCCGCAAGCCGCGCGCTATGACACCGGCGTCGAAGCGCAGAAGATCCTGCCGCTCGATACCGTGCTCGAAGCCGCCCGCGCTGCGAAGGACAGCGGCGCCACCCGCTTCTGCATGGGCGCCGCTTGGCGCAGCCCGAAGGACCGCGACCTCGACCAGATCGAAGCCATGGTGCGCGGCGTGAAGGACCTCGGCATGGAAGCCTGCGTGACGCTCGGCATGCTCGAGCAGCACCAGGCCGAACGCCTCAAGGGCGCGGGGCTGGACTACTACAACCACAACCTGGACACCGCGCCCGAGTTCTACGAGAACATCATCTCCACCCGCGACTACCAGGACCGCCTGGACACGCTGGGCCATGTGCGCGGCGCCGGCATCAAGGTCTGCAGCGGCGGCATCGTCGGCATGGGCGAGACCCGGCTGCAGCGCGCCGGCCTGATCGCGCAGCTGGCCAACATGGAGCCGTACCCGGAATCGGTGCCGATCAATCACCTGGTGCAGGTGCCCGGCACGCCGCTGTACGGCACCGAGCGGCTGGACCCGCTGGAATTCGTGCGCACCATCGCGGTGGCGCGCATCACGATGCCGAAGGCGCGGGTGCGGCTGTCCGCCGGCCGGCGTCAGCTCGGCGACGCGGTGCAGGCGATGTGCTTCATGGCCGGCGCGAACTCGATCTTCTATGGCGACAAGCTGCTCGTCACCGGCAACCCGGAAGTCGAGGAAGACATGGCGTTGCTGAAGAGCCTGGGCCTGAAGGCGCGCCAGGCGCATGTGGATGCGCGCTGCGAAGTCACGCAGGAAACCGCGGCGCAGTAAGGCTTGCCGTCGCCGTGTCGATGCGCGCCGTGCCCACACCGGGCGCTCGGCGCATGACGCAGGCACAAGCAGGCATAAGCAGGCCTGCACGCAACATCCTGCAATGAACGAGGGAGGAGACACCCATGTTCCACAAGATCCTGATCGCCAATCGCGGCGAAATCGCCTGCCGTGTCGCCGCCACGGCGCGCCGGCTGGGCATGCGCACGGTGGCCGTGTATTCCGAGGCCGATGCGCTGGCGGCCCATGTCGCGGCCTGCGACGAAGCGGTGCCGATCGGCCCCGCGCCGGCGAAGGACAGCTATCTGCGCTTCGAGCGCATCATCGAAGCCGCGCTTGCCACCGGCGCGCAGGCGATACATCCGGGCTACGGCTTCCTCTCTGAAAACGAAGGCTTCGCCCGCGCCTGCGCCGATGCCGGCCTGGTCTTCATCGGCCCGCCGCCGGAAGCGATACGCGCCATGGGCTCAAAGTCCGCGGCCAAGCGGCTGATGGAAGAAGCGAATGTGCCGCTGGTGCCCGGCTATCACGGCGAGCGGCAGGAAACCGAGTTCCTGCATGGGCAAGCCGATGCGATCGGCTATCCGGTGCTGCTCAAGGCATCGGCCGGCGGCGGCGGTAAGGGCATGCGCGTGGTCGAGAAGAGCGAAGACTTCGACGCCGCGCTGGCTTCCTGCAAGCGCGAAGCGCTGGGCAGCTTCGGCGACGACCGCGTGCTGATCGAGAAGTACCTGACGCGCCCGCGCCATATCGAGATCCAGGTCTTTGCCGATACCCAGGGCAATTGCGTGTACCTGTTCGAGCGCGACTGCTCGGTGCAGCGCCGGCACCAGAAGGTGCTGGAAGAAGCGCCAGCGCCCGGCATGACACCCGAGCGCCGCGCCGCGATGGGCGAAGCCGCGGTGGCGGCTGCGCGCGCGGTTGGCTATGTCGGCGCGGGTACCGTCGAATTCATCGCCAACCAGGATGGCTCGTTCTACTTCATGGAGATGAACACGCGGCTGCAGGTCGAGCATCCGGTCACCGAGATGATCACCGGCACCGATCTGGTCGAATGGCAATTGCGCGTGGCCGCCGGCCAGCCGCTGCCCAAGCGCCAGGACGAATTGCAGATCAACGGCCATGCGCTGGAAGCGCGCATCTATGCGGAGAACCCGGAGAAGGGCTTCCTGCCATCGATAGGCACATTGCGCCACCTGCGCACGCCCGACGCGCTGCATTTTCATGCGCAGGCGGCAGGCAGCAATGAGGGCGTCACGCGCATCGACAGCGGCGTGCGCGAAGGCGATGCGATTTCGCCGTATTACGACCCGATGATTGCCAAGCTCATCACCTGGGGGCCGGACCGCGAGGCCGCCCTGGCGCTGATGGCGCAGGCGCTATCGCAATACCAGGTGGTCGGACTCGCGAGCAACGTGGCTTTCCTCAAGCGGCTGGTGCAGAGCCAGCCCTTCGCCGAAGCGGACCTCGATACCGGCCTGATCGCGCGCCATCACGACGCGCTGTTCCCGCCGCATCGTCCCGCCCCCTTGCCCGCATCGGCGCTGGTCGCGGCATCGCTGCTGGCCTCGGAACGGCAGGCCGGCGGCGACCCGTGGGCATCGACCGGCGGCTTCCGCCTCAATGGCGCATTGACGCGCGTGCTCGACTTCGGCGATGGCGACACGCGGCGGCAGGTGGCTATCGTGTACGAGGCGGACGGCTGGCGCATCTCTGATGACGAACGCACGGAAGCGATGCGCATCGTCGACATGCGCGGCCAGGAAGTCGCGATTCGCCTCGGCCATGCCGCGGTGCATGGCACGGTGGTGCGCGATGGCGAAGTCTTCCACGTGTGGTGGCAGGGAAGCCACTGGACGCTGCCATGGCATGACCCGATGGCGCATGCCGGCGAAGCCGAAGGCGAGGGCGGCCGGCTGACCGCGCCGATGCCGGGCAAAATCATCGCGCTGCTGGTCGAGCCGGGCGCGAAGGTCGAGCGCGGCGCGCCGCTGCTGGTGATGGAAGCGATGAAGATGGAACACACGATATCGGCGCCGGCGGACGGAACGGTCGAAGCCTTGCTGTATCGGGTGGGGGATCAGGTGGCGGAAGGGGCGCAGTTGCTGGGGTTTGTGGTGGGGTGAGGGTGGGGCGGCCGGGCCGTAGGCGTGTGGCTTGAGGAAGCGGCCGGCTTTGCATCGCTGCGGATTTCAACGAATGCTTGTTGGGAACGTCGCAGATGTTCCGATGGTTCTACGAGGCAGGATGGTATTGCGCATTCATCATGTTGCCGTCGCCGCTGTCATTGCTGCTGCGGCTTGCGAAGGCGCGCTAATACTTCGGCACGTTGCATTCGGGTTTGGATAGCATCTTCCTTTTTCCGTCCAAGCCATGAACAGCCAGCACACACGAGCCAGCAAATTTTTAAGCTATGTCTTGCGCCACCGACCGGACGCCATCGGCATCGCGCTCGATCGCGAAGGATGGACCGATATCGCATCGCTGATTGCTGCCGCCAGCAAGGCAGGCAAGCAACTCGACCGCAGACTGATCGAAACCGTAGTCGCGAACAACGACAAGAAGCGCTTCGCCATTTCCGAAGATGGGCTGCGCATACGCGCGGTGCAGGGGCATTCGACCGATCGCGTGGATATCCGCTACGTGAAGAAAGTGCCGCCCGAGTTTCTTTATCACGGTACCGCGACACGCTTTCTGGATGCGATCCGTAAGGAGGGCCTGCGACCTGGATCGCGCCAGTATGTGCATCTGTCGCAGGATGTGCAGACTGCTGTCGCGGTTGGGCAGCGGCATGGCAAGCCGGTGGTGCTGAAGATTGATGCCCTGCGCATGCATCGGGAGGGCTTTGTGTTTTATCTGGCTGAAAATGGGGTTTGGTTGGTCCTGCAGGTGCCTTGGGGGTTTATTACAGGATGATCACAGCATTAGCGTGTGCTCAGGATCGCGGTTCCCAGTCGTAAGTTTTGATTTGGCCAGGCTCGATGTATTGAAGTTCGTGGCATAGCGAGCCAGCGGCGTTGAACTGCCAAAGTTCGGGTCCAAACTGTCACCCATCTTTGGGTGGCCAGTTCTCGCGCCACGCATCTGTGCGCAAGAGATCATCCCAGTAAGTCAGCGGGCGATATTGCGGCGGCCCCCATCTTTCAGGTTGGCAAGGTGCCCTGAGGAAGGCGATGTCATTGCGCTCTTGCAGTAGTTCCGTATCAGCAAGGTGCTCGAACGGTTCATGGAACAACTCATCCCAAAGCAGGCAATAGAAGCGGCGCCACAGCGCGTAGACCTGTTGTAGATCTCGACTTGCCCCAGAGTTGCTGTCGATGCCAGGCAGCGATGGACCGTGGGGTAGGAAACCCCAGCGAGAGAGAGCAACCCTGACCGATTTACGCATACGGCTTTGGCCTGAATCAGTCCGTGCCCAGTATTCCTGGTAAGGTGGGACCAACCACTCTCGTATGGCGTAGCGAGCGTCCTTCTCAGTGGACAAGTCCAGCAATTCGAGTTGATCGAGATAGCCTTCATGTTCGGCATGGAGGCCGAAGTTTTCCATGAGATCTGCCAAGTCGGATACGGTGAAGTCATGGGTAGGCATAGACGAGCTCCTTATCCGCTAGAACTTAGGCGTAGCAAGCGTCACATCGCTACGCAGGACGTTCGGAAAAGCCGTATAGGACAACCCGGCCTTCATATCAAAGTCGCCTTCCATGATGTTGGACTGCCGATATTCCGGCGGTGCGCTGGGTATTGTTGTTCTCTTGAACCCGCGCTGATTGCGTCGAGCCGCATGAGCTATTTACCTGCATAACGCAACTTAGAAAGTAATTGATTACATTGCGTGTCCTACGGGCTGCGGATACTGCGCTATGACTAAACCTCAACACCCTTCATACCTATTTCGGACGAAGCGAGGCGTTTCTCATTGCTATCCGCTTAGTAATCGAAACGTTGTTCATTAATCTTTCCGAAGTTTGCGATACGGGCAAATCGGAACCCTGCTGGTAGGACGGAGTTTTTAAGAAGGTGATCGATAGTCAGCTCAAGAGGTTCACCAGTTGGAACCTCGCGAGTTATCTGAACCCAATATGGAAGATCTTGATTTGTCTCTTCATCAGAGAACGTCACCGTAAAAATCAAACCGTCCCTCGACGCTCTAAAGTAGCGTCCATCGATGTAGTGATCACTTTCTCGTTCTTCGCTGTTAGTGATTCCTATTGCATTGAAAAGGGTTAATGCGAAAGGCTCGATTCCATTGTCAGTATAGGAAGTGCCTAACAGATTTACGTATTCCATTCAATTTATTCCCCAATAGATTTTATAAGGATGGAAGGTTGGCTTCGCAGTTCCCCCGGGAGAAATGCGCCTGGCGTAACGTCACGGCGCAGAATGTCCGTCCAATTTTTTTCCCAATCTCTAAGATTAGGTCGTGTTTTTTACCCGCCATAGACAGTAGCGGCTAGAAGCATCTCGGCTGCTAAACGCCATGTAATATGCTCGACGTCTACCACCTCCTCCATGTTTTTATAGTAGCCAGCCATATCCCTTGTGAAACTGGATAGTCCACTTAAAAATTGATCTAGTGTTTTATTTTCCCAGTCGGCGCTTTTTTGTTGATAATCTTGGTTGAGGTACTCAATAAATTTCACGAAGCCCTCTCTCGATGATACTGTTTTGGCATAGTCGAATAAATCGTCGCTGGTCATTTTATTTTCCTTTGCGAATAACTATCGATGTTCCATCATTTGCTGTGGTGAATTTGAATAACTCTCGTTTCGGAAATGCGTCTAGCTTTTTATAAGGAATTTCAATGCCTGCCTGCTCAAAGCTGTATAGTCGCCGATTATCTAGAGTAAATATCTTGCCATTGCGCTCCACTATTCGAATAGGATCAATAGAAGCGAGGTCAATTTCCCCACGTCTCAAACTCTGAATAAAATCGTCTACCGTCCCATATGGGGGCTTAAAGTTTGCTGCAGCACTGTCTTGACTGTATCGGATAGTTCGTGGATCGATCATCCCAGTTCTTGGAAGCTCTGCGAAATCTTCAGGTGTCAAATAGCTCGGCCTTACATTAGCAGCAGTGCGTGCATCGGGAACAACATTGGCTAGCAAACCTGTCCGCTGCATATACGCATACAGCATCGCATCCGCAGTCGGCCCAAGCGCACGCAGTCCCGCTACTCCAAGCTCCGCGCCTTTAGCATAGGCTCCCGGACTGAGAATGTCCCCCGCAATCCCGCCCATCGCCTGCAAGCCGTTGCCATACTCGAAAACACGGCCTGTTCTCGATTCCAAAGCCGCGATGCTGCGGTCCGTCGCACCGCTGGAAAGAATGCCACTCGCTTCTCCGGCCAGAGCGCCCAGATACGCCCAACCCTTCCCGGCAGTGACGATCATCTCCGGCACACCGTTGACTATTCCCTTCAGTCCACCGACCGCAATCTGTCCAGTAGCAACCAGGGCATTGCGCATCTGTTCGCCATAACCCATCGTCGGCGTGTTATCCACCGGCACGTATTCGGTGCCGGTGACATTGCCAAGCGCATCGTATGTTGGCCTTTCAACCATCTGCACCGCCGAAGTAACACTCTGTACCGACTGGTTCGGCGCACCCATGCTCTGGCTGGAAAACCGGCTTTGTTCGCGATACTGCTCGCTTGCCAATGCCGCCTTCGCACGTTGCATGTCGATTGCGCCTTCCGTGCTGACCGCCTTGCGTCCCATCGCATCCAGGCTTGCCAACTGATCGTCGCTCAGATTTGCCATGTCGGCGGTGTAGGTTTGTCCCGCATAGGTCATCCAGCGATTGGCCGCGCTGTTGAACTCGATTTGCCCGGTGGCCGCGAGATACGCCATCGCGGCGTAGGCATTGCCCGGGCTGAGCTGGGCGGCGATTGCCAGCGGTCCTTCGCCACGTCGTGCCGTGTAGCTGGCCGGTGTGGGATCGGATGGCGATGTCGTCTTCGCCTGCTGCTCGGACAAATCGGCACTTGTCGTGTTGCCTGCGATGGGTCGAGGGCCATTGGCATTTGCACCCACCACGTAGGTCGCCGCCTCCGGCGTCAATGGTCCGTAGCCCAATGCCATCGCCTGACGCTGCGCATCGGTCAACGCGGCTCTACTACCGCCGCTCGTTGGCGCAGCGCTCTGAGCAGGAGACGCTTGATCGCCGGCCATCTGGCGTGAATCACTCCGCTCCATGCGTGCGAAGCTTTCTCCCAGCGCATTCCCAAACGCATCCATCGCCACCTGCTGCACCGTCACCCGCCCACCCCGGGCCAGCGACGCCGCCGCGCCGGCTGCGAAGCCGCGGATCGTGCCCTTCACCAACTGTTCTCCGAAGCTCGCATTCGCATAGTCGGGCGCATGCATGCCCAGCGCTGCGCCGACGCCATAGCTCACGCCGGCGCCGATTCCCGCCGCTGCGACATTGGTCCAGCTGAAGTGATCCTGCAGACCGGTTGCTACGCCGATGCCTTGCGTGACCGCATTGGCCACCATCGCGCGCGCCACTGTCGGCACCAGTGTTTGCCCGGGAATCAGCCCGCTGGCGCCGATGCCCGAGGTGATGCCGGCGCTTAAGCCGCTCAAGGCCACGCCGCTCCAGTTGATGTCCTTCTGAATGCCCAGGGCCACGGCCAAGCCTTGGCTGACGATGGAGCCAACCACGCCGCCAACGACAGCCGAGGCAAAGCCCACCGCACCGCTGACAACGACGCCGCCCGCGCCAGCCAGTCCTCCACCTGACAATGCCGCCGTGCCAATCGACGCCAGGCTAGTGCCGCCTGCCGTAGTGCCAACAACGTTCAATGCGGAAGCCACCGCGCCCGCGGTGTAGATCGTCACCACCACCGCCACCACGATGACGAGGATCTGCAATATCCCGCAGCCATCATCCGGCGGCGGCAAGGTTGGCGCGGTGTCGCCGATTACGGTGCTCGGGTCGTAGGGGCGGAAGCTGTCGGCCTTGTTGTAGGTCGTGCCGGTAAGCGAAGGGATGTCGAGTTTGCGTCCGACCGCGAGCGTGCTGCCGGCATCCAGCCCATTGGCCATCGCGATGCGATACCAGTACGCCGCATCGCCATACTGCTGCTTGGCGATCGACTGCAGCGTGTCGCCTGCGGCCACCACATAGCCGCCCGGCGCGCTGCCCGGGTGCGTGGCGTTGACGACCTGGTAGGTGAAGTTCAGATCCTGGATTGTGGCGAACTGCGGATGGTTGTCGTCGTCCTTGGCGTCATATGGGTTCACGCCGCTGCCGTAGCGTCCCAGCACTTCACCGTTGACGATGAGCTGGCGCAGTGTGCGGCCGTTCTGGCGCACCAGCAGCGCGCGGCCCTGTGCGTCGTTGAGGTAGCTGCGGTTGTTTGCACCCTCGGCGTCGTCGGTGATGCCGATCAGGTCGCCATTGACATCGTATTGCCGATGGCTCGCGCCCGGGTCGTTGACGGTGCTCCTGCCATAGGTGTCTGTAATGACATCGCCTTCGAACTGGCGATAGTTGTTGCGGTAGGTATTGGTATAGCCATCCTCGCTGTAGCCATGTACCTGGTAGCGCAGCACGTTGCCGACAGCGTCATAGCCGTTGCCGTGGTGCTCGTCGTAGTCAAGGTCGTAGTCGCGACCGCCATCCAGATGCAGCACCTGTTGGTACACCAGCCGGCCGTTGCCATCCCAGGTGTAGCGGTTGGCGCGCTCGGCGATGCGGTCGACCTCGGGCGTGGCGGCGTTGAGCTGCTTGACGGTGTCTTCATCGATGTCGCCGCCTGACTGATATACGAGGCGGCCGGCGGCATCGTACTGACGGGATTCAACGCGCTTGCCGTCGCGCCAGGCGGTGATCAGGCGGTTCTGCGCATCATAGGCGTAGGTAGCGGTGGTCTCGCCGTCGCCTAGCTCGAACAGGCTGCGCAGCATGCCGAAGTCAAAGCTGTTGCCATGACTATCGGCGGGGGCACTCGGCGCATCGAGCAGCGTCTTGCCGTACCAGGTGTCGCTGACGCGGTTGCCGTTGAGGTCGTAGACGATGCGATGGCCCTGCCTGTCGAGCGTGCCCTGCGCGTCGATGGCGTTGACAATGGTTTGCCGGTTCATCGCGTCATAGGCATACCAGCCGACGCTGCGCTGGTTCGCACCGGCGGCTTCGATGTCGGTGGCGATGCGACGACGGTTGCCATTGGCGTCATAGCCGATGGCAATGCGTACCAGCCCGGCTGCGGTATCGGTGACCTCCGTCAGCCGGCCATTGCTGTCGTAGCGCAGCTGGTTGTTCTGCAGGACTTCGCCGTTCTGTGTGGTGCGTTCACTGAGGTGATTGCCCAGCGCATCGACGCGGTATTCGGTGAGCTTGCCGGTGGCCACGTCTTCGATACGGATCTGTAGACCGGCGGCGTCATAGCCATAGAGCCGATACTGTCCGCGACTGTTGCGCTGCTCGATGAGCTGGCGTGCAGCGTCGTAGCGATACGCATAGGTCGCACCACCGATGTCGGTATGCCCGAGCAACTGGCCGAAGTCGTCGTATGTCCAGGTGGCAGTGCGGTTGAGCGCATCAGTGATGGCGGTCTGGCGGTTGTGCGCGTCATAAGCGTAGCGGGTGCGCTGGCCCGTCGGCTGGATGACTTCGACCACGTTGCCGCGCAGGTCGTAGCGATACGCAGTGGTGTCGCCGGCGCCATTGCTGGCAGCGGTGACGCGGCCGGCTTCGTCATAGCTTATGGCTTGTACTGGCGCGCCATTGACGCGGGTGTCGAGGCGGCGGTTCAGCCGGTCGTAGACATGGCTGGTGACGTAGCCAAGGGCATCGCGCTGGCTGATCTCGTTGCCGAAGGCATCGTAGTCATGCGCCACGATGCCGCCGTCGGCATGCAGCTCGATGCGCATCTGGCCGGCGGCATCGAACAGCCAGCGGTTGCGGTTGCCATTGGCATCGGTCGTGCCGACTTGTCGGCCCAGCGCGTCGTACTGGTAGCGCGTGCTTGGGGCGACGGTCTCGCCGTTAGCCAGGCGTACTGCCGGCGCGGTGCGTTCGATGATGGCGTTGTCGGCGTTGTAGCGCGCGGTGGTGATCCAGGCCAGCGAACGGGCATCGTTGATGGCCAGTACATTGCCCCAGCGGTCGACGGTCTGGCGAATCTCTGGGCGCATCCATTGATTGCTGCTGATGTCGATGCGCGGCGGCGTGGCGGCGATGGTGTAGGCCGGCGCATAGTCGCTGTTGCGGTCGGTATAGCGCACCGTGCCGCTGCCGGGGCCGGATGCATCGTTGTTGTCGCCGCCGATCGCCAAGTCGCCCAGCGTCTCGGCAATGGTGACGCCATTGCGTTGCCATACCAGATCGGTTTGATAACTGCCGAATGCCAGGCTCTCGAGGTTGGCTTTCTGGTAGCCGAGGAGCTGACTCTGCGCATCCACTCCCAGCACTTCTTCGTTCGTCGGCAGTTCAGTCCATTCACCGACGTTGCCATCATCGGCGTTGACGGTGCGTACATACAGCGCCGCCTTCACTCCGGCCGGTGGCAGCGGCATGCGCAACAGCTTGGCCGGCACCGCGCCCGGGATGCTGCCGTCGGCATTGACGGCCATTACCTTGCGTTCGGTCGCCACATAGCCACCGAGCGTGACCGTGCCGGCGATGGTGCGCGATGGCGCGGCTTCGCCCGAGCGGGTCAGCAGCAGCTGGTAGTCGTAGCGCCCCTCGCCGATGCTTCTGCGATCAATACTGAGCCTGCCTTCGCCGCGCGCTACCAGCGGCAGCGGGATCCAGGCGCCGGGGGCGTTGCCGGCTGTGGCAACGGCGCGGTACTGGAATTGTGCGGTGTAGTTCTTGCCGGGATCGGGAAACACCAGCCAGGCGGCGGCATCGTCATTGCTCATGCGCCCGCCTATGCTGCCGACCTGCGCGCTGACATTCGGAATGCGCGGCACCCCGTTGGCGTCGATGGATTTCGCCGCTTGGCCGGCGCTGATGTGCAGCTGGCCGGTGAGGCGAGCCATTGTGCCGTTGGCGTCTTGCTGCATCAGCTCGTAGGCATAGTCGCCGGGGGTGAGCTGCTGCAGGTCGACGTGGGATTGCCGATCGGGTCCATCACCGCTATTGCTGATGAGGGCATCGATCCACTCGCTGCTGTCGATAGTGCGATAGCGCAGCCGCTCCGGGCCAGCAGCCGTAGCCCACATCAGGCCGCCTGCGCCATCGTCCTGCAGCGGGCTGGCATCGCGGGCGGTGTCGAGGCGGTTGATGAGGTGGCCGAGGGCGTCGTAGCGGTTGTCGATGCGGCGGGTGTTAGCTGCGGTGATGGCGTCGAGCGGCTTGCCGATAACGAGCGACGCTCTGCCGTCGCTGCTGATCTCGGCGGTGACGTTGACCTGGAGGTCGTACAGCGCGATGCGCTCGACGCCGTCGCGGTCGTTGGTGCGCCAGACGCGGCCGGCGCCGTCGCGGTCGAAGTAGGTTTCCCACCGGCCGTCGGTGCCCTGGCCCGTGACTTCGCCGAAGGCGTTGTAGCGCGTGCCGCTGTCGATGACGCCGCCGTCGTCCAGTGGTGTGAGCGCATTGGTTTGCCGGCCGAGCGCGTCGAAGCGGTAGGCCTGCCACAGCGTGCGGGTAGTGATGCCGTCCGATGACGTGACGCGCTGCCAGCGCTTGACGAGGTTGCCGCGCGCGTCGAAGGACTGGTAATGCCCAAAGCCCATCGCATCCTGAGTCTGCACCTGGTGGCCGTGGCTGTCGTAGCTATTCAGCGTTACGCGGTCGTCGCCGGATGGCGCGGCAGCGACGTAGCTGCGCTCGTTGGCCGCGCCTGCGCCGTTCGCGTAGTCCTGCTGCGCCAGCACGTTGCCATAGGCATCGCGACGGAACTCGGTCAGCGGGATCAGTGCAGCGCCGCGGCTGTCACGCGCCGGGGCGGCAACGGCGCGGATGTAGCCGAGGGCGTCGTAGTAGGTAAAGGTTGAGGCGCCGAGCGCATCGGTGACGCGGGTTTGGTTGCCGACGGCGTCAAAGCCATAGGTGATGCTGACATCGCGGCGCTGCGTGATGCCGGTGCCGGCGTCGGTGACTTCGATGTTGACGCGCGTTTCGCTAGTCTTGCGATTGGCGCGGTCGTAGGCGTAGACGGTGGTGCGATCGTCCGCACTGGTGCGCGGAGTAGGTGGCGCGACCACCGCATCTACCTGCGCTTCGGCGTACTCGGTGCGCGCGACCAGATTGCCCCACGCATCCCAGGCTTGCGTTGTCAGATACCCGGCCGCATCCCGCATGGCGATCTGGCGGCCGTTGCCGTCGTACCAGGCATGGCTGACGAGCCAGGCGTTGCTCAGCGGGTTCTTCAGTTGCGCAGTCTCAATTGCTTCGCCGAAGGCGTTGTAGCGCTGGGTGGTGACGGCGCCGGCATGGAAGCTTTGCTGGCCCTTGGGTGCACTGCTGTCGAAAGCATCGATCGCCGATTGCTCGGTACGCACCAGGCGGCCGGCGCGGTCGTAGTCCTGTTGCAAGCCGCGGTCATCCGCGGTTTGTCGAAGGGCGGCACGAACGTTGTCGCTATTGACGGTGGTCGGCACGTCGATGGCAATGGCGTAGCGCATCAGGCCGGTCACGTCGCCGAAGGCGTTGCGCGCATAGCCGGTGACCTGGCCAAGCGCGTCGACCTCGTATTCCAGCCGGCCGAGACGGTCATAGGTTTTGTAGCTGACCGCGCCGCCGACGTCGCGGCCGGACACTGCGTTGCCAAGCGCGTCGTAGCGCGTTTCGCTGTACAGCGCTTGATTCCGCTCGGTGCGTGCGGCCAGGCCGGTGCGGCCGTTGACGTCAAGGTTGTCGCTTGCGACGTCGTAGACGCCAACTTCGGGGAAGTCGGTGCGGATCTGGCGGCCGAGGGCGTCGTAGCTGTAGCGGGTAGTGCGTTGCTCAGGCCGGCCCTGCGCCTCCGTGCGCGCGACCAGGTTGCCGAGCGCGTCGTAGCGCAGCGCAGTGACGATGGCGGCGTAGCCGGATTGCGCGACATCGACAGCCAGGCTGCCGTCCGGATTCGTGCGCAGGCCAGCGAGCATGACCTGCGGCGATGTTTCGCGGATCGTCCGGCCGGCCGCGTCGACGTCGTAGGTCCAGAGCGCGCCCAGCGCATTGCGGTAAGCCGTCTTGTTGCCGAGCGCATCGTAGTTCCAGGACTCGGTGTTGCCCAGCGCATCGGTATGCGAGACGGTGCGGCCGGCGGCGTCGACGGTGTAGGTGTCGACATGGTCGGCATCCGGAGCGCGGCGCAGCGCGGCGGCGAGTGCGTCGGCGGTGACGGACAGGGCGCTGACCTCGATTGGCCGGGCCAGTGAGTCGCGGCGCAGCAGGCGGCCGAGCGCATCGTAGCCGTTCAGCGTGACGTAGCCCTGCGCATCGATGTTGGCGACCACGCGGTTGGCCGCATCGAAGACGGTGCGGGTGCTGCGGTCTTGCGCGGGATCGGCTTGCGTCAGCCTGGCGATGGTGGTGGCACGGCTGGTGTTGCTGGCGTCGCGGTTGTCATCGATTGCGGTCAGCTCGGCCATGCCCAGTGCTTGGGCGTACCGGGTTGTCGCGATGCGTTGACCGATGCCGTCGTAGCGCATCGCAGTGACCGCGCCTTCCGCGTCGATCGCCCAGGTCTGACGGTTGGCCGCGTCGTACGCATAGAGGCTGGTGCGGTCGGATAAGACATTCGCTTGCACCAGCGCCTGCAAGGCACCCGCCGACAGCGGCGCAGATTGCGGCGTTGGCGCCGCGAGCGGCTGCGCATAGCGGGTGGTGCGCAGCACATTGCCGTCCGCGTCGCGCTGCCAGTACGTTGCGCCGCCGAGCGCATCGGTCTGCCAGGTCAGCCGGTTTGCGGCGTCATAGGCTTGATCCGTGATGCGGTCTGCAGCGCTGTCAGTTACATCGTTCGGATTCTGGCCCGGCTGCAGCGCGGTGGCATGGGCGATGCTGCGCAGCAGGTTGCCGTTGGCATCGTACTGATAGCGGGTGACGGCGCCGATACCGTCGACATGCAGTGTGACGCGGTTCGCGGCATCGAAGCGGTAGCTGTCGCTGCGGTCTGCAACGGACGATGTAAGGCCGGTCATCGCCTCGGCCAGCGCCCGAGGCGTAGCGGCGAGATTGGTGTCGACCGGCGCTGCGTAAGCCGTGCGTGCAAGCAGGTTGCCATTCGCATCGAAGCGCTGCACGGTCAATGCGCCGACGCCGTCGACAGTGGCGATTGCCCGGTTGGCCGCGTCATACCAGGTGCGTAGGCGGGCATCGCGCGCATCGTCAGCTTGCACCGTGGGCGCGGTGCCGGGTTGCCAGCTTGCCAGATCGATCGGCTTCGCATACGCGCGGCGCTCAGTCACGTTGCCATTGCCATCAAAACGGTAGGCGATCACGGCGCCGATGCCATCGACGGTGAACGACAGGCGGCCGTCGCGATCGTAGACGCGCATCGTAGTGGCGTCGCTGGTGCCCGGGCGCAGGCGGGAGGCGATGTCGCTGGCAGATGCGGCGAGCGGCAGGCCGGCGAGCGAGATCGGTGTCGCATGGGCGGTGGTCTTGATGACGCGGCCATTGGCGTCATGGCTGGTGACGGTGACGCCGCCAGTCGGGTCGACGCTGGCGATCAGGCGGTTTTCGGCGTCGTAGGCATAGCGGCTGGTGTGGTTGTTGGCATCGGTCCTGGCGATGACGTTGCCGTTGGCGTCATAGGCATAGCGGCTGGTGAGCGCCAAGCCATCCGGGTCGACCGTTTCGCTGGTGCGGCGGCCGAGGTTGTCGTAGCTATAGCGGGTCGTCGTGCCGTTCGGATCGATCACGCTCAATTGCTGGCCACGGCTGCTCCAGCTGAAGCGGGTGGCGAGCGCCAGACCGGTGGGATCGATGACTTGTTCGAGCAGCTGGCCGAGGCTGTCATAGCGGTATGCCGTGTCGACGCCATTCGCATCGGTGCTGCGGATCATGCGGCCGAGGGCGTCGTAGGCTGCGCTGGTCTTCAACGCCAGGCCGCCCGGGTCGACGATGCGCGACAACACGCGGTTGGCGGCGTCGTAGCTAAGCACAGTGGGCACGCCATTGCCATCGACGGTCTCAATCAGGCGGTTCCCGGCGTCATAGCGCTTGGTTGTCTTGGCCAGCGGTGCGGTGGAGTGGATGAGGTTACCGTTGCGGTCATACGCATAGGTCGTCGTATTGCCATTGCCGTCGGTAACGCTTTGCGTCTGGCCATGGCGGTTCAGCACAGTAGTGACGCTGATGCCTTCGGGCGTAGTGAGCGTGCTGGAACGCGCGACGTTGTCGTAAGCGATGGTGGTGGTGTTGCCGAGCGCATCGGTGCGGCTGATGATGCGCGACAGCGCGTCGTAGCCAGTGGCGAACAGCGCGCCGGTGCCATCAACGGTTTGCACGGTGCGGCCCAGACGGTCGTAGCGTTGCTCGCGGATGTTGCCGTTCGGGTCGATCGTGCGGACGGCGCGGCCGAAGGCGTCATACTGGTATTGCGAGCCAGCACGCAGGCCAGCGGCATCGCGCGCATCGGACAACAGAAGGCCGCGTCGGTCATAGCGCATCGCTTCGACGATGTCGCCATTCTCGGCAGCGACCAGCGTCTTGCCGACCATGCCGCCGAAGGCGTCATAGCGCTGCGTGATGCGTTGACCGAGGGCATCGGTGACTTCGACCAGGCGGCCGGTACGGTTGTAGCGGTAGCGGGTGCTGCTGTCGCCGCTGACGTTGGCCAGCGAGGCCATGAGCGGCGGTATGTCAGCGTTGCGATTGCCGTTGATTAGCCCACCCCGCAGCGTGGCGAGCTGCATGCTTGTCAGGCGCATCGCATAGCGCGTTACAAGCAGCTCGCGGCCGAGCGCGTCGTACTGATGCGCCTGCACTTCACCCGCAGCATTGACCGAATACAGCAGCTGGCCATCGGCGTCGTAATAGAACACGTTGCGGTTGCCGTTTGCGTCCGTGCGTGACAGGAGCCGGCCGGCCGCGTCGTACTGGTAGCGCATCGCGTGCTGCTGCCAGATCGCTTCCACTTGCGCAGCGTTCGGGTTCGTCAGCTTCGCCAGCGCCGCATTGCCTTCACCGGACAACTCCGCCAGCAGCCGGCCCTGCAGGTCGTAGCGGCGGGTCTGGATACGCTCTTCCACTGATCCGGCCGCCATCGTGGTCTTTACCAGACGGCTCATCGGGTCATAGTCGTAGCGGGTGACGGTGCCGCTGATGTCGGTACTGGCGACGAGACGGTCGAGCAGGTCGTAGCTTTGCGTCTGCACGCCGTCGGCGCTGCTTGGCGCCGGTCTCCAGCTGGAGGCGATGCCGCCGGCGATCAGCGCGGCGCGCTGGGCGTCTGTCAATGCACGGGCGTGGCGGATGGTGCTGATGCGATTGCCATCGCCGTCGTAGCGATAGCTGGTCAGGTAGTTCTCGCCATCGATCTCGGCCGTCACTTGGCCGCGCGCGTTGTAGATCCAGTTGGTGAGGATGTCGACGTTGCTGCTGGCAGGGCGCAGTTGCGCCAGCGTGCCGGTGGCGCGCGAGGCGGCGTTCGTCGCGGTGGCATAACGGATGCCTGCGACCTGCTGGCCGGCGGCGTCATAGCGCCATTCCTGCAGATAGCCTTCGCCGTCGAGCATGCCGCGCAGCAGGCCGTCGTTGTCGTAGAAGCGGCGGGTGATGTGATCGTCCGTGGAAGAGGCCGGCAGCACGCTCGCCAGCGTCGGCTCGGCGGGCAGTTTCGAGACATCGACCGGTGTCGCATAGGCGGTCGTGCGAGTGATACGGCCCGCGCCATCGTATTCGGTGCGCACCACGCCGCCTTCGCCATCGACCTCGGCAACGAGGCGGTTCGCGGCATCAAAGAGGCGCCAGGTCCGCACATCGTCTGCCCGCGCTGACGGGCGCAGGCTTGCCAGCGCCGTGGACGGCAGGATGGCCGATAGCGTGCCCGAGACCGGCGTGGCATAGCGGATCGTCTGCACCGCCTGGTTGTTGCGGTCGTAGACGTACTCGACGAGGCTGCGGTTGCCATCGATCTCGGCGACAAGGCGGCTGGCATCGTCGTACAGCATCCAGTGTTCGACGCCGGTCGGGTCGGTGCGGTGACGCAGGCGGCCGTCGGCGTCGTAGTCGTAGGTGGTCGTCGATAGCGCCTGGCCGGCGGCGTCGGTTTGCATCAGGCTCACCAGCCGGCCGGCGCGGTCAAAGCTGCTGACGCTGCGCAAGCCGTTGGCGGACTGCACGGTGGTGCGGTCGCCGGCGTCGTCGTAGCTGGTGAGCGTGAGCGTGCCGTAGGCGTCCTTGGCGGTGAGCACGCGGTTCAGACCATCGTAGGCGTAGCTCGTGGTGCCGCCATTGGGTGTGATGACTTGCAGTAGCCGGCCGAAGGGGTCGTAGACGTACTGGGTGATGTCGGCTGGGGTGGCGGGCTTGCCGTTGCCCACGCCATTGCCTACGCCATTACCTACGCCATTACCTACGCCATTACCCCCTCCGTTACCGACGCCGCCATTGCCATTGCCGACCCCGTTGCCATTGCCAACGCCATTACCCTTGCCGTTCGCATTGCCGTTGCCATTCCCGTTCCCGACGCTATTGCCGTTGCCGATCGTGCTGCTGATCAGGTTCGGATTGCTGCCGGCGCTGGTGGCGACGTTGGCACTGCCATCGCTCGGCAACACCGGATAGCGCAACTGCTGCTGCAGCTGGCCGCGGAAGTCATAGCGGTTGTCGACGCGCACCACCTGGCCCGGGTCCTGCGCAGCCGCCCATGCGGCCAGCAGCGCTTCGGTCGGCGCCGCGCCGGTATAGCCGCCGCCGGACACGGCCGCGCCCATGCCCAGCGGTGTGGGCGGCAACTGCTGCGGATACGCGATCGGCCAGCCGGCGGTATCGCGATACGCCGCCGCGTAATGCAGCTCGACGATGCGCTGGCCCGTGCTGTTGTAGCGGTACTCGGTAACCCGGCCTTCGGGGCTGACCACGAAGCGCAGCTGGTTGCGCTGGCCGGCGTCGTGGATGGTGTGCGTGGTCTGCGGCGTGCTTGCCCGGCCAGCGCCCGCGCCATCCGGATCGGGCACCAGATACACCGTCTCGGTCTGCAACTGGTTCTGGCCGTCGTAGCTGCGCGCGACCACGTTGCCGGCCGCATCCCGCTGCAGCACCTGGTTGCCATTGGCGTCGTACTCCATCGCGGTGACACCACCCTTGGCATCGGTAATCTGCACCACGTCGCCGCGGACGTTGTAGACGAAGCTCTGCTCTTGCGAGCCGCCATTGATCGCCGGGCCGGTGATGCGCGTCAACTGGCCCAGCGCATCGTAGTCGTAGCGGGTGATGAGACCGAGCGCGTCGGTGACGGTGGTGCGGCGGTTTGCCGTGTCATAGGCAAAGCGCAGCGTCTCGCCCAGCGCATTGGTGACGCTGGCCACGCGGATGTCGTTGCCGGCGCCGATGTAGGTGATGGCCAGGCTGCTGCCATCGCTCTCGCGCACTGCGGTGATGCGGTCGCTGGGGCCGTCGTATTCGTAGCGGGTGACATACATGCGGCCGTCGCTCGTTCTTCCATCCTCCGGCGACAGGTCGACTGTCACCGATGCCAATCTCCGGAAGCTGTCATAACCATAGCGCACGCGCACGGTCTGCGCATTGCCGTTGGCATCGATGGTGACGGTGCGCACCTGCGCCAGTAGCCGGTTGCTGTAGTCGTAGTAGACGCCTTCGCCGGAACGGTTGATGGCCGACTGCACCTGACCATCCTTGTTGTACAGGAAGCGGATCGCATTACCATCGCTGTCCTGACGCAGCACGAGCTGCCATTCGTTCTGATAGCGGGCGTAGTACTCGGTCAGCCCGGTATCGCCATCGGTCCAGACCAGCTGGTTGTTGATGTACCGGATGGTGTCGTAAGCGCCGGCGCCGTCGGTGCTGATGTAGGCGGCGCGGTTGGCGTCGAAGCTGTAGAGGTCTTCACCGCCGTCGGCATCCTTTCTGACCACGCTGCTGTTGGCCTTGCCGATGCCGCCGGTGGACGTGAGCCTGGGTGGCTGCAGACCGGGCAGGCGGAAATCACCGGCGAGATGTTCCTGGCTGTTGTAGGTGCGCAGGCTGTCGATCCACAGGCCCGGGCCGGCGAGGGCGTCATCACGGTTCTGGAGGACGAGGTTGCCATTGCTGACATTGACATAGGCGCGGTCGGTGCCGCGGCCGACGCTGGCATTGCCGGCATTGCTGCGCGCGCCGAGCGTGGCAAGGGAAGTGAGGTTCAGGCCAAGGCTGTTGCCGGCGACGAGTGCGACCATGTTCGCTCCTGTGTGCGAAGAAGACACGACTGGGGGAAAACAACAAGCCGGCATCGCCGGGGGGAAGCGGGGGCCTGGGGTCGCCAGGCGGGGACGCATGACAAATGGTGCAAACGCTGAACGCACACCCGATCGTCATATGGTCAGCGGCAGAGAGTTACGCACGCTGAAGTCCTTAAGAGTTACATCCGGGATTTGCGTAAAGGAATTAAGCGGTTAGGGAGAATTAGTGGGCGGTAGGGGAACGGCATTCGCTGTCGACCCGCGGCCGCAATCCATGGCCTTGAAGTTTTCATAGGGGGAAAGGCAAACTCAACGCCGTATTGGTACGTTCTGCAAACGCACGCTATTTTTTCCAAGCCTGTCTGTTTCCAGGCAGTCGGCCGCTTCCTGCGCTGAAGTAGCATGTCGGCGCTGAAGCGCTGTCCTTCTTCGTCTGCGCAGCTTTTCCTGTCCATGCGTCCGAGATGCCGCATGTTCCTGACGAGCGATCCCTGCAGCGTTGATCGATTACCGCTTACACTGCGGCTGCACATGCGGCGTCAGGCGCGCCGCGTCAGCGCGAGGCTGATGCGCTCACGCCATCGCGATATCGCTGCTGCGAACATTCCCGAATCCTTGTTGAACCACCGAGAAGAACCACCATGGAGATACTGTTTCACGCCACCGGCGGCAAGCCCGAGCCCTGGGTCGCCGATCTGCAGGCCTTGCTGCCCGAAGCGCGGGTGCGCGCCTGGACCGAGGGCGACGATGCCCCGGCCGATTACGCCGTGGTCTGGCAACCGCCGCGCGCGATGCTGGAAAAGCGCGCCGATCTGAAAGCCATCTTCAACCTCGGCGCCGGCGTCGACGGCATCCTGGCGCTGGCCGATGCATTGCCGGCGCAGGTGCCGGTGGTGCGCCTGGACGATGCCGGCATGGGCCTGCAGATGGCCGAATACGTCAGCCACGCGGTGCTGCATTATTTCCGTCGCTTCGACGCCTTCGCGCAATCGCAGCGGGAAGGCCGCTGGCGCTTCATCAAGCCGCATGACCGGCGCGAATTCTCCGTCGGCATCCTTGGTCTGGGCGTGCTCGGCAACCGCGTCGCGCATGCGCTGCAGGAATTCGAATTTCCGCTGCACGGCTGGAGCCGCAGCGCCAAACAGGTGGAAGGCATCGTCTGCCATGCCGGCGAGGCCGGGCTGGATGCCTTCCTGCGGGCGTCGAAGGTGCTGATTTGCCTGCTGCCGCTGACCGAGGAAACCCGCGGCATCCTGAACCGCTCTACGCTGGAAAAGCTGCCGCAGGGCGCTTATCTGATCAATGTCGCGCGCGGCGGCCATCTGGTGGAGGAAGATCTGCTGGCGCTGGTGCAGTCTGGCCATATCGCCGGCGCCACGCTGGATGTGTTCCGGCAGGAACCGCTGCCGGCCGAGCATCCGTTCTGGAGCGAGCCGCGCATTACGATCACGCCGCATGTGGCCGCGGCCACGCTGCGCGGCGACAGCGTGCGCCAGATCGCCGGCAAGATCCGTCAATTGCAGCGCGGCGAAGCCATTGCCGGCGTTGTCGACCGCACGAAAGGATACTGAGATGAACCATGCCACTCTGCCGCAACGCGTGAAGATCGTCGAAGTCGGTCCGCGCGACGGCCTGCAGAATGAGAAGCAGACCATTCCGGCCGAGGTGAAGATCCGGCTGGTCGACATGCTGTCCGACGCCGGCTTTCCGAATATCGAGGCGGCGTCCTTCGTGTCGCCGAAATGGGTGCCGCAGATGGCGACCTCGGCCGAAGTCATGGCCGGCATCACGCGCCGTCCCGGTACGGTGTATTCGGCGCTGGCGCCGAACATGAAAGGTTTCGATGCGGCGCTGGCTGCGGGCGTGGACGAGGTCGTGATTTTCGGCGCGGCCTCGGAAGCCTTCTCGCAGAAGAACATCAATTGCTCGATCGCGGAATCAATCGAGCGCTTTCGCGACGTGGCCGAGGCGACCAAGCGCCATGGCCTGAAGCTGCGCGCGGCAGTGAGCTGCGCGCTTGGCTGCCCTTACCAGGGCGAGGTGCCGGTCGCAGCGGTGCGCGATGTGGTGGCGCGGCTGCGCGCGCTCGGCTGCGACGAAATCGACATCGCCGACACCATCGGCGTGGCCACGCCGCGCAAGGTGTATGCGGCGATGGAAGCGGCGATGCGCGAGTTCCCGGTCGAAGGCTTGTCCGGCCATTTTCATGACACCTATGGCCAGGCGGTGGCGAACATCTATGCGGCGCTGGAAGTCGGTATCTCGATCTTTCATTCCTCGGTCGCGGGCCTGGGCGGCTGCCCGTATGCGAAGGGCGCGACCGGCAATGTCGCCACCGAGGACGTGCTGTACCTGATGCAGGGCCTGGGCATCGAGACCGGCATCAATCTGGACAAGGTAGTCGATGCCGGCCAGTTCATCGCCGGCCATCTCGGCCGTCCGGCCAGCCGCGCCGGCAATGCCATCGCGGCCAAGCGTGGCGCATGACGCGCTACGACCCCACCTCGCCCGGCCCGGTGCCTTCGCCCTGCATCGGCATTTGCCGCATGGAGGAGGGCACCGGCTTATGCAGCGGCTGCCTGCGCACCATCGATGAAATCGCCTGCTGGGGCGGCGCGTCGGAGGCGGTCAAGCGCGAAGTCTGGCGTGAGATCCGGCGGCGGGAGGCGGCGCAAAGCTCCGGGGCGACACGCCGATGACGCTACCGGCATCGATGCGCCTTTTCGAGCGCGGCTGGCTGTCGGCCAACAACATCCTGTTTCTCGGCAGGGAGGAAACGGCACTGGTCGACAGCGGTTATGTCAGCCATGCGCCGCAGACGCTGGCACTGGTCGGGCATGGACTGGGCGGGCGGCGGCTGGATCTGCTGATCAACACCCATCTGCATTCCGACCACTGCGGCGGCAATGCGGCGCTGCAGGCGGCCCATGCTTGCCGCACGCTGATACCGGCCGCCGAAGCGGCGAGCGTGCGCGCCTGGGACGAGGAGGCGCTTTCGTATCGCGCCACCGGCCAGCAATGTCCGCGTTTCGGTTTCGATGGAATCCTGGGCGATGGCGATGTGCTGCGGCTCGGCGATCTCGACTGGCGGGTGCTCGCTGCTCCCGGCCATGATCCGCATGCGCTGCTGCTCTGGTGCGACGCGCAAGGGATCCTGCTTTCGGCAGATGCGCTGTGGGAGAACGGGTTTGGCGTGATCTTTCCGGAGCTGGAGGGGGAGTCGGGGTTCAAGGAGGCACGCGCCACGCTGGAGCTGATCGCCGGGTTGGATGCGCGCCTGGTGATCCCAGGTCACGGCGCCGCTTTCACCGATGTGCGCGCCGCGCTGGAGCGGGCGCGGCGGCGGCTGGACTTCCTCGAAGCCGATCCGGTGCGCAATGCACAGAACGGCGTGAAGGTGCTGGTGAAATTCCGGTTGCTGGAGCGAAGGCGGGTGGAGTTGTCCGAACTTCGGCAGTGGGTGCGCGAGGTGCCGCTGCTGGTGACATCGAATCGGCGGTGTCTGCAGATGGAGGACGATGCGCTGGCGGACTGGATTGCGTCACAGTTGGTGCGGGCTGGCGTGGCGGCGATTGAGGATGGGATGCTGGTGGATCAATGATGCAAAGCGTGGCACGAAGCGATATTTTTATGGGAAGTTGCAATGAAATGCCGCATGTTGGGCAATTTCCACAACAACCGTGCATGCCGGATAACAATTGATTTATAGTCATTCAGTTTTGCTTTCCGGTAACCCTAGAATGCGAGGCCAGCAAAAAGACTGGTAATCACTTCGAGGGATGAATCATGAAAGTAAACAAGCAGTTGGCAGCATTGGCAGTGGCTTTGTCGGCGGTTTCTGGAGCAGCGGTTGCAGCAGGAAATGATAGTGGCGCGTATCTGGGCGGCGGTGTGGGTTATTCATATCATGCCGGTGAATGTCCAGCAGGAACTGACTGCTCTCGGTCGGATGCCGGTTTCAAGATTTTCGGGGGATACCAGTTCAACCCGTATGTTGCTCTGGAGGCTGGTTATATCGATCTGGGTAAAGCCAAGGCCTCGAATTCCCACGGCGAGCTTTCCGCAGCGACGACCTCTTTCACGACAGCTGTCCTTGGCATGGTTCCACTTGGCACGCAAGCTTCGTTGTTCGGCAAGCTTGGCATGCATTGGTCCAAGACAAAGATATCAGGAAGCGCAGGCAAGCTTTCCGATGATTACACTGACAATCACAACGGCTTCCTGGCCGGCATCGGTGGCCAATACAATTTCACGCCAAACTTCGTCGGACGCGTGGAATATGAGTGGCTGAACAAGGCGGACAAGGCAGCCGATGTCTGGGACGGCGATGTTCATTTGGTCAGCGCCAGCCTGATTTACAAGTTCTAAAATCCGTTCAAATCCTCATCCCGCTTCACCATTGACCGGCGATGCCGGTCCATCTTCCCCAAGCAGCCCCAAATCCCCGCACGACCGTTCTTTTTCTCGCCTATAATCAGCGCGGCCAGCCGTTAAACGCCCGGCAATTCTCCCGATATCCCCGTTCATCCACTTGAGGTCGCCATGGCATTGCCCGCCGCGCTGCAGCAGCTTCGTCTTCCCGTCATTGCTTCGCCGTTGTTCATTGCCAGCGGCCCCGAGCTCGTCACCGCGCAGTGCCGGGCCGGCATCGTCGGCTCGTTTCCGGCCTTGAATGCCCGGCCGGCGGAACTGCTCGACACCTGGCTCACGCAAATCCAGGCCGACCTGGCCGAACACAAGAAAGCCAACCCGGACGCCATCATCGGTCCGATCGCGGTGAACCAGATCGTGCATCAGTCCAACGACCGCCTGGCGCACGACGTCGAAGTCTGCGTGAAGCATGAAGTTCCGATCATCATTTCCTCGCTGCGCGCGCCGCCGAAGGAAATGCTCGATGCGATCCACAGCTATGGCGGCATCGTGCTGCATGACGTGATTTCAATCCGCCATGCGCAGAAGGCGCTGGAAGCCGGCGTCGATGGCCTGATCGCGGTCGCGGCCGGCGCCGGTGGTCATGCGGGTACGCTGTCGCCGTTTGCGCTCATCGGTGAAATCCGCAAGTTCTTCTCCGGGCCGATTGCGCTGTCCGGTTCCATCGCCACCGGCGACGCCGTCCTGGCCGCGCAGGCCATGGGCGCCGATTTCGCCTATATCGGCTCGCGCTGGCTGGCAACGCAGGAATCGAATGTCAGCGAGGCCTATCGTCAAAGCATCGTGGAATCCACGGCCGCCGACATTGTCTATACCAATCTGTTCACCGGAGTGCACGGCAACTACCTGAAGAAGTCCATCGTCGCCGCCGGGCTCGATCCGGACAATCTGCCCGAAGCCGACAAGTCGAAGATGAACTTCGGCTCCGGCGGCAGTGCGCGCGCCAAGGCCTGGCGCGACATCTGGGGCGCCGGTCAGGGCGTGGGCCTGATGCACGATGTGCCGACGGTCGAGGAAGTCGTGCGCCGGCTCGAAGAGGAATACCTTGCTGCGCGTCGCCGCCTGGCGCTGGATCGATAACGAAGGAGAAGAGATGCCCAAAGCCTATGTCGTCGCGGAGATCCGCGTCACCAATCCCGAGAAGTACGCGGACTACCGCGCGCTGTCCACTGCCGCCAACGAACAATACGGCGGCACCTGGCTGGCCAGAGGCGGCGAACGGGTGCAGCTCGAAGGCGAGGACGAGCAGCACAACGCCGGCTGGCGCAGCGTCATCGTCGAATTCCCGTCGCTGGCCGCGGCGCGCGCCTGGTACGACTCGCCGGAATACGCAAAGGCGCGCGAGATCCGCACCGCCAATTCCATCGGCCGGCTCTTCATCATCGAAGGCGTTTGAGTTCAGCGCCGGCATGGCTTACATGCCGATGTAATTCCTGCCGGCATCCATTGCTTCCCGAGCCCGCCCGCGCAGCCATGCTGCGTCTGGCATGCGCATTGCTGGTCATAGCCGCATTGTTTTGGCCATCACGTATCCGCGCAAGGAACCGGCAAACCTTTTCATGACTGTTACGCGGCATCCCGCTCCCACCAGCCCGGCGCTTGTTCCGGAAGCACTGCGTCTTTACGACCTGGTTCCCGGCGGCATCTGCATGCTCGATGCGCAGGGCTACTTCATCGGCGCCAACGCGTTCTACTGCGACTTCGTCGGCTACAGCCTCGAAGAATTGCTGCGCATGCGCGTGGCCGACATCACGCATCCGGAAGACCGCGAACGGGACCACATTGCGCTGCGACAGCTGATGGAGGGCGACAACGATGTCTACAGCGTTGAAAAGCGCTATTTCCACAAGGACGGTCGCATCTTGTGGGTAGGCATTTCCACCACCACGGTCCGGGATGCGCAGGGCCGGGTGCTGCATGCGCTGGGCATGGTGCGCGAGATCGGGGACCGCAAGCGCACCGAGGATGCGCTGCGCCAGGAAATCGATCGCAACCGGCAGATCGTGGAGGCCATACGCGAAGGCTTCGTACTGATGGATCGCGACTATCGGGTGCTCAGGATCAATGCCGAAGGCTTGCGCATCGATGGTCGCGACGCCTCCAAGATCCTTGGCCGCACGCACTGGGAAGCCTGGCCCGGCTCGGAGCACTCGCCGCTGGGCGCGGCCTATCGTTGGGCAATGACGGAAAGCGTGCCGATCGCGCTCGAGCACTGCTATGGCTACAACGACCGGGAACTCTGGCTGGACATGCGCGCCTACCCTTCCGACGGTGGACTGGTGGTCTTCTTCCGCGATATCACCCGACGCAGGCACAACGAGCGCGCGATCCGCGAAAGCGAAGCCAAGTTCCGCGGCATTACCGATGCGATGCCGCAGATGGTCTGGTCCACGCGAGCCGACGGCCATCACGATTACTACAACCGGCAATGGTATGACTACACCGGCGTGCCGGAAGGCACCACTGATGGCGAAGGCTGGAGCGGCATGTTCCATCCGGACGACCAGCCGCTGGCCTGGGAACGCTGGCGCCACAGCCTGGCCACTGGCGAGCCGTATGAAGTGCATTACCGGCTGCGCCACCGCTCGGGCCAGTACCGATGGAATCTCGGCCGCGCGCTGCCGGTGCGCGACGAATCCGGCGCGATCATCCGCTGGATGGGCACCTGCACCGACATCCACGACCAGAAGCTCGCCGAAGAGGAGCTCAAGGCGGCGAGCCGGCGCAAGGATGAATTCCTCGCGATGCTGGCGCATGAGCTGCGCAATCCGCTCGCGCCGATCGCTACGGCCGCGCAATTGCTGACGCTGACGGCCAACGATGCGAAGCGGGTGCGCCAGTCCAGCGACATCATCAGCAGGCAGGTGCGGCACATGACCGGCCTGGTCGATGACCTGCTCGATGTGTCGCGCGTCACCCGCGGGCTGGTGAGCCTGGAGATGGCACGTATCGATGTCAAGCCGCTGCTGGCCGCCGCCATCGGACAGGCGCGGCCATTGATCGAAGCGCGCCGGCACCGGTTGCAGACCGGCTTCGATGCCGGCCCCGCGATCGTGCTTGCAGACCGGGTGCGCATGATCCAGGTGATTGCGAACCTGCTCAACAATGCCGCCAAGTACACGCCGCCCGGCGGTGAAATCCGGCTGTCGATTTCGCTGCGGCATGCCGTTGCGGAGATTGCAGTGAGCGACAACGGCAGCGGCATCGATGCGGCGCTGATGCCGCATATCTTCGATCTCTTCACCCAGGCCGAACGCACGCCGGACCGCTCGCAGGGAGGACTTGGCCTCGGACTGGCGCTGGTCAAGAGCATCATGGCGCTGCATGGCGGCAGTGTCGCCGCGCACAGCGACGGCCCCGGTTGCGGCAGCACCTTCACGCTTTCGCTGCCGCTAGTCGACGAAGGAGAAGCGCCGCAGGACGAAGCGTCCGGTACGAGTGAGTCGCCGCCATTGCTGCAGCCGCTGCGCCTGATGATCGTGGATGACAATGCCGACGCCGCCGACACCCTGGCCGCGCTGCTGCGCGCCAGTGGGCATGACGTGACGGTGCGGGAAGACGCGAAGAGCGCGCTCGACGCTGCGCGCCGGGATGCGCCGCAGGTCTTCATCCTCGACATCGGCCTGCCGGACATCGATGGTTATGAGCTCGCGCGACGTTTGCGCGCCGATCCGGGAACGCAGAATGCGCTGCTGATCGCGCTGACCGGCTACGGCCAGCCGCATGATCGGGTGCTGTCGCGCACCGCCGGCTTCGACCATCACTTCGTCAAGCCAGCCGAGCCAGCCGAGCTGATGGCGGCGCTGAAGAAAGGGCGGCCCCAGGCTTGATCCTCTAACTCAACGCAGGCCTTCCTCGCGCAGCAGGCGCTCGGTTTCCTCTGCCACCAGCTCCGCCGCATCGGCGTACACGTCATGGCCGCTGCCCTCTGCGACCACGAATCTGCCGCGCAGCGACGAGGCGGCGAGCCGTTCCTGCGTTTGCCGCCATAGCGCTTCGATCGCAGGCGGACTCGCATGGTCGGTGGCCGCGATGACCAGCATCGGCGAGCGCGGCTGCGCGCGCATGCGCCGCATCTGCGCCTGTGACAGTTGCGCGCCTTTCCACTCGAGATACGCCAGCGAGCGATGCGCGCGCGGTGCGTGTCCTTCGAAGGGATTGTCGAGCGCTGGTTCAAAGGGGCTCGCCGCGTCGAGCAGCACCAGCGCCGCCGTCTGTGCTGCATAGGCCCGCGCGAAATACTGCGCATACAGGCCGCCCAGAGAATGACCGACCAGCACGACTGGCGCGTGGCCATACAGCCGGTCCAGCAAGCGATGCAGCCTGCGGCTGCTTTCCCTTGCCATCAGCGGGCCGCGCGGATGACGCCGGTGATAGTGGCTCTTGCCATAGCCGATGCGGTTGTAGATCAGCACTCCCGAGGAGCGATTAAGCCTTTCGATGAACTCGGCCGGCCACGAGTCCATGCCGCGTCCCATCCCGCTTTCCAGCACCAGCGCCGGCTGCTCGCCGGGATAGCGGCAGTATTGCAACTGATACGTCGAAAAGTCGGCGATGTCGCAGACCGGGGTCGCGCTGGCGGCGGCGGAAACCAGCAACGCGCAAAAGAAAACACGCAGTGTCATTCGGCAGGAGGAGGGCATGGGCGCTCGCGGAGAAATAGGGACGGCGAGCCGGCATCGACGGCATCGCGATCGGCGGAAAGCGCCGACGTGTGCACTGGGTGGGAATTTTCGATAAGCGGTTGCAGCGCTCGAAAGCGGAGTCGTGGCGACCGGTGCCGATAGCAATCGAAGGTGATGACCTGCGCTCGCACTCAATTTCAATACGGCGGGCAGCAGCGGACGGCCAAGCGTGCGTAGGTATCCGCCTGAAGCAGTGAAGCGCACGGCGATGCGCCGCAACAGCCACGCCGGCCCTGCCACTTCGCAGGGCAACGGGCGCGCATGCCGCAAGCAAAGGTCACCTGGACACGGTGAACGCGCTGATCAATGCTCGGGCCGATATCAATCTGGCCAACCGGGATGACGTGACTCCGCTGATGGCTGCTATGGACGGAGGACATGTCGCGGTGGTGGATGCGCTCCTTCGCAATGGAGCCGAGGTCAATTGCGCTGATTCATTGGATGGATCGACCGCGGTCATCAAAGCCACAATGAAAGGCAGTATCGTCATGCCAAGCATGCTGTTGGAAAAGGGTGCCGGGGTTCATCAGGAACGACAGCTTGACAGCTTAACTGCACTGATGTTGGCAGCCGTTAGCGGTCAGATCGAATTGGTGGAAGCTCTGCTGCGCGTGGGCGCGAACGTTAATCATGCCAATCGAGATGGCATGACTGCGGTGAAGTTGGCCAAGCATAAAGGCCGTACCGAAGTCGTTAACGCTTTGCTCAGGAAAGCCGCCATGGATGATTAGAACCCTGGGCGGAAAAATTACATGAGCTTGGGTAAAGAGAGTACCTGGTGAAAGACGCAGGCATGCCTTGGCTGGTGACCGGAAGGTGCCAAAGTGTCGTGAAGAAAAGCCCGAACCGAAATCGTTGCTATTTGACCCAATCTCAGCGAGCGGGATCGTCCGTCCCGTGAAGTTGCACGGACCGGCGTGGCGATTACGTAAGCTCGCCAAAGTTGCGCACCATGTCTATCGGTGATGAAGCCATGAATGACTTCGGCCACGCGGATAATGATTGCCACCCGCGCAGCTGGGGTCAGGTACATGTCTCAGGCATCCACCCCCACCGACGATGCCTTCTCATCCGGGGTCCCGCGCACGCTGGCCATCACGCGCTCGCCCAAGGCCGCGATGAAGGCGCGGTTGAAAGCCGGAATATCGTCCGGCTTCCTGCTGGAAACCAGGTTGCCGTCGACCACGACTTCCTGGTCCACCCAGTTGCCGCCGGCATTGCGGATGTCGTCCTGCAGCGATGGCCATGAGGTCATCGTCCTGCCCTTGACCAGCCCGGTCGACACCAGCAGCCAGCCGCCATGGCAGATCACCGCGATCGGCTTGCCCTCGGCCGCCATCGCTTCAACAAAGCGGCGCGCCTCGGGAATCATGCGGATCGCATCGCCATTCATCACGCCGCCGGGCAAGAGCACGGCGTCGAAGTCGGCCGGATCTGCCTGATCGAACGTCCTGGCCACGTCGAATTCATCGGCTTTCTCGTCATGCCTGAAACCGCGCACCTTGCCCGGTTTTGCCGAGAGGATATGCGCGGCCGCGCCTTCTCTCTCCAGCGCTTCGCGCGGACCGGTCAGTTCCACCTGTTCGAAGCCATCGGTCACCAGGATTGCCACCGACAGGCCGGCCAGCCGGGTTTCGGGTATGTCCGCCATCATCGTCTCCATCAAAGAGCATATCGGCAGGGAGTGCCGGAATGACGAAAAGTTCGTAAGCTCGAGCCGGTGGGCAAACGAGGAGAGGGATACGGTAAGTGGCGTGGCGAACCGACGCCAGGCTTGCCGCCCTGCATCATCAAGGCTTTGCGCTTTCCGATGCGCGGGAGAATTTCGCAGAACACTCCAGTTCCGACGCTGTCCACCATGGAACCCGATCGAAGAACTGAACCCCCAAGACAGAACTCATGGCGTTGCAAACCTTCCGTCTTTCCCTGCGTTTCATCCTGCCGCTGGCCGTGGTGCTCGGCCTGTTCGCCTATGCAGTCGTGCCACAGGTCGACGAGATCACGCTGCGCTGGTTCGTGCGCGACCTGGAGGCGCGCTCGCAGACGCTGGTCTCTGCCCTGCAGGAACCGCTGAAGGAATATGCGCCGCAGGGCGCAACCCGGCGCATCGCACAGTTGCTCGATCGCACCGCGCAGCAGAGCCAATTGTCTTCGCTGGCGTTCTGCGACCCCTCCGGCCGTGTGGTCTATCACACCGCGGGCTATCCGGAAGCGCTCGGCTGCCCGCCGACGAATTTCCCCGGCACCTTGCGCCAGTCGCTGCAGGATCTGCCCGGCGGCCGCGTGCACGTGACCGAAGGCGTGGTGCGCGACGGCGCGCAATATCTCGGCAAGCTGATGCTGGTCAACGATATGAGCTACATCGAGCGCCGCAGCGCCGATGCGCGCAAATACGTGCTGGCAGTGTTCGCGCTGATTGCCGTCGTAGTGTCGCTGATCACGGTTTTCGTCGCTCACCTGTCTTGGCGGGGCTGGATGAATGCGATGCGCATCCTTTTGCGCGGCGGTGGCGATGCGCCGCGGCCGCAGGGCGTGGACGAGCCGCCGCCGGAAGTGCAGCCGCTGATGAGCGACTTGCGCGCATTGCTCCATGAATACAACGTCGAGCGCCGCGGCCTGGAAGGCGCGACGCAATCGTGGAATCCGGACAAGCTGCGCGCGCTGCTGCATGACGAACTCGCCGGCGACGAAGTGCTGGTGGTGTCGAACCGCGAGCCCTACATCCACAGCCGCAGCGACAAGGGTATCGAGGTGCGGCGCCCGGCCAGCGGCCTGGTGACCGCGGTGGAGCCGGTGATGCGCGCCTGCTCGGGCACCTGGATCGCGCATGGCGCCGGCAATGCCGACCGCGAAGTCGTCGATGCCCACGACAGGGTGCGGGTGCCGCCGAAGAATCCGTCCTACACGCTGCGCCGGGTCTGGCTCACCGAGCAGGAAGAAAAGGGTTATTACTACGGCTTCGCCAACGAAGGCCTGTGGCCGCTGTGCCATATCGCGCATGTGCGTCCGGTGTTCCGCTCTTCCGACTGGGACCAGTACGTCGAAGTCAACCAGCGCTTCGCCGATGCCGTAGTGGCCGAGGCGCGCACCGAGGACCCGGTGGTGCTGGTGCAGGATTATCACTTCGCGCTGTTGCCGCGCATGGTGCGCGAAAAGCTGCCGCGCGCCACCATCATCATGTTCTGGCATATCCCGTGGCCGAACCCGGAATCCTTCGGCATCTGTCCGTGGCGCGAGGAAATTCTCGAAGGTCTGCTCGGCAATACGCTGCTGGGCTTTCACACGCCTTTCCACTGCAAGAACTTCCTGGAGACCGTGGACCGCTATCTCGAAACCCGCATCGAACATGAAGCCTCGACGATTTCCTATGGCGGCGACCTGACCCAGGTCGAGCCCTATCCGATCTCGATCGCCTGGCCCGAAGGGCCTTACCCGGAAAGCATCGCCGAGTCGCGCGCGTCGGTACGCGCCGAGCTCGGTTTGCCAAGGAACCTGTTGATGGGCATAGGCGTGGACCGGCTCGATTACACCAAGGGCATCCTCGAACGATTGCAGGCGGTGGAGCGGATGATGGAGTTGCATCCTTCGATGGTCGGCCGCTTTTCCTTCGTGCAGATCGCCGCGCCCTCGCGCTCCTCGCTCGAGGAATACCAGGCGCTGGAAAACCGCGTGCGGGCGCTGGCGCAGCGCATCAACCTGCGCTTCGGGCAAAGCGGCGTGAATCCGATCGTGCTGAAGGTCGAGCATTACGACTCGGACCAGGTCAGCCGCTATTACCGCGCCGCCGACGTCTGCATGGTGACCAGCCTGCACGACGGCATGAACCTGGTGGCCAAGGAATTCATCGCCGCGCGCGATGACGAGCTCGGCGTATTGATCCTGTCGCAATTCACCGGCGCGGCGCGCGAGCTGCATGAAGCCCTGATCATCAACCCGTATCACATCGAACAGGGCGCGGATGCGCTGTACCGCGCATTGACCATGCCTGAAGCCGAGCAGCGCGAACGCATGCGCTCCATGCGCTCGCTGGTGCGCGATTTCAATGTCTACCGCTGGGCCGGGCGCATGCTGCTCGACGCCGCACGGCTGCGGCGGCGCGAGCGCATCAGCGCCAAGCTCCGTTCGCACACCAAGCGCTCATTGCGGAGGGTGCGCTGATGATGACCGAGCTGTTTTCCGACGCCGGCATGCGCCGCCTGGACGCGATCGTGCAGCCAGGTATGCTGTGCGTCTTCGATTTCGACGGCACGCTCTCGCCCATCGTGCCCGAGCCGGATTGCGCGCGCCTGCCTTCCGAAGTGCGCGAGCGGCTCATGGCGCTTGCCACGCTTGCGCCGGTGGCCATCCTCACCGGCCGCTCACTTACCGATGTGAAGAAGCGCCTCGGCTTCGAGCCGCATTACGTGATCGGCAATCACGGCCTGGAAGGCTTGCCCGGCTGGGAAGGCAAGAGCGCCGAGTTCGCCGCCGCCTGCGACGGCTGGCGCGAAGCGCTGTTCATGGCCATGCGCGACAAAAAGCGTTTTGATCCCGGCATACGCATCGAGGACAAGCGCTATTCGCTGTCGGTGCATTACCGCATGGCCAAGAACACGAAGGAAACCGAGGCGCGGCTGGCCGCGCTGTTTTCAAAACTGACGCCGCCGCCGCGCGTGGTCGACGGCAAGTTCGTCTTCAGCCTGATGCCCGATGAAGCCTTGAACAAGGGCAGCGCGCTGTTGCAGCTCATGGCGCAAAGCGGCGCCTCCGGCGCCATCTATGTCGGCGACGATGTCACCGACGAAGATGTGTTCCGGCTGCGCCGGCCCGACATCCTTACGGTGCGCATCGAACCGCATGCCGATTCCGCTGCCGAATTCCATCTTCCGACCATGCCGGACATCGTGCGCCTGCTCGACGAGCTGGTGCGCCGGCTGGCCAGACCATCGCAGGACCCAACACCAAGGACATCCGCATGAATACACTCGACCTCGGCCTGATAGGCAACTCCCGCACCAATGCCCTGATCGACCGCCATGGCGCCATCGTCTGGTGGTGCTATCCGTATTTCGACAGCGATCCGTTGTGCAACCGGCTGCTGCAGGCCGACAAGGACGATGGCGAGGCGCACGGCTTCATCGATGTGAAGTTCGACGGCGCGCGCCTGACCGCGCAGCATTACGAGCGCAATTCGGCGATCCTGGTGACCCGCCTCGAGGATGCCAACGGCAACGGCATACAGATCACCGACTTCGCGCCGCGCTTCCAGATGCATGGCCGCATGTTCTCGCCCTCGATGCTGGTGCGCATCATCCACCGCACCTCGGGCCGGCCGCGCATCGCGCTGCGGGTACGCCCGTCGATCGACTATGGCCGCGAGCCGGCCGAGATCCGCCGTGGCGCGCATCACATCTCCTTCCTCGGCGGCGAACAGAGCATGCGCCTGACCACCGACGCCGCGGTGACGGCAATCGTCGACGAGAAGCCCTTCTTCCTGCAGGACACGGTAACGATGTTGATGGGCGTGGATGAAACCGTGTCCGGCTCGCCGGCCGAGATCGGCCGCTCGTTTCATCAGCAGACGCTGGCCTACTGGCAGGGCTGGACGCGCGGTCTGGCGATCCCCTTCGAATGGCAGGACGTCGTGATCCGCGCCGCGATCACGCTGAAGATGAATGCCTTCGACGATTCCGGCGCGGTGATCGCAGCCGTCACCACCTCGATTCCCGAAGCGCCGGGCAGCCAGCGCAACTGGGACTACCGCTTCTGCTGGCTACGCGACGCCTATTTCGTGGTCAATGGCCTGAACTCGCTCGGCGCCACCGGCACCATGGAGCGCTACCTCGAATACATCCTCAACATCATTGCCGACAGCCGCGACGAGCCGCTGCAGCCGGTGTATGGCATCCGGCGCCAGGCCGCGCTGGATGAATGGGAAGCGCCGCACCTGGAAGGCTATCGCGGCATGGGTCCGGTGCGGGTCGGCAATTCGGCCTATTTCCAGATCCAGAACGATGTCTTCGGCGCGGCCGTCATGGCCAGCACCCATGCCTTCTTCGACCATCGTCTGCAGCGTCCCGCCGGGCAGCAGATGTTCCATGACCTGGAGCGGCTCGGCGAGCAGGCCATCCAGAACTACAACGTGCCGGATGCCGGCATCTGGGAGCTGCGCGGCAGCAAGCGGGTGCATACCTTCTCGAGCATGATGTGCTGGGCCGCCTGCGATCGCCTGGCCACGATCGCGAAACGGCTGCAGCTCGAAGACCGCCATGTCTACTGGCGCGGCCATGCGGACGAAATGCATCGCGTGATCTGCGAATCGGCATGGAATGCGGAACTCAACAGCTTCGTCTCTACCTTCGGCGGTGACCGCATGGATGCGAGCCTGCTGCTGATGGGCGAGTTCCAGTTCCTGAAGGACAACGATCCGCGCCTGGCGTCCACGGTGCATGCAATCGAAAAGCACTTGAAGCGCGGTGAGTTCCTGCTGCGCTATGACGAGGAGGACGACTTCGGCCTGCCCGAGACCGCCTTCCTGGTCTGCACGCTGTGGTGGATCCTGGCGCTGGCGCGCATCGGCGAAAAGGACCGTGCGCGCGAACTGTTCGAGCGAGTGCTGGAGAAGCGCAATCATCTCGGGCTGATGTCCGAGGATCTGTCGACCGAGAACGGCGAGCTGTGGGGCAACTTCCCGCAGACCTACAGCATGGTCGGCTTGATACAGTGCGCGACCAGGTTGTCGAAGTCTTGGGATGAAGCTTATTGAAGATCGGTAGGGTGGGTGTAACCCACGCGGTCTCGGGTGGATCAACCTGAAACGCGTGGGTTTCACCCACCCTGCAAAAAAGGAAAGCACATGAGCGATCAACTTTACCTGGGTGCGCTGGACATCGGCGGCACCAAGATGGCGGTGTCCATCGCCAATGCCGATGGCCCGTTGGGACGTATCACGCGCCCCACGCCCAAGAGCGGCGACCTCGGCACGCTCGCGCGCCAGGCCATCGAGATGCTGCATGCGCTGTGCGATGACAAGCGCGTGCCGCGCGACGCATTGCAAACCCTGGGCGTGTGCTCGGCCGGACCCTTCGCGCGCATCGACGGCATGCTGGGGCTGGCCGCGCCAAACATTTCCGGCAAGCGTTCCGGCTCCGCCGACCTGCCTAATGACTGGGATGTGATTCCGCTCGAAGGTCCGCTGCGCGAGGTCTTCACCACGGTGAAGATTGAGAACGACTGCGTCTCGGCGCTGGTGGCCGAGCGCACCTTCGGCGCGGTGCAGGACGAGCCGAACTGCGTGTATGTGACCTGGAGCACCGGCATCGGCTTCGGCCTGTGCGTGGATGGCCATGTCCTGCACGGCAAGCACGGCAATGCCGGCCATGCCGGACACCAGTTGATGAGCGAAACCTCGGACGCGGTCTGCGGCTGCGGCAATGTCGGCGACCTCGAGGCATTGATCTCCGGCCGCAACCTCGGCAACCGCCTCGGCCAATCGACCGCCGATGTGTTCGACGCCGCGCGCCGCGGCCAGGCGCAGGCGCTGGCCATCGCCGAGGAAGCCGCGCGCCGCTTCGGTCGCGGGCTGTACAACGTTGCCGTTACGCTGGATACGTCCAAGTTCGTCATCGGCGGCAGCGTCTGGCAGCATCATGGCGAGTGGCTGCTGCCGATGGTGAGACGGGAAATCGATAGCCGCATGCAGGCGCTGACAGCCGGCATCGAGCTCTTGCCGGCGGCGCTGGGCAGCATCGTGGCGGATGTCGGCGCATTCAGCCTGGTGATGCCTCAGGAGTGGGTGCAGGCCTGGCGGGTGAGTCAGCCGTGGGACGGGTTGCGGAACAGGTAGCGGTCGGCGGCAAGACGCGGCTTACGCAGACTGGATATCACGTTCGCGTTTGATGATGGGCTTGGCAGCCCAACGGTCCGAACCCTGCGCCGCTATCCATCACAACGCCACTTCCCCCGCCGCGGCCGAACGCGATCCCGGCAGCGGTGGATTCGACTTGCCGTGGTACGCGAACACCACCGAGGCCTTCATCCGGTCGCTGTCGTTGCGCCGCGCCGCATGGAACAGCTTGCTGTGAAACAGCACCACGTCGCCGCGCCGTAGTTCGGGCGTGACGCCAAGCGTAAACAACCGTCGATTCTCCGGCACTTCCGGCCGCAGAAAGTCCAGCGCATCCATCTGCTCCGGTGCGATCGGCATGCGGTGTGAACCGGGGATGAATTTCAGCGCGCCATTGTTCTCGTTCTCCTCGCCCAAGGCCAGCCACACCGAGATCAGATCCGGCCGCGTGAAGGACCAGTAGCGGATGTCGCGATGCCAGCCGGTCGCGGTGCCATAGTCGGGATGCTTGGTCATGATGCAGTTGTGATGCGCCAGCGACAGCACCGGATCTTCCTCGAACAACTGCCGCAGGATCGCGACGAGGCGGGCATCGGCGGCCCAGTCGCGATAGGCCGGGTCACGCTGCCATGCCGCCTTCAGGCGGCGCGCCGTGCGTCCGCCCGGCGCATCGAGCGAAGCCGGCGCGCCGGCATAGCCGACCTCGGCTTCGTATTCGATTGGCGGCACCGCGCGGTGCAGGTGATCGCGGGTGACATCGAGCATGCGCCCGCAATCGGCATCGGCAACGAAGCCGGGTAACAGCAGATAACCGTCGCCATGGAAGCGGGCAAGCTGGGCCGCGCTGAGCAGGGAAGCGGGGAAATCGGGGGAAGAGGGCAGCGTCATGATCGGATGGCCTGAGTCGAAGGCGCATTATCGCCCCAGGTTTGAGCCCGGACAACCGGCGCGGGAACCGGAGCATGTCGCAAGGGACCAAGGCGTCCTCGATTCTTTCCACGGAGGCGCACGCCATGACTCAGCCAGCATCATCGAATCGAACATCGACCAGTAATGGCCCGCGGGCACCTTCCACTTCCGGGCAGCCCGCGTCCGGGGCCGCACCGGCGCCGCACCTATCGCAGGCGCAGTCACAGTCGGAGTCCGGGCAGGGTGCGCTGACGCATGTGCAGCGCACCCTGCTCAACACCCTGTGCAGCCGCGCGCATGCATTGCGCTGGGGTGCAGGCGGCAAGGACGCGGCCACGCGTGCCGATGTGTTGGCCTTCTTCGCAGAGCTCAAGACAGGCGCCGCGCAGTTGCACGCGATCCATGATGCGCATCCGGCCGCGCCGGAACTGGCAAGCTGCATCAACGCGCTGGAGCAACTGCTGAAACGCTTCGTCCACGCATTGAAGCCGGAGGCCGAACACGGCCTGGCCGTCGCCGACTTCGATGTGCCCGCCCGCCAGGCCGTATTTGGCGCGCTGTCGGCGCTGGCCAATCCGGCCTGGCCGCCGCTGTTCAATCGAGCGCAACGCCGTGCGCTGCAACCGCTGATGCAGGACTTGTGCGCCACGCTGCTGCCGTCGGGAGCGGACTTTGCCGACGCGGCGCGCGCCGAAGCGCACTTGCCGCTGCTGAACTGGATCTGCCGCAGCGTGAAGAAGGACCTGCTCAAGCCCGACGGCCATATCGCCGCGCGGTTCGAAGGCGCCATCGGCGGCATCGTCGGGTGGATGGACGCTGACGATTCGACCATGGATTCCCATCACATCGGCGAATGCGCGGCCATCCTGACTACCGTCATCGATCGCGACCTGCTGGACCTGAAACGCAGGGACGAAGCCGCGCAGGAGCGCCTGGACAAATTCACGCGATGCGCGCTGCTGTTGTGCTCGGACCGCGCCTTCGCCGTGCTGGCAAGGCCGCCCGTCAACGGCGTGGCCGTGGTCAACCTGTGCAACTTCGTCAAGGATCTGGTCGAGAGGGGTTCGCTGTCGGTCGATCGCGCGCAGGCGCAACTGAAGCGCTTGCTGGACCTGATCGTCAGTATCCCGAACGAGACGATGAGCGGCGGCGACGGCCGCGTGCTGTCCAACGCCGGCAATTTCCTGCGCATGCTGCTCATGCGTGCGCCCGGGGATGGCGCGCAGCGAGAGGCCCACCGCCTGATGCTGATGCCGGCCTGCAAACGCGTGCTTGCAGCCCTGAACGCCGTTGCGTTCGGCGTCGACGCGAAGAATGCGCAATCGCTGTCGAACCTCGCTTCCTTCCTGCAGGCCTTGCACCAGCATGCGGTGTCCGGCGTCGCGGACGAGGAACTGGGCAGGAATTTCGTTGCCGCGCTCGACAAGCTGCTTGCGCGCATCCTGGCAACGCGTCCGCAGGCTTTCGACGATCGCCGCAACATCACGGGCCTGCTCGACGCGATCGCCTACCTGCAAGGCCAGAGGCTGTGCCGCAACTCGACTGCGCTGGAAGCCTTTCGCAGCGCTCTGCGCGCGCGCGAATCGGGGCTTCCCCGCGAGAAGGTCGACGCATCGGCGCCGCTGGAGTCGATGGATACGCAATTGCCGACGCTCAGCGCCGAGCCGGTGCTGAAGGCGGCGCCGACCGGGCCGGGCGATGCGTCGGGCGAGGCAAGGCGGCGCATCCCCGGGGAGGGCGCGATCGTCAAGCCGCTGCCGGCGTTCGACGCCGCGCAGATCGTGCCGGGCACCACCTACCTGCGTCCCACCGCGGGCCGCGGCAAGTTCGCCAGGGCGGACCGGGTGGAGGCGGATGCGTTCAGCCTGGCGGCGCAGGAAGCGCTGGTTGCCGGGAACGGCACGGGAAGCGGCGCCAGCGACGACGAGGAAGAACCGGCGCAGGCGCGGGGCAACGAGACCCGCGCCGCGATGGATGCGGGCAGGAATGCCAGCGCCGGCGAGCGCAGGGGAACCGGAGGCGCCAACCGCGGCAGCGGGAAGACCAGTGGCGAGGCAGGGAAAGGCGTGAAGACCAGGCAAAAGGACACCGGCAGGACGCGGCGTTCCCACTCCGCCCTGGCCGCGGACGTGGCCTTGCCGGCCATGGCCGTGCGCAATGCACCGGACGCGGACATGATCAGCGCCGCCATACGCAACGGCAATGCAGAAGGCGTCGAGCGCATGATGCAGGCGTTGAAGGGCAATCCGCAGAGGCCGCTGCCATTGCTGTCCGAAGCATTCCTCGCCGAAGCCGGCCGGGAGAAATTCCTCAACGATCGCGCGCGCGTGAAGGCCATGGAGGCCTATCTTGGCTTCCTCGACAAGGCGGACAAGGATCGCTTCGCGATTCAGCTTGGAAAAACCCCTGCGCTATCCTCGGCCATGCATGCATTGCTGGCTCAGCGCGGTACCGGCAAACGATACGGGCTGTCGCAATACGCTGGGCTCTTCAAGTCGCTTCAAAACGTGCTGTCCAATTCGACTGATCCGGATGAGGTTCTGCCCAAGCTGTCCGATGTCCTGTTCCAGGCCGACGAAGCCTGCATTGCAAAACTGGCAGAAGACAGGCTCGAATTCCCGGAATTGATCCTGAATGCATTGCTGTTACTGGAGGAGGAAGCGCCGACGGCCTGGTACCTGGGCGCCGTCAAGAAGACGTCATCGTGCCGTCAGCTCATGCGAAGGTTCATGCACACGGCCCTCAAGGACGCGCTCCAGAAAAACGCTCTGGAACGCCTGTTCAGGCAGATCGGAGCCGAATGGCTGCGTCAGCCTTTCGCTTTGATGGCACTGACCCCGCAAGGCGCCGAAGCGCCTTTCTACAGCTTCCCGATGAGCGCCATCGCCCATGCAAGACGGCCGGTGCTCGAGCTGATGCTGCAAATGGTGCCGAAAGTTCTCGCCGAGCGATACCTGTTCGGTTTCAGCGTGCTTTCGGCCGCCGTGCTGAAAGACGATGCGGATATGCTTTTGCACCTGCTTGCCGAGTTGCCCGCGGAGGTGGTGGATACGCTTGCGACCGAGCCCGTGTTGTCACCCGAAGAGGCGAAGTACAGGAGAGCCGGCGCCAAGGCGCTGGAAGTCAATCTCGTTACGCTTCCACGCTTCACGCTCGGCAGCATGCCCGGCTTCAATCTGCTGGCGCTCGCCTCCGGGTCTGCGGCCTTGCGCTGCCTGCGCGTACTGCTGCGCCATGACCATGGACGCATCGCCGTGCAAACCAGCCCTACGCATTGGGAAGAGATTTTCGCGTGGCCGGACCTGAAACCCGCGGTCAGGGAAATGCTCGAAGATTTCATGGTTGCTCACCTGTGTCGTTGCATCCCACACATCGGGAACTCTGCCGACTTGGCGCACTGGATGGAATGTGTAAGGCACCTGTTCTTCAACGCCAGCAGCACCAAGGGTATGGCCCCGGCCATGCGGTGCGCCGTTGAACACAAGCGCAGCGACCTGGCCAGCCTGCTGCTCAACAGCGCTACCCGCGCGCAGCTCGTTGCCTTGAAGAGGGAAGCCAACGCAAGCGACTGGGCCGGCGTTTTTCCCGGCATCGACGAGCCGATGCTGGCGGTGCTGAAGACCGTCGAAGCGCGGATCGATGCCGATGAGCGCGACGCCGCTGCTCATTCTTCCGCTGCCGCCTCCAGCCGCGCGCCGCAGTCCTTGCAGTAGCGCGCATCCGGCGCATGGCCGTCGCTGCCGCAGGCCGCGCAGCGACGGTCAGCGGATGGCAGGCTGCGCTGGGCAGCAATCTCCGAGCTGATGATGCCGGTCGGCACCGCGAGAATGCCCCAGCCCAGCAGCATTGTCACCGAGGAGATCGCGCGGCCCAGATCGGTCTTGGGCACGATGTCGCCGAAGCCGACCGTGGTTACCGCAGTGATGGCCCAGTACAGCGCTGTCGGTATGCTGGTGAAGCCGTTGGCCGGGCCTTCGACCGCATACATCACGGTGGCCAGCAGCAGCACCACCATGAACACCACCGACAGGAAGATCAGGATCTTGCGCCGCGCGGCCACCAGCGCGCGGCCGAGCATGCGGTATTCATCCACATACGAGGTCAGCTTCAGGATGCGGAAGATGCGCAACAGCCGCAGGATGCGCACATCCAGCAGCAGGTGCGCGCCGGGCATCAGCATGGCGAGATAGGTCGGCACCACGGACAGGAAATCGATGATGCCGAAAAAGCTGGTCGCATAGGCCAGCGGCCGGCGCACGCAGTAAAGGCGCAGCAGGTACTCGACGGTGAAGATCAGCGTGAACGACCATTCGAGCACATCGAAGATTTCGCCATGCCGGACTGAGAGCGCCTGCACACTGTCGAGCACCACCACCGTCACGCTGACCAGGATCAACGCGATCAGCACCAGGTCGAACAGGCGCCCGGCACGGGTGTCGGATTCGAAGATGATGCGGTACAGGTCCGCGCGCAAGCCGGGATGTTCGGGGCGGCCGTATTGGCGGGCCGGATTGCTTGTGGCGGGAGGCAGGGGGTCGAGCCTTAAGTCCATGGGGTCATCCATCACGATAGAACACGGCAAGCCAGATGCTGTCGGCGTCGGGAGCGGTCCATTCGACGCGGTGCCGCTCATGCGCAGCGATCAGCACATGACAGCCGGGCGTCATTTCCAGCATCCTGCCATCCGCAAAGCCCAGCCGCGCTGCGCCGGCAAGCAGCATTACCCATTCATGCTCGTCCTGGTCATACCAGAAGCCATCGGGAGAATGCTGCCCGTGCGACACGATGCGCTCGATGCGTAGCGAAGGATGCGCGATCAGCACCTCGATGATTTCTTCCGGCAGCGCAGAAGGCAGGTTCTGGAAGAAGTGTCCGTTATTCATCCGCGCATTATGCGTCAGATCAACGGCGCGCCGGATAGCACGAAAGGCATAGAACTCAAGGATGCGCAGCGTGGACTAATTTGCATGGTTGTTGCGGCGGCAATGCCGTAACGCCGGGAAACCGATATCAACCCGCGACATCAACATGCGATGCAAACACGCGCCGGGCAGCAACATGCGCTCGGCCGACAACATGGAGCCGTGCATGAATAGCACCAGCAATCTCACCCAAGCCCAGGACGGCGATAGCCAGGGCGGCGTCGGGCGTGACGCCGGCAGCGCCTTCGCCAAGCTGCCGCCAGGGCGGCCTTTCCGTTATCAGCAGGACGAGGACCGCAGCCTGTCACCCATTGCCGCCGGTCTCGGCCTGTTCGTGCTCGGGCTGGGCATCACCAAACTGCTCGCGCCGCGCACCGTATCGCGCACCAGCGGCGTGAATGCCGACGATGCGCTGATCCGCACTTCCGGCGCGCTCAATGTCGCCTCAGGCATCAACATCCTCAACGGCGGCAAGCCGGCGCCGCTGGGTTTGGCGCGCCTGGGCTGCATCGCGATGGAAGCCACGCTGATCGGCCGCGCCGCGACGAATGCCAAGTCGGCCGACCGCCGCAGCCGCATCGGCATCACCGCCGCCGTGATCGGCGCGGCCGCGGTGTTCGATCTGATCACCGCCGTGCAGCAGGGCTCGCGCCAGGGCATGGGCGAGCATCGCACTTCCTCCGGCGCGCTATCGATCGAGCGCTGCATCACGGTCAACAAGTCGCCCGAGGAGTGCTACAAATTCTGGCGCAATTTCGATAACTTCCCGCGCTTCATGCAGCACCTGGAATCGGTGCAGAGCACCTCGGCCACGCGTTCGCACTGGAAGGCCAAAGCGCCGCTGGGCAAGTCCGTGGAATGGGATGCGGAAGTCACCGTGGACCAGCCCGGCGAGCTGCTGGCCTGGCATTCGGTGGAAGGCGCGGATGTCGACAATGCCGGCACCGTGCGTTTCGAGACCGCGCCGGGCGGACGCGGCACCGTCGTGCGCGTGGACATGCAGTACAGCCCGCCAGGCGGCAAGACTGGCGCGCTGATTGCCAAGCTGTTTGGCGAAGAACCGTCGTTGCAGGTCGATGATGACCTGCGCCATTTCAAGCAGCTCATCGAGACCGGCGAAATCCCGACCACGGTCGGCCAGAGCGCCGGCCCGCGCGGCCCGATTACCCGACTGATCAGAAAAGGAGTTCCAGGATGAGAGCGGTTTGCTGGCATGCCCCCACCGATGTGCGCGTCGACACGGTGCCGGACCCGAAGATACTGAACCCGCGCGACATCATCATCCGCGTGACCTCCACCGCGATTTGCGGCTCCGACCTGCATCTGTACGACGGCTATGTGCCTAGCATGGAGTCCGGCGACATTCTCGGCCATGAACCGATGGGCGAGGTGGTCGAGGTCGGCAGCGCGATCACCAACTTGAAGATTGGTGACCGTGTCGTGGTGCCGTTTCCGATCGCCTGCGGCAACTGCTTCTTCTGCGAGCAGACGCTGTATTCCTGCTGCGAGAACTCGAACCCGAACGCGGCCATGGCCGAGAAGATGTGGGGCCATTCGCCGGCCGGCATCTTCGGCTATTCGCATCTGACCGGCGGCTATGCCGGCGGCCAGGCCGAGTATCTGCGCGTGCCGTATGCCGACGTCGGCCCGGTCAAGATTCCGGACGGCCTGGACGATGACCGGGTGCTGTTCCTGTCCGACATCCTGCCCACCGGCTACATGGCCGCCGAGAACTGCGACATCAAGCCGGGCCATACGGTGGCGGTCTGGGGCTGCGGCCCGGTGGGCCAGTTCGCCATCCAGAGCGCGTACCTGCTGGGCGCGGAGCGGGTGATCGCGATCGACCGCTTCCCGGAGCGGCTGCGCATGGCGCGCGAAATCTCCAAGGCCGAGACCATCAACTATGAAGAGGTCAACACCCTGGATGCGTTGAAGACCATGACCGGCGGACGCGGGCCGGACGCCTGCATCGATGCCGTCGGCATGGAAGCGCATGGCGTGGGCCTGATCGGCGCCTACGACCGCATCAAGCAGGCGATGATGCTCGAGACCGGGCGCCCGGTCGTGCTGCGCGAAGCGCTGATGGCCGCGCGCAATGGCGGCGTGGTATCGATACCCGGCGTGTACGGTGGCTTCCTGGACAAGATGCCGATCGGCTCGATGATGAACCGCTCGCTGACCATACGCACCGGCCAGACGCATGTGCATCGTTACCTCAAGCCGCTGCTGGAGCGCATACAGAAGGGCGAGCTCGATCCGTCGGTGGTGATCAGCCATCATCTGCCGCTGGAGGAAGCGCCGCATGCCTACCGCATGTTCCGCGACAAGCAGGATGAGTGCACCAAGGTCGTGCTCAAGCCCTAGTACCTGGTCCTGATACCCCTGGCAGCCTGTCATGGGCGCTGGAATGGACCTGTAATCCGCCGGCACGGGCCTGATGCAAGGGCCGTGCCGGCAAACCTGTGCGCGCTGCAGGCGTCAGCCCCTTCGCACGCACGCGCACTGCCGTGGAATACCAGTTGCGGCTTCAGGGACATTGCCGTGCGATGCACATCAAGCCGCGGCAACAAAAGCCCGCGCCACGGCACTCATGCCGCCATGGATACCCGAACCGCTTCCAGCCGTGCGAACGCGGCCGTTTTTTCGGCAAGTCGCGCGGCCGATCATGACGTCGCCGGCACGAACGGCACGCCCGATGCACGGCCGCGCCAGCAGGTGTCGCAATGGCACTACTCGCTGCAGGCGGCGGCGATCACCTTCAATGCCTTCAGCTGGCCGACCATCCTGTCGCCGCTGCTGCGTCCGACCGAGAGCATGGCCGCGCGCGCGCCGGGGCGCGCGATGCTGCGTTGCTACCGTCAGCGCAACCTCGCCGCCGGCATGATCTTCATCGACCAGATGCAGCCGCCGCAACGGGTGCGCTTTACGCCGGCGGCAAGTCCGGCGCAGGAAATGCTGGGTTACGCCATCGGCATGTTCTTCTACATCCCCTTCTTCGCGCTGCAAACCCATCTGACCAATGGCTGGTGCAGCCGCAATGGCAGCCGCGGCGAGGCCATGGCGCGGGCCGCGCGCGATGCCTGGGCCGGGCTGTGCCGCCGGCTGCCGCCTGGCGCCGGGCGCGAGCTGGCGCAGCGTTATCCGTTCAATTTCGTGCTGGCGCGGGTAGTGGCGCAAATGGCTTCGGTCGGCGTGGGCAGCGTCGTCGGCGGCGCCTTGCAGCGCGCGCGCGGCGCGACGCTGGAGCCGGCGCCGGCGCCGCAGCTGGCAGCGCCGCCCGGCCTGATGGAGCGCATTCGCGCCAACCCGGCAGCTTATGCGAGCGCCGCGCTGGGGTTCTCGTTCACCAATCGGATGGCCGTTCGCATCGACCGTGCCGCCGAGCGCGGCACGGCGCCATCCGCCGCGGCCGTGGCGCGCCTGACCACCGCCGTGGTGGCTGCCTGCGTTATCACAGCCATGGTGCATCCGCGCGACGCGCATCAGAGCGAAACGGAGCAGGCACCGGCTAAAGCTTGAGCTAGCTCAAATGCCGCGCTTTTCTTCGGCAGGCGCCTGCAGCAGCGTCAGACCTTGCGCTACTCAAGCCGCATGGAAAATATACGAACCCAGGGCGCGGGGCAGCGCGCCAAAGCTCCTGTTGCCAGTCATCGGGCCCGGACGTACGGCGAAGCGGTTCCCGTCGCTTCCCATGTCGCCCGCTCCATGTGCAACACCTTCCTTGCCTTCACGACGCTGACCGCGGCCACGCCGCTGTTGCCGCCGATGGTGCGACCGGCGCGCCTGCCGGTGGCGGGAATGATCTATGCCGACCTGCAGCAGCAACCGTCGGGCATCGGCTCCGCGCCGCGACCGAGTCGGCGGCAGGAACGCGTCGGCCTCATGCTCAGCCTGTTTCCCTTCATTCCTGCGTATGCACTACAAACGCACGTGAGCGAAACGTGTTGCGCCGATCCGCATAGCGCCTTTGCCCGCATTGCCAGGCAAACCGAAACGGCATGGAAGACGTTCTGGAGCGCGCGGCCCGGCGCCTTCGCCAGGGCAGCGGAACGCTATCCGATCAACTTCACGCTCGCGCGCGGCTTCTGGCAAATGGTTGCGGCCTCGGCCGGCGCTCTGCTGTCGGCGCAGTATCACCACAATCGCGGCGCCGAACTCGTCAGACGGCCGCAACCTCCCAAGCCGCCGACCTTGTCGCAACGCGTTGCCCGACGGCCGGAAACCTATGCGCAGGCCGGGCTGCTGTTCTCGGTGCCGGCCATGATGGACTCGGCATACGGACGCAGTCTGCTGCAGACATTGCATGTGCCACGCAACGTATCGAATGTCATTGGCACGTTCACGCTGGTGGCGGCGGCGGCCAAGACTTCGGTCATCGTGCGCGGTGAGCGCAATGAGCACGAATGACGCGTGACTACATGGCCATGCTCAGGCGGTTATGCGTTTTGGCCGGCGTGCCGGACGCGGAGCACGAGCCGGTGCTGCGGCAGGAAGCGATGATGATCGCGGAGCTGCCGGTGCTGTTCCAATTGGACGAGGCATCCGGATTCGTGAAGCTGCATATCGATGTCGGCATGCCGACGCCCGCGACACTGCCCGCGCTGTGCCAGAGCCTCTTGGAGGCGCAATTCAACCTGCCGCCGCCGTTCGCGATGCTCTCCGCGCTGCATGCGCCCTCCGGACACATGGCGCTGATTGCCTGCATGCCCCTGTGTCGCGAAGACGAGGATTGCGAGACCAGCTTCGAATTCCTGCAGGCCTGCGTGCAGGCGGCATTGCTGCTCAGGGAAGGCATCGAGACCGGATGTCGCAACGAGCTCGCATGGTAGGACCGCATGGGCGCCGCTGCGCGCAGGGCGCGGCCATCGTTTTTCCTTCTGCATGGCGGCCCGCGTGAAACGCTCGGCGAGCAGCTCCGCTGGCGAGTCGAATGCGGGCGACGGCCATGCAATGGCGGAACAGATCACGAACAGCGCCCGCCAGGCGGCGCGTGGCGGCACCCCCGAACAGGCCGTGCTGCCGGACGCGCCCGCGGAAGGCACCAGCCGGCCTAGCGTGAATGCCGCTTCGCCGCAAGGCCGGCGCGTGCTGACTTTCACGCTGGGCGGCATGGGCGGACGCGGCCACGGCGCCATCGCGTTCCATGAACGCATCGGTGCCTTGCCGTATTCGTCGGCCGCGGCAGGCCCTGTGATCGATCCCCTTCCGCAATATGTGCCACCGCCGAAAGCCCCGCCGACCGAAAGGCCGATCCCGGCGCAGGTCGCCGCGCCCGGCGCGTCGAGGGCCGCCATGAGCGAGCATGCCTTTGCCTGCTGGCGCCATGTTTTCCCGGCAGTCACCGAGATTGCGCGCGTCGATTTTGCTGAGTTCGCCGCGCGGCATGTCCGCGAGGGCATGGATGCATGGCTGAATGCGCGTCTGAAGCTCGAGGAAGACCAGCGCATCCGCTTTCTGATGGAAAGCCTGCCGCATGTGATCGAGGCGAACTGGAGCGCCGCCGTCGCGCTGATCTTTCGCGAAGCGCCGCTGGACCGCCTGCAGCGCATGGTGTGGCCACGCGGATGTCGTCTCGCGCATCTCGCGCTTCGCTTCGGTGACAAGGAACTCGTGCGCACCGTGCTCGCGCAGCATGCTGTAAAGGATGCGTTGACCGACCTGGACCGGGATGGCATGACGCCCCTGCATCTGGCCGTCGCCGCCGACGACGCGGAAGCGACCGGCACCATGCTCAATTGCCATCGTCTTGCCGATGCGCTCGTGCTGAAGCCGAATCGAGATGGCTGGTTGCCGATACACCTTGCCGCCCGCGCGGGCGCGGAGCGCGCCGGCCGCCATCTCCTGCTGCGCCAGCAGCTCATCCAGCGGAGCGCCACCGTCGGCGGCGACCAGCGCACGATTCACATCGCGGCGATGCATGGCCGCACCCGCTTGGTCAAGATGCTGCTGGCCGAGCATGCGCAAAGCCAGCTGTGCGCCGTGGATGCCAACAAAAGAAACGCACTGATGCATGCGGTGCGCTGGGGCGCAAGCGGCGTCGTCAAGGAATTGCTGGCGGTGAGTTCGGCATTGCATGCGCAACTGTTTCAGCGCGATGTGGATGACCTAAACGCGCTGCAGCATGCACAGGCGGCTGGCAATCAGGAGGTGCTCGGGCAGATCGAGGCGGCAATGCGCAAGGCGTTCCCCGAAAGCGAGCAGGCGCCATTGTGGCCCATGAGCGCGCCCACGCCGCAGGGTGGCGAGGACGAGAAGAGTGCGCTGCAGACGCAGGAGGCGCAGCAGTAGTGCGCCGAAGCGTTCAGGTGCCATGACCTCGGAACATGCATCGGCACAGCGTTGCCAGGTAGCTCCAATTTTTCAGGAGGCGTGCCGATGAAACGTACCGGTTCCCGCAAGGATCGTTCATCTGACACGGTGCAGTGCTTGGTCCATCATCAGCAGTTGGCCAATATGGCGAATGCCGCGCAGGGCAATGGTCAGAATCCAGGCAATGCGCCCCGGCTCTGGACGCCGCCGCTTCAGGCGCTTGGCACGGTAGCTGGCATGCCGTCCCTGTCTCCCGCCATGCCGCTTTTGCCACTCAATCAGCCACCGCAATGGCGGCAGCGCAGGCCGGGCAGCACAGCGTCTATGCCTATGTATACCGCGCCGCTTCCGGCCAGCATTGGCCAAGTGCCGCCGGCAGCGCCCGGGACCACATGGAGCGGTGCGTGAGGATGGAGATCGCAAACGGTCCGGAAGCATGGCATCGTGAACTCGCCGGGAAGGCGGCAGAGGAACGACTCCGTTTCGGTCTCTTGACTATCGATCGTCTTGGGGAGCATTGGTGTCCGCGCCTCTAAAACTGGCGCGACGTATTGTTCGAATGCTGCAACATGGCGGGGCTGCAGCGACTGCTCGTCGAAGGATGGTCAAACGGCGGGCCGCTCATTTCGCTGCTGGTCGAATTCGGATTCAACGCGCTGCTCGCCGAAGCGCTCAATATCGACGCCGGACAGGCTACCTTGCTCACGCCGGATCAATCCGGAGACACGGCATTGCATGTCGCCGCCGAATATTCCAACGTCGAGGCCGCGCGGCTGCTCCTGAGTTTCGACGATGCGCAGGAGGCGCTCAGGATGGTGCACAACTTCGAGGGCAGGTTGCCGATTCATCGGGCCGCCCGTTCCGAAGCGCCCGAGATCGTCGCATTGCTGCTTGCCCTGAAGGGAGAGGAGCAACGCCTGGCTGCGGCAGGCGCTTTGGGCAGGCTACCGATTCATGAAGTTACCAGCGGGTGCAAGCCGCATAAGACGCAGCTGCCCAAGTGAGGTGTTCCGTTCTGGACGCCGATCCTGAGCTGCAATGGAGACCTTGCCGTCGTCAGAATCGAGCAAGTCGAGCAAGTCGAGCACATCAACTACCAGCGCCGGCCCCGCGCCAGCGGTCAATAGCGGCGCACTATCGCCTATGCCTTGTCCGCCGCTGCTGGGAGAAAACACATGGCCGTTTGCCGAAGAGGGATCCGAAGCGCCCGATTTGTGAGCGCTTCATTCCAACGCACTTACTGGTGCAGCGGCTTGTAGCGGATGCGCTTGGGCTTGGCGCCTTCCTCGCCGAGGCGCTTCTTCTTGTCGGCCTCGTATTCCTGGTAATTGCCGTCGAAGAACACCACTTGCGAATTGCTTTCGAAGGCGAGGATGTGGGTGGCGATACGGTCCAGGAACCAGCGGTCATGCGAGATCACCATCACGCTGCCGGCGAATTCGAGCAGCGCATCTTCCAGCGCGCGCAGGGTTTCCACGTCGAGGTCGTTCGACGGTTCGTCCAGGAGCAGCACGTTGCCGCCCATGAGCAGCGTCTTGGCCAGGTGCAGCCGGCCGCGTTCGCCGCCGGAGAGGTTGCCGACCACTTTCTGCTGGTCGCTGCCCTTGAAATTGAAGCGGCCGAGATAGGCGCGCGACGGCATCTCGAAGCGGCCCACGGTAAGGAGGTCCGCGCCCTGCGACACGTCTTCGAACACCGTCTTCCTGTTGTCGAGCTCGTTGCGCGACTGGTCCACCAGCGACACCTTCACCGTCGGGCCGACGACGATTTCGCCCGAGTCCGGCTGCTCGCGTCCGGCGATCATGCGAAACAGCGTCGACTTGCCGGCGCCGTTCGGGCCGATGATGCCAACGATCGCGCCCGGCGGCACGCGGAACGACAGGTTGTCGATCAACAGGCGATCGCCATAGGCCTTGCTGACGTTCTTGAACTCGATGACTTCATTGCCCAGGCGCTCGGCCACCGGGATGAAGATTTCCTGGGTCTCGTTGCGCTTCTGGTATTCGTATTCGGACAGTTCGTTGAAGCGGGCCAGGCGCGCCTTGCTCTTGGCCTGCCGGCCCTTCGGGTTCTGGCGCACCCAGTCGAGTTCCTTCTTCAGCGCCTTCTGGCGCGCGCTCTCGGTCGCTTCCTCCTGCTTCAGGCGGCCTTCCTTCTGCTCCAGCCACGAGCTGTAATTGCCCTTCCACGGAATGCCGTGGCCGCGGTCCAGCTCCAGGATCCATTCGGCGGCGTTGTCGAGGAAATAGCGGTCGTGGGTGATGCCGACCACGGTGCCGGGAAAGCGCTGCAGGAATTGCTCGAGCCAGTCCACCGATTCGGCGTCGAGATGGTTGGTCGGCTCGTCCAGCAGCAGCATGTCCGGCTTGGATAGCAAGAGCCGGCACAGCGCGACGCGGCGCTTCTCGCCGCCGGAGAGCACGCCGATCTTGGCGTCCCACGGCGGCAGGCGCAGCGCATCGGCGGCGACTTCCATCTGCAAGTCGAGGTTGCCGCCATCGGCCGCGGCGATGACGGCTTCCAGGCGCGCCTGCTCTTCGGCCAGCGCATCGAAATCGGCGTCCGGCTCGGCATAGGCCGCATACACCGCCTCGAGCTTGGCCTGCGCTTCGAAGGCTTCGCCCAGGCCGCCCTCGACGGCCTGGCGCACGGTCTGTTCCGGGTCGAGCTCGGGTTCCTGCGGCAGGTAGCCGATCTTCAGGTTGGGCATGGGCACCGCTTCGCCTTCGATGTCGCGGTCGATGCCGGCCATGATCTTCAGCAGCGTGGACTTGCCCGAGCCGTTCAGGCCGAGCACGCCGATCTTGGCGCCGGGGAAGAAGGAGAGGGAGATGTCTTTCAGGATCTGGCGCTTGGGCGGCACGATCTTGCCCACGCGGTTCATCGTGTATACGTAATTTGCCATGGCGATTGCAGGGTTCGCGAAGAAAGGGGGTTGAGGATAACCGATGGCGGCGACAGGGTACAGCGCGGAACCGGGAAGCCTGGCCATGCACTCAAGCACGCCCAATCCAACCGCATTCCTTCCGAAAGGTCCGCCATGTCGCGACATGTCAGCCACTGTCCCCGCTGCGCTTCCCCGTCTCCGGCCATCAGCGGCAGGGACGATGGACACGGCGGTCCTGCAACGGGCGTGCCGCGGGTCTCCGGCGAACGCGCATCGCACGGCGATGCCATCCTGCTCGAAGCGCTATGCGCGCAGCTCGCCGATGTGCGCTTCGACCAGCCCGATTCATGGCAGCAGTGTTTCTGAACGCTCGACATGTGCCGCCAGGCCCTGGCGCAGACCGCACGCGCCCGGCCGCAGTCGCCATGGCCGGGCGAGCTGGCGCAATGCCTGGCGCGCTTCCTCGACGAGGCCGAGCGCCAGGTCGCAAGCGGCGCAATCGATTTGCGCACGGCCGGCGACGAAGCCGTTGCGCTCGTGTGCAAGGGCCTGTGCATGCTCTGCGAGCTCGTCGACGGCGGCCTGTACAGCGCTGAACAGATCGGCAGCCTGCGTGCCTTCGCCACCCGCCTGTGCCCGCACCTGGTTGAAGGCATCCTCAAAAAGGACATCGCGATCAGCGCGGAAGGCGCCGCAGCCACGCTGGCGCTGTTGACCTGGTTTTGCAACGGCGTGCAGTCCGGGCTCCTGTCGGCCGATGACGATGTCGTTCGCGCGGTCTCCGCAGCGACGCCGCAGCCGCTGCTGGCGCAAGCCGGACTGATACCGCCGGGCGGCCAGCCGGCGGCATTGACGAGCGCGCCGGCCTTGCTTGCGCATGGCGGGCCGCCGTTGTCGACCGCGGCCACATCCATGCCCACGCACACCACGTCGACCAATGGATCGCAGGGACCGCAGGGACCGCAGCGCATGGCGCTCGCGCCGCAGGAAATGGACTTCGCGGCCCTGGTCGATGCGGCCGGCAAGGGGGACGATGGCGCTTTCGCCCTTGCTCTGAGCGCGCTCGATGGCGCGACCCTGCGGATGTTTTGCGCGCACGCGGGTGGCAAGGCGCTGGTGCGGGCCGCCGAGGCCGGGCACGGCGACATCGTCGCGCGATTGCTCGCTGCCGGCGTCGACACGCATGCCCAGCCTGACGCGGCCGCAAGGGCGCTGCTGTGCGCAGTCAGGCATGGCCATGGCAAGGTGCTCGATGCCTTGCTGCGCGCCGGCGGCGCGGCCCTGGCGCGGCAGGAGCTGGAGGCGAACCGCACCGCGCTGGTCCTGGCCGTGCAATATGGCCAGGTCGGGATACTCGAGCGCCTGCTGCGCTTCGATCAGACGCTCGTCGCGCAGATCCTCAGCGATGGATCGACGGCGCTGCTCCGCTCGGCCAGCCTGGCTTCGGAACACAGGGAGGCATTGCAGGACGTCAACGTCGATATCTGGAAGCTGTTGCGACAAGCCGGTGAAAACCTCAGCCTGCTCGATCGTTCCACGCCGCCGTCATCGGGCGCGAAGGCGACCCGGCGGCAGGCCGCGGCCGGCGGCAGGCAAGGCAGCAGGCAAGGCGGGCCGAACATGCTCCTGGAGGCTTTCGGCAATCGCGATGTGGTTGCCATGCGCAAGCTCCTGCGCACGCCGGCCGGCAAGGCCTGGGCGCGCGAAAAGGTGCAGGACGGCTGCAACAAGCTGATGGTGGAAGCGCTGCGCGGCGACGCCCGCATGATGGAAGCCCTGCTCGAGGTGGACGATGGCGCGCTGGCCAGGGAACTGTCGGTCAGGGGCAGCAGTGCGCTGATGATGGCGGCCGGCGCGGGCAACCTCGACGTGCTGAAACTGCTGCTGAAGTTCGACAAGGGATCGCTGGCGTGGCAGACCGGCACCCTGGGCGGCATGAATGCGCTGATGATGGCGGCGGTAAACGGTCAGCTCGCTTGCGTGAAGGTGCTGTTGGCATGGAAGGGCGGCGCGCTCGCCGCGCGCGACGCGCTGACGAACACGGGCGAAAACGCCCTGATTCTCGCGGCCGCAAAAGGACATGCGGAGGTGGTCAGGGTTCTGCTGGCGCATCAGGACGGCGCGCTGGCGACGCTGTCCACGCCGACAGGCCACACCGCGCTGAGCCACGCCGCCGAGCGCGGATGGACCGACGTGGTGCGCCTGCTGCTGGGCTGGAGGCAGCGCCAGCTCGCCCTGCAAACCACTTCCAGTGCCTACACGCCGCTGCTGCTGGCGGCGCGCGAGGGCCACGCCGACGTGCTGGCCTGCCTGCTGCCGAGCTGGAACGGCGCCGCGCTGGCGCAGGCCCGCCTTCCGGATGGCAGGAATGCGCTGATGCTCGCCGCCGAGGGAGGCCACGACCAGGCCATCGATACGCTGCTCGCCGCGGGCATGGACCCGTGCCTGCAGACCGACGCCGGCGCAACCGCGTCGGCGCTCGCCGCGCGGGGAGGGCATGGGCGCGCCGCCGATGTCCTGTTGCGCGCGGAAGGCGCGGCGCTGTTGCGGCGGCAGTTGCGTGCAGGGCGGCCCGCGCTCCTGGCGACATCGCAAAACCAGGCCGGAGCAAACCATGCCGGAGCAAACCATGCCGGAGCAAATCCGGCGCCGTCGGCGCGCATGGACGATGGCGGCACGAATGCGCCTGCCGCCATGCCCGCCATTCCCGCCATTCCCGCAATTCCCGCAATTCCCGCCATGCCCGCCATGCCGCAATCCACCGGGCACGCCGCAACCGCCGCACCGGCAGGCGAGACGCTCCGCAGCGCAGGCGCATCCGGCGTGCCTTCAGCCGGGCAAGCCAAAGACATGGCGCTGCCAGCGGTATCCCGGCGCGACTGAGGAAGGGAAGAAGCCCGATGCCGGCCCGTTCGCCCGGGCGGCATCGGCGCCGCACGCACGGGTGTGCGGCGCGAGGAACCGCGCATGGGCATGGCGCACTCATGCAGCGTGCCCATTCCCCCGGTTCCCCCGTTTTGCAGCCCGTCCAGAAAGGTCTCCCATGCAACTCAATTACTCAGGCATGTCTTCCCGCCAGCCGCCAGCTTCGCCGCCCGCGGACGATGGTCGAAACATGCAGCACGATGCCGCGCAGTCGCCAGCGCTGCACGAGCAGGCCGGTCATCAGGCATCGACATCGGCAACGGCAACGGCAGCGGCAGCGGCAGCGGCGCGCGCGGGGCATGATGAGTCCGGCTGGACGGCGGCAGACGATGCCGCGCTGCTGGAATCGTTGTGCACGTCTCTATCCGGTCCGCGTTTCGACGGTTCGGGGCAATGGGAAGAATGCTTCAGGGATTTGGCGTATTGCCGCCAGGTGGCCGCGCGCGCGGCCCATGCGCATGCGCCGCCGAAGGCGCTGGCCGCGCTGGCGCGCGCACTGCCGCGCTTCCTCGATGAGTTCGAACGCCATGTGGCGAGCAAGGCAATCGATCTCGACGCCGCCGGCGCCGATACCGCCGCGCTCATCTGCAACGGCCTGGGCATGCTGTCAGAACTCGTCGATTGCCGCGTGTGCAGCGCCGCGCAGGTGAAGTCGCTGCGCGCGGCCGCCACGCGCCTGGGCCCGTTGCTGGCGCGCTGCGTCGGGCGCGGCGGCGTGGCCGGCGACCGGGCGCAAACCACGGCCACGCTGGCGCTGCTGACCTGGTTCAGCCGCGGCCTGAAAGCCAGGCTCCTGCAATCCGATGATGCCGTCATCCGCAAGGCCTTCGGCGAGGCGCTGCAACAGATGCCGGCGTGGGCGAAAAATCCCGCCGCGCATGGGCTGGACGCACAGCAGCTGGCGGCCTGTTTCGTGGGGATGAACACGGTGCGGCAATTCGAGCTGCTGCCGCTTAAGGGCGAGAACAGGAAGGCGCATGCGGCGCGCGCAAGCTTCCGGGACACGCTCGAGGCCCTGTGCAAGTGCGCGCCGGCGCTGCTGGCGCATGGCGGCGTGGGCATCGCCAACCTCTGCAACACCCTGAAGGACTGCCTCGATGCCGGCTTGCTGCCGAAGTCCACGCATGGCTGGCTGATGCCGCTGGTGACAGTGCTGCTGGAACGCATGCCGCACACCGCGCGCGCGGAGCTGCTCGCGCGTGGCGGCCAGGTACTGGCCAATTACAGCAATTTCCTGCGCATGGTGTTCGAGCTGAAACTGCACGAGGAAGCGGCCTTCGTCGGCTGCGCCGTCGGCTACAGGGAGGCGTGCGCGCACCTGATCGAGATGCTGCGCCATCCGGGCTTCCGGCTCGACGGCGATGGCGGCCAGTCGTTGGCCAACCTGATGAGCTTCGTCAGGGCGATGGCGCGCATGGAAGTCAAGGCCAGCGAAAAGCGCAAGCCGCTCGCCGCGCAGAATGAGGAAACCGCGCGCGATCGCGCGTTGCTGAAGGCGGCGGCGCAGCAATTGCTCGCGCTGGCGCAGAAGCAGGATGAAAGTCGGCTGTCGCCGATCAGCCTGGGCGGCATGCTCTCGGCCATCGGCTACCTGCGCGCCTGCGGTCTTGCGCCGGCCGACGCGTGCGACGCGCTCGCGCAGCGCCTCATCCATGCCATTCCCGACTGCGAATCGGGGCGCTGGGATGGCGCCACCACCGCGCTGTGCCTGCGCGCCATCGTCGAGCTGCCGCGAGGCGATGCGCACGCTGCGCCGGCCATGAAGCTGGCGTTCGCGCACCTGCTGCGACTGCTGCAGGCCAGCGATGTCACGGACGACACGCACCGGCTGTATTGCCTGCAGGCGCTGCGCCTGGGCCTGCGCGAGAAATGGGTGACGCAAGACGCGGCCCCGTGGCGCCAGGCGGCAAGAACGCTGCTGGGCTGGAAGGGCGCGGGCGAACCGGGTGCGGGCGACGTGGAGGCGGCCATCGCCGGCCTGGCGCACCGGGAAGAGGCCGCGCCCATCGTGCTGGAAACGAGCGTCGAGGCGCCGGCGCCGCAGCCCTTGCCGGGTGAAGTCGGCTGGGTGCCGCCGGGCGGCAAGCTGGCCGCGCTGTCGAGCGCGCCGGCGCTGCGGCCGGAGGGCGCCGCGAAGCCTTCCACCACCTACCGCGCGCCCGTGGACACGAGCGCGCAATCGTTCGTGCCTTCCAACACCACGACCACGCCTGCCTTGTCCGCCGGTGCCAGCGTGTCCACGGCATCGCAGGCGCCGCGCGCCAGGCAGGTCGCCGGCGGCGATTTCCACCAGCCTGCCGCCGATCCGGTTACCCGATGGTTCGAGCTGGCCAGCAGCGACAGAAGCGACGACGCCACGCTGCAGGCGCTGCGCGCGCTTGCAAGGGAAAAGCCGACCCTGATCGGCGCGGTCGACGGCGCAGGCAACAGCGCGTTGTATTACCTGATCGTGTCCGGCAAGCGCCAGGCCATGGCCTGGCTGATCGAGCAGCCGGGCTTTGCGCTGGGCATGTCACTGGAGACATTCGATGCCCGCATCGACAGCGCGCTCTTCGGTTCAAGGAACTGGAATGCAGCCAGGCTGGCGCGCGAGGATTTCGACGCCGCGGCGCGGCGCCTGTTCGGTGGGAAGGATGAAGAGGACGAGGAGCCGCGCGACGAGGTTCGACACGTGGCGCCGGCGAAGCCCGCATCCGCTGCCGGGAAATCGCGCAAGCGCAAGGCTGGAAGGGGCAAGGTCGAAAAGCGCGCGCAAGCCGGGGCAGCTTCGCTTCCAACCGAATTCGCGTGGTCCGGAGCGGCGGCGCCGGGCCAGCCGCATCGCACGGCCAACGCGCTCGACAGCGATGCCGACAGGATCCAGCAGGCGTTCCAGGATGGCGATGCGGCCGCCGTGCGCAGGCTGCTGCGCTCGGAGGCTGGACGGGAATGGGCGCGCTGGCAAAGCCCATCCGGCAGCAACCGCTTGATGTTGGCCGCTGCCAGCGGCAATGCCAGGATGGTGGAGGCCTTGCTCGACGTCGACAACGGCGCGCTGGCCGGGCAATTCGACGCGGCAGGAAACAGCGCCTTGCTGTTTGCCGCCGGAGCCGGGCGACTGGAAGCCATGAAGATACTTCTCAAGTTCGACAGGGGCCGGCTGGCCCTGCAGAAAAACACCGTGAATGGCAGGAACGCGCTGTTGCTTGCGGTCGAGGGCGGCCATCTGGACTGCGTGAAATTCCTGCTTGCCTGGCAGGGCGGCCTGCTGCTCGGCTCCTGGCAGAGCAACTTCGGCGTGGACTCTCCGCTGGCCCTTGCCGCTTCGAATGGGCACGTGGACGTGGTCCGCACGCTGATGGATCACAACGACAGAAGGCTTGCCCGCCATTTTCACGATTACGGTCTCACCGCCGTGATGCAGGCCAGCTATCACGGGCATGCGGATGTGCTGCGCGTACTGCTGGGCTGGCGGCAAGGCGCGCTGAACGTCGCCGTCGGGGGAGTTTTCGTGGCGCTCAATTCCACGGCCGAGAAAGGTCACGACGAGGCGCTCGGCGTTCTCCTGGCGTCGCTCGACAGCGCCATGCGGACGCGGTTCTTGCAGCAGCAGGCTCCCGCCCTGCTGGCGCACGTGGCAAGGGAAGGCCATCTCGGCGTCTTGCGGCGCCTGCTCGATGCCGGCCTCGATTTGCGCGCGTGCGCGACGGAAGCCGCATCGGCGTTGACGCTGGCCATACTGAACGACCATGAAGATGTCGCCGAGGAACTGGCGCGCGCAGGCGGCCCGGCGGTGGTGCGGCAAAAGGTGGATCTGCCGCAGGTGGGATATACCTTGCACCGCCGTGACGGCAGCGCCGCATTGGAAATGGTCAGGCCCGCGTCCACGACGCAGGGCGTGTCGCCGGCCATGGCGCCGGCTGCATCGCTTGCGACACCGGGCTTGCTGGAGCATGCCTACCAGAGCGACGACGTGGCCGCCATGCGCGGGTTGCTGCGCACGCCGGCCGGCAAGGCATGGGCCTGGGAATGCAGGGAAGGCGGCGTCAACGCGTTAATGAATGCGGCTTTTTCCGGGAAGACGCGGATGGTCGAGGTCCTGCTTGAAGTGGACGATGGCGCGCTGGCCGAGGGCGTGTCCATGTATGGCAGCACCGCGCTGCTGCTCGCAGCCGGCATGGGGCATGTGGAAACCGTGAAGCTGCTGCTCGGCTTTGGCAACGGGCGCCTGGCGCGGTACAGGAGAGCCTCCGATGGCATGAACGCGCTGATGATGGCGGCGGTGCGCGGCCAGCTGGATTGCGTGGGGCTGCTGCTGGCGTGGAATGGCGGTCAGCTCGCCGCGTCCGGCGAGCTGACCTGGTCCGGGGAGAATGCCCTGATCCTCGCGGCGAAAGAAGGGCATGGGGACGTGGTCCGGATGCTGTTGAACTTCGAGGACGGCGCGCAGGCAGGCGTGGTGACGCGAAGCGGCCAGACGGCGATGACGTTTGCCGCCGAATACGGCAAGCCGGATGTGGTGCTGGCGCTGTTGGGCTGGCGCCAGGGCAGCCTGGCGCTGACGGCGAACCCTCAAGGCTATACGCCGCTGCTGCTCGCGGCAAAGGAAGGGCATTTCATGGTGCTGGCCTTGCTGCTGCAAATACCGGGGGCCGGTGCGATGCTGGAGGCTTGCTTGCCGGACGGCAGAAACGCGCTGGCGCTGGCTGCGGAAAACGGATGTTTACTTGCGGTCAAGACCCTGATTGACTACCGGATCAACACGCGCAAGCTCACGCAGTCCGGCGAGAACGCGCTGATGCTTGCCGCGAAAAACGGGCATGGGGAAGTGGTCAAGGCATTGCTGGCAGCGGATGGCGCGGCATTGATGGGGCAGACGTCGCGTACGGGTGAAACAGCGCTTGGTTTGGCGAAAGCAAACGGCCATGTCCAGATTCATGATTGCCTGCTTCGTTATGCTCGGGAAATATCTCAGCGCACGGTAGAAGCGAAAGTGCCAGTCCAGCGCTCAGGTTCCATGCCGGGACAGCAATCCGGTCCCGCCGCCGATGCCGCTTCCGCACTCCGGCAGAGTCATCGCAGCGACGATGCAAGGCCGCATACGATGCAGGCCAAGGATCTGATGCAGCCCGGGGCGCCGCTGAGTCAGTCTTCGCCCCAGCCGACGTCCGGCTACCAATATGAAGACGGCGAAGATCCTGCGGACGCGATACTGAACCCGGCCAGCCTGAATAAGTTGTTCGCCAAGATTTCATTGCCCGATTTGATAAAAAACGATGAATTGATATCCCGACTGGAAAGCGTCGCGGGAAACCGGAACTTGGCAGCGCCGCAGACGATGCCTGGTCACACGTCGGTCGATGTGGCGGACTTCAACCTGTTGAGAGGCACCAGGAACGGCATTCAGACGGCGCTGCAGAGCGGCGATACCGCTTGGCTGGCCGTGCTGCTGGATCGCGCGCAAGCTTTCATGCTCCCTTCGGCCTTCGCACGGCTCCTGGCCGGCTTGCAGCGTCCCCCTGCTGACGCTGCACACAGCGCTGCGCTTGCCATGATTGATGTGAAGCAGGCGGTCGTCCACGCGCAGCGGGTAAATGCCTCGATGGATAAGTCGCTGGCGCAGATCAGTGGCGACAGGGAGAAGGACTTCGATTTCGTCGCGCGCCATACAGCCGCGCCGAAGGAGCGCGGCGACAGCTGATTCAGGCGCTGCGCGTGCCGCGTCCATTGCGCCCGGCCAATAGCGCATGCGCCGAATACAGCGCCAGCCCGCCCCAGATCAGCGCGAAGCCGATCAGCCGCGCCACGCCGAAGGGTTCGCGGTACAGCAGCACGCCGAGCAGCAGTTGCATCGAGGGCACCACGTATTGCATCAGGCCCAGGAGCGACAGCGGCAGCTTGCGCGCGGCCGCGGCGAACAGCAGCAGCGGCACCGCGGTGACCGGGCCCGAGGCGGCCAGCAGCCAGCGCGTGGCCGGGGAGGCGGTGGCGAAGCCGGTGTCGCCGTGCAGCGCCATCCAGGCCAGCGCCGCGGCGGCGATGGGCGCCAGCACCATGGTCTCCAGCGCCAGGCCTTCGAGCGCGCCCAGCGCGGCGGTCTTGCGCAGCAGGCCGTAGAAGCCGAAGGTCAGCCCGAGCCCGATGCCTATCCACGGCGCATGCCCGGCCTGCCAGCCCAGCCAGGCCACGCCGGCCGCGGCCAGCGCCACCGCGCCCCATTGCAGCGGCCGCATCCTTTCCTTCAGCAGCAGGTAGCCCAGCACCACGTTGACGAGCGGATTGATGAAGTAGCCCAGGCTGGCATCGACGATGCGGTCGGTATTGACCGCCCAGATGTACATGCACCAGTTGGCCGACAGCAGGAAGGCGCTGGCGGCGAAGCTGCCCAGCACGCGCGGCTGGCGCGCCACCGCCTTGATCCAGGCCCATTGCCGGCGCCAGGCCAGCACCAGCACGATGAACACCAGCGACCACAGCACCCGGTACATCAGGATTTCCATCGGCGCGATCTCGCGCAGCGCCTTGAAGTACAGGGGGAACAGGCCCCAGGCCAGGAAGGCCGAGGCGGCTTGCAGGATGCCGGGATTCATCGAGGGAGCGGAATTTGCAAAGCCGCGATTATGCGCTCCGGTCGGGAAAGTTGCTTTTCTTAATCGTCGGCGCCGGGCGCGCGCAGCCATGCGCGCCCGGCCGTGGCGGACTACATGCTGCGCCGATACTGCCCGCCGACCTCGAACAAGGCCTCGGTGATCTGCCCGAGCGAGCAGACCCGCACCGCGTCCATCAGCGCCGCGAACACGTTCCCGTCGCCAATCACCGTCTGCTGCAGCCTGTGCAGCATCGCGGGCGCCGCATCGGCATGGCGCGCATGGAAGTCGGCCAGGCGCTGCAGTTGCGACTGCTTTTCCTCCTCGGTCGAGCGCGCCAGCAGGATCGCCTGCGGTGCGCCGTCGCCCTGCGGATTGCGGAAGGTGTTCACGCCGATGATGGGCAGGCTGCCATCGTGCTTCCTGTGCTCGTACAGCAGCGACTCTTCCTGGATGCGGCCCCGCTGGTAGCCAGTCTCCATCGCGCCGAGCACGCCGCCGCGCTCGGCGATGCGCTCGAACTCCTGCAGCACCGCTTCTTCGACCAGGTCGGTCAGTTCTTCGATGATGTAGCTGCCCTGGTTCGGATTCTCGTTCTTCGCCAGACCCCATTCGCGATTGATGATCAGCTGTATCGCCAGCGCGCGCCGCACCGATTCGTCGGTGGGCGTGGTAATGGCCTCGTCATAGGCATTGGTGTGCAGCGAGTTGCAGTTGTCGTAGATCGCGATCAGCGCCTGCAGCGTGGTACGGATGTCGTTGAACGCGATTTCCTGCGCGTGCAGCGAGCGGCCCGAAGTCTGGATGTGGTACTTCAGCTTCTGGCTGCGCTCGTTCGCGCCGTAGCGCTCGGCGAGCGCCGTGGCCCAGATGCGGCGCGCCACGCGGCCCAGCACGGTGTATTCCGGGTCCATGCCGTTGGAGAAGAAGAAGGACAGGTTGGGCGCGAAGTCGTCGATGTGCATGCCGCGCGCGAGATAGGCTTCGACGAAGGTGAAGCCGTTGGACAGCGTGAAGGCAAGCTGCGAAATCGGATTCGCGCCGGCTTCGGCGATGTGATAGCCCGAGATCGACACCGAATAGAAGTTGCGGACTTCGTTCTCTACGAAGTATTCCTGGATGTCGCCCATCACCTTCAGCGAGAACTCGGTGGAGAAGATGCAGGTGTTCTGGCCCTGGTCTTCCTTCAGGATGTCGGCCTGCACCGTGCCGCGCACGGTCTTCAAGACTTGCGCGCGCATCGCGGCGGCTTCATCCAGGCTGGGCTCGCGTTCACGCTGCTGGCAAAAGCGCGCAATCTGCTGGTCGATGGCGGTGTTCATGAACATCGCCAGGATGGTCGGCGCCGGACCGTTGATGGTCATCGATACCGAGGTGTCCGGGCTGCACAGATCGAAGCCGTCGTAGAGCACGCGCATGTCGTCCAGCGTGGCGATCGACACGCCCGAGTTGCCGACCTTGCCGTAGATGTCCGGCCGCAGCGCCGGGTCGGCGCCGTACAGCGTGACCGAATCGAAGGCGGTGGACAGGCGCTTGGCCGGCATGCCCTGCGACAGCAGTTTGAAGCGGCGATTGGTGCGGAAGGCGTCGCCTTCGCCGGCGAACATGCGGGTGGGGTCTTCGTTCTCGCGCTTGAAGGCGAATACGCCGGCGGTGTACGGAAAGGCGCCGGGCAGGTTTTCCAGCATCAGGAAGCGCAGGATTTCGCCATGGTCGACAAACTTCGGCAGCGCGACCTTGCGCAGCTTCGAGCCGGACAGCGTGGTGTGGACGAGGCTCGTGCGGATTTCCTTGTCGCGCACCTTCACCACGTAGTCGTCGCCGGCATACGCGGCCTGCAGCGCCGGCCAGGATGCGAGCAGCGCCTTGGCGCCGGCATCCATCTGCGCATCGCGCATCTCGGCCAGGCGTTCGAGGTGGCTGGCGTCGCCGCCGTCGGCCGCGAGCATCCGTGCCGCTTCGCGCAACTGCTGGCGTTCGCGCGCCAACGCGGCCTGGCGCTCGGCATGGCGGCGGTATGCGCGCACGGTGTCGGCAATCTCGGCCAGATAGCGGTTCTTCGCCGGCGGCACGATGGCGTTGCGGCCTGACGAGTAGCGCTGCCGCACCGGCGCGAGCCGGCTCTCGCGCAGCCGCAGGCCCTTCTGCGCCAGCAGCGGCAACAGGCCCTGGTACAAGGCCGTCACGCCATCGTCATTGAAGCGCGACGCCTGGGTGCCGTAGACCGGCATCGCTTCAGTTGGCTCGGCAAAGCGTTCCTGGTTGCGCTGGTATTGCTTGGCCACGTCGCGCAACGCATCCTGCGCGCCCTTGCGGTCGAACTTGTTGATGGCGATGACGTCGGCGAAGTCGAGCATGTCGATCTTTTCCAGCTGCGAAGCCGCGCCGAATTCGGGCGTCATTACGTACATCGATACATCCGCGTGCGGCACGATGGCCGCGTCGCCCTGGCCGATGCCCGAGGTTTCGATGATCACCAGGTCGAAGCCGGCCAGCTTGCAGGCGGCGATGGCGTCCGGCAGCGCCGCCGAGATTTCCGAGCCGGCTTCGCGGGTGGCGAGCGAACGCATGAAGACCCGCGTTCTGCCCTGCCACGGGCTGATTGCATTCATGCGGATGCGGTCGCCCAGGAGCGCGCCGCCGGACTTGCGGCGCGATGGGTCGATCGAGATCAGCGCGATGTGAAAGGCGTCGTCCTGGTCCAGGCGCAGGCGCCGGATCAGCTCGTCGGTCAGCGAGGACTTGCCGGCGCCGCCGGTGCCGGTGATGCCGAGCACGGGTGTGGAAAGAGTCGAGGCGCGCTCGCGCAGTTCCGTGAAGAGCGTCGGCGCAAGCGCGCCGTTTTCGACCGCCGTAATGCATTGCGCCAGTGCCAGGTGCCGTGCGTCGATGTCGCCTTCGGCCAGCGCATCGAGCGAGGCGATGGCGCGCGCGGCGTTCGGCTCGGCGCGGCAGGTATCGAGCATGAACTCGATCATGCCGGCCAGGCCCATGCGCTGGCCGTCTTCGGGACTGAAAATGCGCGCCACGCCGTAGTCGTGCAGCTCGGCGATCTCGGCCGGCACGATCACGCCGCCGCCGCCGCCGAATACCCGGATATGGCCGCCGCCGCGCTGGCGCAGCAGATCGATCATGTACTTGAAGTATTCGACATGGCCGCCCTGGTAGGACGACACCGCGATGCCATCCGCATCCTCCTGCAGGGCCGCGGTCACGATTTCCTCCACCGAGCGGTTGTGGCCGAGGTGAATCACTTCCGCGCCTTGCGCCATCAGGATGCGCCGCATGATGTTGATCGAGGCGTCGTGGCCATCGAACAGCGAGGCGGCGGTGACGAAACGCGGCTTGGCGCCGGTCGTGGCGGACGCAAGCTTGCCGGAAACCGAGAGGTCGGTCATGGAGTCTCCGTATGGTGTCGGTGTTGTGTCGGTCGACATGCCGTGCTGCGGATTTGCGGTGTCGACCGAAATGGAATGCGGTGAAGAATCGCTTTACGTTAACGTCAACGTCAAAGTAGTATAGCGCGGATTTTTTCCGCTTCGACGGCTTAGCCGGACTGTCCTCGCCGTTCATCCCGCTGATCTTTCGCCAGTTCCATCCATTTGGCCTACATCAATACCCCGGCAGCGACGGCCGTTACAGTCGCTGCGCAAACCGCACTACAAGCGCGCACCAAGGGGAGATCGTCGTGCACAGGGAACGTGAAACAGGGCAGCGCTGCATACTCGCGATCGACGATGACAGCATCCTGCTGGCGAAACTGCAGCGTTGCCTGACGCTAGCCGGTTACCGGGTCGTCACCGCGACTTCGGCCGAAGCCGCGCTGGCCCTGCTCGGCGAACGCGTTCCGGCGCCCGATATGGCGCTCATCGACGTCTCCCTGCCCGGCATGTCCGGTTTCGAGCTCGCGTGTCGGCTGCAACAGGACAGGCAACTTCCCTTTCTCTTTCTTTCGGCGAGTCCGGATCCGGCGGCAGCGCGCAAGGCGGCTGCATGCGGCGCCCTCGGTTACCTGGTCAAGCCGGCCGATGTTGGCCATGTTCTGCCGGCAATCGAAGCAGCGCTGTTGCGTGCCGAAGATATGCGGCAACAGTGGCGTATCCGCGCCAGTCTGCAGCAAGCCCTGCTTTCGGGGCAGCGCCGGCTTGCCGCGCACGCAAGCGAAGTGGCACGCCTGGAGCGGCAGCTGGCGCGTGCCGAGGCGCATATGCAGGAATCCCGGGCACGGGCGCAGGCGCTGTCGCGCCTGGTCAATGAAGATGCGTTGACCGCTTTGCCCAACCGCAACTGGCTGCGCGACGCCTTGCCGCTGGCAATGGCGCGCGCGGCCGCCAGTGGTCGGATGCTGGCCTTGCTCTACCTGGATCTGGATGGTTTCAAGGCGGTCAACGATAGTCATGGTCATGCCGCCGGGGATGAATTGCTACGCGCGGCGGCATTGCGCATGCGTTCGGTGCTGAAGCCGGGCGATCAGCTCGTACGCTTGGGCGGTGATGAGTTCGTTGCACTGATCGAACGTATAGAAAGCGAAGCCGATGCCGCCAATGTGGCGACTCGCCTAACGGAGTCGCTGCGCAATCCGTTCGAGCTCATGCATGGTCGTGCACTTGTCGGCTTGTCCATCGGCATTGCACTTTATCCGCGCGATGCGCAGCACGAAGATGCGCTGCTGCATGCGGCAGACCTGGCGATGTATGCCGCCAAGGGCGCGGGCAAGGGACGCTACCGGTTTCATCGCGCATTGGCGGCGAACCGACACGTGTCCTGCGTATCGAACGCTTGACGGCGCCGATCCGCGGCGCCTGCCGCGCCGGCCCGCCATGGTGGAGAGTGCCGCGCCATCCACAGGTTTCGATGCGCTTCCATGGGCTTTCTTCTCCGTTTTCTGCGCACTGCGCTTGGCGCCTGCCTGCTGCTTCTGCTTGCCGGCCTGCTGGACGGCGCGATCAGGCCGGCCCTGGAAACCGCGTGGTATGCCGCGCGGCTGACCGCGCTTCCCGCGCCATCGCACATCCCTTCGCCGGTGCAGGGCGTGGCCGCGTCCGGCTTGCGTGATTCCTGGCATGTGCCGCGCGATGGCGGCGCGCGCCGGCACGAGGGCATGGATATCTTCGCGCCGCGCGGCCGGCCAGTGCTGTCGGCCACGCAAGGCATCGTGCTCGGCATCGGGGTCGACCGGCTCGGCGGCAAGGTGGTGTGGGTACTCGGACCCGGCGGACAGCGCCATTACTATGCGCACCTGGACCGCTACGGCGATCTGCGACGCGGGCAGCGCATCGTTGCCGGCCAGGTGCTTGGCTATGTCGGCAACACCGGTAATGCCCGCGGCGGTCCGACGCATCTGCATTACGGTATCTACACCGCGCGCGGGCCCATCAATCCCTATCCGCTGCTGCATCTGGACGTGCATACCGAAGGCGCCCAGCGTGGCGCTTCGGAGTCCGCGTCCTAGTCGTTGTCTTGCGCCTGGTAAAAGACGTAACGTCCCTTCCCGGTGGACTTGGAGCAATACATCGCCGCATCGGCCGCCCGTAGCAGCGCATCCATGTCTTCGCCATCCTCGGGATAGCGGCTGATGCCGATGGAAGCCAGCGTCTGATGCCGATGGCTATTGCCAATCAGGAAGGGTTCGGACATCGCCGCCATGATGCGTTCCACGATTTGTACTACCTCGTCGCCTTCGACGTCTTCCAGCACCACCGTGAATTCATCGCCCGCCAGGCGCGCGACGTGATCCCTGCCGCGCACCGCGCCGGAAAGGCGCCGCGCCACGACCTGCAGCAAGGCATCGCCGGCGGCATGGCCATGACTGTCATTGACCGACTTGAAGTCATCGAGATCGATGAACATGACCGCCAGCATGCGATTCTGGCGGCGCGCGCGCGTGATGGCCTGCGGCAGGTGGCGCATCAGCCAGGCGCGGTTGGGCAGGCCGGTCAGCACATCGGCATGCGCCATGCGCGACAGCGCTTCCTGGTGCGCGCGCGCATCGGAAATGTCGCGTACGGTGATCGCCAATCCGCGGCCATAACGTACGAAACGCCGGTGCAGCCACAGGGGGCGCGTTTCATCCAGCGCAGGCGTGCGCACCTCATCCTCGTGAAAACCCGCGCGCATCGCATGGCGGCAGACCGCGGCGATGCGTTCGGCCTGTCGAGGGGGCCACACGCCGGAAATCCGCTGGCCGACAAGGCGCGTGCGAGTCTGGCCGGCATACGCAGCGCCGCGCTCATTGCATACCTCGATGACGAAATCCTCGATGCCGCCATCCATGTCGAAGAGTGCCCGCACCATGAAGAAGCCTTCGCGCCCGCCTTCGAGCGCCAGGCGGTAGGTATCGCCGATTTCCTCGGCCAACTCCTTTTTCCAGGTAAGGCGGGCGGTATAGATCATGCCGATGAAGACGAACAGCAGCAGAAAGGCGCTTGCCGTCACTGTGGCAGACCGGTAATCACGCGCTGTCTTGTCATACGCGGCAAACACGCTTGACTCGGCAATGCCGACAACCGCAAGCAGTCCTTCGGGTTGCAGCGTCTGCCAGGCGACGAATCGCGGCACATCGTCGAGGAAATGCTCAGCCGATATCCGCGCAACGCCCTGCTCACCCGGAAAACTCGGCGCATGGCGATAAACGGTGTCGGTGACCACGCCGGTTTCCCGGCTGGCGGCGAGAACCCGTCCATCCGATCCCATCAGGGAGACGAAATCCTCGCGCGAGGCATTGGACATGTCCTGGAAGGAGGCCAGGTATTGCGGCTGTACCGCAACCACGGCGGCGCCGTCGAAGCTGCCGTCGCTCCGCGTCAGCGCACGCGAGAAGCGCAGCACCGTCATCCCGGTCAGGCGCGCGACTTCCGGTCCGCTGACCTGCAGGCCCGAAAATCCTGTCGTTTGCAATTGCCGAAAAAAGTCGCGATCAGCCACATTGATGCCGGACTGCGACTTTCCGAGGGTGCTGTCGACGAGATTGCCGTTACGGTCGATGATCAGCGCATAGATCTGGGACGACAGCGGATATAGTCCTTCGGCCAACTGTTCTTCAAAATTCGGCTTGCCCGGATGACGCCGCCATTCATAACGCAACTGCAGCGTGAGCTGGTCGAGCTGTCCGATCGTATGCCGCAGCTGCGCGGCATAGGCACGGGACAGGGAAGTGGCTTTTTGCATGCCGGCCTGCTCGGCATTGGCGTATTCCTTTTCAAGCCGCAGCTGCACGAAGCCCCAGAACAGCAATCCCGTGAGCAGGCCCATCACTGGCCACAGGAAAATCGCCGATGAAAACCGGTAGCCGTGCTCGGCACGCTTGCTCAGCGGCACTGAAGTGACCATGCGAAAGAAAGGAAACGCGTTTTACGGAAAGCGTGCGCAATGTAGAGGGCGCACCGTTTGGATGAGTATGGTGCCCGAGAGTAACACGAGGGCGCGGACTTGTGGTCGGTAGGCGACCGTTTCTTTATCGTGAATTCCTGAATGCAAATTGGTCGGAGCCGTCCTGTTTCACTTGGTGTTTCGCGTAATTTGGCTTTCCTAGCCCCTGGCATGTGGCGCTTGCGGCAGCCCATCTGGCGGCTCGGCCATGCGTACCGTGTTGCGACCGGCTTCCTTGGCTGCATACAGTGCGACATCGGCGCGTCCCAACAGCGCGGAAAAGCTTTCCTCCTCCCGCAGCGTTGCCACGCCGATGCTGACGGTATAGGCAATCGCGCCGCTGCTCTCGGGCAGCGTGCGCTGCATCGCCTGGCGCAGACGGTGCGCCGCATGCAGCGCGGCGTCGGCATCCGCTTCGGGCAGCAGCAGCGCGAATTCCTCGCCGCCGAGGCGGGCGAACAAATCGAAACGACGGATGATCGCGCCGGCCTGCGCTGTCAGATCGACCAGCACCCGGTCGCCCTGCGCATGACCGTGAAGGTCGTTGATGCGCTTGAAGTGATCCACGTCGAGCACCAGCAGCGACAGCGGCCGGCCGGTGCGACGCGCGCGCTGCAGTTCGCGATCGGCAAAGCGAAACAGCGCGCGCCGGTTCCAGGCGCCGGTGAGATAGTCGCGGTTGGCCATGTCTTCGGCCTGCGCCAGCATGCGTTCGTGCACCATCATCACCGCGCCGATGGTCAGCACTGGCAGCGCCACCGTGCCCAGCGCCAGATAGAAACTGTTCGACAGGCTTGGCGCCGCGCCGGCCAGCATGCGCGGATGGGCAAGATGCGCCAGTGCCCGTCCGAGGTGGCCGCCCGCAAACAGCAGGGCCGCCGTGGCGGTGAAACGATGGGCATAGGCCAGACGCGCGTCGTGCGGCTGACGCAGGATGTCAGCGGCAATGGCCAGGCACACGCCGCCATGCAGCAGCGAGGCGATGGCCATACGCGTGTCGGGATCGTCGACGACGTAGTGGAACCAGGCAACAGCAGCCAACATGAGAGCAAGCCCGGCGCCCAGGACGGCATACGGCGTCGGACGGCCCAGGAAACGGCGGAAGCCGTCATACAGCAAGCAGATCGACAGACCCAACAGCGCTTCGGAGATCTCGACCGCCAACAGCGCCGGCAGTCCGGCGACAGCGGAAAACAGCAGCAGCGACAGCATGGCTGCGCCATTGGCCAGTGCCCAGGCATGGACTCCGGGAATGCCGCTACGGCCAAGCGACGCCAACACGAAGACCATGACCACGCACAGCGCGGCAGTCAGCAGCAGCGGGTAGATGGCACTGGACATGAAAGCTGGCTGTGGATTTGTTGACCGATCAGCGAAGTATAGCTGTTGACCTCCTTTCAATCTCTCGGACGCGCAGCACATCAGCTAGGCCAGGCAGCAGCTCAACAATACAGGGTGTGCGATCAGCATGAGCAACTGTTGATGTCCGGCACGTCGGCCCCATCTTTCGACGGCCAGCATGCCGCGAACGGCATGTGTAGCAATTATTGCCAGGATTAAGAATCATTATCATTACGGTGGTACACTCCCTCATCGCTGGTTTTTCCGGCTGCATTTCCGATTCGGGCACTTCCGTGGCTGTCATGTCCAACGCTTCCCAAACCGTTTCACTCGCCTTCCAAGCGCTTTCGACGATCAAAAAGGGCGATCGCGCCACCGTTACCGGCATGCGCACTCCTGAAAGCGACGAGCAGCGCGCGACGCAGCTGCGCCTGCGCGAGCTCGGCTTCGTGCCGGGAGAACAGGTGCGCATCGTCGCGGTCTCTTTTCCGGGCAATGACCCGATCGCCGTGCGCCTTGGCAATACCACCTTCGCATTGCGCCGTCATGAAGCGGCGATGGTGCTTGTCCAACCCTTGTAGGCGAGCGCCATGACCATGAATCAGCCCCTGCGCATCGCCCTGGTAGGCAATCCGAATTGCGGCAAGACCGCGCTGTTCAACCGCCTGACCGGCGCGCGTCAGAAGGTGGCCAACTATGCCGGCGTGACCGTCGAGCGCAAGGAAGGGCAGTTCACGTCCACGGCGGGCGTGCATTACCAGGTAATCGATTTACCCGGCGCCTACAGCCTGGAGCCGATGACGCCGGACGAAGCGATCACCCGCGAAGTGCTGTTTGGCGCCCGCGCCGACGCCGCGCTGCCGGACGTCGTAGTGCTGGTGGTCGATGCTACCAATCTGCGCCTGAACCTGCGCCTGGTGCTCGAAGTGCTGCGGCTGAAGCGGCCGACGGTGCTGGCGGTCAACATGATGGATGTGGCGAAGAAGCGCGGCCTGGTGATCGATATCGCCAAGTTGCAAGGCGAGCTCGGCATTCCGGTGATCGAGACCGTGGCGATCAAGCCCGGCGGCAGCACCGCGCTGGTCAGCCAGCTGGACGCCATGGCGAAGACTGGCAAGCTGATCGTCCCAACCGGCGCCCATGCCGACGCCGCCACGGTATCGCCCGAAGCCACCCAGGCCGAAGTACGCCGCATCCTGAACGCCGTGATCCGCAACGCCGGCCGCGCGCATACGGTGGACGACCGCATCGATGCCTTCGTGCTGCACCCGGTGCTCGGCTACCTGATTCTCACCGCGGTGCTGTTCCTGATTTTCCAGGCGGTGTTTTCCTGGTCCAAGCTGCCGATGGACCTGATCAAGAACGGCGTGGACGGCACCGCCGGCATGGTGCGCGACATGATGCCGGACGGCGTGCTCAAGAGCCTGGTGGTCGACGGCATTCTCTCTGGCGTGGGCAGCGTGCTGGTGTTCCTGCCGCAGATCCTGATCCTGTTCCTGTTCATCCTCGCGCTCGAGGACTCCGGCTACCTGCCGCGCGCGGCCTTCCTGCTCGACCGCCTGATGGGCAGCGTCGGTTTGTCCGGTCGCGCCTTCATTCCGCTTCTGTCGAGCTTCGCCTGCGCGGTGCCGGGCATCATGGCCACGCGCACCATCCAGAATCCGCGCGACCGCCTGGCCACGATCATGATCGCGCCGCTGATGACCTGTTCGGCGCGGCTGCCGGTGTATGCGCTGATCATCGGCGCCTTCATCCCTGACCGCAGCGTGGGCATCTTCAATCTGCAGGGCCTGGTGCTGTTCGCGCTGTATATCGCCGGCATCGTGTCGGCGATGGCGGTGGCCTGGGTATTCAAGCGCGCCTTCCACAGCAAGAACGCGCATACGCTGATGCTGGAATTGCCGAACTACCACTGGCCGAACCTGCGTAACCTGGCGCTGGGCCTGTGGGAGCGCGCCCGTATTTTCGTCTCGCGCGTCGGCACCATCATCCTGGCGCTGATGGTGATCCTGTGGTTCCTGTCGAGCTTCCCGGCGCCGCCGGATGGCGCCACCGGGCCGGCGATCCAGTACAGCCTGGCCGGGCATCTCGGCCGCCTGCTCGAAGTCGTGTTCGCGCCGGTCGGCTTCAACTGGCAGATCGCCATCGCGCTGATCCCGGGCCTGGCCGCGCGCGAAGTCGCGGTCGGCGCGCTCGGCACCGTCTATGCGCTGTCGGCCACCGGCGACGCGCTGTCGACCACGCTCACGCCGATGATCGCCGCCACCTGGAGTCTGCCGACGGCGCTGTCGCTGCTGGCCTGGTATGTGTTTGCGCCGCAGTGCGTGTCGACCTTGTCGATGGTGCGGCGGGAAACCAATTCCTGGAAACCGGTGGCTGCCATGGCCAGCTACATGTTCGCGCTGGCCTATCTCGGCGCTTTCGCCACCTATCAGATCAGCCGCGTGCTGTTGGGAGGAAGCTGATGCAAGGACTCATCGTTGCCATCATCGTCGCTGTCGCCGTCTGGGCGGTGGCGGTGCGCCTGCTGCCGCGCGCATTGCGCATGGCGATCCGAAATCGGGCCGCCGGCGCGGCGCGTTCCTTCGGCTGGCATGCGCTTGCCGATCGCCTGGCTGCCATGTCCAGCGCCTCGGCGGGCGGTTGCGGCGGCTGCGACGGCTGCGGCCCGGCCAAGCCGGCGCAGAAGGAATTCGCGATCAGCGCGGAAGCATTGCGGCGCACGGCGCGGCGTCAAGGGTAGAAACGCCATCTCAACAATGAAAAAGGCCGCTCCGTCTGATTCCGGAGCGGCCTTTTTTGCTGGCATGCGTGCGGTTTCCGCCGCTAAAAGCGCTGCGCGTAGTTGCTTAAGCCAGGCGGAAGCTGGAAACGAGGCGAGCCAGCGCGGCGGCCTGTTCCTGCAGGCTGCCGGCGGCAGCGGCAGCTTGTTCGACCAGCGCGGCATTTTGCTGCGTGACCGCGTCCATCTGCGTGACCGCGCCATTGACCTGCTCGATGCCTGCGCTCTGCTCGCTGCTGGCTGCAGTGATCTCGGCCATGATGTCCGTCACCCGGCGCACGCTCTGCACCACTTCCTCAATCGTCGCGCCCGCCTGGTTCACCAGCTGGCTGCCGGTATCGACCTTGGCCACCGAATCGCTGATCAATGCCTTGATCTCATGCGCGGCCGACGCCGAGCGTTGCGCCAGGCTGCGCACTTCGGACGCCACCACCGCAAAGCCGCGACCCTGCTCGCCGGCGCGGGCGGCTTCGACCGCGGCGTTCA
>NZ_JAEPBG010000002.1 GCF_016632335.1 Noviherbaspirillum pedocola
GCTGGATGAACCGATTCCGCCGCGTTCTGATTCGTTGGGAAAAGCTGGCGAAAACCTATCTTGCGTTTCTTCATTTGGCGTGCGCTGTTATTACCTGGCGTGCAATTGGCCTACTGGAATAGGCTCTTAGTGCCCCCGCTCCACATCACCCTTCGGCTCTTCCCCTGCGCCCGCACGCAGAAAGCGCGACGCCAGCACATGGTAGAGCGGCGTCGGCGATACGATCTTTGCCGCGCCGGCGGCGATCAGCGCTGTGGCCATCAGCGGCAGCAGCATCGGATGGCTGTCGGTCATCTCCATCATGATCAGGAAGGACGTCAGCGGCGCGCGGGTCACGCCGGCCAGGTACGCGGCCATCATCAGCAGGATGATCGCGCTATGCGGCGCCAGGCCGGGCAGCAGCGCCGACAGGTTGTCGCCCAGGCCGGCGCCGACCGCCAGCGACGGCGCGAAAAAGCCGCCGGCGATGCCCGAAGCCGCCGATAGCCAGGTCGCCGCGAATTTGGCGATGCCGAAGTGCCAGGGCAGGGCGGACACGTTCTGCAGCGTCATGCGCGTGGGGTCATAGCCGGTACCGAAGACGATACCGTCGGTGAACAGGCCGATGGTGGCGATGCCGAAGCCGCAGATCGCGGCCCAGGCGTGCGGCCGGCCGGTTACGAAGGCGGCCGCGCGTTTGGGCAACAACGTGCCAAACCCGATCAGCAGGCGGCTGAACAGGCCGCCGGAAAGACCGCCGATTACGCCGCACAGGAGCACCGCGCCGATGCCGAGCCGCCAGTCGAGGGTTTCGGCGGTTGAGCCGAAATAGGTGTAGTTGCCCAGGAGCGCCAGCGACACCAGGCCGGACAGCACCACGGTGATCATGGTCGAGCTGTTGCCGTTGAAGACGTGCCGGCTGGAGAGTTCTTCGATGGCGAACATGATGCCTGCCAGCGGCGTGTTGAAGGCGCCAGCGATGCCGGCCGCGCCGCCGGCAAGAATCAGCATGCGCCGCTGTCCGTCGCTCATCAGCGGTCCGCGGCCGTGGAAGGCATGCATGATCGATGCGCCGATCTGCACCGTCGGTCCTTCGCGGCCGATCGACGCGCCCGCCGCCAGGCCGCCCAGCGTGAGCAGGATCTTGCCGAACATGATGCGCAGCGACAGCAACGGATGCGGCTGCAGCGGCAGCGGGCCTTCCATCGCGGCGATGGTTTGCGGAATGCCGCTACCCTGTGCGCCCGGAAATACGGTCCGGCACAGCCAGGACAGCAGCGCGAAGGCGGCGGGCATCAGCAGGAAGGGTACGAAGGGCCGGCCGGCCCACAGCGCATGGTTGAAGCGGCCGATATGGTCGCTGGCCAGGGCCAGCCCGGCGGCGGCCAGGCCGACCAGCAGCGGTCCGGCCAGCCATGCCCAGCCGTGATGCCACCAGGTAACGGCATGACTGCGCAGTCTCACGCGGCGGCGAGGAAGGGGTTGCATGAAGGGGAAAGAGACAATGGGCGAAGGCTGAAGTATATTCCAACAAAACTAAAAGGCCGGCCGACTTTGCACTTACCATTCGAACACCGACAATGGTGTTCCCGGAGAAAATTGCTAGATTCTTTCAAAACCGCAGTTGAGCACTAGACCATGGATTGGAGGTTGCATGAGATTTCGCACACCCTTGCTTCTCATCGTGCTCATAGCGATCGCGTTGTTCGCGGCGCTGAACTGGGCAGCTTTCACCGCGCCGGCCGAGTTGAATCTGCTGGTGACGACGGTACAGGCGCCGCTGGGTTTGATCATGCTGGGCGCGGTGCTGCTGCTGACGGCGCTGTTCGTCGTCTTCGCCGCCTATCTGCAGACCACGGCGCTTTTGGCCTCGCGCCAGCATGCAAAGGAGATGGCAACGCAGCGCAAGCTGGCGGACCAGGCCGAGGCATCGCGCATCGCCGAACTGCAGCATCTGCTGACCAGCGGCCTGATGAAGCTCGAGCAGCAATCTCGTGAAGCGCGCGGGGCCACGACAGCGCGCATGGACCAGCTTGAACAAGAGTTGCGCACGGCGCTTACCCATGAATGCGCGGGGCTGGCTGCGCAGATCGGCGAACTTGAAGACCGGATCGGCCGGCAGGGAACGGCGCGCACGGGATAAGCTGCCGCACCCATCGGATGATGCATGAGCAACCTTGACATTCTTGGCTGAAACACGAACCCGACTATGAAAAACAACGAAAACCAGGAGCCGCAAGGCGGTGTGGACACGGACATGGCGGCGCGTCTGGCGTTGCTGCAGAAGTTCAGGATCGTGATACGCGCGGCGCAGCGACACTCGCAATGGGTGGAAAAGCAATGCGGCGTGTCCGGCGCGCAGTTGTGGGTGATGCAGGAGTTGCAGGAGCATCCCGGGCTGCGGGTCGGGGAACTCGCGCGGCGCATGGCGATCCACCAGACGACGGTCAGCAATTTGCTGTATGGGCTGGAAAAGCGCGGACTGATCGGCAAGGAGCGCGACCGCAGCGATCAACGCGTCGTGAAGCTGTCCCTGTCCGCGGATGGCCGCGCCTTGCTGGATGCGGCGCCAAAGCCGGCGCGCGGCCTGCTGCCCGAGGCAATGCGCAAGCTCGATCCGGCGGCAATGACACTGCTGGACCAGGGCCTGCAGGCGCTCATCGATGGCATCGGCCTTCTCGACGAGGATTTTTCCTCGCAGCCGCTGCCCTTCATGATGTAGCGACCCGTCGCCGCCGCGCGCAGGGCCTTTGTGCGCCAGACCACAGACGCGCGCATGGCATGGTCCTACCATGGGCAGTTCATATCTTGCCGGCGCATGCCGGCGCCAAGGAGATTGCAATGTCACAGGGTGCGGGAAGCGAAGCGCTGATCCAGATGCGGCAATGCGACGCCGGTCGCTGGCATGTTCATCAGGTCGGCGCCGACGATGCGCTGGCCTCTTTCGACGACATGGAAGACGCAGTCGACTATGCGAGCGATTACGCGCAAAACAACAACGGCAGGATCGTCCAGTTCGCGGAATGAGATGCCGGCCCGGCGTCGCATGACGGTCCGGGATTTCGCGCAGCTGCTGCGCACGGCGGCGGCAGACTGGCGCGCCGACTATGCGTCGAGCATGGGCGCGGCGCTGTCGTATTACGCTGTCTTCTCAGTGACACCGCTGCTGCTGATCCTGGTGTCGATCGCCGGCCTGGTGTATGGCGCGGACGCGGCCCGCGGTGAACTGTTCGAACAACTGCGCGGCATGATGGGTGACGCCGCAGCCGGCGCACTGCAGGGTTTGCTTGCCAATGCGCACAAGCCGGGGCAGGGCATCATCGCGGCGACTGTGGGCCTCCTGGTGTTGCTGGCTGGCGCTTCCTCGGTTTTCGGCGAATTGCAAAGCGCACTGGACCGCATCTGGCGCGTGCCGCAGACAGCGGGCGGCGTCAGGCTGCTGCTGCGCAATCGTCTGAAGGCTTTCGGTTTGATCCTTGGCGCAGGCGCACTGTTGCTGCTGTCCCTGGTGGCCAGTGCCGCGTTGGAAATCGTCACTACCTGGTGGAGCGGCTGGTTCGGCGGCTGGGAAGGGGCGGCGAAGGCCTTGAATGCGGCGCTGAGCTTTGTCCTGGTTGCCGTGCTGTTCGCCATGATCTACAAACTGCTGCCCCGGGTACGCATTGCATGGAGCGATGTGCGCATCGGCGCGATCGTTACAGCTTTGTTGTTTACCATCGGCAAACACCTGATCGCGCTCTATCTCGGCCGCACCGGCGTCACCTCGCCGTTCGGCGCTGCCGGCTCCCTGGTTGCGGTGCTGGTATGGGTCTACTACTCCGCGCAGATCTTTCTGTACGGCGCCGAATTCACCTGGGCTTACGCCCACCGTTTCGGATCGCTGCGCAAGACCTGAACTTCCGGCCCTCTGCCGTCCTGTTCCTTCTCCTCCGATTCTTTTCCTTGCCTGCCGGGAACTTCCTCCGTCCTTGGGTTACTCAGCGCCTGCTTGTGCGGAAAACATTGCACAAGACATAACAACCGCTGTTTTCAGCAGGAGAGGCGATGCCCGACCACGAGCTGTTTGCCAAGCCACCTGTCATCCGCAGTCTCGCAATTCCATGGAAAACATACCGTCTGACGTCTGAAGCGGCACAATGCGCCGCCGGCATGCTGCTGTGCTCGATATTGACCGGTCTGTTCTGGCCGGCGACCGCCCGGGCGCAGGATTACCACGGCGGTCTGCTCGAAGCGATCATGCTGGCGATCAATCGCGAGCCCGGCATTCTTGCCTCGCGCAGCCAGGTGGAGCTTGAAGCCGGTCTGGAACAGCAGGCGCGCGCGGAATTCGACACGTCGCTGCTCGCCGCCGTGCAGGCCGCCCGCGCACATACACCGCTCGCCGAATTCTCGCGCCGTCCCGGCTTTGAACAAGTCGACACCAGCAACCTGAGCTACAGCCTCGGCAGCGCCACGAAGCTGCGTTCCGGCATCAGCATCGCGCCGGTGCTGTCGGTGGACCGGGTGCGTGACAACGCCACCAACTTTTCCTCGCCCGCCGCCGGCAGCGTCGCGCTGCGGTTCACCGTTCCAGTGCTCAAGGGCAGTGGCCAGGCGGTCACCACCGCCGCCGAGCGCGCCGCGCGCAGCAGGCTCCAGGCCGCGGCCTATAGCTATCGGCATGCGATCGCCAGTGGCATCGCCCGCGTCACCAATGCCTACTGGGACTTGCTTGCCGCGAACCGGTCGCTGGCCCTCGCCTTCGAATCCGAAGAACGCTCACGTACGCTGGTTGAGGATGCGCGGCGCCTGGCCAAGGGCGATGAAATTCCGCCGTCGGACATTCTGCAGTACGAGGCGCAACTCGAGCGGGACCGCGCCACCAGCATCGCGGCGACCCAGGCTCGTGAAGCCGCACGGGCCGCATTTGTCGTAGCCGTCGGACTTGATGTCACTGCCATCGACGGCGCGGACCCGGTCGAAGACTTCCCCGAATGGAGCCGCGCCGCTGCGGCACGCCTACCCGACAAGCCGCCTTCCGGCACGCCGCAGGGCAGAAGCGATCTGCTGGCGCTGCAGCGACAGCTGGAAGCCGCCGACATTCTTTACGATGCCGCTCGCCGCGACAGCAACAGCCAGCTCGATCTCGCCTTCTCGGTGGGTTATAGCGGCCAGGTGGAAAACCGGACGCCTGGGGGAAGCGTGGCAGCGCTCGGCAGGCCGGCATCCGGTCTGAACATTTCGCTGGGGCTCAACTATGTGTTGCCGGTACAGGGCAATGCGCTGAGCGGTGTGCTGCGCCAGCGCGCGGCGCAGGCCGATCAGGCGCGCACTGGCGTCGAGGCGCTCAAGCGCAGTATTGCCGCCAACATCCGCGCTCAGCACGCGGCTCTCAGGAGCGCTGCGCAGCAACTCGAACTGGTGCGCTCCCAGCTGCGGCTGCAGACGCAGGTCTTCGCCAACGAGCGCAAGAAATATGCGCTGGGCCAGACGACTGTACTGGACGTGCTCAACGCCGAAGTGCAGCTCACCAATGATGGACAAAGGGAAATCGCCGCGCGCCAGGAACTGGCGCAGGCTTTGGTCAACTATCGATTCGAAACTGGCACGCTGCTGTCCACTGATGCTGATGTACAGCGACTGAACGTGGAGACGCTGACCACCGTTCCGGAGCCACAATGAGACCCGATTTGTTTCGCAAGACCGCGCTGGAAAGCCTGTCCACTCCCGAACAGCTCGATGCCGCGCTGCAGGTAACCAAGCCGCGCGCCTGGATAGCGCTTTCGGCCATTGCCCTGGTGCTGTTGGCGGTGCTGGTCTGGAGCATCTTCGGCACCCTGCCGGCCAATGTGCATGGCCAGGGCATCATCATGCGCGAAGGCGGTACCTTCAATGTCGTCGCCTTTGGCAATGGCGTCATCACCGAGATGAAGGATTTGCAGATCGGCGACATGGTGAAGAAGGGGCAGGTTCTGGGTCGCATCGCCCAGCCCGAGCTTGAACAGCAGATCGAGGCGCAGCGGACAGTGGTGCGCGAATTGCAGCAGGACGAGGCGCGCGTGGCGGAAAGCGTGCGACTGCTCGAGCCGGTCAGGGACAAATCGGCACGGCTGCAGCAGACTGCGCTGCAGCGCACGATTGCCTCCAAGCGCGACCAGCTGCGCTCGCTGCACCTGATCCAGCAGGGGCAGGAAGAATTGCTGCGCGACGGTCTGATCACCCGGCAGCGCTATGAGCAGACGCGACAGCAGGCGATGGCGGCGGAAAGTGACATCGACACGGCAATGACGCAAATGGAAAGGTTGTCGGTGGACCGCATCGAGACCGAAGCCGTGCAGCAGGCCCGGCTTGCCGAAGCGCGCTCGCGTTTATTACAGGCGCAAAACCGGCTCGAAGATCTGGTGGTGCAGCACCGGCTCGCGTCCACGATCGTCAGCACCTACGATGGCGCCGTCGTCGAAACCATGGCGATGAAGGGAGACGCATTGAGAAACGGTCAGCCGGTGCTGTCGGTTGAGGTCAACGAGGGTCACCTCGAGGCAGTGATCTATCTGCCGCCCGAATCGAATGCCAAGCTGCTCAAGCCCGGCATGCCGGCGCAGATTTCGCCGGCCACGGCGAAGAAGGAACGCTTCGGCTATCTGATCGGCAAGGTCACGGCGGTTTCGCAGTATCCGTCTACCGAGCAGGGCATGCTTTCTTTGTTCAACAATGCGACGCTGGTGCGCGAACTGACCCGAAACGGTCCGCCGCTGGCGGTTGCGGTTCAACTCGAGCGGGATCCGGCGACAAAAAGTGGCTACAAGTGGTCTTCCACCACCGGCACCCGCGTTGAACTCACCAGCGGCACGCTGGCTACCGGCACTTTCGTCGTCGAAAGCAAACGGCCGATCAGCCTGCTGATTCCGTTGCTGCGAGAAATGGTGGGAGTCTGAGATGGGCGCACTCCATGCTCTTCTTGCCTTCCTGCGCCGCGAACCGGCCCACCGCGTGGTCACGCCCACGGTGCTGCAAATGGAAGCGGTGGAATGCGGCGCCGCCGCGCTCGCAATCATCCTGGCCTGGCACGGCCGCCATGTGCCGCTCGAAGAATTGCGTTTGCGCTGCGGCGTCTCGCGCGACGGCAGCAAGGCCAGCAATGTCGTGCGCGCCGCGCGCTCCTATGGCCTGGAAGCGCAGGGCATGCGCCTGGAAATCGACATGCTGCGCGAGCATGGCTTTCCCATGATCCTGTTCTGGAATTTCAACCATTTCCTGGTGCTGGAAGGCCTGGACGAGCGGCGTGTCTGGCTGAACGATCCCGCCACCGGACCGCGCACGGTCAGCATGGAGGAATTCAATCGCAGCTTTACCGGCGTGGCCCTGCTGTTTGCACCCGGCCCGGAATTTACCAAGGGCGGCCGTTCGCCTTCGGTGCTTGCCGCGCTCAAGTCGCGGATGAAGGGCGCCGGCAATGGTCTGGCCTATGTGATCGCGGCCAGCCTGGCCCTGGTGGTGCCAGGCCTGGCGATCCCGGTGTTCTCGCAGGTCTTCATCGACAGTTATCTGATCAGCCGCCTCGATGGCTGGGTCAAGCCGCTGCTGTTTGGCATGGCTTTCACTGCGATCCTGCGCGCCTGCCTGGTGTGGCTGCAGCAAACCTACCTGATGCGCCTGGAAAGCCGGCTGTCGCTGGCGGCGTCGGCACAGTTCTTCTGGCATGTGCTGCGGCTGCCGGTGGAATTCTTCAATCAGCGCTACGCCGGCGACATTGCGCAGCGGGTCGCATCGAACGACAGCATCGCGCAACTGCTCTCGGGGCAGCTTGCCACCAATGCCGTTTCCCTGGTCACGCTGGTGTTCTACGCTACCGTCATGCTCGCCTACGATCCGTGGCTGGCCGCAGCCGGCATGTCGCTGACGACGCTCAACGCCTTTGTGCTGTTGCGCTTTTCGCGGGCGCGGCGCGACGGCTTCATGCTGCTGCAGCAGGATCGCGGCAAGCTGACCTCGGTGCTGCTGTCCGGCCTGCAGACGATGGAAACCATCAAGTCCAACGGCGGCGAAGACGACTTCTTCCAGCGCTGGGCCGGCTGGAAGGCGCGGGTCAATAACACCGAGCAGCGACTCGGCCTGATGCGTAGAAGCATGGCCGCGTTGCCGATGCTGATTTCCGCCGCCAACACCGCGCTCATCTTCGCTGTGGGCGGCCAGCGCGTCATTGCCGGCGACATGAGCGTTGGCATGCTGGTCGCTTTTCAAAGCCTGCTGTCTTCGTTCGCGCAGCCTGTCGACAATCTGATGGGCCTGGCATCCAACCTGCAGCAGGCGCAGGCTGACCTGCGGCGCCTGGACGATGTGCTGGCCTACCCATGCGAAAACGGTCGCGCTACCGGGCCTGACGTCGGCAATCACGCGCCAGCGGCGGACAAGCTCGAGGGTGCGCTCGACATCAGCGAAGTGAGCTTTGGCTACAGCCGCCTGGAACCGCCGCTCCTGGATGGCTTCAGCCTGAAGCTTGCGCCCGGCCAGCGCGTGGCCCTGGTCGGCGGATCGGGCAGCGGCAAATCGACGGTGGCGAAACTGATCATGGGCTTACATCAACCATGGTCCGGAGAGATCCTGTTCGATGGCAAGCCGCGCGAGGCTATCCCGCCCGCAGTGCTGCATGCCAGCCTTGCCAGCGTGGACCAGGATATTTACCTGTTTTCCGGCACCGTGCGCGACAACCTCACGCTCTGGGATGCCAGCCTGCCCGAGCCGGACATGGTCCGGGCCGCGCATGATGCTGCCATACACGGCGCCATCGTCAGCCGCAGCGGCGGCTATGACGCGGAAGTCAGCGAAGCCGGCGCGAACTTCTCCGGCGGCCAGCGACAGCGGCTCGAAATTGCCCGCGCGCTGGCGATCAATCCGCGCGTGCTGGTGCTGGACGAAGCAACCTCGGCGCTGGACCCGACCACCGAGCAGGAAATTGATCGCAACCTGCGCCGGCGCGGCTGCACCTGCGTGATCGTCGCGCACCGGCTGTCCACCATACGCGACTGCGATGAAATCGTCGTGATGGAGCGAGGCCGCATCGTCGAGCGTGGCAGCCACGATGCGCTGCTCAGCAAAGACGGCGCCTATGCGCGCCTGCTCGGGGAGATCGCCGCATGAGCGCGCAACTGCAGGACATCGTGGCCTTGCCGCAGGCGCTGGCCGAGCGCGCCGAACGGCAATTGCCTAAGGCATCGCGGCCGCAGCTGCTCGATGGCCAGGCCATACGCCTGGTGGAAAGCGGCTCGGTGGACCTGTTCCATGTTCTGTTGCGGGATGGGGTGCCATCGGGCGCGCGCGTGCATCTGTGCCGGCTCGAGCCCGGAGATGTGTGGTTCGAATTCCCCGCCGCATCCGACGGTGCATTGCTCGCGGTGGCGCTGCCGGACAGCGCCTGGCTATGCATCCCCGGCGATCCGGAAGCCTGGCTCGCCAGCGCGCAAACCGCGGCGTTGCTGCAGCCTTTGCTGGGGCGCTGGCATGGAACGCTTGAAGCTGCACTACCGGGCTTGCGGCTACGCGATGCTTCGCCTTCCGCCGCGCATGCGCTGATGCTGCAAACCCTGGTTGAGCGCCGCGGGCTAGCGCAGCAACGCGACCGAGTGCATCTGCGTGAGCGCTCAGAAGCGGATACGCAGGCCTTGCGCCGGGCGCTGCACGGCGTGGTGGAGGCCATGGACGGCAGTCTGCCGAAAGCCGGCGCAGGCGTCGGCCATGCGCTTGCCGACGCCTGCACGCTCGTGCTCAAGGCCAGCGGCATCCGTGCGCGGCGCGGTTTTATGGCGCCTGCCGCAAACGCCGATCTCGAAGACTGGCTCGACGCTTTCTGCCAGCGCGGCGCGATTGCCCGGCGCCGCGTTGCGCTGGAAGGCGTGGATTGGTGGCGTCAGGATTTCGGGCCGGTGCTGGCCTTTCGCAAAAGCGACAATGCGCCGCTGGCGCTGCTGCCGCATGCCGGCGGCTACCGCATGATCGATCCGGAGACGGCTGCGGAAAGGCAAGTCGATGCCGACGTGGCCGGCATCCTTGCGCGCAGCGCCGTGATGTTCTTCCGGCGTCTACCCGAACGCCCGATCCGCTTCGTCGACCTGCTGCGTTTCGGACTTGCCGGCACGATGGCGGACCGCATCCGCCTGTTCGCCTTCGGTCTGGCCGGCGGGCTGCTCGGCCTGAGCACGCCTTTCGTTACCGGCCTGCTGATCGATGCCGCGCTGCCGGCGGCGGACCGCGGCATGCTGATGCAGATCGTGACGATGCTCGTCATCACCGCGATTGCCATCACAGGCTTCACCTTCTGCCGCGGCCTGGCCGTGATGCGGCTGCAAACCCGGCTGGGCAACGCCGCGCAGGCGGCGGTGGTGGATCGCCTGCTGCATTTGCCGCCGCCATTCTTCCGTGACTATGAAGCCGGCGACCTGGCGCGTCGCGCGCTGGCCATCGACAGCATCCTGCTCATGCTGGGCAATACTGCAGAAAGCGCGGTGTTCAGCTGGCTGTTCGGTCTGTTCAGTTTCTTTTACCTGTTCTTCATCGACTTCCGGCTGGCCCTGCTCGCGATGGCACTGGTGGCACTGCAACTGACCTGGACGCTGGCTTTCGACTACCTGGCGCTGCTGCAGGAGCGACGCAACGCCAAGATCAGCGGCGAAGTCGCGAGCAAGGTATTGCAGCTCTTGTCCGGCATCGCCAAGCTGCGCGCCAATGGCGCGGAAAGCCGCGCATTCGCGTTGTGGGCCGGCCTGTTTTCGCGCCAGCGCAGCATTGTCCTCGGCGTGCGGCGCAACGGCATCGTGCTGGCCACCATCGAGGCCGCCTATGGTCTGGTATGCACCATTGCGCTGTTTGCCGCGGTCGCCTGGGCAGTGCCCGACATGGCCACCGGCCAGTTCATGGCCTTCTCCAGTGCCTTCGGCCAATTTCTCGGCGCCACGCTGGGTCTGACTTCCGCATTGACGTCGACGCTGTCCGTCATTCCGCAATACGAACGCGCCAAGCCGATCCTGCAGGCCACGCCCGAGATCAGCCGCGCCGGCGCAGCGGCGGGCCGTCTTTCCGGCGCAATCGATATCTGCAAAGTGTGCTTCCGCTACCAGCCGGACAGTCCGCTGATTCTGGACGATGTCTCCATCAATGTACGCGCCGGTGAATTCATTGCGCTGGTCGGGCCCTCGGGCAGCGGCAAGAGCACGCTGTGCCGGCTGCTGCTGGGCTTCGAGCATCCGCAGGCCGGCGCCATCCATTACGACGGCCAGGACCTTGCCGGCCTGGATCTGGTGGCAGTACGGCGCCAGCTCGGCGTGGTGCTGCAGAACGGCAGGCTGATGGCCGGCGACATCTTCACCAACATCGTGGGCAGTGCGCCGCTGTCGCTGCAGGATGCCTGGGAAGCGGCGCGCATGGCTGGACTGGACGCGGACATCGAGGCCATGCCGATGGGCATGCATACCATCATCGCGGAAGGCGCAGGCACGATTTCGGGCGGCCAGAAGCAACGCCTGCTGATCGCGCGCGCCGTCGTGAAGAAGCCGCGCATTCTGCTGTTCGACGAAGCCACCAGCGCACTGGACAACCATACGCAGGCCATCGTCGCGCAAAGTCTCGCGCGTTTGAACGCAACGCGCATTGTTGTTGCGCACCGACTGTCGACCGTCATCGACGCTGATCGCATTTACTACATGGAAGGAGGGCGCATTTTGGAACAGGGAAGCTATCAGGAATTGATGCAACTCGACGGCCGCTTCGCCGCGCTCGCAAAAAGGCAAATCGCATGAAAAAACTCGTAGCAATCGAAGGCGACCGGTGGGTGGAACGGGCGCAAAAAGGGGATCAGCAGGCCTTCTCGCTGCTGGTGGATGCCTACCACACCCGGGTATGGCGCTTCCTGCTCAAATGGGTCAGGAATCGTGACGACGCGGAAGAACTCGTGCAGGAAACCTTCCTGGCGGCCTGGCGCGCGCTGCCGAGCTTTCGCGCCGGCTCGCAGTTCTCGACATGGTTGTTGGGCATTGCGCTGAACCTGGCCCGCAATCATCACAACCGCACGGTAAAGAAGCTCAGCCGCAATGTGGAGCTCGACGAGACCATCTACATGGACACGCCATCCGGCAGCGACATCGAGCCGGACCGGCAGCTCGAGCGCTTGCAGACGATGGAAGCGCTGCAGCAGGCAATCGACAACTTGCCGGAGGACATGCGCCAGGTGCTGATCATGGTGCGGCTCGAAGGCATGCAGCTTGAGGAAGTCGCGGAGATACTCGGCATTCCTTCCGGCACGGTGAAGAGTCGGCTGTCACGCGCAAAAGGGCGGCTACTGGAGCAGATGGGCCACTACCTGTAGCATGCAGCCTGGCGCATCGCCCGGTTCCGGAACGGTTTGCGCTTCGCTGTTGCGTATGCACAGTCGCTGGAAATGACTCCAGCTCATCGAACCGCAGCATTTACCAAAGAGGAAACACCGTGAACGACAAGGAAGCAGGCCTGGACAAGCTCCTCGGCGATCTCGCCGCCCATTACAACAACCAGAACCCACCCGCCGGCGCGCTCGACCGACTGAAGCGCCGCCTGAAAACCGAAAGCCGCTCGCTGTCCGACAACGACCTCGACTGGCTGGCCGCCGCCGGAACGGCCGGCGAGTCACCGCCCCCGGAACCGGACGACGAATTCAAATCCTGATTGTCCTGCTCCGTTTCCTTCTTCGGGATCATCCATGGCTCCATGCTTCATGATCCGGACCGCGCTGGGCGCAGGTCCGGGTTCTGTTGACGCGACGAACCGCGACCATTCCTTCGCAAAGCTATACTGACCGCCCCGCAGCCCGGCATGCGGTTTGCATCAGGACCCCGTCAAGCATGCCGTCGCATGCGTCCCACGCCAAGCACAAGGAAGGAGACATCAATGATCCAGAGGCGCCAGTCCGCCACCCTACGCCGCTATTGCGCCTGCCTGCTGTTCATCCCAGGTATCGCATTGGCCGCACCATTTGCCTACGTGCCGAATGAGAAATCCGGCACGGTATCGGTCATCGACACCGCAAGCGACACCGTCGTTGCCACTGTTCCCGCCGGCTCCAAGCCGCGTGGCGTGGCGATCGCCAGGAACACGCTGTATGTCAGCGACCAGCCGGCCAATGCGCTGGTGATGATCGATCTTGCCACCCGCAAGACCAAGGGCAGCGTGGCGCTGGGCGAGTCGCCCGAGGGCGTGGAAGCCTCGCGCGACGGCAAGTGGATCGCCGCCGCCAGCGAGATCAGCAACGCGGTCAACTTCATCGATACCGCGAGCAACCAGAAGGCTTTCTCGGTGGCGACCCAGGGCAAGAACCCCGAGCATGCGGTGTTCAGTCCCGACGGCAAGCTCGTCATCGTCAGCGCGGAGGAAGCCGATACCGTGGACTTCGTCGATGTCGATGCGAAACGCGAGGTGGCTTCGGTACAGGTCGGCCGCCGGCCGCGCGGCATCGCTTTCACACCGGATGGCAAGATTGCCTATGTCGCCTGCGAGATGGAAAGCCGTGTCTATGCAATCGATGTGCCGAACCGCAAAGTCATCGCCAACATCCAGGCTGGCAACTTCTCCAACGGCGTGACGATGGCGCCGGACGGCAAGCGGGTGTATGTGTCCAACGGCAAGGATGGCTCGGTGTCGGTGATCGATACCGCCAGCAATGCCGTCATCGCCACCATCCCGGTGGGCAAGCGGCCGTGGAACATGGCCATTACGCCGGACGGCGCCAAGCTGTATGTGGCCAATGGCCGTTCCAATTCCGTCTCCGTGATCGACACTGCCGCCAAGCGCGTCAGCAAGGAAATCGAAGTGGGGGCATTGCCATGGGGAGTCGCAATCCAATGAACGCCAAGGATACCGGCGTGGCGCAGTCGCTCGCGCAAGGGCACGCCAGCGAACGCTATACCTGGCAGGCAATGGCGCTGCACTGGATGATCGCGGCGCTGATCCTGTTCATGCTCTGGCTCGGATGGTCTCTGGAAGACATACCGAAGAACACGCCGGCGCGCGGCTTCTACGTCAATCTGCACAAGTCGATCGGCGTGCTGGTGCTGACGCTGGTGGTGCTGCGCCTGCTGTGGCGCTTGCGCCATCGTCCGCCCGCGCTGCCGGCGAGCATGGCTGGCTGGGAGATGCGCGTGGCGCACATCACGCACTGGCTGCTGTACGCCTGCATCCTGATCCAGCCGCTGTCGGGCTATATCGCCTCGGCCTACAGCAAATATGGCGTGAAGTTTTTCGGCATCCCGGTATCACCGCCGGGGCTGCGGGGCGAGGCGGTGAGCGACTTCTTCGGCGAGGTCCATGACGTGAATGCGACCGTACTCGCGGTGCTGGTTGCCTTGCATGTGCTGGCCGCGTTCAAGCACCTGCTGATCGATCGCGACGAGGTGTTCCAGCGCATGCTGCCGCGGCATCGGCGCTGAATGCGCGCATCCGCATACCGGGCCGGCCCAGCGCCGGCCTTTTCTTTGACGGCGTCCGCTGCGATCTGCGGGTTGGGCTGCGTAGCTGCGTAGGTTGGGCTGCCAAGCCCAACATGAAGCCCGATTCCGTGCCGACCCCCGTTGGGCTTCCTGCGTCAGCCCAACCTACGCAAAACGGCCTTCTCGTGGATCAAGTGCGTAGGTTGGGCTGGCAAGCCCAACGACACCCCGATCCCATGCGGTCCCCCGTTGGGCTTGCTTCGTCAGCCCAACCTACGCACCTCCATCGAATCGCATGCCGACCGGCCCCCTGATCCGACGTCACGCTGTATCGCGACGAAACACAGGTGTGCAGAAATTGAGCAATGGCGCAGCCCGTTGCGCATATCGCGGCATGTGCATGGGGTGCGTTATAGCCAAAAGGCCAGTAGTAACGAGGTGGCACAGGGATTGCGTTACCAGGTAGGCGAATACGCGGCTTACACCCGAATAACCCCCAACCATCCTCAAGAGGAAGACACCATGAATCTGGCCGAAATCGATAAGCTGGGCGTCAAGAACCCGTTCAAGCAGCGCTACGACAACTTCATCGGCGGCAAATTCGTCGCTCCGGTGCGCGGCGAATACTTCGAGAACGTCAGCCCCGTGATAGGCAAGTCCTTCTGCGAAGTGGCGCGTTCCACCGCAGAAGACGTGGAGCTGGCGCTGGACGCCGCCCATGCCGCCAAGCGCGCCTGGGGCAAGACCTCGCCGGCCGAGCGCGCCGGCATCCTGAACCGCATTGCCGATCGCATGGAAGCCAACCTGCAATTGCTGGCCACGGCGGAAACCATCGACAACGGCAAGCCGATCCGCGAAACCATGGCCGCCGACATTCCGCTGGCCATCGACCACTTCCGCTACTTCGCCGGCTGCATCCGCGCGCAGGAAGGCTCGATCGCGCCGATCGATTCCGAGACCTATGCCTATCACTTCCATGAGCCGCTCGGCGTGGTCGGCCAGATCATTCCATGGAACTTCCCGATCCTGATGGCGGTGTGGAAGCTGGCGCCGGCGCTGGCCGCGGGCAACTGCGTGGTGCTGAAGCCGGCGGAACAAACCCCGGCCTCGATCATGGTGCTGATCGAATTGATCGCCGACCTGCTGCCGCCGGGCGTGGTCAACATCGTCAACGGCTTCGGCCTCGAAGCAGGCAAGCCGCTGGCTTCGAGCAAGCGCATCGCCAAGATCGCCTTCACCGGCGAAACCGGCACCGGCCGCCTGATCATGCAATACGCATCGCAGAACCTGATCCCGGTCACGCTGGAGCTGGGCGGCAAGTCGCCGAACATCTTCTTCGAAGACGTGATGGACAAGGACGACGCCTTCTTCGACAAGTGCCTCGAGGGCTTCGCGATGTTCGCGTTGAACCAGGGCGAGGTCTGCACCTGCCCGTCGCGCGCGCTGGTGCAGGAATCGATCTACGACCGCTTCATGGAGCGCGCAACCAAGCGCGTCGAGGCGATCCGCCAGGGCAATCCGCTCGACTCCAGCACCATGATCGGCGCGCAGGCCTCGCAGGAACAGCTCGAGAAGATCCTGTCCTATCTCGACATCGGTCGCCAGGAAGGCGCGACGGTGCGCACCGGCGGCGAGCGCAATCCGCTCGGCGGTGACCTCTCGGGCGGCTACTACATCAAGCCGACCATCTTCGAAGGCAACAACAAGATGCGCATCTTCCAGGAAGAGATCTTCGGCCCGGTGGTGTCGGTAGCGAAGTTCAAGGATGAAGCCGAAGCGCTGGAAATCGCCAACGACACGCTGTATGGCCTCGGCGCCGGCTTGTGGACCCGCGACAGCGCGCGCGCCTTCCGCATGGGCCGCGAGATCCAGGCCGGCCGCGTATGGACCAACTGCTACCACCTGTATCCGGCGCATGCGGCTTTCGGCGGCTACAAGCAATCCGGCATCGGTCGCGAGAACCACAAGATGATGCTGGACCACTATCAGCAAACCAAGAACCTGCTGGTGAGCTACAGCCCGAACGCGCTCGGCTTCTTCTGAAGTCGAAGCGGTAAGCAGGAAGCTCCGGCCACTCAGGGCCGGAGCGCAACACAACCGGGATGGATCAAGGATGCAAGCACTCGTACCACGCGTTACCGCAACAAAGGCTGCGCTGGCGCTGCTCGCCGAACTCAGGGACAGGCATGGTCCGCTGATGTTCTTCCAGTCCGGCGGCTGTTGCGACGGCAGCTCGCCGATGTGTTACGCGGCCGGCGACTTCCAGGTTGGCGAGGAAGACGTCTACCTCGGCAACCTCGATGGCGTGCCGTTCTACATCGGCGCCGAGCAATTCGCGTACTGGCAGCACACGCAATTGATCATCGATGTCGTGCCCGGCATGGGCGGCATGTTTTCGCTGGATAACGGCACAGGCAGGCGCTTTCTCACGCGCTCGCGCCTGTACACCGAGGAAGAAGCGGAGCGGCTGGAAGCGCGACGTCGCGCCGGTGACGTCGCAAGAGAAGGGTCCTGAAAGTTTTTCGGAGGAAGGCTGGCCGCGATGCGGATCATGGCCAGCCTGTGAACACACGTAGCCAACCATACCTATACGAGGAGGCAGCAATGCACAAGACAATACTGGCCACGCTGGTGGCGGGCGCGCTCGGCGCATCGACCCTGGCCGGCGCGGCCGGCGTCACCAACGCCATGATCGAATCCAGCGCCAGCAAGGGCGACAACGTCCTGACCTGGGGCGTCAACCAGGAAGGGCAGCGTTTCTCGCCCTTGAACCAGGTGAATACCAAGAACGTCGCCAAGCTGGTGCCGGCATGGTCGTTCTCCTTCGGCGGCGAGAAGCAGCGCGGCCAGGAATCGCAGCCGCTGATCTACAACGGCAAGATGTTCGTTACCGGCTCGTATTCGCGCATCTATGCGCTTGACGCGAAGACCGGCAAGAAGCTGTGGAAGTATGAACACCGCCTGCCCGAAGGCATCATGCCCTGCTGCGACGTGGTCAACCGCGGCGCGGCGCTGTATGACAACCTCGTGATCTTCAGCACGCTGGATGCGCAACTCGTTGCCCTGAACCAGGACACCGGCGAAGTCGTGTGGAAGGAAAAGGTGGATGACTATGCCGCCGGCTATTCCAACACCGCCGCGCCGCTGATCGCGGATGGCTTGCTGCTGACTGGCGTCTCCGGCGGCGAATTCGGCGTGGTCGGCCGCGTTGAAGCGCGCGATCCGAAGACGGGTCAGCTGGTATGGTCGCGTCCGACTGTCGAAGGCCACATGGGCTACAAGTACGATGCCGATGGCAAGGCTACCGATAACGGCATCTCCGGCACCACCAACAAGACCTGGCCGGGCGAACTGTGGAAGACCGGCGGCGCCGCGACCTGGCTGGGCGGCACCTATGATCCGAAGACCCATCTGGCTTACTTCGGCACCGGCAATCCGTCGCCATGGAACAGCCATCTGCGTCCCGGCGACAACCTGTTCTCCTCGTCCACCGTGGCCATCGATGTCAAGACCGGCCAGATCAAGTGGCACTACCAGACCACGCCGCACGACGGCTGGGACTTCGACGGCGTGAACGAGTTCGTTACCTTCGACATGAACGGCAAGCGCTACGGCGGCAAGGCCGACCGCAATGGCTTCTTCTATGTCGTCGACGCGAACAACGGCAAGCTCGAGAACGCTTTCCCATTCGTGAAGAAGATCACCTGGGCCACGGGCATCGACCTCAAGACCGGCCGCCCGAACTACACGCCGGAAGGCCGTCCGGGCGATCCGACCAAGGGCACGGACGGCAAGAAGGGCGAGTCGGTATTCGCTGCGCCGTCGTTCCTGGGTGGCAAGAACCAGATGCCGATGGCCTACAGCCCGAAGACCGGCATGTTCTACGTGCCGGCCAATGAATGGGGCATGGAGATCTGGAACGAGCCGATCAGCTACAAGAAGGGCGCTGCCTATCTCGGCGCGGGCTTCACCATCAAGCCGCTAAACGATGACTACATCGGCGCGTTGCGCGCCATCGACCCGAAGACCGGCAAGATCGCGTGGGAAGCGAAGAACAATGCGCCGCTGTGGGGCGGCGTGCTGACCACCGGCGGCGACCTGGTGTTCTACGGCACCCCGGAAGGCTATCTGAAGGCGCTGGACGCCAAGACCGGCAAGGAGCTGTGGAAGTTCCAGACCGGCTCGGGCGTGGTCGCGCCGCCGATCACCTGGAAGGACGGCAATACGCAGTACGTGGCTGTGGTCTCCGGCTGGGGCGGCGCGGTGCCGCTGTGGGGCGGAGAAGTGGCGAAGAAGGTCAACTTCCTCGAGCAGGGCGGCTCGGTGTGGGTGTTCAAGCTGGCGTCGAACTGAATCGATTGAAGCTGTAGTGTGAAGTTGTAGTGCGGTCTCTCGCTGCCATTGGCAGATTCGGCCGGGGCTTTCGGGCTCCGGCCTTCTTTTTATTACGGCACGAGGAAACGGCTGAAGAGAAGCGCGGGCTGCAGTCCGCGCGGATCCGTAGGGTGGGCGCCAGCCCACGCGGTGTTCATGGATCATCGAGATCAGTGCCGGCGGAATGGCCATTGCGCATCACCCGATGATGCGCAATGGCCATCCGATTCTTGGTCTTGCGCCGCATGCCGTGCTGCCCTTGTATCCCGCAGTCATGCCCTGTACAATGCGAGCCTTCAGACGCGGGGTGGAGCAGTCTGGCAGCTCGTCGGGCTCATAACCCGAAGGTCGTAGGTTCAAATCCTGCCCCCGCAACCAGACACATCGGGATGCCTTCAAGGCATCCCGATTTCATTTGTGGCGTCGGGTTCTTTGCCAAGGTCGTCAAGGCTTAGGTGCGTAGGTTGGGCTGCCAAGCCCAACATAAAGCCCGATCTCGCGCGAACTCCCGTTGGGCTTCCTGCGTCAGCCCAACCTACGCGTTGCTCGCCCCATTCAGCGCGGCGAAAAATCCGTCAATACCATGCTGACCTTGCCACCGCTGTAAAACGCGCCCGATACCTCTTCGCTGCGCTCGAGCTTCACCAGACCGATGCCGCGGCAATACCATTCGGTGCTGGTCACCGGTATCTTCGAGAAGCCGCGCACCGGGTCCACGAACAGCGTCATCTCGGCGCGGCCGACGATGCGCGCGCAATGCGCATAGCTGCCTGCGGGAACCTCGACCCGTTCATCAACGGCCTCTACCGTGTAATTCATCAGCATCCCGCGGCCGTACTTCAGCTCGCGCGGATATTCATGCTTCCTGGTCATCGTGTAGGCCACCGTCGGCACGCGCCAGCTCGTGCCCTGCGCCAAGGGGAACTTCAGCACGGTGCGCGGCTGCTCATCCAGCACCGCACGCTCCTGCAGATCGATGCGTTGCGCGATGCGCTGTATGCCCTGCGGTGTTTCACGCAGCCAGTATTCAATGCCGATGTTGTCGGGCGTTTCGCTGCGCCGGATGTACAGCGGCTTGCCGTCATGGCTGCGCTCGTCCAGCACCGTGATGGTCTGCTCGCCGTGCCTGGTCGCGCCATCCGATTCGGTGTCGACCGCATAGGTCCAGCGCGCGCCGGGCGTGAGCGGAAACCAGGAGTCGCCGATCTTCGCGCCGCAGCCGCACAGCAGCGCAACCAGGGTGATGAGGGCAGGGCGGATGCGCACGTTCATTTCTCCGGCAATTGCGGCGCCGGCGCATCGCTGATGCGGATCTTCACATTCGGGTCCGCCGCAAGCCGGAACCACGCGCCGCCCTTGCCGCCGGCCGGCGCCTCCAGCGTACCGATCTGGCTGATGCCCTGCCGGTTCTTCTTCATCGCCTCGCCCAAGAGCGCATGCAGGTCGCGCGCATACGGCAGGCGATATGCGCGCGGCTCAGCGGCGGGCTTCGTGCCCTGCATCGCATTGACCCAGACATACAGCGCGCCACGCGTGCCGCGTTCCTTGTCCGGCTCTTCCGCGACCACCGCGAGCAGCACGAATTTCTCCGGCGGCGACTTGGCCGCCGGCCAGCCGAGCATGCCCTGGAACGCCGATTGCGCGATGAAGTAGGACGCGGTGACCAGCGCGATCATGCCGATCTTGATCCATGCGCGCCAGCGCGTGGCCAGGCACAGGATCAACAGCAGGAAGGCCAGCGCTACATAAGCAATGGTCAGATGCAGGGAGTAATCGTTCATTCGGTCTTCACGAGGGTTTTCGGAATGGTGTTGATGTCGGAAAGCGCGCCGTCCGCGCTGACGGTGAAGCGCACCGCGGTGCGCTCCGCTCCCTTGGCTGGCAGCTTGACCGTGCCGTAATACGCTACCTCGGCTCGCGGATTGACCTTGACCAGCGACACCGTCACATCCACCGGCTGCCGGTTGCGGCTTTCGTAGTACTGCACGTTGACCGTGTATTCGCCGGGCGCGAAGCCGCGCAGCGTGACGACTTCCTGGTTCAAGGGGTTGACGATTTCGCGGCCGTTGACGATCAGCGTGTCGCCCACGCTGCCGCGGTCGTCGCGGTCCAGGTGCATCAGCCCGGACTCGCGCTCCTTGAACCAGACCAGGTTGCCGCCCGGGTCCTGCACCCAGGTGTCGATATCGTTCGGATCGTTGTCGGGCCAGGTGACGGTGATGATGAACTCGGCCTTGGCTGGCACGTCGCCGGCCTTCTTCGCCTGCGGATTCATTGCCAGCATCGCGATGATGAAGCAGAACACGAAGGCGATCAGGATGTTGAACAGCATGTCATAGAACGGATCGACTTCGGTCTCGCGCCGTCCCCGGCCGCGCCGCAGGGCCATCAGGCGTTCCGTCCATTGCCGCCGGTCTCGGCGAATTGCATCGCATCGGCGATCAGCCCATCGCAGCAGCGGTCGATGCGCGTGAGTTGCAGGCCGAGCAGCATGTTGGCCACCAGGCCGACCGCGGTGGTCAGCAGGGCAATGCCGAGGCCGCCGGTAAGTGTCTTGAGCAGATGCTGGGTCTGGGCCGGATCGAAATTCTCGATGCGCGAGAGCTGCATTGCCAGTATCGAAAAGCCGATCACCTTGCCCAGCAGGCCAAGCTTGATCTGTATGCCGTTGACCCACCACGCGGTGTCGCTCGGGCCGTGCAGGCGTTCGGCCAGTACTTCGGCCAGCGCGGTGCGCGAGGAGGCATCCGCATCGGGTGCGGCAAGGTCGCGCAGATAGGCATCGATGCTGCCGCCGTGCTCGGGCGCGATGGATGCGCGCCGCCAGGCATTGAGCTGCGCGCGTTCACGGCATAGCGCGCGGCAGCGCATGCCGCACCAGGCCGTGCTGCCGGTGAAGACGGCAATGATCAGCAAGGTGATGCCGGTCGGATCGGCATCGGCCAGCATGGCCCACACGCCGGTCTGCCACAGCAAAGCGGCTGCGAACAGCAGCACGCCAGCGAAGGCCAGCCATGCATGGAACAGGGTGTCGGGCGCGGCAGACGCCACGGGCATGGATGGATGCGACAGCGCGGCGGCGCGTCTCATCGCGGCGCCCTGCGGGGAATGGCTTGCGGCATCGTGTGGCGTCTCCGGTGCGTATGCATGTTGTAGACGCCGTTGACGCAAGTTCCATGCCGCGCATGGGCAAGCTGATTGCGCGTGTCGCGCTCCTGGCGCTGTTGCATTCGGCAACAAGGCTGCTCCATAACGCAACAGTGAGGCGGTTGAATGGCGAGGCCGGAGTCTATCTACCGCATGTGCATATGGGGCTGACCATGCGTAGGGTGGGTGCAACCCACGCGTTTCGTCGATCGGACGAAGACCGCGTGGGCTTTTCCCACCCTACGAGTCATCCATCACGCCATGGGTCTGCCGGAGCTCACACGCAAGGTACCGCGCACGAGCCCGAATCAGTGCTGCATCTTGCGATAGATCGTATTGCGCGATACGCCCAATGCGCGCGCGGTGGCGGAGACATTGCCGCCGTGCGCCTCCAGTGATTTGCGGATCACCGAGGCTTCCACATCCTCGAGCCGCGACATGTCGGAGACGATGCGTTCTATCGTGTCGCTGGCGTTCTGTCGCTGCGCATGGCTGATGTCGTCGAGGAAGTCGTCCGGCAGATGCTCAGGCAGGATCTCGGCATCGTCGCCCAGCATCACGATCGCGGTGCGCAGCAGGTTGGTGAGCTGGCGGAAGTTGCCGGGCCACTTGTGCTGACGGAACATGCGCATGACTTCATCCGACACGCGGCAGGGGCGGCCTTCCGCTTCGGTGGCCAGCAGCTTCTCGATCACGGCGTCGAGGTCGCTGCGCTCGCGCAGCGGCGGCAGCTTCACCACCAGGCCGTTGAGGCGGTAGTAGAGGTCTTCGCGAAAGGTGTTCAGCGCAATCATCTCGCGCAGGTTGCGGTTGGTGGCGCAGATCAGCGCCACATTCACCGGAATCGACTTGGTGCTGCCCAGCGGCGTGACCATGCGGTCCTGCAGCACCCGCAACAGCCGCACCTGCAGGCTCATCGGCATGTCGCCGATTTCATCGAGGAATAGCGTGCCGCCGTTGGCTTGCAGGATCTTGCCGATGCTGCCCTTCTTGCGCGCGCCGGTGAAGGCGCCGTCCTCGTAGCCGAAGAGTTCGGATTCAATCAGGGTTTCCGGTATCGATGCGCAATTCACCGCGACGAACGGGCCTTTGGCACGCGGCGAATCGTTGTGGATCGCCTGCGCCAGCAAGTCCTTGCCGGTGCCGGTTTCGCCGGTGACAAGGATGGGAATATCGCGGCCGATGACCTTGCTGAGCTTCTCGATCAGGCGCTCGACCTGCGCATCGCCGGTGTTCAGATAGCGCAGGCTGGACATGCGGCGCGGCTGCGTTTCGCTGGCGGCCGGCTGTGGCGCAACGCGGGGAGCCGCATCGCGCGCCAGCGCTTCGGGCATCGCATGGAAGGTAAGGTTGGTGCGACGCATTTCGGCGCGAACGAAGACGCGCACGCCATTGTGCAGACACAGGTTCAACAGGCCCGGGCAGGCGGTACGGTAGTGATCGAACAGCGCTGACACCGGCAAGCCGAACAGCGAGCTGAAGGTATGCGTCTTCAATGCCGACAGCGGCAGGCCGAGCTGAAACAGGCCGCTGCGGCTGGCAGACAGGAAGCGGCCGCTCGGCGAGAACGAAGCGATGCCTTCCATCAGCGTGCCGATGAATTCGGGCCGGCTGTGAAAGTGCAGCGTGATCGCATCGTCAAAGGCAGCGGAGAACAAGTGGTTCTCGATCATCTGCGCGGACATGCGCACCAGCGCCATCGTGTGCTGGTGATAGCTGCTCTTGTCGCCGGTGACATCGAGCACGCCGATCACATCGCCCTGGTGATTGAAGATGGGCGCGGCCGAGCAGGTGAGGAAGTGATTGGCGCGCAGATAGTGCTGATTCGCATGCACCAGCGTCGGCTTCTTCTCGACGATCGCCGTGCCGATCGCATTCGTGCCCTTGCCTTCCTCGGACCACGACACGCCCGGCTGCAGCGCAACCCGGTTGGCCTTTTCCAGAAAATCGTCATCGCCGAGCGCATGCACGATCAGTCCGTTGGCATCGGTCAGCACCACCATGTTGTGGGTGTTGATGATCTGGTCGTACAGCGTTTCCATCACCGGCAGCGCATGGGTGTAGAGCACCCGGTTCTGCTCGACGATCAGGCTCAGATCGTTTCTCGCAATCGGATCGAAGTCGGGCTTCTCGGTGGTCGATAAGCCGTAGGCGGCGCAGCGCTGGTGGGATTCGTCGAGCATGGTCTCCGTACAGATTGCAGAAAGCATGCCAAGCCGCTTCGCATCCGCGACGGCGCTGCCAGACTGGCCGGCGCCGGTGTTGTCTCCTTCCATGCATCGCTCCTGGACTGATGGTATCGATGGGATGTTTCAGTTTTTATCGCTATTTTTCGGGCAATGGTACACCTGTTTAAAAATGACGCAATCCCGGCGTGGGTTTGACACGCATGGGGCACAGGGGAAGGGGCACAACGGGGAGAACATGCGGGCTGGCATGGCAATTGCGAAGACTGTCGCAATCATTCCAGCAACCATACAGGAGACATCCGATGAAAACCCGTAACCTTCTTTCCGCCCTTGTGCTGGCCGCCTGCGGCACGCTTTCCCTGGCCGCCCATGCCCACGGCGACGTCACGCCGCAAGCCGTGGACACCCATACGCTGCCACCGCTCGGAGAAAAATGGCTCAACGCCAATCCCTACAGCGGCAATGCCGAAGCACAGAAAATCGGCGCCTCGGCCTTTGGCCAGAATTGCGCGCGCTGCCATGGCATCGAAGCGATTTCGGGCGGCATCGCGCCGGATCTGCGCAAGCTTGACCGCGACTGCATGGGTCTGAAGGTCGAAGCGAAGAAGAAGGCCTGCTTCAAGGACAACGAGGATTACTTCGTCACCAGCGTACGTCATGGCAAGGTGCGCAATGGCGCGGTGTACATGCCGCCGTTCGAAGGCATCCTGAACCAGGAAGCGGTGTGGGCAATCAAGTCCTATCTGGAAACCCGGCGCACCACGGAATAGGAAGCGGCGGTATTACGACACGATAAGAACACGAGAGGAGACCCATATGTTCGCAATGACGATGCGGCGCGCGGCGGCCATGCTGGCCGCGGCCTGCGCGATGGCTGCCGCGCTGCCGGCCTGGGCCGACCTTGGCAAGCTGCGTGAATCGGGTACGCTGAAGGTCGCGGTGTACAAGGACATGCCGCCGTTTTACGGCAATGCCGGCGGCATCGATGTCGATCTGGCGCAGGCGCTGGCCGAGAAGCTCGGTCTGAAGCTGTCGCTGCTGCCGTTTCCAGCCGGCGACGACTTGAACGACGACTTGCGCAACATGGTGTGGAAGGGCCATTACCTCGGGTATGGCCCGGCTGACGTGATGCTGCATGTGCCAGTGGATAGGCGTCTGATGGCGCAGAACGACAAGGTCGAGATCTTTGCACCGTATTACCGCGAAACCCTGCGTCTGGTGCGCAGCGTCAAGCGCGTACCGCAATTCGCCGGCCTCGACTCTCTTGCCGGAAAGCGCATAGGCGTCGAACAGGTCTCGATCTCGGGCATGCTGATGCTCGGCGAGCAGAACGGACGCTTTCGCGATGCGGTGAAGATTTATCCGACCGAAGCCGATGCGTTGGCCGCGCTCAAATCAGGTGACGTCGACGCGGTGCTGGCGAATCGCTCGGGCATCGAGGCGGCCCTGCACGGCGACGCGGATTATGCGCTGGAGGAAGTGGCCTTCCAGCGCATGCCATCGCGCGGCTGGGTGGTTGGCATGGCGGTGAAGAAGGAGTCGCGCGATCTGGCCGAGGCCTTGCAGAAGGCGGCGGATGAATTGACGGCTTCGGGCGAGATGGCGCGCATCTTCACCAGGCATGGGGTGCAGCCGGTGACGCCGTGAAGAAGGGCAATGGCGTGGTGTAAGTCCTATCAGCCGCGCCCTTGTTCTGCATCGGCATTGACGACTCGTTGGTTGTTCCAAAATTCAACACATCCTGTCCCGTATCGCCACATTGCGCCGTCATCTACGGCGCTGTGGCCGCGCATTCGTGATGGCATGAAACCTGCCCGGTACCGCTTTTCATTGGCCAGTCCGTTCCACGGCAATTCATGAACCGACCATTGCGCTTCCACTCGCTGCTGCGTCTCTTCCTTGCGTTGCTTGCGCTCACGCTCACGCTGCTATCCACGGCCCATGCCGGCGTGATGACGCGCGATGCGCTGAAGTCGATCTACCCATCGCCTTACCAGGTCGGCGAGAAGGACGCCGCGCTGCCGGTGTGGCCGGTGTTCCGGCAGAACGCCACCGAAACCCAGCTGGTCGGCTATGTCTTCGAATCCATGGACCTCGCGCCGATTCCCGGCTTTTCCGGCGTGCCGGCGAACCTGCTGATCCTGCTCGACGCCAAGGGCAATTTCCTTGATGTGCGTGTGCTGTCGCAGCACGAGCCGGTGTTTCTCGAAGGCCTCGGCCCGGCGCCGCTGGATGCCTTCGTGGCGCAGTACCGCGGCCTGTCGCTCACCGACAGCGTGCGCATCGACACGCCGCCGCGCGCGGGTGGAAAGCGCGAGGGCGGCGCGGTGCATCTGGATGGCGTGGCCAAGGCGACGGCCTCGGTGCGCATCATCAACCAGAGCGTGCTGTCCTCGGCGCTGAAGGTGGCGCGCGCCAAGCTCGGCTTTTCCGGCGCGAGTGATCCGGACCGCGTGGCGCGCGTGAATACGGAGGTATTGGAAACCAGGACGCTGGCGCAACTGGAAGCCGAAGGCATGGTCGCGCACCAGGCGCTGACGAATGCGCAGGTCGAAGCCGCGTATGCCGGCAGCGACGGCGAGGGCTTGGACGCAGTGGCGAAGGCCGAGCCGCAGGCGCTGTTTTCCGAGGCATATATTGCGCTGGCTTCGGTGCCTTCGATCGGCCGCAATCTGCTGACCGAAGCAGCATGGAAACGCCTGTCGGACCGGCTCGAGCCAGGCGACCATGCGCTGCTGGTGTTCTACCGCGGCCGCTATGGCGTGATCGGCGAGGACTTCACTGCCGGCACCGTGCCGGACCGGCTGCTGATCAAGCAGTCCGGGCTGAATATCGAGATGCGCGATCTGGATCTGGAACTGAAGCCGCGCGAGTCGGCATTGGCCGGCATGTCGATGCGGGTGTTCCGCGTGATTGCGCAGGCTGGCCTGGATCCCGCGCAGCCGCTGGATGTGACGCTTCTGGTCAGGCGCAGCAAGGGCGTGATCTATCCCGAGCGCATCGATCGTGCATTCCACACCGCGCTGCGGCTGCCAACGCGCTTCGTCGTGCTGCCGCCCGAGGCCGACGGCGGCTGGAGCGCGCCTTGGCGCGCGCGCTGGCCGGAACTGGCGCTGCTGGCCGCGGGGCTGGCGGTGCTGGCAATTGCACTGGCACGGCAGCGCGCGCTGACTGCCAACGCGCGGCGCTTCGCCTGGTTCCGGCAGGGCTATCTGCTGTTCACCGCGATCTTCATCGGCTGGTATGCACAGGGCCAGCTCTCCATCGTCAACATCACCGGCGCGCTACAGGCGCTGCGCGAAGGGCGCGGCCTGGGCTTTCTGCTGTACGACCCGATGACCGTGTCCCTGTGGGCTTTCGTGCTGGTGTCGCTGGTGGTGTGGGGACGCGGCACCTTTTGCGGCTGGCTGTGTCCGTTCGGCGCGCTGCAGGAATTCGTCGGCAAGGCGGCGCACGCCCTGCGCATTCCGCAGCTGCGCCTCTCGCGCGCCGCGGATGCGCGCTTGAAGCTGATCAAGTACGGCGTGCTCGCCGCCATCATCGGCAGCGTGTTCCTCTCGACCGCGCTCACGGACAGCCTGGTGGAAGCCGAGCCATTCAAGACCGCGATCACGCTCGGCTTCGTGCGCTCGTGGCCGTTCGTGCTGTATGCCGTTTTGCTGCTGGCGGCCAGCGCCTTCGTCTACAAGGCTTTCTGCCGCTACCTGTGCCCCTTCGGCGCAGGGCTGGCGCTGCTCGGCCGGATGCGCCTGTTCAACTGGCTGCCGCGCCGCGCCGAATGCGGCCAGCCGTGCCAGACCTGCCGCCATCGCTGCGACTACGGCGCCATCGAGCGCGATGGCCGGGTGCGCTACGACGAATGCTTTCAATGCATGGATTGCGTGGTCATCTACCACAGCGATGCGCAGTGCGCGCCGCGCATCCTCGAGAAGAAGCGCGCGCGCGTCGTACCGATACGCGCTGTCGAGAAACTTTAGGAGCGAGCATGCAACGACGCCGATTCATGCAAACCGCGATGGGCCTGGGCGCGCTGGCGCTGGCCGCGCCGCTGCCACGCGCGGGCACGCTGTCACGCAGCGAGCTGCCGGGCGGCATGCGGCTTTACGCCGGTGCTGACCTGGCCTTTGGCACCGTGATCGGCGTGAAGCTCCTGCATGCCGATGGGAAAATCGCCGAGCGCGCTATCGCCGAGGCGCTGGCCGAGGCGAAGCGCATCGATGCGCTGATGAGCCTGTACCGACCCGACAGCCAGGTCGCGCGGCTCAACCGCGATGGCGCGCTCGATACGCCTGATCGGCATCTGCTGACAGTGCTCGACACCGCGCGCGACGTTTCCGCGCTCACCGATGGCGCTTTCGACATCACGGTGCAGCCGCTATGGCACCTGGCCTCGCAGGGCAGGGCGACGAAAGACGCATTGCCGCTGCTCGGCTGGCGCCGGGTGCGTTCTGACACGCGCCGCATCGCGCTGGATGCTGGCATGGCGATCACGCTCAACGGCATCGCCCAGGGCTATGCGCTGGATTTGGCGCGCGCGGCGCTGGCGGCACGCGGCATCCGGCATGCGCTGATTGATACCGGCGAATTCGGCAGCCTCGGTCGCGCCGACGGCGGCCGGCCATGGACCCTGGGCGTGCGCGATCCGCGCCGCGAGGACGGCATCCTCGACACGCTGGCGCTGGATGGCCGCAGCATCGCTACTTCCGGGGATTACGCAACCGCGTTTTCCGCCGACTTCGCGCGCCATCACATCTTCGACCCGGCCACCGGCGCATCGCCCCTGGAGCTGGCTGAAACCGTGGTGGCTGCGCCGTACGGCATCCTGGCCGATGCGTTGTCGACGGCGTTCATGGTCACCGGGCACAGGCGCGCGCTCGAGATCGCCGCAACGCTGCCGGGTGTGGATGTGCTGCTGGTCGGCAAGGATGGCCGCATCGCGCGATCAAAGGGCATGATGCATTCGACCTGACGCTTGCAACTTGTTACCTCGCCCGCGGCGCGGTGACGCTAGCATGGTGGCTTTTCCACGAAGGGCGTGGCCCATCCTCGCTCCATTCCATCATGCAAGCTTTCTTCCGATTTTCCGTTCTCCGCTTTCTGCTGCTGATCGGCATGCTGCTGTCCGCGCTGTGCGGCACCGTTCGTGCCGAAGAGGCGAGTGGCAACGAGCCGCCCGATGTGCTGATCAAGCGCGTGAGCGGCGAAGTGATGCAGATCGCGCGCACCGATCCGGCGATACAGGCCGGCGATCGCAAGCGCATCTATGAGGTGGTGCAGAAGCTGATCCTGCCGCACCTAGATTTCCAGCGCGGCACCGCGCTGACCATGGGACGCTACTGGCGCGAAGCCACGCCGCAGCAGCGCGAGCGCGTGTCCGAGGAATTCCGCAACCTGCTGCTGCATACCTATGCCGGCGCGATGTCGCAGATCCGTGACCAGACGCTGCGCTTCAAGCCGATGCGTCTCGATCCTTCCGCGACCAATGCCGAGGTACATTCCGAAGTGATCCTGCCGCGCCGCCCGGAGCCGGTGCAGGTCAGCTATCGGCTGCATCACGATGCCTCGGGCTGGAAGATTTACGACGTCAATGTGATGGGCGCCTGGTTGTCCGAGACCTACAAGGCGACCTTTGCTTCCGAGATCAGCCGTGGCGGCGTCGATGGGCTGATCCGTACTTTGGAGGAAAAGAACCGGCAGCTGGCGGAGAAGGATGGGAAGTAGGCGCGCCTGTTCATGTCTCTTGGAGCGGTCCGTTGGCTCGTAGGTTGGGCTGCCAAGCCCAACATCGGCGCATGCGGACCGCGAACGTTCGTTGGGCTTCCTTCGTCAGCCCAACCTACGCGTTGCTGCAAATTCGTAGGGTGGGCTGCGCCCACCCTACGAACAGGGCGCGCGATTTGTCTGCAGTTGTCTCGCATGCACATGGTAGGAATGGCTGCCCACCCTATGCAGACCCATGCCTCATGAGATCGAAAGGGCTGGTCAGCCCAACGTCCTCATCCCCGCCGCAGCTTCTCGTTATACATCCGGATATCCGCGATCCGGAACGCTTCGGGCAGCGTGCCGCTGGCGCGGCGCAGCGCGCAGCCGATCGCGGCAGTGGCACCGGCGTGGCGCAGCGCCGCGGCTATCTTGTCCAGCATCGCCTGTGCCTGTTCGCCGGACAGATTGCGCAGCAGCAGCGCGAAATGGTTGCGGCCGATGCGGGCCACGCGGTCCTGGTCACGCAGATAGGTCTTCAACAGCGCGCCGTGATGCGCCATTGCCAGTTCGGTCTCGGTGAAGTCCGGGTTCGGGCCTTCATCGACTTCGATCATGATCGCCAGCGCATCCTCGTCCGTCTCGACCAGCGCGGCTTCCTCGTCTTCCATCGCGCTTTGCCAGGCGTGCAGATTCGGCAGACCCGCAAATGGTTCGTTGTCGGGGATGCGCGCCTCGCGCGGCTCTTCGTGGCGCAGGCTGTAGGCGAACAAGGTTGAGAGCGTCCTGGCCAGGCCGACAACCAGTCGGCGTTGCGCCGCGCTGTACGCCGGCTGCGCACGCGTATCCGTCGCGAAAATCGCACCCAGTAGTTCGCCGCGCCGGGAAATCAGCGGACAGATGATGCAGGCGGCGATGCCCGCAGCGGCGAGCGCGGCGGTGTCGGCATTGTCGTCGGCTGCCACCGCATCGGCGATGAAGCGCGGCTTCATATCTTCCGCCAGCCGCAGGCAGACCAGCTCCGGCGTGTTCTGACCTTCACGCACCGCTGCCTCGCGCGCGGCGCTGTCGAGCAGGGTCCAGCCCGCTTCGTCATGGCGCGCGGCGCTCCAGCGCTTGAGCGGCACCATCTCGCGCAGGCTGCCCAGCAGGATGTTCAGGGATTCCCCGAGGCTGGAGAACGGCCTGGTGTTGTCCGGGACGCCGTCGCCAGGCGGCTCAGGTTCGACAGGAGGTACATGCATGAAAAGCGCTTGTGTTGCCGGCGGATTCGCCTGAACCCGATCGGACAGGCAAAAGCCGTAGTGGTTCGCGGCCGCGGGCTGTCATGGACCCTTTTCAGTGTCCAAACAATCGCGTGCATTCACCTCGACAGTGCGGCGCAAGCGTGCGACGCCGCGCATCGCTGGTGCAGCGGCCACGAGCGCTGCTGATTTTCCGCACAAAAATGCGAAAAAACCTTGGCGAAGCGCAGGCACAATTCCTGCAAAGAGGAATAAAGTTGACCACTCGGTCAGGAAACGCACCGGCGTCACACCGAACAACCCAGCGCAGTATTCCCAGAGGAGACCCGATCATGTCCGGTCACATCATGTTGACGTCGCATTCCCGGGGCAGCGGCGCGGCCGCGGCTCATCCCATCCAATGGGGCGCCGCCACGCCCGCACAGCGCGGGCCCATCATCGCCAGCGTCAGCGCGCCGCAGCATCGCAATGCGATCGGCACCCATTCCGGTTCCTATGCGATCTATCGTGCGCTGGCGGTGGCCGCCGGCAATCTCGATCGCGGTCATCGCCCGGATTTCACCGACACCGCGCCGGCCGAAGCGATCGGTCCGCATCCGCAGTGGGCCGACGCGAGAAACATCGTCTCCCTCGATCCGTACGGCCACATGGTGGCGAGCGCCTTTGCCGAGCAGATCGCCGCCGGCGTGGACATCCGCCCGACGATTGCCATTACCAAGGCCCACATCAACATGCCCGAGCTCAAGGCCGCCATCGACGCCGGCCGGCTGCGGCCCGATGGTCAGATCTTGATGGCCAACGGCGACGTGCGCGTGACCAAGGCGGCCATCGATCCGGTCTGGTATTTGCCCGGCGTGGCCGAGCGCTTCGGCATCAAGGAAAGCCTGTTGCGGCGCAACCTGTTCGAGCAGACCGGCGGCATGTTCCCGGAACTCATCACCCGCTCGGATCTGAAGGTCTTCCTGCCGCCGATCGGCGGCATGACGCTCTACTTCTTCGGCGACATCACCCAGCTCGGCAAGCCCGAGACCCGCGTGGCCTGCCGGGTGCATGACGAATGCAATGGCTCGGATGTGTTCGGCTCCGACATTTGCACCTGCCGGCCGTACCTGGCGCACGGCATCGAAGTCTGCATCGAGATGGCGCAGGAAGGCGGCGTTGGCCTGGTGGTCTACAACCGCAAGGAAGGCCGGGCGCTGGGCGAAGTCACCAAGTTCCTGGTGTACAACGCGCGCAAGCGCCAGGTCGGCGGTGACCGCGCCGAAACCTATTTCGCCCGCACCGAGTGCGTGGCCGGCGTGCAGGACATGCGCTTCCAGGAATTGATGCCGGATGTGTTCCACTGGCTCGGCATACGCCGCATCGACCGCTGGGCCTCGATGAGCAACATGAAGCACGGCGCGCTGGTGGAGCAGGGCATCGAAGTGGTGGAGCGGGTGCCGATTCCGGATGAGCTGATCCCGGCCGATGCCCGGGTCGAGATGGATGCCAAGGTCGCCGCCGGCTATTTCGCCACCTACACGCCGGCTGCCAGCGACGAACTGGCGCTGCCCAAGGGCAGGGGACTGGCCGAATGAAGCAGCCCGATGCCGCGGCGCTGCTGCGCGCCGACGCGGTGCGCAGCCATTGCGCCGAGATCATGGCGCTGGCCGAAGACGGCTGCGCGCCGCATTTCCTCTGGCATGCGCAGCGGCTGCCCGAGACCGCGGCCTACGTCGCCGACACCATCCGCCTGCGCTATCCGGATCTGAACGTGCCCTACCACAGCCGCTGGCGCCATTTCGAAGCTGGCGGCGTCGATCGCTGGGGGGCGCTGGCGCAAAGCCATGGCCTGTCGGGCGCGGAACTGGCCCGTGCGCGCATCGACCTCGTCATTCCCAGCGTGCTGCTCGATGCCGGCGCCGGCGCCGAGTGGCGCTATCGCGATGCCGGCAGCGGCATGGAACTCGGGCGTTCCGAAGGCCTGGGCGTGGCCAGCCTGAATTTGTTCGCCAGCGGCGCATTGTCAAGCGACCCGAAGCAGCCCTTGCGCGCGGATGCGGCGGCGCTCCAAGATTTCACCGAAAGCACGCTGGCGCAAACCTTCCAGGCCGGCGTCGGCAATGCACTGGTTGGCCTGTCGGGCCGCGCCGCGCTGCTGCAGCGGCTGGGCGCGGCCATCGCCGCTGCGCCGCAGGTATTCGGAACTCCGGCCCGGCTCGGCAATCTCTTTGACTGGCTGGCCGCGCGCGCGCAGAACGGCACGGTAGCCGCATCGCTGGTGCTGGAAACCCTGCTTGCCACGCTGGGGCCGGTATGGCCGGGGCGCATCGTGCTGGATGGCGTGTCGCTCGGCGATTGCTGGCGCCATTCAGGCAGCAGCGATGGCCTGGTGCCTTTCCACAAGCTCACGCAATGGCTGACGTACTCGCTGCTGGAGCCGCTGGAGCAAGCGGGGCTCGAGGTGACCGGACTCGATGCGCTGACCGGTTTGCCTGAATACCGCAACGGCGGCCTGCTGCTGGACTTCGGCGTGCTCGCGCCGCGCGATCCGTCTTTTCTTTCCCGCCTCTTGACAGTGGAGGAGGAGGCTGTGGTGGAATGGCGCGCCCTGACCGTGATCGCGCTGGATAGGCTGGCCGACGCGGTGCGCGCCGAGCTGGGCGTGGATGCGGCGGGTTTTCCGCTGGCGCGCATCCTGGAAGGCGGCACCTGGGCCGCCGGACGCCGCATCGCGGCCGAGCGCCGTCCTGGCGGCGGCCCGCCGGTGCGCATCGCCAGCGACGGCACCGTGTTTTGAGTAAAGGAAGAATCGATGAGCTCCGAATTCACCGTCATCAGCCATCCGCTGATCCAGCACAAGCTGACCTACATGCGCAGCAAGGAAACCACCACCGACAATTTCCGCCGCCTGCTGCGCGAAATCAGCCAGATGCTGGCCTATGAAGTCACCCGGGACTTGCCGACCGAGACGATACAGATCGAAACGCCCTTGGCAGCGATCGATTCGCCGGTCATCAGCGGCAAGAAGCTGTGCCTGGTGTCGATCCTGCGCGCCGGCAACGGCATGCTCGATGGCATGCTCGACGTGGTGCCGGCCGCGCGCATCGGCCACATCGGCCTGTACCGCGACCCGGAAACGCTGGAGCCGGTCGAGTACTACTTCAAGATGCCGGACGACATCGGCTCGCGCCTGGTGATCGTGGTCGATCCGATGCTCGCCACCGGCAATTCGGCGATCGCCGCCCTGAGCCGCTTGAAGGAAAGCGGCGCTTCCAGCATCAAGTACGTGTGCCTGCTGGCCTCGCCCGAGGGCCTGGCGGCGCTGCAGCGCGCGCATCCGGACGTACCGGTGATGTCGGCCGCGCTGGACGAGCGCCTGAACGAGCACGGCTACATCGTGCCCGGCCTGGGCGACGCTGGCGACAGGATGTTCGGCACGCGCTGACATTGATCGTGGCCGCCATGCCAGCCTGCGCGAGCAGCGTCGATGCGACTGACGCGGTGCGCGGTGATGGACGAGCCAAAGGACGCATCCGCCAGCTCAATGAAGCCGGCATCCTGCGCGCCGCCGAACGTGTCTTCGCCCGCGCCGGTTATGCGGGCGCGACGATGGCCGAGATCGCCACCTGCGCCGGCATGGCGAAGTCGAATCTGCACTATTACTTCGGCACCAAGCGCGAGATCTATCGCGCGGTGCTGACCCACATCCTGGCGCTGTGGCTGGCGCCGACCGACGGCATTTGCGTCGAGCGCGATCCGAAGAGCGCGCTGGGCGAGTACATCGACGCGAAGATGCGGCTGTCGGCCAGTCATCCCGATGCATCGCGTGTCTTCGCCAATGAGATCCTGCATGGCGCGCCCGAAATCGGCGATGTATTGCGTGGCGAGCTGCGCGCGCTGATCGAGGCGAAGGCCGAAGTCATCCGGCACTGGATCGCAATGGGCCGGATGGCGCCGGTGGATCCGCAGCACCTGTTCTTCACGATCTGGGCCGCGACGCAGACCTATGCCGACTTCGATGCGCAAGTCTGCGCGGTGCTGGATGTGCCGGCGCTGGATGGAGAAGGTATGCGTCGGGCGGCCGAACATGTGAAGGGGCTGGTGCTCAGGGGATGCGGGCTTTGACTGTCGTAGGTTGGGCTGCCAAGCCCAACATTGGACGTTCGCGGGCGGAAAGCACGTTGGGCTTGTCAGCCCAACCTACGAGCTGTGGTTTATAGATTTCGAAGTTTCGTAGGGTGGGCGCAGCCCACGCGGTGCTTGCGCACGTCCGCGTGGGCTGCGCCCACCCTACGGGCCTGTTCCTTTTCCCGGAGTTTCCATGCCAGATCTCATCCTGCGCAACTGCGCCTTGCCCGACGGCCGCACCGGCCTCGATATCGCCATCACCGACGGCCGCATCGATGCGCTTGAACCCCGCCTGCATGCCACCGCCGTGCAGGAAATCGACTGCGCCGGCCAGCTCGTCAGCCCGCCCTTCGTCGACGCGCATTTCCACATGGATTCCACGCTGTCCTACGGCCAGCCGCGCATCAATCAATCCGGCACGCTGCTGGAAGGCATTGCGCTGTGGGGCGAACTCAAGCCCGAGCTGACCCAGGAAGCGCTGGCGCAGCGCGCGCTGGCCTATTGCGACTGGGCGGTGGGGCGCGGCCTGCTGGCCATACGCAGCCATGTCGATGTCTGCGATCCGCGCCTGCTGGCGGTGGAAGCGCTGCTCGCGGTCAAGCGCCAGGTCAAGCCCTATCTCGATCTGCAGCTGGTGGCTTTTCCGCAGGACGGCGTGCTGCGCTCGCCCGGCGCCTTCGACAACCTGAGGCGCGCGCTCGACATGGGCGTGGACGTGGTCGGCGGCATACCGCATTTCGAGCGCACGATGGCAGAGGGTGCGGAGTCGGTGCGCATGTTGTGCGAACTGGCCGCCGAGCGCGGCCTCCGCGTGGACATGCATTGCGATGAAACCGACGATCCGCTGTCGCGCCATGTCGAAACCCTGGCCTTCGAGACGCAGCGCCTCGGCCTGCAGGGCCGGGTGACCGGCTCGCACCTGACCTCGATGCACTCGATGGACAACTACTACGTCTCCAAGCTGCTGCCGCTGATGGCCGAATCCGGCATGGCGGCGATTGCCAATCCGCTCATCAACATCACGCTGCAGGGCCGGCACGACACCTATCCGAAGCGGCGCGGCATGACGCGCGTGCCGGAGCTGATCGCCGCTGGCGTGCCGGTGGCCTTCGGTCATGATTGCGTGCTCGATCCGTGGTACGGCATGGGCAGCGGCGACATGCTCGAAGTCGCGCACATGGGCTTGCACGTGGCGCAGATGACGAGCCAGGCGGGTATGCGCGCCTGCTTTGCCGCGGTGACGGAAACACCGGCGCAGATACTCGGACTAGAAGGTTATGGCATCGCGCCCGGCTGCCGCGCCGACCTGGTGCTGCTGGGCGCGCGCGATCCCATCGAGGCGATACGGCTGCGTGCTCCGCGACTGGCGGTGCTTCGCGCCGGGCGGGTGATCGCGGAAAGCGCGCCGGCGACGAGCCGGCTGCATCTGCCGGGGCGGCCGGAGAGGGTGGATTACCGGATTTGAGGGCGTGGCGGCAAAGGGTTCATGGCTGGCCGCCAATGAAAAACCCCGCCACTTGGGCGGGGCTGGTAACGACAGGACTGCGTTCAGCCCTTGCGGCGGCGGCTGGCGGCGATGCCGAGCAGGCCTGCGCCGAGCAGCGCGATGCTGAGCGGCTCGGGGACTGCGACTACCTTGCCGGTCAGGTTCAGCGTCAGCGTCGAATTCTGCCAGGTCGACGAGGCGCCGACGTTGGCGTCGGACAGGTTGAAGGTGTACACCGCGTTGAAGGTGCCGAGGTTCGCGGTGTCGAGCATGGCCGAGAACATCGTCGATGTGCCCTGGGACAGGGCGGTCACGGGGCTGAAAGTGGTCGTCAGCGGCGTGGTGTTGCCAATACCCGAGACCGAATCCAGGTCCAGGCCGTTGCGGTTCGCATTGGCCAGGTTGAAGACGCTGAAGTTCAGTGTCGGATCGATATCGCCCTGGAACACGGTGCCGAAATCCAGGTTGAGGCTGGTTACCTGCGTGTCGCCTTTAAAGGAACCCAGGGCGTGGAGCAGATAGTTGTAGACGACGCTGCCGGTGCCGGAAATGCTGACCGTCGACGTCGTGGAATCGGTGCCATAGAAGGCAGCGGTCGTCTGCGATGCCGACAGGGTGGGCGCGCTCAAGCTGATGCCCGGCGTGCCGCCAACATAGCTGTTCAGGCTGCCGGCGGACACGGCTGCATTGGTCACCGCGAAATTCTGTTTATTCTCCGTCGCCGCGCCGGTGCAGCCGTTCTTGATCTTGTCCGTGCACGAATCTGCCTGCGTCAACACTGAGGTCGTGGTGTTCGGGATGCCGGTGGCCGAGATTTGCACGCTGCTCGAGCCAGTGCCGGAAGCGGTGACATTGTCGTTGCTGCCGGTGCCCGATCCGGCGGTGGCAGTGGTTTGTGTGCTTTGCGTCTGCGTGCCGGACAGGTTCACCGTGACGCCGGTCAACACGCCAGTGCTGCTGCTGAATGCCGTTATCGGAGCGGTACCGAGGGATGCATTGTTGACCGTGGTCGTCGTCGGGGTGCCTTCGGCATCCGTCACAAAGGCGGAACCGCTGAACGTGATGTTCTGGGTTGAGATCAACTCCGCATGCGCCGCTGCCGACCCGCCGAGTATGCCGGCCAGTACCAGCACCTGGACCAGTTGTTTCGTCTTGCTCATTTTCTCTCCCTGTTTGATGTCTGCTGTTGGTGCTCCAACATGCTTGCTTTTCATAAAGCAACTGTTGTGCCAGAGAGAAATATTTCCTTGAAATCAACAAGTTGCAATTTATGACATTAATTTCTGCAGGGTAATGTTAAAAAAATCGACACGGCAGGGAAGAAATAGGGAAAGCCGTTGGATGCCTGCGGCGCGACTGGCGTGCGCCTTGGTTCCACGCTGAGATCGGTTACCGATGGCTGAGGAAGAAAGTGCTGAACCGATGTTCATTGGCTCGGAGATTGGCACGTAATGCGTGCAGCCATCTCGCTCATTTCAAACTTTGCAGCGCAGACTCAACATCGGGATAGCGGAAAACGAAACCTTCGCGCAGCAGCCGCGCCGGAATCACCCGCTGCCCTTCCAGCAGCAGATCGGCTTGTTCCCCGAGCATCAGGCGCAGCGGCCACGCCGGGATGGGAAGCAGGCAGGGCCGGCGCCAGATGCGCGCCGCTGCCTGGCTGAAGCCGAGTTGGGTGACGCATCCGGGGGCAGTGAGGTTGCAGACGCCGACCGCGGCGGCGCTGTCCGGTGCAAGGACTTGCGATCTTTCGGCCGCGCGCCGCCAGAGGTGCGCGATGGCTGCTACCGCGTCGTCCACGTGTATCCAGGAGATCCATTGCCGGCCGCTTCCCAGCCGCACGCCCAGACCCAGCAGGATCGGCAACAGCAGCATCGGCAGCGCGCCCTGCATGCCGAGCACCAATCCGAAACGCAGGCATTCCACCGGCACGCCGTGGCGCGCGGCTGCTTTCGCCGCCGCCTCCCAATCCCGGCACAAGGCTGACATGAACATCGGTTGCGGCGGCGTCGATTCATCCAGGGCTGTTTGCTCGCCGATTTCCTGAATGCCGTAGTAGCCCACCGCGGAAGCGGAAAGCAGCAGCCATGGTTTGCGCCTGGCTTCGTCGATCCAGCGCACCAGGCTTCGCGTCGTTCCGATCCGGCTCTGGCGCAAGGCCTTTTTGCGCTTGCCGGTCCAGCGCCAGCCCAGGATGCGCGTCCCGGCGAGATTGATGATGACGTCGACCTTCACCGTCGGCGGCAGCGCGCTCATCGATGCGATGCATCGCAGTTTTCCGTCGAACAGCCATGCGCAGCGCTTCGGCTGCCGCGTCAGCGCGATGACGTCGTGACCCTCCCGCAGCAGCGCGCGGACCAGACGCTGGCCGATGAATCCGGTTGCGCCTGTCACAAGCACTGTCCGTTTTACGTCATCGAAGGAAATGGGCGCGGCATCGCCGGCGGCCTCGATGCGGCCCAGCCGCCGCGCCGCGCAGGCATCGCGCCATCCCGCGATGCCCACGCCGATGCCGCACAGCGCGAGAAACACGCTCAGCCAGCCGTGCGCATGCCAGCTGAGGCTGCTCGGTCTGGCATGCCAGTCGGGAACATGCAGCGCCAGCAGCGCGATGAATGCGCCGCCATTGATGGCCAGCACCGTGTGCACAACCCGTTCCGTTGCCGGCAGCAGCCGGCTGCCATCCTCCACGACGAAATCCCAGAGGGTGAGGAGAATTTCAACGGCGAATACGCTCATCAGGACAATCGTCCAAACACCGTGCCATTCCCAATAAGCCAGCCCGATGAAGAGCAGCGCATAGATCAGCGCGCGCGTGGCATGAATCGCCAGTTCGCGTTTTGCGCCCGGCCGCTGCGGTAGCGCTTCGCGCAGCTCGTGATGGTAGACGGTATCAAAGGCGCCGAGGCAGCCTTGCGCGGCCATCAACTGCAGGGCCAGGACATGCGTGTTCATGGTGGCGCTTCCCCTTGAAGAGTGTGCTTCGAACTTGGCATGTGGCGGGAGCGGATTGCGTCAGCAGGATGCGATGCCTGCAGCGGAGCGCCAGCAGTGCGCTGCGTCATGCCGCTGCAGCCATAGCAGCGGCGGCAGCATGAGGACGAGAACGAGAGCGTCCAGCCACACATGCGGCCAGCAATCGGCGCGCAGCGATATCAGCACGTCCTGCGGCGCCCAGAGCAACAGGCCGGCAATCAGCCAGCGCCAGAGCCTGGCGTCGCGGTGGCGGTCCGCCTGATGCATCATCAGCAGCATCCATAAGCCGAGGACTTGAAAGGTCGGGCCGCACATGGCGATCCACCAGGCTTGCAACGCCCGCGACTCGGCGGGCGGGGTCGCATGCCAGAATGCCGCGCCGATGCGCCGGTAGTACTCGTCCAGCAGCGGCGCATCGGCAAGCCATGGCAGCAGAGCGCCGACCGCGAGATGGGCCAGTGCAATCGTGTACAGCAAACGGATCATCCAGCGACGCCTTCCATGTGCATTCATTTGCGATCTCCGTGTCGGGCATTCGTGAAGGGATGGCCGATGTCGCAGCGCTTGCCATCGCATTGCACCGGCAGGCCCATGCCGAGACGCTTCGAAATCCGGTACCGATGCCGGGCGAAGCCACGGTAGAGCCACGTGAGAATGGGACGCAGCGGCCGCAATCGCAATGGCCATACCATCCATCCCCGGCCGAGCAGCGTGTAGGCGGCGATCATGCAGTCCAGGCCCGTCAGGACTTCACCGTCGCCGGTTTTGCCATGCAATTCGCGGTGCAGCGCCGCCATCTCCACACCAAGCGTGGAAGGGTCGAAACCGGCTTGTGCAATATCGATGAACGCGACGCGTCGGGCGCCGTTCCAGCGTTTCAGGCGCCGTGCTTGCGCGACGCAGAAAGGACAAAGTCCGTCGAAGTACAGCGTCAGCGCGGGCATGCGCGTCATGAGGGCTCCTTGTCATCCGGTTCGAGGAAGCAGGCGGCGCAAGGCTCGAGGCGAACGAGACGACGCAGACCCGGGGATTGGCATATTCATGCAAGCCGGGAATTAAATGACTGTAAATGATTTGTGTCAACCAAAAGTCACATTTCGCTCGCCCGCATGTCGGCTGCAATGCCGGGTTTCTACAGCGGAGAAGCGCATGAGAGCGCCGCCTTTCAGGTAAAATGCTGTATTCCCATACAGCCCTTTCCCGACGCCGATGGAACTGATCGACAAGCTCGAAATCCTCGCCGACGCTGCCAAGTACGATGCTTCCTGCGCCAGCAGCGGCGCCGCGCCTCGCTCCTCGAAAGGCCGTGACGGCCTCGGCGCTTCCGGTGGCGCTGGCATTTGCCACAGCTACACGCCGGACGGCCGCTGCGTGTCGCTACTGAAAATTCTCCTCACCAATTTCTGCCTGTACGACTGCCAGTACTGCGTGAACCGGCGCAGCAGCGACGTGCCGCGCGCCCGCTTCGCGCCCGAGGAAGTGGTGCGGCTGACGATGGATTTTTATCTGCGCAATTACATCGACGGCCTGTTCCTGAGCTCGGGCATCATCCGCTCGGCCGATTACACGATGGAGCAGCTGGTGCTGGTGGCGAAAACCCTGCGCGAGACGCATGGCTTTCGCGGCTACATCCACCTGAAGACGATTCCGGATGCCGCGCCCGAACTCATCGCCGAAGCGGGGCGCTATGCCGATCGCTTGTCGGTGAACATCGAGCTGCCTTCCGAAGCCGGCATCGCGCGCTTCGCGCCGGAAAAGAATCTGCGCACCATACGCATTGCGATGGGCGGCATCCGGCGAGGCATCGATGAAAAGGCCGAGGAGCCGAAGGCGCCGGCGTTTTCCCCGGCCGGGCAGAGCACGCAGATGATCGTCGGCGCGGATGACAGCGATGACAGCGCGATCCTGTCCACCGCCGAAAACCTGTACAGCGCCTATCGCCTGAAGCGCGTCTACTATTCGGCGTTCTCGCCGATACCGCAAAGCCCGGACGGCCTGCCGCAGAAGCCGCCGCCGCTGATGCGCGAACACCGGCTGTACCAGGCCGATTTCCTGGTGCGCGGCTATGGTTTTGGCGCCAGCGAACTGCTGCCGCAGCCGGGCAATCTGGCCCTAGACATCGATCCGAAACTCGCCTGGGCGCTGGCGCACCGCGAGCATTTTCCGCTGGACCTGAATCGCGCCGAGCTGCGCATGATCGCGCGCGTGCCGGGCATCGGCCTGAAAAGCGCACAGCGCATCGTCGAGCTGCGCCGGCATCGCCGCATCCGTTATGAAGACCTGTCGCGGCTTCGCTGCGCCATGGCCAAGCTGCGCCCCTTCGTGATCACCGCGGATTACCGGCCGCGCCAGGACACGCTGCCGTCCGAACTGCTGCGCCGCGAGCTGGCCGATGCGCCGGCACAGATGAGCCTGTTCCCGGCGCTGCAAGAGGCGGCCTGATGCGCATCGTCAGCGCGGACAGCTTTGCGCAATGGCGCGACGCCGCCCGGGCGCTGCTGGGCGCCGGCGTGGCGCCGCACGAAGTGAGCTGGCAGGCGGCGCATGCGGACAGCCTGTTCGGCGATGACGCCGGGGGCGAGCCGACAAGGCAGGACTTGCCCGCAGGGGCGCCGCTGTCGCTGCCGGCCTCGCTGCTGAAGATGCTGGAAGAGGCCGCTGCCTTTCGCGACGGAGAGCGCTGGGCATTCCTGTACCGGGTGCTGTGGCGCTGGCGGCAAGGCGATTGCGCGGTGCTGTCCCCGGCCGATGCCGATGGCGCGCGACTGGCGGCGATGGTCAAGGCGGTGCGGCGGGAAATGCATCACATGCATGCTTTCCTGCGCTTTCGCGAGCGCCCGCAAGCGCTGGGCGCGCCGCGCTTCGTCGCCTGGTACGAACCCGAGCACGACATCCTGGCCTTGGGCGCGGCGCATTTCATGCACCGCATGGGCCGCGCCAGCTGGCTCATCGCCACGCCCGCAGGCAGCGCCGCCAGCGATGGCGAGCATCTGCGCTTCGGCGCGGCGCCGGCGACAAGGCCGCAGCGGCCGGACGATGTCACCGAAGCACTGTGGCTGACTTACTACCGCAGCATCTGCAATCCGGCGCGCCTGAACACCGCGGCAATGGAAATGCACATGCCAGTGCGCTACTGGAAGAACCTGCCGGAAGCGGCGCTGATTCCGAATCTCGTCAGCCGTGCCGCGACCGGTGCCCGGCGCATCGCCCAGGCCGGCGAGGTTGGGCAGCGCGAAGGCGCGCAGGTGCGGGTGGACGCGGCGCGGGCGCAGCCGCTGCGCGAGCTGCCCAGCGCGCTGGACGCCTGTCGCAATTGCGACTTGTGGCGCCATGCGACGCAGGCCGTGCCGGGCGCTGGACCGGAATCAGCACGGCTGATGATCGTCGGCGAGCAGCCGGGCGACGCCGAGGATATCGCCGGCCTTGCCTTCGTCGGTCCGGCCGGCCGCCTGCTCGGCACGGCGATGAACGAGGCCGGCGTGTCGCGTGACGCAGCCTGGATGACCAATGCGGTCAAGCATTTCAAGTTCGAGCCGCGCGGCAAGCGCCGCATCCACAAGACGCCGGCCCAGGCCGAGGTCGACGCCTGCGGCCATTGGCTGCGCGCGGAAATCGCGGCGGTCAAGCCGCGGGTGATCCTGGCGCTGGGCGCGACAGCCACCCGGGCAGTGCTCGGCGGCGCCCCGGCAAGCATGGCGAACATGCAGGGAAGGGCGATTGCGCAAGGCGATCTCATCGTCATCCCGGCCTGGCATCCGTCCTATGTGCTGCGGCTCGCGGAGCCGCAGGCACAGGAAGCGGCTCGGCGTGAACTGGTCGCGGCGCTGCGCCTGGCAAAAATGCTGAGTGATCAGCGTGAAACTGATGCGATGAATTAACACACTGTTATGATTGGGCCTGTTGCGCGGCGACAGCATTGCCGGCAACGCGCTTTGCGGCGTCGCGGCCCGGACCCGGGCGCACCAGTGCGGCATCCTGAAGTACCGTCCGCCGGGCACGACCCGGCGTTTCCACACCCGCAATACGGCTCCGGAGAGGGCGATGAACCAGCCTGAAGCAGCTGCGGCTGCCGCACCACAATACCGGCCGGAGCGCAGATGAAAGCCCGCGCCTACCTGGCATTGATGGCGCTGGCGGTGCTGGTACCGATCGTCTTGTTTTCCACGATAGGCCTGGACATGCTGCTGCGCGCCGAACGTGCGGCGGCGCTGCGCGGTCTGCAGGAAAGCTCGCGCGCCGTGGCGCTGGCGGTGGATCGCGAGCTTGCGGTTGCCGAATCGCGCGCCCGTACGCTGGCGACATCGACCAGCCTCATCAATGGCAATCTCCCCGAATTCGATCAACGCACGCGCTTGGCCAATGAAGGCGGCGCTTCCTGGACCGTGCTCTTCAACCGCGACGGCCAGCAGCTCGTCAACACCCACGTGCCTTTAGGTACGCCGCTGCCGAAGCGCGACCATCCCGAAATCGGCGTGAAGCTGCTGCAGGAACAGCGCATGCAGGCCACCGACCTGAAGCGCGGCCCGCTGGCCAACGACTATGTGGTCGCCATCGAAGTGCCGGTATTCATCGATGGCCAGCCGCGCTACGTGATCGATCAGGCCTTTCTTGCCGGCGAATTCGACCGGGTATTGGCCGATGCGAAGTTGCCGCAGGGCTGGATCATCGGCATGTTCGACCGCAACGGCATATCGATTGCGCGCGTGCCGGGCGGCCGCGGAATGGCCGGCAAACCGGTCCGGCAGGAACTCTATGACGCTGCCCGAGCCAACGGCGAAGGCATCGTCCGGCACCTGACCCGCGACGGCGTCGACGTCTACGATGCCTATACTCATTCCGCGCTATCCGGCTGGACCATTGCCGTCGGCGTGCCGGTGCGCATCATCGAAGCGGCCGCGCGGCGTGCAGTGAAGATGGCGGCAATCGGACTGGTGGCCGCGGTGCTGTGCGCGGTGATCGTGGCGGTGGCGTTTTCCCGGCGTCTGGTGCGCTCCATCGAACGCGCGGTGTCGTCGGCGGCCATGCTCGGCCGGCGCGAGATGCCGCGGCATTACAGCTCGGGAGTGCTCGAATTCGACCGGCTGCATGCGGCCTTGACCGAAGCCGGTGGCCTGCTGCACGCGGAAACCGAGTCGCGCGCGCGGGCCGAGTCCGAACGTACGCTGCTTCTGGCCAGCGAACGCGCCGCGCGCCGCGAAGCGGAAACGCAAAACCGCGCCAAGGACCAGTTCCTGGCGATGCTCGGCCATGAACTGCGCAATCCGCTGTCGGCCATCAGCAGCGCCATTGGCCTCCTGGACCATCCGCAGGCATCCAAGGAGGCGGGCGAACGCGCCAGGGCGGTGATCCGGCGCCAGAGCATGCACCTGGCGCACATCGTCGACGATCTGCTCGATTTGTCGCGGCTGATGAATGGCAAGGTCGTGCTCGAGCGCAAGCCCTTGGACCTGGCCGAGGCCCTCAACGATTACCTGCAGGGATTGCAGGCCACCGGCCGCGCAAGCGGGCATCAACTGCAGGTGCGATCGATGCCGGCGCCGATTCTTGCCGACCCGACGCGCATCGAGCAGATCCTGGCGAACCTGGTCGGCAACGCGCTGAAATACACGCCGCCGGGCGGATGCGTCGATATCGCCATCAGCGTCGACGGCGCCCATGCGCTGCTGACGGTGCGCGACACCGGCGTGGGCATCGCGCCCGATCTGCTGGATCGGGTCTTCGATGTGTTCGTGCAGGGCGCCGATTCCCTCGACCGCTCGCAGGGCGGGCTAGGCATCGGCCTGGCGCTGGTGCGCCAGCTGGTGCGGCTGCATGGCGGCGAAGTCAGCGCCGACAGCGCGGGCATCGGATGCGGCAGCGTGTTCGTCGTGCGTCTTCCGCTGGCGCGGGAACGCCAAGCCACTTTCGGCCCGGCCCAGCGCGCAGGCGGCGGCGCCAGCGTGCTCGTCGTCGAGGACAATCCCGACGGCCTCGACATGCTCTCGGCGATGCTGTCGGCGATGGAATTCCGGGTGTACGAGGCGGCCAATGGCGATGAAGGCGTGCGGCTTGCGCGGGAACATCAGCCGGACGCCGCCTTGGTCGACATCGGCTTGCCCGGCCTGGACGGTTATGGCGTGGCGCGCAGTCTGCGCGCCGACCCGAGAACCCGCGGCATGCGCCTGATTGCGCTCTCCGGCTACTGCCAGCCCGAGGACAGGCAGCGTGCCCTGGACGCCGGCTTCGACGAGCATCTGTCCAAGCCGGTATCGGGAGCGGTGCTGGCGGCGGCGCTCGGCGCGGCGCAGGAAGTGACAACGCGCCGGGTACAATAGGCAGCTTTTTTCGACCCCATCCGCCCGCTCGCAGCGCTCTTTCGACTCTTCAACTGATGTCTTCCGACAAGAAACTTCCTCCGAATCGGCCGGACACGCCCTGCGTGGCGGTGTGCTCGACCACGTTCGACGACGTCTGCCGCGGCTGCGGCCGCACCGTGGCCGAAGTCGCCAACTGGGTATTCATGAGCCAAACGGAAAAGGATGCGGTGTGGGAGCGCATCCTGAGTCAGGGTTATCCGCGCCGCAATTCCTGAAATTCGGCACTTCACGCTCCGTCGTTTCCAGCGGAATGGCAATGAACAGCGCAGTCCCGGCGCCAGGCGCGCTGTGAACCTCCAGCGTGCCGTTCAGCGTATGCAGACGCTCGCGTATGCCGGGCAGGCCGAAGCTGCGGTTTTTGTCCACGGCCTGCGGCGCGATGCCGACGCCATTGTCGATGATCTGCATCATGAGCTGCTCGGGGTGGCGGCCCAGAAGGATGCGCACCCTGTTGGCCCGCGCATGGCGCAGCACATTGGTCAGCGATTCCTGCAGGATGCGGAACAGGGCGAGCGCACGACATTCGTCCAGGCCGGCGTCGAAGTCGACATCCGCGCCCCCCGTGCCGGAGGGCTTGCCGATTTCAATGCTGCACTCGATGCCGCTGCGGCGGCGAAATTCACTGACCTGCCATTCGATGGCAGCCAACAGACCCAGATCCAGCACCGGCGGACGCAGGTCGTTGATGATGTTGCGCACGCTGCGCATTGTCGCGTCGATCTGCGTCAGCGCCAGCTGCGCCCTGCGGTTCAGGTTGGCATGGCTGCCGGCGGTGCGGGCTTCCAGCAGCGCGGCATCGATGCGCAGCGCCAGCAGATTCTGACCGAGCTCATCATGCACCTCGCGGGCGATGCGCTTGCGCTCCTCTTCCTTTACCCGCTCCTGGTGCAAGGCCAGTTGCCGCAGCATCTGGCGCGACTCCTGCAATTCCCGGGTCTGGCGCAACAGGCGGCGTTGCATGTGATGCAGGTTCACGAACACTCGCACCTTCGCGCGCAGCACTTCGGGAATGATCGGCGAGGCGATATAGTCTGCCGCGCCCGCGGTATAGCCAAGCGAACGATCGGCCTCGGACGCGGCCTCAGCGGTGAGAAAGATGACCGGCGTGTGCGCCGAGCGTGGTCGGGAGTGGATCAGTTCCGCGGTTTCCAGGCCGCTCATGCCCGGCATGCGCACATCCAGCAGGATGACCGCGAAATCTTGCTTGAGCAGCAGGCGTAGGGCATCGCGTCCGGAAGCTGCCGCGGTGGCACGCAGATGCATCGATTCGATCAGGGCGCAGATGGCGCGGCGCTTGATGTCGCTGTCGTCCACCACCAGCACCGATGCCGGATCGTCGTCAAATGGCATTCCGCGATCTGGTGCTGGCCGGTCGAAAGGATGTTCGCGTTGCATGGTCGGTCATTGCGGTTGCGGATCAGGACATCCGCAGCGAGGCGGCCGTTGTGTCACCCACGGGCGGCGCAGGCGTCGGTTCCGGTTTCAATGCGTTTTCCTCTTGAGTGGAGCTTGGAGCTGGGAGCGCGGTGCTGAAACGCGCGGCTTGCCTTGTTAGTTGTGCTGGAGAAAATTTATGGCCGCTCCCGAAGAGTAGGCGAGGCGGGCGCCCCAAGTCAATCGGAATGCAGCGCCCGGTGTCTGCCGCGGCTTTGCGCAGAAGCGATCGTTCTGGAAATTGCAGCGGCGGCAGCACGCGGCGATCCGCTATCATGGCGCAACCGCAGGCGCTTGCCGTGTTTTCAAGAGAACTTTCCATGATGTTTGCAGCCGTTGACCTCGGATCAAACAGTTTCCGCCTGCACATAGGCCATCACGACGGCGACACCATCAGGGTGGTGAAGAGCGCGCGCGATCCGATACGCCTTGGCGCCGGCCTGGATGCCCAGATGCGCCTGACGCCGCAAGCCATGCGCGTGGCGGTCGAGTCGCTGGCGCGCTTTCGCGAACTGCTGGCAGGCTACGACCTCGACGCGGTGCGCGTGGTCGCCACCAACACGCTGCGCATCGCGCAAAATGCCGCCGAATTTCTGCCGCAAGCCGAAGAAGCGATCGGCTATCCGGTGGAAATCATTTCCGGCGAAGAGGAAGGACGGCTGATCTATTTCGGCGTGGCCTGCACCATGGGCACACCCGACCAGCGCCGGCTGGTGCTCGACATTGGCGGCGGCTCGACCGAGATGGTGGTGGGGCAGGGGCAGGACATACGCCTGGTCGAATCCTTCAGCACCGGATCCGTCGCCCACAGCAATGCCTTTTTCGCCGACGGCCGCATCGACGCCGCCATCTTCGACGCCGCCATCGTCTCGGCGCGTGGCTATTTCGAGGATGCCGCGCCGATGTACCGCAACCAGACCTGGGACGCGGCCTACGGCACCTCGGGCACGATACGCGCGATCGCCGATGCGATGGCGAAGAACGGCATCGGCGACGGCAGCATCCGGCTCGATAACCTGGAAGCGCTGAAAAAGCGCCTGATCCGCTTCGGCCATGCCGGCAAGATCCAGCTCGCAGGCTTGAAGCCCGAGCGCGCCGCCGTCATCGCTGGCGGCGTAGCGGTGCTGATCGGCGTGATGCAGGAGGCGGGCATTGCGCAGCTGGCGCCGGTTGAAGCCGGGTTGCGGCTGGGCGTGCTGTGGGATCTGCATCTGCGCGCGATCCGGCGCGACCGCCGCGATGTCTCAGTGCGCAATTTCATGCAGCGCATGGGCGTCGATACGCCGCGCGGACAAGGCACCGCCGATATCGCAAGCAGTCTGTTTGCACGCATGAAGCCAGGCAGCGATGCGCTGGCGCGGCTGCTGTACTGGAGCGGCCTGTTGCACGAAGTCGGCCAGGCGGTGTCGCACAGCGGTTACCACAAGCATGGCGCCTACATGGTCGAGAATGCCGACCTGTCCGGCTTCACCCGGCGCGAACAGCGCATCGTCAGCCAGCTGGTGCTGGCGCAGAAAGGCAATCTGCGCAAGCTCGAGCGCGGCATCGCCGATGCCGACTTCATGCGCGCCACGCTCGCGCTGCGGCTGGCGGTGATTTTCATGCACGGTCGCTCGGTGGGTCCCTTGCATCAGGTCGGCCTGCGCATGAAGAACCGCATCGAGCTCGATCTGCCGCGCGCGTGGCTGGCGGAACATCCGACGCTGTCGTTCTGGCTGGCGCGGGAGCGCGAATACTGGAAAGAGATCGGCAACGAATTGCAGGTTCGTTACAGCGATTGAAAAAGAGGAGGCGAGCACGATGGGGGAAGACAGGCAGCAGTCCCAACTGATCCGGATGCGGCGCCTGGCCACTGGCCTCTTGCTGTTCATGGCTGCTCTGTTCCTGATCGGCCGGTTGCTGCAGCCGCGCTATCCCTGGCTCTCTTTCGTTACCGCCTTCGCCGAAGCAGCGATGGTCGGCGCGCTGGCCGACTGGTTCGCCGTCACCGCGCTGTTCCGCCATCCGCTCGGCTTGCCGATACCGCATACCGCGATCATCCCGAGCAACAAGGATCGCATCGGCGTCTCCGTGGCGGAATTCCTGGAACACAACTTCATGACGCGCGAAGTGCTGGTCGAGGAGCTGAAGCACATCGACTTCGCCGGCTCGGCGGCGCGCTGGCTGGCACAGCCGGACAATAGCCGCGCGGTGGCGCTGCAGCTGACCGGCGGCCTGCCGACCGTCATCCGCATGGCCGAGGACGAGGACATCGCCAACTTCCTGCAGACCACGCTTGCCTCGGGCCTGAAGAATCTGCGCTTCGCGCCCTTGCTGGCCGAGGTGCTGGCGCTGCTGATCGAGGACAGGCGCCATCAATTGCTGTTCGATCACCTGATCGGCATGGCGGCCAAGGCGCTGGACCAGAACAAGGGCTACATCCGGGAGAAAATCCATGAGAAGAGCCCGAAGTGGCTGCCGCGCATCATCGATGAAAAGATTTACGAGAAGCTGGTTGGCGAAACCCAGAACATCCTCGATGAAATGCGCGAGGAGGGCAGCGAATGGCGCGAGCGTTTCCAGCAGAGCGCGGAGGACTTCATCGTGCGGCTGCGCACCGCGCCGGAATACGAGGAACGCATCGCCGGCGTGATCGACCGCTCGCTGAACCATCCGCTGTTTCGCGACTATGTGCAGACCGTGTGGCGCGACGTGCGCAACCGCGTGCTCGCCGATGTCGAAAGCCCCCAGTCGCGCATTGCCGCGCAAGCCGAGCGCGCGCTGGCCGGGCTCGGCGCGCAACTGGCCGCGGACGACACGGTGCAGGCCAAGCTCAATGCCTGGATCCGCGACTTCGCCGCCGACGCCATCGCCAGCCGGCGCCAGGTGATCGCCGGCTTAGTCGAGCGGGTAATCCGCAAATGGGATGCCGAAACGGTATCGCGCAAGTTCGAGCTGTATGTCGGCAAGGACCTGCAGTACATCCGCATCAATGGCACCGTGGTCGGCGGACTGGTGGGACTGGTGCTGCATGTGGTGACGCTAGTGATCTGAATGGCGATTCGCGAAATAAGCAGATACGGCGGTTGGGCTGACAAAGGAAGCCCTGAGACGCGGCCGATGCCTGATCGACCTTTCCGTTGGGCTTATCAGCCCAACCTACCAAGCCGCGAAGCGAAGCGGCATCAATTACCAGCGCTGCGTGCCTTCATCCACGCCAGCATCTGCGCCTGGGGCAGCGGCTTCGAATACAAATAGCCCTGCCCGATGTCGCACCCCTCCGCCTTCAGAAACGCTTCCTGCGCCAAGCTCTCCACGCCTTCGGCCACCACCTGCACCTGCAACTGATGTGCCATCGCGATGGCGGCGCGCACCAGCGCAGCATCGTCCTCGCTCTCGGCCACGTGCTGTATCAGCGAGATATCGATTTTCATCTTCGACGGATGGAATCGGCGGATATAGCTGAGCGAGGAGTAGCCCGAGCCGAAGTCGTCGATGGCGATCGCAATGCCCATCTCGCGCAGTCGTGCCAGCACGTCGAGATTCGCTTCGCTATGTTCCAGCAGCAGCTGTTCGGTGATTTCCAGGCACAGGCGCTTCGGCGGCAGGCCGCTCTCGGACAGCGCATTGCGTACCACCGCCAGCAAATCGCCATGGCTGAACTGACGCGGCGACACGTTCACCGCTACCACCAAGTCTGTTCCGGCATCCCAGCCTGCGGCCTGACGGCAGGCTTCATGCAGCATCCAGTCGCCGATCGACACCGACAGACCGGTTTCTTCAGCAAGCGCAATGAATTCATTCGGATGCAGCAGGCCCATCTGCGGATGGCGCCAGCGGATCAGCGCTTCGACCGACTCCGGCTTGCCATCGGCCAGCCTGATTTGCGGCTGGTAGCAGATCTCGAATTCGTCGCGGCGCAGCGCCAGACGCAGGCCGGCGCCCAGCTTCATGCGCTGCTCGACGCGTGCCGTCAACTCGGGTTGATAAAAACGTAGCGTGTTGCGGCCCTCAGCCTTCGCATGGTAAAGCGCGCTGTCGGCATAGCGCAGCAGGGTGCGCGCATCCTGAGCGTCATCCGGGAACAGCGATACGCCGACGCTGATGCCGATGCTGATCTCCTGGCCCGACAGCATCAACGGCTTCGCGCATTCGACCTGCACCTTGTCGGTGACGACCAGCACATCTTCCGGACCGCGTATCTCAGGTAGCAGCATCACAAATTCATCGCCACCGAGGCGCGCCACCGAGTCGGTCTCGCGCAGCGCCGTGCGCAGCTTGGCGGCGATGAGCTTGAGCAATTCATCGCCGGCTTCATGCCCGAGACTGTCATTGACGCTCTTGAAGTGATCGAGATCGATGAACACCACGGCGAAGCGCTGGCCGCGGCGCCGCGCTACGGCGATCTGGCGCTCGATTTCGTCATTGAGCCAGGTGCGATTGGCCAGTCCCGTCAGCGGATCGAAATGCGCCAGCCGGGCCAGCCGCCATTCCGCGTTCTTGCGCTCGGTCAGGTCATGCGCCTGCCACAGCCAGCACAGCGGTTCCTGTTCCTTGCGCAGCAGCGACACGCTCACCAGCGCCCAGAGCGCGCTGCCATCGCGTCTTCGGTAGCGCTTCTCGAATTGCGCCGAGATAGTGTGGCCGGACAGCACTTCGTTGAGCAACCGGTTCTCCCCGGCCAGCTCGGACGGCATCGAATACGCATCTTGGTTCGAGGCGAGCAGCTCGCCTTCGGTCGTTCCCAGCATTGCACAGATCGCGGCATTGACCTGCAGGAAGCGCTTGTCCAGCCCGACCAGCGCCATGCCCACCGGCGCGAAGTCGAAGGCATTGCGAAAGCGCTCCTCGCTCTGGCGCAGTCTTTCCTCGAAGGCCAACCGTTCGCTCACATCGCGAAACACCATCACTGCGCCCAGCATATGGCCATTGTCGTCGCGGATAGGCGCGGCCGAATCGTCGATGCGCACCTCGGCGCCGGCATGGTTGAGCAGCGCGCTGCCAAAATCGATGCCGACGGCCGCGCCTTCGCGCAGCGCCCGGTGCGCCGGGCATTCGAGAGGCGCGCCGCTGCGGCCATCTTTCAACTGCAGCAGCTCGGCCACATCGCGGCCGAGCGCGCTAGTCGATGTGCAGCCGACCAGGGCTTCCGCCGCCGGGTTCATGAAGCGCACTGCGCCGGCTTCATTGGTCGCGACCACGCCGTCGCCAACGCAGCGCAGCGTCGCGGCGAACCATTGCTCGGATTCGCGCAACTGCCGCTCCAGCGCGGCTTTGTACAAGGCGACTTCGATCGCGGCGCGCAGCTCGCGTGGTTGAAACGGCTTGGTCAGGTAGCCGTAGGAGGCGGTGCGTGCGGCTCTGGCCACGGTGTTGTCGTCGCTGTAGGCGGTGAGAAAGACCACCGGGATATGCAGCGCGCGGCTGATGTGGCCTGCAGCTTCGATGCCGTCGACCTTCCCCTTGATGACGATATCCATCAGGATCAGGTTCGGGCGCCGGCTGTTGGCGAACGCGATCGCATCCTCGCCGTTGTCGGCTACGCCGCAGACATCGTAGTGCATGTCCTGCAGCTGGCCTTGCAGATCGAGCGCGACCACGGCTTCGTCTTCCACCACCAGGATGCGGGCCGGGGGCCGATTGTTTGCCATGCTGACTTCGGTGTTCATGATCTCGGCTGCTCCGTGGGTTCATGCGGCCAGCCGCGACGCGGCATCCTGGCGCTTTTCGCCGACCAGGCGAAATTGCAGGCGCGCCACCGTGCCGTCGCGGCTTTCCAGGCTGAAGCTGCCGTCGAGCTGCGACGCCAGCGCCTGCACCAGTTTCAGGCCGAGCGTGCGGCTGGTCGCGATGTTCATGCCTGGCGGCAGGCCGACGCCATCGTCCGTCACGGTGAGCGACAGCGCATGGTCCGCGCCGCATGCGAGATGCACCGCGATATGTCCGCGCCGGCCTTCGGGAAAACCGTGGCGCAGGCTGTTGGCCAGCAGCTCGTTGAGCACCAGCCCCAACGGCACCGCGACCTGCAGTCCGACTTCCACCGGCTGCGCGCTGGCTTCGAGCGCGATGCCGCGCTCGGCTGCGCCTGCGGCATTGCCGAGCTGATGGCACAAATCGCCGATATAGTCGTCCAGCGCGATCGAAGACAGGTTCTTCGACTGGTACAGCTTTTCATGCACCAGCGCCATCGCGCGCACCCGGTCGGCGCTTTCCTGCAGCGCCAGGCGCGCTTCTCCATCCGGCAGCGTGCGCAGCTGCAGGCTGAACAGGCTGCTGATGACTTGCAGATTGTTCTTCACCCGGTGATAGAGCTCACGCAGCAGCGTGTCCTTTTCCTGCAGCGCGGCCGATAGCGCGGCTTCACGCTGGCGCGTCTCGGTGATGTCCCAATTGATGCCGGTCATGGTCAGCGGCCGGCCCGCATCGTCGCGCGTGGGCATGGCATCGGCGCGCAGGATGCGCTGCCGGCCGTCGGGCCAGCGGATCGTGAATTCGGTTGAAACCGCGACGAGGCCGGTTCGGGCTTCATCGAATTCGCGCGCAACGCGTTCCCGGTCCTGCGGCAGCACGCGGCTTTCCCAGACCGCATGCGGATCGTCGCCGTCACTTGCGCCATACAGCGCGAACATGCGCTCATCCCACCAGATAGCACCGCCTTGCAGATCCAGTTCCCACACCGCAATGCCGCCGGCCTGTGTGGCGAGGGCAAGGCGGCGATTCAGCGCGGTCAGCCGCTCGCGGGCGCGCCTGCTTTCGCTGATGTCCTCGATCTGCGCGATGAAGTACAAGGGCTTTCCGGCGTCGTCGCACAGCAGCGAGCGCGTCAGCAGCACATGAACCGATGCGCCGTCCTTGCGGATGTAGCGCTTTTCGAGCTGGGAAGCATGGGAGCTGCCTTCCATCATCTGGCGCGACAGCGCCAGGTCGTGCGCGAGGTCATCGGGATGGGTGATGTCGCGGATGTTCTTCTGCAGCAGTTCGTCGGCATCAAAGCCGAGCAGCTCGCACAACGCGCGGTTGACGATCAGGAAGCGTCCTTCGGGCGACACCACCGACATGCCGATCGGCGCGTATTCGAGCATGCTGCGAAAGCGGCTTTCGCTATCGCGCAAGGCGCTCTCGTTGCGCAGTCTCTCGCTGGCGTCACGGATGGTGACGATCACCAGGCGGCCCTGAGCCGCGCGCAGCGGACTGAGCATGATGTCGACCGGGAAGGCGCTGCCGTCGGCACGCTGCGCATGCAGCTGGCGGCCGCTGCCCATGCTGCGCCTGGTCGGCGCATCGAAGTAGCCAGCGCACAACTGGCAATGACGCTCGCGCGCTTCCCGAGGCACCAGTTCTTCCACCGCCATGCCGACGAGATCGGCGCGGCTGCGGCCGAACAGCATGCTGGCCTGTTCATTGGCGCGCAGGATGCGGCCGTCGGGAGCCACCAGCAGCAGGCCGTCCGGCGCTTCCTCGAAGATGGCACGCAGCAGCGCTTCGCTGGCTTCGAGCCGGCTTTGCACCTCGATCAATTCCGCCTTGCGACGCTCGGCAGAATCACGCTGCTCGGTGCGCTGCTGCAGCAGTTGCGCGGCCTTGCGCAGGGCGCCGGCAACATTTTCGGCTTCGTGCAAGGGCAGCGGCGGCAGGCTGAACGCTTCACCATAGCCGAGCGCCATCGCTGGCGCGGCCAACGCGCGGATCGAACGGGTGATGTGCTCGGCAACGACGCGCACCAGCATCAGGCAGCAGGCGAGCAGCAGCACACTGCCGAGCACGGTCCAGGCGATCGAGCGCCATAGCGCCGCGGTCAATGCCGTGCGCGGCGCGCCGATGGCCACCGTCCATGGCGAGCCGGGTCCGCGGCTGTAGGCAATCAATGCGGCGATGCCTTCCAGCGTCGAAGTCGCCAGGCTGCCTTCATCCAGATGGCGCATGCGGCGCAGCAGCTCTGGCGTGGCAAGGCCGCCGACGAAATTCTCGGCCTGCATGCTGCGCGCGAGGATGATGCCTTCACCATCGATGACTGCGGCCGGCCATCCGGCGGGCAGTTGCTGCTGCTTGAGAATGCTATCGATGCGCTGCGCCGGCAGCGTCATCGACAGCGCGTAGGCGACTGCTCCGCCAAGATGCACAGGAACGGTAACGGTGAATTGCATGCGGCGCGCCTGCGGCGGCTGCTGCAGGCTGGAGATGGTGACGGCGCCGGCGAACACGGCTTCCGGTTGCGCCGCCGGCATGGCATCGTCGGGCTTGCGGCCATACGGAAAGTCGGTGTCGATCAGGCGTTCGCCATGCGCATTGGCCAGGCTGATGCGCGCACCGGGCCAGGCGCGCAGCGCATCGCGGGTCTGGGCATCGAATTCGCGCATGTGGCCGGAAGCAAGCTGGGTCGACGTGGCGAGCGCCTGCAGCGAATTCTGTATGCCATACAGATCGTGGTTGACCGCCAGCATCAGCGCATGCGCGGTCTGCGTAGTGATTTGCTCGAAACGTTCGCGCTCGCGCTGATAGGAGCTGATGACCAGCAGCAGCGTGACTGCGCAGGCCGGCAGTACGCAGGCCAGCACCAGCAGGGCGAACCATTGCCTGAGCGTGCTGCAGCCTTTCCAGAGCATGACGTAAGCCTCGCGGAAACAAGCGCCGATGGCGCGGGCATCCGACATTCTATGGAGCGGTGCTCAAAGCGCAAGGAAAGCAGGGGATGGTTTGCGCCGGCGCTGCCTGTGCCTTGCCTGTTCCTTGCTGCAGGGCGAGTCTGCGATCCTGATCTATTGCGAAAGCCCAACGGCGTGGCTCCATGCCGATGCGCCGGCAGGCAAATGCCGTGATGCCGGCAGGCTTCTTACTTCCCGCAAAGCTCCGGTGACATGACTGCCTTGATGAAGGTTTCAGCGCCATCTTCCCGGTCGCGCCGGGCCAGCCACCATGCGCAAGCCTTGCGGATGCGCCAGTCGTCGGCGCTGCCGGCGAGCACCAGCGCCGCGACCTGCCCGAGCAGCGGCTGATGACCCACCACCAGCGCCGGCTCGCGCGCATGCGGCCAGTTGATCAGTTGCAGGATGCGTTCCGGACTGCTGTCGATGGCCAGATCCGCATGGACCTTGAACTTGCGGCCCAGCGCTTCGGCTGTTGCCACCGTGCGGCTTGCCGGGCTGCACCAGATCCTGCAACCGGATGGCAGGTTGCGGTCGAGCCAGGCGCCCATCTTGGCCGCCTGCTTGCGGCCTTTCGGCGTGAGCATGCGGTTCGCATCCGGCATGCCTGGCTCGGCTTCGGCATGACGCCACAGGATCAGTTCCATCGCGCTTTCCTTTCCGGCGCATGTGTCCGGTTCAAGTGTTGCCGCCCAGTTTCTGCATCAGATACTGCTGCGCGCAGAACGGCGCCTGGCCCTTGCGCGGCCGGCGCCGGCGATACGCGCCATCGGCGCCGAGCTCCCAGGCATTGTTGTTGTCGCGCAGATAGGGCTCCAGTCCTTCCTGCAGCACTCGGCGCTTGAGCTTGACATCCCGCACCGGGAAAGCCACCTCGATGCGGCGCAGCAGGTTGCGGTTCATCCAGTCGGCGCTGGAAAGATAGACGTTGTGCGCGCGGTCGTTGCGGAAATAGAAGATGCGGCTATGTTCGAGAAAGCGGCCGATGATGGAGCGCACGCGGATATTTTCGGAAAGTCCCGGCACGCCGGGCCGCAGCGTGCAGGCGCCGCGCACGATCAACTCGATCTTCACGCCGTCGTTCGACGCCGCATACAGCGCCTGGATCACCGCATCATCGACCAGCGCATTCATCTTCGCGATGATGTGACCGCGGCGGCCGCTGCGCGCGATCGCGGCCTCCCTGGCGATCGCACCGAGCAGTTGGCTCTGCAGATCGAAGGGCGCCAGCCACAGATGCTTCAGTTGCCGCGGCTTGGTCAGGCTGGTCAGGTGGATGAAGATTTCATTGACTTCGGCGGAGAGCTCCGCGTCGGCGGTCAGGAGGCCGAAATCGGTGTAGAGCTTGGTGGTGCTCGGATGGTAATTGCCTGTGCCCATGTGCGCATACAGCCGTAATCGGCCTTCCTCGCGCCGGATCACCAGCGCCAGCTTTGCATGAGTCTTCAGGCCGACCACGCCATACACCACTTGCGCGCCGGCGCGCTCCAGGCGTTCGGCCCAGTTGATGTTCGCTTCCTCGTCGAAGCGGGCCATGAGCTCGACGATGACAGTCACCTCCTTGCCGTGCTGGGCGGCAAGGATCAGCGATTCCATCAGTACCGAATTCATGCCGGTGCGGTATATCGTCTGCTTGATTGCCACCACATTCGGATCCATCGCGGCGCTGCGAATGAATTCCACCACCGGCAAAAAGGACTGGTAGGGATGGTGCAGCAGGAGGTCGCGCTGGCGCAGCACCGCATACAAGTCCACATGATGCAAGCCGGCCGGATAGCCCGGCGTGAACGGCGAGAAGCGCAGGGCCGGCTGATCGACGGCATCGACCAGCGCCATCAGGCGGTTCATGTTCACCGGACCATCGACCGCGTACAGCCTGGCTCTCGGTATCGAGAACTGGTCGAGCAGAAAATCGGCCAGCGCGCCTGGGCAATTCTTCGCGACCTCGAGCCGCACCGCGAAGCCGAAATGGCGTGTCTGCAATTCGGACTGCAGCGCCTGGCGCAGATCCTTCACATCTTCCTCATCGACCCACAGGTCGCTGTCGCGGGTAACGCGGAACTGCGAATAGGCCAGCACCTCGCGGTCGGTGAACAGGTCTTCGACGTGCGCATGGATTACCGAAGACAGCAGGCAGAAGGAAACGCCTCCCGTGTCAGACAGGTGGTCGGGCAAGCGGATCACGCGCGGCAATACCCGCGGCGCCTTGACGATGGCAATCGCATTGCCGCGGCCGAAGGCATCCTTGCCGGAAAGCTGCACGATGAAGTTCAGGCTCTTGTTGATGACCTGCGGGAAAGGGTGCGCCGGATCGAGCCCGATCGGCGTCAGCAGCGGCCGCACCTCGCGATCGAAATAGGCTTTCACCCAGGCGCGCTGCGCGTCGTTGCGGTCCTGGTTGCGCAGCAGGTGGATGCCGTTGCGCGAGAGCTCGGGCAGGATTTCCTGGTTCAGGATCGCGTATTGCCGTTCCACCAGATCATGGGACACCGCATAGGCCTCCTCGAACCTGGCACTGGAAGCCAGCGAATTTGCCGCACGCGCATCGATGCGGTCGCGGGCGAGCAGGCTGGCGATTCTGACTTCGAAGAATTCATCGAGATTGCTGCTGACGATGCACAGATAGCGCAGGCGTTCGAGCAGCGGCACCGCGCTGTCCTCGGCCTGCGCCAGCACGCGGCGGTTGAAGGCAAGCTGGGAAAGTTCGCGGTCGATGCGGTCTGTCGGCGCTGATCCGGTTTCGGCAAGTTCGCCCGCAGGGGTGTCTTCTCGATGGCTCATAAGCTGCTGTTCTTTTTCTCGTTCCGGTGTTTACAAGGACTTGCGGCAGGGTAGGCGACAAATATGACAGTCTCATGACGCATTTTCCCATCCTTGTCATATTTCGCACCGGCGGCGGCGCAAGTCATAAACCTGTCACATTGCTTCGATACAGTGCGCGCAGTTCTGAGTTCTTACCTCTTCAACATTAGGAGTGTCCATGCGCATCCCCCATTTTCTGAAGGCGGCGACCATAGCCGCAGCCACCGTCATGTCGTTCCATTCGGCGCTGGCTGCCGACATCACTGGCGCCGGTGCGACCTTTCCGTATCCGATCTACGCGAAGTGGGCCGAGGCCTACAAGAAGGCCACTGGCGTAGGCATGAACTATCAATCGATAGGTTCGGGCGGCGGCATCAAGCAGATCAAGGCCAAGACCGTGGACTTCGGCGCTTCCGACATGCCGCTGCCGGAAAAGGAGCTCGAGCAGGATGGGCTGATGCAATTCCCGGCGATCATGGGCGGCGTGGTGCCGGTGGTGAATCTCGAAGGCATCAAGGCTGGCCAATTGAAGCTGAGCGGTCCGGTGATTGCAGGCATCTATCTCGGCAAGATCACCAAGTGGAATGCGCCGGAGATCGCGGCGCTCAACCCCGGCATGAAGCTGCCGGCCGAGGACATCACCGTCGTGCACCGCGCCGACGGCTCCGGCACTTCCTTCCTGTGGACCAACTACCTGTCCCAGACCAGCCCGGAGTTCAAGAGCACGGTCGGCGCCGGCACCGCGGTGAAATGGCCCACAGGCGTGGGCGGCAAGGGTAACGAGGGCGTGGCGGCGAACGTGCAGCGCGTCAAGGGCGCCATCGGCTATGTCGAATATGCCTATGCCAAGCGCAACAACATCGCCCATACCCAGCTGCAGAATCGCGATGGCCAGTTCGTGCAGCCCGACGATGAAACCTTCAAGGCCGCAGCCGCCGGCGCCGACTGGGCCAAGACCCCGGGCATGGCCGTGGTGCTGACCAACGAGGCAGGCAAGAACAGCTGGCCGATTACGGGCGCGTCCTTCATCCTGATGCACAAGTCGCAGGCCGATGCTGCCAAGGGCAAGGAAGTGCTGAAGTTCTTCGACTGGGCCTACAAGAATGGCGGTGAGATGGCGACCGAGCTGGATTACGTGGCCATGCCGGCGCCGGTGGTCAAGATGGTGCAGGACAGCTGGAAGGCGCAGCTGAAGGATGCATCGGGCAAGCCGGTCTGGTAATCCGATAGCGGCGGCATCGCGCACGCATGCCGCCGCGCCTCTCTGATGAATGTTCCCATGAGCTCACACTCCACCACCGCCGAAGCCGAGCCTGCCGTGCTGCCGCGCAAGAGCGATGCCGAGACAGCGCTGTCCGAGGAAACGCTGGCGCGCGCAATGCGGCGCCAGCGCCTGCAGGACTTCTTCTTCCACAAGATCACCTTCAGCTTTGCCTTGCTGGTGCTGCTGGTGCTGGCGGGCATCATCGTTTCCCTGATCATCGGATCGATACCGGCGTTCAAGGCCTTCGGCCTCGGCTTCATCACCACGGTGGAATGGGATCCGGTCAATGATGTGTACGGGGCGGCAATTGCGATCGCCGGCACCCTGATCACCTCGGCGATTGCATTGCTGATCGCATTTCCGGTCAGCTTCGGCATCGCGCTGTTCCTTACCGAAATCTGTCCGGGCTGGCTCAGGCGCCCGCTCGGCACCGCGGTCGAGCTGCTGGCCGGCGTGCCCAGCATCATTTACGGCATGTGGGGCCTGTTCGTGTTCGCGCCGTGGTTCGGCGACCATGTGCAGCCGCTGCTGAAATCCACGCTCGGCGCGCTGCCTTATGTCGGCAAGCTGTTTTCAGGCCCAACGATGGGCATCGGCATGCTGACCGCCGGCGTGATCCTGTCGGTAATGATCATTCCCTTCATCTCTTCGGTGATGCGCGATGTGTTCGAAGTGGTGCCGGCGGTGCTGAAGGAGTCGGCTTATGCGCTCGGCTGCACCCAATGGGAAGTCGTACGCAAGGTGGTGCTGCCCTATACCCGCGTCGGCGTGGTCGGCGGCGTGATGCTGGGCCTGGGTCGCGCGCTCGGTGAAACGATGGCAGTGACCTTCGTGATCGGCAATGCGCAGCAGTTGTCGGCCTCGCTGTTCATGCCAGGCAACAGCATTGCGTCGACGCTGGCCAATGAATTCGCCGAAGCCACGCCGGGCCTGCATGTCTCCTCGCTGTATGCGCTCGGCCTGATTCTCTTCATGATCACCTTCATCGTGCTGGCAGCAGCCAAGCTGCTGCTGGTCGCAGTGCAGAAGCGCGAGGGCGCCAAATGACCAATCCGAACAATGCGGTGTATCGCCGCCGGCTGCTTGCGCACCGCATCGGCATCTCGCTGTCCTTTCTGGCGATGGTGGCCGGCATCTTCTTCCTGCTGTGGATTCTGGCAACGCTGGCCATCAAGGGCTTTTCCGCGCTGAGCCTGTCCATGCTCACCGAGACCACGCCTTCGCCCGGCAGCGACGGCGGCGGTTTGATGAACGCCATCGTCGGCAGCCTGTTGATGGTCGGCGTGGCGACCGCGGTCAGCACGCCGATCGGCATCTTCGCGGGCGTCTATCTTGCCGAATACGGCCAGCAGAGCCGCTTTGCGCAGATCACGCGCTTTGTCACCGACATCATGCTGTCAGCGCCATCCATCGTCATCGGCCTGTTCGTGTATGCGATCTTCGTTGCTCACGCCGGGCATTTCTCAGGTTGGGCCGGCAGCTTCGCGATCTCGCTCATCGCCATTCCCGTGGTGGTGCGCACCACCGACAACATGCTGAACCTGGTGCCGACCGCGCTGCGCGAGGCCGCGTTTGCGCTCGGCGCACCGCGCTGGAAGGTGGCGACCCTGGTGCGGCTGCGCGCGGTCAAGGCTGGCGTGATCACCGGTGTGCTGCTGGCTGTGGCCCGCATTTCGGGTGAGACTGCGCCGCTCTTGTTCACCGCGCTCAACAACCAGTTCTACAGCGCCAACATGAACGCGCCGATGGCCAATCTGCCGGTGGTGATCTACCAGTTCGCGATGAGCCCCTACGACAACTGGCGCGCGCTGGCCTGGGGCGGCGCGCTGCTGGTGACCTTCAGCGTGCTGGGCCTGAATATCCTGTCGCGCACCCTGTTCCGCCAGAAAGTGCAGCGCTGAACCTTGACGACTCCAACCATGATGATGAACAACGCTATCGCCACCGCAGTGAAGACCGATGCGAGGCCAGATGCCGGCATGCCGCCGCCGGCGCTGCAGATCTCGAAACTGAACTTCTTCTATGGCGCCTTCCAGGGCCTGAAGAACATCAATCTGGATATCCACGAAAGGAAGGTGACGGCCTTCATCGGCCCGTCCGGCTGCGGTAAATCGACGCTGCTGCGCACGCTCAACCGCATGTACGACCTGTATCCGGGGCAGCGCGCTGAAGGCGACATCCTGTACCGCGGCCGCAATATCCTCGAGCCCGGCCTGGATGTGAACATGCTGCGCGCCCGCATCGGCATGGTGTTCCAGAAGCCGACGCCGTTTCCAATGTCGATCTACGACAACATCGCCTTTGGCGTCAGGCTGTACGAAAACCTGCCGAAAGGCGCGATGGATGAGCGCGTCGAATGGGCGCTGAACAAGGCGGCGCTGTGGAACGAGGTCAAGGACAAGCTCAACAAGAGCGGCCTGTCTTTGTCCGGCGGTCAGCAGCAGCGGCTGTGCATCGCCCGCGGCGTCGCGGTCAAGCCGGATGTGCTGCTGCTGGACGAGCCAACCTCGGCGCTCGATCCGATCTCGACCGCGAAGATCGAAGAGCTCATCAGCGAGCTCAAGCCCGACTACACGATCGCCATCGTCACGCACAACATGCAGCAGGCGGCGCGCTGTTCCGACTACACTGCCTACATGTATCTCGGCGAGCTGGTCGAGTTCGGCGAGACCGACCAGATCTTCATGAACCCGAAGCGCCGCGAGACCCAGGACTACATCACCGGCCGCTTCGGCTAAAACCCGATACAGCGAAGGAAAGACAGCATGCCAAGCGAGCATTCATCCAGGCAATACGACCTGGACCTCGAAGAGATCCGGTCCAAGGTCCTCCTGATGGGCGGCCTGGTGGAAAGCCAGTTCCACGCCGCCCTCGAAACCTTCCGCACCGGCGATGCCGCGCGCGCCGACGCGGTGATCAAGGGCGACGAGCAGGTCAACCGGCTCGAGGTCAGCCTCGACGATGCCTGCAGCCACCTGATCGTGCGCCGGCAGCCGGCGGCCAACGATCTGCGCACCGTGATGGCCACGATCAAGGTCATCACCGACCTCGAGCGCATCGGCGATGAGTCGACCAAGATCGCCCGCGCCGCGCGCAATCTGCAGGAGCGCGCCGTATCGACCATCAATCATTACGAGACCGTGCGCACCATCGCGGAAAACGCCACCAGCCTGCTGCATGACGCGCTGGATGCCTTCGCCCGCCTGGATGCGGCGCAGGCCGCCAGCCTGATTGCGAAGGATGAGCTGATCGATTATGAATTCCGCGTCATCATGCGTACCCTGATCACCTTCATGATGGAAGATCCGCGCACGATCTCGGTTGCGCTCGATACGCTGTGGGTGGCCAAGGCGGTGGAGCGCATCGGCGACCATGCGAAGAACATCGCGGAATATGTGATCTATGTGGTGGAGGGGCGGGATATCCGCCATACCGAGTACGCCCCGAAGGCGTCTCAGCAGGCTTGAGGTGAAGATGACCGTGGAAGCGCCCGACATTCTGATCGTTGAAGATGAACCAGCCATCGTCGAGCTGGTGCGTTACACCCTGAAGGAAGGCGGCTGGAAAGCCGACGCCGTCGACAGTGTCGGCGCCGCCTGGGAATACCTGCAGCGCAAAACGCCGCAACTGGTGCTGCTGGACTGGATGCTGCCGGACCAGTCCGGCCTGCGCTTTTTGTCGCGCCTGCGCGGCGACCGCAATTTTTCCGGCATGCCGGTCATCATGCTGACCGCCAAGAGCATGGAAGAAGACAAGATCGCCGGCCTGAACCAGGGCGCGGACGATTACATCACCAAGCCGTTTTCGCCGCGCGAGCTGTCCGCGCGCATCAAGGCGGTGCTGCGGCGTAAGGCGCCTGAGCATGCGCAAACCGCGATGCGCGCCGGGCCGGTGACGCTGGATCCGATCAGCTGCAGCGTTTCCATCGATGACCGGCGCATTGACATCGGTCATGCCGAGTACAAGCTGCTGAAGTTCTTCATGGCGCATCCGGAGCGGGTGTTTTCGCGCAGCCAGTTGCTCGACAAGGTGTGGGGCGACCATGCGGTGATCGAGGAGCGTACCGTCGATGTCCATGTGCTGCGGCTGCGCAAGGCCTTGAAGGAAGCGGAATCGCTGATACGCACGGTGCGCAGCGTCGGTTACATGTTGTCCGAGAAATGAGGCGCGCCGCGACGCGATGAGTCCCAAGCTCCTGTTCTGGGTGCCGGCGCTGCTGCGCATCCTGCTGATCTTCGCCGGCGCGGCGCTGCTCGGCTATTTCTTCGGGCCGGTCTATGGCCTGGTCGCCGGCATGCTCGCCGCCTGTGCGATGGTGCTGCTGCAGCTCGCTTACCTGTGGCAGCTGTCGGACTGGCTGGACCGGCCCGAAAGCGGTCGTCTGCCCGATGGCTGGGGCGCATGGACCGAAATCTTTTCGCGGCTGTACAAGCTGCGCCGCGAGGATGAGAACAATCGCGCCGAACTGACCGAATGGCTGGCACGCTTTCGCCAGGCAATGAGTCTGCTGCCGGACGGCGTGGTGATCATGGACGATGTGCTGTTCATGGAATGGTGCAATCCAGTGGCGGAAAAGCACCTGGGCCTGTCCAACGAGCGCGACAAGGGCATGCGCGTGACCAACCTGATCCGCAGCCCGCACTTCATCGATTACCTGATCCTTGGTCGCTACGAGCAGCCGCTGACGCTGTCGCTGCGCGAACGCAAGCTGATCGTGCACATCATTCCCTTCGAAAATCGCAGGCAGATCCTGGTCACGCACGACATCACCGAAACCGAGCGCATCGAGATGATGCGGCGCGACTTCATCGCCAATGCCTCGCATGAATTACGCACGCCGCTGACGGTAATCAACGGCTTCCTCGAAATCGCGCTGGGCCAGCCGGACATGGATCGCGAGACCCGTTGCGCTCACCTGAAACTGATGGCCGAGCAGGGGCAGCGCATGCAGAACCTGGTGGAAGACATGCTGTCCCTGACGCGGTTGGAATCGGTCGAATATCCGCTGCGCCCGGAACCGGTGCGCATGGGTTCGCTGCTGGAAGGGGTGAGAAAGGAGGGCGAGGCGCTGTCATCGGGCCGGCACGAGATCACGCTGGAGCTCGATGGCCCGGATATTCGCGGCAGCGCGGAAGAGCTGCGCAGTGCCTTTGGCAATTTGGTGTCCAATGCGGTGCGCTACACGCCGGACGGCGGCCAGATCTGGATCAGTTGGAAGGCGAGCGCTGCCGGTCCGTGCTTCTCGGTGCGCGATACCGGCATTGGCATCCGTCCCGAACATATTTCCCGGCTCACCGAGCGTTTCTACCGGGTCGACAAGGGCCGCTCGCGCGAAACCCGTGGCACCGGGCTGGGCCTGGCCATCGTCAAGCATGTGCTGCTACGTCATGGCGCGCAGCTGCATATCGAATCGCGGCCGGAGGTCGGCAGCACCTTCACCGTCTGCTTTCCGCCGCAATTGGCAGTGGAACAGGAGGCGAGCGCGCTCAGCGTTTGAGCTGCAGCTCCGCGGCGCCCGATTGCGCTTTGCCGCGCAGCCTTTGCGCGACGCCTGGCCACGGCCTGCCGGGCGCTGCCGGCGTTTGGGCTACAATCGCCGACTCGTTTCCCTCCGGATGCATTTCTTCATGTCCCCGCTGCGCCGTTCCCTCTTCATTGCTTCCCTGTTGATCCTCGCCGGCTGCTCGGCATTGCCGGGCAGGCATGCCAGCGTGCCGCAAAGTCCGCCGCAAAACGCAGTCGCACCCAAACCGGTACGCATCGGCCTGGCACTGGGCGGCGGCGCGGCGCGTGGCTTTGCGCATATCGGCGTGATCAAGGCGCTGGAGGCGCAGGGCATCAAGCCCGACCTGGTGGTTGGCACCAGCGCCGGCAGCGTCGTCGGCGCGCTCTATGCCGCCGGTAACAATGGCTTCGCGCTGAACCGCATGGCGCTGGAAATGGACGAGGCGGAGATCTCCGACTGGGCCGTGCCGCTGTTCGCCAAGACTTCCGGCGTGCTCAAGGGCGAAGCGATCCAGACCTATGTGAACCGAGCGGTGCACAACCAGCCGATGGAAAAGTTTCCGATTCCGTTCGGCGCGGTGGCTACCGACCTGGCCAGCGGCAAGCCTATCCTGTTCCGCAGGGGAAATGCCGGCATGGCGGTGCGTGCCTCATCGGCGGTGCCGGGCGTGTTCCAGCCGGTGAAGATCGGCGATCGTACTTATGTCGATGGCGGCCTGGTGGCGCCGGTGCCGGTGCGCTTCGCCCGGGAGATGGGCGCGGATGTGGTCATTGCAGTGAATATTTCCAGCCAGCCCGAGGCACAGATCGGCACCGGCAGCCTGGATGTGATGCTGCAGACGTTCTCGATCATGGGGCAAAGCATCAACCGGACCGAAATGGCCGATGCCGACGTGGTGATCACGCCGAAGCTGGGAGCGATGAAGGGGAGTGATTTCAACGGCCGCAACCTGGCGATTCTGGCCGGAGAGCAGGCGGCGTCCGAGGCGATGCCGCAGATTCGCGCGAAGCTCAAGGCCGCGCGCGAAGGGGAAGCGCTCAGTTCTGCTCGGAGCCGTTGATGCGACGCGCGCCGTTGAAGCGCTTCTTCCAGTACGACAGGTCCATGCTTTCGACGCGGACTGCGCTGCCTGCGGAAGGCGAATGGATGAACTTGTTGTCGCCGAGATAAATGCCGACATGCGAGAAACCGCGGCGCAGCGTGTTGTAGAACACCAAGTCGCCGGGACGCAGATCCTGCGTGTCGACCTTGGCGCCGACGCGGCTGATTTCCTCGCTGGTGCGCGGCAGGTCGGCGCCCCAGGTTTGCTTGAACACGTAACGCACCAGGCCGCTGCAATCGAGGCCGCTTTCCGGCGTATTGCCGCCGTATTTGTAGCGGATGCCGATCAGTCCGAGCGCGCGCATGGCAAGTTCATTGGCGCGGTCGCTGAAGGCGTGGAATGCGCGGTGCACGATGCCATGCTGCGGCGCAGGCTCGTCAGCGGCCATCGCCAGATCCGCGCTCGATGCGAGCGGGGCTGCCGTCAGCATCGCTGCAAACAGGCAAGATCCCAGCAGGATCGACGGAATTCGGTGGCGTTTGACTGTCATTCTTTCTCGCTTGTACCATGCAAGGTCCGAAATGTAAGCGAAGTCCTTGCGGATTGTCAAAGTGTTTTTTGCTTTACGGCAATTCTCTCAAGACGAAAGGTTGGTCTATGGCTGGCGAGATTGGCGCTCACAAAGATGGCATTCGCAGTGCATCCGATAAGCCGGTGCTGCTGATTGCGGACGACTCGCGTATCGTGCGGGCGACTCTGATGAAGCATGTGCAGCACATGTTCGAATTTCGCGAAGCCCCGGATGGTGAGGACGCTTGGGAACAGCTGCTGCGCGATCCCGATATTCAGCTCGTGATCACGGACCTGACCATGCCACGCCTCGACGGCTATGGCTTGTTGCAACGCATGCGCGCCTCGCCGATGCGGCGGCTGAAGGAAATGCCGGTTGTGGTGGTGTCCGGCAGCGACGATCCCGAAGAGCGCGAACGCGCCCGCGCGTGCGGCGCCACCGATCTGATCACCAAGGGCATGCCGACCGAGCAACTGGTGTCGCGGCTGGACATTCTGGCCCAACTGGTACGCAGCCAGGATCAATTTGAGCGCGCCGAGAGTGGCGACTTCCATGCGGCGACGCAATCCCTGACTTCCCCTTACGTGTTCCATTCCGAAGCCGAAGCGATGCTGCGCCACACGGTGCGGCACCGGCAGGATTTCACGCTCTTGTGCCTGGCATTGGCAGCCACGGGCGGCGATATGCCGGAATCAGTACTGGAAGCCGTCAGCCTGGCGCTCAAGCGCACCATACGCCAGACCGATACGCTGGCGCGTACCGGCGCCACGGAATTCACCATCACCACCGCCAGCCTGGATGCACAGGCGTCGCGCGGTTTCGGCGACCGCCTTTGTCGGCTCGCGGTACAGGTCGGCGCGGAAACGGATCAGTCCCTCGGTCTGATCGCTTCCTGTGGTGTCGTCTCTGTCGAGGAATTTCCCGGCGGCAGGGCGGTGCTGCACGATTTGTGGGACTTGGCGCGGCGTCGCTGCCTGGTCGGCCTGGGCAAGAGCAGATCGGGTGCCGTCGGTGCGACCGAGGAGCTTGCGCTGAAGTCAAATGCAACCTAGTGCGCTTATCGTACAATCCCGCTTTCTTATCAAGGAGTAATGATGCAATCGAAGCAAGTATTGGGCCTCGCCGAAGCCAAGAAAATCGCTGCTGCTGCAGAAGCCGAAGCCATCGCCAACAACTGGGCTGTGACGATTTCCATCGTCGATGACGGCGGCCACCTGCTGTGGCTGCAGCGCCTGGATGGCGCTGCGCCGATTTCCGCGCACATCGCGCCGGCCAAAGCTCGTACGGCCGCGCTCGGCCGTCGTGAAACCAAGGTTTACGAAGACATGATCAACAACGGTCGCTTTTCCTTCATCACCGCGCCGGAACTGGAAGGCATGCTCGAAGGCGGCGTGCCGGTGATGATCGGCGGCCAGTGCGTCGGCGCGGTCGGCGTTTCCGGCGTCAAATCTTCCGAAGACGTGCAGATTGCCAAGGCTGGCATCGCCGCACTGAATTCCTGACGACAACGCTGATGGCGGTAACTCTGCAGGCAAAGCAATTTGCCTGCAGAGTGTCGGTGCGGCTATAATTCTGCGGTTTAGCCAAATATCACCCGCCGTAGCGCAATTCTTCCTTTCCAGTCCCGAGATAACCCGGCAGCTCCATCGATCGCGCGATCGCGTCGGGCGAGAGTTGTTGACAAGTTGTTCCGGCCCAGCGCGCGGCGGTAACCACACCAGGAGTTACCCTTGCCGCCATTCTTCCAGGGCCAACCAGTTCCGGCCATACTCGCGCTCGCGGATGGCTCGATTTTCCACGGGGTCTCGATCGGCGCTTCCGGTCAGACCATCGGCGAAGTCGTGTTCAACACTGCGATGACGGGCTACCAGGAAATCCTCACCGACCCCAGCTACAACAGCCAGATCGTCACGCTGACCTATCCGCACATCGGCAACACCGGCGTCAATGCCGAAGACGTCGAAGCCTCACGCATCCATGCCGCCGGACTGATCATTCGCGATCTGCCGCTGCGCGTATCGAATTTCCGAGCACAGCAATCGCTGTCCGACTATCTGAAATCGCAGAACGTGGTTGGCATCGCCAACATCGACACCCGCCGCCTGACGCGCCTGCTGCGCGAAAAGGGCGCGCAGAACGGTGCGATTCTCGCCGGCGCGGATGCCACGGTCGAAGATGCGCTGGCCCTGGCGCGTTCCTTCCCCGGCCTGTCGGGCATGGACCTGGCAAAAGTCGTTTCCACGAAAGAGCCGTATGTCTGGACCGAAACCGAGTGGAAACTCGGCGCCGGCGTCGGCAAGCAGGAAGCGCCGAAATTCCACGTGGTCGCGTACGACTACGGCGTGAAGTACAACATCCTGCGCATGCTGGCCGAGCGCGGCTGCAAGATCACCGTTCTGCCGGCGCAGGCCAGCGCCGAAGACGCGCTGAAGCTCAATCCGGACGGCATCTTCCTGTCCAACGGCCCGGGCGATCCGGAGCCCTGCGATTACGCCATCCGCGCCTCGCAGGAATTGATCGAGCGCGGCATCCCGACCTTCGGCATCTGCCTTGGCCACCAGCTGATGGCGCTGGCTTCCGGCGCGCGCACGCTGAAAATGAAGTTCGGCCACCACGGCGCCAACCACCCGGTGCAGGACCTGGACAGCAAGCGGGTGATGATCACCTCGCAGAACCACGGCTTTGCAGTGGACGCCGCAACGCTGCCGGCCAACTGCCGCGTCACCCATGTGTCGCTGTTCGACAATTCCCTGCAGGGCTTCGAGCGCACCGACCGCCCGGCCTTCTGCTTCCAGGGTCATCCGGAGGCGTCTCCGGGCCCGACCGATATCGCCCCCCTGTTCGATCGCTTCGTGGCGATGATGGAGAAACACAAACATGCCTAAGCGCAACGACATTAAAAGCATATTGATCATCGGCGCTGGCCCGATCGTGATCGGCCAGGCCTGCGAATTCGACTATTCCGGCGCCCAGGCCTGCAAGGCGCTGCGCCAGGAAGGCTATCGCGTCATCCTGGTCAACAGCAATCCGGCGACCATCATGACCGACCCGGAAATGGCCGATGTCACCTACATCGAGCCGATCACCTGGCAGATGGTGGAGCGCATCATCGACAAGGAACGCCCGGACGCGATCCTGCCGACCATGGGCGGCCAGACCGCGCTGAACTGCGCGCTCGATCTGTGGCGCAACGGCGTGCTCGACAAATACAAGTGCGAGCTGATCGGCGCGACGCCGGAAGCCATCGACAAGGCCGAGGACCGCTCCAAGTTCAAGGATGCGATGACCAAGATCGGCCTCGGTTCGGCCCGTTCCGGCATTGCGCACAGCCTGGACGAAGCATGGACAGTGCAGAAGACCGTCGGCTTTCCGGTCATCATCCGTCCGTCGTTCACGATGGGCGGCAGCGGCGGCGGCATCGCCTACAACGCCGAGGAATTCGAAGCCATCTGCAAGCGCGGCCTGGAAGCCTCGCCGACGAATGAGCTGCTGATCGAGGAATCGCTGATCGGCTGGAAAGAATTCGAGATGGAAGTCGTCCGCGACAAGAAGGACAACTGCATCATCGTCTGCTCGATCGAAAACCTGGATCCGATGGGCGTGCATACCGGTGACTCGATCACCGTCGCGCCGGCCCAGACGCTGACCGACAAGGAATACCAGATCATGCGCAACGCCTCGCTGGCGGTGCTGCGCGAGATCGGCGTCGACACCGGCGGCTCGAACGTGCAGTTCGCGATCAATCCGAAGGACGGCCGCATGATCGTTATCGAGATGAATCCGCGCGTGTCGCGTTCCTCGGCGCTGGCGTCGAAGGCCACCGGTTTCCCGATCGCGAAGATCGCGGCCAAGCTGGCGGTCGGCTTCACGCTGGACGAGCTGCGCAACGAGATCACCGGCGGCGCGACCCCGGCCTCGTTCGAGCCGAGCATCGACTATGTCGTCACCAAGATCCCGCGCTTCGCGTTCGAGAAATTCCCGCAGGCCGACAGCCACCTGACCACGCAGATGAAATCGGTGGGCGAGGTGATGGCGATCGGCCGTACCTTCCAGGAATCCTTTCAGAAAGCGCTGCGCGGACTGGAAGTCGGCGTCGACGGCATGAACGAAAAGACGGTCGACCGCGAGGTGATCGAGGAAGAACTCGGCGAGCCGGGTCCGGAGCGGATCTGGTACGTCGGCGATGCGTTCGCCCAGGGCTTCACGCTGGAAGAAGTCCAGGCGCTGACCCATATCGATCCGTGGTTCCTGGCGCAGATCAAGGAAATCGTCGACATCGAACTGTGGCTGGAAACCCAGACGCTGGAAGGCCTGAGCAAGGACGTGCTGCTGCAGTTGAAGCGCAAGGGCTACGCCGACCGTCGCCTCGCCAAGCTGCTGAAGACCACCGACAAGGCCGTGCGCGAGCGTCGCCGCGCGCTGAATGTGCGCCCGGTCTACAAGCGCGTCGACACCTGCGCCGGCGAATTCGACACCGGCACCGCCTACATGTATTCGACCTACGAGGAAGAGTGCGAGTCGCGCCCGACCGACCGCAAGAAGATCATGGTGCTGGGCGGCGGTCCGAACCGCATCGGCCAGGGCATCGAGTTCGACTACTGCTGCGTGCATGCGGCGCTGGCAATGCGGGATGACGGCTATGAAACCATCATGGTCAACTGCAACCCGGAGACTGTGTCCACCGACTACGACACTTCCGACCGCCTGTACTTCGAGCCGCTGACGCTGGAAGACGTGCTGGAAATCGTCGACAAGGAAAAGCCTTACGGCGTGATCGTGCAGTACGGCGGTCAGACCCCGCTGAAGCTGGCGCTGGATCTTGAAGCCAATGGCGTGCCCATCGTCGGCACCTCGCCGGACATGATCGACGCCGCCGAAGACCGCGAGCGTTTCCAGAAGCTGCTGCAGGACCTGGAACTGCGCCAGCCGCCGAACCGCACCGCGCGCACCGAGGAAGAAGCGCTGCGCCTGGCGCAGGAAATCGGCTATCCGCTGGTGGTGCGTCCGTCCTATGTGCTGGGCGGCCGCGCGATGGAAATCGTGCACGAGCAGCGCGATCTCGAGCGCTACATGCGTGAAGCGGTGAAGGTGTCCAACGATTCGCCGGTGCTGCTGGACCGCTTCCTGAACGATGCGATCGAAGTCGACGTCGACTGCCTGTCCGACGGTAAGCGCACCTTCATCGGCGGCGTGATGGAACATATCGAACAGGCTGGCGTGCACTCGGGCGATTCGGCCTGCTCGCTGCCGCCGTATTCCTTATCGCAGGCGACCATCGATGAACTCAAGCGCCAGACCGCGCTGATGGCCAAGGGCCTGAACGTGGTCGGCCTGATGAATGTGCAGTTCGCCATTCAGCAGCAGCAAGTCGATGGCGAAACCCGCGACGTGGTGTATGTGCTTGAGGTAAACCCGCGTGCATCGCGCACCGTGCCGTATGTATCGAAGGCGACCGGCCTGCAACTGGCCAAGATCGCGGCGCGCTGCATGGTCGGCCAGTCGCTGGATAGCCAGGGCGTCATCAATGAAGTCGTGCCGCCTTACTACAGCGTGAAGGAAGCGGTGTTCCCGTTCGTGAAATTCCCAGGCGTGGATACCATCCTCGGACCGGAAATGAAGTCGACCGGCGAAGTCATGGGTGTGGGCCGTACCTTCGGCGAAGCGTTCGTGAAGTCGCAGATGGGCGCCGGCGTGCGTCTGCCGAGCTCGGGCAAGGTGTTCCTGTCGGTGAAGGCCAGCGACAAGCCGCGCGCGGTGCAGGTGGCGCGCGATTTGGTAGCGATCGGCTTCTCGGTAGTGGCGACGAAGGGGACTGCTGCTGCGATCAGCGCGGCGGGCATCCCGGTCGAAACCGTCAACAAGGTTGCCGAAGGCCGGCCGCACATCGTGGACATGATCAAGAACAATGAAATTGCCCTGGTCATCAACACGGTGGAAGAAAAGCGCAATGCGATCGTCGATTCGCGTGCGATCCGTACGTCGGCACTTGCGGCGCGGGTGACAACCTACACCACGATCGCTGGCGCCGAGGCCGCGGTCGAGGGCATGGCCCACCTCAACGAACTGCATGCCTACGATTTACAAGGCCTGCACAAAACCTTAAACTAGCCCATCACTTTTATAGCCACAGAGGCTGCAATGAATTCCCCGGTACGCCGGGGAATTCTTCTTGCGGCCTCTGTGGTTTTCATTTAGGCGGATAAAAATATGAGTTCTGTTCCCATCACCAAGCACGGCGCGGAATTGCTGAAGCAGGAATTGGCGCGCCTGAAATCGAAGGATCGTCCGGCCGTCATCAGCGCCATCGCCGAAGCGCGCGCGCAGGGTGATCTGTCCGAAAACGCTGAATACGATGCCGCCAAGGAGCGCCAGAGCTTCATCGAGGGTCGGATCGCAGAACTCGAAGGCAAGCTGAGCGCTGCGCAAATCATCGATCCGTCATTGCTGGACAAGGATGGGCGCGTCGTATTCGGCTCGACGGTGGTGCTGGAAGACTTGGAGAGCGGCGACGAGGTCACTTATCAGATCGTCGGCGTCGACGAAGCTGACCTGAAGGAAAACAAAGTATCCATCACGTCGCCGATCGCGCGCGCCTTGATTGGCAAGTCGGCGGGTGATGTCGCGGAAGTTCAGGCGCCGGCGGGCATACGCGAATACGAAGTCCTGGAAGTGCGTTACGTCTAGAAAGAGGGCTGAAGAGAAAGCCGGTATTTCGATTTTCTCTGCTCAGCCATTTGGCCGGCGGGCTGCGTCTGCGTCTCGCGGATGGGGACGAAGGCAAGCGCTGCCGGAAATGCGTCCGCCACGCGTCAACCGCGGCCGAGAGCTGATTTCTTTTGACTGGTCTGGCGCCGTTTCGCGCGCTTGATATTGCCGCCCGCGGTGACCCGTTCATTTCCCTTGACCAGCACGCGGGTAACTGAAGGACGCTTGGTGCCGCTCGCGCTCGGCTTGACGATGGTGACTTCGCGCAAGCCGCCTGCCTTTCTGGTGCCGCGCGCTTTCTTCTCTTCCTGCTTCGGTCGGTACACCACCAGCAGTTTGCCGATATGCTGAATCGGCGCTGCGCCCAATTCATTGCAAATCTTGTCGTAGATGGCGATGCGTTCATCGCGGTCGTCGCCAAAGACGCGTACCTTGATCAGGCCGTGGGCATTGAGGCCGGCATCGATTTCCTTCATGACCGCCGGCGTCAGGCCGGCATCGCCGATCAGGACGATGGGATTGAGGCCGTGAGCTTCGGAACGCAAAGCGCTGCGCTCTGCGGGTGTGAGTTTAAGCATGACTATCCTTTAAAAGCGGTATTTTAAGCGAATGGCCAAGAACAAATTGAACAAAAACTGGCTTCACGATCATGTCAACGATCCCTATGTGAAGCTGGCGCAGAAGGAAGGTTTCCGGGCCCGTGCGGCCTACAAGCTTAAGGAAATCGACGAAGCCGAGAAGCTGATACGACCGGGCCAGATCATTGTCGACCTGGGTAGTACGCCCGGCAGCTGGTCACAATATGCGCGCCAGAAGCTGGCCGGAAAGCCGGGCGGCGGCATAGACGGCATCATCATCGGACTGGACATGCTGCCGATGGAGCCGATTGCCGATGTGCACTTCATTCTTGGCGACTTTCGCGAGGACGATGTGCTGACTCAGCTGGAACAAGTCGTCGGCGATCGGAAGGTGGACTTGGTGCTGTCGGACATGGCGCCGAATCTGTCCGGCATCGCCGTCACCGATGCCGCGCGGGTCGAGCACATCATTGACCTGGCGCTTGATTTTGCACGTGCCCATCTGAAACCTTCGGGCAGTCTTCTCGTCAAATGTTTCAACGGAACCGGTTTTAATGAGATTCTTGCGAAATTCCGGAGCGAATTCAAAACCGTGATTCAGAAAAAACCGAAGGCAAGCAGGGACAAATCTTCCGAAGTCTTTTTGTTGGGCAAAGTGTTAAAAAACCCCGGTTGAGTCAATTTTTCGCACTTTTTGCTCTTGATTCAGCCCGGATTCGGCCCGATATCGTGCCTAGTAAGCGGGTTCTATTGCGGGTAGAATCAATTCGTCCGTGAGAGGGGCCTTTCCTGAGCCTAAGGAGTTCTAGTGAACAACATGTTTTCCAAAGCCGCCATATGGGTGGTGATTGCCTTGGTCCTCTTTACTGTTTTTAAACAGTTCGATGACCGCGGCCTGTCCGGTGGCGCAACGCCCATAGCGTATTCGGACTTCCTGGACGAGGTGAAGGCCAAGCATATCAAGGAGGCTACCATTGAGGATCGCAGCATTATTGCGACCACGGTGGATGGCAAGAAGATCAAGGCGACGGTCACCAATCTCGACCGCGGCCTGATCGGCGACCTGGTCAATAACGACGTGAAGTTCGACGTCAAGCAACCGGAACCGCCATCCTTCCTTTCCCAAGTTTTCATTTCCTGGTTCCCGATGCTGCTGCTGATCGGCGTCTGGGTGTTTTTCATGCGTCAGATGCAGGGCGGCGGCAAGGGAGGCGCATTCTCCTTTGGCAAATCCAAGGCGCGCATGCTGGATGAGAACAGCAATGCGATTACCTTCGCCGACGTGGCGGGTTGCGATGAAGCCAAGGAAGAGGTGCAGGAGCTGGTCGACTTCCTGCGCGATCCGACCAAGTTCCAGAAGCTGGGTGGTCGCATCCCGCGTGGCGTGCTGATGGTTGGCCCGCCGGGTACCGGTAAAACCTTGCTCGCCCGCGCAATCGCCGGCGAAGCGAAAGTCCCGTTCTTCACCATCTCCGGTTCGGACTTTGTCGAGATGTTTGTCGGCGTGGGTGCTTCCCGCGTCCGCGACATGTTCGAGAATGCGAAAAAGCATTCGCCCTGCATTATCTTCATCGACGAGATCGACGCGGTCGGTCGCCATCGTGGCGCCGGCATGGGCGGCGGTAACGATGAACGCGAGCAGACGCTGAACCAGTTGCTGGTCGAGATGGATGGTTTCGAAGCCAACACCGGTGTCATCGTCATTGCTGCAACCAACCGCGCTGACGTGCTGGACAAGGCGCTGCTGCGTCCCGGCCGTTTCGATCGACAGGTGATCGTCGGTTTGCCGGATATTCGCGGTCGCGAGCAGATTCTTTACGTGCATATGCGCAAGGTGCCGATTGCTCCGGACGTCAAGGCGGATGTGCTGGCGCGCGGTACGCCGGGTTTCTCTGGCGCCGATCTTGCGAACCTGGTCAATGAAGCGGCTCTGTTTGCTGCCCGACGCAACAAGCGTCTGGTGGAAATGCAGGATTTTGAAGATGCGAAGGACAAGATCGTCATGGGTCCGGAGCGCAAGTCCGCCGTCATGCGCGAGGAAGAGCGCCGCAATACCGCTTACCATGAGTCTGGTCACGCAGTGGTTGCCAAGCTGTTGCCCAAAGCGGATCCGGTGCACAAGGTAACGATCATGCCGCGCGGTTTTGCCTTGGGTCTGACGTGGCAACTGCCCGAGCATGACCGCGTCAATATGTACAAGGACAAGATGCTCGAGGAAATCGCGATCCTGTTCGCCGGACGTATTGCTGAAGAAGTGTTCATGCATCAGATGTCCACCGGCGCTTCAAACGACTTCGAGCGCGCGACCAAACTGGCACGTGCCATGGTGACGCGTTACGGCATGTCGGAAACCTTGGGCACGATGGTCTACGAAGATGCCGAGCAGGATAACTATTTCGGACGCATGTCCGCAAAGACCGTATCCGAGGCGACGCAGCAAAAGGTCGATCAGGAAATTCGCAGCATTCTGGATACGCAATATGCGCTGTCGCGCCGCCTGATTGAGGAGAACAAGGCCAAGGTGGATTTGATGGCCAATACGCTGCTCGAATGGGAGACCATCGATGCGGACCAGATCAACGACATCATGGAAGGCCGCGAACCGCGTCCGCCGAAATCCGGTGTGCCGCCACGGCGCACGCCGGATAGCAACAGCGGCGGATTGACTCCGACGGCGCCGGCACCGGCCTAACGCAAACGCGCCATCGAGCTAGAAACTTGTAATTCCATCAGCAACAAGAAAGGCGAGGAGTAAAATCCTCGCCTTTCTTGTTTTGGAATTCGGCATGCAATCCACCATGATTTGCGGTCGCTACAGGCTACCGCTGAATGGCCCGGGGTCACGCCCCTTGGTAATGGGCATACTCAATGTCACGCCCGATTCCTTCTCCGATGGCGGTCGTTATCAAGCCTTGGAGAGTGCCATCGACCGTGCCGAGCAAATGATCGCTGAGGGCGCGGATATTGTCGATATCGGTGCCGAGTCGACTCGTCCAGGCATCGATCCCTTGCCAGTGGCGGAAGAATTGGAACGTTTGCTTCCAGTGTTATATGCGCTGCGAGATTGCGGCAAACCTATATCCGTGGATACTCGCAATCCGCTGGTAATGCGCGAAGCGCTTGTGGCCGGCGCGGACATGATCAATGACGTCAATGGATTTCGTGCGACGGGCGCATTAGAGGCGCTGGAAGGTAGTGATTGCGGTATTTGCGTGATGCACATGCAAAACGACCCGGCAACGATGCAGGTCCAGCCGCATTACGACGATGTATGCGCTGAAGTCCAAAGCTTTCTGCACGAGCGGACGCAGGAGCTGTTGAATGCCGGTGTTGCTCGAGGCCGACTTTGTATCGATCCAGGAATTGGCTTCGGGAAAACTACAGCGCATAATATTGCTCTATTGAAATACATTGCATTGTTGCGACAGCAACTTGATTTCCCTCTACTAGTGGGAGTGTCGCGCAAGTCCATAATTGGCACCATCACCGGGAAACCCGTTGATGATCGTGTTGTCGGGAGCGTCGCTGCGGCAATCATGTGCGCACAGCAAGGTGCCGATATTGTGCGGGTGCATGATGTCGGTGCCACTGTGGATGCATTAAAGGTATGGCAGGCGCTTCGCTAAGCCAACCCGGTACAAACGGAAATGATTTATGAAAAGAAAATATTTTGGCACCGACGGTGTTCGAGGAACGGTGGGTGAAGCTCCTATCACCCCAGACTTTGTGATGCGACTCGGTTTCGCTGCTGGCAAAGTTCTCGTGCGTGGTGAACAACATGGCAATGCGCGACCGGTTGTACTCATAGGCAAGGACACCCGTATTTCCGGCTACATGCTCGAAGCCGCGTTGGAAGCCGGTTTTTCTGCCGCTGGTGTCGATACCATGCTGGCAGGCCCGCTTCCTACGCCGGCGGTTGCCTATCTGACTCGCGCATTGCGTCTCTCTGCAGGCGTGGTGATTTCCGCTTCGCACAACCCCTTCCACGATAACGGCATCAAATTCTTTTCGGCTACCGGCAACAAGTTGCCTGATGAAACTGAATCGGCCATCGAAGACGCGCTCGAGGCACCGCTGGAATGCGTGCCTTCTGAGAAACTGGGTCGCGCCAAACGACTGGAAGATGCGCGCGGGCGCTATATCGAATTTTGCAAGAGTACGTTTCCGAACGAGCTTGACCTGCGCGGCCTGAAGTTGGTCGTGGATTGTGCGCACGGCGCGGCTTACCACATCGCCCCGGATGTGTTTCATGAGCTTGGCGCCGAAGTGTTCGCCATTGGCAACCAGCCGAATGGGATGAACATCAACGATGCTCATGGTGCGACCGCGCCGGACAACCTGATTGCCGCGGTGCGTGAGCGAGGTGCTGATATCGGCATCGCGTTGGACGGCGATGCGGATCGGCTGCTGATGGTTGACAGTAATGGACGTCTGTACAACGGCGATGAGCTGCTCTACATCATGGTCCGAGACCGGCAAAAGCTGGGGGCCGTGCCCGGCGTGGTCGGGACCCTGATGACCAATATGGCGCTCGAAGTTGCCTTCCGCGAAATGGGAATCGGCTTCGCTCGGGCAAAGGTCGGTGATCGTTACGTACTGGAAGTGCTGCAGGAACGTGGGTGGCAATTGGGCGGAGAGGGATCGGGCCACTTGCTGTGCCTGGACAAGCATACGACCGGCGATGGCATCGTCTCGGCGCTACAGGTACTGTCCGCACTGCGTCGCTGTGGCGATTCCCTGGCGAAGTGTACCGAGGATCTGGCGCTGTATCCGCAAACCCTGGTCAATGTAAGGGTGACGCCAGGCTACGACTGGCAAGCGAGCATGGCGGTGCTGCATGAAAAAGAAAAGGTGGAACAGGAACTGGGCAATGAAGGACGGTTACTCATTCGTCCGTCCGGCACCGAGCCGCTGATCCGCGTGATGGTTGAGGCAAAGAATGCGGAAACCGCTGAACGCATGGCAAACAGGATTGCTGACAAGATCCGCGCCTAATCTGCACTGCGCTCGAGCCGGTACATCATCAAATTGACCGACCAGTAGGCTTGCTGTATAGTCTGGTTCCTTCGGAGTGTGGCGCAGCCCGGTAGCGCACCTGCTTTGGGAGCAGGGGGTCCAAGGTTCGAATCCTTGTACTCCGACCAGCATCACAGCGGGCTGTCTTTGACAGCCCGTTTTCATTCCAGCGCCTGTTTCAGGCGAAACACGCTGCCCATAGCTCAGTTGGATAGAGCATCGGCCTTCTAAGCCGAGGGTCAGAGGTTCGAATCCTCTTGGGCAGGCCAGATTTCTTCTTCTCTTCTTCTCGATCTTCTCTCTGTGTCTTGGCAGACCGGCACGCGGCGGACGTTGCTACGCAAACCGGCGTCATGCTCCACGAACTAAATTGCGGATGTCATTGTCAGTAAGGCATATGTACTCGGCATGCTTGCCTGCGCACTCAGCGCGATGCGCCGGCGCCAGAAGCCTTCATGAACACCAACCCAATCCGGAGGAAATGCAAATCATGAATCGACTATTGACGATTGCCGCGCTCGCCGTTGGCGGCATGCTACTTTCCAAGCAACTCGGGAAATCCCGCGCATCGGGAATGATGTCTTCGACGATGGATAGTATCGATGTGAACGTTCCGGTCAGCACTGCCTACAACCAGTGGACGCAATTTGAGGAACTGCCGAAATTCATGGACTCGGTGCACGAAATCCGGCAGATCGACGATACCCATCTGCACTGGCGTGCCTCCGTGGCAGGCAAGGAAGAAGAGTGGGATGCCGAAATCACCGAGCAGATTCCGGACAAGCGCATCGCATGGCGCAGCACTGGCGGGGTGAAGAATGCCGGCGTTGTCACCTTCCACAAGATCACCGACAACACTACCCGCGTGACGCTGCAAATGGACTACGATCCGCAATCCTTCGAAGAGAAGGTGGGTGATGCGTTGGGCATGGTAAAGCTCCAGTTGAAGAACAATCTGAAGAGCTACAAGGAACTACTGGAAGGCAAAGGGCAGGAAACCGGTGCCTGGCGCGGTACTGTACCGCAGCACTGATAAAAACCTCTATTTCCAACGCTCGGCCCGGCATGGAATCGACGCGTGTTCATGCCGGGTCAAGCTTGCGTTGGAATGCGAACGATTAGTAGCGACCGGTCAGCAGGTAGGCGTGCCTGAGCAGATGCAATTGAGTGTATGCATCAAATCGACGATCGAATGCAACGCTTCAAGATCGGCGACATGACGCGAAGACGGATGTCCATCGACTGCCGTGTATGCAGGTTGGCCCTTCCGATCCACACCTTTCTCATCGAGCTTCGATCCACGCGTAACGCCGTCCACAGCGCCACCCTTAAGCAACGCGCTGATGATTTCCACGAGCTGAACACCCGTGCAGGCGCGATGCTTTGACGACGCTCCCTCATTGAATGCGATCAGAAGCTCTGCCGGAGCGATGGCGCCGAGATTCGAGTTCCACGCGAATATCTGATGCATTGCAGGTACGACTGCCTGCATCTCATTGCCATTGATCGCGGTCGGTACGTTCAATGCGCCTCCCATTCCGGACTCGTTGCCACCGTCGCCTACGCCTATCGTTGGAATGCCTTCACAATTCGCCACGTTCATCAGCTCATCGTGGGGCTTGTTATAGTCGTCGATCGAAACCCCAACCATGTTGCTGTAGATATCTTTGCTATTGCGACCCGGAACCTCGATATGCATCACAACGTCAGGTCGGATGCCTTGCAGCATCTGATGCGCCTGTGCCGCGCGGTCCTCATGCGTGCCAGGCATTCTCTCGATCTGAACCTTGGCCGCAAATGCAGGATCCAGCACACGCAGCGCTTCACGCATCAAAGGCTCATTCAATTCATCGACAACAACGACTGGTGTCTTGCCGCAGCGTGCCAACGCATAGGCGAGTATCGCCGTGCCCACCGGGCCATCGGTTTCCGGCATCCCGGGTGCGACATTAAATCCAGTGCACAGCAGAACCTTCTGCGCGCTTTGCAGGGAAGCAAGCGCGGTCAGAAGATTGCCCGCGCCCTCCCGGCGTCCGATCTTGTCGATGCCGCGTGAAGTCATGGACAGCAGCAACGTATCGATGACGGGCATGAAAGCGGGCAGTGATTGCGCTCCCTGCGGCAGTGCCTGATCGAAATGCTTGAGCGTCGCGGCTACATCGAGCTGGGCTGGCACTGCAATCGCCGAAGCCACGTCTGGTATGGGTTTGCGATCGTGATAAGCACGCTTGCCCTGGCGGTAATGCGACGGGTCGACATTGCCCGTATTGGCCTGCCATGCATTGGGAGTTTGCCGCTGCTCGAATGTGCGCCTGGAGCAGTTGTTGCTCAGCGTCGGCCGTGAAACCGAGTGGATAAGTTGTCGACGTGTCTGCGAGCCAATGACAGAGTGCATGGATCACCTCTCTTTGTGAGGACATCGAAGGAAAGCGCATTGCGCTGTGCAGGCATCGCGGCGCATAGCCGCACGCCAGTTCTCATGCAAGCTGCATGACTGACATCCGCGATCGAGAGTCTTCCGTTGGCGTTTGATCGAGGAAATGATGTTGGCGCCATTCTCTGGCCTGCGTCGCGCAGGCCTCAAAGGCAGCGGCGAGATCTTCAGCGCTCATCTCGCTGATGGGGAGATTCAGCACATACACGACATGACCTGTGCCGGGCGCGATCGTGAAGCAGGCGCCGTGCGGGGCCTGCAGATAATTCAGCTCAAGCAGGGAGGAGAGAGTGGCAGTCATCCTTTCGGATGGCGGTAGGCCGAAGTCCACCTGGCAGCTCAGCGTGTTGTTTGCGCCATCCCGTCCCGCGAGCATTGCGCATTCGACGCCGTCTACCGTGAAAGACCCACCATGGCGCAGATGCTCGGCATCCAGATCGGTGAGCGCAGCAAATGCAATGAATAAATCATCATTGAAGGCTTGTGTCATCGGTCACCTCAGACATCGTGGTGCTTGCGAAGAACCGCGCAAGCAATGGACACTGAGTGGTAGAAGTGTGAAATCAGTTCAATTTTCCGGGTTTACATTCTTGACTGGACGATTACCCGAAGACCGGGCTGAGAAGGCCGCAGGCAAATAGCCAAAGGCCGCGCTGCCTTGCGGCGGCGCGGCCTCGTCGCATTGGAAGAAAATCAGGCTGGCAGAACCTTGCCCGGGTTCATCAGATTGTCCGGATCGAGCGCCCGCTTGATGGTGGCCATCAGCACGAGTTCGACGTCGGACTTGTACTGCCGGATCTCATCACGCTTCAGGGCGCCCAATCCATGCTCGGCCGAGATCGAACCGAGATGCCGGTGCACGCTGTCGTGAACGACCTGGTTGACTTCGTGCTGCCGCCCGATGAATTCCACGTCGGACACGCCCAGCGGCGGCGAAACGTTGTAATGCAGATTGCCGTCGCCAAGATGCCCGAAGGTGACCATGCGGATGCCGGGAAAGGCCTGCTGCAGCAGGGCATCGGTTTCACGTATGAAGTCGCCGATGCGCGAAATCGGCACCGACACATCATGCTTGATGTTCTTGCCCTCATTGGCCTGGGCCAGCGGGATATGCTCGCGCAGGTCCCACAGCGCGCGCGACTGGGCCAGTGATCCGGCCACCACCGCGTCCTGAATTCTGTTGGTCTCGAGCGCCTCGGTGATCAGGCTCTCAAACAGGCTCATCGCATGTTCCTCGGACTCGCTGTCCGACAGCTCCAGCAGCACATACTGCGCATATGGTTGCGGGAAGGGCGGCTGCATCTGCGGGTAATGCTTGGCAACCAGTTCCAGGCAAAAGCGCGACATCAGTTCGAAGCCGGTCAGCGTGGCGCCGCATCGATCCTGCGCCAGCGTCAGCAGGGCCAGCGCATCGTCAGGCGAAGACATCGCCGCCAGCGCGGTGACCTTGGCCTTTGGTTGCGGGAACAACTTCAGCACCGCGCCGGTGATGATGCCGAGCGTGCCTTCCGAGCCGATGTACAGGTCGCGCAGGTCGTAGCCGGTATTGTCCTTGCGCAGTCCTCGCAGGCCATCCCAGATTTCGCCCTGCGCCGTCACGACTTCAAGCCCCAGGCAGAGCTCGCGCGCATTACCGTAGCGCAGCACGCCGGTGCCCCCAGCATTGCTGGCGAGATTGCCGCCGATAGTGCAGCTGCCTTCAGCGGCGAGGGACAGCGGAAACAGGCGCTCGGCTTCGGCCGCCGTGTTCTGTATCGTCGCCAGCACGCAGCCAGCATCGACAGTCATCGTGTTATTGACCGTATCGACCGCGCGGATGCGGTTCATGCGGCCGAGCGACAGCACGACTTCATTGCCTGTGTCGTCTGGCACGCTGCCCAGCACCAGACCGGTGTTGCCGCCCTGCGGCACCATCGGCACGCCGAACTGCCGGCACAGACGCACCAGCGCCGCCACTTCCTCGGTGCTTCCTGGCCGCAGCACTGCCAGCGCGCGGCCGGTGAAGCGACGGCGCCAATCCGTCAGATAGCCGGCCATGTCAGCCGCGTCGGTGATCACATGCGAGGCGCCGATGGTCTCGCGGCAAAGGTCGAGAAAATTATTCATTGACGGATTCCGAAGCTTTCTTGATGACTTGCCGCGCCAGCATCTTCGCCGCCCGCTTGTATGGGCGCAGATACAGCAGCGAGCAGACGAAGAAGATGCATACCAGCGCTACTTCGATCCAGGCCAGGATCGCCGACATGTCGCGGTCGGTGAGGCCGCGCACGACGCCTTCGGCCAGATAAAGCAGGATCAGCATCGACGACCATTGCAGCGTGTAGATGTCGCGTTTGAGGATGCCGCGCAATGGCAGCAGCAGGGGCAGCACCTTCAGCGCCAGCCAGGAGCCGCCCGGACGCAGCGGCGCGAGCACGGTTTCCCAGGCGATGCACAGGGCGATCAGCGCGGCGAGGCTGGTCACTGCCCCAGCGTAGCAGAATCGTTGCATGCGGTTTTCCATCATAAGCCTCGCAGTTTCAAGGCGGTTTGCGCCAAACGCTTGCCGAGCGCGATCGTGAGGTTGCGACTGTCTTCCGATAACTGCCGATCGCCGTTCAGACCGGCCCAATGGCTTGCGCCGTAGGGCGAGCCGCCGCTGGCAGTGGTCATCAGTTCCGGATGGGTATAGGGCAGACCGAGCAGCAGCATGCCATGATGCAGCAGTGGCAGCATCATCGACAGCAGCGTCGATTCCTGGCCACCGTGCAGGCTGCCGGTGGAGGTGAATACGCAGGCCGGTTTGCCGGCGAGGGTGCCGGCCAGCCATTCGGCGCTGGTGCCGTCCCAGAAATATTTCATTGCCGCAGCCATGTTGCCGAATCGGGTTGGCGAGCCTAGCGCCAGGCCATCGCATTCGGCCAGATCTTCCCTTTCCACATAGGGCGGTCCGTCACCGGGTATGGCCGGCGCGCTGGCTTCGGTCACTGTCGATACCGCGGGAACGGTGCGCAGACGGGCTTCGCAACCGGGCACGCCATCGATTCCCTGACAGATCAGGTCTGCCATTTTGCGGGTAGCTCCATGCCGGGAGTAGTAGAGGACAAGCAGGGTGAGCGGGCGCTGAGTCATGCTTGGTATTATAGGGGCTTTGTGTAGACCAAACCCCGAGGCTGCCCGGATCAAGCATGCGCTTTGTCGAATCTCCTTTGCCGGCGGACCAGCCGCATCTGCGCATGCGCGACCTGCTCCTTTTCGCGATGCGGCGACTGCGCGAGGAACGATTGCCGCAGGTGGCGGGCAGCCTGACCTTCACGATGGTGCTGGCGCTGGTGCCGCTGTTGACGATTGCGTTTGCGATCTTCACTACCTTCCCGCTGTTCAACGCCTTCCGTGATGCGCTCGAATCCTATCTGTTGCGCAACCTGATGCCGCCCGGCATTGCCAACACCATCCTGAATTACCTGAACCAGTTCGCCCGCCAGGCGACCAAGCTGTCCGCGGTCGGCGCGGTGGCACTGATACTGACGGCAGTGGCCATGATCGGCACGGTTGACCGTACCTTGAACCGCATCTGGCGTGTGCGCGCCGAGCGGCCTTTCGTGCAGCGCATCCTGATGTACTGGGCCGTGATCACGCTCGGCCCCTTGCTGATCGGTGTCTCCTTTAGCCTCACCGGCTATCTGTTCACCGCGACCAATGGCATGGTCAAGCGTATTCCGCTGCTTGGCGAACTGGCCTACGGCTTGCTGTCGCTGGGCCTGTCCTGCGGCGCGTTCACGCTGTTGTACCTGGTGGTGCCGAACCGCCTGGTGCGACCTACGGATGCGGCTTGGGGCGGATTGTTCGCGGCGCTGGCATTCGAAGTGACGAAGCGGCTCTTTGCCCTGTTCATCGGCCGCTTTCCAACCTACACGGTGCTTTATGGCACGCTGGCCGCGGTGCCGCTGTTCCTGGTCTGGGTGTACCTCGGCTGGTTGATTACGCTGGTCGGCGCAGTGATCTCGGCCGCGCTTCCCGTGGTGCGGCACGAACGGTGGTGGCATCAACCCACGCCCGGAGGCGTGTTTCTCGACGCGGTGGCGCTGCTCGAAGTGCTATATCAGGCGCGGCACGATGCGTTTGCTGCGGTGGACGCCAACACACTGCGTCAACGCACCCGCATCGGCTTCGACGAAAGCGAGCAGTTGCTGCAGCAGATGCTGGATGCCGGCTGGGTCGCGCGGCTGCACACGGAAGCGCCTGCGCGTCTGCCGCTTGGCCGCCGTCGCGACCAAGGCCAGGATCGCTGGACGCTGCTGGTTAATCCCGAGCAACTGCGCCTTGCCGACGTGTATCGCCTGTTCGCCTTTGCTGCCATCGACACGCCGATGGCACAGCGCGTCGAGGCAGCGGTGGAGGCGGGACTCGCTGCGACGCTGGCGGAAGCGTTTTCCCCGTTGCCTGCAAACGCGTCAGTCTTCCCGCGCAAAGCCGTATAGCGCCTCCAGCACCGCATCCGGCTGTTCGGCCATCAACGCATGTCCGCTGCCTTCGATGCGGCAGGTGCGCGCGCCGGCGATAGCTTTGCCCAGCCCGGCTGCGGCGCGCGGCGGCGTCATCATGTCGCGGCTGCCGAGCAGCAGCAGCGTCGGACAACGCACGGCTGCTGCGGCTGCCTCGCCGTTGCCGTAGGCATTGCAAACGCTGAAGTCGGTATGGAACAGATGGTCGGGCCCGCGCTGCGATACCTGCTGCATCAGTCGCCGCGAAGCGCCGATGACGTTGAAGCCCGGGGCAGGGCAGGACGGCTTGGGCGACATCGTCGAATGCGACCAGATGTTGACCATGTCGATCGCGCGCGCTTCGTCGTGCAGGGCCGCATCGAGCAGCGCTTCGGAGACGCGCATCGGATAGGCAGTGCCAACCAGGGCCAGCCGCGCGACACGCTGGGGCGCAGAAGCCGCGGTTTCGAGCGCTGCCAGCGATCCCATGCTGTGTCCGATCAACATCGCACGTTCAACGCCAACGGCATCGAGCAGGCTTTGCAGCCAGGCGCTCATTGCCTCGATGCTCGTCAGCGCCGGTCCGGCACTTCTGCCATGCCCGGGAAAGTCCACGGCCAGCACGCCATAACCATGATGGGCGAAATAACGGGTCTGCAAGGCCCAGACCGAATGATCATTTTGCGCGCCATGCACGAACACCACGGTCGGCAGGGAAGCATCGAAGCGTTTGCCGCCGGTGTAGCAATAGGCCTCGTTTCCATCGATACGCAGCAGCATGCTCATGCTCCCTTGCCGGCCGCCTTCAGGCCGCGCGCCAGGTCTTCGATCAGGTCGTCCGCATCTTCCAGTCCAACCGACAAGCGCATCGTGCCTTCGGTGATGCCGGCCGCGCGCAATTGCTCGGCGGGCACGCGGAAATGCGTGGTGGAGGCTGGATGAATCACCAGCGACTTCGCATCGCCGACATTGGCCAAGTGCGAGAACAATTGCAGTGCCTCGACGAAGCGCCGGCCCGCGGCGCGGTCGCCGCGCAGGCTGAAGGAAAACACTGCGCCGCAGCCGCGCGGCAACAGGCGCTGCGCCAGCGCATGGTCCGGATGCTCGGGCAGCTCGGGATAAGACACCGACTCGATCATGGCATGCGCGGCCAGGAACTCGACCACGCGGCGGGTATTGGCCACATGCCGCTCCATGCGCAGCGGCAGCGTTTCGATGCCCTGCAGGATGGCGAAGGCATTGTGCGGGCTCATCACTGCGCCAAAGTCGCGCAGGCCTTCGCGGCGGGCGCGCAACGCGAAGGGCGCAACGCTCGACTCCTCGGAGAACACCATGCCGTGAAAGCCGTCATACGGTTCGCACAGTTCGCCGAAACGGCCGCTGGCCGCATGCGCTCGCTCCCAATCGAAAGTGCCGCCATCGACCAGCAAGCCGCCAACCGCGGTGCCGTGTCCGCACAGGAACTTGGTGGCCGAGTGAAACACCAGGTCCGCACCCAGTTCCAGCGGCTTCATCAGCCATGGCGTGGTGAAGGTGGAGTCGACCATCAATGGCAAATGATGCTCATGCGCGATCGCAGCCACCGTCGGCACGTCGAGCACATCGAGCCCTGGGTTGCCAAGCGTCTCGGCGAACAGGACCTTCGTTTCAGGACGGATCGCGGCGCGCCAGGCATCGGGATCGCGCGGATCGACAAACGTCGTTTCGATGCCGAAGCGCTTCATGGTGTAGGCCAGCAGATTCTGCGAGCCGCCATACAGCGCGCGCGAGGCGACCACGTGTGATCCGGCGCCGGCAATCGTTGCCAGTCCGAGATGCAGCGCCGCCTGGCCGCTGGCTACCGCGATGCCGGCTGCGCCGCCTTCGAGTGCGGCGATGCGTTCCTCCAGTACCGCGTTGGTCGGATTCGAGATGCGCGAATACACATGGCCCGAACGTTCCATGTTGAAAAGCGAGGCCGCATGATCCGAATCCTGGAATACATAGGAAGTGGTGAAATGAATGGGAGTGGCGCGCGCGCCGGTGGCGGGATCGGGCGCGGCGCCGGCATGCAGCGCCAGCGTGTCGAAGCCCGGATAGCGGGGTTGGCTCATGGCAGGGTTTGTCTCCTCATTGATTGCGCTACATTCTAGAGCGGATCGTTGCCGGCTTCGCGCTGGATTTTTGATAACGCATCAGCTACATTGCGCGGAGGCAGAACAACAACGGCTAGGGTGGGACATGAAAGTATCTGAAATCCTCAAGGTCAAGGGAGACATCCTGTACACGGTGACTCCGGAGACGCCGATCAGCGAAGCGGTCGCGACGATGGCCGAAAGGGATATCGGTTCGGTAGTCGTGATGGAATTCGGCGAGCTGGTCGGCATGCTGACCTTCCGTGAGGTCGTCAAGGCAGTGCATACAAATGGCGGCCAGATCGGCGCCGGCACGGTACGCAGGTACATGGACGACCATCCGATCACGATTACGCCCGAAACCGACATCAATGAAGTGCGCCGCCTGATGCTGGAACGTCATGCGCGTTATGTGCCGGTGGTGGATGCGAAGACGCTGTTCGGCGTGATCTCCTTCTACGACGTGGCCAAGGCGGTGTTCGAGGCGCAGAGTTTTGAGAACCGCATGCTCAAGGCTTATATCCGCGACTGGCCCGAGGCCGCAGAGGAATAAGGGATAGGCGAGCGCACCCCGATGCGGCAAGCGAAGAGCCGTTCATGGCGATAAGGCCATGAACGGCTTTTTCATGTCCGCGCATTTTTCAGCGTAGGTCATCATTCAAACGAGTCCGATCACCATGCACATTGCCATCATCGGCGCCGGCCTTGCCGGCCTTTCCTGCGCGCGCGAACTCCTGGTTGCGCGCCACACCGTCACCGTTTACGAAAAACATGAAGACGCCGGCGGCCGCACCCGCACCTGCCAGACCGAGCTCGGCGGCTTCGACTTCGGGGCGCAGTACTTCACCGCGCAAAGCGAGGCCTTCAGCAAGCGGGTGAATGCCTGGCGCAAGGCCGGCTGGGCCGCGCCGTGGAGCGGCAAGCTGGTGGCTATCGGCGCTGACGGCACGCAGCCCGCCGGGCGTGGTCAGCAGCGCCTGGTGGCGGTGCCCGGCATGGGCGCGCTGGCGCAGCAGCTTGCGCTGGCAGTCGATGTGCGCAAGGGGCAGCGGGTGAATGCGATCCGTCCGCATGGCAATCAATGGCTGCTGAAGATCGAGTCCGATACCGTGGCTATCGAAGCCAGCGCCGGTCCTTTCGATGCGGTGATCCTGGCCATGCCTGCAGACCAGGCCGCGTTGCTGACGAACGAGCCGGCGCCGGAACTTGCGGCACAGGCGGCCCAGATCCGCATGGCGCCGTGCTGGTCGCTGATGCTGGCGTTCTCCGAGCCGCTGGGCTTGCGTTACGATGGCGCCTGGCTCGAAGGCGGGCGGTTGTCCTGGATCGCGCAGGACGCTTCCAAGCCGCAGCGACGCCCCGGTGAACACTGGGTCGCCCATGCCAGCGCGGCATGGAGCGAGGAACATCTGATGGAAGACCCGGAACGGGCGAAGGAAAAGCTGCTGCGCGCCTTTCATGACGCCACCGGCACGGCGGTGCAGCCGGTGCATGCGGCAGTGCATCGCTGGCCGTATGCGCAGGCGCAGCAGACCTTGCCGGGGTCCTTCCTGTGGGACCGCGCGCGCCGCATCGGCGCCTGCGGCGACTGGTTCGATTGTGGCCTCGAGGGCGCGGGGAGAATAGAAAACGCCTGTCTGTCGGGGGTGGCGCTCGCGGGCGCCATCGATTGAGCGCATAGCAGTTGTCTTATGGCGCCCTGTCCCGCAAGCGCGGGGCAGGGCGCTATCCATATCGACATGAAAAAACACACCAGCCAGTTTGCCCTGCTGCGTCAGCGCCGCTTCGCGCCATTCTTCTGGACGCAGTTCCTCGGCGCCTTCAATGACAATGTCTTCAAGACCGCGCTGCTGACCATCCTCACCTTTGACGCCGCGCGCTGGACCTCGGCCGACCCCAGTCTGCTCAACAACCTGATCCCCGGCCTGTTCATCCTGCCCTTCCTGCTGTTCTCGGCCACCGCCGGGCAATTGGCCGACAAGTTCGAAAAAGCAGGCCTTACCCGCGCAGTGAAGCTGCTGGAAATCGCGATCATGGTGGTGGCGGCGTTCGGCTGGATGAGCCATCAGTTGTGGCTGCTGGTTGCGGCCGTGGTCGGCATGGGCCTGCACTCGACGATCTTCGGGCCGGTGAAGTATGCGTATCTGCCACAGCAGTTGCGGCCCGAGGAACTGGTCGGCGGCAATGGCGTCATCGAGATGGGCACCTTTGTCGGCATCCTGCTCGGCGAGGTGCTGGGCGCGATGCTGGTGCTGCATGAACCCTGGGGCGTACAGCTGGTAGCTGGCGGCACCATCGCCATCGCCGTGCTTGGCTGGCTCTGCAGCCGCGGCGTGCCGATCACGCCGGCGCCTGCGCCGCTGCTCAGGATCGACTGGAATCCGCTGACCGAGACCCTGCGCAACATCTCGGAGGTGCGGCGCAACCGCACCGTGTTCCTGTCCGTGCTCGGCAATTCCTGGTTCTGGTTCTATGGCGCGCTGCTGCTGGCGCAGTTCCCGCTGTATGCGAAGCGGGTGCTGCACGGAGACCATGGCGTATTCGTGCTGCTCCTGACCGTGTTCTCGCTCGGCATCGGCGCCGGCTCGCTGCTGTGCGAGCGCATGTCCGGGCGCAAGATCGAGATCGGCCTGGTGCCATTTGGTTCGATCGGCCTCACCGTGTTCGGCATCGACCTGTTCCTGGCCAGCCTCGGCTATGTCGATGCGGGCGAGGTCGGCGTGTCGGGTTTTCTCGCGCGGCATGGCAGCCTGCGCATTCTGTTCGACTGCGTGATGATCGGCATGTTTGGCGGCTTCTACATCGTGCCGCTGTTTGCGCTGATCCAGACGCGCAGCGATCCGGCCCATCTGTCGCGCACCATCGCCGGGATGAACATCCTGAACGCGCTGTTCATGGTCGCCGCGGCACTGGTGGCGATGCTGCTGCTCGGCGCGGGTCTGACGATTCCGCAGCTGTTCCTGGTGACCGCGCTGATGAATGCCGCGGTCACGGTCTACATCTTCCTGCTGGTGCCGGAATTCCTGCTGCGCTTTGTCGCATGGATGCTGATCCACACGGTGCACCGGGTAGAGGCCATCGATGCCGAGCGCATACCGGAAGAGGGCGCGGCGGTGCTGGTCTGCAATCATGTGTCCTATGTCGATGCGCTGGTGATCATGGCGGCAAGTCCGCGACCGATCCGTTTCGTGATGGACCATCGCATCTTCAAGACGCCGGTCGTGTCCTGGCTGTTTCGCGCGGGCGGCGCGATTCCGATTGCGCCGGCGAAGGAAGATCCACAGCTGATGGAACGGGCGTATGAACGCATCGCGCAAGCGCTGGCGGCCGAAGAGCTTGTCTGCATTTTCCCGGAGGGCAAGCTCACGCGTGATGGCGAGGTTGATGTTTTCCGTAGCGGCGTGCAGAAAATCCTCGTACGTACACCGGTGCCGGTGATACCGATGGCGCTGCGCGGCCTGTGGGGCAGCCTGTGGAGCCGCAGTCCGGGGAATCCGTTTGAACGCGCTTTCCGCCGCGGACCATGGTCGCGGCTGGCGCTGGCGGTCGGCGAACCCTTGTCGCCGGCACAGGCAACGCCCGAGCTGCTGCGCCAGATGGTGCTACGCCTGCGCGGCGACTGGAAATAAACAAGGCGGAGCGCGCTGGTAGAATGTCCGCCTTTCGCGCACTCTCCTTCCTCCGACATCATGGCTGGCAATACCTTCGGCACTCTCTTCACCGTCACCACCTTCGGCGAATCGCATGGCCCCGCGATCGGCTGCGTGATCGATGGCTGCCCGCCGGGCTTGAGCCTGTCCGAGGCCGATATCCAGCCCGAGCTCGATCGCAGAAAGCCGGGCACCTCGCGCCATGTGACCCAGCGCAAGGAGCCGGACACGGTGGAAATCCTGTCCGGCGTCTATGAAGGCAAGACCACCGGCACGCCGATCGCGCTGATGATCAGGAACCAGGACCAGCGCAGCCACGATTACGGCAATATCCTCGACACCTTCCGCCCCGGCCATGCCGATTACACCTATTGGCAGAAATACGGCATCCGCGATCCGCGCGGCGGCGGACGCTCTTCCGCGCGGCTGACCGCGCCGGTCGTCGGCGCCGCGGCGATCGCGAAGAAATGGCTGAAGGAAAAGTACGGCACCGAATTCATCGGTTGCATGAGCCAGCTCGGCGAGATCGCGATTCCCTTCGTCGGCTGGGAGCATGTGCCGAACAATCCGTTCTTCGCTGCCAATCCGGACATCATTCCCGAACTGGAAGCCTACATGGACGGGCTGCGCAAGGCCGGCGATTCCTGCGGCGCGCGCATCGACGTGGTGGCCCGCAATGTGCCGGTCGGATTGGGCGAGCCGCTGTACGACAAGCTCGACGCCGACATCGCCTACGCAATGATGGGCATCAATGCGGTCAAGGGCGTGGAGATCGGCGCCGGTTTCCGCTCGGTGGCGCAAAAGGGCACCGAGCATGGCGACGAACTCACGCCGCAGGGCTTCTCCAGCAACAATGCCGGCGGCGTGCTCGGCGGCATCTCCACCGGGCAGGACATCACGGTATCGATCGCCATCAAGCCGACGTCGAGCATACGCACGCCGCGCCAGTCCATCGACCGTGCCGGCAATCCGGCCACCGTGGAAACCTTCGGCCGCCACGATCCCTGCGTCGGCATCCGTGCCACGCCGATCGCCGAGGCGATGCTGGCGCTGGTGCTGATGGACCATGCGCTGCGCCACCGGGCGCAATGCGGCGACGTGCATGTCGATACGCCGCAGATTCCCGCGCGCGCGGCGCAAGGCTGAGCCGAGAGCTTGCGACGCAAATCGCGCTGAAGCTATGCTGTGGGCCCGTTCATTCCACGAGCTCACGATGCGTTCCATCCCGTTCCGGCGCGGCCTGCGCGCCGCCTTCCTCGCCATGCTGCTGCCGGCGCTGTTCGCCTGCGAAACCGTCAACACCACGCAGGGCGGCGCCATCGGCCTGAACCGTCCCCAGCGCATGCTGATTTCCTCGCAGGAGATGGTGCAGGCGGCCAATACCGAATATGCGCAGCTGATTCAGCAGGCGCGGCAGAAGGGCGAGCTGAACCGCAATCCGGCGCAGCTGGCGCGCATACGCAGCATTTCCGAACGACTCATTCCACAGACTGCGGTGTTCCGCCCCGATGCCCGCGGCTGGAATTGGGAGGTCAATGTCCTGAGCGCGCAGGAGGTCAACGCCTGGTGCATGCCGGGCGGCAAGATCGCGGTCTATACCGGCCTGCTCGACAAGATCCAGCCCACGGATGACGAGCTTGCCGCGGTGCTCGGCCACGAGATCGCGCATGCGCTGCGCGAGCATGCGCGCGAGCGCGCGTCCGAGCAGGCGGTCGCGGGCATGGGCATTTCCATTCTTGCCGCGGTCGTCGGCGCCGGCGATGCCGGCCAGAAGGGCATGGAGTACGCCTATCAGGGCCTGCGCGGACTGCCGAATTCACGCTCGCAGGAAACCGAGGCCGACCGCATCGGCGTCGAACTTGCGGCGCGCGCCGGCTACGATCCGCGCGCGGCAATCAGCCTGTGGCAGAAGATGGCGAACGTCGGCGGCGGCGAGCCGATTGCCTTTCTTTCCACCCACCCGAGCGCCGGCGATCGGATGCAGGACTTGTCGGCCTACAGCCAACGGGTGATGCCGCAATACGAGGCGGCGCGGCAGCGGCGTTGAAAGCGGCGGAAGTCCGGAAATCGAACCGCTGCGGTCTATGGCATAATCTACGGCTTCTTTTCGTTGAACCCCTCCGCGCTGCGCGCGCCCCTACCGGATCATGGCAAAGACCCTCTACGACAAACTCTGGGATGCCCACGTCGTTGACACCAGCGACGACGGCACCACGCTCCTCTACATCGATCGCCACCTGCTGCATGAAGTCACCAGCCCGCAGGCGTTCGAGGGTCTGAAACTGGCCGGTCGCGATCCCTGGCGCCGTTCCGCCAACCTGATGGTGGCGGACCACAATGTGCCGACCGCGAACCGCGCCAATGGCATCGACGACCCGATTTCCCGGCTCCAGGTGGAAACCCTGGACGAGAACGCCAAGACCTTCAACCTCACCTATTTCAGCATGCGCGACAAGCGCCAGGGCATCGTCCACGTGATCGGCCCCGAGCAGGGCGCGACGCTGCCGGGCATGACCGTGGTCTGCGGCGACTCGCATACCTCGACCCACGGCGCCTTCGGCTGCCTGGCGCACGGCATCGGCACTTCCGAGGTTGAGCATGTGCTGGCCACGCAGACGCTGCTGCAGAAGAAATCGAAGGCGATGCTGGTGCAGGTCGACGGCGCGTTGCCGGCCGGCGTGACCGCGAAGGATATCGTGCTCGCCGTGATCGGCAAGATCGGCACCGCGGGCGGCACCGGCTATGCGATCGAATTCGCCGGCTCGACCATCCGCGGCCTGTCGATGGAAGGCCGCATGACCATCTGCAACATGGCCATCGAAGCCGGCGCACGCGCCGGCATGATCGGCGTCGACGATGTGACCATCAACTATGTGAAGGGCCGCCCGTTCGCGCCGGTCGGTCCGCACTGGGACCGTGCCGTCGAATACTGGCGCACGTTGCATTCGGATCCGGGCGCGAAGTTCGACCTGGTCGTCACGCTCAATGCCGCCGAGATCAAGCCGCAGGTGACCTGGGGCACGTCGCCGGAGATGGTGGTGCCGGTCGACGCCCGCATTCCGGATCCGGACAAGGAAAAGGATCCGGTGCGCCGCGATGCGATGGAAAAGGCGCTGGCCTACATGGGCCTGGAGCCGAACACCGCGATGCAGGACATCCGCATCGACAAGGTCTTCATCGGCTCCTGCACCAATTCCCGTATCGAGGACCTGCGCGCCGCCGCAGCGGTCGTGCGCGGCAAGCAGCGCGCTTCGAATGTGAAGGTGGCGATGGTGGTGCCGGGTTCTGGCCTGGTGAAGGAGCAGGCCGAACGCGAAGGCCTGGACCGTATCTTCCGCGATGCCGGTTTCGAATGGCGCGAGCCGGGCTGCTCGATGTGCCTGGCGATGAATGCCGACCGGCTGGAGCCGGGCGAGCGCTGCGCATCGACCTCGAACCGCAACTTCGAGGGCCGGCAGGGCGCTGGCGGACGTACCCATCTGGTCAGCCCGGCAATGGCGGCTGCCGCGGGCATTGCCGGCCATTTCGTCGACGTGCGTGCCCTCTGATTCGGAAGCTGAAACCATGGATAAATTTACCCTGCTCGACGGCGTCGTCGCTCCGCTGGACCGGGCCAATGTCGACACCGATGCGATCATCCCGAAGCAATTCCTGAAGTCGATCAAGCGTAGCGGCTTCGGCCCGAACCTGTTCGACGAATGGCGCTATCTCGACCATGGCGAACCGGGTATGGACAATTCGAACCGTCCGCTGAACCCGAACTTCGTGCTGAACGAGCCGCGCTACCATGGCGCGACCATCCTTCTGGCGCGCAAGAACTTCGGCTGCGGTTCCTCCCGTGAGCATGCGCCCTGGGCACTGCAGCAGTACGGTTTCCGCGCCATCATCGCGCCTAGCTTCGCCGACATCTTCTTCAACAACTGCTTCAAGAACGGCCTGCTGCCCATCGTGCTGACCGAAGCGCAGATCGACCGTCTGTTTGACGAAGTCAAAGCGTTTCCAGGCTTCCGCCTGGTCGTGGACCTGGAGCGCCAGGTCGTGACCACGCCGAACGGCAGCGAAGCCTATCCGTTCGAAGTCGATGCCTTCCGCAAGTACTGCCTGCTGAACGGTCTGGACGATATCGGCCTGACGCTGCAGAAATCCGACGCGATCCGCGCTTTTGAAGAACGCCATCTGCGCGAGCAGCCCTGGCTGGCCAATACCATCTGACCGAAACCGAAAGACAAGAATGAAAATCGCAATCCTGCCGGGCGACGGCATCGGCCCGGAGATCGTCGACCAGGCGATCAAGGTGCTCAACGCACTGGATGAAAAATTCGAGATGGAAAGCGCGCCGGTTGGCGGCGCGGGCTATGAAGCGCACGGTCATCCGCTGCCGGAAGGCACGCTGAAACTGGCCAAGGAAGCCGATGCGGTGCTGTTCGGCGCGGTCGGCGACTGGAAATACGACACGCTCGATCGGCCGCTGCGCCCGGAGCAGGCGATTCTCGGCCTGCGCAAGAACCTGCAGCTGTTTGCGAATCTGCGTCCGGCGATCCTGTATCCGGAACTGGCCGGCGCCTCGACGCTGAAGCCGGAAGTCGTGTCCGGCCTGGACATCCTGATCATCCGTGAACTCACCGGCGATATTTACTTCGGCCAGCCGCGCGGCGTGCGCGCCGCACCGGACGGCCCGTTCCAGGGCGCGCGCGAAGGCTTCGACACGATGCGCTATTCCGAGCCGGAAATCCGCCGCATCGCGCATGTCGCCTTCCAGACCGCGCGCAAGCGCGGCAAGCGCCTGACCAGCGTCGACAAGGCCAATGTGCTGGAAACCTTCCAGTTCTGGAAGGACATCGTCACCGACGTGCACAAGGAATACCAGGACGTCGCGCTCGAGCATATGTACGTCGACAACGCGGCGATGCAGCTGGTGCGCGCGCCGAAGAAGTTCGACGTCATCGTCACAGGCAACATGTTCGGCGACATCCTGTCTGACGCCGCCGCGATGCTGACCGGCTCGATCGGCATGCTGCCGTCGGCCTCGCTGGATGCGAACAACAAAGGGCTGTATGAGCCGTCGCACGGCTCGGCGCCAGACATCGCCGGCAAGGGCGTGGCCAATCCGCTGGCCACCATTTTGTCGGCCGCGATGATGCTGCGCTACTCGCTGAATCGCGCCGAACAGGCCGACCGTATCGAAAACGCCGTCAAGAAAGTGCTCGCTTCCGGCCTGCGCACTCCTGACATTCATGAAGAAGGCACGCAGCGCGTAGGCACCACGGAGATGGGCGACGCGGTGGTGCGCGCGCTGGCTTCCTGAGAAGTCGGCTTGTTTAGTTGAACTGGGAAAACAAAATGAAACTCGTGGGATTGGTAGGCTGGCGTGGCATGGTGGGTTCGGTGCTGATGCAGCGCATGCAGCAGGAAGGCGATTTCGCCGAGATCGAACCGGTGTTTTTCTCGACCTCGAACGCGGGCGGCAAGGCCCCGGCGATGGCCAAGAATGAGAGCACGCTGAAAGATGCGAACGACATTGAGGCACTGAAGCGCTGCGACATCATCCTGACCTGCCAGGGCGGCGATTACACCAGCGAGATCTTTCCGAAGCTGCGCGCGGCCGGCTGGAACGGCTACTGGATCGACGCGGCCTCGACGCTGCGCATGAAGGATGACGCCATCATCGTGCTCGATCCGGTCAACCTGGACGTGATCAAGAATGCGCTGTCGCGCGGCGTGAAGAATTACATCGGCGGCAACTGCACCGTGTCCTGCATGCTGATGGGCCTGGGCGGGCTGTTCCAGCACGACCTGGTGGACTGGCTGACCTCGATGACCTACCAGGCCGCATCCGGCGGCGGCGCGCAGCACATGCGCGAGCTGCTGACCCAGTTCGGTTCGATCAACGCGGAAGTCAAGTCGCTGCTCGACGATCCGGCGTCGGCCATCCTCGAAATCGACCGCAAGGTGCTGGCCAAGCAGCACAGCTTCAGCGAAGAGGAAACGAAGCAGTTCGGCGTGCCACTGGCCGGCAACCTGATTCCCTGGATCGACAAGGACCTCGGCAATGGCCAATCGCGCGAAGAGTGGAAGGGCGGCGCCGAGACCAACAAGATTCTCGGTCGCGGTGAAGGCTTTGGCGTGAGCGCCAAGCCGGCGATCGCGGTGGACGGCCTGTGCGTGCGCATCGGCGCCATGCGCTGCCATTCCCAGGCGCTGACCATCAAGCTGAGGAAGGATGTGCCGCTGGACGAAATCAACGACATCCTGGCCAGCAACAACCAATGGGCCAAGGTCGTGCCGAACACCCGTGAAGCATCGATGAAGGATTTGACGCCGGCCGCGGTCACCGGCAGCCTGACGATCCCGGTCGGCCGCCTGCGCAAGATGCAGATGGGTGGCGAGTATCTATCGGCATTCACCGTCGGCGACCAGTTGTTGTGGGGCGCCGCCGAACCGCTGCGCCGCATGCTGCGCATCGTGCTCGATGCTTGACACGCAGCAACTCAGGTCGTAGATTACGTTGCACTGATGCAACGTCAGCCCGCCATGATTTCCCGTCTATCGGAAGCTTGGCGGGCTTGTCACATCCGGGCCCGCCGCTCTTGCTTGCGAGCGTCAGCTTCGTGATGTTAAGGTGAAATTCTCTGTCCAAATGTGAACCGCGCGTTCATGCCTTCCGAAAAGCGCGTCGGAACGCCAACCATGCCGATGAAAAAGACCGTGAAAGCCCATAAGAATCCGCGTTCCCCCGCCTGGAAAGTCCTCGGCGCCGCCGCGGTATCCGCCGCGATCCTGACACAGGCGCATGCCGTCGGACTGGGTCAACTCAATGTTCTTTCCGCGCTCGGACAGCCGCTGCAGGCCGAAATCGAGCTGACATCGATCAGCCGCGACGAGGCAGGTTCACTGGCAGTGAAGCTCGCGTCTCCGGAAGCATTTCGGCAAGCCAATATCGAATACAACCCGGCGCTGCAAAACCTGCGGTTCTCCATCGATCAGCGCGGCAGTCGCGCCGTCGTTAAGGTCACCTCCAGCCAGGCAATCAATGAGCCTTTCGTCGATCTGCTGATTGAAGTCAGCAGCCGCGACAGCCGCCTGGTGCGCGAGTATGTCGTGCTGCTCGATCCGGTCGGCAGCCGCCGTATCCAGTCCGCGGAATCGACGCCTGCGCCGTCGGCCACGACGCCGGCCCAGAACGGGGCGCAGCGGCAAAACCGTTCGGCCTCGTCGCCGGCTCCGGCTCCGGCCCAGGCTGCTTCAGCGCCGGCCGGGCAGGGCGGCGACAGCTACACCGTCAAGCGCGGCGATACCCTGGCCACCATTGCCGGGCAGTTCCGTCGCGAAGGCGTGTCGCTGGACCAAATGCTGGTGGCGATGCAGCGCGCCAATCCGGACGCCTTCCTCGGCAACAACATGAACCGGCTGCGCAGCGGCCAGATCCTGAGCGTGCCTTCGTCCGAATCTGCCCGCGGTGTCGACAATGCCGAAGCGCGTCGCATCGTCGTGGCGCAATCGGCCGATTTCAATGCCTATCGCAACCGCCTCGCGGGCCAGGTCGCCGCCGACGCTGGCGCCAAGGGCGGCGAAAACGGTCAGCTGGCTTCCGGCCGCATCGGCGCGCGCGTGGAAGAGCAACAGAATCCGAATGGCGAAGCACGCGACCGCCTGCAGGTGACCCGTTCCGGCGCCGCACCGTCCGCGGCCGAAACCGAGGACCGCATTGCCAAGGACAAGGCACTCGCGGAAGCGAATTCCCGCGTTGCCGAACTTGAAAAAACCGTCAACGAGTTGCAAAAGCTGCTTGAAATTCGCAACCGTGACCTGGCGGCCCGGCAAAACAACGCAGCGGGTGCCGCTGCATCGGCTGCTCCGGCCGCATCAACGGCGTCCTCCGCATCTCCTGCTCCGGCGGCCCCGGCCGCAACTTCGGCAAACACTGCCGCAGCCGCCGGCGCCGCAGCCTCCGCTGCTCCCGCGGCAACGCCAACGCCGCCAGCCTCCAGCGAAGCGGCCCCGGCTGCGTCCGCGGAGAAGCCGGCTCCTGCCGAGAAGCCCGCGCCTGCCGAAGTGAAACCCAAGCCGGTCGCCAAGCCAGCACCGACGCCAACACCCGCGCCCGAGCCGAGTGTGATGGACAGCCTCGCCGGCAATCCAACCGCTCTTGGCGGCGGCGCGCTGATTCTCGCGCTGTTGGCCGGTCTCGGTATAAGCCGGTCGCGCGCGGCGAAAAAGAAAAAGTTGGCGCTGGCTGCTGCCGAAGCCAAGCAGGAGCGTCAGAATTCCACGCTCAAGGCGAATTCGCTGTTCGGCGCCCCGGGCGCACAGAGCGTTGACACCAGCAACAGCGTGTTCAATTCGCATTTCTCTCCGTCCGCCAGTCAGCTTGATACGAATGAAGTCGATCCGGTGGCGGAAGCCGATGTCTACATCGCTTACGGCCGTGATGCGCAGGCCGAAGAAATCCTGAAGGAAGCGCTGCGCAACCAGCCGGACCGCACCGCGGTGCGTGTCAAGCTGCTCGAGATCTATGCGAACCGCAAGGATCTGCGCGCCTTCGAAAGCATCGCCACCGAGCTGCATGCGATGACGAACGGGCAGGGCGAGGACTGGCAGCAGGCGGCCACGCTCGGCGCCGGGCTCGATCCGACCAACCCCTTGTATGCGTCCGGCAGGCCGGCGCAAGACGAGGCCGCGGCAAGTGGCCTGGCAGGCGCCGCGATTGCAGGAGCGGCGCTGGCTGCAGCGGCCACGGAAGCAAAGAAGCCGGAAGACGATGAATTCAACCTGGATGCGCTGTTGAATACGACGCAGGGCCCGATCGAGCCGGAAGCCCTGGAGCCGCCGCCGGCACAGGAGACGTCCGACCCGACAGACCTTGCGTTGCCTCCATCCTCTGAATTGCCTGAAGTCCCTGAAACGCCGGTGAACGACGCTGCCGATGCGCCGACGACCGATGCTGCGAACGATGTGCCAGCGCATCACGCCGAGGAAGACCAAGCTCAGCAAGCGTCCGAAAAATCTGAACAGGATGGCGAAAACCTGCTCGACTTCGATTTCGACCTCAGCAGCTTTGGCAAGACGCCGCCCGAGGTGCCCGAGTCGGTGGCTGCCGAGGCTGACGAGAACCTGATGGACTTTGATCTCGGCGAGTCAAAGGGAACCGAGAACGAAACCGGGTCGCAGGAGCAGCCGAAAGCCGAAGACGAAGCTGACGCCGATTTCCCGTCGCTCGATGCGAACCCACCGCCGCCCGCCGCGCCGCAGCCGGAAGGCCTCGGCCCGGGCGATTTCGATCTGTCCGACATCAGTCTGGACCTGGATCCGGCCACCGCCAACGGCGCCTCGCTCGACGATGTGCCGGAACTGGGTTCCAGCTACCCGAACGCCGCTGAAATGGCGACCAAGCTCGATCTGGCTTCCGCCTATCAGGAGATCGGTGACCGCGAAGGTGCCCGTGAATTGCTGGAGGAAGTCATCAAGGGCGGTACTGCCGACCAGAGCGAGAAGGCCAAGGCCATGCTGGAAAAGCTGACCTGAGCCGGACAGCGCATTCTTGAACGGGCGGCGGCTGTCGCCCGTTTTCTTTTTTATCAGGACAAAGGCAAACGGTTTGAAACGCATCGCGATCGGCATTCAATATGACGGCGCCTCCTGGCAGGGCTGGCAGACGCAGCCGCACGGCAATACGGTGCAGGACCGCCTGCAGGCGGCGTTGCGTGAATTCGGCCAGCGCGACATCCTCGTCCACTGCGCCGGCCGCACCGATGCCGGCGTGCATGCGCTTGAACAGGTTGCGCATTTCGATACCGATCTGGAGCGGCCGATGCAGTCCTGGGTGCGCGGCGTCAATACCTACCTGCCGCCATCGATTGCGATCAGTTGGGCGCATCCGGTCGGTACGGCTGCCGAAGACGGTTTCCATGCCCGCTTCTCGGCAGTGGCGCGCACTTACCATTACTACCTGTACAACAACCCGGTGCGTTCGCCGCTGTTGCGCGGCCGCGCCGGCTGGGTGTTCCGGCAGCTGGATACAGAGGCGATGCACCGCGCCGCGCAGCACCTGATCGGCGACCATGATTTCTCCGCCTTCCGTGCCGCCGAATGCCAGGCTCTGTCACCGGTGCGCACGATGGAAGCGATACGCATCACGCGCAGCGGCGATCTGCTCCGGGTGTCGCTGACCGCGAACGCTTTTCTGCATCACATGGTGCGCAACATCGTTGGCTCGCTGGTGTATGTCGGCACTGGCAACCGACCGGAATCCTGGATCGCCGAATTGCTGGCCGGACGCGACCGCAGGCAGGCGGCGCCGACCTTCATGCCGGACGGCCTGTATCTGGCAAAAATCGAATACGACCCGATATGGAATCTCCCGCAGCCGGCGATCGCCACGCCGATTCCTTTCTCCTGAGCATGCCGTCATGAATCAACGCACACGAATCAAGCTTTGCGGACTGTCGCAGCCGCAGGACGTTACCGACGCGGTTGCCGCGGGCGCGGATGCGATCGGCCTGGTGTTCTATCCGCCGAGCCCGCGCAGCGTCCCACCGCAGCGGGCGGCCGAGCTGATGCGCGGCCTGTCGCCTTTCGTTGCGGCAGTCGGCCTGTTCGTCAACCCGAGTATCGACGAGGTAAAGGCTGCAGTTGACGCGGCCAACCTGTCGCTGCTGCAATTCCATGGCGACGAAACGCCCGAGCAATGCCACGCGCTTGCGAGTGCGGTGGGCCGGCCGTTTTTGAAGGCTTTCCGGGTGCGCCCGGATACCGCACCCGATGATTTGCTAGAATACGACCGCATTTGCCGCGCCCACGGCCCGCTGTATTCGGCGCTACTGCTGGATACCTGGGTCGACGCCTACGGCGGCGGCGGAAAGGTTTTCGATTGGTCTCTCATCCCAGAAGAACTCGCGCCTCGGGTCGTTTTGAGTGGTGGCTTGAGCGCGCAAAACGTCACTGAGGCGGTGCGTCGCATCCGCCCGTACGCGGTCGATGTCAGCAGCGGCATCGAACGCGCAAAGGGCGTCAAGGACGGCGCAATGATGCGCGCTTTTGTCGACGCGGTGCGCCGCGGCGACGGCTTCTGAACCCGAAAGCAAGGAATCCCATGACTATCCAGACCACCCCGGCCAGCGGCGCGGGTCAATACAATCTGCCCGATGCGCGCGGTCACTTCGGCCCCTACGGCGGCAGCTTCGTGTCGGAAACCCTGACCCATGCATTGAACGAGTTGCGCGCAGCCTATGCGCATTATCAGAACGACCCGGAATTCATGGCCGAATTCCACTATGAGCTCAAGCATTTCGTCGGCCGTCCGAGCCCGGTCTACCATGCCAAGCGCTGGTCCGAGATGCTCGGCGGCGCGCAGATCTACTTCAAGCGCGAAGACCTGAACCACACTGGCGCGCACAAGATCAACAACGTCATTGGCCAGGCACTCCTGGCCAAGCGCATGGGCAAGCCGCGCGTGATCGCCGAAACCGGCGCTGGCCAGCATGGCGTGGCGACCGCGACCATCGCCGCCCGCTTCGGCATGGAGTGCGTGGTCTACATGGGCAGCGAGGATACCCGCCGCCAGGTGCAGAACCTGTACCGCATGGAGCTGCTCGGCGCGAAAGTGGTGCCGGTGGAATCCGGCTCCAAGACCCTGAAGGATGCGCTCAACGAAGCCATGCGCGACTGGGTCACCAACGTCGAAAACACCTTCTACATCATCGGCACCGTCGCCGGCCCGCACCCGTATCCGATGATGGTGCGCGACTTCCAGTCCGTGATCGGTGAAGAGTGCCTGGTGCAAATGCCGGAAATGGTCGGCCGCCAGCCGGATTACGTGCTCGCCTGCATCGGCGGTGGCTCGAATGCGATGGGCATCTTCCATCCGTACATCACGCATGAAGAAGTGCAGCTGATCGGCGTGGAAGCCGCCGGCAATGGCATCGAGACCGGCAAACATTCGGCATCGCTTCTGGCCGGCACGCCGGGCGTGCTGCATGGCAACCGCACCTATCTGCTGCAGGACGAGAATGGCCAGATCATCGAGACGCATTCGGTCTCGGCCGGCCTCGATTACCCGGGTGTGGGCCCGGAGCATGCGTGGCTGAAGGACATCGGTCGGGCGCAGTATGTATCGATCACCGACGACGAGGCGATTGCGGCATTCCATGACAGCTGCCGCATCGAGGGCATCATCCCGGCGCTGGAATCCAGCCACGCGCTGGCCTATGCGGCCAAGCTGGCGCCGACGCTGCCGAAGGACAAGGTCATCCTGGTGAACCTGTCCGGCCGCGGTGACAAGGATATGCACACCGTCGCCGAACGCACCCGCCGCGCGTTGTAATACCAACCCCTTCTTATCCAACGCCGCCGGCAGGACGCCGGCGGCATGACAAGAGACAGCCATGTCCCGTATTCAGTCCCGTTTTGAAACCTTGGCGCAACAGAAGCGCAAGGCGCTGATCGCCTTCGTCACTGCCGGCGATCCCGCGCCCGAACTGACCGTGCCGCTGATGCATGCGCTGGTGGCCGGCGGTGTCGACATCATCGAACTCGGTGTGCCGTTTTCCGATCCGATGGCCGAAGGCCCGGTCATTCAACGCGCCAGCGAACGCGCGCTAGCCCAGGGCATCGGCACCCGCCACGTGCTCGACTTCGTGCGCCAGTTCCGCCTTACTGATACCGAAACCCCAATCGTGCTGATGGGCTATGCGAATCCGATCGAGCGCATGGGGCAGGCGGCCTTTGTCGCGGCGGCGCGCGAGGTCGGCGTCGACGGCACCATCGTGGTCGACTATCCGCCCGAAGAATGCGAGGAATTCGCGCAACTGATGCACGAGGCCGGCATGGATACCATCTTCCTGCTCGCGCCGACGTCGACGCCGGAACGCATCCGGCAGGTGGCGAAGGTCGGCGCCGGCTTCTGCTACTACGTGTCGCTCAAGGGCGTCACCGGCGCCGGGCATATCGATATCGAGGATGTCAGCCGCCGCATCGCCGCGATCCGCGAGCATGTGAAGCTGCCGGTCGGCGTGGGCTTTGGCATCCGCGATGCGCAAACCGCGCAAGCGGTCGCCTCGGTCGCCGACGGCGTGGTCATCGGCAGCCGCATCATCCAGGAAATGGAAGGCGCACCGCGCGAGGAAGCCATCGCCGTCGCGCACACCTTCGTGTCCAGCATTCGACAGGCGCTGGACAGCAAGTTCCAAGCGTAAGCATGTCAAGCCGGTGTAACATGGCGCCTGTCGTCCGCGGCCCACGGCCGCGTTCCCGCAGCGCCGCGCGTTGCACCGCATTCCCGTGCCACCGTAAGCACAACCAAAAACAGGAAAAACAATCGCCATGAGCTGGCTCGAAAAACTGCTGCCGCCGCGCATCCAGCGTTCCGCCGCCGCCAATCGCAAGTCGATCCCGGAAGGGCTCTGGGTCAAATGCCCGTCCTGCGAAGCGGTTCTCTACCGTACCGATCTCGAATCCAACCTCCACGTCTGCCCGAAGTGCAGCCATCACATGCGCATCCGCGCGCGCGAGCGTCTCGATACGCTGCTCGATCCGGAAGGCCGTTATGAAATCGGCCACGAAGCGCTGCCGGTGGATTCGCTGAAATTCAAGGACAGCAAGAAGTATCCGGAGCGCCTGAAGGCAGCAATGGAAGGCACCGGCGAAACCGACGCGCTCATCGTCATGGGCGGCGCGATCATGACGCTGCCGGTCGTGGTGGCCTGCTTCGAATTCGAATTCATGGGCGGCTCGATGGGTTCGGTCGTCGGCGAGCGTTTCGTGCGCGGCGCGCAGGCGGCGCTGGACCAGAAAGTGCCGTTCATCTGCATCACCGCCACCGGCGGCGCGCGCATGCAGGAAGGCTTGCTGTCGCTGATGCAGATGGCCAAGACCACTGCAATGCTGACCAAGCTGTCGGAAAAGAAACTGCCGTTCATCTCGGTGCTGACCGATCCGACCATGGGCGGCGTGTCCGCCTCCTTCGCCTTCATGGGTGACGTGGTGCTTGCCGAGCCGAAGGCGCTGATCGGCTTTGCCGGTCCACGCGTGATCGAGAACACGGTGCGCGAGAAATTGCCGGAAGGCTTCCAGCGCGCCGAATTCCTGCTGCAGAAGGGCGCGATCGACATGATCGTCGACCGCCGCAAGATGCGCGAGGAAATTGCGCGCCTGCTGGCGCTGCTGCAGGACCAGTCGGCCGACGTCCTCGCCTGAGTCTTCCACCGGCAACGGCCCGGATCTGTTTTCAGGTCCGGGCCTTTTCCTTTCCGGATCCATCTCCAGATACCCCTGCGTCATGCAAGCACATCCGACCACATTGAACGAATGGCTGTCCCGCCTGGAAGCCATGCACCCGAAAGCCATCGACATGGGCCTGGAGCGCGTGGCGCGCGTGCGCGATGCGCTCGGCCTGCGCTTTGACTGCCCGGTCATCACCGTCGGCGGCACCAACGGCAAGGGCTCGACCTGCGCGATGCTGGAATCGATCCTGTTGCAGGGCGGCTATCGTGTCGGCCTGTACACCTCGCCGCACCTGATCCACTTCAATGAGCGTGCGCGCATCGATGGCGAAATCGTCGGCGATGCGCAATTGGTCGCGCAGTTCGAAGCGGTCGAGGCCGCGCGCGGCGAGGTGTCGCTGACGTATTTCGAATTCACTACGCTGGCGATCATGAGATTGTTCATGGAAGCGGGGCTGGATGCGGTAATCCTGGAGGTCGGCCTGGGCGGACGTTTGGATGCGGTCAATGTCATCGATGCCGACGTGGCGGTGGTGACCAGCGTCGATATCGACCACACCGAATTCCTGGGCTCGACCCGCGAGGAGATCGGCTTCGAAAAGGCAGGCATCTTCCGTCCGGGCCGGCCGGCGATCGTCGGCGATCCTCTGCCACCGCGCTCGCTGGTCGAACACGCTGAAAAGATCGGCGCCGACCTCTGGCTGATGAGCCGTGACTTCAATTATTCCGGCGACAAGCAGCAATGGAACTATGGCGGTCGCAACATGCGCCGTAATGCGCTCGGCTATCCGGGTTTGCGCGGCGCGAACCAGCTGCTCAACGCCTGCGCCGCACTGGCCGCGCTGGAAGCGCTGCGAGACCGCCTGCCGCTCGGCGCGCAGGAAGTGCGCAGCGGTCTGGCCCTGGTCGAGCTGCCGGGTCGTTTCCAGGTCTTGCCTGGAAGGCCAGCGGTGATCCTGGATGTTGCACACAATCCACATGCCGCTGCAACGCTGTCACAGAACCTCGGCAACATGGGTTTCTTTCCGTACACCTATGCGATATTCGGCGCGATGGCCGATAAAGATATTGCTGGCATCATCGCGCAGCTCAAGGATCACGTGGATCACTGGTGCCTGACCGATCTGCCGCTGCCGCGTGCAGCGAAAGCCGCCGATATTGCCGAGATGCTCGAAGATGCCGGTGTCACGCCGCGCAACGAGCCGGATGCCGAGCGCAGCATACGCTGCTTCGCGAACCCGGCCGAGGCCTATGCAAATGCGCGAAGCCGTGCCGGTGAGAATGATAGAATTGCGGTCTTTGGATCTTTCCTGACCGTTGCTGGCGTGATGGAAGCGCGCAAATCCGAATACCACTGACCACATCAGCAGACACGCATGGGCTTGCTCTCTTCCTTTCGAAAAAACAAGCGGGAAACCGCTCCGACTGGCGCCTTTCAGACCCGCGCCGAGGATGAGTCGGATTCGGTGCGCAAGAGTCGCGCAAGACGTACTCCCGCAAAGGAGCGCAACAAGGCCAACGATCCGGTCCTCCCCGAAAAAAAGCGCGCGCGGCGGCGTCTGGTCGGTGCGGTTGCCTTAGTGCTGGCTGCGGTGATCGGTTTGCCGATGATCCTCGATTCGGAACCGAAACCGGTTGCCGACGACATCGCCATCGATATTCCTTCCAAGAACAAACACGAAAAGGCTGGCCAGGTGCCGACTGCGCCAGCTCCGGCGCCGTCCGCGTCCGCGCCGCCAGCAGCGGCATCAGTGCCACCGCCCGCCACGGCAGCCTTGGACAAGGACGAGGAAGTCATCGATCCAGCCACATTGCCCGCACAGGGAACACCCGCGCCGTCCACGGCTTCGAAGTCGGAAATGCCGCGGCTGGTGAAGCCCGAGCCGAAAGCGGAAGCCAGGCAGGAAACGAAAGCGTCCAAAGCCGAGTCGAAGACCGACAAGCGTTCCGACGCCGAGCGCAAAACGGAAACGGCGCATGCGAAGGCGGAGGCGAAATCCGCGCATGCCGAGAAGATTGATGAGCTGGCGCGCGCAAACGCCATCCTGGAAGGCAAGCCGGAACCCAAAGCCGAAGCCAGGGAAACGAAGGAAACCAGGCGCGAGACCGACAAGAAGGGTGGTGCGAACCATTACGTGTTGCAGGTTGCCGCGTTGGCGACGCAGGACAAGGTCGATGAATTGCGCGACAAGCTGCGTTCCGCCGGCATTTCCTCATACACGCAAAAGGTTTCCACCGGCGACGGCAGCCGGACCCGGGTGCGGGTCGGTCCGTTCAGCAGCAAGGAAGAAGCTGATCGGGTACGCGCGAAGCTGAGCAAGCTGGGTTTGAACGGCACGCTGGTGCCGACCTGAGAACGGACAAGCGCGCGCAGTGACGCTGTTTGATTACCTCGTGCTGTTCGTGCTGATCGCCTCCATCGTGATCAGCACCCTGCGCGGCCTGGTGCGAGAAATTCTGTCCCTGGCGAGCTGGATTGCCGCCTTCGTCATCGCCAACGCCTGGGGCGGTGAACTGGCGCGGTTGCTGCCCGAAGCGGTGCCCGGCGACCTGGTCCGACTGATCGTGGCCTTCGTGATCCTGTTCATCGGTGTACGCATCCTGATGGGCTTGCTCATGGTGATGGTCGAAGCCCTGATCAAGGCCAGCGGGCTGACCGTGGTGGACCGCGGACTCGGTAGCCTGTTCGGCTTGGCGCGCGGCCTGCTGATCGTCATGACAGCGGTGTTGCTGTGTGGAATGACCGCGATCCCGCAGCAACGATTCTGGAAAGAGGCTATGCTGAGCCCCCTGGCAGAAACCGCAGCGCAAACCCTGATTCCCTATTTGCCGGGCGAATTTTCCCGGCGCGTGCAGTTCTGATCATTCCAAGTGTAGGAGTACCACCATGTGTGGCATTGTAGGCGTCGTCTCCCATAGTCCCGTCAACCAGCTCATCTACGATGCGCTGCTCCTGTTGCAGCACCGCGGCCAGGATGCCGCCGGCATCGCAACCAGCCAGGGCAGCACCTTCTCGATGCACAAGGCCAACGGCCTGGTGCGCGACGTATTCCGTACCCGCAACATGCGCTCGCTGCCGGGCACCATGGGCATCGGCCAATGCCGTTATCCGACCGCCGGCTCCTCGAGCGAGGAAGAAGCGCAGCCGTTCTACGTGAATGCGCCGTTCGGCATCGTGCTGGCGCACAACGGCAACCTGACGAACTGGGAACAGCTGAAGATCGAGATGTTCCGCAACGACCGCCGGCACATCAATACCACCTCGGATTCCGAAGTCCTGCTCAATGTGCTGGCGCACGAAATCCAGCAAGCCACCACCGGCTATTCGCTGGATCCGTCGACGGTGTTCCAGGCGGTCGCCTCGGTGCATCGCCGGGTGCGCGGTTCCTACGCGGTCGTAGCCCAGATCGCCGGCTACGGCATGTTGGCCTTCCGCGATCCGCATGGCATCCGTCCGCTGTGCATCGGCATCAATGAAACTCCTGACGGCAAGGAATACCTGCTCGCCAGCGAATCGGTGGCGCTGGAAGGCCTGGGCTTCCGTTTCCTGCGCGATGTCGCACCGGGCGAAGCCATCTTCATCGACCTCGACCGCAATCTGTACAGCCAGCAATGCGCGGAGACGCCGGAACTCGCGCCCTGCGCCTTTGAATTCGTGTACCTGGCGCGCCCGGACTCGGTCATCGACGGCGCCTCGGTCTACCATGCGCGTCTGAAGATGGGCGAGTATCTGGCGGAAAAGATTCGCCGCGAAATCCCGGCTGGCGACATCGACGTCGTCATGCCGATCCCGGATTCCTCGCGTCCGTCGGCGATCGAGCTGGCGCTGAAGCTCAACCTCGACTATCGCGAAGGCTTCATCAAGAACCGCTACATCGGCCGCACCTTCCTGATGCCGGGACAGGCGATTCGCAGAAAGTCGGTGCGCCAGAAGCTCAATGCGATCGGATCCGAATTCAAGGGCAAGAGCGTGCTGCTGGTCGACGACTCGATCGTGCGCGGCACCACCAGCCTGGAAATCGTGCAGATGGCGCGCGACTCGGGCGCCAAGCGCGTAATCTTCGCCTCGGCCGCGCCGCCGGTGAAATATCCGAACGTCTACGGCATCGACATGCCGACGCGCGGCGAACTGATCGCCCACGGCCGTACCGTCGAAGAGGTATGCCGTGAAATCACCGCGGATCGTTTGGTCTACCAGGATCTCGACGCGCTGAAACGCTCGATCTCCGACGCCAACCCGGCGCTGAAGGACTTCGAAGCGTCGTGCTTCGACGGCAAGTACATCACCGGCGATATCTCGCGCGACTACCTCGACCATATCGAAAACGTGCGCGGCAATCCGGCGCCGATGAACGAAGACATGGTGCGCTCGCCGCTGGCATTGAAAAAGCTGGCCTCGGTCGAATAACCCGGCGCGGCGCCATGTCATCAGACTGACTGGCGCCGTTTTTCCGTCCGGACCGCGCTCGGGCGCGAGTCGCCGCGCCAGTCCGGCTTCCTCTTTCCTCCGCTCCCATGGACGACAAACAATACGGTTTCACCACCACCATCCTGCACAGCGACCGGCAGAAGAATATCGAGCACGGCTCGCTGCACAAGCCCATTCATACCTCGGTCGCCTTCGGCTACAAGGATGCGCACCAGCTCGCCGCAGTATTCCAGGGTCGCGAGCCCGGTTATCGCTACGGCCGCCAGGGCAATCCGACGGTATCGGCGCTGGAAGACAAGATCAACCGCATGGAAGGCGGCTTGTCCACGATCTGCTTCGCCACCGGCATGGCCGCGATCGGCGCGATCGCGCAAGCGCTGTTGCGGCGGGGCGATCACGTGGTGTCTTCGGCCTTCCTGTTCGGCAATACCAACAGCCTGTGGCAGACAGTGGCGGCGCAGGGCGTCGATGTGAGCATGGTGGATGCGACCGATGTCGCCAATGTGGAAGCGGCACTGACGCCGGCCACGCGCGTGGTCTTCGTCGAAACCATCGCCAATCCGCGCACGCAGATCGCCGACCTCGAGCGTATTGGCAAGCTATGCGCCGAGCGCGGCATCCTGTACGTGGTCGACAACACGATGACTTCGCCCTACCTGTTCCAGCCGAAGGCGGTGGGCGCGGGCCTGGTGGTGAATGCGCTGACCAAGTCAATCGCCGGCCACGGCAATGCGCTGGGTGGCAGCCTGACCGATACCGGCCTGTACGACTGGAGCCGTTATCCGCATATCGTCGACAACTACAAGAAATACTCGACGCCGCAATGGGGCATGGCGCAGGTGCGGGCGAAGGCGCTGCGTGACTTCGGCGCGTCGCTCGGTCCCGAGGCCGCGCACCACATCGCGGTCGGTTCGGAAACCATGGCCTTGCGCATCGAGCGCGAATGCGCGAATGCGCTGGCACTGGCGCGCATGCTGTCGGCCGACGAACGTGTCTCGGCAGTGCATTACCCCGGCCTGGAGAATCATCCGCAGCATGACTTGGCGACGAAACTGTTCCGCGCCTACGGCGGCTTGTTCAGCTTCGAGCTGCGCGAGGACGTGGATTGCTTCGATTACCTGAACCGGTTGCGCCTGGCGATCCCGGCCAGCAATCTCGGTGACACCCGCACGCTGGTGATTCCGGTCGCGCATACGATCTTCTACGAGATGGGAGCGCAGCGACGCGCAAGCATGGGCATTGCAGAGTCGCTGATTCGAGTGTCGGTGGGGATTGAGGATACGGCGGATTTGCTCGAAGACTTCCGGCAGGCACTCGGCGGTTGAGATCGGGAAAGGCGGCAATGCATCGTCAACGAAGCCGATGCGTTGCCGCCCAGTGTGTTCAAGGCACGATTTTCTTCGCTTCTCCACGCTCCAGCCATTTCACGGCGTGCGTGGGTTCATAGCTGTCGAACTGGTCCAGCAGATCAGCAGCATGCGGCGCATGCATCAGCAGCGCTGCATGCTCGCCGCGCACGAAAGCCTGCTGCACCATGTGATCGCGGAATGTGATCAGACCATCGTAAAAGCCGTCGATGTTCAACAGGCCGATCGGCTTGGCATGCAGGCCGAGCTGACACCAGGTCGTCACCTCAAACAATTCCTCCAGCGTGCCAAAGCCGCCGGGCATGGCAATGAAGCCGTCCGACAGCTCGGCCATCAGCGCCTTGCGCTCATGCATGTCCTTCACCACGTGCAGCTCGGTCAAGCCATGGTGGCCGACTTCGCGCTGCATCAGCGCTTGCGGTATGACGCCGGTGGCGCGGCCGCCGAGGCGCATTACTTCATCAGCGATCACGCCCATCAGGCCGACATTGCCGCCGCCATAGACCAGCGCGACATCGCGCCGGACCATCTCGGCGGCGAGTTCGCGCGCGCCGGCAGCATAAGTTTCGGAAGCTCCCATCGAGGAGCCGCAATAAACGCAAAGGGATCGAATGGATTTCATGTTGCAGGGATGGTTTGGAAACGGGTCGTATATTCTTCCGCAAGCCGCTTGAACAACGCATGGGTATCGCCGCGCAGGTAGGGACCGATCAATGACAGCACCTGGTAACAGCCGCGGGTCAGCGCATCGGCCATGGCTTGCTGTTCAGTGTAGTGACGCGGATTGAGCACGTATTCATACGAGAGCCAGTAGGTGGCGACGACGACGATATTGGCCGCAAGCGCATCGATTTCCCTGTCCGTCGCCTCAAGCTGGCCATCGCCACGCAAGCCCTGGCACAGTTGCCGCGCAACCTTCACCTTGTGGTCATAGATTTGCTTGAACTGCAGTTCGAGACGGCGGTTGCGCGACAGCAGGTCCGAGAGATCGCGATAGAAGAAGCGATAGCGCCAGTGCAGCTCGAAGATCAGATGCAGATACAGCCAGACATCCTCGATATTGGGACGACGGTCTTCCGGTACCGACAGCATGCGCAAGATCTCGCTTTCAAACTGCGCAAAGATGGAATCGACGATGTCTTCCTTGTTGCGGAAGTGATAGTACAAATTGCCCGGCGAGATGCCCATCTGCTCGGCAATGATCGTGGTGGTGATGCTCGGTTCGCCGAACTCGTTGAACAGGCGCAGTGCCAGTTCAAGTATGCGTTCACGAGTGCGGCGCGGGGCTTTGGCTTGCATGGATGCGGTGTCGGTGGTGGCGTGAAAGCCGCTGGTGGCTGGGTTCCACGATGCCCGGGTGCGGAACAGGGCGCTAGCATACCATCCATTCGAACGGGCAACGGCGATGCAACCGCGGTGCAGCACCAGGCAGTGCATCAAGCCATAGTCGGATTGAGTTTGCCCGCGGCTGCACGTATCTCTTCGATTACCCGTGATTGCACCGATGGATGCAATGCCAGCGCCACATGGCCAATACCGTGCAGCTCCACGTTGGTGGCGCCGGGCAAATGCGAGGATAGCTGCGGCGAGACGATATTGTCGTGATGCGAGTACAGCGATATGAAAAGCTTGCGCAGCGAGACATCTTCATCGCTGTCGAGTTCGCGCAGCCAGGCGCTGCACTGGCCGTCGGCCGCCGACCCGGTCCAGCGCATCTGTGCCGAATTCGGGCCGAGTCCGAAATTGGCAAGCCCGGTGCCGCGATGCGGCGTGCCCAGCGTGATCACCTTCAGGATCCGGCCGGCGCCGTGCCGGCGCAGATAGGCCCGCGCCACCAGCCCGCCCATGCTGTGCGCAACGATGATCAGCCTGTCACGGCCGCTGCTGCCGCAAATCGCTTCGATTGCCAGGTGCACCTGCGGCACGAATTCATCGATGCCGGCGAATACTGGCTCCAGGTCCAGTGCGTGATGGGAAATGCCGGCGCGGCGCAGCGCGCGGCTCATCGAATGCCAGTAGCCGCTGTTGCAGCCGTAGCCGTGGATCAGCAGTACCGGCGGTAGATCCGGGTCGCCCTCGGTCCAGTGTTCGAAACCGCAGAAAGCCATGGTCCAGGACGAGCTCGCCATGCTGGCCCAGAACTCCTCGAAGAACAGTCGCAGCGCTGCTGTCCATTGGAGTCGATGCGCATGCGGCGTGGCACTGCGGTACAGCCAGGCGATACCGAAGTTGTTCGCCGCGATGGCCAGGCGCACGGCCACGATGGTGAATAACGCGAAGGCTGTGGCAGCCAGCGGTGAGGCAAAGCCGAGCCAGTGGCGTGCGGCAAGGTAGAGCAGCATCGCAATGGCCAGTTGCAGCAACAGGAGCAGGCGTGTGGCGCGGCTTACCATGCGTTGCGTTCCGATGCGTTAATTCAGACGGCTACGCCTTTTCCGCGCTTGCCGAGCAGCAGCGGTGTACGCACCAGGCGGGTCCGGGCGAGGCGGTCATGCAGGAATTGTCTCTGCGGATCAAGCCATACCAGCGCGGCCCATGCCGCCATATTCACTGCGGGAAAAAGCAACAGCATCCAGCCGCTTGCGCCGCTGAGTCGGGCCAGCACCAGGCCGGGCACGAACCAGAGCCAGGCAAGCGCATATCGCAGCAGCGCATGGACGAAGCCGAGGTTGCCGCCGTCTGCGCGTTCCACACGCACGCGCCAGGTTCGCATCGCCAGGGTCTGGCCGCCATGGCTCCAGAACCAGGCGAAATACAGAGCGAGCACCAGCAGCAGCCAGACCTGCAGCGCGTCGCGCAGATATAGGGCATTACGCTGTTCGAGCAAGGTAGAAAACAACCAGCCAGCAACGAAGAGCACGCCGAACAGCAGCATGGCTTCATAGACCATGCAGGCAAAACGCACACGCAGCGAAGGAGTAACGGTGGCGTTCAACGCTTAATTCGCCGCCGAGGGCGCTGGTTGTGGCTGCGCGGTCGGCGGCATCGACGATTGCTGCGCCGGCTGCGTGGGAGCAGGAACAGGTGCGCGCACGGCTGGAGGTGAACTTGGTGCAGGTACCGGCTGCAATTCCTTTTTCAGCACCGATTTCGGCGGAGGCACCAGTTTGGCTCGGTCCTGAAAAGCGGGGGGAGGTAGCGAAGCGACGCCTTTCCTGGCCCTTGTCTGTTCCGCAAAGTGCTTCTTTTCCTCTTCGGACAATTGCTGGTATTGCTGCCATTCGGCGCTTTTCTGATCCGGTTGCAGCTTGCGAGCCCGGGCATAGTTTTCGCGGGCGATTCGGCGCTGTTCCGGCGTGAGCGTCGCCCAGGCGCCCATCCTTTCCTGCATCCGCGCCTGCTGTTCAGGCGAAAGCTCCGCATAGCGGTGAGCCATGGTCAACCATTTGCGCTTGCGCGCGCCCGGCATGCCATTCCATTCCGGCTCGAGCGGCTTCAATACTTCCTTCTGTACCAGCGACAGGTCCTTCCATGCCGGTCCGGTCGTTGCTGCGGCAGCCGGGCGCGGCGTCGGCGTCCCCTGGGGGCCGATGCTGTTGGCCGAGGCGCCAAGCGCAGCTGTCAACAGCAGGGTGCAGCAGGCGAGGCTGACGCAGCGGCGGGACACGGGCATGTTATTCAGCCTGGTTGGAAAGGTAGGCATTGAATCCGTGATCGAGATAGGCATCCAGCGGCAGTTCGTCCACCAGCACCATCGAATCAATCTCGGCAAGCTCCTTGATATGTTCCTGCTTCTCGACCTGATAGATGCCGATCACGCCTGCAATGGCGAAGGCAATCGGCAGTGCTACGCCCATGCGCGCCAGCCAGGACAGACGGCCTGAGGAAAAGTAGCCGCCGGCCGCACCGGCGAAGACCGGGCGCGACGCATGAATACGGCGCGGAGAATCGGGTTTCTTGCGGGAGAGCGCGGCCTGGCGGGCAGCTGCAAGGCGATCAACTGTGGCGGTGGGCAAGCGATCGAGGTTTTCATTGAGTGCGTGACGCACCCGGTAGGCAAAGTTGATTTCGTTGGCATTCATAACCGTATTCCCCTGGATTTGAGAGCCTGGGCCAGCGCATGTGTGGCGCGTGAACAATGAGTTTTCACGCTGCCCTCGGAACATCCCATGGTCGCGGCAGTTTCCGCGACGTCCAAATCCTGCCAGTAACGCAGAAGAAAGGCTTCCCGTTGACGCCCCGGTAGCTTTTGAATTTCTTCATCGATCGCTGTCAATACCTGTCCACGCGCGACCTTGTCCTCGCTCGACTCAGCGGCCTCGCTGCCGGCTTCGGCCTCGTAGCTTTCGAGCAGGTCGAATTCTTCACTTTCCTCGGCATTGCCGCGCAAACCGGAAAACAGGGTCACCCAGGTGCCACGCACCTTCTCGCGGCGGAAGTAATCATGAATGGTGTTCTGCAGAATCCGCTGGAACAGCATCGGCAGTTCACCGGCCGGCTTGTCGCCATACTTTTCGGCGAGCTTGATCATGGCATCCTGGACGATGTCGAGCGCCGCCTCGTCCTTGCGGACAGCGTATGCAGCTTGCTTGAATGCGCGCCGTTCGACGCTTTCCAGGAAATCGGAGAGTTCTTTGTCGGATGCCATTGGTACGGCGTGTTGTCGGGTTCCGGAGCGCGGGAGAAAGTGGCTCCGCGGGGTCATGCGATTTCGCAATGTCGCGCATCCTAGCAAAAAAGACTTTCCCTGTGGGATTCGACAGCGCGGCCAAGCAGAGCGTATCGACAGCCGATTCGGACTGCTTTGTCAATATTTATCTTGACCAAGCTTGCGTAGCGCAGTACCGTTACGATCCTTCGCAAATCGAAGAAATCCCGTCTTTCGGCGCGCGACCCATGATGACGCCACCGACTTAGACCCGCTTCATACGTAAGCTGTTTGCTCTAACCCGCGCCACAAGCGCGAGAAATCCGTATCAGGAATGCAGCACCCCGGGCTGAACGAGTCGCGCTCAGCGCCAGTTTGAAACGCATACAACTCTGCGCAACGAACCGGCGTCACCGCACAAGAAAGGGATGCCCCCGCACTGCCTTCCCTTCGGATTCGCCAGGAGAGAGCATCCGATCAATCTCCTATGGACCTTGAAAGGACTTGTAGCATGACTCAGGAACTTACCGGCGCAGACATCGTTGTCCGCTGCCTGGCAGAAGAAGGCGTCGAACATGTGTTCGGCTATCCCGGCGGCGCAGTGCTCTATATCTACGACGCCATATTCAAGCAGGACAAATTCCAGCACATCCTGGTCCGCCATGAACAGGCGGCCATCCATGCGGCCGATGCCTATTCGCGCAGCTCGGAAAAGGTGGGCGTAGCGATCGTCACTTCCGGCCCCGGCGTCACCAACGCGGTGACCGGCCTCGCGACCGCATACATGGATTCCATTCCGATGGTGATCATTTCCGGCCAGGTGCCGTCCACGGCCATCGGCCAGGACGCCTTCCAGGAATGCGATACCGTCGGCATCACCCGCCCCTGCGTCAAGCACAACTTCCTGGTGAAGGATGTGAAGGACCTGGCGGAGACGATGAAGAAAGCCTTCTTTATCGCCACTACCGGCCGTCCCGGTCCGGTGCTGGTCGACATCCCGAAGGACATCACCACCCACACCTGCGCCTACGAATATCCGCAGACGCTGGAAATGCGTTCGTACAAGCCGGTGGACAAGGGCCATGCCGGCCAGATCCGCAAGGCAGTGCAGCTGCTGCTGTCGGCTGAGCGCCCGATGATCTACACCGGCGGCGGCGTGATCCTCGCGAATGCCTCGCCCGAGCTGAACAAGCTTGTCGATCGCCTCGGCTATCCGTGCACCAATACCCTGATGGGCCTGGGCGCCTACCCAGCTTCCAGCGAGCGTTTTGTCGGCATGCCTGGCATGCACGGCACCTATGAAGCCAACATGGCAATGCAGCACTGCGATGTGCTCATCGCCATCGGCGCGCGCTTCGACGACCGCGTGATCGGCAATCCGAAGCATTTCGCTTCGCATCCGCGCAAGATCATCCATATCGACATCGACCCGTCTTCGATCTCCAAGCGGGTGAAGGTTGATATCCCCATCGTCGGCAATGTGCGCGACGTGCTGCAGGAACTGAATGCGCAGCTGGATGCGGCTGAAGCCCAGGGCACGAAGCCGAATGCGGCAGCACTGTCGCAATGGTGGGGGCAGATCAGCGAATGGCGCGGCCGCGAATGCCTGAAGTATCCGACCTCGCGCGAAGTGATCAAGCCGCAATCGGTGGTCGAGACGCTGTGGAAAGTGACCGACGGCGACGCCTTCATCACCTCCGACGTCGGCCAGCACCAGATGTGGGCGGCGCAGTATTACGGCTTCGACAAGCCGCGCCGCTGGATCAATTCCGGCGGCCTGGGCACCATGGGCGTGGGCCTGCCGTACGCCATGGGCGTGCAGATGGCCAATCCGGATGCAACGGTCGCCTGCATCACCGGCGAAGCCTCGATCCAGATGTGCATCCAGGAGCTCGCCACCTGCAAGCAGTACCACCTGACGCCGAAGATCATCCTGCTGAACAACCGCTTCCTCGGCATGGTGCGCCAGTGGCAGCAGATCGATTACGGCTCGCGCTATTCCGAGTCCTATATGGATTCGCTGCCGGACTTCACCAAGCTGGCGGAATCCTTCGGCCACGTCGGCATGAAGATCGAGAATCCGAACGATGTCGAAGGCGCCATGCGCGAAGCCTTTGCGATGAAGGATCGCCTGGTGTTCATGAACTTCCTGACCGATCAGACCGAAAACGTCTGGCCGATGGTGAAGGCAGGCAAGGGCCTGACGGAAATGCTGCTCGGTTCGGAGGATCTGTAATGCGCCATATCATTTCTGTGCTGCTGGAAAATGAAGCCGGCGCATTGTCCCGCGTGGTGGGCCTGTTCTCGGCGCGCGGCTACAACATCGAGACGCTCACCGTCGCCCCGACCGAGGATGCAACGCTGTCGCGCATGACCATCGTCACCTCGGGTTCCGATGACGTAATCGAGCAGATCACCAAGCACCTGAACCGCCTGATCGAGGTGGTCAAGGTGGTCGACCTGACCGAAGGCGCCCATATCGAGCGCGAACTGATGCTCATCAAGGTGCGTGCCGTCGGCAAGGAGCGCGAAGAGATGAAGCGCACCGCGGACATCTTCCGCGGCCGCATCATCGATGTGACCGAGAAGACCTACACCATCGAGCTGACCGGCAACAAGAGCAAGCTCGACGCCTTCATCGAATCCATCGATCGCACCGCGATCCTTGAAACCGTGCGCACCGGCGGCTCCGGCATCGGCCGCGGCGAACGCATTCTCAAAGTTTGAACAAAGCCACACCATAACCCCTTAGGAAGATCATGAAAGTTTTCTACGATAAAGACTGCGACCTGTCCCTCATCAAGGGCAAGAACGTCGCCATCATCGGCTACGGCTCGCAAGGCCATGCACACGCCCAGAATCTGAACGATTCCGGCGTCAACGTCACCGTCGGTCTGCGCAAGGGCGGCGCTTCCTGGAACAAGGTCGAGGCTGCGGGCCTCAAGGTGGCTGAAGTCAATGAAGCGGTGAAGGCTGCCGACATCATCATGATCCTGCTGCCGGATGAGAACATCGCCCAGGTCTACAACGAGAATGTCGCCCCTAACGCCAAGGAAGGCGCTGTGCTGGCCTTTGCCCACGGCTTCAACGTGCACTACGGCCAGGTCGTGCCGCGCGCCGACCTCGACGTGATCATGGTCGCACCGAAAGCACCGGGCCACACCGTGCGCTCGACCTACAGCCAGGGTGGCGGCGTGCCGCACCTGGTGGCCGTGTACCAGGACAAGTCCGGCAATGCCCGCGACATCGCGCTGTCGTATGCCATGGCCAACGGCGGCGGCCGCGCCGGCATCATCGAGACCAACTTCCGCGAAGAGACCGAGACCGACCTGTTCGGCGAGCAAGCCGTGCTGTGCGGCGGCACCGTGGAACTGATCAAGGCCGGTTTCGAGACGCTGGTGGAAGCCGGCTACGCGCCCGAGATGGCTTACTTCGAATGCCTGCACGAGCTGAAGCTGATCGTCGACCTGATCTATGAAGGCGGCATCGCCAACATGAACTACTCGATCTCCAACAACGCGGAATACGGCGAATACGTGACCGGCCCGCGCGTGGTGACCGAAGACACCAAGAACGCAATGCGCCAGTGCCTGAAGGACATCCAGACCGGCGAATACGCGAAGAGCTTCATCCTGGAAAACAAGGCCGGCGCCCCGACCCTGATTTCCCGTCGCCGCCTGAACGCCGAGCACCAGATCGAAACGGTCGGTTCGAAGCTGCGGGCGATGATGCCCTGGATCGCCAAGAACAAGCTGGTCGATCAGTCGAAGAACTAAGCTGCATTTTCATCCACAAAAAGCTGTGCACTGCACAGCTTTTTTTTCGTTCATCGAATCGCTGTGGATCGTAGGGTGGGCGCAGCCCACGCGTCGATTGCGCGGGCGTGAGCCGCGTGGGCTGCGCCCACCCTACCGGAATGGCAGGATGCCGCCTCTGAATGCCTCCACCTCAATAACACCGCCTCTTCTGCTGAAAGCCAAACATGCGCAAACTTCTTCTCGCCATATTCGTTGCATTGCTACCGCTTGCCACGCTCGCGCAGCAATCCGCCCAGACCTCCGGCACGCTGATCGTCCTGCCGGCATCCGGCGAGGTACGCCACGCGAATGACCGGGCAACACTGCTATTCGTGGTGGAAGAGCAGGATCGCGACAAGTCGGCAGCGGCATCGCGCGTGAACCAGAAGATGAAGCAGGGCATCGATATCCTGAAGAGCCGGGATCCGTCCGCGCAACTGAAGACGCAGGGCTATTCCAGCTATCCGGTCTATCCTCAGCAGGAGGCGCGCACCAACGGGACGATGCGCCAGCCGGTCGGCTGGCGGGTGCGCCAGGCGCTCGAACTCACCACCGGCGATCTCGCCGGCCTGCCGGCTACAGTAGCTGCGGCCCAGGGCGTGCTGGCTCTGGCGCAGCTGCGCTTCGGCCTTGCCGATGCGACCGCAAGAAAGATGGACGAGGACCGCATCGCTGCAACTTACCGCAACCTCGGTGAACGCATGGTGGCGGTGGCCAGAGCAATGGGCCGCAATCCCGCGGACGCGGTCCTGGAAAGCGTGGATTTTGAAGCCTCGGGCGACATCGTTCCGGCAGCCGTCATGGCGAAATCGATGGCAATGTCCGCCGCACCCGCACCCGCAGTCGAAGAGCCCAGCTTCGAGCCCGGCGAAACCACGCTGCAAATGCGCGCCGTTGGCAAGATCCGTTTCCGATAAGCAGGAAGCGCGCGTGTTTGCATCCGTCGCGAAACAGGGCCACCGCTTATAATCACGGCTTTCCATTCGCGCAGCACCCGGCGCGGATCCACCGGCTCGGCTTGCAAAGAGGGGCGACGGCCGGCAAGAAGACGCAATCGATCTCAACGATTCCTATGCAAACATTCAACCGGCGCAAGCCCAAGGGCAACGTCACGCAATTTCCGCGCATGGGCCGCGCATTCCGGCAGGGCTTGCGCCGCGCGCCGCAGGCTGAAGGCACTCCTCCGGAGGTGCAGCCGCCGCGCCGGCGCGGCATTTATCTGCTGCCGAATGCCTTCACCACTGCTGCGCTGTTCTTCGGTTTCTATGCGATCGTGATGGCGATGAACCAGCGCTTCGATCTGGCCGCGATCGGCATCTTCGCCGCGATGGTGCTGGATGCGGTCGATGGCAGGGTCGCACGGCTGACCAATACCCAGAGTGAATTTGGCGCGCAATACGACAGCCTGTCCGACATGGTTTCCTTCGGCGCCGCACCGGCGCTCGTGATTTATGAATGGTCGCTGCGCGGCCTTGGCAAGCTCGGCTGGCTGGCGGCTTTCATTTATTGCGCCAGCGGCGCGCTGCGCCTGGCACGCTTCAATACGAATATCGCGGTGGTGGACAAGCGCTATTTCCAGGGCTTGCCGAGCCCGGCTGCGGCTGCCCTGGTCGCCGGCTTTGTCTGGCTCATGGATGACATGGGATTCGCCGGCGCCGAATTGACCTGGTTCGGCTGGGCCATCACGCTGTTCGCCGGCCTGACCATGGTCACGAATGTGCCGTTCTACAGTTTCAAGGATGTGAACTTCAAGAAGTCGGTGCCGTTCATCGCGGTGTTCGTGATCGTGCTGATTTTTGTCGCGATCTCGAGCGATCCGCCGAAGATGCTCTTCGGCCTGTTCGTGCTGTATGGCTTGTCCGGCTATGCCGTGTTCTTCTGGCGTCTGGCCAAAGGCAAGCCGGTCAGCATCGTGCAGACTGAACCGGAGCCGGAACATCATGACGAACACGAGTGAACGTCCGTTTCGAATCATCCCCATTTGCTAGGAGTGCCGCCATGGCCGCCAGTTCTGAAAAGCTGATCATCTTCGACACCACCCTGCGCGATGGCGAGCAATCGCCCGGCGCGTCAATGACCAAGGATGAAAAGGTCCGCATCGCGCGCCAGCTCGAGCGACTGAAGGTCGATGTGATCGAAGCCGGTTTTGCCGCCTCTTCGCAAGGCGACTTTGAAGCGATCCGGGCGATCGCGTCCCTCATCAAGGATTCCACGGTGTGCTCGCTGTCACGCGCGAACGATCGCGACATCTCGCGCGCGGCCGAAGCGCTGGCCGGCGCGCAGCGCAAGCGCATTCATACCTTCATCGCGACGTCCGCGCTGCACATGGAAAAGAAGCTGCGCATGTCGCCCGAGCAGGTGCTGGAGCAGGCGAAACTGGCGGTGCGCTTCGCGCGGCAGTTCACCGATGACGTGGAGTTCAGCCCGGAAGATGGCAGCCGTTCCGACATGGACTTCCTGTGCCGCGTGCTCGAAGCCGTGATCGCCGAAGGCGCGACCACGATCAATTTCGCCGACACCGTCGGCTATGGCGTGCCCGAGCTGTACGGCAACATGCTCAAGACGCTGCGCGAGCGCATTCCGAATTCCGATAAGGCAGTCTGGTCGGTGCATTGCCACAACGACCTCGGCATGGCGGTGGCGAATTCGCTGGCCGGCGTGATGATCGGTGGCGCACGTCAGGTTGAGTGCACGATCAATGGTCTTGGCGAACGTGCCGGCAATACCGCGCTGGAAGAGATTGTCATGGCGGTGAAGACCCGACGCGATTATTTTGGTCTCGACGTTGGCATCGACACTGCGCAGATCGTGCCGACCTCGAAGCTGGTATCGCAGATCACCGGTTTCGCGGTGCAGCCGAACAAGTCGGTCGTCGGCGCCAATGCCTTTGCGCATGCGTCAGGCATCCACCAGGACGGCATCCTGAAGGCACGCGATACCTACGAAATCATGCGCGCCGAAGACGTGGGCTGGACCGCGAACAAGATCGTGCTCGGCAAGCTGTCCGGCCGCAATGCGTTCAAGCAGCGTTTGGAAGAGCTGGGCGTGGAGCTGGAATCGGAAGCCGAGGTCAATGCCGCTTTCGCCCGCTTCAAGGAACTCGCCGATCGGAAGTCGGAAATCTTCGACGAAGACATCATGGCGCTGGTTGGCGACGAGCAGCAGGCGCATGAGGATGAGCATTACCGCTTCGTGTCGCTGTCGCAGCATTCCGAGACCGGCGAGCGTCCTACGGCGAATATCGTGTTCTCGGTGGGCGGCAAGGAAGTGCGCTGCCAGGGGCAGGGCAATGGCCCCGTGGATGCGATCGTCAACGCGATCGAATCGCAGGCACAGAGTGGTTGCGAACTGCTGCTGTTCTCGGTGAATGCCATTACCACCGGCACGCAGTCGCAGGGCGAGGTGACGATGCGGCTGTCGAAGTCGGGGCGCATCGTCAATGGCGTCGGCGCGGATCTCGACATCGTGGTGGCGAGCGCGAAGGCGTATCTTTCGGCACTGAACAAGCTCCATTCCAAGGCAGAGAAGCTCAATCCTCAGCTCTGAACGCAGGGATGGGCAAGAAAAAAGGCCGTGCATTGCACGGCCTTTTTCATGACTGCGACGACGGCTTGCCGGATCGGGAACTCACTGGATCGCGATCTGCTTCGGCTGGTCTTCCGCCTTCTTCGGCAACGTCAGCGTAAGCACGCCGTTTTCCAGTTTTGCGACGGCCGCTTCGCTGTTGACTTCCTGCGGCAGCACGATGCTACGCGCGAACTTCTGGACTACGCGCTCGGTCAGCAATGCCTTGCTGCCTTCAGGCTTTTCGGTTTCCCGCTTGGTTTCCGCCTCGATTGATACGCGCTTGCCATCGACCGAAATCTTCACGTCCTCCTTGGCAACGCCGGGCAAGTCGGCTTCCACCTGGTAGGCGGCGTCGGTCTCGCTCACATTGATGCGCGGCGCGACCGGGGCATTGTCGACGAGGTTATTGACGAGGCGCTCAAAGCCTCGGTCGAAGGTGCGGGTGGAAAGCAGCGGGAAGGCACGGCTATGCAGAATCAAACTCATGTTCTTTCTCCTATCTGGCATGGAGCACACCGCTCCGATGCTCGATAGATAGGGCGGTGCAGGTTGCTTTCAAGAGTCCGAAAATGGCGAATCATGAAAAATTTCGCCATTCATGGAAGACCGCTTGTCGAGCTCAGAGTCCGCTTCCCGGCATACCGAGACCCGGTGTGCGGCGCCGGTCGGGACCATTCTGCAGCGAGCGCACGATGCCGCCGTCGTCGAAGTAGACGTGCATCACCGAGTCCCAGGTATTGGCTTCGCGATACGGATAGGACCAGACTTCGCGCTGCATCCGCGGGAAGTAGCTGGTATCGCTCGGCGCGCCTATGGTGCGTAGCACATCGTCCTTGGTGAACTTGTCCGGGACGATCTTTGCGAAATGCGCGGTGTCGAGCACTTGTTCATAAGACACCAGCCGCCCATCGCTGCCGATGCGCGCCATGAATGTGGCCTGGCCCCAGGGGCCGGTCATGTATTCCAGCAGATGATTGTTGCCTTCGCCATAACGGTGCGTCGGCTCGCCGAGCCGCTCGATGACCTGTGTTTCCGATTCGCCCGGTTGCGGCGGCGCGGAGTAGACGCGCATCGCGGCGCAGCCGGAAAGCAGCAGGGCGACGCCGGCGAACATCCATCCCGGGAATCCTTTCATATCGGTGTTTCTCCTTGTTTCATTGCGGGTGCGAAAAGTGTTTGAACCCGATGTTTGTGTCGCCGCGCGCGATCCGCTATACTCGCCGGTCTGGCCGATTCCGGCCAGTTTTCATCAACCCCCATCACGGTGCACCGGGGTGCAGACTCCAGGCATCGCATGTGAAAGGCAAATCATGAGCGTAGAAAAAAGCAGCAAGGCAGCCATCATCGCGGACAACGCGCGTGGCCAGAATGATACCGGTTCCCCGGAAGTGCAGGTGGCATTGCTGACCGCCCGCATCAACGACCTCAACAACCACTTCAAGGCCCACACCAAGGATCACCATTCCCGCCGCGGCCTGATCATGATGGTCAACCGCCGCAAGAGCCTGCTGTCTTACCTGAAGAGCAAGGACGCCAACCGTTATCGCGCACTGATCGAAAAGCTCGGTCTGCGCAAGTAAAAGACGGCGCGTTGCCAGCACTGGAATCCCATGTCGAAATGCCTGCGTCAGCCTCCTGATGCGGGCATTTTGCGTTTGTCGTTCCGGTTGGCATGCAGTAAGTCGATGCGCAGAGTGAAGCGTCGGCTGTGGTGAGGTGAACGACAGCCCCTGAAAATCTGTCGGCAAAAAGAGAAAGGAATCACCGTGTTCAATAAAGTAACCAAGACCTTCCAGTACGGACAGCATCAAGTCACGCTGGAAACCGGCGAGATCGCGCGCCAGGCTTCCGGCGCCGTCATGGTGTCGGTTGAAGACACCGTCGTGCTGGCGACCGTGGTCGCCAGGAAGGATCCGAAGCCGGGCCAGGACTTCTTCCCGCTGACCGTCGACTACATCGAGAAGAGCTATGCCGCGGGTCGCATTCCCGGCGGTTTCTTCAAGCGCGAAGGCCGTCCTTCCGAGAAGGAAACCCTGACTTCCCGCCTGATCGATCGTCCGCTGCGCCCGCTGTTCCCGGAAGGCTATCTGAACGAGGTGCAGATCATCATCCACGTGCTGTCGGTGAACCCGGAAATCGATCCGGACATCCCGGCCATGATCGGTGCTTCCGCCGCGCTGTGCGTGGCCGGAATCCCGTTCAACGGCCCGATCGGCGCGGCGCGCGTGGGCTATACCAACGGCGAATACGTGCTGAACCCGACCGTGTCGCAACTGGCGAAATCGGAGATGGACCTGGTGGTCGCCGGTACCGAGACCGCGGTGCTGATGGTGGAATCCGAAGCGCGCGAGCTGTCCGAAGAAGTGATGCTGGGCGCGGTGGTCTATGGCCACGACCAGATGAAGGCCGTCATCGACGCCATCCATGAACTGGTGCGCGACGGCGGCAAGCCGGAAGTGCAATGGGCGCCGCCGGCCAAGAACGACGCGCTGATCGCGCGCGTGACCGAGCTGGCCGAGCCGAAGCTGCGCGAGGCTTACCAGATCCGCGACAAGCAGGCCCGCACCGACAAGCTGCGCGCCGCTTCCGGCGAAGTCAGCGAAGCGCTGGCCGCCCAAGCTGCCGCTGAGGGCGTTTCCGCTCCGGACAGCGTCGAAGTCGGCAATATCCTGTTCGAACTGGAATCGAAGATCGTTCGCTCGCAGATCCTGAACGGCGAGCCCCGCATCGACGGCCGCGACACCCGTACCGTGCGCCCGATCTCGATCCGCACCAGCGTGCTGCCGCGCACTCACGGCTCGGCGCTGTTCACCCGCGGCGAAACCCAGGCGCTGGTGATTGCCACGCTGGGCACCGCGCGCGACGAGCAGAAGATCGACGCGCTGATGGGCGAATACAGCGACCGCTTCATGCTGCACTACAACATGCCGCCGTTCGCCACCGGCGAGACCGGCCGCGTCGGCACGCCGAAGCGCCGCGAAATCGGCCACGGCCGCCTGGCCAAGCGCGCGCTGCTGGCCGCGCTGCCGGCGCCGGAAGAGTTCAGCTATTCCGTGCGCGTGGTGTCCGAGATCACCGAATCCAACGGCTCCTCGTCGATGGCATCGGTGTGCGGCGGCTGCCTGGCGCTGATGGATGCCGGCGTGCCGATGAAATCGCACGTGGCTGGCATTGCGATGGGCCTGATCAAGGAAGGCAGCAAGTTCGCCGTCCTGACCGACATCCTCGGCGATGAAGATCATCTCGGCGACATGGACTTCAAGGTCGCGGGCACTGCCAACGGCGTGACCGCGCTGCAGATGGACATCAAGATCCAGGGCATCACCAAGGAAATCATGCAGGTGGCGCTGGCCCAGGCCAAGGAAGGCCGCATCCACATCCTGGCGAAAATGCAGGAAGCGGTGCCCGCCGGCAATGTCGAGCTGTCCGACTTCGCGCCGCGCCTGATCACCATCAAGATCAACCCGGAAAAGATCCGCGACGTGATCGGCAAGGGCGGCGCGGTCATTCGCGCGCTGACCGAGGAAACTGGCACGCAGATCGACATCACCGACGAAGGCATCGTGACCATCGCGTCCGTCGATGCCGCCGCCGGCCAGGAAGCCAAGCGCCGCATCGAGGAACTGACCGCTTCGGTCGAAGTGGGCAAGACCTACGAAGGCACCGTGCTGAAGCTGCTGGATTTTGGCGCAATCGTGCAGGTGATCCCGGGCAAGGATGGTTTGCTGCATATCAGCCAGATCGCCAACGAGCGCGTGAACGCGGTTTCCGACTACCTCAAGGAAGGCCAGCAGGTGCGCGTGAAGGTCATCGAGACCGACGATCGCGGCCGCCTGAAGCTGTCGATGAAGGCAGTCGCCGCCGAAGCGGCGGAAACGCCGGCGGAATAAGTTCTCCGGCATTGCGCTGTAAGCAACCGCCCGTGTCGCGAGACTCGGGCGGTTTTTTTACGTTTGTTCGCGCTAGGTTAATATAATGGCCATTTTGGCTCGTCCCACGGGGCTCGCCATCCACACGAGCAACGGCGCCGCCGTTGCCGCAAGCGACCTGGCTTATGACGCATATCGTGATCCTTGGCTGCGGCTTCGGAGGTTTGGCCGCAGTGCGCGAGCTGTCCCGCGCGGATGTACGCATTACCCTGATCGACCGCAGCAACCACCACCTGTTTCAACCGCTGCTGTACCAGGTCGCCACCGCTGGCCTGTCCGCGCCGGCGATCGCCGCGCCGATACGTCATATCCTCGCGCGGCAGCCGAATGTCACGACGCTGATGGCCTGCGTGAGCGATATCGATGTCGGGCGTCGCATGGTGCTGTTGAAGGATGGCGGTGCGGTGACTTACGACTATCTGATCGTCGCCACGGGTTCCACCCACAGTTATTTCGGCCACGATGAATGGGCCGAGGCCGCGCCCGGCCTGAAGACGCTGGGCGATGCCTTTGAAATCCGGCGCCGCATCCTGCTCGCCTTCGAGCATGCCGAGCGCGAAGTGCTGGACGATTTACGCACTCCATGGCTGACCTTCGCCGTCATCGGCGCCGGCGCTACCGGCGTGGAAATGGCCGGCACCATGTCCGAAGTGGCGCGGCATACGCTGGCCGATGAATTCCGCCGCATCGATCCGCGCAAGGCAAGAGTGGTGCTAATCGAAGGCAATGACCGGGTGCTCGGCAGCTACCCGGAAGATTTGTCAGCCAAGGCGCAGCGCCAGCTCGAAGCGCTCGGCGTGGAGGTGCGCACTGGCTGCAAGGTGACCGCGATCGATGAGACTGGCATCAGTTTCACTGGGCCGTCCGGCGATGAGCGGCTGCCGGCGCGCACCGTGATCTGGTCCGCGGGCGTGGCGGCATCGCCTATCGGCAAGTCGCTTGGCGTGCCGCTGGATCGGGCGGGCAGGGTGATCGTGCAGCCGGATCTGTCCATTCCCGGGCATCCGGAAATCTTCGTCATCGGCGACCTGGCCGCCGCCAAATCCGACGGCAAGCCGGTGCCCGGCGTCTCTCCCGCGGCCAAGCAGATGGGGCGCGTCGCGGCGCGCAATATCCTGAGCCAGCGGCGCGGCTTGCCGGGTCAGGCGTTTCGCTATCGCGACTATGGCGCGCTGGCCACGATCGGCCGCAAGTCGGCTGTGGCGCAGGTCGGCAGGTTCAAGTTTTCGGGCTTGTCCGCCTGGCTGTTCTGGCTCTTCGTGCACGTCTATTTTCTGATCGGCTTTCGTAACAGGATGATGGTGATGACCGACTGGGCTTTCGCCTATTTCACCTTTCAGCGCAACGCCCGCGTGGTGGCCAGCACCGAAGACGATCCGGAAGTGCTCGAAGGCGGCTGGACACACCGGCATGCACGCGCTGCCGAGGAGCCTGCGCCCGAAGTCGGACATGCTCCCGAGGCCGGGCCTGCGCAGCCCTGAGCCGTTTTTCCTTTTCCTACAACAACCAACCGAATGGATATCCGATGCGAGCAATAGAAATTACCCAACCCGGCGGTCCCGAAGTGCTGCAGCTGTGCGAGCGCCCCATGCCGGAAACCCGTGCGGGCGAAGTGCTGATCCGTGTGCACGCGGCCGGCATCAATCGTCCCGATGTGCTGCAGCGTACCGGCAACTACCCGGTGCCGCCGGGCGCTTCCGATCTGCCGGGCCTGGAAGTCGCGGGCGAGATCGTCGGCGGCGATATCGAAGGCAGCGGCTTTGCCAAGGGCGACATGGTCTGCGCGCTGGTGCAGGGCGGCGGCTATGCCGAATACTGCGCCGCACCGGCAGCGCAATGCCTGCCGATACCGAAAGGCCTGTCCGCGGTGGAAGCAGCCTCCCTGCCGGAAACCTTCTTCACCGTATGGAGCAATGTGTTCGACCGCGCGCGCTTGTCCGGCAACGAGACGCTGCTGGTGCAGGGCGGCACCTCGGGCATCGGCGTGACCGCGATTCAGATGGCGACCGCGCTCGGCCACAAGGTGTATGCGACCGCGGGCTCGGACGATAAATGCCGCGCCTGCGAAAGCCTGGGCGCGGTGCGCGGCATCAATTACCGTAGCGAGGACTTTGTACAAGTTGTCAAGGAAGCCGCTGGCGGACGCGGCGTCGACGTGGTGCTCGACATGGTCGGCGGCGACTATCTGCCGCGCGAGCTGAGCAGCCTGGCCGATGACGGCCGCATCGTCATCATCGCCTTGCTGGGTGGTGCAAAAGCGCAGGTACACCTTGGCGAGATCCTGCGACGCCGCCTGACCGTGACCGGTTCCACGCTGCGCCCGCGGCCGGTGGAATTCAAGCGCGCGATCGCGCAGAAGCTGCGTGAGAACGTGTGGCCGCTGATCGAGTCCGGGAAGATTCGTCCGGTCATTTTCAAAACTTTCCCGCTTGACGCGGCAAAGGATGCGCATGCGCTGATGGAAAGCAGCACGCACGTCGGCAAGATCGTGCTCGAAGTGAAATGAGGTGAAGGAATCCGTCGCGCCACGGTATAGCGGATTCCTGATATTTCCCGGCGGCCGTTTGTCCGCCGGGGAAGGTATTTCCTGCTCCATGACGCTGCATCCAAAGCGGAATGCCGTTCCGTCATTGTTTGACCGCGCAATCAGGACCAAGCTAGAATCGCGGGTTCCCAAAAACGCGAAAATTTATGCGGCGCAAACTGATCAGCGGCAACTGGAAGATGAATGGCATTCTCGCGGCCAATGCCGCGCTGCTTGAGGGCATTAAGGCAGGCGTCGGCCAGGCGAAGTCCGAAATTGCAGTCTGCGCGCCGGCGCCTTATCTCGCGCAATGTCAGCAGCTGTTGTCCGACACGCCGATCGTGTGGGGCGCGCAGGATGTTTCGGAACATGATGCTGGCGCCTACACCGGTGAAGTGTCCGCGACGATGCTGACCGATTTTGGTTGCCGTTTCGTGATACTTGGTCACTCCGAGCGTCGTGCCTATCATGGGGAAAGCGATGCGCTGGTCGGTCGCAAGACGGTGCGCGCGCTGGCGCATGGTTTGACTCCCATCGTCTGCGTCGGTGAAACGCTGGAAGAGCGTGAGGCGGGCCAGACCGAAGCTGTTGTCGGTCGCCAGCTCGATGCGGTGCTCGCGGCTGTCGGAGTTGCAGGACTCGCGAACATCGTCGTGGCCTATGAGCCGGTCTGGGCAATCGGCACCGGCAAGACCGCCACGCCGCAAATGGCGCAGGACGTTCATGCTTTCCTGCGCGCGCGCATGGCGGAAGTCGATGCCGCTGCCGCGCAAGGCGTACGTATTCTCTATGGTGGCAGCATGAAGCCCGACAATGCCGCCGAACTGCTCGCCATGTCCGACATCGATGGCGGCCTTATCGGCGGTGCTGCGTTGAAGGCTGACGATTTCCTTTCCATCATCCGCGCAGCCGGCTGATCCATACCGATTTAAAGATTTCTGAAGGTTTTATCAATGAACATCCTGCTTACCTTAATCGTCGTGATCCAAGTCGTCGCGGCACTCACCATCATTGGTCTGGTGCTGCTGCAGCACGGCAAGGGTGCCGACATGGGTGCCGCCTTTGGCTCGGGCGCATCCGGCAGCCTGTTTGGCGCTTCCGGCTCATCCAACTTTCTTTCGAAATCGACTGCCATCGCCGCTGCCGTCTTCTTTGCCGCGACGCTGGCGTTGGCGTTTTACGGTAATCGCTCGGCCGGTGTAAGCGGCGGCGTGATGGACAAGCTCCCGGTCGCCCCAGCAAACGCCCCCGCGCCCGCAGCGCCTGCCAATACCGCGCCTGTCGCTCCGGCCACGCCCGCTGCCCCGGCGGCGCAGGGTGGGGCAGGCGAGATTCCCAAGTAATTCCGCAAATATATTTCTGGATTGACTGCAAGCTGCATTGAATAAAGACAGTCAACCGGTTAAAATAAGCGGCTTGCCGACGTGGTGAAATTGGTAGACACGCTATCTTGAGGGGGTAGTGGCGAAAGCTGTGCGAGTTCGAGTCTCGCCGTCGGCACCAAAACAATAAAGCCAGCGAGGGGATACCCAAGCTGGCTTTTTCTCGAGAATGTTGTCCGGTTGGCCATTTCTCGCCGCCGGAATCCAGAAACGGCGATTCATTGTGAACCTCGAAAATTACCTCCCCGTACTGTTGTTCATCCTCGTCGGCATCGGCGTGGGTGTCGCTCCTCAAGTCCTCGGTCGCCTGATCGGTCCGCACCGACCCGACGTGCAAAAGAACTCTCCTTACGAATGCGGCTTCGAAGCATTCGAAGATGCGCGCATGAAGTTCGACGTGCGCTACTACCTGGTTGCAATCCTTTTTATCTTGTTTGATCTGGAAACCGCGTTCTTCTTCCCGTGGGGTGTCGCCATGCGCGACCTTGGCTGGAGCGGCTTCATCACGATGCTGGTGTTTATCGTCGAATTCGTGGTTGGCTTCTGGTACATCTGGAAGCGGGGCGCGCTGGATTGGGAATAAGTCATGGCTATTGAAGGTGTATTGAACGAAGGCTTTGTCACCACCACGGCTGACAAGCTTCTGAACTGGACCCGTACTGGCTCGATGTGGCCGATGACCTTCGGTCTGGCCTGCTGCGCTGTTGAAATGATGCATGCAGGCGCATCCCGTTACGACCTCGACCGTTTCGGCGTGGTGTTCCGTCCGTCCCCGCGTCAGTCCGACGTAATGATCGTCGCCGGCACGCTGTGCAACAAGATGGCGCCGGCATTGCGCAAGGTGTACGACCAGATGGCCGAGCCGCGCTGGGTCATCTCGATGGGATCCTGCGCCAACGGCGGCGGCTATTACCACTACTCGTATTCCGTGGTGCGTGGCTGTGACCGCATCGTGCCGGTCGATATCTATGTGCCGGGCTGCCCGCCGACTGCCGAAGCGCTGCTCTACGGCATCATGCAATTGCAGAACAAGATCAAGCGCACCAACACCATTGCGCGCTGATCCGGCGCGATAAGCACTATGACGACGAAACTTGAAACGCTGGAAGCCGCGCTGCGCAATGCGCTCGGCGATCGACTGCAGGCGCTCACCAACCGGCTAGGCGAAATCACTATCCTGGTAAAGGCATCGGACTACGCCGAATCCATGCGCATGCTGCGTGATCACGTCGAGCTGAAGTTCGACGAGATGATCGACCTGTGTGGCGTCGATTATTCGGCCTTTGGCGACGGCCTCTACGATGGCCCGCGCTTCGCGGTGGTGCTGCACCTGCTGTCCGTGGCGCACAACTGGCGGCTGCGCGTGCGCGTTTTCGCGCCGGACGACGACCTGCCCATCGTGCCTTCGGTCATCCCGGTCTGGCCCGCTGCCGATTGGTACGAGCGCGAGGCATTCGACCTGCTTGGCATCCTCTTCGAAGGCCATCCCGATCTGCGCCGCATCCTCACCGACTATGGCTTCATTGGCCATCCGTTCCGCAAGGACTTCCCGGTCACCGGTTACGTGGAAATGCGTTACGACCCTGAGCAGAAGCGGGTGATCTACCAACCGGTCACCATCGAGCCGCGTGAGAATGTGCCGCGCGTGATTCGTGAAGAAAACTACGGTGTCAAATAATGGCTGAGATCAAGAATTACACCCTCAACTTCGGTCCGCAGCATCCGGCCGCGCACGGCGTGCTGCGCCTGGTGCTGGAGCTCGACGGCGAAGTGATTCAACGCGCCGACCCGCATATCGGCCTGCTGCATCGCGCCACCGAAAAGCTGGCCGAGCAGAAGACTTTCCTGCAAGCGCTGCCGTACATGGATCGTCTCGACTATGTGTCGATGATGTGCAATGAGCACGCCTATGTGCTGGCGATCGAGAAGATGCTCGATGTCGAAGTGCCGCTGCGCGCGCAGTACATCCGTGTGCTGTTCTCCGAAATCACCCGTCTGTTGAACCACTTGCTGTGGCTGGGCGCGCATGCGCTGGACGTGGGCGCGATGGGCGTGTTCCTGTATGCGTTCCGCGAGCGCGAAGACCTGATGGACTGCTATGAAGCGGTGTCGGGCGCGCGCATGCATGCGGCTTACTTCCGTCCGGGCGGCGTGTATCGCGATCTGCCGGACTCGATGCCGCAATACACGGCGTCGAAATTCCGCAATGAAAAGGCGATTCGCCAGCTCAACGAAACTCGTCAGGGCTCACTGCTGGACTTCATCGAGGACTTCACCAACCGCTTCCCGGGGTATGTCGACGAGTATGAAACCCTGCTCACCGACAACCGTATCTGGAAGCAGCGCCTGGTAGGCATCGGCGTGGTGTCGCCCGAACTGGCAAAGTCCATGGGCTTCACCGGTCCGATGCTGCGTGGCTCCGGCATTGCCTGGGACCTGCGCAAGAAGCAGCCCTATGAAGTCTACGACCTGATGGACTTCGACATCCCCATCGGCACCAACGGCGACTGCTATGACCGTTACCTGGTGCGCGTGCAGGAGATGCGCGAATCCAACCGGATCATCAAGCAGTGCGTGGAATGGCTGCGCAACAATCCGGGCCCGGTGATGACCGACAACCACAAGGTTGCGCCGCCGGCACGCGTGGACATGAAGTCCAATATGGAAGAGCTGATCCACCACTTCAAGCTGTTCACCGAGGGCTTCCACATGCCCGAAGGCGAGGCTTATGCGGCGGTCGAGCATCCGAAGGGCGAGTTCGGCATTTACATGATTTCCGATGGCGCGAACAAGCCTTACCGCTTGAAGATCCGCGCGCCGGGTTTCGCGCATCTGCAGGGGCTCAACGAGATGGCCAAGGGTCACATGATCGCCGACGCGGTCACCATCATCGGTACCCAGGACATCGTGTTCGGCGAAATCGACCGCTGAGGCGCTTCCATCGCATATCGGATCGCGCGTGCAAGCGCAGCATCGAATATTGAGGCTTAAGACTATGGTGTTATCAGAACAGGCGTATCAGAAGATCGATCGCGAAGTTGCCAAGTTCCCGCCGGACCAGAAGCAGTCCGCGGTAATGGCGGCGCTGGCGATCGCGCAAAACGAGGCCGGCTGGCTTTCCCCGCAGCTGATGGAGGAAATCGCGGTTTACCTGGGCATGGCGCCGATCGCGGTCCAGGAAGTGGCGACCTTTTATGCGATGTACAACCTGAAGCCGATCGGCAAGCACAAGATCACCGTGTGCACCAACCTGCCGTGTGCATTGTCCGGTGGCGAAAGGGCGGCGCATCACCTGAAGCAGAAGCTCGGCATCAACTATCGCGAAACCACCGATGACGGCGAGTTCACGCTGATGGAAGGCGAATGCATGGGCGCCTGCGGCGATGCGCCGGTACTCCTGGTGAACAACGAGCGCATGTGCAGCCTCATGTCGAACGACAAGCTCGATGCGCTGCTGGAGGAATTGAAGAAATGACCAGCCTGCACAACCGCCACATCAAGCCGCTGATCCTGGCTGGCCTGGACGGCGACAACTGGCACCTGAAGGATTACGTTGCGCGCGGCGGCTACGAGTCGCTGCGCCGCATCCTGACCGAAGGCATTACGCCGGAACAGATCATTGCCGAGCTGAAGACTTCCTCGCTGCGCGGACGCGGCGGTGCCGGCTTTCCGACCGGACTTAAGTGGAGCTTCATGCCGCGCCAGTTCCCGGGTCAGAAATATTTGGTCTGCAATACCGACGAAGGCGAGCCAGGCACCTTCAAGGATCGCGACATCATCCGTTACAACCCGCATGCGCTGATCGAAGGCATGGCCATCGGCGCGTATGCCATGGGCATCACCGTCGGCTACAACTACATCCACGGCGAGATCTGGGCCGAGTATCAGCGTTTCGAAGAAGCGCTGGAAGAAGCGCGCGCCGCGGGTTTCCTGGGCGACGGCATCATGGGCAGCAGCTTCAATTTCCAGCTGCATGCCTTTCATGGTTACGGCGCTTATATCTGCGGCGAGGAAACCGCGCTGCTCGAATCGCTGGAAGGCAAGAAGGGCCAGCCGCGCTTCAAGCCGCCGTTCCCAGCCAGCTTCGGCCTGTACGGCAAGCCGACCACGATCAACAACACCGAGACCTTCGCTGCCGTGCCCTTCATCCTGAAGATGGGCGGGGAAGCGTATGCGGCGCTGGGCAAGCCGAACAATGGCGGCACCAAGATCTTTTCGATTTCCGGCGACGTCGAGCGTCCCGGCAATTACGAGATCCCGCTGGGCACGCCGTTCTCGACGCTGCTTGATCTCGCCGGCGGCATGCGCGGCGGCAAGAAGATCAAGGCCGTCATTCCGGGCGGCTCATCCGCTCCGGTGGTGCGCGGCGAAGTGATGATGGACACCACGATGGACTATGACGCCATCGCCAAGGCCGGCTCGATGCTCGGTTCCGGCGCGGTCATCGTGATGGACGAAACCCGCTGCATGGTGAAGTCGCTGCTGCGCCTGTCCTACTTCTATTACGAGGAATCCTGCGGCCAGTGCACGCCGTGCCGCGAAGGCACTGGCTGGCTCTATCGCATGGTGGACCGTATCGAGAACGGCGCAGGCCGTCCCGAAGACATGGACATGTTGAACACCGTCGCCGACAACATTCAGGGCCGCACCATCTGCGCGCTGGGAGATGCCGCTGCAATGCCGGTGCGCGGGATGATCAAAGCCTTCCGCGATGAGTTCGCCTACCACATCGAACACAAGCGCTGCATGGTGCCGACTTATCTGTAAGCGACAAGGGCGCGCCTGCCAATGAAGTGCGCGCCCGTCACGGGAAAAGACAAGCATGATTGAAATTGAAATAGACGGCAAAAAGGTCGAGGTGCGCGAAGGCAGCATGGTGATGGAAGCCGCCAACAAGGTCGGCACCTACATCCCGCATTTCTGCTACCACAAGAAGCTGTCGATCGCGGCCAACTGCCGCATGTGCCTGGTGGAAGTCGAGAAGGCGCCCAAGCCGTTGCCGGCCTGCGCGACTCCGGTCACCAACGGCATGATCGTCCGCACCCACAGCGAAAAGGCAGTGACGGCGCAGAAGAGCGTGATGGAATTCCTGCTGATCAACCATCCGCTGGATTGCCCGATCTGCGATCAGGGTGGCGAATGCCAGCTGCAGGACCTGGCCGTTGGCTATGGTCCGTCGTCCTCGCGCTATGAAGAAGACAAGCGCGTCGTCGTGCCCAAGGATGCCGGTCCGCTGATCTCGATGCGCGAAATGGCGCGCTGCATTCATTGCACCCGCTGCGTGCGCTTCGGCCAGGAAGTGGCCGGCGTGATGGAATTCGGCATGCTGAATCGCGGCGAGCACTCGGAAATCACTTCCTTCGTCGGCAAGACCGTCGACTCCGAGCTGTCCGGCAACATGATCGACCTGTGCCCGGTCGGCGCGCTGACCTCCAAGCCATTCCGCTACAAGGCCCGCACCTGGGAGCTGTCGCGTCGCAAATCCGTCAGCCCGCACGACGGCCTCGGCTCGAACCTGATCGTTCAGGTCAAGGCCGGCGAAGTGATGCGCGTGCTGCCGCTGGAAAACGAAGAGATCAACGAATGCTGGCTGTCCGACCGCGACCGCTTTTCGTATGAGGGTCTCAAGGCCGAGCAGCGCCTGAAGCATCCAATGCTCAAGCAGGATGGCAAGTGGATCGAGACCGATTGGCAGACCGCGCTGGAATATGTCGCGCACGGCCTGCGCAACATCCGTCACGAGCATGGCGCCGACGCGATCGCCGCATTGGCTGCGCCATACTCGACGCTGGAAGAGCTGTCGCTCCTGAAGAAGCTGGTCAAGGGCATCGGTTCCGAAAACATCGACTTCCGCCTGCGTCAGTCCGACTTCGCGCTGTCCGGCGAAGTCACACCGTGGCTGGGCATGAGCATTGCCGAATTCAGCCAGATCAAGCGTGCCTTCGTCATCGGTTCGTTCCTGCGCAAGGACCATCCGCTGCTCGCGGCCAAGCTGCGCAGCGCGGTCAAGGGCGGCGCGCAATTGTCGGTGCTGCATGCCAGCGACGATGAACTGCTGATTGCGACCGCGAACAAGCTCATCGCTGCGCCGTCGGCCTGGCTGTCGGCGCTTGGCGAGATCATGTCTGCTGTCGCGGCCGCGAAATCGGTCGCGCTGCCGGCCGGCTTCAACAATGTTGAAGCCTCTGCCGAAGCCAAGGGCATTGCCACCAGCCTGATGTCCGGCGAGCCACGCGCGATCTTCCTCGGCAATGCCGCGGTCCAGCATCCGCAGGCGTCACAGCTGCACGCCGCCGCGCAATGGCTGGCCGAGCAAACCGGCGCTACCCTCGGTTATCTGACCGAAGCGGCGAATACCGTGGGCGGCCACATCGTCGGCGCGTACCCAGGCAATGGCGCGAACGCGCTGCAATTGGTGCAACAGCCGCGCAAGGCCTACATCCTGCTGCATGCGGAGCCCGAACTCGATACTTACGATCCGCAAGCTGCACGCGCTGCGCTCAGTGGCGCCGAGATGGTGGTCGTGATGTCGCCGTATGCCCATGGCGCAGACTATGCCGACGTGCTGCTGCCGATCGCGCCCTTCAGCGAGACCGCCGGCACCTTCGTCAACTGCGAAGGCCGCGCGCAAAGTTTCAATGGCAGCGTCAAGCCGATGGCGGAAACCCGTCCGGCATGGAAGGTGCTGCGCGTGCTTGGCAATCTGCTGGATCTGCAGGGCTTCAATTACGAGACCTCGGAAGAGGTACGCAATGAAGCGCTCGGTTTCGCGTTGAACGAGAAGAACATCGACGGTGACCTGCGCAGCCGCCTGTCCAACCGCTCGAAGCTGGCGCCGCAAGCCGTCGCTGCTTCCTCCGGCGAGACGGTCGAGCGCATCGCTCCGGTGCCGATCTATCAGACGGACGCCATCGTGCGCCGCTCGCCGCCGCTGCAGGAAACCCGCGACGCGCTGCCGCCGGTGGCTGCCATGTCGCCGGCGCTGGCAACAAAGCTCGCCGTAATCGATGGCGACATGGTGCGCGTCACCCAGGGCAATGGCAGCGCGGTGCTGCCGGCAGCCATCGACGCGCGCCTGCCGCAGAACGTGGTCCGGGTCGCCGCTGCGCACCCGAGCACCAGCATGCTGGGCGGCATGTTCGGTGAAGTCCGAGTGGAGAAAGCGTGATGGACGGATTGCTGCTCAATATTCAGAACGGTGGACAAGCCGTGTTCGGCGTAATCTGGCCGGTGGTCTGGAACCTGATCAAGATCATTTGCGTGGTGCTGCCCATCATGGGTTGCGTCGCCTACCTCACGCTGTGGGAACGCAAGATGATCGGCTGGATGCACGTGCGTATCGGCCCGAACCGCGTCGGTCCCGCCGGCCTCTTGCAGCCGATCGCCGATGCGTTAAAGCTTTTGACGAAGGAAATCATCGTCCCGGCCCGCGCGAACAAGGCGCTGTTCATCATTGCGCCGATCATGACCATCATGCCGGCGCTGGCCGCATGGTCGGTGATCCCGTTCGGCCCGGAAGTCGCGCTGGCCAACATCAACGCCGGCCTCTTGCTAGTGATGGCGATTACCTCGATGGAGGTGTACGGCATCATCATCGCCGGCTGGGCATCGAACTCGAAGTACGCGTTCATCGGCGCGATGCGGGCCTCGGCGCAGATGGTGTCCTACGAAATCGCGATGGGCTTTGCGCTGGTGATCGTGCTGATGGTGTCCGGCAGCCTGAACTTCACCGACATCGTCGTCGGCCAGAACACCGGCATGTTCGCGTCGCGCGGCCTGAACTTCCTGTCGTGGAACTGGCTGCCGCTGCTGCCGGTGTTCTTCGTCTACGTGATTTCCGGCATCGCTGAAACCAACCGCCATCCGTTCGACGTGGTGGAAGGCGAGTCCGAGATCGTCGCCGGCCACATGGTCGAGTATTCGGGCATGTCGTTTGCGATGTTCTTCCTGGCGGAATACGCGAACATGATCCTGATCTCGGCGCTGGCTTCGCTGATGTTCCTCGGCGGCTGGGCGTCGCCGCTGGACTTCGCGCCGTTCAACTGGATTCCGGGCTGGATCTGGCTCGGCATCAAGACCTTCCTGGTCGTATCGATCTTCATCTGGGTACGCGCATCCTTCCCGCGCTACCGCTATGACCAGATCATGCGCCTGGGCTGGAAAGTGTTCATTCCGCTGACCCTGGCGTATCTGCTGATCGTCGCGATCTGGATGCAGACGTCCTGGAACATCTGGAAGTAAGAGGAGAGGCTGAATCAAATGGAAGCCATCAGAGATTTTTTCAGCAGCCTGATGCTGCGCGAGCTGTTCAAGGGCCTGGCCCTGACCGGCCGCTATATGTTCGCCCGCAAGATCACGGTGCAGTTCCCGGAAGAGAAGACGCCGCTGTCGCCGCGCTTCCGTGGCCTGCATGCGCTGCGCCGCTACCCCAACGGCGAAGAGCGCTGCATCGCCTGCAAGCTGTGCGAAGCGGTGTGTCCGGCCATGGCAATCTCGATCGAGTCCGATGTGCGTGACGACGGCACCCGCCGCACCACGCGCTACGACATCGACCTGACCAAATGCATTTTCTGCGGATTCTGCGAGGAATCCTGCCCGGTGGACTCGATCGTGGAAACCAACATCCTGGAATACCACGGCGAAAAGCGGGGCGACCTGTACTTCACCAAGGAAATGCTGCTGGCGGTCGGCGATCGCTACGAACCGTCCATCGCCGCCAACCGCGCGGCAGACGCCCCTTACCGTTGATTTGATTAATGCGATGCCGGCGCGCGCCGACTCAGGTCGGCGCCGTGGGCGGATGATCACCCTGGTCCATCATGGAATTTAAAACTGCGTTGTTCTACGTGTTCTCGGCCATCCTTGTGGTAGCCGCGACGCGCGTCATCACGGATCGCAACCCGGTGCATGCCGCGTTGTACCTCGTGCTTTCCTTCTTCTCGGCCGCCGGTATCTGGATGTTGCTGAAGGCGGAATTCCTCGCCATCGTGCTGGTGCTCGTCTACGTCGGCGCGGTGATGGTGCTGTTCCTGTTCGTCGTGATGATGCTGGACATCGACATGGACAAGTTGCGGCAGGGCTTCTGGGGTTACTTCCCGTTTGCCGCGACCATCGGCGTGATCATCGTGCTCGAGATGTCCACCGTGCTGTTCCGCGGCTTCATCACCCTGGACAGCCAGGCACCGGCCGCCGCGAACACCATCGGCAATACCCGCGAGCTCGGCAAGCTGATCTATACCCAGTACGTGTATGCGTTCGAGATCGCCGCGGTGATCCTGCTCGTGGCAATCGTCGCGGCTGTCGCGCTGACGCTGCGCCGTCGCAAGGACATCAAGTACTTCGATCCGGCCAGCGCGGTGAAGGTCAAGAGCACCGATCGTCTGCGCATCGTCAAAGTTCAACCCGAGTCGGTACGCAGGGCCGCGCCCAGCGCTTCCATGCCGGCCAACCCGGAACAATAAGGGCTGCATCGTGAATCTGTCTCTCGCTCATTACCTGGTCCTCGGCGCGATCCTGTTCGCGATCTCGATCGTCGGTATTTTCCTCAACCGCAAGAACATCATCATCCTGCTGATGGCGATCGAGCTGATGCTCCTGGCGGTGAACATGAACTTCATCGCGTTCTCGCACTATCTGGGCGACGCCGCGGGTCAGATCTTCGTGTTCTTCATCCTGACTGTGGCTGCCGCGGAATCCGCGATCGGCCTGGCGATCCTTGTCGTACTGTTCCGCAATCTCGACACCATCAATGTCGAAGATCTGGACAGTCTCAAGGGCTAACAACAAAACAGACGATAAGGTTCATCATGGCGGGGCAACTCAATCCTCAACTCCTCCTGGCCGTACCGCTGGCGCCGCTGGCGGGGTCCGCAATTGCCGGCCTGTTCGGCACCAGGTTCTTCGGCAACAAGATCGGCCGCACGGCATCGCACAGCGTCACCATCCTGGGCGTGCTCATCGCCCTCATCATCTCGGTGCGGACGCTGCTCGCCGTCATGGACGGCGCGACCTACAACGGCACGCTGTACAACTGGATGACGGTCGGCAGCCTGAAGCTCGAGATCGGCTTCATGATCGACAGCCTCACGGCAATGATGATGTGCGTGGTGACCTTCGTCTCGCTGATGGTGCACATCTACACCATCGGCTACATGCATGAGGATCCGGGCTACAACCGCTTCTTCTCCTACATCTCGCTGTTCACCTTCTCGATGCTGATGCTGGTGATGAGCAACAACTTCCTGCAGCTGTTCTTCGGCTGGGAAGCGGTGGGTCTCGTCTCGTATCTGCTGATCGGTTTCTGGTACACCCGCCCGACCGCGATCTACGCGAACATGAAGGCATTCCTGGTGAACCGCGTCGGCGACTTCGGCTTCATCCTCGGCATTGGCCTGTTGCTGGCGTATTCCGGCTCGATGAACTACACCGAAGTCTTCGCCAAGCGTGAAGCGCTGGCCGCGATGACCCTGCCCGGCACCGGCTGGATGCTGCTGACCCCGGCCTGCATCTGCCTGTTCATTGGCGCGATGGGTAAATCCGCGCAATTCCCGCTGCACGTATGGCTGCCGGATTCGATGGAAGGCCCGACCCCGATTTCCGCGCTGATCCACGCCGCGACCATGGTGACCGCGGGCATCTTCATGGTGTCGCGCATGTCGCCGCTGTTCGAGCTGTCGGATGTCGCGCTGTCCTTCGTGCTCGTGATTGGCTCCATCACCGCGCTGTTCATGGGCTTCCTCGGCATCATCCAGAACGACATCAAGCGCGTGGTCGCATACTCCACGCTGTCCCAGCTCGGCTACATGACGGTCGCGCTTGGCGCTTCGGCCTACCAGGTTGCCGTGTTCCACCTGATGACGCACGCGTTCTTCAAGGCGCTGTTGTTCCTCGGCGCCGGCGCGGTCATCATCAGCATGCACCACGACCAGGACATGCGGAACATGGGCGGCCTGCGCAAGTACCTGCCGATCACCTGGATCACTTCGCTGGTCGGCTCGCTGGCCCTGATCGGAACGCCGTTCTTCGCCGGCTTCTACTCGAAGGACAGCATCATCGAAGCGGCCGCCGCGTCGCATATCCCGGGTTCCGGCTTCGCGTACTTCGCGGTGCTGGCCGGCGTGTTCGTCACCGCCTTCTATTCCTTCCGCATGTACTTCCTGGTGTTCCATGGCGAAGAGCGCTTCGGTCTGGAGCATCACCATGACGTGCATCATGCGCGCGCCGAGCATGCGCACACTTCGGACGACATCCACGCCAGCGACGTGGAAGAGGAGGAGGGCCATGATGAGCATCACGGCCTGGCTCCGGGCGAGAAACCGGTGGAAGCGCCTTGGGTCGTGACCCTGCCGCTGATCCTGCTGGCGATCCCGTCGGTCATCATCGGCTACTTTGCGATCGGCCCGATGCTGCATGGCGATTTCTTCAAGGGCGTGATCTTCGTCGGTGAGAACCATCCGGCGATGGAAGAGCTGGCGCATGAATTCCACGGCGCACTGGCCATGGGCCTGCATGGCTTCATGTCGCTGCCGTTCGCCCTGGCGCTGGCCGGCGTGGTCTCGGCCTGGTACTGCTACATGGTCAACCGCAAGGTGCCGGCCTGGTTCTATTCCAAGTTCCACGCCATCTACACGCTGCTGGACAACAAGTACTACATGGACCGCATCAACGAAATCGTCTTCGCCGGTGGTGCACGCCTGCTGGGCCGCGGCCTGTGGAACGTCGGCGATCGCGCGCTGATCGATGGCCTGATCGTCAATGGCAGCGCCCGCTTCGTGGGCTGGTTCTCCGTGGTGACCCGTGCCTTCCAGACCGGCTACATCTACCACTATGCGTTCACGATGATCCTGGGCATTGCGCTGTACCTGGGTTATCTGCTGCTCCATTCCACTGCGAAGTAAGTCGCGCCACCAGAAAAACAGAACATGATGCAGTCATCTCTACCACTACTGAGTCTTTCCATCTGGTTGCCGATCCTTTTCGGCTTGCTCGTGCTGGCCGTCGGCAATGACAGGCAGCCCGGTGTCGCGCGCTGGCTGTCGCTGATTGGTTCCATCATCAGCTTCCTGCCGACGATCCCGCTGATGCATGCATTCGACAAGGCTGCGCATGGCATGCAGTTCGTCGAGCGCGCTTCCTGGATCGCCAGCTTCCACATCGATTACTACCTCGGCATCGACGGCCTGTCGCTGTGGTTTCTGCCGCTGACCGCGTTCATTACCATCATCGTCATCATCGCCGGCTGGGAAGTCATCGAGAACAAGGTGTCGCAATACATGGGCGCCTTCCTGATCCTGTCGGGCATCATGATCGGCGTGTTCTCGGCGCTGGACGGCATGCTGTTCTACGTCTTCTTCGAAGCCACGCTGATCCCGATGTTCATCATCATCGGCGTCTGGGGCGGCGCGAACCGGATGTACGCGGCGGTGAAGTTCTTCCTGTACACCTTCTTCGGCTCGCTGCTGATGCTGATCGCGATCATCTATCTGTACTTCCGCGCCGGCCACAGCTTCGACATTCAAGCCTGGCAGGCGCTGCCGCTGCCGATGTCGGCGCAGGTGCCAATCTTCCTGGCCTTCCTGCTCGGCTTCGCGGTCAAGGTGCCGATGTGGCCGGTGCACACCTGGCTGCCAGATGCCCACGTTGAAGCGCCTACCGGCGGTTCCGTGGTGCTGGCCGCAATCATGCTGAAGCTGGGTGGCTACGGTTTCCTGCGGTTCTCGCTGCCGGTCACGCCGGACGCCAGCCATTACCTCGCGCCGCTAGTGATCACGCTGTCGCTGATCGCGGTGATCTACATCGGCCTCGTGGCCATGGTGCAGGCTGACATGAAGAAGCTGGTCGCTTATTCATCGATCGCGCACATGGGCTTCGTGACCCTGGGCTTCTTCATGTTCAACGACATGTCGGCGCAGGGCGCGATCATGCAAATGATCTCCCACGGTTTCGTCTCTGGCGCGATGTTCCTGTGCATCGGCGTGCTGTACGACCGCATGCATACCCGCCTGATTGCCGAATACGGCGGCGTGGTGAACGTGATGCCGCGCTTTGCCGCGTTCTTCGTGCTGTTCTCGCTGGCCAACGCCGGCCTGCCTGGCACCTCCGGCTTCATCGGCGAATTCATGGTGATCCTGGGCGCGGTCAAGTTCAATTTCTGGATTGGCGTGCTGGCCGGTACCGCGCTGATTCTCGGCGCTGCCTATTCGCTGTGGCTGGTCAAGCGCGTGATTCTCGGTGCGGTTGCCAATGGCAAGGTCGCCGAGCTGTTCGATCTGAATGGCCGCGAGTTCCTGATCCTGGGCATCATGGCCATCGCTACCATCGTCATGGGCGTGTACCCCGCGATGATCGGCGACAGCATCCAGACTTCGGTGGCGGACCTGCTGCATCACGTGTCGATCAGCAAGCTGCAATAAGGCTCATCGCATCCTGATAACGATATTTGCGCAAGCGGAAAACATGAACAACCTCAACCTAGCGCCGCTCTACCCGGAAGTCTTCCTGGTCATCGCGGCATCCGCCATCCTGCTGATCGACATGTTCCTGTCGGATGCGAAGCGGAACCTGACCTACATGATGTCCCTGGCGGCGCTTGTCATCGCCGGCATCCTGACCTGGACCGACTTCAGCAGCGGCGCCACTGTCTATACCTTCCGCAACATGTTCGTGTCCGACCCGATGTCGAACCTGCTGAAGCTGTTCTGCTATCTGGCCGTCGGCCTTACCTTCGTCTATTCGCGTCAGTACGGTTCGTTGCGCAACATGACCAACAACGGCATCGGCGGCGAGTTCTACGTGATGTCGCTGTTCGCGCTGGTCGGGCAGATGGTGATGGTGTCGGCCAACAATTTCCTGGCCATCTATCTCGGCCTGGAACTGATGTCGCTGTCGACCTATGCGCTGGTGGCGCTGCGCCGCGACCATACCGCTTCGACCGAAGCTGCGATGAAGTACTTCATCCTCGGCGCGATGGCTTCCGGCTTCCTGCTGTATGGCATCTCCATGCTGTATGGCGCGACCGGTTCGCTCGATTTGTCCGAGGTGGCGCGCGTGACCGCTTCCGGCACCGCGAACCATACCGTGCTGGTGTTCGGCATCGTGTTCGTCGTTGCTGGTATTGCGTTCAAGCTCGGCGCGGCTCCTTTCCACATGTGGGTGCCGGACGTCTACCAGGGTTCGCCGACTTCGGTCACGCTGATCCTTGGTGGCGCGCCGAAGCTGGCCGTCTTCGGCATGGCAATGCGCCTGCTGGTTGAAGGCATGTGGAGCCTGGCCATCGACTGGCAACAGATGCTGACGGTGCTGGCCGTGGTATCGATGGCGGTCGGTAACATTACCGCGATCGCGCAGACGAACCTGAAGCGCATGCTCGCCTACTCGACGATTTCACAGATGGGCTTCATGCTGCTGGGCATGCTGTCCGGCGTCTATGCCGGCGGCGATGCCAGCGCGGCTGCCAACGCCTACAGCTCGTCGATGTTCTATTCGATCACCTATGTGATCACCACCCTTGGTTCCTTTGGCCTGATCATGCTGCTGTCGCGTGCAGGCTTCGAGGCCGAGAACATCGACGACTTCAAGGGCCTGAATCAGCGCAGCCCGTGGTTCGCGGCGATGATGCTGATCATGATGCTGTCGCTGGCCGGCGTGCCGCCGATGGTTGGATTCTATTCGAAGCTCGCAGTGCTGCAGTCGGTTCTGGCTACCGGCAAGCTCTGGCTGTCGATCGTCGCGGTGATGTTCTCGCTGGTCGGCGCCTACTACTACCTGCGCGTGATCAAGGTGATGTACTTCGACGAAGCCGTGGACAAGACCAAGATCCACGCTTCGGCCGATATGCGCGTGGCGCTGTCGCTCAATGGTGTCGCTGTGCTGGTGCTGGGCCTGCTGCCGGGCCCGCTGATGGCTGCGTGCGTTACCGCCATCGTCCGTACTCTCGCTTCCTGATCCCGGGCGCGGCGTGGATATTTCGGCCTCAAGCTGGCTGGTCATTGTCCTCGCCGTGCTCGCGGCGAATCTTCCCTTCTTCAGCGAACGCGTCTTCGGCATCCTGCCGTGGCGCGCTGCCGGCAAACCTTTCTGGCTGCGCCTGGTCGAACTGATCGTGCTGTACTTCGTGCTTGGCGCGGTCGCGTTCTTCATCGAAGCGCGCCAGGGCAACCGTTTTCAACAGGGCTGGGAATTCTATGCCGTCACGGCATGCCTGTTCCTGGTGCTGGCTTATCCCGGCTTTGTGCTGCGTTACCTGCGTAGGCGTCCGAGCTGATTCACCGAGGAATTCCATGACTGATGCGCATCTGAAGGAAACACGTGTCGATGGCGAAACCGTCTATGACGGCCATTTTCTGAAGGTGCAGAAGGATAGGGTGAAGCTGCCAGACGGCAGTCATTCCGAGCGTGAATTCATACGGCATCCGGGCGCGGTGGTGATACTGCCGGTGCTCGACGATGGCCGCATCCTGATCGAGCGCCAGTACCGCTATCCGAATGACCGTGTGTTCTATGAATTCCCGGCCGGGAAGATCGATCCTGGTGAAGACCATCTTGAATGTGCAAAGCGGGAGTTGAAGGAAGAGACCGGATATACCGCGACTGAATGGAAATTTGTCTGCACCATTCATAACGCGATTGCGTATTCGGATGAGCATCTCGAGATCTTTCTTGCGCGCGGCCTGATCGAAGGCGAGGCCGCGCTCGATGAAGGCGAATTCCTGGAAACGCAGGTCGTGACCGTGGATGAATTGCTGGCTTGGGTCAGGGAAGGGCAGATCAGCGATGTGAAGACAGTGATCGGTAGCTTCTGGCTGGACAAGCTGCGCCGGGGAGAATGGTCGCTGGATTGATATGCGTTGCCCGTAGGGTGGCCGGAATTCACGCCTTCGCCTGATCAAGCTGCTCTGTCCGCGTGGGCTTCGCCCACCCTACGAAAACAAAAAAGCCGCATCACGCGGCTTTTTTGCTAATGCGAACGACCCATTACATGTTTGGGTAGTTCGGCCCGCCGCCACCTTCCGGCGTGACCCACACAATGTTCTGCGTCGGGTCCTTGATGTCGCAGGTCTTGCAGTGCACGCAGTTCTGCGCATTGATCTGCAGACGGTCCTGGCCCTCGTCGCTCTTCACGTACTCATACACGCCCGCCGGGCAATAGCGCTGCTCGGGGCCGGCATAGGTGGGCAGGTTGATCCGGGTCGGCACGCTGGCATCCTTCAGCGTCAGGTGCACCGGCTGGTCTTCACCGTGGTTGGTGTTCGAGATGAATACCGAGGACAGGCGATCGAAGGTCAGCTTGCCGTCCGGCTTCGGATAAGCAATCGGCTTGAAATCCGAAGCGGGGCGCAGGTATTCATGGTCCGCGCGCTTGTGATGCATGGTCCACGGTGCACGGCCCTTGAACAGCACTTGGTCGATGCCGACCATCAGCGTTCCCGACATCAGGCCCAGGCCCATGAATGGCTTGAAGTTGCGCGCCTTGTGCAGTTCCTCGTGCAGCCAGGACTTCTCGAACGCGGCCGGATACGCCGCGAGCTCGTCATGCTGTCGTCCGGCGCCGAGTGCATCGAAAGCGGCTTCGGCGGCCAGCATGCCGGTCTTGATCGCCGCATGGCTACCCTTGATGCGGCTCGCATTCAGAAAGCCCGCATCGCAACCGACCAGCGCGCCGCCCGGGAACACCAGCTTCGGCAGCGACTGCAAGCCACCCGCCGTGATCGCGCGTGCGCCATACGAGATGCGGCGACCGCCTTCGAAGAACTTGCGGATCTCCGGATGGGTCTTGTAGCGCTGGAACTCTTCGTACGGCGAGATATAGGGATTCTCGTAAGCCAGGCCGACCACGTAGCCGACCGCGACCTGGTTGTTCTCGAGGTGGTACAGGAACGAGCCGCCGTAGGTGCTGTTGTCCAGCGGCCAGCCGGCGGTATGGATCACCAGGCCGGGCTGATGCATCTTTGGATCGATCTCCCACAATTCCTTGATGCCGATGCCGTAGGCCTGCGGATCGCGGCCGGCATTCAGGTCGTACTTCGCCATCAGCTGCTTGCCGAGATGGCCACGCGAGCCTTCGGCGAACAGCGTGTATTTCGCATGCAGCTCCATGCCGAGCTGGAAGGCGTCGGTCGGATTGCCTTCGCGGTCCACGCCCATGTTGCCGGTGGCGACGCCTTTCACCGAGCCGTCATCGTTGTACAGGATCTCGGCAGCCGGAAAGCCCGGGAAGATTTCTACGCCCAACGCTTCAGCCTGCTGGCCGAGCCAGCGGGTGACGTTGCCCAGCGAGATGACGTAGTTGCCGTGGTTCTGGAAGCACGCGGGCAGCATCCATCCGGGGGTTTTCCGGGCCTTGGTTTCAGTGAGGAACAGGAAGCGGTCTTCGGAGACGGGCACGTTCAGCGGCGCGCCCATCTCCTTCCAGTTCGGAAAGAGCTCATTGATCGCAATCGGATCCATCACGGCACCGGAGAGGATGTGCGCGCCGACTTCGCCGCCTTTTTCCAGTACGCAGACCGACACCTCCTGTCCACGTTCCGCAGCCAGCTGCTTGAGCCGGATACCGGCCGAGAGGCCAGCGGGTCCGCCGCCGACGATGACGACGTCATACTCCATAGCCTCGCGCGGGCCGTATTGCTCAAGAAGGTTCTGGTTCTGCGTCATGGGTTCCACCACTGTGAATTATTTTCGAACGTCCGTGCTAATTGTCCGGGATTTTACGGCAGAATGCTAGAGCGGTTATTGCGCCGGCAAGCCTCATCCTCTCGAAAGAATGGCTCAACAGGAAGAAACCGCTCTACTTATTGCCGCAATATCCAGTAATCTACTGAGCGTTTTTCCGCGCTCGAAGAATAACAGGCTATTGCCAAATTACTGCGTGTGCCGATCCTGGGACTTGAGGTGCTCACCGTACTATTCGTACGATTCCGTTCCTCAACCCGCTCGCTACGTTTTTCAATAGTCTGACAAGGCATCAGAACAGAAAAAGGGGAACACCATGGGTATCGAAATGAATTTCGAAGGCAAGATCGCGCTGGTCACCGGGGCTTCCAGCGGCCTGGGCGCGCGTTTTGCCAAGGTACTGGCACAGGCCGGTGCGCAAGTCGTGCTGGCGTCGCGCCGCATCGAGCGGCTCAAGGAATTGCGTGCCGAGATCGAAGCCGATGGTGGCGCCGCGCATGTGGTCAGCCTGGACGTGACGGACTACGGCAGTATCAAGGCGGCGATCGCGCATGCGGAAACCGAGGCAGGTCCCATCGATATCCTGGTCAACAATTCCGGCGTCTCCACCACCCAGCGCCTGATCGACGTCACCCCGGACGACTATGCATTCGTCATGGACACCAACCAGCGCGGCGCCTTCTTCGTCGCGCAGGAAGCTGCCAAGCGCATGATTGCCCGCGCCAAGGGGGATCCCAAGAAGCAGCACCGCATCATCAACATCGCTTCGGTCGCGGGCTTGCGGGTACTGCCGCAGATCGGCATCTACTGCGTCAGCAAGGCCGCAGTGGTGCATATGACGAAGTCGATGGCGGTGGAATGGGGCCGCTACAACATCAATGTGAATGCGATTTGCCCCGGCTACATCAGCACCGAGATCAACCAGGAGCATTTCGAAAGCGAGCAGGGCAAGAATCTGATCAACATGCTGCCGCGCAAACGCGTCGGTGAACCGAAGGACCTGGACGGCCTGTTGCTGCTGCTGGCGTCCGACGAAGCGCATTTCATCAATGGCGCAATCATGACCGCCGATGACGGCATGAGCGCGAACTGATGACGGCCGAACGCACGCTGGTGCATGTGACCCGCATGCCGATACGCTGGGGCGACATGGACATGATGGGACATGTCAACAACGCGATGTATTTCACCTATCTCGAGACCGCGCGCATCGACTGGTTCAGCGCGGCCGGCGCGCCGCCGAATCCGCAGGGCGAGGGACCGGTGCTGATCAATGCCAGCTGCACATTCCTGAAGCAGCTGGAGTATCCGGGAGAAATTGAGATCAGGACTTTCGTCGGCGCCTTCGGGCGTTCGAGCTTCGAGACCTATCACGAAATCCGGCGCGTCGATCAGCCCGAAGTGCTGAATGCCGAAGGCGCGGCGAAGGTAGTGTGGGTAGACTTCACTGCGGGGAAATCGAAGCCACTGCCGGAAGAGATGCGGGAGCGGCTTTCTCGTCGCTGCTGAGGATTAACGCGAAATCGTCGCTTCGGTCCGCGGCAGGTCCGCCGCCTGCTTCGTCACACCGAGCAACCTGTTCACCAACTCACTCGACGTCGCTGCAGCGAATTTGCGCATCAGCTTGGCGCGATGCATCTCCACCGTCCGCGGCGACAGACCGATCTGCCGCGCGATCAGCTTGCTGGTCTTGCCCTCCACCAGCAGCGCCGCGATCTCGCGTTCACGTGCGGTCAGCTCGGCGGTGACCGGGCGGCGCGCGCTCAGATCTTCGAAAGTCCAGATGCCGGCTGCATGCGCATCATCCTTGATCAGCGCGCTGCCGGTCACATGGCACCAGAACATCTCACCATTGGCGCGCTTCATGATGCGCTCATCCGAGTAATGCCCGCAGGCATTCATGATCGGCACAATGCGCGCGCCAGTGCGCTCGTACTCATCGGTAGACGGATACAGAACCGAGAACGATTTCCCGATCAGGTCGGTGGGGCCGTATCCGAACATGCGAATCAATGCCTGGTTGCAAGCCTGGATGACCCGTTTCTCGGACACGCACATGCCGATCGGCGCATGCTTGAAGATGATTTCAAAATCGATCGCTGCTGGCTGTCTCATCTGGTGGTAGGCTCGATGGCCCGTTGTTATGTTTGTGCTTCGTACTTCTACGGTATTGTGCCGCGCCGCGCGACGGAATTATCCTTCGGGGCGTTAGCAAAAGGGCATATTCCAAACGGAATGCAACCCACTTTACACAAAGGGAAGCCATGAAGAAAGTTTATCCCGATGCCGCGAGCGCGCTCGCGGACATTGTCAAGGACGGACAGATGATCGCCGTCGGCGGCTTCGGCCTCTGCGGCATCCCGGAAGCGCTGATCGCTGCGCTGCGCGATTCGGGAGTGAAGAACCTCACCGCCATCTCGAACAACGCCGGCGTCGACGGCTTCGGTCTCGGCCTGCTGCTGGGCACGCGCCAGATCCGCAAGATGATCGCTTCCTATGTCGGTGAAAACAAGGAATTCGAGCGGCAGTACCTCGCCGGCGAACTCGAGCTGGAATTCACGCCGCAGGGCACGCTGGCTGAAAAGCTGCGCGCCGGCGGTTCCGGCATCCCGGCTTTCTTTACCAAGACCGGCGTGGGCACCATCGTTGCAGAAGGCAAGGATGTGCGCGAATTCGATGGCGAGCAGTATGTGATGGAGCGCTCGCTGGTGCCGGACATCTCGCTGGTCAAGGCCTACATGGCCGACAAGTCCGGCAACCTGGTCTACAACAAGACCGCGCGCAACTTCAATCCAAACGTGGCCATGGCCGGCAAGATCACCGTGGTAGAAGTCGAGAAGCTGGTCGAGGTTGGTGAGCTCGATCCGGACCAGGTGCACACGCCCAGCATCTTCGTGCATCGCATCGTCGTGAATCCGAACCCGGAGAAGCGCATCGAGCAACGCACCGTACGCGCACAATAATCGGGGGACAAGATCATGGCATGGACACGTGAAGAAATGGCCGCGCGTGCGGCGAAGGAATTGCAGGACGGCTTTTACGTCAACCTCGGCATTGGCATGCCAACGATGGTGGCGAACTATGTGCCGCAAGACATGGAAGTGTGGCTGCAGTCGGAAAACGGCTTGCTTGGCATCGGCCCGTTCCCGACGAATGACTCGGTCGACCCCGACCTGATCAACGCCGGCAAGCAGACCGTGACCGCGCTGCCGGGCTCGTCTTATTTTTCGTCGGCGGATTCATTTGCGATGATCCGGGGCAGCAAGATCAATCTGGCCATTCTTGGCGCGATGCAGGTTTCCGAGCATGGCGACCTGGCGAATTGGATGATCCCGGGCAAGATGGTCAAGGGCATGGGCGGCGCGATGGACCTGGTGGCCGGCGTGAAGCGCGTCGTGGTGCTGATGGAACATGTCGCCAAGGCCAAGGACGGCAGCGTCTCGCACAAGATCCTGAAGCAATGCGATCTGCCGCTGACCGGCGTGGGCGTGGTGAACCGCATCATCACCGACCTCGGTGTGATTGATATCACCGACAAGGGTCTGAAGCTCGCGGAGCTGGCGCCCGGCGTCACCGTTGATGAGATCGTCTCGAAGACCAGCGCACCGCTGGATGTGTCGGCCGTGCAGTAATGCCGGCAGTCATGTAAGAGCAATGGCGCCCGCGGGCGCCATTTTCCTTTGCGGAAGGAATGCAGACCGGCATCGCGGCCGGCCGCCGCGACTCGGTTACTGCGCGACCCAGCCGCCATCCATGTTCCATGCCGCGCCGCGTACCTGCTGCGCGGCGTCGCTGCACAGGAACACGGCCAGCGCGCCGAGCTGCTCGGGCGTGACGAATTCGCCGGAGGGCTGCTTCTCCAGCAGCAGCTTGCGCTTGGCTTCTTCAACGGAGATACCGCCTTCCGCGGCGCGCGCATCAACCTGCTTCTGCACCAGCGGCGTCAACACCCACCCCGGGCAGATCGCATTGCAAGTGATGCCGGTTTGCGCGTTCTCCAGCGCGGTGACCTTGGTCAGTCCGACGATGCCATGCTTGGCCGCGACATAGGCGGACTTTTGCGCGGAAGCGACCAGGCCATGGGCTGACGCGATGTTGATGATGCGTCCCCAGTTGTTGGCCTTCATGCGCGGCAGCGCCAGGCGCGTGGTGTGAAATGCCGAGGACAGGTTGATGGCAATCACCGCATCCCATTTCTCCACCGGGAAATCTTCGATGTTGGCCACATGCTGGATGCCGGCATTGTTGACCAGGATGTCGACGCCGCCGAACTCATCGGCAGCGGCGCGCATCATCAGCTCGATCTCCTGCGGGCGCGACATGTCGGCGTTGTGGTAGGAAGTCTTGATGCCGAATTCCTTGGCCGTGTCCGCCTGCAGCTTGGTGATCGCGGTCGGGTCGCCGAAACCGTTGAACATGATGTTTGCGCCTTGCGCCGCCAGCGCGAGCGCGATTCCCAGGCCGATGCCGGAGGTGGAGCCGGTGACGAGGGCGGTCTTGCCTCTGAGAGTCGTTCCTTGCATAGTATCCTCGGTGGTGAATGACGATGACGGTTGATTCGGCTAATGATTCTAAATGCTGGCATCGTTAGAATGTTGCCTTCATGCCGAGCTGGCCCTTCCTTCAGTACTTCTACGGTAACGCCTATGATTCTTCCCGCAACTTCCGTCCCCGCGCAAAAGACGGTGCAGTGCCTGTCCCCGGCCGGCCTTCATACCATGGCCTACAAGGAATGGGGAGACCCGCGCAATCCGCATGTGCTGGTCTGCGTGCATGGTGTCACCAGGGTATCGGATGACTTCGACGACCTGGCCCGCGTGCTGTGCGATCGTTTCCGTGTCGTCTGCCCGGATGTGGTCGGGCGCGGCCGCTCTTCCTGGCTGCGCAATCCGGCCTTTTATGTGCTGCCGCAGTATGTGTCGGACATGGTCACGCTGCTGGCCCGGCTCGATGCCGAAACGCTGGACTGGTGCGGCACTTCGATGGGTGGTTTGATCGGTATGGGCGTGGCATCGCTGGAAGGCAATCCGCTACGTCGCCTGGTGCTCAATGATGTTGGCCCGGCGCTCAATGGCGAGGCGCTGGCGCGCATCGGCGCCTATATCAGCCTGCAACGCCGCTTCGATAGCCTCGATACCGCGCGCGCCTACATCCGCGAAATCAGCGCGCCTTTCGGGCCGCATACCGAAGACCAGTGGAACAAGATTGCCGACGATGTGTTGAAGCAGGATGCCGACGGCAAGTGGATACGCCATTACGATCCGCAGCTGGCCGCGCCGTTCCAGAGCACGACAGTGGAAAGCGCAGCGCAGGCACAGGCCTTGCTCTGGGCTGCCTATGACGCGATACGCTGCCCGACGCTGCTGTTGCGAGGAAGCGAGTCGGACTTGCTGACTTCCGATGCTGCGCGGGAAATGACGCAACGCGGCCCGAAGCCGCAACTGGTGGAATTCGAAGGCGTCGGTCATGCACCGACGCTGATGCATCTGAACCAGATCGCGGCCGTACAGAATTTCCTGCTCGATTGAGCGGGTTGGAAAAGACAAGAGGAACTGAGATGGATATCAAGCGGCTGCATGTGGGCCCGACGCTGTCGGAAGCCGCGATCTGCAACGGCATCGTCTACCTGGCAGGCCAGATCGCCGAGAACGTCACGCACAATATCGAAGGCCAGACCCGCGAGGTGCTGGGTCATATCGACAGGCTGCTGGCCGAATGCGGCAGCGACAGGACACGCATCCTGATGTGCCAGATCTTTCTTGCTGACATGGCGGATTTCGATGCGATGAATGCGGTATGGAAGGAGTGGGTGCCGCAGGGTCATACGCCGCCGCGCGCAACGGTTGAGGCCAGACTGGCACGACCCGAGCTGCTGGTCGAGATAGTCGTCACTGCAGCCCAGGCGGCACAGCAATAAGCGGCAATGGTCTCCATCGCGGTCGCACAGAACGATGTGTCTTCGCAGCTGATTGCCAGCCTGAGCGAGGAAGAGGGCGCACGGGTGCTGGAGGCGCTGGAATTCGTGCGCCCGCTGTATTCAGGCCACCCGGTAGCCACCGGCCAGGACGCCTTCGTGTTTGCCGGGAATGTGGCGGCAACCCTTGCCTCGCTGCGTACCGATGCGCCGACACGCATTGCCGGACTGCTGTTCGAGCTGCCCGTCATCGATGCCAAGGCCGCGGAAACCATCGAAGCCCGCTTCGGCGCGGAAATCGTGGAACTGGTCGACCGTATCCGCCAGATGATGAAGCTGCACGAAACCACTTTCGGACAGCACAAGGCCGCGCCGGACAAGGGTGCAGCACAGGCTGGCGCGCAGGTGGAAGCGCTGCGCAAGATGCTGCTGGCCATGGCTGCAGACATGCGCGTGGTGCTGGTGCGCCTTGCGTCGCGGCTGACCACGCTGCGATACTTCGCCGACAACAAGATCCAGAACGAACGCACTTCGCAATATGCGCGCGAGACGATGGACCTGTATGCGCCGCTGGCAAACCGGCTCGGCATCTGGCAGCTGAAATGGGAGCTGGAGGATTTGTCCTTCCGCTTCCTCGAGCCGGAAACCTACAAGCGCATTGCCAGCATGCTCGAGGAAAAGCGCATGGGTCGCGAGCAGTTCGTCAATGCCGCGATCGCGCGCCTGAAGGCCGAGCTCGCGGCGGCCGGCATCAAGGCCGAGGTCAGCGGCCGGCCCAAGCACATCTACAGCATCTGGAACAAGATGCGCGGCAAGTCGCTGGACTTTTCCGAGCTCTACGATGTGCGCGCCTTCCGCGTCATCGTCGACGATGTGAAGACCTGTTATGCAGTGCTGGGCATCGTGCACAACATCTGGCAGCCGATACCAAAGGAGTTCGACGACTACATCTCGCGGCCGAAGGCCAATGGCTATCGCTCGCTGCACACCGTGGTGATGGCCGAGGATGGCCGCCCGCTCGAAGTGCAGGTGCGCACCAGCGAGATGCATCACTTCGCCGAATATGGCGTGGCCGCGCATTGGCGCTACAAGGAAAGCCCGGGCTCGGCCGGCCAGAAGTACGACGCGAAGATTGCCTGGCTGCGGCAGTTGCTGGCCTGGAAGAGCGAGGTCGTGGATGCGGTCGTTGGCGGCGAGGAGATCCGGCGCGACTGGGTCGAGCAATTGAAATCAGCAGCGCTGGACGACAAGGTCTATGTATTGACGCCGCAGGCCCGCGTGATCGAACTGCCCAAGGGCGCGACGCCGATCGACTTCGCTTATCACCTGCACAGCGATGTCGGCCATCGCTGCCGCGGGGCGAAGGTCGATGGCGTAATGGTGCCGTTGAATACCCAGCTGCGGAACGGACAGACAGTGGAGATCATTACCGCCAAGGGCGAGGCTGCCGCGACCGGGGCCGCGGGACCGTCGCGCGATTGGCTCTCCGGCGACTATGTCGCCAGCCCGCGCACTCGCACGAAGATACGCGCCTGGTTCAATGCGATCGAGCATCAGGAAACCTTGACCGCAGGCCGCGCGCTGCTGGAGAAGACGCTGCAGCGTGAAGGCAAGACCGCGGTGAACCTGGAAGACCTGGCGCACCGGCTCGGTTTTGCCAAGCTGGATGATTTGCTCGGTGACATCGGACGCGAAAAATTCAGCCTGCGTCATGTCGAACAGGCATTGCATGCGGATGATGAGGACAAGGCCAGCAAGACCGTCAATCCGGATGAGGCGGTCGTGCCGCGCAAGAGTCGCGCATCGAGCGTTGCAGCGGGAGCGAAATCGGGCGTGCTGGTCGTCGGCACTGAAGGCTTGCTGACGCAGCTCGCGCGTTGCTGCAAGCCGGCGCCGCCGGATCCCATCATAGGATTCGTCACCCGCGGCAAGGGCGTATCCATCCACAGGAGCAGCTGCAAAAACTTTCGGGCAATGGAAGCTGCCGCGCCGGAGCGTGTGATCGAAGCCGAATGGGGCGCATCCGGCGCGGGTACGGTGTACCCGGTGGATATCTTCATCCTTGCCCAGGATCGTCAGGGCTTGCTGCGCGATATTTCGGATGTGCTGCTGCGCGAAAAGATCAACGTAATCGGTGTGAGCACGCAATCGAGCAAAGGCCAGGCGCGCATGGGCTTCACCGCGGAGATCGAGTCCACCGAGCAGTTGCAGCGCGCATTGCACATCATTCGGGAGGTGAAGGGTGTGCAGGAAGTGCGCAGAAACTAGGACCCGGAACGGCACTTGCCGAATATTGAAAATGAGCCTTGGCAAAATCGTTTCGCCCCCCTATAATCCTGCTTCCTCAGGCGCGTAGCTCAGCTGGTTAGAGCACTACCTTGACATGGTAGGGGTCGTTGGTTCGAGTCCAATCGTGCCTACCAATGAATGTTGGTCTTCATCAGAGGAACAAGATCCATTGGGCTGAAAAACACCATCCTTGTGATGGTGTTTTTTTTCGTCCTTTCACTTCTTCATTCATGTCCAGCCTGCCTTTGTGGCTGGCGCGACTCACAACCTGTATACCTCTGCTTTTCCTGAGGCTGCGCAATCCGCCCGTTGCTGTAATTTTTGATGTATGTCAAGCGCGCTACTTCAGGTGACGACAAGTGCCGGCTAGTATGAAACTTCGTTCATTCGGCTTAACGCTCGCGCCCTGTCCGGAGGTCGTCATGTCTTCATGCTTCCCTATTGCTGCGGCATTGGTTCTGGCCACTCTTCCACTTTTCGCTGTCGCTGATAACGAAACGGTAAAAAGCTCCGCGGCTGAAACGCGCTACCTGAGCGGCGGTGTGGTCAAGGTGAATGTGCCGGTTGAGGGCGATCTGTATGCCTTTGGCGGGCAGGTGAACGTGGCGCAATCGGTTAGCGGCCTTGCCACGCTGGCCGCGGGGGATGTGCGTGCGGCAGGCGACATGGGCGGCGACCTGCGCGCTGCAGGAGGGAGGGTCAATATCGACGCGCGGGTCGGCAAGGACTTGTCGGCGGCCGGCGGCGAAGTCCACCTCGGTCCTGCCGCGCAGGTGCTTGGCAATGCCAGCATCGCTGGCGGCGAAGTGGCTATCAACGGCAGCATCGATGGCAACGCCAAGGTTTATGCGGGAAAAATCACGCTTGCCGGCAGGGTCGGCGGCGATGCACGTTTGGTTGGTGATGAGCTGCAGCTGCTCCCCGGAGCAGTGATTGTCGGCAATCTGCATTATGCAAGCCGCAATCCCTTGTCCGATGAACAGAGGCACCTAGTGAGAGGGCAGGTGATACGCGAAGACGAAGAACGGCCTGCGGCAGCGCAGGTGAAATCCGGTTTCTGGTTCCACCCGATGTTTGGGCTCAGCATGCTGGCTTGCGGATCGCTGCTTTTCCTGCTGTTCCCGAATGCAATCGGCGGCGTGCAGCAGTCGATCGGACAGGCGCCCTTGCGCAGCGCCTTGCTCGGCTTGGCGACTCTGGTCGCGCTGCCGCTGCTGGCGCTGTTTTTCGTGCTGACCATCATTGGCATTCCGATCGGTTTTACCTTGATGCTGATGTATCCCCTGGTGCTGATGCTCGGTTACCTAGGCGCCGCTTTCGTCATCGGGCGCAAGGCTTGCGAAACGCTGCGCCAACATGACGGCACAACGACGCCCGCAAGACAGATCCTGTTCTTCGCATTGGCGCTGGTGCTGCTCGGTATCGTTGCGGGCATACCGTTTCTTGGTCGGATTCTGGTGTTCTTCGCTCTGATTACCGGCATCGGCGGCTGGGCTGGTTGGGCCTACCGCCGGCTGCGCCAGCAGCGTGCCGTGCCAGGGTCGGAAGTCGCAGTGTAATTACGGCGAGGCAGTGGCATGGGAAGGCGCGTATTGCTGATACAAGGACATCCGGATAACGGCGAGCGGCATTACCTGCATGCGCTGGCGGATGCCTACGCTGATGGCGCAAGGGAGGGCGGGGCAGAATTGCGGCTTATTACGGTCGCTGAACTGAACTTCCCGCTGCTGCACAGCCAAAAGGAATGGGAGCATGAAGCTTGTCCGCAAGCCTTGCTTGCTGCTCAGGATGCGCTGCGCTGGAGCGATCACCTCGTTATTCTTTATCCAATGTGGCTGGGCGAAATGCCCGCATTGATGAAGGGATTTCTCGAGCAGGTGTTGCGGCCGGGATTCGCTTTCGATGCGGCGGGCGCGCGCGCAGCCAAGCCGCTCGCGGGTCGCAGCGCCCGGGTGGTGGTCAGCATGGGAATGCCTGCGCCCGTGTATCGCTGGTTCTTCCGGGCGCACAGTCTCAAGAGTCTGGAACGTAATGTGTTGCGCTTCGTTGGGATTGGCCCGGTCAGATCGACCCTGATTGGTAGTGTTGAGACACAGGGTGACGAGGGGCGTGCGCGCTGGTTGAAGCGGATGCACGATCTCGGGCGCCGGGCTCGCTAGCAAAAGCTTGCGGACTCTGCTATTCTCGGCAGCCTTATTTCCATCCATTTTGTAAGAGCGAGAAAGGCAGCAACGGTTATGACACCGCGAACTACGACTTTGATGTTCCTCACGCGACGCTAGTCGGGTTCTTTTTCGTTCCTGCATCATGAAAAAGCGCGGCTGGTCCGCGTTTTTTTTCGTCCTCGTTTTTCCCTTATTCGATTGCGGCAGGGTGACATCCCGGCCGATGGAGAACACCATGATTTCAGTCAGACTTCCCGATGGTTCGCAGCGACAGTTCGAACAAGCTGTAACGGTAGCGCAAGTCGCGGCCAGTATCGGTTCCGGCCTGGCCAAGGCTGCGCTCGCTGGCAAGGTCGATGGCAAGGTCGTCGACACCTCTTTCCTCATCGATCATGACGTCGATCTGGCCATCGTTACCGACAAGGATCCGGAAGGCATCGACGTCATTCGTCATTCCACGGCGCACTTGCTGGCCTATGCGGTCAAGGAGCTGTTCCCCGAAGCGCAGGTGACCATCGGCCCGGTGATCGAAAATGGTTTCTACTACGACTTTTCCTACAAGCGTCCGTTTACGCCCGAAGATCTGCAGGCAATCGAGAAGAAGATGGCGGAACTGGCCAAAAAGGATGAGCCAGTGACGCGCTCGGTGCTGCCGCGCGACGAGGCTGTCTCTTTCTTCAAGTCGATCGGCGAAGACTACAAGGCGGAAATCATCGCTTCGATTCCGCAGAACGAGGACGTGTCGCTGTACAGCGAAGGCAAGTTCACCGATCTGTGCCGCGGCCCGCACGTGCCATCCACTGGCAAGCTGAAAGTCTTCAAGCTGATGAAGCTTGCCGGAGCCTATTGGCGCGGCGATTCGAAGAACGAGATGCTGCAGCGTATCTACGGCACCGCATGGACGAAGAAGGAAGATCAGGAAGCCTATCTGCATATGCTGGAAGAGGCGGAAAAGCGCGACCATCGCAAGCTCGGCCGCCAGCTCGATTTGTTCCATTTCCAGGACGAGGCGCCAGGCCTTATCTTCTGGCATCCAAAAGGTTGGACGATCTGGCAGCAGGTCGAGCAATACATGCGGCGCGTGTACCAGGAGAATGGTTTCCAGGAAGTGAAGGCGCCGCAGATTCTCGATCGCAGCCTGTGGGAGAAATCCGGCCACTGGGAAAACTACAAGGAGAACATGTTCACGACGGAATCGGAAAACCGCGCCTATGCGTTGAAACCGATGAATTGTCCGGGACATGTGCAGATCTTCCGATCCAATCTGCATTCCTATCGCGAACTGCCGCTGCGTTACGGCGAGTTTGGACAGTGCCATCGCAACGAGCCGTCGGGTTCACTGCACGGCATGATGCGGGTGCGTGGTTTTACGCAGGATGATGGCCACATTTTCTGCACCGAGGATCAAATCCTCGATGAATGCGTAAATGCGACCGCACTGCTGCAAAAGGTTTATCGGGATTTCGGTTTCAACGAGATCATCTACAAGGTCGCTACTCGCCCCGAGAAGCGTGTTGGTGCGGATGAGTTGTGGGACAAGGCGGAGCAGGCGCTGATCGAGTCGCTGCGTCGTTCCGGTTGCGAGTTTGAAATCGCTCCAGGCGAGGGCGCTTTCTATGGCCCGAAAATCGAATACACGTTGAAGGATGCGATCGGCCGCATGTGGCAGTGCGGCACTATCCAGGTTGACTTTTCAATGCCAGTTCGTCTCGACGCCGAGTATGTCGCGGAAGACAACACGCGCAAGACGCCGGTAATGCTGCATCGCGCGATCCTCGGTTCGCTCGAGCGTTTCATCGGCATGCTCATCGAAAACCATGCGGGTGCATTACCCCTTTGGCTGGCGCCAGTGCAGGTCGTTGTGCTCAATATTTCGGATGCACAGGCTGAATATGCACAAAATGTTGCACAAGCTCTGAAAAAACAAGGATTTAGAGTCAACGCCGATTTGCGGAACGAGAAAATAACCTATAAAATACGCGAGCATTCTGTCCAAAAAATCCCATACATTGTTGTTGTTGGCGATAAGGAAAGGGATGCAAACACAGTGGCCGTGCGCGCGCGTGGCAATGTCGATCTAGGCAGCATGCCGATCGACGCCTTGGTGGAACGCCTGGCAATGGAACGTGACACCAAAGCCTGAAGCGAAGCTCCACCGAGCATAGGCGCGGTCTAATCTTTAGATTTTCCAAAGGAAACTACGATAGCTACTGACAAGTCGCATCGCATCAATGGCGAAATTCATGCGCCGGAGGTGCGTCTATCCGGGATCGAGAACGAGCCTTTGGGCATCGTTAGCCTGGCCGAAGCCTTCCGCATGGCGGAAGAAAAAAACGTGGACCTGGTCGAAATCGCACCGAACGCGGTTCCTCCGGTGTGTCGCCTGATGGACTATGGCAAGTTCAAGTACCAGGAACAGAAGCGCGCCCACGAAGCCAAGCTCAAGCAGAAAATTATCTCGGTCAAGGAAATCAAATTCCGCCCTGGCACGGATGATGGTGATTACAACATCAAGTTGCGTAACCTCATCAAGTTCCTTGAAGAGGGTGACAAGACCAAGATCACCTTGCGTTTTCGTGGTCGCGAGATGGCGCACCAGGATATCGGTATGCGCATGCTGGAACGTCTGAAGGCAGATCTCGAGCCTTTTGGCCAGGTTGAGCAATGGCCAAAGATGGAAGGTCGCCAGATGGTGATGGTTTTGGCGCCGAAGAAGAAAAAGTAAGCGTAGCGTCGCGGTTTCCGAAAAAGAATTTGTGCAGACGCCTTTTGCGGGCGTTTCGCGCGAACTGCGCCAGTCATTCAGGCTGGTGACAAACAAGTGAGTGCAGGCATCCAAGTGCAGCCACAGGCTGCCACCTGCAATCATGTCAAAAATGGAGCTGTCCATAAGGACAGGTATTGTTATGCCAAAAATGAAAACGAAGAGCAGCGCCAAAAAGCGCTTTCGTGTACGTCCGGGTGGCACCGTCAAGCGCGGTCAAGCCTTCAAGCGCCACATCCTGACCAAGAAAACCACCAAGAACAAACGCCAGCTGCGCGGTGCTGAGAACGTCCATGCGACGAACCTCGATTCCGTTCGCGCAATGATGCCGTTCGCCTAACCTCACATTAAGGAGTTAACATGCCTAGAGTAAAACGTGGGGTCACGGCACGGGCCCGTCACAAGAAAGTTCTTGACGCCGCCAAGGGTTACCGCGGCCGTCGCAGCAAAGTCTTCCGCGTCGCCAAGCAGGCGGTTATGCGCGCTGGGCAATATGCCTATCGCGACCGCCGTAACAAGAAGCGCGTATTCCGTGCACTGTGGATTGCGCGTATCAACGCCGCTTCCCGTTCGCATGGCCTGACCTACAGCGTCTTCATGAATGGCCTGAAGCGCGCCGCGATCGAACTGGACCGCAAGGTCTTGGCCGATATGGCGGTGACTGACAAGCCGGCATTCGCCGCAATCGTCAACCAAGTCAAAGCCACGATCGCCGCTTGAGCGGTTGTTGCCATCGCCCGTAAAGGGTGAGCGCCAAGCGGGGCACAGGGTCACACCTTTGCCCCGCTTTGTTTGTCGGGCCGAATCAGGCTCGCCTGTTTTGGCTTTTCATGAATGCGGGAAATCATCGCATGAGCTCCTTAGAAGACATCGTAGCAGCGGCCCAGGCCGATTTTGCCTTGGCGCCGGACGCCGTGGCGCTGGAAAACGCAAAGGCCAAATACCTAGGCAAGACCGGCCAGATCACCGAGCAGATGAAAGGCCTTGGCAAGCTTGCGCCGGAAGAAAGGCGCTCTCAAGGCGCCATCATCAACGCCGCGAAGGAAAAAATCGAGGCCGCGCTGACGGCGCGCCGTGATGCGCTTGCCAATGCGCAGATGCAGTCCCGTTTAAATGCGGAAGCCATCGATGTCACGCTTCCGGGGCGCGGTCGCCGCTTCGGCGGCATTCATCCGGTAATGCGTACCTGGCAGCGCATTGAGGAAATCTTCGGTTCGATCGGTTTCGAGGTGGCGGACGGCCCGGAAATCGAGAACGACTGGACCAATTTCACCGCACTGAACAGCCCGGAAAATCATCCCGCACGTTCGATGCAGGACACCTTCTATGTCGACGGCAAGGATAGCCAGGGTAAGCCGCTGCTGCTGCGCACCCATACCAGCCCGATGCAGGTGCGTTACGCGCGCATGAACCAGCCGCCGATCAAGGTCATCGCTCCGGGACGGACCTACCGCGTAGACAGTGATGCCACGCATTCGCCGATGTTCCATCAGGTCGAAGGCCTGTGGCTGGACCGGGACATCAGCTTCGCCGATCTCAAGGGCGTTTATCTGAACTTCGTGCGCGCCTTTTTTGAAACCGATGATTTGCAGGTGCGGTTTCGTCCATCCTATTTCCCGTTTACCGAACCTTCGGCCGAGATCGATATTGCTTTCGGCAGCGGTCCGTTGAAGGGCCGCTGGCTCGAGGTTTCCGGAGCCGGGCAGGTGCATCCAACAGTCATCCGGAACATGGGCTTCGATCCGGAGCAAATCACCGGTTTCGCATTCGGCTCGGGTTTGGAACGGCTGACGATGCTGCGCTATGGCATCAACGACTTGCGTCTGTTTTACGAAGGCGACCTGCGCTTCCTAAAACAATTCAATTAAGCAATTAGGCACGGTTCACTATGCAATTCTCCGAAAGCTGGCTGCGCACGATGGCCAATCCGAAAATCACTTCGGATGAACTGGCGCATCTGTTGACGATGTCTGGTCTGGAAGTGGAAGAGGTGGAGCCCGTGGCGCCGCCGTTCACCGGGGTCGTGGTGGCAAAGGTGGTCGAGGTGACTCGCCATCCGAATGCGGATCGGCTCAATGTGTGCCAGGTCGATGCCGGCTCCGGTTCCCTGCTCAATATTGTTTGCGGAGCGCCCAACGTTCGCGCGGGAATGCATGTGCCGTGCGCATTGCCAGGCGCATCGCTGCCACCCGGCGAGGACGGCAAGGCTTTCGAAATCAAGATAGGCAAACTTCGCGGCGTAGAGTCTCAGGGAATGTTGTGCTCGGCGCGCGAACTCGGTTTGTCCGAGGATCATGGCGGCCTGCTCGAATTGCCGGTCGATGCGCCAATCGGAAAGAATTTCCGTGATTACTATCGCCTCAACGACCTCAAATTCACCATCAAGCTGACACCGAATCGGGCGGATTGCCTTTCGGTACTCGGCGTGGCGAGGGAAGTGTCCGCGCTGACCGGCGTGCCCTTGCATGCGCCGACGTCCCAGCCCGTGATACCAAACTCCGATGAGAAGCTGCCGGTGCGGATTTCGGCACCTGATCTGTGTGGACGGTTCTCGGGACGGATCATCCGCGGCCTGAATGCGCGTGCGGCAACGCCCGACTGGATGAAGCAGCGCCTGGAGCGCAGCGGCCAACGCTCGATTTCGGCTCTGGTGGATATCTCCAACTATGTAATGCTCGAACTGGGCCGACCGACGCATGTCTTCGATCTCGACAAGATTCATGGCGGACTGGATGTGCGCTGGGGGCGCAAGGGCGAAAGCCTGAAGCTGTTGAACGGCAATACGGTCGAGCTTGATGAGTGGGTCGGCGTGATCGCTGATGAGCAGCAAGTCGAATCCCTGGCGGGCATCATGGGCGGCGACGCTACTGCGGTGAGCCTAGATACCGTCAACATTTATCTCGAAGCCGCATTCTGGCACCCCCAGGCGCTGCAGGGCCGTGCACGTCGCTACAATTTTTCCACCGACGCCGCCCATCGTTTCGAGCGCGGCGTCGACTATGCGACCACGGTTGAACATATCGAGCGCATCACCGCGCTAATCGTAGAGATTTGTGGTCAATCTGGCATTACGATGATTGGGCCGGTGGAAGATCAGATCACCACGCTTCCGGAGCGCAAGCCAGTTTCAGTGCGCACAGCGCGTGCGCAGAAGATCATTGGTGTGCCGCTGAATGATGAGCAGATTGCCGATATCTTCACGCGACTCGGCTTGCCGTTCAGCCACGAACCAGGCCTGTTCAGTGTGACGCCGCCAACTTACCGCTTCGATATCGACATCGAGGAAGACCTGATCGAAGAAATCGCGCGCGTGTACGGATTCGAGAACATTCCGGCACAGCCGCCGGTTGCCGCGAACGCAATGCGCATTCGTCCGGAAAATCAGCGTTCGCTCTTTACGATACGCCGTGAACTCGCGGATCTGGATTACCAGGAAGTCGTCAATTTCAGTTTCGTTGAAGAATCCTGGGAGCAGGATTTTGCCAATAACACCAATCCCATTCGCTTGCTGAACCCGATCGCCAGCCAGATGAGCGTCATGCGTTCGACCCTGATCGGCGGTCTGATTGCCAATGTACGTTACAACCTGAACCGGAAGAACAACCGGGTTCGCATCTTCGAAATTGGTTCAGCTTTCCTGCGCGACAGCCAATCCCAAGACGGTCCGCTTTCGGTGGCGGGTTATGTGCAGCCGAAGCGGGTGGCAGCGCTGGCGTATGGTCAAGCTCTAACCGAGCAATGGGGAGCGCCGGCACGCAATGTCGATTACTTTGATGTAAAAGCCGACCTTGAAGCGATGTTCGACGCTGATAGCTTGCGCTTTGCACGTACCAACCACCCGGCCTTGCATCCGGGACGCTCGGCTGCAGTGATGTTTGAAGGACGGGAAATCGGCCTCATCGGAGAGCTGCATCCGCGCTGGCAGCAGAAGTACGAGCTGCCTTTGGCTCCGGTTTTGTTTGAAGTCGATGCATTGGCATTGCAAGCGCAAAGGGTGCCTGTCTATCAAGAAATTTCGAAATTTCCGGCAGTTAACCGAGACCTCGCCTTGTTGGTGAAAAGCCACGTTCAGTCACAAGATTTATTGGATGTTTTTTCCTCTGAGAAATTATCGAATCCACTTGGCCGATTGGTCCAAGCCATTGTTTTATTTGATGAATATCGCGGGAAAGGCTTGCAAAATGATGAAAAAAGCCTTGCTTTCCGATTCACATTGCAAGATACTCAAACGACTCTGAACGACAACAATGTGGACGCCGCGATGGCTGCATTCATTGAGGCTGCCCAACAAAAATGCGGTGCTACGCTCCGCGCCTGACTTGGGTGGAGATAACCGAAATGAATGATGTGAACTCAGCCGAATTTCAATCCGTATTGGCCGCCGACCTCGATCGCGCATTAATGGAAGCCCAGGCGCGCTCACAGGCGCAAAAAGAGCTGCCAACCTTGACCAAGGCTGAGCTGGCCGAGCTGCTTTTCGAGCAGGTCGGTTTGAACAAGCGTGAGGCCAAGGACATGGTGGAAACCTTCTTCCTTGAGATACGCGATGCGCTTGAGCGTGGTGAGCAGGTGAAATTGTCCGGCTTCGGCAATTTCCAATTGCGCGATAAACCGCAGCGTCCGGGCCGCAATCCAAAAACTGGCGAAGCTATCCCAATTACCGCACGCCGCGTCGTCACTTTTCATGCCAGCCAGAAACTGAAAGGTTTGGTCGAAGCGGCTAGCCGCAAGCCACTTACCCGCGTGGTGTAATTCGTGTCCATGACTGATAAGAACAACAAGCAAGAACTGATCGAACTTCCGCCGATACCGGCCAAACGTTATTTCACCATTGGGGAAGTCAGCGAATTGTGCGGCGTTAAGCCGCATGTGCTGCGCTATTGGGAGCAGGAATTCACCCAATTGCGACCGGTAAAACGTCGTGGCAACCGGCGCTATTACCAGCATCATGAAGTACTGCTGATAAGGCGTATTCGTGAATTGCTCTACGAGCAGGGTTTTACGATTAGCGGTGCACGTAACAAGCTCGGACGTCGCCTGGCTGAGTTCGGCGACCTCGAAGATGAACCCGTTACACCGCCGCCTCCAGTTGTCGACGTGGCCGAGCTGCGCAGTGAATTAAGCCAGATTCTTGCGCTGCTGCAGCGTTAACACTGCAAATCCCCGCTTGACAATCCATCCGCCGAGCACTTATGGTGCTCGGATGCCTCCCGCATCCCGTCAATTGTTCCCGTTCTCGCTATCCGCTCCTGCGGCCCTGGCGCTACGACTACGCCTAGCGTAAATACGCACTCTGCACCGCCACAAGGCGGGCGCCCATCTCCGGCGCAGGCAACGGTCAACAGAACGCAGGAACGACGAGCATGCATTTCAAACTGATCCCCGCAACACGAATCGACGGCGAAATTTTCGGCCTGCATGTCTTTGCACGTGCACTTGCGCTGCTACCGCTAGCGATCGGTTGCCTGGCCTCGCGTTGACGTGGCAGCCAGGCAGCCGGAATAAGCCACGATGCCCCATTCACGGCGGAGCCGAAATCCGCCGCCGACACAGACAAGGACCGATCATGATGTTGAGCAATCCCTCAAGCAAATATGCCCCCTTTGCGCCAGTAGGCCTGAAGGACCGTACTTGGCCAGACCAAGTCATCGCCAAGCCGCCAATCTGGATGAGCACCGATCTGCGCGATGGCAACCAGGCACTGATTGAGCCAATGAGTCCAGAGCGCAAGCTGCGATTTTTTAATCTTCTGCTGCAAACCGGCCTGAAGGAAATCGAAGTGGGCTTTCCTTCGGCTTCGCAGACCGACTTCGATTTTGTGCGCATGCTCATCGAGGAAAACCGTATACCGGAAGACGTCACGATCATCGTTCTGACGCAGTCGCGTGAGGAGTTGATCCGGCGCACGGTGGAAGCGGTGCAGGGCGCGAAGCGGGCGATCATTCACCTGTATAACTCGACGGCGCCGGCATTCCGGCGCGTCGTTTTCAATCTGCCGCGCGAAGAAATCAAGGGCATCGCGGTGCGTGGCGCGCGCCTGGTGAAGCATCTCACCGCCGATCTGCCGGAGACCGATTGGGGCTTTGAATACACCCCCGAATCCTTCAGCCAGACTGAACTGGATTTCGCCAAGGAAGTTTGCGATGCCGTATCCGAGGTATGGCAGCCGACGCCGGAACGCAAGATGATCATCAACCTGCCGTCCACCGTGGAAAGCAGCACACCAAACGTCTACGCCGACCAGATCGAATGGATGCACCGCCATCTCGCCAGGCGCGACGCCATCATCCTGAGCGTGCATCCGCACAATGATCGCGGCACGGCCATCGCTGCAGCGGAATTTGCCGTCATGGCCGGCGCGCAGCGGGTGGAGGGCTGCCTGTTCGGTAATGGCGAGCGCACCGGCAATGTTGACTTGGTCACCCTCGCGCTGAACCTCTATACCCAAGGCGTGCATCCGGGACTGGACTTCTCGGACATCGATGCGGTGCGCCAGTGTGTCGAAGAGTGCAATCAGATTCCAGTGCATCCGCGCCACCCCTATGTTGGCGACCTGGTATTCACCGCATTCTCGGGATCGCACCAGGATGCGATCAAGAAGGGCTTTGCGCAGTACCGCCCGGGCGACGTCTGGGACATTCCCTACCTGCCGATCGACCCCGCCGACCTCGGCCGAAATTATGATGCGGTGATTCGGGTCAACAGTCAGTCTGGGAAGGGCGGCATGGCGTATCTGCTCGAACAGGAATACGGCCTGGCCTTGCCGCGCCGCTTGCAGATTGAATTCAGCAAGGCAGTGCAGGCTGCTGCGGATGACACCGGCAAGGAAATCACCGCCCGGGAAATCCATCGCATCTTCAGCGCCGAATACCTGGAAGGGGAAACGCCTTATGCCTATGTCGGCCACCGGATGAGTGAAAACACCTCGGATCCGGAACCAGTGCAGATTGACGCCGTGCTGCGGCACGATGGCATGGCTCTCGAGGTGAAAGGCGCAGGCAACGGGCCGATCGATGCATTCGTGCGCGCGCTCGCACTAGACGTGCGCGTGATGGATTACCACGAACATGCGATCGGCAGCGGGGCGGATGCGAAGGCGGCGAGCTACATTGAACTCCGGGTCGGCAATGGGCCGACCACCTTTGGGGTTGGCATCGACGCGAACATCGCAACGGCATCGTTCAAAGCGGTGATCAGCGCGATCAACCGCGATCTCTGCCGCCGCCAAGCCTGATGGCGCCTGCGGCCTGACGAGCGGCGTTCAGCGCAGGCGCAAGCGCAGCAGCAGTGCTTCGGTTTGCGCCTGTGATGCCGCTTTCAAACCGATGCGCCATGCGTCCTGCAGCTGCGAAACCGATTGCCGCATCATCTGGAACGCAGTGGCGGCCGCCTCGATCGGGCTGCCGGCGCGCGCGCGCCGGATTTCTATAACCTCCAGCAATTCCTCCAGCGCGGCCTGATGCCGCGCTGGAGCTGTATCAACTGCCTGACGCAACATCTTGCGTCGATAACGCTCAAACGCTTCAGGATCCTGTTCGTGCAGCCGTACCAGAACATCGAATTCGGGCAGTCCGTTTTCCATGGCATCACCGACCCATGAGTTGCAATGTTGCTAAGTTTATCCGAATCCGGGAATTGATATTTATGCAATGTCAACGCTGGGCAGAGATAGGTAGGGCAGCGCACAGACAGTGCCTGAAAATCGCATTACATTGGGTTTTCTTATCAAGGGAGCCAAAACCATGAAACACCCCAATGCTTATCTACAATCCTGTTGTGCCGGCATTGTCATCGCTGTCAGCACAATGCTTGTCTGCTCGCCAAGCTTTGCGGCGGGTAAAGCCAAGTCTTCCGGGACCGACGACAGTTATCAGCAGCAACGTGCCGATTGTCTTGCCGGCCGAACTGCCGAAGACCAGGCGACTTGTTTGCGCGAAGCGGGCGCTGCACGCCAGGCGGCGCAAAAAGGCGATCTGAGCAATGGTTCGGATTACCAGCGTAACGCAATGCAGCGTTGCCAGCCCTTGCCGCCGGATGACCGTGCCGACTGCGAACGGCGCGTGCGCGGCGAAGGAAGCACCAGCGGCAGCGTTGGCGGCGGTGGTATTTACCGGGAATTGCGCACCACGAAACCAGCTCCGGAAGATGGCAAGCAGTAGGGCCGGACAGCGACTTCCGGCATCACGATTGCAAGCTTGCCGGATGCGCTCCTGATCCTTACCGCTAAATTTCGGACGCGGCCGCTTGAACCATGTCATGCCTTTGGCGCCAACATGACTGGAAAAGCCCAGTCGTGGTTGAATCGATTCCTGCCATCGTGCTGTCATGCCGAAACGCGCCGTCGCACCGATACGGCATGCAGGATGCACAATGCGACAAGCCTCTCGTTCGCTGGCTTGCGCCGGCGGACCGGTCTAACCCTGATGAAGTCAAGAAAGGAGTGATAACCATGCCCTCGCAGCAATACACTCGCAGCACCGGAAAACGCCTTACCTATCTGATCGCCTATGACAAGGGCGAATACTTTATCGAACGCGACGGTTTGCTCAAGAAGGCCGTGCCGGATGCGATGGCAACCGGCATATCGCCCTCGGAAGCAACGCCGAAAATGATGCTCAGACTGGCCATCGGCGACATCGAATCGCTCAACGGGATGGACGAGTAAGCGTAGGTATCGGTATCGTGCGCGCGAAGCATAGGCGGGCGGCGCAACGCGCCATGACAGCATCCCGATACATCTGATACACGGCGATACAAAGCCGCAGCTTGCTGACATCTTTCCGATACATGGTTTGGGCATCATGTGCAGCATGTGCAGAGCCGGTCTGCACATCTCTCAACCACCGCAAGGAAGGAATCACAATGAACAAGCTCTATCAATCGCTGCTGACCACGCTGCTCGCCGCCGGCATCTCGGGCGCCGCCTTTGCCGCACCGCCGGCCGCCGGCGGTCCCGGGCCTGGTTCCGACCCGATGATGGCTGGCGAACATCATCAGGGAGGAGGGGACCGGCTCCAGCATTTCCAGCGTCGCCAGACCGAGCTGCACGACAAGCTCAAGCTCGACGCAAAGCAGGAAGCCGCATGGAAAACCTACATCGCCGCGATTCAGCCGAGCGCAACGCAGCAGCCGCCGCAACGTGAGGATATGCGCAAGCTGCCAGCGCCGGAGCGGGTGGAAAAGATGCTCACGGCGATGCGCGAACGCGAAGCCATGATGAGCAAGCATCTCGAGGCGATGAAAGTCTTCTACGCCACGCTGTCACCGCTGCAGAAGCAGATTTTTGATGACAATGTCGGCGGCGGCGCGATGATGCAGCATCACCGCCATCGCTGAAGCCATCTTCAGAAGTTCACACCGCCGCTACTGGCGCGGCGGTGTCACGCCAAGCTAAATCTCTCTTTCTAACGCAGCCACCATGCAATGCCGGCCGCCGCTGCCAGAAATGGCAGCGACCACGCATGGAAGCGCAACCAGATCCCCCGTTCCGGCGCCATGCGCAGCGCGATGATGTTGGCCAGCGAACCAATGATCAGGCCGAAGCCTCCGGCATCCACCGCAAAGGCAATCGTCTTCCAATCCTTGCTGTATTCAGCCAGAAGAATCGCAGCCGGCACGTTGCTGATCAGCTGCGAAGCGCCGACGCCGAGCAGGAAGAGCTGCGGGGTGTGTTCGGGATGCCAATGTGCGATCCATTCGCGCAGCGCTGGCAAATTGGCGACCTGCCGCAAGTCGATGAACATCAGGATGAATATCAGGATGAGCGCCCAATCCACCTGAGCAAGAACCCGGCGCCAGAGGATGAGAAAAGGCAGCGCCACCAGCAGCAAGGCTGCCAGCGGATGATGCAGGTCCGTCAGGATCAGAAACGGCGGGTACAGCAGCAAGGCCACCGTGAGCAGACGGCGGTCAGTGTCATGTGCCGTGCCATCGGCATCGAATTTCAACGGCTTTGAAGAAAATGCGAGCAACGTCAGGCAGGCCAGCGCCAGCATCAGCGCGGCAGCCAGCGGCAGCATGGCCAGCAGAAATTCGGAAAAGGGAGTGCCGGACAATTGCCAGAGAAACAGGTTTTGCGGATTGCCGATCGGCGTTGCCGTCGATCCGGCATTGGCGGCCATGGCTTCGAAGATGACCAGGCGACCGAGCGGCACCCCCGCGCGTGCCAGCGTCAGCGTCAGCGGCACCATCACGAACAGCGCGACATCGTTGGTCAGTACCGTGGACAGCAGTCCGGTCGTGGCGACCAGAAATAGCGCAAGCGCTCGCTCGTTCGGCATCATCCCGACCAGCTTGCGCGCTACGCGCGGCAGATAACCCGAAGTTTCAACGCCTTTCGTCAGCGTAAGCAATCCGCCCAGCGTGGCGATAGTCGGCCAGTCCACCATGCGTGGATAGTGAACGATCGCGGATGGCGTGACAAAAGCCAGCAGCACCAGGCCCAGCAAGAGAATCTGAAAGAGGCGATCACGGCGCAACGCCAGAAATAGCCCGTGTAACAGGCCGGCCTGCGGGGCCGCGTTTGCCTCAGCCATGAGCGAGTCGCCCAAAAGCCAGCCGCGAACGGGAAGCCTCTGCAGGCCCCACGAGATCAGAACAAGATGACGACATGACAGCTTTCGGCGGTGGAAGTCGGCGCATTATAGCCAAGCGGATTGGCGCCCACGCCGCAAAGCTGCATGGAATTGCGACAGTGCAAGTTATTCGATAAGAATCAAACGACTAGCGTCGTTGGAGAGGACTTGTCCACAGCATTGTCCACGAAAGCTGTGGGTAAATCGGGATTGCCGCTTCAGCGTATGCGCCGCGCTTCCAGCACCGCCTGTATCGCATAGTCGCGCGCTTTCTGCCGGGTTTCTGTCAGCACGTCATTGGCCCATTGGGTGTAGCCGAATAATTCATAGGTAGGGAGCAACATGCGCTGATAGTGGTCATCGCAGGCTGACAGCGCGGCCGAAGCGATGTCGGAAGGGAGGGCGTTCTGGCCGGCGGAAGATTCTGCGTATTTCTTTACACAGGCGAGGTACTGCTTGTACGCATCATCCTGACGGCTGCGGCTATCGCCAAAGAATTGGGCATGGGCACTGCAGGCAGTCAGAACGAGAAGAGCCATGGCAAGCTGCTTTTTCATACATTCTCCGGAAGGGATGAGAAATCTTGCCGGCTTAGTAACGAAAAACCGGGAATGTGCCAGTAACCCAATCTTTTCCCCCTTTTTTCGCCTCAACGGTAACAGAGAAATCTGCGAAAATGCCGTATGGAAACTTTTCTGAGTAAGGCTGTGCGTGGCCGGCGAGATATCCACAGCGGGACATTCAAGCGTCTGTCACAGCCCGCGGTCAGCGCAAGCGTATTCCTCGCTCTGTTATGCGCCGTGCTGCTCGCTGTGGGTGTTTGGGCGAGCTGGGAGTCGCGCGCAAGACAATTGCATGAAGGTGAAGTCGCGGCGACGAACCTGGCGCACGCCGTTGAGCAGCAGGTTGATGATGCTGTCACCTCGGCCGACATGATCCTCGTGGGCATCGTCCACCGCGCGCGTCACGACGCCGGAAAGGCTGATGCTCTCGAGGATTTGAACAGCATCCTGGCGACTCAGGCCGCAGCGCTGCCGCAACTGGCTGGTCTGTTCGTTTATGACGAGAACGGGCGGTGGATCGCCAATTCGCTACGCACGCTGCCAAGGAATGCAAACAATGCCGACCGCGAGTACTTCCAATATCACCGCGACCATGCGACACCCGGCCCGTTCATCGGCCCGCCAGTGCGCAGCCGGCTCACCGGCGACTGGATCCTGACCGTTTCGCGCCGCATCGACCATCCTGACGGCAGCTTCGCCGGCGTCGCGCTGGCCACCATTCCGCTGTCTTACTTTCAGAAGTACTACGCCCGTTTCAATCTTGGTGAGCGCGGCCTGATTGCGTTGCTACGCGACGATGGCACGCTGCTAGCCCGGTTGCCATTCGTCGAATCGGGCATCGGTAAGAATCTGTCCTCGATGGCGATTTTCCAGGATTACCTGAATCATCCCGGCAGCGGCTCGACGCATCGGCGATCGGAGTTGGACGGCGTTGCCCGGATCTATGCCTACCAGCATTCCGAGCGCTATCCGATTCTGGTCACTGCAGCACTGGCGCACGATGATGTGCTGCTGAACTGGAAGCGCGATGCCGCCAGCAATGCTGCCGCGCTGTTGTTGCTGACCACGGTAGTGGCACTCACCGGATGGCGCTTCATCCGGCAATTGCGGCTGCGTCAGCGTAGCGAGCGTGCGCTGGCCGAAAGCGAGCAAAAGATACGTTCGATCACGGACAATCTGCCGGTGCTGATTTCCTATGTCGATCGCAACCGTCGCTTCGGCTTCGTCAATGCGACGATGCAGCAGATTTTGCGCAAGCCGATGTCGGCCATTCTCGGGCAACCGATGGCCGATGTAATCGGCGAAGAACGCTATCGCGACCGCATCGACAACATTGATGCCGCGCTGGCCGGAAACCGGGTCGAATTCGAGCTTGAAGCCGCCACGCCTGATGGCACCCGCCATGTGCATACCGTGTATCTGCCCGACGTCGGCCAGGATGGTGAAGTCCATGGATTTCATGCGCTCAGCGCCGATATCACTGAACTGCGCGCCGCCGAAGCACGGATACGGGCGATTGCCGATAATCTGCCGGCGCTGATCGCCTACGTCGACAGTGATCAGTGTTTCCGCTTCAGCAACAACTACGCGCGCGAACTGCCCTTGGCGCGCTCCGGCAGCCTGACCGGCATGACCGTTGCCGAGGCTTTCGGCGAGGCGGCCTATCCGGCGCTGCTGCCGCATCTGCAGGCCGCGCTCGAGGGGGATCGCATGTCCTTCGAGCATGCCCTGGGCGTCGACGATGCGGCTCGCGTGCTGCATTGTGAATTCGTGCCCGATCGTGACAGGCATGGCAGGGTGCTCGGCTTCCATTGGCTGGCCACGGATATCAGTGCGCAGAAGCGGGTGGAGCGCCAGCTGCAGCGGCTGGCGCGCTTCGATGCCCTGACCGGCTTGCCCAACCGTTCGCTGCTTCAGGATCGGCTGGCCGAAGCGATTCTTCGCGCGCGGCGCGGCAATACCCGGCTGGCGCTGCTGTTTCTGGATGTCGACCGGTTCAAAACCATCAACGACAGCCTCGGTCATCACGGCGGCGACGAAGTGCTGGTGCAATTCGCGCAGCGTCTGAAAGCCAGCGTGCGCATCAGCGATACCGTCGCGCGGCTGGCCGGCGATGAATTCGTGATTCTTCTGGAAGGTTTGCCCAGCGCCGACGAAGCCACGCTGGTGGCGGACAAGATCCTGGGCGCGATGCAATCGCCGTTCTCGATTGCCGGCGCGCTGCGCGCGGTGTCGACCAGCATCGGCATTGCTGTCAGCGGCCCGGGCGAGCCGGGCACGCCGGAAAGCCTGTTGAAGACGGCGGATGAAGCGCTGTACGCGGCCAAACGCGCCGGCCGCAATGCCTGGGAAATGCTGGCCGCCTGAAGCAGAACTTACGCGCCTCGACCATGGCGCAAGCGCGCCTTCAGTAACGCCGTTTGCGGAAATCGTGCTTCGTCACGATGCGGCTGGTATCGATCAGCAGTGACAGGCCAAGGATCAATTGCGTCAGCAGATTGCCGGGCAATGCCCAAATCTGCCTGCCGGGCGCTTCCACCCCGGTGGCGGCGGTAATGACAGGCGTTGCCCATTCCGCTTCCGGCGTCACATCGAGCAGCACATCGCCTTCGCCGGTGGTGTGCATGTAGATGTCGCCGCCCGCGCTCAGGGTGAAGCAGATGCCCTGGCCGACCGGCTGCGAAAACGGTTTCGCAGTGCGCTCCAGTGTGCGCTGCAGGTCGCGGTTGTAGCTTTCGATCCAGCCTTCCACATCGCCGCTGGTGGCCAGGTGGATCCAGGGGCGCACCGGCGCCGGAGGCGGTTCATCGTCGTAGTCGTGCATGCTTGGCGTGTCGTGGGATGGGGGCGCCATGGTAAGTGCGGCAAACGAACTAGGGAAGGGGAGTCAGCTTTTCCTCGGTGACGCTGGTCCCATCCCGCAGTGTTAGCTCAGGCGATTGGCGCTGTCGCTTCGCGCTGACCGTACAACGCCGAGCTCGGCTGCGCCGCCTGCGCACGCAGGGCCGAGGCAATCGCATCGAAAATCCGGTCGACCTGCGCCGGTTCGATGATCAGCGGCGGCGACAGCGCAATGATGTCGCCGGTCGTACGCACCAGCACACCCTCGTCCCAGAAGCAACGCAGGAACACATCGATGGCGCGCGCCGTCGGCTTGCCGGGCAGCGACTCGAGTTCGATGCCGCACACCAGGCCGAGATTGCGGATGTCCTTGACGAAGGGCAGGCCGCGCAGACTGTGCGCCGCATCCTCGAAATACGGTGCGGTGGCCGCCGCGCGGGCGAACAAATCTTCCTCGCGGTAGACCTCCATGGTTGCCAGCATCGCCGCCGCGGCCAGCGGATGGCCGCTGTAGGTATAGCCGTGCGCCAGTTCGATCGCGCCCTGCGGTGCGGTCTCCATGAAGATGTCATGGATGTCACGTCGCACCATCACCGCGCCCATCGGCACGGCGGCATTCGTCAATCCCTTTGCGCAAGTGATCATGTCCGGCACCACGCCGAAATAATCGGCGGCGAAGGGTGCGCCCAGGCGGCCGAAACCGGTAATGACTTCGTCGAAGATCAGCAGGATGCCGTGCCGGTCGCAGATGTCGCGCAGGCGCTGCAGATAGCCCTTCGGCGGCAGGATCACGCCGGTCGATCCCTGCACTGGTTCGACGATCAGCGCCGCAACCGTGCTCGGGTCGTGCAACGCAAGCAGACGCGCTTCAAGTTCGTCGGCAAGTGCGGCGCCGTATTCAGGCAGGCCGCGGGAAAAGGCGTTGCGTTCGATATCCAGCGGGTGGCGCAGGTGGTCGGCATTGGCCAGCGTCGCGCCGAACTGTTTGCGATTACCGGCGATACCGCCGACGGCAATGCCGCCGAAGTTGACGCCGTGGTAGGCGCGCTCACGCCCGATGAGCCGTACCCGCTGCGCATCGCCGCGGGCACGGTGCCAGGCGAGGGCGATCTTCAACGCGGTGTCCACCGATTCGGATCCGTCATTGCAGAAAAACACCCGATCCAGGCCTTCCGGCGCGATCGCCGCCAATGCACTGGCCGATTGGAATGCCTTTGGATGTCCCATCTGGAACAGCGGCGCGAAATCCATTTCGCCGGCCTGGCGCCGTATCGCTTCGGTGATCTTCGGGTGGCAGTGGCCGGCGTTCACGCACCACAGGCCGGCGGTGCCGTCGAGAATCTGGCGGCCATCGTCGCTGGTGTAATACATGCCGGAGGCGGAAACCAGCATCCGCGGTCGCTCCTTGAATTCCCGATTGGCGGTGAAAGGCATCCACAAGTGTTCGGTATTGACGGCTTGTTCCATGGTGAGGTGTCGAAGGACGAGGGAGCGCACATGGTAGTCCTTTCGGCAACGGCATGGGCGGACAACGTCTCCAGGCTTTGCGCACTTCCCTGAAGCGGTTTCCATGTTCGATTGACGGAATTTCATCCGTGTAGCGAACGCACGACAGAAAGACATAAGAAAAATGCAAAAAAATCGCTATCGGCCCCTAAATTTTTCGTTAGCGCTGCCGATACACCTCCTGCAAGGCGCAGAAAATCGAGTCGAAAAAATTTTTCTTCCGACCCTAAATTTCTCGCCGAGCTTGCCGTAAATGCCATTGTAGGTCTTGCGCAAGCCAGAAAATCCGTCCGTTGCCGCCGATAATGCTACGTGTTTTCAATGACTTGCCGAATACTCCGCAGTTTTTCTCGCTCCGCTCCGTTGCCGATGTTCGGCCACGGAGAAGCAGGTATTTCCCTCTTGTAAGACAAAAGCCTACAAGTCCATAGGAAAATTTCTCACTAGAAATACAGAGAACGGCTTATTTCCGCACGGCATCATAAGCGGCACACTCTCTCCATCGGCAAAGCAACCGGGCAAACCGGCGACCAACGGACAGGAGAGAGAGCATGAACATGAACGACATGATGGCGGAGATCCGCGACGCGAATCTGAACTACCTGATGCTGGCTCAGCAGATGATCCGCGCCGACAAGACATGCGCCATCTATCGCCTTGGTATCAGCGCGGAAGTCGCCTCGCTCATCGAAGGTCTGTCGAATGCGCAGCTGCTCAAGCTGGCCAGCGCCAATCTGATGCTGGCGCGTTTCCGCTTCGATGACAGTGCCGTGCTCGGCATGCTCACGAGCCACACCAAGGAGCGCTCGCTCTCCCAGACCCATGCCGCCATCCTGATGGCTGGCCAGCCGGTCGAAGAAATCCACTGATACGCACGCTGCCTCAACCAAGTACCAGACACCAGAGACGAGAGACGAGAACATGGCCACCAAAAGCCTGGTATCCGAAGCGCGCGACATTCAACTGGCGATCGACCTGATCAAGCTCGGCGCCCGCCTGCAATTGCTTGAGATGGAAACCTCGCTGTCGCGCGAGCGGCTGCTGAAGCTGTACAAGGAATTGAAGGGCGTGTCGCCGCCGAAGGGCATGCTGCCGTTCTCGACCGACTGGTTCATCACCTGGCAGCCGAACATCCATTCGTCCCTGTTCATCAATATCTACCGTTACCTGGTCGACCATGCCGGCGCGACCGGCATCGAAGCGGTGATGAAGGCTTATCAGCTCTACCTGGAACAGATGCAGCCCGCGCCTGGCGAAGAGCCGGTGCTGTCCCTGACCCGCGCCTGGACCCTGGTGCGCTTCTTCGACAGCAAGATGCTGACGACGGCAAAATGCCGCGAATGCGGCGGCGACTTCGTCACCCACAGCTTCGAGCTCAGCCACGACTATGCCTGCGGCCTGTGCCACATGCCTTCGCGCGCCGGCAAGACCAAGAAAGCCCGCGGCGACAGCCTCGCTGCCTGACTCTCATGTCCGCTTCCCGTCCGGCGGCGCCGCAGGTTCGCGGCGCCCAGCGCGCTGTCCTGCGCATTCCGCCCGCAGTGGAAGCCTTGCTGATTCAATGCCTCGCCTGCCTGCTGCTGTTCGGCGGGCTGCATCTGCTGCGGCTGTTGCTGCCGTCGGCGCGGCTGCCGCTGTTCGCCGCAGCCTGCGTGCAGGGCATGCTGGCGGCCTGGATTTCGAGTCGTCGCCGCCAGGCGGCCTGGTGGCCGTGGATCCATCTCGTTTTCCTGCCGCTGCTGCTGGCCTCGCTCGAACTGCATCTGCCGCCGGCGCTTGCCCTGGCCGGCTTCGCACTGCTGGTGTCGCTGTACTGGTCCACCTTCCGCACCCAGGTGCCGCTGTACCTGTCAGGCGCGGCGGCACGCAAGGCCGTGGCGGCGGCGCTGCCGCAGGGGAGCCTGCGCTTCATCGATATCGGCAGCGGCCTGGGCGGCATGGTGCTCGACCTGGCTGCGCGCCGTCCCGAATCCCGCTTCGAAGGCATCGAACTGGCGCCGCTGCCCTGGCTCGCCAGCCGTCTGCGCCAGGCAATGACTGGCCGCGGCCACTTTCTGCGCGGCGATTATCACCGGCTCGACCTGGCGCAGTACGACGTGGTGTTCGCCTATCTGTCGCCGGCAGCGATGCCGCGGCTATGGGAAAAAGCCGCGGCCGAAATGCGTGCCGGTTCGCTGCTGCTGTCACATGAATTCACGATCCCGGGCGTCGCGCCCAGCTTCGCCGAACCCACTCATCCCGACGGAAAAATGCTGTACGGGTGGAAGTTGCCAGGCGCAGGAACCACCGCTGCAGCCGTCGCCGTGAAAAAACCCAGGAAATAATGTTGCCTCATCTCAAGTTTTCAATACCGCTGCCGTAATCCAGAAAGAGCGCCGTCGGGTGACGTGCGCCGGGAAATGAGCGAAGTGCGTATGTCAGTCAGCCAGAGCGGCGGACACAGCGGAGTGGGGCGAACGTGTTAGTCATAATCGGATATGTGGTAGTGCTGGGCGCCGTCTTCGGCGGCTTTGCGATGTCGGGCGGACATCTCGCGGCGCTGTGGCAGCCGCTGGAAGTGCTGATGATCGGCGGCGCAGCCATCGGCGCCTTTTTCGTCGGCAATGACATGAAATCGGTGAAGGCGACCTTCAAGGCGCTGCCTTCGGTGCTGAAGGGTTCGCGCTACACCAAGGACCTGTACCTGGAACTGATGTCGCTGCTTTCCGAGATCCTGAACAAGGTTCGGAAGGAAGGCCTGATGTCGATCGAAGGCGATGTCGACGATCCCGAGCAAAGCCCGCTTTTCTCCAAGTACCCCGGCATCATGGCCGACCATCACATCGTCGAATTCATGACCGACTATCTGCGTCTGATGGTGTCCGGGAACATGGATGCCTTCCAGATCGAAAACCTGATGGACAACGAAATCGAGACGCATCACCACGAAGGCGAAGTGCCGGCGCACTGCATCGCCAAGCTCGGCGACGGCTTGCCGGCCTTCGGCATCGTGGCCGCGGTGATGGGCGTGGTGCATACGATGGAATCGGTGGGCCTGCCGCCGGCCGAACTCGGCATCCTGATCGCGCATGCGCTGGTGGGCACCTTCCTCGGCATTCTGCTGGCCTACGGCTTCATCGGCCCGCTGTCCGGCCTGCTCGAGCAGAAGCTGCACGAGTCTTCCAAGATGTTCCAGTGCGTGAAGGTCACGCTGCTGGCAAGCCTGAACGGCTATGCGCCGGCGGTGGCGACCGAGTTCGGCCGCAAGGTGCTGTTCTCCACCGAGCGTCCGTCGTTCAAGGAACTCGAAGAACACATCAAGCAGGCCAAGGCCAAATAAAGACGAAGCGGAACCATCATGGCCGACGACAATCTGCGTCCCATCATCGTCAAGCGCATCAAGAAGGGTGGCGGTGGCCACCACGGCGGCGCGTGGAAGATCGCCTATGCCGACTTCGTGACCGCGATGATGGCCTTCTTCCTGCTGATGTGGCTTCTGGGCTCGACCGCCAAGGGCGATCTGCAGGGCATCGCCGAATACTTTTCCACGCCGCTGAAGGTGGCCATGTCGGGCGGCTCGGGCAGCGGCGACAGCTCCAGCGTGATCCAGGGCGGCGGCCGCGACCTGACCCGGCGCGAAGGCCAGGTCAAGAAGGGCACGCAGGAAGCGCCGAAGAAGACCTATGACCTCAAGGCAGCACAGGCCGATATCGAGCGCATGGAGGGCGAGCGGCTCAAGGCGCTGAAGAACCGCATCGAAGCGGTGATGGACGCCAACCCGAACCTGAAGCAGTTCAAGAAGCAGCTGCTGATCGATATCACAACCGAAGGCTTGCGCATCCAGATCGTCGACGAGCAGAACCGCCCGATGTTTGCCAGCGCCAAGGCCGAGGTGCAACCGTACACCCGCGACATCCTGCGAGAGATCGGCAAGGTCCTGAACGAAGTGCCGAACAAGGTCAGCCTGTCCGGCCACACCGATGCGCATGCGTATTCCACCGGCGACAAGGGTTACAGCAACTGGGAGTTGTCGGCCGACCGGGCCAACGCCTCACGGCGCGAACTGATCGCCGGCGGCCTGGGCGAAGGCAAGATCGTGCGCGTGGTCGGCCTTGCATCGGCGGTGCTGATGAACAAGGACGATCCGTATGACCCGACCAACCGCCGCATCAGCATCATCGTGATGAACAAGAAGGCCGAGGAGAACGCGACCCGCGATGGCGGCGCGGTCAATGTTTCCAGCGGCGCCGAGGCGGGGGCGCAGATCAATGGTCAGCCGGGGGCAACTGCGCCGGGACAGCCTGAGGCCGCGGCAAACCCCGCAGCTCCCACAGTTCCCGCTGTTCCCACCGCGCCGGCCGCATCCGCGCAACAGGGCGCAGCAGCACGCTCGAATGAAGCCGCCGCGGTGCAGCAGATTCTTGCGCCGCGCAACGCCGAATCGGTGGCTGCCGCCGCCGGCGAAGCGGCGCAGTCCGCGATCGGCAAGCCGAGATGAGCATGGACCATTCCCATGGAGACCAGAGTCAGATGAGCGCACATTCCGGTTCGGCGACCACCGAGCTCCAGCGCCTGCTTGATGGCGTGACCCAACATGGCGGCGCGCATCTGGATGAAATCGGCGCCGATCTGGCGCAGACCCGGCTGCTGCTTGCGGTGGCCATCGAGCGGCTTGGCGGCTGTTTCCAGGCCATCTGCGCGGACACGGCGCGTCAGCGTGAAGTGTTGATGGCGGCCGGCACGCAAGCACCCACGATGTCCGATGACGCGCGCGCAACGCTGCTCGATTGCCTGTCAGGCATCGAAAATCAGACGAAGGCCATGGTGACCGCGCTGCAGTTCGAAGACATGACAGGCCAGTTGCTTGCCCATGCCGAGCGTCGCCTTGCCGGCTTGCGCGACATGCTGGCCGGCCTCGGCGCCGGCGCCCAGACGCTGACCGACGGCGGCGAAGGAGAGATCGAGGCAATGCACGAGCTTCTGGCCGCGCGCAGCCGCGAGCTCTCGGGAGCGCTGTCCAAAAGCGTCGGACAGCGGCATCTCGACAGCGGCGACATGGAATTGTTCTGACTGAATTTTGAAGGCCCGGCAAGGGCGGTAACTACACAACAAGGGCACGACTGCACACTATGGCAAAGACAATACTGGCGGTGGACGATTCCGGATCCCTGCGACAAATGCTGGTATTTACCCTGAAGGCCGCGGGCTACCAGGTCACCGAAGCGACCGATGGCCGCGACGGTCTGGAAAAGGCGAAGCAGAAGGACTTCGATCTGGTGCTGACCGACCAGAACATGCCCGGCATGGATGGCTTGACGCTAATCCGCTCGCTGCGCGCGCTGCCTTCGTATGCCCGCACTCCCATCCTGATGCTGACCACCGAGTCCAGCGATGAAATGAAGAACAAGGGCCGCGCCGCGGGTGCCACCGGCTGGTTGGTCAAGCCTTTCGATCCGAACCGCCTGGCCGAGGTGGTACACAAGGTCATCGGCTGAGCGGCAGAGGGAATAGTCGGATGAGCGTCGATATCAGCCAGTTCTATCAGGTCTTCTTCGAGGAGGCCGAGGAGTTGCTCGCCGAGATGGAGCGGCTGCTGCTCGCGCTCGACCCCGATGCGACGGACATGGAGGAACTCGCGGCGATCTTCCGCACCGCGCATTCGCTCAAGGGCGGCGCCTCCACCTTCGGCATGGCCGACATGGCGGAATTCACCCATGGGCTGGAGTCGCTGCTGGACCGCATGCGCCGCGGCGAAATGGCGATTACTCCGACGCATGTTGAAGCCTTCCTCGGCGCCAAGGATGTGCTGCAGATGCAGCTCGATGGCCACAGGCATGACGAGGCGGTGGACGGGGCGCAGGTCGAGCGCATGCGCGCGCGTCTTGAAGCGCTGCTGGCGCAAAGCGATGCCGAGGCGTCGCATGGCGCGACAACGGCAAGAAGCGCGCAAGCCCATGTCCGCCGCTATGCGATTACGCTGCCCGGCATGGATGCGGATGCGCTGACAAGCCTGAAGGAAGAACTCGGCACGATGGGCAGCCTGGTCGATGCGCCGCGTGAAGATGGCCGTATCGGCCTGCAGGTTGAGACGACGCAGGACCGCAGCGCGATACTCGATCTCTGCGCCTTCATGTTCGATCCGGCTGAAGTCAGCGTGGAAGAAGAGGCTGTCGGCGGCGCCTATACCGCACCGGATGGCAGCTATGGTTTCTTCGAGCCCTTGCCCGAGACCAGCCCGGCGCAGTCCGACACAACGCAGATCAGCACACATGCCGAGCCGCTGGCCACGCGCGCGGCCGCTGCGGATAAGGCGGCCCATCTCGAATCGACATCGATACGCGTGAGCGTGGAAAAGGTCGATCAACTGGTCAACCTGATCGGCGAACTCGTCATCACCCAGGCTATGATCGCGCAGCGCAGCAGCGCGCTCGATGCGGTATTGCACGAGCGCCTGCTCTCCAGCGTGGCGCAGCTCTCGCGCAATACCCGTGATCTGCAGGAAGCGGTGATGTCGATCCGCATGATGCCGATGGACTATGTGTTCTCGCGCTTTCCGCGCATGGTGCGCGACCTCGCCACCAAGCTCGGCAAGCGCGTGGATTTCGTCACCCACGGCGCCGCCACCGAGCTGGACAAGGGCATGATCGAGCGCATCATCGATCCGCTCACGCACCTGGTGCGCAACAGCGTCGACCATGGCATAGAAACGCCCGAGGCGCGCATCGCTGCCGGCAAGCCCGAGACCGGGCGCTTGTCGTTGTCGGCCGCGCACCAGGGCGGGCATATCGTCATCGAAGTCAGCGACGATGGCGCCGGTTTGAACCGTGAACGCATCCTGCAAAAGGCACGCGACAACGGCTTGCCGGTATCCGACGACATGCCCGACGACGAAGTCTGGCAACTGATCTTCGCGCCAGGCTTTTCCACCGCCGAAGAAGTCACCGATGTCTCCGGCCGCGGCGTCGGCATGGACGTGGTCCAGCGCAACATCGGCGCCATGGGCGGCAACATCGACATCCGCTGCGCGCGCGGCTTCGGCACTACGATCTCGATCTCGGTGCCGCTCACGCTGGCCATCCTCGACGGCATGCTGGTGAAGGTTGGCGACGAGGTCTACATCCTGCCGCTGTCCTTCGTGGCCGAATCGCTGCAGCCCCTGCCTGACGATGTGAAGGAAGTCGCCGGCCGGGGCAGGGTGGTGAAGGTGCGCGGCGAGTATCTGCCCATCATTGCGCTGCACCGGGTCTTTGGTATCGAGACGCGCTGCACCGAGCCTTCGGACGGCATCCTGGTCATTCTCGAATCCGAGGGCATGAAGGCTGCGATGCTGCTCGATGAATTGCTGGGTCAGCAGCAGGTCGTGGTGAAGAACCTCGAATCGAACTACCGCAGGGTGCCGGGCATTTCCGGCGCCACCATCCTCGGCGACGGCGGCGTGTCGCTGATCCTCGATGTGGCCATGCTGGTGCGCTGCACGGCGGGCCGGGGCGCGATGTCGCTGGCTTGAACGCAGCGGCCTGCTGATCAGGTTGATGGGCGCACCAGCGATACGTGCGCAAATGCCTGCGAAAGCCATCAGGGAGCATGACTGTCATCGTGGAACGATGACGGCCTTCTTAATCGATAGGCGCTCAAAGACATTCAAAGGCGCTCAAAACGAGAAGCGTCTCCAAGCTTGGACAAAGCGCTCCCTCGTGTGGGGCGCGGTCTTCCCGCATGGCGGTTGCAGCCGGCTCGCAGCGCGGGACTCTGATGTCGCTGTCCTCCCGGTGTAATGGACAGCCTTGCCACGGCAGTTCAGGGCAGGAACTTCTCCCGGCGGTGTGATACCAAGGTGGCTTCCCATTCACTGATTGCGACAAGCGAGTCACCATGAGACCAACTTCGTCCCCTACCTCGTCCCCTCGTCCATCCAGCCCGGCTACCCTGAGTAACGCACCGGATGCTCTAGCAGCCAAGGCATCCACGCCCGAGTGGCAGCAGTTTTCCCAGGCTGTTGTCAACGATGGCTTGCGGCTTCGATCACCGCTCAGCGATGCGTCGCTGCAGCATCTTGCAGACTGGCTCGCAAGCTCGTCTGCCGAATTGAAAGCACTGTACGTGGACCAGGAAGCCCAGGTATCCGTCGGCGGCATGCAGGTCCTGTTCAAGGCATTGAAGGCCAATACGACATTGCAAACCCTTGAGGTCCTCTCTAACCCCATGGATCAGGCCAGCGCCGAAGCCCTGGCAGAGACGCTGAAAGGAAATGGAACACTCGATGAGCTGACGTTGCGCAGCTGCGGCATCGACGAGCCCATGTTGGCGCCGCTGTGCGAGGCGCTGAAAAGTAATTCCAGGCTGACCAGGCTAAACCTGCGCGAGAACGCTTTCGGCGATAAAGGACTCAGCGCATTGTCCGAAGCGCTGCTCGTCAACAAGATGCTCCTCAGCCTCGACGTCAACAAGTCCTTTCCCGGTGAGTGCGATCCCTGTTTTTTTGATGCCGGCATGGTTGCAGTGGTCAAGGCGCTCAGGAGCAACACAACACTTACTGAAATCAGGCTCGGCAGTGTCGAGATGGAAGTCGCTACCCGCTCCGGGTTGCTCTCTGCCGTGCGGGACAACAAGGTCGTGCAGGTGATCGGTTTTCACGACATGCATTTCCCGCAGCAGGATCTGCAGCTGTTGAAAAGCCTTCTGGCTGACAACGCAGCTTGCGCAGAGCTGGAAAAACGCAGGCCGGCGGCAATGAAAGGCTTGCGGGCAATGGCGCCCCAAGGCTACCCGGACGAACTGATGACTCGTATGCTCGATGCCCTCATCAGGATGCCTTCCATTCCCGAAGTCGACCGAATGACAGCGCTGCGCAGCCTGGACGATATCAATCAATCGCAAGCGGCGGTTGTGACGCACGACCATACGCGAGGTGTCGCGCCCGGCAGCTGATGCGATGGAGCGCGATGTCGATTCGGACGATATCGCGAACAAAGGCGCTCAGCCCCTGGGCAAAGGCGGCCCGTTTGCCTGCGCTTGGAACTCCGAGTGATTGTTTCCCACAAAAGCGGGTTCCTTTAACCTTGTCCACAGCCTATAGGGAGGCAAGCATGTTGCGCGATTCCAAGCATTCTTCGTACTCATCGTTCTCTACAACGTATCGCCCAAGGGAAACGCCATCCTCAACTGACAATCTTCACGATGGGCAGCACAAGCCCGAATGGCAAAACTTTGCCGGCTGGGTCAACAACAACGCAATCACGCTCGACACCTATCTGAAGCCAGAGGTATTCCTCGAGTTTTGTAAGTGGCTGGAGACTGCTCCGGCAGAGGTGCATGAACTGAACCTGTTGTCCGTTGCGCTCAATGATGACGCCGCCGCCGCGTTGGCGGCGATGCTGACACAGAATGCACGTCTCACGAGACTGCATTTGACGAATACCACCCTGAGTCAACGCGGCGTCGAGCTTCTAGCAGATGCCCTGGAGAAGAACACCGGACTGCGTGCACTCAATCTTTCGTGTAACGAGATCGGTGATGTCGGGGTGACCAAGCTGGTGCATGCCCTCGTATCGAACACCACGCTCGTCTCACTGACTCTCAACAAATGCTCCATCTCCAGTGCTGGCGCGAAGGACTTGGCCTTCCGGCTGATCGGGCACCCGACTCTGCGCATACTGGAGCTGTTCGGCAACAACATCGGGGACAGCGGCGCCCGCGCGATGGCCGATGCATTGAAGCGCAACGCGTCGTTTCGCGTTCTGGGTATGGGGAACAACGGCATCAGCGCGGAAGGAGCGGCTTTCCTTGCCGAGTCACTCGTTGCGGCTGCGAACTCCAACACGACGTTGCGTGTGCTCGATCTGGAAGCCAACCCCATCGGCGATGATGGTGCGGAATCTCTGTCCGTTGCGCTGAGAAACAACGCGACCCTCCTCGCGCTCAATATTTCTGGTATTGGGATGGGCGACAAAGGCATGGCCGCCATCTTCGCGGCACTTGGCAACAACGCTGCCCTGGTCGCGCTGCTGATCCGTGACAATCAGGTAGGCGCCGCTGGCGCTCGCGCGCTGGGCAGCATGCTGGCAAAGAACCAGCACCTCGCTGCGCTCGAGCTCCCGGCATGCAACATCAACGCGGAAGGGGTCGCCTTGCTGTGCGAAGGGATGGCAGCCAATACGCAGCTACGCTCGCTGAACCTCTGCGGGAACCGTTTTGGCGATGCCGGCATGGCGTCGCTATCGAAGGTCCTGATGCGCAAAGTCGGTCTTGGCGCTCTTGCTATCCAGGGCTGTGATATCGGCAGCGACGGCGCGCGAGCCCTTTCGCAGGTTCTGATGTCCAGCACGAGTCTGCGCAGCCTGGCGCTTTCCGGCAACCGGATTGGCGAAAGCGAGGCGAACGCCCTTGCCGTGGCACTGGGTGCGAGCTCGTGCGTCGCGGAAGACTATTTCTACTTGGGTGGGTTGGGGCGGGCCGCGGCGCAAGGCCTTGATATGGCAATGCAGCGCAAGTCCAATGCTGTGCATGCCTACGCCACCGGCGAAAACGCGCCGCCGCTATCCGTGCCGCTGCACGCGCACAAATGGATAGATTCCCTTACCAAACAATATCTGGCCGATCCAATGGCAGATACCTGCGCCGGCGATCTGCATGAACAGCGAAACATGCCGATTAGCAGTTCCACCGCGGCAAAGGACCTATAAGCCCGCGCTATCCCGCCTGAAGGTTGATGCGCACCTGCCCTGGCATCAGCCTTCATCCGCAAGGCCTCGTCAGGCCATGACAAGTTTCGCGCGCTGCATGCAAGGAGCGTCCATGCATGGGCATTGCGCATCCCAACGAGGATTTTTGATCGTTGATCGCTCGTACGACAGGCTTTACGCACTTGCACCGCGCTGCTACCATAGCAAAAACGAAACGAAGTTCTGCATTGCAGAACGTCAATGTATCCTCGAATAGCCAGCCGCTCTGCCTGATACCTCAGCCGCATCAAGGGTAAGCGCAACGAGGCCGGCGGCATGCGACAGGACGACAAGGAGACATGGCATGGGCGTCAAACAACTGTTCCAGCTCGACGGCAAGATCGCGCTGGTTACCGGAGGCTCGCGCGGCCTCGGCCTGCAGATGGCCGAAGCGCTGGGCGAGATGGGCTGCAAGCTGGCCATCACGGCGCGCAAGGCCGATGAATTGCAGGAAGCGAAGGCGCATCTCGAAGGCATGGGCTTTGAAGTGCTGACCGTCGTCAACGATCTGTCCAGGCCCGAAGGCATACCGGGCATGGTCGACGCCGTCGTGCAGCGCTTCGGCACCATCGATATCCTGGTCAACAATGCCGGCGCGACCTGGAATGCACCGGCCGAGGAATATCCGGACGAAGCTTGGCACAAGGTGCTGAATCTCAACGTCGACTCGGTGTTCTTCGTCGCGCGGGAAGTCGCCAAGCGCTGCATGATTCCGCAGCGCTCGGGCAAGATCATCAACATCGCCTCAGTCGCCGGCCTGCGCGGTAGCGCAACCAATGTCACGACCATCGCCTATCACACCTCCAAGGGCGCGGCGGTCAACTTCACCCGCGCGCTGGCCTCGGAATGGGGCAAGTACAACATCAACGTGAACGCGATCTGCCCGGGCTTCTTTCCATCGAAGATGTCGGCCGGCCTGCTCGAGAAGGTCGCCGACGCGGTGATTGCGCGTGCGCCGCTGCATCGCATCGGCGGCGAGGAAGACCTGAAGGGCGCCGTAGTTTTCCTGGCCAGCGAAGCTTCGCGCCATATCACTGGCCAGGCGCTGGCGGTTGATGGCGGCGTGTCGGCGGTGTAAGCCGCATTCCCAATTTTCCTTGCAAACGATATGAGTGCAGATCCGCAAGAACGCTTCAGCGGCACCCGGCCGGTCGCGCCGCAGCATGCCTTCGATGTCGAACGCCTGGCCGCCTGGATGCGCCAGCATGTCGATGATTTCCGTGGCGAGCTGACGGTCGAACAATTCAAGGGCGGCCAGTCCAATCCCACTTTCCTGCTCGAAGCCGGCGGCAAGCGCTACGTGATGCGGCGCAAGCCGCCCGGCAAGTTGCTGCCGTCGGCGCACGCGGTGGACCGCGAGTACCGCATCATCCGCGCGCTGGCAGACACCGATGTGCCGGTAGCGAAAGCCCATGCGCTGTGCGAAGACCTCGACGTGATCGGCACGGCTTTCTATGTAATGGACCATGTCGATGGCCGCATCCTGTGGAATTCGGCCTTGCCCGATTACGCGCCGCATGAGCGCACCGCGATGTTCGACGAGATGAACCGCGTCATCGCCGCGCTGCACAGTGTGGATTACGCAACGATCGGCCTGGCCGATTACGGCAAGCCGGGCAATTACTTCGAGCGCCAGGTCGGGCGCTGGACCAAGCAGTATCGGGCTTCGGAAACCGAGCGCATCGAAGCGATGGACAGTCTCATCGACTGGCTGCCGCAGCATATCCCGAGTGGCGATGAAACCAGCATCGTTCATGGCGACTACCGCATCGACAACGTCATCTTCCATCCGACCGAGCCGCGCATCCTGGCCGTGCTGGATTGGGAGCTATCGACGCTCGGCCATCCGCTGGCCGACTTCGCGTATCACTGCATGACCTGGCGCATGGCTCCCGGCGCTTCGCGCGGCCTGGCCGGCCTGGACCTGAAGGCGCTCGGCATACCGAGCGAAGAGGAGTACGTGGCCGCCTATTGCCGCCGCACCGGCCGAAGCAGGATACCGCGCGAGCAGTGGGAATACGCGATCGTATTCAACATGTTCCGCCTGGCCGGCATCCTGCAGGGCGTGATGGCGCGCGCGCTGCAGGGCAATGCCTCCAGCGCCGAGGCGCTCGCCGCGGGCAAGCGCACGCGGCCGCTGGCCGAGCTGGCCTGGCAACTGGTGGAGCGCCTGGACTGAGGCGCTCCCGTAACGTCAACGAAAATTCAACGACATCGATGTCCGACCTGCACCTTGCCTTCTGGCCCAAGAATCAGCCGCGCCATCTGACGCTGCCGCGCACCCACCTGTTCTTCAATGCGCAGGTGTCTGCCACGCGCTATCCTGACAAGCCATACATCCTGTTCTACGACACGCCGATCAGCTTCGCGCGCTTTCATGACGAAGCCGAGCGCATCGCCGGCTTCCTGCAGCGCGAATGCGGCGTGGCGCGCGGCGACCGGGTGCTGCTCTACATGCAGAACAGCCCGCAGTTCGTGCTTGCGTATTACGGCATCCTGCGCGCGGACGCGGTGGTGGTGCCGGTCAATCCGATGAACATGACCGACGAGCTGCGCCATTACGTGAAGGACACCGGCGCGAAGGTCGCCTTCGCCGCGCAGGACCTGCATGCGCAGATCGCGCCGCTGATGGGCGCGGGCAGCGAAGAGGGCGGGGGACTGGAGCACCTGATCGTCGCGACCTATTCCGACTACCTCGAGCGCGAGCATGACTATGCCGCGCCGCCATTCGTGACCGCGCCGCGCATGGCCATCGAAGGACCGGGCGTCACGCCCTGGCACGGGATGCTCGCGCGTGCGCTGCGCCCGGGGACTATGGAAAATGGCCCCGACGATCTCGCGGTCATGCCCTATACCTCGGGCACCACCGGCTTTCCGAAAGGCTGCATGCATACGCATCGCAGCGTGATGTACAACGCTGTTGCCGGCGTCAACTGGGTCGGCACCCAGGCCGACACGGTGCTGCTGTCGGTGCTGCCCTTCTTCCACGTGACCGGCATGCAGGGCAGCATGAACAGCCCGCTGCTTGCCGGCGCGACCATGGTGCTGCTGCCGCGCTGGGACCGCGACGTGGCCGCGCGCATGATCGAGCGCCATCGCGTCAACGGCGTGCAACTGATCTCGACCATGGTGGTCGATCTGCTGTCGAATCCGCGGATCGCCGATTACGACCTTTCCAGCCTGAGCCGCATCAGCGGCGGCGGCGCAGCCATGCCCGAGGCGATCGCGCAGAAGATGAAGGACATGCTCGGCATCCCGTACCTCGAAGGCTATGGCATGTCCGAGACCATGGCCGCCACGCACATCAATCCCGCCGACCGGCCGAAGAAGCAATGCCTGGGCATGCCGCTGTACGACGTCGATTCGCGCATCCTCGACACCGAAACGATGAGCCTGCTGCCGCAGGGCGGCGTGGGCGAGATTATCGTGTCGGCGCCGCAGGTGATGCAGGGCTACTGGAACAATCCGGCTGCGAGCGCGGATGCCTTCATCGAGTTCGACGGCAAGCGTTTCCTGCGCACCGGCGACATTGCGATGGTGGACGAGGATGGCTACTTCTTCATGGTCGATCGCTTGAAGCGCATGATCAATGCCTCCGGCTTCAAGGTCTGGCCGGCCGAGGTCGAGGCGCTGCTCTACCATCATCCGGCGATACAGGAAGCCTGCATCATCGCCGCGCCCGACGCCAAGCGCGGCGAAACGGTGAAGGCGGTGGTGGTATTGAAGGAAGCCTTCCGGGACAAGGTCAGCGCGGAAGACATCATCGCCTGGTCGCATGAGCACATGGCGGCATACAAGATTCCGCGCATCGTCGAGTTCCGCGAAACGCTGCCGAAATCGGCCTCTGGCAAGCTGCTGTGGCGCGAGATGCAGCAGCAGGCGATGGCACAGAAGGCTTGAGCAGGAATCGATAACGATCGATAACGATCGATAACGCAAGGAGGAGACGAAATGCGATTTGCGGACAAGGTGGCCATCGTCACCGGCGCGGCCAGCGGCATCGGCCGCGCGACAGCACAGCGGCTGTACCAGGAGGGCGCCGCGCTGGCGCTGGTCGACAGCAACGAAGCGGCATTGCGGGAAATGGCTGAAGCGCTGGGCGACGCGTCGCGGGTGATGTTCCGCGCGCTCGACATCAGCGTCGAAGACGAGGTGGCGGGTTTCGTCGCCGATGTGGCGGGCCGCTACGGCCGCGTCGATGCGCTGTGCAACAACGCCGGCATTTCCGGCGGCGATTATTCCGCCATCAGCGAAACCGACACCGCCATCTGGCAGCGCGTCATTGCGGTGAACCTGATGGGCGCGGTGCACTTCACCAAATATGTGTCGCGCATCATGCGCGAGCAGCGTTACGGCGCCATCGTCAACACCGCGTCGGTGGCGGGCATACGCTCCGGCGCCGGTGGTAATGCGTACAGCGCGTCGAAGGCGGCGGTGATCAACCTGACGATGACCTCATGCTGCGATCTCGGCGAATTCGGTGTGCGTGTCAACGCGGTATGCCCGGGCCTGATCGAGACCGGCATGACCGCGCCCGTGTTCGAGCGCGCCCGCGCCGCGGACAAGGAGCACAAGCTCGGCTCGCGCTGCGAACTGCGCCGCTATGGCCGGCCGCAGGAAGTCGCGGCCGCGATCGCCTTTCTCGCCAGCGATGACGCCAGCTATGTGACCGGACAGGCGCTGCCCGTGGATGGCGGCAATACCGCTTCGCTGAATCTGCCGGGGATGAAGGTGTAGCAATGGCCGGTGTCCTATTTCAAGCGCATCGACAGCGTTGCAGGTCATGATCCCGGGCAAACGCCAAGCGGCAGGAATTTTCATCTAGAGGTTGATGTGGGCAAGGGCATAAAGCATCGGCTCTGCCGAAACCTTGAGCAGGCCGTCAAACGGCTCATTCAGCTCCAGTACGAGAAACAAGGCGCTGCTGATAGAGAGCGCGCAAACGAATTGGACCGCGACGACCGTCGTGTTTTTCGGGGCAAACAATCCAATGCTCGTGAACGTGATCGTAAGCCAGAACAGGAGAATCACGAGAAACGGCAGCGGTATCGATTGATTCGCTTGCGCCACAACCATCCACCTAACCTTCAGCAGCGTTTCGCAGAGTTCCAGCGCACGCGACTGAATCGCCTGTTGGGAAGCGTTATACGGCGTCAGAGCGCGGATCTGCTCCAGCAGCGCCTCAGGGGCAGACAATGACGCGCTTGGGTCCACTTGGGCGCGAGGGGAGGACGCTTGTGGCCAGATCGCGTCGACCCGCTGCTCGATGGAGCGTTTCAGGGTCACGCGAATTGCGCCGGTTTCAGGCCCATATCGGGCAAGCAGGCGGTCGAGAGTGAGAATTTCGGTGGCCGTGGTGCGCACCTCCGTTTCTACCGTATCGTAAGAACTCTTGGCAGAGGCGGTGATGAGCCCGAGAACGAGTGCTGTCATCGTGGCGATCAGACCAATGCCAACCCTGATCGAGTCTTTCGACTGATCGTCGAGATGGTGTTTCGGCAGAGCGGCGCTCAGCCACATTCCGAACTGCGCACCAAGGAACGTGCAGACGAATACGATCGCTCCAACGAAAAGAGGCTTCATGGCGCTGTCTCAGGCTCTTCCCCGGCGCGCAACCAAGCGGTGGTGCGGCCAGGCCGCAATGACGCCATCATGGTTTGGGGACGACCTTGTAGTAGACGCCGTTCGCGCCATAGGCAGGCTGGAACCAGACGTTGTTGCTGGCATAGTAGGTCATGCCATTCTTGGTGACCGCAGTCACGCCGCTTGGCAGCGCGGCATAGCTCATGCCGATGACATACGATCCCGACGCCGGTGCCTTGGCCATCGCGGCTCCGGTCGCAACTCCGGCGCTGTAGGCCGACGACGTCGCTGCTGCGGTGTTGGCCGACGCCACGGCCGCACCAGCTGCCACGCCGACGACCGCGCCGGCTGCGGCGGCGCAACCGGAACAGCTTGAGGACGTGGACGATACGACCACCGGCGGATGGTAAGCCGTGTAGGTTGGATATGCCGGGGAGCCGGCGGGGTGATACGCGGTGGCGCCCGACGGATACGTGTGATACGCGCCCTCGCCGTAGCGGCCATAGGTGCTGCCACCGTAGGCGTTGGTATGCTCCGTGCCGCCACCATAGGCGTGCGCGGTCTGGCCGCCGTAAACGTTGGTGTGGCTCGCCCCCTGGCCCGCCACATAGGTCGAACTGCCGCCCCACCTGTTCTCGTGAGCGGTCGCGCCGGCGGTGTGGGCTGTTTCTCCGCCGACGCGATTCGCGCTTGCCCATGCGAGCGCATCCCCGGCCCACATGCCCGCAGTGAGCAGCGTGAGGAATCTCGGCACAATCGGTTTCATCGCATCTCCTTTGCTTCATCCGGCTATTGACCGGATTTCGGCTGCGGCAGGTTTGGCGCCATGCCACTGACGATAGGTTTGACGCCATGCGGCGGCGGCGCCGGCGAGACGAACGGCATTCGGCCAGCCGCCTGTGCCTTCTGCGAGACGAAGATGCCGGGCGGTACCGAGGGATCGAGCTTCCAATCCGAAAGCTGCATGTCGTGCCGCAGCCGCAGTGGATCCGCCTGGAACACTGCCCGTATCCGGCGCGGCAGCCTGTCTTCAGTACCGATCCACGCCTGCAGGAACACATCGTTGTTGGCCCATGCCACCATGTCCGTCTTTGTTCCGCCGACTTCGGCGGAAGAGCCGATGCGGAAAGCGAGAATGGCACCGCCAGATAGCGCGGCATAGGGATCGGCGACAAGCAGATCGGTGAACGGGTAGTAGATCGCGGCATCCCGGTACGCAGCCTTCAACGCTGCTTCAATCGTTGGCGGCGCATCGGAGACCGCAGCCAGATTCTCGGCTGGCGCGTATGCGGTCATCGCCTTGCCATCGTAGTAGAACTCCGAGGCCGGGCCATCTCCGGGAACGACGATCCGCAACTTGTCTGGCCGCTGCATGGTCACGTCATATCGCATCGTATAAACAATCGGCGGACCGAGCTTGCTCGGATATTCATAGCTGACGGTGGCGGTGAACGACATCGTCTTCGCACTCGCAAGTTTGTCGCTGGCCGCTTTCAGCAAGTCCATTGCCTGTGGTTCGACGACAAATTTGAAATCCGGCTCAGGCGACTTCCTTGTCGACTTGCCGCCATTTGCCGGAGGTTTTTTCTGCGTGATTGGAGCGTCTGGCGCCGGTTGGGCATCGACCGATGCGGTGATCGCAGATGCCGTGAACAGCGCCAGAACTCGTGCCAGTCGGATCAACAGCGCCATTGCATTTTCTCCTGTGAGTAAATGATCAAGAGTCATCAGCATTGCAGCCAGGCTTGTCGGTGCCTGATTCGGTTTTTCATCTCGCTTGTCAGGGCAAACCCCGCAGGAGAAACCGCCCTCGTGGCACAAGGAGGATTCTCCAAAATTGGCGCAGCTTCACAATTAGGCCAAGGCCCAACTCATCTCCATGGCGGGGCCAAGGCCGAATCCTGCCGGATAGCATGCAGACGCCGAGATTTCCACATTCCGTGCTGGTCTTTGGTCCAATCGACTGGCTGCGGACGACACCAGAAGATGCCAGCGGACCTGCGGTCTTCAAAACATCCCTGATGACGTGGAGAACAACATGGATGATTCCCGGCGCATGGCGCTCAAGTCGGGCTTCGGATCGGCCCTTTATCTGCTCGGCCGCTTCGCGTTCGCGGAGGAGGGTTATCTCTCGAAGCAGGTCGAAGGCTTCGAGGACTTCCGGGTGGCGTCCGATGCCTACATCTATGGCTACCCGCTCGTCACCAGTGAGATGACCCGCCGCGTGATGACTAATGTGGATGCGCCGCAGGGTAGCCATGCACCGATGGGGCAGATCATCAGGTTGCGCCAGTATCCCGATGCTTCCTTCACCGATGTGACGGCGCCCAACGCGGATACGCTCTACACGACGGCATGGTTCGACGTCGGCGATGAGCCCTGGGTGTTAAGCCTGCCTGATCTCGACGGCCGCTATGCGCTCTTTCCCTTGCTCGACGGATGGACGAATGTTTTCGAGGTCCCAGGCAAGCGGACCACCGGAACCGGCGCCCAGGCTTATGTGATCACCGGCCCCGGATGGCGCGGTACGCTGCCGCCGGGCGTAAAGGAGTACAAGTCGCCGACGAGCATTGTCTGGCTGCTCGGCAGGATCTATTGCACCGGAACGCCGGAAGACTATGCCGCCGTCCACGCGCTACAGGATCAATGCAAGCTCGTTCCGCTGAGTGCGTATGGCAAGCCCTATACTCCTCCTCGCGTGAGGCCCGAACCCGGCGTCGATATGAAAACGGCGGTGCGCGATCAGGTGATCCGGATGGACGCCGTAAGCTACTTCACGCTTCTCGCCGAACTGATGAAGCGCAATCCTCCCGCTGCAGAGGACGCCGCCGCAGTTGCCCATTTCGCCAGAATCGGCCTGGTCCCGGGCAGGAGCTTCGACGAGAGCAAATTCCATCCGGAACTCGCCAGACGTGTCCCGCAGCTCAGCTTCGACCGCATCCTGTTCCAGATCAGGGAAAACAGCGCCGTCAGGAACGTGAATGGCTGGATGTTCGACACGCAGACCGGCATATACGGCACCAATTATTTGAACCGGGCACTGGTGACCGCCATCGGACTCGGCGCGAATCGAATCGAGGATGCGGTCTATCCTACCTCGCTGAAGGACGCGCATGGAGACGCGTACAGTGGGAGGCACCGGTATGTCATGCGCTTCCCCGAGGGACAGCTGCCGCCGGCAAACGGGTTCTGGTCGGTCACGATGTACAGCGCAGACTATTTCTTCGTCCGCAACCCGATCAATCGCTACTCGATCAGCGCTCGACAGAACCTCAAAGCCAATGCAGATGGATCGGTGGATCTGTACATCCAGCACGACAGCCCGGGCAAGGACAAGGAATCGAACTGGCTGCCTGCCCCCGAAGGGAAGTTCGTGCTCATGATGCGGATGTATTGGCCGAGCGAGCGCACGCCATCGATCATCAACGGCACCTGGGCGCCGCCGGCCGTGGCACGAGTGGGCTGACGCTGTTGCGTCTCCGATAGCCTGGGTGGACAAATTTTGCAGGCTATCCAACGACTGCCCATGGCCGATTGTGTTGAAAAAGTCGGCTTGAAATGCCGTTTGACTGGTTGCAGGGTGCGCAGAACGAGAGTCCGGGCCAGGCGCCGATCATGAGGGGACGTCAGGTTGCAGAGCGAGACCGGTATGGGCTGATTCATTTGGAAGAGTCCGTGCCGCAGGACCAGCAGTTGCGCGCCTTGGCCCGCGGTCGCCCAGAAACACAGCTGCGACTTCCGGCGCCGCGCGCCAGAACGCCCGGTGCGTATAGGCGCATAACAGCACTACGGCTGGCGGGATCACCGCCCAGAACATTTCATAGGGCAGCGATGCGCCATAGCGCTGAAAGGTAATCCATGCCGCCAGCAGCAACGGGCCGTGCGCGAGAAAGGTGAAGAAGCTTGCGCTGGAATGACGATGCAGCAGTTCACCGAGACGCGTCGGAGCAATGAGCGACATGCACGGCCACACCACGAAGGGCGATACCAGCGCAAACCATTCGCGGTTCTGGATATGGAACAGCACGATGGCGACCGCCATGGCCAGCAGCGCCGCGAGCAATAGCGGCGCATACCGATCCAGCGCACGCAAGTCCCATTTGCGTACCGCGGCCAGGCCGCCGACATAGAAACTGAGCAGCATGGAGTTGCGCAGCAGCAGATCACCGTCGAGGTCATACCAGTACACGACGAAGACGATGACCAGGCCGATATATGGCGCGCGCCGCAGCAGCATGCCCAGCAGCGGCGCGATCAGGGCCAGTGCAAAGAGATTGCGCAGGAAGTGCGTCGGATAATTCAGCGGCGTATGAAACAGCCCGGTCGCCGCATCCATCCAGTTCTGCCAGTGCGCCGGATACAGATCCACTTCGAACTGATGCGCGATAAGACCATTCTTCTGTATCCAGTAAAGCAGGGGCAGCATCGGCAGATTCCACAACACCAGCGGCACCAGCAGCGTGCGGGTCTTCTTTTGCATCAGCCTGAGATATTGCCGATCGAGATCGGCGGAAAACAGCAGGAATGCGGAGACGGCGGTCAGCAAGGGCACCGTGGCACGGAATACACCGAAGGTCAGCATGCCGCGAAACAAATCGAAAGGATCGAGATGGTAGGCAGATAGCGGCTTGAAGGGCGGCATGTGCAGCACGACGATGCCCAGGATCATGAAGTACCTGGTGATGGCAATGCGTCTTGCGATGTCTCCGGCGATTTTCATGATCTCAGCTTCTTCGTATGTGAGCGGTCAGCAAGGTCAACCTCGATGGCGCGCGGCCACATGGTTGGATGCGCGCCAACTTTGTTCTGTTTTCTGTATCAATCTCGACGCACTCCGAGCTCAGTGCCAAGGGCAGGTGCGCAAACAATGCATCAGTTGGTTCAATTGCAAGAGTTATGCCTATTGCAAAACCTCAATAAAAACAGTGCTATGCAGAAATTTCGATTTCCATTTGTAAAGATTTCCGACATGCATGGAACGGGAACGCGATGTTGAGCGCGCCGCGTGCGATGCCTGGGCAGAGAAACAAGAGGGCAAAAAGGTGGCTTGTGCCGGGCGAAGACGATGCGGTATCGTCGTGACCCGCTTTCGTCGTGAAGACAACCATGCCCGCTCACATTCGTCCTTACCGCGATGCCGACCGCGATGCCGTGATCGCTGCGTTCCGCTCCAACGTACCCGAGCACTTCCCGGCTTCCGAGGAACCCTGGCTGGTCTCGGCGCTGGAAGAGCCTGATGGTCCTTTTTTCGTGATCGAAGATGAGGGCGAGATCGTTGGCTGCGGCGGCTATGAGCTGTCCGACTTTTACAACCTCGGCACCCTGGTGTTCGGCCTGCTGCGCGCCGACCGGCACCGCACCGGACTCGGACGCATGCTGCTGCTGCACCGGCTGTTGGCGATGGCGGAAGACCCGATGCGTCCGCGTTATGTGACCATCGACACCCATCCGCATGTGGCCGGCTTCTATCTGCGCCACGGCTTTCATGAAATGGCGCGCTGGAGCGGCGGCTATCGTTCCGGGCGTGACCGCGTCGATTTGCGCATAGAGCTCACCGATGCTGAAGTAGAGCGCTTGAAGGCCATGCGTGATGCCGGATAATCGGCATGCCTGCGCAAGCGCGCAGTCATTTTCGGGGAGACAAGAATGAACTGGATCAGCCTGGTGAGCCTGCTCGCCATTGCGCAATACCTCTGCTTTGCCTTCTGCGTTGCCATGGCCCGTGGGCGCTATGGCGTGAAGGCGCCGGCCACCGTTGGCGATGAGCGCTTCGAGCGCTATTACCGGGTGCAGATGAATACGCTGGAATTGCTGGCTGCCTTCTTGCCCACGCTGTGGATCGCAGCGCAGTACTGGAACGCCGTCGCGATCGCCGCCATCGGCGCGGTCTATCTGGTCGGCCGGCTGCTGTACTTCCGCGCTTATGTGCGCGACCCCGGCAGCCGTGAGATCGGGTTCGTGCTGAGCCTGACGCCGATCGCGCTGCTGCTGGTGGCAGGCCTTATCGGTATCGCGATGGTATGGATGCGGTAGCGCAATGGTTAGGGCCTGCACCGCGATGCGGGTTGGTGCAGGCCCTGCGGGACCATGCGCTTACACCGTCGCCACTGGCGTCACCGGCGATCCAACCGCTCCGGGCAGGCGCAGCGGCGGCGCAGTGAGCATGAAGCGGTTGCGGCCATGTTCATGCAGCCAGGCGGCAAGATCCTTCAGATACCAGAGTTCGCCCAGCGGTATGCCGAGCTTGAACAGGCAGTGATGATGCAAGGGCAGCACCGATTTGCGCCCGGCCACATCCGGCGCCGGATAGGCTTCGACAGCATAGTTGTCGGCGCACAGCGCGGCGATGCCGCTGTCGGTGATCCATTGCAGCAGCCGCTGGTCTCGACCGTTGAGCACCGAGCAGCTGTGGTGCAGCACCTGCGGATCCGGCTTGCCGCCCATTTCCACCACGGCTTCGGCGAAACCGGTGCGCAGCACCAGGAAGTCGCCGCGCTCCACCGTGACGCCGTCGCTTTCCATGATGCGAGCGAGATCGTCATAACCAATCAGCCGACGCTCGCGGCCGAAATGGCGGCACAGGTCAACGAGCACGCCGCGACCCTGCATGCCGTGTTCGGCCATGTGCTCGATGCCCAGCGCATCCGCATGCGACAGGTGGCCGCCATCGCAGCCGCAGCCGCTTTCGGCCATTTCCTGCGGTCCGCGCACATGCTCGGCGGCGCGGAAGCCGTTGTAATACACCATTTCCTCGGCGCCATCGCCATCGGCATCGAAGCGGGCGCCGACGTGCGCCAAGGAATCCCACTGTGTCGAATACTGCAGGCAGATCAGCACCTGGTCGTCTGACACGACGTCGATGCTGTCCGGCACCAGGCCATCCATGCCGTAATTCAGCACCGGCGTGTCGCCGCGCCACGTCGGCTGCAACCGTGGTGGATTGCGACGCGCATTGAGCGCATTGCCACCCGGCAGGTCGAGCGGCAGGGCCAGGCAGAAGCTGCGTCCGGCATGAACTTCGGCAGCGCCTTTTCTGACCTGCTCGGGGCCGATCAGGTTGACTCTGCCAAGCTGATCGTCGCTGCCGAATTCTCCCCAGTTTGACCCCTCGGGTCGCTGCTTCCAGCGTTGCTGTTCCATGCTGTCTCCATGTTTTCTGCGCGAGGACATTAAGCTTGCCGATTATCGGTTCACTTTGCCCGGCGCTTGTGATTTTGCTAGCATCCAGCACAACCTATCACTGGGTGCTGTTGTAGTCAATTTTGCGGAACGATGGACCGCTATGCAAAACACCCTCGTCTTATTTCCTTTCTTCGCCCGCTCCGAATTCCGCCTGCTTCCTCCCTCTTGTCAGACGTCTGAGAATCGTTTTCCGAGAAAGCAGATGTTGGAGCCATCACGGTCACACGGTCTCGCATCATGGCGAAAAGCAATAGCAAGGGATTTTTTTGTTCTGCACTGCAAAATATTGGCTCATTTTTATTGACCCCTGTTTGCGGGTGATGATACGGTTCCACTGCGCCTGAAAAAAATCGGACGTTCGTATTTTTTTAATACGTAAACGGACCAAGGGAAGCCCGAAGCGGGCGGGCGCAGGTGGATATCAAGGAGACGACATTGGAGTTGATACTGCAGCAAGTCCTCAATGGACTGACGCTGGGAGGGGTGTACAGCCTCGTGGCCCTGGGCCTAACCCTGGTGTACGGCATCATGCATGTGCCGAATTTCGCGCACGGCGCGTTCTACATGGCGGGCGCCTATGCCGCCTTCTTCCTGATGAGCAGCCTCGGGCTGAATTACTGGATCGCGATGATCGGCGCTGGCGCCGCGGTGGCAATCCTGGCCGTGATCGCCGAGCGCCTCGTGTTCCATCCGCTGCGCAAGTCCGAGGGCCTGCACCAGATGATCGCCGCCATCGGCATCCTGTTGTTCCTCGAAGCCGGTGCGCAGGCTATTTGGGGCGCTGATTTCCGTCGCATGGCAACGCCGTATAACGGCATGGTGGCGCTGGGCTCGATTGCCATGCCGTCGCAGCGCCTGTTGATCATCGTCGGCGCCTTCGCCCTGATGATGGCGCTGCATCTGTTCCTGAGAAAGACCGTCACTGGCGCGACCATCATCGCGATGGCGCAGAACCGCGATGGCGCGGCGCTGGTGGGCATCGATGCCAATCGCGTGGCGATGATGACCTTCGCGATCTCCGGCGTGCTGGCCGCAGTGGCCGCCGCGTTGTATGCGCCGATCAACCTGGTGTATCCGTCGATGGGCAACCTGGTCATCACCAAGGCTTTCGTGATCATCGTGCTGGGCGGCATGGGCAGCGTGCCCGGCGCCATCCTCGGCGGCCTGATCATCGGCTTCGCCGAAGCGCTCGGCGGCTTCTATATATCGACCGACTACAAGGACATCATCGCCTTCGTGCTCCTGGTCGTGATCCTGTCCATCCGCCCTCAGGGCCTGTTCGCCACCGGAGCGCGCTGACATGACATCCACATCCAACAAGGCGAGCACGATCGGCTGGCTGCTGCTGCTGGTTGCGGCGATTGCCTTCCCATTCGTCTCCGACAACGATTACTACCTCACCGTGATGGCAACCGCCTATGTGTTCGCCATCGCCACGCTGGGCCTGAACCTGATCACCGGCTACACCGGGCAGTTCAACCTGGCGCACAGCGGCTTCATGGCCGTGGGCGCCTATACCGTCGGCATACTCACGGTGGACCATGCGGTGCCGTTCTGGATTGCCTTCGTGCTGTCCGGCTGCATCGCCGCGCTGCTCGGCTTCTTCGTCGGCATCCTGTCGCTGCGCCTGAAGGGCCATTTCTTCTCGATCTTCACGCTGTGCGTGGGCTACATCATGTACCTGATCATCGAGAAGTGGGACGACCTGACCCACGGCACGGTCGGCATCATGGGCATCCCGGCGCCGACGCCGATCGCCGGCGTCGAATTCGAGACGCCGCGCGCGCAGTATTTCCTGGTGCTGTTCTTCCTGGTGCTGGCGGTCTTCGTGATGCGCCGGATCGCGCATTCGCTGCTGGGCCGCACTTTCATGGCGATCCGCAATGGCGACGACCTGGCCGAAGCGCTGGGCATCAACCTGATGAGGAACAAGGTGCTGGCCTTCATGCTGTCGGTGTTCTACGCCGGTCTTGCGGGCGGCCTGTATGCGGGCTTCGTGCGCTTCCTCGGCCCCGGCATCGCCAGCGTCGAACATACCTTCGACATGACGATGTACATGCTCATCGGCGGCCTCGGCACCCTGTTCGGTCCGCTGCTCGGCGCCATCGCCGTGCCCTGGCTCACGCAGTCGCTGCAATTCCTGCAGGACTATCGTTTCATCGTCTTCGGCCCATTGCTGATCGCGCTGGTGATCTTCCTGCCCAATGGCGTGGTCGGCACCTGGCTGGGATGGCGCGCGCGCAGTGCTTCGCGGCTGGCCGAAAAACAAGCCAAGGATGGCGTATCGGTGGCGGGTCGCCGCGAGGAGAAGTCTCATGCTTGAAATCCAATCCCTGACCAAGCGCTTCGGCGGCCTGACGGCGGTGCATGACGTCAGCATCTCCTTCGAGAAGGGCAAGATCAACGCCATCATCGGTCCCAACGGCGCCGGCAAGACCACGTTCTTCAACCTGATCTCGGGCGCGATCCGTCCGACCTCGGGCAAGATCCTGTTCGACGGCAATGACGTGACCGGCCTGCGCGCCGACCAGGTCGCGCAGCTCGGCGTATCGCGCACCTTTCAGACCACGACGCTGTTCGACCGCGCCACGGTGCTGGACAACCTGATCGTCGGCCATCGACTGCGCACCCGCTCGGGCCTGATGGATGTGATCCTCGGCAGCCGGCGCCTGAAGGAAGAAGAAAGACTGTGCCGCGAAAAGGCGGCCGAGGCATTGGACTTCGTGGGCCTGTCTCATGTCACCGATCGCATCGCTGCCGACATCTCGCAGGAGGAGCGCAAGCGCGTCGCCTTCGCGATGGCCTTGTGCACCGAGCCCAAGCTGCTGCTGCTGGACGAGCCGGCCGGCGGCGTCAACCCGGAAGAGACCGTGGGTCTGGCGCAGCTGATCCAGAAGATCGTGGCCACCGGCCTGACGGTCTGCCTGATCGAACACAAGATGGACATGATCATGAGCCTGGCCGACAAGATCATGGTGCTGAACTACGGCGAAAAGATCGCAGAGGGAACGCCGGCGCAGATCCGCGCCAACCCGGTCGTCATCGAAGCTTATCTCGGGAGTGAGAGCGAACATGCTGAAGCTTGAAAACATATCGCTGAACTATGGCAGCTTCCGCGCGCTCAATGGCATCAACATCCATGCCGAAGAGGGCGAACTCGTGGTGCTGCTCGGCGCCAACGGCGCCGGCAAGAGCTCGATCTTTCTGACCACCAGCGGCCTGCATCGCGCCGCTACGGGCAGCATCCGCTTCGGCAGCCGCGAGCTGGTCGGCATGAAGCCTTCGCATATCGTGGAGCAGGGCGTGGTGCAATGTCCGGAAGGGCGCAAGCTGTTTCCGGCAATGTCGGTGGCCAAGAACCTGATGCTGGGCGGCTATGTGCACCGGCGCGACCGCAAGGGCGTGAACAAGACGCTGGATGAAGTCTACGAGATGTTCCCGATCCTGCACGAAAAGCGCGAAGCGATGGCGGGCTCGCTGTCGGGCGGCCAGCAGCAGATGGTGGCGATCGGCCGCGCGTTGATGTCGCGCCCGAAGGCGCTGCTGCTGGATGAGCCTTCGCTGGGCCTGGCGCCGCTGGTGGTCAAGCAGATGTTCGAGACCATCGCCAAGATCAACAAGGCCGGCACCACGGTGCTGCTGGCCGAGCAGAATGCCTATGCGGCCCTGCGCATTGCGAACCGCGCTTACGTGATCGAAGGCGGGCGCATCGTGATGGAAGGCAGCCGCGATGAACTGCTCAACAACGAAGCGGTGCGCAAGGCTTATATCGGCGCATAGCTTCATGAGAGCAACACGCAGTCAACGCCATTAGCAACACCCATTAACCAGAGGAGACGAGAAATGCGTATCAAAATGAAGCCGGCAGGCTTGTCGATGGCAGTCGCACTGGCCCTGGCTTTCGGCGGCAGCGCCTATGCCCAGGAAGTGGTGAAGATTGGTTATTCCGGACCGCTGTCCGGCGGCGCAGCGCTGTACGGCAAGAACTGCCTGATGGGCATGGAGATGGCCGTCAATGAAATCAACGCCAAGGGCCTGGAAGTCGGCGGCAAGAAGTACAAGCTGGAAATCGTGTCGCTGGACGACAAGTACAACCCGAGCGAAACCGCGATCAACACCCAGCGCCTGATCCAGCAGTACAAGACGCCGGCAGTGCTGGTGCCGCATTCGGGCGGCATCTCGGCGGTGCAGGCCTTCAACGAGCGCACCAACACGCTGCTGCTTGGTTACACCAGCCTGCCGCAGATTACCGAGCGCGGCAACAAGATGACGATCCGCATTCCGCCGGACTTCAGCATCTACGTGAAGCCGTTCACCAAGATCGAGATGGACAAGTTCGGCAAGAACGGCGCGGTTGCCGGCGGCGATCACGACTATGCCAAGGCATGGACCGCGCTGTTCAAGCAGACCTGGGAAGCCTCGGGCGGCAAGGTGGTCGCGGACAATCCGATGTCCTATAACAAGTCCACCGACTTCTACAGCGGCGTGTCCAAGGTGCTGCAGGCCAAGCCGGACGTGATGTTCATCGGCGGCGCTTCCGAGCCGACCGCGCTCGTTGCCAAGCAGGCGCGCGATCTCGGCTTCAAGGGCGGCTTCATGATCATGGACCAGGCCAAGATGGATGAGATGGCCAAGGTGCTCGGCGGCCTGGCGCCGCTGGAAGGCTCGGTCGGCGTGCTGCCGCTGGTGGCCGATCCGCGTCCGAATGCGAAGCTGTTCGTCACCAACTTCCACAAGGCCAACCCGGACCGCGATCCGAGCTCGGAAATCGCGCTGAACTACACCGCGGTGCATGCGACCGCGATCGCGATGAAGCTGGCCGGCAGCGTCACTGACGGCAAGGCGATCCGCGCGCAGATGGACAAGGCCTTCAAGACCCTGCCGCCGGAAAACAATCCGCAGGAAATCGAGGGCCTCGATGCCAAGGGCGGCACCGAAGCCAACGTGCTCATGGGCGTGGTCGAGAACGGCAAGATCAAGGACGTCAGCCTGCGCGACACCAACGCCGGCAAGTAATCCTCCGGTTTTGTTCGTTGCTGAGAAGCCGCCGCGCGCAAGCAGGCGGCTTTTTTCTTGCTGTCCAGCGCGCACACGCGGGGGTGGCCAATCAGCCGGTTGCAATTGCACCGCTGCAGCTCAGGCTTCATGTTCGCGTTTCATGATTGCCTTCGCAGCGCATGCCGTTTTCCATGCCCGGAATGGAAAACAGGGCAGGCGGCGTTGTGCGTTGAGCGGTCGAAAAACAAGTGATGCGGTTGGCGTGTCACGCTAGAATCCCGGCAGCCGATCATGGAAGCGGAGGCTCGCGCAGTCGTCCGCATCCGGCGTCGGCACGGCCGGCACCGGAAGGTTGCCGTTTTCCTCTTTCCGGACAGCGGCCCGGAGCAGGACCACATCGCAAGCGATCCGCACACCATGCGTAAACTGATTTCCTCCCGGTTCGCTCCCTATCTGATCGCGCTCGCCGCGGTCCTGCTGGCCACATCCTTGCGCGCGTTGCTGGATCCGATTCTCGGCAATCGTCTTCCGTATATTCCGTACACCATTCTTTCCATCGCGGTCTGCTGGCGCTTCGGGCTGGGGCCGGGCGCGCTGACCCTGGCGCTGGGCAGCGTGCTGGGACGGTATCTGTTCGTGCCACCGCGCTTGACCCTGATGGTCTCCTCGGGGGCGGAACTCGCGGCGCTCGGGGTGTACCTGCTTGTCGGCGCGCTGGTGCTGGGCATTATCGAAGCGATGCGCCGCGGCCAGCAAAGCATCGCCTTGCGCGAGAACCTGTTGCAAACCACGCTGGCCAGTATCGGCGATGCGGTGATCAGCACCGATCTGCGCGGGAATGTGGCCTTTTTCAACCGCTCAGCCGAGGCGCTTACTGGCTGGCGCGCCGCCGAAGCATTGGGACGTCCGCTTGCCGAAGTGTTCCAGATCCAGTCTGAGGATGTCGCATTCCCATCCGGTGAGGCGGCGCCCGGTCTGGCCAGGCAACCGCATGCGGCCGTGCTGATTTCGCGCGATGGCATCCGGCGCGACATCGACGAAAGTGCCGCCAGCATCACCGATGCGCTTGGCAAGGTATCCGGCATGGTGATCGTGTTTCGCGACATATCCGGCCCGCGTCTGGCCGAGCGCGAGCGACGCGAAGCGCAGGAGCAGGTCATCGCCATACTCGAAAGTATCCCGGATGCATTCATGCGCATCGATGCTGCGGGTCGCATCGCTCAGGTCAACAGCATGTTCGAGCAATGCTTCGGCCTGCCGCAGGCGACGCTGCTGGGCAGGCATTTCCGCGAATTCAATGCCGACCTGTGTCGTGGCGGACTGGAAGCGCGCATTCTGGAAGCGCTTGCCAGGCGCGAGGCCGGCGAACTGGAATGCCATGACGCCGTGCGCGGCCGCTGGCTTGCCTTCAAGCTCTGCCCGACCCGCACCTCGCAACTCAGCGTCTTCATCCAGGACATTACCGCCCGCAAGCATGCCGAAAGCGAACTGCTCGACAGCCAGCGCCGGGAGAGGGAAAGGGCGGGCGAGCTGGAAGCGGTGCTGCGTGCCACGCCTGCCGCGATATTCATTGCGGACGATCCGTATTGCCACAGCATCACCGGCAACCCGGCTTCCTACCGCATACTCGGCATGCCGGAAAAGGCGAACGTGTCGGCAAGCGCTCCCGAGCGCCTGCCGGAAGCGCGCGGTTTTCGCGAGTTCCGCGACGGCGTGCCGTTGCAGCCCGAGGAGCTGCCCTTGCAGGTGGCCGCGGCTACCGGCCGCGACGTCGAAAGTGCCGAGCTGACGATGGCTTTCACGGATGGCAGGGTTTGCACAATCTATGGCAATGCCGCGCCATTATTCGGTCCGGAAGGCGAAAGACGCGGCGCGATTGCCGCCTTCGTCGATATCACCGCCCTCAAGCAGGCGCAGCAGCAATTGCAGGAAGCGGACCGTCGCAAGGATGAATTCCTGGCCACGCTGGCGCATGAGTTGCGCAATCCGCTCGCGCCGATCAGCAATGCCGCGCAGTTCCTGAAGCTGCGCGGGCCTGCCGATGCTTCGCTGGGCTGGGGCATCGATGTCATCAGCCGCCAAGTGCAGACCATGGCCAGGCTGCTCGACGACTTGCTCGATGTGTCACGCATCTCGCGCAACAAGCTGATCCTGCAGCGCCAGCGTATCGACCTGGCCTCGGTCGTGGCCAGGTCGGTGGAAACCAGCCGTCCCCTTATCGATGCCGCGGGACATGAATTCACCGTGAGCCTGCCCGCCGAGCCGGTGCTGCTCGACGCCGATCCGATGCGTCTTGCCCAGGTGCTGTCGAACCTGCTCAACAATGCGGCGAAATACACCGATAGCAGCGGCCACATCCGGCTCATGGCAGGAAGAGAAGGCGAGGAAGTCGAGATCTCGGTGGAAGACGATGGCGTAGGCATCGCGCCGGACATGCTGCCGCGGCTGTTTCAGATCTTCTCCCAGGCGGAACCGGCGCTGGAGCGTGCGCGCGGCGGACTGGGCATCGGCCTGTCGCTGGTTCGCGGGCTGGTGGAAATGCATGGCGGGACGATCACGGCCCACAGCGCCGGCCTGGGCCGTGGCAGTCGTTTCACGCTGCGCCTGCCGGTGCAAAAGCCACAGGCCGAACGTCTGCCGACCGCGCCAGTGCGCGATGCGGTGCCGACGCCAGCCTACATCGGCGTTCTGGTCGCAGACGACAACCACGATAGCGCCGACACCATGGCGCTGATGCTGGAGGCAGTCGGCTACCAGGTTTTTGTCGCCTACGACGGGGCGCAGGCGATCAGGCTGGCGGAGGAACATCGGCCTGCGGCAGCGGTGCTGGACATCGGCATGCCACGCCGCAATGGCTATGAAGTCTGCCAGCATCTGCGCGCCCAGTCCTGGGGAGCGGACATGTACCTGATTGCGCAGACCGGCTGGGGCCAGGAAGTCGACCGCCGCCGCGCCACCGCCGCAGGCTTTGACCAGCATCTGGTCAAGCCGGTGGAGCCGGGCGCCATCCTCAGTTTGCTGGCGAGCCTGCATGGCGGTGACAGGGGCGCTGGCGGCGAGGAGGGCACGCTGCAGGAGACGGGTCTGGAATAAGCCTGGTCCGACTGCTACCTCAGGCAGTTGACCGCATCTCCCTGCTCCAGCTGCGACAGAATCCGAGCAGGCTTTCCAGCGCCGGCGACAGGGTTTTCTTGCGGCTGGTGATCAGATACATGTCGCGCGACAGCGGCGGTAGCGTCGTGGCGACTTCAACCAATTTACCCAGGGCGATCAGGTCAGCCACCACGGCACGCGACAGACAGGCCAGGCCAAGCCCTGCGGCGCAGGCATGCTTGATCGCTTCCGAGCTGCTGAACTGGCCGCCTTCCTCGAGGTAATGCAGGTACGGAATCAGCGCGCTTTCCGCGGCTTCGCGCGTGCCCGATCCGGGTTCGCGCAGCAGCCAGCGCGCCTCGGCCAGTTGCTCGGGCGTTGCCGGAGCGGCGCGCGAGCGCAGCGCCTCTTCATTGCCGGGCGCGGCCACGATCACCAGTTCATCGCGGATCCAGGGCTCCACCCGCAGGCCGGGCACATGGCAGGGGCCTTCGATGAAGCCGATCTCGACGTCGAAGTTCGCCACCGCGGCGGCGACATCGGCGGTATTGGCAATCGACACGCGGGCGATGCGGTCGCCATGCAGCGCGTTGTAGGCTGCCAGCAATTCGGGCAGCAGGTAAGCGCCGATCGTGGTGGAGGCGCCGATGCGGAACTGCCTTTGTCCGTCGCGCTTGCCGCTGAAGGCGTTTTCGATGTCTTCAACGATATCGAGCGCCTGGCGCGCATGTTCCAGCAGCATGCGGCCGCTGTCATTGAGCAGCAACGCCTTGCCGACCCGGTCGAACAGTTGCGCGGCAAGCAAGTCTTCCAGTTCGTTGAGCGCGGAACTGGTAGCCGACTGCGACAGCGCCAGGCTTTCGGCTGCGGCCGTGGTGCTGCCGTGCTCGGCGACGGCGGAGAAGATCTGCAGTTGTCTTAAAGTAATTCGCAAGGTCTTTATTCATTTTTCCGTTAGGTTTTATAAGAATAACCTGTTTGTTCGATATAAGCGGTACCGGTATACTCAGCCCTTTTTGGACAACGCCCGCCCACCGCCGTGGTTTGCAGCGGGTCATCGTAAAAGGGTAAAGATGAGCAACATCATGGAAGCCAAGGTCCTGTCGGTGCACCACTGGACGGACAAACTGTTTTCCTTCACCACCACCAGGGATCCTTCCTTCCGTTATCAAAGCGGTCAATTTGCGATGATCGGCCTGATGGTCGACGGCAAACCGCTGATGCGTGCGTACAGTATGGTCAGCCCGCACTACGAGGAATTCCTCGAATTTCTCAGCATTAAGGTGCAGGAAGGTCCTCTTACCTCGCGCCTTCAGCACATCCAGGTTGGCGACACCATCCTGGTCGGCCGCAAGGCTTCCGGCACGCTGCTCACGCAGAACCTGCTGCCCGGCCGGCGCCTGTACCTGATGGGCACCGGCACCGGTCTCGCGCCGTTCATGAGCATCGTCCAGGATCCCGAAGTCTATGAGCAGTATGAAAAGATCATCCTGGTGCACGGCTGCCGCGAAGTGAAGGAACTGGCTTACCAGCAGCGCATCGGCGTGGAGCTGCCGGCCAATGAATTCTTCGGCGACGTCGTCACCGACAAGCTGGTGTACTACCCGACCGTCACTCGCGAGGATTTCCGCAACCAGGGCCGAATTACCGACCTGATCCGTTCCAATGAATTGTTCGAGCGGCTGCACCTGCCGCCGCTGAACATGGAGGAAGACCGGGTGATGCTGTGCGGCAGCCCGGCGATGCTGAAGGAAACCCAGGGCTTGCTGGAAGAGCGTGGCCTGACTGAAGGCAACATGAGCCGTCCGGGTCATTATGTGATCGAGCGCGCCTTCGTCGAAAAATAGGACGGCGCCACGCCATGCGCCGGCGCTCCTGTCGCCGGCGTTTGTTTTTCCGCCTTTCTGCCGGCGGCGCAGTCCTTGCGCCATCCCAAGTCGGTCCGAACGCGTCAACGCTTCTGCAGAAAACGCCGTGCATTCGCGCGGGCACAGTTTGTGGATGGAAACCAAGCGCGCCTGTCCACATCGAACTGCCATTGGTTCCAATCATCCACTGGCATGCACACCGATTCCCGATTTACTCAGCCCAGCCATCAAGAAGCCGGCCTGCTGCAACCCGGCCGCAATTGCTGGCGGATCGAACGCGCGCGCCGCTTCAGTCTGCTCATCGATGCCGATGCCTATTTCCGCGCGTTGCGCGCGGCGATCCGCGCAGCCAGGCGCAGCGTCTACATCCTGGGCTGGGATATCGACAGCCGCATCCGCCTGGTGCCGGGCGGCGCGCAGGACGGCTATCCGGAACCGCTGGCGGATTTTCTGCACGCTGTCGTGCGCGACCGGCCGGAGCTGCGCATCCATGTGCTGAACTGGGACTTTGCGATGCTCTATGCGCTCGAACGCGAGTTGCTGCCGTCCTACCAGCCGGGCTGGCGCCGGCATCGTCGGCTGGCCTTCTGCATGGACGGGCGGCATCCGGTCGGCGCATCGCATCACCAGAAAATCGTGGTCGTCGACGACAGGCTCGCGTTCGTCGGCGGGCTCGATCTGACCCGCTCGCGCTGGGACACGCCCGAACATGCGCCGCAGCAGCCGTTGCGGCGCGACCCGGACGGCAAACCGTATGCGCCGTTTCATGACGTGCAGGCAATGGTCGACGGCGACGTCGCTGCGACGCTGGGCGCGCTGGCCCGGGAACGGTGGCGCCGTGCCACCGGTAAACCCGCCCGGGAGCCGCGCGCTGACAGGCAAGCCAGACGGCAGAAAGCCGCCTCCGCGCAGCCCGTGGATCCATGGCCAGCGCACATCGAGCCGGACCTGACCGATGTCGATGTCGCGATTTCCCGCACCGCGCCGGCGTACGATGGCGAGAGCGGCATTTACGAAGTGCGCCAGCTTTATCTCGACGCCATCGATGCTGCGCGCGAGACCCTGTTTTTCGAGAACCAGTACTTCACCTCGGACGCGCTGTGCAATGCGCTGTCGGCGCGCCTGGCCCGGCCGGACGCGCCGGAAACCCTGGTGGTGTCGCCGCACAGCCAGAGCGGCTGGCTCGAACAGGAAACCATGGGGGCGCTGCGTGCGCGCATCCATCAGCGGCTGCGCAATGCCGACCATGGCGCCCGCTACCGCATGGTGTGCCCACATCTGCCCGGCTTGTCGGAGGGCTGCCTGAATGTGCACAGCAAGGTGTTCAGCGTGGACGATCGCCTGTTCAGCGTCGGCTCGGCCAACATGAGCAACCGTTCAATGGCCTATGACACCGAGTGCAATCTCAGCATCGAAGCCCGTGGCGAGCGCTCGGAAGACTTGCGCGGCGCGATTGCGCGCATGCGTAACCGCCTGCTGGCCGAGCATCTCGATGTCACGCCCGAGCAGGTGGCCGCCTCGATGACCGCATGCGGCAGCCTGCACCGTACGCTCGATGCGCTGCGCCGTGAGCGCACGCTGGCGCCGCTGGAGCCGGCATTCACGCCGGAAATGGAAAGCATGATGCTCGACAGCGCGGTGTTCGACCCCGAGCAACCGATCAAGCCGGATGAGCTGATCGCGCAGATGGTGCCCGAGGATGCGCACAAGCCGGTGCCGCGACGTCTGGTCGGACTTGGCGGCCTGGCGATTGCGCTGGCGCTTCTGGCAGTGGTCTGGCGTTTCACGCCGCTGCGGGAATGGGTGAATCTCGCGTCGCTGATCACCTTCGCGCGCAGCCTGCAGGACATGCCGTTCACGCCGCTGGCCGCCATCGGATGCTATGCACTGGCCGGAGTGCTGATGGTGCCTGTGACGCTGCTCATCGCGGTGACCGGCATCGTTTTCGGGCCCTTCGAGGGCGCGGCCTACGCAGTGTGCGGTTCGATGCTCAGCGCGTTCCTGACCTACTGGATCGGGCGCTGGTGCGGCAGGGATGCCCTGCGCGGGCTGCTCGGTGCGCGCATCAACCGGCTGTCGCATCGCCTGGCGCAGCGCGGCATCCTGGCCATGGTGGTCATCCGCATCCTGCCGGTGGCGCCATTCAGCGTGATCAATGTCGTCGCCGGCGCATTTCATATCCGACTGCGCGATTACCTGGTGGGCACGCTCTTGGGCATGACGCCCGGCATCGTGCTGACCGTGACCTTCGTGCACAACCTGGCCGAAGCCATCCGCCATCCCAGCTTCGGCACGGTGCTGATGCTGAGCCTGGTAGCGGTGCTGCTGATCGCCTCGGCGGTCGGGTTGCAGCGGCTCTTTGGCATGAGGGAGCGCGCATGGAAGAGCTGAGCCTGGCGGGCGCCGACAACGGCGTGGCGGTAGGCGAAGCTGGCGCCTGCCCGTGGCCGTTGACCGCCGTCACCTACAACATCCATGACGCCATCGGCACCGACGGCCGCTATGCGCCGGAGCGCATCGCCGGAGTGCTGGCCGAGATCGGCGCCGATGTGATCGCGCTGCAGGAAGTGCCGCTGGGCGGCGGCGGCAGAGCCAGCGTGCTCGACCTGCTGCGCGAGGCGACCGGCTTTCATGCCGCCGAAGGCCCGACCCTGGATACGCCGACACGGCGCTTCGGCAATGCGGTGCTGTCGCGTTATCCGGTGGTGGGCATACGCAGCATCGATCTTTCCTTCGGCTCGCGCGAGCCGCGCGGCGCGCTGGATGCGGATATCAGCTGCCATGGTCATCCGCTGCGGGTGATCGCCACGCATCTCGGTCTGCGGCCGGCCGAGCGCCGGCATCAGATCCGACTGCTGCTGCAGGAATTCGATACCGATCGCATGCCGGTGATCCTGATGGGCGATCTGAATGAATGGTTCGTCTGGGGGCGGCCGCTGCGCTGGCTGCGCGCGCATTTCGACGCCGTGCCGGCGCCGCGGACCTTTCCTTCACGCCTGCCGGTGTTTGCCCTGGATCGGCTCTGGATCAGTCCACGCCATCATCTGGTGCAGGTGCGCGTGCATGCGACGCCGCTGGCGCGGATCGCTTCGGACCATCTGCCGCTGGTTGCGCATATCTCCCGCTGAGACCACGATCGGGGAGTCGTGTCAGTGGTCGATCTGGGCAAAGGCTTGCGCGATTGCTTCGGCACTCGTCGGCCGCACCAGTCGTGCTACCTCCTTGCCGTTGTCCAGGAAGATCAGGCTGGGCCAGAGCTTGATGCCGAAACTGCGGCCGAGTCGCCGTCCGCGGCCATCTTCGACCTTGATATGGCGTACGCCTTCATGGCTGGCAAAGGCGGAAGACAGTAGGGGCTGCGCAGCCATGCAGTAGCCGCACCACGGCGCGCCGAACTCCAGCAGTGTTGGGCCGGACAGGTCATCGATTTCCTCGCGCGCGGGTTCGGTGCTGGCATAGTCGGAAGTCATGGTCATGATGTCGAGTTCCTTGTCATGGTGCGCACGGTCCATCGCCGGCGCCTTCAGCATAGACAGGCGCCGGCGGGCGAGGTTGCCCGCGGTTTCCCGACTGATACTGCTGCGGGTGAAACTGCGTGCTGCAACCAACGCGGGAACGCAGCGTTCGACTATGCGGGAACCTCAGCAGTAGACCGGGCGGCGATCGCCCATCATTGCGCGCAAGTCGCGGATACTGAGATTGGTGATTTCATGCATGCGGATCAGCAAAGCTGGTCCGACGACCATTTTTCGATGGCGTATCTTGCTGATGATCGGCGGGGCGACCGCAAGCGCACGCGACAATGCCGCATCATTCTTGACATTCAGGTACTCGATCATTCCATCGAGCAATTGATTGGGGTCGTAAGTCGACAGTGAAGCCAATTCCGGTTGTTTCATGGTTTTACGTAAGTTGACGAAGCGGGCATGGTGAAGCGCGCCGCGAATTGCACCATACGTTATTTATAAACAAAATGTTCCCGTGCAGCAACTATTTCCGAAAATAAATTGTTTCGAAAAGAACAAATCTAGGTCGAGTTTGTGTCAAATCAATGCTTGGTCGGGGAGGGACAGCGGCGGACATCGCCTGCAGGCGAAGAAAACATGGTCAGACGGCGTCGTCACGCAGCCTTGTATCGGGCCAGGAACCGTTCGCCACCAGATCGCGGACTTCCTGCCGCACGGCATTGACGACCGGCCAGAGGTCGGCATTGAAGGTGCGATTTCTTGGCGTGGCGAGCGCAACGTCACGCCATACCTCGGGTCCGACGAGCGCGGCGGTACCCAATCTTCCCAGCGCGGCTTCCTCCGCCACGGCGGCGAGCGGCAGCAGGCTATAGCCGCAGCCGGTTTCCACGAGCCGCTTGATGACGCTGATCGACGCATCGCATTCCATGACGACGTGGAGCGCGATACCAGCGCGACTGGCCAGAGATTCGGCGAGCAGGCGCATGCCATGCGGAGCGCTGGGAAGAATGAGCGGAATATTGCCGAGCTCGCGTACGGCGAATTCCGGCCCAATGCCGGTTTCTCCCGCGGGAGTGATCAGGCGTACGCGCTCCTGAAGCAGAATGTCAGCCTTCAGACCACCGGCATGCGCCGGCAGATACAGCAGGGCGAGGTCGACCGTTCCAGATGTCAGCCAAGGCAAGACTTGGCCGGCGAGACCCTCGACGAAACGCAAGCGGGTATGTGGAAAACGTTCATGCAGGACTGTGGCGAGCGGGCCGAATAGCGTGCGTGCGATGGTTGGCTGGGCGCCGATCGACAATTCCGCTGGCCCGGCCTCGGAAAGTGCATGGATCGCATGGCGCGCTTCTTCAATCGTGCGGGTAACGCGCTTGGCATGCTCCAGCAGCGTTCTTCCTGCATCGGTCAGAACCACGCCGCGGCCATTGCGGTGGAAGAGGCGGGATTTCACCGTGGCTTCCAGCCGCAAAAGTTGACGGCTGACCTTCGACTGATCGCTACCGAGTTCCATCGCCGCACGGGAAATGCTGCCGCAGTGGGCAACACGCGCAAAGCATTCCAAGTCGTCAGAGTTCATGGTTTGTCATTCCCGCCAGGCTCGTGGTCTTCGAAACGAGCGGGCCGGGCTCGTCAGTGCATGCAGCAAATCTATGGACTTCCTCGGACACGACCTTGATATCGCATTAGTTCAGTGCCGATAGCGCTTTGATATTTCTTAGTGCGCTACTAAAATTTTCGTTCGCTAGTTGCTCACAGGATGCTGCGTATTGATGGTTTTCGGTGTTTGTGCGTCTGCACATCGATTTGGCGGCTCCGTTGCATTATTATCATTTTTGCTTTTGTGGCAAGGCCAAAAACTCTTGTTTAGGGAAGAACAAGCATGATGTCTACCAAGCAAAATGAAGAAGCGTGGGATTTTCCTGCAGCCAGCCCGACGCGTCCGGACTGGCATACCGCGCGATTCGTCAGGCAAGGCATCAGAATGCAGCAGACACACGGCACTGGTTATGCCGCTGCGTTCCTGAAAAACCGACGCATCGATATTGATATCGCGTTACGCGTTCTGCTCCAACCATCCCGCCGACGCAACTACGACTCACGCTGAGCCTTGCGGTTCAGATGACATCGGGTTCCAGCGCAAATTTCTTCAGTGTGTCGAGATCAAGTATCGTCAGTGCATGCAGACTGGTGCTTTCGAGCACAACCCGCGGCGCGCAGCCTGCCAACATGGCTTCCTGCCAGCGCATTGCGCACAGACACCATTGGTCTTTGGGCATCAGGCCTGGAAATCCCCATTCCGGTCGCGGCGTGGAAAGATCGTTGCCGCGACTCCTGCTGAACTCCAGGAATTCCGCGCTCATTACTGCGCATACCAGATGGCGCCCCGGATCCTCATCGCTGGACCGGCAGCAACCGTCGCGAAAAAACCCGGTGCGTGGCTGAAACGAGCAGGGGACAAGCGGCTCGTTGAAAACATTCCTTTCCATGAGGTCTCCTTTGGTAATGATGGCGTGAACGCATGCGCGTACGGGTATGCGTTTATCGCCGTGCGTCGCCGGGCTAGTTGCCCAATTTTTATCAGTGAGTTAAGTTAGCAGCGCATGTCGGTGAATGACATTTGTTTCATGGACCGCACTGTACCCGAGGGGGAAGCGCATGTATCGAAAAATCCTTGTTGCCTACAATGGATCGCCTGAAAGCCGGTACGCCTTGCATGAATGCATCCGTCTTGCTCCCGGGGGCTCCGCCGAAGTCCATCTCGTCGTCGTTGTGACTCCACCCCCTTATCTGCTGGTAGGCGAATATGCCGCAGCCGCAGTGTTGAGCGTCGAAGAAGGCCTGGTGGCGGAAAAGGAAAAGATGCAAGCCGAAATCGCTGCCGGTCACGCACTGCTGGCCGAAGCGGGTTTAACGGTAATCGACCATCTGGAAGTCGGCGAACCGGCGGACATCATCGAAGAATTGTCAGATCGACTGGGCGTGGAACTGGTCATCGTCGGCCATGCGCGGCAAAAGCCCTTTGCATTGCGCTGGTGGCGTGGATCGATGGATGCGGTGCTGCTCGAGCGCATTCGTTGCAGCCTGCTTGTCGCCGCTGGACCGCGCGCGGGAGCGGTATCCGCTGCCCCTTAGGACCGCGATAGTAGACGCATGAATTGCCAGTGAGCGAGGTCATGACATGCCCATCAGGCTCAAGCGCATAGACGCTAATAAACATTCTCATTAATCCAATGCAGTGGCTGGAGCACGAATCGAGCCATCATTAATTCCGCAAGCGTACCGGCATCCTTGCCGCTTCCAACACTTAGCCTCGTAGATCAGAGAAATCTCAAGCCATTTGACTGCGCGCATGACAAACGTTATCAAACAGGTAAGACATGAACTCATGCGCGATACTTCACGCATCCAACTGCAGAACCAGGAGGAAGACATGATCGAAGGACGTTCTACAAGTGATCTCCAAGCGCCGCCCAGCGCGGCAAAAGCCGTCGGTTGCCAAATGGAGCGCTTGAATCGGCTGCAGCCCAAGGGAAGCTGCTGGTATTGCGATCAACCTGTAGACAGCGTACGGCGCTTTTGCAGTAGCGCATGTCGTGCCGATTATCTCGAAGAAGAAGAAGAGTTCGGTGGAGATGCTTGATTTTCGTGCGTATAAGTGACGTCGGTGATTGCTGATCAGATGCTTGTGATACATCAATATCGCATGCGGTAACGTAGACAAAATGCAATCACCTACAACTCTACTAGCGAGACGGAAATGAGCACGCAACACGAAGCTGCAACAGTCGCCTACAACCCTGACAATTTGCTGGCCTCGATTATCGGCAAGCTCAACCTGAAGAATGATGCTGCGTTATCGCGCGCTCTTGAGGTGGCTCCTCCGGTAATCAGCAAAATCAGACATCGTCGTTTGCCGGTAGGCGCTTCTCTGCTGATCCGCATGCATGAGGTGACCGACCTGAGCATTGCCGAGCTGCGCAGTCTGATGGGCGACCGGCGCAACAAATTCCGCATCAGCGACAAGCAATTCAAACCGCGCTGATGCGATTTGCATCGCAGTTCAACGAGGCTTGCTCGGATGGAGAAACACCGAGCAGCCTGTTCTGATCTCCTCCCCTGTTCCAGGCTATCCATCTCCTGTTCAGCCATGCTGGCAACTTTGCATTGGCGTGACGACACACTGTAATCGCTCAACTCAGCAAGCCACCCCACTGCATGTGAAAACCGCTGTAATGGCATCTTCCTTTCTCCGCAGGCGGGTCAAAAATGCGATGGATTTCATCTGAATTCGTCAGCGATTGTCGCCGCGCAAAGCAGCAGTACGACGACAGCGTAACCTGAACACGTGATCTTCCTGTGATGTTTTGCAGGCAGCGATTTGCCCGCGGCTCTTCCAGTCGCGGGCTTTTTTATTGTGCGTTGGTTGGATACATAAAGCGATTTGTTGCAACAAAGGCATATTTCCCAGGAGATTGCCATGTCGCAAAGAATCGCAGCAATGGTGTTCGCGCTTGCCTGTGGCGCGTGTTCAACCATGAGTCCAGAGCAATGCCGCAATGCCGATTGGCGCCAAGTCGGCTATGCGGACGGTGTCGAAGGCTATCCAGGAAGCCGCATTCAGGACCATGCAAGCGCATGCGCGGCCAGTAATGTAACGCCGGACCTGACTGCTTACCTCGCCGGGCGCGCGGATGGATTGCGCATCTACTGCCAGCCTGAAAAGGGTTTCGATGTCGGGCGAAAAGGGCGCCCGGACAATGCCGGCGACTGTCCGGAACCGATGCGCTCTGCCTTTCTTGAGCAATATCAGCGCGGCAGACAGATCAACGCTATCGAATCCGAGATCAGCAGTTTGAGCAGCAGCCTCGAAAACGAGCGACGCATGCAAAGACGCAACGATGATCGCATCGATGAGATTCGCAAAGAACTTGGCAGGCAAAACCTGGATCCGGCCCGGCGTAATACCTTGCTCGAGGAAATGAATCGCATCGTGGAACGCAAGGAAGACAACGGGCGCCGCAGGCTGCGCCTGCAACGCGACATCGATGATGCGCAGCGACGTCTCGATGATCGCTTGCGCGGGTTTGGACGATGAAGCGAGATCGATCAGCGAACCGTCATTAGACTTCACTCGGAAGAGCCGGTAGACTCACCGGTTTTTCGCAATTCCGAGATCATGTCCTCCATACCCGATGATCTGCCCGCCGGTGAAGCCGGCGCGGCGCCGCGCGCGGCGAATGCCGAACTGATCGCCAGTGAAGTCGCCCGGCGCCGGACTTTCGGCATCATTTCCCACCCCGACGCCGGTAAAACTACGCTGACCGAAAAGCTGCTGCTATTCTCCGGCGCGATCCAGCTTGCCGGCACCGTGAAGGCGCGCAAGAGCGGCCGCCATGCGACTTCCGACTGGATGGAAATCGAGAAGCAGCGTGGCATTTCGGTAGCCAGCTCGGTCATGCAGTTCGAATACCGTGATCATGTGATCAACCTGCTCGATACACCGGGTCACCAGGACTTTTCCGAAGATACCTACCGGGTATTGACGGCAGTCGACTCGGCGCTGATGGTCATCGATGCCGCCAAGGGCGTGGAAGCGCAGACGATCAAGCTGCTCAATGTCTGCCGCATGCGCAACACGCCCATCGTCACCTTCATGAACAAGATGGATCGCGAAACCCGCGATCCGCTGGAATTGCTCGACGAAGTCGAGTCGGTGCTCGACATCCAGTGTGCGCCTATCACCTGGCCGATCGGCATGGGCAAGAGCTTCCGCGGCGTGTACCACCTGCTGCGCGATGAAATCATGCTGTTCACCCCGGGCAGTGAGCGCGCGGACCAGACCTTTGAAGTCATCCAGGGGCTGGACAATCCCCGGCTGGTAGAAATGTTCCCGCAGGAAATCGACCAATTGAAAATGGAAGTCGAGCTGGTACACGGCGCTTCCCATCCTTTCGATCTGGATGCCTTCCTCGCTGGCAGGCAGACTCCGGTGTTTTTTGGCTCGGCCATTAATAACTTCGGTGTGCGAGAAATCCTGAACGCCTTGCTCGACTGGGCGCAGCCGCCGCGCGAACGCGATGCGACCGTACGCTCGGTGCAGCCCACCGAACTGCCGTTCTCCGGCTTCGTGTTCAAGATCCAGGCAAACATGGACCCGGCGCACCGGGACCGTATCGCGTTTCTGCGCGTGTGCTCGGGTCGTTTTGAGCGCGGCATGAAAATCAAGCACTTGCGCCTGAACCGCGATATCAAGGTATCGAGCGTGGTGACCTTCATGGCCTCGTCGCGCGAGCAGGTCGAACAAGCGTACGCCGGGGACATCATCGGCTTGCCCAACCACGGCAACATGCAGATCGGCGACAGCTTTTCCGAGGGCGAAATGCTGCAGTTCACCGGCATCCCGTACTTCGCGCCGGATTTCTTCCGCTCGGTGCGTATCAAGAACCCGCTGAAGATCAAGCAATTGCACAAGGGCTTGCAGCAGTTGGGCGAAGAGGGCGCGGTGCAGGTGTTCAAGCCGGTCAACAGCAGTGACCTGATCCTGGGGGCGGTTGGCGTGCTGCAGTTTGAAGTCGTGGCGAGCCGCCTGATGAATGAATACGGCGTGGATGCCGTCTTCGAAGGCACCAGCATTTCCAGCGCGCGCTGGGTGTCATGCGAGGACAAGAAGATGCTGGCGGATTTCGAAAAGTCCTCGGCCGGGCATCATCTGGCGCACGATGCGGCCGGCAACCTGGCCTATCTGGCGACTTCAGGTGTGAACTTGAAGCTGACGCAGGAAAGGTGGCCGAAGATTACCTTCCATGCGACGCGCGAACATTCAGTCAAGGTTGGCTGACATCGCCATCGCCGCCCACGGGGCGGCGATTTTTCTTCAGGCGCCCTGCCACGGCAGGCCGGCCTTGCACCAGCCGCCGACATTCTTGCGATGACCTTCGGCATCCTTGTCGCCCTCGAAACCTTCCAGGATGTCAAAGGCATGGCCATAGCCATGCTCGGTCGCCATTTTCGCCGCGTGGCGCGAACGCACGCCGGATCGGCACAGGAATAGCACTACATCGTTCTTCTGTGCCTGTTGCGCCAGTTCGTCGAGAAAATGCGGATTCGGCGTGCCGCCGGGGTAAACATTCCATTGCACCGCACCGTGCTGCGGTTCGGGAATCGCTACACGACCAACCCAGTCTCTTTCAGCGTTCGTCCGAACATCAATCAGCTTTACCGAGGGGTCGGATTGCAACAGCGCATAAGCCTCTTGTGGAGTGACCGCGCCGGCATAAGGAAACTGGGCTTCGACAGCGCGCTGGCGAGCAGTAGCCAGGATTTCGTTGGCAGGCTTCATGATGTCCTCAGAATGTTCGAACGCTGGATTATAGTGCCGCTAAACGTCCAAGCGTTCAGCTCAAAAATGGTGCATTGGTTGGGATCGTGTAGATGAATGTGTTTTATTTTGGTGCATACAACCGCGGAATTTCGCACCAACATAGTGCGTTATGTTTGCGTGCCAAAATCCACGACATGTTGATTCGAAGTTCTTTCTTGGAAACGCGGGCAGAATGAGTAACCAAAATGCCGGCCTCAGTTCGTCAAGTTGGTGGCATGGAATCTGCTATCATTCCGGCCTAGTTTGGCGGCGAGAGTACGATCGTCGATGCGACGGATGCGTTTCATTGCTTTGCCAGGCATCAACCCTTTTTCAAATCTAGGAGATTCGCATGGCAATGACGGCCGCAGACGTCTTGAAGATGGTGAAAGAAAACGAAGTTAAATTCGTCGACTTCCGCTTCGCCGACACCCGGGGCAAGGAGCAGCACGTTACCGTTCCCGTTTCGCATTTCGACATGGACAAGTTCGAATCTGGCCATGCATTCGACGGTTCCTCCATCGCCGGCTGGAAAGGCATCGAAGCTTCGGACATGATCCTGATGCCGGACCCGTCCACCGCCAACATCGACCCGTTCATGGAAGAGACGACGCTGTTCATGCAGTGCGACGTCATCGAACCGTCCGACGGCAAGGGCTACGAGCGCGATCCGCGTTCCATCGCCAAGCGCGCTGAAGCCTACCTGAAGTCCTCCGGCCTGGGCGACACCGCTTACTTCGGTCCGGAACCCGAATTCTTCATCTTCGACAGCGTGCGCTGGAAAGTCGACATGTCCGGCTGCTTCGTGAAGGTCGATTCCGAAGAAGCGTCCTGGTCCACCGACGAGAAGTACGAAGGCGGCAACACCGGCCATCGTCCGGCAGTCAAGGGCGGCTACTTCCCGGTTCCTCCGGTTGACAGCTTCCAGGACATGCGCTCGGAAATGTGCCAGATCCTCGAAGCGATGGGCATTCCCGTTGAAGTGCATCACCACGAAGTCGCCGGCGCCGGCCAGAACGAAATCGGCACCCGCTTCTCGACCCTGGTCGAGCGCGCCGACTGGACCCAGAACCTGAAATATGTGGTCTGGAACGTCGCCCACACCTACGGCAAGACCGCGACCTTCATGCCCAAGCCCATCGTTGGCGACAACGGTTCCGGCATGCACGTGCACCAGTCGGTCTGGAAAGATGGCAAGAACCTGTTTGCAGGCGACGGCTATGCCGGCCTGTCCGAGTTCGCGCTGTACTACATCGGCGGCATCATCAAGCATGCCAAGGCGCTGAATGCGATCACCAACCCGGGCACCAACTCGTACAAGCGCCTGGTGCCGGGCTTCGAAGCACCGGTGAAACTGGCTTACTCGGCCCGCAACCGTTCCGCGTCGATCCGCATTCCGCACGTGTCGAACCCGAAAGCGCGCCGCATCGAGACCCGCTTCCCGGATCCTTCGGCCAATCCGTACCTGTGCTTCGCCGCGCTGCTGATGGCCGGCCTGGACGGCGTGCAGAACAAGATCCACCCGGGCGAAGCCGCGACCAAGGACCTGTACCACCTGCCGCCGGAAGAAGATCGCGAGATCCCGACCGTGTGCTCCTCGCTCGACCAGGCGCTGGAAGCTCTCGACAAGGATCGCGAATTCCTGACCCGCGGCGGCGTGTTCAGCGACACCATGATCGATGCCTACATCGAACTGAAGATGCAGGAAGTCCAGCGCTTCCGCATGACCACGCATCCGGTCGAGTTCGACATGTACTACTCGCTGTAATCGGGAAGTAAACTCCTGAGCAGTCATCACGGGGAAGGCCGCAAGGCTTTCCCCGTATTCAATTAAAGGATCGACAAGCTGTTGTTCGAACGTCGGCGCTGACCTAACAAAGTTTGTCTCGCGAAGTCGTCCTGTTTTACACTAGCTTCTTTTCTTTATTTCCTGGAAGAAAGTTATGAAAAAGCAACTTTCCTCGCTGGTCCCGCTGCTTCTTTTCGCGGCTGTCTGCGGGTATGCGCATGCGGAGGGCGATGTGTGGGTATGCACCAATGCTGACGGCACCAGGGAGTACAAGAACACGGGCGAGACCAAGGGCTGCAAGCGCGTCGATCTGCAAGGTATCTCCATGATTCCTTCGCCTTACAAGAAGGCCACGGCTTCAGGCAGCGCGAGCAAGCCGGCGACCACCGCGGCGAATACCGTGTCTGCAGGTCCGGCGGATTTCCCAAAGGTGGACGGCACCACGCAAAAGGCGCGCGACAATGACCGCATGCAAATCCTCAGCGAAGAGCTGAAGACGGAAGAAAAGAAGCTGGCATCGCTGAAGACGGACTACAACAATGGCGAGCCCGAGCGTCGTGGCGACGAACGCAACTACGCGAAATACCAGGAGCGTGTCGCGGCAATGAAGGATGACATCAGCCGCACCGAGAAAAACATCGAAGCATTGAAGCGCGAAATCGGCAACCTCAAATAAGACGTGGCCGTTCGCATGAACACCGGGCCGCATATGCGGCCCTTTTTATTGGAGTTGAATCGAGCATGACTCCCGCCTCATCAATGACTCCTGCCTCATTGGCCGGCCTTGACCTGCTGGCCTCGGCTGTTCTGGTGCTGGATGCGGACGGCTGCATCATTTACGCCAATCCGGCCGCAGAGAACCTGCTGGAAAGTTCGGCGAAGCTGTTGCAGCACCAGCGCCTGACCTCGCTGTTTCTGAATGGCGAAAAGCTGCAGCAGATGTTCGACCAGGCCGCCGCCCATCTCTTCGACGACAAGCGCCAGGACCTGGCGCTGGAGCGTATGGGGCGCGAGCCGCTGCAGGTGAATGTGATCGTCACCGCTTTGGATCAACCGGAAACGCCGGTGCTGATCGAGCTGCGGGAAAACGTCCAGCTGCTCAAGCTGCATCGCGAAGAACGCCTGCTCGACCAGAGCGAAGCGAACAAGGAATTGATCCGCAACCTCGCGCATGAAATCAAGAATCCGCTCGGCGGCATCCGCGGTGCGGCGCAACTGCTGGAAATGGAGTTGCCGGAACGGGCGCTGGCGCCGCTGCGCGAGTACACCCAGGTCATCATCAAGGAAGCCGATCGGTTGCAGACTCTGGTCGATCGCCTGCTCGCGCCGCACCGCCGGCCGCATATCGTTGGTGATGTGAACATCCATGAAGTGTTCGAACGGGTGCGCAGCCTGATCCTGGCGGAATTCCCGAATGGCCTGACGATCAAGCGCGACTACGATTTGTCGGTTCCTGAATTCCGCGGCGACAAGGAGCAGCTGATCCAGGCTGTGCTGAATATCGCCCACAACGCCGCGCAAGCGCTGGCCGAACGCATTGCGAATGGCGATGCCATGATCACTTTCCAGACCCGGGTTGCGCGCCAGGTGACTCTGGCCAAGGTACGTTATCGCCTGGCATTGGACTTGCATATCGTCGACAACGGGCCAGGTATCCCACCTGACATCCAGCACCGGATTTTTTATCCGCTGGTCTCGGGCCGCGAGGGAGGAAGCGGTTTGGGACTGACGCTGACGCAGACTTTCATCCAGCAGCACATGGGCGTGATCGAATGCGAAAGCCGGCCGGGATGCACGGATTTCAGAATACTGATACCTCTGCCCTGATGCGGGACGTCGCCAACGCCGGGACGGACCTGATGAACATGCAACGCGGGATGGCAAAACTATGAAACCGATCTGGATTGTTGACGACGACGAATCGATACGCTGGGTGCTGGAAAAGGCACTGGCGCGCGAGAACCTTCCCACCCGCAGTTTTTCGAATGCCCGCGAGGCGATGGATGCCTTGCAAACCACGGCGCCCCAGGTGCTGGTTTCCGATATCCGCATGCCGGGCGAGTCCGGCCTGGCCTTGCTGCAGGCGGCAAAGGAGCGCTATCCGGGCATGCCGGTCATCATCATGACCGCGTTCTCCGATCTCGATTCCGCCGTCGCCGCTTTCCAGGGCGGCGCTTTCGAATATCTGGCCAAGCCCTTCGACCTGGACAAGGCAGTCGAACTGATCCGTCGCGCGCTGGAAGAAAGCCTGCGCGAAACCAACCAGGAGCAGGTGTCCTCGGAAACGCCGGAAATACTCGGCCAGGCGCCGGCGATGCAGGATGTATTCCGCGCGATCGGGCGGCTGTCGCAATCGAACGTGACGGTGCTGATCACCGGCGAATCCGGCACCGGCAAGGAACTGGTCGCGCGCGCCTTGCACAAGCACAGTCCGCGCTCGTCGCAGCCGTTCATCGCGCTCAACACCGCGGCGATACCGAAAGACCTGCTGGAATCCGAGCTGTTTGGCCACGAGCGCGGCGCCTTCACCGGCGCGCAGGCGATGCGACGCGGTCGCTTCGAGCAAGCCGAAGGCGGCACGCTGTTCCTGGATGAAATCGGCGACATGCCATTCGATCTGCAGACGCGCCTGTTGCGGGTGCTGTCGGACGGCCATTTCTACCGCGTCGGCGGCCATCAGCCGCTGAAGGCGAATGTGCGTGTAATCGCCGCGACTCATCAGAACCTGGAAGCTCGGGTCAAGGAAGGCCTGTTCCGCGAAGACTTGTATCACCGCCTGAACGTGATCCGACTGCGCCTGCCGAGCCTGCGTGAGCGGCGCGAAGACATTCCAATCCTGACGCGCCACTTCCTGGCGCAGAGCGCGCGCGAACTCGGCGTGGAAGCCAAGCGCATGTCCGACGGCGCGATGCGATTCCTCGCCAGCCTGGAATTGCCCGGCAATGTGCGCCAACTGGAAAACCTGTGCAACTGGATCACGGTGATGGCGCCGGGTCAGACGGTGGAGATCAAGGACCTGCCGCCGGAAATGATCGAAAGCCGGCCATCCGGCGTGGCGCCGATCACGATGCCGTCCGTGGCGCCGGCCTTTATGTCCTCCGGTGCGCCAGCGCCGTCCAATGGTGTGGAGGCCGCGCCGGCATCGTATGGCGACGATGGCTACGCCGGCGGCAGCGCGGCGACGGGCACCGCCACAGGCGCAAACGGTATGTCGACCGCTGGCGCGACTCCCGTCTTTGGTGCGAATGGCGCAAGCGGCCCGCTCGGCGCTTACGGCGCGGGCAGCGACATGGCGACACGCGCGCCGGTTGCACCGAAGCCGAGCTGGATTGCGCTGCTGGAAAGCGAAGCGGCGCAGATGCTCGCGTCCGGTCGTCCCGAAGTGATGGACGCGCTCGGCCGGCAGTTCGAATCGGCGCTGATCAAGACCGCGTTGCGCCATACCCATGGTCGCAAGAATGACGCCGCGGTCCGGCTGGGTATCGGACGCAATACGATCACCCGGAAGATCCAGGAACTGGGGATCGACGGCGCCAAGGAAGAATAGCGGAACCGCCTCCGTCATAGCCGCGCCAAGCGAGCTTTTGACGGGGGAGGCGCCATGCAGGCGTCCAATGTGCATCCAAGGTCTCGTGGAAGGCTACCCGCCGCCTTCCTCGCGCAAGCGCCGCCACAGCGTGGTGCGGGAAATGCCCAGTCGTTTCGCCGCCTCGGCACGGTTGCCGCCGCAGTGGCGCAAGATCTCTGCAAGGCTTTCCGGGGCGGCTCGTGGCATTTCGGGCGCTATCGTCACGTCGGCGTCGTTAGCGCCGGCAACACCGACCAGTTCCGGCGCATGTCGCAGCAGAAATCCCGGCGTCAGCGCCTGCAAGGGCTCAGCCGACAGGAACAGCGCCAGACGCTGCATCAGGTTGCGCAACTCGCGCACATTGCCGGGCCAAGCATGACCGCACAGCAGCGGTGCGCAACCAGTCACTTCGGCATGCAGATTCGCATGCGGCCGCACGTTCATCGCTGCCAGCGCATGTTTCAGCAACCACTCGGCCAGCGCCGGCACATCATCCAGCCGTTCGCGCAGCGCCGGCAGCCGCAGCCGCAGCACCGACAGCCGGTAATACAGGTCGGCGCGGAAACGTCCCTGCGCCACCAGCGCGGCGAGGTCACAGTGCGTGGCGCTGATGATGCGCACATCGACAGGAATAGGCCGCGTGCCGCCAACGCGCGTGACTTCCCGTTCTTCCAGCACCCGCAGCAATCGCGTCTGCAGCGCCAGCGGCATCTCACCGATTTCATCCAGGAACAGCGTGCCGCGATGTGCCGCTTCGAACAGCCCGGCACGTCCGCCGCGGCGCGAGCCGGTGAAGGCGCCTTCGTCGTAGCCGAACAATTCAGACTCCAGCAAGGACTCGGCAATGGCGCCGCAATTGACCGCAATGAAAGGTTTGCGCGCCGGATGCGCCAGCGCGCCTTCATGGTGGATCGCCTGCGCCGCCAGTTCCTTGCCGGTGCCGGTTTCACCTTCGATCAGCACTGTCGCCGGCGAGCGGGCATACAGCATCACCGTCTGCCGCACTTGCGCCATTGCAGCCGAGTCGCCGCGCAAATCCTTCAGGCCATGCCGCGCGCGCAAGGCGCCGGCTTCGGGCAGTGGCCTGCCGCGGCCGGCTTCCAGGCGCGTCTGGCGAGCCAGCTCGAGCGCATCCTCGAAAGCCTGGCGTATCGATGCCGCCGAGTACACGAATACCCCGGACAAGCCGGCTTCCTCGGTAAGGTCGGTAATCAGCCCGGCGCCGACGATGGCCTGCACGCCGGCCGCCTTCAATTCGCTGATCTGCACGCGCGCCTCCTCGGCGGTCGCATACGAGCGCTGGGCGATGTTCAGGCCGAATGTGGACGCGAAATCGGCAAGCTGCGCCGGCGTTTCCTGGTAGGTGACGATGCCGAGCCGTTGCGAGATGCGCCGGGCCTTGGCCAGCGCCTGCATCATGTCGTAGCCGCTGGCGCGCGCGGTTACCACCGGCACCGGCAGCCGGCTGCGCAGATAGGCGGCATTCGAGCCGGCGGCGATCACCGCATCACAGCGCTCCATTTCCAGGCGCTCGCGGATATGCTGCACCGCTTCCTCGAAGCCAAGCGAAATCGGCACGATGACGGCACGGTCGTCGTATTCGGGCGTGATGTCGCGGAAGAGATGGAACAGTCGGGAAATCGATACGGTCCAGAAAACCGGCTTATCTGGTGCATCGTTGGTCGGCGGGCTTGCAACACTCATGTTTCAGATCTGTTTCAATGTTTCAGTCAAGGGTGCATTGAAACACACTTCACCGCTTTTCAAAACAACGTTCGATGATTGGCTAATCGCTTCCGAAAGAGATAAGTCATTGAATAGATGAGAAGTCGGGGCGCAATCTCGCGCGAGCATCGTTTTCTGGCACGGCGATTGCCATATCACTCACATCGTCAAACCGCTGAAACGCAAAGGAAGACCCATGCCCATCCAATCCGCCGGCGCCGCATTCCGCCAGGCCGTCAAGGAAGAAAGCCCGCTGCAAGTCATCGGCGCCATCAATGCCAACCATGCACTCTTGGCCAAGCGTGCCGGTTTCCGTGCGATCTACCTGTCCGGCGGCGGTGTCGCGGCCGGCTCGCTCGGATTGCCTGATCTCGGCATTTCCAACCTTGACGATGTGCTGACCGATGTGCGCCGCATCACCGATGTCTGCGACCTGCCGCTGCTGGTCGACGTGGACACCGGCTTCGGTTCATCGGCCTTCAATGTCGCGCGCACCGTGAAGTCGATGATCAAGTTCGGCGCCGCCGCCATGCATATCGAAGACCAGGTCGGCGCCAAGCGCTGCGGTCATCGTCCGAACAAGGAAATCGTCAGCAAGACCGAGATGGTGGACCGCATCAAGGCCGCCGTCGACGCCCGCACCGATGAGAACTTCGTCATCATGGCGCGCACCGACGCACTCGCCGTCGAAGGCCTGGAGGCAGCGATCGAGCGCGCGCAAGCCTGCGTCGAAGCCGGCGCCGACATGATCTTCCCGGAAGCCATCACCGAACTCTCGATGTACAAGCAGTTTGCGAATGCGGTGAAGGTGCCGATCCTGGCCAACATCACCGAGTTTGGCGCAACGCCCTTGTACACCGTGGATGAGCTGCGCGGCGCCGATGTCGGCATCGTGCTGTATCCGCTGTCGGCTTTCCGCGCAATGAACAAGGCCGCGGAAAACGTCTACAACACCATCCGCCGCGAAGGCACGCAGAAGAACGTGGTCGACACGATGCAGACCCGCGCCGAGCTGTACGACCGCATCAACTATCACGACTTCGAGCAGAAGCTGGATGCGCTGTTTGCGCAGCAGAAGGCGCGCTGAACCGATACAACGACAGGGCAGCGCATCAGTGCTGCCGAACAGACAGACGAAGAGGAGAACACCATGAGCGAGCAGGCAACTTTCAAACCGAAGAAATCCGTGGCGCTGTCCGGCGTAGCCGCCGGCAATACCGCGCTGTGCACCGTGGGCAAGACCGGCAACGATCTGCACTACCGCGGCTATGACATTCTCGATATCGCCAATACGTCCGAGTTTGAAGAAATCGCTTACCTGCTGGTGCACGGCAAGCTGCCGACCGAAGCCGAGCTGCGCGGCTACAAGGCCAAGCTGAAATCGCTGCGCGGCATCCCGGCGCAATTGAAGACTGTGCTGGAAGCCTTGCCGGCGTCCTCGCATCCGATGGACGTGATGCGCACCGCGGTCTCGGTGCTGGGCTGCGTGCTGCCGGAAAAGGATGACCACAACACGCCGGGCGCGCGCGACATCGCCGATCGCCTGATGGCGTCGCTGGGCTCGGCGCTGCTGTACTGGTATCACTACAGCCACAATGGCCGCCGCATCGAAGTCGAAACCGATGACGAATCCATCGGCGGCCACTTCCTGCATCTGCTGCATGGCGTCACGCCGCGCGAATCCTGGGTCAAGGCCATGCATGTGTCGCTGATCCTGTATGCCGAGCATGAGTTCAATGCGTCCACCTTCGCCAGCCGCGTCGTCGCCGGCACCGGCTCGGACATGTATTCCGCAGTTGCCGGCGCGATCGGCGCGCTGCGCGGGCCCAAGCATGGCGGCGCCAACGAAGTCGCCTTCGAAGTGCAGAAACGCTACGACAATCCGGACGAAGCCGAGGCCGACATCCGCCGCCGCGTCGAGAACAAGGAAGTCGTGATCGGCTTCGGCCACCCGGTCTACACCATCGCCGATCCGCGCAATGTGGTGATCAAGGAAGTGGCGCGCAAGCTGTCCGAGGAAGTCGGCTCGATGAAGATGTTCGACATCGCCGACCGCCTGGAAACCGTGATGTGGGACATCAAGAAAATGTTCCCGAACCTTGACTGGTTCTCGGCCGTGTCCTATCACATGATGGGCGTGCCGACCGCGATGTTCACCCCGCTGTTTGTCATTGCCCGCACCTCCGGCTGGGCCGCGCACATCATCGAGCAGCGCATCGACAACAAGATCATCCGCCCGAGCGCGAACTATGTCGGCCCGGAAGATCTGCAATTCGTCCCGATCCGGGACCGGAAATAATCGCCATGAGCAACATGAACATAGCCAGCCGCAAGCGGCTGCCCGGAACCCAGGTGGATTACTTCGATGCGCGCAGTGCGGTCGATGCGATCCAGCCCGGCGCCTGGGATCGCCTGCCCTATACCTCGCGCGTGCTCGCCGAAAACCTGGTGCGCCGCTGCGATCCGACCATCCTCACCGATTCGCTGAAGCAGCTCATCGAGCGCAAGCGCGAGCGCGACTTCCCGTGGTTCCCGGCGCGGGTGGTCTGCCACGACATCCTGGGCCAGACCGCGCTGGTGGACCTCGCCGGCCTGCGCGACGCGATCGCGCAGCAGGGCGGCGATCCGGCGCTGGTGAACCCGGTGGTGCCCACGCAACTCGTGGTCGACCATTCGCTGGCGGTGGAATGCGGCGGTTTCGATCCGGATGCCTTCACCAAAAACCGCGCCATCGAAGACCGTCGCAATGAAGACCGCTTCGACTTCATCAACTGGACCAAGAAGGCCTTCCGCAATGTCGACGTGATCCCGCCGGGCAACGGCATCCTGCACCAGATCAACCTGGAGCGCATGTCGCCGGTGATCCAGGTGCAGGACGGCGTGGCCTATCCGGATACGCTGGTGGGCACCGACAGCCATACGCCGATGGTGGATGCGCTGGGCGTGATCGCCGTTGGCGTCGGCGGCCTTGAAGCTGAAAGCGTGATGCTGGGCCGCGCCTCGTGGATGCGTCTGCCGGACATCGTCGGCGTGGAGCTGTCGGGCAGGCCGCAGCCGGGCATCACCGCCACCGATATCGTGCTGGCGCTGACCGAGTTCCTGCGCAAGGAAAAGGTGGTGTCGACCTATCTCGAGTTCTACGGCGAGGGCGCGGCCAACCTGACGCTGGGCGACCGTGCGACGATTTCCAACATGGCGCCCGAGTTCGGTGCGACCGCGGCGATGTTCTACATCGACGAGCAGACCATCAAGTACCTGAAGCTCACCGGCCGCGAGGATGCGCTGGTGGCGCTGGTGGAGACGTATGCGAAAGAGGCGGGACTCTGGGCCGATACGTTGAAGCATGCCGAATACGAGCGCGTGCTGCGCTTTGATCTGTCGACCGTGGTGCGCAACATCGCCGGCCCATCGAATCCGCACAAGCGCGTGCCGACCTCCGAGCTGGCCGCGCGCGGTATTGCCGGTCATGTCGAGAACGAACCGGGCCTGATGCCGGATGGCGCAGTCATCATCGCCGCCATCACCAGCTGCACCAACACCAACAACCCGCGCAACATGATCGCGGCGGGCCTGCTGGCGCGCAATGCGAACCGGCGCGGCCTGCTGCGCAAGCCCTGGGTGAAGAGTTCGCTGGCGCCGGGATCGAAGGCAGTGGCGCTGTATCTCGAGGAAGCCAACCTGATGCCGGAGCTGGAGAAGCTCGGTTTCGGCGTCGTGGCCTTTGCCTGCACTACCTGCAACGGCATGTCCGGCGCGCTCGATCCGGCGATACAAAAGGAAATCATCGATCGCGACCTGTATGCCACCGCGGTGCTGTCGGGCAACCGCAATTTCGACGGCCGCATCCATCCGTATGCGAAGCAGGCCTTCCTGGCTTCGCCGCCGCTGGTCGTGGCGTATGCGATCGCCGGCACGATTCGGTTCGACATCGAGAAGGATGTGCTCGGTACAGACGCCGACGGCAAGCCGGTGACCTTGAAGGACATCTGGCCTTCGGACGAAGAGATCGATGCCGTCGTCGCCTCCAGCGTGAAGCCGGATCATTTCCGCAAGGTCTATGTGCCGATGTTTGCCCGCACCGAAAGCGCAGCGGAAGCAGTGGATCCGCTGTACGACTGGCGGCCGATGAGCACCTATATCCGGCGTCCACCGTACTGGGAAGGCGCGCTCGCCGGCGAACGGAGCTTACGCGGCATGCGGCCTTTGGCTCTGCTCGGCGACAACATCACCACCGACCACCTGTCGCCGTCGAACGCCATCATGGCGGACAGCGCCGCCGGCGAATACCTGGCGAAGATGGGCTTGCCGGAAGAGGACTTCAATTCCTATGCAACCCATCGCGGCGACCACCTCACCGCACAGCGCGCCACCTTCGCCAATCCAACGCTGAAGAACGAGATGGTGCGCGATGGCGACGGCAAGGTGCGCGCCGGCTCGCTGGCGCGGGTCGAGCCGGAAGGCGAAGTCAAGCGCATGTGGGAAGCCATCGAGACCTACATGGCGCGCAAGCAGCCGCTGATCGTGATCGCTGGCGCGGACTATGGCCAGGGATCGTCGCGCGACTGGGCGGCGAAGGGCGTGCGCCTGGCCGGTGTCGAAGCGATCGTGGCCGAAGGCTTCGAGCGCATCCACCGCACCAACCTGGTCGGCATGGGCGTGCTGCCGCTGGAGTTCGAGCCGGGCACGAACCGCCTGACGCTAAACCTCGACGGCACCGAGACCTATGACGTGATCGGCGAGCGCAAGCCGCGCGCGATGCTCACGCTCGTCATCCATCGCCAGACCGGCGAAACGCAGGAAGTGCCGGTGCTGTGCCGGCTCGACACCGCAGAGGAAGTCTCGATCTATGAAGCGGGCGGCGTGCTGCAGCGTTTCGCACAGGACTTCCTGGAGCAGACGGCGAAGGCGGCGTAGGTTGGGCTGCAAAGCCCAACGAAACGTCGAACACCCGCGGGCCTCATCAAGGGCGTAGGTTGGGCTGCAAAGCCCAACAAAACTCTGTATCCCGCGGGCCTCATCGTTGGGCTTCCTTCGTCAGCCCAACCTACGGATATCGAACGAAAGCCGGACAGAAAAGGTTCAAAACAAAGGTGGAGCAATCCGCCCACGCATCACAGGAAACCACCATGCCCCACGTACCCCAGATCAAGATCCCCGCAACCTACATGCGCGGCGGCACCAGCAAGGGCGTGTTCTTCCGCCTGCAGGACTTGCCCGAGCGCGCGCAGACACCTAGCGCAGCGCGCGATGCCTTGCTCATGCGCGTCATCGGCAGTCCCGACCCCTATGCCAAGCAGATCGACGGCATGGGCGGCGCGACTTCGAGCACCAGCAAGACCGTGATCGTGGCGAAGAGCAGCCGGCCCGATCACGATGTCGATTACCTGTTCGGCCAAGTGTCGATCGACAAGCCTTTCGTCGACTGGAGCGGCAACTGCGGCAACCTGTCGGCCGCGGTCGGCCCGTTCGCGATAGCCAGCGGCTTCATCGATGCCGCGCGCATCCCCGAGAACGGCACGGTGACGATACGCATTTGGCAAGCCAACATCGGCAAGACCATCATCGCCCATGTGCCGATCACGAACGGCCAGGTGCAGGAAACCGGCGACTTCGAGCTTGACGGCGTGACCTTCCCGGCCGCCGAAGTGCAGCTCGAATTCCTTGACCCGGCCGCCGAGGAAGAAGGCGCGGGCGGCGCGATGTTCCCGACCGGGAAGCTCGTCGACGACCTGGAGGTGCCCGGCATCGGCACGTTGAAAGCGACGATGATCAATGCCGGCATCCCGACCATCTTCGTCAATGCCGAAGACATCGGCTATACCGGCACCGAACTGCAGGAAGCGATCAACAGCGATGCCGAAGCGCTGGCGAAATTCGAGACCATCCGCGCTTTTGGCGCGCTGCGCATGGGGCTGATCAAGAATGTCGATGAAGCGGCGCGGCGTCAACACACGCCGAAGGTCGCTTATGTCGCCAAGCCCGCCGGCTATGTCGCGTCCAGCGGCAAGGAAGTCAATGCGCAGGATGTGGACTTGCTGGTGCGGGCAATGTCGATGGGCAAGCTGCATCACGCGATGATGGGCACCGCTGCAGTGGCCATCGGCACCGCGGCCGCGATTCCCGGCACGCTGGTCAACACGGCTGCCGGCGGCAGCGAACGCAGCGCGGTGCGCTTCGGTCATCCTTCCGGCACGCTGCGCGTTGGTGCCGAAGCAAAGCAGGTCGATGGCGAATGGGTGGTAACCAAGGCCATCATGAGCCGCAGCGCGCGCATCCTGATGGAAGGCTGGGTGCGCGTGCCCGGCGACGCTTTCTAAGGTCAGGGCGGGCATAGCGGCAGTCCAATAAAAACGACAAATACGAGAGAACCGGGGCCCGGCCATACACGGGCTCGCAGCAGCTGAGCTGGATTGGGATCGCGTTCGCAGCGCGTGAGCGCCGCAAACGCCTTGTGCAACGTGGAGGAGGCAGCGATGAGTTACACCGAGTTCTATCAGCAGTCCGTGAATGATCCGCAGGCGTTCTGGGGACGCGAAGCCGAGCGCATAGATTGGCAGACGCCGTTTTCCCAGGTGCTGGACGACAGCCGCTCGCCGTTCAACCGCTGGTTCGTCGGCGGCACCACCAACCTGTGTCACAACGCAGTGGACCGCTGGGCCGCGGTGCAGGGCGATGCGGCGGCGTTGATCGCGGTGACCACCGAGACGCCGGATGCCGAGCCGCGCGAGCGCGTCTACAGCTATCGCGAGCTGCTGCGCGAAGTCGAAACCACGGCCGCGATACTGCAGTCCCTGGGCGTAAGCAGGGGCGACCGGGTGTTGCTGTACATGCCGATGATCCCTGAGGCGGTGTTCGCGATGCTGGCCTGCGCGCGCATCGGCGCGATTCACTCGGTGGTGTTCGGCGGCTTCGCCTCCAACAGCCTGGCCAGCCGCATTGATGACGCCAAGCCGAAGCTGATTGTCTCCACCGATGCCGGCTCGCGCGGCGGTAAGGCAGTGCCCTACAAGCCGCTGCTCGATGAAGCGATACGCATCGCCGAGCACAAGCCCGAGCATGTGCTGCTGGTGAACCGCGGCCTGGCTGCGATGGACACCGTCGGTGGGCGCGATGTCGATTACGCGCAGCTGCGCGAGCAGCATCGCGAGGCCAGCGTGCCGGTGACACCGCTCGAATCGAACGAGATCTCCTACATCCTCTATACCTCGGGCACCACCGGCAAGCCCAAGGGCGTGCAGCGCGACGTCGGCGGCTATGCGGTGGCGCTGGCCTCGTCGATGGAAACCATCTTCTGCGGCAAGCGCGGCGAGACCTTCTTCTGCACTTCCGATATCGGCTGGGTGGTCGGGCATTCCTACATCGTCTATGGCCCGCTGATCGCCGGTATGGCAACCATCCTGTATGAAGGCATGCCGACGCGCCCGGATGGCGGCATCTGGTGGCGGCTGGTGGAAAAGTACCGCGTCACGCGCATGTTCTCGTCGCCGACCGCCATCCGCGTGCTGAAGAAGCAACCGTCGGAGTTGATGCGCCAATACGACCTGTCCTCGCTGAAGAGTTTGTTCCTGGCCGGCGAGCCGCTGGACGAGCCAACCTCGGCATGGATCGCGGGCGAACTGAATGTGCCCATCATCGACAACTACTGGCAGACCGAAACCGGCTGGCCGATCCTGTCAATTGCCCGCGGCCTGGATGACCGTCCGACGCGCCTGGGCAGCCCTGGCGTGCCGATGCCTGGCTATCGGGTGAAGGTGATCAGCGAAGCCACCGGTGAGGAATGCGCGCCGAACGAGAAGGGCGTGCTGGCAATCGAAGCGCCGCTGCCGCCGGGCTGCATGCAGACGGTGTATGGCGATGATGAGCGCTTCGTGAAGACTTACTGGTCAACCTTCAAGCGGCCGCTGTATTCCACCTTCGACTGGGGCATACGCGATGCCGATGGCTATCACTTCATCCTTGGCCGCACCGATGACGTCATCAACGTCGCGGGACACCGGCTCGGCACGCGCGAGATCGAGGAAAGCATCTGCAGCCATCCGAATGTATCCGAGGTCGCAGTGGTCGGCGTGGAAGACAAGCTGAAAGGGCAGGTGGCCGTGGCCTTCGTGGTGCCCAAGCGCGCCGATGCATTGACCACGGCGGAGTCGCGCGCGGCGCTGCAGGCCGAGATCATGGGCACCGTGGACAAGCAGCTCGGCGCCGTGGCGCGCCCGGCGCAGGTGCACCTGGTGAACCTGCTGCCGAAGACGCGCTCGGGCAAGCTGCTGCGACGCGCGATACAGGCGGTATGCGAAGGCCGGGATCCGGGCGATCTGACGACGATCGAAGATCCGGCGTCGCTGGAGCAGATACGGGGAGCGGTGCAGGGCGCATGACGCATGACGCATCACGCTTTGCGTAGGGTGGGCGCAGCCCACGCGGTGATTGAACATCCGCGGTGATCGAACATCCGCGGTGATCGAATATCCGCGTGGGCTGCGCCCACCCTACAAAAGCTGCAAGCAATACCGACCATCCATCGCCCGCAATTCCTGTTCGATACGCCGGCACAGCATGCAATCCGCTGACGCACTGATCCGCTTCATCCCCTTCCTCAGTGAATCGACTTATCATCCAGACTTCCCCAGCTCCGGAGTCACCAGCATGCGATCCACCAAGGCCAGCGCGGCGCTCGAGCGTCTGAAGCGCCGCAGCGGCAACCAGGATTATTCGATGGCGCGCAGCGCCGATGGCTTGTTCTATCTGATCGAGTATGCCGACGATGGCGAAGCGAAACGCTTGTCGCCATCGATGGAGCAGGAGGATTTCGTTGTCTACATCAACGGTCTCGGCCCGCAGCCCGAGCCGAAGAAACTCGGCAAGAACGACGCGGCATTCGAGAAGCAGCTCGACAGGATGAAGGGCAAGGGCTGAGCCTTAGTGCTGCCACCAAGGCTCCCGGACTCAGGACAGCGTTGCCACCACCGGCGTATGGTCCGACGGCTGTTCCCACTTGCGCGGCACCCGGTCGATGACGCAGGCGGTGCAGCGCGCGGCCAAGGGCGGGGACAGCAGGATGTGATCGATGCGCAAGCCCATGTTGCGGCGGAAAGCCATCTGCCGGTAATCCCACCAGCTGTAGGTCTTCTCGGGCTGCTCGAACAGGCGGAATGCATCTTTCAATTCCAGTGCGCACAGCTGGCGGAAGGCTTCGCGCTCGGGCTCGGATACCAGCACCGAACCGGCCCATGCCGCCGGGTCGTGCACATCGGCGTCGGCAGGCGCAATGTTGTAGTCGCCGAGCAGTGCCAGGCCCGGATGTTGCGCCAGTTCCTGCGCCAGCCATTCGCGCAGCGCGGCCAGCCACTTCAGCTTGTACTCGTACTTGTCCGACCCCACCGATTGCCCGTTCGGCACATAGGCGCAGACCACGCGCACATCCTGGATGGTGGCGGCAATGATGCGCTGCTGCTCATCCGGGAACAGAGGATTGTTGCGCACGACCTCCGTCATCGGATGGCGCGACAGGATGGCCACGCCGTTGTAGGTCTTCTGTCCGGTATAGGCGACCTGGTATCCCGCGGCTTCAATCTCGGCCACGGGAAACTTGTCGTCAGTGAGTTTGGTTTCCTGCAGGCAGAGCACATCGATGGGATTGTCGGCCAGCCATTGCAGCACATGCGGCAGCCTGACCTTCAGCGAGTTGACGTTCCAGGTCGCGAGTTTCATGGGGCATTCTCGGATAAGAAAAGCGCCGGCACGGGCCGGCGCATCAAGCATCAATGGGGAAGTCGACTTAGCTTGCCGGACCGTTCTTGGCGCGGCGGATCAGATACGTCGTCAGCAAAGGCACCGGCCTGCCGGTCGCGCCCTTGGCCGCGCCGCTCTTCCACGCGGTGCCGGCGATGTCCATGTGCGCCCAGGTGTAGTTGCGGGTGTAGCGTTCGAGGAAGCAGGCGGCGGTGATGCTGCCGGCCGGCGGTCCGCCGATGTTGGCCATATCGGCAAAGTTCGACTTGAGCTGCTCCTGGTAGCTGTCTTCGATCGGCATGCGCCAGGCAGTGTCGTCGCTCGCCTTGCCTGCAGCCATCAGCGCATCGGCCAGCGCATCGTGCGCGGCGTCATGGCGGGTGAACAGGCCGGAGTTGTGATGACCGAGCGCGGTGATGCAGGCGCCGGTCAGCGTGGCGATGTCGATCACGGCTTCGGGCTTGAAGCGCTCGGCATAGGTCAGCGCGTCGCACAGGATCAGGCGACCCTCGGCATCGGTGTTGAGGATCTCGATGGTCTGACCCGACATCGAGGTCACGATGTCGCCAGGGCGGGTGGCGCTGCCGGAAGGCATGTTCTCGGTGGACGGGATGATGCCGATCACGTTGAGCTTCAGGTTCATCTCGCCGATGGCGCGGAAGGTGCCGAGCACCGAGGCCGCGCCGCACATGTCGTACTTCATTTCATCCATCGCCGCGCCCGGCTTGATCGAAATGCCGCCGGAGTCGAAGGTGATGCCCTTGCCGACCAGCACCGTCGGCGCTTCCTTGGCGCGGCCGCCCATGTGCTTGATGACGATGAACTTCGGTGGCTCGATAGTGCCGTTGGTGACCGACAGGAAGCTGCCCATCTTCAGCGCTTCCATCTGCTTGCGGTCCAGCACTTCGACGCCGAAGCCGAAGTCCTTGCCCAGCTTCTTGGCAGTGTTGGCGAGGTAGGTCGGGGTGCAGATGTTGGGCGGCAGGTTGCCGAGGTCCTTGGTGAGATCCATGCCGTTGGCCAGCGCCACCGACTGGGCCAGCGTTTCGCGTGCGGCCGATGAAGCAGCGCTGTCGACCACGATGGCTACCTTCTTTACACCGTTCGGCGCCGGATCCTTCTTGCTCTTCATCGCATCGAAGCGATAGGCCACATCGCGCATGGCCAGCACCAGGGTGCGCAGCGCCCATTCGCTGTCACGGTCGCGCACGCTCTCCAGCGGCAGCGCGATGAAGCAATCGTTCGCGCCGAGACTGGGCAGCATGCGCGCAAGGGTTTGCGCGGCAGTGGTGAAATCCTTGGGGACGATGGGCTGTTCCTTGCCCAGGCCCAGCAGCAGCACGCGCTCGGCATTGATCCCGTCAGCGCGCCGCAGCAGCAGGCTGGAGCCAGCCTTGCCGCTGATGTCGCCGGACTTCAGCGCCGCGCTGATCGCGCCCTGGGCGTCCAGTTCGGTTGCGGCAGGCGACATGCCGCGGTTCTCAAATACGCCGACAATCATCAAGCCCGTCTTGGCTTGCGTCGGGGTGGTCCTGGCATCGAAAGTTTTTATGCTAAAGTCCATGGATGCTCCTTTTTTGGTCCACGCAATTATAGTCTTCGAATGATCTTCCAGCGCGCTCTACGACGCGAACTCCTCAACTCCGCCGGCGCAGTCTTCACCGTCCTGTTCTCGATCACCATCACCGTCATGCTCATACGCATCCTGGGTCAGGCTGCAGGCGGTCAGATCGCGTCACAGGACGTCGTTGCGCTGCTCGGCTTCACGGCATTGAACTACATGCCGGTGCTGCTCATTCTTACCGGCTTCATCTCGGTGCTGCTCGTCGTCACGCGCATGTACCAGGACTCCGAGATGGTGGTCTGGTTCGCGTCAGGCCTCTCGCTCACCGCATGGATACGGCCGGTGCTCGCCTTCGGATTGCCGCTGGTGGGACTGATCACCATCCTCAGCATGGCCGTCACGCCCTGGGCCAACCGCCAGAGCTCGGAATTCCGCCAGCGTTTCGCGCAGCGTGAAGACGTAGCCCGCGTATCGCCGGGACGCTTCCAGGAGTCGTCGGCATCCAATCGCGTGTTTTTCGTTGAAGGCGTTTCCAACGATGCGTCGAATGTGCGCAATGTGTTTATCCGCAGCACCGGCAGCAATGGCAGGCCGAGCGTGATCGTGGCGCGCGAGGGCAGGGTCGAGGTTGACCATAACGGCGACAAGTTCGCAGTGCTTCTCAATGGCAGGCGCTACGATGGCGAGCCTTCCCAAAAGGACTTCCAGTTGATGGAGTTCGAGCGCTATGGCTTGCTGGTGGCGAGCCAGGCGGAAGGCAACGCCGGTGAAACCGCGGCGCGCGCCTTGCCGCTCGGCGCGCTGCTGGCAGCGCCGACCAATCAGAACCTCGGCGAACTGCTGTGGCGCATTGCGCTGCCGTTCATGGGCCTGCTGCTGATCCTGCTTGCGATACCGCTGGGCTTTGTCAATCCGCGCGGCGGGCGCTCGGCCAATCTGCTGCTGGCCCTGTTCCTGTTCGTTGCCTACAGCAACCTGGTCAGCGTGCTGCAGGCGATGGTGGTGCAGGGTCGACTGGCCGTGTCGGTCGGCTGGTGGCCATTGCATGTGCTGGCCGCACTGCTCGTGGCTTTCCTGTTTTCGTGGCGCATCCTGATGAACAACCCGCATCATCCGCTGGTCTACTGGAGCGCATTGAAGCGCGCGCTGTTTCACCGGCGGCCCAAGGCATGAGAATACTGACCCGCTACTTCGCATCCGAGATCATCCGCGCCACGCTCTTTGTGCTGCTGGCTTTTCTCGCGCTGTTCGCCTTCTTCGATCTGATCGGCGAGCTGCAGGCAGTCGGCACGCGCGGCTACCGTCTCGAGCATGCGTTCATCTATGTGCTGTTCAACGTGCCCGGCTATGCGTATGAGCTGATGCCGACGGCCACGCTGATCGGCACCATTTATGTGCTGGCGATGTTTGCCGCGCGCTCCGAGTTCACGATCATGCGCGCCTCGGGCCTGTCGAACCGGCAGGCTGCCGGGCTGCTGCTGCGCATCGGCGTGCTGTTCGCACTGCTGACCTTCGTCATCGGCGAGTACCTGTCGCCGGCAGCGAGCGAATTTGCCGAGAAGCTCAAGCTCTCGGCCAAGGGCGCCTCGCTGTCGCAGGAATTTCGCTCCGGGCTATGGGCCAAGGATGTGATCCGGGCCAATGGCGTGACTGGCGATATCGTTGGCAGTCGCTTTCTGAACGCGCGTGAAATCAAGCCGAACGGCGAGCTCATCGGCTTGCGCATCTATGAATTCGACCGCGCCTTCCACATGACCGCCGACATCGTTGCCGAGCGCGCCACATGGGGCGGCGACCATGCGTGGAAGCTGCAGAACGTCACCGAGAGCCGTTTCCCGCCAGATGCCAAGCGCGGCAATACCGGGCTGCTCGATATCACCGCGGCGGTAGTGACGACGAAGATGGCCGAGCGGCCGCTGGTGTCGGAAATCACGCCAGGCATACTGGCGGTGCTGTTTGCCGACCCGGACCGCATGTCGGCCTCGGGACTGGCGGCTTACACTCGCCATCTCGCGGAAAACAATCAAAGCACCGAGCGCTATGAGATCGCTTACTGGCGCAAGCTGATTTATCCCTTCGCGGTTTTCGTGATGATGGCGGTGGCGCTGCCTTTCGCCTATCTGCATGTGCGTTCGGGTGGCATCAGCGCGAAGATCTTTGTCGGCATCATGATCGGCGTGAGCTTTCAGCTGGTGAACAGCCTGTTTGCGCATATCGGTCTGCTGAAGTCCTGGCCGCCGTTCGCTACCGCTGTGGCGCCGAGCGTGCTGTTCCTGCTTGCCGCGGTATTCGCATTGCAATGGGTGGAGAAGCGATAGATGAAAGCATTGATCCTGTTTGCTCACGGCGCGCGCGATCCGCGCTGGGCTGCGCCGTTCGAGCGGTTGCGCGAGCTGTTGCGTGCGCAGATGCCGGAGAGCCCGGTCGAGCTCGCTTTTCTTGAATTGATGTCGCCGCGCTTGCCCGAGACCGTGGCGCGTCTGGCCGAGGGGGCTTGCGAGCGCATCGATGTGGTGCCGGTGTTCTTTGGCCAGGGCGGCCATGTGCTGCGTGATCTTCCGCCGATGGTCGACGAACTGCGCGCCACGTATCCCGGCATCGATATCAGGGTGGCCCAGGCCGTCGGAGAAAGCCCGGAAGTGCTCGCCGCAATCGCTCGCTATTGCATCGCCAACAGCGAAGCGCCATAAAAAACGCCACCCGTTGGGTGGCGTTGCATTGGTCCGGCGCGGCGTCGGCAGGCGATGAACTTATGGTCCAGGGACGCCGAGCCCGCCGGTTTGAAGGCAATTAGCGGCTGGCTTGAGCCGGCTTGACGACCGGTGCGGCGGCCTGGCGGGTCTGGATGGCGCGGCCGGCATACAGCTGCTCTTCCTGGCCGTCATGCTGACGCTGCACGATGTCGCCGCTGTTGTAGGCGGCAACCAGTTCCTGGCGCACTTCAGCGCGCGTCTTTGCCGAATGGAAGTTGGCGTCCGGAGCGACGAATTCGGTTTGCTGGGCAAAGGCGGAAGCGGAGGCGAGGACAGCGAAAGCGGCGATCAGGTTCTTGGTTTTCATGGTGTTTCTCCGGTGTGAAGGACAGGTGCAGGCGACGGTGTCGCGTTGCTTGTCGAAGCGGCTTGCTGCTGCTCGATCAATGTGGGGCAGTGTACCGATCAACTCTTTCCGGAAAAACAGGGATTGCCGCAATACATCATTTCGGTTTTGGCAATGATGCGCTGCAGCGTCGCACCGAAGTCGATGCGACGCGCATGCCATCGTTACGCTTACCAGCCCGCTGCCGCGCCGTCGCTGCGCGGATCGTTCCCGCCTTCGAGCGTGCCGTCGTTATAGCGCACGATGGCGCCGGCATGGCCCATGGTTTCGTCCCATGCGCCAAGCAGCTCGACTTCATGTCCGAGCGCTTGCAGCGCCGCGACGGTTTCCGGCGCAAAGCGCGACTCCAGCTTCAAGGAGTCGCTGACCTGGCCCCAGGTGCGGCCGAGGAGCCAGCGCGGCGCGCTGATCGCCGCCTGCGGATTCATGCCGAAACTCGCGATGCGCGAGAACACCGCGCTTTGCGACTGCGGTTGTCCATCGCCGCCCATATTGCCGTAGACCATGGTGCGACCGTCGTCGAAGCGGGCCAGCGCCGGGTTCAGCGTATGGAAGGGCTTGCGACCCGGCGTGAGCGGATTGCGCGACTGCGGATCGAGGCTGAAGCTGCAGCCGCGGTTCTGCCAGTTGATGCCCGATTCCGGCAGCACGATGCCGCTGCCGAACTCGTGATAGATGCTCTGGATGAAGCTGACCGCCACGCCATCCTTGTCGATGACGCCCATCCAGATGGTATCCGCCGGGCCGAGGCCCTTGCCCCAGGGCGCAGCGCGCTTCGGATCGAACTTGCTCGCCATCTCATCGAGTTGCGCAGCGTCGAGCAACGACTGCGGATCGATGCTCATGTAAGCGGGGTCGGTAATTTCACGGTCGCGGATGGCGAAGGCGCGCTTGGTGGCTTCCACCGCCGCATGCACGAATTCCGCGCCCATCGGGTCCATGCCTGCGCGCACCAGGCGGTCGAGCTGGCCCAGGATCAGCAGCGACACGACACCTTGCGTCGGCGGCGGCATGTTGTACACGGTGCCCAGGCTGTGACGCAGCGCCAGTGGCGTCTTCCACACCGCGCGGTGGGACTGCAGGTCCGATAGCGCGACCGGACTGCCGGCTTGCGCCAGATCGCGGGCGATGCCTTCGGCCAGTTTGCCGCGGTAGAAATCGTCAAGGCCGGCCTGCGTCAGCCATTCCAGCGTATTTGCCAGACGCGGTTGACGGAACACGCTGCCGACCGTCGGTGCCGTGCCATTTGGGAGGAAGGTTTCTGCGAAGCCCGGGATCGGCGTCAGTTCAGCAAGCTTGCCGGCGCTGCATGCGGCCTGGCTCTTCGTGACCGGGATGCCGTTGCGTGCATAGTCGATCGCATCGCCCAGCAACCGTGACAGCGGCAGCTTGCCGCCCAGTGCTTCACGCGAATAGGAGTAGGCGAGATCCCAGCCGGAAATCGTGCCGGCCACGGTATTGGCCGCGATGCCGCCGCGAAAGGGCAGGCTGGACAGTCCCATTGCGCGGCAGGCGTCGATGCTGACCGACGCAGCCGCGGCGCCGCAACCCTCGATGCCGCGCGGCGCCTCGCCGGGCTTGGCGATCAGCCAGAAACCGTCGCCGCCGATGCTGTTCATGTGCGGATAGACGACGGCAATCGCAGCGGCTGCCGAAATCATCGCCTCGACCGCGTTGCCGCCTTCGCGCAGCACGGCCAGCGCGCTCTGCGCCGCCAGCGCATTCGGCGCGGTAGCCATGCCATGGCGGCCGCGGGCGGGATTCGGTTGTTCGGGGAAACTCATCTGGGGACTCCTTGCTGTGTTGACGGGTTTGACGACGCCTTCATCGTGGCGCGCATGGCGCCATGTCGGTGCCACGTCTGCCATTCGGTTGAATTTTCGGAATGTGCATCAGTTGGAAAGCGGTCGCACCCGAGGTGCTGCACGCGAATGGCAGCCCGGCCTTCGAAATTTCACCGCTCGGCTCATGTCCGGATGGGAGATGGACGACGCAATCTCGTACTTCTCGCGCAAGCACCCTACGCCCGATAAGGAGAAAGGCGCTGGCGAATTGTCGAGGAATGGAATGGAAGCCGAGGCATGTCATGTTCGACCGGGACAAACATTGCTTCTGATGCAAAACTGAAAACGCCGAATGATACCTGAGGGCTGAAAATGGCGATGCCCTCGCATCTTTCAGAAATCGCACCGGCATTTGATTCAACACAACAATAGCGGTTTGTCAACGATATTAAAATGCCAATAAAACTGCTGAGGTCGTAAGGGGAGAGCAACATGCGCATTGCCAGCCTTGCCACTGCCGTCATCCTGGCCTTTTCCGCGAATGTCTATGCAAGTTACATGGATAGCATACGCGCCCGCTGTGAAGCCTATGGAAGCACGCCGGGCACGCGCGATTTCTATCAATGTCTCCATGATTTGACGGCGCAGGAAGGACAGTTAAAAGCCCATCGAAAGCTCGAGCCGTTGCTCGCAGGCTGCAATTCTCTCCAAGCAGGGGTAATGATCGGTCACAGCGCCGATGAAGAGCGTTGGGATTCGAATTCCATGGTCACGCAGCTTTCACCAGTTTCATTTCCCGGGTGTTCGCCCCACATCCAATAGCCTTTGGCGCTTGGCTCACTTATGCCAAAACTCTTTCGCTTGCCATGATTGTTCTGTGTTGTTCTATCGCATCCGCATAAAGTTATTTTGCTGTCGGCAAACTTTACAGTGGTTGTAACAAGGAAAAATTTACGTCGTGCAAGTGTCTGATTCGCAACTAATTATTATTTTGGCATGTTTATTGCTCTGTACACTGGTGCTACATCACACAACCAGGGGGCTAACATCATGTTCAAAAAAATATTGGTTTCGACAATTGCAGCAAGCGCAATGGCTTTGGGCTTTTCCACGGCTCAAGCTACGCCCTTAATGGACTTTGAGGTTTCGGATGGGGGAACGCCTTTCACGGCCGACAAGATTGTTGGTGGTTACCAGGAAATAATTACCCTGAACACCAATGGAACTTTCAACGTTGCGCTCAAGTGGACTGCCGATGGTTTTTACGCTAATGACGGCGCTACGCCGGTAACGAGCAATCTGAAGCAGACCTATAACCTCTACGCTCTGTACACGGCGAGCGGTGTCTATTCCAACAACGGCTTTGGATACAGCTTCGATTTCTCGCCGAATACCGGTAGCCTGGTCATTTATAAAGATCCGACCAAGGACACAGGTTTCACGGCTCCTGCCACGGGAAGCGGAAGTTTCACTACATCCAATTCCAGCGACGATGTGAAACTCGCCGACGGCGTGCCCGTCAGCGGTAGTGGCCTGTTGATCAACCTGGGTAACTCCAATGCGGGTAGCTTCGGCGCCACTCAGGAATTGTCCTTGACGCCTGACGGTGCAAGCTACTTCACGAAGCCAGTTCCGTTCTACGGCCTGACCTTGCAATCCGGACAGTTCAACAGCAACTTCGCTCCTGGTCAAACTGTAGCGGTCAATGGATCGCTCGACGTCACTTTCGATGTGCCTGAACCCGGCATGGTCGGCTTGCTCGGCCTCGGCATGCTGGCCGCCGCAGTCAGCCGTCGCAAGGGCGTCAAGCGCACGTTCGCCTGATCTATCCCATGCTCCAACAAAGCCCGCGATGCCGCGGGCTTTTTTATTGCCTGCGTCTTGCGAGGTCTTTGCTTGCATCGGTTTTGCTTGAGCAGTGTCGCGAAAGACGTGCCCGCCCATCGGCATAATCCTGGAAGTCCAGGCGCGGTTGGATGACGTGACCTTCGAAGAACGTAATCACGGATTCAGGAGCAAGAGCATGCACATCCCTTTCGCATCGCACGAGGAATTCAACAACAAGGCGCAGCGGCTCGCCAAAGGCTTGGGCGTCGATACCGAAAGCGCTGCGGCGCTGATGGCAAAGCTGGCGGGTTATGAATCGGCGGACGAGATACCTGCCAGCGGCAACACTCCCGATGGCCGCCACATCTTCTCCCGCGAGGAGCTCATGGCGCGCCTGCAATCCGAGCGGCCCGACGTGGACAACGAGCGCGCCGGGCGCATCATCGACAGCCTGGCGCTGCCGACACGCGATACCAATCTCGAAGACATACCCGCATCCCCGGACGCCGCGCCGAACATGGGCGGCTGAAATGGGACAGCCCGGGCTTGCCGGGCTGTTTTTGCTGAAACCGATCGGGTTCACCCCGGTCGGGCATTTTCAGTACGCGAAGTAGGGCCCGGTGCCGCCCGACGTGCTTGCTCCCTCGATCGCCGTGAACACATTGCGTCCGAAGAAGAAGGGCAGGCCCCAGTCAAACATGGTGCTTGCCAGTCCCGAGCCGCCGAGTGAGTCGAACGCGGTATTGTTGGTCGAGAACAGGCTTTGCGCATTTGCTACGGTGAAATTGACCGTGCCGCTGGCATTGTTCAAGCCGGTGTTCGTGGCAGTCAGCGTCTGTGACGAAGGCGGACAGTAGAAACCGGAACTGCAGGCCGGAATCGTCGTGTCATTGAAGAAATAACCATTCGACCCGCTGTCGATGAAGGCGCTCCGGAATGTCCGTCCCTTGTAGACAGTGGTAAAGGTGCCGGTGCTTGCGCTGATGGTATAGACGGTGGCATTGCCCAAGCCATTGTTGCCCGCCGTGCCGATGCCGAATACCAGCGTGCCGATTGCCGTGCCGACGGTGCCGCCAGGCAGGCTCGGCATCTTCAGCAGCACGCCGTTGTTGTTGACCGCGAATTTCGCTACCGGGTTGCTGACCTGCTGCGCCGCAGGCACGGCGACACCCTGGCAGGTACTGGAACTGCAGGCATAGTAGACGCCGATGTTCGCGCTCTGCGCGCAGGAACTACCGCAATCCTCGCGCTGCGGGCCGATGCCGATAATGCCGTTGCCGCCGAAGGATTGGACGGTTGCGGCCACAACGCCGGTGCTGGAGCATGCCGACGGAATGTTGGCAAAGTTCGGGTCGGACATGGTTTGCACCGGGAGTGAAGCTGCGGTCTCGCCACCGATGCGAACATCGGCCAGACGCACAGGTCCCCACACCGAGCTGTCAGCGAACTGGGTGCATTCGCCCAAGGCGCCCGCGCTTGTCGATTGCTGTGGCAGCCCAAGCGAAGGGTCGAGCAGCGAGGAGAACACACGGATGCCTGACGAACCCGTGTCGACAATCATGTGATCGATGGTTTGACAGCGGTTCGTGCCCGGCGCGCAAATCGTCACGCTGGTGTACGGCACATTGACCGTATTGCCTGCAGGTCCGGCATCCACGACAACGGACACCGCATTCGCAGCCAAGGCTGTGCCATCTTGCGCGGTGCTGCCACTCGTACCCGAGCCGCTGGTCGGCGTGGTACTGCGCGGGGCCGAGTTCTGAGCAGCGTCGGAGCTGCCGCCGGAACTGCTGCCGGAGTCATTGCCGCCGCCGCCGCAGGCAGCAAGTACGAAAAGCAAGCCAAGACTGGCCGCGGCCAGAGAACGGCGCAAGGCGTTGCCGCCACAGGAAACGCTATTCGAGGTCTTCAATGTTCACTCCTGCTGGTACTGCCTGCGGCAAATAGGCCTTGCCTGCCAGCGCACGCATCCGCCCTTCGGAAAGAATCACAACATTGGGCTTGTTCACTTTCAGCTGACGGCGGCCGATGCGTCCGGAAGCCGCTTCCTGTTGAAAATCACTGAAGTATTGCCCGAGAAGCTGACCGAGGTCAGGCTTGACCGGTCCTTGCCAGGTAACGGCGAAAACCTTGCCGGCATTGTCTGCATATTCGCGCACCGTCGTTCCGGCTTCGGTTTGCATTTCATGGACGGTATAGCTGCCCATACTGCTGCTGCCGCTGGCCTTGGCGCGCATCTGCGTTCGGTCGCTCTGTACGCTGCTGACATCGCCGCCAAGCGCCGCGAAGGACAGGGCCGGTATGCCGAAGAGGAGTAAGGCGAAATATTTGGAGTTCATCCTGTTTCCCTTGAAGCTATGCCTGCCCAAAGAACGTTTTGTCCGTCGAGCAACATTGAGCGAGTCGCGCATTATAGTCACATGATAAGGCGCGTTGAAGTACGTGCGGTTGGAGAGCTGTTCTTTCGTTGATCGTAGTCTTTGCGCCGAAGGGCATGCGGCTTAGTGCAATAGATAGTCCGTTCCAAGATGATTGGCCTTTTGTCCATCGGTTCGGGCCACGCGAGTAGCGAGCAACGCGCTTTGACCAGCGCGATGTGAGAGCCCGTCCGGGATGTTTAAGTTCTGCCAATTTGATCGCTGCGTTAGACGCATTAACACAAGTAGGAAGGACGTACTCGACCGCAGATCGGCCTCGTACGCATGCCGCGCCGAGGGCTGGAACACTGAGGAAGGTTCGAGGCTTGCCTGAGATGGGCAAGCTGATTCAGATGATGTTCGACGGAAGGGGTAGGGCGGTTGAGAGTATATGCATCCACGGTCCACCGTTGCTGTTAGCCCTTCGATACCATAGAACACTGCTGCTTATCGCACTTCTACGTTTTGTTCTGGTTCGGGCTGCCGTGGACGCTGCCTACGTCGTTGAGGCCTTCCAATTTCAGTAAACAACTGCTTCCTTGGTCAACCCCATCAGTGCTAGTTGGTCAGGTAAGGTCATTTGATGACGGAGACATTGTTGTGCGTCGTCTCATATTTCCGGATACGACTTCTTGCAGAAATTGGCCTTAGCACTACAGGTTTTCGCTTTGAGGAATAAAACGGCCGTTCGTCAGCTAGCAATGTCTGGCTTGTATTGCACAAGCGCGGATGCTCATCTGATTTTTTTATCAATTCACTTGCTTGATTAAACAGTATTTCCTGCGTTTAAGCGGTGGCTGGCTTTAACCTCAAGATAGCTTCTTGAAGCATAAGGAGGGCATTCTGGTGACCACGTCTCTTAGACGGCATGGCGTCGTGCATCATCCTGATGAGTAGCCATGTCTGATCACTCAAAACGGCGCCGATGAAACGAATAGCGCTTTCCTGAGAAATCAACTCTTCCAGTTCTAGCATGCGCTTGACTTGAATTTGCTGGCGCAATGTAATAAGGAGCATTTCTTGCCCGTTATGGCGAGGAACCACAATTGCCGGTTTATACCCTCCGGCATTCTTCAATTTTCACCAGATCAGCGGTCATTGAATACTGGCGCAAATTACGCATATCGATCTTATTATTGTTAGGTTGATTTTCGTGCCAAAAAATAGCTAAAGATTGCAGGTCCATGCAATGTCCCTATATTTTCACGGTTTTTCAAAGACGCCGAGAACGGAAGTTCCCCAAGGAAACTTAAAATATTGGCCCATCGGAGACTCGGCAGAAAATATCTTTGAAAGGAGAAAGTTTACCCAGCGACTGGGAGCGGCATGCTCCTTTTGAACTGCATTCTCTACTTCTTCTTTTGAAAGATTCTTGGGCTTCGTTTTGCGGGATAACCAATACAGTGGACTTAAGAAAAACATGAAATATCGGGCATCGATAAGGTTGAATCCAGTGAGCTTTGCTAACCTGCCATAATCCGATATGTTATATCGCCTTAGGTGGTTGGAATAATCGTCATTGTAAGACCAGAAATACATTAGAGCCGGTGTCGTAACGATCAATAAGCCGCCAGGCTTAAGGCTTTCATATGCTTGTTTGAGTATGGAAATATCGTCAGGGCAATGTTCTATCACATCAAGCAAAAATATGACATCCCATTTCTCTTTCCAGTTTGTCGCCATTAAATCAACTTGATATAAGCTTGCTTCTTTCGGAAGAATTTTGCGTGCTCCAATAAGAGCTACTTCAGAGGAATCCCCTAAAGCAATTTCTTCAAAATTATGTGGAAATTTCTCGGAAAGATATTTTACCCAACCGCCGACCCCGCCACCTAAATCGATTGCGGTTTTGTGTGATTCTTTCAGATGCTTTTTTAAGGAGCCGAGTAAGAATTTATGCCGTCCAACATACCAAAAATGTTTGGATTGCATATTAAGTAGCGTCGTAAAACCTGACTCTTGATATTCTTCGTTCCTATGTGCTACAGGGGTTTCTGGCCGGTATATTCCGTCTTTGTCGAGAGTGTAGCTCATTCTTTTCTATGGATAAAATTGCCAAATGGTGAGCCGAGAATAATGCCAGACCATCGGTGAGAGTGCAATATGGAGTTTTTTTGCAAGTTCGAGATTTTATGGGCCTTCTTACACGACTTCATAAACTCATACTTTAACGTAGACAAATTTCGATGCCTTGGTCGCAATTCCTTATGTGATTTTCGACTTGCCGATCATTTATGCAAAAGAATCGTTCGGACCGGTGTGGTCCAGGTCTCGAGCATTTCCATCTTGCAATGAAATGCCCGCGCTTCCATTAACTGCCTCTGCTTTTCAGATAAATCGCTTCGCAAGCGCGGAACTTCGGTCGCGCCCCTTTCAGCTACATGCGCCAGAGCTGCCTCATGCACTTTACGCGGGAATGGCATCCACTCTGCAGCCCAATCACGAGACGTCGAGTGAAACTCATGGACTGTAAAACCGTACCCTACAGGTTGCAACAGAGCGGTGAACGTCATGTCTCTGTATGCCGCCTGTTTATCATTTGCAATGATGAGTTCAAACCCGTTGCCGCACTGAGCTTACAGAATTCGGAGGGTATGAGAAGAGAGTGGAATTCCGTGTTTCAGTTGGTGCTATCGCTCCACACAGCTATCAGGAAAAGGCTGCTTGGCAGATCTGTCGAAGAAGGTTCATGACGGTGACTTCCCCGGAAGACGATAGACGTAGGCTCAGAAGCGACGGCAAGCGAAAGCCAGCCGGCGCTGAAAGCCATGAAATCCATCAACCGGCCTGACCACTCCCGAAGGCAACACCAAGATATCCTCCACCGCGTGCCGGGTTGGCGAGCCCGAAAGCTTGATAAGGCAATCAAAGAGCCGAACCGAAAATTTCACGAGTAGCACGATTCGAGATTGTTTTAATGATCAGAAGGACAGCCTTACGCTAATCGGACGGAGATTGCCCCACACCGCCTGCACCGCGTTCTTATTCGGGGGTCAATCTGTGAGCAGGAAAGAAAAGCGGCCCGAAAGCCGCGTGTTCGTTGGAATGTTGGCGGAAGCGGTGAGATTCGAACTCACGAACGGGTCACCCCGTCGCCAGTTTTCAAGACTGGTGCCTTCAACCACTCGGCCACGCTTCCCTTGGGGAACGGCGATTATGCCATCGAGAAGCATCCTGCGCAAAGCGCCGGCTGGTGCGGCGACGGGAACCATCGCCGGTGAAAACCATCCATTCTATTTTTACAACTGAAAAAGGATGGCCATGAAAAAGATCGGTTTATTGGCATTACCCCTGTTTTTCAGCGCCGCTGCTGCGTTTGCACAGAACGCGCCGACCAGCGGCATCAGCGAGAGCACGGATCCGTCCAAGGTCACTGAGGTAGAGCGCCGTGCGCAAGAGCTCCAGAGCAGTCAGAGCGGTACCAGCGGAGCGTCGGCAAGCGGAAAATCGATGTCGGGAACCGAGCACCGGGCACGTCATGGTGCGCATCACAAGCCTCATCACATGCATCACGGCGCTGATCAGAGTGGCGGCGCAATGCAGGGGCAGGGCGGATCGGGATCTTCGCAGAAATAAACCAATCGCCAGGCCGAAACCTGGCGATGAACACTGCCGTTGCGGCAGCGACCTCGCGCCTTCATGCGCGCGGGTTGTCGGAACGCTCGCGCTGCCCGTCCTTTTGCTGATGCGTTTCGCTTACCTTGTCGCCGATCTGCTCAATCATCTTCTGCGTTTCCTGCTCCGCAGGCCCTTTCTCGCCGCTTCCGATATCAGCTTCGGTCGGCAAATGCGTTTCTTTCTGCTGCATGAAGTGCTCCTGTTCGTCAACCGTACTCAATTTCAGATGGGTGCCGGAAGGCTTTAGTTCTGTGATCGCGCGAAAAATTGAATGGCATGTCACTTCCCGCGCAACGATGGCGCTCTTCGTGCCGATGTGCCCGCCGGTAGCGGGCGAGCAGCATGTAATTGCTGTTCTGCAATGTATTCGCCACGTACCCTGCGCTGCTGAGGTATGATCCGCGTGCTAAAAAATTGCCAAGTAAGGAGAATGCGATGAGAGGAGCAAACGATTTCGGCAAGCTGGTGTTGCGCGCCTGCCTGGCGATCCTGATACTTTTTCACGGCGTCTCGAAGCTCATCAATGGCGTCGATCCGGTCCTTGGCATGCTGGCCAAGGCGGGCTTGCCGGGGGCATTGGCTTACCTGGTGTATATCGGAGAGATCCTGGCGCCGCTGTGCGTGTTGTTTGGTATCTGGACGCGGCTGGCAGCGGGCATCATCGTGATCAATATGCTGACTGCACTGTGGCTGGCGCATACCAGCCAATTCTTCGCTATCGGAAAAACCGGTGGTTGGGCGCTCGAACTGCAGGGGTTTTATTTATTTACCGCGCTTGCGCTGATCTTTCTTGGCGCCGGCCGATACAGTGTCGGCGGCGCCAGCGGTCGGTGGAATTGAGGGCCTTGGCTCGCCAAGATTTCAGTTCAGTGAATTGAAGGCGGTGGAAATGCCTTGCGAGCCGATCGTGGAGCCATAGCCGTCACGGTGAGCGTCGCCGAGAAGATGGCTGACGCTCGTGCGGACCTCGCGCAGTTGTTCCGCCTTTGCCAGTCTTACCAGCGCCAGCAAAGACTGCCGATACAGGTGCGCCTCACGCATGCTCAAATCGCCGGCGGCAGCAACGAGTTGACTGATGGCCTGCTCGGTGTCGCGTATCGTTTCCATATCGGTTCCGTCTGGGAAGGGGCTGAGGTAGAGGCTCGATTCTTGGGCAAATCCGGCGAAAAATGCTTGAGCGAAATCAACCGAAATTTATCCACAGGAAAAATGCTGAAAAATAGCATCATTTTCTTGTCGAAAACAAAACCATTCCTTGCGTCTAAGCTAGCCGGTGCGGTGGCACGCGGTTTGCTAAACGCTTAACATGTCCGTCTACGCTTCTGGAGAAAGCCATGAATCAAACGCTGCGCGAGCTCGTCTGCGCAATGCCGAAAGCCGAATTGCACATGCATATCGAAGGCTCGCTGGAACCCGAGCTGATGTTCGAGATGGCGGAACGCAACGGCATACGGCTGCCCTATGCGTCGGTCGATGAGCTGCGGCGTGCCTATGCCTTCACCGATCTGCAATCCTTCCTCGATATTTATTACGCCGGCGCCAGTGTGCTGCAAACCGAGCGCGACTTCTATGACATGACACGCGCTTATCTCGAACGTGCGCATGCCGACAATGTGCGCCACACCGAGATCTTCTTCGATCCGCAAACCCACACCGCGCGCGGCATCCCGATGGGCGTCGTCATCGATGGCATACACCGCGCGCTGCAGGATGCGCAGCGCGAATGGGGCATGACCGCCGCCTTGATCCTGTGCTTTCTGCGCCATCTGTCCGAGGAGGAGGCTTTCGCCACTCTGGAGCAGGCGCTGCCGTTCCGCGATCGTTTCATCGGCGTTGGCCTCGACTCTTCCGAGCGCGGCCATCCGCCGGAGAAATTTGCGCGGGTATTCGCCCGCTGCCGCGAACTCGGGCTGCACCTGGTGGCGCATGCCGGCGAGGAAGGCCCGCCAGAGTACATCCGCACCGCGCTCGATGTGCTGCATGTCGAACGCATCGATCATGGCGTGCGCTGCCTCGAGGATGCCGAGCTGACGCGTCGCGTCGCGAAAGAGGGAATTGCGTTGACGGTATGCCCGCTGTCGAACGTGAAGCTGCGCGTATTCGACCAGATCCATGACCACAACATGCTGGAGTTGCTCGATGCCGGCCTCGCGGCCACGGTGAACTCGGACGACCCGGCCTATTTCGGCGGCTATGTGAATGACAACTTCGTCGCGCTGTTCGATTCACTGCCGCTGACCCGCGAGCATGCGCAGCGCCTGGCTCGCAACAGCTTCGCCGCGTCTTTCCTTGACGAAGCCACGCGCGAACGCTATCTGAAGGAGGTCGACACCTTCTTTGCGTCGGCCTGAGCGTCTTGCGGCCACTCGCGGGCCGCGAGAGGCGCGACAGGCATGTTTTGATACGGATCGATCATGGTTGATACCTTGTCCACCGCCGCGCTTGCCGGCGGACTTTCCTGGGCCAGCGGCCTGCGCCTGTACATGAGCGTGTTCCTGGCGGGTTGCCTGGCGCGTTTCGGCTGGCTCGATCTGCCGCCCGGCCTGCAGGTGCTGGAGACGCCGTGGGTGCTCGGGGTTTCCGGCGCGCTGATGGTGATCGAATTCCTGGCCGACAAGGTGCCCGGCTTCGATTCGGCCTGGGATGCGGTGCATACCTTCATTCGCATTCCCGCCGGCGCCATCCTTTCGGTGGCTGCGCTCGGCAAGATGGATCCTTCCTGGACCACGGTCGCTGCGCTGCTCGGCGGCAGCCTGGCGGCCAGCGCGCATTTCACCAAGGCCGGCAGCCGTGCGCTGATCAATACCTCGCCGGAACCCTTCAGCAACTGGGCCGCGTCGTTTTCCGAGGAAGCCGCCGTTGCCGGCGGACTCTGGGCCGCTTTCTTCCATCCCTGGCTGTGGTTCGTGCTGCTGGGTGTTTTCCTCATCTTCGCGCTGTGGCTGCTGCCCAAGCTGTGGCGCGGCATGCGCTGGCTGGTGCGCAAGTTCGTCACATGATCCTCGCGCAAGCCTTGCGCATGACCCGGCGCGACTGGCGCGCCGGCGAGCTGCGTTTTCTCCTGGTAGCGCTGACCGTGGCGGTAGCGGCGCTGTGCTCGGTCGGCTTCTTCGTCGACCGGATGAAGAGCGGCATGGCACGCGATGCGAATGCGCTGCTTGCCGCCGACCTGGTGCTGCGCGCCGATGGGCCGCTCGACGCTTCCTGGCGGGAAAAGGCCGAGGCGCTGCGCCTGGCCACGGCCGACACCGCGGTCTTTCCCAGCATGGCCAGCAGCGGCGGCGCAGGCAGTGTGCCAGCGACTACCGGACTGGTGTCGATGAAGGCGGTGTCGCCGAGCTACCCGCTGCGCGGCCAGATGAAGCTGTTTCGCGGCGATGATGCCGTGCCGTCCAAGGGCACGCCGGCGCCGGGCACGGTGTGGGTCGATGCCAATCTGCTGGCGGCGCGCAGCCTGACGGTTGGCGATGCGATCAAGCTCGGCGAGCGCAGTTTTCGCATTGCCGCGGCGATCGCCATCGAGCCGGACCGCGGCGCCGCCTTCATGAATTTCGCGCCGCGGGTCATGCTGGCCGCATCCGATCTGCCTTCGACCGGGCTGGTGCAATTCGGCTCGCGCATCACCTACCGGCTGCTGTTGTCCGGACCGCCTGAAGCGATCACTTCTTACCAGCACTGGGCGGAAGAGCGCATCGCCGCGCAAAAGCTGCGCGGCATTCAGCTCGAATCGCTCGAATCAGGACGCCCGGAGATGCGCGCGACCCTGGAACGCGGCGAGCGCTTCCTGTCCCTGGTGGGCTTGCTGTCGGCGATGCTGGCTGCGGTGGCGATCGCGATCGCGGCGCGACGCTATCTGCTGCGCCATCTCGATGCCTGCGCGATGATGCGCTGCCTGGGCCTGACCCAGTCCGAATTGACGCGCATGGTGCTGATCGAATTCCTGCTGGTCGGCGTGGCCGGTAGTCTGGCCGGCGTGCTGGTCGGTTTCGGCGCGCATTACCTGCTGCTGGTCTGGCTCGGGCAGCTGGTGTCGGCCGATCTGCCGGCGCCCGGCTTCGCGCCGGCGCTGCAGGGTCTGGCTTTCGGCCTGCTGCTGCTGACCGGTTTCGCGTTGCCGCCGGTGCTGCAATTGCGCGGGGTGCCGCACAACCGTGTGATCCGGCGCGAAACGCCGCCGCCGCGTCCCGCCACGCTGGCGACTTACGGTCTCGGGCTGGCGGTGTTCGTGTTGCTGTTGCTGTGGCAGGCGCGCGATCTGCGCCTGGGACTGTTGACCGCCGGCGGCTTTCTCGGCGCGCTGGTGCTGTTTGCCCTGGTCGCCTGGCTCGGCCTGCGCGCGCTGCGGCTGCTGCGGGAAGCGTCCAGTCATACCGCATGGCGATTTGCGCTGGCGGCGCTGCAGCGGCGTCCCGGCGCGACCATCCTGCAGGTGGTGGCGCTGTCGCTCGGCCTGATGGCCTTGCTGCTGCTGACCGTGGTGCGCGGCCAGCTGATCGACGCCTGGCGCGCGGCGACGCCGCCGGATGCGCCGAATCAGTTCGTGCTGAACATCCAGACTGACCAGAAACCGGCTTTTGCCGCGCTGCTGGCCCGCGCCGGAGTGACGGACGCGCCGCTGTATCCGATGGTGCGCGGCCGCCTGACGCGCATCAATGACGCCGATATCACCGGCGAAAGCTTCATCGAGGACCGCGCCAAGCGGCTGGTGGAGCGAGAATTCAATCTGTCCGCGGTCGCCGCGCTGCCGCCGAGCAATGAAGTCGTCGCCGGCAAATGGCTGGACGACAGCAAGCCGCAGGCTTCGGTGGAAATCGGCCTGGCGAAGACGCTCAACATCCGCGTCGGTGACCGCCTGCGTTTCGATGTGGCGGGGGAAACCGTCGATGCCGAGGTGACCAGCCTGCGCAAGCTGGAATGGGGTTCGTTCCGCGTGAATTTCTTTGTGCTGCTGAACCCGGCGCTGTTGACCGATCTGCCGCAGACCTGGATCACCGCTTTCCGCCTGCCGCCGGGCAAGGAAGCGCTGATCGGCGAGATGGTGCGGGATTTCCCGAATCTGACCGTCGTCGATGTTGGCGCGGTGCTGCGGCAAATTCAAGGCGTGGTCGACCAGGTAGTGCGGGCAGTGGAATTCCTGTTCCTGTTCACGCTGGCTTCAGGCGTGCTGGTGCTGTACGCGGCGCTGGCCGGCACCCATGACGAACGCATCCGCGAAGCCGGACTGCTGCGTGCGCTCGGCGCCACGCGGCGTCAGTTGTCGCGCGCGCAGTGGCTTGAGTTCGCGCTGGTCGGCAGCCTTTCCGGCTTTCTTGCCGCGACCGGGGCGGCGGCGACCGGTTGGGCGCTGGCGCAGTATGTGTTCGACTTTCCATGGCATTTCAGCCCGCTGGTCTGGCTGGCCGGCATGGCGGTTGGTGCTGCCTGCGCGCTCATCGGCGGCTGGGCCGGGCTGCGCAATGTGCTGCGCCAGCCGCCGTTGCAGACGCTGCGTAATGCGTAGGTTGGGCTGAAAAGCCCAACATTCAGCGCCTGCGGGCCGCGAGCATGTTGGGCTTTCTTCGTCAGCCCGACCTACGGGAAGCGCAGCAGGCCCTATGCAAAACTCCCCTTGTCCAAACGTCCTCAAAGTCCGATTCCCGCCCACGCCTGCGCTATCATTGCGCCCCATGACTGACGAACACACCCCCACGCTTTTCGACATCATCGGCGGCGAAGCCCGCCTGCGCGAATTGGTCGACCGCTTCTACGACCTGATGGAACTCGAACCCGAATTCGCCGAGCTGCGCGCGATGCATCCGCCAACCACCGAAGGCTCGCGCGACAAGCTGTTCTGGTTCCTGTGCGGCTGGAGCGGCGGCCCGGACCACTACATTTCCCGCTTCGGCCATCCTCGGCTGCGCGCACGCCATCTGCCGTTTTCCATCGCTACCCGGGAGCGCGACCAGTGGCTGCGCTGCATGGCCATGGCCATGCACGAGATCGGCCTGGACCGCAGCCTGCAGGAGCGATTGCTCCATTCCTTCTTCCAGACCGCCGACTGGATGCGCAACACCCACGGCTGACACCATGACGACCTTTCAGCTCACCCTGCTGCTCGCGGCAGCAGCGGCGATCATCGGCCTGCAGGTCTTGCTACTGCTGCAGGGCCGACGCGACCAGGACAACAGCATCGATGCGATGATCGCCATCCTGGAAAAAACCAGCGAGCGCACCGAGCGCCAGTTGCGCGCCGAAGTGCAGTCCAGCGCCCAGGGCAATCGCCAGGAACTGACTGGCGCGCTCTCCGAATTTCAGCGCAACATCGGCGCGCAGCTGACCGGCGTGGCTACGCTGCAGAACGGCCAGATCGACGGCTTCGCGCAGCAGCTGGCGAAGTTGTCCGAATTGAATGCGCAGCAGCTCGAAGCGATGCGCAATGCGATCACGCTGCAGGCCAAGGCCGGGCGCGAGGAGCAGGCGTCGGCGCTCAAGCGCTTCGCCGACACGCTGAATCAGACCGTGGCCACGCTCACCGAATCGAATGCGCAGCGCATGGGCGAAATCCGCGAAACCCTGGAAGCCAAGATCCGCGACCTGCAGACCGACAATGGCACCCGGCTGGAAGAGATGCGCCGCACCGTGGACGAGAAGCTGCATTCGACGCTGGAAAATCGACTCTCCGAATCCTTCCGGCTGGTGTCGGATCGCCTCGACAAGGTGCACCAGGGCCTGGGCGAAATGCAGCAGCTCGCCGTCGGCGTCGGCGACCTGAAGCGGGTGCTGACCAATGTGAAGACGCGCGGCACCTGGGGCGAGGTGCAGCTCGAGATGCTGCTGGAGCAAATGCTCACCGCCGACCAGTTCGCGCGCAACGTCGAAACCATCCCCGGCACCGGCGAACGGGTGGAATTCGCAATCCGGCTGCCCGGCGCTTCCGATGACGGCCCGCCGGTATGGATGCCGATCGATGCGAAATTTCCGAAGGAGCAGTACGAGCGCATGCTCGACTGCGCCGAACGCGCCGACGCCGACGGTCACGATGCCGCCTGCCGCGAGCTCGAGCGCGCGCTGCGCAACGAGGCCAAGACCATCGCCGAGAAGTACCTGTCGCCGCCGCTGACCACCGATTTCGCGATCCTGTTCCTGCCCACTGAAGGCCTGTACGCCGAAGCGATGCGCCGCCCCGGCCTGGCCGACGAGCTGCAGCGTCGCTGCCGGGTGACGATCGCCGGACCGTCGACGCTGTCGGCGCTGCTGAACAGCCTGCAAATGGGCTTTCGCACGCTGGCCCTGGAAAAACGGTCGTCCGAGGTCTGGCAGGTGCTGGGTGCGGTCAAGACCGAGTTCGGCAAGTTCGGCGATGTGCTGGCCGCGACCAAGCAAACCCTGGAACGCGCGGCCCGCAATATCGAGCAGGCCGAAACCCGCAGCCGGCAAATGTCGCGCAAGCTGAAGTCGGTGGAAGCGCTGCCGGCGGACATGGCCCGGCATCTACTGGGCGCGGAGCCGGGCGAGCCGAGCTGATTTAAGCGGCGCGCAAACCGGTTCCGGGCTTGTCGGATGCATAATCTGCAAAAAACCGATACGGAGACCCGCGCCATGTCCCAGCCCAGCGTTCCCGCCGCCGCACTCGACCAGCGCGCCGCCGCCTCGCGCGCTGCCCACCGCAGCAAGATCGTTTCCGCCGCCGAGGCAGTGCGCCTGATTCATGACGGCGACACCATCGCCACCGGCGGCTTCGTCGGCATCGGCTTCCCGGAAAACATTGCGATTGCGCTGGAGCGGCGCTTTCTCGGCCAGGGCGATGCCGAGGCCCGCGATGCCGGCGCGCCGCGCGACCTGACGCTGGTCTACGCCGCCGGCCAGGGCGACGGCCGCGACCGCGGACTGAATCACCTCGGCCATGAAGGCCTGGTCAAGCGCGTCATCGGCGGCCACTGGGGCCTGGTGCCGAAGCTGCAGCGGCTGGCGATGGACAACCGCATCGAAGCCTACAACCTGCCGCAGGGCGTGATTTCCCACCTGTTTCGCGACATTGCGGCCGGCAAGCCGGGCGTGCTGACGCATGTCGGCCTGGGCACCTTCGTCGATCCGCGCCATGGCGGCGGCAAGATCAATGCGCGCACCGTAGAAGACCTGGTCGAGCTGATGACGATAGGCGGCAGGGAATACCTGTTCTACAAGGCCTTGCCGATCAACGTCGGCATCATCCGCGGCACCACGGCGGATGCGAACGGCAATGTGACGATGGAGCGCGAAGCGCTGACGCTGGAAGCGCTGGCCATTGCGATGGCGGCGCACAATTCCGGCGGCATCGTCATCGTGCAGGTCGAGCGCATCGCCGAAGCCGGCACGCTCAATCCGCGGCAAGTGAAGATTCCCGGCGTGCTCATCGATTGCGTGGTCGTGGCCGAGCGGCCTGAATACCACATGCAGACCTTCATCGAGCCCTACAGCGCGGCTTTTGCCGGCGAACTGCGGGTGCCCGTGTCAACGCTGGCGCCGATGACCCTGTCCGAGCGCAAGATCATCGCGCGCCGTGCAGTGCTCGAGCTGCAGCCCAATAGCGTGGTGAACCTCGGCATCGGCATGCCGGAAGGCGTGGCCGCGGTGGCCGCCCAGGAAAGGATACTGGACCTCGTGACCTTGACCGCCGAGCCCGGTGTGGTCGGCGGCATACCGGCCGGCGGTCTGAACTTCGGCGCGGCGACGAATGCGGATGCGATCATCGACCAGCCATCGCAATTCGATTTTTACGATGGCGGCGGGCTCGATGCCGCGTTTCTCGGCCTGGCGCAGGCCGACCGCTGCGGCAACCTGAACGTCAGCAAGTTCGGCCCGCGCCTGGCCGGCGCCGGCGGCTTCATCAACATCAGCCAGAACGCGAAGAAAGTGGTGTTCGTCGGCACCTTCACCGCCGGCGATTTACAGATCGCGGTCGAGCATGGGCAGTTGCGCATCCTGAAGGAGGGTGGCAATTGCAAGTTCATCGAGGAAGTTGAACACCGCACCTTCAGCGGCGAACAAGCCATCGCGCGCGGTCAGACTGTGCTGTACATCACCGAACGCTGCGTGTTCCGGCTCACCGCTGGCGGTTTGGAGGTCATCGAGATTGCGCCGGGCATCGATCTCGAGCGCGATGTGCTGGCGCAGATGCGTTTCGCGCCGGCGGTAAGTCCGCAGCTGAAGTTGATGGATGCGCGCATCTTCCGTCCGGCGCTGATGGGATTGCGTGAGGACATCCTGTTCCTGCCGCTGGACCAGCGCATGCAATACGATGCCAGGCGCGGCGTGTTCTACATCAACTTCGAAGGCTACGAGGTCAGGCATCGTGCGGACGTCGAGGACATACGTGATGCGGTAGCGCGGCACCTGGAACCGCTGGGGAAACGGGTACCGACCATCGTCAATTACGACAACTTTTCGATTGCGCCCGAGCTGATGGACGACTACATCGCCATGGTGCGCGATCTGACGCAGCGCTTTTACAGCCGCGTGACCCGCTATACGGCCAGCACCTTCATGCGCAGCTACTTCGGCCAGGCGCTGCGCACGCAGATCACCGATCCGGCGCTGTATGCCACTTCGGAAGAAGCCTTGTCGGAACTGCTGAATGCGCGGGGTCTGGATGAGTCCTGAATCGAAGCTGGCTTCCTGCATGTTTTGCGACATGCGCGGACGCACTTATCCCTCTTTCTTCGAGCGGGCATGTTTGCCCATAAGCATGTGTTGTTGCGCCACAGTCTTCGTTGGATTGATGGAAATCATCCTCTAGTTTCGATCTTCGAAATGCGTGACCGCTCTTCGAAATGCGCGGCATAGAATCTGGGAAAACAATAACAGCCAGCATTCATCCATGTCCCCGAGGAGAGAGACCATGCATTTCCCTGCAAGCCCGAACGCCATGCGCGCGTTCCGTTACACCCTGAGCGCTTCCGCGGTTGCCATGCTGCTCGCCGGTTGCGGCGGCGGCGATGACAACACGCCGGCATCCAGTCAGCAAGCCGCACAGACGGTGACCTGCGCCGACATGAGCGGCAAGACGGTGCCGGCCGCGTCCATTGGTCTGGCCACCGGCGGTGCCAGCGTCACGTCGGCAACCGTGGTCAAGGCAACCGACGCCGGCAACAGCAACGGCGAATACTGCAAAGTCATCGGCAAGATCACGCCGGCCGCCAGCGCCGCAGCCGGCACCCCGGACATCAATTTCGAGCTCAATCTGCCGACCGCATGGAACGGCAAGGCGGTGCAGATGGGTGGCGGCGGCTACAACGGCACCGTGGTGACCGGCACCACCGCCGTGTCCTTCGCGCCGGGCAGCGTGCCGCTGGCGCAGGGCTATGCCACCTTCGGCTCGGATTCCGGCCATACCGGCAACAGCGCGACCGCGGATTTCGCGCTGAATGAAGCTGCGATCAACAACTTCGGTTTCGAGCACCTGAAGAAGACGCATGACACAGCCTTCGCGCTGATCAAGCAGTTCTATGCCAAGTCGCCGGACAAGTCGTACTTCGCGGGCGCCTCCACCGGCGGCCGGGAAGGCATGACCGTGGTCGAGCGCTTTGCTTCGGATTACGACGGCGTGATCGCGAATGCGCCGGCGCTGAACTTCTCCGGTGTGCGATTGCAGGGCGTGAAGATCGGCCAGGCGGCTTACGGCACGCCGGGCGGCTACATCAATACGGCCAAGCAGAAGCTGATTCTGAAGACCGTGCTCGACAACTGCGACGCGGACGACGGCGCGACGGATGGCATCGTCAGCAATGTGGCGGCCTGCCGCGCCAAAGCGTCGACCATCACCGCCGCGTTGCGCTGCCCGAGCGGCGCCGACACCGGCGATTCCTGCCTGTCCGATGCGCAGCTGGGCACCGTGGCCGCGATCCAGGACGACCTGGTGCTGCCTTACCAGCTCGCCTACGGCGTGAACCGGCACCAGGGCTACAACATTCTGCAGGGTGCGGATTTCTCCGGCGGACTTGGCCTCGGCACCTCGGCTACGCTGCTGTCGCCGCCGACGGTAGCGGCCAACGGCTATCTGTACGCCCAAGGCGATGGCTACCTGAAGTACTTCGTGACCAAGAATCCGTCGCTCGACAGCTTGCACTTCGACCTGAACAACCCCGGCCAGTATCAGCAGCGGCTGGTGGATTTGTCGGCCACGGTGGGCGCGATGAATCCGGACATCTCGGCCTACCGATCGCGCGGCGGCAAGCTGATCATCCTGCATGGCCTGGCCGACGAGGTGATCAGCCCGAACGTGACCATCGCCTACTACAACGCCCAGGTCGCGAAGGATGGACAGTCGGCGGTGGATTCCTACATCCGCTTCTACAACGTGCCCGGCATGGGCCATGGCGACGGCACCTTCGTGCCGGCCTGGGATGCGATGACGGCGCTGGACAAATGGGTGACGCAGGGTACGGCGCCGGATGTGCTGGTCGGCACCGACACCGTCACCGCCACCAGCGGTCGCTCGCGTCCGCTGTGCCGGTATCCGACTTATCCGCGCTACAAGGGCAGCGGCAGCATCAATGTGGCGGACAGCTATGCCTGTACCGCGCCGTGATGGGGGAGGTAAGACTCCGGCATGGCTGAACGCCGGAGACTGAAAAGAAACAGGGGACGGTTTGCGTCCCCTGTTTGCTTTCGATTTGGTTACGCCGCCTGCTGGCCCGTAGGGCCTGCTCCGCCCACGCGGTTGTTCGATCAACGCGTGGGCGGAGCAGGCCCTACGGGCCGCTAGGCACGCTTCAAATCAAGCCTTCAAACGGCAGCACATCGACCATGTCGCCAGCCTGCACATTGCCCAGCTCGTGGCCCAGCACCACCATGCAATTGGCCTGCGACATCGAGCGCAGGATGCCCGAACCCTGCGAGCCCGTGATACGTACCTGCCGGCTGCCATCCGTAGCCCGGTACAGGATGCCGCGCTGGTACTCGGTGCGGCCCGGTTTCTTGCGTATCGCGCCTTCCGAGCGCGCCTGCAGCAGCGGTAGTGGCTCGCTGTCGGCGCCCATCATGTGCAGCAGCGCTTCGCGCGCGAAGAAGTAGAAAGTGACCATCACCGCGACCGGATTACCGGGCAGCCCGAACAGATAGGCGCTCCTGCCGGCCGAATGGATCTTGCCGAAGGCCATTGGCCGACCCGGGCGCATGCCGATCTTCCAGAAAGTGACGTCGCCGAGCTTGGCCATCATGTCGCGGGTGTAGTCGGCCGCGCCGACCGAGACGCCGCCGGAAGTGATGATGGCGTCGGCATTCTCGCAGGCGCTGCGAAAGGCCGCCTCCAGCGCCGCCGGATCGTCCTTCACCACGCCCATGTCGATGAAGTCGCAGCCCAGGCGCGAGAGCATGCCGTACAGCGTGTAGCGGTTGCTGTCGTAGACGCAGCCTTCGTCCAGCGGCTCGCCGATCGAGCGCAATTCGTCGCCGGTGGAAAAGAAAGCCACGCGCAGGCGGCGTTGCACCGGCACTTCCGCAATGCCCAGCGAAGCCAGCAGGCCCAGGTCCGCCGGGCGGATGATGCGACCCTTTTGCAGCGCCGGTTGTCCAGCCGCGAGATCCTCGCCTTTCAGGCGCCGATTGTCGCCGGCGCGCACCACGCCGCCTGGCAGCGAAATGGCCTGTGCGCCGGTCTGTTCGATGAATTCCTGCGGCACCACGGTGTCGCAACCGGCGGGCATGACTGCGCCGGTCATGATCTGCACGCATTCGCCCGCCTTGAGTTCGCCTTCCCAAGCGCGGCCGGCAAAGGCGGCGCCGACCACGCGCAGTTCGCGCGTGGCATCTGCGGCGGGCAGGTCGCTGCTGGCGAAGGCATAGCCATCCATCGCGGAATTGTCATGCGCCGGTACGTTGATGCCCGAGATGATGTCGGCTGCAAGTACCCGGTCCAGCGCGCTGCGGATGGCGACCTTTTCGATCGCATGCAGCGGTGTGACGAAGCTCTTGATGATTTGCTGTGCCTGCGCGACCGGCAGCGCATTCGGGTCGTAGCCGGACAGGCAGCTGACGACGTCCTGCAAGGTGGGGTGGCTCATGGTTTTCTTATCCGCCTATGTATGACATTTCAACTTTCTTGCCTGCGGTACGCGAGGGGTCGGGAACGCCGGCCGCACGCAATTCCGAATAGCGATCGCCGCGATCACGCCAGATGCCGGCCACGACGCTGGCAATTTCGGCGTCGCTGCGACCCGTGCGCAGCAGCGCGCGCAGATCGTGACCGCCGGTGGCGAACAGACAGGTGTAGAGCTTGCCTTCGGTGGACAGGCGAGCGCGGCTGCAGTCGCTGCAGAAGGCCTGGGTGACGCTGGAAATGACGCCAATCTCGCCGCCGCCGTCGCGGTAGCGCCAGCGCTCGGCGGTTTCGCCGGTATAGTTCGGCTCGATTTCTTCGAGAGGGAGTTCGGCGTCGATGCGGCGCACGACTTCGGCTGAAGGAATCACTTCATCCATCTTCCAGCCGTTGCTGTCGCCCACATCCATATATTCGATGAAGCGCAGGATGGTCGGCGTGTCCTTGAAGCGGCGCGCCATCGGCAGGATTTCGCCATCGTTGACGCCGCCCTTGACCACCATGTTGACCTTCACCGGTCCGAGTCCCGCGGCCTGTGCCGCCTCGATGCCGTGCAACACATCATCGACCGGAAAATCGACATCGTTCATGCGTTTGAAGATGGCATCGTTCAGCGAGTCGAGCGAGACCGTGACCCGGTTCAGGCCGGCGTCCTTCAGCGCGCGCGCCTTCTTCGCCAGCAGCGAGCCGTTGGTGGTGAGCGTGAGATCGAGCTCGCGGCCGTCCGGGGTCCTGATCTCGCGCAGCATGCCGATCAGCCGCTCGATGTGCTTGCGCAGCAGCGGCTCGCCGCCGGTCAGCCGGATCTTCTCCACGCCGTGCGCGACGAACACGCGCGCCACGCGGGTGATTTCCTCGAAGGAGAGCAGGGCGCTCTGCGGCAGGAACGCATAGTTCTTGTCGAAGACATCCTTGGGCATGCAATACACGCAGCGGAAATTGCAGCGGTCGGTGACCGAAATGCGCAGGTCGCGCAAGGGGCGCGCGAGCGCATCGGTCAGCAAGCCGTTCGGTGCCTCGAGGCGTTCCGGGACGGCCAGTGACGTGGCGCGTTGACGGTGATCCAGGACTGGGATGACTCGGTGATTCATGTGAGGAGTGTTGTAGTGACTGCGGGCGATACGCGAACTGCTAACGATACCACGGGCGCTGCGGTAACACAGACGTCGCACGGTGCAGGCCGCATGCGCATATGCGCGTATTGCCGCGCCAGACAGGAGAAAGGGAGCGCGAAGCTCCCTTTTGCTGTCATCCCGCGCCTCCCGATCACGGAAGGCGCTTCGATTTTCCAATCAATACCGGTTGGTTTCGATCTGGATCAGCGGCTCGTTGGACACCGGCGGCAGCGGCTTGCGTTCGCGCGGCACGCGTGGCGCCGGTTGGATACGGGCCGCGGCTTCCTGCGCGGCGCGCAGTTTTTCCGGGTCCGTCGTGGCCAGCGTCAGACCGGCGGCGGAGAGCATCGATTGCAGCTCTTCGACCGGCATCGTTGCCTGCGGTGCGGCAGCGATCGGTGCGGCCGGCGCTGGCGCCGCGCTGGTTTGAACGACCGCTACAGGCGCGACCTGGCTCGATTCGGCGGCTTGCGCAGCCGGCGCTTCCATGCCTTCCTGCTCGGCGCCGCTCTGTGCGGCAAAGGCTTCCACCGGGTCCGCTGCCGTTTCCGGTGCAGCAGCTTCGGCTGGTGCCTGTGCAGTCGCTTCCACGTTGACGACTGCGGCGGATTCCGTCGCCCTTTCCGTAGCGACCGCCGGGGCGGTTTCAGCGACGGATTCAACTGCAGCTTCCATGGCGGCAGTCGCCGGAGCGGCTTCCGCTACCGTTTCTTCCATCGTCGCCGGCTCGCTGGCAATCTGCGTCGCCGGCTGCTCGGTGACGATGACGGCACTGGTCACTTGCACCGATTCCGTTACCACGACTTCGGTGATGACGGCGCTGACGGCGTCAGCCGATGCGGCTTCGGGTTGCGCATCCGACGTCGCAATTGATTCGAGCTCCTCGCCCGATTCAATTGCTTCGCCATTCTCGCGCTCGCGGCGGTTGCGGTTGCGGCCACCGCGGCGACGGCGACGACGACGTTGCTCGTCGCCTTCCTCGGTGCCCTCGGCAGCCATGGTTTCCACGCCTTCCTGCTCGGCGCCGGTCTGGGCAGCAATGGTTTCGACCAAGGCCGGGCCCGCTTCAGGCATCGATGCGGCTTCCGGCGCGGCCTCGGCCACGTTGTTCAGCAATTCCTCGGCCATGGGCGCGGGATTGGCTGCCGTCTTGCGATCTTCGCGCGGTGCACGCGGTGCGCGTTCGCGTCGCGTGTTTTCGCGGGTTTCGCCGTTTTCACGCGGCTCGCGTGCCTCGCGCGGTTCACGCGGCTCGCGTTGCTGACGCGGTTCGGCGTTATCGCGCGGCTGGCGCGCTTCGCCATTCTCGCGCGGCTCGCGGCTATCACGATTTTCACGGCTTTCACGACCTTCGCGCGGTGCACGCGGACCGCGCGGTTGCGGCGCGGTGGCGGGTTTCGCGCCTTCCTCGCGCAGTTCGGGCTTGCCGGCTTCGCGTTCCTCACGCGGGCCGCGTCCGCCGCGGTTGCGGTTGCGCTGACTGCTGTTGCGGCCATTGCGCTCGGTGCGTTCCCGTGCGCTCTCCGGTTTCGCGGCGGCCACCGGAGCGGGCGCGGCAACCGGTTCGACCGGCTTCTTGCGGAACAGGCCGAACAGGCGGCTGAAGAAGCCGGTTTCTGCTGGAGCGGCGACAGGCGCGATTGGGGTCGGGACGCTTACCGGTTCCGGCTGGCGACGCTCGACGATCGGCGCCGGCTGGTCCGGCGTAATGCTCTTGACCATGGCTTCCTGGCGCGGCTTGGCTTCTTCCTTCTGACGCTTGCCGTAGCTGATGTCAGTTTCTGCGTTCTCGGCCATGTCGTAGCTTGCCTGCAGATCTTCCAGGCGCGGATCGTCGTGCTTCAGACGCTCCAGCTTGTAATGCGGGGTTTCCAGATGCTTGTTCGGGATCAGGATCACGCTGACCCGGTGGCGGGTTTCGATCTTCAGGATCTCGCCACGCTTTTCATTGAGCAGGAAGGCGGCAACATCGACCGGCGCCTGCACATGGATCGCGGCCGAATTTTCCTTCATCGCCTCTTCCTGGATGATGCGCAATACCTGCAGCGCGGAGGATTCGGTGTCGCGGATGTGGCCGGTGCCGTTGCAGCGCGGGCAGGTCACATGGCTGCCTTCGGACAGCGACGGACGCAGGCGCTGGCGCGACAATTCCATCAGGCCGAAGCGGGAAATCTTGCCCATCTGCACACGGGCACGGTCGAAGTGCAGCGCATCCTTGAGCCGGGTCTCGACTTCGCGCTGATTCTTCGAATTCTCCATGTCGATGAAGTCGATCACGATCAGGCCGCCCAGGTCGCGCAGTCGCAACTGGCGCGCCACTTCATCGGCGGCTTCCAGGTTGGTGTTGAGCGCGGTGGTCTCGATGTCGCTGCCGCGGGTCGCGCGGGCAGAGTTGACGTCAACCGACACCAGCGCTTCGGTGTGATCGATCACGATGGCGCCGCCGGAAGGCAGCGGCACGGTGCGGGAATAGGCGGTTTCGATCTGGTGTTCGATCTGGAACCGGGAGAACAGCGGCACATCGTCGCGATAGCGCTTGACCCGGTGCACCATGTCCGGCATCACGTGGCTCATGAACTGCTGGGCCTGGTCGTAGATGTCGTCGGTGTCGATCAGGATTTCACCGATGTCCGGCTGGAAGTAATCACGAATCGCACGGATCACCAGCGAGGATTCCTGGTAGATCAGGAAAGCGCCCGATGCTGACTGGCTGGCGCCTTCGATCGCGCGCCACAGTTGCATCAGGTAGTTCAGGTCCCACTGCAGTTCATCGACATTGCGGCCGATGCCGGCAGTGCGGGCAATTACGGACATGCCGGAGGGCAGGTCGAGCTTGTCCATGGTTTCGCGCAATTCCTGCCGGTCTTCGCCCTCGACGCGGCGGGAAACACCGCCTCCGCGCGGATTGTTCGGCATCAGCACCAGGTAGCGGCCTGCCAGCGAAATGAAGGACGTCAGCGCCGCGCCCTTGTTGCCGCGTTCCTCCTTCTCGACCTGGACCATGATTTCCTGGCCTTCGCGCAGCGCTTCGCGAATCGTCGCGTTGCGCACGTCGACGCCTTCACGGAAATAACTGCGGGCAACTTCTTTAAAGGGGAGGAATCCGTGGCGCTCTTCGCCGTAATTGACGAAACAGGCTTCAAGGGAGGGTTCGATGCGGGTAATGACGCCTTTGTAGATATTGGACTTGCGCTGCTCGCGTCCGGCGGTCTCGATATCGATGTCGATCAGCTTCTGGCCATCGACAATTGCCACGCGCAACTCTTCCTGCTGCGTGGCATTGAACAACATCCTTTTCATATTTTTCTCACTCCGTGGCCTTGGAAGGCCATCTTCAGTGCCGTCGGCGCTTTCGGACGCGAACGGCGGCTGCTATTTAGGGATGTATGCGAGGGCGGAGTGTCGGGCAGGGGAATTGCCATGCGGCGGGTCGCCAATGAATAGGGCGACGCCGTGCCGGGCGCGGATGGGCCTTCGTTTGGCGGCGCATGCCGGCCGCTTGCGTGTCGGCGCCGCGCGGTCGAGGCGCGGGACTATGCAAGGCGCGGCAGCATGCGCGCGTTTTGCCGAGTTCGGCATGCCGGTCCGGCAGCTTCGGCGAACAAACAGTTTCAGACCACATCAACCAGGCAGCCCGCGCTGTTGCGGGCTGCCTGAAATAATCCTTAGCGACAATCGATCCAACATTTTCGCGCGCTGCCCGATCACAACAACGGGTGCGACTCTGGGTCGCGCAGAAATGCTGCATACACATCTTTTCCATCGTATTTGCAAATTTGGCGGGGCCGATGGAGACGCCCCTTGTGTAGAATGTGCTTTTTATTCTTACACCTACGGCGGCCGCTCGCCACCGTCGGGCGATTATATATTCAAAATGAAGGACTTAGCGAGCTTTTCCGGGAAAAGTGCAAGAATCCCGGCCGCAGGTCAGCAATCTCCTGTTTCCGCGCAAGTCCAGTTGATCACGATTTCCGAAGAAGAATCCGGTCAACGCATCGACAACTATCTGCTCCGGGTTTTCAAGGGCGTTCCCAAAAGTCATGTGTACAGGGTGCTGCGCTCGGGCGAGGTTCGCGTCAACAAGGGGCGGGTGGACCAGACGTATCGACTGAAACAGGGCGATTTGCTGCGCCTGCCACCGGTGCGCATGAGCGAAAAACCTGCCACGTCGGTTGCCCCCGGAGCGGAATTTCGAATCCTGCTGGAAGACAGTCATCTGCTGGTCATCGACAAGCCGGCTGGCGTGGCGGTGCATGGCGGTTCGGGCGTCAGCTATGGCGTTATTGAACAGTTGCGCGCATCCCGCCCTGAAGCGAAGTTTCTGGAACTGGTGCATCGGCTGGATCGGGATACGTCGGGCATATTGCTTCTGGCGAAAAAACGATCCGCGCTCACCTCATTGCATGAACAGATACGCGAGGGGCAGCTCGACAAGCGTTACCTGACGCTGGTGAAGGGCGACTGGAGCAATCAGCGTCAGCATGTGCGCTTGCCACTGTTCAAGTACAGCACGCCGGATGGCGAGCGGCGGGTAAGGGTGCAATCCGACGGGTTGCCTTCGCACACTGTGTTCAATTTGTTGCGAAAATACGGGCCCTTTGTGTTGCTGGAAGCGGAGTTGAAGACTGGACGCACCCATCAGATCCGGGTGCACCTCGCTTCCAGCGGATTCCCGATCGTCGGCGACGACAAGTACGGCGACTTCAGCCTGAACCGGGAATTGCAGCGCGCCGAGGGCGAGCGGCCGGCATTCCGTCGCATGTTCCTGCACGCGCACAAGCTCACCTTCAGCCATCCGGAAAGCGGTCGGCCGGTGACATTGAGCGCCGCGCTGCCGGAAGACTGCGTTGCATTCCTGAAGGGCTTGGAAAGGATCGAAACCTGAGCGACCTGTCAGGCTCGGCCGAAATAATCGAATTTGAAAATAGGAGCGGGCGGCATCGTCCGAAGCCATGCCGAAAAAACAATTTGACTTGATCGTTTTCGACTGGGACGGCACGTTAATGGATAGCACCGCCGCCATCGTTCGCAGCATACAGGCCGCCGCGCGTGACCTCGGTTTGCCAGTGCCTGATACGCGCGCGGCATCGTTCGTCATCGGGCTTGGTTTGCAGGAAGCAATGCAAACCGTGCTGCCGGGTCTGGAAGCCAAGTACTATCCGCGCATGGTGGAGCGTTACCGTTTTCACTACCTGAGCCGTGACCATGAGCTGGTGCTGTTTGATGGCGTGCGGGAAATGCTGGCTGATCTGTCTCAGCAAGGCTACTTCCTTGCGGTGGCGACCGGAAAAAGTCGTGTCGGGCTGAATCGGGCGCTGGATAATGCCGGGCTGCTTTCGGTCTTTGATGCCACGCGCTGCGCCGATGAAACGTTTTCGAAGCCGCATCCGGCGATGCTGCTGGAAATCACGCGTGAGCTGGGACAGGAAATGAGTCGTACCGTCATGATTGGCGACACCAGTCACGATCTGCAGATGGCTGCGAATGCCGGCGCCAGTGGCATCGGTGTGCATTACGGCGCGCATACGCCGGACGAGCTGCTTGCCTGCAATCCTGTGTTCAGCGCCGAGTCGGTGCCGCAATTGCATTCCTGGCTCATTGAAAACGCCTGATGACAACCGAAGAAATTTACCTCTGTGAAGCATTGGCGCTCGCGGAAGGCGGCAGCGGCGTGCGCTTTCCGGTCACGGCGGGCGGCGAAGATGGCACCGGATTTGCCGTGCGCTACGATGGGCGCGTGCATGCCTATCTGAACCGCTGCGCCCATGTGCCGATTGAACTCGATTGGAATGAAGGGCAGTTTTTCGATTCGAGCGGTTTGTATCTGATGTGTTCCACACACGGTGCGATTTACGATCCGGAAACCGGGCGCTGTGCTGGCGGCCCATGCCGGGGCGGACGCTTGCGTGCTATCTCAGCGATTGAACATGACGGCAAGGTGTTCTGGGTGCCGGATGACTATGTAAAACCAGCCCGCGCCTAGCGCCGCGGCATACGGGAAAGAGCCAGGAAGAAGAGCCAAGACAATGAGCAGCGAGAACAACAAGGAAAACACGTACACACCGCCTGCGCGCGACGCTGCCTGGGAGCGCGAAGTCCTGGAGAAGCTGGCCTTCGCCACGCTCGCCGAACAGAAGAGCCGACGGCGCTGGAGCATCTTCTTTCGTTTTGCGTTCCTTGCCGTGATTCTCTTCGGCCTTGCGCTGGCCTTTGACCTGACTGACACGGAGATGGAATCGGTCGGTACGCATACCGCCATGGTGGAAATCGACGGCTCGATCGAGGCCGGCGGCGGTTCCGGCTCTGCAGAAACCGTGATTCCGGCATTGAACCAGGCGTTTTCCGACGCCGGCGCGGTCGGCGTGGTGCTGCGCATCAACAGTCCGGGTGGAAGTCCCGTTCAAGCCGGCATGATCAACGACGAGATCATGCGACTGCGGCAGCTGTATCCACAGAAACCCATCTACGCGGTTGTCGATGAAATGTGCGCATCGGGCGGTTATTACATTGCCGCCGCGGCGGATCGTATCTATGTCAACAAGGCAAGCATTGTCGGATCGATAGGCGTGCTGATGGATGGTTTCGGGTTTTCCGGTCTGATGAACAAGGTCGGTGTCGAGCGGCGATTGCTCACTGCGGGCGAGAACAAGGGGTTCATGGATCCGTTCAGTCCGATGTCGCCGAAGCAGGTCGAATATGCGCAATCGATGCTCAATGAGATTCATCAACAATTCATCGAGGCGGTGCGCAAGGGGCGTGGCAAGCGTCTGAAGGAAACGCCGGAGCTGTTCTCCGGGCTGTTCTGGACCGGTAGCAAGGCCGTGGAACTGGGTCTGGCCGATGGCTTCGGCACGGTCAACAGCGTAGCGCGCACCGAATTCAAAACCGAGGATGTGGTGGATTACACGAAGCGGGAAGCTTTGCCGGAACGCGTGCTGAAAAAGTTTGGCGCGGCGATTGGCGGCGGTGCGACAAGCTCGGTCCTCGGAAACGTCAAGCCCATGCTGCGCTGAGCCCCGGACCCGCGCGGCAGCCTTACTACGCCAGCATCGAGAACACGGTGGGCTTCTTGTGGAACGCGGGCATGCGCCCCGCTTGCAGTTCGCTCTTCCATGCGCTGACGGTGCGCGTCTGTATGCTTTCGTCTGGCAAGCTGAGGTCGGTTGCCACCGAGATGAGAGTGCCGGGTTGGCATGAGGCTGTCAGCGCTTCGAGCAGGGCCGCATTGCGGTAAGGCGTCTCAATAAACAACTGTGTCTGGCTTTCCTTGCGTGAACGCTCCTCCAGTTCGCGAATGCGACGCTGGCGCTGTGCGGCGTCGATCGGCAGATAGCCGTGGAAAGCGAAGCTTTGTCCATTCAGTCCACCGGCCATGATGGCAAGTAGCAATGACGAGGGACCAATCAGCGGCTTGACCCGAATACCGTGCACGTGCGCCAAGCGAACCAAGTTCGCGCCAGGATCTGCGACCGCAGGTACACCCGCTTCAGAAATCAGGCCCGTGTCGGTGCCTTGTAGTAGCGGCTCCAGCAAGCTTGGCAATGCGCCAGCTTCGGTATTGACATTCAGCTCGGCAATCTGGATTTCTTGCAAGGGACGGGCAAGCGCAACTCGGCGCGAGACCAGCTTAAGATAAGCGCGCGTGGTTTTCGCGTTTTCCGCGATGAAATGCGACAGCTTTGCAGTCTCTGCAATGACTGTCTCGGGGATGCTGGCCGCCAGCAGGCCCTCGTCGGCGGCGGCTGGCGCGCCGAGGAGATTGGGAATCAGATAAAGCGTGCCTGGCACGGGGTCACTCCTGGAAAAATTGCACACCGGCGTGGCGCAGCATGCTGGTCAGTGCAATAAGAGGCATGCCGGTCAGTGCGGTTGGGTCGCTGCTGTCGATGCGCTCGATCAGCGCAATGCCCAAACCTTCGTTTTTTGCGCTGCCTGCGCAGTCATACGGCTGCTCGATGCGCAGGTACGCATCGAGCTCCTCGTCCGGAAGATCGCGAAAGCGAACGAAGGCCTGCACATTGTCGAGTTGCAATGGCAGGACGGCATCCGTTCTGGTATCCAGCAGGCAAAGCGCAGTGTGGAAGATGACTTCCCGGCCACGCATCAGGCGAAGCTGTGCCAGCGCATTTTCATGGTTCCCAGGCTTGCCGATCTGCCTTCCATCGAGTGTGGCTACCTGGTCGCAACCGATGATCAGGGCGTCCGGCGCATTGGCGGCGATGGCTTGCGCCTTTGCTTGGGCCAGTCGCAGTGCGGTCGCTTCGGGGCTCTCGCCAGGCATCGGCGTCTCGTCGATGTCGGGCGATACGCTGGAAAACGGCAATCGCAGGCGCGATAACAGTTCGTTGCGATAACGGGAGCTCGATCCGAGGATAAGGCGCGGCATGGACGGGGAGTGTGGCATCGTATTTCGGCGAGATTCGGTAAGGCGTCAAAATCTTTGCTAACGCTTTGACGAATAAAGAAAAAGCCTGTTATTATCGCAGGTTTTCCGGGCCTGTCGAATCCTATGAACGCTTTCATCATTGACGCTTTTGAATTTTGCCGTCAGCGGGAAGAGCGCTCCGGTGAGCTTCCATTGGCCGACTTGCCTCGCCTTGCGGCCGAATTGACGGATGCAAATGGCTTGCTGTCGTATTCGCTTGCCGGTGGCGCTGACAAGGAAGGGCATCCGCAGATGGTGTTGCGGGTTTCCGGTGCGGTGCAATTGCGGTGCCAGCGTTGCCTGAATCCCTTTCAGTTCGACATCGATTCAAACTCGGTGCTGGTGCTGGCCAGGGAAGAAGCTGCGGCCGATGCGCTGGAAGCGAAGCTGGAAGATGAAGAGGTGGATGTGATCGTCGGATCCAAGACGATGGACATCCTGGCCTTGATCGAGGACGAGGCGTTACTGGCTTTGCCGGTGTCTCCGCGTCACCAAGTCTGTCCGGATCAGTCGGTGCTCGACAAGCTCAAGGAAGACAAGCCCGAATCGCCGTTCGCGGTTCTCAAGAATTTGACGTAAGGTCCGGTGCGAGCCGGTGCATGCTGCTTCAAATACGCGGTCTCTGATTGAAGGCTCTTTCGGCTTCAATGCTTTTGCCCGAGCTGGCGGACCGGATGTGTTAAAATTTTAAATCTTTGGTTCAGGAGTTATCATGGCTGTTCAACAAAACAAGAAATCCCCGTCCAAGCGCGGCATGCATCGTGCTCACGACTTTCTGGTTACCCCTCCGCTGGCTGTGGAAGCGACCACCGGCGAAACCCATCGTCGTCACCACATCAGCCCGAACGGCTTCTACCGTGGCCGCAAGGTTCTGAAGACCAAGAACGACGAATAAATCATCTTGCACCGGACCATGCGCGGCGTAACGAGTTTGGTGACTTGGCGCCGCTTTTTCAATGCGCAAGCAGTTTCCTCCGTCATTTTGACTCATGCCGATTCCGGTCTCTGATGCGGCCCGGGCCGGGTGCTGAAGACAACAATGACAATTACCATTTCCATAGACTGCATGGGTGGAGACCATGGTCCCTCCGTCACTGTCCCCGCAGCAGTTTCCTTTCTGAAGAGCGTATCCAACGCGGAATTGATTCTGGTTGGTCGTTCCGAAATCATCCAGGCTGAATTGCACAAGCTGAAGGCGGAATCGCTTTCAGGGATTTCCATTGTCAACGCGACCGAGGTCGTCACGATGGATGATCCAATTGAAGTCGCCCTGCGCCGTAAGAAGGATTCTTCGATGCGCGTGGCCATCAATATGGTCAAGGAAGGACGGGCGCAGGCTTGCGTATCTGCCGGCAATACCGGGGCGCTGATGGCGGTGTCCCGGTATCTCCTCAAAACGCTGCCGGGTGTGGACCGTCCCGCAATCTGTACCATCCTGCCGAATCAGAAGGACGGTCCGACCTACATGCTGGATCTTGGCGCGAATGTCGACTGCGAGCCGCAGCATCTGCATCAGTTCGCCCTGATGGGTTCGGCGCTGGTCTCGGCGGTTGAAGGCAAGCCGCGGCCCACCGTTGGTCTGCTCAATATCGGCGAGGAAGACATCAAGGGCAACGACCTGGTCAAGCGTACCGCCGAGCTGCTGCGCGCGGATCATCAGCGCGGTGTGCTCAATTTCTATGGCAACGTCGAAGGTAACGATATCTTCGAAGGCACTACCGACATCGTGGTATGCGATGGCTTCGTCGGCAATGTCGTGCTGAAGGCATCCGAAGGCGTCGGCCGTTTCGTCAAGAATGCGCTGACCGCTGAATTCAAGCGTAATCCGGTCAACATGCTTGGCGCATTGATTGCAAGAGGCGCGATCCGCGCTTTTTCGCGCCGAATGAATCCGTCCCGTTACAATGGCGCCAGCCTGCTTGGCTTGCGCGGGCTGGTCTTCAAGAGCCATGGCGGCGAAAATGCTTTCGGCTTCGAATGGGCAATACGACGCGCCTACGATGCCGCTCATCATGATGTGTTATCCCGTATCTCCAGATCGATCGCGGAACTGATGCCCGCATCCGAGTCAACGCCCCATGTCGCCGTCCCGGCCCAGGGAATTCCTTCTGAACATAAAACCGCATGACTCTTTACAGCAAAATCATCGGGACAGGCAGCTGCCTGCCGCCGCGGCGGATTACCAACGAAGAGCTGGCCCGGCAGCTCGCTGAAAAAGGCATCGAAACTTCCGACGAATGGATCGTCTCGCGTAGCGGCATCTCGGCGCGGCATTATGCCGATCCGGGCGTGCAATCCAGCGATCTCGGCGTGGAAGCAGCGCGCAATGCCTTGCAGATGGCAGGCATGGATGTCTCGCAGATCGACCTGATCATCGTGGCGACTTCCACGCCTGATCACTTCGGCGGTTTTCCCAGCACGGCGTGCGTCGTACAAAACAAGCTCGGCATTGCGAACGGCTGCGCTGCCTTCGATGTGCAGGCGGTGTGCAGCGGCTTCATCTATGCCATGGCGATCGCCGACAGCTTCATCAAGACGGGTATGCATCGCAGGGCGCTGATCATCGGCACTGAAGTGTTTTCGCGCATTCTCGACTTCCAGGATCGCACCACCTGCGTATTGTTCGGCGACGGCGCCGGCGCTGTCGTGATGGCCGCTTCGGAAGAGCCGGGCATGCTCGCCACGAAGCTGCATGCCGACGGCAGCCATGCCGACATTCTTTGTGTGCCGGGCAACGTGAATGCGGGCGTGGTAGCCGGCAGCGGTTTCCTGCACATGGACGGTCAGGCAGTGTTCAAGCTTGCGGTATCGGTCCTGGAAAAAGTTGCGCATGAAACCCTGGATGCCGCGGGCATGCAGTCAGCGCAGCTGGATTGGCTGATTCCGCACCAGGCCAACATACGCATCATGCAGGGCACGGCCAAGAAGCTTGGTCTGCCACGGGAAAAGATGGTCGTCACGGTCGATCAGCACGGTAATACATCGGCTGCATCGATCCCGCTTGCCTTGGACCAGGCCGTACGCGACGGTCGCGTCAAGCCGGGCCATCATGTGCTGATGGAAGGCGTCGGCGGCGGCTTCACCTGGGGCGCTGCCCTAGTGCGCATGTAATCACTCGATAACACCAAGAATCATGACGAAATTCGCATTCGTATTCCCGGGCCAGGGTTCGCAAGCCGTGGGCATGCTCAACGGCTTTGCCGGGAACCAGGTTGTGCAGCAAACGCTGGCCGAAGCATCCGACGCCATCGGATTCGATCTCGCCAAGCTGATTGCCGAAGGGCCGAAGGAAGAGCTGGATCTGACCACAAATACCCAGCCGGTGATGTTGACCGCAGCTGTCGCGATGTGGCGCGCCTGGCTTGCCGCTGGCGGTCCGGCACCGGCTCTCGTCGCCGGACATAGCTTGGGTGAATATTCTGCGCTGGTCGCCGCAGGCGTGATCCGTTTTGCCGACGCCGTGCCGCTGGTACGCTTCCGCGCCCAGGCCATGCAGGAGGCCGTGCCGGTCGGTCAGGGCGGCATGGCTGCCATTCTCGGTTTGTCCGATGAGGATGTGCGCGCCGCATGTGAAGAATCGGCGCAAGGTGAAGTCGTCGAGCCGGTCAATTTCAATGCGCCGGCTCAGGTCGTCATCGCTGGCAACAAGGCTGCAGTGGAGCGCGCATGCGAAGCTGCGAAAGCACGCGGCGCCAAGCGCGCGCTGGTGCTTCCTGTGTCGGCGCCGTTTCACTCTTCGCTGCTGCAGCCGGCTTCGCTGCGTCTGAAGCAATACATGGAAGGCCTTGAATTCTCGGCGCCTTCGATCCCGCTGATCAACAACGTCGATGTCGCCATTGTCAATGATCCAGCCGCAATCAAGGACGCTCTGGTGCGCCAGGCTGCACGCCCGGTGCGTTGGGTCGAGACGGTGAAGCTCATGGCTGAACAGGGCGTGACCCACCTGGTCGAATGCGGCCCGGGCAAGGTGCTTGCCGGATTGACCAAGCGCATAGATGGCGCGCTTGTCGGCGAAGCGATCGTCGATGCCGCTTCTCTTGAAAAAATTCTGGAGCTCGTGAAGTGACTGCAAGCATTACCCATCTCGAAGGCCAGGTCGCACTGGTGACCGGCGCATCCCGCGGCATCGGCCGCGCCATCGCGCTCGAACTGGCGCGACAGGGCGCAACGGTCGTTGGCACGGCGACTTCCCAGGCTGGAGCCGACGCGATTTCTGCTTACCTCGCGGAAGTTCGGCCCGGTGCCGGGCGCGGCATGGTGCTCGACGTCAACGATGCGCAGCGCTGCCTTGATGCCGTCAACGACGTGCAGAAGGAATTCGGCACACTCTCCATTCTTGTCAACAATGCCGGCATCACCCAGGACCAACTGGCCATGCGCATGAAGGACGAAGAGTGGGATGCGGTCATCGCCACCAATCTGACGTCGGTGGCACGCCTGTCGCGCGCAGTGCTGCGCGGCATGATGAAGGCCCGTCATGGACGCATCATCAATATCACTTCCGTGGTCGGCGCCGCCGGCAATCCAGGGCAGATGAACTATGCGGCGGCCAAGGCCGGCGTGGCCGGTATGACCCGTGCGCTCGCACGCGAAATCGGCAGCCGGAACATTACCGTGAATTGCGTTGCTCCCGGCTTCATCGACACCGATATGACCCGGTCGCTCGATCAGGATCAGGTGTCCGCGCTGCTGCAGCAAATTCCGCTGGCGCGGCTCGGCCAACCCGAAGACATCGCCGCTGCCGTCGCTTTCCTCGCATCGCCGCAAGCCGGATACATCACCGGCAGCACCCTGCATGTCAACGGCGGCATGTACATGAACTGAGGGTCGGCGCTTGTGAAGATGAGGGCGCGCGCCCGCATTTTTCACTCTGTGGCGCCCCTATGAAATCCCGGCTGAAAGCCAATTTGTTTGCGCACAAACCTGCTAAAATGCGCGCACTTTCTGTAACCCCACCCTTTGGAGGCACAACATGTCCGATATCGAAACCCGCGTCAAGAAGATCGTTGCCGAGCAGCTCGGCGTAGCCGAAGCCGACATCAAGAACGAATCCTCGTTCGTCGACGATCTGGGCGCAGACTCTCTCGATACCGTTGAGCTCGTCATGGCGCTCGAAGATGAATTCGAAATGGAAATCCCTGACGAGCAAGCTGAAAAAATCACCACCGTCCAGCAAGCCATCGATTACGCCAAGGCACACGTCAAGGCCTAATTCCGCACTGAAGATCCCCAGGAGATCCGCTTGAGCCGCTCTCAACAGCGTCGCGTCGTCATTACTGGACTGGGATGCATTTCGCCTGTCGGCAACACGATCGCCGACGCGTGGGATGCCCTGGTCAAAGGCACGTCCGGCATCGCAACCATTACCAAGTTTGACGCCTCAAACCTCAGCACGCGATTCGCGGGCGAGGTCAAAGGCTTCCAGGTCGAGGACTACATTCCCGGCAAGGAAGCTCGCCATATGGACACGTTCATCCACTATGGCATGGCGGCCGGCATGCAGGCAATGCAGGACAGCGGACTTGAAGTGACTGAAGAAAACGCCGAGCGCATCGGCGTGATGGTCGGCTCCGGCATTGGCGGTCTGCCGATGATCGAGCAAACCGTTGAAGAGATGCTGAAGCGCGGTCCGCGCCGTATCAGCCCGTTCTTCGTTCCGGCGTCGATCATCAACATGATCTCCGGACATCTGTCGATCAAATACGGATTGAAGGGCCCGAACTTGGCTATTGTGACGGCTTGCACTACCGGTTTGCATTGCATCGGCGCTGCTGCCCGCATGATTGAATACGGCGACGTCGACGCAATGATTGCCGGTGGCGCGGAATCGACGGTGTCGCCTATGGGCATAGGCGGATTCGCGTCGGCGCGCGCGCTTTCGGCGCGAAACGACGATCCCGCTACCGCATCGCGCCCCTGGGACAAGGACCGAGACGGCTTCGTGCTCGGCGAGGGCTCAGGCGTGATGATGCTGGAAGAATATGAGCACGCGAAAGCGCGCGGCGCGAAGATTTATGCCGAGGTTCTTGGCTTTGGCATGAGCGCAGACGCTTATCACATGACTGCGCCGCTGGAAGATGGCGATGGCGCACGCCGCTGCATGGTTGCCGCCATGAAGAATGCCGGCATCAACGCTGATGAAGTCGACTATGTGAATGCGCACGGTACTTCCACGCCCTTGGGCGACGTTGCGGAAACGATAGCGATCAAGCGGGCTCTTGGCGATCATGCCAAGAAAGCGGTGGTCAATTCGACGAAGTCGATGACTGGCCACCTTCTCGGCGGCGCTGGTGGACTTGAAGCGGTCTTTACCGTTCTGGCATTGCACCGCCAGATCTCCCCGCCGACGATCAACATCTTTAATCAGGATCCTGCCTGCGATCTTGACTACTGTGCTAACACCGCGCGTGAGATGCCGATTCGAATTGCAGTAAAAAATTCTTTCGGCTTCGGTGGTACCAACGGCACCCTCGTGTTCGGCAAAATCTAACTTCCCTTCCGCGCCGCTTGCTTTTGCAAGCGGCATGAACCTTTCCAGATATGACGATTGCAGCGTCTGTCGTGGTTCATTCTTCCCCTTCATTGCGGCTTGCGTTTGCCGGGATGTCATGTGCTGCTGGTGTCGCAGCCGCATTGGTCCTGATCGACGAATTTTCCGACAGTGTCCACTTGCCGTGCCTCGTCATTGGCCTCATCTGCGCTTTACTTGCCTGCATTGGCACTTTGCAGGTCTTTCGCTCAACAAAAACGTTCCATATTGATATTTCCGGCATCGGTCAGATGCGGTTGACGCAATATAGCGGGGTGTCCGCTTTTGCCCGCGCAAGTCATCGGCCCTTAGACGCAAAGGGTGCCGATCTGGTTCAACTGCTGAGTGATTCGACATTGTGGCCGCATATCTTGGTCCTCCGCCTGAAGCTGGAGGATGGAGCAGTCGTCGCGATTCCGGTATTGCCCGACAGTGTGCACGGACAAGGCTTTCACGAGTTATCGGTAGCGTGCCGCTGGATTGCCGCGCGCGCTTAAGCGCGTGTTGTATCCGGCAAACAATAGTGCCGCGTTGCAATCTTATTTTTATCAAGTCAACAAGCGACCGGGCGTATGTTGCATAATAGCAAGGGATTGGGGTTTGACGACAGAACGCGATATTGATCAGCTGTTGGTCGAACGCGTCCAGCGTGGCGACAAGAGGGCATTCGAGCTTCTGGTGTCCAAATATCAGAGAAAGCTCATGCGACTTGTGTCACGCTTGGTTCGTGATCAGGCTGAAGCGGAAGACGTGGTGCAGGAAGCATTTATCAAGGCCTATCGGGCGCTTCCTCAATTCCGCGGAGATTCCGCTTTTTATACTTGGCTGTATCGCATCGGCATCAATACGGCGAAAAACTATCTCGTCACTCAGGGACGTCGCGCTCCGACTTCGACGGAAGCTGATGCGGAAGAAGCAGAAACTTTTGACGACGGCGAGCACCTAAGAGACATTAATACGCCGGAATCGATGCTTGCGACGAAGCAAATTGCGGAAACAGTTAATGTCGCGATGGACGCGCTACCCGAGGAGCTCAGGATGGCAATCACGCTGCGTGAGATTGAAGGCCTGAGCTACGACGAGATAGCCGAGGCCATGGGTTGTCCGATCGGAACCGTTCGGAGCCGCATATTCCGGGCTCGCGAAGCAATTGCCGAAAAGTTGCGGCCCTTGTTGGGCACGGCGCTCGACAAGCGGTGGTAGAACAAAAGAACAATAACGGTAGCAAAAAAGGGATTGGTGTTGTTTTTGGCGAGGTTGACAATGACTTTGGAAAACACTTCACGGCAGCGCGTTTCGGACGCGATGGATGGGGAGCTATCCCCTGAACAATTGGACGCGGTGCTCGCAGCCATGCATGACGACGAGTCGCGTGCGTCCTGGTCGGTCTATCATCAGATCGGCGATGCACTCCGATCGGATGAGCTGAGTGTCAGATTGAGCGAAGATTTCGCCGCGCGGATGTCGGCCCGCCTGGCAGCTGAACCGGCGATTTTGGCGCCGGCGACGCATGGGGAACGCCCGCGCCAGATGCGCGTGCGTAGATTGATCCTTCCTGGTGCGCTAGCCGCTGCTGCTGCCACGGTTGCTTTCATTGCCACACCACAGTTGATGATGGCAATGAAGGGAGATACCGAAGCCGCCAGAATCGCGGCGACGCCGGTTGCTGCAGAGGTGTCGCGCACTGCCACGGTCGCCAGTTCTGGTCGCAGCGAAACGGCAATGCGGTCGCAAGACATCGATGAATATCTGATCGCTCACCAGCGCTTTTCGCCATCGGTATACAGCTCTACGCAGTACGCAAGGCCAGCCGCATTCTCAAGCGGCGCAACGAACAAGTAGGATTTATGCGGCGAACACTGGGTCTGTTTAAATACATCCTTCTTTTCTCCAGTTTCATCGCCTTCAGCGCCCATGCCGAGAGTCCCGTGCGTTCCGCCGACACGCGGGACGCTCAATCCTGGCTGCGCAAGATGCAGGCGGCTGCGCAAAAGCTGAGTTATTCCGGCACGTTCATTTACCAGCAGGGCAACGACATGCGCACCTCGCGGATCACGCATGTCGCCGACGAGACCGGCGAACTCGAACGGCTGGAGCTTTTGGACGGCAAGCCAAAGGAATACTTCCGCAGCAACGACGAGATCGTCTGCTACCTTCCCGAGTCAAAAACCGTGCTGGTGGAAAAGCGTATTACTCAGGATGTCTTTCCGGCCATTCTCGGCACCGGTGCGGATCGGCTCGTGGATCATTACACCATTCGCGATGGCAGCCCCGCGCGGATCGCGGGCTTTGAGGCGCAATCGATCCTGCTCGAACCCGAAGACGACTTGCGCTACGGTTACCGGCTCTGGGCAGAAAAGAACTCGGGCCTGTTACTGCGTGCCCAAACTGTGGACGAAAACGGCGCTGTCGTTGAGCAGATCTCGTTTACGCAGTTATCGATAGGCAATGTCGACAGAAAGCAGGTCAAGCCGGGTTTCGGCAGCACGCGCGATTGGCGTATCGAGAAAGCCGTCATGAGCCCAGCCGATTTATCGGGGTGGTCCGTGGCGCGCATGCCGCCGGGATTTCGCCGGATAAGAGAGGTCCGCCGAGCCGTTTCCGACACGGCCCCAGCGAACAGTGTTTCGGCGCAACGAGAAATTTCGCAGATTGTGTACTCTGATGGCCTTGCGGCTATTTCCATCTTTATCGAGCCAGGCTCGCAAAGCCGTACTGAAGGATGGATCAAGCAAGGCGCGATGAACATCATCGGCAAGCGTTACGGCAACTTTTGGCTTACCATTGTTGGCGAAGTGCCATCAAGTGCAATCCGCCGGGTTGCAGACTCCATTGAATACAAATCGAGCAAATAAGCACATGAAAACTGGGTATTACGCGAAAAGTTTGCTTTCCGTTTGTCTCTTGGGCGCCGCTGGCGCCTTTTTCACTCCTTTCAGCGCCGCGCAGGCGCAACCGACGCAGACCGCAATGGCGGGTTTGCCGGATTTTGCCGACCTTGTGGATCGTGTCGGTCCGGCGGTCGTGAACATTCGCACCACCGAAAGGGCGCGCGCCAATGCCGGTGGACCGAATGGCATGAACGATCCGGAAATGGAAGAGTTTTTTCGGCGCTTCTTTGGCGTGCCGATGCCCCGGCAACAGCCGCAGCCTGATGCGCCGCGCGGCCGTAGGCAGGCCCCGCAGCAGCAGGAGGAAGAAGTCCCGCGCGGGGTGGGATCAGGCTTCATTATTTCGAATGATGGCTACATCATGACCAATGCTCACGTGGTCGAAGGCGCCGATGAAGTCTACGTAACGCTTACCGACAAGCGTGAATTCAAGGCCAAGATCATTGGCTCGGACAAGCGCTCGGACGTGGCGCTGGTCAGAATTGAAGGCGCCAATCTGCCAAAGATCAATATTGGCGACTCCAACAAGATCCGCGCTGGCGAATGGGTGATCGCGATCGGATCCCCATTCGGTTTGGAAAACACCGTCACTGCCGGCATCGTCTCGGCGAAGGCCCGCGATACTGGCGACTACCTGCCACTGATCCAGACTGACGTCGCCGTCAATCCCGGCAATTCCGGCGGGCCGCTGATCAACATGCGCGGTGAAGTCATAGGTATCAATTCCCAGATCTACAGCCGTTCCGGCGGTTACATGGGCATTTCCTTCGCTGTGCCGATCGACGAAGCGATGCGGGTTTCCGACCAGCTGCGCACCACCGGCCACGTCACCCGCGGTCGCATCGGCGTGCAGATCGGTGAAGTCACCAAGGATGTTGCCGATTCGCTTGGTCTTGCCAAGGCACAGGGAGCGCTGGTGCAGCGTGTGGAACAAGGTGGTCCGGCGGACAAGGGCGGCGTGGAACCTGGCGACATCATCCTGAAGTTCAATGGCACGCCCATCGAACGTTCGAACGACTTGCCCCGCATGGTTGGCAATACCAAGCCGGGCACGAAGGCGAATATCACGGTCTGGCGCAAGGGTGCGAGCCGCGACCTCGCGCTGTCGATTGCCGCCATGGAGTCCGACAAGGTTGCCAAGCAGCAGAACCCCACGCCGAAGCCGCAGCAGGCCGTCAATGCGCTTGGCTTGGCCGTAGGCGATCTGTCCGATGTGCAGAAGCGGGAATTGCGTGTGGATGGCGGCGTGGTAGTCGAGACTGCTGAAGGTGCCGCCGCGCGTGCCGGCCTGCGTCCCGGTGATGTGATTCTGCGCATCAACAATGCGGATATCAAGGACAGCAAGGTATTCAATGCCGTAGTCGCCAAGCTTGAGACGAAAAAAACCGTGCTTGCCTTGGTGCGCCGTGGCGATACCTCGCAATTCGTCACGATCAAGCCGAACGGTCAGTAGGGCTGCGCAAGTCCGATGCACTCTGGCGCCGGCCGTGATCACGCGGTCGGCGCAACTTCCCAAACCTTCTTCAACAACCGCGTGACGCGCTTTCTGCTTTATTCCCGTTCCTGGTGCCATTTGTGCGAAGACATGCTGGCGGCCCTGATGCCCTATGCAAAGGAAGCGCAAGTCGACATCGAGGTCGTGGATATCGATGCCGATGAAACGCTGGTTGCGCAGTATGACGAACTGGTCCCGGTGCTATTCGGTGTGCGGGACGGCGAACCGCCACGCCAGCTTTGCCATTACTTTCTCAATCCTGGCGCGGTAAGCGCTTTCCTCGCGCCTGGCTGAAGCAGGGCGCGGGAAGTTTGCGCATCGGCGCCTGTGGAAATCCGGTAAAATGCGGCGGCTGCAGACCAGCGTAACAAGAACCTTGTTCAAGCAGGAGCCCGCCCGAGCCACCGTTTTTGATAGTCGAGGTCGGCGTCGCCAGTCTGAAAACGGCTTGCCGTGTGTCCTCCTCGCGCCTTGCCCGCGCAGATCATGAGCACCAGTCCAGGGTCGCCCGTGCCGGGATTGGCCCCGAGGCGCTCGCCTGGGGAACATCCCGGTCCGAAGCGCCTTTTTTGTCATTGCCCCCGATTCAATGAATAACATTCGTAACTTCTCGATCATCGCCCATATCGATCACGGTAAATCGACGCTGGCCGATCGCATCATTCAGCTGTGCGGCGGATTGTCCGACCGCGAAATGGAGGCGCAAGTTCTCGACTCCATGGACCTGGAGCGCGAACGCGGCATCACGATCAAGGCGCAAACCGCTGCACTGAGCTACAAGGCACGTGACGGCGAGGTCTACAACCTGAACCTGATCGATACGCCGGGCCATGTCGACTTCAGTTACGAAGTGAGCCGTTCGCTTTCCGCCTGTGAGGGCGCGTTGCTGGTCGTGGATGCCTCCCAGGGTGTTGAAGCGCAAACCGTAGCCAACTGCTACACCGCGCTCGATCTTGGCGTCGAAGTCCTGCCAGTCTTGAACAAGATCGATCTGCCTTCGGCCGACCCGGACAATGCAAAGGGAGAAATCGAAGAAGTCATCGGCATCGATGCGGGCGATGCAGTGCTGTGCTCGGCGAAAAGCGGTTTGGGCGTGGAGGATGTGCTGGAGGCGCTGATCGCCAAGGTGCCGCCGCCGCAGGGCGATCCGGATGGCCCGCTGCAGGCATTGATCGTCGATTCCTGGTTCGATAATTACGTTGGCGTCGTGATGCTGGTCCGGGTGATGAATGGCACCCTGCGGCCCAAGGACAAGATCCTGCTGATGGCGACCGGCGCGCAGCATCCTGTGGAAAGCGTCGGCGTGTTCACGCCGAAATCCGTTGCCCGCGAAAGTCTTTCCGCCGGACAGGTAGGCTTTATCATCGCCGGCATCAAGGAACTGAAGGCGGCCAAGGTCGGCGACACCGTCACCCTGGCCGGCAAGCCGGCGCCGGAACCGCTGCCGGGATTCAAGGAAGTGCAGCCCCAGGTGTTCGCTGGCCTGTTCCCGGTGGAGGCAAACCAGTACGACGCACTGCGCGACTCGCTGGAAAAGCTGAAACTCAACGATGCCGCGCTGCAATACGAGCCGGAAGTGTCGCAGGCGCTGGGATTCGGTTTTCGCTGCGGCTTCCTCGGCCTTCTGCACATGGAAATCGTGCAGGAGCGCCTGGAGCGCGAATTCGACATGGACCTGATCACGACGGCGCCGACCGTGGTGTATGAAGTCCAGCTGCGTGATGGCACCGTCATCATGGTCGACAACCCGTCGAAGATGCCGGAGCCTTCGAAAATCGAGGAAATCCGCGAGCCCATCGTCACCGTCAATCTGTACATGCCGCAGGAATACGTCGGTTCGGTCATCACGCTTTGCACCCAGAAGCGCGGCGTGCAAACCAATATGACCTACCACGGCAAACAGGTACAGCTGACGTATGAAATGCCGATGGCCGAGATCGTTCTGGACTTCTTTGACCGCCTGAAATCCACCTCGCGCGGCTATGCGTCGATGGACTATGAATTCAAGGAATACCGTGCGGCCGACGTGGTGAAAGTCGACATGCTGATCAATAGCGAGAAAGTCGATGCGCTGGCGATCATCGTGCACCGCTCAAATAGCCAGTACCGCGGCAGGGCGGTCGCGGCAAAAATGCGCGAAATCATCCCGCGTCAGATGTTCGATGTGGCGATTCAGGCGGCGATCGGCTCGAACATCATTTCCCGGGAGAACGTGAAGGCGCTGCGCAAGAATGTGCTGGCAAAATGTTATGGCGGTGACATCAGCCGCAAACGCAAACTGCTCGAAAAGCAGAAGGCGGGCAAGAAGCGGATGAAGCAGGTTGGCTCGGTGGAGATACCGCAGGAAGCGTTTCTGGCGATCTTACAAGTGGAAGAAAAATGAATCTGCAAGCACTACTGGGGAATTTCGCGCTCATTCTTTTCATACTCACGGTGGCAACCGGCGTCATCTGGTGCCTGGATGTGTTCTATTTATCCAAGCAGCGCCGCGCTCGCGCCGATGCGGTCCTGGCCGAATTCGATGCGCGCAATGCCCGTCTTGTCGCCGAAGGCGTGCCGCAGGATGTGAATGGACGCAGCGCGCTTGCCGCCAAGCTGATGCGTCAGCCTACCTGGGTTGAATATTCGGGCAGCTTTTTCCCTGTCATTGCGCTGGTGTTCGTGCTGCGTTCATTTCTGTTCGAGCCGTTCAAGATTCCATCCAGTTCCATGGTGCCGACGCTGCAGATTGGCGACCTGATCCTGGTGAACAAATTCACCTATGGCATCCGTTTGCCGATCGTGAACAAGAAGATCATCGAAGTGAACAACCCGCAGCGCGGCGATGTCATGGTGTTCAAGTATCCGCGCGACACCTCACTGGACTATATCAAGCGCGTGGTTGGTGTACCTGGCGACAAAATCGTCTATCGCAACAAGCGTCTGACGATCAACGGCAAGGAACTGAGCTACCAGCAACTTCCCGACTATCTTGATGAAGAACGCCTGACGTATTCAAAGCAATATCAGGAAATAATCAACGGCGTGACGCACCGTATCCTCAACGACGAACGCGCACCGGCCTACGTGCCCAACCCCGATGATTTCCCGCAACGCAACCTCTGCAGCTACAATTCCGAGGGCTTTGCCTGCACGGTGCCGCCCGGACACTACTTCATGATGGGCGACAACCGCGACAATAGTCTCGACAGTCGGTACTGGGGATTTGTCCCGGACGAATACATCGTCGGCAAGGCATTCTTTGTGTGGATGAATCTCGGCAACCTGAAGCGCATCGGCAGCTTTCAGTGATGCCAGGCTCAGGGAGCGATTTCATGAATTTGCGGTCAAAGCAAAAGCAATTCGGATTGAGCCTGACCGGTTTGATCTTTGTCCTGGCGGTGGTTGGACTCATCGCGGTACTGGCAATACGGGTGGTGCCGACCGTCACCGAGTACATGGCGGTCAAGAAGGCGATCGTCGCTGCACGTAACGCTGGATCGACACCGCAGGAAATTCGTGCGGCTTTCGACAAGCAGGCCGAGGTTGGCTATATTCAATCGGTGAGTGGCAAGGATCTGGAAATCACACGGAATGGCGACGTCACCAATGTGAGCTTTTCCTATCAAAAGGTGATTCCGCTGATGGGGCCGGCAAGCCTGGTGCTCGATTACGACGGCTCGACCGACAACACCAAACCGAGCAAGGCCAAAGCGCAGTAAGCGCCGGACAACGCAAATTATGGATTTGACATTACTGCAAAACCGACTGGGCTATACCTTCCGCGATGTCGCGCTGCTGCAGCAGGCGCTTACCCATCGCAGCCATAGCGGTTTGCATAATGAGCGCCTGGAATTTCTCGGCGATTCAATCCTGAATTGCGTCGTGGCTTCGATTCTGTTCGATCGTTATAGCCGCATCGACGAGGGCGATCTGTCGCGCTTGCGGGCGAACCTGGTCAAGCAACAATCGCTGTATGAAATTGCGCAGCGCCTCGAGCTGTCGCATTTTCTGCGGCTGGGCGAAGGTGAATTGAAGTCCGGCGGATTTCGTCGCCCTTCCATCCTGGCCGACACGCTCGAGGCACTGTTTGGCGCTATTTTCCTGGACGGCAGTTTCGAAGCGGCGCGCAAGGTCATCCGCTCGCTCTACATCCCGGTGCTGGACAACGTCGATCCGAAAACACTCGGCAAGGATGCGAAAACTCTGCTGCAGGAATTCCTGCAGGGCAAGAAAATAGCATTGCCGCAGTACAACGTCGTGGCAACGCACGGCGCGGCGCATAACCAGGAATTCGAGGTGGAATGCCTAGTGCCGAAACTCGATATCCAGGTATTCGGCACCGGCGGCAGCCGGCGAGCAGGCGAGCAGGCTGCCGCAAAGCTTGCGCTGGAAGCGGTGCAGAAAGTCTTGCAGAAGACGCCAACGCCGCCGCGCAAGAGCAAGCCGCGCAATTCTCAGCTGAAGTTGGCCGGCATTGCCACGATACAGGCTGACTTGCCGATCGACGAGCCGCCACAAGTCCCGCCTGCTTCCGCCCAAGTCCGTCACGAGCCGGAGAGTCCACCGGCGGCGCCGGCACAGGCTTCTTTCGATATCGAGCCGAAGGCCGACAACCTTCCGCACAAAGTCGCACCCCACAGCAAAAGCGCATGACAGCAGACCAATCCGAGCCCGGCTTTCGCTGCGGCTATATCGCCATCGTCGGTCGTCCGAACGTCGGCAAATCGACCCTGATGAACGTGATGATCGGCGCCAAGGTCAGCATCACCTCGCGCAAGGCGCAGACGACCCGGCACCGCATCACCGGCATACAGACATCCGAGCATGCGCAGTTCATCTATGTCGATACGCCCGGATTCCAGACCCGGCACAACAATCCGCTGAACCGGAACCTGAACCGCACCGTCACCGATACCCTGACTGCTTCCGACGTGATCCTGTTCGTCGTCGAAGCCGGCACCTTCGGCCCGGCCGACCAGCAGGTGCTGGACCTGATCCCGAAGGAAGTGCCCTGCATCCTGGTCCTCAACAAGGCTGACCGCGCAAAGGACAAGAAGACGCTGATGCCCTTTGCGCAGGAAGTGGCCGCTCGCTATCCGTTTGCCGCCATCGTGCCTGTGTCGGCCAAGCAACGGTTTCAGATGCAGGAGTTGCAGGACGAGATCGAAAAGCGGCTGCCCGAAAATGCGCCGATCTTCGATGCCGATGACATTACCGACCGCAGCGAAAAATTCCTCGCGGCGGAAATCGTTCGGGAGAAGGTCTTCCGTTTCGTCGGCGAAGAATTGCCGTACACCAGCACCGTGCTGATCGAGAAGTTTGAGCAGGAAGGCAATCTGCGTCGGGTATTCGCGGCGATCCTGGTCGAGCGCGACAGCCACAAGGCGATGCTGATCGGCCAGAAGGGCGCACGGTTGAAGGAAATCTCCACGCAGGCCCGGCTGGACATGGAAAAGCTGTTTGGCGGGCCGGTGTATCTCGAGATCTGGGTCAAGGTGAAATCCGGTTGGGCCGACAACGAAGCCAGGCTGCGCGCCTACGGCTACGAGTGAGGCGCGATGGTGGATAGTCCCGGCGAGCTGAGGGGAGCAGCGCTGCCGCAGCAGGCGGCGGAAGGCATGCCGGCCAAGACCGAGCAGGCCGCGATCCGCCGCGCACGCGCGCTCGAACACCGGGTTTCGGAACAGCCGGCTTTCGTGCTGCACAGTTATCCGTACAAGGAAACCAGCCTCATCGTCGATGTATTCAGCCGCGACCACGGCCGTATCGCGCTGGTGGCCAAGGGCGCGAAGCGGCCGCATTCGAAGCTGCGCGGCGTGTTGCAAACCTTCCAGCCGCTGTCAGTGACCTGGAGCGGCAAATCCGAAGTGCGCACACTGATCGCCGCCGAATGGATAGGCGGGCTGATGCCGCTGGAAAGATCGGCGCTGCTGTGCGGCTTTTATCTGAACGAGCTGGTAATGAAGATGCTGGCGCGCGACGATCCGCATCCGGCGCTGTTCGAACGTTACGTCGGAGCCTTGAACGAGCTCGGCCATGACGAGCCGGCGCCTATCGTGCTGCGGCGCTTCGAACTGGCGCTGCTGCGCGAAACCGGCGTGGCGGGCGACATTTCTCTCGACGCCGGCACCCGGCAGCAGGTCGATCCGGAAGTCTGGTATGTGGTCGACCCCGAGCGCGGCCCTCGACCCGCGCAGGTCTCGGACACCGCATTGAAGGTGACCGGCAAAACGCTGATCGACATGCAGGCCGGCGACTACACCGATCCGGCTACCCAGACCCAGAGCAAGTTCCTGATGCGCTTCCTGCTGGCGCATCATCTCGGCGGCGCGCCGCTGAATACCCGGCAGATACTGCTGGACCTGATGCAGTTATAGCCCTTGTCCACCGAAGAACGGATGCCATGAGTTTCCTGCAAGCCAATCCCCAGGTCATCGAACTTGGCGTCAATATCGATCACGTCGCTACGCTGCGCAATGCGCGCGGTACGACTTATCCCGACCCGGTCCAGGCAGCGCTGTTGGCCGAGGAGGCCGGCGCCGATGCAATCACGCTGCACCTGCGCGAGGATCGTCGCCACATCCGCGATGCGGACGTGGAAGCGATACGTCCGCGTCTGACTACCCGGATGAACCTGGAATCGGCGGTCACGCCGGAAATGCTGGACTTCGCCTGTCGTATCCGGCCGCAGGATGTGTGCCTGGTGCCGGAACGGCGCGAGGAAGTGACCACTGAGGGCGGGCTGGATGTGCGCCGCTATTTCCCGGCGGTGCAGGCCGCGGTGCGCCAGCTGCGCGACGCCGGCATACAGGTCAGCCTGTTCATCGATCCGGATGACGAACAGATCGCCGCGGCGGCCGAAGCCGGCGCGCCGGTCATCGAATTGCACACCGGTCGCTATGCGGATGCCGAAGATGCGGCCCGGCAGGCGGCTGAACTCGAGCGCATTCGCGCCGGCGTGATTGCGGGCGTGCGCCATGGCCTGAAGGTGAACGCCGGCCACGGATTGCACTACACCAATGTGCAGGCGATCGCCGCGATTCCGGAGATTGCCGAATTGAATATTGGCCATGCGATCGTCGCGCAAGCCGTGTTCTCCGGCTGGCAAAAGGCGATCCGCGACATGAAAGGCATCATGATCGCGGCCCGCCTGGGCAAGGCGCGGCCATGATCGTCGGCATCGGCACCGACATCATCCGCATCGCGCGTATCGAAGCCGCCTTGCGCCGTCACGGCGACCGCTTTGCGGAAAAGGTGCTCGGCGAAGAGGAATTGAAGAAATTCCATGCGCGGCGCGCCAAGGTGGAAGCGCGTGGCGTGCGCTTTCTTGCGACCCGCTTCGCCGCCAAGGAAGCCTTTTCCAAGGCAATCGGCCTGGGCATGCGCATGCCGATGACCTGGCGCGCGGTGCAGACGCTGAACGCGCCGAGCGGCAAGCCGGTGATCGTCACCAGCGGCGCGCTGAAAGCGCACATGGAGTCCGGTGGCTGGACCGCTCAGGTATCGATTACCGATGAAGACGAATACGCAGTCGCCTTCGTCATCGTGGAGAAAACATGAAAGAGAGTAGCCAGGCAGGCCGCGCCGACATCGGGCCGGTCATGCTCGACGTGGTTGGCACAACGCTGACGAGCGAAGATATCCGCCGCATCGTGCATCCGCTGACCGGTGGCGTGATCCTGTTCGCGCGCAATTTCGAAAGCCGCCATCAATTGATCGCGCTGACCGGCGCCATTCGCGCCTTGCGTCCCGACGTGCTGATCGCGGTGGACCATGAAGGCGGCAGAGTGCAGCGTTTTCGCAGCGACGGCTTCACCCGCCTGCCGGCGATGCGCCGCCTCGGCGACTTGTGGGATACCGACGAAGCGCAGGCACTGAATGCCGCCACTGCGGTCGGCTACGTGCTGGCCGCCGAGCTGCGCGCCTGCGGCATCGATCTGTCGTTCACGCCGGTGCTGGATCTGGACTATGGCGAATCCGGCGTCATCGGCGACCGCGCGTTCCACCGCGGTCCGCGCGCAGTGGCGATGCTGGCGCGCAGCCTCAACCATGGCCTGGCGCTGGCCGGCATGGCCAATTGCGGCAAGCATTTCCCCGGGCATGGCTTCGTGCGCGCCGATTCACATGTGGCAATTCCGGTCGATGAGCGCAATCTCGACGACATCCTGGAGCAGGATGCGGCGCCGTACGGCTGGCTCGGCATGAGCCTGGCTGCGGTAATGCCGGCGCATGTGATTTATCCGCAAGTCGATGCGCGCCCGGCCGGGTTTTCGCCGGTGTGGCTGGGCATGCTGCGCGAGCGCTTCGGTTTCGGCGGCGTGATCTTTAGCGACGACCTGAGCATGGAAGGCGCCAGTGTGGCCGGCAGCGTGACCGATGGCGCCCGCGCCGCGCTGGAGGCCGGTTGCGACATGGTCCTGATCTGCAATTCGCCGGACAAGGCCGACCGCCTGCTCGCGGAACTCGGCGATGCGGCGCATGATGCCGCATCCGTTGCCCGCCTAGCCGCGCTCAAGCCCGGCGGCGCTGCGCCATCCTGGGAAATCCTGCAGCAACAGCCGCGTTATCGCGAAGCCAAGCGCCTGATCGAAGCCTTGTCCTGAATCCATTCGTATTGCCTGACGCTGGAACATGTCTGAAACCACCGCTCCCGATCCGCGCGCAGTCGTGCTGGAAACCGTAGCCAAGCTGCCGCATCTGCCGGGGGTGTACCGCTATTTCGATGCCGACAACGTGCTGCTGTATGTCGGCAAGGCGCGCGACCTGAAGAAGCGCGTATCCAGCTACTTTCAGAAGACCATCGCCAGTCCGCGCATTGCGATGATGGTTGAGCGCATCGCCCGGCTGGAAACCACGGTGACTCGCAGTGAAGCCGAGGCGCTGCTGCTGGAAAACAACCTGATCAAGACACTGCAGCCGCGCTACAACATCCTGTTCCGCGACGACAAGTCTTATCCCTATCTCAAGCTGTCCGGTGACGCTTTCCCGCGCATGGCCTATTACCGCGGCGCGGTGGACAAGAAGAACCAGTATTTCGGTCCGTTTCCCAGCGCGTGGGCGGTGAAGGAATCGATGCAGATCCTGCAGAAGATTTTCCTGCTGCGCACCTGTGAGGATTCGGTATTCGCCAACCGTACCCGGCCATGCCTGCTTCACCAGATCCATCGCTGCAGCGCGCCCTGCGTGAAGGCCATCAGTGAAGAGGATTACGCGGCAGACGTGGAAAACGCCGCCAACTTCCTGCGCGGAAAGCAAAAGGAGTTGATGGCCGCGCTCGAAGCGAAAATGCATGCCTTCGCCTCTGATCTGAAGTTCGAACAGGCTGCGGCGGTGCGCAATCAGATCAGCGCGCTGTCACGGGTACTGCATCAGCAGACGATGGAAACCGGCAACGATGCGGACATCGACATCATTGCTGTGGTAGTGCAGGGCGGACGCGCCTGCGTGAACCTGGCAATGGTGCGCGGCGGGCGGCACCTTGGCGACCGCGCTTATTTTCCGTTGCATGTCGACGGCGCGATGGCGGCTTCCGAAGGGCCGGTCGATGTCGAGGTGCTCAAGGCTTTCCTGGCGCAGCATTATCTGGACAAGTTCATCCCGTCCACGCTGGTGCTGAACCTGGAGCTGGATGAGCCGGAACTGATGATGGCGCTGATGGAGCAATGCGGCCACCGGATCAACCTGGTGTTCCAGCCGCAGGGACAGCGTCGGCAGTGGCTGGAAATGGCGCAGAAAGGTGCGGAAATATCGCTGGCACGGCTGCTGTCCGAACAGGGTTCGCAACAGGCCAGGACGCGCGCGCTGGTCGATGCGCTTGCCCTAGAAACCGAAGACATCGAAACCCTGCGCATCGAGTGCTTTGATATCAGCCATACGCAGGGCGAGGCGACCCAGGCATCCTGTGTGGTATTCCACCATCACACGATGCAGAACAGCGAATACCGGCGCTACAACATCAATGACATCACGCCGGGAGACGATTATGCGGCGATGCGCCAGGTGCTGACGCGGCGCTATGAGAAGGTAGCCAACGGCGACGGCGTGATGCCGGACGTGGTGCTGGTCGATGGCGGCAAGGGCCAGGTCGAGATGGCGCGTCAGGTGTTTGTCGAACTTGGCCTGGACATCGGACTAATCGTCGGCGTGGCGAAAGGCGAGGGCAGGAGGGTCGGCCTGGAAACGCTGATCTTTGCCGACGGCCGGGCGCCCCAGGAACTTGGCAAGGAATCGGCCGCGCTGATGCTGGTCGCGCAGATCCGCGATGAAGCGCATCGTTTCGCCATCACCGGCATGCGCGCCAAGCGTGCCAAGGCGCGGCAGAGTTCTCAGCTCGAGGAAATCGAGGGCGTGGGCGCGAAGCGGCGCCAGAAACTGCTCGCGCGCTTCGGTGGCCTGCGCGGCGTGGTGGCTGCCAGCGTCGAGGAACTGGCATCGGTCGAAGGCATTTCGCGTCAACTCGCGGAAGACATTTATCGGCAACTCCATTAAATTACGCGCTGCATCGACCAGGGGCGTCAACCCGGCGCGCACTATCCTCATCAACCATTCCCTTATGCCGTTCAATATCCCGATTCTGCTGACCTGGCTGCGCATGGCGCTCATTCCTCTGGTGGTCGGAGTGTTCTATCTTCCGGACGCCTGGATGTCGCTGTATGCCAAGGGCGTGGCATCGACGGCGATTTTTATCGTCGCGGCGATTACGGACTGGTTCGACGGCTTTCTCGCGCGCCGCTGGAATGAAACCTCGGCCTTCGGCGCCTTCCTCGATCCGGTCGCCGACAAGCTGATGGTCGCCGGCGCATTGCTGCTGCTGGTGCACCTGGGCCGGGCGGACTCGATCCTTGCCTTCATCATCATCGGTCGGGAGATTGCGATCTCGGCCTTGCGCGAATGGATGGCGCAGATCGGCGCTTCCAAGTCGGTCGCGGTCAGCTCGATCGGCAAGATCAAGACCACGGCGCAGATGTGCGCGATACCAATGCTGCTGTTTTACGGACGCCTATTCGGCGTCATCGACACCGGATTCTGGGGGCAATGGCTGCTGCTGATTGCGGCTGTGCTGACCGTCTGGTCAATGCTGTATTACCTGCGCCGCGCATGGCCGCTGATCAAAGCAACCGAACAGAAGTAAAACCGGGATGTGCCCTTGACACAACATTTCAAACCTCTATAATTCGGGCTCACTTCGGTGACGCGGGAGTAGCTCAGTTGGTAGAGCGCAACCTTGCCAAGGTTGAGGTCGAGAGTTCGAGACTCTTCTCCCGCTCCAGGTTTCATGAAAGAAGCCACATCATTGGCTTCTTTTTTTGTGACAGGAGCGACGTGCGGCAGGCGTCGAATGCATCGTAAGTGAACATGTCCAGTGCCCTGGTTGCGCTGGAAACTCCAAGCGGGAGTAGCTCAGTTGGTAGAGCGCAACCTTGCCAAGGTTGAGGTCGAGAGTTCGAGACTCTTCTCCCGCTCCAGATTTCAAACGGAAGCAAACTCTTTCGTCAGGTGACCAGATTCAAAGGTCGCCTTTGCAGCAAACATGCGGGAGTAGCTCAGTTGGTAGAGCGCAACCTTGCCAAGGTTGAGGTCGAGAGTTCGAGACTCTTCTCCCGCTCCATGTTTCAGTAAAGTGCCCCGGTGTCGCATAACAACCGGATGCATTGCAGTACGTCGTGATGATCATGGCGGGGTAGCAAAGTGGTTATGCAGCGGCCTGCAAAGCCGTCTACGCCGGTTCAATTCCGACCCCCGCCTCCAAATCCAGATGAAAAAGGCTTGATGCAACAGCATCAAGCCTTTTTGTTTTTCCACTTCGGAATTTATATTACTGACCAAAGGAAAGAGGACTTTCTTTCTCTGAATTAAGATAAGGCGTTTCATTGATCGTCATCAACATTGCCGCCTTGTTATTTTCCTTTCAAATTTTCTATAATCGCCGCACAGCAGATGCGATAAATAAACATCGTTACGTATTCCTGCAGGCACGTAGCTCAGCTGGTTAGAGCACTACCTTCACATGGTAGGGGTCAGTGGTTCGAATCCATTCGTGCCTACCACTCTTCGCTAAATAAAAAGCCGGCCGTTATTGCGGTCGGCTTTTTTATTTGAATTGCGTGATTTTCCGCAATTTTGCGCCTGAACAAGAACTGGAAAATTTTTTGCCGTAATGAATTTGTTGTCTAACAGTCTATTGTCCAGCCTCAAGCCTGTTAAGAATTTTGTATCCATACTGAATCGCGCGCCCGGCATCGTTATCGCAATAATTCGGAGACATTAATCGGAAGAAATTGCGATTGGGGAGATGGGACATAAAACACTGCATACAGGATAGATAACGGAACGATCATGAAAGCCAAAATTATTGCAATTTCCTGCATTTCCTTTGCTCTGACAGCCTGCGGGGGCGGCGGAGGCGGCGGTGGAACCAGCACTGCACCTACGGGTCCTTCGACGCTGCAGCTGACGGCAAAGATCAATGGCCAGCCGGTCAATTTCACCATCAAGGCTGGCGAGAGCAAGGTGCTGGGCGTGCTGACGGGCCAGGAAGTCGAGCTGGATGCGTCCGAGCCGGCGATCCTTCTCACCAAGACCTATGGCACGGCGCAAGCGAACGAGACTGCCAATTCGCCGACGCAATTCAAGGCGACGATCAGCTCGACCAATGCCACGATCGGCAAGCTGGCGTTCAACACCAGCAAATCCCCGGCACTGGCCACGATTACCCTGGCGATTCAGGGCAGCAGCAACAGCTTCAATGCGGTCACGCCGGTGGTTGGCGATACCTTCACCTATTCGGAAGTCGACAAACAACTGGGAAGCACGCAGGACTTCGCCCAGCCGCTCTCCACGCACGTGGTCACAGCAATCAGCGCTAATGGCTGGACCGAGGCTTACAAGGATCCGAACGGTGCGACTTACCAAACCGTGCAATTGAACAGCAATGGCAACCGTACGTCTTATACCGACCAGAATGCGAATCCGCTCACCAGCTGCACAACAGCAACATTCACTCCTGAAGAAAAACTCCTGGCCTTCCCACTGACGCCGACCTCTGCCTACAACGGCAACTGGAAAACCGTTTGCGGCAACAACAGCCAGGACGAAAGCTTCACCGCTACCGTGAAAGGCATGGTCCAGATCGCTACCCCGGGCGGATTGTTCAACGCACTGCAGATCGACACCCGAACGGTCGTCACCAACAGCACGCAGACCCTGCTTCCCGGCGGCACGTATCAACAGGACGTGACCGAATATTTCGACCCGGTCCTCGGCCGCAACGTAAGGTATACCGGCGTACGCACCTATCCGGCTGGCAACCCGACGTCCGGCACCTGGCTGACCAACGTCCAGATCGACCTGGTAAGCGCAGTCAAGAACTGATGAGTTGAATCCGCGTGCCCACCATGCACGCGGGTCTTTATGCGTGGACCGAAATCTGCAGCGGCAGACGCAATCCTGGAATAGCGAGTTCTGAATTTGATTGTGCGCAGACAAGCCATTCGAATCCAAAAATTACCCTATGCCAATTTTTGGGTTTGTGGCATCCTAAGCGCCCATAGCAGTATGTCAACACAAGCTGTTGTATCGCTATCAGAATTCCTGCCTCGTGCCGCTGCGGCGTATTCCACCAATTGCAAGGAGATTCACTTGAAGTCCAAGAAAAACCAATTTTTCCGGCGCGCCACCGCTGCTGCCATGATGGGGGCGATGTTGATGCTGGCGGGCTGTGCAAGCACCGATTATCCGTCACTGGCCAGCGTACGCAGCGCGCCGCCTGATCACGGTTACCTGATCGGCCCGGGCGACACGGTCAATATCGCCGTGTGGCGCAATCCGGAAGTGTCGACCTCGGTGCCGGTGCGACCGGACGGCAAGATCACGACTCCCTTGGTGCAGGACATGGATGCGAGCGGCAAAACCCCGTCTCAACTCGCACGTGACCTGGAAAAGTCGCTGGAAAAGTACATTCAGCAGCCTATCGTGACGGTAATCGTCACTGGTTTCGTCGGACCGTACAGCGAACAAATTCGTGTGATCGGCCAGGCAGCCAAGCCGCAAGCACTGCCGTATCGCGAGAACATGTCCTTGCTGGATGTGCTGATCGCCGTTGGTGGCGTTACCGAATTCGCATCCGGCAACAAGGCGATCGTGATCCGCAATGTCGATGGCAAACAGCAGAGCTTCTCGGTTCGTCTCAACGATCTGATTCGCCGGGGTGATCTGTCTGCGAACGCGGCGATGCGCCCGGGTGATGTACTGGTAATTCCGGAAAGCTTCTTCTGATTCCTGGAGGGAGCAGAGAGGACTGGTGATGTCGCGGCGATTATCGCATTCGCCAGTCCAAAAATTTCCTGCTGGTCATTTCACTAATAATAGTGATACATTAGCTTTATTTCCATACGGAAATTATCAGTACACACAGATTTGAGCCGATCGACATTGTCTGAAAATTGGTGCGCCAAAAAAGACGATAAACGAACTTTGTTAAATTTTCAGCACATTATCTTACGTATAATGTCGCGTTTTATGTTGCAGTGCGCCATACGCCCTCGGTAGATTGGCGCGGGAAAGACGGAGAGTGTCGAATGGAAGAAACAATCAATCAGCTACTCTTCCTGGTAAAGGGGGTATGGAAATATCGCTGGCACGCAGTGATCGTGGCCTGGGTGATAGCGATTGCCGGATGGGTGCGCGTTTATACCCTGCCTGATAATTACCAGGCTTCGGCCCGGGTATTCGTCGATACCCAGTCGATCCTGAAACCGCTGCTGGCCGGGATGACAACCATTCCGAACGTCGAGCAGCAGGTATCGATCATGAGTCGTACGCTGCTGTCGCGTCCGAATATCGAAAAGGTCATGCGCATGGTCGACCTCGATATCAAGGCCAAGACGCCGAAGGAACACGAAGAACTGGTCAACGACGTGATGAGCCAGATCCGTATCGGCACCACCGGCCGCGATGACATCTACACGCTGACCTACAACGATCCGAATCCGAAGCTGGCCAAGGACGTGGTGCAATCGCTGTTGACGATCTTTGTCGAAAGCAGCGTCGGCGACAAGAAGAACGATTCCGAGAAAGCGGTCCAATTCCTCGATGATCAGATCAAGGTCTATGAAGGAAAGCTGGTAACCGCCGAAAACGCGCTGAAGGACTTCAAGATCAAGCACAGCGGCTCGCTGCCTTCCGGCGGCGACTACGGCACGCAAGTGCAGGGCGCGGCCGATGCCTTGAACCAGGCCAAGCTCGATCTGCGTGAAGCCGAGCGCTCGCGTGACGCGATCCAGCAGCAGATCAACGGCAACGGTTCCGGCAATGGCGCTGGCAGCGTCGATCCCGAGCTCGATGCGCGCATTTTGGCGCTGCACAAGAATCTCGACACGCTGCGCCTGCAATACACCGAGCAGCATCCGGACATCGTCTCGACCAAGCGCCTGATCGCCCAGCTCGAAGCGCAGCGGCGCGAAGAAGCCAAGAGCGGCAAGTCGGGCTCGACCGACCGTGGCGCCGGCTATAGCCCGATGCTGCAGCAGCTGAAGGTGGCTTTGTCGAATGCCGAGGCGCGCGTGGCGGCAATGCAGGCGCGCGTGGATGAGTACATGGCGCGTTATGACCGGGTACGGGCGCAGACTGTGAATGGTCCGGAACTCGAAACCCAGCTTGCGCAATTGAATCGCGACTACCAGGTCAACAAGGACAATTACGAAAAGCTCGTCGCACGACGTGAGGCTGCGAAGCTGTCCGGCGACCTGTCGGCCACGCCGGACATGATCAAGTTCCGCGTGATCGATCCGCCGATCGTGCCGCTGCGTCCGGCCGGACCGGATCGCCTGCGCCTGGCTTCGCTGGTATTCGCCGGCGCGCTGATCGCAGGCATCGCGGTTGCGCTGCTGCTGAGCCAATTGCGTCCGACTTATCTGAACCAGCAAAGCCTGCGCGAGTCCACCGGACTGCCGATCCTGGGCTCGGTATCGATGAACTGGACCAACCTCGAAAGAGACAAGCGCAAGCGTAGCCTGTATGCATTCGGCGCGTCGCTGGTAGTGCTGGTAACGCTGTACGCCGGCTACATGACGCGCATTCTTCTCGGAAGCTGAGCCGGAAGCTGAGCTGCGGCCGGCATGAACGAAGCATTGAATATGTGTGGGAGAAAGCGTGAGCATTATTGAGAAAGCGGCCGGAAGGCTGGACCGCAACAAGGCGGAAAAGGCGCCGGCGCTCGATGCGCGGCAGCCGGAAAGCACGTTCGACGCGGTCGAGGCCGCAGTGGCAGCCATGCCCGAACCGGTGATGGAGGCTTCCCCGCGGGTAGCCAAGCCAACGCAGCAGGTCAATATCAACCTCGAGCAATTGCACCGGCTCGGGATGGTCACGCCCGAGGGCGAGCGCACGCCGGTGTCGGAAGAGTTCCGCATCATCAAGCGTCCATTGATCAAGGCGGCGTTCAACCGTGGCCTGGATGGCAGCAAGCGCCATGCGAACCTGATCATGGTTACCAGCTCGCTGCCCGGCGAAGGCAAGACCTTCTGCGCAATCAACCTGGCGATGAGCATCGCGATGGAAATGGACCACACGGTGCTGCTGGTGGACGCCGACGTTGCGCGTCCGTCGGTGCCGCGTTACCTGGGCATCGATGCGCAGCAGGGCCTGATGGATGTGCTGACCAACGACAAGCTCGATCTGTCCGACGTCATGCTGCGCACCAATGTCGATACGCTGCGCCTGCTGCCGGCGGGAGAGTCGCATCGAAATGCGACCGAACTGCTGGCCAGCCTTGCGATGAGCAATCTGCTCGATGAAATCGCCCGGCGCTATCCGGACCGCATCGTGATTTTCGATTCGCCGCCCCTGCTGCTGACCTCCGAAGCGCGCGCGCTGGCAGGGCAGATGGGCCAGATCGTCATGGTGGTCGAGGCTGAGACCACGACGCAGCATGCGGTCAAGGATGCATTGCGCCAGCTCGGCAGCGACGATAACGTCAGCCTCATCTATAACAAAGCGCACGCCTTCGGCGGCAATAATTACGGATATGGATATAACTGAGATGTCGCAGAACGGAAAGGGGAGTTTTGTTCTGCGTCCAATCGCCTTCGCCGCATTCGCGCTGTTGGCAGCGCAATGCGCGCAGGCGGCGGATTGGAGATTCACGCCACGTCTGACCTTGCGTGAGACCTACAGCGATAACGTGACGCTGGCGCCCACCGGCCAGGAACGCAGCGATTTCGTCACCGAGGTCATACCCGGCTTCAATCTGAACGCCAAGGGCCGGCGCTCGCAGTTCGACATCGATTACACCGCCGACTGGGTCAACTATGCCCGCGGCACCGCCGGCAGCAATGTGCAGAATTCCCTGCGCGCCAACGGACGCGCCGAGCTCAAGGACGATCTGCTTTATCTCGATGCGAATGCCTCGATCGGCAACCTCTCCGCCTCGGCATTCGGACCGCAGGCGAGCAACAACATCTATGCGACGAACAACCGCGTCGAGACACGCAGCTATACGATCAGTCCGTATCTGCGCAAGCGCTTCCAGAACCTTGCCGACGTCGAGGCGCGCTATGCCCACGATGGCGTGAGCTCGGACGGGGGTGGCTTCGCCACGTACAACAACGATCGCTTCAGCCTGAGCGCCAACAGCGGCGCGGCCTTCACCAAGGTCGGCTGGAGCGGCATCTATCTGCGCAACCAGAGCACCTACAGCGGTCTGTCCAGCACCAACAGCGACTATGCGAACGCTACGCTGCGTTATGCGCTGAGCACGCAATTCGCGCTCACCGGCTCGGTCGGCTACGAGCGCTATGGTTACGACTTCACCACCGAAGAGCCGAAGGGCGCGTCCTGGTCGGTCGGCTTCGCCTGGCAGCCGTCGCCGCGCTCCAGCCTGTCAGCCAGCGCCGGGCGTCGCTTCTACGGCAATGCGTATTCGCTCAATGGCGTGCTGCGCAACCGCTATACGGTGTGGAACGCTTCTTACGATGAATCGATCACCACCGCTGGCGCGCAGCTGGCCCAGTCGGTATCGATCAGCACCACGACCTTCCTCGATCAGCTGTTTGCGGCAAGCATCCCGGATGCGGCCCAGCGCGCGCAGGCGGTGGACAACTACATCCGCGCCGCCGGCTTGCCGGCTACGCTGGCGTATCGCCTGCCGGGCCTGTCGAACACCTTCTTCCTGCAGAAGCGCACGCAGGCATCGGTGGGCATCAACATCAGCCGTTCGACCGTGGTGCTGACTGCGTACAACTCGATCAACAGCCCGCAATCGGTGGCGCAGGACAACGCGGGGCTGGTCGCCAACAACAATTTCCTGTTCGCGCCGGACACCCGCCAGACCGGCCTGTCCGCGTTGTGGACCTGGCGTCTCGCGCCGCTGACCACGCTCAACGTGAACTCGCAATACTATCGGACCAGTTCAAGCGCTATCGATCGCGTCGACCACAATGAATTGTTCACCGTCGGGCTGTCGCGGCAGTTCCTGCCCAAGTTGAGCGGCACGGTGGAATTGCGCCGTTACCAGGGCACCTATGGCGGCGTTGGAGACTTCCGTGAAAACGCGGTCTCGGCCTATCTGTCCATGCGTCTATAGCAAGGGGTGCAACAATGTATGAATCCTTCTACGGGCTGCACTCGAAACCCTTTCAGTTGCGGCCTGACCCGAATTTTTTCTTTGGCAGCAAAGGGCACAAGCGTGCCATGTCTTATCTCGAGTATGGCTTGTCGCAGGGTGAGGGCTTCATCGTCATCACCGGCGAGGTCGGCGCGGGCAAGACCACGCTGGTGCGTAATCTGTTTCGCAAGCTCGAATCGAACCGCATCGTCGCCGCGCAGATCGTCAATACGCATCTGAATTCGGATGACACGCTGCGCGCGGTGGTGGCCGCCTTCGGCCTGCCTTTCGACGATCCGACCAAGACCGGTCTTCTGACCCGCTTCGAGCAATTTCTGCGCTACAACGACAAGCAGGGCAAGCGCGTGCTGCTGGTGGTGGACGAAGCGCAGAACCTGACGCCAAAGACGGTGGAAGAGCTGCGCATGCTGTCGAATTTCCAGACCGCCGACAAGTCGCTGTTGCAGACCTTCCTGCTCGGCCAGCCGGAATTCCGGCGCACGCTGCACAGCGAAGACATGCAGCAGCTGCGCCAGCGGGTGATCGCCACCTATCACCTCGGCCCGATGGATGCGCCCGAGACGCAGCAGTACATCGAGCACCGGCTGCATACCGCCGGCTGGAAGGGCGATCCGATACTGACGGCCGACGCCTACGAGGCGATCCACGAGTTCACCGGCGGCATCCCGCGCAAGATCAATACCCTGTGCGACCGCCTGTTCCTGATGGGATATCTGGAAGAGCTGCATGAGATAGGCGCGGACGAAGTCAATGAAGTGATCAAGGATATCCAGGAGGAGTTCACCGCGCCGCCGGCAGAGCCCGCGATGCGGCCGATGTATGCCGGCCTGGCGCCGGGCGGCTTCACCGACAGCACTTCGGAAAGCCTCGAGCATCTCGACGAACGCCTGTCCAAGATCGAGCGCTCGGTGACCTCGGTGCTGGATGTGCTGAAACGCATGATCTCGACATCGAAGATCTGATTCGTAGGGTGGGTGAAACCCACGCGGTTTGTATGCACTTGCCTGAACCGTCGTCATGGAGACCAGGCGCGTGGGCTGCGCCCACCCTACGCACCGAATTCGTCCTATAGCAGCAGGAGGACCGCATGAAAATGAATGACATCGGAGCGCACGCCATCGGCCAGCCCGCCAAGGGCGCGATCCGCAATGCGATGACCATCGACGTGGAAGATTATTTCCAGGTTTCCGCGTTCGCGCCGACGATCGCGCGTGACCAATGGGAAAACATTCCGTGCCGCGTCGAACGCAATATGGAACGCATCCTGGCCATCCTGGCCGAGCGCGATGTGAAGGCCACCTTCTTCACCCTCGGCTGGATCGCCGAACGCTATCCGCAGGTGGTGCGCGACATCGTCGCCGGCGGCCATGAACTGGCCAGCCACGGCTACGCCCATCTGCGTGCCTCGGACCAGACGCCCGAGCAATTCCGCGACGACATCACGCGCAGCAAGGCAGTGCTGGAAGACATCGGCGGCTGTGCAGTGCTGGGTTACCGCGCGCCGAGCTTCTCGATCGGCCATGCCAACCTGTGGGCGCTCGATACGCTGGCCGAAGCCGGCTACCGTTACAGCTCCAGCATCTATCCGGTGGTACACGATCATTACGGCATGCCCGATGCGCCGCGCTTTCCGTTCTATCCGAACGGCGAGGGCGGTCTGCTGGAAGTGCCGATCACCACGGTACGCATCCGCGGCCGCAATCTGCCGGCCGGCGGCGGCGGCTATTTCCGCTTCTTCCCGTATGCGCTATCGCGCTGGCTCATGGCCCGTGTCAACCGCGACGACGGCAAACCCGGTATCTTCTACCTGCATCCGTGGGAGATCGATCCCGAGCAGCCGCGCCAGACCGGCATCAGCTTCAAGACCCGCTTTCGCCATTACATCAACCTGGAACGTACCGAGTCCCGCCTGAAGGCGCTCACGCGCGACTTCGCCTGGGACCGTATGGACCGCATCTTCCTGTAGCCAATGAACGCCATCATCGAATCCGTGGGAGAACGTGCGCAGCAGAAGATCGCGCCGTCTTCGATCAAGCTGCGCCTGATGGAAGAGGCCGACGCCGCGCGCTGGGATGAATTCGTCGCCCGCTGCCCGGAAGCGACATTCTTCCACCGCGCCGGCTGGAAGCGCGTGATCGAAGCCGCCTTCGGCCACCGTACTTATTTCTACATGGCCGAAGTCGACGGCCGCATCGAAGGCGTGCTGCCGCTGGCCGAGATCAAGAGTCGCCTGTTCGGTCATTCGCTCGGCTCGCTGCCGTTCTGCGTCTATGGCGGACCAGCCGCGAACAGCCGTGAAGTTGCCGATGCACTCGATGCCGAAGCGGTGCGCCTGGCGCAACAGCTCGGCGTGGGCCATCTCGAATACCACAACCGCGCGCCGCGGCATGCGGACTGGGCCGGCAAGGATCTGTACGTCACTTTCCGCAAGGAGATGGACCCGGATCCGGAAGTGAACCTGAACGCGATTCCGCGCAAGCAGCGCGCGATGGTCAGGAAGGGCATCAAGGCCGGTCTGGAAAGCGTGGTGGAGCAGGATGTCGATCGCTTCTTCACCGCCTATTCGACCAGCGTGCATCGCCTCGGCACGCCGGTGTTCTCGAAGAAGTATTTCCGCCTGCTGAAGGAAACCTTCGGCAAGGATTGCGATGTGCTGACCATCACCAAGGATGGCAAGCTGATCGCCTCGGTGCTGAACTTCTATTTCCGCGACGAAGTGCTGCCTTACTACGGCGGCGGCATGCCCGAGGCGCGCGAAGTCGCGGGCAATGACTTCATGTACTGGGAGCTGATGCGGCGGCGCTGCGTCGAGGGTTATCGCATCTTCGACTTCGGCCGCAGCAAGAAGGGCACCGGCTCGCACGACTTCAAGAAGAACTGGGGCTTCGAGCCGACGCCGCTGTTCTATGAGTACAAGCTGGTGCGCGCCACCGAAGTGCCGGACACCAATCCGCTCAATCCGAAGTACCAGCTGATGATCCGCACCTGGCAAAAGATGCCGATCGGACTGGCCAACTTCATCGGCCCGCATATCGTCAAGAATCTGGGCTGAGCGCAGAGAATCGAGAACACATAGCCGTGGAACATCTTCTTTACCTGGCGCACCGGATTCCGTATCCGCCCAACAAGGGCGACAAGATCCGCTCGTACCATTTGCTGCGCCATCTCTCCAGCCGCTACCAGGTGCACCTGGGCACCTTCATCGACGACCCCGATGACTGGCGGCATGTGGACACGGTGAAGGGCTTGTGCGGCGAGACTTACTTCGGTCGGCTCGATCCGCGCATGGCGCGCCTGCGCAGCCTGACCGCCCTGGCCGGCGGCCGTCCGCTGTCGCTGGATTACTACCGCGACGCCGGCCTGCAGAAATGGGTGGACCGGCTGTGCGCCAAGCTGCCGGTATCCAGGGTGCTGGTGTTTTCCTCGGCGATGGCGCAGTTCGTGCGGCCCGAGCAGTATGCGCGGCGCGTGATCGACTTCGTCGACATCGACTCGGACAAGTGGACGCAGTATGCGCAGCAGAAGTCCTGGCCGATGAACCGGGTCTATGCGCGCGAAGGCCGGCTGCTGCTGCGTTACGAGCGGCGCGTGGCGCGCGACTTCGATGCCTCGCTGTTCGTGTCGCCGCAGGAAGCCGCGATGTTCGCCGGCATGGCGCCGGAAAGCGCGGCGCGCGTGGCCTCGTTTTCCAACGGCGTGGACAGCGCCTATTTCTCGCCGCATCACGATTTCGACAATCCCTATGGCGATGGCGCCCCGGTGATGGTATTTACCGGCGCGATGGATTACTGGCCCAATGTCGACGCGGTGCAATGGTTTGCGAAGGACATCCTGCCCGGCATACAGGCGCGCCATGCGGGAGCGCGCTTCTACATCGTCGGCTCGCGGCCGGCGCGCGAAGTGCAGGAACTGGCCGCGCTGCCCGGCGTGCACGTCACCGGCACCGTGCCCGACGTGCGCCCGTACATCGCCCATGCGCATCTTGCAGTCGCGCCCTTGCGCATTGCGCGCGGCATCCAGAACAAGGTGCTCGAAGCGATGGCGATGGCGAAACGGGTGCTGGTGTCGCCCCAGGCGCTGGAAGGCATCGCCGCCACGCCGGGACATGAACTGCTGCTGGCATCCGACGAGGCTTCCTTTGTCGAGGAAGCCTGCGCCGCGCTAACTGACGGCAATGCCGAGATGGAGCGCGCCGCGCGCGCCCGCGTCGAGGCTTCCTACAACTGGGATGTGAACATGGCGCGGGTGCATGCGCTGCTGGAAATTCCTCCTGAACCCATCAAGAGCGCGAGCCCATGCTACTGACCGAGACCCGCGCGGCGCCGCGCGACCTGCTCAAGACCCTGGCCATCGCGCTGGCGGTGCTGGCGCCGTTCTTCCTGTACTTCGGCACGGTGCGCACCATCGTCGCCACCTGGGACAGCTCGGAAACCTTCGCGCATGGCTATGCGATCCTGCCAATCTCGCTGTGGCTGATCTGGAAGCGGCGCGCAGTGCTGGCGCGACTGTCGCCGGAACCGTTCTGGCCGGCGCTGCTGCTCCTGGCCGCGTGCGGCTTCGGTTGGCTGCTGGCCGAGCTGGCCGATGTGCAGGTGGTGCGCCAGTATGCATTCGTCGCGATGCTGCCCTTGACCGTGCTTGCCGTGTGCGGCCGGCGCGTGGCCTGGTCGATTGCCTTTCCGCTGCTGTTCCTCCTGTTCGCGGTGCCTTTCGGCGAAGTCTTCATCGAGCCGCTGATCAATTTCACCGCCGACTTCACCGTCTGGGCGCTGCAGCTGACCGGCATTCCGGTGCTGCGCGAAGGCAGCAGCTTTTCCATCCCGAGCGGCAACTGGTCCGTGGTCGAAGCCTGCAGCGGCGTACGCTACCTGATCGCCTCGGTGACGCTGGGCTGCCTGTATGCCTATCTGAGCTACCGCTCGCGCGCGCGCCAACTGCTGTTCGTGGTCGTCTCGGTGCTGGTGCCCATTGTCGCCAACGGCATGCGCGCCTACATGATCGTGATGATCGGGCATCTGTCGAGCATGCGCCTGGCCACCGGCGTGGATCACATCATCTACGGCTGGCTGTTCTTCGGCCTCGTGATGTTCATCATGTTCTGGATCGGCAACCGCTGGCGCGAGGATGTCAGCGCCGAGGCCGAAGCGGAGAAGATGGCCGCAACGACACCGATCGCAGCCGGCGCGGCCTCAGGCCAGGTGGCGCTCGCCGCCATTGCTACGATCGCCTGCATGGCCGTCTGGCCGCTGTATGCGAAACACACCGAGACGGCCAATGCGGGCGCGCGGCCGGTGAGCCTGGCGTCCTTCCATTCCACATGGACGAGCGCGCCGCGCATGACGGCATGGCAGCCGCATCTGAATGCGGGCGCGGCCGCCATCACGGACACGCTGCAGCAGAATGGCAAGACCGTCGGCCTGGAAGTGCATTACTACCGCGCCCAGCCGCAGGGCACCGGCCTGATCAGCTCGGTCAACCGCCTGACCGAAGACCTCGAAGATTCCTGGCGACGCATCGGCGCGGAAAACCGCGTCGAAACGGTGAACGGCCGGTCGCTGGCCGTGAAGGAAACCCGGCTGCGCGGCGCCGACGGCACGCTGGTCGTGTGGCAGTGGTACTGGATCGATGGCCGTTTCACTACCAACGATTATCTCGGCAAGGTGCTGCAGGCCCGCGAGCGCCTGTTCATGCGCGGCGATGATGGCGCAAGCATCCTGACGTATGCGCGCTTCCGCGAGCAGCCCGAAGAAGCGCGCGCGGCGATGCGCGCCTTCCTCGCGTCCAACCTGCCGTCGCTGGAAGCGACGCTGGCGACGAACCGCAAGGACTGAGGGCGCGAGCGATGGCAGCGAAGAACGACACGCCGCTGGTAGTGCACCTGATCTACCGCTTCGATTTCGGCGGCCTGGAAACCCTGGTCGCCGAATGCATCAACCGGATGCCCAAGGATCAGTATCGGCATGCGATCGTCTGCCTGACCGGCTATACCGACTTCGCCAGCAAGATCAGCCGGCCCGATGTGCAACTGATCGCGCTGAACAAGCCGCCCGGACTCGCGCCCGGCATCCACTGGAAGCTGTACAGGCTGCTGCGCCAATTGCGTCCCGCGGTGCTGCACAGCTATAACCTGGCCGCGATCGAATATGCATTCACCGCGGCGGCGGCCGGCGTGCCGGTGCGGGTGCATGCCGAGCATGGCCGCGATGCCGCCGACCCGCAAGGACTGAATCGCAAGCACAACATGCTGCGCCGCTGGCTGGTGCCCTTCATCGACCGCTACATCCCGGTCTCCGCCGATCTGCAGCGCTGGCTTGGCCAGGTAGTCGGCGTGCCGACGGCCAAGACGCTGATGATTGCCAATGGCGTCGATACCGAGCGGTTCCGACCCCGCATTGAGCCGCGCGACGGCGACGAGTTCGTCATCGGCACCGTCGGCCGCATACAGGATGTGAAGAATCACAAGGGCCTGGTGGAAGCCTTTGTGCTATTGCGCGAGATGCTGCCGCAGCGCGCACTGCGCCTGGTCATCGTCGGCAACGGCCCGCTGTTCGAGCCGCTGAAGCAGCAGGTTGCCGATGCGAATCTGCAGGATGCGGTATGGCTTGCCGGCTCGCGCACCGACATCCCGGAACTGATGCGCGACTTTGATGTGTTTGCCTTGCCGTCGATTGCCGAAGGCACGCCGGTGACCATCCTCGAAGCGATGGCGACCGGGCTGCCGGTCGTGGCGTCGAAGGTGGGCGGCATACCCGAGGTGGTCGATGAGGGCGCGACCGGCCTGCTAGTGCCGCCCTCGGATGCGCGCTCGCTGGCCGAGGCATTGGCCGTGTATGCGCGCGATCCGGCGCTGGCCGCGCGCCACGGCGCCGCGGGACGCCAGCGCGTAGAACGCAGCAACAGCATCGCGGCCATGGTGTCGGGCTATGCCCGCCTGTACGATGCGCTGCGCGCCACCAAGAAATCCATGAACAAGGCTTAGATCATGTGCGGAATCGTCGGCATCTTTGATATGCGCGCCATGCGCGACATCGACCAGCAACTGCTGCATCGTATGAACGAATCGCAGCATCACCGCGGCCCGACCGAAGGCGGCCTGCACCGCGAGCGTGGCGTGGGCTTCGGCCATCGAAGGCTGTCCATCATCGACCTGTCCTCGGGCCAGCAGCCGCTGTTCAACGAGGACGGCAGCGTGGTCGTGGTCTTCAATGGCGAGATCTACAACTTCATGCCGCTGATGGAAGAGCTGACCGCGCTCGGCCACACCTTCCGCACCCGTTGCGACACCGAAGTCATCGTCCATGCCTGGGAGCAGTGGGGCGAAGCCTGCGTCGACCGCTTGCGCGGCATGTTCGCGTTCTCGATCTGGGACCGCAATCGCCAGACCATGTTCCTGGCGCGCGATCGCCTCGGCATCAAGCCGATGTATTGCGCGCTGCTGGCTGATGGCATGTTCCTGTTCGGCTCCGAGCTGAAGGCGCTGATGGCGGTGCCGGGCCTGTCGCGCGACATCGACACGCATGCGGTCGAAGAGTATTTCGCCTATGGCTATGTGCCCGAGCCGCGCACCATCTTCAAGAGCGCATTCAAGCTTGCGCCCGGCCACACGCTGCTGCTGAAGGCCGGCGCTTCCAGTTTGCCGGCGCAGCGCCGCTACTGGGACGTGCCGTTCAAGCCGCATGCGCCGATGACGGCCGAAGATGCCGAGCGCGAAATGATCGACCGGCTGCGCGAAGCGGTGGCAAGCCACATGGTGGCCGATGTGCCGCTGGGTGCCTTTCTGTCCGGCGGTGTCGATTCCAGCGCAGTCGTGGCGATGATGGCCGGCGTCTCGAGCGAACCGGTCAACACCTGCGCGATCGGCTTCAACGACCGTGCCTATGACGAGACCGAGTATGCGAACGAAGTCGCGCAGCGCTATGGCACGCGGCATTTCCGCGAAGTCGTGGAATCCGATGACTATGGCCTGATCGATACCCTGGCGCGGCTGTATGACGAACCCTATGCCGACAGCTCGGCGCTGCCGACGTATCGCGTCTGCGAACTCGCGCGCAAGCATGTGACCGTAGCGCTGTCCGGTGACGGCGGCGACGAGAACTTCGCCGGCTATCGCCGCTATCGTTACGCGATGGCGGAACAGCGGGTGCGTTCGATGCTGCCGGCCTCGCTGCGCAAGCCGGTGTTCGGCTTTCTCGGCACGGTGTATCCGAAGGCGGACTGGGCGCCGCGGGTGTTCCGCGCCAAGACCACGTTCGAAGCGCTGGCGCGCGATCTGGTTGAAGGCTATTACCACGGCGTGGCCAAGATGCCGGACCGCGTACGTGCCCGACTGTTTTCCGACAGCTTCAAGCGCGGCCTGAATGGCTACAGCGCCATCGAAGTGATGCGCGAGCATGCGAAGGCGAGCCCGACCGATGATCCGCTGTCGATGCTGCAGTACCTGGACATGAAGACCTGGCTGCCCGGCGACATACTCACCAAGGTCGACCGCGCCAGCATGGCGCATGCGCTGGAAGTGCGAGTGCCGCTGTTGGACCATGAATTCGTCGAATGGGCATCCGGCGTGCCGGCTTCGCTGAAGCTGCACGGCAGCGAAGGCAAGTACCTGCTGAAGAAGTCGCTGGAGCCGCATCTGTCCCAGGACGTGCTGTACCGGCCGAAGATGGGCTTTTCCATTCCGCTCGCCGCCTGGTTCCGCGGTCCGCTGCGCGACCGGGTGCGCGCCGCGCTGCTGTCGCCGTTGCTGGCTGATACCGGCATCTTCAACATGGCGTTCCTGCGCGAGATGGTGGAAAACCACCAGTCCGGCCGCAGCGATTACAGCGTGCCGATCTGGTCGCTCTTGATGTTCGAAGCTTTCCTGCGCAATTGCATCGGCGAGGCTGAGCCGAGCGCGATGGCGGCCTGAGGCAAGCAGGCGATCCTGTAGGGGTACCTTGTAGGTTGGGCTGACAAGCCCAACAGCAGCTCGAGTGCCCGCGGACTCCACCGTAGGTTGGGCTGCCAAGCCCAACATCACACGCCCGCGGGCCGCGAACATGTTGGGCTTGGCAGCCCAACCTACGAGCTAATATCGGGCGCCTGCGCACCACGAGCAGCTTGGGTTTCCTTCATCAGACCAACCTGCGTATTGCGGCCCGCTTACTTCGGGCGTCTCCCATCAACCGGGACCAGCACGCGTATAAATATCCACCCGCTTTTCATTCTTGCCGGTCTCGCCCTGCAACTCGATGCTGCGCGCCAGGCGCCATGCGCTGCCATCGTGCAGCAGCTGCTGCAATTGCTGCATCGAAGGCTGGTCGGACAGGTATCCCTGCTGCAATACGATGGTTGCGATGTTTTCCTTCTGCAGCATTTTCTCGAGCGCGGCACGATCGTAGTGCTGATCCTTTACGCCAAAGGCCCGCGAAATCGTGATGTCGACCAGCGTCTTGTCAGCGCGCCGAATGCCGATGTCGCGCCGCGTGCCGAAGGTGCGCATGTCAAAGATGAAGTTGCCGTCGCGGTGCGCCGAGACCATGACATTCGCATGAGGCGGCGTCAGTGCCTGGGCTGCCAGCGCAGCATCCTGATAACCGGAGACCACCGGCACCTGCGTCACCACCAGCGCCTGCCAGGCCAGCCAGACTGCCAGCAGCGGCAAGGCCAGGCGCGCAAGCCATGGCAGCAGCGCCGCAATCCCGATGGCGGCAAACAGGAACAGGAAGGGCAGGCTGGGAAGATTGAAGCGCGGCTCCTTGTTGGATACCAGGCTGAACAGGATCCATGAAGACAGGCAGAAGCTGAACACCATGGCGCCAACCAGCGGCATGCGGCGCCGCGCCGTCAACGCAAGCGCAGCGACAAGCCCGGCAATGACGAATGCGAGCGCGGGCCAGCCCATCTGGTCCGGGAGCTGTTGCGCATACCAGGTCCAGTTTTCCAGGCTCATCAGCTTCGGCATGCCGGGCATATTGGTGACCTGGGACTGATTGACGCGGCTGAAGTAGGCCACCATCGCTACCGAGGGCAGGGCCAGCACGATCAGCGGCAGCAGCGCCAGTAGCCGCATCCTGATGGGCGCCGTTGGCTTGTTGCGATACGCGAAGACGAAATACAGCATGGGCGCCACCGCGTAGATGGCTTGTGCGCGCGTGAGGATCGCCAGGCCCAGGCAGATGGTCGTAGCGAAGAGCCAGGAACGCTTGGCACTGTCGATATAGCGCAGCAGGCACCAGGCAGTGGCCAGCAGCAGTGCAATGGCGGGGACGTCGATTTGCACCTGCCGTCCCCACAGCGCCATCTCCGGCAGGCACAGCATCGCTACCGCGGCGGCGACAGCGCTGAAGGCATCCATGGCGCGCCGTGCAAGCAGATACGCGAAGATCCCGGCCAGCATCGCGTACAGTTCCACTACCACTTGCGAGACGGCATGATGCGCGCCGAATACCGCGAGGAAGGGTACCGAGCTCAGATAGAAGAAGGGCGGGTAAAAGCCGATATTGATCGCCGGGTACTGGTGGTAGTACTCGGAAGCGAAACGAATCGGTCTGAGCAATCCGCCTTCGACGAAAAAGTCGCGCAGGAATACGCCATTCATCGCATGCCGCGACGAGTCGAACCACCAGAAGTCGCCATTGGTCGGGGTGGTAATGAACAGGGCAACGGCCAATGCCGCCATCACGGCAATGGCGATGAGATTCCACAGGCGGTCTTTTGAATGATCTTTCATTGCGATGGGGATTCCTCGAAGGATGGCGGCGCTAAACCGCCGTGTGCAGGTACGGATTCAATGCCGGGCGCATTGTCGGACGCACGGTCGGCCGCACTGCGCGTTGCCTGGTTGGCAACGGAACAGAAGATAGCAGTGTAGAAAATAGTGCATGCTGCGTCAGCGCAAGCACGCTTGAGATGCGATGTCCCACATTCCCTCGGAGCACGACTCCACTCGCGCTGTTCTGAGCAACATCATTGTCAAGTTCTTTTCCGCTGAATCGTGATCATGTGATTCGCTTCAACGGTTGAGGAAAAAGCCCGTGCTAGCATGCGTTCGTCGTTGTCTGATTAGTAACATTGCTTCCACTTAAGAAGGAATGCAGCTGTCCTTGGCGTTGCGCCACCTGGCGCGCAAAGCGATGCACTGTGTCGAGGCCGCAAGCAGGTTCGCGTCATAACGGGGCAACGACTTACCGTGTTTTACAGGACCCTGATGACTTCCCAATTTCTGAAATTCGTCACGGTAGGCGGCATAGCGACCGCCACCCAGTACGTCATTCTTTATGCCCTGGTGTCCGGCGCGGCCTGGGATCCCGCCCATGCCTCGATGCTGGGCGCAGCCATAGGCGCGGTGCTCAATTACTGGCTGAACTACACCTTCAGCTTCCAGAGCGGGCGGCGACACCGGGAATCGTTTCCGCTGTTCGTGCTGATGGCAAGTTGCGGCACGGTATTGAACGGCTTGATCGTCAAGGGCCTCACGCTGGCCGGGGTGTATTACATGTTGGCGCAGGTCGTTGCGACGATCGTAGTGCTTGGTTTCAACTTTTATGTCAGTCGCAAATGGATATTCGTTCAAACGAAATGAGCACGATCAAGGCAACCGTGGCTTCAAAGCATTCGCTGTCGCCGCGCGAGCCGGGTGCATTGCCCAGCATCTCCGTCGTTGCTCCGGCCTACAACGAAGAGGAAGTGCTGGAAACCTTTTACGAGCGCGTCACGAATGTGCTCACTGCCATCGGCGCGCCGTATGAGATCGTGCTGGTCAACGATGGCAGCCGCGACAATACGCTGGCGATGATGCATGCGATGCGCGCGCGGGATGACCGTATCACCGTGGTCGATCTGTCGCGCAACTTCGGCAAGGAAATCGCGCTGACCGCTGGCCTTGATCATGCGCGCGGCGATGTCGTGGTGGTGCTCGATTCGGACCTGCAGGATCCGCCCGAGCTGATCGTCGAAATGCTCGAGGGCTGGCGCGAAGGCTATGACGTCGTCTATGGCGTGCGCAGCCAGCGCGATGGCGAAACCTGGTTCAAGAAGGCGACGGCAAAAGCGTTCTATCGCATCATCGGCAAGATCAGCCGGGTGCAGATCCCACAGGACACCGGCGACTTCCGCCTGATGACGCGGCGCGCGGTGCGCGAGCTGTCGAAGCTGCGCGAAGAGCACCGTTTCATGAAGGGACTGTTCGCGTGGATCGGCTTTCCATCCAAGCCGCTGTTCTATCGGCGTGATCCGCGCGTGGCCGGCACGACGAAATGGAATTACCTCAAGCTGCTGAACCTGGCGATTGAAGGCATCACCTCCTTCACGATCACGCCGCTGAAGGTGGCCACGTTGCTCGGATCGTCGGTGGCATTGCTTGCCTTTCTTTATGCCTGCTATGTGATCTCCAAGACCATCATCCATGGCGACCCGGTGCGCGGCTATCCTTCGCTGATGGTGACGGTGCTGTTCCTCGGCGGGGTGCAATTGATTGCCATCGGCGTGCTCGGTGAATACATCGGCCGCATCTTCAATGAAGTCAAGCGCCGTCCGCTGTATCTGGTCAATCGCATGCTGCCATCCAGCCTCGAAGATGCGGCGGATGAAACAAGTTCCAGCGCCCGGACCGAACAGGTTCACTAGGCAATACCAAGCCCCAGTGTGCAATGCATGCGATGCGCCAACGCCGCGCAGGCCGCGTCGTTTTCTTGCCGATCACGACGCTGCAAAGCCTCAACATTAGTGATTTAAATCGACTGATGGCCTGATAGTCGCCCGTTCTCGCGCAGCGGTATATCAAAATGTCATCGCCATTTGCCTGCCCGCATCGCCGGATGCGGGTCTGGCAATCACTGCAATGAATCTTGCTATCAAATCGGACCGCCATTATGCAGCCTAGCTTGTTGGGAAACGAAGATGCCGTGCTTGAAGCCGCACCGGCCACGACGAAACGGGGGGCGCTGACTTACGTCGGCGCATTCATCGTTCTATTCGGAATCATCATGATTCCGTTTTTCCTGTGTTCTCCATTGCCGCTGGTGGATTACCCGAACCATGTGGCGCGGATGTACATCATCGCCAACCTGTCGCATTCGGCGGACCTGGCGAAATACTATGCGCTGAACTGGGGCTTCGTGCCGAACCTGGCGATGGATCTGATCGTGCCCGCACTGATCGGCCCGCTTTCGGCTGAAACCGCGTCCTGGCTCTTTACGTTAGTCACGCTGCTGCTGATCGCCACCGGCACGATGGCGCTGCATCGCGCGCTGTTTCGCCGCTGGACCTATACGCCGTTCCTGTGCTTTCTCCTGCTGTACAACCGCTCCTTCATCTGGGGCTTTCTGAATTACCTGTTCACGGTAGGCCTGGCCCTGTGGGTATTCGCCGCCCATGTGCATTTCCGCAAGCGCGGATCCGTCATCAATCGCGTCGGTCTGTTCACGATCGCCTCGATCGTGCTGATGACCTCGCATCTGCATGCGTTTGCCTGCTATGCGATCCTGGTCGGCTGCTATGAGATCTCGATCGCCTGGCGCGTGCGGCGCAAGACCGGCGCCATCCCCTGGATGGACCTGGTAATACCGGCGCTGCAGTTCGTCGCGCCGCTGCTAATTTTCGTCCTTCTCAGCAGCACCGCAAACCGCGCCGGAGAGATGGCTTACTTCGGCATCCTCGGCAAGATCAACGGCTTGGTCGACATCTTCAACAACTACAACGCGGTGCTCGACGTGGCGACCTTCGCGGTGCTCGGCGGCCTGTTCGCGCTGGGCCTGTACACCCGGCGCATCGTCGTGCACCAGGACATGCGCTTCGGCATCGTGGCGCTGTTCCTGATCTACTGGGCGATGCCGGACCAGATCTTCTCTTCGTTCTTCGCCGATCGGCGCCTCATGGTGCTGGTGGGCCTGGTGCTGGTGGCATCGATGGACCTGCGGCTCGAAGGCCTGCGCTGGCAGCGCCCGCTGCTCGCTGCGATTTGCCTGCTGTTCGTGGGGCGCATGGGCGTCATCATGCTGAACTGGCATCGCACCGAGCCGGTGTTTCGCGATGTGCTCTCGGTGATGGACGACATCAAGCCGGGCACCCGCGTGCTGGCCATGGTTGGCGGCGGCATCACGCCGACGATACAGAATCCACCGCTGGACCACATCTCGAACCTAGCCGTGGTGAAGAAGAACGTCTACATCAATAGTCTGTTCGCCGAGCCGGGCCAGCAGCCGCTGCGCGTGGTGACGGGCAATTCCGCGAGCTACTCGATTTCGCCGTCGCAGACGCTGCGCCAGAAGCCCGAGCAGAAGCTGGCCAACCCGTTCCCGAATATTCTGTGGGAGCGATTCGACTACGTGCTGCTGATCAATCCGGTGTCGATCACGAAGGACATCCCGTCCTATCTGCATCCTGTTCGTCATGCCGGCGTGGCGACGCTGTATGCGGTAGGAGATGAGGCCAAGGTGGATTGAGGCCTTGGTAGAAGGAAGGATGCAGGATGGCGAGGGCAGTGTCCCTCGCCATTTTTTTTGCGCGTCGGCACCGGGGCATGGTCAGGCGGGATCCGAAGCAATCATCGATGCCTATCGCTTGGGGCGTGTAGGGTGGGCGCCAGCCCACGCGGCGATTGACCGTCCGCGTGGGCTGGCGCCCACCCTACGAACGTATGCACGACCGGGCCGCTGCTTGCTTGCGCACATGCGGCCGCTGCGTCTGCAATGCCACTACTCTCGGGTCAATGCGTTACCGTGTAAAGCCGCACATTGTCCTTCTCGAACGCCAGATGCATCGCGGCCGGGCGCTCCTTCACGAAGAACTGCGGATTGATCATCAGCACGTAGTCGAAGCGTTCCAGCGGCAACTCCTTGAATGGATTCGCGGTGCCCATCTGGCTCGCTTTCATGCGGAAGGTCTGCGAAGGCGATACCGAATACTTCGCATGAAAGCCCGTCACCACGCGCAGCGGTTGCTGGCCCGGTTCAGCGAACAGACTGTTGATGTACACATCCTTCTTCACCACCGCCATGTTCGCAACATGCTCCAGCGGCGGATTCTGCAGGCTTGGATAATCGGTGCAGCCATAGAGCACTGCAACGCGGCTGCCGGGCTGCAGCCTGTCTATGGCTTCCATCACTGGCGCATACACCGCGCGCGCATGCATCCAGTTCACCCCGATCACGGCCATCCTTGCCACAAACAGCAGGGCAATGGCGGCGCAAACGAGGGCAAGCGCGCGCCTCGAGCGTACCTGGATGCGCATGGCCGCCACGGCGACCAGCGCGATCATGACCAGCAGCCGGCGGTCGGCGCCATACGAGGAAAAGAATTGATGCGGTATCGCGAGATACAGCACGAACAGTATCGCCAGCGGCAGGATCATCAGGCGATGCAGCTGCAGTCGTTTCGTCGCCAGCGCCCATGCCGCCAGGCCGACGAGCAGCACGAAGCTGAAGGCGTCCAGCGGCAGGTTGTAATTGTTGAACAGGTCAAGCAGGCCAACGGCCTTGTCTATCGGATTGCCGAACTGGTTCTCGCCTGAGCGGCCCATCGTCGCACTGAAGCGGAAGAACAGAACGATGGGCAGTACGAACTGCGCGGCGGCCACCAGCAGCGAGCGCCAATCCAACGGCCTCTTCTCGCGCCATTGCCGCCATGTGATCGACAACTCATAACCGCCAACGAGAATCGCATAGCTGGCGAAGGCATGCAGGTGCGCCACCAGCAGGATGGTGGACAAGAGCGAGAACAACAGGATGCGCAGGGCGGGCGACCGGTCGCGCATGCGCACATGGAAAGCCATCAGCCACAGCGCCAGGCCGACCGCGAACAGGTAATTCAAAAAGCCCCACAGCAGATGGCGGTTGTACAGCAGCAGAAAAGCGGCGAACGGAGCGAGAGACGAGCTGCCGTACAGCGCACGATGCAGTGCGATGGCGCCGCTGGCCATCAGCAGCAGCGCCACCGCGGTGAAGAGCAGAGTGGCAGACTCGGCGGACAGCGGAGGAATCAGGCGCGGCACGATCAGATCCATCGCCAGGTTCGGCACGAAGCTCCAGTCCAGCGAATAGTATTGGGCCAGCTGCGCCGAATGCGGCAGCTTGGCGATGAGGTACATCCGCGCCAGATGATTCGGGTAATCCGACAGCGGCAAGGGTGAGCAGAGCAAGAACGGAATCAGTACCAGCACGGACAAAGCGAGAAAGGCGAGCACATGGCTCGCCGGCATCTTGTTTCGGACAATCAATGGATGCTCCGTTCCGAGAGTTTGATTCGCCTCAAGTCGATTTCCCCAGCGCCTTGCGCGAATCGTAGAGTGAAATTGCAAAAATGTAATCTAATTCATTCTATCCAAACGCCAGGGCAGCAGCTCTGCAATGGCATCCATCGTTGTGCTCGAGCAAGGCAGTGTGTACGAGCGCCGCCACGCCGGGCACGGCACCGATGACGATAAGGGGAGTCGCTTCGAAGCCGCCGCCGTCGACGGAAACCGCGCCGATCCGCGTGAGGCATGAGTTTGAGGACAGCAGTGCAAACCCTATTCGAATCGACCCATCCATCAGCGCTCGACACGGCTGGGCAAGGGAAGAAACTTGCCATCGTGGTGCCCTGCTACAACGAGCAGGAAGTGCTGCCGACCACGATACGGCGCCTGATCGAAGTGCGTGACAAGCTCGCGCTCGAAGGCCTGATCCGCGCCGATAGCAGCATCACGTTCGTCGATGACGGCTCGCGTGATCAGACCTGGAGGCTGATCGAGGATGGCGCGCGCGCGCATGCGGGCGTGCACGGCATCAAGCTCTCGAGAAATCGCGGCCACCAGAACGCACTGATCGCGGGACTGCTGCATGTCGATGGCGACATGGTCATCAGCGTCGATGCCGATTTGCAGGATGACCTCGGCGCAATCCGCCAGATGGTGCTCAAGTATCACGACGGCTGCGACATCGTCTATGGCGTGCGCAGTCATCGGGCCAGCGACACCTTCTTCAAGCGCTTCACCGCCGAGTCGTTCTACCGCCTGCTTGATCTGCTGGGCGTGGATGTCGTGTTCAATCATGCGGATTACCGCCTGATGAGCCGGGCCGCGATCGAAGCGTTGAAGGCTTACCGCGAAGTGAACCTGTATTTGCGCGGCATCATTCCGCAACTCGGCTTTCGCACCGATGTCGTGACCTATGAAAGAGCCGAACGCTTTGCCGGCGAGTCGAAGTATCCGCTGACGAAGATGCTGGCGCTGGCATGGAATGGGCTGACGTCGTTTTCGCCAAGTCCGCTGCGCTGGATTACGGGAATCGGCATTGTGGTATCGCTGTTTTCCTTCGGCATCGGCGGCTGGGCCCTGACCGCCACGCTGGTGTTTCACACCGCCATTCCCGGCTGGGCATCGACGGTGATACCAATGTACTTCCTCGGTGGCATACAGCTGCTGAGCCTGGGCATCATCGGCGAGTACGTGTCCAAGATTTATCTCGAAACCAAGGCGCGTCCGCGCTTCATCATTGAAAAGACTGTCTGACATGGGAATGCCAACAACATGAGCGTGGACTTGGGGCAATCGCGCCCGCGGCTGCTGTTCACGCTTTTCGTCGCCTGGGGCGCGCTGATCTTCTGGATTGCACCGCATCCGCCCATGGTGGATTTGCCGCAACATGCGGGACAGATTGCGTTGCTGCACGACTTCGTGCTGCGCAGCTCGCCATGGTCGGACAACTTCCTGATCAATCTGAGCACGCCTTATCTGCTCGGCTATGGCCTGGCGCTGCCGCTGTCCTTCATCATGCCGATCGCAGCAAGCATGAAGCTGCTGCTGTCGATCGCCTATCTCGGCTTCGTGTTCATCGGCGTGAAGATGCGCCAACGTGTCGGCGCGGACGAGCGCATCGACTGGCTTTTCATTCCCGGCTTCTTTGGTTTCAGCTACAACTGGGGTCTCTACACCTTCCTGCTGGCCGCGCCGATTTGCCTGCTATTCATCTATCTCGCAGACCGCTACGCGGAAAAGCCCGGCCTGCGCCGCGGTGTATGGACCGTGCTCTGTGGCCTGGCGCTGCTGGTATCGCATGGACTGGCGTTCGTGCTTGGCTGGGCGGCGGGCTTTGGGTTGCTGGCGTTGCGCAGCCTGCGGGCGCGTCGCATCCCCGTCGCGCAGGTGCTGCCTTTCGCGCTGCTTGCCCTGGGAGCGGTGGGTTATTTCATCCTCGGCCGGCACATGGATGCGGCCGTCATCAGCAGCAACGGCGTAGCGGACTATTGGGGGCCCGATCCGCTGGCGCGCCTGCTCAACGGACTGATGTTCAATTTCGCCTTCGACCATGTAAGCGGTTCGCCGAATCGCTACATGGTGCTGGGCGCGCTGATGTTCCTCGCGCCCTTGCTGATGGGGCTGCGTCCGCGCTGGCGCAATCTGGCGAGCTGGGTGCCTTTTGCCTGCGTGGCCGGCATCTTCTTTCTCGGTCCCAGCACGGCGAGCAATACCTCGCTGCTGTATGAGCGTTTTTCCCTGTACCTGCTGCCGCTGTTTGCCTGGCTGTGCGCGGCGCCAAAGGCGTCGGATGCGGCCTTATCCGCGTTCGGTGCGGCGCGCGCACGCGTGGGGCAGGGCGTGTTGATACTCTGCTGCGTGGCGACGCTCGGCATGGTGTCCCTGAATGCCTGGCGCTTCCGCGCAGAGACCCACGACTTCGATGCCGCAGTGCGCCAGCTCGATGCGAAGGCACGCACGCTCGGCCTGGTGTTCGACACTTCCAGCACTACGCTGCGCAACAACATCGTCTATGTGCATTACCCGCTGTGGTACCAGGCGGAAAAGCATGGCCTGACCGATTTCAATTTCGCCTGGTTCACGCCGCAGATCGTGCGGTACAAGCCGAGTCGCCAGCCGCCGGTGCACATCGGCTTCGAATGGTCGCCGGACCAGTTCAATTGGAAACAGCACCAGGGCGAGCATTACCGCTATTTCTTCGTGCGCGGCCCGCATGCGAGTGTGGAGAAACTGTTTGCGGGCGCGCCCTGCATGCCGCAGCAGGTCATCAGCGCCGGGGCCTGGGTGGTGTACGAGAATCCCTGCGTGCGCGAAGGCGCAGCGGCCGGCGGCGCGCCGCAGGTGGCATCGTTCGAGGGAAAGGCGGGGCAGTAGGCGCCGTGCTCCGGATGTGTGGCAGGAAAGCCGAGGCGGGCGCAGCCCGATGACACCGAGATAGCGCGTAGGTTGGGCTGACAGCCCAACAAGAACACCCGCAGGCCGCGAGCATGTTGGAATTCGCGTAGGTTGGGCTGCCAAGCCCAACGAAAGCTCGATCCCATACGAACTCCCGTTGGGCTTCCTTCCGAACTCCCGTTGGGCTTCCTTCGTCAGCCCAACCTACGAACCCGCAACTGCGACCTTGAAAGGCTTGACTGACAAGCCCAACGGAACCTCGTATGTCCGCGGATGTTCTTGTTGGGCCTGTCAGCCCAACCTACGCAAATGCGTGCCGCAAATGACAAGGGGCGGGAATTTCGCATTCCCGCCCCCGGCTTCATAGGCTATCGCATGTTGCAGCCCGATGACATTGATCAGTCGTTCAGGCTTGCCGCCTCGGTGATCTTGTCCTTGTACGCGTCCAGGATCTGGCGCAGCGCATCCTTCATCAGGTATTGCGGCTTCCAGCCGAGATCGTTCATCGTGTTCTCGATCTTCGGCACGCGGTTCTGCACGTCCTGGTAACCCTTGCCGTAATAGCCGGCCGACGTGGTTTCCACCAGCTGCACCCGCTTGGCGGAGTCGCGGTATTCCGGATACTCGGCAGCCAGTTCCAGCATCATCGTGGCCAGCTCGCGGATCGAGTAATTGTTGACCGGGTTGCCGATGTTGAAGATCTTGCCCGTAGCGGCGCCATCCTTGTTGTCGATGATGCGCACCAGCGCGTCGACGCCGTCATCGACGTAGGTGAACGCGCGCTTCTGCGCGCCGCCATCGACGAGCTGGATGTTTTCGCCGCGCACGATATGGCCCAGGAACTGGGTCACCACGCGCGAGGAGCCTTCCTTCGGCGTGAAGATCGAATCCAGGCCGGAGCCGATCCAGTTGAACGGGCGGAACAGCGTGAAGTTCAGGCCTTCCATGCCGTAGCCGTAGATCACGCGGTCCATCAATTGCTTCGAGCAGGCATAGATCCAGCGCTGCTTGTGGATCGGGCCGTAGACCAGGTTGGAATTCTCGGGGTCGAACTCGCCGTCGGCGCACATGCCGTACACCTCGGAGGTCGACGGGAACACCAGGTGCTTCTTGTACTTCACCGCGGCGCGCACGATGGGCAGGTTGGCTTCGAAGTCGAGTTCGAAGACGCGCAGCGGCTCCTTCACATAGGTCGACGGCGTGGCGATGGCCACCAGCGGCAGGATCACGTCGCACTTGCGCACGTGGTATTCGACCCATTCCTTGTTGATGGTGATGTCGCCTTCGAAGAAGTGCATGCGCGGATGAGACAGCAGATCGGCCAGACGGTCGTTCTGCATGTCCATGCCATAGACTTCCCAGTTGGTGGTTTCAAGGATGCGCTTGGACAGGTGATGGCCGATGAAGCCGTTCACCCCGAGGATCAGGACTTTTTTCATGTGACTAGCGAAGGGGAGGGTTATGCGACCGCGAATTATACCAATCACGGAACGCCGCCAATCCTTTCGCCAGTGGCGTGGACGGCGCAAAGCCGACCCAGTCGCGCAAACGGTCGGTGTCGGCGTAGGTTGCCGGCACGTCGCCGGGTTGCATCGGCTGCCAGTCGATGCTGGCCTTGCGGTCCAGCACGTCTTCCAGCGTCGCAATGAAATCCTTCACCTTGATGGGCTGGTGGTTGCCGATATTGAAGACCGCATGCGGTGGCTTGCCTTCCTGCGCCGCCTGCGGCTTGAACAGCAGCCGTACCACGCCTTCGACGATGTCGTCGATGTAGGTGAAGTCGCGTTCCAGCTCGCCGCCGGCGAATACCGGGATAGCCTCGCCGGCGAGAATTTTCTTCGTGAAGCTGAAGTAGGCCATGTCCGGCCGGCCCCAGGGACCATAGACGGTGAAGAAGCGCAGCCCCGTCATCGGCAGGCCGTACAGATGGCTGTACGAATACGCCATCAGCTCATTCGACTTTTTCGTTGCCGCATACAGCGACACCGGCTCGTCGGTGCGGTCCGACTCGGCGAAGGGCACCTTGACGTTGGCGCCATACACGCTGCTGCTGCTCGCATACAGCAGGTGCTCGGTGCGATGCCTGCGGCAGGCTTCGAGGATATTGCCGAAGCCGACCAGGTTGGACTGGATATATGCCGCCGGATTCTGCAGCGAATAACGCACGCCGGCCTGCGCCGCGAGATGCACCACCAGCTTCGGCTGAAACTCCTCGAACAGCGCGGCGACCTGGCCGGCGTCGGCGATATCCATCGTCACGCAGCGGATGCCGCGCGGCTCGAGCAGCGCGGCGACGCGGTCATGCTTCAGCTGTACCGGATAGTAGTCGTTGAAGTTGTCGCAGCCGATGACGGCATGGCCCATGTCGGCCAGGCGGGCCGCGACGAAACTGCCGACGAAACCGGCGGCGCCGGTGACCAGAATGGGCTTGTTCATGCCGGTACCCCGCTTATTCGCGATTGTGGCCGGGACGACCGATGCCGTGATAGGTCAGGCCCGCTTCCATCACCAGCGCCGGATCGTACAGATTGCGTCCGTCGAAAATGGCGCGGCCGCGCAGCGCGCCGGCAAGGCGCTCGAAGTCCGGAGAACGGAATTCCTTCCATTCGGTGACCAGGGCCAGGGCGTCCGCGTCTTCTACCGCATCCCAGGCCGAGTCGCACAGCGTGACATCGCGCGCAAAGGCTTCTTCGCCGAGGCTGCCGATCAGCTGGCGCCGCGCTTCGTTGCTGGCCACCGGATCATAGGCGCGCACCTTGCAGCCGGCGGCGAGCAGTTGCGATATCAGCACCAGGCTCGGCGCTTCGCGCATGTCATCGGTATTGGGCTTGAAGGACAGGCCCCACAGCGCGACGGTCTTGCCGCGCAGCGCAGCGTCGCCGCCGAAGTGGCGTGAAATCTTGCCGAACAGGATGTTCTTCTGCGCTTCGTTGACGTTCTCGATCGCTTCCAGCAGCTTCAGGCTCTGCTTATGGTCGCGCGAGGTCTTCAGCAGCGCCTTCACATCCTTGGGGAAGCACGAGCCGCCGTAGCCCATACCGGCATACAGGAAATGCGGTCCGATGCGCGGATCCGAGCCTATGCCCATGCGCACCGACTCGATGTCCGCGCCCAGCACCTCGGCCAGATTGGCCAGCTCGTTCATGAAGCTGATGCGGGTGGCGAGCATCGCATTGGCGGCGTACTTGGTCAGCTCGGCGCTGCGCACATCCATTTCGATGAGCTTTTCGTGGTTGCGGCCGAAGGGCGCGTACAGCTGGCGCATCATCTTGGTCGCATGCGCGTCATCGCTGCCGACGACGATGCGGTCCGGCCGCATGAAGTCTTCGATGGCCGCGCCTTCCTTCAGGAATTCCGGATTGCTGACTACAGCGAACGGCACGTTCTTGCCGCGCTTTTTCAGTTCGGCGGCGATGGTGTCGCGCACCGAATCGGCGGTGCCGACCGGAACGGTCGACTTGTCGACCACGACCAGCTGCTTTTCCATGCGCTCGCCGATGCTGCGCGCGGCAGCCAGGATGTGGCGCAGGTCCGCGCTGCCGTCTTCGTCCGGCGGCGTGCCGACCGCGAGGAAGATGATGTCGGCATGCGCCACCGCGCGGTTGTAATCGGTGGTGAACAGCAGGCGGCCGGCAGCGGCGTTGCGCGCCACCAGCGTATCGAGACCGGGTTCATGAATCGGGATTTCGCCGGCATTGAGCATGTCGATCTTGCGGGAGTCGACGTCCAGGCAGAGCACGGTATTGCCCACGTCGGCAAAGCAGGCGCCGGAAACCAGTCCTACATATCCGGTGCCGATCATCGTAATTTTCATAGGGCGCTTGAGAAGACTAAGGGAATTCGGAAAGCGGTCGCTGGGACCGGGGACCATCAAAACCCGCGAGTATAACGGCCGATGTCGGTGAAAACGATGCGGCTGTCAGACGAAACGGGCGATAATCGCTCAAAAATACGGTTTTACCATGTCGTGCTTCCGCGCATCAACAAAATAATTTCCGTATATAAATATTGATAATATTGAATTATGATGCAGCGGAGCGAGATTCCTTATTGATTCGGCGCAAGAAAATCGGCAGCGGGCGGCAAATCACGGCATGTTGCGATTGCGCATGACATAACAATTCGACATGTTGCAACATGTCGCCGCTGAGCTGGACAAGCTGCCATGAACATCGCCCGGCACGCTGGCAGCCAGGCTACGGCAGAGACAAAGACAACGAGTGCATGAAATTACTAACCTTCAGTACGCTGTTTCCCAACGCGCAGCGACCCAACCACGGCATTTTCGTCGAGACGCGGCTGCGCTATCTGCTGGCGAGCAGGCAGGTGCAATCGCGCGTGGTGGCGCCGGTCCCCTGGTTTCCGTTCAAGCATGAGCGCTTTGGTGTTTATGGCACGCTTGCCAGCGTGCCGCAGTCCGAAGTGCGCCACGGCATCGATGTGACGCATCCGCGCTATCCGGTCATACCGAAGGTCGGCATGAGCGCCGCGCCGCTGTTGCTGGCAAAGGCGATGAAGCCCGTGATCGGGCGCGTGATCGATGAAGGCTACGATTTCGATGCCATCGATGCGCATTACTTCTACCCCGACGGCGTGGCCGCGGTCATGCTGGGCCGCTATTTCAACAAGCCCGTCGTCATTACCGCGCGCGGCACGGACATCAACCTGGTGCCGCAATACGCGCTGCCGCGGCGCATGATCCGCTGGGCCGCCGAGCATGCGGCCGGCATGATCACCGTGTGCAATGCGCTGAAGGACGAAATGGTTGGTCTGGGCATTGCGCCGGACCGCATCACGCCGCTGCGCAACGGCGTGGACCTGCAGCTGTTCCAGCCCGGAGACAGGCAGGCGCTGCGCGCCGAGCGCGGCATGGAAGGCTTCACGCTGATGTCGGTCGGACATCTCGAGCCGCGCAAGGGACATGAACTGGTGATCGCCGCGATGCGGCAGCTGCCCGATGCGCGCCTGTTCATCGCCGGCAGCGGCCCGGACCGCAAGAAGCTGGAAGACCTGGCGCAGGAATTGAAGGTGGCCGACCGGGTGCGCTTTCTCGGCCCGCTGCCGCAATCCGAACTGCGCAACTGGTACGGCGGCGCGGATGCGCTGGTACTGGCTTCGAGCCGCGAAGGCTGGGCCAATGTGCTGCTGGAGTCGATGGCCTGCGGCACGCCGGTGGTGGCAAGCAATGTCTGGGGCACGCCGGAAGTGGTTGCTGCTCCGGAGGCCGGCGTGCTGATGGCCGAGCGCACCCCGCGCGGCGTGGCCGACGCGGTGCGTCAGTTGCAGGCGGCTTATCCATCGCATGAAGCCACGCGCCGCTATGCCGAACGTTTCAGCTGGGACGACACGACCCAGGGACAGCTCACGCTCTTTCGCAACATCCTGGGACAAGGTCGGGCATGAAGATTCTGTATCACCATCGCACCCGGTCCAAGGACGGCCAGTATGTGCACATTGAAGAAATGATCCATGCGCTGCGCGACCTGGGGCACGAGGTCATCATCGTCGCGCCGCCGGGCAGCGAGAGCGAGGACTTTGGCTCCGACGCCGGCATGGTGGCCTGGCTCAAGCGTCATATACCGAAGTTCATCTATGAATTGATGGAGCTGGCTTACAGCTTCGTGGCGTACCGTCAGCTTGCAGCAGCGGTGAAGAAGCATCAGCCGGACTGCCTGTACGAACGCTACAACCTGTTCCTGCCGGCCGGCATCTGGATCAAGCGCCGCTTCGGCCTGCCGATGCTGCTGGAAGTCAATGCGCCCATCTTCGAGGAACGCGCCCGCTACGACGGCTTGGCGCTCAAGGGCCTGGCGCGCTGGTCGCAGGCCTATGCATGGCGCAATGCCGATTGAGTGCTGCCGGTGACGGGCGTGCTTGCGGACATCGTCGCCGACTACGGCGTGCCGCGCGATCGCATCGTCGTCATTCCGAATGGCATCAACTGGGAACAGTTCGAGCGCGCTCCCGAGCATGCGCAGGCCAAGGCGGCGCTGGGATTGCAGGACAGGCTGGTGCTTGGCTTCACCGGCTTCGTGCGCGACTGGCATGGTCTGGACAAGGTCATCGACATGATCGCCCAGGACCCGCCGGAGTCATCGCGCCATCTGCTGGTCGTTGGCGATGGCCCGGCCCGCGCCGCGCTTGAAGCGCAGGCCGATGCGCTGAACATCCGTCATCGCGTCAGCTTCACCGGCGTGATCGGCAGGGCGGATGTGGCGAAATACGTGGCCGCGTTTGACATCGCATTGCAGCCGGCGGTGGTGTCCTATGCATCGCCATTGAAACTGTTCGAGTATCTTGCCCTGGGTAAAGCCATCATTGGCCCGGCGCAACCGAACCTGATGGAAATCCTCAGCGATGGCGAGAATGCGGTATTGTTCGACCCAGTTGCCGCAGACGGCATGGCCAAGGCCATCGGCAGACTGAGCGCCGACGCGGCGCTGCGCAAGCACATGGGCGAAAGCGCCCGCAACACCATCACCGAGAAAAAGCTGACCTGGCGCGAGAACGCGATCCGGGTCGTTCAATTGTTCAAGAGGATACCCAGGCATGCGTGACGTAGTCATCTTCGGCATCATCTTTGGCCTGGTGCCAATGATGCTCAAGCGACCGGCGATCGGGGCGCTGGTGTTCATGTGGATCAGCATCATGAATCCGCATCGATTGGCTTATGGGCCGGCGCATGATTTTCCGTTTGCGGCGATGGTGGCGGGGATTACGCTGATTTCGGTGTTCAAGTCGAAGGAGCCGAGGAAATTCCCGGCTTCGGCCGTCACGGTGCTGCTGTTGGTGTTTGCCGCTTGGATGACGTTTACCTCTTTCTTCGCTCTCAGCCCAACGATTGTGTGGATGGAGTGGAATCGGGTAATCAAGACGCTGTTCATGGTGGTGATCACGATGCTCGTGGTGAACACTGAAAAGGATCTGAAGCTCATGGTCTGGATCCTGGGGCTTTCACTCGGCTTCTTTGGTTTGAAGGGCGGTCTGTTCACGCTGGCTTCGGGCGGCAGCTATCGAGTGCTTGGACCCGATGGCAGCTACATCGCCGAGAACAATTCGCTGGCACTGGCCTTCGTCATGACCATACCGATCATCTGGTTTCTGCGTACGCAGGTGCATAAGCATTGGATGCGCCTGGGACTTACCGCGCTGGCCATCCTCACCGCGATTTCCGCCGCCGGCTCCTATTCCCGCGGCGCGCTGCTAGCAGGCGTGGCCATGATGATGTTCCTATGGCTGAAAAGCCGGAACAAGGTTGGCACCGGCGTCGTGCTGGCCTTGATGGTGCCAGTGGTGATGCTGGCCATGCCGGAGCAATGGTTCACGCGCATGTCGACCATCGACAGCTATCAGACCGACGGCTCGGCCCTGGGACGTTTCAACGCCTGGTACTTCGCGATGGCGGTCGCCAAGAGCCATGTGCTTGGCGGCGGCTTCCTGGTCTTCAATCCGTGGATGTTCCGCCTCTATGCACCGAACCCGCTGGACTTCCACGTGGCGCACAGCATTTACTTCCAGGTGCTGGGCGAGCATGGCTATATCGGCCTCGCGATCTTCGTGTCACTCATCATCTCTTCGTGGCTGATGGCATCGAGCATCATTCGTTCGGTGCGCAAGGTGTCGGAGCTCAAGTGGGCCAGTGATCTCGCGGCGATGTGCCAGGTGAGCATGATTGGCTATCTGGTTGGCGGGGCTTTTCTTTCGCTAGCTTATTACGATTACTTTTACTATGTGATCGCCGCGCTCGTCATCACGCGCAAGGTCGTCGCCCCACAACTCGCCGCGTTGAAGCTGGGGCAGGGTGCACAGCAACGTGAGGTCGAGCCGGGAGTGCCGGCGTTCGCCAAGGGAGGGATGCATGCGTCTTGATGAGCGTGCCGACTCAATTACGAGTCCGCTACTGCGGGGCGCGTCGCATCAGGGCGCACCGCGCGGACTGGGTGCCGACTTCGCGAATGGCCTTTTTTCGCTGTTTTCGTCGCACGGTCCCAGCGCGCGGCTGACCATCTTGCTGTTTCACAAGATTCCGCGTATCGCCGATCCACTCACGCCGGACGAGCCGATCTTGGCCCAGTTCGAACGCACGCTGGATTTCCTGTCGGGGAATGCCAATGTGCTGCCGCTGTCCGAAGCCGTTGGCGCGCTTGGAAAAGGCACGTTGCCGCGCCGGTCCATCGCCATCACCTTCGATGATGGTTATGACGATTGGCTGCATACCGTCGGTCCGGCGCTGCGCAAGAGGAATCTGCCTGCGACCTTCTTCATCACGACCGGACAGCTGGAAGGCCCCGCACTCTGGCATGAACGCATCATTGCTGCCGTACGCGCACTCCCTGACACCGGCTCGCGCCTTCCGTATGGATTCGGAAACTATAGTGATCTGAGATCGCAGCAACGACGCATCAAACTGATCGCCGAGCTGCAGGAACGCCTGAAGTACGCTCCGCTTTCCGAGCGCATGGCAGCCATAGAGATGCTCGAGGCGCAGGCGATATCCCTCCCGGTATGGCCTGTCGGTTTTGGGCGCGACGCAGTGCGCGAATTGCACAACCAGGGCTTCGAGATAGGCGGGCATACCATCAGCCACCCGATTCTTAACGAATGCAGCGACGATGAAGCGCTGCAAGAGATCGGCGGATGCAAGGAAGAGCTCGAGAGCATCATTGGTGGCAAGGTCCATTCCTTCGCCTATCCGAACGGGCGGCCAGTGAAGGATTACGAGGGTCGCCATGTGGCGATGGTGAAGGCATGCGGATACCGTGCGGCCGTGGCAACCAGCGGCGGCGCCGCCAAAAGCAGCTCGGATATTTTCCAGCTTCCGCGCTTCACTCCTTGGGGCGAGAGCGAAGAAAGAATGGCGCTGCAACTGGCGCGTAATCTCGTTGCGGCAGAAAAGCATGTGCGCTCGGTTCCGGTCATTTCAGAGTTGCAGACACAAACTCCGGTTCGTTGCCTGATGATCGCCAGCACATTCGCTCCGCTGCATGGCGGATCGGCTGTTGTCTACGACAACCTGTGTCGGCATATGCCTGAGGGGAGTATTCGGGTTCTCACCGCACGCAAGAGCTATCTCACCAATCGGGAAATCGAGGGATGGCAAGAGCATGATCGCGCAGCGCCATATCCTGTCGAACGGATTCCGCTGCTGCGGCCTCTGATGCAACCCCCGCCGGCCAATATCCTCGTTTCGTTGTGGCGCTTCGCGGTGCGTGACATCCCGCTCTATGCAAGCACGCTGATTGCGGCAGCGAGCATCGTTCGCAAGCACCGCATCAATGTGATCTGCGTTGGCGAGCTCGTTACCGGCAGCTGGCTGGGGATTGCGCTGAAACGCCTTTTTGGCTGCAAGCTGGTGATCTATATACATGGAGAGGAAATTACGACCGCTACTGGTGGACGGCTTTCCGGAAATAAGCGACGCGAGTACCTGCATCATGCGGACAAGGTGGTTGCGGTTAGTTCCTTCACTTGTGATGCGTTAACCCAGGGGATGGCATTGCATTCGGAGAAGATTGAACTGATCCAGAACGGCGTCGATATCGACAGGTTCACCCCGGGCGAGAAAGACCCGGAGCTTATTCGCAGGTATGGATTGGAAGGTAAGAAAGTCGTGCTTACCCTTGGCCGCCTCGTGCCGCGCAAGGGGGCGGATATGGCAATACGGGCAATGGCACCGCTGCTGAAGATGCGCAACGACGTTCATTACCTGATCGTGGGCGATGGCGAATTACGGGATGAACTTAAGCGAATCATTGGCGAAGAGCAGGTCACCGACAAGGTCACGCTTGTAGGAAAAGTTTCGGAAGAAGACCTGGTGAAGTACTTCCGCCTTTGCGACATCTTCCTCATGCCGAATCGGACCATGCCGGATGGGGATACCGAAGGGTTTGGTTTGGTGTTTCGCGAAGCGAATGCGTGTGGTAAGCCTGTAATCGGCGGGCATGCTGGTGGCGTAGTAGAGGCTGTATTGGATGGCGAATCCGGCCTTCTCGTTGATGGCAACAACACTCAGGAAATTGGTCAAGCTGTGCAGCGATTGCTCGGCGATGAAGCTTTCGCTGCACAAATCGGCAAAGCCGGAATGGCGTTGGCGATCAGCAGTAGTACGAAAAGTGTAGCCGCTAGATTTTTGGCAACGTGCGGAAGATTGTTGCGGGATTAAATCGGTGTGAACGAAAATTTTTGTATTTATCGCATTGCTACCACCAAAAAAGTCTTTTAAGCGCACTCAAAAAATCTGTCGAATAACGCGATAGCAAATCAGTGAGCGAGCGAGCACAGCAGAGGAAAACTAATAGGCGTAACGGCTGTCTGTAGTTGTGCGATGTGAAAGCCTGCTACTAAGTGCAGCGTCGGCTGAATGTCCAAAACGACTTGCTCATAGCCAAGATCGCCGCTTGTTTTACTTTCAGCGATACTCGCCCATCAAAAGCTGTTGGACTAAGCCCAAAGCCAGAATGCGAAAAGCAAGCTAAGACATTAAACCACGCTGCACTCGACGTAACCCTTAACCAAGCTGTTGAGCACATCGCTGCTCGGATACGCGAAGCTGGTTCCTGCTATGTAGGTACACATGACCTCAGTTCGAAAAGTGCGCTATGTTCGTTAATCTATCCTTGCGTGGCTGGGGCGACAGACGCTGGTCGCCGCAGTAATCGCAAGATTCGGGCATGCAACGGCAGTGAAGCGCCCATCGCAGGCAACTCGATGAAGCGAAATGTGATGTAACAGATAGTGATTAACGGGAAGATCAGGGCGCACACAACAGCCCAGAACATTAAGCCATTAATCGCTTGGCTGACCCCAGTGCGGACATAGCCGTCAAAGGTCACAAAGAGAATAATCCCGTGCAGCAAATAAACGCTATATCCCATGTCGCCGACAAGTCTAATTCCGCGATGTAGAAGCACACCAAAAAGCGAATTGCCGCACGCTATGATGATGAAGACGACACTCAGAAGCAAAACTGATTTCCAACCGTAATCAGTGGGCGGCATGAAAAATACAAGCCCCAAGCAAAGTAGCGCGACGCACCCCGCGAACCTACCTGAACAGAAGGCGCGTAGCCCCGAGTAGCGCGCACAATAGGCAGCCACAATCCCGCCTAAGAAAATAGACAATTGCAGCAGACTTGGATAGTGCATTTGCTCCACAATGAAGGTACATGCGCAAATGCTGAGCAGGAAAGGCAGTACCTGACGCTTTGTCCCGACGAAAAATCCAATTAAAGGAAGGGCTGCATAAAAAATTAATTCATAAGGCAACGACCAGATAACGTGGGCGACAATAATTGCAGTAGAACGATGCCCGTTTATGTCAGGCAGTCCTAATATCCCGAAGGGAATCCACTTTATCAAACTTCTCAAAATATTTGCCGGTGCATCGTGAAGCAAAAAATCGGTCTTGTACATCACGATGCAACACACTGTTAGGAGCATCAAGAAATAAATTGGTCCAAGGCGCATGAAGCGCGAGATGTAGAAGCGCCCCCAGTCGATCGGCTCTTCTGTAGCCCTCAATAGTTTTGAGAAAAACAGGAATGCTGTAATCATGAAAAACAGCGAGACACTTATCTGCCCAAGATTTCCATAGAAGTATGACGGCGGCAATTGCCATTTACTGGTTTTAATGTAGAAAAACCAAATGCAAGCGTGATGTAGAAATACTGAAATTACCAGAAATCCACGAAGTCCATCGAGAGTAGAGATGCGTGCCGCTTGGATATGAGCAGGAAACAACCGTGCTAGAAGAGCGGCATAAAAAAACGCTACCACTATCGCTACAATAGCAAAGATCGGTGAAGCTGGATCGCTCAGCATATTGCTCCTAAATAAAAAATTTTTTCGAACATAACATATATATAAATCAACATTTTCTTAAATTCAAATTACTAGGATCGTTCGCCGCGTTAGTGGAAGCAACACCATATCGGTTCGGATTCATTACTTTCACCTTTGTTGGAGCGTCGCAGCTATCAACAGACAATTTCGAATGGCTCCCTTGGTAGATCCCTAATGCGTGCGTGCTACTGCCTACGATTGGTGCCTGGGTCGTTGCCCTCACGATTTCTTGCCGGGCCTGCTCCTATGTCGCTTAACGCCAGTGCTGCATTAACCTGTTCTTCAGCATCCGCAATAAAGCCTTGATCGGAGTGGTATCGTAACGATTCCTACGCCAGTTTTCCGGGGTGCGCATGTCAAATTTCATTAACAGTGTCTGATGCTTATGAACTATTTTGCTGGAGCGAGCAAGATACTGGATCACCCGTAATACGGGGCGGCGAAGTGAGGCCGCTCGAAAGGTCGCCCGCTCGATTGGTTAAATCAGCCAGAACGTCATATGGAGTTTTATTAGCACCATTTGATAATTATAATTTCAGTTGATCAGCTACTTCATTCGAGGCTCTTCCAAATCGGCAAAGCAAAAAGTCCCTCACGCCGAAGCGAACTGCTTTAGCATTCAGGTCAGATGAGATTAGCCATCGCAGAAAACCGAGACGGGTAATCTCTTGATTGCTCACACTACGCGCTATGTTGGAGGTGGTCCAATAAAGAGACTTCAGTCCTCTCAGTAATGTGGCTGATCCGCCTTGCTTTTTTCCAATTAAAAGCAATGTATTACGTGTGGCATAGTAAGTCTTCATCGGTGTGCGACGCCCACCGAACGCTCTGGATTCCTTATGGAAAATTTTTACTCCAGACTCACAGACTGATTGAAAGCCGAATTGTTTGCTTCTGGTATGGAAATCCGTTTCTTCTAGCTGCAGGAAAAACCTTTCATCTAAAAGACCGACAGATTCGAATATGGTGCGATGTATGCCAAGGCAGGCGCCGTATGCGTAATCCATTACAAAACGACTAACTCCGCCGTCAACAGCACCAAACGCGTATGTACCCCCATCAACTCCAGGATGGAGTTGAGGTACCATTGGTTCATCCCAATAATAAATGCTAGGGTGTACTAAACACGGTGCTAGGGAGGTCAAAGCCGCGAACCAATTCTTCGCCATTAATTCTGGGAATACGATGTCATTATTGAGTAGACAAATCCAATCGTAGCCGCGGCTTAAGCCAATGCGAATTCCAACATTATTTCCTCCTGCCCATCCTAAATTCTCATCAAGTGCAACGAGTTCTATTTTGGGAAAATTAAGTCTTAGCTGTTCTGTCGTCCCTTTAGCGGATGCGTTGTCTACCACAAGAATGTCCATTTCTTCTGGCCTATTATGTTCTAGGCTCCTCAAGCATTCTGCAGTGTCGTCGTATCCATTAAAGCTTAATACGATGCATAAAACCCGTTGATGATTTTTACTAGGTATTCCGTCACCTATACTTTTATTGGGCCTGGTCTTCATTCTCACTCCCTTTGGAGAATCTAAAGATTATAGTTATTGAACTTGTGAGTTATTGGATCTTGATGCGCTTGACCTCCGGCATATAGCTAGAAGGAAAAACGCCATCTGTTATACCTGCTGCGTGGGTTTTATTTCTAGGTTGCTACTCTTTAATGAATTGCTAGTGATCGTCCGATATCTTTGAGCTAATTCATTCAAATTATATCTTTTTTCATATTCGAAAATCGAAAGTTGGAGATTTTGGTACTCCTCAGGAGTAAGCTTGTATAGGGTTTCAGCAATTTGGGAAGGGCAGTCAGCCGTGATGGAGAAAGCTGCGACTTCTGGGAACATTTTTATTACTCTGGATGACGCGATGATTGGAATCTTCCTATTGATTGCGTCATGTAGAGCGCCGCTAGATGCATTGTCATAGTACGTACCCGTAGGCCAGAAAAATAAAAAATGCATCCTATCAAGAAGGTTTAGGAACTCGCTTCGCTCAATCTGTTGGTTGGCAGGCTTTGTTTCAAATCGAGAAAAGTTTTCTGTCTTGCTACTAGGATGTTCTGCTCCAATTGCATGAAACCTAAATCTATTTCGATTATCAGTGAGGCTAATTATTTTGGAAAGCTCAAGAAGCTGGCTTATCCCCTTGTCAACCGATGCGCCACCTGCCAACCCGATATTTATTGGGTTGCTTAGATACTTTCTAGACTGAAGTATTTCCCGCTGAACCCGTGGATGTGGAAAGTAATGAAAGGAATCGAGAAATTCTGGTAGATCCTGGCATGTCTTCGATTGAATATGCTCCTCGAGCACCATTATTTGAGCGCCTGCTGCGCTTGCTTTTTTTAAGGACGAGTATAAGTCTGCAAATTTGCGGAACGGGTTTTTAGAGCGCCATCCTAGGAGTTCGTTATAGTCACCATGCATGAATATTTGGAGCTTCTGAGACTTGCGGCGAGGAAGCGCTCTAAGCGCAGATATGCACGGACCCGATGCGGATGCAAATACAATCATGTCTGCATTCATAAGATCAAAGAATGCGCTTTGAATAAGATAAAATGCCCTTTTTATAATATTTGTCGGTAAAGTGTCGCGGTCTTTATATACTTTCCAAGTAATGACGCGTATCCGGTCGAGTAAATCATTTTGTAATTCGGCTAAAATCATCTCGCCTTGTTGGCGCTCTCCAAGAAAAATTATTTCCGCGGAGGGGAATGCTTGAGCAATGGTCTGTACTATCCCGCAGTTGAAGGGAAAATGGATGGTATTTGCCAATGTTGGCTCTATGATCAAAATTTTTTTCATTTTTCTTTCTTATTTGTATTTTCTCGAATAGATGGCAGCTGCTATTGTTTGAGCAGCGAGTCTTACTAAATTCTTGTGCGAGTTGTCGAAGCTAAAAGTTAATCTGTTTCAAGGTCATGATGTGCTCGTTGCTGTAACGGGTTCATGGTTTCGACGATCAGTTCGAATTTTTAAGCGCGAATTTCGGAATTAAATCAACTAGCATCAAACCAGCTGCTTCCAAATGTCGGAAGATGATCGCTGCTATGAAGCTGGCTAATGTTGAAATGCTAACGATATATATCATGTGCTCTGACCTCAACGTACCGAGTTTTGCTGTCTCAACTATGAGATACGAGGTTAGTGAAATAATAATACTGAAGTGCACCAGATATAGCGGGAAAGATAGGGTTCCTAAAAATCTGGAAAATTTGGAAGAGAAAAACGCTGTAGCGGCGCGTGATGTGTATGCGCAGAAGACGAGCGCTATTGCTACTGGCATTCTCAGGTCAAGATAATAAAAGCTTGTTTCAAGACCAACGGCGAGTATAAACACGCAACTTAATAAAATGAGGATTGACGAAATTTTCCATATGAAGCATGACTGAAAGCGCTGAAGTATTCCCTCTTCGCGGTATTGGGATAACAATAGCCCAGCAAAAAATAACGAGTAGTAGGATTTGGCTGCTATAAGGAAAAATATGAGTCCGTATATGACGAATTTTGGGTGCGTTAATCGTTCTGATACGTATAAGTACAAAATGATCAGCATAGAGCCCAGCAACTCTATTGTCATTGTCCATAGGAATGGATTGTAGGAGTTCTTTAGATTTCCGCCATCGTAAACGGTGTAGATTGAATATCTTAATACAGAAGGTAACGTTGGGCTGAACGCAATGAAAGCCCCAAGCCAGTCTTCTCGATGGATAATTTTTGCGGCTTCGATGTTAAATGTTAATCCTACCTTCATAAGAAGATAAGTGCACATGCATGAAAGTAGGATTGGTACTGTCAGTCGGAAATATCTCTTTATTAGAAGCGTGTCTAATGTGTTTATATTTTTTTTTCTCATGTACGCTAACGAAAGCGCGTCTCCCGAAAGCACAAAAAAAACTGAAACGGCAAGGCCGCCGTTAATCAAGACATGAGCAGATGCGCCGCGAATTGTCGGAGCCAAAACGCCAAAAAGCTCATCAATCAGATGAAATAAAACGACTACAAGTGCTGCCCATCCTCGTATGCCGTCGATCTCGCTAACACGCTTTCCCATGCGTTTTCCCTTCGTTTTTAAGGCTCCATGTTACATTAAGGAACTATTCTGAAGGAAAATTTTTGAGTCTAGAGTGAATTTTTGCGTATAACAACGCGGAAGAGATGTTTGTGGTGGAAGAGGGAGCGGTGGTTTTGCTTAGCGCTGGGAGTATCTTAAGCGGGAATAGTATTTTGTGATTTGCAAGGTAGGAGCATAACCCGTTCTTGCAAATGTATTCTTTCGATGAAAGGCCACGGCGGCAGAATAATTTCCACCAACAGCGTCGTGCTTGCAAACGCTGTTCAAGTTGCTAGTAATCGCTTCTTATGCAGAAAATTGCTTCCACAGGTTCAAGCAAATCGTGCACGCAGCCCACTAAGTAGATGGTGGATTTCTTCTACTAAAGGATGGCGAGTTATTCTCAAAGCCGCGTACCAGGTAAGTGCAAGTGGTAGAGCCATTATAGAAAGGGCTGCAATTGCTGGCATCGGAGGTAGGATAGTTTTCAACATCCATGCCGACGCTGCACAAGCGGTAGCGACCAATGCACTTGGCAGTATGGCCACCAGCATGCTGATGAAATCGTGCCCCAAATATTTTTTATGTTGCATCACCATTACAGGTAGCGCGGCTGCAGTTGCTGCACATATGGCCCATGCAAATTTCTGCATACTTCCGTCGAACAAAACAAATCCAAAAGCGACTCGGGAAATAAGTACAACGATCATCGAGATCGCGGAAAGGTATGGTTTTCCTATTGCAGTAAGCGCCGTCGGGGTGTAGTTAAAGATCATAGAGATGGCCGCAGCAATCGCTAAGGCGGGTACTGCGGGAACCGCATCAAGCCATTTCGCGCCATATAGGGCCGTGATGATCTCTTGAGCTAGCACGAACGTTAAAGCCAAGGCAGGCCAGCCTACGCCAGTTAGCAATGCTGTTGCACGGTTCAACAGCGGCCCGACCGCTTCCCCGCGGTGATATGCCTGAGAGATATAGGAGATTGATCCATAGTTAACCGTGGTTCCGGCGACGTAAGTAAATATCGAAACCGTCGAACTCGCCCGGCTAAATAGCCCCACCAGTCTGGCATTTCCCAATTTTCCAAGCAGAATATCCGGCAGCGCGTTATTGACAGCGACCGCGCAATTGGACATTAGGGTGCCCATCCCGAAATGCACAACCTTGCCCCAGTTCCTGAATGAAGGCGACCAAGGCAAATGCTTCGGACGCAGTGGCGCATATGCGATGGCACATGCCAGGATGTTGGCCAGATTCGCCCACGCCATGCTCATCGTGCCGAACCCAAGTCCAGCCAAGCCAAGACATGTGACCGCGTAGGCGCCGGTGCCGGCCACCGTCACGATGGCTTGCTTGCCCGCCGCATACTCCCGTGTCAGCAGTGCATGGGTCACAGAGCCGAACGGAATAAAGATGAAGCCGATCGCCAGCACCTTCATCACTGGCGCCATCTGCGGTTCATTGAACCAAGAGGCTATCCATCCGCTGGCAATATAAAGAAGCAGCGCAATCAACCATGACGACGTGAACAGAACGCCATTGGCGGCACGCAGTTTTTCCGGAGTCAGTTCAGGCTCGTGCTGCACATACGTCGCCACGCCGAAATCGCGAAAGATATGCGCGATGTTGACGAACACGATGGTCATCGAGAACACGCCGATCTCACTCGGGCTCAACAGGCGGGCGAGCAGCAGGCTGACGATGAATTGGACAATCGTCGCTCCCGATGAAGAAAAGAAATTGATTACCAGGGAGCGGCGCAGGCTTGTCATGTGCTTGTTGCTGTTCTTGGAGGAATGTCGCTACGAATCAGGCCGGATGGGAAGTCAAACCGGAGATGCGGCGAATCGCTTCTCGCGACGTTCTCTCGTATTTGCTGTTAACGAAGCGCATCGAGCCGATGAAATGCAGAAATGCCGTTTCATCGCTCATCACATCCGGCGTTCCGTATTTCGGGAAAGGCAGTACGCAGGTGTTCTGCGCATTGGCTACGAGGTAATTCGATGTAACCTGTTCCGTTCCCCATGAAGCCCAACGTTGCCTTCCAATGTTTTCAGCCATCAGGCGGCTGAATTCAAGCAAGTCCTGTTGCATCGTTCCGCTGGAGGGAAACCCGGTGAAGCCAGCGCAGCCGCGCACATACATCCTGTGTACAGGCAGGCCAATGTGTGCCATGCGCGCTTCGGAGAGGCCTTGTATGTGGCGCTGACCCTCAATGTCCGGGCCGGCGCGATCGCTGGTTTGCGCGATGGTCATCAATGCTTGCTTTGGCTCTTCGCCCAGAACGAATCCGGCATTTGAACGAATCGCATTGATCACTTCCGCAATCATTCGAACCGTTACCGTATCGGCATCCAGTTGGACGACATAGTCCTGTGGGGAGTAGGAACAAATGGCAAGCAGTCTTTCCCAGCAACCGCCGCGCGGCACATCTGGATGGGTAAATTCGTCTGCCTTGCGGAATTCGATATGCGGTACGTGCTGACGGATCAGGGCGCGGTCCTGTTCATCGATCGATGGATCGCAAACCATGACGATTCGGCCAGGATTGGCAAACTGCGTAAAGGATTTCAGGGCGACCAGATAAGAAAGCACATCCCTTTTATGCACCATCGACAACAGGATGAAGGGCATATCGCCCGTCTGAAGCGCAGGTGTTTTCAATACCTGACGGATCGACTGCTGATGACGCCACTTGAAGAAATCTCTTCTCAAGCGTTGGTTAATCGAAGATAGGAAAGACATCGAAGCCTCATGGATTGTGCTGGACTTGCTTCAACCGATATCGCGCCGGGTTCTTGCGAAATTTCACCGGTTTTTGCATACGTAAAGCGGTGAAGTAGTGATATCAGGAAACAAGGCCGGCCGAGTATAGCATGCTGTTTTTGTCAATTTGTTGACAGTGCGCTAATGCATTGTTCTTGGTGATCAGGTAGGTAAAGCGGGCACTATGTAGTGACGTTTCCAGCAATAAAGCAGGCATGGACATCTTGTTCACGGATATGGAAAACGAGAGCTGAAAAGTCTTTTCAGGAATGTTCATTTGTTATTTTTCTTCACTTCTTTCCGCCACCACCTTATGCCCCAAATGCCGCACCAATAACCCCACCGGCATCCTCAACCAATGTGCCCGCACAAACAGTAACCTTCTTGCCACGCCGGTCAACCCATCCGCGCAGCTCGCATGCGGCGACTGCAGCGCCCGACCATACAACCCATCCATCAGCATGCGTACCGGCCATGCAGGCGCACCTCGCGCCGCATCCCGCATAACCTCTTCCGGCACCGGCGTATCCAGCATCCTGCGCGCATACCGCAACGCGTAATACAGCGGCCGCGCCAGATCCAGCTCGCGCGACCGCGCCGGCAGTGTCTTCCAGAACGCAGGATCGTCGCCGAACGCCCGCAGCAGCGCATCCAGGTCCGCCAAATCGCGCAGCCCATGATGCAGTTCTTCCTCATGAAACAGATGACAGGCGCTATGCAGAACCATGTCCACCGGCGCCAGGGTCTTCAACTCCGGGCGCGCCGCGATCGGCCGCGCCGCGGCGATCAGCTTGGCAGAATCCGGCTTGCTGCGCGCCGTGAACGGCAGGATCGCATGGTGGACATCAACCACCGTCATGCGCTTGCCATGCTGCATCGGCGGCAGTTCATGCATCCATTGCCGGTAGTAGCGCTGGTCATAAGCGTCATGATGCGTGCTGCCCCAGCCGTGCAGCATCAGCGCGGCTTCCGCGGCGTTGATCTGCGCCTTTGGCACCAGCACGTCGATATCGGAGAACAGCCTGCCATGCGCGCAAGGCAGGTCGGCGGCGACGTAGGCGGCGCCTTTCAGCAGAATCGTCGGCAGGCCAGCGCCGGCGAGCGCGGCGCGCACCTGCTCGATTTCCCATAGCGCCGCCTGGCGATGGCGCGCCGCGACCAGGCGCGCGCCGCGCAGGTGCAGCAACGCTTGGGGCGGCAGATGCGCATCCAGGTCATGCGCTTCCATCAGCCAGGCAAGCCGCGCCAGCAGGTTCGCCGCGCGCGCCTGGCGCAGCAGCAGATCCCACTGCGCCAGCGACAGGGTGGCGGCGCGGCGCGGTTCGCGCAGTACCTGGAGGATCAGGGCATCGACTTTCACAATGGCTGCTCGTCGGGACGCAGATCGGCAAAGGCGGCAATCGCTTCGTTCATGTCGCTGTAGCGGAATTCGTAGCAGCGCGAGGCGCCGACAAGGTTCGCCAGCGCTTCGAAGCCGGCTGCACCCAGCGCCGAATAATTGAAGGCATTGTCGGCCAGACGCAGCGCGGCGCCACCGCGCGGCAGCGGTGTCAGGCTGGTCGCGGCGCCGGACTCGTATTTCGGGAAGATCACCCAACCGGGGCGCGCCGGTTCCAGCGAGCGCGCCACGCTGTCCGTCGGCGGCTTCATGTGCGCGACCGTGCCCTTGAGCGTGTCGCGCACTGCGGGTGTGAAGACGGCCTGCGGCGCTTTGCTGCGCATGATGTCTATCGATGCATTCTTCAGGCTGACCGGGCGCGGCAGCGGCAGCAGGGCGCCGTCGCTACGACGCACCAGCGCCAACTCGTCGGACAGCAGCCGCCAACCGTTCTGGATCAGCGCGGCGCACAGGGTGCTCTTGCCCGAGCCTGGCGGCGCCGGCATCACGGCGGCGTGGCCGTGTCGCTCGATGACGGCGGCGTGGATGATCAGCACGTCCTGGATCTGGCTGGAAACGCACCAGTTCAAGCCCCATTCGAACATCGGAAACGCCTGGTCCGCCGGCAGCGGCTTGAACGGCGAAGCGCCGTCCACCCGGAAGTCCACCTGCGGCCGCAACCAGCGGCGCAGATTGCGCGGCGGCGCTATCTCGACATGGAAATCCGCGAAGTCTTCCCCGGCCAATGGATAGTCCGCGTACAGCAGCTCGATGCCGGCGGCGACGTTTTCCAGCGGGCTGTGCACGCAGGCGGTCAGCATGCCGGTGCGAAAGCGCAGGCCGGAATGCCGCAGCCGGCTGCGCAGCTCTTCGGAAGACAGGGTGGAGATGTTCATTAGCGCGGCATCTGTTCAACCAGGGACAGGCCTTGCAAGGTCATCAGCAGTTCGTGCAAATGGGTGCGCAGGTCAGCGTCATCAGGCAGCTGCCAGTCGGCGGCGCATTGGGCGGCGAGACCCTCTTCGTCAACGGATTGCGCCCGCAGACGCGTCAGGACGTCGGCAGCGATGGCTGAGAGCAGATGGGTATCGCCCGAAAGATCATTGTAGACAATGGCTTCGTCTTCCCAGGAGCGCAAACGCAGGCTTTGCGCGGGATGGATCTGCCATTTCATCGTGTCGGTGTCATTGCTGCCAATCAGGCGGCAATCGGGGTCATCGTTGCCTGCAGGTATTGAATGATGTCGGCGTCGTACCAATAAATGCCGGCGCTGACTTCATAGCGGTTGCCCTGGGACCATTCGCGGTAGATCTGCAGCACCTGCTGTGTCGTCGGAAAGGCATTGCGGCCGGAAACGGCATTCAGGTACGCGGCGATCAGGTATTTTACGACCGGCGGCGTGCTGTCGCCGTTGAGCACTTCACGCATCGTGGCGTTGGATTCGGTACCGACTGCATCAGCCTTTGCGGACTGTCCAGGGGGATTACCGTTCGCATTGCCATTGCCATTGCCATTACTTTTCGACGGGCTCCACGGCGTGGTGGTAGCCAGCGGCGCATCGAAGAAGCTGAACTTGGTGGTTTTGATCCAGGCGGCCGTGCTGGTCTCACCGAAGATCGAAACGAAAGTGGTGCTTTCCTCGATTGGCCACCTCTGCATTGCCGACCATCCTGCCGGGTCGCTGCCAGTGCAGATCGCCGGATCGCCATGCGCGCTGGCATTGTTGGACAGAAAGCCGGACGGCGATTTGCAGGTGTTTTGCGCCAGCACGGAGCGGCTGGCCAGGGTCATCACGACACCGGAGGCGCCAATGCCAAGGCGGGTGAAGCGGCGGCGCGAGGCATTGACTTCTCCGCGCATGGCGGCCTCGTTCGTCGGTTCGTGATCCATCGGTTGATTTTCGTGATTATCCATCGTCATTGCTGTGCTCCTGCGTTTTGCCATCGGGGGAAGAGCGGCTTCCCGCGGCTATCCTAGCAGATTCGCCCTAGCGCCACCCCGGCGAGATGATGTTGATCTGATAATAATTTGATGCGACGCAATCGAGAGTTGCAATTCTTATACAATTCTTCCCGAAATTGCGGATGATCTGTGCTCCCCGCTTTACTGCCGACAATCGTACCCTTATTCCAACATATTTCCAAGAAGTAATATTTATTGGTATTCAAGCTTGCCCTCTAGCGGCAGATGCACCAATCAATCGAATTCTGATGAAAGGACGCACCATGCTGTTTGACCGCATGACCCGGATTGCAATTCCCCTGGCTCTGTTTGCCGCCTGCAGCGCGGCTGGCGCAGCGGCTTCCGGACCTGGCAGCGGTGCAAAGGGCGATGCCGAAACCCTGGTAAGCCAGGCAATCCGCTACGAGAATGCCGAAGGCGTGCCTCGCGATTATGCCAAGGCAATGGACCTTTACTGCGCCGCAGCACGCGCAGGCAATGCGGATGCGCAATACCGACTCGGGTGGATGTATGCGAATGGCCGCGGCATGCCGCGCGACGATGCGCAGGCGGCGCATCTGTTCCACCTGGCCGCGAAGCAGGGGCATATACAGGCCGAAACCATGCTGAAGCTTTCGGGTAGCGCCAAGACGGTTGCGCCCGCGTGCCTGACGCCGCCGAAACCGCCGCAGCCGGCGCAAACCGCATCCATCGACCCGGCAATCGCCATCGTGTATCCGAAACGCATACACAAGGTGGTCGACAAGGTGTCGCCGCAATACGAGGTCGATCCCCAACTGGTGCTGGCCTTCATCGCGGTGGAATCCGGCTTCAATCCGCGCGCGGTGTCGCCAAAGAATGCGCAGGGGCTGATGCAACTGATACCGGAAACTGCGCGTCGCTTCCGCGTCAAGGATGCTTTCAACGAGGAAGACAACATCAAGGGCGGCGTGCGCTATCTGCAGTGGCTGCTGTCCTTCTTCCGCGGCAATGTGTCCCTGGTCGCAGCCGCCTACAACGCCGGCGAAAAAACGGTGGAGAAATACAAGGGCATTCCGCCGTATCCCGAAACCCGCGATTACGTGCGTCGCATCACGGCGCTCTATCGCAAGACCAGCCATCCTTATCAGGCCAATCTGACCGAAGCATCGCCGCTGGTGGCTCGGATGCAGCCAGTGCTTCAGGATTCTTCGCGCACCATCCAGGGTATGGTCCAGCCGACCACGCAGAGCAGCACCTGGGTAATGTCGCCATAACGGCCCGGCACCCATTGCTGTTGCCACTCGAGCAGGAACACGCCGCCGCATACCAGCACGCTGCCGATCACGAGCGCTTCGATGTGCCGGTATCGCGGCAGCGCCATGCGTGCCAGGCAGCCGATGGCCATGAAAGGCCACAGCAGTTCCAGGATGTTTTCCAGGCCGGTGAAGCTGCGCATCTGCCCGACGAAGGGAATCCAGTTGAAGCCTGCGGTGAAGGCGCCGCCGTCCGGGCTCATCTCAGCAACCGTGAAGCCGGCTGCGGCAAGCACGATGCCCAGCGCAGCAAGCCAGCTTCGCGGCGCGCGCTGCAAGACGCATGCGGCTACGAAACCTGACACCGAGCCAAGCAGCGCTTCCAGCGACAATACCCGCGAAATCACCAGTACCTTGCTGGCAAGGACAAAGCACAGCGCGAGCAGAAAAAGCCGCAGCGCCGGCGCCTGCGGCCGCGCCAGCATCAGCGTGAGCATGGCAAGCGCGGCGGTATTCAGCGCATAGACCACCACCTTGGCCGATTGCATGGTCTGCGGCGCGAGCAGCGTGTGATACAGGCCCGAGAGCGCATGGCGCGCATGGCCCACGTCCAGCGATGGCACCAGCGGACTGGTTTGCGACAGGATCCAGATGCCTATCGTCACCAGTCCCGCATTGACCAGCGCCCCGTGCAGAAACAGCCGATCACGCAAGCGCAGCAGCATTGAGCCCGACAGGGTATGGCGCAGCGCAAATCCGGCCAGCATGCCGCCGAAGGCCGTGCCGGCCGCGTTCATCGCCACGTCGACCATGGACGACACCCGCGCAGGATTGAATTGCTGCAGACTCTCGATGCCGAAGGACAGCGCTGTCCCCATCACCGTGCATAGCAGCAGCGCGCTGATGTGGCGCAGGAAGCCGGCAAGCCAAAGCGTGAGCATCAGGCCGAAGGGCGCGTACACGAGCACGTTCTGCAGCATGTCGGCCTTGTCCAGATGCGACGGCCATTCGTGCACGAAGCCAAACAGCGGCGCCATCGGCCAGCGCCAGCGAAAGGGGTACAGGCTGCCGTAAAGGATCAGCAGGGTATAGGCGAATGTCGCGAGCAGCATCCTGGAGGCATGAGGACGGGGCCTTGCGACGGTGCTGGTGGCAGTGCTGGCGGGTGGCATCGAATGGGGCGCGATTGACTTGCGGAATTCGCGTTCTCGTATTGAGCGAAAGCGATAGTTGCCGGATTGTACGCGAGTACAATGGCCGCGGCCTGAACATCGCGCCGCGGCCTCTTCCGATGCGGCCTGCATCCTTCCAATCACATCGACAGATTTCCTATGCCCAAGACCATACTCGTTACTGGCGCGTCCGGCTTCATCGGTTCGCATACCTGCGTTGAACTGCTGCAAAGCGGCTTCGACATCGTGGCGCTCGACAATCTGTGCAACAGCTCGCGCGAGGCGCTTGAGCGGGTGCGGAAAATCACCGGACGCGACTTTCCTTTCGTTGAAGCGGATATCCGCGATCGCGCCGCGCTGGATGCGATTCTTGCTCAGCATCGCATCGATGCGGTGATCCATTTCGCCGGCCTGAAGGCGGTCGGTGAATCGGTGGAAAAGCCGCTCGAGTATTTCGAGAACAACGTTTCCGGCAGCGTTACCCTGCTGCAGGCATTGCGCGCGGTGAATGTGAAGACCTTCGTGTTCAGCTCGTCGGCGACGGTCTATGGCGACCCTGAGGTGCTGCCGCTGGTGGAATCGGCGCGGCTGTCGGTGACCAATCCCTACGGCCGCACCAAGCTGATGGTCGAGCAGATTCTGAACGACCTCGAGCGTTCGGATGCGTCGTGGCGCATCGGCATCCTGCGCTATTTCAATCCGGTTGGCGCGCATGAAAGCGGTTTGATCGGCGAAGACCCGCGCGGCATTCCGAATAATCTGATGCCCTTCATCGCGCAGGTCGCGGTGGGGCGGCGCGAGAAGCTATCGGTGTTCGGCAATGATTACCCGACCCCGGATGGCACCGGCGTGCGCGACTATATCCATGTGGTCGATCTGGCGCGTGGGCATGTGGCGGCATTGAATCGGCTGTTTGCGCAGGAGGGTGGGTTTACCGTCAATCTTGGAACCGGGCATGGGTATAGCGTGCTTGAGGCGGTGAAGGCATTTGAGAAGGCCAGTGGACGGCCGGTGCCTTATCAGATCGTGCCGAGAAGGCCGGGGGATATTGCGAGCTGCTATGCGTCGCCGGTGCTGGCGGAGGAATTGCTCGGGTGGCGGGCGGAGAAGGGGATGGAGGAAATGTGCCGGGATCACTGGAGGTGGCAGAGTGGGAATCCGGAGGGGTTTGGGGGGTGATTGAGTTTCGTTGTTTGCGACGTTTGTCGGGAAAGGTTGAGGATGCGCTTTGCGCATCCTTGGGTCTAAAATGAAGCTTTCAGTCGAGTCCGACTGAAAGCTTGAGATAAGAACACGGAGGGACTCGGTCACGTTCCGCGACCCCGGCCTCGCTTGCAAGCGAGGCCTTTCGAGTCCCTCACGTGAGGCGCGCAGGCGCCTCACTCGTGGGCACAGCTTGAAGAATTCGCTGCGCGAGTTCTTGAATGGAAAAAGCGAAAGGCCCGGTTGAATTCTCAACCGGGCCTTTCTATGTTTGGTGCCCACGGAGGGACTCGAACCCCCACACCTTGCGGCACATGGACCTGAACCATGCGCGTCTACCAATTCCGCCACGTGGGCCTTGCTTGCGACGGAGGGCATTATACGGGCTCAATTCCGCTTGTCAATTGTTGATCCGGTCCTTCTGCGCGATGGGGCAAATTAGGAAATCGACGGAGGGTCCGTTACACTAGCCGCCTGCCTTGTCAACCCTTAACTTCAATACCACACGCTTTTGAGCCAATTTCCATACCCCATACCCAGCAGGGAAGACATCCTCGGCCTGCTGCGCACTTCCGGCGAGTCGAAGGATGCGGCCGCGATCGCGGCGGCGCTGCGCGTCGGGCCGGATGAGACCGAAGGACTGACGCGACGCCTGAATGCGATGGAGCGCGATGGCCAGATCCGCATGGAACGAAACGGTCAGTACAAGCTGACCCATGTGCAGGACTTCATTGAGGGACGCGTCTCCGGCCATCGCGAAGGCTATGGCTTTCTGATCCCGGATGAAGGCGGCGACGACCTGTTCCTGTCCGAGCGCGAAATGAAGAAGGTGCTGCATGGCGATCGGGTGCGCGCCCGCGTCACCGGCACCGATCGCCGCGGCAGGCCCGAAGGCAGCATCGTTGAGGTCGTCGAGCGCGCCAATACCCGCGTCATCGGCCGCCTGCTCAATGAAAACGGCATGTGGCTGGTGGTGCCGGAAGACAAGCGCATCGGCCAGGACATCCTGCTGTCAGGCTCGCCCGGCCAGGCCAAGAGCGGGCAGGTGGTCAGCGTCGAGCTGGTCGAACAGCCTTCGCGTTATACCCAGCCGGTCGGGCGCGTGGTCGAGGTGCTCGGCGACATCGACGATCCGGGCATGGAAATCGAAATCGCAGTGCGCAAGTACGGCGTGCCGCATGAGTTCTCCGACGATGCGCAACGCCAGGCAGGCAAGCTGCCGTCGCAGGTGCGCATCGCCGACATGAAGGATAGGGTCGACTTGCGCGACATCGCGCTCGTCACCATCGATGGCGAGGATGCGCGCGACTTTGACGATGCGGTCTATTGCGAGCCGGTCAAGATCGGTCGCACCAAGGCCTTCCGCCTTCTGGTGGCGATCGCCGACGTCAGCCACTACGTCAAGCCTGGCGACGCACTCGACGCCGATGCGCTCGAGCGCAGCACCTCGGTGTACTTCCCGCGCCGCGTGATACCTATGCTGCCCGAGAAGCTGTCCAACGGCCTGTGCTCGCTGAATCCGGACGTGGATCGCCTGACGCTGGTGTGCGACATGGTCATTACTGCCAGCGGCGAGGTCAAGGCTTATCAGTTCTATCCGGCGGTAATGCACTCGGCCGCGCGTCTGACCTACAACGAGGTCGCAGCGATCCTGTCCAATACCCGCGGCACCGAAGCCGCGCGGCGCCAGGAGCTGGTGCCGCATCTGCAGGACTTGAATGAAGTGTTCCGCGCGCTGCTCAAGGCGCGCCAGGCGCGCGGCGCCATCGACTTCGAAACCACCGAGACCTACATGGTGGTCAATGCCGCCGGCAAGATCGAGCAGATCCTGCCGCGCACGCGCAACGACGCGCATCGGCTCATCGAGGAATGCATGCTGGCCGCCAACGTCTGCGCGGCCGACCTGCTCGAGCGCCACAAGCAGCACACGCTGTACCGCGTGCATGCGACGCCGGCCAAGACCAAGCTGGACCAGTTGCGCACCTTCCTCGGCCAGATGGGCCTGACGCTGGGCGGCGGCGACGATCCGTCCGCATCGGACTATGCCGAGCTCATGCCGAAGATCAAGGAGCGGCCGGATGCGGTGCTGCTGCAGACCATGCTGCTGCGCTCGATGCAGCAGGCGGTCTACAGCCCGGAAAACATCGGCCACTTCGGTTTGTCGTATGAGGCCTATGCGCATTTCACCAGCCCGATCCGGCGCTATCCGGACCTGCTCACGCATCGCGCGATCAAGGCGGTGCTGGCCGGCAAGCGCTATGAGCCGCGCGGCATCGATACCTCCTCGCTGAACACCACGCTGTCGCCGGCGGCGCGGCGCCAGGCGGCCGAGGACAAGGCCAACGGCAAGAAGCGCTCCGAAGGCGAGCTCGCGGTGTGGGAATCGCTCGGCATTCATTGCTCGGCCAATGAGCGCCGCGCCGATGAAGCCTCGCGCGATGTCGAAGCCTGGCTCAAGTGCTATTTCATCCGCGATCGTCTCGGCGAGGAGTTCACTGGCACCATCTCGGGCGTGGCGCCGTTCGGCATCTTCGTGCAGCTCGACAATCTGTTCATCGAAGGCATGGTCCACGTGACCGAGCTTGGCGCCGATTATTTCCAGTACGACGAAACCCGCCATGAACTGCGCGGCGAGCGTACCGGCAAGCGGTATCAGCTGACCGATCGGGTCACGGTGCAAGTCAGCCGCGTCGACCTGGATGCGCGCAAGATCGATCTGCGCCTGCTGGATCAGCCGGACTTCCGCACGCAATTGAAGAATGAAGCGCGCCGCGCAGAAGGCGAGCAGAAGGACAAGTCTGGCAGGCGACGCCGCAATGGCGGGGCCAATGCCGCGGCCACTGCCGCTGTCGCCGGCCCGGCCGATGCGGTCAATACCGGCAATGCGGCCAATGGAGTCGAAGGCAAGGAAGGACAGCGCGGCATGCCATGGGGCGCGGGCACCGGCTCGGGTAGCGGATCGAGCATCATGCCGGCCAATGGCATGGGCAAGCGCAGCGGCAAGCGCAATGGCAGCGGCAAGGCGGCGCAGGCCGAAAGCAAGCCGGCAGGATCAAAGAAGGCTACGAAGCCCGCGAAGGCGGCACGCAATACGCGCGCGGCAAATGCCGGCGGTGGCAAGAGCAACAAGAGCAGCAAGGGAAAGCGTCAGCAATAAGATGAAGAGCAAGTTACTTTTCGGCTTTCATGCCGTCACCGCGCGCCTGCGCCATGAGGCTTCGAGCATCGAGGAAATCTATGTCGATGCGGGCCGCCACGATCAACGCATGCGCGATTTGCTTCGCGCCGCGCAGGAAGCGAAGGTGCGCATCATCCAGGCCGACGACGACCGGCTCTCGGCCATGGTCGGCACGCGCCGGCACCAGGGCGTGGTGGCCACAGCCAGTCCGCTGTCGCTGGCGCGCAATCTCGATGAGCTGCTCGATGTCATCGAAGGCCCGCCGCTGCTGCTGATCCTCGATGGCGTGACCGATCCGCACAACCTCGGCGCCTGCCTGCGTGTCGCCGATGGCGCCGGCGCGCATGCGGTGATTGCGCCGAAGGACCGCGCGGTCGGCCTGAATGCCACCGCGGCCAAGGTCGCCAGCGGCGCGGCCGATACCGTGCCTTACATCACGGTCACCAATCTCGCGCGCACGATGCGTGATCTGAAGGAACGCGACGTGTGGCTGACCGGCACCGCCGACGAGGCCGAGAAGAGCCTGTATGAAGCGGACTTCACCGGCGGCACTGCGCTGGTGATGGGCTCGGAAGGCGAGGGCATGCGCCGGCTCACGCGCGATACCTGCGATCTGCTGGTCGCCATTCCGATGGCGGGCTCGGTGGAAAGCCTGAATGTATCGGTGGCTTCGGGCGTCTGCCTGTTTGAAGCGCGGCGGCAGCGCATCGCCAAGGGCGCTTGAACAGTGCCATCGATGAAAGGCGCGCAATGAGTGACGACCTGCCGCTGAGCGCGGCCGAGATCCGGGTGCTGGGGGTGCTGGCCGAGAAGGAGGCGCTCACGCCGGACAATTACCCGCTGTCGTTGAATTCCCTTACCGCAGGCTGCAACCAGCTTTCCAGCCGCGAGCCGGTGATGCAGCTGTCCGAAGACGAAGTCATGGACACGCTCGGCGCGTTGATGGCGAAGAAGCTCGCAGCCGAGGTCAGCCAGGCCGGCGCGCGGGTCAAGAAGTATGAACACCGGATGCGGCCGCGCTGGTCGCTTGAACAGGACAAGCTGGCCGCGCTGGTAGTGCTGATGCTGCGCGGACCGCAGACCGCCGGCGAGGTACGCACCCGCGTCGGGCGCATCCATGAGTATGCGAGCGTGGCCGAGCTGGAAAACGCGCTGCAGTTCCTGATCGACAAATATCCGCCGCTGGTGGCAAGGCTGGCCCGCGCTCCCGGCGCGAGGGAAGTCCGTTATGCGCATCTGCTGGCGGGTGAGATCGATGAGGCGGCCTTGCTGGCGCAGGGCGAGAGCGCCACGGGATCGTCGAAGGGCGATCGCGTCGCGCGGCTGGAAGAGGAAGTCGCCGCATTGCGCGCCGAGATGGAAAGGATGTCGCAGGAGTTTGCCGAGATACGCAAGCTGCTGGAGTAGCTCTGCGTAGGTTGGGCTGGCAAGCCCAACATTGAACGCCGCGGAGCGTGAACCTGTTGGGCTTCCTTCGTCAGCCCAACCTACGGGGATTGCGCAAAGGCCGCGCAAAACCGAAAAGAGAAAGGCGCCGCTACACGCGGCGCCTTTTTCATTGCAAGCCAGCGCTGGTCCTTACATCGTCTTCAGCAGCGCCTTGGCTTCTTCCATTTTCTCGAAGTTGCCGCCATTGGCCACCAGCTGCTCGAGCTCCTTCTTCGCGTTCGCCTTGTCGCCATTCTTCGCCAGCGCCACCGCCAGGTTGTAGCGGATGTTCGGCGAATTCGGCGCTGCGGCAGCAGCCTTCTGCAGATAGCCGAGGCCGCGCGCGGTGTCGCCGCTGGCGACCAGGATCGAGCCGGCGGTATCCAGCACGGCAGGATTATCCGGCGCCAGCTTCAGCGCCTTCTCCGCATATTCCAGCGCGCGCGAATCATGCTGCTGCTGGTAGGCCAGGGCCAGGTTGTTGAGCGCGGCGACATTGTTCGGCTCCTGTTTCAGCACCTCCTGGAAGCCGTCGATGGCGCCCTTGTAATCGCGCTTCGCCATCTTCGCAGTCGCGTATTGCAGCCGCACGCCGTTGTCCTGCGGATGATCCTTCAGCCATGCGGCAATGCTCGCGTCAGCATCCTTGCCGCGGCCGGACGCGTCCAGCGCCTCGGCCTGCTTGACCACCATCAGGGCGTTCTTGCTCAGGTCCAGCGCGCGGCCGTAAGGCTGCACTGCCTGCGCCGGCTTCTTCTGCATCATCTGGACATCGCCTTCGAGCGCATAGCCCACCGGCGATTGCGGCTGCTGCTTCTGGATCTGGCGCGCGATGTCGAGCGCGCCGGCACCATTGCCCTTGCGTACATCAATGGCAGCCATGGCCAGCTGCGCATCCAGGTAATCCGGCTTCAGCGTCAGCGCGCGCTTGAGCGAATCGACCGAGCCGGCTTCATCACGCATGGCCATCTGCACCGTGGCGATCCGGTATTGCGCCAGCGCCGAGTTCGGCTGCACCGCGGCCAGCTTGCGATAGGTTTCGAGCGCGCCGGCCTTGTCATTGTTGGCGAGCTGCGCCTGGGCCATGAAGTCCAGCACTTCCGGGCTGGTCGGATGCGCGATCACCTGCGCCTGGGCCAGCTTGGCTGCCTTGTCCTTGTCGCCGGTGCGCAGATACTGCATGCCGAGCTGCAGCTGCGGCGGGATATCGTTCGGACGCAGATTCGCGGCCTTCTCCAGCCACGAGGTCGCTTCTTCCTTGTGACCCTGGGACATCGCCAGGTTGGCCAGCACGCCCATGACCTGGATGTTCTGCTTGTCCTGCTCGAGGAAAGTTTCCAGGCGCGACTTGGCGGCGTCGGGCTTCTTCTCCTGCGCATCGATCTGCGCCAGGTTGGCCACAGGCGGGAAGAAGCGCGGATCGATCTTGGTCGCGGCGTCGAAGGACTGGCGCGCGCCGGCCAGGTCGCCCTTGGCCAGCAGCACGTTGCCTTTCAACGTCTTGATCGATGCGTCGTTCGGCTTTTCCTTTTCCAGCTTGTTCACCGACTCGAGCGCCTTGTCGTACTGGCGCATGCGCATCTGCGTCATCACCAGCACCACGCCGGGCTGGGTATTGTTGGCGTCCATCTTGCTGGCCGCTTCGAGCTCGGCCATGCCGCTGCTGTTTTCACCCTGCGCCAGCTTGCTCATGCCCAGCGCGGTGCGGATCATCGGCGAACCCGGCGACAGCTCGCTGGCTTTGGCCAGCACCTGCTCGGCCTTGTCGAATTCGCGCGAGCGCATGTAGGACTCGCCGGCCAGGGACAGCAGTTGCGGATCCTGCTTCGCATTTTCCAGCGCCGGATTCAGCACCGACAGCGCGCGCTTCGGATCGCCGTTCTTCAGCATCACGGCGGCCAGCAGCTTGGTCGCGTAGTCGTTGCCGGGATTGGCTTCGAGATAGCGCTTGACCAGCAGCTCAGCCTGTTCGTTGTTGCCCAGGCCGTACTGGATGGCGCCGGTCAACAGCAGGCTGGGCATGTGGTCCGGCGCAATCTTCGTCACCTGCTGGATCTCGTCCAATGCAGGAGCGAACTTGCCCTGACTGAAGTCGAGCAGCGCGGCGGTGTAGTTGACCAGCGGTGCGTTCGGCGCGACCTTCTTCGCGGCGTCGACCTGGATGCGCGCATCGTCATAGCGGCGCATCGCGATGTCGAGGTTGGCCTTGCCGGTGAGGGACTGAATATTGTCCGGTTTGACCTTGATGGCGGCGTCGTAAGTGGCGAGGGCTTCTTCATTCTTGCCCTGCGCGCGCAGCAGATCGGCTTTCGCATGCAGCGCTTCGAGGCTGTTCGGATTCTTGGCCACGGCCTGGTCGACCAGCTTGCCCGCGCCATCGAGATCCTTGGCGCCGAAGGCGATCTTGGCCAGGCCGACCAGCGCCAGCGGCGTATCCGGTTGCAGCTTGAGCGCGGCATTGAAGGAAGACTTCGCCTGATCGCTCTTGCCCAGCGCCAGGTAGATGTTGCCGCGCACGATCTCGGCATTGGCATCGTTCAGATCGCCGGCGGCGGCAAGCGCATCGAGCGCCTTTTGCGGCTCGTTTTGCGCCAGCAGCGAACGGGCCAGTTGCGGCGCGGTCTTGGCTGCCGGCACGCCCAGCTCGCCGGCGCGGCGGATTTCCTTTTCCGCCGAGAGCGGATCGCCGGTTTCGTTGTAGATCACGCCGAGCAGGTAACGGGCGTTGCCATCGTTCGGATTCTGTTGCAGCGCATTTTTCAGCTGAATGATCGCTGCCTTCTCATCGCCTTTCTGACGATATTTCGCGGCTTCGGCCACCAGCGCGTCGGGTGACTGGCGGCTGCAGGAAGCGAGGCCGCCGGAAAGCAGCATGATTCCCGATATCGCGGCCGCCATCGCGGCGAGCTTCCTCTTGTTGCTAGGCATGTCTGTTCCTCTGTTTGGATGTCGGCAGGTTGTTATGGGTAGGTGTCTTTGACAGGATTCCTGAAGCTTGGCGGCGCGGTGAAACGCCTGCGTCTTCTATTTTTCCTGGGAGAATGAATTACAAAATGCTAATGAATGACTGGCATGAGATTACACCAAGGCTGCGCCCGATGGGAACAATTACACCGTTGGTTGCAATTGTTTTGAGGAAACGCAGATGCCGCCCAGCCTGAATGTCAAACAGCATGCTGTATCATCGCGCGTTGCAACACTGACCATTTTGCGTTCCGCCGTGCGGGCGCATTTCGTGCGTATCCATCCGAATTCATAGAGACAATGGCATCCATCGCAGAAGTACGAAACATCGTGACCGACATCCTGGGCTTGGGCGAACGCGGCGCCGCGCTGCAGCCGGAGAGCCCGCTGCTGGGAGCGATTCCCGAACTGGATTCCATGGCCGTTATCGGATTGATCACTGCGCTGGAAGAGCATTTCGGCATCGCCGTCAATGACGATGAAATCAGCGCCGAAGTCTTCGAAACCCTCGGCAGCCTCGCCGCTTTCGTCGACAGCAAGCTGGCCTGATGTCGGGCGCGCCCAGTCATCCTCCGGCGCATCCCTTCTTCCTGGACGCGCAGCCGGGCCGGCGCTTTTGCCTGTACCACCGTCCGCATGGCATGGCGCGGGGTGCCGTGCTGCTGGCGCCGGCTTTTGCCGAGGAAATGAACCGGGCGCGACGCATGTGCGCGCTGCAGGCACGCCTGCTCGCCGAGCACGGCTACGGCGTGCTGCTGATCGATACCTACGGCTGCGGCGACAGCGACGGCGAATTCGGCGATGCGCGCTGGGAAATCTGGAAAAGCGATATGCGGATCGCGCTGGGTTGGATGCGTAGCGAATGCCCGGGCCCGGTCTGGCTATGGGGATTGCGGCTCGGCGCGCTGCTGGCGCTGGAGGCGACGCGCGATGCCGGTGAACTCGCCGGCCTGCTGTGGTGGCAGCCGGTGACCGATGGATCTTCCTATCTGACGCAATTTCTGCGCTTGCGCCTGGCCGCGGACATGCTGGCCGGCGGCACTAGCGAGGGCGGCACCGATCGCCTGCGCCGTGAGCTGGAGGCCGGGAATGCGCTGGAGATTGCCGGATACCAACTGGCGCCGGAACTGGCGCTGGCCATCGATGCCCTGCGTCTGACGCAGGCGCCTTCCTGCCCGGTGCACTGGCTCGAAGTGCTGTCGCAGGCGGGGCGCGATTTGCCGCCGGGGCGTGCACGCCTGGTGCAGCATTGCGCACAGGCCGGCTGGGACTTGCGCAAGCATGTCGTCGAAGGGCCGTCGTTCTGGGCCACACAGGAAATCGAGGAGGCGCCGGCGCTGTTGCGGGCGACGCTGGCCGCGCTGCAATCGGAGGCGTCGTGACCGACCGCGCCATTGCTTTCGCCTGCGAGGATTGCTGGTTGTATGGCGTGCTGTCGGTGCCGGAGCAGCCGGCGCGGCGCGGCGTGCTTCTGGTGGTCGGCGGGCCGCAGTATCGGGTTGGCAGCCATCGGCAGTTCGCCTTGCTGGCGCGGCGTCTGGCCGATGCCGGTGTCGCGGTGATGCGCTTCGACTATCGCGGCATGGGCGACAGCGAAGGCGAACGGCGCGATTTCAGCACCGTCGACGCCGATCTGCGCGCCGCAGTCGATGCCTTCACCGCACAAGTTCCCGAGGTGAGGGAAGTGGTGTTGTGGGGACTGTGCGATGCCGCGTCGGCCGCGCTGTTCTACGCGCATCAGGATCGCCGGGTGACCGGCCTGGCGCTGGCCAATCCCTGGGCACGCACCGAGGAGGGGGCGGCGCGCGCGACGCTGAAGCACTATTACCTGTCGCGCCTGGTGCAGCCGGGTCTGTGGCGCAAGATTGCGAGCGGACGCTTTGATTACGGTGGCGCGCTGCGTTCCTTTGTCGACCTCTGTTCCGCGGCAGGCGGCAAGTCGCGGCAGGGAGCGGCTGCCGAGTCGCAGGCCCATTCGCCAGCCGGACCGAAAGCCGCGTCCACGCCAGCCTTGCCCGAGCGCATGCTGCAGGGATTTACCCGTTTTCCCGGCGAGACGCTATTCATCATCAGCGGCGCCGACCTCACCGCCCGCGAATTCGAGGACATGGCGGCGGCGCCCGCATGGCGTCGCGCGATGCGCGATGGGCGCGTCACCCGTCGTGTGCTGGCCGGCGCGGACCATACTTTCTCCCGGGCTGCATGGCGCGAGCAGGTGGCGCAATGGACGCTGGAGTGGCTGCGCAGCTGGTAGGGGGAATTGGCGATGCTCCGGGCGAGCTTTCCACCGCCGCGCAGATTGCATATCGGGACGATGCGTAGGGTGGGTGTAGCCCACGCGTTTCATCGAACATGTGGATAGGTCATATCTGCGCGTCTGGTGGATCAGAGAGGCGCGTGGGCTGGCGCCCACCCCACGACGCGAAAAAACTTTTCAACCGCCTCGCAAGCGGCGCAGCCAGCGCTTGAATTTCCCGCCTCCGATATTGAGCGCCGCCAGTGCCATGCCGCGCGCTGAGCGCAGATTGTAGGCAACCAGTCCCCAACGCTCGCGCGAGTGCGACATCCAGTCGCGCTTGTAGGCATCGTCGCCGGTCAGATAATCCACTTCCCGCACCCGATCCAAATCGATCGCATGCTCCATCATGCGCGCGGTGAGCAATGAGCCGATCGACAGGGCGGCGTAGCGTTCGTCATAGGCCAGCTTGTAGATCGATGCCACGCCATCGCACACGATCCACAACTGCGCCGCCGCCGGTTCGCCGTCGACATGGGCAAGTCCGAGGCGCAGCCAGCCCTCGCGCGCGCAAAGGCGGATCAGCGCGGGCATGAATGCCGGCGTCGGTTCCGGCGATTTCCAGCTGTTGCGATAAATCGCTTCATACGCGGCGATGCCGGCTTCCAGGTCGAGGTCGTCAGCACCGGTGACGATGCGAAAACTGGCGCGGCCTGAACGCGCCAGGCTCTTTTCCTTGCGCTTCAAGGTATTGCGCAGCGACGAAGGCAGGCTGGCTGCATATTCCGCGTAGCTGCGACCGTCGACCTGCAGATACCAGTTGATGAAGCAGAAATAGCGCTGCACAGCCATCCCGGCCACGCGCAGCGCTTCTTCCAGGGCGGCGAACGATGGCGAATCGACATCCATCGGGCGCAGGTCGATCTGGTCCCAGCCTTCGGCAACGATGCGCTGCAACATGCGCGGCAGCAGAAGCGAAACCTGTGCATCGGCGCTCAGCAGCGGCGCATAAAACGAGCTGTACCAGTTCGTCAGTGCGGAAAGTGTGCGCACACCAAAGCGGCCGGAGAACCCCAGCAGTGGCAGCAACAGTCGCGGCTCGTCCTCCGCAGTGCCCAGGGTGTACAGGCGCATGTCGTCGCCAGCCAGACCGCCATGCGCAGCAAGATTGGCCAGCCAGGGCAGGCTCACGAAGAAGCCTTCACGCAGCGCAGCCTCCCGAAACAAGGACTGGACCGCTGGTGGCAAGCTCGCCAAGTCCTGGTAGACCGCGAATTCTTGCGCAGCGGCGTCAGCCGGCGTAATGAAGCGACGTTCGCCGCCGCTCAAGCTGGGAGAGGCGCTCATGCTTGGAAATTGCTATTGCAGAAAATCAATGGTTGGTCCTTTCAGTTTCATAATCGACCATATCACCGATATCATGTGCACTGATTTCGAAAATATTGCAATTTTACTATTCAAGTTGAGCTGCAGAAATCCAAGTGGCCAGCCTCTTGAGCTAAGTCGAACCCGGGGCGCGGACCGGTGGAATTCGGGAACTTGCAGGAATGTCATATCGCCGCGACAGGAGAGGTGCAATGACAGAAAAGAAACGTTTCTTGGTAACACTGCACGTTTCATTGATGCGACAATCGCACATGTCATTGTATTTACGACAAGAACACTCCGCACTGCAGCATTATCATTCATGAACAAGCGATCCATTTTTTTGAGATGCCGCATCAATAAATTTCTTTACAGTAATATTGTTACTAGATAATATTTTCCTGAGGGAAATTTTCAATGGATCAGTATCCGGCATGCGGGGATGTTTCCTCGGCGAGACCGGATTGAGTCGGAGTAAGAAGACGTGTTAAAGATTTCCAATCATTACGTATCGAAGATCGCTTCGGCGCTATTGCTGCTCGAAATCGGCATCCTGATCGCATCCGCTTATCTCGCTGCGGCGATCCGCTTGCCGGGTGCCGGTTTTCTGCGCGCCGAAGACCAGCAGTTTTTCCCTTCGGCGATCGCCTTTGCGCTGTCGATGGTATTTGCGATGACGGCGCTGGGCATGTATCAGCACGATTTCCGCGAAGGCTTCCGCAATACGTTGCTGCGCCTGATGCCGTCCTTCCTGCTGGGTTTCGCGATCACGGCACTGGTGTTCTACATGATGCCGAGCTTCTACTTCGGCCGCGGCGTGCTGCTGATGATGATTGCCATTGCCGCCTGCGGCATCCTGGCGGTGCGGGTACTGCTGTTCAAATCCTCCGAGTCGCGCCTGCTGGAGTCGCGCATCCTGTTTCTCGGTTCGGGCACGCTTGCCAAGGAATGCGCGGATCTTGCCGCCAACAACAACGGCTATCACAAATATGACGTCGTCGGCTTCGTGCCGATGCCGGATGAAACGCCCGCGGTGGCATCGGGCGCCGTGCTGCCGGTAGGCAAGTCGCTGGTGTCGATTGCGCGCGAGCGCGGCGCGCAGGAGATCGTGGTCGCTGTGCAGAATCGCCGCGGTGGCGCTTTTCCGATTCGCGAACTGCTCGACTGCAAGCTCAACGGCATCAAGGTCATCGATTCCGCCACCTTCTTCGAGCGCGAAGCCTGCCAGATCCGCGTCGATTCGCTGCAGCCGAGCTGGTTCGTCTTCGGCACGGGTTTCGACCAGGGTTTCCTGCGCAGCCTGGTCAAGCGCGCCTTCGACCTGTTCGCCAGCATGCTGATCTTCATCGGCACGCTGCCGGTGACCGCGATCACCGCGCTGTTGATTTATCTCGAAGACGGTGCGCCGATTTTTTACCGCCAGGAACGGGTGGGGGAAGATGGCTACACGTTCATGGTTCTGAAATTCCGCAGCATGCGCAAGGACGCGGAAAAAGATGGCGCGCCGAAATGGGCGTCCACCGGCGACCCGCGCACCACGCGCGTGGGCCGGGTGATCCGCAAGCTGCGCATCGACGAGATTCCACAGATCCTGAACGTATTGAAGGGCGAGATGAGCTTTGTCGGCCCGCGCCCGGAACGTCCGTTCTTCGTCGAGCAGCTATGCGAACAGGTGCCTTACTACAACATGCGCCACAGCATCAAGCCGGGCATCACCGGCCTGGCGCAGGTGCGCTATCAGTACGGCGCCTCGGTCGAAGACGCGGTGCAGAAGCTGCAGTACGACCTGTACTACGTGAAGAACAACAGCCTGTTCCTGGATCTGCTGATCCTGCTGGACACGCTGCAGGTGGTCTTGCTTTCCAAGGGCAGCCGGTGAGCGCGGCTGGCGCTCTGCCATGGTGATCAATGTCGTCGCCACCAGTTATGGCATTGCCGCCGCCGCCTTCCTGCTGCTGACGGCGCTCCTTTTTACGAGCTGGCGCGGCCGGCTGCATGGCAAGGCGCTGGCGATCGCCAGTGGTCTCACCGCCGCCTGGGCCGCGGTAGTGGCGCAGCAGGCGGCCAACGGCATACAACTGTCGCTCTTGTCCGATGTGCTGGAAGTGCTGCGCATTGCCGCCTGGACTGCCTTCCTGATGACGGTGCTGTCGCCATTTCGCCGCGATGACGGCGCTCCGGTGCTGCGCGTCTGGATGCGTCCGCCGCTGGTTACCGCGCTGTACCTGGTTTGCCTGAGCGGCGGCTTGTATGCGCGCTGGGTGCTGCGCGATGCCACCGATACCAGCTACTTCCTGTTCAACTATGTCGGCCGGGTCTGCTTCGCCGTCATCGGCATGCTGCTGGTCGAGCAGTTGTACCGCAGCACGCCGCCCGAGGAACGCTGGGCGGTGAAGTTCGCCTGCTTTGGCATCGGCGGCCTGTTCGTCTACGAGTTCTACCTGTACAGCGACGCCATGCTGTTCCATGCCCTGAACGCGGAAATCTGGGCCGCGCGCGGCCTGGTCAATGCGCTTGCGGTGCCGCTGATCGCGGTGTCGGCGGCGCGCAATCCGCGCTGGTCGATGGAAATCTCGGTGTCGCGCCGGGTGGTGTTCCACTCGGTCACGGTGTTTGGCTCGGCGCTGTACCTGTTGCTCATGGCGGCCGCCGGCTACTGGCTGCGCTTCTTCGGCGGCAGCTGGGGCTCGGTGATGCAGGTGGTGTTCCTGTCCGGCGCGCTGCTGCTGCTGGCCGGCATCCTGTTCTCGGGCACGATGCGCTCGAAGCTGCGGGTGATGATCAGCAAGAACTTCTACAGCTACAACTACGATTACCGCGAGGAATGGCTGCGCTTCACCCGCACGCTGTCGGAGCAGGGCCCGGGCTTGGGCGAGCGCGCGGTGCAGGCGATCGCCAACCTGGTGGAAAGCCCGACCGGCGCGCTGTGGCTGCGCGAGGGATCGAACTACATCGTCGCCGCGCGCTGGCATCAGCCGGACGCGGCCGGCGTCGAGCCGGCCGGCAGCGCGTTCTGCCGCTTTCTCGAGGAGCGCGAATGGGTGGTGGACCTGGACGAGCTGCGCGCGAACCCGCAAAAGTACGATGGTCTCGAAGTGCCGGCGTGGCTGAGCGGCCTGTCCCGCGCCTGGCTGGTGGTGCCGCTGATCATGCATGGCAGTTTGCTTGGCTTCATGGTAGTGTCCCAGCCGCGCAGCCGGATCCGGCTGAACTGGGAGGTCACGGATCTGCTGAAGATCGCCGGCAACCAGGCGGCCAGCTATCTGGCGCAGCAGCAGGCGGACAAAGCGCTGATGGTGGCGCGGCAGTTCGAATCGGTGAACCGCATGTCCACCTTCATCGTGCATGACCTGAAGAACCTGATTTTCCAGTTGTCGCTGCTGGTGACGAATGCCGACAAGCATCGCAACAACCCGGAATTCCAGAAGGACATGCTGGAAACCCTGGACCACTCGGTGCGCAAGATGAAGCTGTTGCTGCACAAGCTCAACAGCGGCGATTCGCTCGAAGGCGTTGCGCCGCTGATGCTGGACAAGCTGCTCGAGCAGGCCGTGGCCCTGAAACGCGGCTTCGAGCCGCAACCGACGCTGGAGCTCGTCGACAGGAATCTGTCGCTGATGGCAAACTGGGGCCGCCTAGAACGGGTGCTCGGCCACCTGATCCAGAATGCGATCGACGCCACCGGCCGCGAAGGCCGGGTCACGATCCGGCTCAATCGCCGCGGCGACAATGCCGTCATCGAAGTCATCGATACCGGCGCCGGCATGAGCGCGGAATTCATCCGCGACCGCCTGTTCAAGCCCTTCGAGACGACCAAGTCGGCCGGCATGGGCATCGGCGTGTTTGAAAGCAGGGAGTATGTGCAGGAACTGGGCGGCAGCATGGAGGTACAGAGCCGCCCGGGCGAAGGAAGCACCTTCACCATCACGTTGCCGCTCGCCGGGGAAAGGGCGGCGCGACTTCAGGACGAACATCAAGAGGAATCGGCGTGAGCCAGTCAAAAAGCCATTTGCTCATCATTGAAGACGATCCGGGCCTGCAGAAGCAGTTGAAATGGAGCCTGGATGAATACGACGTCCTGACCGCGGGCGACCGCGAAGCAGCGCTGGCAATGGTGCGCCGGCATGAGCCGCCGGTCATCACCATGGACCTGGGCCTGCCGCCCGATCCGGACGGCGCTTCCGAAGGCTTCGCCACGCTGCAGGCGATCCTGTCGCTGACGCCCGATGCGAAGGTCATCGTTTTGACCGGCAACCAGGACCGCGCCAATGCCGTCAAGGCCATCGGCCTGGGCGCCTACGATTTCCATCACAAGCCTTTCGATCCCGAGATGCTCGGGCTGGTCATCAAGCGCGCGTTCTATCTGCATGCCTTGCAGAAGGAGAACCGCAAGATGATGCAGACCGGCGCCGATTCGCCGCTGGCCGGCGTGATCAGCCGCGATCCGGGCATGCAGAAGCTGTGCCGCAGCATCGAGAAAGTGGCGCCGACCTCGGCCAGCGTGATGCTGCTCGGCGAATCCGGCACCGGCAAGGAAGTGCTGGCGCGCGCGCTGCACCAGATGTCGCCGCGCGCGGAAAAGCGCTTCGTCGCCATCAACTGCGCCGCCATTCCCGAGAACCTGCTGGAGAGCGAACTCTTCGGCTACGAGAAGGGCGCCTTCACCGGCGCGGCCAAGACCACGCTGGGCAAGATCGAAACCGCCAACGGCGGCACCTTCTTCCTCGATGAAGTCGGCGACCTGCCGATGGCGCTGCAGGCCAAGCTGCTGCGCTTTTTGCAGGAGCGGGTGATCGAGCGCGTCGGCGGCCGTGAAGAAATTGCGGTGGATGTGCGCATCGTCTGCGCCACGCACCAGAACCTGAAGGAGCTGGCCACGGCCGGCCGCTTCCGCGAAGACCTGTATTACCGGCTGTCCGAGATCGTCATCAACATTCCGCCGCTGCGCAACCGCATCGGCGACGCGGCGCTGTTGGCTCACCATTTCAAGAACAAGTTCTGTGCCCAGGAAAACCGCAGCTCGCTGCATTTCTCCGAGGATGCCATCAAGCTGATCGAGTCCTACCCGTGGCCTGGCAATGTGCGCGAGATGGAGAACTGCATCAAGCGCGCCATCATCATGGCCGACGGTCCGCAAATCGTCGGTGAGGACCTCGGCATCGGCGATTCGCCGGCCACCGACGAATTCATGAACCTGCGCCAGGTCCGCGACGAAGCCGAGTACAAGGCCATCGTCAAGGCGCTGGCGCGGGTCGACGGCAACATCGTGCGCGCCGCGGAACTGCTCGGCGTGTCGCGTCCGACGCTGTATGACCTGATGAGCCGGCATGGCATCAAGTAGGCGGATGGTTGCATGAGTTTGCGCATCAGCGATTTCATCCAGGTCTCGGCGCTGCGTTCTCCGCAGTCCGAGGCACTGGTGCATGGCGAGCGCAGGCTGTCGTATGCAGAGCTGGCGCGCGAAACCGATGCCTGGGCTGATGCATTGCTCGCATTGGGCGTCGAAGCCGGCGAGCGCGTGGCGGTGTATCTCGACAAGCGCATCGAAACCGTGGCTGCGATCTTCGGCGCCTGCGCGGCCGGCGCGGCGTTCGTGCCCGTCAACCCGCTGCTGAAGGCTGACGGCGTTGGCTACATCCTCGCCGACTGCAATGTGCGCGTGCTGGTGACCTCGAGCGAGCGTCTCGCGCTGCTGGCGCCGGCCCTGCGGAGTTGTCCCGATCTGCGCTGCGTGATCGTGGTTGGCGATACCGGCGCATTCGACTTGCCGGGACTGCGCATCATCGATGCCGCCCGGCTGCCGCAAACCTGCCCGCCGCAAGGCGTGCATCGCCGCATCGACAGCGATGTCGCGGCAATCCTGTACACCTCAGGCAGCACCGGCCGGCCGAAGGGCGTGGTGCTGTCGCACCGCAATCTCGTGGCCGGCGCGCAGAGCGTGGCGTCCTATCTGCACAATCGCGCGGATGATCGCATCCTGTCGGTGCTGCCGCTGTCCTTCGACTATGGCCTGTCGCAATTGACTACCGCCTTCCTGTCTGGCGCGACCGCAGTGCTGATGAATTACCTGATGCCGCGCGACATCGTGCGCATGGTCGCGCGCGAACGCATCACCGGGCTGGCCGCGGTGCCGCCGCTATGGATACAGCTGTCGCAGCTGACCTGGCCGGATGCCGCCACGCTGCGCTACCTGACCAATTCCGGCGGCGCGATGCCGCGCGCGGTAGTCACGCGCCTTGCCGAGCTGCTGCCGCAGGCCGAGATATACCTGATGTACGGCCTGACCGAAGCCTTCCGCTCTACCTATCTGCCGCCTTCGGAAGTGCGGCGCCGGCCGGATTCGATCGGCCGAGCGATACCGAATGCCGACGTGCTGGTGGTGCGTGGGGACGGCACGCCGTGCGCGCCCGATGAGCCCGGCGAACTGGTGCATCGCGGCGCGCTGGTCGCGCTCGGCTACTGGAACGACCCGGTCAAGACCGCCGAACGCTTCCGTCCCGCGCCGGCGCGCGATGGCGCGCTGCCGCTGCCGGAAATTGCGGTATGGTCCGGCGACACGGTGCGCATGGATGCCGAAGGCTATCTGTACTACATCGGTCGCAGCGACGACATGATCAAGGTCTCGGGCTACCGCGTCAGCCCGACCGAGATCGAGGAAGTCATTCATGACGCCGGCGGCGTGCTCGAAGTCGCGGCGGTTGGCCTGCCGCATCCGGTGCTCGGGCAGAGCATCGCGGTAGCCGCGGTGCCCATGGTGCCGAACGAAGGACAAGGCAAGCCGGCAGGCCAGGCCGAGATCATCGACGCCTGCCGCCGTGCCTTGCCGGCCTACATGGTGCCTTCGCATGTCGAGCTGCGCGAAGAAGCTCTGCCGCGCAATCCGAATGGCAAGATAGACCGCAAGCTGCTGCAGCAGGAGCTGGCACAGCGTTATACGAACGTGACTGCACCATGAATTCCAATCGTCCCGTGCATACGCCGCAACGGCATTTCCAGGCCGTCGATGGCTGCCTGATGGTCGGCGGCATGCCGCTGACCCGGCTGGCCGAACGCGTCGGCAGCACACCTTTCTTCGCTTATGACCGCAGCGTGATCAAGAAGCGCGTGGCCGAACTGCGCGCCGCGCTGCCGGCCGCCATCGAACTGCATTTCTCGGTCAAGGCCAATCCGATGCCAGCGGTGGTGCAGCTGATGTCGGGCCTGGTCGACGGCTTCGATGTCGCTTCGGCCAGCGAATTGCGCGTGGCGCTCGATACGACGATGCCAGCCGGCGAGATCAGCTTTGCCGGCCCGGGCAAGCTTGATGCCGAGCTGGCGCAGGCCATTGCCGCCGGCGTGGTGCTGTCGCTGGAGTCGCCGAATGAAGCGCGGCGCGCCGCGGCGATCGGCGATCGTCTGGGGCTTACGCCGCGGGTGCTGTTGCGGGTGAATCCGGACTTCGAGATGAAGTCCTCCGGCATGAAGATGGGCGGCGGCGCCAAGCAGTTCGGCGTCGATGCCGAGGCCGCGCCGCAGCTGCTGCGCGAGATCGGCGCAATGGGGCTGGACTTCCACGGCCTGCAGATTTTCAGCGGCTCGCAAAGTCTGTCGGCCGAGACCATCGTCGATGCGCAGCGCAACACCTTCGAACTGGCGCAGCGGCTGGCCGAGCATGCGCCGGCGCCGATTGCGCTTTTGAACATCGGCGGCGGCTTCGGCATACCGTATTTCCCCGGCGAGGCGCCGCTGGACCTGGCGCCGGTGTCCGAGCAGCTCGCCGCGATGCTGCCGCGGATATCGGATGCGCTGCCCGGCACGCGCGTGGCCATCGAACTCGGTCGCTACCTGGTCGGCGAAGCCGGCATCTATGTCACCCGCATCACCGACCGCAAGGTCTCGCGCGGCCAGGTGTTCCTGGTCACCGATGGCGGCATGAACCATCATCTCGCCGCCTCGGGCAATCTGGGGCAGGTGATACGCAAGAATTATCCGGTGGCCATCGGCAACCGCATGGCGGTCGATGGAGAAGGCGCGGCGCTGGAGACGGTCAGCGTGGTCGGGCCGCTGTGCACGCCGCTCGATACACTGGCCGACCGCATGCCTTTGCCGCATGCCGATGTCGGCGACCTGGTGGTGGTATTCCAGTCCGGCGCCTACGGGCCGAGCGCAAGCCCGGCGAATTTTCTGAGCCGCCAACCGGCGGCTGAGGTACTGGTCTGAACAGTTGAGTGTTTACGTTGCATCACGGCGCTGCGCCGGGGAGCTTATAAGAGAGGAAAAAGCATGGCCAACATTTATCCCATCATTCTGTCCGGCGGCTACGGCACCCGGCTCTGGCCGCTGTCCCGCGCGGCCCTGCCCAAGCAATTGCTGCCGCTGGTCACCGAGAAGACCATGCTGCAGGAAACCGCGCTGCGCGTGGCCGAGTGGCCGGAGATGCAGCCGCCGGTCCTGGTCTGCGGCGATGAGCACCGATTCCTGGTGGCGGAGCAGCTGCGCCAGATCGGCATCAAGCCAACCGCGATCCTGCTCGAGCCCGAAGGCCGCAACACCGCGCCGGCCGTTGCCGTCGCAGCGAATTTCCTGATGGCGCGCGATCCCGAGGCGCTGATGCTGGTGCTGCCGGCCGACCACATGATCGAGGATGTGGCCGCCTTCCATGCCGCTGTCGGCAAGGCTGCCGAAGTCGCGCTCAAGAGCGGCGCGCTGGTGACCTTCGGCATCGAACCGACCGCCGCCGAGACTGGCTATGGCTACATCCGCCGCGGTGCCGCTCTACAGGGTTTCGACGGCTGCTATGCGGTCGAGCGCTTCGTCGAGAAGCCGGACGCCGCCACCGCGCAATCCTTCATCGAAGATGGCGGCTACAGCTGGAACAGCGGCATGTTCCTGTTCGAAGCGGGCCGCTACCTCGAAGAACTCAAGCGCCTGGCGCCGGCGATCGCGGAGCATGCGGCCAGCGCGATCGAGGGACGCCACGGCGACCTCGATTTCTGCCGCCTGGAGGAAGCCGCCTTCGCAAGCTGCCCGTCCGACTCGATCGACTACGCGGTCATGGAACGCACCGATCGCGCCGTCGTCGTGCCGGCCGCGCTCGGCTGGAGCGATGTCGGTTCCTGGTCCGCGTTGTGGGAAGTGCAGAAGGGCGACGAGAACGGCAATGTGCTGCGCGGCGACGTCTATGTCGATGGCGCGCGCGATTCGCTGGTGCGCGCGGAAAGCCGCATGGTGGCGCTCATCGGCGTGGACAACCTGGTGGTCATCGAGACCGACGACGCCGTACTGGTGGCGCACAAGGACCAGGTGCAGCAGGTGAAGAAGGTGGTGGAGCATCTGAAGCAGAAAGGGCGCAGCGAGCACCTGAACCATACCCGCGTCTACCGGCCCTGGGGCTATTACGAAGGCATCGACGCGGGCAGCCGCTTCCAGGTCAAGCGCATCATGGTCAAGCCGGGTGAAAAGCTGTCGCTGCAGATGCATCATCACCGCGCCGAACATTGGGTCGTGGTCCGTGGCACCGCGCGCATCACCTGCGGCGAGACGGTGAAGCTGCTCTCGGAAAACGAGTCCACCTACATCCCGATTGGCGTGACGCATCGCCTGGAAAATCCGGGCAAGATGCCGCTCGATATCATCGAAGTACAGTCCGGCAGCTACCTCGGCGAAGATGACATCGTGCGTTTCGAGGATGTCTATCAGCGTGTCCCGCAGTAGTCATCCGGGATGTATCTTGTCGGCAATTTTTACAGACGGTATCCGTTAACGAAAGATTAACTTTGCGCGGTAACATCGATTTAAACCCGCGCTGTATATAGGGAAAAACCCTGAGGCGGTGGCAAGGCGTTGCCGCCGCCTCTCAAATCTTTCCATGTGGCTTGTCGATGATTTTTACATCTGCGTGAAACTTTGCGCCTAAGTCTCTGAATCGCTACGCAAATTTGTCAGGCACGGCCCTTGCTAACTGAAGAGCGCGGGTGCGGACGCGGCTGGGAAACCCGGCCGCGGTTGGCAAACCGGTCAGCGCTTTTGCGCAGGCCTTGCGAGAGAGACTCCAGAATGAATATCGACAACCATACGGCGGTGCAGGACAAGCTGATTCCTCCACCGCGCTTCGTGCGACGTGACTTCCTCAGCGCGCACATCGTCGAGACCGGCATCATGCTGCAAAAGGAATATGGCACCGAGCATGCGGCTGCCTTCCTGAAGGACAACTTCATCCACCTTGACGTCGCCATGCGGGTGCTGTTGCGCCCGGCCGAACGCAGACGCCCTTCGGCATAGAGCGGCTTCATCCTGGCCGGGTCGAGACGCTGTTGCAGCGTTGAGCCGGCCAAGACGAATCCGCTTCGGCCTATTTGTTCGCCATCAGCTTGCGGATGTAATTGCTCGGGATTGCGTAAGTGATTCCGCTGGGATTGCTGATGGCGTTTTCCTTCATGCCCTTCACATACACCATGTTGATGATGCCGACCACGCCGCCGGTGCTCGGATCGTACAGCGGGCTGCCGCTGCTGCCCGGATAAGCGGTGGCGTCGAGCTGAAACACCGCGAACGGCGAGCGCTGCATCTGCGCAATCATCTTCGCATCGAGCTGCTTCGCGCTCGTTGCCGGCACCGAGATCGGCGTCTTTGCCGACAGCAGCGCCCGGTGCGTCACATGCCGCAAGCCCAGCAGTAAACCCAACGGAAAGCCGGTGAATGCCAGGGTCTGGCCTTCTTCCACCGCATCCGAATCCTGCAGCGGCATGGTTGGCAGCGGCTGACCGCCGATGCGCAGATGCGCCAGGTCATGTTCCCGGTCGATCGCCTCGACGGTAGCCTGGCGGAAGCGCGGCGCCGCCGGATCGCCGGTAAAGATACCCAGCGTTTCCTTGCGCGCTTCATCCAGCGCCGGTGGCAATACATGCGCATTCGTGATCACCGACAAGCCGTCGCCGACGACAAAGCCGGTACCACGGAAATCCACTGATGGACTCCGGGTTTGCTCGAAGGTACCGACCGCGACAACGGCTGGCTTGACGCGCTTGACCACATCGACCAGATCATCGGCGTGAGCGCTCATCGGCAGCGGAAGCGAGACCAGCAGCAGGGCGCTTAGCAGGCAGGCGCGCCGGGACAGGGAAAGCATCGTATCGAATCCTTGTTTTTGATGTTGTAAAGAAACGGTTAGCCCGCGCAGCATAGCCGGCGGGCAGGCGGACGGGGTTGCAGAGAATCAAAGCGCACCGGGTTCCGCGCCCGATGCGCGCAGTCGATACCAGGCGATACCGAGCAATTCCCACAGCGCATACCAGGAACGGCGCATGCCCTCGGCGCTTGGCAGCCAGGCGTCCACATGCTGCGGCTGGTTGCTGAAGAACATGGTTGGCGCGCTGACTACGTCCAGCCCGGCGCGCTCGAAGGCAGCGCGGGCGCGTGGCATGTGCATCGCATCGGTGACGAGCAGAATGCGGCGGATGCCGTCCGCGCGCAGCAGCGCCGCGCTGAGGGAGGCGTTCTCACCGGTATCGCGCGAGCGCGTTTCCACCCATTTGACCGGCACGCCGAAGTCTTCACGCAGCGCAACGGCCATTGCATCCGCCTTCGAATAGGCGCGGTCAGCGGCATCCGGATCGACGCCGCTGGCGCCGTTGCCGCCGGTCACCAGAATAGGAAGTTTGGTGTAGCGCTGCAGGTGCGCCGCATAGCGCAGCCGGGCCAGCGCGACGTAGTCGGGAATATCGCGGCCGCCGTACTCGGGCGCATTCTGCAAGCGACCAGCGGCGAGCACGACGATGGCTTGTGCGCCGGTATGGTCCAGCGACTGCAGCGGCGTGGTGAGGCGTTCCAGCGGCGCGACGAAAAAGCGTGCGCCGGCGGCGGTGGACAGAAAAGCCAGCGCCGCCAGCGCAGCGCCGGCGATGATGCGCCCGGCCAGCGGCCAGCGCCGCCATATCACCAGGCCGACGACGATCAGCAGGAACAGGCTCGAAGGCGGGAGAATCAGATCGCGCGGAATCGTATTGATCAGCGCAAGTAGCGGATTGAGGCTCATGGAAGGCATTCGAAAAGGCGGGCGGGCAGAGTAGACCGCAGCCGGCGCAGCGGCGTCAAGAGCAGGGGAAACGATGGCGGAGAATTAACAAGTCACGCTGCCGCCCCGTGCTAGAATCTCGGCCTTGCCGCGCCCGAGTGGTGAAATTGGTAGACACAGCGGACTTAAAATCCGCCGCTTACCCGAGAGGGGGCGTACCGGTTCGATTCCGGTCTCGGGCACCAGATTTTGCGTTGGGTAGGTTTCGGCTTTTAAGGACCACCCTGCGGTTTCGTATAGGTGGTGGCCTTGCAGCTTGATCAATTGGGCTTGGTACCACGCAAACCTGACTCGTACCGTATAGCCTCGTTTAAGGCCGTAGAAGGCACTTACCAACGCAATTCCCTAAGTCGAACATTCCGGCTTAAGAAAAGTACCTGCACTTCAAATATAAAAGCCTCGCCGGAACTACTTGGCGTTTCGCCTAACCCGCACAAGTGACTTGATCAGCGATGTTGGATAAACGCTTAACGTGGCGCGAACACAGTATGTTTGCAGCGTTTACGCATCTATTAGCGTTCAGTCATGGGGGTCAATTCGGGCGAAGGTCCAGATTTCCAAGAGCTGACTGAGATTGCGAAAGCTAAAGAACCCTGCGCTTTTAAGAAATGCCCGTGGGATTATTGAGAAAAGCATGCAAGTAACAGCATAATTGCGTAGCAAGTTCGTCTTCAGAAATGCGCTTTCAAATGGAAACTTGGCGAGATACCTAAAATATCGATTTTGTAGTGCCGCAAGATACAGGCATTTCGACCACGAGTTTTGCGTCCATGGAAGGGCTATCAACGGATGGCGCTTGCCACGATATGTCTGCGCCGCAAAGTTGACGAGCGCTTGTCGTTACGGGCACGTCTTGTTGTCTCTCTCGGGTATCGCATGAACTAATCGGTTTTTTTAGAAAGGTAGTATTGTCATGTTACTATCACTTTGCCCTGGTAACCGGAGCGGCTGAACAGGACAAAGACATCGTGGGGGAGAAAAAATGAGTAGCCTCAGCTACCTGCAAAACCAGTTCGAGCTGCACCGCGGCGATACGAGCAGCAACATGCGTTCAATGGAAGGCCTGCGTGGTTTTGCTGTAATTCTCGTCTTTGTCGTCCATTACGTAACTTTGGTCACGCCGTGGCTGAGAGGCAATACAGCCCTTGCCAGTGTTGCTCATGCCTTGCACACGGTGGGCAATTCCGGGGTCGATCTGTTCTTCGTGCTCAGCGGATACTTAATCTATGGCTCGTTAATTTCGCGCGAACAGAAATTTGTGCCGTTCATTAAGCGTCGCATACGTCGTATCTACCCGGTCTTCACGTTTTTGCTTATCACGTATATTGTCCTATCGTTGCTTTTTCCTACAGAAAGCAAGCTGCCGGGCGGACTTTTTGACGCGTTCGTGTATTTGGCGGCGAACTTTCTTTTGCTGCCGGGATTACTCCCTATCACACCGATTATTACCGTTGCATGGTCTCTCAGTTATGAGATGTTTTATTACATCTCGCTACCCGCATTAATAAGCATCTTCAAACTCCGCGGCATGCCATGCGGATGGCGTATCGGTTTTTTTGTCACGCTAACAGTAGTATTCGCGCTTGCTTGCGCTCAATATGGCGGACCGACTAGATTACTCATGTTTGTTTCAGGCATTCTGCTCTATGACGTCATTGAGCACCGGCTTTTTTCTTCCGTTGGCAGCGCGTTGGCCTTTTCAAGCCTAATGCTCGGTTTATTATGCACACTGGTCCCTATCCCTGGTCCGTTTGGTGCAACATTAAAAGCAGCCATCCTTTTCGCCACATTTTTTGTCGTTTGTCATACCTGTTTTGCCCGTTCCTCCAGTGTATTTGCCCGTGCTTTCAGTGTTGCTGGGCTGCGCTGGCTTGGCAATATGAGTTATTCCTACTATTTGGTGCATGGTCTGGCACTAAAAGCCGCATTTTTGATTCTGATGACATTTTTCCCTCCCCGTGAGCAGGGCATCGTATTTTTTGCGGGCCTAATGATAGCCATGTTCCTCTGGACCCTTGTTGCGTCAGCCCTTATGTTCATTGCTATTGAGCGTCCGCTTTCCCTTGATTCCGCAAGACGGCCGAAGGTTGTGAATCCGAGGCTAACAAAGGCTCTGGTAGATATTGAAGTCGTTGATGGAATTCAAACAAAAGACAGCGCGCCGGCTTGAATCTGAATAGGGATCGCGTGTCACGCTACGCTCTTTATCAAAGTACGCCCAGGCGAGTTGCAGGCTCATGCTGCCCTATTATGATCCCTGCGGAAGGACGAACCGGGCGTTTAATGCATCTTCACTGTTTTTCCATTGAGCGCAATTTTCGTCGGTCCATGGCGCAGCAGCCATGTATCCCTCGTCACGGCGACTGATCAATTAGTGCCGGGAAATGCGGAACATGAGGCGTCCCGCGTTGATGCGGCCTGCGTAAGCTCCTGGCGAATATGAAGCCTCGGCGAAATTCACATTCTTTGCTTATCAACCTGTGGGCCTTTTCGAACATCTCGGTAATTTCTAAATTCCAACCGCACGCTTTCCCCACCTTAATCTCTTCCAAGTCTGGTCAACCCATCCCGTTCTTACCCGTGGTATGCATCACCAATAGACACCAGCCAAACGCACCATGCCCACCTGGACCCTCTTCACCAAACTTGCCGACACCTACGTACTTCTCCCCGCCGCGCTGCTATGCATGCTATGCCTCGCATCGGCACGCGCCTGGCGCCTCACCGCAGTCTGGGCGGTGCTGCTCGGCTGCGGACTGGCATTGGTTGCAGCAACCAAGCTTGCCTTTGTCGGTTGGGGAATCGGCAGCAGGGACTGGAATTTCACGGGAATCAGCGGACATGCGATGCGTGCTGCAGCCATTGCGCCGGTGCTGTTCTATCTGCTTGCGCAAAACAGCGGCCTTGTCGTGCGCATGCTGGCGATTTTCGGCGGCATTACTTTCGGCATCCTGATCGGCATTTCCCGCCTCGCCGTGCATGTGCACTCCGTTTCGGAGGTAGTGACCGGCTGCCTGCTGGGAATCGTCATCAGCCTACCTTTCCTCGCACTGTTGGAGCGTTCACCACGCCCGGCATTTCCCCGCCATCTGCTACTGGCTGCAGCCTTGCCCCTGCTGGCAATGACCGGCACGCCGGGTGCCCCGACCGAAAAATGGCTGGAGCGGGTTGCGCTGAGCCTGTCCGGGCACAGCGCTCCCTATACACGCAACGATTTGGGCTATCCGCCACTGGTGGATGGCGATGAGCAGATCTCAGGCCGATCCGCGCATTTCTGGCATTGAGGGCATCTTCGATCGTTGCGCCGGGCAATATCGTCAGTACATTGTCAGACAAGGCACCGATAATCCTGTTTGCCTACCCTCCATAGGCAAATGCAACAATGTCTTTCACCCCGTGCGTCGCCAGACCTGCGGGGTTTTTTCTTTTCTGCATCATTGTTCTGCCTGATTTGCAATAGTTGTAACTGAAGCTTTCAGGCGCGCCCGCTCAACCGCTCCGCCGATATATTGGTTCCGCGGTGCGCCAGCTCAGGCGCTGAAACAGGCTGGATAACTGGACGGACGCCACTGTTCACCGGCATTACAAGACTGCGTTAGCAGCAGTCGCCGCATTCCCCCGGTTGCTGTTGAACCGGGATTTTTTTTAGCCCTGGTAAATCGTGTCGCGCTTCTGCAGCGGAGTTCCCTTCGGAAATCATTTCTACGCGCGAGTTATACGTGCATCAACTCCCTTGCTCGACGCCATCGCGGCATTGGCAGCCCGGTGTTACCTTCGGCATAACAATTCGTACGATGACGTCGGCTGTCTGACCTCGGGCAGCCACAGGCGGGCGGCGCGCCGGATCTCAATGGAACCATAGCCAGCCGCGCCAGCGGCGCCGGTATCCATGCGCCACAGCGCCATACCGGGTCGCCAGGCTGATACCGCGATCGCATACGGTCCCGTCGGGTCACATTGTTCGCCTGAAGCGTTTGATGCGCTTCTGTCTCTCGTTCCTATTCGCCTTCGGGCCTGATCTGCCTCATGACTTCGAACGTAAAGCCAGTCCCAGGGATGGATGCCGCCATCCAGCCTTCCAAGCCAGCACGTCGCTATTTCGAACTGCTCGACGGCATACGCGGCGTTGCCGCATTGATGGTGATTCTTTACCACGTCCATGACTATTTCCACCCGATCACTGCACAGGAAAGCTATCTCGCTGTCGACCTGTTCTTCGTGCTGAGCGGCGTGGTCATCGCGAACTCCTATGCGCGCCGGCTTGAAAGTGGCATGAGCTTTCTCGAGTTCGCGTGGGTGCGCTATGTGCGCCTGTATCCGTTCTATCTGCTGGGCTTGGCGCTCGGATTGGTGGCCCTGACGCTCGGGCATCCACCTGACGTCAGCCCCATCTACGCCGTCGTCTTCGGCCTGCTGCTGTTGCCCAATATCGCGGCTTCGCCGATGTTATTCGCCTTCCCGCTGAATCCGGCATCCTGGTCGCTGTTCTTCGAACTGCTTGCGAACTTCGCCTATGCGCTGACTGTCCGCCGACTCAGCAAGCGCGCCCTGATATCGATCATGACGCTCTCTGCGCTGGGCATGGCATTCGCCCTCGTTTTTGGCTACAAGCACACGCTGGATCTCGGATGGCGCATTCACAACTTTGCCGGCGGCGCGGTGCGCGTCGGCTATTCCTTTTTTGCCGGCGTGCTGCTGCACCGCATTGACGCCGAGCGGCAGCGCCCACCGATTGCGGGCGCGCTCGGCACTGCGCTTTCCGCGCTGCTGCTCCTCACCGCGGCGCTGTTGCTCAAGCTCGGACCTGCTGACAACTTCAAGCCGTATTTCGATTTCTTTATCGTGGTGGCGGTATTTCCTGCGCTGACTTACCTGGCAATGCACTGCCAGCCTTCGCCGGCGCTCGCGCGCGTGTGCAGCTTTCTGGGCGCCATTTCCTATGGCATCTATGTGCTGCATTCTCCACTGAAGGAATTGCTCGATCGCGTCTTTGACCTGGCCGGTCACGGCGCTTTTCTGAACCGGCATGCGCCATGGACCGGAATGGTTTTCGTGGCGGCCCTGGTGCCACTGGTCTGGTACATCGACCGCGTAGCCGACGCGCCGGTGCGCCGCGCGCTGCTTGCCGCGCGCAAGCGGCAAAGTCCCTCAGCGGATGCGGCGGGCACCTGAACTGTGTTTATTCGACGACGGCATAAGCAAACAGGGAATGATTGGTTGAGGCGAGCGCCGTGAGCGATTACGCTAAGCGCCGTTGTGAACTCTCTTTCGCGCAGCATGCTTGCTTTCTCACTCATCACGCTTCCAACCCTTACGTTTCCAGCAGCACTATGCCAGCCAACTGCTTGCCTGCGCGCGAGACTCCAAGGTCACGCCGGTGGCCCGTCGCAGGAGTAAGCGATGTTTGGAACGGAGCACAAACGCTTTCGTATATTGATGGTGCCGGGCCTGCATGACAGCGGGCTGCAGCACTGGCAGACGCGGTGGCAGCAATATGAGCCGCGCTTTGAACGGGTGGAGCAGGAGCACTGGGATGTTCCCGATCTGCTGTCCTGGTCCGCGCGCATCGGCAGCACGCTGCGTCGTTCGGCGCGCGGCAGCGTGATCGTCGCGCACAGCTTCGGCTGCCTCGCCGCGCTGCATTGCGCTGCGACCAGCGCGCGCAATCTGCACGGTTTGTTTCTTGTCGCGCCGGCGGATCCGGAACGTTTCGGCCTCGGCGCGGCGCTGCGCTCGCTGCGCCTGGAGCGGCCGGCGACGCTGGTGGCCAGCCGCAATGATCCCTGGATGGATGCCGACGCCGCTGCCTGGTGGGCGCGGCAATGGGGCGCCGATTTTATTGATGCCGGCGCGCTTGGACATATCAATGCCGATTCCGGTATCGGCGACTGGCCGCAGGGAGCGGCGCTGTTCGAGGTGCTTCTGGCACGCATACCGACGCCGCGTTGCGCCTGCAATTCACAGCCTGATGCAGATGGAGAAACACGGCCCGCTGCCTGAAGCGGTTTCCGGGACGCGGGCAGGGCGAGCGTGTAATCGTCCTCAGGAAGCCATCCCGCGCATACCGTCATCGGTTGCGTGGCGCTACGCCGCCTTTCTCACCCCGTCCTCAGCAGCCGGCATCAGCATCTCGATGAAGCGATGCACGAAGGCCGGCAGGAAATTCCCATTGCGGGTAGCGACCCTCACAGTGCAGGAGCCGAACAATCCTTCCTCGGTATCGACCACGCGCAAGCCCTCGCGCTCCATGTCTTCCAGCGCCATCTCGGCCACGATGCCCACGCCGAGGCCGCGGCGCACATAGGTCTTGATCACGTCCGCATCCATGGCGGTCAGGCGCAGGTCCGGCTGGATATCAGCGGCAGCGAAGGCGGCATCGACGCAGGCCCGGCCGGTGAATTGCTGGTTGTAGGTGATGATCGGGTATTGCGCGATATCGGTAAGCCGGGCCGGCGCAAGCTTGAGCAGCGGATGGCCTTCCGGCGCCACCACGCGATGCGACCAGATAAAGCAGGGATGCGAGGCAAGTCCTTCGGCTACACCCAGCGCTTCGCTGGCGATGCCGATGTCAGCCGCGCCCTCGGTGAGCATCGCCGCCACCTGCAGCGGCGTGCCCTGGTGCAGCTCGAGTTTCACTTTCGGAAATTCACTGGAAAAGCGCTCGATCACGCGTGGCAGGGTATAGCGCGCCTGCGTATGCGTGGCCGCGATGACGATGCGCCCAGCGTCTACACCTGCATATTCGCCGGCGTACCGGCGTAGGTTTTCGGTCTCGGCCAGGATGCGCTTGATGATCTCGATCGCCCCGGCGCCGGCGCGGGTCACGCCAACGAGGCGTTTGCCCGAGCGTACGAACAATTCGATGCCTAGCTCATCCTCGAGGTCCTTGATCTGCCGGCTCACCCCGGACTGCGAGGTGTACAGCACGCCGGCCACCTCGGTGAGATTCAGGTTGTTGCGCACTGCTTCGCGCACATAGCGCAGCTGCTGAAAATTCATCGGGATTCCTTCTTCTTATCGATTTGGCCGGCCTGGGGTGCTATTCCCGCAGACGGCATTTGCATATTCCTGCGGAATATTAACTTTGGCTTTTTTATATTCAAAAGAATTAAAACGCAGTTCCTTATGCGAAAAGGCGCGCTTTAATTTTGGAAAAGTTTTTAATGAAACGCGGCTTTATTCTTAATTTGCATAAAGTAAGCAAAAACAATCGGTTCTCAATTATGTGGCGGCACTCTACGCTTCAAGCCTCTGACAGGATCCACCTGGCGATTTCATGAGCATCCTGCTGCTTGCTGGAAGTCGTCCTGCCCCTTCACGTTCGCTGCGCTTGCTACGGGAAGCCGGCGACCGCCTCGCGCCGGCTCAAGCGCCTGTTTCTGCGCTGACATCCGGCGCATTAATGAAGGAGTTTTCATGACTACCGCGATCAAGGCCGGGCCGGTGCTGGAGCTGCAGCGATTGGGCAGGGCATACGATGCGCATGCCGCGCTGCGCCAGTTCGGCCTTGCCGATGGAGCGCTCGAATGGCCGGCGCGCTTGTCGGGCGAACAGCGGCAGCGTGTCGCGCTGGCCCGTGCCCTGATTCACGACCCGCAACTGCTGCTGCTTGATGCGCCGCCGGGCGCGTTCGATGCGCCGACCCGCATCGGCATGCAAACCTTGATCGAGAGCCCGTGGCGCGAGCGCGGCTTCGCGGCTTTCACCGCGCTAAAAGCGCAGATCCTGGACCGTGGGCGGCAACGTGCGCATCGATGCATTGCGGATTCCGCGCCTGTGTGCAGCCGTGCATAGGTCGGGCTTTTTTCGTCAGCCCACCCTGCACATGGTCGCCCGCAACGCCCATGCCAGAACCAATGGATTGTCTGTTTCATGAGAAAGGAAGTGTCCGTGACTTACCCGCTACTGAACGAGTACATCGAGCGCTTGCCGCGCGTGGCCTCGCCCGAGCGCCGTATCTGGATCGACGCAGGCGGCGCCGCGCTCGGCCGCTATTTTCAATGCACGCTGACCAGCGTGTTCCAGCCTTTGCGTGCGCTGGCCACGGGCCGCGTGCATGGCTATGAAGCCTTTATACGCAGCGTGTCCGGCGACGTGCCTGCGCTGTCGGTCTGGAAGCTGCTCGAAGGCGCGGCCAGCGATGCCGAGTCGATTGAACTGGACTGCCTGTGCCGCATGCTGCATGCGATCAATTTCTGGCGTCAGCCCGCAGCCGGCGATGCCGACCTGTACCTGAGCGTGCATGAGCGCTTGCTCGCCGCGGTGGCGGGGGACCATGGCGTGGTGTTTCGACGGGTGCTGGCCGGGCTGGGGCTGCCGATCGGACGCATCGTGCTGCAGCTGCCGGGCGCTGGAGCTGCGCCGCGATTCCTGCTTGAGCGCGTTGCGGCGAACTACCGCCGCAATGGTTTCCGCATCGCCCTGAACGCCGCCAGCGCCGCCGAAGGCCTGCGCCTGGTCGAGCAGTACGAGGTCGATGTGCTCAAGCTTAATGCGCGCGAGATCATCGATGCCGACGCCATCGAAGCCTTGGCCGAGGCGTGCGAAGCGCGCAGCGTCACGCTGGTGTTCAAGCGCGTGGAAGCGGGTACGGTGGCTGCGGCGCTGCAGGCTTTGCCGCGAACGCTGCGCGCCGGCTTGGTGCAGGGCAGGGTATGGGGAGAGCCGGTCCGATGGCTGGGCGGGGAGCCTCTGGCAGCGCACTGCATGCCAGTCAATGATGACGCACACGCCTGCATGCATCCCGCGGATGCCTGAGGAAAAACGCAACTATCAAGCTTCTCGGTCATTGACCCGCATGGCATTCAGTCGGCATCCCGGAGGACAAAGCGCAGGACTGCGATGGAAACACTTCAATGGGTGCCGCTTGCATGATGCCGGCGCGACGCACGCGGCAGGGATGCGCATCGCTCCGCTCATGCGGTTTGAACCGGCGAGAATGGAGTTCATCGCGCCAGCCATGCATGGTGCCGCAGGGAGCCGAAAGTGTTTGCCTCTTCGCAGCCGTCTCCGGCATCAGCACGATCAGGTAGCAGCGCAGCGAGCCATGGTATTTATCGATGCGCTCGCGCTGCGAGACAGCTTCAACCAGGAATGTCTGGCTCAACCAGCCTGGCCAACTGCTCCAGCGATTCCTGCCAGCCGAGGTGGCACATTTCAACCGGAATCACTTCCGGTATGCCTTCCTGGACGATATGGATCTCGGTGCCGCACGAGACCGCATCCAGCCGGATCGTGACCGTTATTTCGCCCGGCAGATTCGGGTCTTCGAATTTGTCCGTGTAGCGTATGAGCCGGTCCGGCACGAGTTCAAGATATTCGCCGCCAAAGGCATGCGCGCCGCCGCTGCCGAAGTTGCTGAAGGACATGCGGAAGCGGCCGCCGACGCGTGCTTCCATTTCATGCACCTTGCAGGTGAAGCCGTAGGGTGGCAGCCATTTGGCCATCGCATCGGGCTCGAGAAAGGCACGATAGACGCGGTTGGCGGGAGCACGCAGCACGCGGTGCAGCTTGACGGTACCTGTAGACATCGGCAGATCTCCTTGGCGGTTGACGACAATCGGCTCCGGACTATGGCTGATGGCTCGCGGTTCTCAGCGTGCCGCACGCCCCTCGGCCGGCGCGGTGAAAAACTCGGGACGCAGCTTGCGCGTGACTTCCAGCACCGGCAGCACATGGTCGAGATGGCTCTGCATCGCGCGCGCCGCCTGGGCCGGATCGCGCGAGGCCACCGCATCGACTACGGATCGATGCTCGCGCATGACTTCATCCATGCGTCCTTCCAGCGGCAGCGTGAGCTGGCGGAAGCGGTCAATCTGGGTCTTGGCATGCGACACCATCGGCCATACGCCGGGATAGCCGGAGAGTTCGGCCAGCGTTGCGTGAAAGGCTTCATCGGTACGGTGGAAGCCGCGTATGTCCTTGTTGCGTATGCATTCGGCCTGTTCATCAAGTATGGCGGTGAGCCGCGCCAATCCTTGCTGGTCGGCGCGCTCGGCGGCTTTCTGCACGATCGCGGCTTCAAGCGCCGAGCGCACCAGCATCGCTTCATCGAGCGCTTCGAGCGGGATGCGCGCCACGAAGGTGCCCACGCGCGGCACGACCTCGATCAAGCCTTCCTCGGCCAGACGCTGCACCGCCTCGTGCACCGGCGTGCGGCTGATGCCGAACTCGGCCGCGATCTCCTTTTCCACGATGCGTGTGCCGGGCAGCAATTCCATGTTGACGATGCGTTCGCGCAGGTTGCTGTAGGCGCGGCGCGAAGCGCTGAGGCCCGCGTCGCTGTCCGACGAAAGAGGAGGGGAAACCAGGGTCATTGTTGTGTTCTGTGCTCGTTTCTCGGGGAGCGCCCAGTGTAGCGAAACGACAAGGAAACGTCGCGCGAAACTTCAGGGCGCTGGACATTGCGTCAAGGCATGGCTGAGCGCGGAATGATGGCGCCCGGATGGCGGATCACCGCGGCGGCAAGCCGGTGGCCCGCGCGTACCGCCTCAAGCTGCGGCATGCCGGCCAGCCGCGCTGCGAGATAGGCGGCGCCAAAGGAATCGCCAGCGGCGGTGGTATCGACCACGTCGGCTACCGGTTCGGCAGCGAGTTCCGTCATCAGGCCGCCGCTCTCGGCGATGCAGGCATCGGCGCCGCGCTTGATGACGATCTCGGACACGCCGAGTGCGCGCGCACGCGCCAGCGCCGCGGCCGGATCGGCATCGCCGTACAGCATCGCTTCATCATCCAGGGTCAGCAGCGCCGTATGCGCCACTGCCATCGCCTTGCGATAGGCATCGGCGGCAACGGTGGCATCCGGCCACAGGCGCGGCCGGTAATTGTTGTCGAAGACGATGCGGCTGCCATGCATGCGGCAGCGCGCGAGCAGGTCGAACAGGCGCTCGCGGTCTTCCGGCGGCAGGATCGCCAGGCTGATGCCGGACAGGTAGATCACATCGGCAGCAAAGAGGCGCGCAAGCACCGCCTCGGTCTGCGGACCGCGCAGCCAGAAGCGCGCGGCCGAGTCATTGCGCCAGTAATGAAAGCGTCGCTCGCCACGCGCGTCGGTCTCGATCAGATACATGCCCGGCAGCTTGTCGTCGAAGCGCTGCACGCAGTCGGTGCCGATGCCCTCGGCTTGCCAGGCAGCGCACATCTCTTCAGACAGCGTGTCCTTGCCCAGGCCAGTGACATAGGAAATCGCAAAGCGCGCGGGATCGAGCAGGCGGGCGAGATAGACCGCCGCATTCAGCGTGTCGCCGCCGAAGCGGTATGTCATGCCGCTGCCATTGCGCTGCAGTTCGACCATGCATTCGCCGATGACGAAGATGGTGTGTTGAGCGGTGTCCTCTGTTTGCATGGTGTGTATCGTCGATAAGGCTTTGCGGGGTAGGCGCTGCGCACCGTCATTAGTCATGCCGATGCGCACTGCTTACCATGCAATCGCGCAGAAAGGGGCGGGCCGCGCAGGCGGCCCGCCATGGTACTGCTATTTAGATCTATGCCGGATCATTGCGCTGCCGACCAGCTCGAGCCGAAGTAATTCGACTGGCCAATCGCCGGGAAGTCAACGAAGGCCTGGCTGCAATCGACGACGCTGGCCGGATCGACAGCCTGGGTCGACACGCCGTTCACCGTCACATTATTGGCGGTGTTGGCAAAGAGCGGCAGGTTCACGCCTTTCAGCGTCAGCACGGCATCGGACGACACCAGGCTGATGCCGCCCGGATTGTCGGCCACCACGTTGGTCAGCGCCATCGTCAGCGGATTGCCCGGCTCGCCGAAGCCGCCGGTATTGGCCGCGAAGCCCTGCAGCTTCACGCCCGACGAACCCAGGATGCGCACGTTGTTCATCGTGATGTCATGGAAGTTCGGATACAGCGGGCCCGAAGCCGGAAGGGCCTTGGTGCTGTAGTAAGGCGTGAACAGCAGCGCATTGGTGGCGTTCTTGATGCAGATGTTGTTGTAGTGAACGTTGCTCACTTCGCCGCCGCGCGCATAGTCGGACTTGATGCGCAAGCCTTCTTCCGAATCGGTGAACGCATTGTCATACACCTCCACATTGGTCACGCCGGCATTGGTCTCGGAACCGACCGAGATGCCATGGCCCCAATAGATATGGTTGTGGGCGATGACGATGCCGTACTTGCGATCCGCACGCACGTCGCGCTTGCCATCGATGGCGAAGAGGCCCGAACCCGCCGGGGTCGGATTGCTGCTGCCCTTCAAGGCGATATCGTCGTCGCCGGTGCTGACATAGTTGTACGCGAACACGAAGTTCTTCAGATAACCGTCGAAGGACATCGTGCCGGCGGACGTGGTCGCGCTGCCGGTGGCAAGCTTCGCGCCCGTGATCGCCTTGCTGGCCGCGCCCGGATCGAAGGCGTCGGTGTTCTTGACGTTGTCTTCGGTGAAGACCGCGCCGGTGTACAGCGGATTGCCGTTGCCGGCCGGGTTGGCAAAGGCCGCCAGCGATGGCGTCTGCACCTTCACGCCCCAGACCGTGAAGCCGTCCACGCCGCTGGGCACGACGTGGAAGTTCGGGCTGTTGTTCAGCGTGACGCGATACAGCGTCAGGTTCTTCGCATAGTTGAACACCATCAGGCGGAAGTTCGATTGCGAGCCCGAGCCGGTAGTGCCGTTCTGCACCATGTTGCCGAGATAGGCCAGGTCCCACCAGGTCATGTTGCGCGCCGAGGACTTGGAGTCCACCACGGTGCCGCCGTCGTCGCACGACGTGCCGTCGGTGGCCTGCGTGCCCTTGGCATAGGCGGCGTAGGTGTTCGAGCAGGTCATGTCGACTTTCATCAGCGGATACAGCTTGTTGGTGGTGACGATCTCGGCATAGCCGCGGCCATCGATGCGGCCATCGCCGACCACGGCCGAGTTCACCAGGTTGCTGCCATTGATCAGCGCGGTGCAGTTCGACGAGCTGCCGGCCTTGGTGGCGCTGACGGCAGTGTTGCCGCAGTACGGGCCGGCCGCGTTCGGCGAATAGGCCATCACGTCGCGCGATGCGTACAGGGTCACGCCCTTGTCGATCCACAGCGTCACGCCCGAGGGCAGGGTCAGCGGACCGGAGATGAAGGCATTGCCGGGGCCGCTGCTGCTGGCCACGAGGCGCACCGCGTACTTGCTGGCGCGGTACTGCGGCTTGGCCAGCTCTTCGCCGGAAACGCCGGCGATGTTCACATTGGGCACGGCCGCGGCTTTCTGCGCCGCGGTTGCGGCGGCATCGGCAGCGGCAATCGCCGGGCCGACTTCCTGTTCCACGCCGGCGCCGCAGGCGTCGAGCGCGGCCTGGATGCGCGCCTGGTCCGGATTGGCGGTTGCAGTGGTTACCGCCACGCCGACACCTGACTTCGATGGATCGGCTTCCGGCGGCAGCGAGCCGTCCGGGCGCGACACCAGGTTGTTGCCGGCTTCCAGCGTCGCGCAGACCTGGGTATCTGCCGGCAGGGTCGGCTCCGGCGGCAGGTTCGGATCAAAGCTGTTGACGCCGACCTTGAAGGTGCTGCTGCTGCCGTAGCTCACCGCGTTCGGACCTTCGCCGCTGCCACCGCCGCAGGCGGCCAGCAGCGCGGACGAGGCCGCCAGGGTCAGGGCCAGGCCAAGCTTGCCCTTGGCCGCGTCGATATGGGTTTTCTTCATTGCTGTCTCTCTGTCGTTGGACGCCGCATCGGGCGGCGTTTCTTGTTGATGGTGCGTTGTGCTTCTCGCCTTCATTGCACGCAACCGCAGAGCGTGCTGAGACGACTGCGGACCGTAGGTTGGGCTGGCAAGCCCAACTTCGAACGTCCGCGAGCCGCGAACATGTTGGGCTTGCCAGCCCAACCTACGCATTGCCGCGCATTGCGATTTGCGGGCTCAGAAGCGCGCGATCAGGCCAATGCCGAAGGCGCGCGGGCTGTTGCCCGGCGCCAGGAAGGCGTTCGACGTGTTGTTGTTGTTGCTGTACAGCGGGGCCTGGCCGAGATTCACGTTCTGCTGCGACTGATTGTTGATGCGGGTGTAGTAGATGTACGGCATCAGGTTGTCGTTGAGCTTGTAGGTCGCGCCGACCGAGATCTGGTTGGCGCCGAAGTCGCCGGATTTGCCGAACGGCGTGCTGTCCAGGCTGCCGAGCTTGCCCCAGGAGGCCATCACCATGGTATTGGGCGCGACTTCTTGCGCCACCGAGACCATGAACGCGCGCTGCTTCATGCTGCCGTTCTGCTGCGTGGCATAGAAGTTGGAGGCGGTCGGCACCGCGGTCTGGCTGAAGCCGTAATCCATCCATTCGACGCCGGCGCCGACGGTGGTTTTCGGTGTGACCTGGTAGGTTGCCAGCAGCTTGGTGTACGAAGTCGATGCACCCTGGATCGCGGCATTGCGGAAGCCGAAGCCCTGGGTCAGCGCATCGATGTCCACGCCGGTGTTGGCCTGGTGGTCGTAGCCGACGCCGACCGAAAAGCCGCCGATGCGGTACTTGCCCGCCACCGAGTAGCGGCCGCGGTCGCTGTTGTTGCTTTGCTGCTCGTCGAAGCCATAAGAGGCTGCGACCTGGAAGCCGGCCCATTCCGGCGACAGGTAGTGCACCGAGTTCTTGTAGCGCGCCTCGCCGCGGGAAAAGATGCTGTCCTGGTTGCCGGCCATCTGCGCCGAGGTGTTGTTCCACACATCCAGGCCGTAGGCGGTGAGGCCGAGGTTGCCGCCGAGCGAATTGCCGGTGCCGACCAGGCTGCGATAGGCATTGTCGTTGTTGCCGACGACGACGCGGCCGAAGCGGGTGTTTTCGATGCCGACATAGGTATTGCGCGAGGTCAGCGTGGTCGAGTCGCCGCGCGAATTGATGCCGCCCTGGTCGAAGTTGTTCAGGCTGGCTTCGATTTGCAGCAAGCCCCTGGTTTGCGCATCCACGCCTATCGATGCGGAAAAGCCGACGCGCGAATTGCCGTCGGTGACGCGGCCGCGCGGGCTGACCGGCGTGGCGCCGCCGGTGGCGCGCACCGATTCGATCTCGCCGTTCAGGAAGCCGTAGAAGCTGGTCTCGATATCCGCCTTGGCCGCCATCGCGTAATGCGAGGCGACGGACAGGCCGACAAGCGCCAGGATTCGTGGCGTGAAGTTGGTTTTTTTGGTGTGCGTCATCGCTTGCTCCTCTGTGGCGCCTTCTGGCGCCGTTCTATAGATGAAAGACAAAAGGGGATTGCTGGCGGCCGCGTCGTTGCGATCGGCCGCTTGTTGCGTGAAACAGGAAAGGGGTATGGCGGTTGGCGATGTCCCTAGGAATGCTGGGCCGTAGCGCGGGCCTCGACGCCGGTAACAGCATTGGCGACGCGATCCCGCGCCAGCGTCCACACCACCACGGCGGCAACCAGGTCGAACACCGCGAGCAGCAGAAACAGCGGGCTGTAGCCGATGTGCGTGACCAGCACGCCGAAGACCAGCGTGAACAGCGTCGCGCCCAGGTAACCGGACATGCCGGCCAGGCCGGTGGCGGTAGCGACCTCGTTCTTGCCGAACACGTCAGAGGTAATCGAGTACAGCGCGCCGGACAGCGTCTGGTGCGCGAAGCCACCGATGCACAGCAGGAAGATCGCGGTGTACGGGCTGCCTGCCAGGCCGATGCAGCCCGGGCCGATCATGCACAGCGCGCCGGTGGCCATGACCAGCTTGCGCGATGTGAACAGCGAGACCCGGAAGTGCTTGTGGAACCACGGGCTCAGATAGCCGCCCAGCACGCAACCGATGTCGGCGGCGAGGAAGGGCAGCCAGGCGAACATCGCGATTTCCTTGATGTTCATATGGCGCTCGTTGGCCATGTAAAGCGGAATCCACGCATTGAAGGTCTGCCATGCCGGCTCGGACAGAAAGCGCGGAATCGCGATCGCCCAGAACTTGCGGGTACGGACGATCTCGTGCCACGGCGTGCGCACGGCGTTGTCGTCGGCATGCTGCTGTTCCTGGCCGGCGAGGATGTAGTCGCGCTCGGCATCCGACAGCGCGCGCTGCTTGTTCGGATGCTGGTAGAACAGAAACCATGCGCCGGTCCAGATCACGCCGAGCACGCCGACCACGACGAAGCTCAGGTGCCAACTGCCGCGCAGCAGTGTCCATACCACCAGCGGCGGCGCCAGCAGCGCGCCGATTGAGGAGCCGATGTTGAACCAGCCGATGGCGATCGAACGCTCCCTGGCCGGAAACCATTCGCTGGTGGCCTTGACGCCAGCCGGGATGCCGGCCGCTTCGGTCAGGCCCAGCAGGCCCCGGAAGAAGGCCAGGCTCTGCCAGCTGCCGGCCAGCGCGGCGCCGGCGCAGGCCAGCGACCAGGCCAGCGCGAAGATGCCGAAGCCCAGCTTGGTGCCGATGACATCGAGGATGTAGCCGGCCGCCGGCTGCATCAGCGCATAGCAGACCTGCCAGGCCACCACGATGTAGGAATACTCCTGGGTCGTGATGTTGAGCTCCTTCATCATCGTGGGAGCCGCGACCGACAGGGTGTTGCGGGCGAGGTAGTTGACGATCAGCCCGGCCGTGACCATGCCGACCATCCACCAGCGCAGACCTTTAAGCTTTTTCATGCTGTCTCCTTTGCGTTTCATTCTTGTGGACGAGGCTGCATTGCTGCGCACCGCGCCGACGCTTGCCGTCGGCGGCATTTGCCTTCCTCGTCTTTTGCGCCTTTGCTGGCGCTTGGTCTCAAATCCTTGCCAGCGCTTCGCGCATGCCGTGCTGCGTGATCACTTCGAGCGCGCGCGTGGTTGCATCGGTCAGGCCCGGCGCGGCATTGAGGTCGCGTCCCCACAGCGCGACGTTGGCCAGCCAGCCGCGCACCATCGCTTGCAGCGACAACTCGCCCGCGTCATGCGCGGCCCAGGCATCGCGGAACCAGCGCAGGCTGGCTTCGTCGTCGGCCAGGCGGATGCGATCGCCGCGGTACAGCGCCATCGTCGCGGCCAGCGCCAGCGTGAGCCGTTCTGGCGGCGCGCCATGCATGTCGATGTGGCGCAGCAGCTGCGGCATCACGCGCACCGCGAACTTGGGCCAGCTGTTGAGGGCGATCGCGTCCAGGCGGTGCCTGATGTAGGGATTGCGAAAGCGGCGCAGCACGTCCTCGGCGAAGGCTTGCAGCTCGGCGCGGTCCATGCCCAGCGCTGGGATGATTTCGTCATCGAGCGCCGCGCGCAGAAAGCCGCCGACCTGTTCATCGGCTACCGCTTCGCCAACCGCTTCCAGCCCTGCCATCAGCGCTACCGGCACCAGCGTGGTATGGCCGCCGTTGAGGATGCCGACCTTGCGCCGCTTGTACGGCGCGATGTCATCCACCAGGCGGATGTTCAGGTTCGCGCCGGCGAGCTTGAGTTCATCCGCCAGCCATGCCGGTCCCTTGATGACGAACAGGTAAAAGTATTCAGCCGCGACCAGGAAGCGGTCCTCAGCGCCGAGTTCGGCGGCGATGCGTTCTTCTTCGCCGGCCGGATAGCCGGTGACGATGCGGTCGACCAGCGTCGAGCAGAAGGTGCAGGCTGCGGCTATCCACGTGATGAACGCGTCCTCAAGCTGCCACAGCCGCGCGAAATGCAGCACCGCCGCGCGCAGCGCTTCTCCGTTGTCATCGATCAGCTCGCAGGGCAGCAGCACCACACCCTTGTCCTTCGCGCCATTGAAATGGCGGAAGCGCTCGTGCAGCAGGCGCGCGAGCTTGGCTGGGAAGGTGGAGGGCGGCGCATCTTCATAGCGGTCGTTGTCATTGACCGTGATGCCGGCTTCGGTGGTGTTGGAAGTGATGAAGCGCAGCGACGGATTCTTTGCCTGCTCCAGATAATCGCCGTACATCGAGGCGATATCGATCTCGCGCTGCACGCAGCGTATGGTGCGGTATTGCTTCACTTCCTCGCCGCGCTCATCGATGCCGCGGATCAGCGTGGTGTACAGGCCATCCTGCACATCGAGCAGCGCATCGCCGCGGCCGCCGCGCGGGCGCACGATCACCACGCCGGCGTCCAGGCCGGAACGCTCGTTGAGCAGATCGATCTGCCAGTCGAAGAAGCCGCGCATGAAATTGCCCTGGCCGAACTGCAGGATGCGGATCGGAAGCGAAAAGGGCGCGGTGCGGCGTAATGCTTGCATGAATCTGGTTTCCGTTATCGATGGGCCGCTCAGAGCGAGATGTCGCGCTTCCAGAAGATGAAGTCGTATTGCTGCAGCCGGTCGGCCTTGGCCTGGTACGTGCCGCTGGCGGTGTCGATCACCATGTCGAGCAGGCCATCCGCCACGTCCGGCAGCGGCCGGCCTTCGATGACCGGGCCGCAGTCGTAATCGATGACGTCATTCATCTTCGTGGCGACGCGGCTGTTGCTGGCAATCTTCAGCACCGGCACGATCGGATTGCCGGTCGGCGTGCCCAGGCCAGTGGAGAACAGCACTACGTTGGCGCCCGAGGCGACGATGCCGGTGACGGATTCGACGTCGCCGCCCGGCGTGCACAACAGCGACAGGCCGTGCTTCCCGGTTTGCTCGCCGTAGTCCAGCACCGAGACGATAGGCGAGCTGCCGCCCTTCTTGGCCGCGCCGGCGGACTTCATCGCATCGGTAATCAGGCCGTCGCGGATATTGCCGGGGCTGGGGTTGTCGGCGAAGTGGGTGCCGACCGCTTCGGCGCGGGCTTCGAAGTCGCGCATCAGGCCAATGAAGCGGCGCTTGTCGTCATCGTTTTCGCAGCGTTCCAGAAGGCTCGATTCGACGCCGCACAGTTCGGGAAACTCGGCCAGGATCGACGAGCCGCCCAGGGCCACCACCATGTCCGACACCAGGCCCATGGCCGGGTTGGCCGAGATGCCGGAAAAGCCGTCCGAGCCGCCGCATTTCACGCCGATCTTCAGGTGCGACAGCGGCACCGGCTGGCGCGCCACCTTGTTCGCTTCCTTCAGCTGCGCCAGGGTGTCGGCGACGACGGCCTTCATCATCGCGTCCTCGCTGCCCCATTGCTGCTGTTCGTAGATCAGCATCGGCTTGGCGAAGTCCGGGTTCACCTTCGCCAGCTCTTCCTTGAACATCGCGATCTGCGCATTCTGGCAGCCGAGGCTGAACACGGTCACGCCGGCCACGTTTGGATGATCGGCATAGGAGGCGAGGATGCGGCACAGCGAGCGCGCATCGGCGCGGGTGCCGCCGCAGCCGCCGGCATGCGTGATGATGCGCACGCCATCGACGTTGGGGAACGGCCGCAGCACCGGCTTCGGCGCTTCCATGTCCTGGCCCAGCAGCGACAGCGTGTAGGAAGCGAGGTCGTTGGCCGCATAGCCCAGCGGCGCTTCGAGCGCCTTGCGCAGGTGTTCGACATTGCGGTTCTCGCAGAACACCAGCGGGAACACCAGCCAGTGGTTCGCGGTGCCGACGCGGCCATCGGCGCGCACCACGCCCATGAAGTGGCCATCCTTCAGGCGTGATACATCGGGCGGCGTCCATTGATACGGCGCGCTGTCTTCGAGCTCGACGTCGGCGGCGTAGTGCTGCAGGTTTTCGGTGGTGATGGCTTCGCCGCGGCGGATAGTCGCCATGGCCTTGCCGACCGCCACGCCATACATGCGCAGCACCTCGCCTTCGGCCGCCGCATGGCGCGCGATCTTGTGCTTGGCCTTGACCGGCGCGGGAATCAGGATGGATTCCGCTTCCCAGTTCACCACCTCGCCGGCGGTGAGGTCGACGAGGGCGACGAGCATGTCGTCGTCCGGATGGATGCAGATGACTTTTTGCATGTCTGCTCGGGAATCAGAGGCCAAAGTAGCGCTTGGCGTTTTCGTAGCAGACGCCGCGCACGATGCCCGACAGCGCTTCCATGTCGGCCGGGTATTCGCCGGCTTCGACCCACTGGCCGAGCTGGCGGCACAGCAGGCGACGGAAATAGTCGTGGCGCGGATAGGAGGCAAAGCTGCGCGAGTCGGTGACCATGCCGACGAAGATGCCGAGCACGCCGTGATTGGCAAAGCCGACCAGCTGCTGCAGATTGCCTTCCTTGTGATCGTTGAACCACCAAGCCGGGCCGAACTGCACCTTGCCCGGCACCGAACCGTCCTGGAAGTTGCCCATCATCGTGGACAGCACTTCATTCATGTTCGGGTTCAGGCAGAACAGCATGGTCTTGGGCAGCTCGTCGTTTGCGTTCAGCGCATCGAGCAGCGCGCCCAGACCCGCGGAAGTGCTCATGTCCGAGATCGAGTCGTAGCCGGTGTCCGGGCCGAGCTGGCCGAGCATGCGACTGTTGTTGTTGCGCATGGCGCCGATGTGCAGGCACATGGTCCAGCCGAATTTCGCATAGACGCGACCGACCGATTCCAGCAGGCCGCGCAGATACAGCGCGTTCTCGGTTTCGGACAGCATTTCGCCGCCGACGCGCTTGGCGAACAGCGCTTCGAGCTGAACCGCATCGGCGGGCACGGTCGGCAGCGGGATGTCAACCGCATGGTCCGAGATGCGCGCGCCGCGGGCATGGAAGTATTCGACGCGCTTGGCCAGGGCTTCCATCAGAGAGGCGAAGGAGTTGATCTCGATCTGCGCGGCGGCGCCGAGGCGTTTCAGGTAATCGACGAAGCCGGGCTGGTTGATGCGCATCGCCTTGTCGGGGCGATAGGCCGGCAGCACGCGCGTCTTCAGGCCGGACTTGGCGATGTCGCCATGCTGCAGCAGATCGTCGGCCGGATCGTCGGTGGTGCAGGCGATTTCGACTTTGGCCTGGCCCAGCAGCGTCCAGGTATCCATCGTCGCCAGCTTCGCATTGGCCTGCTCCCAGATCGCGTCGGCATTGGCTTCGTTGATGACGAGGTCGATCCCGAAAATGCGGCGCAGTTCGAAATGGCTCCAGTGATGCACCGGGTTGCCGACTGCCAGCGGCAGCACGCGGCAGAAGGCGCGGAATTTCTCGATGTCCGAGGCCGAGCCGGTGATGTATTGCTCATCGACGCCGGCGGCGCGCATCACGCGCCATTTGTAGTGGTCGCCGCCCAGCCAGAGCTCGGCGAGGTTGCGGAAGGTCTTGCGAGCGGCGATTTCGGACTGCTGCAGATGCGAGTGGTAATCGATGATCGGCAGGTCGGCGGCAACATCGTGATACAGGCGGCGGGCGGTCTCGGTGTCGAGAAGAAAATTCTGGTCCATGAACGGGGTCATGATGGATGCATCTCCTTGCTGATGGCAGACCCGGATCGGGCGCTGCAGGCCGTCATTGCGCGGGCAAATCCGCAACGGCATTTCTGATATATCAGAATCGTAATCCTAATATATTAGTAACGCAAGGACATTTTCGTTGCGCTTTTGATGCGAGCGAAGCGCTTCGGGAAGGTGGCTAAGGAGTGCTGATCAGTGCAGGCGCATCAGCGCCAGACCGGCGAAAACCAGCAGCACGCCGACGGCATTGATCGGGGAAATGCGGTCGCCGAAGATCAGCATGCCCATCACCAGCGACAGGATCGAGGTCAGGGCCGACGTCAGGAACCATTGCAGAAGGAAGTTCGGCGCCTTCGCATAGGCGGTCGCGAACAGGAACTGATGGATGAGCACCAGTGGAATCGTGCCGAGGAAAGGCCATCCCCGCGAGCGCATCAGAAAGACCGCTGCGGCCTGCACGATGCCGCCAACGGCGGCGTAGAGAAGATAGAGCGGGGAAATCAAGGAGATTCGCGTGGATACGGCCGGGGTTGGAAAAAGGCCTTGCGTGGGGACGTGAGCCGGAAAGCGGCGGCGATTCTAGCATGCGGTTATCAGCGGAATTTGCCGCCACGGCGTGACGGCGACGGCCTATGCACACCTGATGCGTCGCAAGGCGAAACGCCCGCACGATCTCAAGCCATGTGCGCCTCGTCATGTGTGCGCACCAGGCGAACTACGGCGGCGCGCATGCCGTCCAGCGGCATGCCTTCCACCGAGACGCTGACTTCACGCGCTTGCGCCTCGGTGCCGGCCAGCCGCAGCCGCAGCTCGCGCGCGGCGCCGCCGCTTTCAGCGGCTTTCAGGGCGTCGAGCAGGCGCAGCATGTCATCAGGAGCAAAGCAGGTGAGCGCATCCGCGCCCACGCTGGCCTCGCCGCCGCGGAGACTGCCGAGCAGCGCCTGCGGAAAGAGGCCGGTGCCGGGGAGGTCCAGCAGCAGCACTTCATCAAAGCGGGCAAAGAGATGCTGCAGCGTCAGCGCCGACGCGGCGCGTCGCTTGGCCAGGTACAGCCTGTCGTTTTCGCGATGCAGCGAAATCTTGTGGCGCGACCGGGATACCTTGAGCAGCAGCTGGTTTTCATACAGCGCGCGCCGCAGATATTCGATCAGGGCGATGGCGAACAGCGTTCCCACGATGTAATTGACGACAAAGATCACATCCGATTTCGACACGCCGTCCATGACGCCGAATGGCGCGACGAAGAAGTGCGTGGCCAGCAGCAGCCCGAGCAGCGCGCTCAGAAGCGCCGGCCCCAGGCCAAGCAGGTATTCGCTCGCCAGGCTGGCGATGACGAAGAGCTGATACGGCGCATACGGCGCGATATAGGGCTGCAGCAGATGGCGCAGGCTGAATGCCGTCATGGTGAGGCCCAGCGCGGCAAGGTAAGCTATCGGTCGCGGTACCGACGACCAGTTTTTCGCGTTTTTGATATTCATGAATCCATCGGATAGCAATGTTCTTCATCTGCATGCGGGCGAGCATGCGGTTCTTCTGCTGCATGGCATGGGCGCGAGCATCCTCGAGCTGCAGCGCCTGGCCGAGCATCTGCACGGCGCCGGCCTGTCGGCCTTTGCCGCCAACCTGCCGGGCATGTGCCATGGCGCGCCGCCGGCTCCGTGGGAAGCCTGGCTTGAGGCATCAATTACGCAGCTGCATCGTTTGAAGCAGGACTATGCCACGGTATCGCTGGCCGGGGTATCGATGGGCGCGACGCTGGCACTGGCGCTGGCGCAAGAAGAGGATGTGGATTGCGTGGTGCTGCTCGCCGCGGCACTGGCCTATGACGGGTGGGCCATGCCCTGGTACCGTTTCCTGTTACGGCTCGCGCCGATTCTGCCTTTCAGCAGCCGTTACAGTTACCGCGAGTCTGAGCCCTATGGGGTGAAGAACCCCGAAGTGCGGGCCATGATCAAGCGCGCGTTGCGCAGCGACCGTGTCTCCGAAGCGGGCGGGGAAGCGATTCATCTGCGCCAGATGACCGAAGGCCTGCGCCTCATTTCCCATGTCAGAAGCAGGATCGGCGAGGTCGATGCGCCGACGCTGATCATGCATGCGATCGAGGATGAGGCGGTGGCGGTGCGCAATGCAGAGTGGGTGTATCAACACATCGGCTCGGCCAGCAAGGAGTTGATCTACCTGGGCGACTGCTTTCACATGATCACCCTGGACAACGAGCGCGAAACCGTGATGCACGAAACCGAGCGCTTCATCAAGGGCGCGCTCAATGCCAGCCTGCCGCAGCCTGCCTTTGATTTGCCGCCGCTGCTGTCGCGGGAATTGCGGCGTCTGTTGAAGTCTGGCGGCTAGGAAGAATGAGCCGCGTATGTCGCGTATGTCGCGTATGTCGCGTATGTCGGGTATGTCGCGTATATCGCGTATATCGCGCATGCCGCGCGTACCGATCGGCGCGCGGCATGCGGGGAATCAGCCGCGTTTGCGGCGTGCCAATCCCAGTCCCATCAGGCCCAATCCAACCAGCGCGATGCTTGCCGGCTCGGGAATGGCCGCCGTGCCGAAGATCACGTCAAGCGAACCGTTGATGGTTTGCGTTCCGGTCGGCGAAAAATTGTTCAACTGGCCCGACTGGAAGGAGACATTGAAGAACGGCGATGGCGAGGTGAAGTAGGCGCTGCCGGCCGCGGTCACGCTCCAGGTCGAGGTGGCGCCGAAGCTGCCGCAATTGATGCCGGTGCCGGCGCTGCCGGTACAGGTCGACAGCGTCGGATCCAGTGTGCCCTGGCCCGAGGTCGGCGTTCCGGTGGCAATCAGCAGATCGTCACCGTTGCCCCCGACGGTCCATGGCGCACTGCCGCTGGCCGGTGCGGTGAACGTGGTGTTCGAGCCCGGATCGAGGAATACCGATAGCGAGCCAGTGCCCTGGGTGAAGTTGAAGGTCGTGCGTCCGCCGCTGCTGCTGAAGGTGCCCGAAGCCTGGTACAGCGCGTACAGGCCGTACTGGTTCGCCGTGCTGCCTCCCAGCTGCGATGGCACCGGCGTGGTGCCGTCATTGGCGACAAACTGGCCGGCGTTCCACAGCAGCGACGCGTTGAAGCTGTTGCCGGAGAACGTAATGACTTCAACGTAATTGCCGGTCACCTTGTCGGCGGTAATGGTGCCGGCCAGGGCACCCGGCACCGAGCCTTCGTTGATGCGAAAGTCCGGGAACGAGGTTTGCGCCATTGCCGCCGATCCCGTCAGGAAAAAAGCGGCCGGGATAATGCATTTCAAAATTTTCTTGCTAGTCATTTTTTTCATTTACAACTCCGGATTAAGAAATGCTTGATTGAAATCGGAATTAATCAAACGAAATGCTTGTTGCCTCGGTTCTTCGCTTTTCTGTTTGTTGCGCTCCCGATTCATTACTCAGCAATCCATGTGCCAGAAAATGAAAAAACAAGAAAATCAATACCTTACAATTAATAATCGCTTTTCTTTTTGGTAATTCGTAAATCATACCGACAGTGATTTTTGTTAATTAATTATGGATAATAGTGTCGTTTATATGTTTTCTTCATTGCCGGAAATAGCCGTGCCTGTTTATTTCGATCAACGCCGGCGAAAATGGGAAATGTCCGATATGAAAATTCGGTATTCAATCGAATACCTATCCTGCTCATGATCCGATTGCAAAGTGCCAGCCAGCACGGCGCTCATCTCATTCGGCCAATTGGATGCCGCATCGCCTGGACGCTCGATCACGCGCACAGCGCGAAGAAAGTTCGGTCGGGCCGCTTGATGCCAAGGCGCGCAGGTTGGAAGTCCCTGGAGAGGGGCGATCTTCTGGTCTGTGGATGGTGGCAGGTCAGACTTGCCGAGGACAGCGCCACCCGTCTCGGCATGTGTGCACCGCGTGCGCCAGACATGAAGGCGCTGCGCCTCATGCCCGGCAGGACCTTCTCACTTCTTCGCGCCGGCCTGTTTCAGCATGTCGCTTACCCGGGCGTGCCCGTTTGCCGTCGCGGCTGACAGCGCGGTAACGCCTTTTTTCGTTTTGGCATGCAGGTCGGGTTGGTGCGTCAACAGTTCTTTCACCACGTCAGCGTGACCATGTTGCGCGGCGAGCATCAGGGCGGTGTAACCCTGGCGGTTTGCGGTGTTGACCTGCACACCATGGCGCAGCAGGGCGCCAACCAGGGGAGCATTGCCTTTTTCCGCAGCATGCATCAGGGCGGTGTTGCGTTCGCTGTCGACGGCGTTGACGTCCGCACCCCAGATCAGCAGCCTGTGCGCACTCTCCTTGTCACCGTTCTTCGCCGCCATGATCAAGGCGGTGTTGCCATGTTTATCCACACCATCGATCTTTGCGCCGTGCAGAATGAATAGATCCACCATGTCGGGCCCGAATTGCGTCGCCAGCATCAGCGGTGTTGCGCCGGTGGGACTGGGGGCGTTGACATCGGCCTTGAGGAGCACTAGTTCCCGCACCGCATCCGCCTCCTTGGAATTTGCCAGGCAATAAGTCAGCGCCGTATAGCCGTCCGGGGTCTTGGCATGCAGATTGGCCCCCAACTTCGCCAGTGCCAGCGCTGCTTCGAAGTGACGGTGCTTCAGCGCAATGAGCAACGCGGTCGAACCATCGATATGCACGGCATCCAGGTCCGCGCCATGTTGCGCAAGCGCTTGCACCGTGTCGGTGTGACCGTGCATGGCAGCCAATATCAGCGGCGTGGCGGCGTACTTATCGGCGACGTCCACTTTCATGTTCGTTCCGTTCAGCAGCGCCACCACCGTATCGGTATGGCCGAGCATTGCGGCCAGCGCCAGCGCGGTATGGCCATCAGGAGTGACGGTCCGCTCGGCGTTGTAGACGGCCATCGTGCCTTTGCTTATCAGCGCCTCCACCACTTCAGCGCAATTGAATTTCGCGGCGAACAACAGCGCGGTCCAGCCCACCGCGTTGACGGCATAGGCATCCGCGTCCAGCCGCTGCAGCAGCTTGACCGTGGCAGCTTGCCCGTTCATCGCGGCAATCATCAATGCCGTCACGCCATCGGCCCGGGCGGCATTGACGTTTGCGCCCAGCTCGTCCAGCAGGCGCACCATGTCGGCATGGCCTTTCGCCGCCGCGTGGATCAATGCGGTCGCACCATCGAAGCCGGCTGCGTTCACGTCGGCGCCGAGTTTAAAAAGCATGCGCGCGGCCTGGATGTCGCCGTTTTCCGCGGCAAGCATCAACGGCGTGTGGCCGTTGCCCATGTCGGCGTTCGGTCGCGCGCCGGCCTCGATCAGCAACTCCGCCATCTCCTCGTAGCCATGCGATGCCGCTGCGTACAGCGCGCGCTGCAATTCATTCTGCTCAGGAGACGCATGATTCAAAAGCGCCCGTATTGTCCCTTCGTGGTTGGATACTGCCGCCATCTGCAGCGCGCTCGGACCGTCGTGGACGACCGCGCGCGTGTCCGCGCCATGGTCAAGCAGGACCTGCACGGTGCGTGCATGGCCATTCCTTGCGGCAAGCATCAGCGGCGTCCACCCACCCTTCATGAAGGCATTCACGCTTGCATTCTGTTTGATCAGCTGTTCCACCATGAGTTGACCTCCCTCGTATGCAAACCACATCAGCACGGTGCAGCCGTTGGCTGCCGGAGTGTTGATGTCGACGTTAGACGGCCTCTGGGATGCGTCACCGCTGCTATCGTTGTCTGCGAATATGGCCTTCATCAGCGATGAAACTTCCTCCGGATCCGGCATCGAAGGAAGGACGGATCCAGACATTGAGGCAGCCATCGTTGCGCCTTCCGCAGCGATGGGCGTGGCAGGAGAGGCAATCGTCGGCGCAGGAGGGGACGCTTTCAGCGTGTTGGCTGCCGTCGTCAGTGACTTGTTGAAACCGGAGGAGGTGCTGCTCGGCGGGGTTGAAGCGCTGCTGCTGGCAGCGGCGTCAGCCGAGGGGTCCTCTTTTGTGGACAGAGTCTTTTCCAGCTCGAGGTGGCGATGGAGGCTGGCAAGGTCAGCCGCTGTCCTGCCCCGCGCATCGCGTAGAGCGCGGTCTGCGCCGGCGGTGAGCAGTGCCTGAACCGCTTCGGAATGATTGGTGATGGCAGCCATCATCAATGGCGTTAAGCCGCTGTCGCTTTGCGCATTTACCCCGGCGCCGTGCGCCAGCAGCAATTTTATCGATCCGAGCTGGCCGGCAAGGGCGGCTGCCCGCAGAGCCATATCCTTGTTTTGCTGCGAGACCTGTTTTGTGATGAGCAACGCAAGCACCCTCTCATGACCCTGTTCGGCTGCGATACCCAGCGCCGTTTTGCCGTAAGCGGGGTCTACCGCATTGGGGTCCGCCTGACCGTCTTCCAGCAGCTCCATTACCGCGGTGATGTTGCCGGCTTCCGCCGCCAGGCACAGTTGCGAGCGTGGCGATGCCAGGGATGGCCCGGAAGACAGCGTTTGCCCGGTGTTGGCGCTGGCGGAGTGATTGGAAGGGTAGGTCGTGCTGACCGATGAGCTCGCGCTGCTATGCACCTTTGGGGTAGCGGCTTGATTCTGGCCGATAGGCGCTGACACTGAAGGAGGTGTTGAAGAAGACGCGGACTGCGATGAAGCGGAAGGCGATTTGTTGGCGCTTGTAGCCATTGGCTGTGCTCCACGAGGTTGGGAATGCGATGGATGAGGGTAAGCATCCTGCTCGGCATGCTTCGAGACGCAGGGGCGGCTTGGTAACGGCATGGAAGAAGCCGCTCAAGGCTCCGACCAGAAGTTCGGATGGCGGCAAGCGGCATTACGGATGCAATGCGACATGACTGCGCAGCGCCGAAGGCTCTGCGCCGGCAGACGCCGCGCCCGTTTGGCAGCCCTTGCCGCCGGTGGAAATCGCGAATGAATTCGATCAGCGATCCACGAAAACAATGTGATGCGCACCATGCAAACCTCTGTATAATTTTGAACGGTCGTGCTTTTTAGACGCATAACATCAAAGGAGGCAGCATGGATTTGAACTACAGCGCGGAGGACACCGCCTTCCGCGACGAGGTCAGGGCCTTTCTCGAGGCGAATCTTCCGAAGGATCTGCAGCACAAGGTGCTCAATCACAAGCGTCTTTCCAAGGACGACTACGTGCGCTGGCATAAGATCGTCGCCAAGCAGGGCTGGGTCGGCACCGGCTGGCCGGTCGAATACGGCGGCACCGGCTGGAATGCGGCGCAGCGCCACATCTGGGAAGAGGAATGCGCGCGTGCCGGCACACCGCCTATCCTGCCTTTCGGCGTCAACATGGTGGCGCCGGTGATCATGGCGTTCGGCAATGAAGCGCAGAAGCGCCATTACCTGCCGCGTATCCTGAATTGCGACGACTGGTGGTGCCAGGGCTATTCCGAGCCGGGCTCGGGTTCGGACCTGGCGTCGCTGAAGACCCGCGCCGAGCGCCAGGGCGACCACTACGTCGTCAACGGCCAGAAAACCTGGACCACGCTCGGCCAGCATGCCGACATGATCTTCTGCCTGGTGCGCACCGATCCGGGCGCGCGCAAGCAGGAAGGCATCTCTTTCCTGCTGATCGACATGAAGACGCCCGGCATCACGGTGCGACCGATCATCATGCTCGATGAAGAACATGAAGTGAACGAGGTGTTCTTCGATAACGTGAAGGTCCCGGTCGAGAATCTGATCGGCGAAGAGAACAAGGGCTGGACTTACGCCAAATACCTGCTCGGCCACGAGCGCACCAACATCGCCGCGGTCGGCCGCGCCAAGCGCGAGCTGCAGTTCCTGAAGCGCATCGCGGGCGAGCACATGAAGAACGGCAAGCCCATCATCGAGGACCCGGTGTTCGCCTCCAAGGTGGCTGCGCTGGAAATCGACATCATGGCGCTGGAAGTGACCGTGCTGAAGGTGATCTCTGAAGACAGCAAGCGCCGCGGCCCGGGCCCGGAAGCCTCGATGCTGAAGGTCAAGGGCACCGAGATCCAGCAGATGCTGACCGAGCTGATGGTGGAAGCCGTCGGCCCCTACAGCCTGCCTTTCGACAAGAACTACCTCGAAGGTCATGCCGAGCACAGCATCGCCGGCGACGACGATGCGGCGCCGCTTGCGCCTTACTACTTCAACTTCCGCAAGACCTCGATCTACGGCGGTTCGAACGAAATCCAGAAAAACATCATTTCCCAGATGATCCTGGGGCTGTGAGGAGACGCGCATGGACTTTGAATTCACCCAGGAACAGCAGCAGTTCGCCGACGCGCTGCGGCGCTGGATCGACAAGGATTATTCCTTCGAGACGCGCAAGAAGATCATGCATTCCGAGACCGGCGTTTCCGCCGAAGCCTGGAACACGCTGGTCGAGCTCGGCATGACAGCGTTGCCGGTGCCGGAAGAGCAGGGCGGCTTCAACGGCAGCGCGGTGGACATGCTGCTGGTGATGAAGGAACTGGGCCGCGGCCTCCTGATCGAGCCGTATCTGGCTACCGTCACCGGTGCGCATTTCCTGAAGCTTGCCGGCGGCCAGGAAAGCCTGCTCGAACAAGTCGCTGGCGGCGAATTGAAGCTGGCCTGCGCGCTCGGTGAAAAGCAGTCGCGCTACGACCTGTTCGACATCGCCACCCGCGCATCCAGGGACGGCAGCGGCTATTCGCTCAGCGGCGCCAAGTGCGTGGTGATCCACGGCGGCCAGGCTGACAGGCTGATCGTCTCGGCCCGCACCGGCGGCGGCCAGCGCGATACCGACGGCATCTCGCTGTTCGTCGTCGATGCGAATGCTGGAGGCGTAGAGCGCCGGGATTACCGCACCATCGACGGTCAGCGCGCGGCGGACATCGTCTTCTCGAATGCGCCGGCGCAATTGCTCGGCACGGAAGGCCAGGGCTGGGATGTGCTGGACGCCGGCGCCGACTATGCCGCTACGCTCTTGTGCGCCGAAGCGGTCGGCATCATGGAAGCGCTGAACGCGGCCACGCTGGAATACCTGAAGACGCGCCAGCAGTTCGGCGTGCCGATCGGCAAATTTCAGGCGCTGCAGCACCGGATGGCGGAAATGTTCATGCAGTACCAGCAGGCCAGTTCGCTGGCGACGCTGGCTGCGGTGAAGGTTTCGTCGGATGACGTCATCGAGCGCCGGCGCACGGTGTCGGCAGCCAAGGCGCGCGTTGGCCAGTCCGGCCGCTACGTCGGCCAGCAGGCGGTGCAGCTCCACGGCGGAATGGGCGTGACCGACGAACTCGCGGCGGCGCACCTGTTCAAGCGCCTGGCCATGATCGAGCAGACGCTGGGCGATGTGGACTATCACCTTGCGCGCTTCGCGTCCCAGCCGGGCTTCGCGACTTCCTGAAACCCGACAAGACGGAGACACGATGGCGCAGATCGAATGGTATTTCGAGGACTTCGAACCGGGACGAACCATTGAAGTCGGTTCGCGCACCCTGAACGAGGAAGAGATCCTGGCCTTCGCCAGCCAGTTCGACCCGCAGCCCTTCCACGTGGACAAGGATGCGGCGGCGGGGTCGATCTACGGCGGCATCATCGCCAGCGGCTGGCATACCTGCGCGCTGATGATGCGCATGATGGTGGACGGCTTTCTTTCCACCGCTGCCAGCCTGGGCTCGCCGGGTGTGGATGAGATCCGCTGGATGCGGCCGGTGCGTCCGGGCGACACCTTGAGCGTCAGCTCCACGGTGCTCGATGCCAGGGAATCCAGCAGCAAGCCGGATCGCGGCGTGGTGCACACCATGTGGCAAGCGAAGAACCAGCACGGCGAAACCGTGGCCACCGTCAAGGGCATGGGCATGTTCCTGAAGCGGCCGGTCGAGGCCTGAGTCCGAACTTAAAGCAGACCCGGCGCGCGTCGCAGTGGCAATGTCGCTGCGACGCGCGCATACACATCAATGAACGGAGACAGCATGCGTGAAATCGCGAACCTCGCCGAGCTGAAGGCGCTGGTGGGGCAGGAAGTGGCGGTATCGGACTGGACCACGATCACCCAGGAGCAGGTCAACCAGTTCGCCGAAGCGACCGGCGACCATCAATGGATCCACGTCGATCCCGAGCGCAGCCGGCGCGAGTCGCCCTTCGGCGCTCCGGTCGCGCATGGCTTCCTGACGCTGTCGCTGCTGCCGATGATGATGGCCAGCGCGATCCGCATGAGCGACGTGAAGATGGGCGTGAACTACGGTTTGAACAAAGTGCGCTTTCCGGCGCCGGTGCCGGTAGGCAGCCGCGTGCGCGCGCGCTGCAAGCTGCTGACGGTAGAAGATATCGAAGGCGGCGCGCAGCTGACCTGGCAGGTGACGATGGAGCGCGAGGGCAGCGACAAGCCGGTGTGCGTGGCGGAGTCGATTGCGCGTCGGTACACCTGAGTCTTTGCGAACGTCGCAATTGACGTAGGGCCTGCTCCGCCCACGCCGTCTCCGGTTCATCAATGAGACGCGTGGGTGGAGCAGGCCCTACCCATTTCCTTTACCGCTTCGCGTACTGCGTCGCGCCGAACAGCATCTCGCGCGACTTGTCATCAGTGATGGGCTTGCGTCTATCCGCCAGCACCTGCACACCGCGCTGCACTGCCGGCCGCGCTTCGATCGCCTCGAACCAGCGCTTCAGTTCCGGGAATTCATTGATGTCCACGCCCTGGTTCTGCCAGCTGCGCAGCCACGGCCAGGTCGCGATGTCGGCAATGGTGTATTCGCTGCCGGCCAGATAGCCTTCCTTCGCCACCTGCCGATCGATCACGCCATACAAACGCTTCGCTTCATTCGTATAACGATCGATGCCGTACTGGACCTTCTCCGGCGCATACATGCGGAAGTGATGCGCCTGGCCCAGCATCGGGCCGACGCCGCCCATCTGGAACATCAGCCATTGCAGCGTATTGAAGCGCTCGCGGTCGGTATTACCGAGGAACTGACCAGTCTTGCCGGCCAGGTAGACAAGGATCGCGCCGGACTCGAACATCGAGATCGGCTTGCCGTCGGGACCGTCGGCGTCAACGATGGCGGGCATCTTGTTGTTCGGAGAAATGGCCAGGAACTCGGGCTTGAACTGGTCGCCGGCGCCGATGTCGATGGCATGCACCTGATAGGGCAGGCCGGTTTCCTCCAGCATGATGTGAACCTTGTGGCCGTTGGGCGTGGGCCAGGAATAGACGTCGATCATGTTTCCTCTTGTTGGGTATCTGCTTGTATTGTCGGGGTGAAGGCTTGCAAAAGCGCTGCAGATTATGCAGCGCTTCGCGAAGCTTTGCAGCGAGCAGCTTGGGCAGGCATGCTCACCAGGTATCAATGAAACCGCGCTTCTTGCCTTCGCGCGGTGCCGGCTTGGGCACTGACTTCAGCCCGCGCAGTATCCAGCCGCGGGTCTCGGCAGGATCGATCACATCGTCGATCTCGAGATACGAGGCCATGTTGATCGCCTTGCCGGTCTCGTAAGCCTTGTCCACCATGATGCGGAATTGCCGTTCACGTTCATCCGGATCAGCGATGGCCTCGAGCTCCTTGCGATAGCCAAGCCGGATCGAGCCTTCGATGCCCATTGCGCCGAACTCCGCGCTGGGCCAGGCGATGGTAAAGAAGGGCGCGCCAAAGCTGCCGGCGGCCATCGATTGCGCGCCCAGGCCATAGCCCTTGCGCAGCACGACGGTGTAGAAGGGTACGGTCACGCTTGCGGCAGTGACGAACATGCGCGACACATGCCGCACCATGCCCGTGGCTTCGGCCTGTGGCCCGACCATGAAGCCGGGCGTGTCGCATAGCGAGACGATCGGCAGATCGAAGGCGTCGCACAACTGCATGAAGCGGGCCGCCTTGTCGGCCGCATCGGCATCGATGGCGCCGCCGAGATGCGCCGGATTATTGGCAATCAGCCCGAGCGGCCGGCCTTCGATGCGCACCAGCGCGGTGAGGATGCCCACGCCGAATTCACGGCGCAATTCCAGCACCGATCCGGCATCGGCAAGCAGTTCCATCACACGGCGCATGTCATAGACGCGCGAGCGGTTTTCCGGCACCGCATGGCGCAGCAGGCGCTGGTCGGCGCACTGCCAATCCGCGATCGGGCCCTGGAAATAGGACAGGTATTGCTTCGCCACCCGCACCGCTTCGGCTTCATCGGCGACGACGATATCGATGACGCCGTTCGGGCTCTGCATGGCCACCGGCCCGACTTCCTCGGGCGCATACACGCCCAGGCCACCGCCTTCAATCATCGCCGGGCCGCCCATGCCGATGGTGGCGTTATTCGTGGCGATGATCACGTCGCTGCAGCCGAGGAAGGCGGCATTGCCAGCGAAGCAGCGGCCAGAGACGATGCCGATACGCGGCACAAGGCCGGACAGCCGCGCATAGGCGGCAAACGAGGTGCAGTCCAGCCCGGCGACCAGCAAGGCATCGGTGTCGCCCGGCCGGCCGCCGCCGCCTTCGGTGAAGAAGATCACCGGCAGCCGCCATTGTTCGGCCAGGCGCAGCATGCGGTCGGTCTTCTTGTGGTTCATCATGCCCTGCGTGCCGGCCATCACCGTGTAGTCGTAGGCCAGCACCATGCAGCGCGCGCGCTCCTCATCGAACAGGTCGCCATTGACGCTGGCGATACCGGAGACGAGGCCGTCGGCCGGGCTGATGCGGAGCAGCTCATCCATCGGTCGCCGCCGGCGCTGCGCCGCAAGCGCCAGCGCGCCGTATTCGTGCAATGAGTCGGCGTCGCACAGGTCAGCGAGGTTCTCCCGTGCGGTGCGCTGGCCGGTCTTGCGGCGTCTTGCGACCGCATCCGGCCGCGCCGCATCCAGGCCGATGGCATGACGTTCGAGTGCTTCGCGCAGGTCGGTGCGGATCGCATCGGGATCGGCTTCCTCTTCCACCAGCGCGTCCACGCTGTCCTGCTGCGCCGGTTCGACATGGCACAGCGCATCGCCAGCGCTCAGCATGTCGCCGATGCCGGCAGCGAGCAGACGCACGATGCCGCCAAATGCCGCGTGCACCAGGTGCTCCATTTTCATCGCTTCCAGCACGGCGACTTGCTGGCCGGGACGCATCACATCGCCTACGTTGACATCGATGCTGACGACACGCCCCGGCATGGTCGCAACGACCGGCGTCGTATGCGGCGGTACATGTTGAGCGCCATGCGTTTGCGCTGCGCCATGCTGCTGTGCGGCTTGCGCCGCCGCGTATGGCAGGGCTGTTTGCGGAAGCGACCTACGCGCTTCAGCCATGGCAGCCACGAGCTCCCTGCCATGACGCTCGATGAAGCGCGTATCGATGCGACCCGCTGCGGCTTCCGGATGGCGTAGCAGCGCGCGCAGAAAATCGAGGTTGCTGTCCACGCCATCGAGCCGGAATTCATCCAGCGCGGCTACGGCGCGTGCCCAGGCATCGTCAAGGCGCGGGCCGCTGGCGACGACCTTGGCCAGCAGCGAGTCGAATCCCGGGTGGATGGTATAGCCGGTGTAGCCATAGCCATCGACGCGTACTCCAGGCCCACCCGGCACTTCATAGGTCGCGATCGTGCCTGCGGCCGGCATGGCTTGGCCATCCGGCGTCATCGATTCGACGTTGACGCGGCATTGGATGGCATAAGCTTTCGGCGTGGCAATCGCTTCCTGCGTCAGACCGAGCTCGTCCAGCGTGGCGCCGCCGGCGATAGCCAGTTGCGCGCGCACCAGGTCGATGCCTGTAACTTCTTCGGTCACCGTATGTTCGACCTGCAGCCGCGGATTGGCTTCAATGAACGCATAGGCGCCGCGCTCGCCGCCGTGGAGATCGACCAGGAATTCAAGGGTGGCAAGGCTGGCGTAGCGCGTGGCGCAGGCCATTGCGATGGCGTCGGCGATGATGCGGTCGCGAAGCGCGGGTGCGAGCCAGGGACTGGGCGCAATCTCCACCAGCTTCTGATTGCGCCGCTGCAGCGTGCATTCCCGCTCCCACAGATGCGATACGCCGCCCTGGCCATCGGCGATGATCTGCACTTCGATATGGCGTGCCATGGACATCAGGCGCTCCACATACAGCGCGCCATTGCCGAAGGCAGCCAGCGCTTCCGACTCGCAGCGGCGCCAGGCCTCGTCAAGATCGCGCCCATCCAGCACCGCGCGCATGCCGCGCCCACCACCGCCAGCGACGGCCTTGATCATGATGGCGGCATCCGGTCCCTGACTTGCCATGAAGGCGCGCGCTTCTTCCAGCGTGACGCGTCCGGTGCCAGGAATCACCGGCACATCGAGCCGCTGCGCCAGCGCACGCGCCTGGGCCTTGTCGCCGAACAGTCCCAACAGTTCCGGCGACGGGCCGACGAAGAGGATGCCGGCTTCGGCGCAGCGACGCGCGAACTCGGCATTCTCAGCGAGGAAGCCATAGCCCGGATGAATCGCATCGCAGCCTGCGGCGCGCGCGGCCGCCAGCATGGCATCGATATCGAGGTAGGCGCGCACGCCGTTGCCAGGCAGCGCATGCGCTGCATCGGCGCGGCGTACATGCAGGGACTGCGCATCATCCTGCGCATAGACCGCAACGCTCTTGATGCTGAGCGAAGAGGCGGCGCGCGCGATGCGGATCGCGATTTCGCCGCGGTTGGCGATCAGCAGGCGCGAGAGGCTCATGCGCGTGGCTCCATCGCGATTGGGGATTGTGATTTCGAGGGAAACGAAGAAGGGCGCTTCGCGGCCTTGCTGCGCGAGGTCTGGGTCATGCATGTCTCCTGGGTCTTGTTCTGAGGCGCGCTGCGTGCGGTGTGGTACTGGACATGCCGCGCGCAAGCCCGATTCTAACCATCATCACGGACAGAGCTGGTGATTCAGGGCATAACAGTTTGCTTCGGCCCCGCTTGTGACCGGCCGGAGATGATGTTGAGGGAGTCCACCCGCTCGCCCAATCTGGCGCGTCGGGAGCGACTGAGATGCCCGTAGGGTGGGCGCAGTCCACGCGCGGGGTGAATGGCCGCGTGGGCGGAGCAGGCCCTACGGCCGGGGCTTGGCATGGCTACCGCTTGCTGCTCATGAACGCTCGTACCATGCGAGGCCCATACCGCTCGAAACGCATGGTATGAAGCCGTGCAATCCGGCGAGGCCGAATCCGTTCTACCATGTCGGACCTCTTCAACTTTCGCAGCCGCCACCGGCGTCGTCCGATCAGCATGGCGCTGCATAGCCCGCTACCTGTCCATGAACGAGCCAAACCAAGCATCCAAGGCTTCCCGCAGCGCCGGCCGCGCTCTGGTCGAAACGCTGCATTTGCACGGCGTAGACCGTATCTTCTGCGTGCCCGGCGAAAGCTATCTCGAAGTGCTCGATGCGCTGGTCGATTATGCCGATATCGATGTCGTGGTCGCCAAGCATGAAGGTGCGGCCGCGAACATGGCGGAAGCCGACGGCAAGTTGACCGGCCGGCCCGGCATCTGTTTCGTCACTCGTGGACCGGGCGCAACCCATGCCAGTATCGGCGTGCACATTGCCGCGCAGGACTCGACGCCGATGATTCTGTTCATCGGCCAGATCGCACGGGGCGACCGCGGCCGCGAAGCCTTTCAGGAAATCGATTACGAGCGCATGTTTGGAGGCATCGCGAAATGGGTCTTCGAGATCGATGATGCGAATCGCATTCCGGAGCTTGTGGCGCGGGCATTTCATTGCGCCACTTCCGGGCGGCCGGGGCCGGTGGTGCTGTCGCTGCCGGAGGACATGCTGACCGAGGCTTGCAGCGCGCCTGTTGGAGGTCGGTATCTTCCATCATTGCCTTCACCCTCCGCCACGGACGCGCAAGCCCTGCGGGCGATGCTGCTGGCGGCGCAGCGGCCACTCGTCATTGTTGGCGGCGCGATCTGGAGCGATGCCGCCTGTGCCGACTTCGCCGGGTTCATTGAAGCGTGGGACTTGCCTGTGGCCTGCGCTTTCCGTCGCCAGCATTTGTTTGACAACCGGCGGGAACAGTACATCGGCCACCTGAGCCTGGGTGTGAATCCAAAGTTGGCGCAACGGCTTCGTGATGCAGACCTGGTGCTCGCCATCGGTACCCGTCTCGGCGATGTGACGACGGATGGCTACACCCATCTGACGCCGCCGCGCAGCGCGCAGCGACTGATTCATATCCATGCGGATGCGAATGAGCTGGGGCGGGTGTATCAGCCTGACCTCGGCATCGTCGCCGCACCGGAAGGCGCCGCTGCCATGCTGCGCGGCCTTGCCGCGCCCGATACCCTCCACTGGCGCGACTGGACGCGCGCTGCGCGCCGCGAGCATCAAGACTTCGTCGCTGTCCCATCTCGGCATGCGCAGCATGAAGGCGTGCACATGGCGGCGGTGATGAGTCATCTAAATCATGTTCTGCCGGAGAATGCCATCGTCAGCAATGGCGCCGGCAACTATGCGGTGTGGGTGCACCAGTTCTACCAGTACCGCAAGCCGCGCACGCAGCTCGCGCCGACCTGCGGCGCGATGGGCTATGGCTTTCCGGCGGCCATCGCGGCGAAGCTGCGTGTGCCCGAGCGTACGGTGGTGTGCTTCGCCGGCGACGGCTGCTTCCTGATGTATCCGCAGGAATTGGCCACGGCAATGCAGTTCGGTGCGGCGATCGTCGTCATCGTCGTCAACAACGGCATGTACGGCACGATACGCATGCACCAGGAGCGACGCTTTCCGGGGCGCGTCAGTGCGACGGCGATCCGCAATCCGGATTTTGTGACCTTGGCGCAGGCCTTTGGCGCGCATGCGGAGCGGGTGGATGCGGATGAAGACTTTCCCGAGGCCTTCGAGCGGGCATGCGGGGCCGGGCGGCCGGCGCTGATCGAGCTCCGAGTGGATACGCAGCAGATTACGCCGCGCATGCGGATTGATTGAAGGTGCGAAAAGCCGACTCCACTCGCTGTTGTTGCAAATATATCGGGCTATGCCGACATCCCTTGATCTACCGGTTTGGGCTTATACGTTTCCTCAATTGGAGGAAGTCACAGAAAGGTCCTGAAGATTGGGCAAGACGGGATCTGTGAGCAAGGGATGGCCTCGGGTAGCCGAAGCAGCCGCACGTTATGCCGCCATGCCACAGGAGCGAGTTTGCGTCCCCCTTCTTTAAAGAAGGAGCGTCATGCTCGGAAGCGTTGGGCCAACTCGTCAGAAAGGGCGCCGCCAGGGGAAAGCTGACGCTGTCGAAGCAATTCGTTCCGGCCTTCCGGCCGCCTTGCTGAAATCGGCCAGCCGCCATTTCAGCATCACCGATGCGTGCATGCAGGGCATCGTCCGCGTGCCTACATTGACGGCCACGGGGATGTTCAAAGCGAGCACCAAGTTTCGCCAATTGTATTGATGCCTCCGCTTTGCTCGATGACGCACCTTTTACTTGATCGCACTACCAGAAACGGGATTGCTAATTTCGGGGGTACGGATTTTCCTTTTTTTGCGCAGCTTTCTGGGAGAGTTCTGTACGTCCTTTTTGTCCGAGCCTAACTCACTCAACTCTGCCGGAGGGTACGCATGATCTCCATCGGCGGCAGATATCACTCCGCTTGTTACGTCGCTTTTTCCGTCGTCTTCGCTTGGATTGGGTTGGCTGGTTTGGAAAAAACTCTGCATCGCGGTACCAAATCTGTTCGTTAAAGTTTTCGCCGCAGCCACTCCTTCGTCGGTAAAAGTTTCGACTGCTTTTTTCGCTTCTAGCAGCGCTACTTCGCCTTTTTCATTGAGCTCCTTAACTGCGGATTCCACTTTTTCCTGTACTGCTGCCCCTTGCTTAGATAAGTCATTGAGTGCGGCTTCCGCTTTTTCCTGTGCTACTGTTTTTTGCGTAGATAAGTGATCAAGCGTGGCTTCTAAATTCGTTCCGACTAATTTGGGGACGTTGAGTGCATCGTCGATGGCCAACTTCGCCTTTTTCACAGCCGCATCTTTTTCTTTGTCTAAATAGGTAACTGCGGTTCCAATGTATTCAACTGTGGCTTCGATGTTTTCGACCAGTCCACTTACTCCGTTCTTCAGATCATGGAGCGCTTCATCAAGACCCGTTCTTTTTTCATCAATGTGCTTTTCTTCTGGTTCTTTTGTATCTCTGACTTCAGTTTCCACGTTTTGATCGGGTTTACTTTTCTGTGCGGCATCGTTTGATTTCGTATTGGGTGCATTTTGTAACTTGATTCTTTCAACCAAATTGTAGAATTCCTCGGTGCTGGATAATCCATGTGCACCCGTTCGTTCATTAAATTCGGCAGAAAAATAGCGGTTTCGATCGGCGATAACAAGTGCAATGATGTTCCAGTTTTTCAAGGACGGCGTCGAATTCACAAAGGACCGAAACTCTGGATTTTCATTGCTATATCGTTTCCATTGATCGCAATAATCAAGAATCAGCGCTTTATCGATGTTTTGAGGGGGTGTGCCAGATTTAATGCTCTCTACGAATTTTTCGAATGCGCTGCTGCCTGCAGGAGGCATGAAATCCTTGTTTAGTCTCGCTTTCGCATTATCTAATGGGGCTTTCGTGCGTTGTGCTCCGCTTGACTGCTTCGCAGATGCATCCGTGAAAAAGGCGAATTGAATTGAGCCTCTAATATAGGAAAATGGCTCGAACGGGTCGGACTCGACAGCGGCCAGTGCCTCGGCAGCCGCTGCAGTTTTTCGGTAATTCGTTAGTCGAACGGCAAAGTCATTCGCGGAAATGCCACTTAGCGTGTCGGCGCCTTGTTTCACCGATGGCACGGGTGCCGCTACAGTCTGGATCGCATTTCCCGGCTGCCGAAGACGCGATTCAATTGCTAAAAGGACAATCGCCGCCAAAGCTCTGTCCTTGCTATAGAAGAAATGATCAAGCAATTCGGAAGCCCAATTGCTTGCCCTGGATTTGGTATAGAGCACGATGGTCGAGCGCTCAGACTTCCCAGTTTCGTCTTTGCTTTTTACTACTCTGGCATGAACTATCGCGTCCGGCTTGCTTTGTTTTACTTTGGCAATCCAGTTTTCGGCATTGCTTAGCTGTTTCCGGAATGTTTCCACACATTTTTTCTGATCATTTCCAACTTGCTCAAGTTTGGCCGCCATATTTGCAATGGAGTCTTTCACGTCCAATTTCGCATTTGGCTTCAAGTAAATCAGCGCTTGAGACTGCAGCACTTCCGTAGTTACTGGCTTCACCCAACATAAAGAGCGGATTTTTTGCAGTGTCAGCGGCATTTTTGCTCCAGCATGATTTTGTTAACTCAAGCTGGGAAACAATGTGACGCCGTGTGTTCCTCTGAAGAGGCACGTGCCGCGCCTGTCGGTTGAGGTGTTTCGGGGCCGCCGGGTTGGATGTTGAAGACGGCATTCCGCGCCGGCGATGCGGGCGGTTCAAGCTACAGCGCCGATATGGAAGGAAGGGCGTGTCGCGGCCCGTACGCGCTTGCAGCCGTGGACGAGGGAAGTGTCGCGCTCATTCCTTCGAACAGAAAACCCGCAAAACGGACATGAGCATCGCGTCCCACCGAAGGCAGCCAACAGCAGCGCAGACTTTACGGCGCAGACACGTGCCTGTGACGCAAAGCTTCGCCCATCATCACCAGCACCGGCCCAGTGCAAGCCGGCAGCCCCAGCGCCATTTGTCGCAGCGTCAACCGCGTCACGCGCTGATTCGCCAGACTCACATTCTCAATAGCCAGCACCGGCGTATCCGCCGGCTTGCCGCGCTGGAGCAGCCGCTTCGCGGTCTCCATTGCCTGCTGCCCGCCCATGTACTGCACCAGGGTGTCGCAGTCGGGCAGGGTGACATGTTCCGGCTCGCCGGGAGCCGTGGCGGAGGTGAAGAAGGCCACGCTGCGGGCGATGCCGCGGCGGGTGAGGGGATGTTTCGCCGCCGCGGCGCCGGCCAGGGCGGCCGTGATGCCGGGGACGATTTCATAGTCGATGCCGGCTTCCTCGAGCGCGCGCAATTCTTCATCGGCGCGGCCGAACAGCATCGGGTCGCCGCCTTTCAGGCGCACGACCTTCGCATACCGCTGCGCGGCATCCACCAGGAGCGCGTTGATGTGCGCTTGCGCGGTGGAGCGCTGCCCCGAACGCTTGCCTACAGAGATCAGCTCGGCCTGCGGGCAGAGCGTGAGCATCTCGGGTGTAACCAGCGCGTCGTACAGCACGGCATCGGCCTCGCCGAGCAGACGCGCACCCCGCAGCGTGATCAGATCGATCGCGCCGGGACCTGCGCCCACCAACCAGACCTTGCCGTGTGCCATCTCGTCCTTAGTCGAGACGAATCATGCCGGCAGCGACCGTCTGGTGCGTCACTTCATCGATCAGGATGAAGGATCCGGTCGAACGGATACGGTCATACCCATCGGCGGCCAGCGGCTGCTGCACATTGATCGCCACGCGCGCGATGCCGTTGAGCGTCACGCTGTCGCCGGCATGGCGCTCTTGCGTATTGATGTCTAGCAGGCTGTCGATCTTCGCGACCTTGGCCGCGACCTGGCGCGTGGTGTGCTTTAGCCAGTACTTGCGACGCATCTCCAGCGGCTCTTCGGATAGCCAGCAGATGTCCGCATTCACCGTCTTCAGCAGCGTCGCCGGCGCCTCTGCCGCCACCAGCATGTCGCCGCGCGAGATGTCGACATACTCGTTCAAGAGCAGCGTCACCGATTGCCCGGCTACGGCCACGTCGAGCGAACCGTCGAAGGTCAGGATCTCCTTCACCGTGGCGCTTTGTCCGCCCGGCTGCACGGTCAGCTTGTCGCCGACATGCACCTTGCCGGCTTCAACGCGACCCATGTAGCCGCGGAAGTCCTTGGCCTGGTGGCCGCCATGGCGCGCAACCAGCTGCACCGGGAAGCGGAACGGGTCGTCATGCGACTCTTCATATACGGAGAGCGACTCCAGCAGCTCGATCAGCGTCGGGCCTTCGTACCAGGGCATCTTCTCGCTCCTGGTCACCACGTTGTCGCCGGCCAGCGCGGACAGCGGAATCGGGCGGATATCCTTCAGGCCCAGCTGCTGCGCGAATTCTTCGTAGGCCGTGATGATGCGGTCGTACACGCTGCGGTCGTAATCGACCAAATCCATCTTGTTGACCGCGACGATCACATGCTCGATCTGCAGCAGATGCGCGATCGTGGAATGGCGCTTGGTCTGGATCAGCAGTTCAGCACGGCCGGCATCGTCGAACTTCACCTTGGACACGTCGACCAGGATGATCACCGCGTCGGCAGTGGAAGCGCCGGTGACCATGTTGCGGGTGTACTGCTCGTGGCCCGGGGTGTCGGCGATGATGAACTTGCGCTTCGGCGTGGCGAAGTAGCGGTAGGCCACGTCGATGGTGATGCCTTGCTCGCGCTCGGCTTCGAGGCCGTCGGTCAGCAGGGAAAGGTCGATGGTGTCGCCGACGGTGCGCTTGTGCTTGGCACGCGAGATCGCATCCATCTGGTCGGCGAAGATGCCCTTGCTGTCGAACAGCAGGCGGCCGATCAGGGTGCTCTTGCCATCGTCGACCGAGCCGGCGGTGATAAAGCGCAGCAGGCCGCGCTCATGTTCCTGCGACGGCGCCTTGGCCTTGATTGTGAGCGGGGCGTTCATCAGAAATATCCTTCCTTCTTGCGTTTTTCCATCGAGGCTTCCGAGGTCTGGTCATCCATGCGGGTGGCGCCGCGCTCGGTGATCTGCGTCACTGCGGTTTCCGCAATGATGGCGTCCACGGTCGCCGCGTCGGAGGCCACCGGGCAGGTGCAGGAGATGTCGCCCACGGTGCGGAAACGCACGACGCGGGTTTCGACCTGCTCGCCTTCGCGCGGCGGCGTCAGATCGGTCAGCGGCACCAGCAGGCCGTTGCGCGGAATGACCTCGCGCTCATGCGCAAAGTAAATCGACGGCAGTTCCAGCTTTTCGCGGGCGATGTATTGCCATACGTCGAGCTCGGTCCAGTTCGAGATCGGGAACACGCGCATGTTCTCGCCCGCATGCACGCGGGTGTTGTACAGGTCCCAGAGTTCCGGGCGCTGCGCCTTCGGATTCCACTGACCGAATTCATCGCGGAAGGAAAAGATGCGCTCCTTGGCGCGGGCCTTTTCCTCGTCGCGGCGCGCGCCGCCGATGCAGGCGTCGAACTTGTGTTCCGCGATCGTCTCCAAGAGCGTCACGGCCTGCGCCGCATTGCGCGAATCGGTCTGCGGATTGCGCAGGCGCACGGTGCCACGCTTGATCGAGTCTTCCACCGAGCCGACGATCAGGCGCTCGCCGAGTTCGGCCACGCGCTTGTCGCGGAAGGAAATCACTTCCGGGAAGTTGTGGCCGGTGTCGATGTGCACCAGCGGAAACGGGAACGCGCCCGGGCGGAACGCCTTCTCGGCGATGCGCAGCAACACCACCGAGTCCTTGCCGCCCGAGAAGAGCAGGGCCGGGTTGCTGCACTCGGCGGCGACCTCGCGCATGATGTGGATGGCTTCGGATTCGAGCCAGTCCAGGTGGCGGTTCGCCGCCGCGTCCGGAAGGAATTGTTCGACTGCTGTGTTCATGATCTGGATACCAGTTCTGTCTTGAATGCTTGGGGAATCGTGGGAATCAGGCGGTCTGCTTGATGCGCACCAGCTTGCCGTCGACGACATGCAGGCCGCATTCCTTGGATTCCGGGTTTTCCCACCACCAGCGGCCGGCGCGCACGTCCTCGCCCGGCTGGATTGCGCGGGTGCAGGGCTCGCAGCCGATCGACGGATAGCCTCGGTCATGCAGCGGGTTGTACGGCACGTTATTGGCGCGGATGTAGTTCCACACGTCTTCCTCGGACCAGTCGGCCAGCGGATTGAACTTGACCATGCCGTGCGCCGGATCGTCTTCCTGCACCGCGAGTTCAGCGCGGGTAGTGGACTGGCTGCGGCGCTGGCCGGTGATCCAGGCGCGCTTGCCGGCAAGCGCGCGGTTCAGCGGCTCGACCTTGCGGATACGGCAGCACTCCTTGCGCATCTCGACGCTGTCGTAGAAGGCGTTCAGTCCGTTCTGCGCGACATAGGCATCCACGGCGGCGGTCTCGGGACGATAAGCCTCGATCTCGTAGCCATAGATTTCGCGGACCTTGGCTATCATGCCCACGGTTTCCTTGTGCAGCCGGCCGGTCTCGAGCGTGAAGATCGCGATTGGCAGCTTCGCGCGCAGGATCAGGTCGGTCAGCACCATGTCTTCGGCGGCGAGGCTGGAGGCGAACACTGCCGGCGTAAAGTCGGCGGCAATGCGTTCCAGGATCGCCTTCGTGTCGGTGATGCGAGAGTCGAGAGTGCTCATTGTTCTGCTGCCTGTACAGGACGTTGCGCGCGGCGGAACAGCGGCATCTTCTGGTCCCACGACGCCTGGTAAGCCTCGGAGAAGTCGGTCAGGCCTTTCAGCGCATCCTCGATGCTGCGGTCCTCGCGCGTGGCGAAGGCATTGAAGCCGACGCGCTGCATGTAGAACAGCTGATCGCGCAGCACATCGCCGATAGCGCGCAGCTCGCCGGTGTAGCCGAGGCGGGCGCGCAGGTTGTAGGCGATGGAGTAGCCGCGGCCATCAGCAAATTTCGGAAAGTCCACCGCGATCACCGGCAGCGTTGCCACATCTTCCTTCAGCGCTTCCGGCCGCTCATCGCTGGCCAGCCAGACACCGACATTGCCGCGTGAGAGAAGCGTCTCGCGGCGCGCCTGCCATACGGCCAGCGGCACGATGATCCGGCCTTCGGGCAGCGCGACGCTCTCAGTGGTTTCGCCTTCAGCGAGCTTGATGATTTGCCAGTCGTCGGCAACGATCTGCCGGTCCTTGATGATGTTACGCATACGCGTCTTCTCCGGTGTTGTGACGCTCCTTGATCGGCGTGGCGTACACGTGGTCCTTGAACGGGGCGATACCAATGCGGCGCACGGTGTCGATGAAGCGCTCGTCCTCGATGCGCTCGCGCACATAGACATTCAGGATGCGCTCGATCACGGCCGGCACCTGGTGCGCCGAGAACGACGGGCCGATGATCTTGCCCACCGACGGATCGTTGCCCTGCGCGCCGCCGAGCGAAACCTGGTACCACTCGGCGCCATCCTTGTCCACGCCAAGGATGCCGATGTTACCGATGTGGTGATGGCCGCAGGCATTGATGCAGCCGGAAATGTTCAGGTCGACCTCGCCGATGTCGTGCTGGAAGTCGAGGTTGTCGAAGCGCTCGGCGATGGCTTGCGCGATCGGGATCGATTTCGCATTCGCCAGCGCGCAGAAGTCGCCGCCCGGGCAGCAGATGATGTCGTTGAGCAGACCCACCGTCGGCGACGCCAGGCCATGGGCCTTCGCTTCCTGCCACAAGGCGAAAAGCTCGCTTTGCTTCACGTCGGCCAGCACCAGGTTCTGCTCATGGGTCGAACGCAGTTCGCCGAAGCTGTAGCGGTCGGCCAGGTCGGCGACGAAATCCATCTGCTCGGCCGAGATGTCGCCCGGCGGCACGCCGGTCTTCTTCAGCGACAGCGTGACGATGGCATAGCCGGTCTGCTTGTGCGGTTCGACATTGCGCTTCAACCAGTTGCCGAAGGCGCGGTTCTCTTCGGCCAGCCCGGCCAGCAGCGCGCTGCCGTCTTGAAGCGTTTCATACGCCGGCAGCGCGAAGTAGGCGGCGACACGGTCGAACTCTTCGCGGGTCAGCGTCTCCGGGCCGTCCTTCAGGTCCTGCCATTCTTCCTCGACCTGGCGCGCGAATTCCTCGGCGCCGATTGCTTTCACCAAAATCTTGATGCGGGCCTTGTAGATGTTGTCGCGGCGGCCGTACTGGTTGTAGACCCGCATGATCGCTTCGGTATAGGTGAGCAGATGCTCCCAGGGCAGGAAGTCGCGGATCGTGGAGCCGAGGATGGGCGTGCGGCCCAGGCCGCCGCCGACCATCACCGAGAAGCCGATCTGGCCGTCTTCGCGCTTGATGATCGTGAATGCCAGATCATGCATCGCGGTCGCGGCGCGGTCTTCGGTCGCGCCATTGAAGGCGATCTTGAATTTGCGCGGCAGGTAAGCGAATTCCGGATGGAAAGTCGACCACTGGCGCATGATTTCCGCGAACGGGCGCGGATCGACGATCTCGTCGACGGCCACGCCGCAGTATTCATCGGTGGTGATGTTGCGGATGCAGTTGCCCGAGGTCTGGATCGCATGCATCTCGACCGAGGCCAGATGTTCCAGGATTTCCGGCGTCTCTTCGATGTTGATCCAGTTGTACTGGATGTTCTGACGCGTGGTGAAGTGGCCGTAGCCGCGGTCGTACTTGCGCGCGATGTGGGCAAACATGCGCATCTGGCGCGAAGCGAGCAGGCCGTAGGGCACCGCCACGCGCAGCATGTAGGCATGGCGCTGCAGGTACAGGCCGTTCTGCAGGCGCAGCGGGCGGAATTCCTCTTCGGCCAGCTCACCGGCCAGGCGACGCCGCACCTGGTCGCGGTATTGCGCGATGCGCTCCTTCACTATCTGGAAGTCGTATTGATCGTAGCGGTACATGGATAGAATCCTTAATCGTTTCCCGTTATGGGCGTCTTGCCAAACTTGTTGGTTTGCTCACAGCACCAGCTTTGCAGCAACCGTCGTCAGCGTCGCGGCCAGCAGCAGGCGCAGCAGTTTTTCCGGCATCGCGCGCGCCGCCAGCGAGCCGAGCGTAATGCCCGGCACCGAGCCGAGCAACAGCATCGCAAGCAACTCCCAATTGATGGAACCGAGCCACCAGTGCCCGAAGGCGGCAATGGCAGTGAGAGGAACGGCGTAGGCGATATCGGTGCCGGCGATTTCCGCCGGCGACAGGCGTGGATACAGCAGAACCAGCAGGGTGGCGCCTATGGCTCCCGCGCCAATGGACGATATTGTAACCAATGCGCCGAGGATCGCACCGCACAGGATCGTAGCGGCTGCCAGCGGGCGTCCATGCAGGTGCCGCTCCGGGTGCTTCGTCAGCCAGTTCTGCATGCGCTTGCGGAACAGGATCGCGACTACCGTCAGCATCACCGAACAGGCGATCGAATAACGGATAAAAAGACCGATTTCATTTTGCAGCGAGCCGAAATACTTGAGCGCGAAGGTCGCGGCGATCGCCGCCGGCAGCGCGCCGATGCACAGCAGCTTGACGATATGCCAATGCACATTGCCGTGATACCGGTGCGCGGCGGTGCCAGCCACCTTGGTGACCGAGGCAAAGGCGAGGTCGGTGCCGACCGCCACCGTCGGGTGGATGCCGAACAGCAAGGCCAGCAGCGGCGTCATCAGCGAACCGCCGCCGACGCCGGTCAGCCCGACCAGAGCGCCAACCGCAAAACCGGAAACCACATAAGTGAAAGTCATATCACCCCGCACGAAAGAGGTCGAAGTGTAATAAACTCGCGCCTCCGACCCAACGACAAAGTGCTCATTTGCTTATATGCATATGCGTAATATGCAAAAGGCGGAAAGGGCCTGAAAGTGACATGAACCTGCATCAGTTCAGATTTCTCCGCGAAGCGGTGCGCCAGAACTTCAATCTGACCGAAGCGGCAAAAGCCTTGTTCACCTCGCAGCCCGGGGTATCGAAGGCGATCATCGAACTTGAGGAAGAACTGGGCGTCGATATCTTCACCCGCCACGGCAAGCGCATCCGCGGATTGACCGAGCCGGGCAGGGCGGTCCTGAAGTCGGTCGAGGCGATCATGCGCGAGGTCGACAGCTTGAAGCGCATCGGCAAGGAATTCGCTGCCCAGGACAGCGGCAGCTTCACCATCGCCACCACCCATACCCAGGCGCGCTACTCCCTGCCGAAGGTAGTGCAGGCGTTCTCGCAGAAATATCCGAAGGTCAAGTTGTCGCTACTGCAAGGCAATCCGAAGCAGATTGCCGAAATGGTGCTCAACGATCAGGCCGACCTGGCGATTGCCACCGAAGCGATCGCCGAAATCGACGGCCTGATCTCGCTGCCCTGCTACCAGTGGGAGCACCTGGTCGTAGTTCCACCCGAACATCCGCTGCTGAAAGCCAAGCCGCTGACGCTGGAAGACATCGCCGCCTATCCGCTGATTACTTACGACACCGCCTTCGCCGGCCGCAACAAGATCGACCATGCCTTTGCGCTGCGCTCGCTCAAGCCCGAGATTTTGCTCGAGGCGATCGACGCCGACGTGATCAAAACCTATGTTGAGCTCGGCATGGGCGTGGGCATCATTGCCGGCATGGCCTTCGATGCCGAGCGCGACAGGAATCTGCGCGCGCTGCCGGCCGGGCACCTGTTCGGCAGCAATGTGTCGCGGGTGGCGATGAAGAACGGCGCCTATCTGCGCGGCTATGTCTACACCTTCATCGAGCTGTTGACGCCGACGCTGAACCGCAAGCTGATCGAAAGCGTGATGAACGGCGAAAAGCCGGTCTATGAACTGTGAGTCGATTCCACAACTACCGTCCAATCCTGCAGGGAGCAGCATGAACAGCAAGACCTTCCGCCGCGCCGGCGGCATCGCCCTGGGCCTGGTGTCAGGCCTGGTTTCCACCGCCGCCTTGGCCCAGATCCGCATCGGCATCGACCTTGCCACCACCGGCCCGGCCGCCGCGATCGGCGCGCCGAGCAAGAATGCCATCCTGCTGTGGCCGAAGGAGATCGCGGGTCAGAAGGTCGAAACCATCATCCTTGATGACGCTTCCGACACCAGCAACGCGGTGCGCAATCTGCACAAGCTGGTAGATGAGGAAAAGGTGGATATCGTCGTCGGCCCGAACACCACGCCGAATGCGCTGGCGATGCTGCAGCCGCTGGCCGAATCCGGCACGCCGATGGTGGCGCTGGCCGCATCGGCTGCGATTGTCGAGCCGCAGGATGCCAAGCGCGCATGGGCCTTCAAGATGCCGCAGAACGATAGCCACATGGCCACCATCCTGACGCAGCACATGGCGGACAACGGCGTGAAGACCGTAGCCTTCATCGGTTTCGCCGATGCCTATGGTGAAGGCTGGTGGCGCGAGTTTTCCAAGCTTGCCGAAGTGCGCAAGCTGAAGATCGTCGCTGCCGAGCGCTACAACCGCAACGACGCCAGCGTGACCGGACAGGTGCTGAAGATCATGGCTGCGCATCCGGACGCGGTGCTGATCGCCGGCTCGGCCACACCGGCAGTGCTGCCGCAGAAGACCCTGGTCGAACGCGGCTACAAGGGCCGCATCTATCAGACCCACGGCATCGCGACCCTCGAATTTCTGAAGGTCGGCGGCAAGGACGTGGAAGGCACCTATTTCCCGACCGGGCCGGCGGTGGTGGCGAAGCAGTTGCCGGACTCAAACCCGGTCAAGCGCGTTGCGCTCGATTTCACGCGGCGCTATGAAGCCGCCTACGGCGAAGGCACGGTGACGCAGTTCGCGGCCGATGCTTGGGGCGCGTGGATGCTGATCGCCAATGCGGTGCCGGTCGCGCTGAAGAGCGCCAAGCCCGGCACGCCGGAATTCCGCAAGGCGCTGCGCGATGCGATCGAGGGTACGAAGGATCTGACCGTGCCGCAGGGCGTGATCAACATGAGCCCGAAGGACCATGTCGGCCTGGATCAGCGCTCTCGGGTGATGGGGAAGATACAAGGCGGGAAGTTCAATTATGCGTATGGCGGGTAGCGATGAGACGTTGGGCTGGCCAGCCAGCCATTTAAGGTGACGTCGAATTGTCTTTCAGGCCGTTGGTAGTTCGCATAAGGTTGGCAGGGTGAGATAAGGGTATGGTGCCGTTGCCGTTGCCGTTGCCGTTGCCGTTGCCGTTGCCGTTGCCGTTGCCGTTGCCGTTGCCGTTGCATTGTCTTTGCAGTTGCCGTTGCCGTTGCCTTTAACCCCCGTTGATTGCGCCGTGACGGCGATGCCCGGAGCGGGAAAAGGTGCGGCGTCTGTTTGAGCGCAGCGCAGCGTAGCGAGTTTAGCCGCGCCCCGCTCCGGGCATCGCCGTCACGGGAACCCCGCGCAGCGGGGCGCAATCTCCGGGGCGCCTTTTCTTGCCTACTTCTTTTGGCGCGCAAAAGAAGTAGGCCGGCTGCCGGGCCGGGACCCGGCTAGATCGAGGGGGCGCTAAACGTTTTGCATCACCGGAGTGATGTCGTTGACGGGGCAGGCTCTTGCCCTGGTCGTCGCGTGATCGAAGCTTGGATCGAAAGGCCCTTTCGGTCGAAGTTTGAGGCCCGATGACCCAATAAGGACATCGCACTTGGCGAGCTAGCCGGGTCCCGGCCCGGCAGCCGGGTCACTTCTTTTGCTCGCCAAAAGAAGTAACCAAGAAAAGGCGACCCGGAGATCGCGCCCCGCTGCGCGGGGTTCCCGTGTCGCCGAACCCTGAAGCGGGGCGCGGCTAAACTCGCTACGCTGCGCTTCGCTCAAACAGACGCCGCACCTTATCCGCTTTAGGGCCCGGCGACACGGCGCGATCAACGGGATTAAAAGCAACGGCAACGACAAAAGCTAAAACCAACGGCAACGGCAACGGCAACGGCTAATACGTTTCGCCCCTGCAGCGTAGTGCTATCACAGGCTATGCAGCAGCTACCGCGCACGGACCTTGACAGGGCTGACTCGCCAGCCCCATCCGCGCTCACAAGCCATCAATCATTCCTTTCACAGCCTCGAACAGCGCATCTCCCTTCGTCGCCAGCGCATCGCAAATCGTCATGTGATTGCGCTCCGGCAGCGCCACATCGGCAAGCAAGTCCGCTTTCCAGTTCGCCGCGATCAGCGCGTTCTGCCGATGAAACTCTTCCGATTCCAGCCCGCCGACCGCGGTCACGACAGGCGCTGCGCTGGCCTTGGGCATGAAGGCCGGCGACAGCGGGCCGATATGCTCGGTCTTCAATTGCAGATCGACGTTCACATGATCGGCATGGGTCAGCGGCTCCAGGTCGTAGACGCCGGACAGCAGCACGCCGCCCTTGACCAAGTCCACCGGCAGATCTTCCGCATACTCGGGCCAGCGCGCGGCCAGCATCATCGCCGTCAGATGCGCGCCGGCGGAATGTCCGGCCACGACGATGCGGTTCCGATCGATGTCGTAGCTTTCGGCATTGCGCCACAGCCAGGCCAGCGCCTTCAACTGCTGGCGCACGATGGCTTCCAGGCTCGCGGCCGGCGCCAGCGTGTAATTGGTCAGCGCGACATTGAAACCGACATCGAGAAACGCCGGCGCGACAAAGGAAAAGTCCGACTTGTCCAGCGAGCGCCACCAGCCGCCATGGATGAATACCAGCAGCGGCGCATCACGGCGGCGCGAGGGAAACAGATCGAGTCGTTCACCGGCTTCCACGCCGTAGCCGATGTCGGCCAGGCAGGCATGGGTGCGGCGCACATGGGCCGAGTCCCTTTTCCAGCGGGTGAAGATATGTGCATGGTCGGGCACCGCGGCGCGGGCGTTGAATTGCTGGTTGTAATACGTCTTGGGATCTTGCATGTCTTATCGGAAAGGAAGCGCGAAGCGGCCTGCGATGATAGCCGATGCCCGGTTTGCGCGCCTTCACGACATTTGACGCCGCGCCATGCCATGCGCCGCCGGCGCCATGCATGGCCATTTCCCTGTGCTAGATTCAAAACCCAGTTGGCGCAGCGGGAGGAAATCATGGCCACGGAGCAACTGGGCCAGTATGAAATCGAGTATGCCGGCGTGCGGCTGACCGATGTCGACGGCTGGGCCGCGTGGCTGGAAATCTTTGGTCCGACCCCCAATCCCATGCATCGCAATGCGATCTTTCCGGCGCAGCGGGTCGCGGTGCAAACCCTGTTTTCCACCGAGCGCGAAGCCGAGCAGGAAGCCCGCCGGATCGGCCACGAGATGGTCGAGCGCGGCGGACGTCACTGACCAGCTGTCGCAAGCTCTGCGCGCCCGGAAGGTCCGGGCGCCGACGAACAGGACAATCGCCGGTTGAAGTCCTGCCGCTGTGCTGCCGCTGCAACCGAGTTTCGCAGGAGAACCATGATGGCGATGTGCGCAGCTTGCATGGCAATGCTGGAAGGGCAGTACGGCCTCGACGGTCATGCCGGCCTGATGAGCCGTGGCCGGCGCGGCTACCGGGTGTTCGGCAAGTCGCGCAGTGAAGGCGGCGAACATTATGTCTGTCGCCTCTGCGGCAGCGAATGGCGTCGTGACCACGGCATGCAGCCGGTGAAGCGGCCCGGCTTCGGCCTGACGAAACGCCTTTCCCGCGCCGCGCCGCGTATCGAACCGAAAAGGTGAATCCGCTTGAACACATCGAACCCCCTCGTATCCCGCGTGCTGCTCACCAATGACGACGGCATCGATGCGCCCGGCCTGGCCGTGCTGGAACAGGTCGCGGCCCGCATCGCCGCCGAAGTCTGGGTCGTGGCTCCCGAACATGACCAGAGCGGCACTTCGCATTCGATCAGCCTGCATGCGCCGCTGCGCTATTCGCGACAGGGCGAGCGCCGCTTCGGCGTCTCGGGCACGCCGGGCGATTGCGTGGTCATGGCGGTGCGGCACCTGATGGTGGATCATCCGCCGGACCTGGTGCTGTCCGGCGTGAACCGCGGCGCCAATCTCGGCGTGGAAACCGTGTTCTCCGGCACCGTGGGCGCCGCGATGACCGCCATGCTGTTCGGCCTGCCCGCGATCGCCTTGAGCCAGACCTTCCGCGATGCGGCCGCGGTGCGCTGGGATACGGCGCGCATGCTGGCGCCGGAAGTCATCGCGCGGCTGTATCGCGCGGGTAGCCTGCATGCCTGCCTGAACGTGAATTTCCCGGATGTGCCTCCCGAAGAAGCCGGGCCGCTGACACCGACACGCCAGGGCGCGGGCGTTGTCAAGAGCATCAATGTGGTGCCGCGCGTGGATCCGCGTGGCTTTACTTACCACTGGCTGCAGTTTCATCGCGAGAGTCATGAGGATGCGCCGGACAGCGAAACCGCCGTGGTGCGTGCCGGCGGCATTTCGGTCACGCCGCTGCAGTTCGAGCGCACCGGTGAGGCGGCGCTGGAGCTGCTGCGCACGCGTCTGGCAGCGGGGTAAGCAGCATGAGCGACGGCCGATGCCTCGCGCCGTTTTGCGCGAGAATGCGCGTTTGCCGCGTTGCGCGCGGTGCGGAGTGCATGATGACTGGGCGGAAATTCTGGCAATACGCGGCCATGGCCTTCGGGACGGTAATGATGGCCGGACTGTTGTGGTGGCTGCTTTGTCCGCTCGGCAAGCGTATCGAGATGCTGCGCGATGAAGTGTTGATGGTGCAGGGTTGGATACAGGCATCCGGAGAATGGGGCGAACTGCTGTTCCTGCTCGGCTATGTGATTGCGGTCGTGCTGCTGGTGCCCGGCTCGGCACTGGCCATTGCCGCCGGTCTGGCCTATGGCAGCCGCGGGGTGCCGCTGGCCATTGTCGCCGCCACCATCGGCGCATCGCTGACCTTCCTGATTTCGCGCCGCTTCCTGCGCGACAGCATCCGCAAGCGCACCGGCCACAGCGCGTTGCTGCATGCGATAGAACGCGCCGTCAGCGAAGGTGGTTTTCGCGCTGTGAGCCTGATCCGCTTTTCACCCATCGTGCCATTCAATCTGCAGAACTACCTGTTCGGCATCACCGATGTGCCGTTCCGGCAGTATCTGGCCGCGACCGTAGTCGGAATCCTGCCCGGCACCGCGACCAATGTGCTGCTCGCCGCCGGCAGCGTGGCTGGGCCGGGCTCACAGCGCCTGCAGCTCACGCTCGGCCTGTTCGGCCTGGCGGTGTCCCTCCTGGTCGGATGGCTGCTCGGCCGCGCGGTGAAGCGGCGCCTGCGCATCGATGCCGAAGCCCGTCGCGAAGCCGCGCCGGCCGCATGACGCGCGTCACGTTCCGCGTTTTTCAGGGCCTGAATGTTCGACATTCGCATCTGACAATTGATGAACGGTGATGGTCGTGATGGCGTGGCAGACGAGGCGAAATGGCTCAGTCATGACGCACCCGATTGTTGAGGCAGATCGAAAGCCGGAGATTCTTCGCGACCTACTGTCGCTGGCGATGCGCGCCGGGCGGCGCCGCAGCCAGAAAAAGCGGGTACGAAGAGGAGACGGCAAACATGGCGAATATCTTGGGAACGAATGGCGCTGACAGCCTGGTCGGCAGCTTTGATGACGACAGGATCACCGGAGGGGGCGGAGCCGATCGGCTCACGGGCGGCGGCGGAGCGAATACTTTTGTCTATGCCGCGGTATCGGACTCGCCACAGGCCGGCGGCTGGGATGTGATCACCGACTTCAGCGGCGGGCGCGACAAGATCGATCTCTCCGCGCTGCTGAACGGCGGCAGTTTTCAGTGGGGCGGCACGGTGCCTACCGCCTGGGGCGTGTGGTATCAGAAGGTCGGCGCCAGCACCTTCGTCTTTGTCGACACCGATGGCACGCCGCCTCCCGAGATGCGCATCGAACTGGCCAACACTGGCAATACCATCCCGACCATGTCCGACTTGATTGGCGTGCATGACGGTCCCAACCTCACCGCGCCGCGCTTCACCTCATCGCCGGATTTCACCGTGCCCGAAAACTCCACGACGGTGGGCGCCGTCACCGCCAGCGATAGCGACAGTCCCAGCCTGAGTTTCCGGGTGCTGCCGGGCGATGATGGCGCGCGCTTCACCATCGATTTCCGTACCGGCGTGCTGTCCTTCATTACGCCGCCAAGCGCCGAAGCCCCGGCCGACATCGGCCAGGACAACATCTACCATCTGCTGGTGGGCGTGAGCGATGGCCTCTTCAGCAGCGCGCAATGGGTGTCGGTGAACGTGGCGGGTCCGAGCAATGTCGCGCCGGTGATTACCTCGCCGATCCACTATGTCACGCCCGAGCATCAGACCGGCGTAGCGATGCTGACCGCGAGCGACCCTGACAGCACCGACCTGGCCTGGAGCCTGGTTGATGGCGGCGATGCGGCGCTGTTCGACCTCAATGCCAAGACCGGGGCGCTGTCCTTCCGTGCCGCGCCCGATTACGCCACGCCCGCCGACCGCAATGCCGACAATGTCTACGATCTGCGGGTGCAGGTCTCGGACGGCGTCAACACCACGATAGGCGCGGTCTCCATCGATGTGGCCAGGGTCAATGAGGCGCCGGCGAATGTCGCGCCGGTGATCCAGTCGCCATCGTCGTTCTGGATCGTTGAGAACACCCGCGACGTCGGCCGCATCGTGGCCACCGATGCCGACAGCCCGACGCTGTTCTACAGCATCGATCCTGGCGACGACGCCGGGCAGTTCACCATCGATACGCGCAGCGGCGCGCTGCGCTTTGTCAATGCGCCGAACCATGACGCGCCCGTTGATGCCAATCACGACAATGTCTACGACCTGACCGTGCGCGTCTCGGATGGCAAGCTCGCCGCACTGCAGCCTATTCATATCCAGGTGGCCGATGCGTTCAACCAGGTGCTGCAGGGCGATGCGTCGGCCAACACGCTGGTCGGCGGCCCCGGCGACGACATCCTCATCGGCGGCGGTGGCGGCGACCGCATGACCGGCGGGCCGGGCAGGGACCTGTTCGTCTACACCGCCATTGCCGATTCGCCGCAGTCCGGCGGCTGGGACCGGATCAGCGATTTCACCCAGGGCACGGACCACATCGACCTGTCAGGCATTGCGCCACCGGGAGGCTTCAAGTTCACCGACACCGTGCCGAAAGAGCGCAGCGTGTGGTACGAGAAAAGCGGAACGACCACGCTGATCATGGTCGATACCGATGGCGTGCCGCCGCCGGAAATGATCATCGAGCTCGACAACACGCCGGACCTGATTCCCAAGGCCAGCGACTTCGTCGGAATGTCCGGCGCCGGCAACACGCCGGCGCCGCGCTTCACGTCGCCGGGCGCGCTGACGCTGCCGGAAAATACCAGTGCCGTCATGACTATCGCGGCTACCAGCGCCAACGGCAATGCGCTCAGCTACAGCCTGGCCGGCGGTGAGGACGTAGGACTGTTCGCGCTCGATCCGCGCACCGGCGCGCTGCGATTCGTGAGTGCGCCGGATTACGAGGTGCCGCGCGATGCCGGCCACGACAATGTCTATCACCTGCAAGTGGGTGCAAACGATGGCATATCCATGGCGGTTCAGGACATCACGCTGACCGTGGCCAATGTCAACGACAATGCTCCGGTGATTACATCGCCGTCCGCATTCTCGGTGCCCGAGAACATCACGCTTGCCGCGCATCTCGCAGCCCTTGACGCCGACGGCGATGCCATCAGTTACCGGATCACTGGCGGACCCGACGCCGCGCTGTTCAACCTGGGGCTGGGCAGTGCTTCCAGCACGCTGTGGTTCAATCGCGCCCCCGACTTTGAAGCTCCGGCCGATGCCAATCGCGACAACGTCTACAACCTAACGATTGTCGCCAGCGATGGCCTGCACAGCGTGACGCAGAACCTGTCGATTTCGGTCGGCAATGTCGATGATGTGCTGCCGAGTTTCACATCGCCGGCGAAGTTCAGCATCGTGGAAAACACCACGGCGGTCGGCATCGTGCATGCGGTCGACGCCGACGGACCCACGCCGCTGTACTCGATTGCGCCCAACGAAGACGCCAAACTGTTTTCGATCAATCCCAACACTGGCGCGCTTGCCTTCACGGCCGCGCCGGACTATGAGCATCCAAACAGCGTATCCGGAACCAACGACTACCATTTGTGGGTGCAGGTCGGGAACGTGCCGATGTCCTCGTATCAGTACATCACCGTGAGCGTCACCGATGTGCCGAACGAGCCGATTGCAGGCACGCGTGGCAACGACACGCTCAATGGCACGCCTGCCAACGATGTCATCGATATCAGATCCGGCGGAAATGACATCGTGGGTGCCGGCACCGGCGACGACACCATACTCGCCGGCAGCGGCTTCAATGCTGCCGACCGCATCGATGGCGGGCCCGGCAACGACACCCTGGACCTGGACGGCGACTATGCGCAGGGCGTGGTATTCCAGCCGAATACGCTCGTCAATGTCGAAAAGCTGGTGCTGCATGCCGGACACAGCTACAACCTGACGCTGGCGGATGCAACGGTGACCGCGGGCACGCTGACCATCGATGGTTCCGCGCTCGGCGTCAATGATGCAATGCGTATCAACGACTCGGCGGAAACCGAATCGAACACCACCATCACCGGCGGCGCCGGCAACGATGTGCTCATCGGCGGCGCCGGCCGCGATTACTTCGATATCAGCCGCGGCGGCCAGGACAGCGTTGCCGCCGGCGCCGGCAACGACACCATCTACGCCGGCGCGGCATTGCAGGCCGGCGACCATATCGATGGCGGCGCCGGTTTCGACACGCTCTACCTGAACGGCGCTTACGGCGGTGGCCTCGTCATCGGGGCCGACATGCTGTCGAACGTCGAAAGCATCGTGCCCCAGGCCGGCAACGATTACACGCTCATCCTGCAGGACAGCCTGCTCGGCCGTGGGGATGTGCTGCGCATCGACGGCCGCGCGGTCGGCATCGGCAACACCTTGCGCGTGGACGCGTCGGCCGAGAAGGATGGCGGCATCTATGCCATGCAGGGCGGACGCGGCGACAGCGTGCTGATCGGCGGCTCGGGCGATGACGCGATTTCTGGCGGCCCGGGCAACGACGTCATCCGCGGCGGCGGCGGCGACGATACGCTCAGCGGCGGCGTCGGCAACGACACCTTCGTCTACACCTCGCTTGCCGACTGCGGCACCGGTCAGGAACTGATCGGCGACTTCGGCATGGGGGCCTCGCGCGGCACCGATGTGCTCGACCTGAGCCAGCTGCTGCGCAGTTTTCCCGGCTACAACGGCACCATCGCCTTTTCCGGCGGCTCTCTGCGTTTCGATCATCCGGCCGGCTCCAACAGCACGGTGGTGCAGGTCGATCCGGATGGCGGCGGCAATCACTGGACGACCGTGGTGACATTGGGCGGAGTCACGCTCAATCCGTCCGATGTCACCCAGTATGTCGTCTGAATCACGACGGGGAGCGCTGTCCAGGTCGCTGCCCGAATCGCCAATCGTAGCGTCAGACGTCGACAACGGTCGACAGCTCCAGCCGCACTTCGCCAATGGCGATCACGCCGCCGGACGGCGTCGGGCCAGCGGCATTGATGCGGCAGAAGCTGAGCGAGACGCCGGCGCAAGCCCGCGTCATCACCCGTTGCAGCACGGTGCCGGCGGCGAAGTCAACGCGCGCCGAAGCCGCGAGTCCACGCGCCATGCGCTGCCGGGCCGCGGCGATTTCGAAGGCGCCAGTGGTGCCCAGCAAATGTCGTTGCTGCGCGCTTGCCACATCGATGGCCGATGGCAGGTTCAAGTACAGCGCATAGCAATAGCCACCGTCGGCGCCCTGGCCGAGGGTTTGCAGATCGTCGCAAACGATGCGCGCTCCACGGTAGGCGGAAGTGGCGCCCGCGGGCCATAGCATTTCGCGCAGGAGCGCGCTCGCTGCAGTCATCAAGGGCAACTCCAGCGTGGACGACGCGTCGGCCAGCACGATGCGGCGCGCGCTGACTAGTGCGAGATGGTTGGCATCGATAAAGCGCATGCCGGCATTCGGCAGGCGCAGGATGTTCATGTTGCCCGGACGGCCATCCTCGAACAAAAACGTGTTGGCGGGCAAGCGTCTTGCGATCGGGTCCTTCGGCAGCGTCAAGCCTGGCGTTGGCGCCGGCAGCGCGTTGGGCAGGCTCGCTTGCGCGTATTGCAGGCCGTCCCTTTGCGCAGGAATGGGCACGGCATCGTCCTTCATCGGCGCAGCGTCCCAATACGGATTGCCGCTTGGCGGGATTCTCTTTCCGGCCGCGCCCATCCATGCGGTCCAGAGTCGGTCGAGATTGGCCTGGAACAGCCAGAAGATCGGATCATCCGGCGCGCTCATGCCGGCCATCGCGTGGCCGAGCAGATTGTGTGCGGTGTTGTGCGGCAGGCTTTCCACGATGACTTCGAAGGCGTCAGGCAGGCCGCGCTGCATGTTGATGATCTGCGGCGCGAATGCGGCCAGGCTCAGTGCCGCGCACACGTTGTCGCCGGCGCGCGGCGCATACAGCGCATTCCAGTTTGCGGGCAACGTGAATTCCGGCGGCAGTTCCGGATCGCGGAAGCAATCCCAGTAGGGCAACGCCAGCTGCGCGTTGCCCGTCACCGCCTGCAGCTGGCGTTCAAAGCGTGACAGAAGGACGCGGTTCCAGGCCAGGAAGTAGGGGCGGCCAAGCGGGGCGCCCTGCGCATAGAGACGGCTCCAGTAGCGCCAGCTGCGCGGATCGGCACTGTCCGTCACTGCGCGCATGCGGGCAATGCCTTCGATGTAGGAGGCGTAGTGTTCACACCTCGAAAAGCTGTTCCAGTCTTGCCTCGGCACAGCCGATTGCAAGAGCGCCGACTGCGGCAGTGCCGATTGCGGCAGCGCCGCCAGCAGCATGGGCGACAGCACGAGGCTGCCGCCGTGTTTCAGGAATCGCCTGCGCTGCATATTGCCGTGATGCGTATCGCCGAGATGCATGTCGATCTCCCTGGGTAATGGATGGAGGACAAGCCTGCGCAATCGCGGCGGCTTCTGGCTGCCGCAACGCAACTTCGACGGAGATGTTAAAGAGGGGAAAGAAGGGATTTTTGCGCTGCGTCAAGCATTTCCTGCGCGCAGCCTCGGCTTTTCAGCTTGCCGGATGTGCTCGCGCAGCAGCGGCGTCAGGGCATTTACCCATGGCGTTCCACTGAACAGTTCCTTGTGTGTTGCCCCGGATTGCAGGTGGTGGCGCTTCAGGGAGGCGGGCAGATTGCGGCACAGATGCAGCGCGCTGGCGGTCTGGCCCCGGCCGCAGATGTCATCGAGCTCGGCTTCAACGGTCAACAGCGCCGTGTCAGCGATCGCCGCCGGCTGTACCAGGCGGCCATGGTTGCGCATCGTCCCGCGTGCGAGGGCATGTTCGCGGAACACCAGTTCCAGGTTGTCGAGATAAAACTCGGCGGCGAGATCCTGCGCCGCGACCTGCCGGTCGCCGAGCACGCGCCAGAATTCATTCGCCGCCGCGCCCATGGCGAAGGGAGCGCTCCACAGGTCGCAACAGGCCTGCGCCCAACGTTGGCCATGCATGCTGAGCGTGCTGAGCAATTGCATTTCCGCGGCATAGACGCGCCGGCCGGCGCCCGGCGGGCCTGGCGGCGCGGTGCTGATCACATTGCGCTCGAACCATGCCAGCGGCGCGCTGTTGGCGTAGCGGCTGACCACGGTCGGCTGCACGCGCGCATCGATAGGCCCGCCCATCAGCGTCAGGCTGAGCGGACGCGCGGGATCCTCATCTTCGGCCATCAATGCGGTGGCGCACAGCGCCGGCACACAGGACTGGCAGATCGCCAGCACATGCGCGGGGCCGAGGCGTTCGAGAAAACGCATCAGATAGCCGGTGTAGTCCTCCAGACGAAACGCGCCGCAGGCCAGCGGCACGGCGCGCGCATCATGCCAGTCGGTCAGATACACATCGTGGTCGGGCAGCATCGTCAGCACGGTTTCACGCAACTGGCTGGCATAGTGGCCCGACATCGGCGCGACGATCAGCAGCGGCGGCTGCGGCGGGCCGGCCGGCTTGCGAAAATGCAGCAGCGTGCAGAAGGGCTGCGTGTCGACGCCGCATTCCTCCACGCCGAGGTCGCGGCCATCAGCAAGACGCACTCGGTCGATGCGGAAGTCGGGCCGGCGGCGCAGCGCATGGGGAAACAGCAGGCCGAGCGCTCCGGCCAGCCGCGCAAGCGCGGCGGCATCCGGCAGTCCGTGCGCCGCGACGACTCCCGGTGGCGACGGACGCTGTGGTCCATGTCCGGCATCGGCATCCATGATGAGTTGCATCGAATGATGTTCAAGCGAAAAACGAACACTCTTTCATGGTGAGATGCGCGGCACAAGCTTGCGCGCGATCGTTTCGCAGCGGTTTGGCCGATGCTTGATCTGCATCAGACAGCACGGCGATAGTGCGCTGCGGGAGCAGGGATGGACGCTCGCCACACCACGACACGTCATCGGCATGGCGGGACGGCAATGCTACGCTCGCCGTGGGTGACAGGAAGGGACGCCCAAGCGTCCACGGCTCCAGGCAGTGCAGCGATTCTCGCGCCTACAGTGCCGGCACCAGGCGGCGCACGCTTTCGGCGATCTCGTCCAGCGTGGCCAGCGTGCGGACAAAGCGTTGGCGCTCGCGCCGGCCGCGACGTTCCAGGTCCATGCCGAAAGGGTCCAGCCCGAGCAGGCGTATGCCTGGCTGTTGCAGCCCGGCCAGTTCCTGCAGCAGAGCGGCTTCCTCGGCCAGCGACAGCGCCGGTGCCGTCGGCCATTCGGTGCCGTCCAGCCATCCCATCTGGCCAAAGCCCGCGATGTAGCGCGCGCGTTTGGGCGTGAACAGGTAGAAATCGAAATCGGCGAGCGCGAGATAGGTCTCCGCGTCGGGCTGGTAACGCAGATAGCGCTGCACCAGCGCTGGCTCGGCGGCAATGCGCTGCACGTCGCCAGTCAGCGTCAGGCGGGTTGCTTGTGCCACCGGCTGCACGTCATTGGTGATCAACAGGCTGGCGCGCGCATCGGCGGCGAGATTCTTCGCATGCTCGGCCAGGCGGCTGGCGAGAAACACTGGCCGATGGCCCGCGTCCGGCATGAAAGGCAGTGCAGTGGCGAAGGGATAGCCGGGCGCATCCAGCGCGTGCGTGGCCAAGGCCGCGGACGGTGCGGAATGCAGCAAATGAATGACTTGGTCGGGGGCGATCTTCATGAGTGACGAAAGAGGTTCGGTGAACAATTGATGAGTCTGAAAGCCATCATTGTGACGGCATTTGCTGATGTGCCGCAGCGCATTGTGCAAGCGCGTTGAGTACCGATATCGTTACCGATTGGTCGATAAAAAGGCATCAAAGTTCGATTGATGTCACTGATTGACACCTTGCGCACATGGCCAGCAATCCACTCTCTGCCCGTGTCATCACCGCTGTGCCACCGCTTATTGTCGCGGGTTACCGTCGGCCCGTGGGCATTCGAGCCCGGCTGTCTTTTCATCGAACGAGGCACCATGTCTTTTCCCAGCTCCACCAGTAATCTGCCCCCCACATCCACCAACACTCCGCCCTCCACGCCGCATGCGCGCGGCGTCCATCCTTATCCGCACGTCCCGGCAGCCAATCAAGCCCTGCCCAGTGTGACTGTTTTCTCTGACGACAGCCGCGGCTTCGGCCTGTTGAACGATGCAAGCCAGGACAAAGATCTCTCGCCAGAGGCATGTTCCCGTGCCATCGAGGCGCTGAGCGACTGCGTGGAATTGCTGAACCGCTCCAGCCAGCCCGACCTTGCGCAAGACATTGCGCTTTTCACGCGCATCAAGGTGACGCAAGCCGAAATCGAGGCCGCCTTGTTGATGGATGCGGACGCGCTGGCGCTGTGGAGGTTGCGCGAGGCGCTGCAGCGCTTCCTGCCGCGGCTGGCAAGGGACTTTGCCGAACCGGATGCCCGCGATGCCCACGGCGTGGACTTGATGAAGTTTCTCGAGCAGGAAGATGTACGCACGCTGTGCCATGGCCTGTCCGTGTGCGCCAGCCCCTCGGCCGGCATGCTGTTCGACCCGGATGCGCGGAAGTTCTTGCGCCCCGCGCTGCAGCAGATCACCGACAGGCTGCTCGAGCGCGCCGTGGAGATCGGCTTTCCGGAAGAGGTCAGCGCGAATGGCACAACGCTGGACATCCTGAACTGGGTCAGTCGCGCGCTCAAGCACAACATGATCAAGGCAAGCGATGCCATCCGCACGGCGTTTGCGCTGGCACTGCCGCTGCTGAAAGCCTGGATAGGCGAGAGCAGAACCGATTCTGCTTCGTCATCGAAGGCGCCGTATCTGAGATCCCATCAGCTGGCCAAGTGTGCGGTGCAGATTGACACAATGCTCAATTTCAGTCTGATCGAACTCGACGACGAGCATCGCCGGACGCTTGCGGAGTGCGTGATTGCGCTGTGCGAGGCGAGGATCCGAACGTATCTGACGAAGCGGCCGAGCGACAGCGTGACCATCACCAGCATCGGCAACCTTGGCCAAGGACTTGCTCGAAGCCGGCATTCTGAATCCTGCCGAGCCGAAGCACCTGGAAGCGCTGGCCGGCGCCACGGAGATGATGAGCTGCATACCGCGCATAGACCTGCTGTCAGGCGACTGCCGCACGCTGTCGAACGCGTGCAATTTTCTGCGCGTGGTGGAGGAACATGGCGTGCCGGGCATGCCTGGCTTTGCGCGGTACCTGAGGCAATGGAATGCGAGCTGCAACGGCTTCATCGATACGCTGGCGTCGCAGGCATTCGCGAGAGCATGGCCAAGCGCACAGGCGGCGTCGAACCTGATCAGCTTTGTCAAATGCCGGTGCAAGGTCTTGCAGAAGCAAGGCGCGGACAATGAACAGTTCGACCTGGTGCGTAGCGCGGCGCAACGCCTGGGGCAGCGTATCGTCGAACTCGGCGGCAAATCTTTCGATACCAGGGAGGCGATAGGGGGCTGTTGTCGGGGCTGGCGTATCTGCTGGAAGCGCGGGTAATGGCGGACACGCAGAAGCTGCGCGCTGTGATTGCGCAAGTGATGAAGCAGCTGGGCAGCGCGGGGAAGAAGTTCAAGGATGAAGAGTCGCGGCGCACGCTGCTGCCGGCGCTGCTGCGCCTGGAAGCGATCACGCTGGACGAAGCGCAGCCGGTGCTGGCGCGGCTGCTGGGGACAGCGGCATCGAGCTCGGGAAGGTACACGCTGCAGGACCTGCAGCGGGCAAGCCGGGCGCTGGGGGTGGAGGACGAGCCGGTTGCGGCATTGGCGCAGGGGTCATCGGCGCCGACCTCGACCGCATCGAGTGCATCGCTTTCATCGACCTCGTCGACCTCACTGCTAGTGCCCTCGGAAGCGACTGTCACGCCGGCGCCGCGCCCGGGCTATACGCGCATCGTCGAAGCGCCCGTATCGTCGGGCATGACAGGCAGGCCTGTACCGAGTACCTCGCGCAAGATGAACAGCGACTGGCAGCAAGCGCAGAAAACCATCAAGCCCGGCCGGCCCGCGCCGGTCCTGAGCAGTGCGCCGGTTGTGGTCACTGCAGCGCAAGAAGAAACGTCAGCGGCAAGCCAGGGAAAATCGGCTGCCACGACGAGCTCAAACGCCACGTGGAATACGAAGAACACGGCGACACAGGGTGCCACGCCATTTGCTACCGCATCGGGCGCAAGCGCGTCACCGCAGGATATGGGCAAGGGCAAGCCCGGGCAGGCGCAAGCCTCGCCGGCCGGCAACGATGGCGGGCAGAAGAACCGCAAGGATGACACAGGCGCGTCCAAAAAAACGAAGGGCAAGGCAAACGTCAAAGCGGCGACGCCGAAGCAGCAGTGGTTTGCGCTGATCAAGGATGCAGGCGCGTTGCAGGACTTGAAGCGGCTGGCAACCGACCCCGCGGTGCTCAATGCGCGGGACGGAGCAGGCAAGCAGCAGCGCGGCGGGCTGTTTCATGCGCTGGTTGCCGGAAGGAGTGACGTGGTGGCATGGCTGATGGCGCCGGAGACGGGATATCGACTGGAGCAAAAGGTCGGCCCGCTGCTGAACGCGGTATGCGAAGTCATAGACCTGGTGGGCGACGCGCAGCTGCAGGCGATTGCCTGCTTCATTGATAGTCTGAATACGACGGCGAGCGCCGAGCTCAGCACGTTCTTCAAGGAGCGCCCCGCCTTGATTGCCGGTGTGCAGAATCTGCTGAAAAAAAGGGGCTGGTCGCCGCCGGACCGGCGCAAGCGGATGCGGCATCAAACGGTGGCATAAAGGGCAAGGCCAGGAAGGCGCCTCCCAGCGAAAAGCTGCATCAAGCAGACAGGCGCGGCGACACCGCGCTGGTTTCCGCTTGCAAAAATGGACGCCTCGATGTGGTACAGCGGCTGTTGAAGGAAGGGGCGCGGGTAAATCAGGTCGATGCAGACCACGGCACTGCACTGATAGTCGCTTGCCAAAACGGTCATCTCGCCATCGTGCAGGCGCTGCTGCGCTCGGGGGCGCAGGTGGATAAGGTGAATGCGCATGGCACCAACGCGTTGATAATCGCTGCCCGAGAGGGCCATGCCGACATCGTGCGAGCGCTACACCAGGCGCTAAAGCAAGCGCGGGCAACGCCGAGCCAGGCGAATGTAGAGGCGCCGCAATCTCCTTCCGGGGAATGACAAGATCGTAGCGGATGAGCTTATTGCCGTGCTCGAGCGTCCTCGACTTTTCGACTCACGCTACGTGGTTTCCTAAGACTCCTGCCTTGAGCTCAGGACCGGTCCGGCTCGGACGGCGTGGAAATCTCGGACAGCGTGCGGTCGACCTCGGCCGAGTGCTTGGTCGCAAGGTCCCCGAGCGCGACGATGCCGATCAGCTTGCCGGTGCTGCGGTCCATCACCGGCATGCGCCTGATCTGCGCATCGCGCATGATGTCCATCACCTCATTGACTTCCTGGTCGGCAAAGCAATAGTGCATGCTTGCGCTCATCACCTCCTCGACCCGGGTCGAGCCAGGCGCCTTGCCCACGGATGTGGCGCGCACCGTGATGTCGCGGTCCGTGACCAGGCCGACCAGGCGGTCGCCCTCGCATACCGGGATCGAACCGACGTTGCGTTCATTCATGATGCGCGCGGCTTCCTGGATGCTGGCGCCGGGCGCGATCGTGGTCACGTCCGGGGTCATGATGTCCGAGATGTGTTGCATGCTGTTTTCCTTTCAGGGGGTGAGCGGTGCTCGGATCAGGCGAAACGCAGTCGTAGCGCGCGTATCTTCCAGCGCACGCCGCGCTGCGGGTTTTCGACGATGTCTTCATCGACGACGCTAGAGCGCGCAAGCAGCGCTTGCCAAATGTCTTCGTGATGCTCGCCATACATCGAGACGATCAGCAGCGCGTTTGCAGTCATGTTCCCGGCCGCGCATTTGTCGACGATGGCCAGCGGATCAGCAAAGCAGTACAGGGTTTCATTGAACACGACCGCATCGTAGCGGCCGGGCAGGCCTTGCGCGGCATAGTCGCACTGCGCGAAATGCGCGTCGGGATGGCGCGCCGCGGCTTGTTCCACGGCGCTCTGCGCCAGGTCGATACCCTTGTAGCGTGATGGCACGATGCCGACTTCGCGCCGCAGGTAGTCGAGCAGGATTCCCGTGCCGCAGCCGATGTCGAGCAGCGCACCGTGCGGAACATGGCGCTGGCAGAAGCGTGCGATCGCCAGGTAATGGCCGGCTTCATCGGCGCCAGCAAGGTAATCCCAGGCGCCGCTGGCGTATTGGTTTTCCCAGACATCGCGCTCGGCCGGCGCGCCTTTCGGGCGGGTGGTGTTCGGTTCATTGCGCATCGCATTTCCGGACAGTGGCTATGGGCAGTGGACAAGCGCCATGGCTATCGGGTTCGCGCAAAGGCCAGGGCAGGCGATACGCCGCAAAGTCGTGGTGCGGCATGACATCGGAAGCATGTGGCGGAAAGATCCGGAATCAGTGATGCAGCCGCCGGAACCAGTACGCCGCCTCGCCCGGAATTACCCGACGCCGCTTCAGCACCCAAGGCAATTCGCGCAGCGCGCCGCCGAGCGCCGGCAGCAGCACCGGCCGCGTGCTCGGCAGGCGCAGAATGCGCCGCGTCTCGGCCAGCGCGGTGCGCCATGGCAGGCGCATCCACGCCACCCACAGCGCGTTGCGGGCGAGATAGTGATTGCGCTTGACGCGGTCGCGCACCGGCGAAGGATGATGATGCACCCGCAACTGCGGCGCATACACGACGCACCATCCGGCCGCGATCAGGTCCAGCGTCAGCAGCGCTTCTTCGCAGCCGATGAAAAACTTCGGCTCATAGCCGCCGGCATCGATGAAGGCGGCGCGACGCATCACCGAAGCGCCGGCCATGAAGCCGAGCAGGGCGCGTCCCGGCAAGCCGTCCGAAGGCAGCGGACTTCGCGCCATCACCATGCAGGCCGGGTCCTCGCGCTCTTCCGGGCCAACCAGGATGCATGCCGACAGCACCGCGATGCGCGCATGCGCCTCCAGCAAGGCCACTGCCCGCGGCAGCGAGCCCGGCGACCACCAGGTGTCGTCGTCACAGAAAGCGATATAGGGTGTGCGCGCCTGACGCACGCCGGCATTGCGCGCCGCAGCGCCGATGTTTTGCGCCAGCCGGATCAGCGCGACTTCGGGGAAGGCATCACGCACCATCGCATCGGTGCCGTCGATGGAGGCATTGTCGACAACGATCAGCGCCGGCCGCTCGGGCAGCGCCAGCATGCGCTCCAGGGTGCGGCGCAGCTCGACCGCGCGGTTGAAGGTCAGGATGATGACCGTGAGCCGGCTCGACAATGACGTCGGCATCATGTCCCCTGCGCGGGCAGGTCTTCCAGGCGCCAGAAGCATTCCGGCGCGAAGGCGTCGGCATGACCATCGCGCAGCCTGGCCGCTAGTGCGCGCAACTGGCTGGCATAACAAGCGATCGCTGCTTCCTTGACGGGTGCGGCATCCGCATCGGGCCGGCTCGGCAGCGGCGTGGCTTGCACACCGATATCGATGAGGCGCGCCAGACGCCGCTGCAGGAAACCGGCGATGCGTCGGTAATGCGCCTCTTCATACATGCGCCAATCAAGCTCGGGCAAGCGCTTCCTGACGAGCAGCGCGGCTTCATGCGCGATCACATGGTCCGAGTGAAACAGGCCCGCTGGCAGAAGAACGGTGTTCGGCGCGAACTCGCGCACCGCGTCTTCCAGCGCGGCTGCCACCGCATCGGCCGTCGGCGTGTCGCCGTATTGGCTGTCGAGGAAGTCGAGCTGCATCGGCTTGGCCGCAAGAATCTTCAATGCCGCGACATCCTCGGCGCGCCGCGCAAGCATTGCTGCTCCAGCGCTGGCAAAGCCTGAACGCGCGTCCCAATCGGTTTGCATCGCGGTATCGCGCGGCGTGCCGGCGAAGATGGTTACCACCGCCGCGCGCGGCGCACGCCATATCGCTCCGGCGCAGGAGAGCGCCGCATCGTCGAGATGGGGCGAAATCACAAGCAGGTCTTGCTCGGGATGTTCAGGCATGGACTCTCATGGAATTCGCTGACGGGGAGGGAAGCGCCACCCGCACGCGGCGGGCGAAGCGCAGGCATCACATGGCATCTCGCCTGCGGCCGCATGCGCAGAGACGCCTGCGGCCGCACCGTCGGCTTACTTGGCGCCGGCGGTTTCGCCGATCTCGGCGTCTTGCGCCGTTGCTGTCGAGGTTTCGGCACGGCCATCGGTATAGGTCGCGGCATTGCGCAGTTGTCCCGGCGCCGGCTTGCCCTGCAGCGGCGGCAAAGCCTTGGCCCGTTCGAGATCGATGCCGGCGATCTCGGCCACACGGCGGCCATAGTCGGGATCGCAATGCCACAGGTGCCAGACCATGCGCAGCTGGATAGGCTCCGGACATTGCTTCAGGTCGCCGCCGACGTTGGCCACCAGTTCGTCGCGCTCCCACTCCTCGAAAGTGCGATAGCGTTCGCCAGCCTGGCGGTAGTCATCCTGGGTGCGCGAAGTCTGGTAACGGCCGAGATGGCCTTCCACATACTGGTGATATTCCTTCGCGGGCTTCTCGGCTTCGCGCAGGCCGCCCAGGCTGCTGGGCTCGTAATTGATGTGCCTGTTGCCGGCATCGGCGTCGACGTAATACGCCATCTGGCCATCGCGCTGATTGGTCATGGCGCGCGCCTTGTCCTGCGGCGCATTGATCGGCAGTTGCAGATAGTTGGGGCCGACGCGGTAGCGCTGCGTATCCGAATACGACAGGGTGCGGCCCTGCAGCATCTTGTCGTCCGAGAAGTCAACGCCTTCCACCAGCACGCCGGTACCGAAGGCGGACTGCTCGGTCTCGGCGAAGACATTCTCCGGATTGCGGTCCAGCACCATGCGGCCCACTGGCAGCAGTGGAAATTTGTCCTCAGGCCAGCGCTTGGTGTCGTCCAGCGGATCGAAGTCGAGTTCCGGATGGTCATCGTCGCTCATGATCTGCACGCAGAACTCCCATTCCGGAAAGTCGCCGCGCTCGATCGCTTCATACAGGTCCTTGGTCGCGTGGCCGACATCGCCGGCCTGGATCTCGGCAGCCTGCGCCGCGGTCAGATTGCGCACCCCCTGTTTCGGCTGCCAGTGGAACTTCACCAGGTGCGCCACGCCCTGGTCATTGACCAGCTTGTAGGTGTTCACGCCGGCGCCTTCCATCTCGCGGTAATTCGCCGGTATGCCCCAGGGGCTCTTGACCCAGGTCACCATGTGCAGGGCTTCCGGCGTCTGCGACACGAAGTCATAGAAGCGCCACGGTTCCTGGCGGTTCGTCACCGGGTCCGGCTTGAAGGCATGGATCATGTCGGGAAACTTGATCGCATCGCGGATGAAGAAGATCTTCAGGTTATTGCCGACCAGGTCCCAGTTGCCATCCACGGTCTTGAGCTTGACCGCGAAGCCGCGCGGATCGCGCGCGGTCTCGGGCGAATCCTTGCCGCCGATCACGGTGGAAAAGCGCACGAACACGGGCGTGCGCACGCCGGTCTCGTTCAGCACCCGCGCGCAGGTATATTTCGATGCCGGCTCATTGCCGATCCGGCCGTAGGCTTCGAAATAGCCATGCGCGCCCGTGCCACGCGCATGCACCACGCGCTCGGGAATGCGCTCGCGGTCGAAGTGGGTGATCTTTTCGATGAACTGGTAATTCTCCAGCGTGGCCGGGCCGCGCTCGCCGACGCTGCGCATGGCCTGGTTGTCTCGCACCGGATGGCCCTGGCGCGTGGTCAGGGTGGATTTTTCATTGCTCATGGAAACCTCGCTTGCATGGGGTATTGAGGAAGCTCAGATTTCGATGGGACTGTTCCGGATTGGTTCATATGTGGCAATGCTGCTGATGCGCGCCAGGGGTACGATCCGCTCAAATCGGCGTTTTCGAAGGCCCGTTACTGCAGAGTGCGCGTGCTAGCATCGCCGCTGCTTAACGTTTCAAGGGAGGATAAGCATGGCAACAATACGTGTGGCGCCTAACGAAGTGCAGGTCGACGACATCATCTATACCTTCGAAAGTTCGGGCGTGGCCGATGAATTCGAAGCCTGTGTGGCCACCGTCGATGTCGGGCATTGCGAGACGCAGTGCGTTCCGGTTGGCAAGCGCGATGCGGGAATGCCGCCGGTTGCCGAGTTTCCGGTGGATTGAGTCGGCGCAGGAAATATTCCGTTTCGCCGCGTCGCGTAGGGCCTGCTCCGCCCACGCGTCTTTTCGATGGCCGCGTGGGCGGAGCAGGCCCTACGAAGAGCGATCCTTCCCCGACACTTTCCCCTGTCCAGCTATCGATACCCCCGAGCCGTCATCTTGCGCATATTGCCCAGCGTGCGCTCGATCAGCAGCGCATTGCGCTGCGGCGCGGGCCTTGCGCACAGCGCATGAATAAGCGGCGCTTCACCCAACACGGTGAGCCGCTCCCGTGCACGTGAAAACGCGGTGTACAGCATGCCGCGATGCACGAAGGCCGGCGAGCCGCCGGTCAGCACCACGATCACTTCCCGGTATTCCGAACCCTGGGCCGCATGCACGGTGAGCGCATAGGCCAGCGCCAGCGCTTCCAGCGCGCCGCCGGGGAAATGGATGCGGCGGCCATCATCGAGCAGCAGCTCGAGGTAGAGCACATTGCGGCCGGCGGTGTCGCAGGCATAGTCTTCGATACGGCCGGTATCGCCATTCACCACGCTGCCCCCAGTTTCGCTTTCTGCCGCCGCGCCGTCATCGCTGCCCAGCGCCAGGTTCCTGCGGATCAGTACCCGGTCACCCACGCGTAGCGCGGTGCCCGGAATACGCCTGCCATGCGGATTGATGCGCTGACGCAGCACCTCGTTCAGATAGGTCGTGTTCCAGCCCGGCATATGGATGTCGCCCTTGCGGCGCGGCATCAGGAGCGCAATGCGCTCCAGGCCGCAGCGCTCGGCCGCATCCAGATAGGCATCAATCACCGGCGCAAGCCCCACCTCACCGGGTGGCGGCAGGCCGCGCACGAAATGCACACCGGGCAGATCGCGGCAGGCGATGTCGCCGTCGCGTGTCTGGCGCACCAGTTCCAGGATGCCGCCATCGTTGCGATGCGCACGATGCAATTGATGATGGTCGCCCGGCAGCTTCAACAGACTCTGCAGCACGTCGCCCGGCCCGACCGAGGGTAGCTGGCCGGTATCGCCGAGCAGGATCAGGTGGCAGTCGGCCGGCAGCGCATCGAACAGCGCGCGCGCCAGCGACAGGTCCAGCATCGAGCTTTCATCGACCACTACGATGTCGGCAACCAGCGAGCGCTGCCGCTCCGCCGCGCCCGCTTCCATCACGCCCAGCAGGCTGTGCAGCGTGCAGGCATTGCGGCCGTGGCGCGCCACCCGCGTGGCCAGCACTTTCGCAGCCTTGCCGGTCGGCGCGCAGAACAGGATGGTGCGATCGCGCGCGACATGGGCCAGCACTTCCATCAGCGCGGTCTTGCCGCAGCCGGGGCCAGCGGTGATGGTGTGCAGCGTATGGGTGGACGTGAGCACGCCGAGGATGGCAGCGCGCTGTTCGGAGTCGAGCGTGAAGCCCGCGCCCATGCCGGCTTCGGCGGCATCGATCTCGGCGCCGAGCTCGATGCCGGTGACGGATGAGATTGGCGCGGCAATGCCCAGCGCGCGGCGCGCGAGATGGCGCGCCAGCAACACTTCGGCATGGTAGAGATGGCGCGGATAGTAACGCTCATCTTCCAGCACTAGCGGCTCGCCGGCTTCCAGCGCCGCGGCAATGGCCGCCTCCGGCGCCACCGCGCCATCCCAGGCGGCAATGCGTTGCGCGAGCATGGCGCCATCAAGAAAGCTGTGGCCGCTGCGCTCGCAACCGTCGGCAAGCACAAACGCGGCCAGCGCCGCCAGGCGATTGCGTGCGTCGCGTGCCAGCCCCAGGCATTCGAGCGCGACACGGTCAGCCGCCGGGAAGTTGTAGCCTTCGACCTGGCGTATCGGCGCATAGGGATCGGCAGCGAAAAACGTCCATGCCTGACGCACCGGCTCCGTCTCGCCGGCCAACGGCAGCAGCCACTCGGCCAGGCGGCGCAACACCGCGGCGCCGATGCCGGCGTTGCCGATGCGGCCGGAGAGTTCGCGGCATATCAGGGACGCGGTGTCCTGCGTATCAAGCGCCTTGATCTTGCGCCGGGTGACGACGGAAAAGTCGAGCGAGGCCGGCCGTTCGACCAGGATCTTGCGCAATGCGTCGAGCCGCTCGCCGTAATGCTCGACCAGTTTCTTCGCGGTGGCTTCGCCGCAGCCGCGGTAGTTGGCCATCAGGTGCGCGACCAGCGCGTCGGTGGAAGAGGGCAGATCGATGGCCGCCGACGCCACCGCGATCTGACGGCCGTAGCGAGGATGCTCGAGGATCTGTCCTTCGAAGCGATAGCGGTTGCCCGCCGCCAGCGTGGCCAGCGCTTCGCCGACGCAGGTCAGCCGGCGCCCATCGTCCAGGCGCATGCTGCCGCGGCCCCATTTCTGGTTGTAGACGGAGAGGGAGGAGAGGACGCCGGAGATCTGGGTCATGAGGGAGCGAGGTGCGGGAGATTACGGCGGAAAGGATTATCCGCAGGCGGCTTTTCTGTAGGGTGGGCGCAGCCCACGCGGTGATCGAACGGGATCGAACAAGCGCGTGGGCGGAGCAGGCCCTACGGCTGTGCTGCGGCCATCACGACGGCCGCAGCACGAGCGATGCCGCATCAGAACGGAATCGCGTCATCCTCGAACTCGAACTCCGCCGGCTGCGGGCGAGCGCTCTTGCGCGTGATGGCGCTGCTCTGTTCCGCTTCGGGCTTGTGCTCCGGCGCGTCCTCGGCATGGCTGTTGCGTCCGCCAAGCATGCGCAGGTCGTCGGCGATGATCTCGACCACGTAGCGTTCGACATCATCCTTGCCGGTCCACTTGCGCGTCTGCAGACGGCCTTCGACATACACCAGCGAACCTTTCTTCAGGTACTGGCCCGCGATCTCCGCCAGCTTGCGGTACAGCACCACGCGATGCCACTCGGTGGCTTCGCGCTTTTCGCCGGTGGCCTTGTCTTTCCAGGTCTCGGTGGTTGCCAGCGTGAAGTGGGCGACCGCGTCGCCGTTGGCGGTGGAGCGGGTCTCCGGATCACGTCCCAGGTAGCCGATCAGGGTGACTTTGTTCAGGGTGCTCATGGCTTACTCCCAAGGGTGGTTAAAAACGTTGAAGCAGGGTTGTCGTGCCGTGCAGTGCGTCTCAGTGCCTCGGCGCCTCAGTGAATCTCCAGCCGCGTGCGCTGTTCAGCATGCGCGCCCGGCACCGCATTGCCGGCGCGGATCGCGGCCGCGATCGCGCGCTTGTCCGGCGTCGGTTTCGGCGCTTCGTGCCGGACCAGGAACTCATCCGGCAGCGCATCCTCGGCATCGATCACCACCTGCGGCGGATTGCGCCGCAGGGCCAGCGAAAACAGCGCGGTGGTGACGCGCTCGCGCTGCGCGGTCTGCATCAGGTCGGCGATCAGTTCGCGGCCGCGCTCGGCCGCTCGCGTCAGCGCTTCATGACGCTGCTGCAGACTGGCGATGGTTTCCTCCACGCCGCGCGCGGCGCTTTCGACATTGCGCACCATCTTCGCCAGATTCTCGAGGCGCTCGTCCAGCGGGCCGGCGATGGACTCGAGCGTGTCGGCGATCAATTGCGGATCGTCATGGCGCTCGGCCAGCACCTCGGCCAGCTGGCGGTATTGCGCCGCCAGCTCGAAGGCTTCGAAGACCGGGTTCATGCTGCAATGCCCACCGGTTCATGCTGGGCTTCGAGCCAGGCCTTGCGCTCGTTCTTCAGCGCGGTCAGCTCAGCCAGGGCCTCGTTGTCCGACAGCGCGGTCGCGGCGCGATAGCCCAGCGAGAAGGCCTTGAACAGCTCATCCAGCGTGTTGGCGTTCGAGATGGCATTGCATGCCTCGACGCGCTGCTCTTCGCTCATGGCGCGCTTGACCGGCGCATCCACGCCCGAGTCGAGCCAGGCCAGCAGCTGGTGGCCAGTCTCCATGTCCGGCTTGAAGATGGTGCCGTCGAACAGCCGGGTGCGGTCCTTGCCGGCGAAGGCCATGTGATGCACATCGAGCTCAAAGAAGGTGGTGAACTCGTATTCGATGCCATCGCGCATCACCGGCGCCAGGCCGACTTTCCTCACCACGCTCTTGCCGGTGCGGTCATCCTTTTCCTGCACGTACTCGGTCTTGGCACGCATCGTCGCGATGATGTGGCAGCGGCTTTGCAGCAGCGCTTCCACCAGTGCATTGTGCTCGGGTGTGACCTGGCGCCATGCCTGCCAGCTGTTGCCCGACTTATCGGCAATCTTGCCCTGACGGTCCAGCGAGCCGCCTTCGCCGGTCCACGCATGCGACAGGCTGTCGATGATGATGGTCTGCACGCCGGCATCCTCGAGCGCATGGATCGCCTCGATGTAGCGCGCCGGCGAATACGGCGGCGTCAATTGCAGCACGTCGTAGCCTTCCGGCAGCAGGTCGGCGTACAGATCGCCGCTGCCGTGCTCGGTATCGATCATGCCGATGCGTCCGCCCAGGCCGCCGGCGATCAGGAGCGCGGAGTAGGTCTTGCCGCTGCCAGCGGGGCCCGACATGCCAAGGCGGAGCTTGGCGCGGCGTTTCGTGGCGCGATGAATTTCAAATCCAGCCATGACTTTTTTCCTTTCCTTGTTTTCGTATTCGAACTCGTGTTGCCGGCCTGCCTCTTCGAACCACTGCATGCCGCCGTCGTCCCAACCTGCCTGCTCACTCATCGTCGATTCCTTTTGCACCCTGTTCGGTTGCATCAATGCAGATTGCGTGGCGCTGGCTGTGCCGGCGCGCCCACCACCCGCGACAGGTCGCCCGGCGGCAGCAGGCTTTCCACCTGCGCGGCGCTCAGGCGCCCCTTCTTCACCGCGTCAGTGAGCGCGCGCTCGCGGTCTTTCATGTCGCGGCCCAGCGACGGCATCCAGCGCACCGGATCGCGCCGCACGCGCGCCGCCTGCACCGCGCGCGCATAGTGCTCGGCGAACACGCGGCGGGCGCCGGCGTTATCGCCGGACTCCAGCAGCGGCAGCGCCATGCCCCAGGCCTGCGCCATGTCTTCGGTCCACACCGTCGAAGCCGCCTCGTCCAACGGCAACAGGCTCCAGGCTTCATCGACATCCGGACGGCCGTCGGCGATGCGCACGATGATGTCGCCCACCTTGAGCCGGCCCTGCACCTCCATGCGGCAGCGCGACAGCGCCGTCATGATCGCGTTCTCATCGAACTCGGCGAGGTCGCCGGCGAGGATGCGCGCGGCCGCGATCGACAGCGACTGGCCGCAGATTTCCGAAGTCACCCGGATCGCATCCACCAGCGCCGGCGGCACGGTGTCGCTGTTGGCAGCCAGCTCGAAGTCGCTCGCATCGACCGGTTGCGGAAAATGAACTCTCAGCTTTTTCATAAGACTCCAGCTTTGGCTGTCAATAGAGGAAACAGAATGCGGACCCACTGGCCCATGGCGCTTGTCGAAGAGGAAGACGCCGGAAATGTTTGTCAATGCGCTCCGGTGAAAACACCGCCGCTGCGCCATGCCTATGCCCGGGATCCGAGCTTGTTCATAAGATCAAAGTGACGAAATCGTCGCGAGAAGTGAGAAAGGCGCGTCAGGAACCTAGCGCTTGCATCTTCGGTTCAGGGAATACTTCAGTCGGGCGCGGTGCCCGACTTAACCAATGTATTGGAATTAATTCCAGCAGGCATTTGCCATCCGTCTTGGGCCAGAAACAGCGCCATGTTGCGCCGAACACTGTATGTAAACACAGTACATAGTAGCTGGAAAAGCGAGCATTTGCAACACAAATCCGCTGGTTTAATTTGAAAATAAAGTTGCTTAAACGAAGCTGCTTCACGTTGGCTTAATGGCATCCAAGTCACTGTTTGAAAACAATAATTCTGTTGTGAAAAGAAGGTTCCGGCACTCGTCTCAGATGGTGGGTAAGCCCGATTTTTCAAGGGTTTTTGCATGCTTTTCAGTTAATCGGGCTTCTGATTAAGCGAAGCTCCACTGTTTCGTGAAAATGCCCCTGTCGGCAGCATGATCCGCTGCGGCAGCGTAAGGGAAGAAGCGGGGCAGGCACCTTCCCGATGCAGGTGCAAACCGGCACCGGCCGGCCTTGTCGGAACTGGCGCCCGAGCTACCTTATCGACGCGTGCCACGCCCGGCGACCAGCGCCGCGCCGCGTTTGCTTTGCGTGCTGCGCCGTCGGCGTTGGCCGCGCATTTGACCGGGCGCAGCGCTAGCCCCTACCATGCGCGCTCCCATAATCAATTCAAAAAGGAAATTCCATGGAGGAACGCGGGGAAGGTGGCGCCATGGGCGCTGGCGCAAGGGAGATCCTGCATCGTATGGCGGCCTGGTGCGCCGTTGCTGCGGCGGCAGCGCTGACTGCGTGCGCTGGGCCGGGCACTAGCGCCTGTGGCAATGGCGATGTGGTTTGCACCGGCTCAGGCGCGGTGCGCGGCATGGCCGATGGCGACACGATCGCCTTCAAGGGCATCCCGTATGCGCAGCCGCCGGTGGGCAGCCTGCGCTGGCGCGCGCCGCAGCCGGTGCAGCCCTGGCAGGGCGTGCGTGACGGCAGCCGCTTCGGGCCGGTCTGCCCGCAATGGGATGGCCGGGCCGTCATCGGTAGCGAAGACTGCCTCACGCTCAACATCTGGCGGCCGAAGGAGATGCCGCGCCAGCCGCTGCCGGTAATGGTCTTCCTGACCGGTGGCGGCAACCATGCGTTTTCCGGCCAGGGCTCGCCCGGCTTTGGCGGCGTGAACTACAACGGCAAGCTGGCGGCACCGCAGGGCGTCATTCACGTGAGCTTCAACAACCGGCTCGGCGCGCTCGGCTTTCTGGCGCATCCGGCGCTGGACGCCGAAAACCCGGAACATGTCTCCGGTAATTACGGCAGCCTCGACCAGATCGCGATGCTGCGCTGGCTGCAGCAGAACATCGCTGCATTCGGCGGCGATCCGAAGCGCATCATGTTGTTCGGCACCTCGGCCGGCGGCGGCAATATCTGCGCGCTGATGACCGCGCCCGCAGCGCGTGGCCTGTTCCAGGCGGCGGCCATGGAAAGCAGCGTGCCCACCGGCTGCGAACTGCAGACACTGGCCGACGCCGAAAACGGCACCGGGGCGCTGCTTTCGCAAAAGCTCGGCTGCGGCCCGAATGCGGATGCGGCCTGCCTGCGAGGCAAGAGTCCGCAGGACATCGTCGCCGCGCTGCCGGGCAGCTTCGGCGTGCAGCCGCGCCAGCACGGCCCGAACATGGATGGCCAGGTATTCCCGCAGCAGCCGATCGCGGCGATACGCAAGGGCGAGCATGCCCACATGCCGGTCATCATCGGCAACGCCACCGAGGAAACCATGCAATGGGCCGCGGGGCTCGGACCGGCGAAGGACGCAGCCAGCTATGAAGCCGCGCTGACCAGGGCTTTCGGCGCGAACGAAGCGGCGCGGGTGCGCGAGCAGTATCCGATGGCTGCCTATGCCTCGCCGCACATGGCGCTGGTGCGCGCGACCACCGACGCCTATTTCACCTGCCAGAGCCGGCGCGTGGCGGCTGCGCTTGCGACTTCGCAGTCGCAAGCGGTATACCGCTACCTGTTCGACCATGCGCTGGAAAATGATGCCGAGCTCAAGGCCCAGGGCGCGATCCATACCGTTGAGCATGCGTTTCTCTTTCCATGGGAAGGCAGCTACCGGCCCACCGCGACCGACCTCGCCATACAGCAGCGCATGGTGGCGGACTGGACCGGCCTGGCGAAGACGGGCGCACCGGGCGCTGCCTGGAGCGCGACTTCGCCGCGCGATCCGGCGTATCTCTACATAGGCTCGCGCATCGAGATGCGGCATGAGGATTCGGCGCATTGCGCGTTCTGGGACACCGTGCGGCTGCCGTGGCCGCATAGTGAGCCAAGGGATGGACGGGCCGCGGTCGGCCCGTTGCCGCCTTGCTGGAATCATAGGGGCAGTTCGATTTGCAGTCGTGTAGGGTGGGCACAGCCCACGCGGTGATTGGCGTGCCGCGTGGGCGGAGCAGGCCCTACGAACTACGAACGGAAGATGCGGCGATTCCTCGCACGCGAAAACGATCCGGCCGTTTTTTCCTTGCGCATCGCTCTCGCTGCGGCCTAACCGGAACTGCCGCGTTGCACTATCGTCCTACCCCTGTCTTCCACCTTTTTCGCCAGGACCGAGCATGACCCACGACATCAATCTGATCACCACGATCGCCGCGGCGCTTGGCTTTGGTCTGGCCTTTGGCCTCATCGCCGTGCGCCTGCGCCTGCCAGCGCTGGTCGGCTATCTCGCCGCCGGCATCCTTATTGGGCCAGCCACGCCGGGCTTCGTCGCCGATGTGCAGTTGTCGAGCCAGCTCGCGGAAATCGGCGTGATGCTGCTGATGTTCGGCGTGGGCTTGCATTTCTCGCTGGACGATCTGATGCAAGTGCGGCGCATCGCCTTGCCCGGCGCGCTGATGCAGATCGCCGCGGCCACCGCGATGGGCATCGGCCTGGCGCAGTGGTGGGGCTGGAGCTTCGGCGCCGGGCTGGTGTTTGGTTTGGCGCTATCAGTAGCCAGCACCGTGGTGCTGCTGCGGGCATTGGAAGACCTGCATGTGCTCGACAGCATCAACGGCCGCATCGCGGTCGGCTGGCTGGTCGTGGAGGACCTGGTCATGGTGCTGGTGCTGGTGATGCTGCCGGCCTTGTCCGGCGCGCTCGGCGGCACGCAGTCGGGCGACGACACGCCACTGTGGCAGACGCTGGCGGCAACGCTGGGTCGCGTCGCCGCGTTCGTCGCCTTCATGCTGATCGTGGGCAGAAAGCTGTTTCCGTGGCTGCTGTGGCGGGTAGCGAAGACCGAATCGCGCGAGCTGTTCACGCTGTGCGTGATTGCCGCGGCGGTCGGCATCGCCTATGCCGCCTCGCATGTGTTCGGCGTGTCGTTCGCGCTGGGCGCCTTCTTCGCCGGCATGGTGCTGCGCGAGTCGGCGCTGTCACACCGCGCAGCCGAGGAATCGCTGCCGCTGCGCGACGCGTTCTCGGTGCTGTTCTTCGTGTCGGTGGGCATGCTGTTCGATCCGCGTGTGCTGATCGAGCATCCATGGCAGGTGCTGGCCGTGGTCGTGGTGATCGTGTTCGGCAAATCGCTGGCTGCCTTTGCGCTGGTGCGCCTGTTGCGCTATCCGCTGCATACCGCGTTGATGGTATCGGCGAGCCTGGCGCAGATTGGCGAGTTCTCATTCATCCTGGCCGGGCTGGGCATGTCGCTGGGCTTGTTGCCGGCCACGGGACAAAGCCTGATCCTGGCCGGCGCGATCCTGTCGATTGCGCTCAATCCGGCGATGTTCAAGCTGGCCGCGCTGGCCGAGCGCCGCGATGCCACGTCGTCGTCGCCGCCGCCGCGCTACCCTGACCCACTGGCCGAGCTGCCGATGACGGTGCCGCAGGAGCGGCTGAACCGGCACGTGGTGCTGGTTGGTTATGGCCGCGTCGGCAAGCGCATCGCGGCCGAGCTGGAAGAGCGCGGCATTGCCTATGTCGTGGTTGAGCAGAACCGCGAGCGGGTCGAGCGCCAGCGCGCGCGCGGCCTGGCTGCGGTGGCCGGCGACGCGGCCGAGCCCGGTGTGCTGATCCAGGCCCACATTGCCCGCGCGGCGATGCTGGTGGTGGCCGCGCCTGACGCTTTCGATGTGCGCAGGATGATTGCGACAGCGCGCGCACTCAATCCGCAGATACGCAGCGCGGTGCGCAGCCACAGCGATGCCGAAGCCGAGCTGCTGCGCGAGGAAAGCGCAGACCGGGTCTTCGTCGCGGAACGGGAATTGGCCGACAGCATGGCGCGGCATGTGCTGGAGCAGATGGCGGGTGGTGTGCAGGCAGCCTGAGACGAAAGTCCGAATGCGCGTGCAGCAGTGGGTGACAGCTTGCTTGCATGGCTGCCGGAATTCGCGGCGAAAACCTCATCGTTTCGTTTTGTACATCGAACGGCACTGCAGGCAAATGAACTTTGTCTGCGGCCGTCCTATTCATGGCGTTTTTGACCCGAACCAAGGGATGCCATGACGCCAATCTCTCCTGCCAAGCACAATGGGACCGGACCAAGAGCGCCAACGCTGCCATTGGGAGGATCCGATCCTCATACACAAAAGTCTGGCATCGCGCCCCAGGACACAGCGGGTGGCGAGCCGCCAATGCAAACCGCACGTTCGCCGCAGATGAAGAGCGGACGTGAAGAGACCGAGGAATCTGCGCGAGACCAGCCACCGGCAAAACGCCCGCGCCTGGACGAGGCGCCAGCATTTACAACCGGCCAATCGCAAGCGGGCGCCCCGATGCCCACGAGCCAGGAAGTCGACCACGGCGAAGCTACGAATCGGGACACGGACGAACCATCAAGCGACATGGATACATCGGATGCGGAGCCATTGCCGCCCGACTGCGTCGTGGAATCGTATGTGGTCGAGACGGTGGACCTGACGCAACGGGAATTTCTCGCGTGCATGCAGGCGGCAAGCTGGGGCGATGCGCAGGCGCAATGTCGCCTGGCTCGGATGTATTACGAAGGCGAGGTGTGCAGGAAGACCCATGTCAAGCGCTGGACTGGTACCGGCAGGCCGCAAACGCGGGCAACATCCAGGCGCAACAGACGCTGGGCTGCATGAGCCTGGAAGGTTTGGATAGGGAGGCGGATCCTTCCAAGGCGATCGAATGGTTCCGCTCGGCTGTGGATAGCGAATGGGCGCGAGCGCAGTTTGGTTTTGGCGTCACCACATCATTGTTGAAGCGTAGCACGCAGCGACTTCAGGGGAGGTGGGAACAGCTCATCAAAGGGCAAAGAGCAGCCGGCGGCCCCAACGATGCTTTCTTCCTGTATATGACTGCCTGCAACTATCACAACGGTTTCGTAACCGAGCAGCAAATTGATAAGGCCATCGAGTTCTATCGCAGGGCAGCGCAAGGCGGCCACGTTGAAGCGTGTCACGCTCTGGCGCAGTTGTATGCTAACGGTTGGTGCGTGAAGAAAGACACGCGCGAATCGCTGCATTGGTATTGCATGGCCGCTCGCTGTATCGAGCAGCAGGGGCAACCCCTATCAGACGCACAACCGACGTCCGTGTTGGATGCCATCGATGAGCCCGACCTTCAGCAAGACCTTGCCTGGTGCCGCGAAGCGGCGCAACGCGGAAACGCCGATGCGCAGGTTTGCCTGGCCCTTGCGTACAAGAATGGTACGGGTGTCGAAAAGAGTATGGAGCAGGCATATCACTTCGCTTCACAGGCCGTGCAGCAGGGGCATGCGTTCGGCCAGTACCTGCTGGGCATGTTTTATCGGTCCGGCTTTGGCGTGGAGAAGGACGAGAAGCTGGGTGAGGAATGGATGCTCAAGGCGGCGCAACAGCGCTGCTCTCAGGCCGAGGTCGAGCTTGCAAGGATATGGATGCAGACTGCTTGGGAGGGAAAACGTGGTTCCCAAGGCCAGCAGGAAATTACTGAAACGGCGCGCGAGGCTTTTGATATGGTTCGCCGCGCTGCTTTGACATGCCACGCCGGTGCAAAAAAAATGGTTGCGGCTTGCTACGAGCACGGTATCGGCATTTCGGAAGACAAAGCTGCTGGCCGCTTCTGGCTTGCCGAGGCCGCCAAGTACGGAGACGCGCATGCACAGTATCGGGTCGGCGCCCTATGCGAGAAGGGAGATGGTACCGAGGTCAATATGCGCCAGGCACTTGACTGGTACAGGAAGGCCGCAGCCAATGGTAACTCGCAGGCGCAATGTGCCTTGGGACGGCTGTACCTGAACGGCAACGGCGTTGTCAGGGACATCCCGGCCGCTTTTGAGTTCTTCAAATCCGCCGAACAGCGCGGCAGCAGGCACGCGGCGGAGCAGCTCGGGCGACTGTACCGAAGCGGCGATCTCGGCACGCCGGACCATAAGCAATCCATGCACTGGCTGCTGGAAAGCCGCAAGGAGCCGGCGCACACTCTGGATCAGACTCCAGTAGACGCGAAGAAGGCGCCGAAGGTGTTGAACCTGAGTTCCCTGGAGCTGCAGGCGGCGCAGATTCGTTATCTTCCCGAGGAAATCGGCACTGAACACTCCTGGAGCGTGCTGGATCTGTCCAACAACGCTTTCGATGACGAAGCTGCAGGTGATATCGCCCGGCTCATCCGGCGCGATCAGCATCTAAGCGAAATACGGCTGTCACGCACTCGGCTCGGCGCCGCCGGGCTGGAAGAAATCGCGCAAGCAATGCACAACAACATCAGCCTGCTGGAAGTGACGCTCGACCATCACGTGGAGGAAGCACAAGCGTCGCAAGCCAAGCGCATCAACGAAGAACGCGCGCGCAATGCGCGTATCGGCGAACTGCGTTCGCGATGGAACAAGCCCGAGCTGGAAGGCGCATCAGCTACCGTGCCGACCGACGTGGTACATCCCCTTGGCGACGCGCTGATCTTGCAGGACCAGAAGTTTGGCTCGACGGCGGTCACAGCCGAGGCAACTCGTCTGCGCCTGGCCATGCTGCTGCTGAGCCTGAAGGAGCGGAAGGTGGCGCAGCCGTGGGAACAGTAAGCGGCCATACGTGCAGAAAAACGGCGATGCGCGATCGTCTGTCTTCCGAGGCGAAGCCGAGTCTGACGGCGACTATGGCATGCAACCGCGCTGGCGTCGCATCAGCGCTTCTTGCGCAGCCGTAAGCCGCATTGTCGCCGCCGGAACCACACCTGCGCCTGCCCGTCTGACAGATTTTGATCAGCGGACGGCGCTTCAGAGACCATCGAGTCGAAGCCCTCCGCATGCGCTGCGCCCGCACGGGCAAGGAGATTGCAGATGGCTGAAACACCGCAAGACCGTTCTCTCGCCGCAGGCCTGGAACAGCATCGCTCGCCGGGCACCGCCATGGTCACCGGCCTGTTCCGCGACCGCGCCAGCGCCGAGCGCGCCTGGGAAGCCGCTTCCCGCCGCGGCTATGACCGCGAGCATGTGAATGTCGTGATGTCGGACGCAACGCGCAAGCGCCATTTTTCCGGCGACGATGCGGTGCAGACCGAGCTCGGCAGCAAGGCGGCCGAAGGCGCCGGCATCGGCGCGGGCATAGGCGGCACCCTGGGCGCGATCGCCGGCGTGGTGGCGGCAGTGGGCACCAGCATCGCGCTACCCGGACTTGGCCTCGTGATCGCCGGGCCGCTGGCTGCGGGCCTGGCCGGCGCTGGCGCTGGCGGCGTCACCGGCGGTCTGCTGGGCGCGTTGATCGGCGCCGGCATTCCGGAAGAACGGGTCAAGCATTATGAGCAGGGCATCCACGAGGGCGGCATCCTGATGGGCGTTGCGCCGCGATCGGAAGAGGATGCGCGCGAGCTGGAGCGCAGCTGGCGCGACAGCAATGGCGAGCATGTGCTTGGCACGGGCTTGGGGGCGGGCGGCGGTGCTGTCGGTGGCGCTGTCATCGGCGCGCCCGCAGGGCCGCTCGGCATGGCGGCGGGCGCGGCGATCGGCGCGGTCGCCGGCGGCATGGCCGGGAAGGCGACGGCGGAAACCGCGTCGCAGTCACAGGCCGCTCCTGCTGCGGCCACGCCAGCTGCGGCCGAGGCCGACGAGACCCGCACCCGCCATACCGAGCAAACCATCGCTACCGGCGTTGCCACCACGATGGGCGCGCTGGTCGGCGCGGCCCTGGGCGGGCCTCCGGGCATGGCCGCGGGCGCGGCCATCGGTGGCCTGGCTGGCGCCGGCGCGGCGATGGGCAAGGGTCAGGACGCTGTGGCGCATCCTGTTGCCGATGCACCTTCGGCGTCGTCTCCCGGCATGCCCATGCATTACGGCGAAGAAGAGGCCTATTGGCGCCGTGCCTTCGATGGCGAGCCGTATCGCCTCGGCGAATACCGCTATGAGGACTATGCGCCGGCCTACCACCTCGGCTACACCACCTTCGGACGCTATGGCACCCGCTTCGAGGAAGCCGAATCGCGGCTGGCCGGCGAGTGGGATGTTGCGCGCGGCGCCTCTCGCCTGAGCTGGCAGCAGGCACTGCCTGCGGTGCGCGCGGCCTGGGACAAGCTCGGCGGCAGACGGGCCTGAATGGCGGTGTGGGCGTCAAGGCCGTGGGCGGCCTTGACGCCCGCATCGCCTTCACCCGCTGCAGCGCTTGCGTACCACCACGGGCGAAAGAATCATTCCTTGCTTGCGCATAACTGAGCGCATGCAGACAAGCGCGACAATGCCAGCGGCGCTGCGCTGCGCGATGCACGCGGCCCGGGACGTCCATCCTCCGCTTCCGGCTGTCATCACGATGAACAAGAACAATTCATGCAGGGACAGTCGCGCGTCCCGGCCCCAGGCCTGGCTTGCCGCTTTCATGCTGGCCGCAAGCGTCCAGGTTCATGCCGAAGACAGCGTCTCGCTCGGCAGCATGCTGCTGTCGGAAAGAGCGCTGGCGCAGGCGACCGAGCGCGGCGAAGTGCTTGGCAGACGCGCGCCGGCTGCGCAAGCCGATGCGTCGGATACATCCGATGACCAAGCCTACAAGGCTTATCTGCCTGCAGCTCTGGAAATACTCGGCTTTCAGTTGCTGCTCAACCGTATCGACTACGCCTTCATCGGGCCGGCTTCGGACTACGACGTCAGCCTGCACTCGATACGCAAGAACCTGCACAGCAGCTGGCAGGTGGACCACGATCCCTTCGAAGTCAACCAGCTCGGCCATCCGTACCAGGGGTCGATCTACTACGGCATCGCGCGCAGCAACGGCCTGAACTTCTGGGAGTCCTTCGGCTATGCCTTCGCCGGCAGCGCGATCTGGGAAATCGCCGGCGAAACCACGCCGCCTTCGCGCAACGATCAGATCACCACGAGCATCGGCGGCAGCTTTCTCGGCGAATCGCTGTACCGCATGTCGAATCTGGTGCTGCAAAACGGCTACGGTCTGCCACCCGTATGGCGCGAGCTGGCGACCGCGGTACTGTCGCCGCCGGTGGCCTTCAATCGCCACTTCCGCCCGGCCAAGGGCTCGGACATCTTTGCCAGCAACGACCCGGCGCTGTACGCGCGACTGCGCATCGGCGTGGACGCTGTGCAGAACAATACGCCCGGTTCTTCGCTTTCACCGAAGCGCAACGACGTTGCCGCCGATTTCCGGCTCGACTACGGCTTGCCGGGCAAGCCCGGCTATCAATATCGCCGCCCGTTCGACTATTTCAGCTTTGCCCTGCGCGTGACGAATGTGCGCGGCATTGAAAGCCTGTCCACGCGCGGTCTGCTGCTCGGGAAGGATTTTGACGCGGGTGAACGCCTGCGCGGCATCTGGGGGCTTTACGGCAGTTACGATTTCCTTTCGCCACAGCTGTTCCAGGTTGCCAGTACCGGGCTGTCGCTTGGCAGCAATGCGCAATGGTGGCTCAGCGACAGCATTGCGCTCCTGGCTCATGCGTCGGCCGGTATCGGTTACACCTCGACCGGCACAGTGCGCAGCGCCTCCAATGAGGAATACCACTATGGTTTTGCTCCGCAGGCGGCGCTGTCGTTGCGGCTCATCGTCAATAACCGGTTCTCCGTCGATGTGAATGCGCGCGAATTCTTTGACGGCAAACTCACCATCCCGGAAGCCGGTGGCACCGACCGGGTGCTGCGCGGCTCGGCGGCGCTGACCTGGCGCATCCATCGCAACCACGCGCTCGCGCTGGAATACATCACTTCGCGCCGCAAATATGCTTTTCCCGACAGCGAAGCGCAGAAGCAGCGGGAAGACAGCATTGGCGTGTATTACACTTGGCAACCGGCGGACGGGTTTGGCGCGGTGCGCTGGTGAACTGAAGCGAATAGGCTCCAGGTCACGGCGAAATGATTGCAAACAGGAAATCTCTTGTGGGATACTGCTACAACTATTAAAACAATTACATCCCCGAAGACAATCACCATGGCGTTCAGACTGGACCCGGCGACGCTGATGTTCGCCACTGCGATGCTGGCGTTTCTGTCGAGTGGCTTTTCCTTCCTCTTCGCCAATGGCACGCCGGGCAGGCAGCGCGAGGGTGTCGAGTGGGGGCGGGCGATGCTGGCCCTGGGCGGTGCATGCATGCTGTGGTTCCTTCATCCCATGGCATCGATGCTGTTCACCTTCTTCTTTGCCAACGCGCTCGCTGTGCTGGCCGGAGTATTCGTCACACGCGCCTTTCTGCGTCTGGTTGAGCGGCCGTCTTCGCGCGCGGCCAGCATCGGCCTTGCGGCGCTGGGTATGTCGGGCATCATCGCCACCTATGATTTCGGCGCACCGCGTCTAGCCACGGTATTGAGCATCGCGCTTTGCCACCTGGCGATGGTGGCGATTTGCATGCGGCGGCTGATGCAGGGTCGGAACAAGCTGCCGCTCTCGTATTGCCGGGTCATGCTCGCAGTGCTGTTCCTGCTTGGCGTCACCATCGTCTGGCGCCTGTGGGTGGCGCTGTTCGGGGCCGGCGCGCTGGCGGTCTCGCCATTCGCTTCCACCGATGCGGTGCTCGCCACGATCGCGGCCTGCTGCCTGTTGATCGTTGCCGGCAGCTTCGGTTTCTTCGGCATGCTCAGCGACCGACAGCAGCAACTGCTGCTGGAGATGGCGCGTCGCGATGCGCTCACCGGTCTGTACAACCGCGGCGCGTTTTTCGAATTGGCGCAGCAGTCGCTGGAGAAGCCCGGCGCATCCTGCGCGCTGCTGATGATCGATCTCGATCATTTCAAGACCATCAACGATACCCATGGACATGCCGCCGGCGACGCGGTGATACGGCATGCGGCGCGCCTGGTGCAGCAGCACATACGGGTTCAAGATATCGCCGGACGTTACGGTGGCGAGGAGCTGTGCGTATTCCTGCCCGGCTGCGGCGCGGATGCCGCGCGCGACATCGCCGCACGCATCCATGCCGAGATCGCCAGGCAATCGGTGCGTCTGACTACCGGCGGCAATATCAGTTACACCGTATCGCTCGGCTATGTAGCGCAGGAAGCGAGGGCCACACAGGCAGAGGAGCGCGCGCCAACGCTCGCTGAGCTGCTTGGTTGGGCCGATGCGGCGCTGTATCAGGCCAAGCGGCTCGGCCGCAATCGCATTCATGCGGCGTCGACCGCCGAGCGCGGGCTGGCGTTCTGCCTGGCCGGACAGTGATGGATGTCGTTCAGCAGCGCGCAGCATGCTCCGCAGCTGCTGAACGCTGACTGCATGGAAGCGACCACGTGCCGTGCAGCGTGCTTAAACGCTGGTTGATCTCGACGCGTTGCGCTCGTTATCCGCGTCGTCGCAATACGCGCTAACGCTTGCCCATCGCATGCCGCCGCGCTTCATCGAAGCGCGCGCACAGCTGCGCAACGCCATCGATCATGCGCGGTCCGGCGCGATTGAGCAGGATGCCATCCACTGTCAGCAGATTGCCGAAGCGCACCGCGCGCATGCCGGGATAGGCGCGCCACATCGCCAGCGCGCCATCCGGCGCATCCGGCCCGGCGCTGCCGATGATCACGTCCGGATCGGCCGCCAGCACCGCTTCGATGCCGACCGCCGGCGCCGCCGCTCTTTCGCTGGCGAAGATGTTCTCGCCGCCGCATAACCGTATCGCATCGCTGACGATGTGCGCGCCGCCCAGCGTGTACAGCGGCTTGTTCCACACCTGGTAGAACACCCGCAAGCTGCGGCGCTCGCCATCATGGTCTGCGAGCGCGGCCAGCCGCGCGCGCAGCGCCGCGGCTGCCGCATTGGCGCTGGCATCGACGCCGGCGAGATGACCGAGACGCCCGATGCTGTCCGGGATATCGTCGAGCCGGCGCGGATCGTTGAAGTACAAGGGAATGCCGAGCCGGCGCAATTGTTCCACCTGGCGTTCCGGGCTGCCGTGGCTCCACACCACCACCAGATCCGGGCGCAGCGCCACGATGCGTTCCAGGTCCAGCTGCAGCGCATCGCTGACGCGCGGTATCGCCCTGGCTGCTTCGGGATAATCGCTGTAGGCGACGGCGCCGACGATCTGCGGGCCTGCGCCCGCGGCAAACAGCAGCTCGGTCACATGCGGCGCCATCGAGATGATGCGCTTCGCGGGTTGCGGCAGCGTGATGGTATGACCCGCGTCGTCGCGTGCGCTGACAGCGGCGCAGGCTGGAAGCGTGAGCATTGCGCACAGCAGTGCGGCGAGGACGTGGCGCATCTTCATACGCTTTGCCTTGCGCCGAACAGCGCCGCGGCAGCCGGCGGGCAGGAAGGAAACCAGGCATGGAAATACGAGGCTGCCAGCGTGCCGACCCGGTACAGCGCCGCGCCCGGCACGCCGGAAGGATGGGCAAGGGTGTGCGTGGCTGGCTCAAGCGCGGTTTCCAGGCGCGAGTAATGAAACGCATGGCCGCGCAGCTGGCCCTGCGGCAAGGGCAATGCCTGGGGGCCGAGCCCGCCCAGACGCGCTTGCATCATCGCTTCGCCCGGCAGCAGGCCTGCCATGGGCCAGCGTTGCGCCGCATGGTCGACGATGGCATCAGCCAGCGCCATCATGCCTCCGCATTCGGCCCAGATCGGCAGGCCGCGCGCATGGAAGTCGCGCACCGATGCCTGCCATCGCGTGGCAGCGGCCAGCGTTGCGCCATGCAGCTCGGGATAGCCGCCGGGCAGATACAGCGCATCGGCATGCGCCGGCACGGCTTCATTGGCCAGCGGTGAGAACGGGCACAGCGTCGCGCCGAGCGCGCGCAGGCAATCGAGGTTGTCCGGATAGAGAAAGCAGAATGCGGCATCCTGCGCGACCGCGATGGTTTTGCCGCGCAACGAGGGCGCCGGCGCCGTCGTGGCCGCGGCTTCGATGCGCACCTCGGGCAGCGCCTGCCAGATCGACGCATCGAGCGACAGATCTTGCGCAAGACGCTCGAGCCGGGCATCGAGATCGGGCAATTCCGTGGCGGGGACGAGGCCCAGATGCCGTTCGGGCAGCGCCGCGTCCTGCGCGGTCAGGCTGCCCAGGAGCGGGATGTCGCGCAGCGATGCTGCCACCATGGCCGCATGCGCCGGGCCCGCGACGCGATTGGCGATAACGCCGGCCAGCCGCACCGGGCCGTAATCGCGCAAGCCCATAGCCAGCGCGCCGGCGGTTTGCGCGAGCGCTGAGGCATCGATGACCGCGATCACCGGCACATGGAAAGCCCGCGCCAGGTCCGCGGATGAAGGAGAACCATCATAGAGACCCATCACGCCTTCGATCAGCACGATGTCGGCATCACTTGCCGCATCGGCCAGCGCGCGGCGGCATGCGGCTTCGCCATTGATCCACAGATCGAGATTGGACACCGGCGCGCCGCTGGCAACTTGCAGCAGCATCGGATCGAGGAAGTCGGCGCCAGTCTTGAACACGCGCACGCGCTTGCCTTCATTGCGCCAGCGCCGCGCCAGGGCAGCTACGACCGTGGTCTTGCCCTGGCCGGAAGCGGCGGCGGAAATCAGCGCGATGCGGGAAGGCATGGAGGGACGTGGTGGATGCGAAGAGCGCGATTATAAACACGTAGGGTGGGCGCAGCCCACGCGTTGCTCGCGATCCGGACATTCGACCTTGATCGTAAAAACGCGTGGGCTGTGCCCACCCTACGCAATGCAAGGCGGCACGCGAGACTTTTCGTCCCGCGCAACAGCCTTACAGCCGTTCCACCACCGCCGCAATACCTTGACCGCCGCCGATGCACATCGTGATCAGGCCATAGCGCTTGCCGGTGCGCATGAGCTCATAGATGCACTTGACGGTGATGATCGCGCCGGAAGCGCCGAGCGGATGGCCGAGCGCGATCGCGCCGCCGTTCGGATTGGTGCGGGCCGGATCGAGGTCCAGGCCACGGCAGACGCCCAGCGATTGCGCGGCGAAGGCTTCATTGGACTCGATCACATCCATTGCCGACAGCTCCAGGCCGGCGCGCTGCAATGCCAGCTTCACTGCCGGAATCGGGCCGGTGCCCATTACCGACGGGTCCACGCCAGCCACCGCATACGACACCAGCCGCGCCAGCGGCTTGACGCCAGCGCGCGCCGCGGCCGAGGCTTCCATCAGCACGCAGGCGGCCGCGCCGTCGTTCAGGCCCGAGGCATTGCCGGCGGTGACGGTGCCGTTTTCCTTCTTGAAGGCGGCGCGCAGTTTGGCCAGCGTTTCCATGGTGGTATCGGCCTTCGGATGCTCATCGGTGTCGAACAACACCGAGCCCTTCCTGCCCTTGATCTCGACCGGCACGATCTGCGACTTGAAGTAGCCGTTGGCGATGGCATTCAATGCCTTCTTCTGGCTTTCGACGGCGAAGGCGTCCTGCTCCTCGCGGGTAATGCTGTAGAGCTGCGCCACGTTTTCCGCAGTGATGCCCATGTGGCCGGCGCCGAAGGGATCGGACAGCGCGCCCAGCATCATGTCCACCAGTGAGAAGTCGCCCATGCGCGCGCCCCAGCGCGCGGTGGTGGAGGAATAGGGCGCGCGGCTCATGGTTTCCACGCCACCACCGATGGCTACATCGGTGTCGCCAAGCTGGATCGCGTTGGCGGCGCTGACGATGGCCTGCAGGCCCGAGCCGCACAGGCGATTGACCGTCAGCGCGGCCGATTCCTTGGCCATGCCGGCATTGATGCCGACCACGCGCGACACATACATGTCGCGCGGCTCGCACTGGATCACGTTGCCGAATACGATCTGGCCCGCCTGCGCCGGATCCAGGCCGGAGCGCTCCAGCGCCGCCTTGACCGCGACCGTGCCCAGGTCACAGGCCGCCACATCCTTCAGCGAGCCGCCGAAAGTGCCGATCGCGGTACGTGCCGCGCCGACAAAAACCACATCTCTTCCACTCATTCTTCATCTCCTCTGCGCTGTTGCGCCATGGCTTACATGCGTTAGGGGAAGACAGGGCTTCCCCGTGTCCGATGCTGCTTTCCGCGCGGAATAGTACGATCGTTTGCTTTCCGCGCAGGCGGCCATTGTGCACTGCATCGCAAGCGGATGCCAGAGCGTATTTTTACGTGGGGAAGGGGAAGCGGATGCGGTGCGGCAAATGCGCCCGCAGGCCAAGGGATGCGTAGGTTGGGCTGACGAAGGAAGCCCAACATGCTCACGGGCTGCGGGCGCTTGATGTTGGGCTTTCGGCCCAACCTACGAAGAAGCCCGACGGGAGTTTGCGCGGTATCGAGCTTTATGTTGGGCCTGGCAGCCCAACCTACCGAAGGAAGCCCTACAGAAGTCCGCACGGGATCGAACTTCATGTTGGGCTTGGCAGCCCAACCTACGCATTTTCCAGGCGGATGCGCCGTCTCAAATCGCCGCGGCGATCGCCTGGCCGACTTCGGTGGTATTGGCCGTGCCGCCCAGGTCCGGCGTTCTGAGGCCGGAAGTCAGCGACTTTTCGATGGCCGCAAGAATTGCGTCATGCGCCGCAGTGTAGTTGGCGTCGCCCCGGCCGAGGAAGTCGAGCATCATCGCGCCGGACCAGATCATCGCGATCGGGTTGGCAATGTTCTTGCCGTAGATGTCCGGCGCGGAACCATGCACCGGCTCGAACAGCGACGGGAACTTGCGCTCCGGATTCAGGTTCGCCGAAGGCGCGATGCCGATGGTGCCGGTGCAGGCCGGGCCGAGGTCGGACAGGATGTCGCCGAACAGATTCGATGCCACCACCACGTCGAAGCGCTCGGGGCTCATCACGAAGCGGGCGCACAGGATATCGATGTGGTACTTGTCCCAGCTCACGTCAGCGTAGGACTTCGCCACTTCTTCGACGCGCTCGTCCCAGTAAGGCATCGTGATCGAGATGCCGTTGGACTTGGTGGCCGAGGTCAGATGCTTCTTCGGACGCTTCTGCGCAAGCTCGAAGGCATACTTCAGCACGCGGTCGGTGCCATGGCGGCTGAACAGCGATTGCTGCACCGCGAATTCGCGTTCGGTGCCGGCGAACATGCGGCCGCCCACCGATGAATATTCGCCTTCGGTGTTTTCGCGCACCACGTAGAAATCGATGTCGCCGGGCTTCTTGTTGGCCAGTGGGCAGGGCACGCCGGGCATCAGGCGCACCGGGCGCAGGTTCACGTATTCATCGAAGTCGCGGCGGAACTTGATCAGCGAGCCCCACAGCGACACATGGTCGGGCACCGTCGCCGGCCAGCCCACCGCGCCGAAGTAGATGGCCTCGAAGCCGTTCAGTTGCTCGAACCAGTCGTCCGGCATCATCTGGCCGTGCTGCGCGTAGTAATCGCAGTTGGCCCATTCGAAGGTAGTGAACTCGAGATTGATCTGAAATTTGCGCGCTGCTGCCTGCACCGCGCGCAAGCCTTCGGGCATGACTTCCTTGCCGATGCCGTCGCCGGCGATAACCGCGATTCTGTGTGTCTTCATGAGTCGATAGCCTGTTGGAGTTGGGCAGGAGCATTGCCTGCGAACGGTGCGAGCCGATGGCTTTCACAGCGCGTCACTATAGGCCAAACCGTTCCATTTACAATACCGAAAATTGTGAATCGACCATGCACGCTCCGTGAACGACAGTCTCTCCAATGCCGACCTGCGCGTCTTCGTGCTCGTGGCCCGCAAGTCGAGCTTTGCCGGCGCCGCCCGCGAACTCGGCATGTCGGCCGCCTACATCAGCAAGCGCATCAACACCCTTGAAGCCGATCTTGGCGTCAAGCTGCTGCACCGTACCAGCCGCCGCGTCGTGATCACCGAAGAAGGCGAGCGCGTCTACGCCTGGGCGCAGACCATCCTCGACAATATCGACCGGCTTTACGACGATGTGTCTTCCTCGCAGCGCACGCCCAGCGGCGCGCTGCGCATCTGCAGCAGTTTCGGCTTTGGCCGCAAGCGGGTGGCGCCGGTGATTGCCGAGCTGGCGCAGGCGTATCCGGCGCTGCAGTTGCGCTTTGAAGTCTTCGACAGGCTCATCGACATCGACAGCGAAGGCTTTGATCTCGACATTCGCGTCGGCGACGAGATCGCCTCGCACCTGATCGCCAGGCCACTCTTTTCCAACCATCGTGTGCTGTGCGCGGCGCCGCAGTATCTCGAGCGCCGCGGCATGCCGCGCAGCGTGCAGGAACTGGCCAACCACGATTGCCTGGTCATCCGTGAACGCGACCATCCTTTCGGCGTATGGCGGCTGCGCAGCAATGCCGGCGAGGAAACGGTGAAGGTGACCGGCCCGCTGTCGTCCAACAATGGCGAGATCGTGCTGCAGTGGGCGCTGCAGGGCGGGGGCATCGTGCTGCGCTCGATGTGGGATGCCGGGCCGCGCATCGAGCGCGGCGAGCTGGTCGTCGTGCTGCCGGAATACCGGCAGGATGCCAATGTGTGGGCTGTCTATCCGCCGCGGCTGATGCGCTCGGCGAAGATACGCACCTGCGTGGACTTCCTGCGGCAAGGCTTGCAGCCGCGCTAATGCTCATCGTTGCGGTGAGTTTCGTATCGACATTGCCGCGCCCACCGGCCATGCGCTGGTCGGGACCAATCACTCGCGGCAAGCAGGCGGCAAGCAGGCGGCATGCTTCGGAACAAACCCTGCGTTGAACTCGCCCAGCCTCGCGCTTCTAAGCCATACCGGCAGCATCGTTTGCAGCGGCATGCCTGGTGTTTCCATCCTTTACAACCCGCATGGAGAGGTCGTGATGAACAAGCTATTGATAACCCTGCTGATGGCTGCAGTCGGCGCAGCAGGCAGCGCTTACGCGCAATCCTCGCCCGGTGGCGCCTCGGGAAGCTCGGGTGGTTCGAGCTCGATGAGCAGCGGCGATTCGGGCACGAGCGGCTCGACAGGAAGTGGCGACATGCACGGCAAGTCGTCGAAGTCGCATCGCCGCATGCCAGGCAACGATGCGAGCAACAGTTCCTCCGGCGGCTCATCGAGCAGCATGTCGGGCAGCGGCGGCGCAGGCGGATCCTCCAGCGGCATGTCGGGCGGCGGCATGTCGGGCGGCACTTCGGGAGGCACTTCAGGCGGATCATCAAGTGACATGGGCAGCGGCGCCGGCTCTTCGGGCGGCATGTCTGGCGGCGGCACCTCGGGAACATCCGGCGGCACGAGCCACTGAGCAGCGCATCCGAGCCTTCCTGGCAGCGCCCGAGCCGATGATGGTGCTCGCCACCTATCCGCGCAAGCCTGCCTGTCGGACCCCGCCATTTCGGCCGGTCAGGGCGGGCTCATGACTACGGGCGGCTGCCGTTGAGCCGCCTGCCTGAGCGGTTCGAAAAGGCATGCTGATGTGCGTGAGCCTGAGATGCGCGCATCGCCAGCCCCGGCCGGCGGCGTTACGCGCGGCTTGACGCCGTCGCCGGCATGGCAAAAATTTCGGTCTTTACAAGACTTTGCATGACTTTACGCGTGGCACCTGATATTTTTCGTCCCGCTTGCCGATAATCCACGCGCCCTCCGGCGTCGTATTGGCACAATCCAAGCCCGACTGACTTCCCAATTCACGGTGACATTGCTATGCGTTCCTCTCTGATTTCCTGCCTCGCGGCCGCGGCTGTACTCGCTGGCTGCGGCGGCAGTACCGACAATTCCGCCAGCGGTCTGCGTTGGCTGCCTCCGACGAAACTGGTCACCAATATCGTGAACGGCACCGATTTCCGTTTCGGCACCGGCGCTGTATTGGGCAACCGTTACTACCTCGCCGACCGCAACAATGCCGCGATCGATGTGTTCGATACGGCGACCAGCAATCTGCTATCCCAGATCAAGGGTTCGGGCGCGAATGCGTTCACGGGCCTGCGATCCACCAGCGGCGCGCCGGACGACACGATTTCGGGACCGAGTGGCGTTTATGCAGTAGGCAATCTGCTGTATGTAGGCGACGTCAATTCGGTGAAAATCGTCGATCCGGCCAGCCAGCAAGTCGTCAAGACGATACCGGTCGGCGCGCAGGGCAAGCGCGCGAACAAGGCTTGCGTAGACACGGCGCACAATCTGTTCGTCATCGCGACTCCCGAAGCGGCCACGCCTTATCTGACGATGATCGATACGACCACCCAGGTGGTGGTGGGCACGATCAGCTTTACCGATGCGAGCGGCGCGCGTTCCGCCGGACTGGGAGCCTGCCAGTTTGACGCGGCCGCGGACACGCTCTATGTCAACAATGCCGGCACCACCGCCAATCCGCATGGCGAGCTCGTCGCCCTGCCTGGCGCCTCCCTGCGCGCGATTCCGAGCGGCGGCACCGTGAATTACACCGATCTCGCCGGCCTGCGCGCCTATGCATTGGGCAACTGCGACCCGACCGGCCTGGCGCTTGGTCCGAGCAATCGCGTTGCCGTCGGCTGCCGTGAAACGACGAGTGGCGCATCGCTGCTGGTGCAGATCCTGGACCGTACGAATGGCAATCTGATTGCCTCGGTGAACGCCGGCGGCGGCGGCGACATCGTGTACGACGCTGCCACCAACCGCTACTACAACGCGGCGGGCCGCTGGACTTCGGGCGGCACCGCGGCGACAAGCGGTGTCTGCAGCTCCTCCTCGACGTGTAATCCGATGCTGGCCGTCATCGATGCCAACACCCATGCCATCGTGGCGACGCTGCAGACCGGGAACAGTGCGCATTCGGTAACCGTGGATCCGGTCACCGCGAAGGCTTTCGTGCCCGTGTCCTCGGGCGTTGCGCCGCAAGGCTGCGGCAACTGCGCGAACGCGACGCCGGGGCTGCTGAGCTTTGCCCTGAAGTAATCGCAGCAAGCCATGTCTGCGTCACGATGCGGCGGTGCCGGCTCTTCCTCGGCCGGCACCACTGCATTGCAAGCGCGCAGACATCATCGATCAGGCCCTGTTGCAGGCGATCTCATGCCGGACCTTGGGACGACGCGGCATACCAATCCGCGTAGGGCGTATTGGTGACGAGTCGGCGGTTGAAGTCCGGAGCGCCATCGGTCCACCACACCGGTCCGCGTTCTCCCAGCGAGCGCTTCGTTTCATCCACGGTGGCGCGCGCTCGCCGCTCGGCTTCGCCATCGCCAGCCTTCTTCGCCGCGGCTATCCTTCTGCGCGCATCCATCAGCCGATCAACCAGTTGTTGCCTGATCTCCGGATCAAGCGCGGGATCGCTCATGCGCCAGAGACGGCCCGCTACAACGAAGTAACGTCCGTCCGGTGTCACCGGATGAGGAGGCACAGGCGGTCTGAGCTTGCCGTGCTTGATGGACATGAGGCTGCGAGCTGCCGGGACATCAGGACTTCTGCGGGTCATGTCCCCAATTCATGAGCGAATAGCGCCAATCGCTCGTTGCCGGATCGCTCTTGGTCGGCCCTTGCGCCAGATGGCGATGGATATAGCCGATGACCTTGCGCATGTGCGCGAGGTCATCCTCGCTCAACTCCCTGTTGGGACGATGCAGCAGCTCGACAATGCGCCGACCTGAGTGGTGGCCAACCGATTCCGCATCGCCATGCTTTTGTCCCACGCGCCTGGAATCATCGCTGGCCAGCCATTTTTCGAGTTCGGCGGCGCTCATGTTGACGCACTCCCTGAAATCATGAATGGTCTGGCGACGCAGATCGTCGCTGTCTTCTGTCTTGCTGCTCATGTTCATCTCCGCTCGATGGTTACGAAGCCTGTCATTGGCATTGGACAGGTTTTGGCGGAAACGTTTCCAGGAATTCGCACCGGACATTTGCGCTTGCCGCGCTCATGCGGGAAACCGCAACGTAAGACATGCACGCAGAGCCCTGCGAATGACGGTTCCTTCGCAGCCGTGACTGCCTGCGTGCTTGTGCCCATGCCGCCACTGTCATGAAATGGCGGCTAATCAATGGCCTCTACTGCATGAACCAGCCATGGCTGACCACCAGCGATTGCCCGGTCAGCGCATTCGAGCCAAAGGCGGCAAACATCAGCGCGATTTCGGCGACGTCTTCCATGGTGGTGAACTCGCCATCCACGGTTTCCTTCAGCATCAGCTTCTTCACGACGTCTTCCTCGCTGATGCCCAGTTCCCTGGCTTGCTCGGGAATCTGCTTTTCCACCAGCGGCGTGCGCACGAAGCCCGGGCAAATCACATTGGCGCGTATGCCGTGCGGCGCGCCTTCCTTTGCCGCCGTCTTGGCCAGCCCGATCAGGCCATGCTTGGCGGTGACATAGGCAGACTTGAGCATCGAAGCTTCCTTGGAATGCACCGAGCCGATGTACAGAATGCTGCCGCCTCTTCCCGAGGCCTTCATGTGCGGCCAGCAGGCGCGGGTGGTAAGGAAAGCCCCATCCAGATGAATAGCCAGCATCCTTTTCCAGTCCGCAAAGGGAAAAGCTTCGATCGGATGAATGATCTGGATGCCCGCATTGCTCACCAGCACATCGACCCCGCCCCAGGCAGCGACGACTTCATCGACCGCGGCCTGCACCTGCTCCTCGTCGCCGACATCCATGCCGACCGCCATGGCCTTGCCATCGCCTCTTTTGATTTCATCGGCCGCGGCTTGCGCGGCTTCCCGGTTCAGGTCGGCAACGACGACCCGGCCGCCTGCGCCGGCATAGCGCGACGCGATCGCCTTGCCGATGCCGCTGGCCGCGCCCGTAATGAGGCAGATCCTGTCTTGCAGCTTCATGGTGAACTCCTTGTTTGCTGAAAAAAGTCAGCCTGACCGGTGGCTTCGAAATGAGGATAGAGTGCCTGCCGCGAAAGGGATATGCGCCCTTGGCCCGATCCGCCTGCCTGCTGCCGCATCGCATTCCTGAAGAGGCCATGGCCGGCGGACGCAGCATTGGACCAAGGTCCCATCGCAGCGGCGCTGTGCGCGGCATAACATGGCGCGCATCGTGGCGGTGTTACGGCTTTTGCGGCACCGCATCTCTGTCGGAAATGAAAACATTCGATGAACATCCAGAGGCTTATTGCCGTCAGCCTGCTGCCGCTTGCCCTGGCGCTTGCGCCACTCTGGTCGATGGCGCAGGCATCGCCGCAGGTAAGCGCCGCGCGCGCGAGCTTCTCGCCGCAGGAGATCGAAGCCTTGCTCGCGCCGATTGCGCTCTACCCGGATGCCTTGCTCGTGGGAGTGCTGATGGCCTCGACGTATCCGCTGGAAGTCGTGCAGGCCGAACGCTGGGTGAAGGCCAATCCTGGCCTGAAGGACAAGGCGCTCGAAGACGCGCTGCAGCCCTTGCCCTGGGATCCCGCGGTCAAGTCGCTCGCTGCCTTCCCTCAGGTGCTGCAGATGATGAGCGAGCAGATCGACTGGACCCAGAAACTGGGGGACGCGTTCCTCGCGCAGGAAAAGGAAGTGCTGGCTGCGGCGCAGCGACTGCGCAAGCGCGCAATGGACCAGGGCCAGCTTGTCAGCTCCAGCGAGCAGCTGGTCAAAACCGAGTCTGCCGCCGGTCAGACCGTGGTTCGCATCGAGCCGGCCAATCCGGAGGTAGTGTACGTGCCCACCTATAACCCGACCACGGTCTATGGCGGCTGGCCGTATCCCGCCTATCCGCCTTATGCGTACTACCCACCCGGCTATACCGCGGGCGCGATGTTCTTCGGCTTTGCCGCTGGCGCCATCGTCGGCAGCGCCTTGTGGGGCAACTGCGACTGGCATGGCGGCAGCGTCAACATCAACACCCAGCGCTACAACAGCTTCAACCGCAGCAATGTGCAGAACCGGACCTGGTCGCACAACGCCGCCCATCGCGGCGCGGTGCCGTATCGCAGCCAGCAGGTGGCGCAACGTTACGGCCGCACGCAGCCGCCCAGCGCCGCCGCGCGCGACCAGCGCTATCGCGGCCGCACGGACACGGCTCCAGGCGGGACACAGAGGCGCAACGCCGGCGGAGTTGGCGGTGTTGGCGGCGCGGGTGGCATAGGCGGCGTCGGTGGCGTCGGCAGCCCCGGTGGCGTCGGTGGACCTGGCGGCGTCGGTGGGCGCGGCAACGCCGTAGCAGGCGCTGACAGGCGCAGCGGCAGCAGCGCTGGCGGCAACTTCAGCAGCGGCATGCACAATGCCTCAGCTTTCGATACCAGGCGCGGCACGCAGACGCGCGATTACAGCAGCCGTGGCGCGTCGAGCCTGAACAGCGCGCGCGCCTCAGGCAACTTCGGCGGCTCACGCGCTGCCGGGAGCGGCGGTGGATTCGGAGGTGGCCGCGGCGGCGGCGGCCGGCGCTGATAGCGCGTTGGATAGGTAAGGAGGAGAACGCAATGGACGCCAGGCGTGGCAGCGACAACGCAAAACGCAAAGGCTGGCGGGGAATCGTAGCCCTCTGCGCATGCATCGCGCTGCTCGCGCATGCCGTCGATGCGCAGCGCAACTTCGCTTCGCCGCAGGAAGCGGCGCAGGCCTTGATCAAGGTGGCGAAGGCGAATGACCGCGATGCCGTGCTCTCGATATTGGGCCCGGATGCCGCAGAGTGGATGTCTTCCGGCGATGAAACCGCTGACCGCCAGGCTGTCGCACGCTTTGTCGCCCACTATGAGACGCAGCATGCCATCGAGCTTCACGAGGGCAGTGCTGACCTGGTGATCGGCAGCGAGCGTTTTCCCTTCGCCTTTCCGCTGGTGCGCGAGCAGGGGCGCTGGCGCTTCGATACCGCTGCGGGCAAGGAGGAAATGCTCAGGCGGCGCATCGGCGAAAACGAGTTGAGCACGATCCGGGTGTTGCGTGCGATCGTCGCGGCGCAGCAGGAGTACGCGGCAGAAGACCGCAATGGGGACGGACTGCGGGCCTATGCGCAGAAATTCGCGAGCAGCCCGGGGCGGCACGACGGACTCTATTGGCCAACGCAGCCTGGCGATACGCCGAGCCCGCTTGGCGAGCTGGTAGCGCAGGCGAGCAGCGAAGGATACGAGCGCAAGGGTGAAGGGCCATCGCCTTATCACGGCTATTTCTATCGCATGCTGCAAGGGCAGGGCAGCCATGCCGTTTCCGGCGCCTACGACTACGCGGTGAAAGGCAGAGCGATTGGCGGCTTCGCCGTCATTGCCTATCCGGCGCGCTATGGCAATTCGGGAATCATGAGTTTCATCGTCAACCAGGACGGCAAGATCTACCAGGCCGACCTCGGTCCGGAAACGCAGGAACGGGCACTGCAAACGCAGCGCTTCGATCCCGGTCCCGGATGGTTGGAAACCCATGTGCGCTGAGGCGGGTTTTTTGCATTACCGGTCCGGTAGCGGCGTGGTGCGGATCGCCGGATCGCAAAGTTCCGAAGCTGGATGGCCAGCGCAGTCGCGTCTGTCGTTCGAATGGATTGGCAAGGTGCTTGAGCCATACATGCGTTATTGGCGCGGCCGGATTAAAGGGATTACCGGCCCCCGACATGCTGGTGAGGAGATAGGCGATTTCGCTCCATTAACTGAGCATTGCATTTCGGTTCTGAAATGGTTTGACAAAATATGGCTGCCTTGGAAACGCCATGAATTCATACCGCAGAGCTCTTGATATTCGCTAAATACCTTCGGATTTCGAGTAGGAGAATATGTATTCGAATCGACATCTTATTGCACTGGCTTCTCAATGAAAGAAATATACGAGGCTAATGTGTATTGGTAATGGTTTCCTGCGGCAATGCTATTGGATATATCGAGCGATCATATATAGCGCGCTCCTTCGCTCCATTTGCGTCGCATTTCAAGTTCAACCTGTGCATCAAACGATAAAGCAGCGATTTCCACTTATATCAATAGAGGGGTATGCGGCATGAAAAATCGCAATCTGGTTTTCGTTATGGCAGCACTGGCCGCTACAGCAGTCGCAGCGCCAGCGACAGCGCAATCGCCAGGCTTCAGGCCTGGTTTCTACATTGGGGCCGGTCTTGGTCAATCCCGTATTAGCGGCGATCAGTCTGGCAGTGTAAGAGGTGTTCCCTATAGCACCACGGGATTTGACGACAGCGAAACCACCGGGCAGATAAATGGCGGTTATCAATTCACGGAAGTGTGGGGCGTCGAACTGCAATACACCGACCTTGGCAGCCGCAGCGGTACGGTGACATCGCGCGGCACTACGGTGAGAACGCCGGATATCAAAGCGTATCAATGGGGTATCTCCGGTACGGGCACTTACATGTTCGCCCCTACCTGGTTCCTGCGCGGCAAACTCGGCGTTTCAAGCAATCATATCGACAACACCGATGTCAATGTTCGCGGAACTACGTTCGAAATCGGTGGCAGCGACAAAACCGACGTGCTGGCGGGTCTCGCTATCGGCCATAAATGGACTGAAAATTTCTCGTCGCGGCTGGAATATGAATATTTCGGTAAATTCGAAGGGAGAAATGGAAATAGCTCAAATGGCTCGATCAGCAATATAGGATTGCGCATGCAGTATAAGTTCTGATCCGCTGTTTATGACTGACAGGGCTATTGAGCCCTCACGCTTTCACACAGTCTCGGCCATAACCGAATGTTCGAATGCTGATAAGGTCTATTAAATGTCCTCGCAATCGGACGTACAGCAAACATCCGGCGCGGCCGCTCGGAAGATCGGAAGGAATTCCTGTCGTCCCTCATGTTGGACTGAAGTCCAATAGTCGAAGTGTGCTTCAGGGGGCAAGCTGATTAATTTCCCAGACGCGGGGCTTTAATGCAGTTTCCGCCCGCCTTGCTCCATTCAAGAGTCGCGGCATGCAACCATGGACGCACAGCGATACTACGAAAAGGAACAATTGCGCAGCGGTCAGGAGGTGGTCATCAGGGCAGCGCATCCCGATGATATGGAACGTCTTGTCGAGGCATTTGGGAAACTGGAAGCCAACTCCATTTACATGCGCTTTTTTGGTCCAAAAAAGGAAATCACTGCTGCAGAACTCCAGCGCTTCAGGGATACCGATTTTGAAACCTGCGTCAGGCTACTCTGCACCATCATTCGAGATGGGCGGGAAATTGCGATCGCGTCCGGACTCTATGTCCGGGTGGCGCAAGATGCTGCTGAGGTGGCGATGATTGTGGAAGAAGATTACCAAAGGCAAGGTATCTCAAGCTGCCTGCTGAGCCATCTTGGAAAAATCGCGCGTGCCAAGGGAATCAGGAAATTCACTGCCGAAGTCCTTCCTCATAATTCCGCCATGCTCGGCGTGTTTCGGCGTTGTGGATGGCCAATGAAGGCGCGTACATCCGAAGGGACGGTCCATATAACACTTGTCCTCGAACCTGGATAAGTCCGAACGGTCTCCTGTGATTCGCCAAGCGCCTGCTTTCCTGACCTTTCTCAATCCGGTCGTGCTGCATCGGTAGCAGCGAGTACCTGGCCTGCGGCAGCGCGAATTTCCGTATTCTGCTGCCCACCTTTCCGCAGAAGAGCGGTGGAACGCGCCATGATCTCTCCAACGATGCCGCGCCGGAATGCCAGCACGCACACGATGAAGATAAAGCCGGTAACGATGGTGACGGAATCGCCCAGCGTGTTGAACCAATCGATTTTCGTCAGCCCGGCGAGGAAGCTGCCCAGATCGCCAAGCTTGTTTTCCAACGACACGATCAGGATCGCGCCAACGATCGGCCCCACTACGGTGCCCAGCCCGCCGACCAGCGTCATCAGCACCACCAGGCCCGACATCGCCCAGTGCGCATCGGTCAGGGTCTCGAAACCGAGTACCACCGACTTCGTCGAACCCGCCAGCCCGGACATCGCCGCAGACAGTACAAAGGCCAGCAGCTTGTACTTGTCTACGTCGTAACCCAGCGAAATCGCGCGCGGCTCGTTTTCCTTTACCGCCTTGAGCACTTGCCCGAATGGCGAATGAATGATACGCACGATCATCGCAAACGCCGCCACCAGCTGGACCAGCACGAAGAAGTACATCGTGATGTCGTTCTCCAGATTGATGAAGCCGAACAGCCTGCCGCGCGGTATGCCCTGCAATCCATCTTCCCCACCGGTGAACGGCGCCTGCAGAAACACGAAATACAGCATCTGCGCCAGCGCCAGCGTAATCATCGTGAAGTAGATGCCCTGGCGCCGGATCGCCAGCAAGCCCATCACATAACCGATGGCCGCAGCGAAGGCGGTACCGAGCAAAATGCCGACTTCCACCGGCAAGCCCATGTCGCGCAGCAGATAGCCGGTGAGATAGCCGGCGCCACCGAGAAACGCGGCGTGGCCGAAGGACAAGAGACCCGTGTAACCGATGAGCAAATTGAAGGCGCAGGCGAACAGCGAAAAGCACAGCACCTTCATCAGGAATACCGGGTACAGGAAAAAGGGCGCAACGATCGCCGCGATCAGCGCGATGCCATAGCCGACTTGCTTGTTCATCACAAAACTCCGATCACTTTTCTTTGCCGAACAGGCCGGCGGGACGGAACATCAGCACGATTGCCATGATGATGAAGACCACGGTTGCCGACAGCTGCGGATAAAACACGCGGGTAAATCCCTCAATGATGCCGAGCCCGAGACCGGTCAGGATGGAACCCATGATCGAACCCATGCCGCCGATGACGACCACGGCAAAGACGGTGATGATCAGGTTCGACCCCATCAGCGGCGACACCTGGATCACCGGCGCGGCCAGCACGCCGGCGAACGCGGCAAGCGCCACGCCGAAGCCGTAGGTCAGCGTCACCATCAGCGGCACATTCACGCCAAAGGCTTCCACCATCTTCGGGTTCTCGGTTCCGGCGCGCAGATAGGCGCCCAGCTTGGTTTTCTCGATCACGAACCAGGTGACGAAGCACACGGCAAGCGAGGCGACCACGACCCATGCACGGTAGTTCGGCAGGATCATGAAACCGAGATTGGTGGCGCCGCCCAAGCCGTCCGGCACCGAATACGGCTGCCCCGAGACACCGTAGAAGGAACGGAACAGGCCTTCAAGCATCAGCGTGATGCCGAAGGTCAGCAGCAGCCCGTACAGGTGATCCAGTTTGTACAACCAGCGCAGCATCGTTTTTTCGATCACGATGCCAAAGATGCCGACCAGGACGGGCGCCAGGATCAACATCACCCAGTAATTGATGCCGAAATAGTTCAGACCCATCCATGCGATGAATGCGCCCATCATGTACAGGGCGCCATGCGCGAAGTTGATGACGTTGAGCAGGCCGAAGATCACCGCCAGGCCCAGCGAGAGCATTGCATAGAATGATCCATTGACCAGGCCGAGCAACAGCTGGCTCAACAGCGCCTGCAGCGGTATGCCGAAAATTTCCATTGCGCTTCACATGCCCTGACGGCTCTGCAAGCGCGGACTTGCGATCACTGTTGTTGCCTTGAGATCCACTGTCTTCTCCTTTGATGAATGGTTTGATGCCATCTTCTGTGCGCTGCGTCAGACCCCGAGCAATTCGTTCAATACCGGCATCTTGGCTTGCAACTGCGATGCAGCGAAGGTTTCCACGATCTCCCCGTGCTCCACCACATAAAACCGGTCCGCCAGCGGCGCGGCGAAACGGAAATTCTGTTCCACCATCACGATGGTGTAGCCCTTCTCCTTCAGCGTGGTGATCATGCGCGCCAGCGTCTGCACGATCACCGGCGCCAGGCCTTCGGAAATCTCGTCGAGCAGCAGCAAGCGCGCGCCGGTGCGCAGGATGCGCGCCACCGCCAGCATCTGCTGCTCGCCACCGGACAGGCGTGTGCCCTGGCTGTGGCGCCGCTCAGCCAGATTCGGAAACATTTCGTAGATTTCCTCGATCGACATGCCGCGATCGGTCTTGGACACCATCGGCGGCAGCATCAGGTTTTCCTCCGTCGACAGCGAAGAAAAGATGCCGCGCTCTTCCGGGCAGTAACCCAGGCCGAGATGGGCGACCTTGTACGTGGGCAGGCCAATCGACTCGCGGCCGTTGATCTTGATCGACCCGCGACGTGCACCGGTCAAGCCCATGATCGCGCGCAGCGTCGTGGTGCGGCCAGCGCCATTTCGGCCCAGGAGCGTCACGACTTCGCCCTTGTCGACCGAAAAGCTGAGGCCATGCAGGATGTGCGACTCGCCGTACCAAGCGTGCAAGTCAGCGACTTCTAGCGCTTTTTCCATATCGATTCCAAAGGCGGCGAGCGGCCGCCAGGCTGTTGATCAATGCGCGCCTTCGAGCACGCCGCTGCTGGTGCCCATGTAGGCTTCCATGACCTGCGGATTGGCCGACACCTCCGCATAGGTGCCTTCGGCCAGCATGGCGCCGCGCTGCAGCACCGAGATGCGATCGCAGATGCCGGACACCACGTTCATGTTGTGTTCCACCATCAGGATCGTGCGGCCGGCCGATACCCGCTTGATCAGCTCGGTGACGCGGGACACGTCTTCGTGACCCATGCCCTGGGTCGGCTCGTCGAGCAGCATCAGCTCGGGCTCCATGCCCAGCGTGGTGGCAATCTCCAGCGCGCGCTTGCGGCCGTACGGCAGATCGACGGTCATCGTGTCGGCGAAGCTTTCCAGGTCCACCTGCGTGAGCAGTTCCATGGCGCGGTCGTTCAGGCGCGCCAGGCTACGTTCGCTCTTCCAGAAATGAAACGAGGTGCCGAGCGCACGCTGCAGGCCGATGCGTACGTTTTCCATCACGGTCATGTGCGGAAAGACGGCGGAAATCTGGAAGGAGCGGATGATGCCCTGACGGGAAATCTGTGCCGGCTTGGCCGCAGTAATATCGCGGTTGTTGAACAGGATTTGTCCCGCCGTGGGAACGAGGAATTTGGTAAGGAGATTGAAGCAGGTGGTTTTGCCGGCGCCGTTCGGGCCGATCAGGGCATGGATATGACCGCGTTGCACACGCAGGTTGACGTCATTGACGGCGGTGAAACCCTTGAACTCTTTCGTCAAGTGCTTCGTCTCCAATATCGTGTCGCTCATGATCTTCTCCGCCGATCCTTGTAGGCGGACCGATCCGTTATGTCTCCGGGGCTTCATGCAGCCATAAGGCCGCATGAGCGATGCGGATCATTGTAGAAGCGGATCGTGGGCGCCCAACTGTCTTTCGCGGCCAATCGAATGGCGAATCGAGCCATACGTCCCGTTCACGCGCCTCATGCCGCATGATTACGCGCACGCCGCTAGGAGCAGGCGCAGCAGAGCGCTATGATAGGGCTTGCATTTCGCCAACAGTCGCAGAGCCCCATCGGCAAACAGCATGTACATGCGCTGCGTATTCATGAGTTTCTATACGGCTGAACAATAACGAATCAAACGGGACAAGAACCGCCATGCATTCCATCGACCAGGCTTGCGGCGCATCCGAAGCGGAAAAATATCGACGGATCTTTCATGCGACGCCGGATTACGCAACGTTTTCAACGCTGGAGACGGGCATCTATCTCGACGTCAATCCGGGTTTCGAAAGGATGACGGGATACCGGCGCGATGAAGTCATCGGTCGCAGCTCCTCGGACATCGACCTCTGGGTGGATCCGGTCGACAGAAATTCCGCGGTAGCGCGCCTGCGCGAACAGGGCAGCCTGTTCATCACCACGCGCATGCGCATGAAGGATGGCGGTGTGTTGCTGGTCGAGGCGTCGCTTGCTGCCTTCGATGCCAATGGCGAGGAGCTGCTGATCGCCGTGGTGCGCGATATCACGGCGCGCGACGCGCTGGAGCGCGAGCTCGTCGGACACCGCCGCCACCTCGAGCGGCTCGTGGCGCAACGCACTGCCGAGCTCGAAGAGGCGATGCGCAGGCTGGAGGAATTGACCGTTACCGATGAGCTGACCGGCGCAGGAAACCGCAGGGCTTTCACGCGGCGGCTGCGCGCACGCTGCGCCGAGTCCGACCGGACCGGTATGCCCTTCTGCATGGCGGTGCTCGATCTGGATCACTTCAAGGCAGTCAACGATCGATACGGGCATGCGGTCGGCGACCAGGCCATCCAGGTGTTTGCCTCATTGGCGCTGCGTGAAATGCGGGCAGTGGATTATCTGGCCCGCTATGGTGGCGACGAATTCGTGCTGCTGCTGCAGGACGCCACGAGCGAGCAGGCCATTCAACCCGTTGAGCGCATCTGCCGCGCGGTCGCGCATTATCCATGGGCACGCATCGCGCCGGGCATGGAGCTGACTGCGTCAATCGGGGTGACTGCTTACCGAAGGGAGGAGGGTGACGACGCCGTGTTCCGCCGCGCCGACCACGCGCTCTACGAAGCGAAGCGGCGCGGAAGGAACCAGGCGCTCATTGCATGAGCGCCTGGTTCCTCAAGAGGGATGCCTTATTTCTTCACAAGCGGGCAGGTGCTCTGTGACAGCGGCTGGAAGGCCTGGTCGCCGGGAATGACTGCCTTGATGTTGTAGTAGTCCCAGGGTCCCTTCGACTCCGACGGCTTCTTGATCTGTACCAGGTACATGTCGTGGACCATGCGTCCATCAGCCCGGATCCTGCCGTTCTTCGCAAAGAAGTCATTCACCGGCATTTCCCGCATCTTCGCCATCACAGCGCCGGCTTCATCCGTGCCGGCGGCCTGCACCGCCTTCAGGTAGTGGATGGTGGACGAGTACACGCCGGCATGGATCATGTTGGGCATCTTGCGATTGTGCATTTTGGCGTAGAAGCGCTTGGACCAGGCGCGCGTCTCATCGTTGTAGTCCCAGTAGAACGCATCGGTGGCATACAGTCCCTGGGCTGTCTCCAAACCGACGCTATGCACATCGTTGATGGTCAGCAGCAGCGCCGCCAGGCTCTGCTTGCCGGACTTGGTAATGCCGAACTCGCGCGCCGCCTTGATCGCGTTGTCGGTGTCGCCGCCGGCATTGGCCAGCGCGATCACCTTCGCGCCCGATGTCTGCGCGCTCAGCAGAAAGGAAGAGAAGTCGGATGCATTGAGCGGATGGCGCGATGCGCCGAGCACCTTGCCGCCGTTGGCCTTCACCACGTTGCCCGCATCTTTCTCAAGCGACTGGCCGAAGGCGTAATCGGCGGTCAGGAAGTACCACGAGTCGCCGCCCTGCTTCACGACGGCATTGGCGGTGCCATTGGCCAGCGCATAGGTATCCCAGGAATACAGGATGCTGTTGGGCGTGCAGTTTTCATTGGTGAGCTTGCTTGATCCGGCGCCATTGACGATGGCGATGCGGTTCTTCTTGTGCGCGACGTCGACCACGGCTAGCGCGGTGCTGGACGTGACGAGATCCGTGATCATGTCGACCTTCTGGGCATCGAACCATTCGCGCGCGCGGGCGGCGGCGATGTCGGACTTGTTCTGGTGATCCGAGGAGATGACTTCGATCGGTTTGCCGAGCACCTTGCCGCCGAAGTCTTCGACCGCCATTTTCGCTGCGGTCACCGAGCCTTCGCCGCTGAGGTCGGAATACAGTCCCGACATGTCGGTGAGCACGCCGATCTTCACGACATCGTCGGAAATCTTGCCCTGTTGTGCCGCGGCGGGCAGGGCGGGCACGAGCGCGGCGATGGCGGCGAGCGCGATGGTTTTCAGCTTCATGGATGGGTTCCTCTTGATGGTAAGGCAGGGATGCGGCGGTCCTGCGCGGCGCCGGCTCTCGCCAGTCACCGCGGCCAGGATGCCGTCGGATGGATGGCGCCCCGCAATCGGGGGCGCCGGGAAGAATTACTGCGTGCTGATCTGACGCTTGGTCGGCGTCGCATCGAAGATCAGCTTGCGCGGCCAGGGTTGCCACGGCACGCCCAGCGTCGCGTTGTTCGGATCGCCATTCTTTGCGAAGGCCGCGATCGAGGCCATCATCGCATCGGACAATTCGAGGCGGCCGGGCTGATTGGCGCTGCTGTTCATCACATTCGAGAACAGCGAAGGGCCGAAGGTACGGAAGATGAAGGGCAGGTCGAAGGCATGCGCAGCACCGTACACCACGTTCCAGGGAGCGGGCTCCTGGGCCCAGTTGAACTGGTAGTACCAGATATTGGACTGCTGGCTCTTGAGCGCATTGAGCACATTGTCGCGGCTGGCGCCGAAGAAGTTCGTGGTGAAGAAGGCTGCGGTCGCGTTGTAACCGGTGGCCGCTGTGTCCGGCGGCAGATATGACGGGTCGATCAGGTCAGACAGGGCGACCGCCGGCGGGGCATCCGGTCGGTAATTCATCATCAGCGCGAAACGGTCGGCATCCGAGATGATGAATCCCGGCTTGTGCCCGGGCAGCAGGCCGAATAGCGATTGAAACAGTTTTCCCTCTTCCGCCGTATTGCTGGCCAATACCGGGATCCTGCGGTAATTGCCGGCCGAGATCGCCGCGACCGGGTCGGTCGGCAGCACTGCGCCATCGGGAATCGGGCCCGAGCTGTTGAGCCCCTTGCTCAGCACGGTGGTGAGTATCGTCTTCGCATCCTTGGAACGCAGGTAATCAGCGATCTGCGCATTGCCTTGCGTGGCCGCATAGGCCTGCGCCGATGCGGTGTCGGTGGCCTTGCCGTCGGCAATCAGCAGGTTGTAGAGCAGCGCATTGCCTTGTGCGGCATACGTCGATGCGGGGTTCAGCGTCGGCAGTGTTCCGGATGGCAGTTCCGAGGCGAGTGAGATGCCGCCGGATAGCGGCGCGGCTCGGTGCATCAGGCCTGTGGTCAATGGAGAGGTCAGCAGTGCCCATGTGTTGATGGCACCCGCAGACTGGCCCATGACAGTCACGTTGTTCTTGTCACCACCAAAGCCCGCGATGTTCGACTGGATGAATTTGAGCGCCTGCACATTGTCGAGCAGCGCGAAGTTGCCCGAATCCGCAATCGGGTCGGTGCCGTTCTTGAGCTGGGCGAGATTGAGGAAGCCGAACACGCCGACCCGGTAGTTCGCCGTCACCACGACCGCATTCGCCGTACGGGCCAGGTTGGCGCCGTCATACATCGGGTCTGCGGTGTAGCCGGAGATATTGCTGCCGCCATACAGGAACAGGATGACCGGCAGGCCGCTTGTGTCGGAAGCGGGCCGCCAGACATTCAGCGTCAGGCAGTCTTCGCTGCCAACCGGCGTGTTGAGCGTGGTGCCGATGCTCGCGTCATAGGTATTGTTCAGCCCGGGGCCGTAGACGCGGCCGTTCTGGATGCAGGCGTTGCCGAACTTGCTTGTTGCCAGCGGCTGGCTCCACGCATCGGGCTCCGCCGGGGGCTTCCAGCGCAGCGAGCCGACCGGCGGCTTGGCGAAGGGGATGCCCTTCCAGTAATAGGTGCCGGATACGCTTGCGTCATTGACGCCGACGATGGGGCCGTAGCTTGTCGTGCGCCCTTCGGGGGCATTATCGGCGTCGTTGCCGCCGCAGCCCGCGAGCAGGATTGCGGCGAGCGCCATGGCGCCAAGCCCGGTCAGATGGCGATGCTTCATTGCTGTCTCCTCCGATGTGATCAGATGTGTGGTCGGGCAAATGCCCGACCTTGTGTTTTGCTCCACTCTAATCAATGCGGATCATGGCGACAGTTGCGCAAGGGGCCAAAGTGCTGGCGTGCCGAGACAAAATGCGCGGCCCGGCAACGCAGGCCCACGATGGCTCGCGCTCAATCCAGCGTGAAAGCCTCCACTTTGTGCAGCAGGCTGCGGGACTGCTCCTGCATGCTCAGCGAAGCGGCTGCGGCCTGTTCCACCAGGGCGGCATTCTGCTGTGTCGATTGCTCCATTGCGCTGATGGCTTCATTGACGTCGGCAATGCCCTGCGCCTGCTCCCCGGAAGCACCTGCAATGTCCGAGACCAGTTCGCTGACCCGCGTGACGCTGGCGAGGATTTCTTCCATCGTCCTGCCGGCATCGCCAACGAGGCGGCTGCCCGCCCGTACCTGTGCGACCGAGCTTCCGATCAACTCCCTGATTTCCGTGGCAGCCGCGGATGAGCGCTGCGCCAGTTGCCTCACTTCGGCGGCGACCACCGCGAAGCCGCGGCCCTGTTCGCCTGCACGGGCCGCTTCCACCGCGGCATTGAGCGCAAGGATATTGGTCTGGAAGGCGATGCCATTGATGACGCCGATGATGTCGGCGATGCGATCGGAGCTGGAGCGTATCGCTTCCATCGTCGCGATGACATCCCTGACGACAGCGCCGCCATCACTGGCGACCATGTGTGCCTGCTGCGCAAGCTCGCGCGCATTCCCGGAGTTGCCGGAGTTGCGGTTCACGGCCGCGGTCAGCTCCTCCATCGTCGATGCAGTCGCTTCCAGGCTGGAGGACTGCTTTTCGGTACGCACGGAGAGATCGCTGTTGCCCTGCGCGATTTCCCGGCTCGCGGCATCGATGGAGGATGCGGAATCGCGGACTTCTCCAAGCAGCTGGCGCAACTCGCCGATCATTGCCTGCAGCTGAGACAGCAGGCTGCCGCGGTCGCCGCGTTTGAGCGCGATGCGCGCGGTGAGGTCACCCGAAGCGACCTGGCGCATCACTGCTGCCGCATAGGCGGGCTCGCCGCCGAGCTGCGCGACGATGCTGCGCGCGATCAGGGTCGCGGCCGTTCCGATCGCGCAGAGCACAGCCACCGCGATCAGGATGTCAATGCGCGCGGCCGACCAGAATGCCGCATCCACGTCGTCGACATAGACCCCGGTGCCCAGCATCCATTTCCACGCGGGGAAATAACGTATGAACGCGATTTTGGGCGCGAAGGCGGTCTGCCCGGGGCGCGGAAAGGTGTAATCAATGAAGCCGCTGCCCTGCGATACCGCGAGGTGGATCATCTCCTGCAACATCAGCTTGCCGCTGGCATCGGAAAGGTCCTTGTAAGGCTTTCCCTCGGTCTCGGGAGCGGGAGGCAGCATCACCCGCACATAGTCAGTGTCGTAGATGAAGATGTAATTCGATCCTTCATAGCGCAGTTGGCGCAGGCTGTCGACGGCGAGCTTTTTGGCCTGCGCTTCGGTGAGCTTGCCGTCGAGCTGCTGCTTGTGTGCGGCGGCGAGAATGCTGCTTGCACCATCGACCAGGCTCTGCACCTTGGCGCGCCGTTCAGCCATCATCTCTGTGCGCAGCTTGATCAGGGACATGGTTGTGACGGCGGCAAAACCGATCAGCACAAGCATCGTCAGCAGCAGCAGGCGCCGGCCCACGCTGGCGCGCACGGAAAATCTCTTGAACATCTTTCACCCTTCAGATTGCGGGCCCGAAAGCCCAATGGACGCGAGAAAGTCCGCGCGCCGCGCGGTGGCCGTCTCCATGGTTTTATTTATCGTCGGCTGCTGCCGTAATGTTTCAAATAGGAAATTTAATCCGTATGCCGATCGGCGTCACTTGCGCGGCGAGCCAAAATGCATGGCTTGGCAAGCCAGGCGGCGATATGCGCCGCCCGGCTGTGCCGCGGCGAGCTACTACCAGGCGCTGTCCGGGAAATGGAGCGCAAACGATGCGCCGGACATGATAGAGGCGGCCAGTCCCGGGATGCGGGAGAGCGCATGCTCGGCGAAATAGCCGGCTGACATGGCGCTGGCATCGGGCAGCGTGCCCGCGTCCGCGAGCGTCGTCGCAGCCAGCAGACGTCGCGCATGCATCCAGCCACCGCACAGCAAGCCCCAGCATTCGAGATACGGCACCGCGCCGGCATACACCGCGCGCGCATCGGTAGCCTGGGTTTCGCGCATCCAGAGCAGCGCCGCGCGCAAGGCCGCGCACGATTGCGCCAGCGCCGCACGCAGACTGGCTGCCGCGCGGCCGTCAACCGCTTCGAGCCTGCGCGCGTCCGTTTCGATGGCATCGAGCAGCGCCGCCGCCGTCGCGCCGTCATCGCGCAAGGTCTTGCGGCCGACCAGGTCGTTGGCCTGGATCGCGGTCGTGCCTTCATAGATGGTCAGGATGCGGGCGTCGCGCAGATACTGCGCCGCGCCGGTTTCTTCGATGAAGCCCATGCCGCCGAAGACCTGCAGCGCATCGCTGGTGATGTGCTGCGCATTCTCGGTGAACCAGCCTTTCACGATGGGAACGAGGAATTCCATGCGGCGCTGCGCTGCGTCGCGTTCGCCCGCGTCGTTGTCCGGCGCATGGGCGATGTCCTTTTGCATCGCGACGTAGACGGCCAGCGCGCGCATCGCATCGATATGGCTGCGCATGCCGAGCAGCATGCGTCGCACATCGGGATGGCGCAGGATGGACGTTCCCTGGCTGCCGTCTTCGCCGAGCGCTTTGCCCTGAACGCGCTCGCGCGCGTAGGCCAGGGCATGCTGGTAGGCCCGTTCCGAGATTGCCAGTCCCTGCAGCCCGACCGCGAAGCGGGCTTCGTTCATCATGATGAACATGGTTTCCAGGCCGCGGTTCTCTTCGCCGACGAGATAACCGATTGCGCCTTCGTGCTCGCCGAACAGCATCACCGCGGTCGGACTGCCATGGATGCCAAGCTTGTGCTCGATTGAAGCGCAGCGCACATCGTTGCGGGCACCGAGTCTGCCATCCGTACCAACCAGGAACTTCGGCACCACGAACAGCGAGATGCCCTTGACGCCGGCGGGCGCGTCCGGCGTGCGGGCCAGCACCAGGTGGATGATGTTCTCGGCCATGTCATGCTCGCCGTAGGTAATGAAGATCTTCTGGCCATGGATGCGATAGCTGCCGTCGGCTTGCGCAAGCGCCCGCGTTTTTACCGCGGCCAGATCGGACCCTGCCTGCGGCTCGGTCAGGTTCATGGTGCCGGTCCAGGCGCCGGACACCAGCTTCTCGAGGTAGGTCGCCTTCAGCGTATCGCTTGCCGCCGTGAGCAGGGCTTCGGCCGCGCCATTGGTCAGCATCGGGCACAGCGCGAAACTGATGCTGGCCGCATGCCACATTTCATCGACGACCGCGGATATCGCCATCGGCAAACCCTGGCCGCCATATTCCTCCGGAAAGCGCAGCGCACTCCAGCCGCCTTCGCGGAAGGCGCGCCAGGCATCGGCGAAACCCGGCGCGGTGCTGACTTCGCCGTCCTTCCAGCGGGCGCCGTGCACATCGCCGGCACGGTTGATTGGGTCGATCCGGTCGCTGGCGAGCCTGCCGGCTTCCTCGGCGATCGCCAGCGCCGTGTCCAGGTCCAGGCTGGCGCCGGTGGCGCGCGAGTGCGCATCGATGTCGAACACATGCTGCAGCAGGAAGCGGATATCGCTTAGGGGAGGGCGGTATTGGCTCATGGACGGTCTCCGTGGAATGGCGGTTGATGGAATGCATGGCTGGATCCGGCCGGCGCAATGCGCGCATGGCGGACTGTCGGCGCATTGTAGGTAGCGCGGATGCGCTTGTGAGCCGCTGCCGTGCATTCTGTCCCGCCAAGCCATCAAATTGGCTCGCCATGTCAGTGAGCGGCAAAGGCCGGCGCGTTACATTGCGGCCAAAGCGCGGCGCTCCCGTGGGCAGCGCGCGCGACATTCAAAGAGGAATCAAGGAGAAGACCATGCCGCAACTCGCAATGAGCCCGCTGATGGGACAAATGATGGACCAGCCGCTGCTGGTATCGAGCATCATCCGGCATGCAGACCGGCATTTCGGTGATATCGAGATCGTGTCCCGCCGCGTCGAAGGAGACATCCACCGCTACACCTATGCCGAGTGCCATGCGCGCGCGCGCAGGATGGCCAATGCCCTGAAGGCGCAAGGCGTACAGATGGGCGAGCGCGTGGCCACGCTGGCCTGGAACGGCTACCGCCACCTCGAGCTGTACTACGCGATCTCGGGTTCGGGCGCGGTGCTGCATACGGTGAATCCGCGCCTGCATCCGGACCAGGTCGCCTATATCGTGAACCATGCGGAAGACCAGCTGCTGTTCTTTGATCTGAGCTTCCTGCCTCTGGTGACGCAGATTGCGCCGCGCTGCAAGACCGTGCGCGCCTTCGTGCTGATGTGCGATCGAGCAGCGATGCCGGCGCAGACGGGCATCGCGAACCTGCTGTGCTACGAAGACCTGATCGACGCCAACGACGACAACTATGACTGGCCCGAGTTTGATGAGCGCTCCGCCTGCTCGCTGTGCTACACCTCGGGCACGACCGGCGACCCGAAGGGCGTGCTGTATTCCCATCGCTCCACGCTGTTGCACTCCTATGCAAGCGCGCTGCCCGACGCGCTCGGCGTGTCGGGACGGGATGCGGTATTGCCGGTAGTGCCGATGTTCCATGTGAACGCCTGGGGCCTGCCGTATTCGGCGCCGCTGGTCGGCGCAAAACTGGTGTTCCCGGGCCCGGCGTTCGATGGCCGCTCGCTCTATGAATTGATGGAAGCCGAGAAGGTGACGTTTTCCGCCGGCGTGCCCACGGTCTGGCGCAGCCTGCTCAACCATGTCAACGAGCACGGTCTCATCTTCACCAGTTTCGAACGCGCCATCGTCGGCGGCGCCGCTTGTCCGCCCGCGATGATCGAGGCGTTCCGCGACAGATACAAGATCGAGGTGGTGCATGCATGGGGCATGACCGAGATGTCGCCGCTAGGCACGACGGGCACGCTGCAGCGCCGCCATTTTGCGCTGTCGCCGGAGGAACAGATGGCGGTGCTGGTCAAGCAGGGGCATGCGCCTTTCGGCGTGGACATGAAGGTCGTGGATGACGCGGGCGAGGAACTGCCCTGGGACGGCAAGTCACCGGGACGCCTTCTGGTAAAGGGGCCATGGGTCATCGACAGCTATTTCAAGGGCGAGGGCGGAAACGTGCTCGAGGATGGCTGGTTCCCGACCGGCGACGTGGCCACCATCGATGCCGACGGCTACATGCAGATCACCGACCGCAGCAAGGATGTGATCAAGTCCGGCGGCGAATGGATAGGCTCGATCGACATCGAGAACATCGCGATGGCGCATCCGGCAGTGGAGCAGGCGGCCTGCATCGGCGTTTTTCATCCGAAGTGGGACGAGCGGCCGCTGCTGGTCGTGGTGCCGCGCCGCGACCAGCAGATCGACAAGGTCGAGCTGCTGCGCTTCTATGAAGGCAAGATCGCCAAATGGTGGACGCCCGACGATGTGGCGGTGGTGGATGCGCTGCCGCTCGGCGCCACCGGCAAGGTCCTGAAGAACGAGATACGCGCGCAGTTCCGGGACTATCGCCTGCCGACGGCCTGAGGTCGGCATGCCTGCCGCGGCGCGGCAGGCATGCCATCAGCGCGTGGCGCGAGTCTGCGCTAATGCAGATACTCCGATGCCGGCATCGGGTTGTTGCCGCCGGGCGCATCGGCGCAGACGAAGTTCGCGGCATCGTTCACATCGCCGCTGCCGGAATACTTCGCTACCTTCGGATACGGGCACAGCGGCCGGCTCATCTGCACGCCGAGCGCCGGTTGGTCCTGCACATACTTGGTGGCGATGATCCTTTGCGGCGGCACGCCGGCCTCGACCCATCGCTGCAGCGCGGTGAAGGCGTCATGATCGGCATCGTTCGAAGGCGGCGGCGGCGCGACGGCCTGGCCGCTGAAGAGATTGCCGAAGGCGTTCGGCCCGGGACCATAGGCGCAGTGGTACATGCCCGGCACCATGAACAGGCGGAAGAAGTTCTGCGTTTTCTGCAGCTGCACCTGCGCGCTGCCGTTCTGGGTCTGCATCGCGCGCAGGTAGTAGTCGATCGAATCCTGCGGCGTGATCAGCGGATCGGCCCAGCCGTGATAGGCGAGCAGCTTGCCGCCGGCGCTGTTGAAGCCGGACAGGTCGGCATTGTTCGCGTTCAGCATCGGGGCGAGCAACTGGTCGACCTGGGCCAGGTTCTGGTCGAAGTCGAAGCCTTGCCACAGCCAGGTCGGGCCGAATGTCCACTTGAACAGCGAGTCGAATGGTGGCTCGGGGTTGGCCTCGATGCCGAACCAGCCGAACTGGCTGTCGCTTTCGCCGCCCTTGACCGAACCGGGGAAGATCAGGTGCCCGGTAACCGGGTCATGCGCGCCGGCATAGATCTTCCGCGCCGCTACGATCTGGTCCGGTCCGAGGCAGCTCGTGCCGATGCCGGGCACGCCGCAGGCCAGCGCGGCCGGATCCCAGTCGCAGGAGCGCGGGTCGGTGAGGAAGGAGTCCGTCGCGAGGCCGCCGCTTTTCACCGCGCAGGCTTGCACTACCGCATTCGTAATCGCCTGCACCTGGTCGCTGGTGAACAGGCTCGTCGGCGTCGCATGCATCGCCGCGTAATTCCAGAGTGCAGCGGTATGCACATGGGTGCGGTTCGCCGCCGGGTCGCCGGACAGAATGCCGTTGTAATCCGATGGATAGCGCTGGGCCGTCACCATCGCCTGCTGGCCGCCGGTCGAGCAGCCGTTGAAATAGGAGTACTGCGGACCCTGGTCATAGTAGGACGCCATCAGCTGCTTCGAGATGGTCGTCATGAGGTGGGTCGCGCGGCTGCCGAAGTCGGTCCATTTCTCGGGGTGGCCGATCAGGGCATCGCCATCGTTATTGGTCGATGGCGCGGTGCCGAGGTCGGTGGTGGCGACCGAGAAACCCTGCTTCAGTCCCGCAATCATCGCCGGCACGCCGAGCGCGACCGTGCCCGCATAGCCGCCATTGCCCACGCCTTCGAAGCGTCCGTTCCAGGAAGCGGAGGGCATCCACAGCTCGATGTTGATCAGGGAGTCCGGCGTTGGCGTAGCGGTGACGCCGACGCGGCAGAATGCCGGCACGTCGGCGTAGGTATTGCCGTCGGGCGCCGTGAATGCGGGGCCGGGTACTGCGATGGACCAGGCGACGCGCGCGCCGTCGATCGCGATCGCTGTCATCCCGTCGCAGGGCGTGGCCGCATGCGCCGCGGACAGGGATGCCGCGCCACATGCCGCAAGCAAGGCATGCCGGATGAAGCGCCGCTTGCGCGGGGAAGAACGAAACGCTGTCATGGAATCTCCTCCTTTGATCTGCTGCGTGGTGTGGACGCTTGCCGATGGCCGAGATGCCGCGCCGCAAGGGGCAAGCGCATGGTTTCCATTCTTCCCGGGAAGAGACGCGATTCAATGGCTTTCGCGGCCAAGCCGCTGGCTTTGCGGGACAACGCGAATCGGATTTGTCCGGAATCGCCTCCTTCGGCGCGGGTTGCGCGACCGTGCCGGAGGATGTTGTTGAAGAAACCGCGTGCAGCTTGTATAAGGGCAGCACGGCTGCAAAGGCCGAAAAGCGTATCCGGGCTCCATCGTGCGGGACCCGGACGCCACCTATAAGCATGGAGACAGCCGGAGTTCCCGCAGGGGCATCCGGTGGACTGGAAGGGCGGGAAGCATGGAAGGCGTACGGACCGTTGGTCACGCATGGATGAAAGGCATCGTCGAGCTGTTCGAGGCGGTCGGCCTGGATGTGGCGGCGCTGTTCGCGCAGGCCGGGCTGGACATGACCCAGCTCACGGTGCGCGAGGCGCGCTTTGCTCCCCAAAAGATCAGCGCGCTGTGGGAATTGGCGGTGGAGCGCTCGGGCAATCCCTGTCTTGGGCTGGCAATGCCGGAGCTGGTGCATCCGGCCAGTTTCGACATGGTGGTCCATGTCATGATGACCAGCCTGAATCTGCTCAACGCGATCGAGCGCCTGTTGCGCTATATCCGCATCGTCAGTGATGCGGCGGATATCCGGCTGCAGGAGGAAGCCGATGGCTATGGGCTATCGATCGTGCTCGATGGCGGCGGCCAGCCGGTGCCGCGTGCCCGCGTGGAATACGTGGTCGTCACCATCTTCAACATCCTGCGCTGGTTGAGTGGACGCAGGTTGCGTCCGCTGTCCGTGGATTTTCCCTATCCGGCGCCCGCCGACCTGGAACCCTACCGTCAGGCATTCGGCGCTCCGCTGAATTTCGATGCGCAGGTGCATCAGCTCCATTTCGCCCGGGCGGACCTCGCTGCACCGCTTCCCATGGCCAACCCCGAACTGGCTGCCCTGCACGACCGGGTTGCCGGCGAATATCTGACGCGGCTGGACCGGGCAAAGACTTCGGCTCGCGTGCGGGAGCTGGTCATCCCGCGCCTCCCGGATGGAGACCCGCTGCGTGCCGATATCGCGCGCCAGCTATGCCTGAGCGAGCGCACTCTGCAACGCAGGCTGCAGGAAGAGGGCACTTCGTTCAATGAACTGGTGGACCAGATTCGGTGCGAACTCGCAAAGCAATACCTGAGTGAGCGCAGGCTCACCATGGCGCAGGCGGCATATCTGCTCGGCTTTTCGGATCAAAGTACCTTTTTCCGCGCGTGCAAGCGCTGGTTTGATACCTCTCCTGGAGAGTATCGGCAAAGGGCCGGGACCTGTATTTAGCGATGCCGTTCCAGGAAGTGTGCCTGCGGGAAAGCGCCTCTGGCCGTTCAGATCATCGAAACGCCAGTGACGAATTATCCAGAGGCCAGTGTTTCATGCATGAATGCGTTATGCCTGCGCCGCCAGTTTGTGTAGCGATGCAAGCAATTGCTCGCGGACTTTTTCAACGCAATCGGCCGACGGCGGGCGCTTGAGCGACTTTGGCGAATGAAAAATAGCTTCACACCGGCAAATGGCGCGAAACAGCCAGCATCGCCGGAGTCATTCTCATCGATAGACCGTTTGCGTTCCTTTTTATTGTGCATCCATATCCCGGAGCAGACTTTCCGGCGAAGCGATCACCTGTTGCCGCAGCCACTTCTGTGCCGAATCATTGTCGGCCCGCGGATGCCATCCCATCTGCACGGAAAAGGATCCAAGTTCGCACGGCGGCGCCACCAGGCTTATCGCCTCACCCGTAGCGCGTGCGAGGCGCGCCGGGACCGTACAAATCATGTCGGTCCGTGCCACCAGTGAAGGGGCGAGAAGAAAGCTGTTCAGCGATGCAACGACCCGCCGCTTGCGCCCCATCTGCGCGAGCGCTTCGTCGACAGCACCACGGAAGCCGCCTCCGGACGGCGAAACCAGGATGTGCTCCAGCTGGCAAAATGCATCCAGGTCGAGCGGCCGCTTGCTGTATGGATGATCCCGCCGTAAGAGGCAGAGGAAGCTTTCCTCGTAAAGCATGCGTGCTTTCACAGACGGCGGTAGGCTCTGCCGCGTTCCCAGCACCAGGTCCAGTTCGCCGCTCGCCAGCTTTTCTCCTACGGCCTCTCTGTCCGCGGAAAAGAGTGCCAGCCTGATGCCCGGCGCGTACAAGCGGATTTTCGTGATCAGGGGCACGCAGACCGCGGCATGGATCGAGTCGGTCGCCGCGATGCGGAAGGTATTGGTTGCCATCGCCGGGTCGAAGGCCTGCTGACCGGTGACGAGCCGATTCACCGAAGCGAGCAATTCACGCAATGCATCCTGCATCTCGATGGCCCGCAGCGTCGGCGTCATGCCGCGCGCAGCCGGGACGAGAAGAGGATCGTCGAACAGCTCGCGCAGTTGTCGCAGCTGCGCCGACAATGCCGGCTGTGACATCGACAGTCGGCGTGCTGCACGGGTGACATTTTTCTCGGCAAGCAGCATGTCCAGCGATACGAGCAGGTTCAGGTCGATACGATGCAGGTCCACAGCAATCCAAAATCAATATACGTGGAATAAGGATAATCCATTTGTTCAATGGAATACGCATCGCTACAGTGAAGCGACTCACTCAACCACATGGAGAACAGCATGTCGCTCGCACAACAACGCATCCTCATCATCGGCGGATCCAATGGCATGGGGCTTGCCGCAGCACGTCAGCTTGCCGCAATGCAGGCGGAAGTCCTCATCGTCGGCAGGTCACAGGAAAAGCTGGACAAGGCGCTGTCCGGCATTGAGGGCCGCGCATCCGGGTATGTCGCTGACTTCACTGATGCGGAGGCATTGAACGCATTGTTCCAGCGCATCGGTTACATCGATCACCTGGTGCTGGCCGCCTCGGCCAATGCCGCCTGGGGGCCGTTCTCTTCGATCACGACCTCCATGCTGCGATCCGCGCTGGAAGGGAAGCTGCTTGGATACTGGCAGGCCCTGCAAGCTGCGCTACCGCATCTGCGTCGCGACGGCTCGGTCGTGATGCTGTCCGGCGCGGCTTCCCGCACCGCGATGCCAGGCACAGCGGGTCTGTCGGCAGTGAATGGCGCCATCACGCAGATGGCGCAAACCCTGGCCAGGGAACTGGCGCCGTTGCGCGTGAATGTGGTCTCGCCCGGACTTGTCGATACGCCGGCCTACGATGCGTTGCCCGCCGATGCCAAGGCCGGCATGTTCGCTGGCGCCGCCAAGTCTTTGCCCGTAGGCCGCACGGGCACATCCGAAGACATTGCGCAGGCGATCGTCTATCTGCTCGCCAATGGCTTTACAACGGGCGCGGTCCTGGACGTCGATGGTGGCGCCCGGATGGCACTTTGATGGAGATGGAGAACAACAATCCATGAACATACTGATTGTGTTCGCGCACCCGGAACCGAAGAGCTTCAACGGCGCATTGTTCAACATTGCAGTCCGGGCGCTGGAGGAAGCGGGCCATACGGTTGCCACCAGCGACTTGTATCGCATGGGCTTCGATCCGGTCTCGGACCGTCACAATTTCACATCGGTCAAGGATGCAGACTATCTGAAGCTGCAGGTCGAGGAGACCCATGCAACGGAATGCGAGGGCTTCGCGCCGCAGATCGAGAACGAACTGCGCAAGCTGGAAGCATGCGATCTGCTCATATTGCAGTTCCCGATGTGGTGGTTCGGCATGCCCGCAATACTCAAGGGCTGGGTCGATCGCGTCATGGCCATGGGCCGCACCTATGGCTATGGCGCGATCTATGACACCGGCAAATTCCGGGGCAAGCGGGCGATGCTGTCGCTGACCACCGGAGGGCCGGAAGCGTCGTATCTGGAGGATGGTTTCAATGGTGATATCGCGGCCATTTTGCGCCCCATCCATCGCGGCATCCTGAGTTTCCTCGGATTCGACGTGCTTGCGCCGCAAATCCATTTCGGTCCGGTCCGGGCAAGCGAGGAAAGCCGCGAGCGTTGGCTTTCCAGCTATGCGCGCCGCCTGAGGGAAATCGGCAACGAAGCGCCCATCGAAGTCGGGCGATATTGATCGTCACGCGCTTTTACGTCTGTTGACGCCTCGCTAACCGGGTCGATTGCGGGATCCGAACCTGAAAAAACGGAAAGGCCAATCCGAAGATTGGCCTTTCCGTTTCGATTCTCTTGGTCGGGGCGGGGAGATTCGAACTCCCGACCCCTTGCACCCCATGCAAGTACGCTACCAGGCTGCGCTACGCCCCGACGAGCCAGCGATTATAGCAGAGGCTTATCGCTTCGCGTATCCTTGCGGCATGCAAATTCCTTATTTTTTCCAAGACCATGCCTATCCGAATCAGCCATCAATTCGATAGCGGCGCGATTGACCTTGTTCGTGCCGAACATCCCGCCGATATTGAGCTGCGCCTGCGCAGCGATAATGCGGCCGATTTCTCTCAATGGTTCCATTTCAGATTGCAGGGTGCGCGCAATCAGCAGTGCACGATGCGCATCGTGAACGCCGGTGGGAGCAGCTATCCCGACGGATGGCGCGGCTATCAGGCCGTGGCGAGTTATGACCGCGAACACTGGTTTCGCGTACCCACCAGCTTTGATGGCCAGACACTGACCATTGCACACCTGCCCGAGCGCGATAGCGTCTATTACGCTTATTTCGAGCCGTATTCCTGGGAGCGGCATCTGGCACTGCTGGGTCGTGCAGAGCGCAGCGACCTGGTCCGCATCGAAGATCTTGGCGCGACCGTGGATGGGCGCGATATGAACCTGGTGGTCGTCGGCAACCCAGACGCCGCAAGGAAAATCTGGGTCATCGCGCGTCAGCATCCAGGCGAGACCATGGCCGAATGGTTTGTCGAAGGCATGCTCGAGGCTTTGCTCGACGCCGCGAATCCGCATGCGCGCAAGCTGCTGCAGCGGGCAGTCTTCTATATCGTCCCAAACATGAATCCCGATGGCTCGATACGTGGCAATCTGCGCACCAATGCCGTCGGCGCCAATCTGAATCGTGAGTGGATGGCGCCTTCGCTGGAAAGCAGCCCCGAGGTCTTTCATGTACGTCGGCGCTTGCACGAAACCGGCTGCGATCTGTTCCTCGACGTGCATGGCGATGAGGGCTTGCCCTATGTGTTCGTGGCCGGCAGTGAGATGCTGGAAGGCTTCACCGAGCAACAGCGTGTTGAGCAGCAGGCTTTCGTCGATGCATTCAAGACCGCCAGTCCGGATTTCCAGGATGAGCACGGCTACCCGAGCGGCAAATATCGCGAAGAGATACTGAAGCTCGCGTCGAAGTATGTCGGCCACCATTTCAAGTGCGTGTCCCTGACGCTGGAGATGCCGTTCAAGGACAATGCGCAGCTGCCGGCGCCGGATGTCGGTTGGGATGGCAGGCGCAGTGCGCGGCTTGGCGCTGCGGCGCTGCAGGCAATGTGGGAGGCGGTGAAGGGAAAGGACTGATGCGACCGGAAGCGCCGCATCGTGCTGATGCGGCGCGCTTTTCGAGTCAACGCTGCGCTGATGCCGCAGGGCCCTGTGGCATCAACAACATCAGTGCCAACGACGATGCGCTTGCCGCCGGCAGAGCCTCAATGCAGATGCCCGGACATCTGCTCCGCGTCTTCCGGCATCTCCGCATGCACCAGTTCCGCTTCGCGGTCGCAGAACAGCGGAGCGCCGCAATCCTCGCAGAATTCCATTTCGAAGCGCTCGTGATGACGCACGATATCGGCAACGCCATTGGCGCGCAGGGCAAGCACCACCTGCGCAATCGGCGGCGCGCCTTCCAGTTCGGCGAACTGCGTTGGCAATGGGGCGCTGGCCAGCAACGTCACCGAGTCATCGCTGTCTTCTTCCTGGCCATACAGCGGCCACACGATGCCATAGATCACTTCGGGCTGACCTTGCAGCGTGAAGCTGATCCGGTATTCATCGATGCGGCCTTCGCCGCCTTCCTCGCCGAACGCGCCAATGATGGCGGCCAATCCGTTCGGTTCCACCGACAGCACATGCGTGAGGTAATGCACCGCGGCATGTACCGACATCGGCCGGATCGCGCGATCCGCTTCGCGGCAAGCCACGTAGTAGGCCTCGGGCATCATCAGCTCGACGCCGCAACCCGGCAACAGGCGCTCGATCGTTGGCTGCGCCTGGGCGCGCAACTGCTCCATCGTCGACTGGCGCAGCGCGACGATATCGAACGGCATCTCGGCCTGTTGCCAGCGAAACAGCGGGCCGCCTTCCGGCGCAACCACCGTGGCCAGCAGATAACGGGTATCCGCCAGAAAGGGCGCAGTTTCGGGAAGATGCGCGATCGGCTTGATGACCGGGCCGCCCAGCGCGGCGCGGCCGATACGCTGTGTTAATGCATAGGTTTCCGCATGGGTGCGCGGCAACTGATCGATCGAATACAGCGTGGGCGCGATCGCGATGCGAGCCTCATCCGCCAGCAGATGTCCATGCATCTGTGCAGCCAGGGTGATCAGCACGTCGCCGCCGATGTTGCCGGAGGCAATAGCGAAACGGGTCCAGGCCAGGATGGGGAAGGCGATCAGCAGGCCATCGTAACGCTTGCCGTCTTCTTCAATGACGCAGCTCGAGCTTATCGCTTCGACTGCTTCCATCAAGGTGTCATAAGCCGGGGGATCGGTGTTGAACAGCTTGTCCAGCGCGCTGTCCAGGGTGTTCTGATGATCGTTGCGCAGCAGTTTCTGGATCAGCGCATCCAGCTCTCGTTCCCAGGCACGTTCTTCCTGACGGCTGCTCGCAAGCGACATCGCCTGCGCCAGCGACGAGAGGCGTTGACTGTCCGGCGAGATACGCGGGGTACGGCTTTTCGAGGGACGACGCATCGTTGTGGCGGTTCGGAAAACAGGGAGAGGTATTGTAGTGGATTCGACCGGGCGTCACGGAAATAGTTTGGACAGCTGCGGGCCGGTTCCGGAAAGCGCAAAACGCCGAGTTGCCTCGGCGTTTCAATGCCGCATGTGCGGCTGGCAGCGCATGATGCTCACCGTCGCGTGCATCATGCGCATCGAACGCATCAGGCTGCCATGCGTTCGCCTTCGGCAGCCAGCAGCTGGCGCAGCACGAAAGGCAGGATGCCGCCGTGCTTGTAGTAATCGACCTCGATCGGCGTATCGATGCGCAACAGCACCGGCACCTGCTGGGTTTCACCGTTCTCACGGTGGATCACCAGCGTGGCCTGCTGCTGCGGCGTGATTTCACCCTCGATACCCTTGAGGTCATAGGTTTCCCTGCCCGTAATACCGAGCGATTGCACGCTGTCATCGCCCATGAACTGCAGGGGCAGTACGCCCATGCCGACCAAGTTGGAGCGGTGGATGCGTTCGTAGGAGCGGGCAAACACTGCCTTCACGCCGAGCAGTTGCGTGCCCTTGGCCGCCCAGTCGCGCGATGAGCCGGTGCCGTATTCTTCGCCGGCGAAGATGAATGTCGGCACGTTATCGGCGATGTACTTCATTGCGGCATCGTAGATCGGCATCTGTTCGCCGTCGGGCTGATGGATCGTCAATCCACCTTCGACGCGCGAACCGTCTTCCCGCGGCGGAATCATCAGGTTCTTGATGCGCACATTGGCGAAGGTGCCGCGCATCATGACCTCATGGTTGCCGCGGCGCGAGCCGTAGGAGTTGAAGTCGGCCTTCTGCACGCCATGCTCGAGCAGCCATTTGCCGGCCGGGCTGGTGTCCTTGATCGAGCCGGCCGGGGAGATGTGGTCGGTGGTGATCGAGTCGCCAAACACGCCGAGCGCGCGCGCGCCTTCGATGCCGCTGGCGGCGGCCTTCGGCTCCATGCCGAAGTCGGCAAAGAAGGGCGGCTCGGCAATGTAGGTCGATTCGGGCCAGTTGTAGACCTGGCCGCTGGCCACGCCGCTGATCTGCTTCCACAGCTTGCCGGGCGCGGCTTGCACATCGGCATAGTTGTCCTTGAACACCTTGGCATTCATCGCGAACTTCATCAGCTTGGCGATTTCCTTGCTCGAAGGCCAGATGTCGCCGAGATAGATGTCGCGGCCTTTTACGGTGCCGACCGGCTCGGTCATCAGGTCGCGCGTGATGTTGCCGGCGATGGCGTAGGCGACCACCAGCGGCGGCGACGCGAGGAAGTTCGCGCGAATGTTCGGGTGAATGCGCGCCTCGAAATTGCGGTTGCCCGACAGCACGGCGGCGGCGACGATGTCGTTCTGCACGATGGCTTCATTGAACGCTGGCGTAAGGTCGCCGGCATTGCCGATGCAGGTGGTGCAGCCATACGCAGCCACGCCGAAGCCGAGCTTTTCCAGATAGGGCAGGAGGCCCGCGGCTTCGAGATATTTCGTAACCACGCGCGAGCCCGGGGCCAGCGAAGTCTTGATGTGCGGCGCAACCTTCAGTCCTGCTTCGACCGCCTTCTTCGCCAGCAGACCTGCGGCGAGCAGCACGCTCGGGTTCGAGGTGTTGGTGCACGACGTGATTGCGGCGATCAGCACATCGCCGTTCCTGATCTTGATGCCGTCCGCGGTTTCGTAGGCGGTGTCGAGGTCTTCCGGCTTCTTGTTGAAGCCGTTCTGCGATACCGGCTTGGAGAAAAGATCCTGGAAGGTGTTCTTCACATGGCCGATCTCGATGCGGTCCTGCGGGCGCTTCGGGCCAGCCAGCGAAGGCGCGACCGAGCCAAGGTCGAGCGCGACCACGGTGGTGTAATCGATTTCGCCGGAGCGCGGCACGCCGAACAGGTTCTGCGCGCGGAAGTAGCCTTCGAAGGCATCGATCTCGGCGCGGCTGCGGCCGGTGCCGCGGAAGTACTCGATGGTCGCTTCATCGACCGGGAAGAAGCCCATGGTCGCGCCGTATTCGGGCGCCATGTTGGCGATGGTGGCGCGGTCGGTGGTGGACAGCGATTCGGTGCCATCGCCGAAGAACTCGACGAACTTGCCGACCACCTTCTCCTTGCGCAGCAATTCGGTGATAGTGAGCACCAGGTCGGTCGCGGTCACGCCTTCGCGCAGCGCACCGGTCAGGTTCACGCCGACGACATCGGGCGTGAGGAAGTACACCGGCTGGCCCAGCATCGCGGCTTCGGCTTCGATGCCGCCGACGCCCCAGCCGACTACGCCGATGCCGTTGATCATCGTGGTGTGGGAATCGGTGCCGACCAGCGTGTCGGGATAGTAGACGCCGTCGCGCTGATGCACGCCGCGCGCGAGATATTCAAGGTTGACCTGATGCACGATGCCGAAGCCCGGCGGCACCACGCCGAAGGTGTCGAAGGCTTGCATGCCCCATTTCATGAACTGGTAGCGCTCGTTGTTGCGCTCGAATTCCAGCCGCATGTTCAAATCCAGCGCCTTCTTGTCGCGGTAGTAATCGATCTGCACCGAGTGATCGACGACCAGATCCACCGGCACTAGCGGCTCGATGTTCTTCGGGTCCGCATCCATGCGCGAGGCGACGCCGCGCATCGCGGCCAGGTCGGCAAGCAGGGGCACGCCGGTAAAGTCCTGCAGCACCACGCGGGAAACCACGAAGGGAATCTCGCTGGTGCGCGCCGCGTTTGGCGCCCAGTTCGCAAGCTCGCGCACGTGCTCTTCGGTGACCTTCTTGCCGTCGCAGTTGCGCAGCACGGATTCCAGCACGATGCGTATCGAGACCGGCAGGCGCGACAGGTTCACGCCCAACGCCTGCTCGAGTGCGGGCAGCGAATGAAACTGCCCCTTCCTGCTATCCGAAATCCTGAAGTCCTTGAGCGTATTGAAGGTATTGCTGGACATTGCCTGTTCTCCTTGTATTCAGCGATTCAGCTTGCAAAACGAAACAGAGTCATCGCCCGGCGTCCTGAGCCGCGGGTGAAAAGAGGCTCAGGATACCAATTCGCCGTGCTTACTGCGTGATCAGCGTCGAACTCGGTGCCGGTGCGGCATTGACGGTCTTGGCCTGATCCGGGTTCTTGCAATCGTTGGCGAGCTGCTCACCCTTCTTCGAGTCGAGCAGGATGCCCTTGGCCGGGATGCCGATCCATACCAGGCCCTGGCGACGGTTCTCGAAGCGATGCGCGCCGGTGGTGGTGTCGACCTTGGTCAAATGATGCAGCTTGGATTTCCAGCGCAGTTCGATGTGCTTGTCGTCCTCGGCTTTCGCGAAGATGGTCAGCTTGTCGCCAAGGGCGCAGTCATAGTCGACGCCAGTGGCGCCGGCGATGTCGGAAGGGCGATCGTCTTCGTCATTGCCGGTCGCTGCCGCTGCGGCGGGTTTTTCCGATTTCTTTGCGGCGTGATGCGCGGCAGCCTTGTGGCTGGCTGCCTTTTTGGTGGTCTTGTGTTTCGGCTGGCTGTCGGCATCGGCCGCGTGCGCGGCGTTGGCGGACAGGAATGCGCCCATCAGGAACAGGGCGGTCAGGCTTTTCTTCATCGATGATTCTCCGTGGTGCGCCCGATGATGATGTCGAGCGTCTTATGAAAGGGATTGCGCATCTGCGGGCAGCGGCTGCCCGGCGAGCCGGGCGCGCTGCAACACGGTCCAGTAATAGCGATAACTGGCTCGGTCATGCAAATTGCCCGCGTATTGTATCGGACCCCAGTCGGCTGCCTGCGCTCGGGAAAGTATGGCGGCAGCTTCTTCGACTTCGCCGGATGCGGGCGCGTAGGCGGCGACGATGGAGGGAATCTGGTCCGGATGGATGCTCCACATCCGGCTATAGCCGAAATCGCGGAAGGCGCGCGCGGCATCTTCAGCGACGACACTCTTGTCGCGGATTTCGGTGGTGACGTTGTGCGACGGGCATTTGCCGTGCGCATGACAGGCTGCCGCGATCTCGAGCTTGGCGCGCGCAATCAGCGGATGGTTGAATTGCCCGGGCGAACGCATGGCTGTCGCCGGTATCGCGCCGTAGTGGTCGGAGACGAAATCCATGATGCCGAAGGACAGGCATTCGACCTGGGGCAGGGCGGCGATGTCATGCACCGCCTCCAGCGCGCCATGGGTTTCGATCAGCACATGCACTGGCAGGTCGTCGCGGCCGGCGGCGCGCGCATGGCGCTCGATCACGGCTATGGCCTGCTGCGTCTCGGCGAGGCTTTCCACCTTGGGCAGCACGAGATAAGCCAGGCTCTTTGCCGCGCCTTCGCAGATGATGGCGACGTCGCGCTCGAAATGCGGATGCTGTACATCGTGCACGCGCGCGCCGATGCGGCGGTGCGCGTTGTCGGCGCTGTCGAGCAGCGTGGCGACCAGGCGCGCATGCGCTTCCTCGTTGCCGGCTGCGGCGCCATCTTCGCAGTCAAAGGTAATGTCGAATATCGGGCCAAGCTGCTGCTGAAGCGCCATCGATTTGCGCATCAGCTTTTCGGAGCCGGCGTAGTGGTCGCAAACCGGAATCGCCACCGGCTGGCGCTTGCCCTGGAACAGGACTTCGGAAGGATGCATGACGGCGATGCTGTTGAATGCTTGCGGGGAACTTGCTGCTGGATGCCGGCGGGCGCAGGCCCGCCGGTGTGGTCATGGATGCGGAATCAGCCGACCAGGTGCTTGACGCCGTTGCGCTCTTCCATCAGCTCATTGAGAGTGACGTTGATGCGCTCCTGCGAGAAGGCGTCGATGTCCAGGCCCTGGACGATCTTGTACTCGCCATTCTCGGTCGTGACCGGGAAGCCGAACATGGTGCCTTCCGGAATGCCGTAGGAGCCGTCCGAAGGAATGCCCATCGTGGTCCATTTGCCGTTGGTGCCGAGCACCCAGTCGCGCACATGGTCGATTGCGGCATTGGCGGCGGAGGCTGCGGAGGACAGGCCGCGCGCTTCGATGATCGCGGCGCCGCGCTTGCCTACCGTCGGCAGGAAGGTGTCGCGGTTCCAGGCGTCGTCGTTGATCATTTCCTTGACCGATTTGCCGTCGATGGTGGCGTAGCGGTAGTCGGCGTACATCGTCGGCGAATGGTTGCCCCAGACGAACAGCTTCTCGATCGCGGACACCGGCTTGCCGGTCTTGGCGGCGATCTGCGACAGCGCGCGGTTATGGTCCAGGCGCAGCATTGCGGTGAAGTTCTTGGCCGGCAGGCTCGGCGCGGAACGCATGGCGATGTAGGCATTGGTGTTGGCCGGGTTGCCGACCACGAGCACCTTCACATTGCGCGAGCCGACGGCGTCCAGCGCCTTGCCCTGCACGGTGAAGATCTGCGCATTCGCTTCCAACAGGTCCTTGCGCTCCATGCCGGGGCCGCGCGGACGGGCGCCAACCAGCAGGGCGACATCGGCATCCTTGAACGCGGTCATCGGATCGCTGTGGGCGGTCATGCCGGCCAGCAGCGGGAAGGCGCAGTCGTCGATTTCCATCATGACGCCCTTCAGCGCCTTCTGGGCCTTCTCGTCCGGAATTTCCAGCAGTTGCAGAATGACCGGTTGATCCTTGCCGAGCATGTCGCCGTTGGCGATGCGGAAAAGCAGCGAGTAACCGATCTGGCCAGCGGCGCCGGTGACGGCAACGCGCATTGGGGCTTTAGCCATGTTGAATCTCCAAAGTGGTAGAGGAATTGGCGGGTAAGGCCGTGGAAGTGTGCGAGAAGGATGTCAAAATCGAAAGACCGTAATAATACCGTCGAATGTCAATGCCGTCAGCCGCGACGGCCAACTGCAGCGCATAATGCGCCCGCGTTCCGCCGGCAGCCTCGCCGCAAGTTTGCGAAGGCTCGAATGCGCTTTGTGTTGCGGTGCAAACTGATTCGCCGCGAGTGTAGGCTTGCATAATATCTATGTCAACGGTTAACTTATATCTTATATAAGACATATCAGTAGCATGGTTTTTCTGGACGGCAAACGAACTTTTATGGTGAAATAGCGTGTTATGAATTCCGCAACCTCCAACTCTTCCGGAAATGCCGCGCCCGGCGCGTCAGCGGGGGTTGCTTCCTCTGCCTCTCCCACCTTCAGCCCGCTGTATCAGCAAATCAAGGCGCTGATCACCCAAAGTCTGCAATCCGGCGAATGGAAGCCGGGTGAGCTGATTCCCAGCGAAGTCGAGCTTGCCGCCCGGTTCAAGGTCAGCCAGGGCACGGTGCGCAAGGCCATCGATGAGCTTTCCGCCGAAAACCTGGTCGTGCGTCGGCAAGGGAAGGGCACTTTTGTTGCTACGCATCACGAAGAGCGTGCCCATTACCGCTTCCTGCGCCTGATGCCTGACGCCGGCGAGCCGCGTCAGGCGGAAAGTCGTGTTGTCGAGGTCAAGCGCCTGCGTGCGCCTGCCGAGGTCGCGCGCATGCTCGAGCTGAAGGGTGGCGATTCCGTGATCATGATCAAGCGCGTGCAGTCCTTTGAGGGCGTGCCGGCGATTCTTGAGGAAATCTGGCTGCCCGGCGCGCTTTTCCGCGGGCTGACCGCAGAGCGACTGATTGAATACAAGGGCCCGATGTACGGTTTGTTCGAGACGGAATTCGGTACCCGCATGATCCGCGCCACCGAGCGCGTCAAGGCGGTGTCAACCGAAGCTGCCGTCGGTGAACTGCTCGCCGTGGCGTCGGGAACGCCGCTGCTCAGCGTGGAGCGCGTCTCCTTTACCTATGGAGACAAGCCGGTGGAAGTCAGGCGCGGGCTTTACCGCACCGATAGTCATCACTACCAGAATGAATTGAGTTGATCTGGGCAGTGCTGGCCGATGCCGGGCCGCAAACGCCGGCGCGGCGCGCGGAGCATAATGTGCGCTTTGGTGTGCTGCACAAAATCCGCGACAATTCGATGTTTATTTTGTAATGAGAGGTGTCGTATGTCAGAAGCGGCAAAGAAAAGCCGGCCCCAGTTCAGCAACATTCACGTCACGCAGATCATGAAGTACCGCATGCCGCTGGCGGCGTGGGTATCGATCCTGCACCGCATCAGCGGCGTGCTGATGTTCCTGCTGCTGCCCTTTGTGCTGTACCTGCTCGAGCAAAGTCTGACCTCGGAATCCACCTTCGCCACGCTGCACGGCATCGTCGCTCACCCGATCACCAAGCTCATCATCCTGGCGCTGTCCTGGGCCTACCTGCATCACTTCCTGGCCGGCATCCGCCACCTGTTCATGGACGTGCACATGTTCCTGTCCAAGGATGGCTCGCGCCATTCCGCCTTCAGCGTGCTGGCAGTCAGCCTGGTGCTGACGCTGGTGGTGGCCCTGAAACTGTTTGGAGCGTTCTGACATGGCAATCAGCAAGAACATCGGCGCCAAGCGCCTCGTCGTCGGCGCCCACTACGGCTTTCGCGACTGGCTCGCCCAGCGCGCCACGGCCATCATCATGGGCGTGTACACCATCATCCTGCTGGCGGTGTTCCTGGGCGGACGCAACTTCAGCTATGAAGGCTGGGCCGGCCTGTTCGCCCACGAGTGGTTCAAGATCGCCACCTTCGTCACCTTCGTATCCCTGGCCTATCACGTCTGGGTCGGCATGCGCGACGTGTGGATGGACTATGTGAAGCCGGTGGTGCTTCGGCTGTTGTTGCAAGTGGCCACGATTGCGTGGCTGATCGGCTGCGCCGGCTATGCCGCGCAGATCCTGTGGAGAATCTGAACGTGGCTGCAATCCAATCTTCCCTTCCTTCGCGCCGCTTCGACGTCATCATCGTCGGCGCCGGCGGCTCCGGCATGCGCGCGTCGCTGCAACTGGCCGAGGCCGGCCTGAACGTCGCGGTGCTGTCCAAGGTATTCCCGACGCGCTCGCACACCGTGGCCGCGCAGGGCGGCGTGGGCGCCTCGCTGGGCAACATGAGCGAGGACAACTGGTACTGGCATATGTTCGACACCGTCAAGGGCGGCGACTACCTCGGCGACCAGGACGCCATCGAATTCATGTGCCGCGAAGCGCCGAAGGTCGTCTACGAGCTCGAGCACTTCGGCATGCCCTTCGACCGCAACCCGGACGGCACCATTTACCAGCGCCCGTTCGGCGGCCACACCGCCAACTTCGGCGAAAAGCCGGTGCAGCGCGCCTGCGCCGCGGCTGACCGCACCGGCCACGCGATGCTGCACACGCTGTACCAGCGCAATGTGCGCGCCAAGACCCATTTCTTCGTCGAGTGGATGGCCATCGACCTGATTCGTGATGCCGACGGCGACGTGCTCGGCGTGGTGGCGCTGGAGATGGAAACCGGCGAAGTGATGATCCTGGAAGCCAAGACCACGGTATTCGCCACCGGCGGCGCGGGCCGCATCTGGGCTGCATCGACCAATGCCTTCATCAACACCGGCGACGGTATGGGCATGGCCGCGCGCGCCGGGCTCGGCCTGCAGGACATGGAGTTCTGGCAGTTCCACCCGACCGGCGTGGCCGGCGCGGGCGTGCTGATCACCGAAGGCGTGCGCGGCGAGGGCGGCATCCTGATCAACAGCCAGGGCGAACGCTTCATGGAGCGCTATGCGCCGACGCTGAAGGACCTGGCGCCGCGCGACTTCGTGTCGCGCTCGATGGACCAGGAAATCAAGGAAGGCCGCGGCTGCGGTCCGAACAAGGACCACGTGCTGCTGGACCTGCGCCACATCGGCGCGGACACCATCCGCAAGCGCCTGCCGTCGATTCTCGAGATCGGCCACAAGTTTGCCAACGTCGATGCGACCAAGGAACCGATCCCAGTGGTGCCGACGATCCACTACCAGATGGGCGGCATCTCCACCAACATCTATGGCCAGGTGGTCGCGCCGAAGAACGGCAATCCGAACGAAGTCGTCAACGGCCTGTACGCGGTGGGCGAATGCGCCTGCGTGTCGGTGCACGGCGCGAACCGCCTGGGCACGAACTCGCTCTTGGACCTGCTGGTGTTCGGCCGGGCCGCGGGCAACCACATCGTGCACAGCGCCCTGAAGAAGCAGCTGCACAAGCCGCTGCCGGCGGACGCGGCCGACCTGGCGCTGCATCGCCTGAACCATCTCGAGACGTCCACTGGCGGCGAGCGGGTGCAGGACGTGGCCAACGCGATCCGCGGCTCGATGCAGCACTTCTGCGGCGTGTTCCGCACCGACGAGTTGCTGCAGCAGGGCGTCAAAGCCATCATGGAACTGGACGAGCGGCGCAAGCATGTGTCGTTCAAGGACAAGTCGAAAGTGTTCAACACGGCGCGGGTGGAAGCGCTGGAGCTGGACAACCTGATCGAAACGGCCAAGGCAACGATCATCTCGGCGGCGGCGCGCAAGGAATCGCGCGGCGCGCATGCGCATCGCGACTATGAAAAGCGCGACGACGAGAACTGGATGAAGCACACGCTGTTCTTTTCCGAAGGCAACCGGCTGGAATACAAGCCGGTGAACCAGAAGCCGCTGACGGTGGAGACGTTCAAGCCCAAGGCCCGCACATTCTGAGAGAACCCGCAAAATGGCACGCACTCTGAAATTCAAGATATACCGCTACGACCCGGACAAGGACGCCAAGCCGTACATGCAGGACTACACGGTGGAGCTCAAGGACACCGACAAGATGCTGCTGGACGCGCTGCAGCGCATCAAGGCCGACGTGGACGATTCGCTGGCGCTGCGCCGCTCCTGCCGTGAAGGCGTGTGCGGCTCGGACGCGATGAACATCAACGGCAAGAACGGTCTGGCCTGCACCACGAACCTCAACGAGCTGAGCCAGCCGATCGTGCTGCGGCCGCTGCCGGGGCTGCCGGTGATCCGCGACCTGATCGTGGACATGACGAACTTCTTCAAGCAGTACCACTCGATCAAGCCGTACCTGGTGAACAATTCGATCCCGCCGGAGAAGGAGCGCATCCAGTACCCGGCCGAGCGCGAGGAGCTCGACGGCCTGTACGAATGCATCCTGTGCGCGTGCTGCTCGACGTCGTGCCCGTCGTTCTGGTGGAACCCGGACAAGTTCGTCGGCCCGGCCGGTCTGCTGCAGGCTTACCGCTTCATTGCCGACAGCCGCGACGAAGCGACCAACGAGCGCCTGGACAACCTGGAAGACCCATACCGGCTGTTCCGCTGCCATTCGATCATGAACTGCGTGGACGTGTGCCCGAAGGGCCTGAGCCCGAACGCAGCCATTGGCCGGATCAAGGAGCTTCTGGTCCGTCGCGCGGTCTAAGGCCGCAACCTGCCCGGATGGCAACATGCGTCCGGGAATCAACCAACCGAGTGCCATCATGTCCGTCAATCATCAAAGCGATCCAGTCAAACGCGCGCGTCTGCGCTGGCGCAGCCGTCGCGGCCTGCTGGAAAACGACCTGATCCTGACCCGCTTCCTCGACGCCAATGAAGAAGCGATGAGCGATGACGAGGTCGATGCCTATACCCGCCTGATGGAGCTGTCCGACAACGACTTGATGGGCCTCTTGCTTGGTCAGAAGGAACCCGAGGGCGAACTCGACATGCCACAGGTGCGCGCGCTGCTGGCGCGCCTGCGCGAGGCTTGATCGCCAGTCTGGAACATCGCGGCCCGTTCGCCACGAGCGAATGGGCCGCCTAGGCAAATTTTGAACACCCGCCCCCTGAAGGAAGAGACATGACCCAATCCGAAAACAAAGCTACGCTGTCGTTCTCCGATGGCACGACCCCGTCGATCGACTTCCCGATCTACAAGGGTACGATCGGTCCCGATGTCGTCGACATCCGCAAGCTGTACGGCGCCACCGGCACCTTCACCTATGACCCGGGCTTCATGTCGACCGCCTCGTGCAATTCGTCGATCACCTATATCGACGGCGACAAGGGCGAGCTGCTGTACCGCGGTTATCCGATCGAACAGCTCGCGGTGAATTGCGACTTCCTCGAAACCTGCTACCTGCTGCTCAACGGCGAGCTGCCGAACGCAAAGCAGAAGGAAGACTTCAGCGGCACCGTGACCCGTCACACGATGGTGCACGAGCAGATGCAGTTCTTCTATCGCGGTTTCCGCCGCGATGCGCATCCGATGTCGGTGCTGGTCGGCACCGTCGGCGCACTGTCCTCGTTCTACCATGACTCGCTGGACATCAATGATCCGCATCACCGCGAAGTGTCGGCAATCCGCCTGATCGCGAAGATGCCGACGCTGGTCGCCATGGCCTATAAGTATTCCGTTGGCCAGCCTTTCGTTTATCCGCGCAACGACCTGTCCTACAGCGCCAACTTCATGCGCATGATGTTCTCGAACCCGTGCGAGGAGTACAAGGTCAACGACGTGCTGGTGCGCGCGCTCGACCGTATCCTGATCCTGCATGCGGACCACGAGCAGAACGCTTCCACTTCCACCGTGCGCCTGGCAGGTTCTTCCGGCGCCAATCCGTTCGCCTGTATCGCTGCCGGCATCGCCTGCCTGTGGGGCCCGGCGCACGGCGGTGCAAACGAAGCGGCGCTGAACATGCTGCGCGAGATCGGTTCGGCCGACAAGATCGGCGAGTTCGTCAAGCAGGTGAAGGACAAGAGCTCGGGCGTGAAGCTGATGGGTTTCGGTCACCGCGTGTACAAGAATTACGATCCGCGCGCCAAGCTCATGCGCGAAACCTGCTACGAAGTGCTGAACGAACTCGGCCTGCAGAACGATCCGCTGTTCAAGCTGGCGATGGCCTTGGAGAAGGTTGCGCTGGAAGACGATTACTTCGTATCGCGCAAGCTGTACCCGAACGTCGACTTCTACTCGGGCATCGTGCAATCGGCACTGGGCATCCCGGTCTCGCTGTTCACCGGTATCTTCGCGATGGCCCGCACCATCGGCTGGATCGCGCAGTGGAACGAGATGATTTCGGATCCGGAACAGAAGATCGGCCGTCCGCGTCAGCTGTACGTCGGCCCGACCCGTCGCGACGTGCCGACGATGGATAAGCGCGCCTGAGTAAGTAGCGGCTTGCCGACGCTGCGACAGGTCGGCTTGATGACAAACGTCCCCTCCCATGAGGGGACGTTTTCTTTTGGCGCGTCGTATCGACGCGATGCGACATGTCAAACCGGCAGCCCGGCCGATGAAAACCACTGGTGACGAAGCCTATCAAGTCGCGCTGCCCGGATGATGTCGGTCAATCCAGGCATTGATCTTGACCAAGTTTGCCGAACTCCCGCCAGCAGCCTGCAACAGGCTGTCCTTGCTCACCGGAGAGGACAGGAAATGAACAACTTCCCGCAGAAACATGTTGCTAATGCCATGGTCTCGCAAAACATCTTCCAGGGGCTCAACGCGTCCGTACTGCGGCTCGTGGAATCCTTCCTGTCACAGCAGGATGCATGCAGCCTGCGCTTGAGTTCAAGATATGTGTATGCCCAGTTGGCGGCGATGGCTCCGGAAAATCCGTTCCTCGCCGCGTGCTCGCCTGTCCGGCTGACACAGGGTGTGAGCGTTGTCGCCGGCAGGGCGCGGAATTCGTCTGTCCATGCCACACAGCGGCGCACGCATGCAGCGTCACTGCCAGCAAATATTGAGGTGGAATTCAAGGCCTTATGCATGCCCGCGCACAAGGAGGGAAGCAGCAGTCACGCTATCCGCGGGATGCTGGTGAGGCTGTCACAGTTAGACGAGGTGAGCCGGGAGGAGGGCGTGCGCGTGATCTGTGAGCGTTTGTTTGAAGCGAGGCCTGGGGCGCGCCCGGAAATCGTATGGCAACTGCGTGAGCGCTTCGAGGACGCATTCGGCGATTCGAAGCTGTTCACGCGGATTCTTTCCTGGTTGACGCGCAGTCTCGATGCGCACATACGGGCGCTGGCAAGGCATCAGTCCGACGTCGAGGCGTCGGTGCTGGCGACGCAAACGGCGTCTCATGTAGAAATATGCATCTATGTGGTCCGCTTCTCGTCAGGGCTAGAGGATGAGGAGTGTGCTCGCACTCTGCGGGGCCTGCTGGGCGTCGCAGGCCGCTTGCCCGCCCAGGAGCGACCCAGGGTGTACGCATGGATCGTCGAGATTGCCAGAGTGCTTCCCGCCCGCTGCCTCGATGAGGCGTTGAACCAATGTATCCATGAATACTGAATCAAACATCGCCGGGCTCGGCAGTGGGCACCTTTTGCCGCCCCTGCTGATGAGCAGGTGCGCCGATATCAACGTCGCGCCTACTGCGTCCATGCGCGCATCTGGCGAGTGCCGACGACGCTTGTGAAAATGCGTAACAGCAAGCCGCTCATGCTGGGTTTGTATGTTATTCTTTCGCCCTTGATTTCCTCGGCTCAGGTCGAACAGGTCCTTCCCCACAACTTGATGTCTCGTAAGTGCAATCCGCTATCCGGTCAGGCCGTGTCGCGGAAGGTTTTGATAACCCGCCAATTTCGCGAAGCGCGAAGAAAGGTGAGCAAAAGATGATGCAGCAATACTCTTCCAATTCGTATCTGTTTGGAGGTAACGCGCCCTACGTTGAAGAACTGTACGAGGCCTACCTCAACAATCCCGGATCTGTTCCCGATAACTGGCGTGCGTATTTCGACGCCATGCAGCATGTTCCAGCCGTCGATGGTTCCAGCCGTCCCGACGTTCCCCACGCCCCCGTCATCGCATCCTTTGCCGAGCGCGCCAAGCAGGGTCCGATCCGTACCGTCACCGCCGGTGACGATGCCGACATGGGCCGCAAGCGCGTCGCCGTCACCCAGCTGATCGCCGCCTACCGCTTCCTCGGCCAACGCTGGGCCAATCTCGATCCGCTGCAACGCCAGGAACGTCCCGCCATCCCTGAACTCGAACCCTCGTTCTACGGCTTCTCCGATGCCGACATGGACACGGTGTTCAACATCAGCAATACCTACTTCGGCGGTGAAACCGCAAGCCTGCGCGATCTGCTCAACGCGCTGCGCGACACCTACTGCCGCTCGATCGGCGCCGAATTCATGTACGTGACCGACCCGACCGAGAAGCGCTGGATGCAGGAGCGCCTGGAATCGGGCCGCGCCACGCCGAGCTTCTCCGGCGAGAAGAAGCGTCACATCCTCGAGCGCCTCACCGCGGCCGAAGGCCTGGAGCGCTATCTGCACACCAAGTACGTCGGCCAGAAGCGCTTCTCGCTCGAAGGCGGCGAAAGCTTCATCGCCTCGCTCGATGAAACCGTGCAGCGCGCCGGCGAAAAGGGCGTGCAGGAAATCGTCATCGGCATGGCCCACCGCGGTCGCCTGAATGTGCTGGTCAACATCCTCGGCAAGATGCCGCAGGACCTGTTCGCCGAATTCGAAGGCAAGCATCCGGACGACCTGCCGGCCGGCGACGTGAAGTATCACCAGGGCTTCTCGTCCGACGTCACCACCCCGGGCGGCCCGGTCCACCTGTCGCTGGCCTTCAACCCGTCACACCTTGAAATCGTCAACCCGGTGGTCGAAGGTTCGGCCAAGGCGCGCATGGACCGTCGCGGCGACAAGGATGGCTCGCAGGTGCTGCCGGTGCTGGTGCACGGCGATGCTGCATTTGCTGGCCAGGGCGTCGTCATGGAAACCCTGAACCTGGCGCAGACTCGCGGCTACGGCACGGGCGGCACGGTGCACATCGTCATCAACAACCAGATCGGCTTCACCACTTCCGATCCGCGCGACACCCGCTCGACGCTGTACTGCTCGGACGTGGTCAAGATGATCGAGGCGCCCGTGCTGCACGTGAATGGCGACGATCCGGAAGCGGTTGTTTTCGCGACCCAGATCGCCATCGACTACCGCATGCAGTTCAAGAAGGACATCGTGGTCGACATCGTTTGCTACCGCAAGCTTGGCCACAATGAGCAGGACACCCCGGCGCTGACGCAGCCGCTGATGTACAAGAAGATCGCCAAGCACCCGGGCACCCGCAAGCTGTACGCCGACAAGCTGGCCACGCAAGGCATGATCCCGGCCGAGGCTGGCGACGAGCTGGTGCGTGCCTACCGCGACGCGATGGATGCCGGCCGCCACACGGTCGATCCGGTGATCTCGAACTTCAAGAGCAAGTACGCGGTCGACTGGATGCCGTTCCTGAACCGCAAGTGGACCGATGCCGCCGACACCGCGGTGCCGCTGGCCGAACTGAAGCGCCTGGCTACGCGCATCACCTCGGTGCCGGAAAACTTCAAGCCGCATCCGCTGGTTGAAAAGGTGCTGGCCGACCGCGCCGCAATGGGCCGCGGCGAGCTCAACCTCGACTGGGGCATGGGCGAGCATCTGGCGTATGCATCGCTGGTATCTTCCGGCTACAGCGTGCGCCTGACCGGCCAGGACGCCGGCCGCGGCACCTTCGTGCATCGCCATTCGGTGTTGCACGACCAGAACCGCGAGCGTTGGGATGCGGGCAGCTTTGTGCCGCTGCAGCATGTGTCCGAGCAGCAGGCGCCGTTCACCGTGATCGACTCGGTGTTGTCGGAAGAGGCAGTGCTCGGTTTCGAGTACGGCTATTCCACCGCCGAGCCGAACACGCTGACGATCTGGGAAGCGCAGTTCGGCGACTTCGCCAACGGCGCGCAGGTCGTTATTGACCAGTTCATCAGCTCCGGTGAAGTGAAGTGGGGCCGCGCTTCGGGCCTGGTCATGATGCTGCCGCATGGTTATGAAGGCCAGGGTCCGGAACACTCGTCCGCGCGCCTGGAGCGTTATCTGCAGCTGTGCGCCGACAACAACATGCAGGTGGTGCAGCCGACCACCGCGGCGCAGATCTTCCATCTGCTGCGCCGGCAGATGATCCGTCTGTTCCGCAAGCCGCTGGTCATCATGACGCCGAAGTCGCTGCTGCGTAACAAGGATGCGGGCTCGCCGCTGACCGATCTGGCCAAGGGCTCCTTCCAGACCGTGATCGGCGAAGTCGACGACAGCATCGACGTGCGCAAGGTCAAGCGCGTCGTCGCCTGCTCGGGCAAGGTGTATTACGACCTGGTGAATGCGCGCAAGGAGCGTGGCGCGGCCGATGTCGCCATCATACGCGTCGAGCAGCTGTATCCGTTCCCGCACAAGGCTTTCGCGACCGAGTTGAAGCGCTTCCCGAACTTCACCGAGCTGGTGTGGGCGCAGGATGAGCCGCAGAACCAGGGTCCGTGGTTCCAGATCCAGCACAACATCTTCGAGAACCTGGATGAAGGTCAGCGCCTGGCCTACGCCGGCCGTCCGGCCAGCGCTTCGCCGGCCGTCGGTTACTACGACAAGCACTATGCGCAGCAGAAGGCGCTGCTCGACACCGCCTTCTCCAAGCTCAAGGGCTTCATCCTGACCAAATAACCCTGCGATACAGCGCAAGTGGCGGGCATGCGACATGCCCGCCGCGCTTACCCGCTGCATTTACCCGATCTACACGGAGTCATACATGGCAATTCTCGAAGTCAAAGTCCCGCAACTGTCCGAATCCGTCGCCGAAGCGACGCTGCTGCAATGGCACAAGAAGCCCGGCGAAGCCGTGGCCCGCGATGAAAACCTGATCGACATCGAGACCGACAAGGTCGTGCTCGAGCTGCCGGCGCCGGACGCTGGCGTGATTACCGAAATCATCAAGGGCGATGGCAGCACCGTCGTCGCCGGCGAAGTGATCGCCAAGATCGATACCGAAGCCAAGGCCGGCGCTGCCGCTGCACCGGCTGCAGCCGCAGCGCCTGCGGCCGTCGCTCCCGCCGCGCAGGAAGCGACCGCCGCGATCGCCAGCGCAGCATCGAAGGCGTCTTCCGGCGTAGCGATGCCGGCCGCAGCCAAGATGCTGGCTGACAACAATCTCGCCGTGGCAGATGTCTCCGGCACCGGCCGCGACGGTCGCGTGACCAAGGGCGATGTGCTGGCCAAGCTGGAAAGCAAGCCGGCCGCAGCCCCGGCCGCCGCTCCGGCTCCGGCCGCCAAGCCGGCGCTGGCGCAAGTCGCCGCGCCGACGCAGCTGGCCCTGGGCGACCGCCCCGAGCAGCGCGTGCCGATGACCCGCCTGCGCGCGCGCATCGCCGAGCGCCTGCTGCAATCGCAATCGACCAACGCCATCCTCACCACCTTCAATGAAGTCAACATGAAGCCGGTGATGGACTTGCGCAACAAGTACAAGGACAAGTTCGAGAAAGAACACGGCGTCAAGCTTGGCTTCATGGGCTTCTTCGTCAAGGCCGCTGTTGCCGCGCTGAAGAAGTACCCGATCATCAACGCCTCGGTCGATGGCAATGACATCGTCTACCACGGCTACTTCGACATCGGCATCGCGGTCGGCTCGCCGCGCGGCCTGGTTGTGCCTATCCTGCGCGACTGCGATCAGATGTCGATCGCCGATATCGAGAAGAAGATCGGCGAATTCGCGACCAAGGCCCGCGACGGCAAGCTGACCCTGGACGAGCTGTCCGGCGGCACCTTCTCGATCTCGAATGGCGGCACCTTCGGCTCGATGCTGTCGACCCCGATCATCAACCCGCCGCAATCGGCCATCCTCGGCATCCATGCGACCAAGGACCGCGCGGTGGTGGAAAACGGCGAGATCGTGATCCGCCCGATGAACTACCTGGCGATGTCCTACGACCATCGCATCATCGACGGCCGCGAAGCGGTTCTCGGTCTGGTGGCGATGAAGGAAGCGCTGGAAGATCCGGCACGTCTGCTGCTCGACCTGTAAGCGTCGGGCAAAAAACGAATGGCGGCGCAAGGCCGCCATTCTTTTGTGTAAGAACAGAGGAAATCTATGTCCAAGAATTTTGATGTGGTGGTCATCGGCGGCGGTCCCGGCGGCTATATCGCGGCGATCCGCGCGGCGCAGCTCGGCTTTTCCGTCGCCTGTATCGATGAATGGAAGAACGAGAAGGGCGGCCCGGCTCCCGGCGGCACCTGCACCAACGTTGGCTGCATTCCGTCCAAGGCCTTGCTGCAATCGTCTGAAAACTATGAAATGGCCGGCCATGCCTTCGCCGATCACGGCATCGAGGTCAAGGGCCTGTCGCTGAACCTGCAGCAGATGCTGGGTCGCAAGAACACCGTGGTCAAGCAGAACAATGACGGCATCCTGTTCCTGTTCAAGAAGAACAAGGTCAGCTTCTTCCACGGCCGCGGCTCCTTCGCGAAGGCAGCGGAGGGCGGCTATGAGATCGCTGTTGCCGGCGCGGCCAATGAGTCGCTCGTGGCCAAGCACGTGATCATCGCCACCGGCTCGAATGCCCGAGCGCTGCCGGGTGCGCCCTTCGATGAAGAGCGCATCCTGTCCAACACCGGCGCGCTGGCGATCGGCGAAGTGCCGAAACGGCTGGGCGTGATTGGCGCCGGCGTCATCGGCCTGGAAATGGGCAGCGTGTGGCGTCGCCTCGGCGCGGAAGTCACCGTGCTCGAAGGTCTGCCGACCTTCCTGGGCGCAGTGGATGAGCAGATCGCCAAGGAAGCCTACAAGCTGTTTACCAAGCAGGGCCTGGCGATCAGCCTGGGTGTGAAGATCGCTTCGGTGACAAAGAGTGACAAGGGCGTGACCGTCGAGTACACCGATGACAAGGGCAATGCGCAGAAGGGCGAATTCGATCGCCTGATCGTCTCGATTGGCCGTGTGCCCAATACCATCGGCTTGGGTACCGATGCGGTTGGCCTGAAGCTCGACGAGCGCGGCGCCATTGTCGTCGACGACGAGTGCCGCACCAATCTGCCCAACGTCTGGGCCATCGGCGACGTCGTGCGCGGCCCGATGCTGGCGCACAAGGCCGAGGAAGAGGGCGTGGCTGTCGCGGAACGCATTGCCGGTCAACACGGTCATGTGAACTTCAACACCATTCCGTGGGTCATCTATACATCGCCGGAAATCGCGTGGGTCGGCAAGACCGAGCAGCAGTTGAAGGCCGAAGGCGTGGCCTACAAGGCCGGCACGTTCCCGTTCCTGGCCAACGGCCGCGCACGCGCTTTCGGCGACACCACCGGCATGGTGAAATTCCTGGCCGATGCCAAGACCGATGAGATCCTCGGTGTGCACATCATCGGCCACATGGCGTCCGAGCTGATTTCCGAGGCGGTGGTGGCGATGGAATTCCGCGCATCGTCGGAAGACATCGCGCGGATCTGCCATGCGCATCCTTCGCTGTCCGAAGCGACCAAGGAAGCGGCGCTGGCGGTGGAGAAGCGCTCGCTCAATTTCTGAACGAGCCGGCAGCGTTGACTGAGAGAGGCAAGCATGCGCAGGTTTTCGATGGCGGCAATCTCGGCAATGGCCGGACTGGCCGCCGTGCTGGAAGGCTGCGCAAGCGCCCCGATCAGTAACGATGTGATTTTCGAAGCCGTGAGCCGCGGCCAGCCCGTTCCTGACGTTAGCTGCCTGGTGCGGACCGTGGAAGGCAGCGCGCAGATCACCACGCCGGCGCGGCTGCCGGTACGCAACACCGCCGGCGATCTGCGCGTCGTGTGCGACAAGCCGGGCTTTCGAACTTCCGAAGTGATCTACCGTGCCGGCGTGTATGGCGGTCCGGCTAGCAGCGTCGGACTGGGCGTGGCCTCGGGTGGCTCGGTCGGCGTCGGGCTCGGCTTTGGCGTGCCCATCGGCGGCGCTTATCGTGGAAGCGGCGTGCCCGAACGTGTCGTGATTGAAATGAATCCGCTATAGGGCGCGCATGCGCCATCTGCGTTTATAAGTTATAGCAGCCTGCGTCTGCAGCACCCGCGAGATGGCGCAGGCGCGTGAATCCACGGGCGAGCAAGGTCTCGCCTTTTTTGTGAGCGCATGCGAAGCATGCGAGGGACCAGGAATATGGATGTCCGTGAATACTATGAACACGCGCTGAAGGAACGCGGCTTCCAGGCTGACCCTGCACAGCGCGCCGCGATCGAGCGCCTGCAGCGTGCCTATGAAGAGTGGGTTGCGTACAAGGGGCAGCGCTCGAATGCTTTCAAGCGCCTGGTCAGCCGTCCTCAGGTGCCACGCGGCGTCTACATGTGGGGAGGCGTCGGGCGCGGCAAGTCCTTTTTGATGGACAGCTTCTATCTGGTGGTGCCCGTGGTGCGCAAGACGCGGCTGCATTTCCATGAGTTCATGCGCGGCGTGCATCGCCAGCTCGATGAATTGAAGGGCGTGGCCGATCCGCTGGATGAAGTGGCGCGTCGGATTGCGAAGAAATACCGGCTGATCTGTTTCGATGAATTCCATGTGTCGGACATCGCCGACGCGATGATCCTGTACAACCTGCTCAAGGCGCTGTTCGACAATGGCGTGTCCTTCGTGATGACCTCTAACTACGAGCCGAGCACGTTGTATCCGAATGGTTTGCACCGCGATCGTATGCTGCCGACCATCGAGTTGCTGAAGGAGCGCATGGATGTGATGTGCGTCGATGCCGGCATCGATTACCGTAAGCGCGCGCTGGAACAAGTCGAGGCTTATCACACGCCGCTCGGACCCGAGGCGGACCGCGCGCTGCGTCATGCCTACGCCAGCGTTGCCGAGACCGAAGATGAGGAGCCGCGCATACGCATCGAATCGCGCGAGATCGTTTGCCTGCGCCGCGCCGGCGGCGTGATCTGGTTTGATTTCGCATCGCTGTGCGGCGGACCGCGCTCGCAGAACGACTATCTCGAAATCTCCAGCCGATTTCACACGGTGATACTGTCGGGCATACCGCGCATGTCGGCGGCAATGTCTTCTGAAGCGCGGCGCTTCACCTGGCTGATCGATGTGTTTTACGATCACAAGGTCAAGCTGTTGATGTCGGCCGAAGTGCCGCCCGAGGAGCTCTATACCGAGGGCATGCTGGCCAACGAATTCCACCGCACCGTTTCCCGCATCATCGAGATGCAGTCGCGTGAATACATGGACTCGGAACGGCGCAAAGTCTCGGAGTCGCTTTCCTGATGAATCATTCTTCGATGCCGCGCTCGCGCGCTGCGCAACTGCTCGCGGCATGTGCCGCGTTGACCACCACGTTGCTGTTGACGATGAGCAGCGCTTCTGCCACGCCGCAGGAATTGGCGCAGCGTTATCCGAAAGACGGCTTCAACACGGTCGAGCAGGCCGATCAGGCCTTGAACGAAGTACGGCAGGAGCGCGCGGCGGTGGAAGCCGAGTTCGCCGATGCGCAATACGCCTGTTACAGCAAGTTCTTTTCCAGTCCCTGCGTCGAGCATGCGAAGGAGCAGCGGCGTGATGCGCTGAAGACGATACGCGCGGTGGAAGTTGACGCCGAAGCGTACAAGCGCCGGCAGACCGTGGTTGAGCGCGACCGGGCACTGCAGCAGCAGGCCGAGCGCGACGCGGCAGAAGCGCCGGAACGCGCGGCCAGGGAAAAGGAAAACGCGGAAAGGGCGGCGCAACGGGAGGCGGATCGCGCTGCCCGTGCTTCGGCGCAGCCTCCTGGTACGGGAAATCCGCCAGCGACCGCAAAACCGGAACGCGCAGCGCCGGCTCCCGGACGGGACCGCGTTGCCGAGCACGAGGCCAAAGCGCGCGAACAGCAACGCGAATCCGAGGCGGGCGCAGGGCAGCGCGCGCAAAACATCGCCGATTACCAGCGCAAGCAGGAAGAAGCGAAAGAGCGTCAGCGCCACGTTGCCGAAAAGGTAGCCGAACGCGAGCAGAAGCTGAAGGAAAAGGCGGCGCAGGGCGGCGCGGCGACTACGCCAGCGCCGGCTGGAGCCAAGTAATCAGCGTCGCGCGGCGGGCGGGCTCAGTTTGACGATCGCCAGCGAGCAGTTGTCAGCGGACTTGCCGGCGCTGCGCTCGCGCGCCTTGCTGATCAGCATTTCCGATGCTTCGCGCGGCACACGTGTCGCCACTACCGCGCCGAGTTCGGCCGGAGTGAAATATTTCCACAGCCCGTCCGAGCACAGCACGAAGGCGTCGCCGGTTTTCAGCCCTTCATGCTGACCGAAGCTGAGAAAGCTGGACTCGGCGCCGCCGCCCAGCGTGTTGACCAGCATATTGCCCAGCTTGTCGCCAGCACGATCCCCGCGCGACATGCGGCCTTCGGCAATCAGGCGTTCCTGCAGGGTGTGATCGGCGGTACGTTGCGCCGGGTTCGGGCCGTCGAAGCGGTAGAGGCGCGAATTGCCGGCATGCGCCCAGTGGGCGATGCCATCCGGCGTGATAACCAGAGCGACCATCGTTGCGGCTGGCCGTACTTCGGAAGTGATTCGGTACAAGTTGATGACCGTGTGCGCTTCGCGCGCAATGCTTTCGAGCATCGATTGCACTGTGTCGGTCAGCGGAGAAAATCCCTCGAACATCTGGCGCGCGGTGCGCAATACCTGTTCGGCGGCATCGGCGCCGGCCTGGCCCGTGCCCCGGCCATCGGCCAGGATGGCCATCACGGTGCCCGGCGCCCGTGGGGCGGCGAACAGGGCGACGCGGTCCTGCTGTTCCTCCCGGTCGCCGATATGCTGGCCGGTTGCGGCTTCGATCTTGTATTGGCTCATGGTTCGGCTTCGATTACACTTGCGGGCTGTCGAGTTGCCACCGCATTATCACACGAAAGTGCCGCACGGAAACATTTTCCGCGCCGGTACGGAAAATATCATGACTCCCGAAGAAATCCGCAGACGCATCATCGAACTGGAAGTGGAACACCGCGATCTGGATTCCGTTATCGATATGCTGACCCGGGAGCCGTTTCATGAAGAATTGCAGCTGCGCCGGCTCAAGAAGCGAAAGCTGCAACTGAAGGACCACATCACGCTGCTGAAGATGCAGCTGGTGCCTGATATCCCCGCCTGATGCCTGGTGCCGTGCCGTTTCCGCGGCACGGAGCGCAAGTCAAGCTACGGTACAATGGCGGGTCCGACGCCGCTGCATTCGCGCGGCGTTCATTCTTGTACCGACTCCCTTTCTTCGCCTTGACTACCGAGATTTCCCAACACGAAACGCCGGACGCCACCGGCGCGCATGATGCCGAACTCGAGCAATTGTTCGGCACAACCGGTCCGCTTGGCGGCGCTGTTGGCGGTTTTCGCCCGCGCCGACCGCAGATCGAAATGGCGAAAGCGATCGCGGATGCGATTGCCAACCACAAGACGCTGATCGCCGAAGCCGGCACCGGCACCGGCAAAACCTTCGCCTACCTGGTTCCCGCGCTGCTGTGGGGCGGCAAGACTATTGTGTCGACCGGCACCAAGAATCTGCAGGACCAGCTGTATCTGCGCGACATTCCCACGGTGCGCAAGGCGCTGAACGTCCCGGTTTCCGTGGCCTTGCTGAAGGGGCGGGCGAACTACATCTGCCATTTCCATCTCGAGCGCACGCTGCAGAACGGCCGCCTGACTTCGCGCACCGATGTCGCCGACCTGCGTGAAATCTCGCGCTTCATCAAGATCACGTCGACCGGCGACAAGGCCGAGCTGTCGAAGGTGCCGGAAAACGCTTCCGTATGGAACCAGGTGACTTCCACCCGCGATACCTGCCTGGGTAGCGATTGCCAGTACTACAACGATTGCTTTGTAATGAAGGCGCGCAAGGAAGCGCAGCAGGCAGACGTGGTGGTGGTGAATCACCATCTGTTCTTTGCCGATGTGGCACTGCGCGACAACGGCGTGGCCGAGCTGCTGCCGTCAGCCAATACCGTGATTTTCGACGAAGCGCACCAGCTTCCAGAAACCGCAACGCTGTTTTTCGGTGAAACGGTGTCCACGTCGCAACTCATCGAGTTGTGCCGCGACACCCAGGCCGAAGGTTTGGCGCATGCGCGTGACGGCGCGGACTGGAGCCAGGTATGCGGCGCCGTGGAGCGCGCGGCACGTGATTTGCGGCTGGCATTTCCGCAGGATGCCATCCGGCTCGCCGCGCACCAGATCGCGTCCGACAGTCCGTTCTTCGAAGCGCTCGAAGCGGTGCAGGATCAGCTCGCCGAACTGATCGAGGTGCTGGACAGCCAGGCGCAGCGGGCCGAGACACTGGAACAATGCCGGGTGCGCGCGGTGGAACTGGCTGCGCGCATGGGTGCCTGGAGCGCTGCCGGTGGCGGCGAATCCACCTCGGCCAGTGATCCGGACAAGGTGCTGTGGGTCGAAGCCTTCGCCTCATCGCTGCAATTGCATCAGACCCCGCTGTCGATCGCGCCGATTTTCAGCCGGCAGCGTGAAGGCCCGCCACGCAGCTGGATCTTCGCTTCAGCGACTCTGGCCGTGAAGAATGACTTCACTCACTACGCGGCGCAGATGGGTTTGCTGAACGAACCGGCGCGCTCCTGGCCGAGTCCTTTCGATTACGGCAGCCAAGGCTTGCTGTATGTGCCGAACGGTTTGCCGCAGCCGAATTCGCCGGAATACAACGATGCGGTGATCGATGCCGCGCTGCCGGTGATCGAAGCGGCCGGCGGTCGCACCTTCCTGCTATGCACGACGATACGGGCGGTGAATCGCGCGGCCGAGCGGCTGCGTGAGGAGTTCGAGCGGCGCAAGCTGCCGTTTCCGCTGATGGTGCAGGGCGAAGCCGGGCGCACCGAATTGCTCGACCGTTTCCGTGCCGCCGGGAATGCGGTGCTGATCGGCAGTCAGAGTTTCTGGGAAGGCGTGGACGTGCGCGGCGAGGCGCTGTCACTGGTGATCATCGACAAGCTGCCGTTCGCGCCGCCGGACGACCCGGTGCTTGCTGCGCGCATTGCCGCGCTGGAAAAGAAAGGCATGAACGGCTTTGCGCATCACCAGTTGCCATCAGCGATCATCAACCTGAAGCAGGGCGCCGGGCGGCTGATTCGCGACGAAACCGATCGCGGCGTGCTGATGATTTGCGATCCGCGCCTCATCAACAAGCCGTATGGTCGTCGCATCTGGCAAAGCCTACCGCCGTTCAAGCGCACCCGCGAGCAGGACGACGTGTGTGCTTTCTTCGCGCAGGACCGCGAAGAAGATCCGCCGCTGGCCGTGGCCGCCGGCTGAGCGGCGGCGCCGTGCGGCTGTCCTCAGCGTTGCGGCTGGATCACGACCTTACCGGTGACCTTGCGCGCGGCCATGTCGTTCAGCGCTTTCGGCGTGTCGGCCAGCGCATAGCGTCCGGAAATGTGCGGGCGGATCTTGCCTTCGGCGAGCCAGCCCATCAATTCGGCCATCGCCGTCGCGTTGCCTTTCGGCTCCCGCCGCACAAATTCGCCCCAGAACACGCCAACGATCGAAGCGCCCTTCAGCAGGGGCAGATTCAAGGGGAGTTTCGGGATCTCGCCATTGGCAAACCCGATGACGAGGTAACGGCCGCGCCACGCGATCGATCGGAATGCCGGCTCAGCATACACGCCGCCGACCGGGTCGTAGATCACATCCGGACCCTTGCCGTCGGTCGCGGCCTTGATCGCTTCCCGCAAGTCCTGGGTAGAGTAATTGATCAGCGCGTCGGCCCCATGCTGGCGGCAGACTTCGAGCTTTTCATCCGAGGAGGCGGCAGCGATGACGCGTGCGCCGAGGGCCTTGCCGATCTCGATCGCCGCCAAGCCAACGCCACCGGCGGCGCCGAGCACCAGCATGGTTTCGCCGGCTTTGAGTTGCGCGCGGTCGACTACCGCGTGATGCGAAGTGCCATAAGTCAGCGTAATGGCAGCAGCGATGTCGAAATCCATACCGGGCGGCATCGGCATTACCGACTTCATGGGCACTGCGATCTGCTGCGCGAACGCGCCCTGGCCGACGAAGGCAATCACCCGGTCGCCCACCTTGTAGCGGTCGACGCCGGCGCCGACCGCAGTCACCGTGCCGGCCAGTTCGCCGCCCGGGGTAAACGGCAGTTCCGGTTTGAACTGGTACTTGTTCTGGATGATCAGCACGTCCGGGAAATTGACACCAGCGGCTTCGACCCGAATGGCAACCTGGCCTTCGCCGGGAACCACATCGGGCAATTCATCCACAACCAGCGTATCGGGCAGCCCCCAGGTTTTGCAGACGACAGCTTTCATCTTGTCTCCTCAAGTTATCAATCGCGTTATCAAAATAGTACGGTCGTTTGGTTTTCCGATTATGCCGTAAAAAATCCCCCACGGTGGGCGAATTCGGTCGAAGGGCTTCGGTTAGAATCTGCGCATGAAAATTCTCGTAAGCAACGATGACGGTTACCTCGCGCCCGGTATTCGGGCACTGGCCGAGGCAATGTCGACAATTGCCAGCATCACGGTGGTCGCTCCGGATAGCAATCGGTCCGGTTCGTCGAACTCGCTGACGCTGGACCGTCCACTGCGGGTGGTGCAGTCCGAGACGAATGTGTATTCGGTCAATGGCACACCATCGGACTGCGTGCATGTGGCTCTCACCGGCATTCTCGATTACCGACCGGACCTGATCGTTTCCGGCATCAACCAGGGGCAGAACATGGGTGACGACACCCTGTATTCGGGCACGGTTGCGGCGGCTACTGAAGGTTTCCTGTTCGGTATTCCTGCCATCGCTTTCTCTCAGGTCCATCACGGCTGGGCGCATCTGGACGCAGCGGCGCGAGTAGCGCGCGAAATTGTGTTGCGCCGCTTCGACGAATTGCAGAAACCCTGGCTGCTGAACGTGAACATCCCGAATCTGCCTTACGAAGACATCGGGCCGCTGACGCCGACGCGCCTCGGCAAGCGGCATCCATCCGCGCCAGTGATCCGCGCCAAGGATCCGCAAGGCAATGACATCTTCTGGATCGGCCCGCCCGGTGCGGCGCTTGATGCGGGGCCGGACACCGATTTCCATGCCACCGCAAATGGCAATATTTCCATCACGCCGCTGCGCATCGACCTCACCGATGCCGCCCAGCTTGCTGCGCTGAGAAGGGCATGCACATGAGCGAAGGCAAACGTTTTCCACTGTCGCTGGAGTCGCTTGCGTCCCGTGGCGAGCGCAATGGCGCGCAGCGTATGCAAACACCGCAGACCGCCACGCGTAACCGGGTGCAGACTGTCGAACAGCGTCCGCCAGGCGATGCCGCGCGACCGATGTCCATGGTGTCCGACGGGGTGCGCACCGCCATGGTCGGGCGGCTCGCGAAGCAGGGCATACGTGATGAGGCTGTCCTTGCCGCCATGAATGCAGTTCCGCGGCACCTGTTCCTGCAACCGGCGCTGGCGAGCCAGGCGTATATCGATGCCTCGTTGCCGATTGGGCACCATCAAACAATTTCTCAGCCTTACATCGTCGCGCGCATGATCGAAGTCATGCGTGCCAACACCCAGGGCGGCATGCTGAGCCGGGTACTGGAAATTGGCACCGGCTGCGGTTACCAAGCCGCGGTGCTGGCGCAACTGGCAGGCGAGGTCTACTCAGTGGAGCGCATCCGTTCACTGCACGAACTGGCGCGCACCAACCTGCGGCCCATGCGTATTGGAAACATCCGGCTGCACTATGGAGATGGTATGCTTGGCATCCCGCAAGCCGCGCCGTTCGATGGCATCATACTGGCGGCTGCTGGTCTGGAAGTTCCGCAAGCCCTGCTCGAACAACTCGCTGTGGGCGGTCGTCTGGTAGCACCGGTCGGCGCGCGTCACCAGGTTCTCCAGCTTATCGAGCGCGTCGGCGCACAGGCCTGGAAAACCTCAACACTGGAAAATTGTCACTTCGTGCCGCTGCGTCCTGGAACCGTCGGCTGAGTGGCTTTCTGATTGCAATGATTGAAACATGGTAAGAATGAAATTGAAGCGCCTGGCATGGATGGTTGTTCTGGCTGCGACGCTGGCTGCCTGCGGTACGACCAGAACAGTTGCGCCGGTTGTCGAACGTACGCCGGTACCACGCACCGCTTCCGTGCCCAAGCCGCGCCCGGTGGAAGCCGGCCCCGGGCAGTATGTCGTCAAGCGCGGCGATACGCTGCACAAGATCGCCCAGGAATACAACCAAAGCCTGCGCGATCTCGTAGTTTGGAACAATCTGTCCAGTCCGAATGACATCAAGGTGGACCAGGTGTTGCGGGTCGCGCCACCGGATGCCGCGCCTGTCGCTGCCGGTTCACAGGCCGGCGGCATTCCCCCTTCATCCGGCGTGGAAGTGCGTCCGCTGGGCACAAGCCCGGTGCCGACCGCTCCCGCGTCGACAAGCCCGACGGTAGCCAATTCCGCCAATAAGACCTGGCCGCATGGCGAGAAGCGTCCTTATTCCGATGCCGCGCTGGCGGAATTGCAGAAGCCGGACGCGCCACCCATGGTGCAGGCTACGCCGGTGGTGGCTGCCGCGCGCAGCGATGTAGCGCGCAATGCTGAGAAGACCGCGGACAAGACTGCGGAAAAAGCGCTGGAATCCAAGCCGGTGCCGGATAGCGCGGGCACGTGGATGTGGCCGGCGGATGGCAAGATCGTTGGCACCTTTGAAGGTGGTCGCAAGGGCATCGACATTGCCGGCAAGATGGGGCAGCCCGTGCTCGCAGCGGGCGCCGGCACCGTGTTGTACGCGAGCAGCGTGCGCGGCTATGGCAATCTCGTCATCGTCAAGCACAGCAGTAACCTGTTATCCGCCTATGCACACAACAAGGCGATCCTCGTCAAGGAAGGTCAAACTGTCACCAAGGGGCAGCGCATCGCGGAGATGGGGAATTCCGACAGCGACACCGTGAAGCTGCATTTCGAAATACGTCAGCAGGGCAAGCCTGTCGATCCGGCCAAGTTCCTGCCCGTCAGATAGGGTGAGCCATGAATTCCGACCCGCGCAATATGCTGGAAGATGAGGATCTCCCGGGCCCATTGCCGGAGTCGGTAGCCGACGCGGACACGGACGCGCCGGAAGGCCGCGAGCCGGCCGATGGCGAGACGCCGCCGCAACTCGACGAGCTCAAGCATGTGCTTGCCGCCGAGCTTTCCACCGATACAACCCAGCACTATCTGAACCGCATCGGCATGCATCCGCTGCTGAGCGTGCAGGACGAGGTGCGCTACGCAACCCTTGCGAAGGCAGGCGATTTCCCTGCGCGGCAAAAAATGATCGAGCACAACCTGCGGCTGGTGGTGTCGATCGCCAAGCATTACATCAACCGCGGCGTAGTGCTGCTCGATCTGATCGAGGAAGGCAATCTGGGCCTGATGCGCGCCATCGACAAGTTCGAACCCGAGCGCGGCTTTCGGTTTTCAACGTACGCCACCTGGTGGATACGGCAGAGCATAGAGCGGGCCATCATGAACCAGGCGCGCACGGTGCGTCTGCCGGTGCATATGGTGCGCGAACTCAATCAGGTCCTGCGCGCGAAATATCACCTTGAAGCGCAACACCACGACGGCAAGGAAGCGACTTGCGAAGACATCGCGCATCTGGTCGACCGGCCGGTCGATGATGTGCAGGACATTCTGGCGCTATCTGAACATGCGACCTCGCTCGATGCGCCGCTGGACAACGATCCGCAAGCCAGTCTGCTGGATATGCTGCCCGGGAATGCCGACGACGCGCCGGATTCGCGGGCGGAACATCAGGAAATAACGATACTTGTGCGGGAGTGGCTCAAGCATATGCCGGAAAAACAGCGCGTCGTGATCACGCGGCGCTTCGGGCTGGACAACGAGGATCCGGCAACTCTGGAAGAATTGGCGGTGGATATGGGCGTCACACGCGAGCGCGTGCGCCAGATTCAGCAGGAAGCATTGATCAAGCTGAAGCGCGCACTGGCCGCGCGCGGCGTCGGCAAGGATGCGCTGCTATGACGCCGGTGCTGGTGTTTGATATCGAGACCATTCCGGATGTGGCCGGTTTGAGAACGCTGAACGGGCATGATGCCGCGCTCTCGGATGAACAGGTCGCCGAACTTGCCTTTGCAGCACGCCGGGAGAAGGGCGGCTCGGATTTCCTGCCGCATCACATGCATCGTATCGCTGCGATTTCCTGCGTGTTCCGCGACGACGAGGGCTTTCGCGTACGCTCGCTCGGTAGCCTCGAGGATGGCGAAGGCAAGCTGGTGACGGATTTCTTCCGCATCATCGAGCGCTATACGCCGCAGCTGGTGTCATGGAATGGCGGCGGCTTCGATCTGCCGGTGCTGCATTACCGGGCGATGATCCATGGCGTGCAGGCGCCACGTTACTGGGACATGGGTGACGAGGATCGCGACTTCAAGTGGAACAACTACATCAGCCGCTACCACCACCGCCACCTCGACCTGATGGACCTGCTTGCGATGTTCACCGGTCGCGCAAATGCGCCGCTGGATGACCTCGCCAAGCTGTGCGGCTTTCCCGGCAAGCTCGGCGTCGACGGCTCGCAAGTCTGGCGGCTGTATTGCGAAGGCCGGCTCGATGAAATTCGCAATTACTGCGAAACGGATGTCGTCAACACCTACCTGGTCTATGCCCGCTTCCAGATGATGCGCGGCGCAATCTCGCGCGCGGACTATGGCGACGAGGTCGCGTTGGTGCGCTCGACGCTGGAGACGATGGATGCGCCGCACTGGCGCGAATACCTGGACGCTTGGCCGAAGCCGCAATTGCGTCCATAATCGTGCCCTTTTGCGCGGCAGCTACGGCTGCCCATCCATTTCCGAGCATGTCTCTACCCCTCATTACCATCGAATCCCTCGACATGGAGGCGCGCGGCGTCGGCCATCTGCAGAACGAGGATGGCACGCCCGGCAAGGTGATCTTCGTTGAAGGCGCGCTGCCCGGCGAACAAGTCAGTTTTCAGTCGTTTCGGCGCAAGGCGAAATGGGAAGCGGCGACCCTGGTCGAAGTGCATCGCGAAAGCGCGCTGCGGGTTAAGCCGCGCTGCGAGTATGTTGGCACTTGCGGCGGCTGTGCGATGCAGCATATCGATCCCGCCGCGCAGGTCGCGGCCAAGCAGCGGGTGCTGGAAGACAACCTGAAGCATATCGGCCGCGTGAGGCCTGAACTGATGCTGCGGCCCATCCATGGTCCCACTTGGGGCTATCGCTACCGCGCCCGGTTTTCGGTTCGCTACGTGGCCAAGAAGGGTGGCGTGCTGGTCGGCTTCCATGAAAAGAAGTCCGGGTTCATTACCGACATGCGCTCCTGCGAGGTCGTGCCGCGTCATGTTTCGGATCTCCTGGTACCGCTGCGCGCGCTGATCGCCTCGCTGTCGATTCGTGATCAGGTTCCACAACTCGAGCTTGCCGTCGGCGACAGCGAGAACGGCATGATCACCGCGCTGGTGATGCGCAACATGGCGCCACTGTCTGAAGCCGACGAGGCAGCGTTGCGCGCTTTCGCGGATCGACATGCGGTGCAGTGGTGGCTGCAACCGAAGGGTCCGGACACCGCCTACCAGTTTTACCCGACCGACAGCCGCCTGCAGTACACGCTGCCGGAGTTCGGCGTGGTGATGCCGTTCAAGCCCACCGATTTTACCCAGGTGAATCACCAGATCAACCGTGTGCTGGTGGCGCGCGCGCTGCGGCTTCTGGAAGTGCAGCCGGGCGACCGGGTGCTTGACCTCTTCTGCGGCCTGGGCAATTTCACGCTGCCGCTCGCGACCCAGGCGCGGGAAGTCGTCGGTATCGAAGGCAGTGCGGCCCTGACCACGCGTGCGATGGACAATGCCCGCGTCAACGGCCTGGCGGAAAAGCTTTCATTCCAGACGCGCAACCTGTTCGAGATGACGGCGCAGGATTTCATCGACCTTGGTCGTTTCGACCGGATGCTGATCGATCCGCCGCGCGACGGTGCGATGGCAGTGTGTGAGGCGCTGGCCACACTGAGGGAAGGTACGCCGGAGTTGCAGCCGCGACGCGTCGTCTATGTGTCTTGCAGTCCGTCAACGCTTGCACGCGATGCCGGCATCCTGGTTGCCGGCGGCTATGCGCTGAAGATGGCAGGCGTGGTCAACATGTTTCCGCATACCGCGCATGTGGAGTCGATCGCGGTGTTCGATCGTATCGACTGAACCTTCGGCTGGCCGGTTCGCCAAAGAAAAAGCCGGCTTGCGCCGGCTTTCGATTTTTCTGAAAACGGATCAGTCGCGCTGGCCGCCGAAAATGCCGAGCAGCGACAGCAGGTTGGCGAAGATGTTGTACAGGTCGAGATAGATCGCCAGGGTAGCGGAAATGTAATTGGTTTCGCCGCCGTTGATGACCTGCTGCACATCGAACAGGATATAGGCCGAAAAGATGGCAATCGCCAGCACCGACACTACCAGGTACAGCGCCGGCAGTTGCAGGAAGATGTTCGCCACGGCAGCCAGCAGGATCACCAGCACGCCGGCGAAGAGCCATTTTCCCAGGCCGGAAAAATCCCGACGCGACACGGTTGCCACGGTTGCCATCACCGCGAAGATTGCCGCGGTGCCGCCGAAAGCCATCATGATCAGCGCCGCGCCGTTGCTGTAGCCGAGCACATGGCCGATCAGGCGCGACAGCATCAGACCCATGAAGAAGGTGAAGCCCAGCAGTACTGCAACACCAAGGCCGGAATTCTTGGTGCGCTCGATCGCGTAGAAGAAGCCGAAGGCAATGGCCATGAAGGCGATGAAGCCGATGAAAGGCTGGCCGGTGAACAGGCTGAAATTGAGCTGCACGCCGAGCCATGCGCCGAGGATGGTCGGCACCATCGAGATCGCCAGAAGCCAGTAAGTGTTACGCAGCACGCGATGGCGGGCCAGTGACGCGCCGGCGGTGCCGGCATAGGTCGGTTGCATTCGGGTATCCATGCTGAATTCCTCCGTGGTCGTTGTACCTGTGACTGATGCAGCGGGCAGCATAGCATGCCTTGTCGTATTGGCACGTCTCTCTCGGCGGCGCTGGCGTCGCCTCGCAGAGAGGAGGGCTTTCGTGCTAGAATCACCGGTTCATCGTATTGACGAATCGTTTCTTTAACCCTTTATTTTCATTGGAGTTTTTTAACATGGCTCTCGAGCGCACCCTGTCGATCATCAAGCCGGACGCAGTCGCGAAAAACGTGATCGGTCAGATTTACACCCGTTTTGAAAACGCTGGCCTGAAAATCGTCGCCGCCCGCATGGTGCAACTGTCCCGCGCCGAAGCCGAAGGTTTCTACGCCGTGCACCGCGAGCGTCCCTTCTTCAAGGATCTGGTCGATTTCATGATTTCCGGCCCGGTGATGATCCAGGCGCTGGAAGGCGAGGGCGCGATCGCCAAGAACCGCGACCTGATGGGCGCCACCGATCCTAAGAAAGCTGACAAGGGCACCATCCGCGCCGATTTCGCCGACTCCATCGATGCCAACGCCGTGCACGGCTCCGACGCCGCTGAAACCGCCGTAGTTGAAATCGCGTATTTCTTCCCCAGCTTGAACGTCTACTCCCGTTAATCTCCCGACGGACCGACGTTAAACATGCGCATCGCCAGCGGCGGTGCGCCTCTTCCGGATAGACCCTGACCATGACGCAACTCACCAATCTGCTGGACCTCGATCCCGCGCAGCTCGTCGCCTATTGCGCCGAACTCGGTGAGAAGCCGTTTCGCGCCAAGCAGCTGCAGCGCTGGATACACCAGTTTGGCGCCAGCGACTTCAATGACATGACCGACCTTGCCAAGTCGCTGCGCGACAAGCTGGCAACGCGCGCGCATATCGTCGCACCGGCGGTCATCAGCGATCACACCTCGTCCGACGGCACCCGCAAGTGGCTGGTCGACGTCGGCAACGGCAATGCGGTCGAGACGGTGTTCATTCCGGAAGAAACCCGCGGCACGCTATGCATATCCACGCAGGCGGGCTGCGCGGTCAATTGCCGTTTCTGTTCCACCGGCAAGCAGGGCTTCAACCGCAATCTGACGGTTGGTGAAATCATCGGCCAGTTGTGGATGGCGGAATTCGCGCTGCGCAAGTCCAAGGGCGTCGCGCCCGGACCGAAGGGCGAACGCCAGATCACCAACGTCGTGATGATGGGCATGGGCGAGCCGCTGCTCAACTTCGAGCCGACAGTCACTGCGCTGAAGCTGATGCTCGACGACAATGCCTATGGCCTGTCGCGGCGCCGGGTCACGGTATCTACCAGCGGCGTAGTGCCGATGATCGACAAGCTCGCCGCCGAATGCCCGGTGGCCCTCGCCGTGTCGCTGCATGCGTCCAACGATGCGCTGCGTGACGAGCTGGTGCCGCTAAATCGCAAGTATCCGCTGGCCGAACTGATGGCGGCCTGCCAGCGCTATCTGGAATTTGCGCCGCGCGACTTCATCACTTTCGAATACTGCATGCTGGACGGCTACAACGATGGCGACCAGCATGCGCGCGAGCTCATCGAGCTGGTGCAGCGCGGTCCGCACCCGGTGCCGTGCAAGTTCAACCTGATTCCCTTCAATCCGTTTCCGGAATCCGGCCTGAAGCGTTCCAAATCGGAGCGCATCAAGTCCTTCGCGAAAATCCTGATGGATGCCGGCATCGTCACCACGGTGCGCAAGACCCGCGGCGATGACATTGATGCCGCTTGCGGCCAATTGGCCGGCGAAGTACAGGATCGCACCCGGGTGCAGGAAAGAATGCAGCGCATGGAGCAATACCAGAGCAAATTCGGCAAGAACTTCGGCCGCATCGTGGAGATCTCTTCGTGAGCGCTGGCTTGCGTGGCATCTCGTCCGCGTGTGCGGCCGCTTTGCTTTTCGTTCTGGCGGGTTGTTCCAACATGCCGCAAGCCCCGCAGCAGGACGTGCCGACAAGTTCGGACCGCACCGATGCGCAGAAACGGGCGCAGATACGGCTGCAGCTTGCGGTCGGTTACTTCGAAGCGGGACAGATCGCGACTGCGCTGGATGAAGTCAAGCAGGCGATCCAGATTGATCCGACGCTTGCCGATGCGCACAGCATGCGCGCGCTGATTTATATGGACATGGGCGAGACCGCCCTGGCCGAGGAAAGCTTCAAGCGTGCGATGCAGCTTGCGCCGAACAATCCGGATTTTTCCAATAATTACGGCTGGTTTTTGTGCCAAAACGGCCGCGTGCGTGAATCGATCAGTTATTTCGAGGCGGCTTCCAGGAACCGCAGCTACGCGTCGCCGGCGAAGGCACTGAACAACGCCGGCGTATGCAGTCTGAAGCTCGGCGACGCCGTCGCCGCCGAACGCTACTTCAATGAAGCGTTCAAGAGCAATCCTGGCAATCTGGACACCAGCCTGAATCTCGCCCGCCTGTATTACGGTCGCGGCGACTTTCAGCGTGCGCGCTTTTACATAGGCCGCGTCACGCGCAGCGACAACCCTGGTGCGGCAGCCCTGTGGATGGCGATCCGCGTGGAACGCAAGCTCGGCGACCGCGATGCGGAAGCCGGTCTCGTCACCGAGCTCAGGCGCCGCTATCCGGATTCCAGGGAATATGCAGCCCTGTCACGCGGGGCCTACGATGAGTGATTTAGCAATGACAGAACCGATGCAGGATGCAGCCGGCCAGCCGGACCCAGGCATTGCGCAGCCGTCGCCCGGCGCGCAGCTCGCAGCCAGGCGGCAGCAGTTCGGCTGGACCGTGGAGCAGGTGGCAAGCCAGATCAATCTGGCGCCACGCCAGATCGAGGCCATCGAAGCCGACAACTACGCCGCCTTGCCCGGCATGGCGGTGGCGCGCGGCTTCATCCGTGCTTATGCCAAGCTGCTGAAGATCGACGCTGCGCCGTTGATGGCGCAGATAGGCAATGCGCCGAGTGCCACCGAACATGCGATCCCGGAGCGGCGTACGGTAGCCGCGGCCAGTTTCACGCCGCACCGCCCGGCTACCCGTGCGCGCCGCGGCGGCACAGGCAAGCTGGTCGTCGGCGCGGTAATGATTGCCCTCATCGGGGCAGGCGCTTATGCGGCGATGCGCAGCGGCGTGGGCACAACGCTGGTGGACCGGATTGCGCAACATATGCCCGGGGCTAAAAAGAAGGATGCGCCTTCCGACGCATCCGCCGGCAACGCCGCGTCGGAATCGGTGGTGGAAACGCCGGCAGCGCCCGCAGTACCAGCGGTGGGTGAAACGAATGGACCGGCGTCGCCCGCGGCCGTCTCGCCGGCAGTGCTCGGTACGCAGTCGCCTGCTGCGGCGACCGCTCCCGCGCCTGCAGCGCCGGCCGCAAGCCTGACGCCATCCCCAAGCCTCGAAGCTGCGCCTGCGCCAGCCGCGGCCGACAAGGCATTGGTGCTGAATCTGCGCGAGGACTCCTGGGTTGAGATCCGTCGTGCCGATAACAGCACGGTAGTGTCGCGTGTCATGCGCGCCGGCAGCAGCGAGCGCTTCGACGTCGCTGGCCCGGTGACGCTCGTTGTCGGCAATGCGCGCGGCGTTGATGTCACCTATCGCGGCGAGCCGGTCAGCCTGAAATCCGGCGCAAAGAACAACGTCGCCCGCGTCCGGGTGCAGTAGGCGTTTGTCGTTCGAAGCGCTTGATTGGCGGTGGCGAGCATCGCAGTCCTGCCATCGTCAGTCTTTTAGCCACGGAGAAATTTCTCATGTCTCTACCCTGCGATCCCATCGCATCCGGCCCGCTCGCGCGGCACCGCACCCGCCGTGCGGTAATTCGTTACGGCAGTCGCGAAGTCATCATGGGCGGCGGGGCGCCGGTCGTCGTGCAATCGATGACCAACACCGATACCGCGGATGCGATCGGCACTGCGATTCAGGTCAAGGAACTGGCGCGCGCCGGTTCCGAGGTCGTGCGCATCACGGTCAATACGCCCGAAGCCGCCGCGGCGGTGCCGGCGATACGCGAGCAGCTCGACCGCATGGGAGTCGACGTGCCTCTGGTAGGCGACTTCCATTACAACGGCCACACGCTGCTGAAGGACTTCCCGGAATGCGCGCAGGCGCTGTCCAAGTACCGGATCAATCCCGGCAACGTCGGCCAAGGTGCCAAGCGCGACACCCAATTTGCGCAGATGATCGACATCGCTTGCCGGTACGACAAGCCAGTGCGCATCGGCGTGAACTGGGGCAGCCTGGATCAGGCGCTCCTGGCGCGCATCATGGATGAGAACGCGCAGCGCACGAATCCGTGGAGCGCGCAGGCGGTGATGTATGAAGCGCTGGTGACTTCTGCGATTGAAAATGCGCAGCGCGCCGAAGAGCTTGGCATGGCAGCCGATCGGATCATCCTGTCCTGCAAGGTGTCCGGCGTGCAGGATCTGATCGCCGTATATCGTGAACTCGCGCGCCGCTGCGACTACCCGCTGCATCTCGGTCTGACCGAGGCGGGCATGGGCAGCAAGGGCATCGTCGCCTCCACGGCGGCCCTGTCCGTGCTGCTGCAGGAAGGCATAGGCGATACGATCCGCATTTCACTGACGCCGGAGCCGGGCGGCGACCGAACCAGGGAAGTAATCGTCGGCCAGGAAATCCTGCAAACCATGGGCTTGCGCAAATTCACGCCGATGGTCATCGCCTGCCCGGGCTGCGGCCGCACCACCTCGACGGTATTTCAGGAGCTTGCCGACGATATCCAGACTTTCCTGCGTGAGCAGATGCCGGTCTGGAAGACGCAGTATCCGGGAGTCGAGGAAATGAACGTTGCGGTCATGGGCTGCATCGTCAATGGTCCCGGCGAGTCCAAGCATGCGAACATCGGCATCAGCCTGCCCGGCACTGGCGAATCGCCGGCCGCGCCGGTGTTTGTCGATGGCAAGAAAACCGTGACCTTGCGCGGTGAGCGCATCGCCGAAGAATTCCAGGCAATCGTGCTCGATTATGTGAAGACCCGCTACGGCCAGGCCGAAGCCGCGGGAATCGAAGCGCTTTGAGCGTACCCAATCCGAACCAGTCGTAGAAACCATGTCAGAAAGCAAAAAAACCGAGAAGATCGTCGGCGTAAAAGGAATGAACGATGTCCTGCCGGCCGATGCGCCGCTGTGGGAACTGTTCGAAAACACGGTGCAGAGCGTGTTGAAGAGCTATGGTTTCCAGCAGATCCGCACGCCCATCGTCGAGCCGACGGCCTTGTTCGCGCGCGGACTGGGCGCGGTCACCGATATCGTCGAAAAGGAGATGTATTCCTTCACCGACAGCATGAACGGCGACCAGCTTACGCTGCGTCCTGAGAGCACTGCCGGCGTGGTGCGCGCCGCGCTCGAGCACAATCTGACCTACGACGGTCCGAAGCGGCTGTGGTATGCGGGTCCGATGTTCCGCCATGAGCGGCCGCAGCGTGGCCGCTATCGCCAGTTCCACCAGGTCGGCGCCGAAGCGATCGGCTTTGCCGGCCCGGATATCGACGCCGAACTGATCATGCTGTGCCAGCGCCTGTGGGATGACCTCGGCCTGGAAGGCATACGCCTGGAAATCAACTCCATCGGTGACGCCGAGGAGCGCAAGCGGCATCGCGACGATCTGATTGCCTATTTCGAGCAGCATCGGGAACAACTTGATGCCGATGCACAGCGCCGCCTGTACTCGAATCCCTTGCGCATTCTGGATACGAAGAATCCGACGATGCAGGAACTGGTGAATGCCGCGCCCAAGCTGCTCGACTATCTGGGCGAGGAATCGCGCGCGCACTTCGAAGGCGTGCAGCGGATTTTGCGCAGCAGCAATATTCCGTTTACCATCAACCCCCGCCTGGTCCGGGGCATGGATTACTACAACCGCACCGTGTTCGAGTGGATTACCGATCAACTCGGCTCGCAAGGTACAGTCTGCGGCGGCGGCCGCTACGATCCGCTGGTCGAAATGTTTGGCGGCAAGCCGACGCCATCCTGTGGATTCGCGATCGGCGTCGAGCGTCTGCTGGAATTGATGAAGGCGTCCGGCGAACAGTTTCCGCCGTCGCAGTGTGACGTCTACCTGGTGCACCAGGGCGAGGCGGCGCAGCTTGAAGCCTTCGTGGTCGGCGAGCGTTTGCGCGATGCGGGTCTCGATGTGGTGATGCATTGCGCCACCGCGGCCGGCGCGGGCAGCTTCAAGTCGCAAATGAAGCGGGCTGACGCCAGCGGCGCGGCGTTTGCGGTGATCATCGGTGAAGATGAAATCGCTTCCGGCACCGCCAGCGTCAAGCTCATGCGCGCTGCCGAAGGCGAAGCCAACCAGCACAGCGTCGCGATCGACTCGGTCGTCGAATTCCTGGTCGAACAGATCGTCGGCGGTCACGACCACGATCATGACCACGAGCACGTCCATTACAAACATTAAGCAGGGATAGTCATGGCATACGATCTGGAAGAGCAGGAACAACTCGCGTCGCTGAAAGCCTGGTGGAATCAGTACGGCAATCTTCTGAGCTGGCTGGTGATCGCCGCACTGGCTGCGTACACCGCCTGGTCCGGCTGGAATTACTACCAGCGCAACCAGGCGGGTCAGGCCGCACAGCTGTACGAAGAATTGAACCGTGCGCTCGCCACCAAGGACGCGCCGAAGGTGCTGCGCGCGGCGACCGATCTGCGCGATCGTTATGGTCGTACTGCCTATGCCGAAATGGGCGCGCTCAATGCCGCAAGGGTAGCGTTCGATGCCAATGACCTGACCGGCGCGAAGGCGCAGCTGCAATGGGTAGTGGACCATGGCCGTGACGATGCTTTCCAGGCACTGGCCCGCATCCGTCTGGCAGGCGTGCTGATGGATGAGAAAGCGTATGAAGAAGGCCTGAAGGTGCTCAGCGGCGACATGCCGGCAGCCTATGCCGGGCTGGCCGCCGACCGTCGCGGCGATCTGCTGGTCGCGCAGAACAAGCTCGATGAAGCCCGTGCCGCGTACAAGCAGGCGCTGGAAAAATCTGATCCGAAGAGCCCGGACCGTCAGCTGATTCAGATCAAGCTTGACGCCATAGGCGGCACCAACGCCGCAGCATGATGCCTTCCACGTCGTTCCCCAGGGAGAAGAACAAGATGCACATTGCAGCAAGGATCGCGGCCGCCTGCGTCGCGCTGACGGTGCTGGGCGGATGCTCAACACTGCAGTCGATCAACCCGTTCTCCAGCAAGGTGCCACGCAATCCGCCGGCGCCGCTGGTGGACTTCAAGCCGCAGATGACGGTGCGCACCGCGTGGACTGCAAACATTGGCAAGGCTGGCAATGCGTTGTTCAATCCGGCAGCGGTCGGCAGCAGTGTCTATGTCGCCGCGGCCGACGGCACCATCGCGCGCTTCGACGCTGAGAGCGGGCGGCAGATCTGGCGCATCAATGCCGGCATGCCGCTGACAGCCGGCGTCGGCACCGATGGCGTGACGGTAGCCGTCGGCGCCGCGCGCGGCATGGTGCTGGCTTTCGATGCCGACGGCAAGCCGATCTGGAAGGCGCAGGCCAGTAGTGAAATCCTGAGCGCGCCCGCAGTCGGACAGGGACTCGTCATCGTGCGCAGTCTGGACAATCACATCGTCGCCTTTGACGCGCTCGGCGGCAGCCAGCGCTGGACGCTGGAACGCACCACGCCGGCGCTATCCCTGCGCAGCGCGCCCGGCATCGCGGTGGATGCACAGTCCGCCTACGTCGGCCTGCCCGGCGGTCGCCTGCTGGCGCTGACGCTGACGAATGGCGGTCCGCGCTGGGAAATCGCTGTCGGCGATCCGCGCGGCGCCACCGAACTCGAGCGTATTTCGGATGTCTCCGGATTGCCGGCCCTGGTCGGCAGCGCGGTGTGCGCGGTGGCGTACCAGGGGCGTATCGGCTGCGTCGATGCCGCCAGCGGCACGACGCGCTGGGCCAAGGAGTTCTCCAGCACGGTTGGCGTTGGCGCCGACGAGCGCTTCGTATTCGGCGCTGATGAGCGAGGCAACGTGACCGCGTTCACACTGGATAGCGGCGCCAATGTCTGGCGCAATACCCAGCTCGGCAATCGCGGTCTGGCTACGCCGGTGTCGTATGGCCGCGCGGTTGCCGTCGGTGATTTCCAGGGCTACATGCATTTCCTGTCGCGCGAAGACGGCGCGCTGCTCGCCCGCAGTGCCAGCGATGGCAGCCCGGTCATCGGCACGCCGGTGGTTGCGCGTGACAATCTCATTTATCAAACCCAAGCAGGTACTCTGGTCGCCTTGAAGGCCGAGTAAGACAACATCATGAAGCCGGTCATTGCACTTGTAGGTCGACCCAACGTCGGCAAATCCACGCTATTCAATCGCCTGACGCGTTCGCGTGATGCCCTGGTTGCCGACCTGCCGGGTCTGACCCGCGACCGGCACTACGGCGAAGGCCGCATCGGCGAGAGGCCTTTTCTCGTCATCGACACCGGCGGTTTCGAGCCGGTGGCCAAGGACGGCATCCTGCATGAAATGGCCAAGCAGACCAAGCAGGCGGTCGCCGAAGCGGATGTCGTGATCTTTCTGGTCGATGGTCGGCAAGGCATGACGCCGCACGACAAGACGATCACCGATTTCCTGCGGCGCTCAGGCCGCCCGGTATTGCTGGTGGTGAATAAGGCTGAGGGCATGAAGTACACCTCGGTGACGGCCGATTTCTATGAGCTCGGCCTTGGCGACCCCTATGTCATTTCCGCTGCCCATGGCGATGGCGTGATGGACCTCGTCGACGAAGCGCTGGACAGCGCGCTGGCGCGCCAGGAAGAGCCGGAAGAGGAGGTCGAGCCCGAGGGGCGCGACATTCGCATCGCCATTGTCGGCAGGCCGAACGTGGGCAAGTCAACGCTGGTGAATACCTTGCTCGGTGAAGAGCGGGTGATCGCTTTCGACATGCCGGGAACCACGCGCGATTCCATCGAAATTCCCTTCGAGCGTGATGGCAAGCGCTATTCGCTGATCGACACAGCCGGCATACGCCGTCGCGGCAAGGTATTCGAGGCGATCGAAAAATTTTCGGTGGTGAAGACGCTGCAGTCGATTTCCGAGGCGAATGTCGTGATCCTGCTGCTCGATGCGCAGCAGGATATTTCCGAGCAGGATGCACACATCGCCGGCTTCATCCTGGAAAGCGGGCGTGCGCTGGTGGTCGGCGTGAACAAGTGGGATGGCTTGCAGAGCGACCGCCGTGACGAGATCAAGATCGACCTCGAGCGCAAGCTCAGCTTCCTGTCCTTCGCCAAGTTCCATTTCATCTCGGCGCAAAAGGGCACCGGCATTCCGCAGCTGATGAAGTCGGTTGACGCCGCCTATGCCGCCGCGATGGTGAAACTGCCGACGCCGAAGCTCACCAGAGCGTTGCTGGATGCGGTGGAACATCAGCAGCCGCGCCGCAAAGGCACCTTCCGTCCGAAGCTGCGCTATGCGCATCAGGGCGGACAGAATCCGCCGATTATCGTTATCCATGGCAACGGGCTGGAAGGTATCGACGCCAACTACAAACGGTATCTGGAAAAGCACTTCCGCGAAACTTTTTCCCTGGTCGGCACTCCACTGCGTATCGAGCTCAGGTCAGGAAAAAACCCCTTTGCGCAAACCGGGTAATGCCGGTTAGCTGTTTGGCAAACCCTTTGGAAATCGATTACATTCTTGCTACACCTGCCGCCAGGGATACTTGAATCTGATCGAATCGCCTCCAACTCCCGATCACAACAACACAATGGAGCTTCCATGAGCAATAAAGGGCAACTTCTACAAGACCCCTTCCTTAACGCCTTGCGCAAAGAACATGTCCCGGTATCGATCTATCTGGTCAACGGGATCAAGCTTCAGGGACACATCGAATCTTTCGACCAATATGTGGTGCTGCTCCGTAACACAGTGACTCAGATGGTCTACAAGCATGCCATCTCCACCGTTGTGCCGGCCCGCGCGGTCAATCTCAATCTGGAGTCCGACGCTGAATAAGCTTTCCTCTTTTGGAGGTTCGATTGGCAGGTGCTGAAATGCGCGCCGCGCTCGTCGGCCTCGACTTCGGTAAAGGCGATTTCGCCGCGAGCCTCGAAGAACTCGGTTTGCTTGCGAAATCCGCCGGAGCCCTTCCGGTTGTCACCATCATCGGCAAACGCAGCAGTCCGGACCCGGCACTGTATGTCGGTTCGGGCAAGGCACAGGAAATCCTTCAGGCGGTCACCGATAACGGCATCGAGATCGTCATCTTCAACCATGCGCTGTCGCCGGCGCAGCAGCGTAACCTCGAGCGCGTGCTCAAGGTGCGCGTGGTAGATCGCACCAGCCTGATCCTCGACATCTTCGCCCAGCGCGCGCAAAGCCATGAAGGCAAGGTGCAGGTTGAGCTTGCTCAGTTGCAGCATCTCGCGACGCGGCTCATTCGTGGCTGGACTCACCTGGAAAGACAGAAAGGCGGTATCGGCTTGCGCGGCCCTGGCGAAACCCAGCTCGAAACCGACCGCCGACTCATCGGTGAGCGGGTCAAGATGCTGCGCGCCAAACTCGGTCGACTGCAACGGCAGCATGCGACGCAGCGCCGCGCACGTAATCGCAACAAGACACTGTCGATCTCGCTGGTCGGCTATACCAATGCCGGCAAGTCGACGCTGTTCAATACGATGACCAAGGCAAACGTCTATGCCGCGAACCAGTTGTTCGCGACGCTCGACACCACCTCGCGCCGCGTCTATCTCGGCGAGGTCGGCAGCGTGGTGCTGTCCGATACGGTCGGCTTCATCCGCGAGCTGCCGCACCAGTTGGTTGCCGCATTCCGCGCCACGCTTGAGGAAACCGTGCATGCGGACCTGTTGCTGCATGTGGTCGATGCCGCCAGTCCAACGCGCCTGGAGCAGATCGAGGAAGTGAACGCGGTGTTGCGGGAGATAGGCGCCGACCACATTCCGCAGATTCTGGTCTGGAACAAGATCGATGCAGCCGGCCTGGATCCCGCGGTCGAGCGTGATGAGTATGATAAAATCCGCCGCGTTTTCATCAGTGCCCAAACCGGCGAAGGCCTCGATCTTCTCAGAAGCGCCATCGCCGAGTTCGCGGAAAGCTCGCAGGCTGAAGAGCCGGATGATGCGCACGTCATGGATGGCGACGATCTGCGCTTCAATGCGTACCGGCAGCATACAAACCAATAACGATACTCCCGCCGGATCGCGACAGCATGGCACCACACCTTTTGAAAAAACTCGGCCTGAAGTTTTCGCTCAACGATCCGCGCTGGGGGCGCGGTTCGCAGAACGATGAGCAGTCGTCGAACCAGAATGGCAAACAGCCAAGCGACGGCCCTCCGGATCTGGACCAACTCTGGCGTGACTTCAATCAGCGCGTGAATCGCTTTTTCGGCCGACGCAGCAGCGGTGGCGGTGGCAGCAGTGGTGGCGGTTTCCGCCCCGATATGCGCGGCATGAAGATCGGCGCCGGGATCATCGTCATCATCGTTCTTCTGCTGTGGCTTCTGAGCGGTTTCTTTATCGTGCAGGAAGGCCAGACTGGCGTGGTAATGACCTTCGGTCGCTACAGCCACATGGCCAATGCCGGCTTCAACTGGCACTGGCCGGCGCCGATACAGAAGCACGAGATCGTCAATGTCTCTTCGGTTCGCACAGTGGAAGTCGGTTACCGCTCCAGCGTGCGCAACAAAGTGCCCCGTGAAGCGCTGATGCTCACCGAGGACGAAAACATCATCGACATCCAGTTTGCGGTGCAATACAAGCTCAAGGATGCGTCGGACTGGGTATTCAACAATCGCGACAAGCAGGACACGATCAAGCAGGTGGCGGAAAGCGCCATTCGCGAAGTTGTAGGTCGCTCGCAGATGGACTTCGTGCTCTACGAAGGCCGCGAAAAGGTGGCGCAGGAAGTCGCGCAACTGATGCAGCAAATTCTGGATCGCTACAGTTCCGGTGCGCAGATCACCAACGTGACGATGCAGGGTGTGCAGCCACCGGAGCAGGTGCAGGCGGCATTCGATGATGCGGTCAAGGCAGGCCAGGACCGTGAGCGGCTGAAGAACGAAGGCCAGGCGTATGCGAATGATGTCGTTCCCCGCGCGCGCGGTACTGCTTCGCGTTTGCTGCAGGAGGCTGACGGTTATCGCGCCAAGGTGATTGCCAACGCCGAGGGCGAGACTGCGCGCTTCAAGCAAATCCTCACGCAATACCAGAAAGCCCCCGCCGTGACCCGCGACCGGATGTATATCGACACCATGCAGCAGATTTTCTCCAGCACGACCAAGCTGATGGTCGATGCGCGCACCAACAACAGCTTGCTTTATTTGCCGTTGGACAAGCTGATCGCGCAATCCGCTGCCGCAGAAATTGCGCAACCGCACGCTGCTGCGCCTGCTGCAACCGCTGCGCCCGCCACGCCGGCTCCGGCATCTACAAATAGTGCCGCCTCGGAGAGCCAGCGTCAGATCGATGCGCGCAGCCGCGAGAGCCGCGATTCGCGTGACAGGGAGGGCCGCTAATGAACCGCCTGATTGCGATTCTGGTCGTCGTCGTCGCAGCGCTTGCCGTCCTGTCATCCACGCTGTTCATCGTCGATCAACGGCAGTTTGCAATCGTATTTGCGCTGGGTGAAGTCAAGCAGGTCATTGCCGAACCCGGCTTGCACGTCAAGTTGCCGCCGCCGTTCCAGAATGTGGTGTTCCTCGACAAACGCATATTGACGCTCGATACCCCCGAAGCCGACCGTTTCATCACCGCCGAGAAAAAGAACATTCTGGTGGATGCTTTCGTCAAATGGCGCATCACCAACCCGAAGCTGTATTTCATCAGCTTTGGCGGTGACGAACGCCGCGCCCAGGATCGCATGGCGCAAATCATCAAGGCTGCGCTGAATGACGAGATCACCAAGCGCACGGTACGGGAAGTCATCTCCGGTGAGCGCGGCAAGGTCATGGATGCGATTCGCAACAAGGTGGGCGCGGAAGCGAAACAGATCGGCGCCGACATCGTCGATGTTCGCCTGAAGCGCGTCGACTATGTGGAGCAGATCAACAACTCGGTCTACGACCGGATGAAATCCGAGCGGGCGAGGGTGGCGAATGAATTGCGTTCCACCGGCGCGGCAGAGTCGGAAAAAATCCGCGCCGATGCTGATCGGCAGCGTACCGTCATCCTCGCCGAAGCCTATCGCGAGGCAGAAACCGTGCGTGGCGACGGCGATGGTAAGGCATCGCAGATTTACGCCGACGCTTTTGGCCAGAATCCCGAATTCTTCCGCTTCTATCGCAGTCTGGAAGCGTATCGGGCCAGCTTCCACAATCGCAGCGACGTGCTGGTGGTCGATCCGAATTCAGAATTCTTCCGCTATTTCCGCGGGGCGGACGCCGGCGCGAAAAAGTAATGCTGGCAAGTTTTGCCAAGCTCGTGGAAAATAGTGCGTTTGTCGGCGCCGATTGAACGGCGCCGTTTCCGATTTATGGATGGCAACGGACGGCTGCCGAAGTATCGGAAAAACATGGCCGGCGACGGAAGCTCCGGGTCGCCGGCATTGTCATGATGGCAGGCCTTTTCAACGCGGCCGCCATTCTTCTATAGATCACGCTTTCTTTTCTCATGCCCAGTTGGCTTCTTCCTGAAAACATTGCCGACGTTTTGCCGTCCGAGGCGCGCAAGATTGAAGACTTGCGTCGTGCGATCCTCGACAATTTCCGGCTGTACGGCTACGAGCTTGTCACGCCGCCCATGCTCGAGTATCTCGATTCGCTGCTGCCGGTTGGCGGTCACGACATGGATCTGCGCATGTTCAAGCTGGTCGATCAGCTTTCCGGCCGCACGCTCGGCCTGCGCGCCGACATGACGACCCAGGTGGCGCGCATCGATGCGCATCTGCTGAACCGTCCCAGCGTTACCCGCCTTTGCTATGCCGGCAGTGTCCTCCACACCCGGCCGTCCGGTCTGCATGCGACCCGTGAGCCGCTACAGATCGGTGCGGAAATCTATGGCCATGCCGGTCTCGAAGCCGATGCGGAAATTCAGGAGCTGGCGCTGGCGTCTCTGGCGCTGGCTGGCTTCACCGAAGTGCGCCTCGATCTCTGCCATGCGGGCTTGCTGCGTGCGCTGATCAGCGCTGATGAAAATGCCCGTGAAGACGAGGCAGCCCTGATCGCGCTGCTTCGGGCCAAGGATATTCCCGCACTGTCCGTGCTGGTCGAAGACTATGCGCCGCTCATCCGCGATGCGTTACTGAAGCTGCCGGACCTTTACGGCGATGCGAGTGTGATCGCACGTGCGCGTGCCGTACTGCCGACATTGCCCGCTGTCGAAAAGGCATTGACCGACCTGGAAGTGTTGCTCGATCTGGCTGGCGATGCGCAGGTCACGGTCGATCTGGCCGATTTGTCCGGATATCAATATGAAAGCGGCGCGATGTTCGCGCTGTATGTGCCCGGCTTGCCGAACGCAGTTGCACGCGGTGGTCGCTACGACCATGTCGGCGAAGCTTTCGGCCGCGCCCGGCCCGCGACCGGCTTTTCCATGGATTTGCGCGAGCTGGCGCGTCTGTTGCCTGGCGCCGCGCCGAAGGCGGCGATCCGCGCACCGTGGAGTCGTGATCCGGAATTGCGCCGGCGCATTGCGGAATTGCGCAATGCCGGTGAAATCGTGATCCAGCATTTGCCCGGTCATGACACGGAACAGCAGGAATTTGAACATGATCGGGTGATCGTGTTCGAAGGCGGTAATTGGATACTCAAATCTCTAGGTTAGTGATGTCACAAAACAGCATGGCAAAAAACGTGGTGGTCATCGGCACCCAGTGGGGCGATGAAGGCAAGGGCAAGATCGTCGACTGGCTTACCGATCATGCCCAAGGCGTGGTTCGATTCCAGGGCGGTCACAATGCCGGCCATACCCTGGTCATCGGCGGCAAGAAGACCGCGCTGCAACTGATTCCGTCGGGCATCATGCGCGTAGGCGTGGCCTGCTACATCGGCAATGGCGTGGTGCTGTCCGTGCCCGACCTGCTGCGCGAAATCGACAAGCTGCAGAACGCTGGCGTCGAAGTGGTGTCGCGACTGAAAGTGTCCGAGGCTTGCCCGGTCATCCTGCCTTATCACACTGCTCTCGACGCAGCGCGCGAAGCAGCCCGCGGCGCGGCCAAGATCGGCACCACCGGCAAGGGCATCGGCCCGGCCTATGAAGACAAGGTGGCGCGCCGCGCGATTCGTGTCGCCGACCTGCTCAATGAAAAGCGCTTTGCCGAAAAGCTGAAGGAAAACCTCGACTTCCACAACTTTGTGCTGGTCAATTACCTCAAGGCTGCGCCGGTCGATTATCAGCAGACGCTGGACAATGCGCTGGCCGACGTGCCGCGCCTGGCGCCGATGGTCACCGACGTGTCGAGCGCGTTGCATGCGTCCTATCGCGATGGCGCGAAGTTGTTGTTCGAAGGAGCGCAGGGCAGTCTGCTGGACGTGGATCACGGCACCTATCCGTACGTCACCTCGAGCAATTGCGTTGCCGGCAATGCGGCGGCTGGTTCGGGCGTTGGTCCGGACATGCTGCATTACATCCTCGGCATCACCAAGGCTTACACCACCCGTGTCGGTTCGGGCCCGTTCCCGTCGGAGCTGGGCACGGATGAGGGCGTAGGCAAGCATCTGGCCAGCGTCGGCCATGAATTCGGCACGGTCACCGGACGCGCGCGTCGCTGCGGCTGGTTCGATGCCGCGCTGCTGAAACGCTCGGTGCAGATCAACGGCGTCTCCGGCATGTGCCTGACCAAGCTCGATGTGCTTGACGGCCTCGAATCGCTGAAGCTGTGCACCGGCTACAAGCTCGACGGGAAAACCGTCGACATCTTCCCATCTGGTGCCGAAGATGCGGCCCGCTGCGAACCGATCTACGAAGAGATGCCGGGTTGGAAGGAATCGACCGTGGGCGCGAAATCGCTGGACGCGCTGCCGGCTAACGCCCGTGCGTACATCCAACGCATCGAAGATCTCGTCGGCGTGCCGATCGACATGGTTTCCACCGGTCCGGACCGGGAAGAAACCATCGTCCTGCGCCATCCGTTTCAATAAGTCTGCAGTAAAGGAATGCAATGATGCCGGTATCAACGGACAAGGACCTCTGGGTATCGTGGGATGACTATCACCATGCGATCGAATCGCTGGCGCTGATGGTGCATGAGTCGGGCTGGAAGTTCGACCATGTGCTGTGCCTGGCGCGCGGTGGCATGCGTCCCGGCGACATCTTCTCGCGCATCTTCGATGTGCCGCTGGCGATCCTGTCGACCAGTTCCTACCGCGAGGAAGAGGGCACGGTGCGTGGCGACCTGGATATCGCCAAGTACATCACCATGACGCGCGGTACGCTGTCCGGCCGGGTGCTGCTGGTCGATGACCTGGTCGATTCGGGCGTCACGCTGGAGCGGGTACAGAGCCACCTGAAGACCAACTTCCCGGCGGTTCAGGAAGTGAAGTCGGCGGTGATCTGGTGCAAGGCCTGCTCATCGGTGCGGCCGGATTTCTATCTGCAGTATCTGGAGTCCAATCCGTGGATTCATCAGCCGTTCGAGGAATACGATGGATTGCGGCCGCATCAGCTGGCGGCAAGGCATCGGAGGAATCAGCAGGGGTGATTTGTTTGCCCGCTTGCGTATAGGACCCGCTAAGAAATTGGCGGGTTTTTTGTTGGGTGAGAGATTGAGGATGCGCTTTGCGCATTCTTGGGTTTGAGGTGAGGTTTTTAGTCGTGTTCGACTGAAGACTTGATTGTTGAACCACGGAGGGACTCGGTCACGTTCCGCGACCCCGCCCGGCCTTGCAAGGCCGGGCTTTCGATCGAAGCGGCTTGCAAGCCGCTTCGGTTCGGCCGGCGCGAGGCGGTGCCTCGGGAAACCCCGGCCTCACTCCCTCGCGCAAAGCCCGCAGGGGCTTTGCTCGTGGGCACCGCTTGAAGAATTCGCTTCGCGAATTCTTAGGTAGGAAAAGCGAAAGGCCGGTTGATTGCTCAACCGGCCTTCCTAATTTTGGTGCCCACGGAGGGACTCGAACCCCCACACCTCGCGGCACATGGACCTGAACCATGCGCGTCTACCAATTCCGCCACGTGGGCTACGCTGCTCGCTGCATTTGTTACATCGCAGCGCTTGCGAGAGCCAGAACTATATAGACAATCACCACCTCGGTCAATGCCTCGGCAATATTATTTCGAAGAATCTGTTTCGATGAACGAACGACGCACCAAGGGCACTGCCAGCTCATGGCCACCGGTCGGGTGAGTGAGGCGCGGGTAGGGCGGTTTCGGCCATTCCCATCGACCCGAGGGGAACAATGCGCGCATCGCGCGGATGTCGCAGTGGTAGGGTGGTCCTTCGATGATGCCGGTCGTAGCCGCTTCGCCGGGCGTCTGCATGAACATCGCGTAAAGCATGCCGCCCGGCCGCAGCCAGCGATGCAGCTGACTTGCATAAGCAAGCCAATGGTCCGGATGCAGCGCGCACAGGCAGGTCTGTTCCCAAATCGCATCCGCCGGCATTTCGGGCTGCCATCCCAGCACATCGGCCTGCACCAGCTCCGCCTCGAGACCGCGCTCGGCCAGCAGCGCCGCGCAGGCATCGATTGCGCCAGCTGCGTAATCGATGCCGGTCACGCGCATGCCGGCCGCCGTGAGTTCGGCGACTTCCCAGCCACGTCCGCAGCCCGGCACCAGGATGCGCGCGCCAGGTTCGATGGCATGCGTAGCAAGCCAGGCATGCAATTGCGGATTTGCTTCGCCACGATCCCAGGGAAGCTCCTTGCGCGCGAAACGGGTTTGCCAGAACTCCTGCGTTGGTCCAGCCATGATGGTGTTTTCCAGAGCGATCAATGACCCGGCGCATGATACATCGTCAATTCCCAGGCATCGATCGCATAGTCATGCCGCACGATGTAGGTCGCATCATCGGCCAGCAGCTTGAAATAGGTGTACTCGGCCGATGGCCAGCGGTCGATGATTTCCTGAACCGGTATACGCCGTTCGCCCAGCCAGAAGGCTTCCGGCTCGCGTGCGCCAGCATGGCCAATCACGGTCTCGACCCGTAACAACATCCGCCTTCCTCCCTTGACCGCAGCGAAAACGCAAGCGCTGCGTCTATTTTCGGCGAGCGGCGTTGAAGAGATCAGTCGCCATCAGCCCGAGCGCCAGCATGCCGTAGGTTGCCGCGAGCGATCTACCCGACAGACGCTTTTCCCAGCCCGGCGTAAAACGCTTGGGCACCAGGTAGTAATCGGTCAGGTAGGCGCCGGCGCTGACGACGACTGCGCCCAACACTGGCTTCATCAGCGTTTTTGTCGCGCCACGCGGCGTGCCACGGCGGCTGAACCAGGCTTCGTAAAAGCTTGCCCAGAATACGGCAGAGAAGTGGTTGAGCAGAAAGCCCGGCACCGTGTACTTCAGCGATGCCTTGTCCTGGCGGCCAGCGGCATCGCCCCAGAGGATGTGGCTGGTGGCATTCACCGGCCCCAGCGCGGAGCCGGCTTCGCATTTGCCCGCCACGGCGACTGCAGCCGTCGTCGCAAGCCCGGCCACGCTGCCTGAGGTCAGTGCGCGGACAAGCGTCCCGACCAGGGTATTAGCCAGTCTGTTGGCCATGAGGGACTCCGGTAATCGGCTGGCCGGTAGTATTGGCCGAGCCGTAGACAAGCGGCTGATCTTCCACCGAGAGGGCCGTGCGTATCGCAACGACCACCTCGTTCAGCGCTTCGTGATGCAGCATGTGCCCGGCACCCGGAACGACCTGGAGCGTGCTTGTGCGCAGCAGCCCGTGCAGCCTTTCAGTCTGTGACTGAGTCGTGACCAGACGGTCGGCTTCGCCAGCCAGAAGCGTTACCGGCACCTTCAGGCGCGCATACTGCTGCGTCAGTTCGCGCGCCGCGCCGATCATCATCATGCTTTCGCTGCCCGAAGCCTCGAGTTGCGTCGGACGCAGCGCCATCCAGGTTGGATATTCCCGCTCAAAGCGTTGTGGCGTCGCCGGTGGACCGAACAGTCGGCGCAGGATGGGGCGCCACATCAGCCGCGTAAGTACTGGCGAAAGACTGTAGCGCATCAGCGTGCCGATACCCGGAACGGCGGGGATAGACGCGAACGGCACATCGAGCCTCAGCGATGGATAGTAGTAGCCGGACATCAGCACCAGCCCTCGTACATCCGCTGGATTCATCAAACCCATCCACATCGCCACCATGGTGCCCCAGGAGTGGCCGACGATGACCGGCCGCGATATCCGTAGGCGCAGCAGTGCCTGACGCAACAGCGCGGCCTGCGCGCGCGGATCGTAATTGCGGTAATCGGGGCGATCGCTGTAGCCGTAGCCCGGGCGGTCAAACGCGATGACGCGGTTGGTCTTCGCCAGCGCATCGATCAGGCCGCTGCTCTCGAAGTCCTCGATCATGCTGCCATTGCCATGCAGCAGAACCACCGGCGGACCTTCACCGCGATCAATGTAATGCAGTCTCACCCGGTCGACTTCGATGAACTGACCATGCGGCGGATGCTGCCTTTCCGCCTGCCTGGTGCGCCACCTGGTGTACAAGGCCGAAGCGCCAAGAGCTGCGCCGGTTGCCAGGAATCCGATCGCGGCATTCCTGGCCGCGCGGCTGTGCTTCAGATTCGCCATGGAGTAACCCGTGTATGCAATGCCCATGTGACACTTGCGATATGAGCAAGTTCCTGATTGCCGGCGCCAGTCACGAAGCGCTCAAACCCTTGCCGTCGACTCGGTCGCGGATGCGCCGGCCTCCAGTTCAGGCGCATCGGCATTGCGCGCTACCAGCATTGCTACGCAGCTGAAAGCAGGCAGATCGCCTTCCTCGAGGCCCTGCAATGCACCGGGCGTTTCAAACACCAGGTCGGCGCCGCCATCGCGCGGATCTGGCGTGAAGGCGATCGGCTGCGCGCCGAGGTTGACGGCCAGTTCCAGGATGCTGCCGTCGCCCATGCGCCAGCGCGCCGCAACGGCATGATCGGACAACGCCCAGGCCCGTATCGCGCGACAGCCGGGCAGGCGCGGAACGATGGCCGCATGCCGGGTCCGGAGCAATTGCGCGATCCAGGCCAGCCAGTCTTGCGCTTCCGGCTTCATCGCCGCGTTACCAATCGCGGCCGGCACCGAGGCGGCGAAGGTATCCGGATGGTTCGGATCCGGTATGGCGTCCCGGCTGGATTGCTGTGCGAACTCGGCGAAGGCGGCGAACTCATTACGCCGTCCCTCCCGCACCGCGGCGGCGAGGTTCTCATCCTGGAAATCGGTGAAGTACAGAAACGGCTCGGTCGCGCCCGAAGGTTCCCCCATGAACAGCAGCGGAATCTGCGGCGACAGCAGCAACAGCGCCATCGCCGCGCGCAGGGCGGCCGGATCGGAAAGCGTTGTCAGGCGCTCGCCCAGCGCCCGGTTGCCGATCTGGTCATGGTTCTGCAGGAACAGCACGAAGGCCGACGGCGGCAGATGAGCGCTCGGTTCGCCGCGTGGCTTACCACCGCGATGCGCGGAAGGGTCGCCCTGGTAGATGAAGCCTTGCTCGAGGCAGCGGGCCAGGCGCTGTGCCGGCTTGTCCGCATAGTCGCTGTAATAGCCGTGCGCCTCGCCGGTCAGCAGCACATGCAGCGCATGATGGCCATCGTCGTTCCATTGCGCATCAAAAGCGTCGCCGAGCAGATTGGCCGCGTTGTCCTCGTGTTCCATCACCAGATGCGGCCGTCGATGCGCGCGAGCGCGGATTTGTGCCGCCATTTCAGACAGCCATTCCTGGTCGGCGATCGCATGCAGGGCGTCAAAGCGCAAGCCATCCAGGTGGAATTCATTGAGCCAGTACACCGCGTTCTGGATGAAGAATTCCCGGACTTGCGGCTTGCGAAAATCGATGGCCGCGCCCCAGGGCGTCTGTATATCGGTACGGAAGAAGTCACGCGCGTAACTGTTCAGGTAGTTGCCGTCGGGGCCGAAGTGGTTGTACACGACATCGAGGAACACCATGATTCCCTGCGCATGAGCGGCATCGACCAGCGCTTTCAGTTCGTCGACGGAGCCGTAGCTGTTATCGGGCGCATAGGGCAGCACGCCGTCATAGCCCCAGTTGTGTTTGCCGGGGAAGGCGGCGATCGGCATGAGCTCGATGGCGGTAATGCCGATGGCGGCCATCTCGGGCAGGCGCGCTGCCACGCCCTTGAAACCGCCGAAGGCGCCGACGTGCAATTCGTAAATCACCGCTTCTTCCCACGGCCGGCCCTGCCAGTGCTCGTCGTGCCAGGCGTAGCTTGCCGGATCGGTCACCATGCTCGGGCCGTGCGGATCGCCATGCTGTGCGTGCGAAGCCGGATCCGGAACCTGCATGCCATCCTCGAGCCGGTAACGGTAGAGCGTGCCGGCGCCGCAATCGGCTTGCGCTTCGAACCAGCCATCGTCCAGGCGCGTCATCGGCACGGTTCGCCTGCCTTCGTCGAGCACGACATCGATCGCATTCGCATTCGGCGCCCACAGGCGAAATTCCGTACGGTTGGGGCCGATCAGCGTGGCGCCGAATTCGGCCGTGCCCGGTTCCCGGCTGCGGCTACCCGCGTCTTGCGCTGCACTCATGAAATCTTCCTCTTCTGAAAACGCATTTGGCTCGGCTTAAAGACCGGCTTGTCCGGACCATCAGTCAGCCAAGGAGTGTAGCGAGCGCGTGGATGCGGGCCGCGCAATGTCGGAATCTCATCTCCGTTTTGATCAATCGTGGCGCAACTGTCACCAAGCACCAGTCTTGCACGATAAAAATCGTTTCAAGAAAGAAATGATACGGAGAAATGTTCCGTAAAATTGGCTATGATTGTTGCACTGGATTAATTAAGGGGGAATTCCATGTTCAAGACGGCGGTGTTGGCGGCACTGATCTGTTTGGCGAGTTCGGCGCATGCCGTCAATCTCGGCTCGAAGCATGCCTTGCTGATTGATGAAGACACCGGCGCCGTGATGCTGGAAAAGAATTCGAACGACATCGTGCCGATTGCTTCGCTGACGAAGCTGATGACGGCCATGGTGGTGCTGGATGCGCATCCGGACATGGATGAGAACATCACCATCACCGAGGACGACGTCGACATGCTCAAGCACAGTTCCTCGCGCGTGCCGGTGGGCACCAGCTTTACACGCGCAGCGCTGCTGGAATTGGCGTTGATGTCCTCGGATAATCGCGCCGCGCATGCGCTGGCACGCAGCTATCCCGGCGGCATGGATGCCTTTCTGAGCGGAGTGCGCACCAAGGCTATGGAGCTCGGCCTGCGTCGTACCAACATCGAAGAGCCTACCGGACTGTCGCCGCACAATACCTCGACCGCGGTCGACCTTTCCAGGATCGCGATGGCGGCTTCGCGTTATCCCGAGATCGCGCGCATCACCACGTCTTCGAACGATCTGATCGATGTCGATGGCGCGCCCACGCAGTACCGCAATACCAATCACCTCGTTGGTCATCACGGCTGGGACATCCTGTTGTCCAAAACCGGTTTCACCCGCGAAGCCGGCCGCTGCCTGGTCATGCGCGTGCAGGCGGCTGGCCGCCACGCGATCATGGTGTTGCTCAACGCCAGCGGCAGCGCCGCTCGCACGATGGATGCGATGAATCTGCAGCGTGTAATTACCGGCGAACCGATGATTGCTGCTGCTGTGCGCGTCAAGCATCGCAAGCCCGCAACCCGAGTCGCCCGCGCGACAGCACGTCGCGGACACGGCCACCGCCTGAGCTGATCAAGACGCCGCGGGCTCCGTCCGCCGGCGCAGCGCAGTCTGCGCCGGCTTCTCCTTTCCGGCGAGCGGCCGGGCATTACTCCTTGAAATACACCACCTGCTGGCTTACCGCGAGCAGCTTGCCGTCACCGCTCCAGATTTCCGCGCTCTGATCGAAGAAACCGTTGCCGAAATGACCGGCGCGCGCCACGCCGAGCACCGGCTGCGTGCCCTGTGCGGCAAGCTGTGCGGCATCCGCGTGGAACAGCGTGGTCAGCGCTACTGTGCCGACCGGCACCCAGGCCGGACGGCGCACGAAAATCCGCGGAAAGAAGGCGTCGCACAGCGAGGCGAGGGCGGGGTAGTCCAGCGCACGCGCGGGTTGGTCCCGCATCCAGACCTGTGTCAACGAATCCGGTTCGCGATTTGCTTCTGTTTCGCCGAGCGCTCCGGTGACGAAGCGCATCTCGTAGCGGCGCGTCCATGCGGCACGCGGATGTGCCGGCGCTACCGGCACCGTCTCTGCCGCTGGCGGCGCCGGAAAGCGCAGCTCAGTCGATGTCCAAGTGTCGCGCCTCGTGGCGAATACTGCAGTGGCGAACGCGGCAACCGCACCGGCCTGCGTCAATTCGATCAGCCAATGCTGGGTGCTGCGGTTGGTGCGCATAGGCCTTGCGCGAACATCAAAACCGCCGTCGGCGATCGGCGCTGCGTAATGCACCGTCAGCGACAAGGGATCGCCCAGCCGTTCCGGGTGCTGCATTGCACCGTTGAGCAGGGTGGCAGCAATCACGCCGCCGAAAGGGCCGACCATGTTGGCATAGTCAACGCTGGTCTGGCCGCGGTATTGGTGCGCTTCGGCTGGCTCGAGTGCGATCGCGGCATCGAGCGGATGCCCCTGTTCTGTCTCCATGTGATCCTCGTTCGTTTGTCGAATTGAGCAGAAATGCTGCCCCGGCATTCTATGCTCGCGAACGGGTTTTCTGCCGGCGTGCGCCGGCGGGGGAGTGTGGGCAGGTACGGAACCGGGCAACGCCGAACGCGAGCAAAACCGCTGTACCGAAAGCGGAGGGGCCCGCCTCAGACTGCGGCTTCAGCACCGATCGCGTCGCGCAGGAAGGCTTCGAAGTCCGGGACCGACAGCGGCTTGCTGCGCAAATACCCCTGGTATTCATCACAGTCGAGCGATTCGAGGAAAGCAAGCTGCTCCGAAGTCTCTACGCCTTCGGCGATGACGCCAAGCCGCAGGCTGTGCGCCAAAGCGATCACCGAACGTACGATGGCGGCATCGTCGGCATCGGAACTGATATCGCGTACGAAGGAACGGTCGATCTTCAGCGTATCAAGCCGGAACTGCTTCAGATAGCTCAGGCTGGAGTAGCCGGTGCCGAAATCGTCGATCGAGATGTGTATGCCCTGCGCATGCAGTTTTTCCAGGATCTGCGCGGCTTCCTTGGCGTTGTGCATTACCACGCTTTCGGTGACTTCCAGCTCCAGGCAGGAGGCGTCCAGGCCAACGTCCTTCAGCACGCCGGCGACGAATTCGGGCAGGTTCTGCTGCCGGAACTGCACCGCAGACAGGTTCACCGCCACGCGCAGCTTGGGCAAACCCTGCTGCTGCCAATCCCGGTTTTGCCGGCAAGCGGTTTCCAGCACCCACGCGCCGATAGGCCCGATCAGGCCAATTTCCTCGGCGAGTGGAATGAATTCCGCCGGCGGCACCAGGCCGCGCTCCGGATGACGCCAGCGCAGCAGCGCTTCCATGCCGAGCACCTGGCCGGATTTCACATCCACCTTCGGCTGGTAATGCAATTCGAACTCGCGCTGATCGAGCGCGCGGCGCAGCGCCTTTTCCAGAGCCAGGCGCGCGCTGGCCGCCGCATTCATCTCCGGCGTGAAGAACTGGTAATTGCCGCGGCCCATGCGCTTGGCGTGGTACATCGCGCTGTCGGCATTGCTCATCAGTTCGCGCAGTGTGCCGCCGTCTTCCGGGTAAAGGCTGATGCCGAGGCTGGCCAGGACATTCTGTTCCTGTCCATCGACTTCCACTGGCAAGGTTAGGGCCGACAAGATGTTCTGCGCAATCTGCGCCGCCGCCTGCGGATTGAGGATGTCGCCAGCCAGCACGACGAATTCATCGCCGCCGATGCGTGCGACCGTGTCGGTGTTGCGCAGGCTGGCGGAAAGCCGCGCGGCAACTGCCTGCAGCAGTTTGTCGCCGTAGTGATGACCAAGCGAATCGTTGATCGTCTTGAAGCGGTCCAGATCGAGAAACATCAGGGCAAAGCCACGGCCTGAGCGCGAGGAAGCGGCGATCGCCTGGCAAATGCGGTCTTCGAGCAGGCTGCGATTCGGCAACTGGGTCAGCGCATCATGCAGCGCCTGGTGATGCAGTTGCTGATTGGCGTCGGACAGCGATTTCACCAAGCCGGCGGTGCGCTGGGCGATACGCGAATCGAGCACGGCGAGCATCAGCGCAATCGACAGTACCGACAGCGAGCCGACGCCGACCGACAGCGCCAGCCAGCCGCTTTCGACGCCACCTGCGGCCATGCAGAAGCTGCCGGTCGGGAAACTGGCAGCCGCCATGCCGGTGTAATGCATGGCGGTGATCGCCAGGCCCATGACCACCGCGCTGCCGCCTTTCTTCAGGTTGGCCAGCATCGAATCATCGGCGCGCAGCGTAAAGGCGATCCACAGGGCGACAATCGATGCCGAAATCGCAATCGCCACCGAGGCCAGGAACAGGAGCGGATCGTACTGGATCGCCGGACTCATGCGCATGGCGGCCATGCCGGTGTAATGCATGCCGCAGATGCCGAAGCCCATCAGCGTGCCGGCCAGCACCAGACGCGCGATGCCGACCGTTTTACGGCTGACGATAAACAACGCGAAGGCCGAGACCATCACCGCGAACAACAGCGAAAGAAAGGTCAGACCCAGGTCATAGGACATGCGGATGGGCAGGCTGAAGGCCAGCATGCCGATGAAATGCATGGACCAGATGCCCACGCCCATCGCGATCGCTCCGCCAGCAAGCCAGAACGTGCTGACCTTGCCCTCGGTGGCACTGACTCGGGCCGCCAGGTTCAGGGCGGTGTACGAAGCCATCATCGCAACCAGGATGGACAGGCCGACAAGCTGATGATCGTAAATACCGGTCAGAAAGGACAAAGTGAGCTCGCTTGATTTTTAAGTTATTGTCTAACGGCAACATTCTCGCCGAATTTAGGGCTGGGCGGGGTGATGTTTGGTTCGTCGGGGAAAGCGCTGATTGGTTTTCTATCGATAACCTCCGGTTTTCCCCAGCCGTGCCTGCGGGAAACCTTGGTTCGGACCAGCGCTGCGAATGTTATAAAATCCAGCACGCAGTGCAGGCTGCGACGTTGACAATCACTCCAGGGGACAAGAATGAGGATCACAGTAGCCGGGGCCGGCATCGGCGGCCTCGTATTTGCGCTGATGCTGCACAAGCGCGGCATCGAAGTCGAGGTATGGGAATCGGTGCAGGAGATCCATCCGCTGGGCGTCGGTATCAACCTGTTGCCGCATGCGGTCAAGGAATTGGCCGAATTGGGACTCGAAGAGTCGATTGCCGAAATCGCGATCAAGACTTCGCAGCTCGCCTACTACAACAAGTTCGGCCAGCAGATCTGGGTCGAGCCGCGCGGCCGCGCCGCAGGCTACGACTATCCACAGTTCTCGATTCACCGCGGCGGGCTGCAGATGCTGTTGTTGCGCGCCGCGCAGCAGCGTCTGGGCGCCGACCGGGTGCATCTGGGCCATGCGCTGGAATCCTTCACCCAGGACGCGGACAGCGTCACCACCGTAATGCGCCGTCGCGCTGACGATACGCTGATCGAAACCCGTTCCGACATGCTGGTTGGCGCTGATGGCATCCACTCCGCGCTGCGCAAGCTGATGCATCCGATCGGTGATGCGCCGCGCTTCTCCGGGCGCATGCTGTGGCGTGCGATGACCGAAGGCCAAGCATTCATGGATGGCCGCACCATGTTCATGGCCGGCCATCAGGACCAGAAATTCGTCGCTTATCCGATTTCTGAACCGCTGCGCCAACAAGGACGTTCGCTGATCAACTGGATCGCCGAGCTGCGCGTGCCCGATGGCGCACTCGCCACGACCGACTGGAACCGCAAGGTCGACAAATCGGTCTTTGCGGATGCCTTCGCCTCCTGGAAGTGGGATTGGATCGACATTCCGGCGCTGATCGATGGCGCGCCGGTCATCTATGAATTTCCGCTGGTGGACCGCGATCCCTTGCCGCGCTGGACCGATGGCCGCGTCACGCTCATGGGCGACGCCGCGCACCCGATGTATCCGATCGGATCCAACGGCAGCGCCCAGGCCATCCTCGATGCGCGTTACCTGGCCGATTGCCTGGAAGACGCCAGAGCCAATCGCTGCAGCCTGCCTTACGCGCTGAAGGAATACGAAGCCGAGCGCCTGCCGAAGACCGCCGGCATCGTGCTGCGCAACCGCATGAATGGGCCAGAGCAGGTGATGCAACTGGCCGAAGAGCGCGCACCGAACGGTTTCGACGATATCAATGCCGTGTTGCCGCTGGCCGAGCGCGAAGCGATCTCACAGCGCTACAAGCGCCTGGCCGGCTTCGACAAGCAAACCCTGGCCGCGGCGCCGCAGCGTTGACTGGCGCCGCGATGACGATCTGGAAACGCGCGTTCACCCTGGCCGACCTGGACCGGCTGCATGCCGACACCGCGGTCGAGCGGCTCGGTATCGAATTTATCGGCGCGGGCGACGACTGGCTTGCCGCGCGCATGCCGGTGGACAGCCGCACGGTGCAGCCGTTCCGCATTCTGCATGGCGGCGCCTCGGCGCTGCTAGCGGAAACCGTCGGCAGCTGCGCCGGCAACCTGTGCCTGGCGCCGGAAACCGAATACTGCGTTGGCCTGGATATCAATGCCAACCACATGCGCGCGGCATCCGGCGGCTGGGTCATCGGCACGGCCCGGCCGCTGCATCTTGGACGCACCACCCAGGTCTGGGAAATCCGTATCACGGACGAGGAAGACAGGCTGGTCTGCATGTCGCGGCTGACGATGTCGGTGCTGCGGCGCGCAGGGCAGGTTGACAAGCAGAACTCACCATAACAAGCAAGCCGATAACCGGAGGAGACAAGCATGAACCGCAATCACCCCAATACCCCGATCCCGAAACTCGCTGCGCTGGCGGTGCTCAGCGCCACGCTCGGCATGAGCCTGCCGGCCTGGGCCGATATCACCGTCGGCATCTCGGTTTCGGCCACCGGCCCGGCGGCATCGCTGGGCATCCCGGAAAAGAACACCGTGGCGCTGTTGCCAACCACGATAGCCGGACAAAAGGTCCGTTACATCGTGCTCGACGACGCAACCAACCCGACCGAAGCCAACAAGAACGCCCGCAAGTTCGCCAGCGAAGACAGCGCCGACATCATCTTCGGATCCTCCGCCGTGCCGACCTCGCTGGCCATTGCCGAAGTCGCCGCCGAAACGAAGACGCCGCAGGTCGCGCTGGCGCCGGTCGAGATCAACGATGCCAAGAAGGCCTGGGTGTTCGTCGTGCCGCAACATAACGCGCTCATGGCGCGCGCGCTGGCCGATCACATGAAAGCCCATGGCGTGAAGACGCTCGGCTTCATCGGCTTTGCCGATGGCTACGGCGAAGGCTGGCTGAGGGAAATGACGCGCGCGGCCGAAGCGGCCGGAATCAAGATGGTCGCGGTCGAGCGCTACAACCGCACCGACACCAGCGTCACCGGTCAGACGGTAAAGCTGATTGCGGCCAAGCCGGACGCCATCCTGGTCGCCGGTTCCGGCACGCCGGCGGCCTTGCCGCAGATCGCGCTGGTGGACCGCGGCTACAAGGGTCCGATCTATCAGAGCCACGGCGCGGCGAACAAGGAATTCATCCGTGTCGGCGGCAAGGCGGTGGAAGGTGCGGTGCTGCCGGTCGGCCCGGTGGTGGTCGCTTCGCAGCTGCCGAGCAGCCATCCGTCCAAGGTGGTCGCTATGGAATACACCAAGGCCTATGAAGAGAAATACGGCGCCGGCACTGTCTCGCAATTCGGCGGCCATCTGTTCGACGCCTACAAGCTGCTCGAAGCTGCGGTGCCGACCGCCTTGAAGAAGGGCCAGCCCGGCACGCCAGCCTTCCGCCAGGCGCTGCGCGACGCGATCGAGACCGACCGCGAAGTTGTTGGCGCGCACGGCGTGTTCAACATGAGCCCGACCGACCACTATGGCCATGACGAGCGCGCGCGGGTGCTGGTGAAGATCACCAACGGCGACTGGAAGCTGATCGAGGCGGGCGCAAAGTAAGCAGCGCTGCCTGAAAATTCCCGGAAAACGAGGCGGCTTGCGGCAATGTTCGCAGGCCGTTTTCTTTTCCGGTCAGCGTATAGGCGGCGAATGATGGGGAACCGGGACTTTTCGATCGCTACACAGGCTTCTTTCATCGAAAAGGAGAGATGGTGATGGACGCAATCCGTTATAGCCAGCGAAGTACTGATGTGCCGGGCAGCGCACAGGATCCGGGGGTTTACACCTCGAAGTTGAGCGAATGGGCGCGGCACACCACATGCAGCCAGGCGCAGGAAGTCGTCAAACGCATACAGCAATGGCGCGGCGGCGACCCCTCGAGCCAGCTGGATCTGACGCACTGCGATCTTGACGAATGCCCGCCGCTTCCTTTCGATCTGCAGAATGTGAACCTGTCCTGGAATCCGCGCCTGAGCGCTTTGCCGCAAAGGCTGCCCGATTCCCTGGTATCCCTGGCTGTCATGTTCTGCAATCTGAGCGCCTTGCCTGCGCAATGGCCGCCGTGTCTTGAGAAGTTGATCATCGCAAGCAATTGCGTCGCTGCCTTACCTGAGAACTTGCCCGACAGCGTGCGCACGATTGGGGCCGCGAACAATCGCATCGAGCAGGTGCCCGCGCATTTGCCGGCGCGACTGGAGTCGCTGGGCATAGGCACCAATCGTATCGCGCACGTGCCCATGGGCCTTCTGTCGATGCCGAATCTGAAGGAACTGGCGTTGGCCAACAATCCCCTGACGCCAGCGTGCATACAGGAATTGCGACAGGCGAGCGCACTGCCTGACTATGCGGGACCGACGATAACGATAGGCGAGATAGGCGAATACTACGATGCCTCGGAAATCCTTCCGGCCAGTCGAGCTGCCGATACGGTGAGGATAGTGCCAGCGCATCCTGCGCGCGCGCAGGTAAATCGGCACTTGCAGCAAGGTGCGCAATATGTGGCGTGGTATGCGGACAGTGAACGCACCATCGTTCGGCCGTACTATCGCGACACTACGAACGTTTCGCTTGCCAGTGCGCTAATGGCATTGAATTTATCCGACGAGTCGTCCGAGGAATCCTGATAGGTGCAACGGCTTGCCGCAGTTACGGCAAGCCGTTGCACTTCCATGCACTCCTGTTGTGACGCGGTCCTTCAATCTAGTAAAAACTTTCCCATACCGGCCAATTCCATTTCGCCCGCAGAACGGGATCGCCCTGCGATGCCATCGCGCCTTCGTTGATCAGTTTCACGAACAGCAGGCGCTTGACGCCATTCCAGGTGGCGATTGCATAAAAGTCAGCTTGCACACCCTTGTTGCCGCAGTCTTCGCCGGGCTTGCAGCCGAAGGGCTGATAGTCGTAGACGCGCGAGGTCCAGCTCACGGCGCCCGGATAGCGGCCGCCGGATCGGTTCAGCATTGCCACCGGCCCGGATTGACCATGCCCCTGCTGATCGCCCAGCGATAGGAAGGGTTGAACGAAGTTGCGCCGGCTGCGGTCGTAGCGGCAGCGAAAATCATGTTGGCTGGCATTGATGATCAGGTGCGCGCGCTTGGCGCCGCCGGGCAAGCCTTCCATCGCCAGCTTGTACAGATTCGGCGTTGGATCTGCGATTGGATCGGTGATGCGATGCGAAAACCCGGGCGGACCATCATTGCATTGATTGAAGGAAGGTTCGCTGTTGGCCACCGCGACCCAGTATTGGTCGAGCGGGCGGTTCAGCGAGAAGAAGCGGCTGCTGGCGTAACTGATGCAGCCGATCCAGCTGTCGCCGATGAGCGTGCCATCGCCACCGCAGGATGGCTCGACTTGCAAATAGCCGCGCCATCGCCCCAGGTCGCGTCCATAGGGATCGCGCCAGGCCAGGCCGGGGCAGCCGAAAGGATTCAGCGGATCTCGCGCATCGAAGCGACAGCCGGCCACCGGTGTTTGATACCAAAGCGTGAGCCATTGCGCGCCGCTGCCGACGCCGGGCGCATAACTGCTGCGCACGCGGCCTGCGACAAGGCCGCGGTCATCGAAATCCGCGTGGGCCGATGGCGCCGCGGTCAGGCAGATAAGGCAGGCGAGGGCGGCAATGGGCAAAAGGCGGCGGAGGAAACGGAAGAAGGCGGATACGTTGTGCATGGCGTTCGGGCTCCTGATCCAGGAGAGCACGATGCTGACGCACGACGACGGCAGCGGCGAAAGAGAAGACAGCGCGCTTGGACTTATGGGTACATTGCCGAACCGAAGTGCTGTGACGGAATGACGCCACTGGATAAATCGACTGTCGATTCGGGCAGCGGATCCTCAAAAGCTGGCGGCGGATTGCGCCAGGGGCGCGGCGCAATCCGCAGATACACGCGCAGGACTATTTGCCCGCTGCCCGCTCCACCCCTGCGTTGGCGCCAGCCACCGCGATCGCCGTCATGTTGACGATGCGCCGCGAGGTCGCCGCCGGCGTCAGGATGTGCGCCGGCTTGGCCGCACCGAGCAGGATGGGACCGACGGTCACGCCCTGGCCGCCGGTAATCTTCAGCAGGTTGAATGCGATATTGGCCGCGTCCAGCGTCGGCATCACCATCAGGTTCGCGTAGCCGCTCATTGCGCTGCCTGGCAGGAAATGACGGCGTACTTCTTCGACCAGTGCAGCATCGCCCTGCATTTCGCCTTCGACGGCAAGCTCGGGATTATTGGCTGCCAGCAGATCGTGCGCCGCACGCATTTTCTTCGCGCTCGGGCGCATGGAAGAACCAAACATCGAGTGCGACAGCAGCGCCACCTTGGGCTGCAGGCCGAAGCGCCGCACTTCTTCGGCGGCAAGGCGCGCAATCTCGGCCAGTTGCTCCGCGCTCGGATCCTCATTCACATAGGTGTCGGTGATGAACAGCGTGAACTTTTCCAGCATCAGCGCGTTCAGCGCGGCAAAGGTGCTGGCGCCGGGAGCCATGCCGATTACATCGCGGATGTGCTCGAGATGATGCTCGAAGCGGCCGACCGTGCCGCACAGCATCGCATCCGCGTCGCCCAGGCGCAGCAGCATCGCGGCGATCAGCGTGTTCGAGCGCCGCAGTGCCGACTTCGCCATGTCCGGCGTGATGCCATTGCGGCCCATCAGCGCATGGTAGGCCTCGTGATAGCTGCGATAGCGCGGATCGTCTTCCGGGTTCACCGGGTCGAAATCCACGCCGGCCTTCAGGCGCAGGCCAGCCTTTTCGATGCGCATGGCGATCACATGCGGCCGGCCTATCAGTATCGGCCGCGCCAAGCCTTCATCCACCACCGTCTGCACCGCGCGCAGCACGTTCTCCTCCTCGCCCTCGGCATAGGCCACCCGCTTGGGAGCGCGCTTTGCGATCGAAAACACTGGCCGCATCATCAGCCCGGTGTGATAGACGAGGTTGTTGAGTTGCAGCCGGTAGGCGTCGAGATCCGCGATCGGCCTAGTCGCCACGCCGGACTCCGCAGCGGCCTCCGCCACCGCCGGTGCGATTCGCTCGATCAGCCGCTGATCGAAGGGCTTGGGAATGATGTAGTCCGGCCCGAAGCTCAGATCCTGTCCGGCATAGGCCGCGGCCACGGTGTCATTGACTTCGGCTTCCGCAAGCTCGGCAATCGCCTGCACGCAGGCCAGCTTCATTTCCTCGGTGATCTTGGTCGCGCCGCAATCGAGCGCGCCGCGAAAGATGTAGGGAAAGCACAGCACATTGTTGACCTGGTTCGGATAGTCCGAACGGCCGGTGGCGATGATGCAATCCGGCCGAGCGGCCTTTGCCACTTCGGGGCGGATCTCGGGCTCGGGATTGGCCAGCGCCAGGATGATGGGCTTGTCGGCCATGGTGGCGACCATCTCGCCGGTCAGCACGCCCGAGGTGGAGCAGCCAAGGAAGACATCGGCGCCGCGCACCACATCGGCCAGCGTGCGCGCATCAGTCTGCTGGGCATAGCGCGCCTTGTTGGCTTCCATGTTTGCGTCACGGCCTTCGAAGATCACGCCGCGCGAATCGACGACGAAGATGTTCTTGCGGTCCAGGCCCAGCCGCGTCATCAGATCCAGGCAGGCGATCGCCGCCGCGCCGGCGCCGGAGACCGCCATCTTCACCGTGGCAATGTCCTTGCTGACCACCTTCAGCGCATTGAGCAGGGCGGCGGCCGAGATGATGGCAGTGCCGTGCTGATCATCGTGAAAGACCGGGATGTTCATGCGCTCGCGCAGGCGCTTTTCGATGGCAAAGCATTCCGGCGCCTTGATGTCTTCGAGGTTGATGCCGCCGACCGTGGGCTCCAGCATGGCGATCGCATCGACGAGCTTGTCGACATCGTGTTCAGCAAGCTCGATGTCAAACACATTAATGCCGGCGAACTTCTTGAACAGGCAACCCTTGCCTTCCATCACCGGCTTGGCCGCGAGCGGGCCGATGTTGCCCAGGCCGAGCACGGCGGTGCCGTTGGTCACCACGGCGACGAGGTTGGCGCGGCTGGTGTATTCAGCCGCGAGGCTTGGGTCCTGATGAATCTCGGTGCAGGCATAGGCCACGCCCGGTGAATAGGCCAGCGACAGATCGCGCTGGTTCGACAACGGCTTGGTCGGATTGACCTGGATCTTGCCGTGAGTGGGGCTGCGGTGATAGTCGAGCGCGGCTGCGCGCAGCTCCTGTTCCTTGCTGGTGGTCTGGTCCATGGTGAAGGTCTCCGCGGTTGGACTGGGATGACGTCGATGGCTACGCGGCGCCGGGCAGAAGAGCGCTGGCTGTTAGGGGACCGGCTTGGCGGTTCAGCACTATACCGCCAAGCGACGAGCGGACGACAGCCTGTTTAGCCGCAAGCAGGCGTCATGTCGTTGCTGACGACGCGGCTTGCTATTCAAGTCGTGTGAACCTTGCATGCGCGTCTCGCAATTCCTGGCCTCTTTTTGCATGCAGGCGCACGACTTCGTTGCCCAACCAGGCTTGCAGAGTGTCAGGCATACCGTCAATCAGGATTTTCGTGAAACGCGAGGACTGCAATACTCGGGTGTCAATTTCGTCTTCGATTTGTCTACGCGCTTGACTCGGCGTCATCGATCCCGCATGAACTGCATCCTCGAGCTTGCTGATGTTGCACTGGTCACGCAGTCCGATACAGAAGGGGCGAAAAGCTTCATTGGCTTCGATCAGCGCGCCGGCCTGGGCTTTTGCCGCTACCTTGCTTCTGGCAACCTCAGAACTATCACCCGTTTTGGGCGCGAATAATCCTTTAACGTCGTTTGCAATGCTGTGAAGACGCTCGTTGTGGCTCACATCAATCGCAACGAACTGAGCCTCGATTAATGCCTCGTGATTTGGCTGCTGGAAATTAATGGGTGCACCGTATTCATCTTGAAGGCATAGACCGAGTTGGTCATCGTCAAGGATTTCCCGCAGGCGACTGACTAATTGTCCTTCCTCGCCGGGCATGGCAAGCAATGCCATCACGATGCCGCTCTGCCAATTGCCGAAAAACTCGTTGGCGTTTCCGCTGACAGCCAGTTTTGGCAGCGACTGCAGAAAACGTGCGACGGGATGGGCCGGACGGCGTCCCGGGTTTACTTCCAGACGCCATTGGTGCGTGTTCGGCTTGCGATTCTGCGGTGCACGTGGCGCTGTGGATTGCTCCATCCCTAGCGTTTTCCACGGATCGCGCAGACCAAGCGGGTTGTCGTCGTCCTGCGCCGGCGCCTCGAAACCGGCAACGACCAGAGGCGTTTCTTCATCCCAGAGCGCGTCCATGATAATTGCGCTGTTTGCCCGGTTATTTCCGCGCTCTAGCAAGGTTTTAAACCTTGAATCTACGACAAGCGATTTAATTTGCTCTGGCGTAGGTGAAATGCCCGCATTGAGCAGTGCTTGAACTTTGTATCCAAGCTTGGGGTGAGAAAATATGTTTGTGAAATGCTCCGGATCGGACAGCACCGTCTTGACTTTCCGTGCAACGAATTCGATCACGTCCGATTCCTTTGTTTCGACGGCCAGTCTCAGGATTTCCTTCGCGTCGTCGACTGATGGCTTAAAGTGTCTGGACAGGTCCGCGATGGCATTCCTGTTTTTGCTCTCAACGGCGTAATGAATGGCCTGCTTGTTCTGATTGTCCCGGAGCGAAATGTTCGCACCTTTCAAGATGAGAGCCTTCACTATCTCGTGCTGCCCGGCCTTGGCGGCGATCATCAATGGTGTGCTTCCATCTTCGGCTTGCTGATTCAACAGTTCTGGCGCGCCGCCGGCGATGTCCTCAACCAATTTTCCTATGGCGTCGCAGTATTGATGGGAACACAGCCAATGGAGGGCGTTGCGGCCTGCCCTATCCTTGATGCTTCCAACACGGGCGCCAGCCGCGCTTAGGATCTCGACCATTTCCATGCGTCCCTTTATTGCGGCACTCAAAAGCCATTCGTCAAGATTTTTGCTTTCTTTCGGAATTGCTGTACCCGCTTTTTTCGCGTGAAATAAGACTTTTTCAATATTGTTGTTATCTATCGCACCTAGAACATTCGGTTTTCCTTCCCGAATAAGTCTTTGCCCTTCATTGGAAAGCTGGAAAGACTTTATGAGGTTTTCCTTTTCCGATGGATTTAATTCAAGCCCGCCGTCAAGCAGGGCCTGAATCTGCTGTTCATTCCCTGCACGCAATACCACGCTGAAGAGTTCATGGCTTGATATTTTCCGACTGTTCGCCATGCTCGCTACTCGCGCCAAACGTTCTATGACATTCGTCATTTTTTTCGACGCAGCATCCTGAAGAAGCTCTTTTAGAGTGGCATTGTTGATATGCGGTTTCCAGTGTTTGAGGATCTCTTCGGCCAACTTGTCTTCTTCAAGTTCAATGGCATTTTTTAGCGCATCGTTACCTCTCATTTCATGTGCGCCCGTGAATATTTTTGCTCTGCGCACGAGCTCTATTGCACTTTCAGTCCAGCCTGTGGTCGTCTTGTCAACGACTATTGAAGAAATGAGATTTCGCAAAACGGAAGGATGTATTTTGATTTTCCCAGAGCTGATTAAGTCCTGGAGAATGTCTTCCATTTCCGCGTACACGATTCTATGCAAAAAATCACGGAGCCTGTTTGGGTCCGGATAGGCTTTTTGGTATATATCGGGAGCAATACTGCGCAGTGCTGCTTTTGAAAATTGTTGCATGCTGCCTTTGCTTCCGTAGTAGATCAATTTCCCCAGTATCGGCCGGTTTTTTTTATCTTTTTCGGTATAGAGAATTTCGGGCTTGCATTTATTTATTGCCTCGAACAACATTGCGACGTTTTGTGCATTTCGCATTTTCATTTCGGTTTGCAATGCTGCGCTAAAAGCCTTGGCAACCATCCCGCTTGTATTCGTTGCGTGAAGCATGGCTTCCAGCGCACCTGTGTCGTTTGCGCCGAGCAACTCGGTGATAAGGCTGGCGAGTTCTTTTTCTGTTGTTATCTTTTCGAGCACACCGCGATGAATCAGGCTGCTGGTGTGCTCGATTTTATTGAGCGTAATTGCGCACAGAAATGCGAGGTAAGCTACGTTCAATTTGAATCCGGACAACTTATTTGGTCCAGCTTGCTTCAGCAATCCATCCGATTTTGTACGTGACCACACATTCGGTAACGACGCAGTGTCGGTGTTGACCGAGCTGCTCGAACTTTGTGGCACGGGCAGCGTTTTCACAATCCCGGCGGCATCCAAATTGAGTTTATTGTTCACGCAAGAAGTCCTAAATTTTTGGTGGCAATGGAATGCGGGCTAGCTGTGGTGTACCTATGCCCGAGCTTCAACACGTTTCTACGTGGACTTCGCACGCAAAATGTTCCTTGATCGACCAGCACGTGCTGGCAAGGCTCGCATTTGATCGTTTTCCACCTGCCTTGCCGTTCCTGAAATCCGCAGGAACCTCCCTCACACACCTCCTGCCTAAACGTTTCCATTGCGGCGAGCCGTATTTCCGGCCGTCGCCGCAGCCACCGTCACCAATCATCCAACACTGGAGCCCGCAACATGAAAACATGGACCACCACCGCAGGAACCGCAACGACGCAGGCGAGCGCCATCGCGCAAAAGGCAAAGAACATGGTGCTGAACCGCTATGCGTCGCCGCTCACGAATTTCCTCGGCTGGTTTTCCATCGGTCTGGGGCTGACCCAGTTGCTTGCGCCGCGGCAGACCTGCGAAGCGATCGGCGTAGGGAATCACAGCACGCTGATGCGCACTCTCGGCCTGCGCGAGATGAGCGCCGGCGCCGGCATCCTGATGGCGGAAAAGCCGTCGTACTGGCTGTGGAGCCGGGTCGCCGGCGATGCGATGGATCTGTCCCTGCTTGGCGTGTCGCTCAAGGACGGTGGCGGGCGTGATCCGAGCCGCACGGCTTGGGCGAGCGCGGCGGTGGCGGGCATTGCCGCGCTGGACCTGTACGCCGCGGTGCGCCAGATGGGCGAGGAAAGGATCTGAGGCATGAGCGAACCATCCTCGCAGCAGGTGGACTGCCTCATCATCGGCGCCGGTCCGGCGGGCCTCACCGCGGCAATCTACCTGCGCCGCTTTCATCGCGACATCGCCATCTTCGACAAGGGTGAAAGCCGGCTGTCGCTGATCCCGGTCAGTCACAACTACCCCGGCTTTCCGGATGGCATACCGGGGGTGCAGCTTCTGGATAATCTGCGCCAGCAGCTCGGACGCGCGGGCGCCGAAGTCACACGCGGCGAAATCACCAGCCTGGAGCGAGACGGCGAGGAATTCCATGCCGCCTGGGAAGGCGGCGCAATTCGCGCGCGCCGCGTGATCCTCGCCACCGGCATCGTCGACTTCAGCCTGCCCACCGAGAACTGGCGCGCTGCGGTACGCGCCGGCGCGATCCGGCTATGCCCGATCTGCGATGGCTACGACGTCACCGACAGGCGCATTGCAGTCGTCTGCGGCAAGGACAACCGCGTGCCGCATGCGCGCTTCATGCGCACCTTCAGCCCGCGGGTGACGCTGATGCTGCCCGAGGACGCGCCGCCGCTGACGGTCGAGGAAAAGACCGAGCTGTCCGAATGCGGCATCGACTGGCTCGATGCGCCAGCCACCGATGTCTCCACCGCTGACCGGCGCACGCCGCTGGTCCACACCGCCGACGGCGGCTGCCATGCCTTCGATGTTCTGTATCCGATGCTTGGCGAAACCGCGCGTTCGCGCCTTGCAATCGGCCTGGGCGCGGAAACCGCCGATTGCGGCGAGATCGTGGTCGATGGGCATCTGCGCACCAGCGTGCCCGGGCTGTATGCGATAGGCGACGTGGTCTACGGCATCAACCAGATCAGCGTGGCGACCGGCCACGCGGCGGTGGCGGCCACCGATGTGCACAACAGCCTGCCGGCGCTGATGCGCGCCAGCTGAGGCAGGGCGCTTGTCAGCGCGCATGCGCGGCGGATCCGCGGTTCGACAAAGCCGTGCTTATCCGCTAAGGTTTCGCCGCGACAGATTTCCATTCCACCAAGGGAGAGCACAGATGAAGAAGCATGCCTTTCTGGCCGTTGCCGGCCTGTTCGCACTGTCGGGTTGCGCAATGATGCGGCCGGTGCCGATTGCGGTTGCCGATGTGCAGCCCACGCAGGGCAATAGCGCGCACGGCACCGTCACTTTCGTCGAGCGCTCGGGCAAGATCATGGCCGATGTCGAACTGCAGGGCTTGAGGCCCGGACAGCATGGCATCCATATCCATGAGAAGGGCGACTGCAGCGCGCCGGATGCCACGAGCGCCGGCGGCCATTACAACCCGACCAACGAACCGCACGGCGCGCCGGACGCGGACAAGCGCCACGCCGGCGACTTCGGCAATGTCACCGCCGACGCCAGCGGCAACGTGTCGCAGAAGATCACGGTCGACACCTGGCGCCTGGGCATGACCAAGGTCGCGCAAAACACCATCGCTGGCCGCGCGCTGGTGGTGCATGCCGATCCGGACGATCTCGCCAGCCAGCCGGCCGGCAATTCCGGCAAGCGCGTAGCCTGCGGCGTGATCACGATGCAATAAGCCTACGGCCGCCGGCATGCGCGCATGCACAGCTCTGCACCTGCCGGCGGCCATTTTTCTCCTTCTCTCCTACAGCATCATCGCCGTCTTTCCGACTGCGAAAGCGCATGGCGCAGGACTATGCTCAAAGCGTGGGACTTCTCAGCCAAGGAGAGATCATGAAACCCTTCCATACGCGCCTGCCCGGTTCGCGCAGAGAGCCGCCCGGTTTCGAGCGCATTCTGCTTCGCCGCCTGCCTGGGCTGCTCGTCGTCGGCACGCTGTTGCCGGCGCTGTATGCGCTGGCCGTGCAATGGCTCGCGCCGCACACCGCTGCAGGGTTGCACGACATGCAGACAGCGCAATACACCGCCATCGGCGTCGTCCTGTTTCACTGGATGGCGGTGATGATGACCTCGCTCATCTGCGCCATCGTGGTCGTGATGAAAGGCCACGCAGTGGTGGCCGATGCCTATCCGTTGCCGGACGCCGAGCGCTGCGAGCGCGACAGGCTGCGCCGCTAAAGCGGTCGAGCTGCCAGAGGTGAGCGACTCAGCGCGCGCCGAGCCGGCTGCACGCCCAGCACAGCATGCGTGACAGCAGCGGACTGACCAGCGCCACGGCGGCGCAGGTCAGCGCGAAGCCTTGCCAATCCGGCTGCGCGCGGGCGATCACGAACGGGAAGAGCAGCGCGATAAGAAGAATTGCGGCGATGACGTAGACGGTGTCGCAAACCGTTTGCTGTAACGCATTCATGTTGCCAACCTCATCGTTGAAACTTGTCCTGTTTTGTTGAAAGCTAAGCGCCTTGAATTTTATCGAATAGCCAACATTTGGCTTTGCGAGCACTCAAGGGCGCGGCGCGTCAGGACAGCGGGTGCATCGACTGTCATTGCTCCGCCGATGCGTTCAACCCATGCGGGAGGCTGATGCATGAAATACAAGGATTACTACGAGATTCTCGGGGTGGCGCGCGAGGCCGGCGCCGACGACATCAAGAAGGCGTATCGCAAGCTGGCCCACATGTACCACCCGGACGTGACCAAGGATCCGGCGGGCGAGGAAAAATTCAAGGAAATCCAGGAAGCCTACGCCACGCTGAAGGATCCGGAGAAGCGCACCGCGTATGACCAGCTTGGCCGCCGTGCGCCGGGCGAAAGCTTCGAGCCGCCGCCGGACTGGCAGGAGTTCTATCACACCGACACCTCGTTTTCGGACGTCGACCTGGCCGATCTGCTGGCGGCCTTCGCCGGTGCGCGCGGCGCAGGAGGCGCGGGCGGCACACGTGGCGCGCGCAGACCGCGTCATGGCCAGGACATCGAAGCCTCGGTGCCGGTGACGCTGGAGCAATTGCACGATGGCGCCGAGATCGAGGTCAGTCTCAATCTGCCGCAAGCCGATGCGCAAGGACTGGCGCACCATGCGCCAAAGACCTTCCGCGTGACGATTCCCAAGGGCGCCGCCGATGGCCAGCGCCTGCGCCTGGCCGGCAAGGGCGGTCCGGGCCTGCACGGCGGACAGCCGGGCGATTTGTACATCGTGCTGAAACTCGAGCCGCATGCGCTGTATCGCGTCAGCGGTCGCGATCTGTATCTGGATCTGCCGCTAACGCCATCCGAAGCGGTGCTGGGCGCAACGGTGGAAGTGCCGACGCCGCGCGGCAGGGTCGAGCTGAAGATTGCGCCCGGCACCGCGAGCGGCCGGCAGCTGCGCCTGGGCGGACGCGGCATGCCCGCGCCGGGCGGTGGCAATGGCGACCTGTATGCGGTGGTCCGCATCGAAGTGCCGAAGACGCCGAGCGAGCGCGAACGCGCGCTGTATGCCGAGCTGGCGCAGGCATCGAACTTCAATCCGCGCACGCATCTTCGTTAAGGGGCGACAACACATGATGCAGGAGACGATACACGCGGTCTGGCTGGATGAATCCGGGGTCTGCAGCCTGACGCATTTGAGCGAGGTATCCGGCCTGTCCGCGGCCGAAGTGCAGGAACTCATCGACAGCGGCGCGCTGGTGCCAGCGCGGCTCGAGGCCGGCGCGCCGGTGTTTGCCAGTGCGACGGTGGTCGTCGCACGCACCGCGCGTCGGCTGCGCGACGACTTCGAGCTCGACATGTCCGGCCTGTCGGTGGCGATGAGCCTGCTGCAGCGAATTGAGGCGCTGCAACGCGAACTCGATCATTTGCGCGCTCGGCACGGTTGAGCCGAACGCGTCCACCGCTGCGCTGTGCCGACTTATGCAGAATCAAATGCGATGCGAAATCGTGATCATTATTGAAACAATTTCGACATAGTCCAGTTACACTTCCGCCAAGCGGTTTTGAGGAGGGGGCGGAATGAAAATGCGTGGACTTGCGCTCGCGCTGTGCATGCTCGCGGCCGGTGCACAGGCGGCATCGCTGGGAGACATGGTTGGCATGCTGGCTGGCTATCCGAACAGCCGCGGCGATGACCGCGGCATAGACGAGGCGCTGGCCAACTTGAGCATGCACATGAACCGCAAGGTGCCGCTGATGGTGGATGCCGATACCCGGCTGGATCGGGTAACCGCCGAGCCTGGGCACAAGCTTTCGTATCACTACAGCTTGACCGCGCCGCCGAAGAACGCGATGAGCTCGAAGGAATTCGTCAAGCTGATTCGGCCTATGCTGCAGCAGCGGCTGTGCGCCAGCGGCGAGATGAAGGGATTCCTGGAGAATGGCGTGACGATCGCCTATGTCTACCGTGGCATCGATGGCAGACCGTTGGGCGCAACACAATTCCAGCCGTCCGACTGCGGTTATCCGAAGACCTGATTTCGCGCTGTGCCGGCCGCCGACGCGTCAGGGGAGAGGCTGCGGCGGCCATTATCCATATCGACAAGAACGAACAAGAACATGACGCGAACTCGATTGCTGCTGGCGCTTTGCGCCAGCTTTCTGCTCGCTGCCTGCGCGCAGGTCCCACCATCCGCGCCGCAGCAGCCGCATCAGGACGGACTCATCGACAAGACTTGCCCGCCGGCGATGGCGACCAAGGGGCTCTGCTGAGCGCGCGCAATGCGCTTGGGTCGTTGCTGCTGACGCCTTGTATCAGGACGCTTCGTAGCGTTTCAGGTCTTCCAGGGTGTTGATGTTGCGGAACGCGGCTTCATCATCGAAGCGCACCTGCGCCGCGTTTTCCTGCCTGAACCAGGCTTCAATCTTGCGCCCGCCTGCGCGCAGGTAAGCTTCAAGGCTGCGGTTGAGTGTGGCGCGCATCAGGCAGAACACTGGGTGCGATTGCTGCGTTTCACCTTCCCCGGTAACCGCATACGCCAGGTCCACGCGCGCATCCTCAAGCCCTTCGGCCAGTCGAGAGACCAGGTCTTCCGGCAGAAACGGGCTGTCGCAGGGGGCTGTGACCATGTACTCGGTCTCGCAATGCACCAGCCCGGTCTGCATGCCCGCCAGCGGGCCTTCGAAGCCGCCAATCTCATCGGGCCATACCGGCAGGCCGAAGGATTCATACGGCCCCAGGTTCTGGTTGGCGTTGATCATCATCTGGCCCACTTGCGGCTGCAGGCGCATCAGCACATGCAGCGCCATCGGCGCGCCGCGGAAAATCTGCAATCCCTTGTCCACGTGCCCCATCCGGGAACCGCGGCCGCCGGCCAGGATCAGGCCGGTGATTTCTGCGCTATCCATCTTGTCTTCCATCTCCAGTGCGAGGCATTGCCGTCATCGGATGACGGCGCGTGATTGTAATGCCACGCAGGCGACAGCCGATGGGGAATACCCAAGCGATGCGTATTTGCCGTACATAAGCGTGATGCGTCTGACGAATCAGGCAGTCGCTGGCGCAGGCTGTGTCGCACTCGTCGGCGGTCGTGCTGCTCCTGGCCAAGCGCTCAGCAATAGCATTTGCCTTTCGGCTCGCTGGCGGCGCGTCGCCTTTGCGCTGGCGCCTTCTGCGATAGCTCGATGCGCATCTCGCCAACGGAAACCGATTCGCCTTTTGGGTAGTTGGCGCCATTGATGCGCACGAAGGATACGGCGAAGGCATCCAGTTCGGCCTGCTCCAGCCCCGCCAGCACATGACTGGCGTCGAAGCGCAAGACCGCCTTGCCATGATGCTTTGCGCCAGCAATCTCAAACGGTCCGACCGTGCCGAGGAAATGCCGTTCGGGCGACGACGTCCCGCTTTCCGGAAGATTCAGGAACACCTGATAGAAGTAGCCGCCGAAACTGCCGAGATTGATCAGCGCGAGATCGTCGAGCACGACATGCATCGATCGATAGCCTTCCTTGCGCGATGGGTTCTCTTCGTCGATAAGCGCCGCGTGCAGCGCCCGAAGCGCATGGCGATGGCTGCCTCCCGGCGCGATGCCGGCGCTGAACGAGTCATCGCGCAAAGCGAAGCGCGCGCAGCCGCCGAGCGACAGGGCACCCGCCGAAAGCGCGCGCGGTGCGCTGCGTGGGAGCGCGGCCAGTGGCGGTCTTGCCTGCATGGCGGTAAGGGCTCCATTCGCTTCATGCGCAGGGCTGCTCACCTTGCGCAGCGTGGCCGACCTGGCCAATGGCGGCAGAGCGCTCGGCATCGACACGTCGCTGTAGTCATAGCCCAGCCTTCCGGGGTAATAGGTTTGGTCGCGTGGAATGCTCACACCGGCGCCATAGCGATGGCTGCCCGACCAATACGGATCAGTAGTCCAGGGCATGCCGCGGCCGTCGGGCAAGGCCCATGCATGCCAGAGGCGGTCGATGTTGCAGTGAAAGAGGTAGAAGATCGGGTCCAGCGGCGCGGACATGGTGATCATCGCGCCGCCAATGAAGTTGTGGCAGGTGTCGTGCGGCGCGGATTCCATCAGCGCTTCGAACGCATAGGCGGTGCCGCGGCCGAAGTTGTAGATGCGCGCTTCGAAGGGCATCAGCGACAGGGCGCCGCGAATGTCGAGGTTCACACGGCGTGTATACAGCGGGTTGCCGCTGGCCGGGTCGGTAAATTCGGAAGGCAATGTCGGCGACGCATACAAATCCCAGTACGGCAGCATCAGGGCATCGTTGCCGGAAATGATGCGCAGCTGCTGTTCAAACAGCGCGATGAAGCCGCGGTGCCAGGCGAGGAAGTACGGTACGCCATGCGGACAGAGCTGCGCATGCGCATTCGCCCAGAAGGCCAGTGAATTCGGGTCGTTCTGGTCGGACGAGGCGCGCATGCGGGCGATGGCGTCGATGTACGAGGCATAGCCTGAGGTATTGCGAAACTGTTGCCATTCGAGTCGCAGGCCGGGCGAGCTTTGCGCGAACGCTGGGCGGACCATCGTGCCCAGCGCGCCAAGTGCCAACCCGGATGCTGCGCCCTGCAGAAAGCGGCGTCTGCCGCACGGTGTAAGCGTGTCCGATGCCATGATTGCTCCCTGTTGTCGAGTTCCATGTTTTCCAGCGGGCACAAGGTAGCCGATTGGCGTGCCGGCCCAGGCACGGAAGGGAGGACTGTTGAGCTGCGCCAAGAAGCTGGAAAAAAGTGTGCGGCAGGCGCATTGCATGTTGAGGTCGCGCCACGCATGCGTGCTGGAAAATCTCCTCCCGGCCATAAAGTTTCCGTCGCTGGCGTCGTTAACCGTTCGTTCCGCGCGAGCCGGAAGCACTCACGGGCAGGAATGGCCACTACGGGCCGATGCCGTTTGGTTTAGACTTGCGGGATTCCATTCAGGAGAGTCAATTGAGCATCACTATCGAAGCGGTGAAGGCCGCGCTGTCGGGCGTCGTCGATCCCAATACCGGCCGCGATCTGGTCACTGGCAAGTCGGTCAAGAATATTCAGCTCGACGGCAATGACGTCAGCTTCGACATCGAGCTCGGCTACCCGGCGAAAAGCCAGATCGACGGCCTGCGCAAGAGCGCGATCGCCGCGGTGCGCACATTGCCGGGCGCCGGCAATGTCAGCGTGAACGCCTACAGTCGCATCGTTGCGCATGCGGTGCAGCGCGGCGTGAAGCTGATGGCCAATGTGAAGAACATCATCGCCGTCGCCTCGGGCAAGGGCGGCGTCGGCAAGTCCACCACCGCGGTCAATCTGGCGCTGGCGCTGGCGGCCGAAGGCGCGAAGGTTGGCGTGCTCGATGCCGATATCTATGGCCCGTCGCAACCGATGATGCTCGGCATCTCGGGTCGCCCGGAAACCCTGGACGGCAAGACCATGGAGCCGCTGGAAAACCACGGCGTGCAGGTGTCTTCGATCGGCTTCATGATCGATGCCGACGAGCCGATGGTCTGGCGCGGTCCGATCGTCACGCAGGCCTTGCAGCAATTGCTCGAGCAGACCAACTGGCGCGAACTCGATTACCTCGTCGTCGACATGCCGCCGGGCACGGGCGACGTGCAACTGACCCTGTCGCAGAAGGTGCCGGTCACCGGCGCCGTCATTGTCACCACGCCGCAGGACATCGCGCTGCTCGATGCGCGCAAGGGTTTGAAGATGTTCGAGAAGGTCGGCATCCCGATTCTCGGCGTGGTCGAGAACATGAGCATTCACATCTGCAGCAATTGCGGTCATGCCGAGCACATCTTCGGCACCGGCGGCGGCGAGAAGATCTGCCGCGACTATGGCGTGGACTTCCTCGGCGCGCTGCCGCTGACGATGGCTATCCGCGAGCAGGCCGACAGCGGCATGCCGACCGTGGTCGCCGATCCCGATGGCCAGGTGGCGCAGATCTATCGCGACATCGCGCGCAAGGTCGCGGTGAAGATCGCGGAAAAGGCGAAGGATATGTCGAGCAAGTTCCCCACCATCGTGGTCAAGAACGACTGAGCACAATGTCTGCATTTAACGCGATGCGAGCGGCAGCGGCGAGGGCCTGAACGGCTGGAAATCATGCAGACCGAATTTCTGATCGTCGGCGTCGTCATGCAGCGCCGGCTGCTGAACAATCCCTGGCAGCCGCATGCATGGCGGCCGATGGCGGTGCTCACTGACGCCGATCCCGCTGCCGGCATGCAGCACCTGCTGGACGAAGAGGCGGACGCGCGCTGGCTGCATCGCGGTTTCGAGGTGGGACTGTATCGCGATGAAGCCGAGGGCTATCACCTGAACGCGACGGCCCCGGCGCCATGCTGGTTCATCATGTGGCGCATCGAGGAAGTCGACGGCGCTGACATCGCGGTGCCCAAGCGCGTCACGCTGTCGTACAACGAAGCCGCGCGAATGATGGATGGCGGCGAGCAGGTCGACACGCTGCCGCTTGATACCGATACCCTGGCCGCGCTGTCGGACTTCGCCGCTGCGCATTACCGACCCGAGCCCAAAGGCAAGCGCCGTCGTCCTTCGTTCGAAGGCGGCGCCGCGGTGCAGCGCATGGCCGCGGATGGAGGGAACGATGAGCGCTGAGGACTTCTTCAGCCGCTGGTCGCGCAAGAAGCGCGAAGCAGCGCAGGACGAATCGCTTTCCGAGCAGGCACCCGCCAGGCCGGCAGATGCCGAGGCAGCTGCCGGCGCCGCGCTGCAGCCGGAACTCCCGCCGCCGACGATGGACGATGTCGACAAGCTCGATCGCGATTCCGATTTCTCGCGCTTCATGCGCCGCGACGTTGATGAATCGGTCAAGCGCAGCGCGATGAAGAAGCTGTTCGCCGATCCGCATTTCAACGTGATGGATGGGCTTGATATCTACATCGACGACTACAACAAGTTTGAACCGCTGCCAGCGGCAATGGTCGCGCTGCTCGAGCATGCGAAGCCGATTCTGAATCCACCGGCAGACCTGCGGCAGAGCGCGATGGCGATGCTTGATGCGCCCGGCGAAACGCTGGAGCCGGCGCCGCAGCCCAATGCGGCCGAAGCCTCTCAGGCTGCGGAAGAGCTTGCGGCGGACGAGGCAAAGGGGGGCAAAGCATCGTTTGCGGTGCAGGAGCCCGAGGCACAAGCGAGCGCAGACGAGCAGCCGCAAGACCAGGAGCAAGCCGACGCCATGGACCGTGTCCAGCCCGACGCACAGCACAACGCGGCGCAAGCCGCAAACCAATCACCAGCAGCACCCGAAGATGGCAACCCAATTCAAAGTCTGTAATTGCAATCGCACGATGCCGCTCGATCTGCGCGCCGGCGAACGCCTGGGCGCAGCGCTCGGCGACAAACCCTTGGCCGTAGCAACCGAGCTGTGCCGGCGCGAAGCCGGGCAGTTTCTGTCGGCGGTGGACGGCGTGGATGATGTCGTCGTCGCCTGTACCCAGGAGCGCGCGCTTTTTACCGAACTCGCCGAGACGCGCAACTCGGTCGCGCCGCTGCGCTTCGTCAATATCCGCGAAACCGGCGGCTGGGGCGCTGAATCAAAGGCAGCGCTGCCGAAGATGGCGGCGCTGCTTGCGGCCGCCGCGCTGCCCGATCCGGAACCGGTGCCTACCGTCAGCTACAAGTCGAACGGCCATGTGCTGGTCATCGGCCCGGCCGCGCGCGCGCTGCCCTGGGCGCGCCGGCTTGCCGATAACCTCGATGTCAGCGTGCTGCTGACCTCCGGCGGCGCGGCACTGCCCGACGAGCGCAGCTTCCCGACCTATTCCGGCAGCGGCATCAACATCGACGGCTGGCTTGGCGCCTTCCAGGTGAAATGGAAGCAGGCCAATCCGATCGATCTTGAGGTTTGCACCCGCTGCAATGCCTGTGTATCCGTGTGCCCGGAAGGCGCGATCGATTTGTCCTACCAGATCGACATGTCGCGCTGCACCTCGCATCGCGATTGCGTCAAGGCGTGCGGCGCGGTCGGCGCCATCGATTTCGCGCGCGACGATGTCGAACGCACCGGCGACTTCGACCTGGTGTTCGATTTGTCGGATGCGCCGATACTCACGCTGCATCAGCCGCCGCAAGGCTATTTCGCGCCGGGCGCCGATGCGATGCGCCAGGCCGAGGAGGCGCTGCGCTTGTCGCAGATGGTCGGCGAATTCGAGAAGCCGAAGTTCTTCCTGTACAAGGAAAAGCTCTGCGCCCATGGCCGCAACGGCAAGACCGGTTGCACTGCCTGCATCGATGTCTGCTCGGCCGAGGCGGTAAGCCATAACGGCAACGGCATCCGCGTCAATCCGAACCTGTGTGTGGGCTGCGGCGCCTGCACTACGGTGTGCCCGTCGGGCGCGCTCGGCTATGCGTATCCGCGCGCACCGGAAACCGGACGGCGCATCAAGACGCTGCTTTCCACCTATTTCAAGGCAGGCGGCAGCGAGCCTGCGCTCCTGATGCATGGCGAGGAACGCGGCGCCGAGGTGATCAACCGGCTGGGCCGTGCTGCGCGCGCAGGCGAGCGTCTGGCCGGCGTACCGGCGCGGGTGATCCCGGTGTCGCTGCATCATGCGGCAGCGACCGGCCTGGACCTGTGGCTGTCGGCACTGGCCTATGGCGCGACCAATGTCGCGGTGCTGATCACGGACCAGGAAGCGCCGCAGTATGCCGAGGCGCTGGCCGCGCAACTGGCGATCGCGCAGACCATTGCCTCGGGCCTGGGCTATGCCGGCACGCATTTCACGCTGCTACGCGCGCAAAGCGAGGCGGAACTGGACGCGCAGCTTGCGCAGTTGCGTCCGGGCCAGGCGCCACAGAACCGCGCGGCCTTCAACGTCGCCACGGAAAAGCGGGTGGCAATGGACTATGCGCTCGAGCACTTGCTGCGCCATGCGCCGCAGCGGCCTGAAAGCATCGCGCTGCCGCAGCGCGCGCCCTTCGGCGCCGTTAGAGTCAACAAGGATGCGTGCACGCTGTGCATGTCCTGCGTCGGTGCTTGCCCGGAATCGGCGCTGCAGGACAATCCCAGCCATCCGCAGCTGCGCTTTGTCGAGCGCAATTGCGTGCAGTGCGGCCTGTGTGAAAAGACTTGCCCGGAAAACGCGATCAGCCTGGAGCCGCGGCTGTTGCTGACCGAGAGCGCGAAACAGCCGCTTGTGCTGAACGAGGCCCAGCCTTTCCACTGCATCCGCTGCAGCAAGCCCTTCGGCACGTTGCAGATGATCGAAAACATGGTGAGCAAGCTGTCCTTGCACGGCGCCTTCGCCGGCAACATCGAACGGCTGAAGATGTGCGGCGATTGCCGTGTGATCGACATGATGGAAAACAAGCGCGAGATGACGGTCACGGACATCAAGCGCGTGCAATAAGCGCTCGTAGGTTGGGCTGGCAAGCCCAATATGGTCGCGGGCCGCGGACTTTCGATGTTGGGCTTGTCAGCCCAACCTACGCGGCCGCACAACACCGTAGGGTGGGCACAGCCCACGCGTCCCGGTTGATTGATGGCGCGCGTGGGCTGCGCCCACCCTACATGTATTCGCCATAAAAATTGAAACACCAGGGATTCCACCAATGAGCACTCCCCTCAAATTCGAAACCCCCGACAACGGCGAGGAAACCGCGCGCGCCGATCTCTACGGCCTGCTCGCCACGCTGTATGCCGCGCCGCCGTCGCAGGCGCTGCTCGACACCATCGGCAGCGCCGCCGCGGAAGGCGAGGGCATACTGCAGCAGGCCTGGGCCGATCTCGTCAAAGCCTGCCGGGGTGCGCGCGCCGAAGCGCTGAGCACCGAATACGACAGCCTGTTCATCGGCGTCGGCAAGCCGGAAGTGCTGCTGTATGGCTCCTACTACCTGGCTGGCTTCCTGATGGAAAAGCCGCTGGCCGAGCTGCGTGCCGACCTGGCGCGCCTGGGGCTCGAGCGGGCCGATGACATCAGCGAACCCGAAGACCATATCGCGATGCTGTTCGAAGTAATGCGCTACCTGATCGCCTCGCAAGACATCGAGCACGCCAGCATCCCCACCCAGCAAGCCTTCTTCTCGACCCATATCGCGCCCTGGGCAGCGCAACTGTTCGATGCAATCGACACGCACCGGCATGCCGCCTTCTATGCCACGGTGACCCGGCTCGCACGCGCCTTCATCGACGTGGAGACCCAGGCTTTCGACATGGCTTGAGATGCTGCCTACGATGCTGTCCAGGGAAGATGCGCGAGGCCGCGTGCATTGATAGACAACTATTGGGGAATTGATTAAAAAATTTCATTTCCACTCTTTAAAGTTTCTTCACTACAATGCCGAGCATTGCTCGTCCGTAACATTTGCTGTGCCGTTTCACCGATCGCCCGAAGGCCAAAGACGCATCCAATAACAAAGGCCGATCCACCTACCAGGGATTCAACATGTCAGAACAACAGAAAAAGGCTCGCCGGGGCTTCTTTGCCGGCATGGGCTTGCTGGCCGCTGCCGGCGTGGCCGTCAAGCTCTCTGCCAATGTGCAGACCGAAGCGCCGCAACAGGCGCAGGCGCAGGAGCCGGAAGGCAATGGTTATCGCCTGACCGAGCACATCAAGAAGTACTACCGCACCACCACCATTTAATTCTCGAGGTTCCCCATGCTCTTGACTCGCAAAAGCCAGTCAGGCGAGCGCTCGCGCACGCGTTTTTCCTCCAGCCTGGCAGATACCCTGTCGCGCGCCTTGCCGACCATGGACCGCCGCGCCTTCCTGAAGCGCTCCGGCATCGGCGTCGGCGCCGGCATCGCCGCCGCACAGCTAGGCATGATCCGCAAGTCGGCCGCCGCTGACGCTGGCGCGGCCAAGGATGGCCGCAAGATTGATGTGCGCCGTACCGTCTGCACGCATTGCTCGGTGGGATGTGCGGTGGACGCGGTGGTGGAAAACGGCGTGTGGGTGCGCCAGGAACCCGTGTTCGATTCGCCGATCAACATGGGCGCGCACTGCGCCAAGGGCGCGGCGCTGCGCGAGCATGGTCACGGCGAGTACCGCCTGAAGTACCCGATGAAGCTGGTCAACGGCAAATACCAGCGCATCTCCTGGGATGTGGCGCTGAACGAGATCTCCGCGCGCCTGCTCGAGCTGCGCAAGAGCAGCGGCCCGGACTCGGTGTTCTGGGTCGGCTCTTCCAAGCACAACAACGAGCAGGCGCAATTGCTGCGCAAGTTCGTCTCCTACTTCGGCTCCAACAACTGCGACCACCAGGCGCGCATCTGTCATTCGACCACTGTCGCAGGCGTAGCCAACACCTGGGGCTATGGCGCGATGACCAACAGCTACAACGACATGCAGAACGCCAAGGCGGCGCTGTATATCGGCTCGAACGCGGCAGAAGCGCATCCGGTGTCGATGCTGCACCTGCTGCATGCCAAGGAAAACGGGCTGAAGATGATCGTCGCCGATCCGCGCTTCACCCGCACCGCGGCCAAGGCCGATCAGTACGTTCGCATCCGTTCCGGCACCGACATCCCGTTCCTGTACGGCATGCTGTACCACATCTTCAAGAACGGCTGGGAAGACAAGCGCTACATCCATGACCGCGTCTACGGCATGGAAGCGGTGAAGGAAGAAGTGATGCAGTGGACGCCGGACAAGGTGGAAGAGGCCTGCGGCGTGCCCGAAGCCGAGGTCTACAAGGCCGCAGAGACGATGGCGCTGAACCGTCCTTCCACCGTGGTCTGGTGCATGGGCCAGACGCAGCACTCGATCGGCAATGCGATTGTGCGCGCCTCGTGCATCCTGCAGCTGGCGCTGGGCAATGTCGGTGTGTCCGGCGGCGGCACCAACATCTTCCGCGGCCATGACAATGTGCAGGGCGCGACCGACGTCGGTCCGAACCCGGATTCGCTGCCCGGTTATTACGGCTTGGCCACCGGCGCCTGGAAGCATTGGGCCAATGTCTGGGGCGTGGACTATGAATGGCTCAAGGGCCGTTTCGCCTCGCAGGCAATGATGGAAAAGAGCGGCACCACGGTGTCGCGCTGGATCGATGCGGTGCTCGAGAACAATGAGCTGATCGACCAGGACAGCAACGTGAAAGGCATGGTGTTCTGGGGCCACGCGCCGAACTCGCAGACCCGCGGCCTGGAAATGAAGAAGGCCTTCGACAGGCTCGACCTGCTGGTGGTGATCGACCCGTATCCGTCGGCGACCGCCGCAATGGCCGCAATGAAGGTTGAAGGCCAGGACTTGAATCCGAACCGCGCGGTGTACCTGCTGCCGGCCGCGACCCAGTTCGAAACCTCAGGCTCCTGCACTGCCTCGAACCGCTCGGTGCAATGGCGCGAGAAGGTGATCGAGCCGCTGTTTGAATCGCGCACCGATCACATGATCATGTATCAGCTGGCCGAGAAGCTGGGCTTCGGCAAGGAACTGGTCGCGCGACTGAAGCTGGTGCCGGGCAAGGGCGGCATGATGGAGCCCGAGGCCGAATCGATGCTCGAGGAAATCAACCGCGGCAACTGGACCATCGGCTATACCGGCCAATCGCCGCTGCGTCTGAAGGCGCACATGCGCAACATGCATCGCTTCGATGTGAAGACGCTGCGCTGCACCGCCGGCAAGGATGAACAAACCGGCTATGACCTGTCCGGCGATTACTTCGGCCTGCCATGGCCGTGCTATGGCACGCCGGAGATGAAGCATCCGGGCTCGCCGAACCTGTACGACACCAGCCGCCACGTGATGGATGGCGGCGGCAACTTCCGCGCCAACTTCGGCGTCGAGCGCGAGGGCGTGAGCCTGCTGGCGGAAGATGGTTCGCATTCGCAGGGCGCGGACATCACCACCGGCTATCCCGAGTTCGACCATGTGCTCCTGAAGAAGCTGGGCTGGTGGGACGACCTCACGGATGCCGAGAAGAAGGCGGCCGAAGGCAAGAACTGGAAGACCGACCTGTCCGGCGGCATACAGCGCGTGGTGATGAAGGTCCACGGCTGCCATCCGTTCGGCAATGCCAAGGCGCGCGCCGTGGTCTGGAACTTCCCGGACCCGGTGCCGAAGCACCGCGAGCCGCTGTACGGCACCCGCCCGGACATGGTGGCGAAGTATCCGACCCACGAAGACAAGAAGGCCTTCTGGCGCATGCCGACGCTGTACAAGACCGTGCAGCAGAAGAACGTGGAGAACAAGCTGTACGAGAAGTTCCCGATCATCCTGACCTCGGGCCGTCTGACCGAGTACGAAGGCGGCGGCGAGGAAACCCGCTCGAATCCGTGGCTGGCCGAGCTGCAGCAGGAGAACTTCGTCGAGATCAATCCGAAAGCGGCAACGGATCGCGGCATCCGCAACGGCGAATTCGTGATCGTGTCCACGCCGACCGGCGCGCGCCTGAAGGTCAAGGCGCTGGTCACCCCGCGTGTCGGTCCGGACACCGCTTTCATCCCGTTCCATTTCTCGGGCTGGTGGCAGGGCAAGGATATGAAGGAGTACTACCCGGAAGGCGCGCATCCGATTGTGCGCGGCGAGGCGGTCAACACCGCTACGACTTATGGCTATGACGTGGTGACGATGATGCAGGAAACGAAGACCACGATCTGCAACATCGAGAAGTTCGTGGCCTGAGGCCTTCGAGCGAGAGAGGAATACAAATGGCAAGAATGAAATTCATCTGCGACGCCGAGCGCTGCATCGAATGCAACAGCTGTGCGACCGCCTGCAAGAACGAGCATGAAGTGCCCTGGGGCGTGAATCGCCGCCGCGTCATCACCGTCAATGACGGCGTGATCGGCCAGGAAAAGACCATCTCGGTGGCCTGCATGCATTGCTCGGACGCGCCCTGCATGGCGGTGTGCCCGGTCGACTGCTTCTACCGCACCGACGAAGGCGTGGTGCTGCATGACAAGGACATCTGCATCGGCTGCGGCTATTGCTCGTATGCCTGCCCGTTCGGCGCGCCGCAGTTCCCGTCCAACGGCACCTTTGGCCTGCGCGGCAAGATGGACAAGTGCACCTTCTGCTCGGGCGGCCCGGAAGAACATGGCTCCAAGGCCGAGTTCGAGAAATACGGCCGCAACCGCCTGGCCGAAGGCAAGCTGCCGCTGTGCGCCGAGATGTGCTCGACCAAGGCGCTGCTCGGCGGCGACGGCGACGTGATCGCCGACATCTTCCGCAACCGCGTGATCAAGCGCGGCAAGGGTAGCGAAGTCTGGGGTTGGGGCACGGCCTACGGCAAGCCGAGCGCGCCACAGCCGATTTCCGCCACCACCGGGAAGAAATCATGATGCGCGCCACATCCTGCCTGGCGGCCCTCGCTGCCTGCGCCATGCTTGCCGGCTGCGGCGAGCGCGATCAGTCGCTGGCCACTGGCGCGCGCGGCGAGCCGCTGTACAAGGGCGCGAAGAACGAGTTCGTTGCCAAGGGCTACACGCCGGGCACCAGGGAAGCATGGGAAGCCCAGCTGCGCAGCCGGGCGCTGACGCAGAACGAGTACAACAAGACCAACTGATGTCGCCAGCGGGAGAGTCATCATGAAACGATGGATAGCCAGCCTCGGCCTTGGCCTGACCCTGGCCTTGCCGCTGGCCGCGAGCATGGCCGCGCCGCCGGACGCAGCCGATCTCGACGGCCAGATCAAGACCATGAATGGCGGCGTGGTAGTGAACCGCGCGCCGCAATCGCCGCCCGGCATCACCTCGGCGCCTAGTCCGGCGATCCCGGGCGTAGAGTCGGTCGACATCCTGAAGCAGGATCAGGCCGAACGTACCAGGGTCCAGCCCGGCAACATGGCGCCGACCTGGCGCGTGGTGAAGGAGGGCGTGAACAATTACTCGAGCCTGCCGGCGCCGGAAGCCGGCGTGCTGATCCAGCCGAAGGCGCAGTTTCCCGGCCAGGAGCGCGCTGTGACCGCCGGCCATGCGTGGCGTCAATTCCGTAATGGTCCGCTGACGCAGATCGGCGGCTGGCTGCTGGTGGCCGCGCTGCTTGGTCTGGCGATCGTGTACAAGGTCTTCGGTCAGATCCGGTTGAAGAAGGCGCCGACCGGTCGCAAGATCGAGCGCTTCACCGGCGTCGAGCGTTTCGTGCACTGGACCTGCGCGCTGAGCTTCGTGACGCTGGCGGCAACGGGCCTGGCGATTTTGTTCGGCAAATATGTGGTGCTGCCCGTGTTCGGTCATACCCTGTTCGGCTGGATTGCCTATGCTGGCAAAAACATCCACAACTTCGTCGGGCCGGTGTTCGCGGTCTCGGTGGTGGCGATGTTCTTTACCTTCGTCAAGGACAATATTCCGAAGGCGGTTGACCTGGTGTGGCTGCTGCGCCTGGGCGGTCTGCTCGGAAAGGACCATGCCAGCTCGCACCGTTTCAATGGCGGCGAGAAAGTCTGGTTCTGGGGCGGTGTTATACTCCTCGGCCTCATCGTCAGCGCCTCGGGCTTCGTGCTCGACAAGCTGGTTCCCGGCATGGCGTATTTCCGCGGCGACATGCAGATCGCCAACGTGATTCACGTTGTTGGCGCGGTGCTGGTGATGGCGGCGTCCCTTGGTCATATCTACATGGGCACGATCGGCATGGAAGGCGCGTATGACGCCATGCGCACCGGTTATGTCGACGATACCTGGGCCGAGGAACATCACGACCTGTGGTATCAGGATGTAGCGAGCGGCAAGATTCCCCGGGTACGCAGCCCGGAAGGCGCGGCCGGAGTCGGCGCGCAGACGAACACGCAAGGAGCGGCAGGATGAAGAAGGTATGGATTGCGATCGCAGGCATCGCATTTGCAGGCACGGCGCTGGCGAAATTGCCGGAGCCGAGCCCGGAAGCCAAGGCCAAGGCCGCTGAAGCCAAGGAAAAGGCCGCATGGACCGACAAGGTCGCCGCCTACCAGTTGTGCAAGGCGCAGGACCGCACCGCCGTCTACTACCGCAAGGACAAGAACGTGCAGCCGAAGGCCGATGCGCCGGCTTCGGCTCCCTGCCAGGATCCTGGCCCGTTCGTACCCGCGGCCGCGGCAACAGCAGCCGCTCCCGCAGCATCCGCGACTGCTGCAGCAACCACACCCACGACATCCGCCGCCAAGCCCGTCGTCGAAGCGAAGAAGTAAGCGGCCCCGCCGCTTTGCAGTCATGGCTTATCGTCCCGAGCTTTCCTCATCCAGCGCCGCGCTCACCCGTGAAGTCGAAGTCATGGATGAGCGCGGCCGCGTTTCCACGATCAACATCCCGGCCGAGCGGCCGCTGACGGTCTACGTCGACAAGCGCGAGCTTGTCACCCTGATGACCCTGGGTGGCGCGCCGGAGGCGCTCACGCTCGGCTACCTGCGCAACCAGCGCCTGGTGCGGTCGCTGGAAGACATCGTCTCGGTGCAGGTGGACTGGAGCGTGGACGCGGTTGCAGTCAAGACCAGGAATGGCATCGCGGATGTGGAAGAGCGCACCGCCAAGCGTGTGGTCACTACCGGCTGCGGGCAGGGCTCGGTATTCGGCGGGCTGATGGATGAGGTCGACAGCATCGTGCTCGATCCCGATGCGCGCCTTACGCAATCGGTGCTGTATCGCATCGTCGACACCATCCGCGTGCAGCAATCGGTGTACAAGCAGGCCGGCTCGGTGCATGGCTGCGCGCTGTTCTCCAAGGACGGCGAGATGATCTACTTCGTCGAGGATGTCGGCCGGCACAACGCGGTCGACGCGATCGCCGGCAAGATGTGGCTCGACGGCCTCGATGGCCATGACAAGGTGTTCTACACCACCGGCCGCCTGACTTCCGAGATGGTGATCAAGGGCGCGCAGATGGGCATTCCCTTCCTGCTGTCGCGCTCGGGCACCACGCAGATGGGCCATATGGTGGCCGAGAAGCTCGGCATGTCGCTCCTGGCGCGCTGCACCGGCAAGCACTTTCTGCTGTTGACCGGCAAGGAGCGGCTGATCTATGAACCCGGCCTCTTCGACGATGCGCGCCGCATCGCGTGAAGCCTGCGCGGCGGGCGCCGCGCGCTTTTCCTCCTGACTTTCGATGGCGCTGCTGGACGCCACCCGCGACGCATTCGTGTTGCTCTTCACCGGCGATGCCACGCTGTGGCAGGTCGTCTGGGTCTCGGTGAAGACGACCATCCTCGCGCTGGCCCTGGCCGCGCCGCTGGCCGTCGTCATCGGTTATGCGATCGCGACGCGGCACTTCTTCGGCCGCCGCCTGCTGATCTGGCTGGCGCAGGTCTCGCTATCCTTTCCCACCGTGCTGATCGGCCTCTTGCTGTACCTGATGCTGTCGCGCGCCGGTCCGCTCGGCACGCTCGGCTGGTTGTTCACGCAGACCGGCATCGTCGCCGGACAAATGCTGCTCGGCCTGCCGGTGCTGACCGCCTTCACCATCGCAGCCTTGCAGGCACTCGATCCGCGCCTTGCCGAAACCGCGATCACCCTTGGCGCGTCGCCCCGGCGGCTGATGCTCACGTTGCTGCACGAAGCGCGCTTCGGCGTGATGGCCGCGGTGATCAGTGGCTTCGGCCGCATCATCTCTGAGGTCGGCTGCGCGATGATGGTCGGCGGCAATATCGCCGGCTACACCCGCACTATCACCACAGCGATCGCGCTGGAAACCAGTAAGGGCGAATTTGCGCAGGGCATCGCGCTGGGCATCGTGCTGGTGGCCATTGCGCTGGTCATCAATGGCGGCATGATGCTGTTGCAGGGCGACGCGCACGCGGCGCCGGCGGCCCGATGACGATGCTGCTGCGGATCGACGGCCTGAAGAAGCGCTTCGGCGACAGGCTGCTTTTATCGCTTGATCGCTTTGTGATCGAGGCGGGCGCCGCTTATGTGCTGACCGGCGCGAACGGCGTCGGCAAGAGCACGCTGCTGCGCATCCTCGGCGGCCTGGAGCCGGCCGAGGCAGCGCGCTTGGCGTTCATGGAGCGCGAGCTGCCGCTGCATCCGTATCCGCAGGCGTTGCGCCGGGAAATCGTCTACGTGCATCAGCATCCGGTAATGTTCTCGACGAGCGTGGCAGCCAACATCGCCTATGGATTGAAGGCGCACCGCTTGCCGCGCGACGAGGTGCACACCCGTGTGGAGGAAGCGATGTCCTGGGCCAATATCGCAGCCTTGCGCGACAGCCCGACGGCCACTTTGTCTGGCGGCGAAAAGCAGCGCGTGGCACTCGCGCGCGCGCGGGTGCTGCGGCCGAAGCTGCTACTGCTCGACGAGCCGACCGCAAACCTCGATGGCGAGGCGCGGGAAGCGGTGATGGCGCTGATCCCGACATTGACCCATGCAGGCGCCAGCGTAGTGATGGCTTGCCATGATCGGGATCTGATCGGCTTGCCGGGAGTTCAGAGGATCAAGCTGCGCGAGGGAAGGCTGGAGATGCGCTGAACCGGGAAGGCTGCCCGGCCCGCGTCACGGACCTTGAGCTGCGGTACTTTTCGCGCTTGCGGACCGTGCAGTTCGCAGCGGCATGCGCAGCATCGTTGCCATTGCGCGCAGGCATCCCTAAGACATACGCTTTCTTTTTTGTCTATCTTGGGGTGTCCGATGCAAGTTTCAAAATGGGGAAACAGTCTCGCGATAAGGTTGCCGGCCGCAGTGGTGGAGGCGCTGGATCTGAAAGAGGGCGACGATGTCCAGATTCGCGTCGCTGGCGATCGCAGTGTCGAAATCGAGCGCACTCCGTCGCGGGCAGACATCATCATGCGGCTCAGGTCATTGCGCGGTTCCATACCCTCCGACTTCAAATTCGACCGGGCGGAGGCAACTGAGCGCTAGGACTTTTTTCGATACCAATGTGCTCGTCTACATCCTTCAAGGCAGCCAGCCGCGAAAGCAAGCGCCCGTGGCATCCTCCGAGCAGATGTGAACCTCGAGGCCGAGCTGATTCTTTCCCTCCTTGAGCGCAGTCGGGTCGGGCTCGGCGTCCAAGTCTTCAATGCATTGTGTAATGTGAGCCTGCGTCGCAGCTTCTCATGGACGGCGACCATGGCGCTGTTGCAAGGACTGGAAGAGCTGAGCAAGGAAATCGCGCCGCTCACGCATGCGACGCATCGGTTCGGCCTTGCGCTACGCCAGAAATACCGCCTGCAACCGTATGACAGCATGCTGCTGGCCGCGGCGCTGGAGGCGGGATGTTCGCTGTTCCTGTCCGAGGATATGCAGGATGGTCAGGCGATCGAAGGCACGCTGACGATACGCAATCCGTTCGCAAGCGGCAGCAGCCTGATGCCATGAATCGACGACAACTACCTGCGCGCGGCCACAGCGGAAGTCCGTTCAACCAGAGCCAGGTATAGCTGCTCCAGTTGCGGATCGCTTTGGCCCAGTGCCGCCGCATGCCGCGCCACGGTCTCCATGTCGCCGCGCGCCACCGGCCCGGACAGCGCCGCTTCCGGCCCATGCGCGAGCAGGTTGGCGAGCGTGTTTTGCATCAGCGGCGCAATCAACTGCAAGGCGTCTTCACGCGCGATGCCCGCGCCGGCATAGGCGGCGAGCGCGGCGTCTCCCAGAGTCACCAGATAGTTCGACGCGAACACCGCAGCAGCGTGATACAGGGTCTTGGCTTCGGGACGTATCGAAACGAGCTTCGCGCCCAGCCTCTCGAACAAGGGCGCGATTACGGCCAGCGCCACTTCGTCGCCTTCGATGCCGCACCAGGTACCGGCAAAGTTCTGCAGCACCTGCTCCGGCTGCGCAAAGCTTCGGATCGGATGGATGCTGGCTGTCTGCGCACCCACGACGCGAGCGGCGTCAAGAGCGCTTGAAGTCAGCGCACCGCTGCAATGAAACACGACGCTGTCGGGACCGAAGGCGCCATGTGCGGCGAGCGCGGCACAGGTCGATGGCAATGCGCCATCGGGCGTGGCGAGCAAGAAGAGATCGGCCTTGGCCAGCTTCTCGATCGCGCTGACTGGTCGGCCGGCGCCGATGAACGCTGCCGCTTCCTCGGCGCTGGCATCGCTGCGCGTGACGACATCACCGATGCGCAGCAGGCCGGCATCATGCCACAGCCGTCCCATCGTCCTTCCCAGGTGCCCGGCGCCGATGATGGCAAGCGTCTTCCTGCCGGCAGAATCTACGCGATCTGCTCCAGCGCTTCCTGCTGCTCCAGCCATGCCATCTCCACTTCTTCCAGTTCGCGGCCGCATGCGCCTTGCTCGGCGATCAGCGTCTTCAGCTCGTCCTTGTTCGCGGACTCATAGATCGCCGGCTCGGCCAGCTTCGCATCGATCTCGGCCTTCCTCGCCTGCAGCTTGCCCATGCGCTCCTCGAGCTTTTTGATGCGGGACTCGATCGGCTTCTTCAGCGTGGACAGCCGCTGACGTTCTTCGGCCTCGATCCGCTTCTGTTCGCGGCGGTCCACCTGTGGCGCAGAAGGCGCCGCGTTGGCCGTTGCTGCGGCCTGCGTTTCCTTCGCTGGCGACAGTCGCGTCTTGAACAGCCAGTCGCGGTAATCGTCGAGGTCGCCGTCGAAGGGCATCAGCTTGCCGTCGGCCACGATGAGGAAGGTATCGGTGGTCGCGCGCAGCAGGTGCCGGTCATGCGATACCAGCACCAGCGTGCCGTCGAATTGGGCCAGCGCATCGGTCAGGGCTTCCCGGGTTTCGAGGTCGAGATGGTTGGTCGGCTCGTCCAGCAGCAGCAGGTTGGGCCGCTGCCAGACGATCAGCGCCAGCGCCAGCCGCGCCTTTTCGCCGCCGGAGAAGGGCGCGATTGAACTGGTGGCCATCTCGCCGGGAAAGTTGAAGCTGCCAAGGAAATTGCGCAGGTCCTGCTCGCGTACGTCCGGCGCGAGCTTGGCCAGATGCCATAGCGGCGATTCATCGTGGCGCAGCATCTCCACCTGGTGCTGGGCGAAGTAGCCGATGACCAGCCCCTTGCCGAAGCGGGCCACGCCCGACAGTGGATCAAGCTCGGTGGCAATGGTCTTGATCAGCGTCGATTTGCCCGCGCCATTCACGCCCAGAAGGCCGATGCGCTGGCCAGTCTGCAGCGAGAAGTTGATGTGCTTGACGATAGTCCTTTCCGTGCTCGCACCGGTTGCTTCGTCTTCGACGCGATAGCCGGCGTTCACCGCCTCCAGCACCAGCAAGGGATTCGGCGCGCTCGCCGGCTCGCGGAATTCGAAGGAGAACTCGGCGGCAGCGCGCAGCGGCGCGGTTTCTTCCATGCGCGCCAGCGCCTTCATGCGGCTTTGCGCCTGGCGCGCCTTCGTGGCCTTGGCCTTGAAGCGGTCGATGAAGGATTGCAGGTGCGCGCGCTCGCGGGTCTGCTTCTCGATCATGGCTTGCGTCAACACCATCTGCGCCGCGCGCTGGCGTTCGAAGGAAGAGTAGTTGCCGCTGTAGCGCTTCAGTTTCCTGTCATCGATATGCACGATCACATTGACCACGCCATCGAGGAAGTCGCGGTCATGCGAGATCACCACCAGCGTGCCGGGATAGCGCTTCAACCAGTCTTCCAGCCACAGGATCGCGTCGAGGTCGAGGTGATTGGTCGGTTCGTCCAGCAGCAGCAGGTCCGAAGGGCACATCAGCGCCTGCGCGAGATTCAGGCGCATGCGCCAGCCGCCGGAAAAGCTGGATACCGGCCGGTTCATCTGCTGCTGCGAAAAGCCCAGGCCGGTGAGCAGGGTTTCGGCGCGCGAGCGCACGGTATAGGCATCGGCATCGGCAAGGGCCGCATGCAACTCGCCGATGCGATGGCCTTGCGCCGCATGATCGGGATGCGCCTCGGCCTCTTCGAGTTCGACCTGCAGGCGGCGCAGCGTCGCATCGCCATCGATGGCGTAATCGAGCGCGCTGCGTTCCAGCGCCGGCGTTTCCTGCGCCACGTGGGCCACGCGCCAGGCCGAGGGAAAATCGACATCGCCGCCATCGGCATGCAGCTCGCTGCGCAACAGCGCAAACAAGGTCGACTTGCCGGCGCCGTTCGCGCCGATCAGACCGATGCGCTCGCCGGGGTTCAGGGTCAGGTCGGCGTCTTCAAACAGCGGCTTGGTGCCGCGCATCAGGGACAAATGCTGGATGCGTATCATGACGGGCTTGCGCTCACTCCTGGGCCAGCTGTTCCGCGGTCAGCAGGAACACCATGTCGTCGCCGGCGCTGGTGGACAGCCAGGTCAGCTCCATGTCGGGGAAAGCCGCTTCGGCATGCTCGCGCTCGTTGCCTATCTCCACGATCAGCACGCCGCCCGGGTTCAATCGATCACGCGCGCCTTCAACGATTTTCCGCACCAGGTCCATGCCATCCGTGCCCCCGGCCAGCGCCAGTTCCGGCTCGTGCCGGTATTCCTGCGGCAGCCGCGCCATCGAATCGGCGTTGACATACGGCGGATTGGTGATGATCAGGTCATAGGTCTTGTTCGGAAGTGCAGAGTACAAGTCCGAGCGGACCAGGTTGATGCGGTGGGCGAGCGCATAGTCGTCGACGTTGCGCCGGGCAACTTCCAGCGCATCGGTGGAGATATCGACCGCGTCGATGCTTGCCGCTTCGAAGGCATCAGCCATCAGGATCGCCAGGCAGCCGGAGCCGGTGCACAGTTCGAGGATGTCAGTGACGTTGTCCGGGTCCGCGACCCAGGGCGCGAAATGCTCGGGAATGAGCTCGGCAATGAAGGAGCGCGGCACGATCACGCGCTCGTCGACATAAAACTTGTAGCCCGCGAGCCAGGCTTCTTTGGCGATATAGGCCGCCGGCACGCGCTCGACGGCGCGCCGCTCGATGATCTTCAGCAGCGCATCGATTTCTTCCGGCAGCAAGCGCGCATCGAGGAAGGGATCGAGCGCATCCAGCGGCAGCTTCAATGCCTGCAGCAGCAGGAAAGCGGCTTCGTCATAGGCATTACCGCTGCCATGGCCGAAGAAAAGGCCGGCGCCGTTGAAACGGGTGATGGCATGGCGCAGCAGATCGCGCAGTGTGAGGAATGGGGTTTGCATCGGGAAAGGACGGCCGCATCAACGCGCGGTCCGGGTGGTGGTTCGGAGTAGGCCGAAGGATACGCGAAAAAATGCCGCCGCGCCTCTTCAGCGACGGCTGACGCAGCGGCCTTTAGGAAGCAGGGCACGCGGAACCGGATTCGCGCGGCATGTGCTGCCCGGCCTGCGGCGGCACGCTCTGCGCTCGGGATGCGTCGATGACAAGGGATGGCGGGACATATTGAATAAGGCCGGACAGGACATTGACCGCGAGAGGCAGGCCATCGTCAGCGCGAATGCCGCAAGCGCAGTTCCGGTTGCGGCAGGCCAGGGGCGCAAAGCGGTGGCGCCTGTCGGCGGCAACGGCGCCGTCGCCGCGGCAACGCCGGCATGCTTGCGGCGACGCATCGCTTCATGGCCCTACTGCGCCGAGTCGCGGGTTTCGTTCTGCGACCCGCTCGGATGCGGCGGGTGCGTCAGTTCAGGCTCTTGCGTGGGAGAGGAAGACCGGCGAACAGGTGTTGGCGACGTGTTCGCCGCTTCAAGTGCCAATGCCAGGATGGATGGCGACACATGGACTTCAGGCAGCGACAGATAAGTCTGATTCAGCGCCGGCGTGCGGCTGGTGTCGCCATTGCGTAAGCGTTGTTGCGGATGCGCCATCGTGATTCTCCTGTTGGAGAGTTGACCAGCGCATAGGTATGCAAGCCGCGCCGGTCTGCCTGTGTTGATGGCTGCCGATGACGGTTTCGGATTCCTGCCGCGTATCAATCCGCAAGGCTGGGTTTGCTGATGCGGCGCAAGGGAACATACATCAGCGGCTGCCAATTGTGCGAGGTGCGCTCTGATTCGTACGTCAGCCGACATGAGGTTCTCTACCCCGCAGGAAGGCCGGCAACGCAAGCCTGTTTTTCATTCATGCGGCAAGGCAAGCGTGGACGGGTGGCGCTGTGAACCGACATGCGCAGGCGCCACGGTATTGTCCTATCCACGGCATTCGTGTAGCGGCTCTGTGCCAGCCGAGCCGAGCCGAAAAACTCAGAGCAGCAGGTTTTCCAGCGTGCGGCGATAGATGTTCTTCAGCGGCTCGACCTCGCCCACCGGGATGTTTTCATCGACCTTGTGGATCGTGGCATTGGTCGGCCCGAACTCGACTACCTGCGGGCAGATGCGCGCGATGAAGCGGCCGTCCGAGGTGCCGCCGGTGGTGGAGAGCTCGGTGTCGACGCCGGTCTCGGCGGCGATCGCGGCCGACAGCGCGTTGCTGAGCTCGCCGCGTGGCGTCAGGAATGGATGCCCGCTGATGGACCAGTCGAGCTGGTAGTCCAGGCCATGCCTGTCGAGGATCGCATGTACGCGCTGCTGCAGGCCTTCGACGGTGCTGGCGGTGGAAAAGCGGAAGTTGAAATCGATGACGACTGCGCCGGGAATCACGTTCGACGCGCCAGTGCCGCCATGGATGTTCGACATCTGCCAAGAGGTCGGCGAATAGTATTCGTTGCCTTCGTCCCAGACCTCGGCAGCAAGCTCGGTCAGGGCCGGCACGGCCAGGTGGATCGGATTTTTCGCCAGGTGCGGATAGGCGATATGGCCCTGCACGCCGCGCACCGTGAGCCGGCCGGACATGCTGCCGCGCCGGCCGTTCTTGATGGTGTCGCCGAGCGACTTTACCGAGGTCGGTTCGCCGACGATGCAGTAGTCGAGTTTCTCGCCGCGCCGCTGCAGTTCGTTGCAGACGATCACGGTGCCGTCGGTGGCCGGACCTTCCTCGTCGCTGGTGACAAGGAAGGCGATCGAGCCCTTGTGGTCGGGGTGCGCCGCGACGAATTCCTCGCAGGCCACGACCATCGCGGCCAGCGAGGTTTTCATGTCGGCCGCGCCGCGGCCATACAGACGGCCGTCGCGTACCACGGGTTCGAAGGGCGGCGTGGTCCATTGCTCGAGCGGACCGGTCGGCACCACGTCGGTGTGGCCGGCAAAGACCACGCATGGCGACGCGGTGCCGCGCCGCGCCCACAAGTTGGTGACCGCGCCAGACGCCATCGTTTCGCAGGCAAAGCCCAGCGGCCCAAGCATTTCGGCCATGCGCTGCTGGCAGCCGTTGTCTTCGGGGGTGACGGAGGAAAGCGCGATCAGGTCGCAGGTGAGGGTGAGGGTCTTGTTGTCGGTCATGGCGGCGTGATCCTGGCATGCGCGCTTTGCGCGGTATGGCATCGTCGTTCGGGAAAGACCGGGATTCTAATACGAGTCGCAGCACGCTTATGAACTCATGCCTCCGTTTTGTCACGAAGCGCCCGCCAAGGCCGGCACATCGAACAATTCTGCAGGAGCATGCATGCCCAAGGAAGCATCCACGGATCACGAGCCGGCGCGCGCCGCTGTTGTCGCTACCAGGATCGCGGCACTGCGCCTGGGCGCCGGATTCCTGCAGGGCCTGGCCCTGTCCTGGCTGTACCGGGCCGCCAGCGCTCATGTCTGGCCGGCGGACACGCCTTACCTGTTCCAGCCGCTGCTGCTCACGCTGTTCATCGTGCCGCTGCTGTTCATCACCGGGCTGGGTTATCTGCGCACCAGGCAACTGCTGCTGTGGCTGTCTGCTGCTACCGCCGTGCTCGTCCTGCTTGCGCTGTACGGACACTGGCGCGCAGGCGCGTCGAGCGCTCCTGCGATACCGGCATGGTCCGGCGGGCAGTTCCTGCTAACGCTGCTGACCACGGCATGCGCGGGCATGTTTGTCGCGCAGGCGCTCGTGCTGGCCGGCGCATGCCGCGGTAAGCAGCGCCGGCTGCTTGCGGATTACTGCAGCTATTTCGATGCATCCTGGAAGCTTGCAATCCAGGTCGCCGCGTCAGCCGTGTTCGCGCTGGCGTTCTGGCTGTTGCTGGTGTTGGGTGGGCAATTGCTGAAGCTGGTGAATATCGAATTTCTCCAGCGTCTCACCGGGCTATCCTGGTTCAACATACCGGCGTTCACCGCGGCCTTCGGCTGCGCGCTGCATGTGACAGATGTGCGTCCGGGCATTGTGCGCGGCATACGCAGTCTCGCGTTGTCGCTGCTGGCCTGGCTGCTGCCGATGGTGGCGCTGATCGTTGTCGGCTTTCTGCTGTGCCTGCCGTGGACCGGGCTGACGCCGTTGTGGGCTACGGGGCATGCGTCCCTGGTGCTGATCGGCGTGGCCTCGGCCTTGCTCCTGCTGATCAATGCCGCATACCAGGATGGCGATATGGACACGCGCTTGCCGCTGCTCATGCGCGTTTGTGTGCGGGCCGCAGCGCTGTGCCTGCCGCCGCTGGTGGCCATCGCCGCGCATGCCCTGTTTCTGCGGGTGCGGCAGTACGGCTGGACGACCGACAGGATTGCCCTCGCATGCTGCGTGCTGATGCTGGCGCTGCACGCTGCCGGCTATGCATACGGCGCGATGCGCGCGCGGGGCATGCGCGAGATCGCGCAAGTCAATGTGTTTTGCGCATTCGTTTTTCTCGGCCTGCTGCTTGCGCTGCTGTCGCCGCTGGCGGACCCGGCGCGCTTAGCGGTGGCGAGCCAGGTCGCGCGGCTCGAGGCGGGCAAGGTCGAGCCGGAGCGCTTCGACTTTGCTTATCTGCGCACGCATGGCGCACGCTTCGGCGTGGCGGCGCTGGAGGCATTGAGCCATCGGGAAGGCAGTGCGAAGGCAGCGCGCATTCGGCAGCGCGCCGAATCCGCGCTACAGGGCCCGTGCTGCGGCGCGCAGGCAGGCTCGGCCAAGTCCGGCAAGTTCGATGTCGCGGCGAACCTGCACCTTCTTCCCGAAGGGGCCAGCCTGCCGGCTTCCTTTCTTGCACAGAACTGGGCAGCGCTGCCGAGTGCCGCGCTGCTGCCGCAGTGTCTGACCCGGACCGATGCCAGTTGCGACGCCTTCCTGATCGATGTCAACGGCGACGGCAAGCCGGAAGTGCTGCTGCTGGGCACGCGGCACAATACGGGCAGCGGCGTGCTCGCCGAGGCTGCTGACGGGCGCTGGCGCCTGGCATTCACGCTGCCTTCGCAAGCCGCCGGCTGCAAGGCGCTGCGTGATGCCTTGGCGGCCGGCGACTTCAGCTTGCAGTCGAGCGCCTGGCGCAATCTTGAAGCGCTTGGCAGCCGTATTCCGCTGAAGGCGTTCGATGCCGACGAAGAGTTCCGTTGTCCGGACCCGGTGAAGTGAAGCGCGGTTTTCAGCGCGCGAAGATTTGCAGATATTGGTCCGCGGAGAAGCCGACATGCATGGCGCCATCCTTGTCGAGCACCGGCCGCTTGATTAACGACGGCGCCTCCATCATCAGCGCAATCGCGCTCGCGTCATCCACTACCGCATCCCTCCTTTCCTGCGGCAAGGCGCGCCAGGTCGTGCCGCGACGGTTGAGCAGGTCATCGCGGTCGAGCGTATGCAGCCACGCCTGCAGCAATTCGCGGCTCACGCCGGCCTTCTTGAAATCGTGAAAGTCGTAGGCGATGCCTTGCTCGGTCAGCCAGGTGCGCGCTTTTTTCACGGTGTCGCAATTCGGTATGCCGTAGAGGGTGATGCTCATCGATGCGCCTTGTCTCGCGGAAAAGCGCGGAGCATAGCATGCGCGGTTTCAGCGCCGGAACAGCCACAACAGCAACGACAGCACGATGGAGACGACGATGCAGGTGACGATGGGAAAGTGAAAGCTGAAGCCTTCGCGCACGATGCGGATGTCGCCCGGCAGCCGGCCCAATGGCAGGCGCGATAGCCAGGGCCAGAAAAGCCCGGCAAGAAGCAGAACGATGCCGGCGGTGATGAGCAGTCTTTGCATGAATCGAAGCGAAGGGACGCTGCAAGGGAGATGGGGTGCATGCTGCCGCAAATGCGCCGCGACGTCATCCGGCATGCGCCGTGTCGGCAGCGACCTTCACGAGACCCTTGTGCAAACCGTGGCGGTTTTCGCTGCCGCGCAACTTTCCCGCGGCGGCCGGATCACAACTCCTCCCTCTGGCCTGGCGCGCCGCTGTGCCCGCTTCGCCGAGCAACGCTAGGAGATTCGTCATGGCAAGAATTTCGCAGTCCGTTGAAATCAAGGCCCCGGTGCATGTGGCCTACAACCAGTTGACCCAGTTCGAGGACTATCCGCGCTTCATGGAAGAGGTCGAGTCCGCGCGTCAGACCGACGACACCCATGTGCACTGGACCACCCGCGCCGGCGGCGCCTCGCACGACTGGGACTCGGAAATCGTCGAGCAGCAACCCGACCGTTGCATTGCCTGGCGCAACACGGGCGGGCCGGTGTCCACCGGCCGCATGGAAGTCGAGCAGACCGGCGCGGATGCCTCGCGCGTGACTTTCACCATTGAAGCCGCTGTGGACGGTGCCGCGCAGGGAGCCGAGCAGGCGCTGGCGCAACAGATCGGCAGCGATCTGCAGCGTTTGAAGCAGATGCTTGAATCCAGCGGCGGCGATATCCAGGGCAACAGCGCTGGCACCGGTGAAGCGACCGAGTACGGTACTGCGCGCGTCGAGGGGGGGAGTGCGAACCCGGGTGCCAGCGCCGAAGGCTATGGAGACAGTCGGCTGACCAATACGCAGGGCGGGAAGTAGTAAACGAACGGTTCGCTGCAATCCATCGTGATGCGGATTGCGGCGCATGCTGGCCGGGCAGTTTTTTGTGACGGCGTGGCTTGTGCGTAGAGGCATGGACTCGCCGGGTGTGCAGCGCCTTGGTGCGAGCGATGAGCCGCGTGGACTGGCGCCCACCCTACGAGTCGCTGCGAGTCCCGATGATCAAGCCGTGATAACGGCCCCGCGCATGCTTTGCCAGCGTCGGCCGGCAGGCGGCCACCGCTACGCTCACAGGTTGAGCGTGAACTCGGTGAAGGTCGGCTCCTGCGGGTTTTCCTGCTTCTGCTGCTGCTCTTCCTGTTCCTTCTCGGCGTTGTGCAGCAGCCAGTACAGGTTGCTGGCCGAATCGGCATGGGCAAGCGCTTCCTCTTCCCCGATCACGCCTTCGCGAATCATCTGCATGAGCGCCATCTCGAACGTCTGCGAGCCGGCCGACAGGCTCTTTTCAATCGCCTCACGCACCTGCGTGAGCTCGGCGGCTTCGATCAGCTCGGCGACGTGGCGGGTGTTGAGCATGACCTCCACCGCAGGACGGCGGCCGCCGTGGGTCGCCGGTATCAGCCGCTGCGACACGATGGCCCGCAGCGTCGCCGCCAGATCCGGGTACAGCGCCTGGCGGCTTTCAATCGGATAGAAGCTGATGATGCGGTTCAGCGCCTGGTAGGAATTGTTCGCATGCAGCGTCGCCACCACCAGGTGACCGGATTGCGCATACGACAGCGCAGCCGACATGGTGTCGCGGTCGCGGATCTCGCCGATCAGGATGCAGTCCGGCGCCTGGCGCAGCGCGTTCTTCAATGCGATGTTGAGGCTTTCGGCATCGGTGCCGATCTCGCGCTGGTTGATCACCGAGCGGCGCGCGGTGAACTGGTATTCGATCGGGTCTTCCAGCGTCAGGATGTGGCCGGTGCTCATCGCATTGCGATGGTCCAGCATGGCGGCGATCGTGGTCGACTTGCCCGAGCCGGTCGAGCCGACCACCAGCAGCAGCCCGCGCTTTTCCATGATCAGCGAAGACAGCACCGGCGGCAGATACAGATCGTCGATCGCGGGAATCTGGTCCGGCACATAACGGAACACCGCCGAGATCGTGCCGCGCTGGATGAAGGCGGACAACCGCATGCGGCCCACGCCGGCAACCGGGATGCCCATGTTCAGTTCGCGCTCGCGCCGCAGCTCATCGATGCGCTGCAGCGGCACCACTTCGCGCAGCAAGGCTTCGATGTTCTGCGCATCGAGCCGCTGCTGGTTCACCGGCACCAGCACGCCGCCGATCTTGATGTGTATCGGCGAATCGACGGTCAGGAACAGGTCGGATGCGGCCTTGTCCTTCATCAGGCGGAACAGGCGGTCCATGGGCATGGCAGGTCTCCGAAGGGAAGCGCAGGGTGGGCGCAGCCCGCGCGCAGCATCGCTCACGCGCGAGCCGCGTGGGCTGCGCCCACCCTACAAGGCGCGATCAGGCGTCGCGCAGCAGTTCGTTGATGCCGGTCTTTGCGCGGGTCTTGGCGTCGACGCGCTTGACGATCACGGCGCAGTACAGGCTGTACTTGCCATCGGCCGAGGGCAGGTTGCCGGACACCACCACCGAGCCGGCCGGGATGCGGCCATAGCTGACTTCGCCGGTGGCGCGGTCGTAGATCTTGGTCGACTGGCCGATGTACACGCCCATCGAGATCACCGAGTTCTCTTCGACGATCACGCCTTCGACGATCTCGGAGCGCGCGCCGATGAAGCAGTTGTCTTCGATGATGGTCGGGTTGGCCTGCATCGGCTCGAGCACGCCGCCGATGCCGACGCCGCCGGACAGATGCACATTCTTGCCGATCTGGGCGCAGGAACCGACGGTGGCCCAGGTGTCGACCATCGTGCCTTCATCGACATAGGCGCCGATGTTCACATACGACGGCATCAGGATCACGTTCCTGGCGATGAAGCTGCCGCGGCGGGCTACGGCCGGCGGCACGACGCGAAAGCCGCCTTTGGCGAAGTCGTCGGCGCTGTAGTTCGCGAACTTGGTCGGCACCTTGTCGTAGAACTGCATGCTGCCGGATTCCATGGGCACGTTGTCTTCCAGGCGGAAGGACAGCAGCACCGCCTTCTTGATCCACTGGTTCACATTCCATGCGCCGTTCTGCTTTTCGGCCACGCGCAGGGTGCCGGCGTCGAGCTCGGCCAGCACATGGGTCACCGCGTCGCGCACTTCGGCGGGAGCGGACTTCGAGGAAATGGCGGCGCGGTCTTCCCAGGCCTGGTCGATGATTTGCTGCAGTTGTTGGCTCATGATCTTCCGGTTAACAAGTTGAGATTTGCGTAGGGTGGCCGCAGCCCACGCGTCCGGCCGTTCAACGACAGGCCGCGTGGGCTGCGCCCACCCTGCGGGGATTTATTTCAGGTTTCTGGTGAATTCGACGATGCGGCGCGCCGCTTCCAGGCACTCCTCGGTTTGCGCGACCAGGGCCATGCGGATGCGACGCGCGCCGGGATTGATGCCCTGCGCTTGGCGCGCCAGGTAACTGCCGGGTAGCACGGTGACGCCGGTTTCGGCATACAGGCGCCTGGCGAATTCGGTGTCGTCGATGTCGGCCAGCCGGTCCACGCGCGCCCACAGGTAGAAGCCGGCATCCGGCAAGGCCACATCCAGCACTTCCTGCAGCAGCGGCGTGACCGCGTTGAACTTGGCGATGTACTGGGCGCGGTTTTCGATGACATGGGTTTCATCGTTCCAGGCCGCGATCGACGCCGCCTGCACCGTCGGACTCATCGCGCCGCCGTGATAGGTGCGGTACAGCAGGAAGCGCTCGATGATCTTCGCGTCGCCGGCGACGAAGCCGGAGCGCATGCCCGGTACGTTGGAGCGCTTGGACAGACTGGAGAACGCGATCAGGCGTGGAAACCCGTCGCGGCCGAGCCGGTGCGCGGCTTCCAGGCCGCCGAGCGGCGGCGTGTCACCGAAATAGATCTCGGAATAGCATTCATCGGCGGCAATCACGAAGCCATAGCGGTCGGACAGGTCGAACAGCTCCTTCCAGTCTTCCAGGGACAGCACCGCGCCGGTCGGATTGCCCGGCGAGCAGATGTACAGCAATTGCACCCGCGGCCAGGCGTCGGCCGGGATGCTCTTGAAATCCGGCGCGAAATTGCGCGCAGGATTGGAATTGGCAAAGACGGGCGTCGCGCCAGCCAGCAGCGCCGCGCCTTCGTAGATCTGGTAGAACGGGTTCGGGCACACCACCAGCGCATCGGCTTTCGGGTCGATCACGGCCTGCGCCAGCGCAAACAGCGCTTCGCGCGAACCGTTGACCGGCAGCACCTGCCGCGCGGGATCGACGGCCGGCAGATCGTAGCGGCGCATCAGCCAGTTGGCGATCGCGCTGCGCAGCGCGTCCGAGCCATTGGTGGCGGGATAGACGGCCAACCCGTCCAGGTTCTGCGCCAGCGCTTCCTTGATCAGGGCCGGCGTCGGATGCTTGGGTTCGCCGATGCCGAGGCTGATTGGCGGAAAAGCCGGGTTCGGCGTCACGCCCGCGAACAGCTGCTTCAGCTTGGCGAACGGATAGGGCTGGAGTTTGTCGAGGAGCGGATTCACGGTGGCGGCGGTGGAATGCGAAACGGAGGCGGCATTATAGCTTGCCTGCAGGTCCCGCCGTCGAGGATGTATCTATACGGCAATGCTGCGCCGGGGCGCGCCGGTCAGGATGGTATGATTGCCGCCTTTTCGCGCGGCATGTTTCGTTTTTCCGCGCGGGCTCTCCATCGTGTTCGTGTAACGGTTCCATCGTGCGTCTAACTTCGATCAAACTCTCCGGCTTCAAATCCTTCGTCGATCCTGCCAACTTCCAGGTGCCCGGCAGCCTGGTCGGCGTGGTTGGCCCGAACGGCTGCGGCAAGTCCAACATCATCGACGCGGTGCGCTGGGTGCTGGGCGAATCGAAAGCCTCGGAATTGCGCGGCGAATCGATGCAGGACGTGATCTTCAACGGCACCACCAATCGCAAGCCCGCCGGCCGGGCCTCGGTCGAGCTGGTGTTCGATAACGGTGATGGCAAGGCCGCCGGGCAGTGGAGCCAGTACGCCGAACTCGCCGTCAAGCGCACGCTCACGCGCGACGGCACCTCGAGCTATTACATCAACAACCAGCCGGTGCGCCGGCGCGATATTCAGGACATCTTCCTCGGCACCGGCCTTGGTCCGCGCGCCTACGCGATCATCGGACAGGGCATGATTTCCCGCATCATCGAAGCGCGGCCGGAAGACCTGCGCATCTTTCTCGAGGAAGCGGCCGGCGTATCGAAATACAAGGAACGGCGCCGCGAAACCGAAAACAGGCTGTCCGACACGCGCGAAAATCTGCAGCGCATCGACGATATCCTGCGCGAGCTGAACGCCAATCTGGAAAAGCTGCAGGCACAGGCCACCGTGGCACGGCAATACCATGCGCTGCATGCCGAGCAGGGCGAAAAGCAGAAGCTGCTCTGGCTGGTGCGCCGCAACGAAGCGCGCGCCGAGCAGCAGAAGCTGTTCCGCGATATCGAACTGGCCCAGGCCGAGATGGAAGAGCAGGCCGGCAAGCTGCAAGAACTCGAGCAGCAGCTCGAAGGCATGCGCCAGCAGCACTATGCCGCCGGCGACAAATTGCATGGGGCGCAGGGTCACCTGTATCAGACCAATTCCGAGATCGGCGGGCTGGAAGCGCAGATCCGCTTCGTCGCCGAAACCCGCAACCGGCTGCAGACGCAGCTGATCACCCTGCGCGCGCAGCGCGAAAACTGGCAGGGCCAGCACGACCGGGCGCAGGAAGACCTGGCCGAAGCGGAAATCGGCCTGGAAGAGATGGCCGCCAAGGTGGGGGAGGCCGAGGAAGCGGCGCAGCGCCAGCAGGAATTGCTGCCAGGGCTCGAGAGCGCCTGGCGCGACGCGCAGACGCAGAGCGCCGAATCGAAGAGCCGCATCATGGCCGCGCGTCAGGGCATCGAACTCGAAGCGGCGCACCAGCGCAATGCATCGAACCAGCTTTCGAATCTGGCCGCGCGGCGCGAGCGGCTGAGTCAGGAAAAGAGCGGCCTGCAGGCGCCGGATGCGCAGGAGCTGGAAGAGGCGCGCTTGCAGCTCGAGGAAATCAATGCCGAGCTGGACGAGGCGCGCCAGCGTGCCGACGAAGCGCAGGAACGCCAGCCGCAGCTGGAAGCGGCGCAGCGCGAGAAGCAGGCGAAGGTGCAGTCCGAGGCGGCCGAAGCGGCGCGGCTGGAAGCGCGCCTGGGCGCACTGAAGCAATTGCAGGAGCGGGTGCAGGCGCAAGGCAAGGTCGCGCCCTGGTTGAAGAAGCATGGGCTGGATGGCTTGCCGCGGCTGTGGCAACGGCTTGATATCGAAGACGGCTGGGAAACCGCGTTCGAAGCGCTGCTGCGCGAACGCGCAAGCGCGCTCGAAGTGTCGAACATCGAATTGGCGCGCGGCTTTCTGGCCGATGCGCCACCGGGCAAGATGGCGCTCTACAGCCCTTCGGCTGCAGCAGGAACGGCGCTCGCGCCAGCGGCACCAGCCGGGTTGACGCCTGCAATTTCGCTGCTGCACGGCGGCGACGCCGGTCTGCGCGCGCTGATGACCGACTGGCTGGCCCATGCCTATCTCGCCGAGGATGTCGATGCCGCATTGGCGCAGCGCGCGGCCTTGCCGGTTGGGGGAGTCTTCCTGACCCGCGCCGGCCACATCGTCAGCGCGCACAGCGTGTCCTTCCATGCCGCCGATTCCGAACAGGATGGCATGCTTGCGCGTCAGCACGAGATCGACAGCATCGTCCGGCAGCTGAAAGCGCAGGCGATGCTGGCCGAAGAAGCGCGCGCCGCGGCGGTGGCCGCGGATGCGGCGCGCGGCGAGGGCGCGCGCGCGCTGCAGGAATGGCGGCAAAAGGTGCAGACGCTGACGCAAAAGGCGCATGCGCTGCAGATCGAAACCATGAAGGCTGCCGAGCTGCAGGAGCGCTTCCGGCAGCGCAGCGAACGCATCGCCGACGACCTGGCGGAAATCGCCGAGCAGGAAGCCGAGCAGAGCGCGATCAAGGCCGAGTCCGAAGCGCGGCTGGAAGAACTGGATCTGGAACTGGCCGAGCTGCAGGAGCGCGACGAAGACAGCCGCACCGGCCTGGAAACCGCTGAAGGCCGCTTGAATGATGCCCGCCAGCGGCTGCGCGAACTCGAGCGCGCGGCACAGGCGGCCGGCTTCGCCGAGCGTGCCGAGCGCAGTCGTATCGAAGAATTGCGGCGCGGCATCGCCACCGCGTCCGAGCAGCTGACGCAGCTTGCCGAAGCGATGCGCCAGGGCGAAAGCGAGCTGTCAGGGCTGGACGACGATGCCGCGCGAGAAGGCATGCAGGCGCTGCTGGACAGGCGCAGCGAGCAGGAACATCTGCTTGCCGACGCGCGCCATGAACTCGACGCGCTGACGCAGAAGCTGCGCCATCTCGAGGAAGCGCGCATGCGCATCGAGCGCGGCCTGCAGCCGCAGCGCGAGCGCATCACGGAACTGCAATTGAAGGAACAGGCGGCGCGGCTGGCGCAGGAGCAGTTTGCGCAGCAGCTGCTCGAAGCTGAAGCCGACGAGGCGGCCTTGTCGGAAAAGCTGGTCAACGAACCGAAGCCGTCCTGGCTGCAGGGCGAGGTAACGCGATTGACGAATGCGATCACCGCCCTCGGCCCGGTCAACCTCGCGGCGCTGGAAGAGCTGGAGCAGGCCACCGAGCGCAAGACCTTCCTTGATGCGCAGGTGGCGGATTTGTCCGAGGCGATTGCCACGCTGGAAGATGCGATCCACAAGATCGACCGCGAAACCCGCGAACTGCTGCAGGACACTTTCGACAAGGTCAACCATCACTTCGGCCTGCTGTTCCCGGCACTGTTCGGCGGCGGCAATGCGCGCCTGAACATGACCGGCGACGAGATCCTGGATGCGGGCGTGCAGGTGATGGCGCAGCCGCCGGGCAAGAAGAACGCGACCATCCACCTGCTCTCAGGCGGCGAAAAGGCGCTGACCGCGACTGCCCTGGTATTCGCGATGTTCCAGCTCAATCCGGCGCCGTTCTGCCTGCTCGACGAAGTCGACGCGCCGCTGGACGATGCGAACACCGAGCGCTTCTGCAACATGGTCAAGCGCATGTCGGCGCAGACCCAGTTCCTGTTCATCTCGCACAACCGCATTGCCATGGAGATGGCCGAGCAGTTGATCGGCGTGACGATGCAGGAGCAGGGCGTATCGCGCATCGTGGCGGTCGACCTGAAATCGGCCGCCAGTTTCGCGGATGAAGCCCGCGCCGCCTGAGCCCGATTGAGCCCGATCGGCCTGGTTTATGCGTTGCCGATGCGCTGCGACCTGGCCAGCGCCGCCTGCTTCTGATAGTAGGCGGCATTCTGTTGCGCTTCGCGGGCGCGGGACTGCTCGACATCGGCGCAGATCAGGTAGTGCGCCTCGGCGCGGCTCCACCACCATTTGCGCACCATGCTGACCACGGGATGAATCGTGAGCATCGTCAAGTCGTGCAGCTTGAAGGTTTTGGCATCAGACATGATCAACTCCCTTACCGTGCGGGAAAATTTCCCGGTCGCTCGTATGGACTTCTACGTATGACTGTTTTTTGCAGCGCCGGCATGCCGACGCTGCAAAAAACATTTTATGGTCAAAATGGCAAATAGTGTTGATGTTCGTCAACCTTGCGCACGCTCGGTGCGAAGGCTTGTCAAGCGCTTTAGCCAGACTGGCGACGAACGGTGGGGGCGGGTGTCTCGGCTTGACAACTTTACATGCGAGCACTTACGCTACCGCGGTTGACGATACGCCGCCCGGCGCGGCGCCTCTGGCCAGGAAAGCAGGTCCAATAACATCACGCAGCCCGTCAACTATCTGGAATCTACGATGACCCGAACCGTATCCCCCATCAGGGACGCACACCGCTACTGCCCGGCGCAAGCGGCGCTGGCCGCTGCCATCTCCTTCGGGGCGCATGCATGACTGATTTACAAGCCAGCCTGATCGCCATCGGCGGCGCAATCGTCGTCGGGGTGTTTTCCTATAACAAGTGGCAGGAATACAAGACGCGCAAGACGGTCGAACGCGCATTTTCGGACGACCAGCACGATGTGCTGATGCAGCCGGAACGGCCGAGCGGCGCGCGCATCGAGCCAGGCTTCGGCGAGGCGCTTGGTGCCCGCGCATCGGCCACGGCCACGGATGACGCGGACTTGGCTCCCGCGGCTGGCGCAGCGTTCACGGATACGCCGCATATGGAACACGTGCAGACTGCACCGGCCGCGCCGGCCACACCAGCGCGCGCCGAGGATAGCCATCCATCGCATCACCATTACCCGGATCTGCCTGTCGACCAGCTCATCGATTGCGCCATCCCGCTGCAGCTCGAGACGCCAATGCGCGGCGACCGCGTCCTGCCGGTGATTCAGCGCCTGCGCCACGTCGGCAACAAGCCGGTGCATTTCATCGGCCTGGCCGACGATGGCCGCTGGGAATCGGTAGCGCATGGCCGGCTGTACTCGATGCTGCAGGCCGGCGTGCAACTGGCCAACCGCGTTACCGCGCTCAATGAAATCGAATACTCGGAATTCGTCGCGCGGCTGCGCCAGGTCGCCGATGAACTCAATGCCGAATGTGATGTGCCGGACATGGGGCGCGTGGTGGCAATTGCGCGTGGCCTGCATCAATTCGTCAATGAATACGGTGCGCAGCTGTCGGTCAGCGTGCAGTCGAACCGCGCGCCGTGGCAGATTGGCACCCTGCTGGCCGCACTGGAACGCCAGGGTTTCGATCTGCGCCCGGATGGCCGGTTGGTCATGCCCGATGGCGACGGTGGCGTGCTGTTTTCGATCAGCACCAATGTCAACCAGGCGTCGGAAACCACCACCTCGCGCCTGACGCTGCTGTTGGACGTGGCGCTGGTGGCGGCGGCGCGCGATGGTTACGGCGCGATGATCGCCTGCGCCAAATCGCTTGCGGCGCGGCTGGACGGCACTGTGGTCGATGATTCCAATCAACCCCTGTCCGAAGCCACCCTGGCCGAGATTGCGACCCAGGTGCAGGCGTTTTACGCCGACATGGAAAGTTCGGAAATCCCGGCAGGTTCGACGCGGGCGCAACGCCTGTTTGCCTGATCGGCTCTCAGGCCCAATTCTTCCGACGCATGCCTCCCCAAGACACTGAACGTCCTTCCGACGAAGCGGCGCGCATCCGCGCCCTGCGCGCCGAACTCGCCCGGCACAACTACGCCTATTACGTGCTCGACAATCCGACGGTGCCCGATGCGGAATATGACCGGCTGTTCCGCGAACTGCAGGCGCTGGAAGCCGCGAACCCGGAACTGATCACGCCGGATTCGCCGACCCAGCGCGTAGGCGGCGCCGCGGCGGCCGGCTTCGAGCCGGTGCGGCATGCGGTGCCGATGCTGTCCATCAACAACGGCTTTGCCGATGAAGACATCGCCAACTTTGATCGGCGAGTGCGCGACGGCCTGGGCATCGATGAGGACGCGGAGCCGGTCGAATACAACTGCGAGCTGAAATTCGACGGCCTGGCGATCAACCTGCGCTATGAAGATGGTGTTTTGACCTGTGCCGCCACCCGCGGCGACGGCGCCACCGGCGAGAACGTCACCGCCAACATCCGCACCGTGCGCGCGATTCCGCTGCGGCTGCGTTGCGACAAGGCGCCGCGCATCCTCGACATCCGCGGCGAAGTGTTGATGTTCAAGGCCGATTTCAACAAGCTCAACGCGCGCCAGCGCGAGCTCGGCCAGAAGGAATTCGCCAACCCGCGCAATGCCGCCGCCGGCAGCCTGCGTCAGCTCGATCCGCGCATCACCGCCGGCCGTTCGCTGCGCTTCTTCGCCTACGGCATCGGCCAGCTCGACGGCGCGCCGCTGCCCGAATCGCATTCAGCGCTCCTGGATTGGTACCGCGACATCGGTGTGCCGGTTGCGGCCGAGCGCGCCGTGGTGCGCGGCGCGGATGGCTTGCTGGGCTTCTTTCGCGGTATCGGCGAAAAGCGCGCGCAATTGCCGTATGAAATCGATGGCGTGGTCTACAAGGTCAATCGCATCGACCAGCAGGCGCGGCTGGGTTTCGTGTCGCGCGCGCCGCGCTTTGCGCTGGCGCACAAGTTTCCGGCTGAGGAAGCCCTGACGGAGGTATTGGACATCGGCGTGCAGGTCGGCCGCACCGGCGCAATCACGCCGGTAGCGCGGCTGGCGCCGGTGTCGGTCGGTGGCGTCACGGTCACGAATGCCACGCTGCACAACGAAGACGAAGTGCGGCGCAAGGATATCCAGATCGGCGACACCGTCATCGTGCGCCGTGCAGGCGACGTGATTCCCGAAGTCGTGGCCCATGTGCCCGAGCGGCGCGGACCAAATGCGCGGCCCTTCGTCATGCCGACGCTGTGCCCGGTGTGCGGCTCGCCCATCGTGCGGCCCGAAGAGGAAGCGGTGGCGCGCTGTTCCGGCGGCTGGGTCAAGTGCCCGGCACAGAGGAAGGGCGGCCTGCTGCATTTCGTGTCGCGCCGCGCCATGGACATTGAAGGTCTCGGCGATCAACTGGTGGAGCAACTGGTGGACCGCGGCATCGTGCATACCGCCGCCGATCTCTACCGTCTCGGCGTCACCGCATTGGTGGAACTTGAGCGCATGGCGGAGAAATCCGCAAACAACGTGGTCAAAGCGATAGACAAGTCCCGATCCACCACGCTGGCGCGCTTCATCTACGCACTCGGCATCCGCCATGTCGGCGAATCCACGGCGCGCGAGCTGGCCAGCCACTTCGGCAGCATGGATGCGCTGATGGCGGCCGACGAAGCCCGCTTGCTGGAAGTGGCCGACATCGGCCCGGTGGTGGCGCGCTCGGTGCTGCAATTCTTCGCCGACGCCATGAACCGCGAGCTGGTGGCCCAACTGCGCGCCAACGGCGTGCACTGGGAAGAAACCGCGGGCGCGGCGCGGGCCGAGCCGGGCGCGTTCGCGGGCAAGGTCTTCGTGCTGACCGGCACGCTGCCCACGCTCACGCGCGAAGACGCTTCCGAGCGCATCCTCGCCGTCGGCGGCAAGGTCAGCGCCTCGGTGTCGAAGAAGACGAATTACGTCGTTGCAGGCAGTGATGCCGGCAGCAAACTGGCCAAGGCCGAAACACTGGGCGTGGCCGTGATCGACGAGGCCGAACTGCTGCGCATGCTGAGCGACGCCAACCCGGACAACCAGGAGCAGTCATGAGAAAGATCACCAAGGCAGTTTTCCCCGTCGCCGGGCTCGGCAGCCGCTTCCTGCCGGCGACCAAGGCCGCGCCCAAGGAAATGCTGCCCATCGTCGACAAGCCGCTGATTCAGTACGCGGTGGAAGAAGCGGTGGCTGCTGGCATTACCGAGATGGTGTTCATCACTGGCCGCAACAAGCGCGCCATCGAGGACCACTTCGACAAGGCCTACGAACTCGAAGCCGAACTCGAAGCCGCGGGCAAGACGAAGCTGCTGGAAATCACGCGCAAGGTGATTCCGTCGCATGTGAACTGCATCTTCATCCGCCAGTCCGAGCCGCTCGGCCTGGGCCACGCGGTGCTGTGCGCCAAGCCGGTGGTTGGCAACGATCCGTTCGCGGTGCTGCTGGCCGACGACTTCATGGATGCGCCCGCAGGCGAGAAGCCGGTGATGGCGCAGATGGTCGATGTGTTCGAGCGCGAAGGCTTGTCCATCCTCGCGGTGCAGGATGTGCCAAAGTCGGAAACCGGGTCCTACGGCATCGTCAGCGCCACCGAGTACCAGCCGGGCATCGAGCGGGTGAATGCCATCGTGGAAAAGCCCGCGCCGGAACAGGCGCCTTCGACGCTGGCCGTGGTCGGCCGTTATGTGCTGACCAACCGCATCTTTGAATGCCTGGAGAAGATAGGCAAGGGCGCCGGCGGCGAAATCCAGCTCACCGACGGCATCGCCGCGCTGATGCAGCGCGAAGCCGTGCTGGCCTACCGCTATGCCGGCACCCGCTACGACTGCGGCTCCAAGCTCGGCTACCTGAAGGCGACGCTGGAGATGGGCCTGAAACATCCCGAGACTGGCGCAGGTCTTGCCGCCTACCTGGAGGCGAGGAAGTGAGCGTTCGCGACATCCTGAAGATGGGCGACGCGCGCCTGCTGCGCGCGGCCGAGCCGGTCACCGTGTTCGATACGCCCGAGCTGCATGCATTGATCGCCGACATGTTCGACACCATGCACGCGGCCAATGGCGCTGGCCTGGCCGCGCCGCAGATCGGCGTGAACCTGCAACTGGTGATCTTCGGCTTTCGCCAGAACCCGCGCTATCCGGAGGCCGCGCCGGTGCCGGAGACGGTGCTGATCAATCCGGTACTCACGCCCATGTCGCAGGAAACCGAGGAAGACTGGGAAGGCTGCCTGTCGGTGCCGGGCCTGCGCGGCATGGTGCCGCGCTACCACCGGCTGCGCTATGAAGGCTTCGACCAGTACGGCCAGCGCATCGAGCGGGATGTCGACGGCTTCCATGCGCGCGTGGTGCAGCATGAATGCGACCACCTGGCCGGCATCCTGTATCCGATGCGCATACGCGACTTCACGCGCTTCGGTTTCACCGAGGTGCTGTTTCCGGGGTTGGATGCGTCGGACGACGATTAAGGCATCGCGAGTCGCGAGGCGAAGTACCGTCAGGCCGAAGCGGTGTCCCGCGATGATGTCCGCGCCTATGGCCCGTCACCTCAGGCGCGATCTCTACGCTTCAACAGCGCCAGCACCACCGCAATCAATTCACCTGGCTCGACTGGCTTGGTCAAATGCGCATCGAAGCCGGCCATCAGCGCCCGTTCGCGGTCGCGGCCGCGGGCAAAGGCGGTAACCGAAGCCGCAGGAATATCGCCCTGCGGACGGGGCAATTCGCGCACCCGCGCGATCAAGCCATAACCATCCTGGCCCGGCATGCCGATGTCGGACAACAGCACATCGAAGCGGTCGGCAGCAGTCAGCAATGCCAGCGCTTCGTCGGCATTGCGGGCGGTGTCCACCTGCGCGCCATACGCGCTGAGCACGCGAGACATGATCGCGGCAGTATCGGGATCATCATCCACGGCAAGCACGCGGATGCCGCGCAGTTCATGGTGACGGGCCTGCGCCTCGGCGCGGCGCTCGAAGCCGGCCACATCCTGCTCGCGCATCACCGCCACCGGTAGCAGCACGGTGAAGCTGGCACCCTGGCCGGGCCCGGCGCTCGTCGCCGCCACCGTGCCGCCATGGATTTCGACCAGGCTCTTGACTACCGACAGCCCGATGCCGAGCCCGCCGTGGCGCCGCGTCGGGCCGGATTCGCCTTGCCAGAAACGGTCGAACACATGCGGCAGCATCCCGGCGGCGATGCCCTCGCCATTGTCCTGCACGCTGATGCGCACCGATGAGCCGTGCCGGTCCAGGCCGAGCTGTACCAAGCCGCCTTGCGGCGTGAACTTGATTGCATTCGTCAGCAGGTTCAGCACCACCTGTTCCAGCCGCGGCGCATCGCCGCGCACTGGCGGCGGCGCGGGATCGAGCACCGAGGTCAGCGAGATGGTCTTGGCCGCCGCCAGCGGCCGCGCCGCGTCCAGCGCCGAGCGCAGCGACGAGAGCAGGTCGATCGGCCCCAGGTCGACGCGCAAGGTGCCTGAGACGATGCGCGACACATCGAGGATGTCATCGATCAGCTTGGCCTGCGCGCGGGCGCTGCGCTCGATGACGGCGAAGGCTTCCTTCTCCTGCTGGCGCGTGAGGCGGCCCATCTGCAACAGGTGCGCCCAGCCGAGGATGGCCGATAAGGGCGTGCGCAATTCATGCGATACCGTCGCCAGGAATTCATCCTTCAGATGACTGGCGCGCACCGCTTCGTTGCGCGCATGGCGTTCGCGTTCGAGCAGTTCAGCAACGTGCCGCGCGCTTTGCAGCGATTGAGACCGTGCCGCGGCCAGTGAAACCGCGTCGCGCACGGCCAGCGGCAGGCGCGCAAACTCGGCGCGCCGCTTGACCCGGTAATCAGCCAGGCCGGCCTTCATGGCTTCGGCGCAGACTTCCTCGCTGCCGCTATCAGTGAACATGATCACGGGCTGGTCGGGATGCGCATCCTGCAGGCGCCGCAGCAGCGTAAGCCCATCGCTCCAGCCGAGGCGGTAGTCGGTAATCACGCAATCATATTCTTCGGAGAGCCGCGCTTCGAAGTCGCGCAGCGTGGCGACCTCGGCAATACGCGCTCCCGGCAGCGCTTGCATCAGTGCGCGGCGCGCGAGTGCGCGGTCGTCGGCATTGTCATCTATGAGCAGGATATCGATACATGTCTCCTTTGCTGTTGTCGCTGGCGCGTGGGCTCTGCGCCGGACACGCCGATGCTGCGATACACGAAGAAGCAGCGTAGGTAGCGCGCATTACCGGGCGTGAGTGCGTTTCAGGTGCGGATATATTGCCGTCTCTGTGCCTGGCGGAAGTTGATCGCATTCGATAACGGGCTCTGCAACGCCTGTGCGCAGGCAAGGCTTGCTTCGAGGTGTCGAAGGAACCTGCGACGAGGTTGACGTCACTGATCGCGCTTTCAACGAGGGGAAAATCCATGGATCCATCCATCACCGGAGCTTTAGTGCAGTCGATAGACATATATCCGGAGCAACTGGTTTCGCATGAAGAGCAAGTTGGCGGCGCTCGCGTACCCGGCCTGCAGCCTCAGGAGCAGGGCGCAACGCTGCTGTCTACGCAGCCGCAGCCTGGAGCGGGAAGCGCGGTGGTGTCGATAACAGCGCCGCTGTTGTTGGATGCGGCTCCAGCCGGGAATGGCGTGGCGAGCATCGCCGTAAACACCGGAGCGACTCGGGGCTTGGATTGGTGCATGGGGCGGGCAGAACGCGGCGATGCGGGAGCGCAATTTGAACTGGGGATGTACTACCTGCAGGGCGAGCGCGTGCAGAAGAACCCTGAAACGGCGCTCTTGTGGTTTCACAAGGCCGCGCAGCAAGGCGATGCCCGTGCGCAGTATCACTTGTACTTGCAATACGAAAGCGGCGAGTCCGTCAAAAGGGATCATGAGAAGGCAATCGATTCGCTCATCAAGTCGGCGGTGGGAGGTAATCGCGAGGCGAACAAGCTGCTGAGCGAAAAGTATCGCAACGGCTGCGATGTAGACCGCGATCTCGAAAAGTCAGCCGTATGCCTGTTGCGTTCGGAAGACTGGCCGCGCTCGAAATCATCCACACTCAAGCTGCGTGGATCTGCAATTGACGACGCAATGCTCAAAGCCATCCTGGGGCTGCTGCGAAAACATCTTCAGAAGGAAACGCCGACGCAACCGCAGGTCCTTGAACTGCTTCTTGACCATAACGCCATTCGAGAAAAGGGCGCGACATATCTTGCCGAAATGCTGGTTCAGCACGTGGCACTGCAGATTTTGACCATGTCGGGCAACCTGATCGGCATTGCCGGTTTGGAGACAATCGAGAATGCTCTGCGCAGCAACACCTCGCTGTTGAAATTTGTCTGTAGGGGTTACGCAAAAGGTGGCATAAGCGCAAAAGCAGTCATTGACGCGATCTACGAGCAGATAGAGCGCAATGGACGCGTTTTCATGCTGACCAACTTGCGGAAACAGTGGAAGTTCAACAAATGGACAGGCATGGATCCGGACCTCATGCTGCAGCTGGAAGAGAGCCTGATCCTGCGCATGAGCAAGCTGGGCAACAGCAGCGCCACAGAGACCCTGAAAAGCCTGCTGGAGCTGCAGCTCTGCCTGTCGCTTCTGGAGAATGACTACAGCGCAAGACCGCAAGCGCAGTTGATGCGGAGCGACGAAGCTTGCTCCCCGTCCAGCGCAAGCAAGTCCGGGGAATGACGCATGCTGGTCGCCGCGTTCACAGCAACGGCAACGCCTGTGCTCAGAAGCCTTCTTCCGATCCGAGGTAGCGCCACTTGCCCGGCGGCAGATTGCCAAGCTTCACGCGGCCGATACGCACGCGCTTCAGGCCGAGCACCTTCAGCCCGACCAGCTCGCACATGCGCCGTATCTGCCGCTTCTTGCCTTCGCGCAGCACGAAACGCAATTGATCTTCGTTCTGCCAGCTGACCTTGGCCGGCAACAGCTTCTTGCCATCCAGCGACAGGCCATGGTTCAGCCGCTTCAGCTCGGCATCGGGCAGGCGCGGACCGCGCTGGTATTGCACACGCACCAGGTATTCCTTTTCGATGCTGGTGTCCTCGCCGATGAGCTGCTTGGCGATGCGGCCATCCTGGGTCAGCACCAAAAGACCGGTGGAGTCGATGTCCAGGCGACCGGCAGGCACCAGGCTCTTCAATTGCGAGCCGTGGAATTGCAGCGGCGCCTTGTCCTCGTCCCAGCGATTCTCGGGCGTGACCAGCACCACCGCCGGACGGTAGCCATCCTCGGCCTGGCCGCTGACATAACCCATGGGCTTGTGTAGCAGCACCGTGACGCGCTTGGCCTGCTGCGCGGCGGCCTGGCGTTCGACGGTGACCTTCTGATGCGGCAGCACCTTGCTGCCGAGTTCGGAGACTACCTGGCCATCGACCCGCACCCAGCCGCGCGCGATCCATTCATCGGCTTCACGGCGGGAGCACAGTCCCAGTTCGGACATGCGTTTGGACAGGCGCAGCGGTTCAGTCATGGCAATCGGAAATCGTTTGAAGATAAAAAGACTCAGGCCTGCAAGGCATCGAGCAGTTCGCGCTCGAGCTGGATCTGGCTGCGCGCATGCTGCAGCACCGGGCCATCGACGAGGAACACGTCTTCGACGCGCTCGCCCAGCGTCATCACCTTGGCCGCATGCAGGTTCACGCGGTACTTGGCCAGCACGCTGGCGACCGAATAGAGGAGCCCGTTGCGGTCGCCTGCGGAGATCGACAGCAGGTGATACTGGCCGCGCTCGTCGGGCCGCAGGTCCACGGTCGGGCTGACCGGGAAGCTGCGTGACAGCCGCGACAGCCGGCCCTTGCGCGGCGGCGGCGGCACCTCGGGATGCAACAACGCCTCGGCCAGCTCGTGTTCAATCAGCGTGATGATGTCGCGGTAGCTGTTGGCGAATGCCGGCTCGGTGACGAGGAAGGTATCGAGCGCATAGCCGTTCCTGGTGGTGTGAATCTTCGCATCGAGAATGCTGAAATTCTTGCGCTCGAAATAGGCGCAGATGCGCAGGAACAGGTCGGGCTGGTCCTTGACATAGACCGTCACCTGCAGGCCTTCGCCGATCGGCGCGAGCCGGCACTTGACGATGGGCTGGTCGGCATCGACGCGGGTGTAGAGCATGCGCGTCTGCCAGGCGATGTCGGAAGCGTCGTGGCGCAGGAAGTAGGCAGTGTCGAGCTGGTTCCACAGGCGCTCGTGCGCGCCTTCGGGCAAGCCGTAAAGCCGCAGCGTGCGCAGGGCTTCGTTCTGGCGGCTGCGCAGCTCGCGCGCGGCCGATGGCGCTTCGCCGCCGAGCGCGCGCAGCGTCATGCGGAACAGGTCTTCCAGCAGCTTGCCCTTCCACGCGTTCCAGACCTTCGGGCTGGTGCCACGGATGTCGGCAACGGTGAGCAGATACAGCGCGGTCAGATGGCGCTCGTCCTTGACCAGCGTGGCGAATTCGCGGATCACCGCCGGGTCCGACAGGTCCTGCTTCTGCGCCACATGCGACATCGCCAGGTGATGCTGCACCAGGAACACCACCAGCTCGGTGTCTTCAGTCGACATGCCATGGTCGCGGCAGAAGCGTTGCGCATCGCTCATGCCCAGCAGCGAATGATCGCCGCCGCGACCCTTGGCGATATCGTGGAACAAAGCCGCCACATACAGCACCCACGGCCGCTCGAAGTTGGCCATCAACTGGCTGCAGAACGGATATTCATGCGCATGCTCGGGCATGGTGAAGCGGCGCACATTGCGCACCACCATCAGGATGTGCTGGTCCACGGTGTAGACATGGAACAGGTCATGCTGCATCTGGCCGACGATCTTGCGGAAGTTGGGCAGGTAGCGGCCCAGCACCGACAGCCCGTTCATGCGGCGCAGCGCATGCAGGATGCCTTCCGGCTCCTGCAGGATGCGCAGAAACAGCGCGCGGTTGGCCGGGTCGCGCCGGAAGGCGGCGTTGATGCGGGTGCGCGCATGCCACAGCGCGCGCATGGCCCGCGCGGTCATGCCGCGCAGCTCGCGGTGCTGCTGCATCAGCAGGAAGATCTCGAGCATGGCCGAGGGCGTGGTCTCGAACACATTGTCGTGCGCGATGTCGATCAGGCCGTTGACCTCGTTGAAGCGCTGGTTGATCGCCAGCGGGCAGGCCGGCTGCGGGAACAGCTGGCCTTCGATGTTCTGCACCAGGATGGTGTTGAGCTGGGTCACCGCCTTCGCGGCCCAGTAGTAGCGCTGCATCAGGAATTCGCTGGCGCGCCGGCTCTCGGTATTGGCAAAGCCGAAGGACAGCGCCAGCGGCGTCTGCACATCGAATACCAGGCGATCCTCGCGCCGGCCGGCATGCAGATGCAGGCGCACGCGGATGTCCTTGATCGTGCGTTCCTGGCGCGCCAGCTGACGCGCTTCCAGCGGCGTGATCAGGCCGCGCGCGGCCAGCTTGCGCCAGGAGTCGCCCAGGCCCGCAGCCTTGGCGATCCACAGGATTACCTGCAGGTCGCGCAGTCCGCCCGGGCTTTCCTTGCAGTTGGGCTCGAGGCTGTAGGGCGTGTCCTCGTACTTTGCATGGCGCTGCTGCATCTCCAGCGTCTTGGCCTGGAAGAATTCCTGCGCGTCCATCGCCGCGAAGAAGCGGTCCTGCAATTGCGTGAACAGCTTGCGGCTGCCGCACACCAGGCGCGACTCCAGCAGGCTGGTCTGCACCGTGATGTCGGCCGCGGATTCGGTCAGGCATTCGTCGACGGTGCGTATGCTGTGGCCGATCTCCAGGCCAAGGTCCCAGAGCAGTTGCACCAGCGCCTCCAGCCGCTCCTTGGCCGTGCCGTCGGGCGCCGCCGGCAGCAGGATCAGCACGTCGACGTCGGAATACGGAAACAGCTCGCCACGGCCATAGCCGCCGACCGCGACCAGCGCGCTGTCGTCCGGCATGGCCAGCTCGCGCCAGGCGGCAGTGAGAATGCGATCGACGCATTGCCGCAGCTCGGTGGTCAGACGGTCCGGGTTGCGGTGGCTGTCGTAGGCGGAGATGGCGCTAGCGCGATCAAGCTTCAGCCTCTCCTTCAGCTCCGGCGCAAGCGTGGCCATGGCGATGCTCATGCGGTGACGGCTTGCGTGTCCTGCGATGCGATGAAGGCGGGCGGCGCCGGCATGCCGGGCGAGACGGTCAGCACTTCATAACCGGTCTCGGTGACCAGGATCGTGTGCTCCCATTGCGCCGACAGGCTGCGGTCCTTAGTCTTGATGGTCCAGCCGTCGGTCATCTCACGGATCTCGCGCCGACCGGCATTGATCATCGGCTCGATGGTGAAGATCATGCCCGGCACCAGTTTTTCGAGTGTGCCCGGTCGGCCGTAGTGCAGCACCTGCGGCTCTTCATGAAAGATCTTGCCGATGCCGTGGCCGCAGAATTCGCGCACCACACTGTAGCCGGCCTTTTCCGCGTGCTGCTGGATCGCATGGCCGATGTCGCCGAGATGCGCGCCCGGCTTCACCTTCGAAATGCCGATCCACATGCATTCATAGGTGATGTCGGCCAGGCGCCTGGCGAGGATGGAAGGCTGGCCGACGAGGAACATGCGGCTGGTGTCGCCGTGGTAGCCATCCTTGATGACGGTGACGTCGATGTTGAGCACGTCGCCGTTCTTCAGCGCCTTGTCGCCGGGGATGCCGTGGCAGATAACGTCGTTGACCGAGGTGCAGATCGATTTCGGGTAGGGCGTGTAGCCGGGCGGGCAGTAGTTCAGCGGCGCCGGCACCGTGCCCTGCACATTGACCATGTAGTCGTGGCAGAGCCGGTCGAGCTCGCCGGTGGTGACGCCCGGTTTCACGAACGGGGCAATGTAATCGAGGACTTCGGCGGCGAGGCGGCCGGCGACGCGCATGCCGCGGATATCCTCTTCGGTCTTGATGGTGATGGCAGCCATGGTGAATGCTTTGCTGGAAGTCGCCGGGGCGGCGAAGGGCAGGGACAAGGCGCGATTATAGACGAGGCTTTGCAACGACGTTTCCTGCGCGGTGGGGCCGCCGCCAGCCGCTGTTTCCGGTCCATGCGGATGGTATGCGCCTTGCCTCGGGCCCGCAAATCCGGTTAGAATCCGGGGTTCGCTTGACTGACCCAGTCGAGTTAACTTTCTTTCAATCGCGAATCCGGTTCCAAAAAGGGTGCCCGCTGTGCTTTTTGCTACGTGGGTGACTGACCGGATTCCAGACCCAACCCTGGAGAATTTCATGGCTGTTACCATGCGCGAAATGCTGGAAGCCGGTATCCATTTCGGACACCAAACCCGCTTCTGGAACCCCAAGATGGCTCCGTACATCTTCGGCCACCGCAACAAGATTCATATCGTCAACCTCGAAGTCACGCTCAACAAGTACAACGAAGCGATGAAGTACATTCGCCAGTTGGCTGCGAACCGTGGCACCGTGCTGATGGTTGGCACCAAGCGCCAGGCGCGCGACCTTATCGCCGCCGAAGCGCAGCGCGCAGGCGTGCCCTATGTCGACCAGCGCTGGCTGGGCGGCATGCTGACCAACTTCAAGACCATCAAGACCTCGATCAAGCGCCTGAAGGAAATGGAAGCCGCCGTGGAAGACGGTTCGGTGGAAAAGATGTCCAAGAAGGAAGCGCTGATGTTCCGTCGCGAAATGGACAAGCTGCAAAAGTCCATCGGCGGCATCAAGGACATGAACGGCGTGCCTGACGCGATCTTCGTCATCGACGTCGGCTACCACAAGGGCGCCATCACCGAAGCCGCCAAGCTGGGCATCCCGGTCATCGGCGTGGTCGACACCAACCACTCGCCGGACGGCGTGGCTTACGTGATCCCTGGCAACGACGACTCCTCCAAGGCCATCGCGCTGTATGCGCGCGGCGTGGCGGACGCGATCATCGAAGGCCGCAACAGCGCGGCGACCGACCTGGTCGAATCGATTCGCGGCGAAGCTGGCAGCGACGAATTCGTCGAAGTCAACGAGCAGGCATAATCTGCCTCGGTCCGCGGCCCGGCCGCGGGCGGGACGCAAAAAGGGGCAACATCGGTTCGCCCCTTTTTTTCGAGCCTCTTTTCGAGCCTCGATAACATCGCAGCAAACATTTCTGAATGATCGAGCGGCCGCCACGGCGGCCCTCCGCTAGCAAGGAGAACAAGATGGCAGCAATTACCGCAGCAATGGTTGGCGAACTCCGCGCCAAAACCGATGCGCCGATGATGGAATGCAAGAAGGCGCTGACCGAAGCCGCCGGCGACATGGGGAAAGCAGAAGAACTTCTGCGCGTGAAGCTCGGCAGCAAGGCTTCGAAGGCTTCCTCGCGCGTGACCGCCGAAGGCGTGGTCGCGGCCTATATCAATGGCAACGTCGGCGCGCTGGTCGAAGTCAATTGCGAAACTGACTTCGTCACCAAGAACGACGACTTCCTGAAGCTGGCCAGCGATGTCGCTCGCGTGGCCGCCGAGCAGAACCCGGCCGACGTCGCCGCGCTGTCCGCGCTGCAGAACGACGGTAAGACCATCGAAGAAACCCGCACCGAGCTGGTCGGCCGCATCGGCGAAAACATGTCGATCCGCCGCTTCAAGCGTTTCGAGGGCAGCAAGCTGGTCTCGTACCTGCATGGCACCCGCATCGGCGTGATGGTCGCTTATGAAGGCGACAACGAGCAGGTCGCGAAAGACGTGGCCATGCACATCGCCGCGATGAAACCGGTGGCGCTGGCGTCTTCTGACGTGCCGGCCGAGCTGATCGAGCGCGAGCGTTCGGTGGCGACGCTGAAGGCCCAGGAATCCGGCAAGCCGGCCGACATCGCCGCCAAGATGGTCGAAGGTTCGGTGCAGAAGTACCTGAAGGAAGTGTCGCTGCTGAACCAGGCTTTCGTAAAGAACGACAAGCAAACCGTCGAGCAGATGCTCAAGGCCAATAACACGACCGTGAAATCCTTCACGCTGTACGTGGTCGGCGAGGGCATCGAGAAGAAGGTGGACGACTTCGCCGCCGAGGTGGCTGCCCAGGTGGCTGCCGCCAAAGGCGCCTGAGTCGGGCGAAACAAAACGGGCCGAAAGGCCCGTTTTTTTAACGGGCGGGCAGGGACATTGCCCGCCTTCGTCCCGGAGTCGTGCGATGGCGCTGTAAAATGGCCGATTATCGAGCCATGTTCCGGGATGCAAGACAGTGTGTGAACAACCGGAATATCCATTGGAGCCAAATCTATGACTCAAGCAGCGTACAAGCGCGTACTCCTGAAGCTTTCCGGTGAGGCCCTCATGGGCGACGACGCCTACGGCATCAACCGCGCCACGATCGAGCGCATGGTGGCGGACGTTAAGGAAGTGGCACAGCTCGGCGTCGAGCTGGCCATCGTCATCGGAGGCGGCAACATCTTTCGCGGAGTCGCGCCTGGCGCGCAGGGCATGGACCGCGCCACCGCGGACTACATGGGCATGCTCGCCACTGTGATGAATTCGCTGGCGCTGGCCGATGCGATGCGCCAGCAGGGCATGACCGCGCGGGTGATGTCCGCCATTTCCATTGAGCAGGTCGTCGAGCCCTATGTGCGGCCGAAGGCGCTGCAGTATCTCGAAGAAGGCAAGATCGTCATCTTTGCCGCCGGCACCGGCAATCCGTTCTTCACCACCGACACCGCCGCCGCGCTGCGCGGCTCGGAAATCGGCGCCCAGGTGGTGCTCAAGGCCACCAAGGTCGACGGCGTCTACAGCGCCGATCCGAACAAGGATCCGAGCGCGACCCGCTACAGCAGCATCAGCTTCGACGAAGCCATCTCGCGCCATCTGCAGGTGATGGACGCCACCGCGTTCGCGCTGTGCCGCGACCAGAAACTGCCGATCCGCGTGTTTTCCATCGTCAAGCCCGGCGCGCTGGCGCGCATCGTGCTCGGCGAGGATGAGGGCACGCTGGTTCACGTTTAAGCCTTTGGCCACGTCTGATTTATCGAATATTCCAAGCAATACAGGAGAGCAGCATGACCATCGCTGACGTCAAGAAAAGTACCGAAGAAAAAATGCGCAAATCGCTCGAGACGCTGAAGAGCAATCTCGCGAAAGTGCGCACCGGGCGCGCGCATCCGGGCATCCTGGACCATGTGCGCGTCGACTATTACGGCACCCCGACCCCGATCAGCGGCGTGGCCAACGTCACCCTGATCGACGCGCGCACGATCGGCGTGCAGCCGTGGGAAAAGAAGATGGTCGCCGCGGTGGAAAAGGCGATCCGCGAATCCGACCTCGGCCTTAACCCGTCGACCCAGGGCGACATGATCCGCGTGCCGACGCCGCCGCTGACCGAAGAGCGCCGCAAGGAAATGGTGAAGCTGGTCAAGACTGAAGCCGAGGAAGGCAAGGTCGCGGTGCGCAATGTGCGTCGCGATGCCAATGAAGGATTGAAGAAGCTGGTCAAGGACAAGGCGGTTTCCGAGGACGACGAGCGCCGCGCGCAGGATGATGTGCAAAAGCTGACCGACCGCTATGTCGCTGAAATCGACAAGATGGTGGCCGAGAAGGAAAAGGAAATCCTGACGGTCTGAGGACGGTCGGTTTGATGCGCGGGTCGCTTTGCGGCCTGCGCCCATCCAACGAGACATAACTTCATGAAGCATACGAGTTCGACGCAGCAAATACCGATGACCGGCGTGGTGCCGCGGCATATCGCGATCATCATGGACGGCAACGGACGCTGGGCCACGCGGCGCTTTCTGCCGCGCGTAGCCGGGCATGCGAAGGGCGTTGAACGCGTGCGCGATGTGGTCGAGGCCTGCGTCGATCGCGGCGTCGAGTTCCTGACCCTGTTCGCATTCAGTTCGGAAAACTGGCGTCGTCCGCCCGAGGAAGTATCGGTGCTGATGCGCCTGTTCATGACCGCGCTGGAGCGCGAGATCACGAAGATGCATGTCAACGAAATCCGCCTGAAGGTGATCGGCGATCTGTCGCGCTTCGATGAAAAGCTGCAGCGCATGATCGCCAATGCCGAGCGGCGCACCGCGAATAACACGCGGCTCACCGTGACGATATGCGCGAATTACGGCGGCCGCTGGGACATCATGCAGGCGGTTAACCGCATGGTGGCCGAGCATCCGGGTGCGGGTAACTTCAGCGAAGAGCAGCTCGAGCCGTATCTGGCCATGGCCTATGCGCCCGAGCCGGATCTGTTCATCCGCACCGGCGGCGAGGAAAGGATCTCGAACTTCCTGCTGTGGCAGCTCGCGTACGCCGAGATGTATTTCACCGATACCTACTGGCCCGATTTCGGCGCCGCCGCGCTGGACGAGGCGATCGCCTCCTACCAGCAGCGTGAACGCCGCTTCGGCCGCACCAGTGAACAGCTGGTGGAAGCGAAAAAGGCTTCCTGATGCTGAGAACCCGCGTCATCACGGCGGTCTTGCTGCTTGCGGTGCTTCTGGCAGTGGCGTGGTCGGGTTCGAAGCTGCTGTTTTCGGCGGTGCTGACCGCATTCTTCGCGGCGGCGGCGTGGGAAAGCTTGCGCCTGTTCCGCAGTCCGCGGCCAGTCTTGTCAGCGGCGCTGTGGTGCCTGCCGCTGCTTTGGCTCCTGCTGCGCGCAGACGTCCGCACGCAGCACCTGCTGTTCATGCTCTCGGCCGCACTATGGCTGATCCGCTTCGCGCCGACGCTCAAGTTCGGTCTGCCCGAACTCAGTCGTCCAGCCAACCGGCTGATGTCCTGGGTCTACGTGTTGTCCGTGCTGGCCTGCTTCATCGCCATCGCGTTGCTGTACCAGCATTCGGCGCTGTATCTGCTGTCGGTGATGGCGATCGTCTGGATCGCGGATATCGGTGCTTATTTCTCAGGCAAGGCCTTTGGCAAGCGCAAGCTTGCGCCTTCGATCTCTCCTGGCAAATCCTGGGAAGGCGCCATCGGCGGCTGGCTCGCGGTGCTCGTGATCGCCTCCTTGTCCACTCGCCTGCCCATGCTTGCCGACACCTTTTCCACGCACATGCTGCATGGCTTTGGCTGGGGTGGACTGTTGCTGATCCTGACCGCGCTGGTGGCCATCAGTGTGGCGGGCGATTTGTTTGAATCCATGCTCAAGCGCCGCATCGGTTTCAAGGACAGCAGCAGCCTGCTGCCTGGCCATGGCGGCGTGCTCGATCGCATCGACGCGCTGATCCCGGTGATGCCGCTGGCTGCGCTCCTGGCGCTGTCGTCCCCTCTCTAGCTCATGCAAAACCTCACGATATTAGGCTCGACCGGGTCCATCGGCGTCTCGACGCTGGACGTGGTCGCGCGTCATCCGGATCGCTATCGGGTCCATGCCTTGTCAGCGCATACGCGGGTGCAGGAACTGGCGGACCAATGCCGGCGTTTCCGGCCGCGGGTCGCGGTTGTCGGCACCGAGGCAGCAGCCGCGCAACTGCGTGAATTACTCGCATCCGATGGCCTGGCAATCGAGGTGGCCTGCGGCGAGGCGGCATTGTGCGCCATCGCTTCCGCGCCCGAGTGCGATGCGGTAATGGCGGCCATCGTTGGCGCCGCCGGCCTCGCGCCCACGCTCGCCGCGGCCCGCGCCGGCAAGAAGGTACTGCTGGCCAACAAGGAAGCGTTGGTGATGTCCGGCCAGTTGTTCATGGATGCGGTGGCGACGAATGGAGCCACGCTGCTGCCTATCGACAGTGAGCACAATGCGATCTTCCAGTGCCTGCCGCAGGACTATGCGCGTACGCCGCAGGCGCACGGCATTGCGAAGATCCTGCTGACTGCGTCGGGCGGACCTTTCCTGAACCGCGCGGTGGAAACCCTGGGCGATGTGACGCCCGAAGAAGCGGTCGCGCATCCGAACTGGGTCATGGGGCGAAAGATCTCGGTCGACTCGGCAACGATGATGAACAAGGGCCTCGAAGTGATTGAGGCGCACTGGCTGTTCGGCGCTTCGGCCGATCAGATCGATGTGGTCATCCATCCGCAGAGCGTGATCCATTCCATGGTGTCGTATGTCGATGGCTCGGTGCTGGCACAGCTCGGCAATCCGGATATGCGCACGCCGATCGCGCATGCGCTTGCCTATCCCGAGCGCATCGCTTCCGGTGTCGCGCCGCTGGATCTGACCGCGTTTGCGCAACTGCGCTTCCTGCCGCCAGACTTCACGCGCTTTCCGTGCCTGCGGCTGGCGTATGATGCACTGCGCGCCGGCGGTTCTGCACCGGCGCTGCTGAATGCAGCCAATGAAGTGGCGGTCGAAGCCTTCCTCGCGGGGCGCATCGGCTTCCGCATGATCGATCAACTGATAGCGAGGGTGATGGACGCGCTGCCGCATGAGCCGGTGGCCGACATCGCGGCGGTGCTGGAACAGGATCGTCGCGCCCGCTCGCTTGCAACCGGATATCTCATCTCATGATGCTTCTCCAGACCCTGGTGGCTTTCGTGGTGGTGCTCGGCGTGCTGGTCGTGGTGCACGAACTCGGACATTACTGGGTGGCGCGCCTGTGCGGCGTCAAGGTGCTGCGCTTTTCCGTCGGCATGGGCAAGATCGTCTGGTCGCGCCGCTTCGGGCCCGATCAGACCGAATGGGCATTATCGGCGCTGCCGCTGGGCGGCTACGTGAAGATGCTCGATGCGCGCGAGACTGATGTGTCCGGTCTGTCGCGCGATGAACTGGCGCGCGAATACACCGCGCAATCGGTGTGGAAGCGCATCGCCATCGTCGCCGCCGGTCCGCTGGCGAACTTCCTGCTCGCCATTCTCGTCTTCGCCGCGCTGTATGTGCATGGCATCCCGGAACCGGCGCCGCGGCTGCGCGCGGTGGCGCAGGGCACGCCTGCGTATGCAGCCGGCCTGCGCGGTGGCGAGATGGTCACTGCAGTCGATGGCGAGCCGGTGCAGATCTGGTCCGACATGCGCTGGCGGCTGCTGCGCTCGGCGGTCGATCGGCATGCCGCGACCATTGAATACGAGCGCCAAGACGCCGCGCCGCAGGGCAAGACGCGTGGCCAGGCAGTGATCCCGGCCGAAGCCTTGTCTGGCGTGGATCTCGAAACCGATTTCCTGCCGACGCTTGGTCTCGATCTGGCGCGGCCGCCCGCGATGATGGGCAAGATCATGCCGGACAGCCCGGCGGCAAAGGCGGGGCTGCGTGAAGGCGATCGGATTCAAGCCGTGGATGGCAAGCCGGTGCAGGACGGCATGGCATTCATCGATCTCGTGCGCGCGGCGCCGCAGCGCGATCTCGAGTTGTCCGTGCTGCGCAATGGCGTGCCGCTCATGCTGACGGTGCAGCCCGAAGCAGTGGAGAAGAAGGGGCAGCGCGTTGGTCGCATCGGCGCGGAGGTGGCGATGGCGCCGGAGATGATCAATGCCAGCGCACCGCTGCACAAGGCTCTCCTGCGCGGTGCGCAGAAAACCTGGGACACGTCGGTCATGACGGTGCGCATGCTGGGTCGCATGCTCATCGGCGAAGTCTCGCTGAAGAACATCACCGGCCCGATTACGATTGCCGATTACGCCGGGCAGACCGCGCGCATCGGCATGGTCAGCTATCTGTCCTTCATCGCCTTCATCAGCATCAGTCTGGGCGTAATGAATTTGCTACCCATCCCGGTGTTGGATGGGGGGCTTTTGCTGTATTATTCGCTGGAAGTTTTGACCGGGCGCCCGGTTCCCGAAAGGTTCGGCGAACTGGCCCAGCGCGCAGGGATCGGTATCCTGATGACGCTGATGATCGTCGCGGTGTTCAATGACATCGTCCGGCTCATCTCCTGAGCCAAAAGCATCCCAGGGAAGTCGCCGCCGCCATGCATGAGCGGCGGCATCCATTACATAACAACAGCCAATGAAATTGAATTCAGAGCGCTCTCCTTTGCCTTTTTTTCCCCGCCGTCTGCTCGCCATTGCCGCTTTTGCCCTGTGTTCCGGCTACGCCTGCGCGATCGAGCCGTTCGTTGTGAAGGACATCCGGGTCGAGGGCATACAGCGCACTGAGGCCGGCACGGTCTTCAATTATCTGCCGGTGAAAGTTGGCGACACCTTCACCGATGACCGCGCTTCGGCGGCAATCAAGGCCTTGTATGCCACCGGCTTCTTCAAGGATGTGCGCATCGAGGCCGAGGGCAATGTGCTGGTGGTGACGGTTGAAGAGCGGCCCGCGATCGCGTCCATCGACTTCACCGGCATCAAGGAATTCGACAAGGACACCCTGACCAAGGCGCTGAAGGAAATCGGCCTGGGCGAGTCGCGCATCTATGACAAGGCGCTGCTCGATCGCGCTGAGCAGGAGTTGAAGCGCCAATACCTGTCGCGCGGCCTGTATGGCGTGAAGATCACCACGACCGTGACGCCCGTGGAGCGCAACCGGGTCAATATCAATTTCACCGTGGACGAGGGCGACGTCTCCCGCATTCGGCAGATCAACATCGTCGGCAACAAGGCCTTCTCCGACAAGGAGCTGCGCGATGTGCTCAAGCTCACCACGCCCGGCTGGTTCACCTGGTACACCAAGAACGACCAGTATTCGAAGCAGAAGCTGACCGGCGACATCGAAGCGCTGAAGTCCTACTATCTGAACCGCGGCTATCTGGAAATGCAGGTCGAGTCGACACAGGTATCGATCTCGCCGGACCGCAAGGACATCTACCTCACGATCAATATCACCGAGGGCGACAAGTTCACGGTATCCAACGTGAAGCTCGAAGGCGAAATGTTCGGCCGCCAGGATGAGCTGAAGACGCTGGTCGAGCTCAAGCCCGGCGATGTGTATTCGGGACAGAAGCTCACCGAAAGCATCAAGAAGATTTCCGACCGTCTCGGTGAATTCGGCTATGCATTCGCCAACGTCAATGCCAATCCGGAAGTCAATCGCGACAAGAAGGAAGTCGGCTTCACGATTCTGATCGACCCGGGCAAGCGCGTGTATGTGCGCCGCATCAACATCGGCGGCAATACCCGCACGCGCGACGAAGTGATCCGCCGTGAGATGCGTCAGGTCGAGAGCTCGTGGTACGACGCCTCGCGGATCAAGCTCTCGCGCGACCGTATCGATCGCCTTGGCTATTTCACCGAAGTCAATGTCGAGACGCCCGAAGTGCCGGGCACGACTGATCAGGTCGACCTGAACGTGAATGTCACCGAGAAGCCGACCGGCGCGATCTCGCTGGGCGCGGGTTTCTCGAGCAGCGAGAAGGTCACGCTGACGGGCTCGATCCAGCAGGCCAACGTCTTCGGCAGCGGCAATACGCTGGGCCTGGATGTGAATACCAGCAAGTACAACCGCACCATCGCGCTCACGCAGGTCAATCCATACTTTACCGATGACGGCATCAGCCGCAGTATCGAAACCTTCCTGCGTACGTCCACGCCGCCCGCGGTGAACACGGGCTACTACCGGATCCGCACCATCGGCGGCAACGTGCGTTTCGGCGTGCCATTCAACGAGGTCGACACCGTGTTCTTCGGCGTGGGTGTGGAACATACCCAGGTCGACGTCGATCCGACCAGCCCCTTGCTCTACCAGCAGTACGTCAGCGACTTCGGTTCGGGCACCAGCGCCAAGACGCTTGGCTTCCCGTTCACTGTGGCGTGGCAGCGTGACAGCCGAGACAGTTCCCTCGTGCCGAGCAAGGGCCGCTATCAGCGCGCGAACCTGGATGTCTCCACCTTCGGCGATCTGCGCTACTACCGCGGCACGTATCAGCAGCAGTATTTCAGGCCACTGTTCTCCACCAGCACCACGCTGGCACTGAACGGCGAGCTCGATTACGGCCATGCGATCGGCAGCCGGCCCTATCCGGTATTCAAGAACTTCTATGCCGGCGGTATCGGGTCGGTGCGCGGTTATGAATCCTCGTCGCTGCAGGTGAACCCGGTTACCGGGCAGGACGTCACCGGCGGCAATGCGCGCGCGTTCTTCAACGCTGAATTGCAGTTCCCGTTCCCGGGCAGCGGCACAGATCGTACGCTGCGCTGGTTCACCTTCGTCGACGGCGGCAACGTCTTCAACACCACGGCGGGCGAGCGCATTACGCCGGCCAACTTCCGTTATTCAGCGGGTCTGGGTATCAGCTGGGTATCGCCAATCGGGCCGCTGAAGCTGTCGTTCGGCAAGCCGCTCAATGCCAAGGATGCGGATCGCACCCAGGCCTTCCAGTTCCAGCTCGGCACCGGCTTCTGACGAGCGGTTATCATTACTGTTTTTTGCAAACGCGGAGAAAGACCTTGAAGTTTTCCCTTCCCCAATCTCTGAGCAACCGGTGCGCGATGCTGCTGGCGGCATCGCTGCTAGTCATCGGTTCCGCCCAGGCGCAGGCCCAGGAAATGAAGATCGGCTTTGTCAGCACCGAACGCATCTTCCGCGAAGCGGCGCCTGCCAAGGCGGCGAATGCCAAGATCGAACAGGAATTTTCGAAGCGCGACAAGGACCTGCAGGACATGGCTGCACGGCTCAAAGCGATGTCGGACAAGCTGGATAAGGATGCGCCGGTGCTTTCCGAGTCCGACCGCGGCAGACGGCAACGCGAGCTGGCTGAGCTCGACAAGGATTTTCAGCGTCGTCAGCGCGAGTTTCGCGAGGATTTGAACCAGCGCCGCAACGAAGAGCTGGCCACAGTGCTCGATCGCACCAACCGCGTGATCAAGCAAATCGCTGAAGCCGAGAAATACGACATCGTCTTCCAGGAAGCCGTCTACATCAGCCCGCGCATCGACATCACCGACAAGGTGCTGAAGGCGCTCAACAAATAAGCGGCGGCAATGGCGATCCGGCTCCAAGCTCTCATCGAGCGTCTGGGCGGTCAGTTGACTGGCGATGGCGAATTGGAAGTCACCGGCATCGCGCCGCTTGATGTCGCCGGTCCGACCGAAATCAGCTTTCTGTCCAACGCCAAGCTGCGCGATCAGGCTAGCGCCAGTCATGCGGCGGCCCTGATTCTTACCGAGGCGGAACACGGCCGCATCGGTCCTGAATATGCGGGCGCGCGTATCGTCACCCCCAACCCCTACGCCTATTTCGCGCGTGCCGCGCAATGGTTCGCCGAACTCGCTGCGCCGCCGGTGACGCCGGGTATCCATCCCAGCGCAGTGGTGGATCCGAGCGCGCGCGTGGCGGCGACTGCCTGCATCGGTCCGCATGTCACCATCGAGGCTGATGCGCATGTTGGCGAGTATTGCCGCATCGATGCCGGCAGCTACATAGGTCGCGGCGCCTCGGTGGGAGCGCATACGCATTTCCATGCGCGGGTGTGCTTCCATGCGCGCTGCGTCATCGGCGAGCGTGGCATCCTGCATTCCGGCGCGGTGATCGGGGCGGATGGTTTCGGCTTTGCGAACGAAGGCGGCGCGTGGATCAAGATCCCGCAAACCGGCCGCGTCGTGATCGGCAACGACGTGGAAATCGGCGCCAATACCTCGGTCGACCGCGGCGCGCTGGCCGACACCGTCATCGAGGATGGCGTCAAGCTCGACAACCAGATCCAGATCGGCCACAACTGCCACATCGGCGCGCACACCGCAATGGCGGGCTGTGTCGGCGTGGCCGGCAGCGCCAGGATCGGCAAGTACTGCACCTTTGGCGGCGCGGCGATGATCAGCGGGCATATCACCATCGCCGACCATGTGCATGTAACCGCGGCAACCATGATCAGCCGCTCCCTGCCTGAGCCGGGGAAATACACTGGCTACTATCCTTTCGCCAGCGATGCGGAATGGGAAAAGTCGGCAGCCATCCTGCGTAACCTGACGAAGATGCGCAGTCGTCTGCGTGAACTCGAGAAGACCGTGGAACGGCTTGCCGATAACAAGAAAGAAGAGAATTGAAAGAGAACGCTATGAACACCCTCGACATCAACCAGATCAAGGAGTATCTGCCGCACCGCTATCCGCTGCTGCTGGTGGACCGGGTACTCGACTATGAGCTGGACAAGTCGATCACCGCAATCAAGAACGTCACAATCAACGAGGAATTCTTCAACGGTCACTTCCCGCACAAGCCGGTGATGCCGGGCGTGCTGATGATCGAAGCGCTGGCCCAGACCGCAGCGCTGCTGTCCTTCATGAGCAAGGGCGTAAAGCCGGACAGCAATTCTATTGTCTATTTCGTCGGCATCGACAATGCGCGCTTCAAGCGGCCGGTGGGTCCTGGCGACCAGCTGCGTATGGAAGTTCAACTGATGCGCGCGGCGCGTGGCATCTACAAGTACAAGGCGCGTGGTGTCGTCGATGGCGAGACCGCGGTCGAGGCCGAACTGATGTGCACGATGCGCAGCGCCGTTGATGCCAGCCAGCCGGCGGGTGAGTGATGGCGAAGATTCATCCCACCGCCATCGTCGATCCGATGGCGGAGCTCGATGCTACGGTCGAGATCGGGCCGTATTCCGTGATCGGCCCGAAGGTGAAGATCGGCGCCGGCACCTGCATCAAATCGCATGTGGTGATCGAGGGCAATACCACGATCGGTCGCGATAACCTGATCTACCAGTTCTGCTCGCTCGGCGCCGCTCCGCAGGACAAGAAGTACCGGGGCGAAGACACCCGGCTTGAGATCGGCGACCGCAACACGATCCGTGAATTCTGCAGCTTCAATACCGGCACCGTGCAGGATGCCGGCACGACACGGCTCGGCAATGACAACTGGATCCTGGCCTATGTGCATCTCGCGCATGATTGCCAGGTCGGCAGCAACACGATCTTCTCGAATAACGCCACGCTTGCCGGTCATGTGCATGTCGGCGATTGGGTCATCATGAGCGGCTTCGCGGCCGTGCATCAGTTCTGCAAGATCGGCGACCATGCCTTCGTCGGCATGAACGCCAGCCTGTCGCAGGATGTGCCGCCGTATGTGCTGGCTGCCGGCACGCCCATCGCTGTGCGCGGCCTGAATATCGAAGGCCTGAAGCGGCGCGGATTTTCCGGTGAAGACATCGCCGCCATCCGCCGTGCGTACAAGCTGATCTACAAGTCCGGGCTGACGCTGGACGAGGCGAAAGCGGCCATCGAAGCCGATCCCGCCTATCAAAACGAAGACGGTGGCGCGCATCTGCGTCGCATGCGCGAATTCCTGGACAACGCAACACGTGGCATCGTCCGCTGATCTCAACATCGCCATGGTCGCCGGTGAACCTTCCGGCGATCTTCTCGCGGCGCGCCTGCTGACGGGCGTGCGCGCGCAGGCGCCGAATGCGCTGGTGCATGGCATTGGTGGTCCGCGCATGGCAGAGCTTGGTTTCCGTAGTGATTGGCCGATGGAGAAACTGGCAGTGCGCGGCCTGTTCGAAGTGCTTGCGCATTACCGTGAGATCAAGGGCATACGCGATGCGCTGCGCGAGAAGCTGCTTAAAGAGCGGCCGGGCGTGTTCGTCGGCGTCGATGCGCCGGATTTCAACCTGGGCCTGGAAGCGGAACTGAAGGCGGCGGGTATTCCGACGGTGCACTTCATCAGCCCATCGGTCTGGGCCTGGCGCGGCGGACGCATCAAGAAGATTGCGCGTTCGGTGTCGCACATGCTGGTGGTATTCCCCTTCGAGGAAGCGATCTACCGCAAGGCAGGTATTCCGGTCACCTACGTCGGTCATCCAATGGCTGAAGTCATTCCGATGACGCCCGACGTTGCCGCGGCGCGCGCTGCGCTAGGCTTGCCCGATGACGCCAAGGTCGTTGCCATCCTGCCGGGCAGCCGCATGTCCGAGCTGAAGTACAACAGCGCAGCCTTCATCGGCGCGGCGAAGCTGCTGGCCGCGCGCGAGCCCGGGCTGCGCTTTGTGGTGCCGATGGCCGGCGCGGCGCAGCGCGGTCTCTTTGAAAGCCTGTTGAAATCCGCCGGCCTTGCCGACGTGCCGCTGACGATACTCGACGGCCAGTCGCATGCGGCCATCGCCGCCGCCGATGCCGTGCTGGTCGCTTCCGGCACCGCGACGCTGGAAGTTGCGTTGTTCAAGAAGCCGATGGTCATCGCCTACAAGATGATGCCCGCCTCCTGGCATGTGTTGAAGCACATGGCTTACCAGCCGTGGGTGGGCTTGCCGAATATCCTGGCGCGGGAATTCCTGGTGCCCGAGCTGCTGCAGCATGCGGCGACACCGGAAGCGATCGCCGAAGAAGTCTGGCTGCAATTGACCGATGAGAGCGCGCGCCGCAGATTGCGTCGCCGCTTCACCGAAATGCATCACACGCTGTTGCGCGACACCTCGCGCGAAAGCGCGCGGGCGGTGCTGCAACTGCTCGCATCGCAACGTGGAAGACTGGCATGAAGCGCGGCCCAAAAAGCCTGCCGCTGTTCGATCGGGCCGGGGAAATCATTTGCGGCGTCGATGAGGCGGGCCGCGGTCCGCTGGCCGGGCCGGTGTTTGCCGCGGCTGTCGTTCTCGATCCGACGCGGCCGATTGAAGGTTTGCGTGATTCCAAGAAATTGACTGCGGCACGGCGCGAATCCTTGGCCGAGGCGATCCGGCGCGATGCCCTCGCCTGGTCAGTGGCGCAATGCTGCGAAGAGGAGATCGATCGCCTGAACATCCTGCATGCGACGATGCTGGCCATGCGCCGCGCGATCGAAGGTTTGCGCCATGCGCCGACACTCGCGCTGATCGATGGCAACCGTTGCCCGGTCGCCTCCGTGCGCTGCGAAGCGATCGTCGGCGGCGATGATCTCGTTGCAGAGATTTCCGCGGCATCCATCCTCGCCAAGACCGCGCGCGATGCCGCGCTTGAAGCGCTGCACCTCGACTATCCGCAGTACGGCTTCAACCAGCACAAGGGATATCCGACCGCGCTGCATCTCGAGCGTTTGCGCATGCATGGCGTATCGCCGGTGCATCGCCGTTCGTATGCGCCAGTACGCTTGCTGCTGGAAAAGGAGGGCGCATGAAGCGGATCAGCTCGCGCGACAACGCGCTGTACAAGGAACTCAAGGCGCTGGCGACCAGTTCGCAGGCGCGGCGCCGCGCGGGCCGCACGCTGCTCGACGGTGTGCATCTGTGCGAAGCCTATCTCGACGCGGTCGGCTTGCCGGCGATTTGCGTCGCCAGCGATAGCGCGATGGTCAATCCGGAAGTCGTGGCCATACTCGAACGCTGTGCCGGCACGCATTCCGTGGTACTTCCGGATGCTCTGTATGGCGCGCTCAGCCAGGTGGAGCATGGCGTTGGCCTGATGTTCGTCATCGACACCCCGCAACTCGACGCGCCAACCGAGCTTTCCGGAGCGGCAGTGCTGCTCGACAATCTGCAGGATCCCGGCAACCTCGGGTCCATCCTGCGCAGTGCCGCGGCGGCCGGCATCCGGGAAGTCCATTGCAGTGCTGGAACGGTGTTCGCGTGGTCGCCCAAGGTCTTGCGCGCCGGCATGGGTGCGCATTTCACCTTGCAGATCCACGAGCATGCGGATCTAGCCTCTCTGCTGAAAACCGCCAGGCTGCCGGTGCTGGCGACCAGTTCGCATGCGAGCGCGAGCATTTACGACACCGATCTTTCGCAGCCTGTGGCCTGGCTGTTCGGGCACGAAGGGCAGGGCGTTTCCGCGGAGTTGCTTGCGCTCGCCGGCCGGCACGTGGCAATCCCGCACCTGGGACCGATCGAATCGCTGAATGTCGCCGCGAGCGCGGCGGTATGCCTGTTTGAAAGCGTGCGGCAGAAGCTCAGCCGCAAGTAGCGCTTGCAGTACGTCGGTATCGAACCTGCCCCCTGTAGCTTTGGACGCGCACCGCGGCTTCTCGTATGGCGCGCCTTACCTCGGCAGTTCGCGCTCCTGCAGCGACAGCGCAGACCCTCAGTCAATGCGCACAGCGTTTCAGGAACGTCGTACGGTTTCGCTGCCACATTCCGAATACAGCAAACCAGGCTCAATACAACGCTGATGCGGCAGCAGCTTGAGGTCGGCTACCCAAGGGCAAATATGCTCGAAACGGTAGATCTTGCCGTCGATGTGCGCATATCGATAAATCGTCGCGCCGCCATAGCTGCCGATCGGTTCACTGAACGACTCGACACGAGCCCGAACGAACGGGCGACTGCGGGCGACGGCTGATTTCCTGCCAGCGCGTGAACGCTCGATGTCGGACTCGAGTTTGCCCATGGTGTCCTTCAGTACCCACAGGAAGAAGATCAAGCCTGCCCACAGCAGTAACTCGACCATGACCGCATCCATATATCCTCCAGAACCTTTCCATGTATTCGACAGATCAGGCTCCGGAAGATTGCGTCACACGCTCGCTTCAAATCAATACGAATGTCGTTCCAGCCTGATTTCCTGCAGTATCGTCGCGGCAATTTCCTCGATCGACTTCGTCGTCGAGGACATCCAGCGTATTCCTTCCCGTCGCATCATCGTTTCCGCCTCATTGATTTCGTAGCGGCAATTTTCCAGGGCGGCGTATTTGCTGCCTGGCCGACGTTCGTTGCGCACTTCAGCAAGACGTTCCGGAGCAATCGACAAGCCGAATATCTTGTTCTTGTATTGCGCCAGGGTGCCGGGCAGCTTGCCGCGCTGGAAGTCTTCGGGAATCAGCGGGTAATTCGCTGCCTTGATGCCGTACTGCATGGCCAGGTAAAGGCTGGTCGGCGTCTTGCCCGAGCGGGATACGCCGACAAGAATCACATCGGCCAGCGCCAGGTTCTTGTCCGACTGTCCATCGTCATGCGCCAGCGAGAAATTGATCGCCTCGATGCGGTTCTTGTATTCGTCGGAGTCGGCGATGTTGTGGCTGCGGCCGATGGTGTGGCTCGACTTGATGCCCAGCTCCTGCTCGAGCGGCTCGACGAAGGTATGGATCAGGTCCATGTGCATGCCGCTGGAGCGGCGCACCACAGCCGACAGGTCGGCCTTGACCAGGGTGGAAAAAACGATTGGACGCTTGCCGTCCTGGACACAGGACTCGTTGATGCGGCGTACCGCGTCATAAGCCTTCTCAAGCGTGTCGATGAAGGGCAGGCGAATTTGCTTGAAGCGCAACTCGAATTGGGTCAGCACGGAATGCCCGAAGGTCTCGGCGGTAATGCCCGTGCCGTCGGAAACAAAAAACACCGTGCGTTCGGCGGCAGGAAGAGAAGAAGAAGCGGGATCGCGCATTGGACTGGCCGGAGAATGGAGTTGATTACGGAACAAAAAGTTGTGGAATTGTACAAGGCAAATCTTGACGGCGCCTGTAGAATGTCGGGCAAATGAAAACCGCCCAAACCGATCGAAGAATAGCAAAAACCCCTGCCACGGGCGGCGCACTTACCGATTTCTTATCATCACCTTTGAGGTTCACATGTCCAATGCAGCAAACACGGGGGGCTCCCAGGAGGCCACCTACGTAGCATCGTTCGAAAATCTGCGGATGAGCGATGTTGAATCGGTCGGCGGCAAGAATGCGTCGCTGGGCGAAATGATTAGCCAGCTGGCTAGTGCAGGCGTGCGCGTTCCTGGTGGTTTTGCAACCACCGCGCAGGCTTTCCGTGACTTTCTTTCCTACAGCGAGCAAGGCGGTCAGTCGCTGGCGCAACGCATCGAAAACCGCCTCGCGGATCTGAACGTCGACGACGTGCGCGCCCTGGCCCAGGCCGGCGCAGAAATCCGCCAGTGGATCATCGACACGCCTTTCCAGCCGCGTCTGCAACAGGAAATCACCACGTTCTACGAGCGCCTGGTTGCCGATTCCGCGGCTGAGGTGTCCTTCGCCGTGCGCTCGTCGGCCACCGCGGAAGATCTTCCCGATGCTTCCTTCGCCGGACAACAGGAAACCTTCTTGAACGTCGTCGGCATCGACAATGTGCTGGAAGCGATGAAGCATGTATTCGCTTCGCTGTATAACGATCGCGCCATTTCCTATCGCGTTCACAAGGGCTTTACCCATGCCGAAGTGGCGCTGTCCGCTGGCGTGCAACGCATGGTGCGCTCGGACGTCGGCGCTGCCGGCGTGATGTTCACCATGGATACCGAATCGGGTTTCCGCGATGTGGTGTTCATCACCTCGAGCTATGGCCTCGGCGAAACCGTGGTGCAGGGCGCGGTCAACCCGGACGAGTTCTATGTGCACAAGCCGATGCTCGAGCAGGGCAAGCTGCCTATCATCCGCCGCAACATCGGCAGCAAGCTGATCAAGATGGAATTCACCGGCGAAGCCAAGGCTGGCCGCTCGGTGCGGACTATCGATGTGCCTATCGAACTGCGCAACCGTTATTCGCTCAATGATGAGGAAATCATCGAATTGGCGAAATATGCAGTGATCATCGAAAAGCACTACGGCCGCCCGATGGATATCGAGTGGGGCAAGGATGGCCGCGACGGCAAGCTGTATATCCTGCAGGCGCGCCCGGAAACGGTGAAGTCGCAGCAGCATGGCGATCAGGCGCAGCAGCGCTATCGCTTGAAGAGCAGCGGCTCGGTGCTGACCTCCGGCCGCGCGATCGGCCAGAAGATCGGCGCGGGCCCGGTGCGCGTGATCAAGGATCCGTCCGAGATGGAACGCGTGCAGCCCGGCGACGTGCTGGTTGCCGACATGACCGACCCGAACTGGGAGCCGGTGATGAAGCGCGCCGCCGCCATCGTCACCAACCGCGGTGGCCGCACCTGCCACGCGGCGATCATCGCCCGTGAGCTTGGCGTGCCCGCGGTGGTCGGCTGCGGCGATGCCACCGAGGTGCTGAAGGATGGCACGCTGGTCACCGTGTCCTGCTCGGAAGGCGATGAGGGCCGCATCTATGACGGCTTGCTGGAAACCGAAGTCACCGAAGTCAGCCGCGGCGAACTGCCGGAAATCCCGCTGAAGATCACGATGAACATCGGCAATCCGCAGCTGGCCTTCGAATTCCAGGCAATTCCGAACCATGGTGTTGGCCTGGCGCGTCTGGAATTCATCATCAACAACAATATCGGCGTGCATCCGAAGGCGATCATCGAGTACCCGAACATCGACCAGGATTTGAAAAAGGCAGTGGAATCGGTCGCGCGCGGTCATGCTTCGCCGAAGGCGTTCTACGTCGACAAGCTGGCCGAAGGCGTGGCGACCATCGCCGCCGCATTCTGGCCGAAGCCGGTGATCGTTCGTCTGTCCGATTTCAAATCGAACGAGTACAAGAAGCTCATCGGTGGTTCGCGCTACGAGCCGGACGAGGAAAACCCGATGCTCGGTTTCCGTGGTGCCGCGCGTTATCTCGCAGCCGACTTCGCCGAAGCCTTCCAGATGGAATGCCAGGCAATGAAGCGGGTGCGTGATGAGATGGGCCTGACCAATGTCGAGATCATGGTGCCTTTCGTGCGTACGCTCGGCCAGGCAAAGAAGGTCATCGATCTGCTGGCGCAGAACGGCCTGAAGCGTGGCGAAAACGGCCTGCGTCTGATCATGATGTGCGAAGTGCCGTCGAATGCAATTCTGGCCGAGCAATTCCTCGAATACTTCGATGGTTTCTCGATCGGTTCGAACGATTTGACCCAGCTTACCCTGGGCCTGGACCGCGATTCGGGCATGGAATTGCTGGCAGCGGATTTCGACGAGCGCGATCCGGCAGTAACCGCGATGTTGTCCCGTGCGATCAATGCCTGCCGCGCACAGGGCAAGTATGTCGGCATCTGCGGTCAGGGTCCTTCCGACCATCCGGACTTCGCCGAGTGGCTGATGGAGCAAGGTATTGGCTCGCTGTCGCTGAACCCGGACTCGGTGATCGATACGTGGCAAACGCTGGCGCAACGCAAAAAGTAAGGCGTTGCGATCATGGAACAGTGTGTTCGAAATTTGTGTGAAGAGTTTGGATAGCGCAATTTTTCGGATACACTGCCCAGCACTGAAGCCGCAGAACAATTAACAATAACAGTTCTTGCTGTTCCTTCTAGCCCCTGCCACCTTGCGTCGCCGGGGCTTTTGTTTTGGAGGCGGGAAATGAGTGACTGGATCGTCTGGATTGCATTGGCCGCCGCGCTGGTCATCCTGGAAATCTTCAGCGGCACCTTTTATCTCTTGATGGTCGCGCTTGGCGCGCTTGCCGGCGCAGCCGCAGCATGGGCCGGCGCCGGTATGGAAGCGCAACTGGTGCTCGCAGGCCTGGTAGGCAGCGCCGCCACCTTGCTGCTGCATCGGATGCGCCGCGGCCGACCGCGTCCGGACCGTAATCCTGATCTCAACCTCGATATTGGCCAGACTGTCGATGTATCGCACTGGCAGGCCGGTGTCGCCCGTGTCAGCTATCGCGGCGCCTTGTGGGACGTGGAACTGGCGTCGGGCGCGGAAGCGCGTCCGGGCCGCTTCGTGATTCGCGAAGTCCATGGAAGTCGTCTCGTCGTATCCAATGAAACTCACTAACAGGGAGCAGTCATGGAACTCAGCATCGGCACGATCGCGCTCATCATTTTCATTCTGGCCGTGGTCTTCATCGGCAAGACGATACAGGTGGTTCCGCAGCAGCATGCCTGGGTCGTCGAGCGCCTCGGCAAATACCATGCGATTCTCGGCCCCGGATTGAATATCGTCGTGCCGTTCATCGACCGCATCGCATACAAGCATCTGCTCAAGGAGATACCGCTGGATGTGCCGCCGCAGGTCTGCATCACCAAGGACAACACGCAATTGCAGGTGGATGGCATTCTGTACTTCCAGGTGACCGACCCGATGCGCGCCTCCTACGGTTCTTCGAATTACGTCGCCGCGATTACGCAACTGGCGCAAACGACCTTGCGCTCGGTGATCGGTCGAATGGAGCTTGATAAAACCTTCGAGGAGCGCGACCACATCAATACTGCCATCGTCAATGCGATCGATGAATCGGCCACCAACTGGGGCGTGAAGGTACTGCGCTATGAGATCAAGGATCTGACGCCGCCCAAGGAAATCCTGCATGCGATGCAGGCGCAGATAACCGCCGAGCGCGAGAAGCGGGCGCTGATCGCCGCATCAGAAGGCCGGCGTCAGGAACAGATCAATATCGCCGCTGGCGAGCGCGAAGCGGCGATCGCGAAATCCGAAGGTGAAAAGCAGGCGGCAATCAATCGGGCACAGGGGCAGGCCGCCGCGATCATTGCCATTGCCCAGGCGACTGCCGATGCCTTGCGCCAGACAGCATCCGCGATCCGCGAACCGGGCGGCGCGGACGCGGTGAACCTGAAGGTGGCCGAGCAGTATGTCAACGCATTTGCGAACCTGGCAAAGACCAATAACAGCCTGGTGGTGCCGGCCGATGTCAGCAACCTGTCCGGCATGATTGCCACCGCCTTGCAGGTGGTGAAGTCGCAATCGCGCGAAACACCACGCTGATCAGGTTGCGGCGCTTGCGCCTGCCGCACGCGGCCTCAACGCACCTCACTGCAACTGGCCGCGACCCAGCGGCCGCTGATATCGGCCCCTTCATTGACCGGCTGCCCATCGAAGGTGCCCGAGAAGCTGGTGCGGCCGGTGAAGCTTTCCGGGTTCTGCAGCAACGCATCGGTATGACCGGTGCCGCGCACACGGTCGCCGCTGCAGCGAATCTCGGCGCTGAGACGGTTGCCTTCACGCCGCGCATCGCTGCTGCTGCAACCCGATTCCGCCTGATAGGCATTCGGCAGCCGGTTACTTCTTGCCATCTCGGGCGTGACGCAGATGCGCGAGGAAGCCGCGCCATTTTCGATGCGAGGCAGCTTGAAGCCGTGTTCGCTGGCCAGTGCGCGCAATTGGTCCATCCTCTCCGGCGGCAATGCGGGAATCATGGAAAGCAGACCCGAGTTTGCCCTGACTTCCCAGAGGCCTGGCTTGATGGCGATGTTTTTCTCTGCGAAAGCCGCAGCCGGTGCGCCCAGCGCGATCGCAAGCAGCGCTGCTGAAAAAGCTGGTGTCGAACGTCTCAATCCTTGCTCCCTTGTTCATTTCGATATCAGGTTCTGATAGCCCGCCGCCTGATGGGTTCCGTAAAGCCTGAGGGCGTAAAGTAATGTAAAACCATTTCCCGCCCGCAAGCGACGCCAAGATCACCGTGTTAGACTGAGGCCGCCTTTTTTCCGGCCCGGATTGCCGATGGCCGAAGCATCAAAACCGCAGGCTCAGCGCGGTTCAGAAAGACTGGTATGGACACCCGATCCCGCGATCCCCAAACTCCCCCAAAGACGACAACTTCCCGACCGCGCCGCCTGCTCGGCAGCGTGATTGCCATTCTCGTGTTGCTTGCGCTTGCCGCGCTGGCCTGGCATCTCACTCACAAGCAAGAGCCGACTGCCGGCGCGCGCCCCGGCGCGCCTGGCGCACCCGGCGGCCGCGGCATGCCGGTGACCACCGTTGGCGTCGGCGCCGCCGAGCAGGTGGCGCTGCCGGTGACGCTGGATGCGATCGGCACCGTCACGCCGCCGGCCACCGTGACGGTTCGGCCGCAGGTGTCTGGCGTGATGCAGCAGGTACTGTTCACCGAAGGACAGGAAGTGAAGGCTGGCCAGGTGCTGGCGCTGATCGATCCGCGCCAGTTCGAAATGGCCTTGATGCAGGCCACCGGCCAGCGGCAGAAGGATGAAGCGCAGCTCGAGAATGCGCGTCTGACGCTGCAACGCTATCAGACGCTGCTCGCGCAGGATTCGATTGCGCGCCAGGATGTCGACACCCAGGCCGCGCTGGTGCGTCAGCTCGAAGGCACGGTGGTCGCCGACCGTGCCGCCGAAGGCACGGCCAAGCTCAATCTCGGCTACACCAAGGTCATGTCCCCGATCAGCGGCCGGGTCGGCCTGCGCAATGTGGATGTCGGCAATATCGTCAGCGGCAGCGATGCCAATGGCATCGCCGTGGTCACCCAGATCGCGCCTATCGATGTGGTGTTTGCCATTCCGCAGGATCGGGTGCCGGAACTGCGGCAGGACGCGCGCGGCGGCATGCATGTCACCGCGCTGGACCGCACCCGCAACACCGTGCTGGCCGAAGGCGGCTTCCACGCGCTGGACAACCAGGTCGATGTGCAGACCGGCACTGTCAAAGCCAAGGCGCGCTTCACCAATGAACAGCGCACGCTGTTTCCGAACCAGTTCGTCAATGTGCGGCTGTTGCTGCGCACGATACCGGAAGCGCTGACCGTGCCGGTCAATGCACTGCGCCATGGCAGCAATGGCGATTATGTGTATGTGCTCAATGCGCAGGAGCGCACCGTCGCCTTTCGCAAGGTCACGACCGGCCTGGCGACGGTAGACCGCGTGCAGATCGTGTCCGGTCTCGAAGCCGGTGAAAAGGTCATCACCGAGGGCGCCGACCGCCTGAAGGATGGCGACAAGGTAGCGCTGCCGGCCGATCGTCCGGCCACACCGCAAGGCACGGGCGGGCAGCGTCGACGCCAGGGCGGTGCGGCCGGGCAGGGCGCAGGCAAGCGCGGCCACGGTGGCGACGCCGCGGCTGCCAATGCCGGCTCGAACAATGCCGACGCCAGCGGCAATACGACCGCTTCGACCGCGGCTGCCGGCAACGGCAGCACTTCCGCGCCGGGCGGAAACTCGGTCACCCCCGCCGCGGCCGACAAGGGCGGTACGTCCGCCATGCCGTCGCGCCCACGCAGCGCCGGCGCCAGCGGCCAGGAGCGCTGAAGCGCATGGCCATGGGTCCATCCACGCCGTTCATCCGGCGTCCTGTCGCGACTTCGCTCCTGATGCTGGCCATCGTGCTGGCCGGCATCATGGGTTTCCGCTTTCTGCCGCTGTCGGCGCTGCCGCAGGTCGACTTCCCGACGATACAGGTGCAGACGCTGTACCCGGGCGCGAGTCCCGAGGTGATGAGCCAGACCGTGACCGCGCCGCTGGAGCGTCAATTCGGCCAGATGGCGGGACTCACGCGCATGAGCTCCACCAGCGCCGCCGGCGTGTCGGTAATCACGCTGCAGTTCGATCTGAGCCTGGCCCTCGATGTGGCGGAACAGGAAGTGCAGGCGGCGATCAATGCCGGCTCCTCGCTGCTGCCGGCCGATCTGCCGGCGCCGCCGGTGTATGCGAAGGTCAATCCGGCGGACGCGCCGGTGCTGACGCTGGCCATCACGTCGGACACGCTGCCAATGACCGAAGTGCAGAACCTGGTCAACACCCGTCTGGCATTGAAGATCAGCCAGGTCGCCGGCGTAGGCCTGGTGAGCCTGTCCGGCGGCCAGCGCCCGGCGGTGCGCATCCAGGCCGACAGCTCGCAGCTCGCGTCCTACGGACTAGGCCTGGACACGCTGCGCTCGGCGATCTCGGCTGCGAATGCCAACAGCGCCAAGGGCAGCTTCGATGGCCCGACGCGCGCCTACACCATCAATGCCAACGACCAGCTGCTGACCGCCGACGACTACAGCAACCTGATCATTGCCTATCGCAACGGCGCGCCGGTACGCCTGAAGAACGTGGCCCGCGTCGTCGACAGCGCCGAGAACGTCAAGCTCGGCGCCTGGGCCAATACCAAGCCGGCGATCATCCTGAATGTGCAGCGCCAGCCGGGCGCGAACGTGATCGCTACCGTCGATGCGATCAAGCGCCGCCTGCCGGAGCTGCAGGCGGGACTGCCGAATTCGCTGCATGTCGATGTGCTGTCCGACCGCACCACCGGCATCCGCGCGTCGGTCGAGCATGTGGAAATCGAACTGGTGCTGGCGGTCGTGCTGGTGGTGCTGGTGATCTTCGCTTTCCTCAACAGCCTGCGCGCGACCATCATCGCCAGCCTGGCCGTGCCGATCTCGCTGATCGGCAGCTGCGGCGTGATGTACCTGCTCGGCTACAGCCTGAACAACCTGTCGCTGATGGCCCTGACGATTGCCACCGGCTTCGTCGTCGACGACGCCATCGTGATGATCGAGAACATCGCGCGCTACATCGAAGAAGGCGAGACGCCGATGGCCGCGGCCCTGAAGGGCGCGTCGCAGATCGGCTTCACCATCATCTCGCTCACGGTGTCGCTGATCGCGGTGCTGATTCCGCTGCTGTTCATGGGCGATGTCGTCGGCCGGCTGTTCCGTGAGTTCGCGGTGACGCTGTCGATCACGATCCTGATCTCGGCCGTGGTGTCGCTGACGCTGGTGCCGATGATGTCCGGCCGCTGGCTCAAAGCCCATCACACTGAGCGCAGCGACAGGCCTGAAGGCCGGGTGCAGCGCTTTTTCTCCGGCGTGATGCATCGCTACGATGGTTCGCTGCAATGGGTGCTCGAGCATCAGCCGCTGACCCTCATCGTGGCACTGGCCACGCTGGCGCTGACGGCGATCCTGTACATCGTGATTCCGAAGGGCCTGTTCCCGGTGCAGGACACCGGCCAGCTGCAGGCGCGGGTGCAGGCGGCGCAGTCGGTGTCATATGAAAAGATGGCCGAACTGCAGCAGGCAACCGCGCGCGCCATCCTCGAGGACCCGGATGTGGCCGGCCTGGCATCCTTCGTCGGCGTCGACGCCGCTAACACTACGATGCTGCATGCCGGACGCATGCTGATCAACCTCAAGCCTGGTCATCGCAATCAGAACGACATCATGGAAAGCCTGCGCCAGCGCGCGCAGCGCATCGCCGGCGTGATTCTGCTGCTGCAACCGACGCAGGACCTGACCATCGATGCCGAAACCGGGCCGACGCAATATCGCGTCTCGATCGAGGGTGTAAGGAGCGCTGTCGTCAATGAATGGGCGAACCGGCTCGCGCAGCGCCTGGGCACGGTGCCGCAGGTACGCAACGTGGTCTCGGACGCCGGCGCCACCGGGCTGGCGGCAGTGGTCGACATCGATCGCGATACCGCGTCGCGGCTGTCGATTACCGCTGCATCCATTGACGACGCGCTGTACAGCGCCTTCGGCCAGCGTATCGTCTCCACCATCTTCACCGAGACCAACCAGTACCGGGTCATTCTCGAAGCGCAGCAGGACGGCCTGGACACGCCGCAGGAGCTTGGCAACCTGCAGTTGAAAAGCGGCTCGGGCAAGGCCACGCCGCTGTCGGCCGTGGCGCAGGTCAGGCAGGAACAGGCGCCGCTGCAGATTACCCATGTGGCGCAGTATCCGGCCACGACGCTGGGCTTCGACACCGCGCCCGGCGTATCGCTGGGCCGCGCGGTGGACGCGATCCGATCCGCGGCGAAGGACATCGGCCTGCCGGCCTCGGTGACGATGAGCTTTCTCGGCGCGGCCGGCGCCTACCAGGCTTCGCTGTCGAACCAGCTATGGCTGATCCTGGCGGCGGTGGTCTGCGTCTACATCGTGCTCGGCGTGCTGTATGAAAGCTATGTGCATCCGCTGACGATCCTGTCGACGCTGCCGTCGGCCGGCGTCGGCGCGCTGCTGGCCTTGATGATTTCAGGCCAGGAGTTGGGCGTGATCGGCATCATCGGCATCATCCTGCTGATCGGCATCGTCAAGAAGAACGCGATCATGATGATCGACTTCGCCATCGACGCCGAGCGCAACGATGGCATGGCGCCGCGCGATGCGATCCACCAGGCGGCGCTCCTGCGCTTCCGTCCGATCCTGATGACCACGCTGGCCGCGCTGTTCGCCGCGGTGCCGCTGATGTTTGGCTGGGGCGAGGGCGCCGAGCTGCGCCGGCCGCTGGGCCTGTCCATCTTCGGCGGCCTGATCGTCAGCCAGTTGCTCACGCTGTACACCACGCCGGTGATTTACCTTGCCTTCGACCGGCTGGGCGCAGGGCGGCGTCGCGCCGACATGCCGGGGGCGGGGTCAGAAGGAGCGGACGCGTGAATCTGTCCGCTCCGTTCGTGCGGCGGCCGATCGCCACGGTGCTGTTGACCATTGGTCTGGCGTTAGCCGGCATCGCCGCCTTTCTGGTGCTGCCGGTATCGCCGCTGCCGCAAGTCGATTTCCCGGTCATCTCGGTCAGCGCCAGCCTGCCCGGCGCCAGCCCGGAAACCATGGCCACCAGCGTGGCCACGCCGCTGGAGCGGCGGCTCGGCGTCATTGCCGGCGTCAATGAAATGACGTCCACCAGCGGCAACGGCTCGACCCGCATCAACCTGCAGTTCGATCTGTCGCGCAAAATCGATGCCGCCGCGCGCGAGGTGCAGGCCGCGATCAATGCCTCACGCGTCGACCTGCCGGCCACGCTGCGCAGCAATCCGACCTACCGCAAGGCCAATCCCGCCGATGCGCCGGTGATGATCCTGGCGCTGACCTCCAGCACCCGCACGCCGGGGCAGATGTATGACGAAGTCTCGAACGTGGTGCAGCAGCGGCTGTCGCAGGTCAGGGGCGTGGGCGATGTCGAGATCGGCGGCGGCTCGCTGCCCGCCGTGCGCGTGGAACTGCTGCCTTTCGCGCTGAACCGTCTTGGCGTATCCATGGAAGATGCGCGCGCCGCCATCCAGGCCAGCAATGCCAACCGCCCGAAAGGCGAGCTCGAAGGCGAAGGCCGCCGGCTGCAGATCTACACCCGCTCGTCAGCGACCAATGGGCGCAATGCCTCGGACTACAAGGGCCTCATCGTCGGCTGGCGCAACAATGCGCCGGTGCGGCTCCAGGACGTGGCGCGGGTCACCGACGGCGTCGAAAACAGCCGTACCCTCGGCCTGTTCAATGGCAAGCCGGCGATCATCGTGCTCATCACCAAGCAACCGGATGCCAACGTGATCAGCACGGTTGACGGCATCCGCGCACTGATTCCCGAGCTGCAGGCGCAGCTGCCGCCCGACGTGACGCTGCAGGTCGCCAGCGACCGTACGATTTCGATCCGTTCGGCGCTGCATGAAATCGAATTGACGCTGGTGATCGCGGTGCTGCTCGTGGTGCTGGTGGTCGGGCTGTTCCTGCGCAACCTGCGCGCGACCATCGTTCCGACGGTAGCCACCGTGGTGTCGCTGCTGGGCACCTTCGGCGTGATGTACTTCCTCGGCTTTTCGCTGAACAACCTGTCGCTGATGGCGCTGACGGTAGCCACCGGCTTCGTCGTCGACGATGCCATCGTGGTGCTGGAAAACACCAGCCGCCACATCGAGGCCGGCATGAATCGCTTTCAGGCGGCGATGCTGGGCGCGCGCGAGGTCGGCTTCACCGTGCTGTCGATCAGCCTGTCGCTGGTGGCGGTGTTCATTCCACTCCTGTTCATGGGCGGGCAGGTCGGACGATTGTTTCGCGAGTTCGCGGTCACGCTGTCGGCCGCGGTGCTGATCTCGCTGGTGATTTCGCTGACTACCACGCCGATGATGTGCGCCTGGCTGCTGAAGTCCGGCCATGCCGAGCGGCCGCCGGGCCGCATCGCGCGCTGGCTCGAACGCGGCTTCTCCGCCATGCAGCGCGGTTACGAGATTTCGCTGGACTGGGCGCTGTCCGCGCGCTGGCTGGTGCTGTTCATCCTGGTTGCCGTGATCGGCCTGAACGTCTATCTGTTCAAGGCCGCGCCCAAGGGTTTCTTCCCGACGCAGGACACCGGACAGATCAGCGGCGGCGTGCGCGCCGACCAGAGCATTTCCTTCGAAGCGATGCAGGGCAAGCTGCGCGAACTGGTCGACGTCATCAAGCGCGACCCGGCAGTCGACACCGTGGTCGGTTTCACCGGCGGGTCTCGCGCCGGCGGCGGCTTCATGTTCATCAATCTGAAGCCGCCAAACCAGCGCGATGTGCGTGGACAGGCCGTGATCAACCGCCTGCGGCCGCAACTGGCGAAGGTCACCGGTGTGCGCCTGTTCCTGAACCCGGTGCAGGACTTGCGCATGGGTGGGCGCTCCAGCAATTCGACCTATCAATACACCTTGAAAGGCGAGAACGCCGCCGAGCTGAAACGCTGGGCGACGCGGCTGGCCGATGCGATGCGCAGCCGTGCCGAGTTGACCGATATCGACACCGATCAGGAGGAAAACGGCGTCGAGACCTTCGTCACCGTCGACCGCGACACCGCGGCCAAGCTCGGCGTGAATGCGCGCGATGTTGACAATGCGCTCTACAACAGCTTCGGCCAGCGCCAGGTTGCCACCATCTACGATGAGCTGAACCAGTACCACGTGATCATGGAGGTCGCGCCACGCTACGCGAAGAGCCCGGAATCGCTGCGCGACCTGTATGTGCCGGCGCGCGGCGCGGCGGCCAGCTTCGCATCCACGTCTTCGCTGGGCGCCGGCGCCAACACCGCGGCCAGCACCGCCCTTGCCAGCACTGCGACTTCCGCTACCGGCAGCACGACCGGCACATCGAGCGCGGCAGGCGCATCCACCGGGACGACTGCCACGGCCGGTACGAGCGGCGCCGTGACCACCGCCAGCAGCGGCAGCGCCGCATCCAGCGTGATCAATCCGGCGCTGCGCGACCAGTCCAGCGGCTCGGCGCTTTCCACGACGCCAACGAAGCTGGTGCCGCTATCCGCCTTCGCGCAGTTCGCGGAGCGGGCCACGGCGACGTCGGTCAGCCACCAGGATGCCGAGCTGGCCACGACCATTTCCTTCAACCTCGCCGACGGCGTGCCGCTGTCCACCGGCCAGGATGCGGTGCGTCAGGCCGAGGCCGACATCGGCATGCCGACCACGGTGCGCGGCAGCTTCGAAGGCACCGCGCGCGGCGCGCAGGATACGCAGAACCAGCAGCCGCTACTGATCCTGGCAGCGCTGGTGGTGATCTACATCGTGCTCGGCGTGCTGTATGAAAGCCTGGTGCATCCGCTGACCGTGCTGTCGACGCTGCCGTCGGCCGGCGTCGGCGCGGTGCTGGCGCTGCTGATGTTCAACATGGACTTTTCCATCATTGCGTTGATCGGCGTGTTTCTGCTGATCGGCATCGTGAAGAAGAACGCGATTTTGATCATCGACTTCGCGCTCGAAGCCGAGCGTTCGCGCGGCTTGTCTGCGGTCGAAGCGGTGCGTGAAGCCTGCCTGCTGCGCTTTCGTCCGATCCTGATGACGACGATGGCCGCGGCCCTGGGCGCGCTGCCGCTGGCCATCGGCTTCGGCGAAGGCTCGGAGTTGCGCCAGCCGCTGGGCGTGGCCATCATCGGCGGGCTCATTGCCAGCCAGGTGCTGACGCTGTTGACCACGCCAGTGGTCTATCTCTTCCTCGACAAGCTGCGCCGCCGCAGCGACGACGAGCGTCTGCTGGCGCGCGTGGCTGAACCCGATCCTTCCCATTCCTCCTGATTCCTTCTGATTTCTTCCGATGCGCCAGATCCTTCGTTCCCGCACCCATCGAACATTGCGCACCGTGCTTGTCGCGGCCTTGTTGGCACCGCTCGCCGGCTGCGTACTCGGCCCCCGTTATGAAACACCGCAGGTGAGCACGCCGGCACAGTTCAAGGAAGCGGGCGACTGGGTACTGGCCACGCCGGCCGACGACGCCGCGCGCGGTGCATGGTGGCGCGTGTTTGGCGATCCGGTGCTCGATGCGTTGGCGGCACAGGTTGCGGTATCGAACCAGAACGTGGCCGCGGCAGCCGCAGCGTATGACCAGGCGCGCTCGCTGGTACGGCAGCAGCGCGCCTCGCTGTTCCCGGTGGTGACGCTCGATGGCGCCGCCAATCGCAGCAGCAGCGGCACGGGCAGCGGCGGCACCATCGCTTCCCGTATTGGCAATACCTATCAGGTCTCGATGGGCGCGAGCTGGGAACCGGATGTCTGGGGACGCTTGCGCCTCGGCGTTGCCGGCGCAAGCGCCAGTGCCCAGGCCAGCGCGGCCGATCTCGCTTCGGCGCAGCTGTCGGCGCAGGGCGAACTCGTGGTCGATTACCTGAACCTGCGAGAGGCCGATGTGCAATCGCAGCTGCTGGCCGAAACCATCGCTGCCTATCAGCGCGCGCTCCAGATCGCGCAGAACCGCTACGCTGCGGGCATCGCTCCGAAAACCGATGTGCTGCAGGCGCAAACGCAGCTGGCCAATGCCCAGGCCGACTTGGTCGCGTTGCAGCAGAACCGCGCGCAATACGAGCATGCCATCGCGGTCCTGATCGGTAAGCCGCCGGCCGAGTTCACGCTGGAATCGGTCGTCTGGCAGCCGACGGTGCCGCAGGTGCCGCTGATGTTGCCGGCCATGCTGCTGGAGCGTCGCCCCGACATCGCCGCCGCCGAGCGCTCGGTGGCCGCGGCCAACGCGCAGATCGGCATTGCGCAGGCGGGTTATTTCCCGAGCATCGGCTTGTCGGGTTCGTATGGCACGAACGGTAGCCGGGTGGCGGATCTGTTCTCGACCTCGGCCGCGGGCTGGTCGCTCGGCGCCTCGCTGGCGCAACGCATCTTCGATGCCGGCGCAGTCAGCGCACAGGTGGCTTCGGCACGCGCCGCGCAGCGGCGCGCCGCCGCAATCTATCGGCAAACCGTATTGACGGCCTTCCAGGATGTCGAAGACCAGTTGTCGGCGAACCGCATCCTGGAAAAGCAGCTCGATCTGCGCCGCACTGCGTCCGAGGCCGCGAACCAGGCCGAGCAGCAGGTGCTGAACCGTTACAAGGCGGGGCAGGTGGCTTATACGGACGTCATTACCGCGCAGACCACGGCGTTGTCGGCACGTCGCACGCTGGCGCAGCTGCAGGCGAACCGGCAGAGCGCGGCGGTTGCGTTGATACAGGCCCTGGGTGGCGGATGGCAGGGGTTGGGTGTGGCGGGCGAGTGAAGTGGGCTTCGGCAAGTCCGGGTAAGCCGGACGTGGCGCAGCATCACCGCATGCGATAGGCCGAAGCCACTGGCCGTACGGAAGGCTGGATGCCGCCCAAGGCTGGATGCTGAACGGTCGACGGTTCGGATTTTCCGGAAGGGGAAGGATCTTTGTTTTACCGAATGCGAATCGTTCTGCGTGGAGAAGCACAAAGCGCCGCAATTTTGCGGTCAATGAAGCGCATCCATCCCGTTCAAGGAGAACCCTGCCATGTTCACGAGTCCTGTAACCGGTCTAACCTCACATCCTGACGCACGGCCCCACGACGCCGGAAGTACAGCAGGCAACTCGCGGCCTGCCTGCAAGCCGCCAGGTCTGCGACAGAGTCATGCCCGTGGAATGTGTAGCGATGCACCGGAAGCGGTAGATCCCAAGGCGATGAGCAAGACAGGAGCCATTGCGCTCGTCAGTAGAAACCGAAGCGCACCGTGCGCAGCGTCTGCGATTGAGGGGCCGGACAAGGCGTCCACTTCTGCGCCGGATCAAGACCGGCAATCCCATGCCAACAAGGCGACGGATTTGAATCGGCGACATGTCGGGCGCTTTCTTTCGCCGGTGAAAAAGGCGATTCGCCACTTTTCAGGCACGGCGATCGGCGCGGCAATCAAGCAGAACCTGGATAACTCGGATCTTGCGCACAGGATGTCGTTTGAAGACATCAGGCGTTGTCTGGATTCGTATCCGATCGATAGTGAGCGAGTGGAGGACATGATCCGCACGCTCACGATCCCGGCGCGGGACTACGGCGGCGTGCTGAAAGGCGATCGGCAATATTACGACTACGTCAAGGCCAATACCCAAAACAAGCGCAAGGGCAAGCAAAAGGAGCACACGAAGGCGGTTCTGGCGGAACTTCTCAATTCCAGTCCCTTCAATCTGCGCCCGGGCAACAGCGCCGAGAACCGATCCCTAGGCAAGGCTTTCGATCCGAATCTTGACAAGACTGGGAAAAAGACTCCGCTGTCTCAAAGCATCGACGACTTGGGAAAGAAGCACACCGGCATCCTTTCGCCGGCCAAGGACTTTAATGCCGGAATCAATCGCCGGCCCGACAACGTAGACCAGGATGCAACTCCCGAGCACAGAAGCTCCACATCGTTGACGCGGGAAGCGGAAGGGCACTTTGAAAAAAGTCTGTTATCAGCTTTTGGCGGGGCGAAAATGCGCAAGTATCCTGATTCGCAGCCTTTTAGCAGTCTTGCGTCGCGCTGCTGACTGAACAGGCGGGCCGGATGGCAAATCGGATCACAGGTTCGGTGAGCATACTTGCCCGCACCCGTCGCTGCAGCACGTCTGCTGCAGCTGTGCTCGACAATCCGCTGCGCAACCTGGGTTGAGCTTGCGCTGCGAGGCCCAAGTTCGTGACGCTTGTCACGCTTCGCAAACGCAGGCTAGATCAACTCCAATCGTCGTTCGATACGCTGCACCCGCTCCGCCAGCTTTTCCATTGCGATCTGCTGAAGAGCCGCGTCCTCATGGAGATGCAGGTGACTGCGGCGCAGGTCGACGACCGAGTTGTCGATGCTCACCATTCTCTGACGCATATCGGAAATGTCGGATCTGACGTCGGCAAGCGCGGCCCGCATGGCCTTGAGGTGTTCAAGGATCAGATTGTCCGTATGCATGTTTCCTCCCGTATTGGCACTCCTGGCCGTGGAGCGATGGGTAGGCAAATCTTGCCGGGCCGACGCGCGAGCCTACCGCAAAAGTCGACCGAATGGTGAAATATTGTGTCTAGAGCGTATTCGCCCTGCCCAGCCTCACGATGCCGGCCGCATTGCCGCCGGCACGGCGTTGCGCCTCCTCGCCGTACTGCCGGTACGGCTCGTCGCCGCGCCTTGTTCCGACGAGAATGCGCCTCGGCCTCGCTGAGTCCAGTCAGGGCGAATACGCTCTAGTGAGGCGTCACATTGCTGACCACAAACCCGCTCGCCGGCAATGCCGGCACGCGGCCGAGATCGATCCAGAAATTCTGTCGCGGCACTTCGCAGCGCATCGACGAAACATACAGGCCCAGCAGCGTCTTGATGATGCCGATCGTGATCCATTCGCCGGGGCAGCGGTGGTTCGTGTGGAAGTCGCCGCCTCCCGAGGGAATGAGCGTGTGGGCATTGCCCTGCCATCCCGTAAAGCGTTCCGGCCGGAAGCGGTTTGGCTGCTCCCACAGGCGCGGATCGTGGTTGGTGCCGTACAGGTCCAGCAGTACCCAGTCGCCCTCGTCGAAGCGATGGCCGCGCCACTCGAAAGGCGCAAGCGCCACGCCGCCCATGGCCGGAATGAAGGGATAGAAGCGTCGCACTTCCTGAACCACCTCGAGCGCCGCATCGCCACCCGCGGCCACGGCGTCCCGGTATTGCGGATGCTGATGCAGGGCCAATGCGCCGAAGGCGAGATAGCGTGCCACGGCAATTGTCGGCCGCAGAAAATTGATCAGTTCAACCGCGCCGACTTCCGCGGACATTTCCTCGCCGTCCGCGTCCCTATGCGTAGCGATCACATCCAGCGCGCTGCCAGCCGGCGGATCGATCCGGTTCGCACGCACATCCTCGATCAGGCCGCTCGCCCAGCGCTCGGTGCGGTGGCGCAGGATCATGCCGCGCCAGTTGCGCGGTCCGACGCTGGCCGAGCCCTCGATCATCGCGGCAAATTCCTCGGTGCGCGTTTCGACCTCGTCGTCCGACATGTCGATGCCGACCCACTCGGCAGCCGCGCGACACAGCACGCGCTGCGCTTCGTCATGCAGCACCACGCTGTCGGCATCAATCCAGCGGTGCAGGCGCGTGTGCCAGGCATCAGTGACGAGCTCGTACAGCTGCTGCATGTGCTCCGGCGTCATCAGCGACATATACATCGCCTTGCGCACGCGGTGCGCTTCGCCGTCGAGCGTCATGACGCTGCCATAGTCCTGCAGCAGCATCACCGTGGTCGGCGGCAGCGCGCCGCGACGGGTAAAGCGTCCGGGCTCGTAAAACATGCGCGCGGCATCTTCGCCCATCACGCAGGTGGCGCGCCTGGCCATCAGCGTGGCCTGAAACACATCGCTGCCATGGCGCTGGAAGCGATTGGGCATGTAGCGATAGCCTTCGGCCAGCAGCGACGCCGACTGGTCAAAGCCGGATTCCTGTGGAAACTCGGTGGCGGCGACCAGAGGACCAGTCACCGCCACCATCGAGGTGCGGGGCGCGCTCATTGCGCTTTGGATGGCGGGGAATTCCTGTCCTCGGGCACATCGTTGTGCCGGGTGTCGCGATTGACGCGGTGCGGCTGGCTGGTGACGTCATCGCCCTCGTTGGGTGGATCCATGTGCTGATCGCCGGATTGCTTGCGGCGGGATTCTTCGCTGCCGGTGGTTTGGCCGCGTTCCCGGTTCGGATGCCTGGTTTCCATGTAGAGCTCCATCTTCGCGATTGTCGAAAGGACTGGTTAGAACGCGGGGTTTGGCCAGAGTTCGCCCGGTCATTCGGCATGCCCCCGGTTCGCGCAAGCTCGGAGAACTCCTACGCGCATTGGCCCTGTCTTCCGACAGACCCGGGACGCCGGGCTGCCTATCATCGCTGAGAGAGGTCGCCGCCATGCACAGGTGCGGCGTCGAAAAGCATGGCAATCGAGGAGAGTGACATGGATGAACCGAAGAGCGTGCCGCCGCAGGTGCAGGATCAGCAGCCCGGCAGCCAGAAGCAAATGACGCCGCAGCCGGCCACCGAAGCACCAGGCGTGAAAGGTAGCGGCAAATTGCAGGACCAGGTCGCGGTCATCACCGGCGGCGACTCCGGCATCGGCCGCGCGGTGGCAGTGCAATATGCCCGGGAAGGCGCGGATATCGCCGTCCTGTATCTGAACGAGCATGACGATGCGAAGGAGACGGTGCGGCTGGTAGAGGCCGAGGGCCGGCGCTGTATCGCCATCGCTGGCGATGTCGGCGATGAAGGCTTTTGCCGCAAGGCGGTAGGAGATGCGGTGGCTCAGCTCGGTCGGCTCGATATTCTCGTGAACAATGCCGCCGAGCAGCATCCACAGGAATCGATCACCGACATCAGCGCCGAGCAGCTCGAGCGCACCTTCCGCACCAACATCTTTGGCCAGTTCTACATGGTCAAGGCGGTGCTGCCGCATATGAAGAAGGGCGCGCGCATTATCAACACCGCTTCGGTGACCGCCTATCGCGGCAGCCCGCAACTGCTCGACTATTCCTCGACCAAGGGCGCGATCGTTGCCTTCACGCGCTCGCTGGCGCAATCGCTGATCAAGGACGGAATACATGTGAACGGCGTCGCCCCAGGACCGATCTGGACGCCGCTGATACCCTCGACCTTCTCCGAGGAGAAAGTGGAAAGCTTCGGCTCCAGTGTGCCGATGGGCCGTCCCGGGCAGCCCGAGGAAGTTGCACCCTGCTATGTCTTCCTTGCCTGGGAAGGCTGCAGCTACATGGCTGGTCAGATCCTGCATCCGAACGGCGGCGAAATCATCAACGGATGATCAGCGGTTTCTTGAGCGTCGATCGCACTCCCATGCCGCCGGGAAAGGGTTCGACACGGCATAAACCGTTCTTTACAATCCGGGGCGCTAATGTGTACCCGCGTGGCCGATGCCTGGGCCAACGGGACAACCCACTCCGGAGACCGCCATCAATTCCGTTTCTTCCAATAAAGCCGACTCCTTCCCGCCGCTGTGGCTGGTATGGCTGGCGGCTGTCGTTTTCATCTTCGCCGGGCTGGGCGGTCCGGGCATCCTGAACAATAACGAAGGGCTGTACGCCGAGATTCCGCGCGAGATGCTGGCCTCGCATGACTGGCGTTTCTGGATCATTCCGCATCTGAATGGCTTGCCTTACATGGAAAAGCCGCCGCTGTTGTACTGGCTGACGGCAGCGTCGTTCGCGCTGTTCGGCATTTCCGAATGGTCGGCGCGCCTGGTGCCGGCGCTGTCGGCGCTTGCCTGCGTGGGCACGCTGCTGTGGTTCGGCCGTGCTGTTGGACGGCCGCGTGCAGGCCGCCTGGGCGCGCTGATGTTCATTAGCGGTCTGGGCGTAGCATTGATGTCGCGGCTGCTGATGTTTGACATGCTGCTGACCGCGCTGGTAACCGCTGCCTTCTGCTGCAGTTATCGCTACCTTATCGAAGGCCGGCCGGCCTTGCTGCGCTGGGCGATGGCATGGCTGGCGCTGGCGATTCTGGCCAAGGGATTGCTCGGCGTACTGCTGTTTCCAATGGTGATGCTGGTCTTCCTTGCGAGCATCCATGGTCTTGGCCAGCGCTTCTGGCGGGCTGCGGCAAGCATGTTGCGGCCGGATGCATTACTGGTGTTTTTCGTGATTGCAGCGCCCTGGCACATCGCCGCCTCGCTGACCGAGCCGATCTTCGCCTGGTTCTATTTCATCAACGAGCATGTGCTGCGCTTTCTGGGTCGGCGCGAGCCGCACGATTACTACAGTGGCCCGTGGTGGTACTACCTGCCACGCATGATGCTTTACCTGTTTCCATGGTCGCTGTTCCTGTTCGGTTTGTTGGCCCGGCAGCAGCCGGAGGCCGCGGCGTCCAGCGCGACCCTGCGCCGTTTTCTGCTGCTCGACTGGCTGTTGCCACTGCTGTTCTTCTCGGTGTCGCGTGCGAAGGCGAATTACTACCTGGTCGCGGTGATGCCTTTCGCCGCGATGCATCTGGCGCTTGCGCTGGAGAACCGCGGCCTCGAGCGGCCATCGCTGCGTTCCTGGCCGGGGTATGCGGTTGCCATCCTCGGCGCGCTGCTGTGCATCATCGCTTCATTGCGCCATGACGACCCGCATAGCCCGGTGCAGTTTCTGCATCTTAGTCAGAAGTCGCTGCTCATCGCGGTCTTTGCAGCGATTGCTGTTGCCGGGCTGTCCTGCGCGCTGCTTGCGCGGCACACCCGGGCCGGGCTGGGCGCGTATCTGGCGCTGCCGGCGGCGCTGGGTGTGTTCGCCTATTTCCTGCTCATGGCAATGCAGCCGCAGGTCACTGCCAAGGACACGGCGTTGTGGCTGGAGCAGGAAGCGCGCGGTCGGGAAATCTATCTTTACCGTAATTTCGAAGAGATCTCTTCGCTGCCGTTTTACCTGAAGAAGCCGCTGCCGATTGTCGACGCCCGCAGCAATGACCTGTACTGGGGCAATCGGCTCAAGGCCAACAGGATCATGCTCAGCGATGCGCAATTCGGGCAGGCGCTCGAACGCGGCGCGAAGATTGCGATCGTCGTGATGGATTCCCAGCTCGCGGATTTCCGCGCGCGCGCCTGGGCTTCCGGGCTGCGCGAGGTGCGACGCAGCGGTCAGCTGACGGTGTTCATGAATTGAAAAAGCCCAGCCGTGCCCGGTCGAGTCTCAGGAGGCGGTGCCGTTTTGCGCGTCGGATGGCGCCATCGTGGACCAGGGCGCGGCATCGAATTCGAATGCGTCATCCTCGAAGACGGAATTCAGTCGCCACAGCACTCGGCGGCGCGATACCGCTAGCGTCCACGACTCGGTCAGATCCGGCTGGTTTGCAGCAAAGGCTTCGTGACTAAGCACGGCCGCGCATACGCCGGCGCCTGGATCGCGTATTGATTCATACAGGATGATCTGTACGCCCGTCTCGCGCGCCGACCTGGCGAACGCTTGACAGGCTGAATAGTCGAGTGGATCACCCCATCGCGCTCGCTGTGCATCGTGCGGCGGTAGCCTCAGGTCGACCGCCGTGCCGGCGACGGGCGTGCGAAACAGGGTTTGTGCCATCGGCGGCATCGTCTCGAGCGCCGGGCTGTCGTTCAAAAAGCGCCAGCGCCAGTAGCCCAGTTCGGCGCAGGCGGTGCGGCGCTCCTCGGCGCCGTAAAACACACCGGGATCCGCTGGTGCGCGAAAGCGCGAACCCGAAGGCAGCGGCGGATAACGGAACGGGGTAAACAGCAGCCAGTGCAATTGACGCGGCGAAGCGGGCAGCGGTGGCTTGGAGGCATCGAGTATCGCTTCCAGCAGCGCCTGTTCATCGAGGGTGTCGACCAGCAACATGGTCGAGGCGCGGTGCTGTGCTTCGACCGCGCGCCACAGGCTGGTGGCCATGCTGCGCGCGTCCATACGCGGGTCAGATGCGGCCACGGTGGGCATCGACATAGTGCAAAACCCTGACCAGGCCTTCCACGCTTTCCAGCATCTCGATCGGACGTCCGCCCAGGGTGGTGTTGTCGCCATTGAGCCATTGCCGCGCATGCTCGTCATGGCCGAGGAGCGCGTCGAGCGAGCGGAACAGCCGTACCAGCAATACCGCCATTTCCCATTCCTTGCCGCGCTCACGCGAGAGGGAATACGCGCTGGCGAACAAACGGGATACCGTCGCGTTCGATACGCCGAGAATTCTTGCGAGCGAAGATTGTTTTAGGTCGAGCAGCAGCGCCACGTTGCGCAGCGCTTTTGTCAGGGTCTGCTCGGGATTTGCTTGTGATACCGCAGCGTCAGGGTGGGTTAACGCCAGCATGAGATTTCTCCAGAAATAAAAGTGGCGAAATATTTCTTCGGAAATCTACCAGTTTCCCGCGCCTCTGTCACCACGATTTGCAAACGGGATATCGCGCTGCACGCCTGGCAGCTCGGTTTGGCAAGCGCTCTCGCGCTGCATCAGGCCGGTCCGATATGGCAAGGTATAATCCCGCTTTCGTCGAACCCGCACCGCGGACGCCGTCCCTCCCGCTGTGCATCAACTCTCTTTTCGCCATGCTGATCCTGCCGGGCTCGAATGCCCTGTCTGCCTTTCGCGCACAACGCTTGCTCGTTCAACTCCAGGCCATCGATCCCGCCATCACAGGTATATCCGGACGCTATCTGCACTTCATCGACGCGAGCCAGGCTCTGGCGGATGACGATGTCCGACGTCTCAAGGCGCTCCTGACCTATGGCGAGGATGTTGCTGGCGGAGCTGACGGCGAGGAGTTCGTCGTGGTGCCGCGCTTCGGCACGATTTCGCCCTGGGCTAGCAAGGCCACCGATATCGCGCATAACTGCGGCATGACGCAGGTGCATCGCATCGAGCGCGGCATTTCCTTCCATGTGCATCTGAAGTCGGGCTTGTTCAGCGGTGCAAAGCGCCTGTCCGGCACGGCGGTGGAAGCGGTATCAGCCGCGCTGCACGACCGCATGACCGAGATGGTGCTGCGCAGCGCCGACGATGCCGCCGGCTTGTTCCGTGAATTGCAGCCGCTGCCGCTGGCGCATGTCGATGTCATGGGTGGCGGTCGCGCGGCGCTGGAAGCGGCCAACAGCGAGCTGGGACTGGCGCTGTCGGATGATGAAATCGATTACCTGGTCAACGCCTTCACCGCGGCCAAACGCAATCCGACCGATGTCGAACTGATGATGTTCGCGCAGGCCAACAGCGAGCACTGCCGCCACAAGATCTTCAATGCCGACTGGACCATCGATGGCGAGCAGCAGGACCGCTCGCTGTTCGCGATGATCCGCAATACCCATCAGCTGCATCCCGAGGGCACGATCGTCGCCTACAGCGACAATTCCTCGGTGATCGAAGGCGCGAAAGTGATGCGCTTTCATCCGCGCGGCGCCGCCGCCGGCAATGTCTATGGCGAGAGCGTCGAGCCCACGCACATCCTGATGAAGGTGGAAACCCACAACCACCCGACCGCGATCTCGCCGTTCCCGGGCGCGTCCACTGGCGCCGGCGGCGAAATCCGCGATGAAGGCGCGACCGGCCGCGGCGCAAAACCGAAGGCCGGCCTCACCGGCTTCACCGTGTCGAACCTGATGATCACGCACGCGGTGCAGCCCTGGGAAAACGCCCGCGACACCGCCGAGCCGTCATCGCAGCGGCAGGCGCATGCGCAGGGCGGCATCCACGGCAAGCCCGAGCGCATCGCCTCGCCGCTGCAGATCATGGTCGACGGCCCGCTCGGCGGCGCGGCCTTCAACAATGAATTCGGCCGGCCTAATCTCGGCGGCTATTTCCGCAGCTACGAGCAGAACGTCGGCGGCACCGTGTGGGGCTACCACAAGCCGATCATGATCGCCGGCGGCATGGGCAATATCTCGGCCGAGCTCACGAAGAAGGAAGAGCTGCCGGCCGGCAGCCTGCTGATCCAGCTCGGCGGCCCGGGCATGCGCATCGGCATGGGCGGCAGCGCGGCATCGTCGATGGCCACCGGCAGTAATACCGCGGATCTCGATTTCGACTCGGTGCAGCGCGGCAATCCGGAGATGGAGCGGCGCGCGCAGGAAGTCATCAATGCCTGCTGGACCATGGGTGAGGACAATCCGATCCTGTCGATCCACGATGTCGGCGCCGGCGGCCTGTCGAACGCCTTCCCCGAGATCACCAACGATGCGAAACGCGGCGCCATCTTCGACCTTCGGCGCGTGCCGCTGGAAGAATCCGGCATGTCGCCGCGCGAGATCTGGAGCAATGAATCGCAGGAGCGCTATGTGCTGGCCATCGCGCCGGAAAGCCTGGCGCTGTTCCAATACCTGTGCGAGCGCGAACGCTGTCCGTTTGCGGTCGTTGGTCATGCGACCGAAGAACGTCAGCTCAAGGTCTTCGATCCGAAGAACGACGATTATCCGGTAGACATGCCGATGGATGTGCTGCTCGGCAAACCGCCGAAGATGCATCGTGATGTGCAGCGTGTGGCAATGCAGCTTCCCGCAATCGACCTCACCGGCATCGAACTCGCCGACGCCGCGCTGCGCGTGCTGCGCCTGCCGACGGTGGCCGACAAATCCTTCCTGATCACCATAGGCGACCGCACCGTCGGCGGCAACACCGTGCGCGACCAGATGGTCGGCCCATGGCAGGTGCCGGTGGCCGACTGCGCAGTGACGACGATGAGCTTTGACGGCTATGTCGGCGAAGCGATGGCCATGGGCGAACGCACGCCGCTGGCCGTCATCGACGCGCCGGCTTCGGGCCGCATGGCGGTGGGCGAGGCGATCACCAACATCGCCGCGGCGCCGATCGAAAAGCTTGGCGACATCAAACTGTCCGCGAACTGGATGGCCGCCTGCGGCCAGCCCGGTCAGGACGCGGCGCTGTTCGACACCGTCAAGGCGGTCGGCATGGAGCTGTGCCCGGCGCTGGGCATTTCCATCCCGGTCGGCAAGGATTCGCTGTCGATGCGTACCACCTGGAAGGAAGAAGACGGCGCTGACAAGTCGGTGGTCTCGCCGGTGTCGCTGATCGTGTCGGCCTTCGCGCGTGTACACGATGTGCGCCTCGCACTGACGCCGCAACTGCGCACCGATCTCGGCGACACCGCACTGATCCTGATCGACCTCGGCCGCGGCCGCAACCGCATGGGCGGCTCGGCCTTGGCCCAGGTCATGCAGCAGATCGGCAATGACGCGCCGGATGTCGATACACCCGAGGACCTGAAAGCCTTCTTCGCCGCAATCCAGCGGCTCAATACGGAAAAGCGCCTGCTCGCCTATCACGATCGTTCCGACGGTGGCCTGTTCGTCACGCTCGCCGAGATGGCTTTCGCGGGCCGCACCGGCGTCTCGGTCAACCTCGACATCCTGACCATGGAAGGCGAGCATGCGAGCGACTGGGGCGACTCGAAGAACTGGGCATCGCAGATCGCCGAGCGCCGCAACGAGATGACGCTGCGCGCGCTGTTTTCCGAGGAACTCGGCGCGGTGATCCAGGTGCGTGCCGACGAGCGCTCGGATGTCATGAACGTGCTGCGTGAATTCGGCCTCGGCGCGGCCAGTCATATCATCGGCAAGACCAATCCGCGCGATGCCATCGAATTCACTCGCGACGCCAAGGTGATCTACAACACGCCGCGCATCGAGCTGCAGCGCGCCTGGAGCGAAACGAGTTGGCGCATCGCGCGCCTGCGCGACAACCCTGCCTGCGCTGACGCCGAATACGAGCGCATTCTCGATGCGAAGGATCCCGGCATCACGCCGCATCTGAGCTTCGATCCGCAGCAGGATGTCGCTGCGCCGTTCATTGCCAGCGGCGCACGGCCGCGCGTGGCCATCCTGCGCGAGCAGGGCGTCAATTCGCAGATCGAGACCGCGTATGCGATGCACAAGGCCGGCTTTGAAGCGGTCGACGTGCACATGAGCGATCTGATCGCGGGCCGTGCGCGGCTGGATGATTTCAAGGGCCTGATCGCGGTCGGCGGCTTTTCCTATGGCGACGTGCTTGGCGCCGGCGAAGGCTGGGCCAAGACCATCCTGTTCAATGCGAAGCTGGCCGAAGCCTTCACGCTGTATTTCAACCGGCCGGACACCTTTGCGCTGGGCATCTGCAACGGCTGCCAGATGATGAGCAATCTGAAATCCATCATTCCGGGTGCGCATGCATGGCCGAAGTTCACCCGCAACAAGTCCGAGCAATTCGAAGCGCGCTTTGCGATGGTGGAAGTCGCCGATAGCCCATCGATCTTCTTCGCCGGCATGGCCGGCACCCGCGCGCCGATCGCGGTTGCGCATGGTGAAGGCTTTGCGGACTTCTCACAGACCGGCAAGCGCGATGAAGCGCTCGTCGCAATGCGCTTCGTCGATAACGGTGGCACGCCGACCGAGACGTATCCGTTCAATCCGAACGGCTCGCCGCAGGGCATCACCTCGGTAACCACACCCGACGGCCGCTTCACGGTGCTGATGCCGCATGCGGAGCGTGTGTTCCGCACGGTGCAGCAGTCCTGGCATCCGGATGGCTGGGGTGAGGATTCGCCATGGATGCGCATGTTCCGCAATGCGCGTGTGTGGGTGGGATAAAGAAGCAGGAACGTATCGTAGGGTGGGCGCAAGCCCACGCGTTGTTCGTACCGCAATGAGCCGCGTGGGCAGCACCCACCCTACAGCTTACCCACCGATATTCCGACCCGGGCCGGGCAATAAAAAAGCGCTCACAAGGAGCGCTTCTTCTTTGGTGCCCGTGGCGATTACTGGATCTTCGCCTTCTTGCGCAGTTCCTGCTGATACGCCTGCAGCTTCTGCTGCTGCAGCGCTTCGGCGATCTGCGGCTTGACTTCTTCATAGCTCGGCACCTTGGCCGGGCGCACGTCTTCCAGCTTGATGACGTGGTAGCCGAACTGGGTATGCACCGGAGTCTCGGTGATCTGGCCTTTCTGCAGACCGACCATCGCGTCGGAGAAGGGTTTCACGAAGGAATTCGGGGAAGCCCAGTCGAGTTCGCCGCCCTTGGAAGCGGAACCCGGGTCCTTCGACTGCTTGGCCAGGTCCTCGAACTTCGCGCCGCCCTTCAGCTTGGCGATGATGGCTTTCGCGTCTTCTTCCTTGTCCACCAGGATGTGGCGGGCATGGTATTCCTTGTCACCAGCCTGCGCCTTGTACTTGTCGTACTCGGCCTTCATGTCAGCTTCGCTGACCGGGTTCTTCTTCACGTAGTCGGCGACCAGCGCGCGAATCACGATCGCCTGGCGGGCCATCTCGAGCTGGTTCTTCACGTCCGCGCTTTGCGCCAGGCCCAGGCGGTCGGCTTCCTGCATCAGGATTTCGCGGTTGATCAATTCTTCCTTGACCATGGAACGCAGCTGCGGCGTGTCCTGCTGGCCCTGTGCGGCCATTTGCTTGACCATCGCATCGGCACGGGAAGACGGCACCGGCTTGCCATTCACGACTGCCAGGTTCTGCGCCATGGCGGGCAGGGCGGCGGTTGCGAAAAGAAGAACGAGCAGGCGAGCGGGTTTTAAGGTCATGTCTTTTCCTAGAAGTTACGGGTAACGATGTTATTGAAAACAGTGTTGGTGACGACCGGGCGCCTATTGATCCGTTCCGGCGTCGGCTTCGGCGGGAGTCAGGGCAACGATGGCGAGTGCATGGATGTCCTGCTGCATCATGTCGCGCAGGCAATCATACACGAGCCTATGACGCATCACGCGGTTCTGCGCTTCGAAGCGCGAGGATACGAGACGAACGCGGTAATGTCCACCTCCGGAAGCCGCGCCGGCATGGCCGGCATGCAGCGCGGATTCATCCTCCACCACGCATTCGATCGTATCGAGGCCGGCCTGCAGGCGGGCCCGGATTTGCTGCACACGGTCGTTCATCCTGCATCCTTCATGTATTTCGACAACACCATCGATTGCGCGACCACGAAGGCAATCATCAGGCCGATCGAGCCGAACATCTTGAAATTGACCCAGGCCGAGGTGGAGAAGTTGAAGGCCACATACAGATTGAGCACACCCATTGCGGCGAAGAAGCCGGCCCAGGCCATGTTCAGCTTGTCCCAGACCGCATCGGGCAGATCGACCTGGTGGCCCATCATCATGCGAATCGGGTTCTTGCGCATGAGCAGCTGCCCGCCGGCCAGCGCCACCGCGAAGACCCAGTACAGCACCGTGGGCTTCCACTTGATGAAGGTGTCGTTGTGGAAGTAGATGGTTGCACCACCAAAGACAACGATGATCGCCAGCGACACCCACAGCATTGCATCGACCTTGCGCCGGCGTGCCAGCAGATAAACGATCTGTGCGATGGTGGCGACGATGGCCACTGCGGTGGCGATCAGTATCGGCGCCTGGTCGGCAGTGACGTGGCCGCCGGAAACCAGCCCCGACAGATAGGTGCCGACCAGCGACTGCGCCGCATCGCCATGGCTTTCGCCCCATTTGAACACCCCGAAGAACAGGATGACCGGGAACATGTCGAACAGGAACTTCATGCGCGGTCCTTATTCCGGTTGCGGGTCGAAGCGCAGCGCGGCCGAGTTGATGCAATAGCGCAGGCCGGTCGGCGGCGGGCCATCCGGAAACACATGCCCGAGATGCGCATCGCAGACATTGCACAGGATCTCGGTGCGCACCATGCCGTGGCTGCGGTCGACGCGCTCGCTCACGTTTTCCGGGTTCAGCGCGCGGAAATAGCTGGGCCAGCCGCAGCCGGACTCGAACTTCGCATCCGACTCGAACAGCGGCGTGCCGCAGCACACGCAGGTATAGATCCCATGCTCATGGTGATCCCAGAAGCGGCCGGTGAAGGCGCGCTCGGTGGCGGCATGGCGGGTGACCTGGTATTCCATCGGGTCAAGCATCGCGCGCCATTCGGCGTCGGTCTTGACGACTTTGTCCTTGCTCATGGTTTCATCTCCCGCATTGGATGAGGCGTCGCTCACGACGAGCAACTGACCTCAAGTTCGCTTGCCCAGTCCGGCGGCAGCGCTGCGTAGGCATCATGCTCCGGCTGCTCATCAAAAGGCCGGGACAGGATCCCGGCCAGTTTCTGCACTTCGGAAAAGTCCTTCTTCTGCGCCCGCTCGATGGCGACCTGCGCCAGGTAGTTGCGAAGCACATACTTGGGGTTCTTTGCATGCATTGCAAGCCGCCGTTGCACATCGTTACTGCTTTCCTGGCGCAGGCGGGCGCGGTATTGTACCGCCCAGTCATCAAAGGCGGCCCTGTCGATGAACAGATCGCGCAACGGCTCATCCCTTGCAGGCTCGTCGATGCGCAAATCGCCGAGGCGGCGAAAGAACAGCGTGAAGTCGACGTGGCTCTCGGCCATGATCGCGAACATTCTGTCGATCAGAGCGACATCGCCGTCCGCCATCGATTGCAGGCCGAGCTTCTCATGCATCAAGGCATCGAACTTCGCGTCATGCGCGGCCTGATAACCGGAAAGCGCTGCCTTGGTCTCTTCGACATCGCCAATCAGCGGCAGCATCGCCTGCCCGAGCGCGAAGCAATTCCATTGCCCGATGCGCGGTTGCATCGCATACGCATACCGGCCGCCCTGGTCGGTGTGATTGCAGATATGGCCAGGGTTGAACGCTTCCATGAAGCCGAAAGGTCCGTAGTCCAGCGTGATGCCTAGGATGGACATGTTGTCGGTATTCATTACGCCGTGCATGAAGCCAACCGCCTGCCAATGCGCCATCAGCTCCGCGGTACGGTGCGTGACTTCGATCAGCAGCGCCTTGTACGGCTGCGCTGCCTCGCGCAATTCCGGATAGCAGCGATCGAGGACATGGTCGGCAAGCGCTTTGAGTTCGTCGTGCCGGTTGTGATAGAACCAGTGCTCGAAGGAACCGAAGCGCACAAAGGATGGCGCCATGCGCGTGGCCACCGCGGCGGTTTCCGGCGTCTCGCGCAGCACGCGCGCATCCGAACCCGTCACGCACAGCGCGCGTGACGTTGGGATGCCGAGCGCGGCCATTGCTTCCGAGCACAGGAATTCCCGTATCGACGAGCGCAGCACCGCGCGGCCGTCGCCCATGCGCGAATACGGCGTCATGCCGGCGCCTTTCAACTGCAACTCCAGCCGGCCTGGTGCTGCCGAGCCTGTTGCTTCGGCATCGCCGAGCAGGATGGCCCGGCCATCGCCGAGCTGCCCGGCCCAGACGCCAAACTGATGCCCGGAATACACCGCGGCCAGCGGCTGCGATTGCGGCAGCAGGCTGTTGCCGGTGAAGGCATCGATGAAGGCCGGCTCGGCGAACTGCGCGGGATCCAGTCCGATCAGCCGTGCCGCCTCGGCGCTGCCGCACACCAGGTAAGGCTTCGACAGGGGAGTGGGCTGCAGTCGCGTGTAATAGGCGGCAGGCATGGCTGCGAAGCCGTTATCCAGCCGCAGCTCATCGATCAGCAGCCCGTGGGCTGCGCGTTCCGGTGCATTCATTCAGTTTGTCCTTATTGCTTGCGATTGCCGGCTTCGTTGCCGGCGCTTGCCAGTGAGACCACGCGCGCCGCCTTTCGTGCGCTGCGCGCATCATGCCGGTCCGGATAGGCGATGGCGGCCAGCGCCGCCGGCTGCTCGATGAAGACGCGACCGTACTTGGTCTGCACCAGGCCTTCCGTCTCCCACAAGCGCAATTGCTTGGCGATACTCTGGCGCGACTTCCCCAGCAGATGGCCAAGCTCTTCCTGCGTAAGCGGCACTTCGCGGCCCTGTGGAAAGATGGCGCCGGACATCAGCGAAGGCTGCAGTTGCGCCAGTTCCAGCAAGCGCCGCGCCAGGCGCAGCGCCAGCGGCGCGACAGCGGCTTCCTCGACCAGATCGAAAGTGGCGCGCAGTCGCAGCGCCAGCATGCGCGTGAAGCGCTCGTAGATCGCGGGATGACGCATCAGCAGGCGCTGGAAATCGGTGCGCGCATGAAACAGCAGCACAGTCGGGCCGGCGGCATGGCCATCATGGGTGCGCGGCAAGCCATCGAACATCGATATCTCACCGAACCAGTTCGGCCGCTCCATCACCGACAGCGTGGTGGTATGCCCATCGACAGTGGCCCGGGAAAACCGTACCGAGCCGCTGGCGATGGTGTAGAAGCCGTCGGGCGCATCGCCACGCGCATGGACCAGCTCGCCATCCTCATAACGGCGCAGCGAGCCGCAGGCGGCGGCTTCCCTGATGACCTCGTCAGGCAGGTTGGCGAGCCAGGACTCGCGCAGCAGCGCAGTCTTGTCGATGGCGGACTTATCCGGTTGCGGCATGCAAATGTTAAAGAGTTGACAGTTGGCGGCTCTCGATGTGGAGATACTCCGGTGCAGAGACCGCAGTCGGCAAAGCCGCGGCCGTATTTTGACAGAGATAGGAGACAGACAAGATGAACGCACCCGAAAAGCTGGCGTTTCCCTCGATGCGGGATCGCGTATCGGCGGAAGAATGGCAGGTCAGGCAGGACCTCGCGGCCTGTTATCGCCTGGTGGCCGACTTCGGCTGGAGCGACCTGGTGTTCACCCACATCACCGCGCGCGTGCCCGGCACCGAGGACCAGTTCCTCATCAATCCGTATGGCCTGATGTTCGACGAGATCACCGCATCCTCGCTGGTGAAGATCGACATCAATGGCAACAAGCTCGACGACTCGCCATACCCGGTGAATCCGGCCGGCTTCACCATTCACTCGGCCGTGCACGCGGTGCGCCACGACGCGCTCTGCGTGATGCACACGCACAGCCTGAACGGCGTGGCGGTGTCGGCGCAGAAGGGCGGCGTGCTGCCGGTGTCGCAGCAATCGATCTTCGTGCTTTCCAGCCTCGGCTATCACGGCTATGAAGGCGTGGCGCTGAACGAGGAAGAAAAGCCGCGCCTGGTGGCCGACCTCGGCGACAAGACCTACCTGATGCTGCGCAACCATGGCCTGCTGACCGTGGGCAAGACCATCGCCGACGCCTTCCTCAACATGTATATCTTCGAAGCCGCCTGCACGATACAGATCCGCGCGCAGGCCGGCGGCAACGAGCTGATTACGATTCCGCAAGCCATCGTCGATGGCGCGAAACGGCAATCGAAAGTGGCAACGAAATCGCAGGGCGGCATGCTGGCATGGCCAGGCCTGCTGCGCCGGCTGGATCGCCAGGATCCGACCTGGCGGGACTGAGTGAGCGCGTAATAGATGTGTAGGGTAGGCGAAGCACACGCGTATGGTTGACCAACCTTACGAGACCATACCGCGTGGGCTGCGCCCACCCTACGGACAAACGAGAGGAGACCATATGGAACAGAAAGCCACCTTCCGCGACATGCAGGACGGTACCGCGGAAGACTGGAGCATCATTGGTCGCGAATTCCGCGCCTATTCGGCGGCGCTGCCCGACCGCGTGCTGGCGCATCTGCGCGTGCTCGAAGGGGATTGCGGCGGCTTCCCGGTGGACCGGCTCACGCACAGCCTGCAGACCGCGACCCGCGCGCATCGCGACGGCAAGGATGAGGAATACGTGATCTGCGCGCTGCTGCACGACATCGGCGACACCCTCGGCAGCTACAACCACCCGGACATTGCGGCTGCAATCCTTAAGCCCTTCGTCAGCCGTGAAAACCATGAGATGGTGGAAAAGCATGGCATCTTCCAGGGCTATTACTTCTTCCACCACCTGGGCCTGAATCGCAACCTGCGTGATGCCTTCGAAGGACAGCCAGTCTACGAACGCACGCTGGAGTTCTGCGAGAAATACGATGCGCCGGCCTTCGACCCCGACTACGACACCCTGCCGTTGTCGTTCTTCGAACCGATGTTGCGGCGCGTAATGGCCAAGCCAAAAAACTCGATTTATCGCGCTGACTCCGAATAGAAGGGGTGCCTGTCTTCTGATTGTGCGGCGCAACGTCGAAAGTCGTTGACCGGTATAGCACGACCGTACAGAATTGGTTGCCTTTGAAACAACCAATATTCAGGAGACAGGCAATGCAGGAATACCCGAGGAGCCCGGTCATGGGCCAGATGATGAGCCAGCCCCTGCTCATCTCGAACATCATCCGGCATGCCGACCGCTACTTCGGCAACAACGAAATCGTGTCGCGCCGGGTCGAGGGCGACATACACCGCTATACCTACCGCGACTGCCACCGCCGCGCGCGCCAGCTGGCCAATGCGCTGAAGGACCTTGGCGTGAAGATGGGCGACCGGGTCGCCACGCTGGCATGGAATGGCTACCGCCACCTCGAAGCGTATTACGCAGTTTCTGGCTCGGGCGCGGTGCTGCATACGATGAATCCGCGGCTGCATCCCGACCAGATCGCCTACATCGCCAATCACGCGGAAGACCAGTACCTGCTGTTCGAACTGACTTTCCTGCCGCTGATCGAAGCCGTGGCATCGCAGTGCAAGACCATCAAGGGCTTCATCCTCCTGTCCGACCGCGACCGCATGCCGGCCGGCAGCAAGATCCCGAACCTGATGTGCTACGAAGATCTGGTTGAAGCCGCAAGCCCGGACTACGACTGGCCGCAGTTCGACGAAGATTCCGCTTCCAGCCTGTGCTACACCTCAGGCACCACCGGCAATCCGAAGGGCGCGCTGTATTCGCATCGCTCGACCCTGCTGCATTCCTATGCGTCCGCGATGCCGGATGCGCTGAACGTTTCTTCGCGCGACACCGTGCTGCCGGTAGTACCGATGTTCCATGTGAACGCCTGGGGCCTGCCGTATTCGGTGCCGCTGACCGGCGCGAAGCTGGTCTTCCCCGGCCCGGCGCTGGATGGCAAGTCGCTCTACGAGCTGTTCGAAGCCGAAGGCGTGACCTTCTCCGCCGGCGTGCCCACGGTCTGGCTCGGCCTGCTGAACCACGTGGCGCAGAACAACCTGAAGTTTTCCAGTTTCAAGCGCACCGTCATCGGCGGCTCGGCCTGCCCGCCGGCGATGATGAAGACGCTCAACGACAAATACGGCGTCGAAGTCGTGCATGCCTGGGGCATGACTGAGATGTCGCCGCTGGGCACTACCTGCACGCTACAGTCGCATCACATGACGCTGCCGCATGAGCAGCAACAGGCGCTGCTGGAAAAGCAGGGCCATGTGATCTTTGGCGTGGACATGAAGATCGTCGACGACGCCGGAGACGAATTGCCCTGGGATGGCAAGACCTACGGCAACCTGCTGGTGAAGGGGCCGTGGATCATCAACAGCTACTTCAAGAACGAGGGCGGCAACGTGCTCGAGGATGGCTGGTTCCCGACCGGCGACGTGGCCACCATCGATGCCGATGGCTACATGCAGATCACCGACCGCAGCAAGGACGTCATCAAGTCCGGCGGCGAATGGATAGGCTCGATCGATCTGGAAAACATAGCGATGGCGCATCCGGCCGTGCTGCAGGCGGCCTGCATCGGCGTGTTCCATCCGAAGTGGGATGAGCGGCCGCTGCTGGTCGTGGTGCGGCGTCCCGGCATGGATGTCAGTCGCGAGGAACTGCTGGCCTTCTATGAAGGCAAGATCGCGAAATGGTGGACGCCGGACGACGTGGCCTTCATCGATGCGCTGCCGATAGGCGCCACCGGCAAGATATTGAAGAACCGCATACGCGAAACCTTCAAGGATCATGTGCTTCCGGGTGCGGCTGCTTCCGCATAATCCATTGGCGCTTTACAAGCATGCAGGGCGCCGATATAGTCGTTTCACAAAAACTATCAATACACGGAGACAACATGAGCACCTACGCGCACCCCGCCATGCCGACGCGAACGCGTCGCAGCATGCGCTTCGCTTCATGAGGCCATGACCCCGGCGGCGGCCGTCCAGTTCCACTGCAATCTTCCCGACCGCCGCCGCACAGACTCTCAGCCAGCCGCGCGTCATTTCCGCACCTTGTGCAAATGGCGCGTCCATGAACGCCTTGCGATCCGCATGGCGTCATCGATGAAGTCGCACACGGAAAGGGAAACAGTCGGTGGAATTCACGCTTATCACCCTGCTCAACGGCCTGGCTTACGGGCTTCTGCTGTTCATGCTGTCTTCGGGGCTGACGCTGATCTTCAGCATGATGGGAGTGCTGAACTTCGCGCATGCCAGCTTTTACATGCTGGGCGCCTACTTCGCGTACACCATCAGCGCCAAGATCGGCTTCTGGCCGGCGCTGGTCGTAGCGCCATTGCTGGTGGGCGCGGTCGGCGCCGTGATCGAGCGCTACGGTCTGCGCTCGGTCCATAAATACGGGCACATTCCCGAGCTGCTGTTCACCTTCGGACTTTCCTATGTCATCGTCGAGCTGGTGCAGCTGGTCTGGGGCAGGGCGGCGGTGAATTACCAGGTGCCGCCGTCGCTTGAAGGTCCGCTGTTCACGCTCTTCACCACGACCTTTCCGATCTACCGCGGCTTCATGATGCTGATTGCGCTGCTGATGCTCGTGTCCATCTACCTGATGCTGACCAAGACCCGCATCGGGCTGGTGATCCAGGCGGCGCTGACGCATCCGGATGCGGTCGAGGCGCTTGGCCACAATGTGCCGCGGGTGTTCATGCTGGTCTTCGGCGGCGGTTGCGCGCTGGCTGGCCTTGCCGGCGTCATCGGCGGCAATGCCTTCGTCACCGAGCCCGGCATGGCTGCCACCGTGGGCAGCATCATCTTCGTGGTCGTCGTGGTGGGCGGCATGGGCTCGCTGGTCGGCGCGCTGGTGGCTTCGCTGCTGATCGGCATCATCCAGACCTTCGCGGTGGCGCTGGATTATTCGATGGCCAGCGTGTTCAACGCGATCGGCATGGCCATCGGTCCAGGCACGCCAGGGTACTCGCTGCTCGGGCTGACGATCTCGCAGACCGCGCCCATCCTGCCTTACCTGTTCCTGGTGTTGATCTTGATCTTCCGGCCGCGCGGCCTGATGGGTACGAGGGAGGGATGATGGAAGTGATGAATACCGCTACCCGCAGCAGCGTGAAGTTCCAGCCCTTCAATCTCGGGCGCTGGCTGATCTGGTCCCTGTTTGCGCTGCTGCTGATTGTCGCGCCGCTGGTCTTCAACAAGGGCGCGTCGCTATCGCTGTTGTGTCAGATGGGCACGGTGATGATCTTCGGCCTTTCCTACAACATGCTTCTTGGACAGGGCGGCATGCTGTCCTTTGGCCACGCGGTGTACTCTGGCCTCGGCGCCTACTTCGCCATCCATGCGATGAACATGGTTACGGCCGGCCAGTTCGCCCTGCCGGTCACGTTGATCCCTCTGGTCGGCGGCATATTCGGCATGCTCTTCGGCGTACTGTTCGGTTACGTCATTACAAAGAAGTCAGGCACAACCTTTTCGATGATCACGCTGGGCATCGTCGAACTGGTCTCGGCCTGCTCGCTGATGTTCCCTGACTTCTTCGGCGGTGAAGGCGGTATCTCGACCAACCGCGTCATCGGCGCGCCGGTAATGGGCATCTCTTATGGTCCGCAGATCCAGGTCTATTACCTGATCGCCTTCTGGCTCTTCATCGCCACCGTCGGCATGTATGCGTTCACGCAGACGCCGCTGGGCCGTATCATCAACGCGGTGCGCGACAATCCCGAGCGGGTCGAGTTCATCGGCTACGACACCCACTGGGTGCGCTACATGGTGGTCATCCTCTCGGCCTTCTTCGCCGGCATCTCGGGCGGGCTCGCGGCGATCAACTTCGAGATCGTCACCGCCGAGAACGTCAGCGCGATCCGCTCCGGCGCGATCCTGCTGTTCACCTTCATCGGTGGCATCGGCTTCTTCTTCGGCCCCCTGATCGGCGCGGTAATCGGTGTGTTCCTCACGGTGCTGCTGTCCGACTTCACCAAGGCCTGGCAACTGTACCTGGGCGTGTTCTTCATCGTGATCGTGATGTATGCGCCGGGCGGGGTGGCCAGCATCCTCATGATGAATGTGCGCCTGCTGAAGTATCACCGTTTTCATCGCGTGTGGCGGTCTATGGCGGGGATGGTCGGCGCAACGCTGCTGGTTTGCCTGGGCGTCGTGATGATGGTCGAGATGCTGTATCACCTGACCCTGAACGCGGCCAATGGTCCGCAGATGCAGCGCTTCGGCCAGGTCATCGATACCTCGGCGGCGCTGCCATGGATCGTCGCCTTCGCGCTGGCCGCCATCGGCGCGCTGCTGTTCTGGCGCATCAAGCCGATATTCCGGCATGCCTGGGATGGCGCCAATATCGAAATCGAGGAACAGCTGCGCAAGGAGGGAGCATGAGCGAGCTTGCGGTCGAGTTGAAGGATGTCAGGAAGGCCTTCGGCCGCGCCGAGATCATACGCGGTGCGAACCTGCAGGTGCCGAAGGGCCAGCGCTACGCGATCATCGGGCCCAACGGCGCCGGCAAGTCCACGCTGTTTAACCTGATCTCGGGACGCTTCGGCGTCTCTTCCGGCGATATCCTGTTGAATGGCGCGAGCATCAATGGCCTGAAGCCTTTCGAGATCAATCGGCGCGGGCTGTCGCGCAGCTTCCAGATCACCAACATCTTCCATCGGCTGTCGGTGTATGAAAACCTGCGTTGTGCGGTGCTCTGGTCGCTCGGCTATCGCTATTCGTTCTGGCAGCGGCTCAACGGCCTGCGCGATGCGCACGAGCGCGCCGAGATGGTGCTCGAGCAGATTGGTCTGCGGCGCCGGCGCGACGTCGCGGCGGGACTATTAACCTATGCCGAGCAGCGTGCGCTGGAGATCGGCGTCACCATCGCCGGCGGCGCCGAGGTGATCCTGCTGGATGAGCCGACCGCGGGCATGAGCCGCTCGGAATCGGACCATGCGGTGGAGTTGATCCGCCGCGTGACCGAGGGCAAGACCCTCCTGATGGTCGAGCATGACATGAGCGTGGTGTTCGGCCTGGCCGACAAGATCGCGGTGGTGGTCTATGGCGAAGTGATCGCCTGCGACACACCGGCCAATATCCGCGCCAATGCGCGGGTGCAGGAAGCATATCTTGGCGGCCATGCGCCGGTGGAGGCATAGGAATGAGCGCAATGCTGGAGATAGCCGATCTGCATGCCTACTACGGCAAGAGCCATGTGCTGCATGGCGTGGACATGCATGTGGGCGAGGGCGAGATCGTCAGCCTGCTGGGCCGCAACGGCGTGGGCCGTTCGACCACGGTGAAGGCGGCAATGGGACAGGTAACGGCGACCGGGTCGATACGCTTCAAGGGGGAACAGATCCTCGGGGAGAAAGCGTTTCGCATCGCCTGGAAGGGCCTGGGCTATGTGCCGGAGAATCGCGACATCTTCCCGACGCTGACGGTTGAGCAGAACTTGCTGCTCGGCGAGAAGAAGGGGAAACGTTCGCGCTGGACGCTTGCCGACATGTACCGCATGTTTCCGCGGCTGGAAGAACGCCGCAATACCGCCGCCGGCGTGCTTTCGGGCGGCGAGCAGCAGATGCTGACTCTGTGCCGCACGCTGATGGGCGACCCGGACCTGATCATGATCGACGAGCCGACCGAAGGGCTGGCGCCGAAGATCGTCGACTTGGTTGCCGAATATCTGAACACGTTGAAGAGCCGCGGCATCTCGGTGCTGCTGGTCGAGCAGAAGCTGGCGATCGCGCTGGAGATCTCGCAGCGGGTGTATGTGATGGGACACGGCGCGATCGTGTTCGAAGGCACGCCGGCGGAGCTGCGCGCCAATGAGGCGATCAGGAAGGAATGGCTGGAGGTGTAGGTTGGGCTGGAAAGCCCAACGTGCATATCCGCGGGCCACCGATGTCGATGTTGGGCTTGCCAGCCCAACCTACACATGGATTCATGGATGCATCAGGGTCGTGCGCCTTCGCGCCGCAGAGCGCTTGGGCAACCGGAGGGTAGTGGTAGTCAAATCAAACAGAAGGAGATAAACATGGCTTTCAAGCTTCGCTCGCTCGCACTCGCATCGCTCACTCTTGCCTGCCTGCCGCATTTCGCGCAGGCCGAAAACGTGAAGATGGCTTTCATCGACCCGCTGTCCGGTCCGTTCGCGCCGGTTGGCACGAATATCCTGCACAGCTGGCAGTACATCGCCGATATCGCCAACAAGGACAAATGGTCGCCGGGTAACACCTTTGAGATTGTCGGCTTCGATAACAAGGCCAGCCCGCAGGAAAGCCTGACGCAGCTGCAGGCAGCCATCGATCAGGGCTATCGCTACGTCATCCAGGGCAACGGCTCGGCCGCCGGCATGGCGCTGCTGGACGCGATCAATAAGCACAACCAGCGCAACCCCGGCAAGGAAGTCGTGTACATCAACTACGCGGCCGTGGACCCGGACATGACCAACAGCAAGTGCAGCTTCTGGCAATACCGCATCGATGCCAACTCGGACATGAAGATGGAAGCAATGACCAGCTTCATGGCGAAGAAGCCGGACATCAAGAAGGTCTACATCATCGGCCAGAACTATTCCTTCGGTCACCAGGTAACGCGCGCGGCCAAGGAATATCTGAAGCGCAAGCGTCCGGATGTGCAGATCGTTGGCGATGATCTGCATCCGATCGGGCAGGTGAAGGATTTCTCGCCGTACATTGCCAAGATCAAGGCTTCCGGCGCCGATACCGTCATCACCGGCAACTGGGGCGCCGACCTGGCGCTGTTGATCAAGGCCGCCAAGGATGCGGATCTGAAGGCCGATTTCTACACCTACTATGCGTCCACCACCGGCGTGCCGACCGCGATGGGTCCGTCCGGCGCGGACCGCGTCAAATACGTCGGCTACTGGAATGCGAACAATGAAGGTTTTGTCGGCCATGAGATCGTCGATGGCTTCAAGAAAAAGTACAACGACGACTACTACACAATGGCCACTTATACCGGCCTGAAAATGCTGTCGCAGGCCTTCAACCAGGCGAAGTCCACCGACCCGGTGAAGGTTGGCTTCGCCATGGAAGGCATGAAGGTCAAGAGCCTGAACGGCGATACCGAGATGCGCAAGACCGACCATCAGCTGCAGCAGCCGCTGTATATCGCGACCTGGGTCAAGGTCAATGGCAAGGACGTGAAATACGATCAGGAGAACACCGGCTACGGCTGGCGTACCGACCAGAAGATTGACTCCTACGTCGCTTCGCAGCCGACCTCCTGCCAGATGAAACGTCCGGCGCAATAAGCAGCGGCAACAGTGAGCGGAGCGTCCGCGCGCGGTATGGCGCGGACGGCCTTGGCGGTGCCCGGAAGCCTTGCGGGCGCCGCTATTTTTTTTCGTCCGAAATAATACGATCGTTCTTTTCTGCGGTATAGTTTGGCACTGTGTTTTTTATAACGATACAAAAGCCGTATCAATGCGCACAGGCATCAAACAAGCATCAAACAAGATTCAACGAAGGCACCAATACGGGCATCAACATTTAAAGGAAGAGACATGACTGCCGAATACAAAGTCAATGGCGCGGTTGCCGTCATTACCCTCACGAATCCTCCGGTCAATGGGCTGGGTCATTCAACCCGTGCCGGCATCGTTGACGGCATGAAGAAGGCCCTCGCCGATGACGCAGTCAAGGCAATCGTGATCACCGGCGCCGGCAAGGCCTTTTCCGGCGGCGCCGACATCCGCGAATTCAACAAGCCCGAAGCCTTTGCCGAGCCGACGCTGCACAGCGTGATCCGCGTCGTTGAAAGCTCCGAGAAGCCGGTCGTTGCGGCCATCCACAGCGTGGCCATGGGCGGCGGCCTGGAACTGGCGCTGGGCTGCCATTACCGCGTTGCCGTGCCGGGCGCGCAGATCGCGCTGCCGGAAGTCAAGCTCGGCATCCTGCCCGGCGCCGGTGGCACGCAGCGCCTGCCGCGCGTGGTTGGCCTGGAAATGGCGCTGAACATGATCGTTTCGGGCACGCCGGTGATGTCGGAAAAGCTGGCCAAAACCAAGCTGTTCGACCAGATGATCGACGGCGACCTGATGGAAGGCGCGATCGCCTTTGCCAACCGCGTCGCCGATGCGCGTCCGCTGCCGAAAGTGCGCGATATCAAGATCGACTACCCGAATTACGAAGGCTTCCTGCAGTTCTCGCGCAATACCGTGAAAGCGATGGCGGGCCCGTACCCGGCGCCGCTGAAGTGCGTGGAAGCGGTGGCCGCCGCGGTCACCCAGAAGTTTGACGAAGGCATCAAGACCGAGCGCGAACTGTTCCTGGAACTGGTGCAGACGCCGGAATCGAAATCGCTGCGCCATGCCTTCTTCGCCGAGCGCGCCGCGAGCAAGATTCCCGATGTGCCGGCCGACACGCCGATGCGCGAGATCAAGAGCGCCGCCGTGATCGGCGCCGGCACCATGGGCGGCGGCATTGCGATGAACTTCGCCAATGCCGGCATCCCGGTCAAGATCCTGGAAATGAAGCAGGAAGCGCTGGACCGCGGCCTGGCGACGATCCGCAAGAACTACGAAAACACGATGAAGAAGGGCAAGCTGACGCAGGAGAAGTTCGACCAGCGTCTGGGCCTGATCACTTCTACGCTCAACTATGAAGACATCGGCCAGGCCGACATCGTGGTCGAAGCCGTGTTCGAGGAAATGGGCGTCAAGGAAACCGTGTTCAAGCGGCTCGACGAAGTGATGAAGCCGGGCGCGATCCTGGCGTCGAACACGTCGACGCTGAACGTCGACAAGATCGCTTCCTTCACCAAGCGTCCGCAGGACGTGATTGGCCTGCATTTCTTCAGCCCGGCAAATGTGATGCGCCTGCTGGAAATCGTGCGCGGCGAGAAGACCGGCAAGGATGTGCTGGCCACTTCGATGGCGCTGTCCAAGAAGATCAAGAAGGTCGGCGTGGTGTCGGGCGTGTGCGATGGCTTCATCGGCAACCGCATGATCGAGCAATACAGCCGCCAGGCCGGTTTCCTGCTGGAAGAGGGCTGCACGCCGGAGCAGGTCGACAAGGCCGTCGAGAAGTTCGGCTTTGCCATGGGCCCGTTCCGCATGGGCGATTTGGCCGGCAACGATATCGGCTGGGCAATCCGCAAGCGCCGCTATGTCGAGAAGCCGGACATCACTTATTCGAAGACTGCGGATCTGCTGTGCGAGATGGGTCGTTATGGCCAGAAGACATCGGCCGGCTGGTATGACTACAAGCCGGGCGACCGCAAGCCGTATCCGTCGCAACTCGTCAACGACATGATCATCAAGCACTCGGCCGACCTCGGCATCGAGCGCCGCAAGATCAGCGATGAAGAGATCGTCGAACGCCTGGTGTTTGCGCTGGTGAACGAGGGCGCAAAGATTCTGGAAGAGGGCATCGCGCTGCGCGCTTCAGACATCGACATGGTCTATCTGACCGGCTACGGTTTCCCGGTATTCCGCGGCGGCCCGATGTTCTATGCCGATACCGTCGGCCTGCCGAACGTCGTGATGGCGATGGAGAAGTATGCGCGCGGCCGCCATGGCGAAGCGTGGAAGCCGGCGCCCCTGCTGGCGCGCCTGGCCGCGGAAGGCAAGACCTTCAACTGATCTCAAGCGGTCGCAAGGCCTGCTACGCAAAGCCCGCGCATGTTGCGCGGGCTTTTTTTCGGCCATGCGCCTTAGGTGAATTTGCAACTATCGAAAAGTGCAGCGCGTTGCAACCCGAACTTGCAGAAAGCGCGGCCAGCCGCGGGCAAGCACGACTTCCCAATGCCTTCGGCCACTTGAGGCTGGAGTTCGGCGGACCGGCGGCGCGGATCAGTCTGCCAGGCCGGGGCCGCTTTCGAGCGCGGCTTCATGCTCGTCCAGCGGCTGTTGCGCGCGATGTTGCAGGATCACTTCATGGATGAAACCGAGCTTTTCCAGCACTGGTGTCGATAGCGTGAACGGATAGGCATCCGGCATGCCGACGCTGCGGTTCAGGCTGTTGAGCACATAGGACAGCGCGAACCAGTTATCCATCAATTCCGCGAAGGAGTCGATGCGCACCGGCCGGTGCTCGATCACCATCCGCGGCTCACCCGCCTTCTTCGGATTCAGCGTCATGCCGCAGGCGAAGGCGGTATCGATGGTGTCAATCACGTGCAGATAATGCGCCCAGCTCTCGGCCCAGTCTTCCCATGGATGCGAACTGGCATAGGTAGTGATGTAGCGGCTGTTCCAGTCGAGCGGCGGACCTTCGTTGTAATGCCGCTGAAGCGCTTCGCCATAGTCGCCGCGCTCGTCGCCGAACAGCTCGCGGAAACGCGTTATCCAGGACGTGTCGGCGATCAGTCGGTCGAAGTAGTAGTGGCCGCTTTCATGCCGAAAGTGGCCAAGCAGAGTGCGGTAGGGCTCGTGCATCTGCTCGCGCGTTCTTTCGCGATGCGCAGGATCCGCTTCGGCGATGTTGAGCGTGATGATGCCGTTCGCATGCCCGGTCATCACGCGCTTCGTCGGCAAGTCCTGCAGGAATTCGAAGGCCAGTCCGGTGTCGGGAGCGTCGACCTTCGGCATGGGCTGCAGCTTCAGGTCCCATAGCGTGTACAGCAGCCGGCGCTTGGACGCTTCGAGACGCTGCCAGTAGACCCGGTTCTGCTCGGTGAGCATCGGGATCGTATGGGTGAGCTGGCAGGAAGCGCAGAGGTCGTTTTCGGCTTGGGCCGGAATCATCCAGTTGCACACATGCTCGCGCGCGTAGTTTGCGCATTGCCGGTACAGGCGGCCGGCGTTGACCGGGTTCAGGCTGCGCCACAGATCGTTGCCGGCGGCTTCGAAGGTGCTGATGGCGCGATGTTCCGGCTGGTAGCCGAGCATGCCACCGCAGCGCTCGCAACGCACGTTCTCAAAAAACACCTGCAGGCCGCATTTGTCGCAGTGGAAGGTCTTCATATCGGGTAAGCCGAAAAGCCTGTGCAGCTCGGTAGAGCTGTCAAGGCGGAAAACGTTCCTGCTTTGCGGCACGGCATTGATGGCGTGCCTTCCTGCGGTCTACCAATAGTTCTCGGTAACGAAATGGCCAGGCTTCATGCGGCGGCAGGGACGCATGCCGCGCGCATGCAGCAGCTTGCGCGTGTCTTCGATCATGTCCGGATTCCCGCAGAGCATGATGCGGCTGTGGTCCAGTGTCAGCGGCAGGCCGGCGGCGCGCTCGAGCTCGCCATTCTCCAGCAGCGTCGTGATGCGGCCATGCAGGCGCTGCGCATGGTCTGCAGCAGCTTCGCGGCTCACCGCCTGCAGCAGCGTGAGCTCTGCTTTGGCACCGGCCGGCGGCGCATCGCGCAGTGCGCGCAATTCGTCGGCATAGGAAAGCTCTTCCGCGTGGCGCACGCCATGCACCAGCACCAAACGGGAAAAGCGCTGCCAGGCTGCAGGATCGCGCAGGATGGAAATGAAGGGGCCGATGCCGGTGCCGGTGGCAAGCATCCAGAGTTCATTGCCATCGGTGAAGCGGTCGGCGGTCATGAAGCCATACAGGTTCTTTTCGAGCCACACTTCGTCGCCCACCTTGAGCTTATCCATCTGCGTAGTGAACAGGCCGTTGGGCACGATGATGCCGTAGTACTCAAGCGTGTCTTCATCGGGGCCGGAAGTGATCGAATAAGCGCGCCAGATCATGGCGCCGTCTTCGCCGGCAAGGCCGAGCCGTGAATACTGGCCGGGAACGAAGCTGTAGCCGGCCGGTCGGGTGATGCGGAAGGTGATGAGCCGCTCGTTCCAGCGACGGATGTCAGTGACAGTCTCGCGGGTGGCCTTGCTCTCGATTGCTGCATTCATGCTGATTAAACCGTTTTCAAAATTGGTGGTCCATCCCTTGAGAGTGGCGATTCTGCCATAAAATCCGGAACACCCTCAGCGCAAGCAAAGGAAGGAAAGGCCCCATGAGCAATCCGAGCAACCCAAGCAACATGAACAAGATCGTCCTGCTGGAAAAGATCCATGCCAGCGCCGTTGAGAATCTGCGCGCGCAAGGCTTCGAGAATATCGTCCAGGTGCCGCGCGCGCTGTCCGGCCCAGAATTGATCGAGACGCTGTCTGATGCGGCCGCGGTCGGCATCCGCTCCAATACCCACCTGACCGGCGAGGTGCTGCGCGCGCTGCCGAAGCTGCGCACCATCGGCTGCTTCTGCATCGGCACCAACCAGGTCGATCTCAACACCGCGGCTGCGATGGGCATTCCGGTATTCAATGCGCCGTATTCGAATACCCGTTCGGTGGCCGAGCTGGTGATTGCCGAAGCGATCCTGCTGCTGCGGCGCATTCCCGAGAAGAATGCGCGCTCGCATGCCGGCCGGTGGGACAAGAGCGCGCAGGGCGCCTATGAGGTGCGCAACAAGACGCTGGGCATCATTGGCTACGGCAACATCGGCGCGCAGGTCGGCATCCTGGCCGAAAGCGTTGGCATGCGGGTCTGCTATTACGATCCGGAGAGCAAGCTGCCGCTCGGTAATGCGAAGCCGCTGCCGCTGGAAGAACTGCTGCGCAGCGCCGATGTGATCACGCTGCATGTGCCGGGCGGACCAACCACGGTGAATCTGCTCAATGGCGAACGCATCGGTTTGATGAAGCCGTCCGCGGTGCTGATCAATGCGTCGCGTGGCGGCGTGGTCGATATCGATGCACTGAACGCGTCGCTGCGCGAAGGCAGGCTGGCCGGCGCGGCGCTGGATGTGTATCCGACCGAGCCGAAAAGCGAGAAGGAAGAGTTCATCACGCCGCTGCGGGGCCTGGAGAACGTGATCCTGACGCCGCATATCGGCGGCAGCACCGAGGAAGCGCAGGAAAACATCGGCCGCGAAGTATCGGACAAGCTGGCCCGCTTCCTCGCCGCCGGCACCACGCGTTCGGCGGTGAATTTCCCGGAAGTTGCACACCAGGCCAAGGAAGTCCTGAGCCGGATTCTGCATGTGCATCGCAACGAACCCGGCGTGATCGCGCGCATGAACGCGCTGTTTGCCGAGGGTGGCCTGAATATCGTGGCCCAGCATCTGCAAACCAAGGGCGCGCTCGGCTATGCGATCACTGACGTCGATTCACCGATCAGCCCGGAGCTGATGAAGAAGCTGTGCAGCGATAGCGCGGCGATACGCTGCAACATGGTTTGATCGGGACGGACGGCCCGCAATCGCGTAGGTTGGGCTGACAAGCCCAACGTGGAAGTCAAGCCCGTGCGGACACTCGTTGGGCTTGTCAGCCCAACCTACGTCACAAAAAATAATCGAGGCTGCGCGCGCCGCTTTCCTTGATGCGTTCCAGCACGCCGCGCTGCTGCCATTCATCGAGCAGGATTTCCTGCGAATGGCTCAGGTCTTCGCGAAACGCTGATTCCATGCTCAGGCCGAATTCCTTGTCCAGCACGACCGCCGTGACTTCGCTGTTCAGCAGGAAGCTGCGCATGTCGAGATTGGCAGAGCCGATCGTGGACCAGGCGCTGTCAATGACCGAGGTCTTCGCATGCAGCACCGAGCCCTGCAATTCATACACGTGGATGCCGGCGTGCAGCAGTTCGGTATAGAACGAGCGCCCGGCATAAAAGCTCAGACCGACGTCGGACTTGGCGGGAAAGATGATTTTTACATCGACGCCGCGCCCTGCCGCCGCCTTCAGCGCTTCCAGCATCTGCACGTCCGGAGCGAAATAGGCATTGGTAATGTGAATCGAGGCCTGCGATTGCTGCATCGCGAGCACGAAGGCCTTGTAGATCGCGAAGTTGCCATTCGGCTTGCTGGCAATGATGCGCATCACCTTGTCGCCCACGGGTTTCAGGGGCGGAAAGTAATCAAGATCGGGCAGCGCTTCCTTTTCCTGGCCGGCCCAATTGCTCATGAACAGCAGCTGCAACTCGGCAACCGCCGGGCCCTCGACGCGGATGTGAGTGTCGCGCCAGCCGAGCTGCTGGCCGCGTCGCGCGCGCGAACCCGAGCGGAACAGCGAGCTGTGCGAATAATCCGCGGAGATATTGACGCCGCCGGTGAAGCCGATCTTGCCGTCGACGATCAGGATCTTGCGATGATCCCGGTTGTTCAAATGCCAGTGTTTTGGATTGCGTACCGGGTTCACCGGATTGAATTCGACGATATTGATGCCGGCTGAACGCAGGTGTTCAAAGAATTTTCGCGGCGTATCCATTGAACCGAGACTGTCGTACAGGATGTTCACCTGCACGCCTGCGCGTTGCTTCGCCATCAGCAGGTCGGCAAATTTCTTGCCGACCTCGTCGTCGTCGAAGATGTAGGTCTCGAGATTGACATGGTCTCTTGCGCCGGCAATGGCTTCCATCATTGCGCTGATCGTGCGCGGGCCGTCGAACAGCAGCGTCACCTTGTTGCCGGCGATGAGCGGACTGCCGGTTGCAGCCTCTTCGAGCGCGGCAAGTTGCTTCAGGTCGGTTTTCTTTGCGCCGTGCAGCCGTTGCGAGAGCAGAGACTCCACTTTGGCCGGCGGCAATTCGCCGTTGGCCGTCGCCACGGTGGGCACCGGGTCGGGATCCAGTTCCTTTGCCAGATCCCGCACATCGGGCAGGCTGGCGCAACCGTTCAGCGCCGCGACCAGCGCCATCCATTGCAACAAGAGGAAAAGTCGCATGAAGCGATGGAAAACCGGCACATCCGAGGGCTTTCCGGCTGGCGTCGCCCGCAGGTGGCCATTTACTGCTTTCATTTTTTTCTCCATCTCTGCCGCACATGGTTTGAGGCGGCTTCTTTCCGGGTGGAGAAAAGATTAGCATCGGGCGTTTCCGGCGGAACACGGTTCGCGCAAGCGGATGAGCCGCACCGGCATGCAAAAAAGTAACGATTAACGTTTAATTGTGCGAAACTGTTACGCGTTTTTATGACTTCGTGTTTTCGGGTGGGGCACATGAGCGAAGAGACACCGGAGAGGATCCTGCATTTCTGGTTCGGCACTGACACCGACGAGGCTGCCGTTGCCAAGGCGCCGGCGTCGCTCTGGTGGGGCAAGAAGCCGGAGATCGACCGGCAACTGGCGGATCGCTTCGGGCCAGCGGTAGAACTGGCCGGCAGCCGCGCGTTGGACTCCTGGATGGAAACCCCGCGTACCGCATTGGCGCTGATCCTGCTGACCGACCAGTTCCCACGCAATATCTATCGTGGCACCGCCCGAGCTTTCGCCTCGGATTCCCTTGCGCTGGCCACCTGCCTTCATGGATTGGAGGTGGGGCAGGACCAGCAACTGCGCCCGCTCGAGCGGGTGTTTTTTTATCTGCCCCTGGAACACTCGGAGACCTTGGCGGACCAGGAACGCTCGGTGAGGCTGTTTTCCACGCTGTTTCAACAGACGCCGCAAGCGCGGATGGAAACCTTTCGCGGTTATCTGACTTATGCGCTCCGGCATCGGCGAGTGATCGAGCGCTTTGGTCGATTACCGCACAGAAACGCTGCTTTAGGCAGGACATCTACCGAGGAGGAAAAGCGTTTTCTGCTGGAGCCGGGCTCATCATTTTGAGCAGAGGCAAAATGTTGCCGATTTTTACTGATTTGCGGTAGGTCAATGTAATTTGCATGCTGCAATGCAAAAATCTTTCGACTTTCGCCCGTATGTGCGTTGGTTGATCAGTTTAGATTGCTTAACTTGCCAAGATAGACATGAGCGTGATGAAGCCGAAGGTTTTGCTGGTCAATGACCACCCGGCCAGCCTGGTGGCGCTGGAAAGCTTGCTGCTTCCGGACACTGAGTCTGCGGAATATGAAGTGGTCAGTGCGATTTCCGGCGCTGAGGCGCTGCGGCAGGTATTACAGCATCAATTCGCGGTGATCCTTCTGGACGTCAGCATGCCGGGCATGGATGGCTTTGAAACCGCGGATCTGATTCACTCCCATCCGCGCTGCGCCATGGTGCCGATCATCTTCGTCACTGCGCACTACGCCGATGAACTGCATCGCTTGAAGGCCTATCAGCGCGGTGCGGTGGATTACCTGTTCACGCCGGTCATTCCGCGGGTGCTGCAGAACAAGGTGGCGGTGTTCGTCGAACTGGCGAAAAAGAACCTGCTGCTGCAGCGCCAGGCCGAGGAGTTGGCGGAACTGAACCGCGATCTGCAGGTGCAGCGACTGCATGACTTGAAGCGTATCAACGCAGCGCTGGAAGCGGAGATCGTTGAGCGGCGACAGGCCGAGGAAAGGGCGCATGGCCTGGCTACCCGCGATGCGTTGACCGGCCTGTACAACCGCCGATCGCTGATTGAAAGACTGGAACAGGCAATCGCCAGGGCGAACCGTACCGGCAACAGCCTGGCGCTGCTGTTCCTCGACATGGACCGTTTCAAGACCATCAATGACACCCTGGGCCATGACGTCGGCGATGAATTGCTGATCCAGGTAGCCCGGCGCATCAGCGGTTCGGTGCGCGAATCCGATGTCGTGGCACGCCTTGGCGGCGATGAATTCGTGGTGCTGATGGAAGATCTGCCGGATTTTCCGGACGCCGCGGCAGTCGCGCGCAAGATCGTGCAGGCAAATTCGACGCCCTGCGAGATCGGTATGCACAGCCTGAAGACCTCGGTGAGTATCGGCATCAGCCTGTTTCCGCAGGACGGCGCCACGGTGCAATCGCTGATGAAGAACGCCGACCTGGCGATGTATCACGCCAAGCAGCAGCGGCGCGGCACGATCCAGTTCTTCCACGAAGAGCTCAATGCGCGGGTGATGGAGAAGGTGCGGCTGGAGCGCGAGCTGCAGCAGGCGCTGGCGGCCGGGCAGTTCGAGCTGTATTACCAGCCGAAGGTCGACATCACCACGGGGCGCATCGTCGGGCTGGAGGCGCTGTTGCGCTGGAACCATCCGCGGCTGGGCCTGGTGTCGAGCGGTCAATTTCTCGATGGCGCGGCCGACAGCGGCCTGCTGGTGCCGATCGGCCACTGGGTGTTGTCCTCGGCCTGCGCGCAGGCGCAGGCCTGGCGCGACCATCCGCAGCTGGGCAGCCTGCCGATCGCCATCAACATCGCGGTGCCGCAGATGGAGACGGAACTGGCCTCCACGATCCGCAATCTTCTGCGCGAGCACAATCTGGCGCCGCGGCGGCTGCAGCTGGAAATCACCGAATCCCTGCTGATGCGCGATATCGAAAAGGCCGGCGTCATGCTCGGCCAGCTCAACGAGGCCGGCCTGACGCTGGCCATCGACGATTTCGGCTCGGGTTATTCCTCGCTGTCGGTGCTGAAGTCGCTGCCGGTCGACATCCTGAAGATCGACCAGAGCTTCGTGCGCGACCTCGGCAAGAGCGCTGGCGACACCGCCATCGTCGCCGCCGTGGTCAGCATGGCACGCGCGCTGGCCCTGCGCGTGGTGGCCGAGGGCGTGGAGAGCCGGGAGCAGCTCGATATCCTCAGATCCCTGGGCTGCGACGAATACCAGGGCTATCACTACTGCAAGCCGCTGCCGCCGGCGGCGCTCGAGGACCAGCTGGTCCGGCTGGGTGACGTATGACGCCGCTCGGCGAAGATGGAGCGGCGCCGCTGCAGCTGTTCAACGCACACGGCGACATCGATGCGGCGGCGCTGCTGGCGGCGCTGTCGGCATTGCGGCAGGGTGACTTTTCCGTGCGCATCGCGTCACAGGAGGGCGAGCTGTCGCGTCGCATCGCGCAGGAATGGAATGCCCTGGCCGGCAATGCCGCCCGCACGCGCGATACCGTGGCAGCCTTGTCGCAGGCGGTCGGACGCGAGGGACGTCTGCGTGAGCGGGCCGATGTCGCGGGTCTTTCCGGCGGCTGGGCCGAGACCGTGGCCGCGGTGAATGCGATGGTCGAACGCGCCTGGGGGCCGGTGGACGAGCTGGCGCGCGTTATCAACGCCGTGGTCGATGGCAATCTGTCGCAGCACATGAGCGCCGAGCAGAGCGGCGATTGGCGCGATCTGAAGCAGTGCGTCAACGCGATGGTCGATCATCTCGCCGGCTGCGTTTCGGAAGTCTCGCGCGTGGCGCGCGAGGTCGGTCGCGAAGGGCGATTGGGTGGCCGGGCAGTGATCGAAAATGCTAGCGGCATCTGGAAAGACCTTGCAGACAATGTCAACGGCCTGGCCGACCGGCTCACAACGCAGGTCCGTGCGATTTCCGAAGTCGCCACTGCGGTGACGCGCGGTGATTTATCACGCGCCATCACGGTCGATGCACGTGGCGAAGTGGCCGAGCTGAAGGATCGTGTCAACGGCATGATCTGGGCGCTGCGCGAGTCCGCGCGTAACAACGCGGAACAGTCGTGGCTCAATACCCATCTGACCCGCTTCACGCGTCTGCTGCAGGAGCAGCGTGATTTGTCCGGCCTGTCGCGCCGCATTCTGTCCGAGCTGGCGCAGCTGGTATCGGCACGCCTTGGCGCCTTCTACATCAGCGACGACTCCACGCGCGAAACGCGGCTGGTGATGGTGGCGGCCTATGCCGCAGCATCGATGCGTCCGCGCCGGTGTCCTTCCTGCCGGGCGAGGGCATCATCGGCCAATGCGCCGTCGACATGCGCCGGATATTGCTCACCAACGTGCCGGCCGGCTACCTGGAAATCGGCACCGGTCTCGGTTCGGCGGCGCCAGCCTGCATCGTCGTGCTGCCGGTGTTGACTGAGGATGGTGTTAAGGCGGTAATTGAACTTGCCTCGCTCCGGGAATACACCGACATCGAGCTGGATCTTCTCGATCAGCTGATGGATTCGATTGCCGTGGTGTTCCATACGCTCGAAGCCAACCGACGCACTGAGATCCTGCTGGCGCAGTCGCAGTCGCTGGCGCAAGAGCTCGGGCGCACCAATTTCGAGCTGGCGGAAAAGGCAAGGCTTTTGGCGATGCAGAACAGTGAAGTCGAGCACAAGAACGCCGAAATCGAGCAGGCCCGGCGCGCCACCGAGGAAAAGGCGACCCAATTGACGCTGGCCTCGCGCTACAAGTCGGAATTCCTGGCCAATATGTCGCATGAATTGCGCACGCCTCTGAACAGCCTGCTGATCCTGGCCGAGCAACTTGCCGACAACCCGAACGGCAACCTCGATGCGCGCCAGCTCGAGTTCGCGCGCACCATCCACGCCGCCGGCAGTGATCTTCTTTCCCTGATCAACGACATCCTGGACTTGTCGAAGATCGAGTCCGGCACGGTCAGCACGGAAATTTCCGAATGCCGGTTCGAATATCTGCGCGGCTACGTTGAACGGGCTTTTCGGCATATGGCCGAAGCGCGCGGCCTGCGCTTCGACATCGCGCTGGCGCCGGATCTTCCGCCGGCCATTGCCACGGACGTCACCCGGCTGCAGCAGATACTGCGCAATCTGCTGGCCAATGCCTTCAAGTTCACCGCGAAGGGCAGCGTGTGGCTGCGGATATTCCGGGCGCATTCTGGCTGGTCCGAAACCAATGCGACGCTCAATGAGGCGCAAGCAGTGATCGGCTTTACTGTGACCGACACCGGTATCGGTATCGCGTCTGACAAGTTCAAGCTCATCTTCGAAGCGTTCCGCCAGGCCGATGGCAGCACGGCGCGCAAGTACGGCGGCACCGGATTGGGTCTGTCGATTTCGCTCGAGCTGGCGCGCCTTCTCGGCGGGGAAATCAGCGTGCAGAGCGAACTGCATGCGGGCAGCGCGTTCACGCTGTATTTACCGGTCCGTCTTGCGGACGCTGCGCCGGCGTGGCCATTTGCCGGCGCAGAGACGATATTGCGATCTGAGCCTGGTCATGTGCTTCTGGTCGAGGACAATGCGGAGCAGCGATCGGCAATCGTTGCGGCCTTCGAGGCAGCGGGATGGCGCGTCAGCGTCGCGGAAAACGGTGGGCAGGGCTTGCAGTTGCTGAAGTCGGGCGATCGGGCCGACTGCATGGTGTTCGATCTGTATCTGCCGGATATCGACGGCACTGATTTGCTCGACATGATTGCCAACGATGCCGGCTTGCATGACATCCCGGTGATCGTGCATACCGCCGCGGACCCGGATGCGGATACCGTGGCGCGGCTGGCGAAGTCTACGCGCTTGCTCGTGCCGAAGGAGCCCGATTCCGCCGAGCGCCTGGTGAGGGAAGTTGAACAGTTATTTCAGCTACCGGTCGCAGCGTTTGCGGAAGCGCCGCCACTGGCAGTTGGCCAGGATGCGTCGCTGCTGGACTATCGTGACCCGAGCGGCACCGACTATTCAGCGCTTGTCGGGCGACGGGTGCTCATCGTCGATGACGACCTGCGCAATATCTTTGCGCTCAGTTCCCTGGTGGAGCGTCATGAGATGACGGCGCTGTTTGCCGAGAATGGCCGGGAGGCCATCGAACTTCTGGCGCAGCACGACGATATCGATATCGTGCTGATGGATGTGATGATGCCGGAGATGGATGGCTACGATACGATGCGCGCAGTCCGACTGATGCCGGAATGCGCCGAGTTGCCGATCATTGCGCTGACCGCAAAGGCGATGAAGGAAGATCGCGAAAAATGCCTGGCGGCGGGCGCCAGCGACTACATTGCCAAGCCGGTCAAGAGCGGCCGGCTGCTCGACATGATGCTGGCGTGGATCACGCGCTAGTACGCTGTCTCAGGGGATTTGAGGGACTGGGCCGGGTCGATCGGAGGTGAGCGCAAGGGCCAGGCAGGGAATTCGAATCGCAAGCAGTTCGCCTGGCTGGCAGTAGAGGCTTGCAGGCCTTTACGCGCGCTGCAAGCGCAAAGCACAGTCGGGGTGGTACTGCGACGAGCATTTGCAACGCCGCAATCGCCTTCGAGCGGCCGGCGCAAGCTTTCAAATCCCCTGAGACAGGGTACTAATGTCCCGCATGCAGGGCATGGTGTCCGAGTCAGAGCTTGCTACCTGGCGAGGTGCTTTATAGCCTGCTAGAGTTCGCGTTTATCGAATATTGGGCGATATTTGAACAATATGCAGGCCAAAGGCACTTAGCCTCGGATTTGGTGGGAATGGGAATGGAGGAATGATGTTGTTCCAGCTTGTGATTCATTGGTAGGGTAGGCCATGGCGCAATTAAGCGTTGGTACGGAAACGACGCCGCTGGAGCTGGCGGCGTTTTTCAGGCAACTCGACGCCAACGATACCGTTGGCGGCAAACAGGGAAATGACGGAGAACTGGTTCTTTATGTCAATCCGGGTGGTCGATCGCGCCGTCTGCTGCCTTCGCTCGAAGAGCGAACGGTAACGCGGGTTGCGGTCGAAGTCGTGCTGCAGCCCCTGAGCGATGTCGCCGGTGCGGAACTGGCTTTGCGCCACGTGCAATCTGCGCTGCAGCGGCCGAATCTGGTTAGGGTTGGCGATGTGTCTGGTCCGCTGGGCGTGCTTGCCGACCTGTATGGTCAGTCCGTGAAGAATTCCGCCGCGCATGTCGATGTCGATCCGAAGAGCGTTGGCACTTGGTCGCATTTCGTTCGCGAGACTGGACTTCTCGAGGAAGGACATGGCGGCGCAGCGAGCCCGGAAGGTCACCTGTCGGAGGAGCAGAGCAGGATCGTGACTTCCCTGCTGGAGAAATTGCGGCGATTGCCCGGGGCATCTTCGAATTCTGAGTGAACGAAGACCGGAATCGGGTTACTGAATCGCGCGCCGTCCGGTTATAGCTGGCGGCACCTTTCAAACTCGGGAGGCATATGCCAGGTTCACTGGAATCCATACAAGCGCTGATGAAGGAACTGGGACCGCAGATGAACAACGTCGATGCGGTCGTACAAAACGGCGAAAGCACTTGGGCAGTGCAATTCGATGATGGCGCGGTGGTGTTTCTCGAATGGGATGAACAACCGCCGCGCCTTGTGCTCTCTGCAGAGTTGGGCAAAATCGCCGAAGCGCGGCAACTCGAGGTACTGCGCCTGCTGCTGTCCTATAACCTGTTGTGGCGGGACACCGGCGGCGTGAAAACCGCGCTTGGCGGCCCTGAAGGCGCGGCGATGCTGCTGTACGAATGCAGCGCGGATTCCCTGACGCTGGCAGTGCTGCAAACCGTGCTCGAGAATTTTTGCAATAGCGCGCAAATTTGGCAGCGCTATATCGAGCAGGGACCGGCTGAAGCCGGCCCGCCAGTCTTTTCGCTGCAGGATTTCGGCAATCGGGCTTGAGAAGCAGATACAAGCCATGCGGACAGCGTTTCGCTAAAGTTCCGGATGCGGCGCTGCGGCTGACGCCATACCCATGCCGCAAGGCGCCACATGGCTAGAGGACGCAGCATATTGAGCGCACTTAACAAGAATTTACCTTTCCGGTAAGCGATTGGCATTGAATTCTGGTTTTCGGTCTTCTATAACGATCGAGCGCCGCGCACTTAATTCCGATGAACGGACTTAATTTTTTTAATGCGGATACCTGGTGTCTGGCGCAACGCAACTTATCGCAGCGCTTTCTGGAGAAGATGCCATGTCCCAAGTTCGTTCCCCGGCAGCAACGATTCCTCACGTGCTGGTTACCAGCAAGGATGCCGTACAGGCGGATGGCACGGTGAGCAGCGAACTGGTCGCAATCGCCTCGGATTCAGTGCTCCGGCAGAGCATGGAAATGACCATGGATATCAAGCAGAACGATTGGGGGGATACCAACGACTACGACTCCGCGCAAAGCGATAGCGACAGGGACAGCAGGCTGACGACGACCGATATCGACAATCAATTGCTTGCCGATGCCGAGCGCGCAGATGCCCGGCGCAATTCCAAGCCGCCATCCGCGGACACGTCGCGTGAAAAGGCCCCCTTGCTGACAGTGGCAATCGACATTGATGACCTCCTTTTCATGGAAGAGCTTGACAACATTCGCGCTGGGGTGGGCAGGCCTGATAGCTATCCAGCGCCAACCAAATCACGCGAGCTCGAACAGATGGCTTCGCAGCAGAGCATAAAAGCAAAGATGTTCTGGCGCCCGGGATAAATGCTCTGGAACTGGTACGTCCCGCGCGCCACCCAGAAAACCTTGCCGCCCGCCTATCCCGGCGGGCGGCGTTTTTTTGGGATTCCCATGGACAAGACACAGAGCGCAACGCCCCGAGTGAACCGGGAGCGGCCCAACGATTCCGCGATTGAATTTTCGACACTCCATGCGCGCGATATGGCGCGTGAACTGCGCGATGTCCCCGCTACCGCAAGGTTGAGAGCGCGGCAGCAAGGATCAAACGTGCAGTTGCTCGTGCGCCAGCATGGAGATGCTCTGGTCAAACGCGTCTTCAGCAGGCACGACATCGGCGAAGAACGCAGGGAATTGCGGCGATGCCTTTCGCAGACTATTCAGAATCTCACTCCGGCAAGGAGAGCAGCATTTTCTCCGGCAAGCAGAAAGGCTGAAAAGACCATAGACCGCCTCGCCCGCAGCTCGATCAGGCATGACATCCGCGCCGCCGAGGTGCGCAGCCCGATGCGTTTGCTGGCATATGGACATGACAGCAAGCGCTCGGTGGAAAGGCGACCGACAGTCCAGGCCAAACCGCCGGCCACGCCGCGCCGGCATGTGACGATGCAAAATCTGCAGTTCGACGTGGAACGCGAGCGGCGGCTGCAACTGGGCGCGTTTCGCGAAGCGCTTAAAAAGGACAAGACGGTGAAGCATGCGCTGTTCGGCCCGGATGCAGCATCGCTTGCCGATACTTGCCTGTGCCTGTTCAGCGGCATCGTTTCGCTGTATCAGCAGCGTGTCTACGAGGGCGGCGCCAGCGATGAGATTCTTTCTGACCTGTATGCGAAACACTGCGGCAAGGGAAAACTGCTGGAATTGTTCATGACGCACTGGCGTGCCGCATGGGATGCCGGAAAGCTGCCCCAGCATACGTTTCCATGGGGGGAGAGTATCGACTGGCTGGTGAGGGAATTGGAGAAGCGCGCACCGAAGCCAGTAGCATCGCCCCGGACCATGTCACCCCGAACCTCGCCACCCAAGCCAGTGCGCCAGCCGGCACGCCAGCCGACACGGGTGGAACGTCCGCCGCTGCGCGCCAGCGCTTCCATGCGCATGGAAAAGCAAGGCATGCCGGAAGCCAGCGACGTGCAACGCCGTCGTGCCCAGTCCATGCGCACGCAGCACGGCGTCGAGGTCCGCGCGCCAGGGCCGCAGCCGCAACCCCAACTCAAGGCAAGAGCGACATTCACGCCGGGGCGGCAGGCAACGACCGTGTCTATCGCCGACAACGCTTCGGAGACGGCGCTTGCAACCCGGCCGCAGCGCAGCCACACCGTCGCGCATGGCCGTGACAAGACCCAGGGCAGCGTCGCGAACAAGGGGCAGGGTACGCCAGCGCCGGCACGAAGCAGGGTGGATATGTTGCGCGTGGTGCAGGCGCCATCTTCGCCCTTGTCGCCGCTTTCACCGGTCTCACCGTCTTCGCCGGTTTTCGCTGCGCTGATCACAATGCGGCGCGGCCAAAGCGCTGGCCCCGGTTATCCGATGGGCAGGATGCGCGCGACGGCGCAGGTGTCGTCATCCGAGCTGCCGACGAGAATCCAGCGCAGCGTGTCGTCGCCTTACCGGGTGCGGACCGTGCATCAGGCGGCGGCGCTTCCAACCACGCCCAAAAAACCGCTGGCCTGAGCGCATGCAACGTGGCGTCTGCTGTAAAGGCGGGGGCGCAGCGCCGCTCCGCCTTTAATCGTGCGCAACAATAATTAACATTTCCTGCCGGCACCCCGCTGAGTTGCATCGTTTATACTGTATATTTATACAGTGATAACGGATTGCGCTAATCCGTCAAAACCAGCGGGAGCAGAACATGTCCGGGGTCGCCTTGCGCAGCGCATCGTCTTTGGCGCTTGCCGCCCTTCATCAGCCAATTTCTCATGCCGTCTGGCGTGCCGACCAGATGGGCGCCTGCGAAGCGCCCGTTACGGCGACCGGCCATGCGCAGCTGGATGCGGAATTGCCAAATGGCGGCTGGCCGGCATCGACGCTGATCGAATTGCTGTTGCAGCAGCCCGGCATAGGCGAAATGCGCTTGCTGCAGCCGGCACTGGCGGCGATTGCCAAAACACGCCGCGTGGTGCTGGTGCAGCCACCGCATGCGCCGCAGATCGCCGCTTGGTCCGCCTGGGGTTTGCCGCACGAACAATTGCTCTGGCTGAAAACGCCGCATACCGCGGACGCCTTGTGGAGCGCTGAACAAATCCTGCGCAACGGCAGCTGCGGCGCCTTGCTGTTCTGGCAGAGCGAGGTGCGCGCCGAGGCGCTGCGTCGGCTGCACCTGGCGGCGCAGGCCTCCAGCACCGTGTTCTGGATGCTGCGCCCGCTTTCCGCCGCTGCCCAGCCTTCGCCAGCGCCCCTGCGTCTGGTGCTGCGGCCGGATGCGGGAGGCATCGCCATCGACATCATCAAGCGCCGCGGACCGCTGGCGGCGCAACCGCTGCATCTGCCGCTCGATTCCGCGCGTTCAGGCGCATCCCATCCTCAAGCCTTCGCCCGTCATGCGTCTCTGGATCGCCGTGCTCCTGCCGCTGCTGCCGCTTGAAAGCCTGCGGCCGCGCTGGCTCGATCCCGGGGCGCATGCGGTGATCGAGCATAACGAAGTGCTGACGCTGTCGGCTGAAGCGGCACTGCTCGGCGTCAAACCGCGTATGCGCCGCGCCGGCGTGGCCGCGATCGCGCCCGACACCCGCCTGCACGAGCGCGACCGCCAGGCCGAACGCGATGCCTTGCAGGGCGTGGCGCTGTGCCTGCTGCAATACACGCCCGAGGTGGCGCTGGCCGGCGAGGCCGGGCTGGTATTGGATGTGAGCGCCAGCCTTGCCGCATTCGGTGGTCGGCTGGCCTTGTGCCGGCGCGTGCGCGGCAGTGTTCTGGAAATGGGTTACAGCCTGCGGCTCGGCATGGCGACCAGCGCCCAGGCCGCCAGCCTGTTTGCGTTGAACCCGCTGTCCGGTCCGCGGCGCAGCCTGCGCCCGGAAAGCATGCGCCGGCGCCTCGATGCCTTGCCGGCGCTGCTGCTGCCGGCCGCCTGGCCGCATCGGGACTGGCTGGACGGCATCGGTTGCCGCACGCTGGCCGACCTGCGCCGCCTGCCGCGCGCCGGCATCAAGCGCCGCGCCGATGTGCTGCTGCTGGACCAGCTCGATCGCGCCTATGGCGAAGCGCCCGAACTGCATGACTGGGTGCAGGCGCCGCCACAGTTCGATGTCCGCCTGGAATTGCCGGAACGGATTGAACACGCGGAAGCGGTGCTGTTCGCCGCGCGGCGGCTGCTGATGCAGTTGATCGGCTGGCTGGTCGCGCGCCATCTCGCGGTGTCGCGCCTGACATTGTGGATGGAACATGAGCGCGGCCGCCAAGCCGTCGCGCCGACCGCGCTTGACATCACGCTGGCCGAGCCGGCCTGGCGCGAAGACCATTTGCTGCGGCTGCTGAAGGAAAGGCTGGGACGGCTGGAATTGCGCGCGCCGGTGATCGCCTTGCGCCTCGAAGCGCAGCGGCTGGAAGCGCTGGCGCCGCCGAGCGCTTCGCTGTTTCCGGAGCCGGGCGGCACGGTAGCCGACTATCACCGCCTGCTGGAATTGCTGAGCGCACGACTGGGCATGGACAACGTGCTGACACCGGCATTGCATGCCGACCATCGACCGGAAATTCGCAACCGCTGGATGCCGGCCGGCCTGCGCGGCAAGCGCAGTCCAGCCTTGCCGCCACCGATCGCCGAACGGCCATTCTGGCTGCTCGAGACGCCGCTGCCCTTGCTGCTGCGCGATGGCCGGCCTTTCTACGGCTCGCCGCTGCAGCTGTTGGCCGGGCCCGAGCGCATCGAAACCGGCTGGTGGGATGCCGACTGCGCGCTGCGCGACTATTACATCGCTCGTGGTGCCGATCATGCCTGCTACTGGATCTTCCGCGAACGCGCCGCCAGTGAAGAGCGCTGGTTCCTGCATGGCTTGTTCGCCTGATGGACGCGCTCGACGATGCCGCCGCGCCGGCCTACGCGGAACTGCAATGCCAGTCCAATTTCAGCTTTCTGCGCGGCGCTTCGCATCCGGAAGAGCTGGTCGCGCGCGCCGCAGCGCTGGGCTATGCGGCCTTAGCAATCACGGATGAATGTTCGCTGGCCGGCGTGGTACGCGCGCATGTGGAAGCAAAACGGCAAGGCCTGCATCTGATCATCGGCAGCCAGTTTCGACTGCCGGACTTCACGCTGATCGCGCTGGCGCTGAACCGCAACGGCTACGGCAACCTGGCTGAGCTGATCAGCCTGGCGCGACGGCGCGCGGAGAAGGGCGCCTATCTGCTGCGCCTGGAAGACTTCACGGCCCCCGAGCCGGGTTTCGAGCATCTGCGCTGCCTGCCCGATTGCCTGATGCTGCTTGCACCACATCAGCATGCCGATGCCAATGTCGATGCACTCTCGCGCCCGGCGCAATGGCTGCGCGAGGTCTTTACCGATCGTGCGGCAATCGCTTTGACCCTACTGCATCGTGGCCGCGATGCGGAACAGTGCGCGCGGGTAGCGGCAGCCGCAGCGGCGCATGGCCTGCCGGTCGTGGCCACCGGCGATGTGCTGATGCATCTGCGTTCGCGCAAGCCGCTGCAGGATTTGCTGACCTCGATCCGCATCGGCCGTGCGCTACCCGAATGCGGCGATGCGCTGGAGCCGAACGCCGAACAGCATCTACGCTCCCGCGAACGCCTGGTGCGGCTCTATCCGCCTGACATGCTGGCAGCCACGGTGGAGTTTGCGCGGCGCTGCCGCTTTTCGCTGGACGAGCTGCGCTATGAATACCCGGACGAGTTGGTCCCGCCCGGCATGAGCGCGGCCGAATACCTGCGCCGCGAAACCTGGATCGGCGCGCACTGGCGCTTCCCGGCCGGCATACCGCCGGCGGTGCAGGCGCAGATCGAGCATGAGCTGGCGCTGATCGCCGAGATGGCTTACGAGCCGTACTTCCTCACCGTCTACGACATCGTGCGCTTCGCGCGCGGCCGCCACATCCTGTGCCAGGGACGCGGTTCGGCGGCCAATTCCGCGGTCTGCTATTGCCTGGGCATCACCGAAGTCGACCCGGCGCGCGCCAGCCTGCTGTTCGAGCGCTTCATCTCGAAGGAACGCAACGAGCCGCCGGACATCGATGTCGATTTCGAGCACCAGCGGCGCGAGGAAGTGATCCAGTACATCTATGAAAAGTACGGCCGCCAGCGTGCCGCGCTGACCGGCGTGGTGATCAGCTACCGGCTGCGCAGCGCGCTGCGCGATGCCGGCCGCGCGCTCGGCATCGATCTCGACCTGGTCGATGCGGTGGCCCGCGCACACAGCCGCTGGGAAGGCGCCGATGCGCTGGCGCGCGGTTTCGCCGAAGCCGGCCTGGATCCGGAAACGCCGCTGGCGCAGCAGTGGCGGCAGATGGCCTGGCTGCTGCTCGGTTTTCCGCGCCATCTGTCGCAGCATCCGGGCGGCTTCGTGATCGCGCGCGGCCTGCTGTCGCGGCTGGTGCCGATCGAGAACGCGGCGATGGAAAACCGCAGCGTGGTGCAGTGGGACAAGGACGACCTCGATGCGCTCGGTCTCTTGAAGGTCGACATCCTCGGCCTGGGCATGCTGTCGGTGATCCGGCGCGCGCTGGACTTTGTCGCGCAGCGTCGCGGCGAGCCCTTCGAGCTCCAGGACATTCCGGCCGAGGATCCAGAAACCTATCGCATGATCAGCCGCGCCGACACCATCGGCGTATTCCAGATCGAAAGCCGGGCGCAGATGACCATGCTGCCGCGCCTGCAGCCGCGCACCTTCTACGACCTGGTGATCGAGGTCGCGCTGATCCGCCCGGGACCGATACAGGGCGGCATGATCCATCCGTACCTGCGCCGGCGCCAGGGACTGGAGGCTATCGATTATCCGAGTCCGGCGATGCGTCAGGCGCTGGAGCGCACGCTGGGCGTGCCGATCTTCCAGGAGCAGGTGATGCAGATCGCGATGCTGGCTGCCGGCTTCACCGCCGGCGAAGCCGATCAATTGCGCCGCGCGATGGCCGCCTGGCGCCGCCGCGGCGGACTGGAGCGTTTCGAAGGCAAGCTCATCGACGGCATGCTGGCGCGCGGCTACAGCCGGGAATTCGCTGACTCGATCTACCGCCAGATCCAGGGCTTCGCCGAATACGGCTTCCCGGAAAGCCATGCCGCCAGTTTCGCCTTGCTTGCCTATGCCAGTTCCTGGCTGAAATGCCATGAGCCGGCAGCGTTTCTGGCGGCGCTCCTGAACAGCCAGCCGATGGGCTTTTATTCGCCGTCGCAACTGGTGCAGGACGGCCGTCGCCACGGCCTGGAAGTGCGGCCGGTGGATGTGAGCGTCAGCAGCTGGGAAGCGGCGCTGGAAGAGGGCGCAAGCGCGCAGCCGGCGGTGCGTCTGGGCCTGAACCTGGTGCGCGGCATGGCGCGGGAAGCAGCATGGCGCATCGAGGAGGCGCGCGCGATCCGTCCGTTTGCCGATGTGCGCGACCTGGCGCTGCGGGCGCGCTTGGACAAGAGCGATTTGGGCGCGCTGGCCGCGGCGAATGCGCTCGCGCCGCTGGCCGGCAACCGGCGCACCGCCTTGTGGCAGGCCGCCGCCGGCTTGCCGGACCGCGACCTGCTGCGTGGCGCGGCACCGGATGAAGCTGCGCCGGCCATCGTCGCGCCTTCAGAAGGGCAGGACATCGTCGCCGATTACCGCAGCCTCGGCCTGACGCTGGGTCGGCATCCGCTGGCGCTGCTGCGGCCGCGGCTGGCAGCCAGGCGCTTTCTCGCCGCCACCGCGCTTGCGGCCTGCGGCCATGGCCAGCCTGCGCGCGGCTGCGGCATCGTCACAATGCGCCAGCGGCCGGAAACCGCGAAGGGCACGATGTTCGTCACGCTCGAGGATGAAACCGGGCTGGTGAACGTGATCGTGTGGCCGGGGCTGATCGAACGGCAGCGGCGCGAGCTGCTCGGCGCGGCGCTGCTGGGGGTGTACGGCGTCTGGCAGCGCGAAAACGGTGTATCGCACCTGGTGGCCAAGCGGGTGGTGGACTTGTCGAACTGGCTCGGCGGCCTGGCGACGTCGAGCCGGGATTTTCGTTGACGGGAGAATGGCAACACGAAGCCAGGGCCCGGGCTCCTGCGTAGATTGGGCCGCCAGGCCCGACATGAGCGCGGCATGCAGGCGTTTGATGGCGGGCCTGGCAGCCCAGCCCACCAGAACAAAAAACACACGCGCCCGCACAGCAGTCTTCCGTCATGCCACCGGCGGTTTTCATACCTGTCGCGCAAATGACACCAGCGTACCGCCAGCGCACAAAACTTTCCTCTCATTAATTTCCATGCGGAAAGTAAGTGTATAATCTGACCGAAATTCGTTACACGCTTTGCTCTTTCGTGAAGGGATGTCATTGCTAAACCTTTGGGAAAGACCGCCGTAAACCGTGTGAGGCGGCACGCGCAATGCATCGCGGCCGGGACATGAATATCGCGTTTTTGCCGATGAAACGCATGAAGGACGAGACCAAGGAAGCCACGCAATATGAATGACATCACCGAAGACCTGGAAGCCCTGTTTGACGAGGTATCTGCGCAGCACGCGGCCAGCCCGGCCCCGGCAAACGTCGTGCAGGCAGCCGCCGCCGAACCTGCCGATGCGGCGCATGACAGCGGTGCGGCGCTGGCATCCGAACAGGCATCCGGCAAGCCGCCGATGTATGACCGTCTCGGCCACATCGTGCGCCAGTTGCATGATTCGCTGCGCGAACTCGGCTACGACCGCAGCCTGTCCGATATCGCCACCGAAGTCACCGACGCCGCCGGCCGGCTGGAATACATTGCCACGCTGACCGAGCAGGCGGCCAACAAGGTGCTCAATTCGATCGACGAAGCCATGCCGGTGCAGGACGAGGTGATCAGCGTGTCCAGCGATCTCGAGTCGCGCTGGAGCGATCTGTTCGAGGGCAAGCTCGGCGTCGAGGAATTCAAGACGCTGGCCCGGGATTCACGCCAGTTCATCGGGCAGGCACGGGAAACCGGCGAAGCCGAAAAGGCGCGGCTGATGACGATCATGATGGCCCAGGACTTCCAGGACATCACCGGACAGATCATCAAGAAGGTCGTCACCATCACCCAGAAGCTCGAACGCGAACTGGCCCAGCTGCTCATCGACAATGCGCCGCAGTCCAACAAGGAAAAGGTGGTCGATCTGCTGGCCGGTCCCGATGTCCCGACTTCGGCGCTGGCGCAGACCGATGTGGACGACCTTCTCGCCGACCTGGGATTCTGATCGATGGATGACATGCTCAAGGATTTCGTCGTCGAGGCGCTGGAACTGGCTGTCGACGTCGAAGAGCGCTTGCTGCAGCTGGAGCGCCGACCGGACGATCCGGACACCCTGAACGCGGTGTTCCGGTCCTTTCACACCATCAAGGGCGGCGCCGGTTTCATGAACCTGCAGGCCATGGTGTCGGCCTGCCACCTGACCGAGAACCTGTTCGATGCGCTGCGCACCGGCAAGGCCGCGGTGACGCCGCTGGCCATCGAAGCCGCGCTGCAGGCATCCGGCTTCGTTGCCGACCTGCTCAACGAACTGCATGCCGGCGCCGCGCCGGAAAGCCTGCCGAGCATGCCCGACGCGCTCGAACGCATCCTGACCGATGCGATCGAGGGCCGCGCGCAGACTGCCGCCGTTGCCGCTCCTGTCGCTGCCGTGGCCGCCGTCGCGGACGAAGCTGCCACGCAGGCAATCGCGCCGCAGGAGGGCGACGATCCGGTGGACTGGATTGCGCTGTACCGAGCGGTGGTGCCGGAACATCTGCATGCGGCACTGGCCAAGCCGGCCGAGGCCGCGCCTGCCACCGCTGTTACACCTGCGGCTCCTACGATCCCTGCTGCGCCCGCAGCCCATGCCGCGCCGGCAGCGCATGCCGCGCATGCCGCGCCGGCTGCCGGCGGCGCCGGCTGGGATGGCGTCGAGCGCCGCGGCGCTCCCGAGGACAGCATTCGCGTGGACGCCGTCAAGCTCGATGCGCTGCTCGAAGTCGCGGGCGAATCGGTGCAGGCCGCAAACCAGGCCAGCGTATTGCTGGAAAAACTGCAGCAATTCAAGTTCGACGGTGCGGCCGCAACGCTGATGTCGACCCTGGCCGAAACCCTGGGCCGGGCCTCGCGCTATGCCGGCGAACTGCAGCGCGCCACGCTGGCCACGCGCATGCAGCCGGTCGGGCGCCTGTTCCAGAAATTCCCGCGCCTGGTGCGCGAGCTGGCCAGGGACCTCGGCAAGGACGTAGACCTGGTCATCGAAGGCGCGGAAACCGAGGTCGACCGGGTGGTGGTGGACAGCCTCTACGATCCACTGGTGCACATGCTGCGCAATTCGCTGGACCACGGCATTGAAAACCAGGCCGATCGCGCCGCCGCCGGCAAGCCGCCGCGCGCGCGCATTCTGCTCAAGGCCTGGCAGGAAGCCAACAGCGTCATGATCGTGATTGCCGACGATGGCCGCGGCATGGACCCGGAGCGCCTGCGCGCCAAGGCGATCGCCAATGGCCTGATCGATCCGAACGCATCGCTCACGTCGACCGAAGCCTATCAACTGGTGTTCCTGCCAGGCTTTTCGACCAAGGAAGTCGCCAACAGCGTCTCGGGACGCGGCGTCGGCATGGACGTGGTGAAAACCGCAGTGGAAAAGCATCGCGGCGCCATCAGCATCGATTCCACGCTGGGCAGCGGCACCCGCTTCTCGATCCGGCTGCCGATCGAATTGTCGATCGTGCCGACAATGCTGGTTACCGCCTCCGGCGCGGCGCTGGGCCTGCCGCTGGCGGTGGTCGAGCGCGTCGTGGAATTGCCGGCCGAGTTCATGCATGTTGGCGGCGCGCCGGTGCTGCGCGACCAGGGCCAGACGCTGCCGGTGCGCTCGCTGGCCGGTTCGCTCGGCTATGAAACCTGTGAAGAGCGGGTCGGCATCGTCATCGCCGCGCCGAGTCCGTATGTGCTGGCTGTCGCTTCGGTGGATGGCACCGCCGATCTGGTGATCAAGCCGCTGACCGCACTGACGGTTCCCGGCATTACCGGTACCGCGCGTTCCGCTGAAGGCGAACTGGTGCTGGTGGCTGGTCTGGCCTTCCTGCTGGCCGGCGCGCAGTCCTGAACGAAAGAGGCGCCCGTGCCTACTTCCACTACATCGGTCTGCACACCGCACATGCTGCTCGATGCCGTCAATGGCGACCGGGAAATCTTCCGGTCACTGGCGGCGCTGCTGGTGCGCGAAACCCATCTGCGCTTCGATGCCATCGCCGCGGCCACAACGGCCGGCGATGCGCGCTCGATGGGTTTTGCCGCGCATACCCTGAAGGGTTCGGTGGCCAACGTCGGCGCAGACAGCATGGTGGCGCTCTTGCGTGCTATTGAGCAGGCGGGGCTGCGTGAAGGGCGTGTTTGCGAAGCCGAACAACTGGAATCGCTGCGCCTCGGGTTGCGAACCATACGCGGCGAAGTCCATGCTTTTCTAGCGCACCCTTAAGACTGTTCGAGCACACGTTGGCTGCGCTCGATGAGCCAGACCGATACCGACACCTCTCTTTTTCGAACGTGCAATGCGTTCGCAACGAAGGCGGCACATGCCGTTTTTCCGTTGAATCTCTTTGCCCCACGCATCGCCGCAAGTTTGATTGCTGACTTTCCCGTTAACGGAATGCTGTCGAGTTCCTGCGCCTGAAGGTCGAACCTTTCGAGTGATCCTGTTCCCCAAACAACCGTGGAGCTTGATGGGGCCGCTTGGGCGGGCTCTCAAGTCATTACTGACGGGGGAAACATGAGTGGCGAAGAATTTTTGGCGATCCTGACGCAAATGGCGCATGGCAATGCAAGCATAAGCCAACAACGCGCCGTCACACTGGAATTCGACGGCCGTTTCAATATCACCATGGAGCTGCCGGAGTCCTCAGAAAAAGCATATTTCCATGCACCGATTTTGTTCGTGCCCAAGGAAAATCGGGCCTCCATATTCGCCCGTGCATTGCAAGCGCAAATGTTTTTTCTTGCCACAGAAGGAAATGCTTTCGGCTACGACATGAAACGCGATTCCCTCCTTCTGTTTCGGGTTCTGGAGCTGCCAAACTTGTCTTCGGAATCCTTGCTTGAGACGATCGAATCTTTCGTGAATCAAGTCGAGCAATGGACGCATTATTTTTCCAGCTTTAACGCGAATGCCGATCAGGATTGGATCTAAACTATTTGTTTGCAGGAGTATATTAAAATGACTTTTCCTTCTTCTCCAACGATTTTGGATCTTGCTGGGCACGGTATTAAAGTCTGGTTCTGGGGTTCCGTAAAAGATTCCAAAGTCTTGAAAAGCATTATGGAAAGAATTTCCGGCGTAGAGGTCGTGGATAAAAATTTCGACGAAGCCTTGCGCGACAGTCTCAATTTTGCGACGCATTTTCTCCGCGAGAAAAAGGCTTTAAGTGACCGCAGTATTAATGTCTTGGACAAGACCATTAAATTTCTCATGGCGGATAAAGAAGAGATCACAAATGGAATCGAAGGTGTAGGTTTGAGCATCTTCGGTGATCTATTCATGATGAGCCCGCACGTTCAAGCAGCGGTAGAAGCGGGTGCCGAATCTATTGCGGGAAAAACAAGTGCTATAAGAAGAGCCATGGAACACGAGGTGAAAAATCCTGGCGATCCAGATCAATTCAAAAAGATATTATCAACATACAATTTTTACTATCCTAATGGATTGAAGGAATTTGAAAAACGGGTGCTGAAGCACGATGGATGGACTCATGCCGAGCGCCATGTTCTTTCAAAAATTTTCGACATTCTTCGAAAAGAAGTGATGGCGGAAACATACATACAGAGTCAGAAAAAAAACGAAAAGATCAAGGAGGAAGACTCCAAGAAATGGGAAGCCCGAATGGGCGTACTCAACGAGGTGCTAACCAAAGAAAATCCCGACATTGAAAAGCACCTGACTGCTGCTCTGCCGCTATACCAGCGCGCTGCCATAAAAGCCGTCCAAGCCATCCCCAGTGTCGTCAATACGATAAAGAACGGTGTCGACGCCCTACAGCGGGGGGCCAACGCCATCAAATCCGCTGGCTCGAGCCTCGACAGCAACTCGATAGTCAATGCGGTCTCGCAGCTGAGCATGCAGGCGGTTAAGAGCATTGCTGCTAGCAATGACGCCGCTGCGCCAGCGCTCGTAGGATACCCGGCGACTAATGGCATAGTGCTTGCCGAGCGCGTACAGATCGTCGCAGACGCCTTACCTGAATATTCTCCGCTTGGAAATCGCACGGAAGTCGTAATGGAGCACAGCCAGCTGACTGGTGCCACGCAAGCCGCCAATATACATAACCATGCGCATGCGGAATCAAGAGAACTCGAAGAGCGCATGGTAGAAGCATGCAACAGCGCGCTCTCGGAGGTAGGCCAGACATTGCGGCCGTTATACTTCGTCGGGGAGGATTTGCTATCAGCCGCCTTCCTGGAGCAGCAGGAAGGAATGCTCATCAATTTTCCGAATACATCCGGCGAAGCGCAAAGCTACTACGATTCCGCCTGGAATATGGGCAAGGCGGGATGGAACTACGGCATGAGCTGGCTCGGCTATCAGGAAAGCCCGGCAGAGCAGCAGTTGCGGCAGCGCGTGCAAGGGCTCGATCACGCCTGCCGCGGCAACAAGGAATTGATGCAGGAAGCATCGCATTATCTCGACCAGGCGTTTGCCGAAGCTTGCCTGCTCGAGCCCTTGAGCGATCTGCGTGTCGATGGCGAGAAAAACCTGTTGCGCTTTCCGACCGGCTCGAACGAGTGCTTGCTGCGCACGCATCCGAACGGCCCACGCTATACCTATACCATCGAGCGCAAGGGCGATGATGCGACGGCACTGACCATCGAAGCTTCGTGGGAAATCCAGGAATACGGCGAGTCTGCAACGAACCTGAAACCGCAAGGCACGAGTTCCAGCGCCCTGCGCACCAGCGTTCAACTGATTCTGCGTGCAGCGGATGACGGCGCCGGGATCGAGACATCGATCCACCCGCTCGGTCTCAGCGCAAGCATCGATAACCGCATCGTATACGGCACCAACGCATCCGCTTAGCGCTTGCATCCCCGAACCGGTTCCCCATCCCCGAGCCGGTTCGTTTCAAAACTCCGCCTCCAGCTCAATGATCTGCTCGGGCTCCAAGAGGGCCGCGGCAATCCACTCCCGCACCGATTCCAGCGCCATCATGCGGCGACAATAGGCCGCGCAGCTTTCATCGAGCGCGACGCCGTAAGTCAGAAAGCGCGTGACTACCGGCGCGAACATCGCATCCGCCATGCAGACCCGCTCGCCGAACAGATACGGGCCACCATAAGCTTCCAGGCATTCATGCCAGATCGTCGTGATGCGATCGATGTCGGCCTGCGCGCGCGCCCAGATGCGGAAGTTGTCGTATTTCGCCTTGAGGTTCATCGGCAACGCCGAGCGCAGCGCGGTGAAGCCCGAATGCATTTCACCGCAGATCGCCCGGCAATGCGCGCGCTGCGCCCGGTCGGTCGGCAGGAGTCCGGCTGCCGGTCGGATCTCATGCAGGTATTCAGCAATGGCCAGCGTGTCCCAGACGCGGATGCCTTCGTGCGTCAGGCACGGCACCAGGATCGATGGCGCCAACAACAGAATTTCCGCGCGCGTTGCCGGATCGTCCGGCGGAATCATGATTTCCTCGAATTCGATCCCGGCGAGCTTAACCAGCAGCCAGCCGCGCATCGACCAGGATGAATAGTTCTTGCTGCTGATGGTGAGCGTGGTCTTGTCCATGTCCGCCTTCGGCCTCCTCTCGCTTGGAATGCCCGGAAACCAAGCAAGCGCCGCGCCAGAAAGAGAGCGCATGGCCCGCTCCTTGCATGGATGCATGTCCATTGCGCTATACGTCCACGGAGAGTGCATGCGATACGACATCTACCAGGCGCATTCCGATCTGATGGCCAGGATGCGGGTCTTCACCGATGCCGCAGCGGCGACGCTGTCGCATCCCTGGCTGATCGACATGCCGGCGGCGCGGCGCATCGTGGCTGGATGCTCGGTATTCGCCAGTGCCCAGGTGCGGCATCAACGCCCCGAATTCGGGATACGCGCCGTCGTGGTGCGCGACAGCGTGCCGGAACGCGAGGTCGCGGTGCATGAGGAAGCCGCGCAGGTCACGCCGTTCTGTACGCTGCTGCGCTTCAGAAAAGAAGGCGTCGAAGGCCAGCCGCGGGTGCTGCTGGCCGCGCCGCTGTCGGGCCACTTCGCCACGCTGCTGCGCGAGACGGTGCGCACCATGCTGCCCGAACACGATGTCTACATCACCGATTGGCACAATGCGCGCGACGTGCCGATCGCGGCCGGCCGCTTTGGCCTGGAGGAATACACCGCCACCCTGATCGACTTCCTGCAAGTGCTCGGCGAAGGCGCGCACCTGATGGCGGTATGCCAGCCCTGCGTGTCGGCGCTCGCGGCGGTGGCGATCATGGCCGAGGACGCAAACCCGGCGCAGCCGCGCAGCCTGACCCTGATGGCAGGGCCGATCGACACCCGCATCAATCCAACCGAGGTCAATCGCCTGGCCACGAGCCGACCCTATGGCTGGTTCGAAGGCAACCTGATCAGCACCGTGCCCTATCCGCATCGCGGCGCCGGCCGGCGCGTCTATCCCGGCTTCATGCAATTGGCCGCCTTCATGAACATGAACCTGTCACGGCACATGGAAGCCTTTCGCGGCATGTACCGCGACCTGGCGCGCGGCGACTTCGCCAAGGCCGCGGTGACCCGCGCCTTCTACGAGGAATATTTTTCGGTGCTGGACCTGCCAGCCGAGTTTTATCTCGACACGATTCGCGACGTGTTCCAGGAACATCTGCTGCCGCGCGGCGAACTGCGCTGGCGCTCTCGCCGTGTCGATCCCGCGCGGATACGACGCACTGCGCTGCTGACAGTGGAAGGCGAGCGCGACGACATCTGCGCGCAGGGACAGACCATGGCGGCGCAGGACTTGTGCAGCGGCATCGCGCCCTGGCGCAAGACGCATCACCTGCAAACCGGCGTCGGCCATTACGGCGTCTTCAGCGGCAGGCTGTGGCAGCAGCAGACGTATCCGCTGGTCAGGGAAATGATTTACGGCAGCAATTAAGCCGCATACAGATTGATGGATTTTCACGGAGGCGAACATGCATACCTCGGAACGAATCTGGCATGAGGATAGGGATTGCACCGTGTTCATGCTGCGCATACGCGGCAGCACGCATCGCTGCGCGGTATCGCATGAAGCGCTGTATCTGCTGGCGCAGACGCTGGATCCGCGCCTGGATCGTGTCGACGCCTATATCGCATTGAAGCGCCGGGTTGGCCTGGCCGCGCGTGATTGCCTGGAACGCGGCGCCGGCATGCTGCCGCCGGTGCTTGAGGCGCGGCATCTGCAATCGGCGGCATGAAATCGCTCTCTACCGTTGTCAGCGCAAAGTCTGTGCGCGAAGAATCGGAGAAGATGCGCGTTGCCGCCCTCGGGCACGCTCTCGGCACAGTGTGCGGCAGCGTACTGACCCCGACTGTTGCCCGGCTTACTGTAGCGTCATGCCGCATCGGACGCAGGGTAGGATTCGGGCGGCATGTCTCCGACAACACAATGACACAGGAGTGAAAACATCATGGATCTCACATCGGACCGCGCCACCAGGGAAATCAAATCGCTGATTTCCGATGCCCAGGACATGTTCAATTCGGCCACTTCGGCTTCTGCGGACAAGGCTTCCGCGCTGCGCTCCGAAGGCATGCGCATGCTGGAGAATGCGCTATCTGCCGCGCGCGACATGCAATCTTCGGCGATGGAAACCGGCAAGGAGCTGGCCAGCACCGCGGATGACTATGTCCGTGAAAATCCGTGGACCACGGTCGCCATCTCGGCCGGCGTTGCGCTGCTGCTCGGTGCAGTGATCGCGCCAATGCTCACGAAAAAGTGATGCGGAAGTGAGGTAGCAATGCGCGCGCCCGTTCAGGGCCGCGCGCATCGAGCAGGGCAAGGGGAAGGAAGGGCGACGGGGCCAATACGCCGCGCCGCCCGCCAGGCCCCTTACAGCACCTTGCCCAGGAAGGACAGCGACATGCCGTGCGCCACGGCCGCGGCCTTCTGGTTGTACGACGGGCGCTGCCAGCAATTGAAGCCATGGTCCACGTCCGGATAGGTTTCGATCACCGCATTCTTCGCATTTGCGAATGCTGCCTTCACCGCCTCGACCGCGCTGGCCGGAATGAAATGATCCTTCTCGGCGAAATGCATCAGGATCGGGCAGCTGATCTTGCCGGCCTGGTCCAGATGGTTGTGGATGCCGCCGCCGTAGTAGCACACCGCCGCATCGACACCGGCATTCGCCGCGCACAGATAGGACAGCAAACCGCCCATGCAATAGCCGACCGAGGCGACGCCGCCCCTGGTTTCCGGCAGCGAACGCAGCTTGTTCACCGCCACGGTCAGGTCCTGCACCGCCTGCGGGAAGTCCAGATGCTTCATGTAGTTGAAGGCCTGGGACGAACCGGCTTCGTCGTAACCCAGATTGACGCCCGGCTGCAGCCGCCAGAACACGTCCGGCGCCAGCACCACGTAGCCATCCATCGCGTACTGATCGGCGACGGCCTGAATATGGTCGTTGACGCCCCAGATTTCCTGGATCAGCACGATGCCAGGACCGGTTCCGGTCGGCGGCAGCGACAAATATCCGCGGAAATTATTGCCATTATCGGTATCGATATCGATCCAGCGTGAATTCATGGTGATTCCTCAGGTCTATGGTCTACGGATGGGTAAGGAGGCATGTCGGCCGGCCCGTGGGCATCGGCCGAAGCGCGCCATTGTAATGCGGATAACAATGGCGCGCTTTGCGTACGCTTGAGTCCGTCTGGCGCGATTTATCCCATCCGATTCATCCACCAACCAAGGAGCCGACAATGGCAGAAAAGCACGAAACCCCGCTGCAGCAGCTGCGGGACAAGATCAGCGATGTACGCTTTGGCATGCTGACCACGCAGGACCCGGACGGCAAGCTGTCGAGCCGGCCGATGACCAGCCAGCAGCTGGATGATGCCGGGCAGATCTGGTTCTTCACCTCCGACAACACCGATTTCGTGCGGCATCTGTCCGAGCATCCGGCGATCAACGTCAGTTTTTCCGATCCCGATGACAGCCTGTATGTGTCGATCGCCGGCCATGCCGAAGTCGTGCATGACCGCGCCAAGACCGATGAGTTGTGGAGCCCGATGGTCGCGGCCTGGTTCGACGGCGGCAAGGACGACCCGCATCTGGCGCTGATCCGGGTGAAGATCGACTCGGCCGAATACTGGGATACGCATTCGAGCAAGATGACGCAGCTGTATGCGCTGGCCAAGTCGGCGTTGACCGGTAAGGCGCCGCGCGATCTCGGCGAGCACAAGAAGATCGATTTGTAATCCGGGGCCGATCTGGCACGCAGCCGGTGGCGGCTGCGCGACGGTATCGGGTACCATAGCCGCCTTTTCCGTTCCGCAAGAGTTACGTCATGGTGAAGGTTTATTCCATCGACGGCATCACGCCGGTCGTGCATCCCACCGCGTTCGTGCATCCGAGCGCGGTGCTGATCGGCGACGTGATTGTCGGTCCGCGCTGCTATGTCGGTCCCGCTGCCTGTTTGCGTGGTGACTTCGGTCGCATCGTGCTGGAGGAGGGCGTCAATGTGCAGGATGCCTGCGTGATGCACAGCTACACCGACCGCGACGCAGTGATTGAGGCCTGGGGCCACATCGGCCATGGCGCAATCCTGCATGGCTGCCATGTCGGCCGCAATGCAATGGTCGGCATGAACGCGGTGGTGATGGATGGCGTGGTGATCGGCGAGCACTCGCTGGTAGCGGCGATGAGCTTCGTGCGCGCCGGCATGCAGGTGCCGCCGAAGAGCATGGTGGTCGGCGCGCCGGCGCGCATCCTGCGTGTGCTCAGTGAAGAAGAACTGGCGCACAAGCATGCCGACACCGCCGACTACATCGCGCTGGCGCAGCGCTCGCTGGAAACCATGCGCGAAGTCGAAGCGCTGACCGAGCCGGAGCCGAATCGGCGGCGCATGGCCGGACCCGGACTGGCCGGCCCGCCGACGCTTCCGGATGCCGGCGGGGAAGCGCCGAAGGCCTGAACGAATCGGCAATCGCCGAGTCCATAGCGCCATGAGCGATGCCACTTCAACGAGGAGGAATCATGGCGGATCTGATCGCTGTGGCCTACAGCGACACCCACAAGGCCGAGGAAGTGCTTTCCACGCTGCGCCGCCTGCAGGGCGAATACCTGGTGGATCTGGAGGATGCCGCGTATGTGACCCGCGACCGCGATGGCCGGGTGCGGCTGACCCAGGCGGTCAACATTCCGCTTTTGGGCGCGGTATCGGGCATTGCCTGGGGCGGGCTGATTGGCTTGCTGTTTCTTAATCCGCTGCTGGGCGCGGCGATCGGCGCCGGCACTGGCGCTTTGACCGGTGCGGTTTCGGACTACGGCATCAATGATGACTTCATGCGCGGCCTGGGCGAAAAGCTGCAGCCGGGCGGGTCGGCGATCTTCATCCTGGCGCGCCGCTTCACCCCGGACAAATTCGCCGCCGAACTGGCCCGCTTTGGCGGTACCGTGCTGCAGACTTCGTTGACACGCGATACTGAAGCGAAGCTGCAGCAGGCGTTGTCGGGTACTGCTGGTGACAGCGCGGGCGGTACTGTTGCCGGCGTCGATGGCGGCACGCCGTTTCCGCGCGCTGGCTCGGCCGACCATGCGCCGGCCACGCCGGGATCGTCCGGCACCGGCATCGGACCCGGAGTGCCGACGTGAGGCGGTTGCGCCAGATGCGTTGGGCTGACGAAGGAAGCCCAACGGGAGTCGGCACGGGATCGGGCGTCACGTTAGGCTTGTCAGCCAGCCCTTTCAAAGTGACGTGAAATTGTCTTTCAGGCCATCGGTAGTCCGAAATAAGGGTGCAGTTGCAGTGCCTTTGCCTTTGCCTTTGTCGTTGCTGTTGCTGTTGCTGTTGCCGTTGCTGTTGCTGTTGCCGTTGCCGTTGCCGTTGCTTTTAACCCCCGTTGATTGCGCCGTGACGGCGATGCCCGGAGCGGGAAAAGGTGCGGCGTCTGTCTGAGCGAAGCGCAGCGTAGCGAGTTTAGCCGCGCCCCGCTCCGGGCGTCGCCGGCACGGGAACCCCGCGCAGCGGGGCGCAATCTCCGGGGGCGCCTTTTCTTGCCTACTTCTTTTGGCGGCAAAAGAAGTAGGCCGGCTGCCGGGCCGGGACCCGGCTAGGTCGAGGAGTGGATAGACGTATTGCATCACTGGAGTGATGTCGTTGAAGGGGCAGGTTCTTGCCTTGGTCGTCGCTTGATCAGGGCTGGATTGAAAGGCCCGCCCGATCGAAGTTTCTAGGCCCGATGACCCAATAAAGCCTTCGCGCTTGGCGAACTAGCCGGGTCACTTCTTTTGCTCGCCAAAAGAAGTAACCAAGAAAAGGCGACCCGGAGATCGCGCCCCGCTGCGCGGGGTTCCCGTGTCGCCGGGCCCTGAAGCGGGGCGCGGCTAAACTCGCTACGCTGCGCTTCGCTCAGACAGACGCCGCACCTTATCCGCTCCGGACATCGCCGTCACGGCGCAATCAACGGGGTTAAAGGCAACTGCAACGGCAACAGCAACGGCAACTGCAACGGCAACAGCAACGGCAACTGCAACGGCAGGCCTGAACTTCCCGCACCTTGGCCGTAGCGTTGCACCCCTGCAGCGTAGTGCTGTTACCACCAATGCAGCAGTTACCGCGCGCGGACTTTGAAAGGGCTGGCTAGTCAGCCCACCCTACGCGACCCATCAACCCAGCCGTACCGGCAGGAAGATGCGTTGATCGCCACGCTGCACCAGCACCGCCAACTGCTTGTTATCCCGGCTGACCTGCTTCTGCAGATCGGCCACGCTGGCGACGTTGTTGCCGTTCACCGAGACGATGATGTCGCCCGGCTGGATGCCAGCGCGCGCCGCGGCGCCGCCCGCATCTTCAACCAGCACGCCGCCGGCGAGCTTGGCTTCCTGGCGCTCCTCGGGCGTCAGCGGCCGCACCGCGACGCCGAGCTTGCCGCCCTGCGCGGCGGATGCCTGCGCATTGGCATCGCCCTTGTCCTGCGCCGCCGCCAGTGTCGCGTTCAGCGTTTCCTTGCGACCATCGCGCCAGACGCCGAGCTTGGCCACATCGCCCGGCTTGGCCATGCCGACCAGTGCCGGCAGATCGCCTGAGCGGTTGATCGGATTGCCGTTGTACGACTGGATCACATCGCCCGGCTTCAGGCCGGCCTTCGCCGCCGGGCTGTCCGGTTCGACGCTGGCCACCAGCGCGCCGTCGGGCTGATCGAGCTTGAAGGAATTGGCCAGGGTCTGGTTCAGCTCCTGCACCGCCACGCCGAGGCGCGCATGGTCCACATGGCCGGTGGAGACGATCTGGTCCTTCACCTGCAGCGCCACGTCGATCGGAATGGCGAACGACAGGCCCTGGTAGCCGCCGGTCTGACTGTAGATCTGCGAGTTGATGCCGACCACCGCGCCATTCGCATCAAACAGCGGGCCACCGGAATTGCCCGGATTGACCGCGACGTCGGTCTGGATGAAGGGCACATAGCCATCACCCGGCAGCGAGCGGCCCTTGGCGCTGACGATGCCGGAAGTCGCGCTCTGCTCAAAGCCGAAGGGCGAGCCGATCGCCAGCACATAGTCGCCCACCGAGAGTGCCTTCGGGTTGCCCAGCGCCACGACCGGCAGGTCATGCGCATCGATCTTCAGCACTGCCACGTCGGTCTTCGGATCGCTGCCGAGCACCTTGGCCTTGTATTCACGGCGGTCGGTGAGCTTGACCATCACTTCCTGGGCGTCGCGCACCACGTGCGCATTGGTCAGGATGATGCCATCGCTGCCGACGATGAAGCCTGAGCCTTCGCCGCGCACCGGCACGCGCTGCGGCATCTGCCGGGAAAAGCCGGGCATGCCGCGGAAGAACTGGAAGAAGGGATCGTTTTCGGCGCCGGGCGGCATTTCCTGGCCGGCGGTCTTCATCATGCCTTCGGTATTGATATTGACCACGGCCGCACCGTAACGCTTGACGATGGCGGCATAGTTCGGCGCGGTGGTCGGCGCGATTGCTGCGGCCGGCGTAGCGGTTGCTGTCGGTTGGGTGGCCGCTGCGCCCTGCGGGGCGGCTGCGGCTTGCGCGGCGGCGGGACGGGAGAACCAGTCGGACGGATGCCAGCCCATGGCGCTGGCCGAACCGGTGGCGAGAACGCCGGCGGCGATCAGGGCGGCGACAATTTTCGAGCTTTTCATCGGGATTCCTTTCCTAGCTTGAGGGGTTAGCTGTTTAGCTGCGTCCATCGTAGGAGCCGAGAATTAAGCCAGACTTAACGGCCGGGACAGATTTATGGGAGCTATAGTCGGAAGTGGTGTACGAGGTGAAGTCTGAAGGCGGGCGGAAGGCGGTGAAGGTTTTTGTTGGAGAATTTGATTGTCGAAGTCAAAGCCACCAACAGAGGAAACCCCCACCATGCAGAA
>NZ_JAEPBG010000020.1 GCF_016632335.1 Noviherbaspirillum pedocola
GTGCCGTCGATGCCCGGAGCGGGGCGCGGCTAAACTCGCTACGCTGCGCTTCGCTCAGACAGACGCCGCACCTTTTCCCGCTCCGGGCATCGCCGTCACGGCGCAATCAACGGGGGTTAAAGGCAACAGCAACTGCAACTACAACGACAACTACAAAGGCAACGGCAACGGCAACGGCAACGGCAACGGCAACGGCAACGGCAACGGCAACGGCAACGGCAACGGCAACGGCAACGGCAACGGCAACGGCAACAATCAGACTATCCGCCCTTATCTCGTCACGCCCGCAATCAACACGCGTGCGCAACGGAAGCTACCGCACGCCTGCGATCCGCGCGAGTCACCGCATCACGAGCGCCCTGCCAGGCGCCCAGGCTCCAAAACTGTTTCAGCCAGCCGCCTTCATGCCGGACGAACAGATCACCCTGCCCTTGCCCGCCGCCTTGGCCAGATACATCGCGGTATCGGCCAGCTGGAGTATGTTCACGCCCATCTGGTTGGCGTCCTCGCATCCGGCGATGCCAATGCTGGCCGAGATCCGCGCCGTTCCGCCTTCGATGTCATACGGCGCCGAGAGTACGGCAATGAGCTTGTCGGCAAGCTTTCTGGCGGCTTCGCCCGTTGTGTTGACCAGGACCACGGCGAACTCGTCCCCGCCCAGCCGCGCCGCCACATCGGATTCACGCAAGCTCGCGCGCAACCTGCGACCGACCGCGCACAGCACCGCGTCGCCGGCCGCATGCCCGTGGATGTCATTGACCGGCTTGAAGCCGTCGAGGTCGATGTACAGGATGGAAAAGTCGCTCCGGTAACGCTTCGCATGCGCTGCCTGCTTGGCGACGAAATCATTGAAGAAACTGCGGTTCGGCAGCTCAGTCAACGCATCGTGCGTCGCCTGGTACTGCGCGCGGGCCAGCATGGAGGATGCCTGCGTCAGCGCGACCGCCACTTCATCGGCTTCGAGCAAATTCAGCCGCGGTATCGTCAGCTCCCGGCCATGGCCCAGCGCCAGCGCGGGCGCGACCAGACCATGCACCGCCTGCGAAATGCTCCTGCCGATGACGTGCGCCACGACGACGCTGGCGCCCAGCAGCAAAAGAATCGTGCAGGCAAGCCAGCCCAGTTTCTGCGCCGCTGGCGCCGCGATCGACGCAGCCGGAATGCCGATGGCGATATACCAGTTCGACAGCGTCGACCGGCTGAACGCAGCAAGCACCGGGATGCCTTCGCTGGTCTTGCCCTCGAACCAGCCTTCGTTATCGAAAGACAGCGCTTCCTGCAGGTCACGCGACGCGGGCATGCCCAGATAGCGCGCCATGTCATGGCTGCGCGCGATCATTCGGCCGCCGCTGTTGAGCACGGCGACGATCCAGTCCGCCGGCAACTGCTGCTGATGCAGAAGCTGCGCGAACTGCTCGGCCGGCTGCACTGCACACAGGCTGTAGATGTGCTTGCCCTTATCGTGGATCGGAACACAGATCGCCACCTGCGGTTTGCCGGTGACTGCGCCAAGGATGAGGCCGGATATGACCGGGCCGTCGCCACGCGCCAGCGGCCGCAGCATTGCAGAGTCCGCCACGCGCGGCAGGCGCTCGCCGAAGGGCCGCAGCGTGTTGAGCAATTGCTGGCCTTCCGGGTCCATCAGCATCAGGTTCTGTATCGGCTGGCTCGGCAACACCTGCAGCGCCTGGCCATAGAAAGTCTTCAGGTTGCGGCTGGACAGCGCCGGCGACGTAGCCAACGCGCCCAGCGTCGCATTGATGCCGGAAAACTGCTGGTCGACCAGGGAAGCAATCGTGCGCGCGGTAATGACAGCACTGTCGCGCAGCGCCTCGCGGTTGCGGTAGTAGTCGTAGGAAAGCAGCGCTACCGCGATCAGCGAAGCGGGAATAAGGCATGCCGCGACGAGCAGGGCAAGACGCGATCGTATCGATGAAAGGAAACGGAACCGGTTGAGCATGGCATGGCCGAAACGGCAGAATTTCCGCAAGGATACACTGCCGCCACGCCGTCAGCGAGAAGAACAGACAGGCGATTCCCTGCCAATTGCAGTACACGGTCCCGGCGGCGCAGCGATCGTCTCCTGTTTGGCTCTTTCTTTGCGCCTCAGCCGTGCACCCACAGGTTTTCCAGGTTCTTGAACTCCCACTTCTCCGGGTCTTCCCAGTCGACGATCTTGTCGCGGGCATGCGGCACGCCGAGGTCGACCACCTCGGGCGGGATATGCGTCATCGATTTCGTCGAGAAAAACACGCGCACCCGCGGCTGCAGCAGCGATCTACCCAGCTGCTGCAGCACCACGCCGAGCCGGCCCGATTCGAGGCGCACCAGGGTGCCGACCGGATAGATGCCGACGCTCTTGACGAAGGCCTGGAACACCGCCGCATCGAAATGTCCTTTCCAGGTTGCCATGAGGCGGATTGCCTTCGTCGGGCACCAGCCTTCCTTGTACGGGCGGTTCGAAGTCAGCGCATCGTAGACATCGCAGACCGCGCCCATGCGTGCCAGGCGGCTGATCTGCGCGTCCGCCAAGCCATGCGGATAGCCGGAACCATCGATCTTTTCATGGTGATGCAGCACCACGTCCAGCGCACTGGCGGGCACGCCGCTGCCCTTGGACAGAATCCGATGGCCGGCGACCGGATGCGACTTGATCACCCGAAATTCCTCGTCGGTCAGCGTGCCGGGCTTGTCCAGGATGCCGTTGGGCACGGCCATCTTGCCGATGTCGTGCAACAGGCCGGCCAGACCGGCGTCGCGCACCTCGTCCTCCGGCATGCCGAGCTGGCGCGCCAGCGCCACCATCAGCGCGCACACCGCGACCGAATGCATGTAGGTGTAATCGTTCTTGGTCTTGAGCCGAACCAGGCCGAGCAAGGCATCCGAGTTGCGCAGCACCGACTGGGAAATCTCGTCGACCACCGGCAGCATGCGTTCCGCATCCACCGCCTGGCCCATGCGCAGTTCCTGGAACATTTCCACCATGGCGCGCCGCGCCTTGCCGCAAATCGCGGCGGCGCGGGCGCGCTCGGTTTCCAGCGGCGCCGGACGCGGCTCGTTGGGCGCAACCGGCAGCGGGTCGCCGAAGCCGTAGGACTCGGCGCGGCTCCTGGTTTCGATGTCGGGATTGGCAGACTGGGCGCTTGGCGCTTCAGCGGCCCGGCCCGACGCGGAAGCGGCGCTTTCGGCTTCCGTCTCTGGCCCGTTTGCAATCTCATCGGGATCCAGGCCCTTGCTGGTGTCGATCCAGACGCTGGTAAAGCCGTGATCGAGCAGCGTCTGGATATCCTTGTCCTTCGTCAGCAGGAAGGATGGGCGCCAGAAAGGCGATTCGAACCATTTTTCGCTGATTTTCGCGATGTACATACCGAGATGCAACTCGGTGGTTTCAATCTGCTTCAGCACGGAAAAACCGCTCTTTCACTGTTGTTGTGTCGCTCATCGGGCGCATGGAGCCGCGGCGAGCTGTTGCAGGATAGGCGGTGGCAATGCGTTTCCTGCCTCACTTCGTGCACTCTCCGGAGGTCATTCTTGCGTCATTCGTGCGTTTTCGCACCTCTTATAAGATATATATCCTAATGGAAATATTGATTACAGACAACTTGTTGGCGACAGGAAGGAGGGCGTTGTGGTATCGGCGTAACCGCGCGCGGGCGCCAGGGTGCCCGCGCCCGCCCGGCGGCGCGGTTTTACGCTTCATACAGGTTACCTGACCGCCTCGAAACGAGCGGCCTCGATCACGAAGGAGTCGTCCGCCTCAACCGCGAAGGCGCCGCGCACTTCCTCGGCGGCGGCGGCGAACACGCTGCGGATCGCCGCTACGCGCTCGGCCGGCGTGCGCATGCGCGCGATCCAGTCGTCGAAGGCCATGCGCAGCGGCCAGCGCGCCTCGCAACGCTGCGCGAATCCGGCGTCGGCGAGCATGACTTCCCATTCCGAGACGCGGTAGTCGCGCACATGCGAAGCGTCGCGCAACAGTTCCACTGTCTGCAGCACGGTATCGAACAACGGGTTTTCCGGAGCGACGATGTCGATGACCACCAGCGTGCCGCCCGGCTTGAGCACCCGATGCGCCTCGCGCAGCGCTGCGGGCACATCGCTCCAGTGATGCGCGGAAAAGCGGGTGGCGACGATATCGAAGCGCGCGTCGTCGAAAGGCAGGGCTTCCGCTGCGCCCGGCACGGTGACGATGTTGGCCAGGTTCCGTCCACGCGCCGCGGCTGCCACCGCCTGCAGCATGTTTTCGGACAGGTCGAAAGCCGTGACCGACCGGGCATGAGGCGCGGCCGCAAAGCTCAGGTGCCCGGCGCCGCAACCCAGATCCAGCACCTCGGCCCCGGCATGCCGCGCGGTCAGCGCGGCGACTGCCTGGAGATCAGCGCCGCTGGCATGGACGCTGCTGGAGAGATAGGCCGCGGCCGTGCCGCCAAACTGCCGCTCTGCGATTGCACTCTGTTTCATCATCGACTCCGGATGCTGTTGAAAAGGAGCACACAGCATAGCCAGGCGGGATGAGGCCAACCAGACCGTGTTTTATCCCGGTATGTTTTCTACCAGCGAGCCGTCCCGGTGCTCGTCTTCCAGCAGCACGGTTACCTTCAGATCCGGCCAGCCCTGCAACTGCAGCGTGACCTGCCGGAACACCAGGCGCCCTTGCCGCGGATGCAGAAAGCCGCGCATGCCGCCTTCCCTGGCCAGCACTTCCTGCGCTCGCCACCAGCGCGCGAAATCCGCGCTTTCCCGTTGCAGCAAAGCGATCAGATCGGCGAGCGGCGCGTCCTCGCCTGCCTTGCCGCATTCCGCGCGAAACTCGGCCACCAGCCGCCGCGCCCGATCCGGCCAGTCGTCGACGAAGCTGCGCGCCGACGGCTGCAGGAACATGAAACGCAGCAGGTTGCGCTGCGCCTCGCCGGTCTCGCCCAGCCAGTCCTCGAACAGCCATGCCGCCCGCGCATTCCAGGCGACGGCGTTCCATTGGCGGTCCAGCGCATAAGCCGGCGCGGCAATGGCATCGAGCAGTTGCGACACCTCGTCGATCACCGATACCGCCGGCGCGGCAGTCTTCGCTTCGGGATCGACCTTGTTGGCGAGCCTGAACAGATAGCCGCGCTCGGCGGCGGTCAGGCGCATCGCTTCGGCCAGGCGCGCAATGGTTTTCGCCGAGGCCGACACCGGCCGCCCCTGCTCGAGCCAGGTGACCCAGGTGACGCTGACGCCGCACAGCAGCGCCAGCTCTTCGCGGCGCAGGCCCGGCGTGCGTCGCCTCAGGCCGGGGGGCAGGCCGAGGGATGCCGGATCGATCCGCTCCCGGTGCGCGCGGACGAATTTGCCAAGCTCGCTCATCGACTTTCCTGCGGGATGTGAAGGAGGGAGCGTTATATCAGGACAGGAGAAAAAAACGAATCCTCGACGCCGATGGCGCAGCGCGTGACGAAAGCGAGCGCGCCCGGCGCAGCCTGCGCTGCAGCCGGGCGCGCCATGCCGCTTGCCTTCCCTTCACTCTGAAAGAAGCGAAGGCAAGCAGCGCGTTACTGCACCGCGTTCACATCAAAGATTTGATGCACCGGCGACGGGCCGACCGACGGCCAGGGCACCAGCCGGGTCTGGCTCACGCCCGGTTTGCTCCAGTCGCAGGTGCCGCTCGGGAAAATTCGGCGCAGGCGCGCCATTTCCGCCGGCGTAAAGGCGACCTGGTAGTCCGCCGCAGAGATTGCCTTCAACTCGCACTTGAACACATTCGCCGCCAGCGGGCCGCCGGCCTGGATGCGCGCATTGCTGTAGGACGGGAACATCGTATTGCAGGTCGAATTGTTCACGCCCAGCGTCTGCGTCTCGGGAATGAAGCGCATCGATGCATCGAAGCAGCCATCCACCGCCGCGGACGGCTTGTCGCGCAGCACCTTGTCGCGCGCCGAGCCGGGGCCGGTGTCGGCCAGGATCTTCTCCATCCATTGCTCGAAGGTTGCAATGGCCAGCGGCGTGCCGGTGGACACCGGCGCACTGACAGGGCCGCCGCGCCACATCACCTGGTTGTCCGCATTGCCATTGGCCTCGACCAGCCGAGCGCGCACTGCGAAATGCTCCCATTGCATGTGGTAGTTGGAATTGTTCTCGCCATAGATAGCGGTCGTATCCATGATCGGCAGCGAGGCCAGGCCGCCGCCGCCGGACAGCATCACGCCGGCCTGATACACCCGGCGCATCGCGCTCGTATTGCCGATGCTGCGCGTAGGCACCGGGTTGGCGTCGGTGTCGAAGCCGCCGACCGACTCGTTCAGGTCAAGGAACTGCGTGGTCGTGATCCGGCCGGCGTTGAGCGCGGCCAGGCCATACTGCACGCCGGCGTTGTCGAACGGACGCAATGCATAGGTCGAAGACTGCGAAGGATCGAGCGGATTCTTCGCGCGGCCGTAGACGTTGACGTTCTCGTCGAACACCGTGGGCCGGGCGCCAGCGAAATTCGGCGTCGGGCCGTTCGGGTTGTAGCGCAGCGAGGCCGGCACTGCCGCATTGAATACCGCCGGGTTGTAGTTGGCGATGCCTGGATACGTCGGCGCAAGGCGACCCGGCACCGGGTCGGTGCGGCCCATCTGGTTGCCGTTGGCGACCAATGCCATCGTGTTTGCATAGCCGGACACCGCGGCCTGCTGCGCCGGCGTGAAGCTCGCCGCGCTCGCAGAAGCCCCTAGAAAGTAATTCGACAGCAGGTGCGCATCCATGCCCGACATCGCGATGGCCAATGCATCCGGGAAGGTCGCGTCGATGAACACGCCGTCGAACAGGCCGGGGAAGGCATCCGCCACCTGCAGACTGGTATAGGCGCCGCCGGAGGTGCCGACGGTCATCGTGTAGGCCGGCACGCCATAGCGCTTGATGAAGTATTCCTTCGTCATCGACGTCACTTCGCCGGCCACGACCGGATTGCAGCTGTTGGTCGGATGGTTCAGCGTGTTGGTCGCCACTGCATAGCCGCGCGAGAGCCAGGTGTCGTTCAGCGGGCTGTAGCCGAAACCGGCGCCGGAGATGTACCAGCCGCCGACGCAGCCGGTGCCATGGCCATAGACCAGGCGCCCGTTCCAGTTGCGCGGGCGCGCGGTCGGCGACGGTTCGGCATCCCGGCTCGGATCGAACAGCATCGTCATCTGGCTCACGCCACGGTCGATGGTGGTGGTTTCCACGCGCACGATGTAGGGCACCTTTTCGCCGGAAGGCTTGGTGATCATCGCCAGATCGGCGGGAAGGCTTTTCGGATCGCGCAGCGCGACAAAGCTGCCCTTGGTGCTGCGGTAGACAAACTGCACATTGGTCGCGGCCGAGCAGTTCGGATCGTTCGGCGTGGTTTGCAACTTGCTGCCGTCCGGCAGGGAGAGCGAGCCGGTCTGGCAGATGAAGGGTTGGATCGGCGGCCCGGAGAACATCGGGCCGCTGATGGGATAGTTCGTCACCGTCAGCGACGTGGTCAGGCCGCGGCCAGTGCTGGGCGTAAGCACGATGGTGTTGGCGCCTTCGGTCAGGCCCTTCACGAGGCCGATGTATTCACCGTCGCCGACCGCGGTGAAGGCCGAGGTGACATCGTTCCTGCCGGCCATGATGGTGAAGCCCTGCTTCGCAATGCCGGGCGGCAGCGTGGCCTTGATCAGGGCGCTGCCGCCGCTGACGTATTCCGGTTTCGAGGAAAGGACCTGCAAGGATACGGAATCCCGTTCGGCGGCGGCCGATGCGGCCGAGGCCGCCGAAGCCGGCGCAGTCAGCGCAAGCGCGGACGCGCCGGTTGCGGCGAGAAGGATGGTGAAGGATGCAGAGGCTGCACGGCCGGCAAGGGCCGCAAGGGGGAATCGCATGAGTTGTCTCCGAATGTTGTAGATTGTGTGCCCGCTTATTGGTGCGGGGCATCAGGGACGAGGCCGTGACCAGGACCGTCAGCGTGAGAAGTGGCAACGCCGCTGGATGGCGTCGGCTCTTGCGACCGGCTTGCGGTAGGTCCGAGCGCGACGATGCTGTCTGTCGCTTACGGCTGGCCGCCTTGGCGCTTGCGCTGTGTTCCGCCTGTTGTGGCAACCGGCCGACCATGGTTGCGCGCACCGGAAACGAGCATGAAGCACTGAGCCCCCTTTTCTTCGCTTAACAAATTCTGCTCAGTAAGCGAACGCGAAGGATTGAACTTGCGCAAACTTTCCCGGTGCAATCTGATTGCGTGGTCAATTACCCCCTTGCGCCTGTGAAAGAGCGCCGGCGCAATCCCGGCGTCGGTTATTGCGCTGACGTCACCTGGAGGTGGCGCATGAAAAAGTGCGCGATGCGTGCGTTGAGTTCGGGAATCGAAGTTTCGCGGTCGAATCCCGGGGGGATTGCGCAACAGCTTATCGGCAATGCTGCCGAAGGAGCCCTTCCGCCGCAAGGTTGCCAAGCTGGTTCGACAAGCTGGTTCGACAATCTGGTGCGGGCACGATGCATGTTCGCGTCGCGCCGCCCATCAGCAAAGCGTGGAGTGTAATGCCCGCGCGGCAGCATGGGACTGCCGGCGGCGCAGTCCGAGCGGATGCTGCCCGCCCAAACTACGCAACGGCGCGAGCGAGCCACATCGACTCCGCTTGGCCACAAAGGCTGCAACACGCGAGGACCGGGGCCGGCCTGGTCCGATGCGCGTCAGGGCGTCGGGGCGTCAGGGTTTCAGGGCCTCAGAGCCTCAGAGCCCCAGTTCCGCCGTCGCCTCGTTCATTGCGCCGGCATCCCAGGGCGCGAACCCGGCGATGCCGATCTTCGCCAGGGCCGACCGGCCCTCGTCGCTGCCGGACAAACCGAGCAGCACCGCTCCTACCCGGCTGCGATCGGCATCGGCAAGCTGCTTCGACACGAGGAACTGCTTGATGGCGATGGGCCGGGTTTCACCGAGGATGCGGCCGCCGCCGCGCTTCCATTCATTGGCAACCGCGGCCGATCCGGTCACGCCGGCATCGACGAATCCCTGCGTGACCATGAAGGGCACCGCATCCTGGTAGCGGGTGGCGGTGAGCTGTTTCTCCGGCTGCGGCAGGTGCATCTGGCGCAGACTGGCGACGAACATGACCGTCGTAATCGATTCCATGCTCGGCACGCCGAGCTTCTTGCCGCGCAGGTCCGCCATGGTTTTCAGCGGCGAATCTTTTGCCACCAGCACGCGGGCGCGGTAATCGGTGTAGCCCTTCGCGGTACCGACGCCCTGGTAGGCGCCGCTCTTCACCGCGCGCAGCGCAATGTGCGCGGGATGAACGAACGCCATGTCGTATTGCTCTTCGGCCAGCCCTTTTTCGAGCCGGTCGTATTTGTCGACCTGCACCACCTTCACCGGCCGCTTCAGCTCCCTGGACAGCAGATCGGCCAAGCCCTGGTAGCGCACATGAAACGGTGCGCTATCCGGATCCTGGTAAGTCGTGCCCTCGTTAACGGCCAGCACCGTGTCGCGTGCGTATACCGGGCCAATCAGCATGGCCGCGGCGCTGGCCAGTAATAGTCTCCTTCCCCACTGCATGTTTTCTCCAAGGATGGCTATGGAATCTTGTGCGAAATACTTGATTTCGTGCGAATGGCGTATCGTCCCACTTTTTCTTTGCGGCAACAACGATTTTGACGTATTGCAACTTTGTTTGTACTGCGGGCGCTACGTCGGGCGGCGGATGCAGATACTGGCAAGGCGCGCGAGCGCGGCTGAAGCGCTTGCCGCTTTCGAACGCTTACTTCAGCAGCGCGGCACGCCCCGCGACGAAGGTAATTGCCATGCTGAGCAGGCCGACGAAGCCGATCGCCGCCGGCATACCGAAGTGATGCGCCACCGAGCCGATCACTGGAGGGCCCATCAGGCTGCCGCTGTAACCCATCGTCGCCACGCCGGCCAGGGCCATCGGACCCTGCCTGCCGGCCGCGCTGAACACGAACGGGAATACCAGCGCCAGACCAAGGCCGGCGGCGGCAAAGCCAATCAGCGCGAAATACGCATTCGGCGAAAACACCGCGAAGAACAGGCCGGCCGCGGAGACGATGCCGCCGGTCGACACCAGGCGCTGCGCGCTGTGCATTTCCTTCAAGCGGTCGCCGGCCAGCCGGGCGACGAGCATCATCACCGAGAACGAGGACAAGGCCAGCGGCGCGAAGCTATCGCCGACCGCGAAATGCTCCTTCAGGAATAGTCCGCTCCAGTCGGCAATGCTGCCTTCGGACATCGCGCTGAAAAAACCGAGCGCGCCCAGGAGGGCCAGCGGACCGCGCGGCAGGCAGAAGGTCCGCTTCTCGAGCTTTGCCGCTTCGTCGGCCACATCCAGCGATTCGCAAGCCAGCCACAACAGGCAGGCCAGCGGCATGGCCAGCATCATGAAATGGTGCGCCGGGGTGGTATGCATGCCGGCCATCAAGCTGCCCAGCGTCGCGCCGGCCAGGCCACCGGCACAGCCCCAGGCATGCAGCCGGGCCATCTGCGACTTGCCGCTGTCCTTCTCGAAGCGGGTCGCCACCGAGTTCAGCGCCACGTCCAGCGTGCTGGCAGTAATGCCCAGACCGAGCACAGCCAGCATCAGCAGCGGCACGTTCGGCGCCAGGCCGATTGCCACCAGGTCGGCCAGCAGCGCCAGGCCGGCAATAAGGGTGGTGCGCCGGCCGCCAAAGCGGGTCATCAGGCTCGATGACAGCGGGAAGGAGGTCACCGCGCCAAGGCCGCCACACAGCAGCACTAGGGACAGCGCGGAATGCGACACATGCATGCCATCGCGCAGCGCCGGGATGCGGCTGGCCCACGAACCCATGATGAGGCCGAACAACGCGAAGATGGCGGGAAGAGCGAGCGTCTGCGCGGAAACGAAAGACAGGGGCAGGCGCCGGCTGGAAACAGTAACTTGCATCTCTGAGGAAATAGGTTGGTCTTTGGAAACAGACGCATCCTACATTCCACAGATAAATAATTCGTTGGGGAAACGGAAAGCTTGTGTTGCTGCGACGATTTTGTTTCGTGATATCGCTTATTGCGTTGCGTCATTGCATCAGGGAAAGATGCTAAGTACGCAGGGGACGGATATGCCGAAAATGGCGTATCCGTCCCCTGTCCGATCAAACCATGCCAGCACCGCACGGCATGTTGCCGCTCGGGCCTCGTTACCGATCGGTCTTACTTCTGGTTCTTGTGGCTCTGGCTGCCGGCCTTCGCATGCTGCTCGCTCGAGCCGCCGCGCATGCCGGTCGATTCATTGCCGCGGCTGCCGGACTGCTGGTTGCCGCTGTTCTTGTGGCTCTGACGGCCGGCCTCGGCATGCTGCTCGCTGGAGCCGCCACGGGTGTTCGAGGTTTCATTGCCGCGATTGCCCGACGAACCGCTGCCGCCATCGTTCTTGTGGCTCAGCTGGCCCGCGGCACGTGCCTCTTCGGAAGTGAACTCATGGGCATTGCCGCTGCGGTGCGCCGCGCGGCCGCCTTCGCTGGCAATCTCGCGTTGCTTGTTCGGGTCCATCGACGCGAAACCGCGTTTGTCCTGACCGTTACCGCCTTGTTGATTGTTTGCCATGATGATTCTCCTTTTCATCCATCGTTGATTGAAACTGCTGCTGCCGTCGCCGCGATGGAGGTGCGGCGTCGACGTGGATGAAAGCTTATGACGGGCTGGCGATGCCCAGTATCGGACAACACCTCAACAATGTGTCGGAGAAGACGAGCACCGACGAAACACTTTTTCTGACACGAAATCAGCGCAGTCAGAAACGATATGTGCCCTGAATGAAGACGAAGGAAACGATTCTGCGATCGTCATAGCGTATCGACGGCGTGCCGGTCAGGTTGAATCCGAGCCCGGTTCTTGTGTCTTCCACCGACAGCACGGGCATGGGCAGGAAGGTCAGCTTGCGCGTGGCGGTCCAGTCAAGCGCGCGCCACGCGAGAAACGCGCCCAACCCCAGGCGGGCGCGGATACGCGCATCGTTCAGACGGTACTGGCGCACGATGCCGGCATAGGGCCCGACGACGCCATAGGAATCCTTTATCTCGCCAACCGACATCGTGGTAGACCAGCGCGTTGTCGCATCCTCGCGTATGTCGTACTGCAGACCGATACCGGTGTTGACGCTGTTCCACGAAGGATGGGCGCGATTATGCGTGCCTTGGAAATGATGCGTGAAACCGGAAACCTGCAATGCCCAGCGCGAACGCACACCCTCTTCGGCCGCCGCTAAGCGCGCCGCGCCGATGAGCGATATGCCGAGAATGAGGCCGCGCGCCATGCGGCCTCGTGGTGCTTGGCGCCAGCCAGTCATGCGGGCTCCGGAAATCGGGACATTGGCAACGAAGCCGTCGATTATCCGGACGCGTCATCCACCGTTTTCAGCCTAAATCAAGTGGCATGACGCGCGAGCCGCCGCGCGGCCCGCGATTTGACGCAGCTCAGTTGGCCGAGCCGATCTCGAAGTTGGCCAAAATCTCCAGCGCCCGGATCAGCGCCGAATGGTCCCAGGCCTGGCCGCCATGCGCGGCGCAGGCATTGAACATTTCCAGCGCGGTCGCGGTATTGGGCAAGGCCACGCCGAGTTCCTTCGCCCCGGCCAGCGCCAGGTTCAGGTCCTTCTGATGCAGCTCGATGCGAAAGCCCGGATCGAAAGTGCGCCGGATCATGCGCTCGCCATGCACTTCCAGGATGCGCGAGGCCGCGAAGCCGCCCATGAGCGCCTGCCGCACCCGGGCCGGATCGGCGCCTGCCTTCGCCGCGAATACCAGCGCCTCGGCCACGGCCTGGATGTTGAGCGCCACGATGATCTGGTTCGCCACCTTGGTCGTCTGGCCATCACCGTTGCCGCCGACCAGCGTGATGTTCTTGCCCATCAACTGCAGCAGCGGCAATGCCTTATCGAATGCTGCCTGCTCGCCGCCAACCATGATAGTGAGCGACGCAGCCTTCGCGCCGACTTCGCCGCCGGACACCGGCGCATCGAGGTAGTCGCAGCCCAGCGCCCGAATTTTCTCGGCAAAAGCCTTGGTGGCCATCGGCGAGATCGAACTCATGTCGATGACGATCTTGCCCGGCGACAGCCCCTCGGCCACGCCATCCTTGCCGAACAGCACCGCTTCGACCTGCGGCGTGTCCGGCACCATGGTGATGATGAATTCCGCCTGCCGCGCCACGTCGGCAAACGAGGCGCACGGCGTCGCGCCGCTCTGGAGGTCCGCCGGCAGGGGCTTGGAAGAATGCACGTATAACGCATGCCCGGCCTTGACGAGATGCGCCGCCATCGGCGCGCCCATGGTGCCCAGTCCAATGAAACCGATCTTGCTCATACCGTTCTCCTCATGCGGCCTGACTGGCGTCCCAGTCGCGGATGACTTCCTGCGCGATGCGAAACGCATTCACCGCCATCGGCGCGCCGCAATACACTGCGGCCTGCAGCAGGACTTCGCGTAGTTCTTCCTTCTTCGCGCCATTGTTGAGCGCGCCGCGCAGATGGCCCTTCAACTCATGGGTGCTGCCCAGCGCGGTCAGCATCGCCACCGTGACCAGGCTGCGGCTCTTCATGTCGAGCCCGTCGCGGCACCATACCGTGCCCCAGGCATTGCGCGTGATGAATTCCTGCAGCGGCATCGTGAACTCGTCGGCGCCGGCGAATGCCCGCTCGACAAAGTCCTCGCCCATCACCTGCTTGCGTTTCTGCAAGCCGTCCTCGTATTGCTGGTCCATGGATATCTCCGGTCGGTCCATGTTGATCGAGCTGATGATTATAAGGATTGGAACATTTCGCGCAGCACTGACAGCCACGCAAGAAAATTCTTACGCGGATTGGAGAGTTCGTCCGATGCGCCGACCGGCGACGCTCGGATATGCTAGAACCTGTCTCCTCCTCCTCACCTCTCCCATGAGGATGGATTAAGCCCGCCGAGCATGGCGGGCTTTTTTTCGGCCTTGCGCCGGCTTGCAGAAAACGGTCGAAGCCGGATCGCGGGATAGGACGCGACGCTTAGGCGTAAGCCATCTTGCGCCGCTGCCCTGCCGCAGCCGCCAGCGACAACAGCGCGGCAATGCACGCGCATCCCGCCACCTGCACCACGCCAGCGGTGGACCAGCCGAAGCTTTCCTTCAAGGTGCCCAGCAGATAGCCCGCGAATGCCGCAGGAATGTACAGGCTTGCCACGAACAGTCCCGAAGCATAGGAAGCCTTCGCGCGCATGACCGATTTGATGATGCCGGCCGACAGGTTCGCATACACCATGCCGCTGATGGCGCCGCCGAAAACAAAGGAAAACAGGATATGCATCGCCAGGGACTTGCCGAGCCCGGCGAACAGAATGCCGCCGCTGATTGCCGACACCACCAGCGACAGCACCAGCAGCCTGCGATAGTCATAGCGATCGCCAAGCCAGCCGCCGAACAGCGACAGCAAGGCGCCAAAACCGTAGAAGCTCACGGCCAGGCCCGCCTCCTTGGGCGTAAAGCCGAGCGCTTCCCGCAGATACGTGGGATAGAGACCGAGGTAGCCGTAGATCGCCAGTCCGGCGAAAACTGTGGCCAGCGCCAGCGTCATCGGCGTTCTTGCCCAGATGGTCTCGGCCACGCCCTCTTCCGCTGCCTGCGCCGCGGGCTGGTCATCGGCACGCACTTCGGTGAACCAGGGTTTGACGAACAGGAAGATCAGCACCAGCGCTACCACGCCCAGCAGGCCGAACACGATGAAAGGCGTCTGCCAGCGCGTTGCGCCCAGAATCGCAGCGCCGAGGTTGGGGCCAATCACCGCGCCGATGCCGAAGGTGAAATTCAGCGAACTGGCTGCCACCGCGCGGTGGTCCAGAAAGTAGGTGGTGCCTATGGCCAGCAGCGCAGTCAGCTGCATTGCTTCGCCGAGGCCGGAGATGAAGCGGTAGACCAGCAGTTCCGGCATGCCGCTGGCATAGGCCGTCAGATAGGTCGCCGCGGAAAAGATCACAAGACCGAGTATGACCACGCTACGGCGCGACATGCGCGACAGCAGGTAGCCCGTCGGTATGCCGGCCAGGCCCATGCCGAGCGTAAACACCGTCGCTGCCAGCCCGACCTGCGGCAGCGTCAGACCCAGCGCCTTGCGCACATCCGGCGCCAGCACCGAAAACAGCTGCCTGTCCATCGCATTGACGACATAGGACAGCAGCAGGATGACGAACATCCCCAGCGCGGCTTTGTTGCGATTCATGGTTGTCTCTCTCTTGTTATCAATTCTTGTCAGGCCAGCGCGGCGCGGCTGCGCATCACATAAGCCGAGCGCAGCGCTTCACCGCGCAATCCGCCGGCGATCAGCAGTCGCAGCAGCAGGCAGGCCTTGGGGCCGGGAAGGTAGCCGCCAGGAATCGCGCCGCGCGCGATCAGATCGGTCTCAGAACCGGTGAAGCCGTAGGTCCTTTCAAACACCGGGCCGGACGCGACCCGCGTGGCCAGCACCACCGGCATGGCCTGCGCCAAGCGCTGCAGGCGCTCGGCGCAATGCGCGGGAAGATGGCCGGCGCCCATGGCCTGTATCACCGCGCCGCGATAGCCCACGCCGGGCAAGGCATCGAACAGGCGGCCGTCGTCGCCGAGTGCCAGCGCAATCAGTGCAACCGGCGCCTCTTCCACCGCGTCCGGGCGCGCCATGGCCGGCAGGCGCGGCAGGCGCGCGTACAGATGCAGCGCGCCTTCGATGACGCGTCCGACCGGCGCGAAGCCCGGCGAGGCGAAGGCCGAAGGCGCGCCGGTATGCGCCTTCTGCACATGGCGCGCGGCATGGACTTCATCGTTGAGCACCACCAGCGCGCCCAGGCCGCGCGCGGCTTCGCTGCCGGCTACGGTCGCCGCAGCCAGCAGATTGGCCGGGCCGTCCGCGCCGGGCGCGCCGGCGCCGCGCATTGCGCCCGTCACGACCACTGGCCTGTCGGTCGCGACCACGGTGTCCAGCACGAAGGCGGTTTCCTCGATGGTGTCGGTGCCCTGCACCACGATGGCGCCGGCGAACGCCCCGTCCATGCCGTCGATGCGCTCGGCAATCGCGAGCAGATCGGAAAGCGTGAGCGATGCGCCGGGCTTGGTCGAATACGTCACCACATCGAGTTCGGCGCGCGCAGCCAGCTCCGGCACGGCGCGCAGCAGGTCCTCGCCGGTCAGCGTGGGAGCGATACCCGAGCCGGCGCCGGGGGTCATCGTAATCGTGCCGCCGGTGGAGATCAGCAGGATGCGCGGAAGCGTCATGATGGTTTTTCCTCGAGCCGCGCTCAAACCGCCGGGTTCTGATTGTTGAAGATATCGAGGATCTCTTCGCCAGTGCAAAGATGCACGCCGCTATGCGACAGGATGTGGTCGTAAAGCGCCTCGAGATAGCGGATGCGATGCGGCGCGCCGGTCAGGTAGGGATGGATGGAAATCGCCATCACTCGCGGTATCGTCGCGCCTTCCTTGTACAGCTGGTCGAACTGATCGCGGCCGCGGCGCAGGATTTCATCCGAAGGCTGCTGCTGTATCGCCGACATCACGACGTCGTTGATCTCGACCGTGTAAGGCACCGACACCATGCGCCCAGCCCTCGTCTTCAGCGCGACCGGCTGATCGTCGAGCACCCAGTCGGCGACGTATTCAATGCCGGCTTCGGCCAGCAGGTCCAGGGTTTCGCCGGTCTCGGTCAGGCCCGGACTTTCCCAGCCGCGCGGCGCCTTGCCGGTGAAGTCGCGTATGGCGTCCACGGTTTGCCGTATCGCGCCGGCCTGGTCCTCGACGCGATGCATCGGCTTCTGGACATAACCGTGGCCCATGAATTCCCAGCCGGCCTTCAGCGCGGCCGCGCAGGCCGGCGCATATTCAGTAATGGTGGAACCGTTCAATGCCAGCGTCGCGCGCAGCCCGCGCGCGGACAGCACATCGAGGAAGCGCCAGAAGCCCACACGCATGCCGTATTCATGCCAGGCCCAGTTCGGCACATCCGGCAGCAGTGGCTGACCCATCGGCGGCGGCAGCACCGTGCGCGGCATTGGATTTTCCGGAAGCCAGTTCTCGACATTGACGATGGTCCATACCGCCACGCGCGCATTGCCGGGCAAGGAGAAACGGCGAGCCGCGGTGATTGGTTGATAGTCGAGCCGGTCGCGCGCGGAAGTGGGCTTCGGTGTTTGTTCGCTCATGGTTGCTCTCATGTTTAAGCCTGTTCCACTATCTGGAACAAAAACGCTTGCACCACGCTCGGAACGAACAGGCGTGCAGGCAAATTCTTCAGGCCATGCTATTTTTCGGCGCACTGCAGTGTCAATCAGATCCACAATCATTCCATTATTTGGAACTTTTCATGAATTCCTTACCCGCTGTAGCCGGCGCACAGACCATCACGCGCGCGATCCGCGCATTGAAGCTGCTGGCCGAAGGCGCGCCGCGCGGCCTGCGCCTGGTGGAGCTGGCACAGGCGCTGGAACTGGAGCGGCCCACCGCGCATCGGCTGCTCAAGGCGCTGATGGCCGAAGGCATGCTGGTGCGCGATGACACCACGCGCCGCTACAGCCTCGGACCTTTGGTGTTCGAGCTGGGGCTGGCTTCGGCGCATCAATTCAATCTCAGCGAACTGTGCCAGCCGGCCCTGATGAGCCTGGCCAGCAAGACCGGCGACACCAGTTTCCTGTTCGTGCGCAGCGGCAATGACGCGGTCTGCCTTGCGCGGGTGCAGGGCACGTATCCGATCCAGACGCCGGCGGTGCCGGTCGGAAGCCGCCAGCCGCTGGGTGTCTCCGCTGGCGGCCTGGCTCTGTTCGCCAGCCTGTCCGACGAGGAAGCCAGGCGCGTGCTGGATGCGATCGCGCCGCGGCTATCGGTCTACAACCATTTCGATAGCGAAGACCTGCTGCAGCACCGGGCACGCGCGCAGGCCAAAGGCTACGCATGGATTGCGAATCATGCGGTGCCGGGCATCAGCGCGGTCGGCATGCCGATACGCAGCCGCACCGGCGCAGCAATCGCAGCGGTCACCGTAGCGGCGACGCAGGCGCGCATGAGCGAGAAGCGGGTACAGGACATCCTGCCGCTGCTGAGGGAGTCCGCGGAGATGATAGGAGGACTGTTGAAACAATAGGCGGCAAGCATGCGAGCGCAGGACGAGGGCTCGCATGCTTGCAAGTGCGATGGACTACCTCTTGAGGAAGTCGAGCCAGGCCATCGATCGAATGACAGGTTTTCATACCGACGGACTCTGCCGGCGCAAGCCATGCCCGGATGGGAGAAATCGACTCCCCGGCGGCTCAAGCGGCAGCGCGGTGCATCCCGCGCTGCGCAGAGGTACCCGGCGCGCCTATTGCGCCGTCACCCGCCACACCGCATCGCCCACGTCGTCGGCGATGAGCAGCGCGCCCTGCTTGTCCTGCGCCAGACCGACCGGCGCGCCGTACAGCGACTTCTCGTCTTCGGAGTGGAAACCGCTAACGACGACCTGAGGTTCGCCCGTCGGCTTGCCCTGTCCATCGAAATGCACGAATACCACCGCATACCCGCTGAGCGGCGAGCGATCCCAGCTGCCGTGTTCGCTGACGAAGGCGCCCTCGTGATACGCCGCCGGCAGCGCATTGTTCCCCGAGAACAGCAGTCCGAGCGCGGCCACATGCGAGCCGATGGCGTAATCCGGCTTCAAGGCCTTGGCAACGAGCTCCGGCCGCTGCGGCACGACCCGATGATCCACGTGCTGGCCGTAATAGCTGTAGGGCCAGCCGTAGAAGCCGCCTTGCTGCACCGAGGTCATGTAGTCCGGCACCAGGTCAGCACCGATCTCGTCGCGCTCATTAACGATGGCCCAGAGCTTGCCGCTGTGCGGCTCCCACTGCAAACCGGTCGGATTGCGCAGTCCCGCGGCATAGATGCGGCTGCCGCCGGTAGCCACGTCCACCTCCAGCACATCCGCGCGCCGGTATTCGATGTCCATCCCGTTCTCGGTGATGTTGCTGTTGGAGCCGACGCCGACATACAGCTTCTTGCCGTCAGGGCTGGCCAGCAGCGCCTTGGTCCAGTGATGGTTGACCGTATCCGGCAGGTCGGTGAATTCCACACCCGGCGCAGTGATCTGCGTGTCCCCGACGTGATAGGGGAACTTGACGATGTCGCCGGTGTTGGCAACGTACAGCGTGTCGCCGATCAATTGCACGCCGAAGGGTGAATGCAGATGCTCGATCAGCACATGCTTTTCCCACTCGCCGCCGCCGGGCTTCGGACGCAGCAGCGTGATCCGGTTGCCACCCTTGCCGGCCTTGCCGGAGCGGTTCTTGATCTTGCCGGCGATGAGCTGCTTCGGCGTCGTGACCGCTTCCTCTCCCGGGCCGTTGGATTCAACCACCAGCACATCGCCGTTGGGCAAAGCAAGCAATTGGCGCGGATGCTGCAGACCCGCGGCAACCTTCTCGATCTTCAGGCCTGCCGCCACCTTGGGGCTTTGCCCGGCTTTCCAGCCGGTCCCATCGGGAACCTGCATCGGCGGCATCAGGAAATCCTTCGCGCTCGGCAGCGGCGGATTGGCGCCCGACTGCTGTGCCGGATCGATGTTGGCTTTACCGCTGCAGCCGGCCAGTATCGCGGCCAGGCCCAGCGCCGAAGCGCTGCAAAGGACGATCTTATTCATGGACGAGCCCTCCAACGGAAGAACGCTGCACGGCCACGCCTATGCGGCCGATGGCCATGAGAAAGACGGTGAGGGCCGAAAGCAAGGCGCCGGTGGGCATGGATGCATAGGCGTCGCGGCTATGGACGAAGGCATTCACGATCGCGACGATGATGGCGACCAGGTTGAGCCAGAAGTCGATGCGGTCGGCGCGCAGCGCACCGCGTCGCGACGTGATCCAGACCTGGAACAGATTGACGAGACGCGGAATGATCGCAAACACCAGGCCGATGGCGATCAGCCACGCAGCGCCCTTGTCCCACTGCATCACGGCCGTGCGCAGATAAAGGACGTCGAACACAAGCGCAGCAACAAAGAATCCGAAGGGTATGGGATTGAGGACGCCATAAATGGCGTTGGCAACGGCTGAGCGCCGTACGGGGGCAGGGATACTCATGGAGACTCTCTCGTTCAAGGATGAAACGGTGTCGCTGAACGCGAGCGGCACTTGGGGGTGCGACCACGTTCAGCCCTATGTCCATGAGTTTAAGGTCCGTGAACGGCTACGCTGCTCGCTATGTGGAAAGCCTTATCTTTGAATCAAGCATCGTGGCATGGATAAGCTTGCAGGCCGGGTCCGCAATGCCGATGCATGAAGATCACCCATAAAGCCTTGCCCGCTTTGCCGCATACCGCAGACCGCTTGAGCCACGTGCGTTTCGATGCGGTCAACCGCCCGCCAGAGAATGCTCCCCGTCAGGCGTATCTGTGTTCAGCCTGCAGGAACCGGATGATGGAGCGGTATTCCCAATCGGTTGGCGCTCGTTGCTGCAGGCGCAAACCCGTGCTGTACAAGGCAATTGCCGCATTACTCTCCGCCCACAGGACCAGCATGGTGGCCTGCTGCGGCGTGATGTAGCTGAACAGCAGCCACTGGCCGTCATTGGTCAGATAGAGCAGATACATGATGTTGCCGATGAGGATGACGACACAGGCTGGTGCCGTGAAAAAGTCCCTTCCAAAGGCGATTCCGGCAATCGAGATCGGAAAAACCAGGACGACCATGACAAGCTGGCGCAGGATTGCGGCTCGTGCCTGGCGGATCTGGGCTGTCGAAGGCGGCCCCTTGCAGATGTCGAAGCTGAGTTTCATCGTCTCCTCCGCTTTGTTCTTTATGGCTGTGCTGCGGTGCTGAGCATACGCCAGGATGCGCGAACGAGGGCGCGCACGTCTTCACCCGCCCCGGCATTGCGCCTGCAGCCATGGGAGCAGGCACCTGCAGCAGGACGAGCAGGCTCATGATTGCAGGATTTCAATGTGATGGCGTATTGCCGAGCCGCTGCAGCTTTTTCACCGCGTCCACGGCTTGCGCCAATCCGGTCGGCTCCAGGGTGAGCGGGATGTGTCCGAGGCGCGGCACCATGTGCACTGGCCAGTTCTTGCCCTGTGCCCTGAACGCTTGCTCGAAGCGAGTCGCATCAAACACCTCGTCCGCCTCGCCGACCAGCACGGCGCATGGCAGCTGCGTCGATCGGATATCCGCCGTGTAATCGCGGTGCGGCCGGAAATTGCTCATGAGGGCGAAGGAATATGCCGGCGTCAGGAATGCCCTGGCTTTCTCGTTCAAAGCGAACGCTGTGACGGGCAGCTGATTGAACGCCGCGATGCCGATACGGTTGAGCAGATCGATGGCAATGACGCGCGCCATGCCAACGCTGACCCAGCCACCGCTCCCCGGACGATAGGTCGGCGCGTCCTGCCCGAGAAAAGGCGACAGCAGCAGGCAGCTCTGGAACTGATTCTGGCGCTGACTGCCCGCAACCCGCAGCACGAATCCGCCGCCCGCTGAAAACCCGGCCAGCGTGGATGGCTGCTCTGGCGAAGTCGCTCGGACGAAGTCTTCAAGATCGTCTTCGAGTTGCCCGACATACGAGATCGTGCCCTTGGGCCCCGAGGCGCCATGGCCGCGCATATCCAGCGCATAGACGGCGTAGCCCTTGCCGGCAAAGGCTTTGGCCAGCGGATGCATGCTGGCGCTGCTCGCCGATGAGCCATGGATCAGGATCACGCTGCCCACGGGCGCCGCGCCGGACCCGGCATATCTTCTGTATCGAAGCGCTGAGCCATCCCGTGCGATGAAGCTGGACAGCGGCGGCAGGTCGGTGAAGTCGACGTACCGGAAGGGATCGTTGATGCTGGCCATCGGCGCTACTGCCTTCGGGCCGCCGAATGCGAGCGCAATGCCGAGCATCACAATCGGTGCGAGCACCGCGATGAAAAGCAGCGCCATGGCGCTACCGAACTTGCTCCTGGCGCTGGATGTGTACATGCCACCCTCCGAAGACCTGACTGATTGCGCCACCGTACGTGGCCGGCGCTGTGGAGGCAAACGGCGTGCGACAGGATGCGGCTTACATGGAGCCAGCTGTCGGTTTCCTCAACCGGGCAGGAAGAGCATGCTTGCCGCGCGCCACAGCAGCGACGATGACTCCCAGCCCCAGCAGGCCGACAACGGGCGGCTCGGAGATAGGCGTGCCATCCGCAAAGGACACCGAGGTGACACGTGAGCTCGCGACAGCAACATCGGTCGCGGTATTGCGCACATCCTTTGCGATACCGAGGAAGAACACCCTGAAGCCAAAATCGCTCGCAGCGAGATCCGATGCACTCGGCAAAGAGGAATCAACAAATGGTGTCGTTCCCTGATACAAGCCCAGGAATAAATCGGCGACAGGGAGCGGGCTGCCGGACGAGGTCAGATTGTTGCCAAGGGCAGACGCATCGAATTCCAGGGAATTGAATGCGCCGCTGCCTACCCTGATGTTGATCGAGTCGGCAGTGGCGGCAATGCCGTTCACGGCAAGGAAAACCCCGGTGCCGCGATAAGTCTTCAGCAGGATGGTTCCCCCCGTTGAACCTTCGATGACGGAAGTGCTTGAGAGCGCCTGCGCTGTCGAGTCGTACTGAATGGAGCCGGAGAGAATCGATCCTGACGGGATCAGGCTATCAACCTGATCACGAATGGAAGACACGGCAGTTCCACCGAAGCCGGGAATCTCCGCAGTGAAGCGGATCTCAACTGCACGGGCAAGCGTGGAACAGAACGCAAGCGCCCACAGGACGATCAACAGTTTCATCGGGTCGGCAGATTTCATTTCGGGAATTCCTGGATGCCAGTCGTCCTTATCGGAGTGAGGGCCGAACATCGCGGGTTGCTGGACTCATCAAGGCATCCTGCGCCTTGTGCGCCATGCCCGGGTCGCCAGTGCCAACGCCGCAATGCCGAACAGCATCGATGACGAAGGCTCAGGCACCTGGCGAACGAGCCAGTGGTCGGCTGGCTGGGTGTTTCTCAGATTGACGAGCTGTGTGTCGAAGTCGACCAGCTGTGCATCCGTAAAGCGTGTGAGGTGCCAGAACTCTCCATAGACCATCGGAGTCTGCCCTTCGACAAACATGGGCTGAAACAAGCCGACCTGGTCGAAGGACTTGCCGAAGCGGTCCATGAATGCCAGCACCGGGCCGACATCCGTCGTATTCCCGGTATAGAGACATCCGCTCCGACCCAACTGGGGCGCGAACAGGCCGCAGGTGAGTTCAGTGACGGTGGCATAGCGATAGCCTTGCAGCAGTCCTCCGGGAGCAATCTGCGCAAAGACCTGATCAGGCGTTTCGCCGTCGGTTGCCGACAGCTTGAGCCATTCGAGTCCAGTGGAGGTGTCAAGCACCGCGGTGGACTGGCCCAGCGGGGAGCCGACGTCGACTAACGCTGCCCGCGCGGCAGAGAGCGGAACCAGCGCGGCGAAAAGGATAGTGGCGAATTGCTTCATCAGCTTGTCGTCCTTTGCTTGTTCAGCAGGGTATTGAAGGGCATTTGTTCTTGATACTGGAACGATCTTTCCCGCGCATTTCTGATCAAGGACAAATCCTGGAAGCGATGCTTCACGAAAAAGACCGCTTCACTGCAAGAACATGCATCTCCGTATTCGCAGCTCGGCTCCAGACCCGCGCCAGTCGTTTAAGACACATCAAAAACGATTTTCCCGGCCTTGGATTCCGAATAGCGAAGGCGCGTAGCCTGAACAAGGCCGATTCACGGCGTGAAGGAGACAGAAGTGGCTACGCAGATCATGAAAGGAATGGCCGCAACCATGTTGCTCGCAACGGCGCAAATGGCATGGAGCCAGAGCGGTATGCCGGCGCAGGGCTTGGTCCAGGCGAATACGTCATCCTCCGCGGCATCCGACCGAGACAGGAGCGCGGCTCAGGACACCCCGGTCAGGAGCGGCGTCGTGCCGGATAAAGTCTACGGAAACGGATCGGCCCGGCGCGGCAATGCCAGGCTGCGCCCGGCGGTCCTGGTGGACGCAAACGGCGAGCTCGTCGGTCGCTTCGTGGAGAACGCGGCACTGCTGGAGTATCAGGGCGATGCCATGGCGGTTCCACTGTCCTGGGATGCACGAGATCCGAATACTCAGTCGGGATACTTCACCTGGGGCAGTGTCGCCATCGTGTTCCTTACGGCGGATTGCTCGGGAAAGGCTTATGGCTATCCCAATTACCTCACCTACGGCACCCGGTATGTCGCGCAGGGCGTGTATGACCCCAATGCGAAAAGCTGGTCCGCCTATGTTTTCGACCACAACAACATGGAAGTCGTCACCATCGGAAGCAGGCTTCAGTACGACCAGTGGGCCAAGACCATGACCTGCTACACCAGCAGCGGGACCATGCTCTATATGCCCGCTGTCGACACCATTGCTTTGGATCCGATCGCGAAAATGCCGATGAAAGTCGAATGAGCAGGTGCAGGCGTTTCAAGCGCACGCAGCAAGCGCATCGTTTCCACAGCAGCCACGGAAGCGGCTACAGGCTGATGCGCTTGCTTGCTGACCGAATGCTTCGCCATTGAAGAAGCGGGCCGAGACATGCAAACGGCCATTCATCTCGGCTTCGCAAACCACCGTTACTGCCCGGCTCCCGCGGCATTTGAAACTGCAAGGAGAGAACAAATCCCTCGGACACGCTGGCAGTACCTGCATGCGCCATCAGTTGCATCGAGCTCAGGCCACCTTGAAGAAGTGCGTGCCATCGCGCTCCAATTGTGCGATCAGCCCGAATTCCCAATCCAGATACGCCTGCATTGCTTCGGCCGCGTTGTCAGTACCTTCATAAGGACGGCGGTAGCGGTCCGTGCGCGGCACGGCGAGCCGCGTCTCCCCTTCTTCCGTCGGCAGATCGGCATCAACCCATCCGCGGGTACCGCCTTCGAGCACCAGCACTTCGGCTTGCGTGAGGCGTTTCAGGTCGGATGCGGCGAAACAGGCCAACTGGCTGGCGTCACAGGTAAGCACATAGCGCTTGGCGGGCGGAATCGCCTGCAGTGCCTTCTCCATCTGCGCGCGAATCACAAACCATGCGCCGGGAATGTGGCGCCTGACATAGGTGGCGCTGGCGTTGAAGTCGAGCACGGCGGTGTCTTCTTCCTTCCCATCCTTCAGCCAGCTTGCCAGGGTATGAGGCTTAACCATCGCAACGGTTTCTGCTACCGGAATTTGTGGATGCGTAATGCCAGTTTCGCTGCGCAAATTTGAATCGACCGGATCTACGACCCAAACATCCCATCCCATCTGCGCAAGCCATGACGCGCTCATGTCGGCTCGCGTGCCATCGTCGTCGGCCAGCACGATGCGCGCGCCACGCACGGGGGCATTGTGGTCGGTTTCCTGAACCAGCTGTCCCCCAGGCGCATTGACGAAGCCAGGGAGGTGGCCCGCGACGAATTCTTCAGGCGTACGCACATCGAATTGGTACACGGTGCGGCCTGACGCGCGCAGCGACGGCAGCGCTTCATGAGCGACACGGCGCACGCCGGCCTTCACGGCAATCTCGCGGGCGCCTTTCCGTGCAAGGGCAAGATTGGTTCCGCTTACCGCAACGGGTGCGCGGCGGCTGGCGCCGTGATCGAGCGCCTGGCCGGCAAGCTTCCAGCCTATGGTGCCGTTGCGCAGCGCCGCCACGGGGTTGGGTAGCCCGGCGTTGATCAGCGATTGCGCGCCGACGATGCTGCGGGTGCGGCCTGCGCAGTTGACGATCACACGGGTGTTCGGATCGGGCGCGAGCTCGCGCACGCGCAATACCAGTTCCGCGCCCGGCACGCTGACGGCGGTGGGAATGCTCATGGTCTGGTACTCGTCGAAGCGGCGCGCGTCGACCACCACGACATCGGCATGCGCATCGAGCAAGGCTTGTACTTCCTGCGCGGGAAGCGATGGCGTGTGGCGCATGGATTCGACCAATTCGCCGAAGGCCTTGCTCGGCACATTGACGTCGCGAAAGGTCTCACCACCGGCGGCTATCCATCCGGCAAGTCCTCCTTCGAGGAGGTGCACATTGGTATAGCCAAGCTCACGCAACACCTTCGCGGCACGCGGCGCAAGATCGATGCCGTCATGCTCGCCATAGATGGCGATCACGGTGTCACGGCGCGGGATGCGTGACCACGCCTCGAGTTCCAGCTTCGACAGCGGAAAATTGGCCGCCCACAGTGGATGCGACTGCGCGTAAGGATCTTCTTCGCGTACGTCGATCAATGCGATTTCCTGGCGGTCGAGCAGGATCTGCCGGACAGCGGCGGGGGTGATGAAAGGAATGGCTGGCGTCATTGGAGTTCCCTGGAACGGTCCCATAAATTGGGGAGCTGTGTGTTGGAGTAACCGGAGATGAAGGACTTGCGCACGCCATCTTCGGCGTAGACGGAACGTTTTACGGCGCCGATATTGGCGCCGTAGACATGGATACTGATCGACACGCGGTCGCCGTAGGCGTTATGCACCTGGTGGATGTCGCCAATGGCAGGCGACACCGCTTCCACCTGTCCGGGATCGATGCGTACCGCTTCGCCTTGCGGCCTTGGATTTCCTTCCGCGTCGAGTGCGTAAGGCTGCGAATATTCCGCGCCCCTGAGCATGCCGATCAGGCCCCACACCGTGTGGTCATGAATCGGCGTGCGCTGCCCCGGCCCCCAGATGAATGCCACCACGCAGAAGCGTTCCGACGAATCACAGTGCAGCAATACCTGCTGGTAATGCTGAGGATGCGGCTGCGCGTAGATGTCGGGCAGCCAATCATCATGCTCGACCAGTTTCGCCAGCAGCGCGCTGCCTTCCTGCAGTATGCGTTCCTCGTCTGGACGCCCGTCGAGCAGTGCCGACAGGCTGATGATGAATTCACGTAGCGGTGCGACCATGTCATGTCTCCGGTGCTGTCTTGCCGACCCGATCGGGATCGTATTGTTTTGTCGCGCGGGAATTGGCTGCATAGTACATCGCTACGCTTCTTCAGATGGAAGAAGAACAGGAAGTCACAGAAGCACGGCGACGACCACGCTCGCCCAGCCAGACCAGCACCAGGCCGCCGGCAGCCAGCGCCGTGCCGACCAGTGGCACGGCGGCAAAGCTCAACCCTTGGCTGATGACAGCCCCGCCCAGAGCAGCACCGATCGCATTACCAAGGTTGAATGCGCCGATGTTGACGGATGAAGCCAGACCCGGGGCCTGGGCCGCTGCCTGCATGACGCGCATCTGCACCGGGGGCACGATGCCAAAGGCGGCGGCGCCCCAGACAACGAGTCCGATGGCCGCGCCTGCGTGGGTAGTCAGCACCAGCGGCAGCAAGGCCATCACGATCGCAAGCGTGGCAAGGATGAGCTTGGTGGCGCCGTCGAGCGACCAGTCGGCCAGGCGACCGCCCAGGCTGTTACCGAGCGTGAAGCCGATGCCGATCAACACCAGGGCGATTGCCACGAAGCTCGGGCTGGCATGGGTGATATCGGCCAGCACTGGCGCCACATAGGTATAGAGCGCAAACATCGCGCCGGACCCCAGTACGGTAGTGCCCATGGCCAGCAGCACATCACGGCGCATGAGCACCTTCAGCTCGCGGCGCACATCCGGACGCATGCCGGGCTCGCCCTTGGGCAGCGCCAGCCACAGCGCGGCGATGGCAAGGAGGCCGAGCGCGGCCGTCCCGCCGAAGGCCAGGCGCCAGCCTATCTGCTGCCCGATCCAGGTGGCAGCCGGAACACCGCCTACGTTGGCCACGGTCAAGCCCATGAACATGGCCGCAATCGCGCTGGCCTGTTTTTCCCGGGGAACGACACTGGCCGCCACCACGGACCCGATGCCGAAGAAGGCGCCATGATTCAGGCTCGTGATGAGGCGCGACAGTAGCAGTGTCGTATAGCCGGGAGCGAATGCGGACAACAGGTTGCCGATGGTGAAGATGAGCATCAGCGACATCAGGGCCGCACGTTTGCCATATCGGCTGAAGAGCAAGGTCATGACAGGCGCGCCGGCCATGACCCCGATGGCATAAGCGGACACGAGCATGCCCGCGCTGGGAATGCTCACTCCCACGCCGTCGGCGATGACGGGCAACAGTCCCATGGGCGTGAATTCAGTGGTGCCAATGGCGAACGCGCCTATGGCCAGGGCAAATAGAGCAGTAGAAGATTTCAACGGCACTTCTCCATGAAAGGAAGGGATTGATCTTTCGATGGCGCATTGTGCCGGCTTTATATTTGCAGATTAAGCGTAGCCGCCGCTAGAATCTTTTGATTTCAGGTCAAGAATGAAAACCACGCTCGACGAATTGCAGGCCTTCGTGGCCGTCGTGGACACGGGTTCCATCACCGCGGCATCGGAACTGCTCGGGCTGACGGTATCGGCCGTGAGTCGTACGCTGGGTCGGCTGGAAGAAAAACTGCAGACCACGCTTCTGCGTCGCACGACGCGGCGGCTGGAGCTGACTGAGGAAGGCGCAGCCTTCCTGCAGCACGCCCGCGCCATCCTTGCCTCGGTCGATGAAGCGGAAGAGCAGATGGCGGCGCGGCGCTTGCGTCCGGCCGGTCGGCTGCGCGTCGATGCCGCGACGCCTTTCATGCTCCACGTGCTCGTGCCCCTGATCGAAGGTTTTCGCGCCCGTTATCCCGAAGTGGACCTGGAACTGAATTCGAACGAAGGCATTACCGACCTGATCGAGAAACGTACGGACGTGGCCTTCCGCATAGGCGTCTTGAAGGATTCCACCTTGCACGCCCGGCCCGTCGGCGCCAGCCGCTTGCGCATGCTCGCCAGTCCCGCCTATATCGAGCGCCACGGTATGCCAGCCAAGCCGGCTCAGCTGCAGCAGCATGTGCTGTTGGGCTTTAGCCACCCCGACACACTGAACGACTGGCCGCTGCACGATGCCAACGGAAGCGTCCTGCACATCCAGCCAGACATCGCGTCTTCCAGCGGCGAAACGCTGCGGCACATGGCCCTGGCGGGCCTGGGCATTGCCTGCCTGTCAGACTTCATGACGCGCGAGGATCGTCGTCGTGGAAAGCTGGTGCCACTCTTTGCGAAACAGGCACTGGACGTACGCCAGGCGGTCAACGCCGTCTACTACCGCAATACCGCGCTGGCCGCGCGCATTACCTGTTTCGTGGACCATGTGGTGCAAACCTTGGGCAAGAAACCATTCGATGCCTGACGCTTGGGCGCCAGTACATTCATGGAACTGTTACCGGGTCTCGCCGCACGCGATACCGATGGCCATAAGGCTATGGTGGGTGACGACCTTAAGCAGACGTTCCTCACCACATCTACGGTCTGGAAGTTAGATTCACAACGCGTCAGAAGCTTCTCGTTTCCAGTCTTCAGTACGAAACCGTACGGCTTCGGCTGGTACGCCGACCGCACTTTGTACATCATGGCCTGACTGATTGCTATAGACCCAATGCCAGGATTTACTGGACGGTGGCTGATTGCCCAAGCAGCTTCCATTGTGCATCAGAGATGGCGCGATGTTCGCCAGCTTGGACTCCATACATCACGGCATCTATACCGGCAAGGATACGAACTGGAGGCGACTCCAGCTCGGCGAGCGCAAGCACCATGACAGCATGCCCTGCCGGATCGCCGAGATATGAACGGTATTCCGACGATTGCATCATCGCGATGGTGGCGCCAACCGTCTTGGCATAGGCAGGATCCGGCTCACTCACCGTGAGTGAAGAAGACTCCGCGAAACGGGTACGCATTCCGCCAGGCTCGACGGCCGTCACCTTGATGCCAAGCGGCCCGACCTCGAGCGCCAGGCTTTCCGCAAGTGCCGATACCGCAGCCTTCGAAGCGTAATAGAAGGCTGCGCCAGGCGTCGCGATACGCGCGCCAATTGACGAGATCAGGATGATGTGACCATGGCCCTGTCTACGCAGCGTCGGGATGATGGCCTGGCACGCATGCACTGCGCCGATCAGATTGGTATCAAGCAGGCGGCGGACGACCTCGACCGGTGTATTTTCGACAGGCCCTACCGCCCCAAAGCCAGCATTGTTCACCAGTACGTCGATCGCTCCGAAGCGGGTGACGCCTGCCGCGACCGCCGCATCCCAGGCCGGCCGGCAATGAACATCCAAGCCGAGGGCCAGCAGATTATCGGGGTGTCGTGCGGCAAGCTCATCAAGCGTTGAAACCTTGCGCGCTGTCGCGATAACGCGATGGCCAGCGGCGAGCGCGGCCTCTACGACCGCCCGGCCCAAGCCAACGGAGCTACCGGTAACCATCCAGACCTTTGACATGTCGCTTTCCTTTGACTTGATGACATCGCCCATTCTGGGGAGCGCTTCCCGCCAAACAAACAGCGAATCTGCAAATTCATCGTTTCGATTGGCGGAATGATGCCGTAGGCGTTCGCGTCAAACGCCCGCCAGCAATGAAGCTTTGCATGTCTAATGATGTCGCATCCGGCCAAGGGCGCGATCTGATCAAGGAAGCTGCAGCGGACGATATGCGCAGCCCATCCATCTTTACAGGGCGTCAGTCCCAGCGAGCATGCCGTGAGGGCGCGTCCGGAAAATCTCATGCAGGAAATCGACGAACACCTTCACCTTGGCAGCGCGCAGTTGCCGTTGCTGGAACAGCACCGCCACGTCCGGGCCTGGCGCCGTCCAGTCCGTCAATAGCGGCACCAACGCGCCGCTCGCGATCCTGTCCTGCACCGAGACCGACAGTACCTGGATAATGCCGCCGCCGGCGATCGCCGCGCCGATCAGGCTCTCGACGTGATCGGTGACGAAGATGCCCCGCGGGGCGATCGAGCTGACCTGGCCATCGCGCTGGAAATACCAGGGCCGGACACGGCGCGACTTCGGGTAGAGGAAATTCAGGCACGCGAAGCGGTCCAGGTCTTCCGGCGATGTCGGGCTGCCGCGCCGGGCCAGGTAATCCGGTGAGGCGCAGCAGACGTAGCGCGTGCCTGCCAATGTCTGCGCCACCAGGCGGGAGTCAACCAGATTCCCGATTCTGACGAGCACATCGATGCCTTCGTCGACCATGTCGACCAGCCGGTCATTGGCGCTCATGCGTACCGTAACTTCCGGATAATCCGTCAGAAAGCGCGGGAGCGCCGGAGAGATGATCCTGGTGCCGATAATCCCGGGCATATCGACCCGCAATAGGCCGCTCGGGGCTGTCGTCGAGTGGCGTAGGACGTCTTCCAGCTCGTTCATGTCCGCCAGCAGGCGCATGGCGTTTTCGTAGCACTGGCGCCCCTCTTCGGTGACGGACATGCTGCGCGTCGTCCGATTCAGCAGTTTGACGCGAAAGTGTGCCTCGAGCGCCGCTACTTGGGTGGTGACCGAGGTCGTGGAGATCCCGAGCCGGTCGGCGGCACGCCTGAACCCTCCCGCATCCACGACACTGCAGAAGACTTTCAACGCATCCAGGCGATCCATTCTCTTCTTTCTCTGATTGCTCCACGACGGCCGAGAATTGTAGCAGCGCCCTTCGACTGTTCTGGAATCCGGAATTCTGCATTGGCCACTGCCCCGTTTTTTCGCAGCGGCGCGGCCCGTACACTGGATCGCATCCATTGAAAGGAGTGATCATGACTACCCCCACCACCATGCAAGCAGTCGTCCTGCAATCCTTCGGCGAGCCGATGATGCTGACCGATGTCGCGCGCCCCTCGGCAGGTCCCGGCCAAGTGCTGGTCCGGATCGAAGCGAGCGGCGTCAACCCGCTGGACACCAAAATCGCCGCCGGCAAGGCCGACCATGCCCGTACTGTCCTGCCGGCGATTCTCGGCATCGACATGGCTGGCGTGGTCGAAGCAGTCGGCGGTGGCGTTGCCGGATTCCAGCCGGGCGACGAGGTGTACGGCATGAGCGGCGGCATCGCCGGCGTGCAGGGTTCGCTGGCCCAGTACGCAGCGGTCGATGCGGAACTGCTCGCCCACAAGCCGAAGACGATGTCGATGCGCGAAGCCGCCGCCTTGCCGCTCGTCTTCATTACCGCCTGGGAAGGCCTGGTCGACCGCGCCCAGGTTGGGCATGGCGCAAAGGTGCTAGTGCATGGGGGAGCCGGTGGCGTCGGCCATATCGCCGTGCAGATCGCGCGTGCATTCGGCGCCGAGGTCTACGCGACCGGCGAGGCCAGCCAGCGTGCCACTATCGAAGGGTATGGCGCGACCGCCATCGACTTCAGGGCCAACACTGTGGAAGATTATGTCGATCGGTACACCGCGGGCGACGGCTTCGACATCGTGTACGACACGGTCGGCGGTGCGACGCTGGACGCATCCTTCCGCGCGGCGCGACTCTACGGCGGACATGTTGTCAGCTGCCTGGGCTGGGGCACCCATGCACTGGCGCCGCTTTCCTTCCGCGCGGCGACCTATTCCGGGGTGTTCACCCTGCTGCCGCTCATCCGCGGCAAGGGGCGCGCCGCGCATGGTGCCATCATGCGCGAAGCCACCCGCCTCGTCGAGGCCGGCAAGATCAAGGTGCGGCTCGATCCGACGAGGTACACCCTGGGCGACGTGACTGCTGCACACCGCGACCTCATCGATGGCAAAGCCGACGGCAAGCTCGTGATCTCGGTTGCCTGAAAAGGAAAGCATGAGCGACCACAGGAAAGTGCAAGAGGTGCTCGCAAAATATGCGTGAACAGCGGACAGGCGGGATGGGACGGCGATGAGCAGCTTGTTCATCGAAGAGGTCCGGGTCGAGATCAAGGGCAACACGCTGATTGACTGCCAAATGAGGCAGAAGCGCAGGCGACGGGGCGGCGGCGCCGTAGGTCCGTACGATACAGCCGTCGTTGGCAAGCTCGGCAAGATCGCGGCGGATCGAGGACTCCGAAACCCCGAAGCGGCGGCTCAGTGCTTCGGCGTTCGTCGCCTCCTTGTTGACGATGTCGAGGATCACTTCACGGCGTTTTTCAGTTTTTGTCATTGCCATCCAACGTTGCGGCGCATGGTGGTCAGACTGAACGGCCCCAGCGCAAAGCAGCCGCGAACAGAGGGCGCCGACAACCGCATTGTCTGCAACAGGCCCGCGCGCAGAGTCGTATTTTCAGGTGCCTAAGGCTGGTTAATGTGCCCGGCGAAGCCAATACGTCAGACATGCCGTCATATCCCGGAATAGTTGGACCGGGCGTCAGCCGCGCCGCGTGGCTAGGGCGATGGCCTTGCGCCTTGCTTCCAGCATGCTGCCTTCGTCGGCGAAGCCTGTGCCTGCGATGTCGAAAGCCGTGCCGTGGTCCACCGAGCTGCGATTTACCGGCAAGCCAACGGTGATGTTGACCCCCGGTCGGTAGGATGTCTCACCAGATTTTTGCGCTAAGCCTTCTTGACATGGGAAGAGCTTTTTTACGAGACGTACTCAATTAATGTTGAAAAACGCTTCGCGGCCCGGATAGCTGGCGATATCGCCCAGATCTTCCTCGATGCGCAGCAACTGGTTGTATTTCGCCATGCGATCCGAGCGCGACATCGAGCCGGTCTTGATCTGCAGCGCATTGGCGCCCACCGCGATGTCGGCAATCGTGCTGTCCTCGGTCTCGCCGGAACGGTGCGAGATCACCGCGGTGTAGCCGGCGCGCTTGGCCATTTCGATGGCGGCAAAGGTCTCGGTCAGGGTGCCGATCTGGTTGATCTTGATCAGGATGGAATTGGCGATGTTCTTCTGGATGCCTTCCTTCAGGATCTTGGTGTTGGTGACGAACAGGTCGTCGCCCACCAGCTGGATCTTGCCGCCCAGGGTCTTGGTCAGCGTGGCCCAGCCGTCCCAGTCGTTCTCGGCCATGCCGTCCTCGATCGAGATGATCGGATACTTGTCGCACCAGGTCGCCAGCAGGTTGGTGAAGTCGGACGAAGACAGCGTCAGGCCTTCGCCATCGAGGCGATACTTGCCATCCTTGTAGAACTCGGACGCGGCGCAGTCCAGGCCCAGCGCGATCTGGGTGCCCGGCTCGTAGCCGGCCTGCTCGATCGCCTGCAGGATCAGCTTGATCGCGGCTTCATGATTGGCCACGGACGGCGCGAAACCGCCTTCGTCGCCGACCGCGGTGGTCAGGCGGTTGTCATGCAGGATCTTCTTCAGCGTGTGGAACACCTCGGCGCCATAGCGGATCGCCTCGCGGAAGCTGGGCGCGCCGACCGGGATGATCATGAATTCCTGCAGATCAAGGTTGTTATCAGCGTGCGCGCCGCCGTTGATGACGTTCATCATCGGCACCGGCATCTGCATCGCGCCGGAACCGCCGAAGTAGCGGTAAAGCGGCAGGCCGGCTTCCTCGGCCGCGGCTTTGGCTACCGCCATCGATACCGCCAGCGTCGCGTTGGCGCCGAGGCGGGCCTTGTTGTCAGTGCCGTCGAGGTCGATCAGGGTGCGGTCCAGAAAGGCCTGCTCATTCGCATCCAGGCCCATGATTGCTTCGGAGATTTCGGTATTGATGTTCTCGCAGGCCTTGAGCACGCCCTTGCCGAAGTAGCGGCTCTTGTCGCCGTCGCGCAGCTCGATTGCTTCGCGCGAACCGGTGGAGGCGCCCGACGGCACCGCGGCGCGGCCCATCACGCCGGATTCCAGCAGCACGTCGCATTCCACGGTCGGATTGCCACGGGAATCGATCACTTCGCGGCCGATGATATCTACGATAGTGCTCAACTCTTTCTCCTTGAAACAGTTTGAATTCGGGACCAGGGCAAACTCATTCAACCTGTGCAATACGCAGTAAGTTTGTCGTCCCTGGTGTGCCAAAGGGCATGCCCGCCGCGATAACAACGGTCTGGCCTCTTTTTGCCAATCCCTCGCGTGCTGCGGTTTGGCATGCAAATATGGTCATCTCCGAGACGGCCGCGACATCGTGGGTTAGAACTGGGTGTACTCCCCATACCAGGGCAAGCTTGCGGGCGGTACTGAGCTTGGGCGTCATCCCGATAATGCGTGCCTTTGGACGTTCCCGCGCCATGCGCAAAGCGGAATAGCCAGAGCTGGTGTAAGCGACAGTGGCGGCAGCATCCAGCAGGTCCACGACATTGCGCATTGCCAATCCAATTGCGTCGGCAATCTCAGCACGCGCAGGGCTATGGGATGCCTTCATCGTCTCGATGAAAAATGGATCGGCTTCGGTCTGATCGATAATGCTGCTCATCATGCGAACTGCCTCAACCGGAAACTTTCCCGATGCGGACTCGGCTGACAACATTACCGCGTCAACTCCGTCGTAGATGGCGGTTGCAACGTCCGACGCTTCTGCGCGGGTTGGCACTGGCGCATTGATCATCGACTCAAGCATTTGCGTAGCCACAATCACGGGCTTTCCCAACTGTCGGCACATGCGCACGATGCGCTTTTGAATGGCCGGCACCTGCTCGGCAGGCATCTCCACACCGAGGTCGCCCCGAGCCACCATGATGGCGTCGGAAGCATGCACGATCTGTTCGAGCTGGTTGATGGCCGCCGGCTTTTCCAGCTTCGCCATGATTGATGCCCGGCCTTGTATGACCTCCTTGGCTTCTTCGATATCTTCGGGCCGCTGCACAAAGGACAGCGCAACCCAATCGATACCCAGCGCCAGGCCGTAGTCGAGATCTCTTCTGTCTTTCTCTGTCATTGCGGACATGGGCAGCACTACACCGGGAACATTAACCCCCTTGCGCTCCGATAGCATGCCGCCGTTGATTACTCTGGTATCAGCGAAGTCCGGACCGCAACGTTCGACTTGCAGATCGATCTTGCCGTCGTCGAGTAGCAATCTCGCGCCTTCAGTCAATGCAGCAAAAATTTCCGGATGGGGAAGTGAGACGCGGCGCTGATCTCCTGGCTTTTTATTGTCCAGATCGAGACGAAACCGGGCACCGTTCTCCAGCATGACCGGTCCGTCCGTAAATGTGCCGATACGGAGTTTGGGCCCCTGCAAGTCAAGTAGCACCCCAATAGGGCGCCCTACCTCTGTTTCAACCGCCCGGATGATGTCGAGCCGTCTCTTGTGATCCTCGTGCGTGCCATGGCTGAAATTCATCCGGAATACATCGACGCCAGCATGAAATAAGGCTTCAATGGTTTCCTTTGTATTGCTTGCCGGCCCGATGGTAGCGACAATTTTTGCCTTGCGGTTGCGGTGCATGCCAGTCTCTCTCTAGTCCGTCGCCGTGATCAATATCACGCGCAAATCATTCACTTCCTGAGGCTTGGCCCGGCGAGGAACTCGCCACCGGGCGCTCCGGGGCGCCTCTGCTCGTCGCCATACAGCGGAGTCCGATTCAGGGCCATGACGCTCGTTTTGTCCTGGACGCCAGTCCTGGATGACGGCTGGCGTGCTTTTTCCTTGATGCCGTGTGCGCTCTCTGCTTGCTGAGATGCGCAAGTCCACGCCTTACGCCAGCTTGCGCGCTCCCGATGCCAAGAAGCCACCATCCACCGGCAGATCCACACCTGTGGTGTACCCGGCCTCTTCTCCGACGAAATACATCACGGCCGCAGCGATTTCCGCAGTCGATCCATAACGATCCATGGGAATGGCGTGGGTATATTCCTTGCGGAACTGGTCCGTGTGGAGCACGCGGGTCATCGGCGTGTCGACCGGACCGGGCGATACCGTGTTTGCGGTGATGCCATGCTCGGCGAGTTCCACGGCCATCTGCCGCGTCAGCGCAATGACCGCTCCCTTCGATGTGCCGTAGGCAGTGCGCCCCGTGCCCACAGAACGCTGGCCTGCAACCGATGCCAAGTTCACGATACGTCCCCATTTATGCTTGAGCATCAGCCGGGCTGCATGCTGAGCGCACAGTAGCGTGCCGGTGACGTTGACATTCATCGTTGCGAGGAAATTCTCAAGCGGGAATTCGAGGAAAGGAAAGACCTTTGCGATGCCGGCGCAGTTCACCAGTACATCGCAGCGGGCATGCCGGCTTTCGATTTCGCTGAAGGCCTGTGCCACGGATGCAGCATCGCCTGCGTCGATCTGCTGGGCCTCGGCGCGCAAGCCTGTTGCGCTGAGTTGCCCCACGCGTTCCTTTGCGGCTTCCATGTCGCGATCTGCGACGACCACTGTGTAGCCCGCTGCGCCAAGGCGCTGACAGACTTCCGCGCCTATGCCCATGGCGCCGCCGACGACGACGGCAACGCGATCCTGATTGCTCTGATTCTGCATAGTGTTCTCCTGTGTTAAAGAAAGCCGATGGAAATCCATGGCACTGCCGCGACGATGATCAATCCCACGACCATGGCGGCGATATATCCGAAGATGGGGCGGATTCCTTCGTCCGGGTGAACTTTCGAGATTGCGCATGCGGCGTAATAGCCGACCCCGAACGGCGGGGCAAAAAGGCCAATGCCCATCGACAGAATCACGACCATCGCGTAATGGACTTCATGGATGCCCATGGCACGGGCTATCGGAAATACCAGAGGGCCGAACAGTACGATGGCCGGTATCCCTTCCAGTACGCTGCCGAGGATCACGAAAGCCAGGATGGAAACAGCCATGAAACCTGCGGCGCCGCCTGGCAGCGAGCGCATCGCATCGGCGAGCGTACGCGAGAAACCGGACTGGGTAAGCCCCCAGGCCATCGCCGTGGCCGCGCCGATGATCAGAAGGATTGCACCGGACAGACTCGCCGTCTCTACCAGCATCGGGTACAGGCGCCGGAAGTCGAACTTGCGATAGATGACAAGTCCGGCGACAACTGCGTAGACAATGCCGATCGTCGATACCTCGGTGGCCGTCGCGACGCCCTCGACCACGGCGGCACGGATGATGAAGGGAAGCGCGATTGCGGGAACGGCCACAACGAAGGACTTTGCGATCTCGGCCCGGTTTGCCCGCACCACCTGCGACAAGTCCTCGCCACGATAGCGCCAGAACACCACGCCGATCAATCCGATGGCGAGCACGACGCCCGGCAGCATGCCCCCTGTGAACAGAGCCGAGATCGATACGCCCGTCACCGAGCCGATCGTGATCAGCACAATGCTCGGCGGTATCGTCTCTGTCTGGGCGCCGGTTGCCGATAGCAGCGCAACCAGATCGCCTTCCCTCGCACCGCGGTTTTTCATTTCGGGGAACAGCACCGGCGCGATCGCAGCCATGTCGGCTGCCTTGGAGCCGGAAATTCCTGATACCAGGTACATGGCGCCCACCAGCACATAGTGCAGGCCACCGCGCACATGGCCCAGCAGGCTCGCCAGGAAAGCCACCATCGCGCGCGCCATGCCAGTCATCTCGATCAACTGACCCAGGAACACGAACAAGGGCACCGAAAGCAGCATGAGATGGCTCATTCCTTCGTCCATGCGGCCAACCACGATCATTACCGGCGTCGAGGTGGTCAGCATGATGTATCCCAGCGTCGCCAGGCCAAATGCGAATGCGATCGGTACGCCGGCAAACACGCAGGCCGCGACCACGATGACAAAGAAAATCACCAGGTTCACATTGCCGAGCTTATGAAATACCGGTTGTAGCATCCACATGCCAATGACTAACATCGCTGCGAGCGCAAACGCCTTGACCACGGTCTTTCTATCGGCGAACTGTGCCAGGCGCAACACGGACAGTAGCGCCATCATGCCAAAGCCCACGGCCATGGCCGCCACGCGCCAGCTGTTTGCGATATCCAGCGCCGGCGTGCTGATCACGGCTTCCTCCTGCGCATATTCCAGCGCATGCGGCAGCACCAATGCCAGGAACACCAGCGCGGCCACCGTTGCCAGCACGTCGACGAATGCGCGCGTGGCTGGGGAAAGCTTGCCGACCACGGCTGTCATGCGCATGTGCTCGCCTTTTTCGAACGCCACAGCCGAGCCGAGCATTGCCAGCCACAGGAACAGGATGGAGGCAAGTTCATCCGACCATACCAGTGGGGCGTGAAAAACGTAGCGGCCGATCACTCCGGCCAGCAGCACGAAGATCTCAACCGCCACCAGCAGCGCGGCCGGCACTGCCAGGCAGTGGCCGAGCAGGCGTTGTATGCGTGCCGCGCCGGCGCTGATGGCATTCCGCGGCTGGTCTGCCGCGGCATTCGTGTGTGCGATGTGCATGGCTCACCCCAATTTCCCGGTGTACTTCTCCAGCATCTCCCATGCTTCGTCGCCGTACTTCTTGCGCCACTCGGCATAGAAACCCGACTTCGACAGCATGGTGCGGAACGGCGCTGGATCCGGCGTGTTGAACACCATTCCCTTGGCCTGCAGATCGCCTTTGAGCGAGACATTCAGCTTTGCGACGTCGCCACGCATATCCAGAGCGGAGCGGTTCAGATTTTGTGCGACGATGGGGCGTACTTTTTCTGGCAAGCGATTCCATGCTTTCATGCTGCTCATGCACCAGAAGCCATCCCACATGTGGTTCGTCATCGAGCAATACTTCTGCACTTCGTAAAGCTTGGCGATCGAGATGATGGACAGCGGGTTTTCCTGGCCATCAACGACCTTGGTCTGGAGCGAGGAGTACACTTCGGCGAAATTGATCGAAGCTGGCGCTGCACCGAGATGCTGGAACAGTGATGTCCAAAGCGGACTCACTGGAACCCGTATCTTCAGGTTTTTGAGGTCATCGGGCGTAGTGATCGGCCGAACGCTGTTGGTGATCTGGCGGAAGCCCGAACTCCAGATATTGTCCATGGCCATCAGCCCTACCTTGGTGAACTTACCGCGCAGGTATTTGCCCAGGTCCCCGTCCAGTGCCCGGTGTACAGTGTCCTCATCAGAAAACGCAAAACCCAGCCCGTATATCGACGACACCGGCACCATCTGGGACAAGACATTCACGCCGGAAACTGTAAAGAAGTCGATTGCGCCAGCTCGCAATTGCGACAGCATGTCGGCATCGTTGCCAAGCTGATTGTTGGGGAAAACATTGAGTTGAACCTGTCCTCCCGTTTCCTTCAGGATGCGTTCGGCTGCCTCGTTGGCGCGGATGTTCAGCGGATGGTTCGCCGGCAGATTGGTGCCGAACTTGAGATTGATTTCAGCGGCGCGGGCAAACTTCGGCATGACCAGCGCTGGAGCGGCCACTGCAGCTGCAGTGCTGATCAAGAATTGACGGCGTGTGAATTGATTCATGGTTCCTGTCTCCTTATCGTTCTGAAAAAAATTTCCGGGTAGTTATGCTTGGGTGCCTTGTAGGGCTTTAATGAAATAATCGGCCTGGCCCATCTGCCCGCCCTTCAGTGCAATCTCCAGGCCGGCAAGATGCGGCTGATCCGAAAGCACGCGGCACAGCGGCGCACCGGGCGCAAGGCGGGCGGCAACTACCAGGGCGTCGGGTGCCAAGTGCTGAGTGACATGGCTGGAGGTGTCGCCACCCGAGACCAGAAGGCGCTCGATGCGCACCACACGTAATACGCCATCGACAAAGTGACCCAGGCGCTGTGCCAGCAATCGTCCACCAACGTGTTTGGCCATTTCCTTGCTCATGCCTTGCGCAACCAGCTGTGATGTCATTGCCGCGATCCGATCATCGTCGGGACCGCGTGCGGTGTGTGCGATCACGCTGCGCCCCGCACGCAATGCCACCACTGCCTGGCCCTGCAGGCGCTCCAGTTCGGTTTCCCAGCGTTCATCCGCGACCAGGCTGGAGGCATCCACCGCAAGGTCGAAGAATCCGTGCGCAATGGCGGCGTCGACCTGCATCCTGCTTAGTGGCGAAGCGCTGCCCGACACGGCGAGCACCTGCGGGACGGCTTCGAAGGTTTCATATTGCGTGGTAGCCCCGGCAGTTGCCTCGCCAGCCTCGCGCCACCACTGGGTCACCGCATATTCCAGTCCCGATGAGCCGACACAGAACAGCGGACGGGAGCGGCCGGCGCTGAGACGATCGAGCAAGCGTCCGACTTGCGTCAGATGGGCCGAGGTAGTGCCGTCGAAAACGACGCCGCCTGACTTGTCCAAAGCGATGCGTGCGAGTTCGCTATCCATTGCTGGCTCCCCTGCTTCGTACAGCGGCAGCGTGAACTTGGTAATTGCCTGACGCGTTTGCGCTCCCAAGTGCGCTGCAAGGTCTGCTTCGGACATCGGCGTGGTCGGATGGCGGCTCATGATGGGATGGCGATCCAGCCGATACACCAGGCCATCCGTGCCGGAGCGGGCAAACAGATTACCGAAGGCGCAGTACCTGCCCAGTGCAGGCGTCGCCGCCACAATTGGAATCGGACCTGCACCAAATGCTTCGCGAGCAATGTCCATGACCCGGCCGATACTTCCGACCGCGGCAGAACTGTCGAAGGTTGAACAAACCTTGTAGTGCACCAACGGCACAGGTAATGCTGCCAGCGCACCCAGCGTGTGCGGCAGGGTTTGATCCATTTCTTCGGGAGACATGCTCCGGCTGTCGCCGGCGACGCCAATGGCATCAAACGGGCCCAGCGTGTCAAGCGTCTCGACACTGGGCGGCTTGAGGAACAGAGCACAACGCAGTCCGGCGAATGCAAGCACTTCCAGCGCATCGGTGGAGCCGGTGAAGTCGTCGCCATAAAAAGCCAGGCGCAGCTGTGGCGTGGCATTCATGTTTCACATCCGTCCGAAGTGAGAGAGCGCGCGGGACAACGCCGGGTGGGTTAAGGCATAGGAATCAAGGCTTTTCCCGGCGACTGCGGCATCCCAGCCTTCGCGCATGCTGGCCACACCAGCATGAATGCCGTCCGGATGGCCGATGATGCCGCCCCCGGCAAGATGCATGAGGTCCGTAGACTGCAACTGTCGGTACATATCCGGCGCCTGGGCGGCCCATTGGCCAGAAGAGAACACCGGCATAAGTGCCGGCACGCCGGCAAATGGGGACAGGCAGGCGCGTGCAGAGCGCAGCACCGACTCATCCGCTTCCCAGAATTTGCTGCGCAAGCCGTTGACATGCAGATGGTCGACACCGGCCAGACGCCAAAGCTTTTGGTAGGCCTCGAAGCTGAATCCGAGCGCAGCATGGCGCGTCAGGCTGCCCCAACCGTTGCGGTGGCCATGGATCGGCAATTGCGAGTGCCGCCGCAGGTGTTCCACACCGGCGAATCCTGCCCAGTTGACGCTCACCATCACGCATGTGCCGCCGGCCTGCAGTACCGTATCGTGGTGGCGCAGCATGTCATCGATCGAGCCCGAGATATTGAATGCGTACATCGGCATGCGCCCGAGGCGGTCGGCATGCTTGTGCAGCACCGGCATTACAGCCGCGACGCGACGCTCGAACGGTTCGTACGGGGGGTTGGCTATCAGCTCATCATCTTTGATGAAGTCGATGCCGGCACCGCAGAGGTCGTCAACCATTGCGGCGGTCTGCTCGGCGGTGAGCCCGATGCTGGGCTTGATGATGGTACCGATCATTGGCCGGCCATGAACGCCCGCCAGGCGGCGGGTGCCTTCGATACTGAATGCGGGCCCCGGAAACTGAGATGCATAGTTCACCGGCATATCCAGATCAAGCAGACGGAGACCCGTTACTTCACCCAACTCGAACAGGTTGCCGGCCAAAGTGGCGAGCAGCACCGGCAGATTACAGCCAACATTTTCGACCGGGAAAGCGATCTCAATTTCGGCGCGGTGAAATACGCCATGGCTGCCGCGGCGTTCGACATAAGCGCTCTGCAGTGAAGGCTCCAGCGCTGGAGGTAATGAATGGATATTCACGACACGGGCGCGGGAGCGCTCCTTGAGCTGTGCAGTTTCGCCGGGAAGCGACAAAAAGGTGCCGCTTGATTGCTCGCCGGCGATGACTTGCGCCATCTTCTCGGCGGGAACCGAGCTTTCAACGAAATACCGAGCAGTGAACTCGGCGCGTGAAACGGTAGTATTCATGGACATCCTCTGAGTTTTTCTCTCGGCAATTGCCGGTCACTTGTGACACTGAAGCTTGCGAATGACCTGATACTAGGGAGGGCAAGCACTTCTCAGCAAGCGATATAATTTTTCCAGTCTGTGAGAAAATCTCACATTGCTGCGCAGCGTGCCGGAGTGGCGTGCAACTGTTTATTGAAGGAGAGAATGGATGGTCGCTTCACGCGTTTCATTGAATGCGCTGCGTGCCTTTGAGGCCACCGCTCGGTGTCGCAGTTTCAGTGCTGCTGCAGATGAATTGGCAGTCACCCATGGTGCTGTCAGCCGCCAGGTTCGCATGCTTGAGGAAACGTTCGGTGTACTACTGCTGCAACGCACGGCCCAAGGCGCGGAGCCCACACCAGAAGGTGAGCGCCTTGCGGCAGGTCTGAAACGTGGCTTCGATGAAATCCAGAACAGCGTCGATCAGCTTAAGCCCGGGCCGCTAACGCTTGCCTGCTCAACGTCCATCATGATGTACTGGGTGCTGCCGCGACTGTCCCGCTTCCAACAGAAAAATCCTGATGTGCTCCTGCAGTACCACATGACCTCCGGGCCGCTTGACTTCACGCGCGACAAGGTAGGCGTAGCCATTCGCCTGTCGTCGCAGGAGATGCCGCGAGACGTCGTCCGCACAGATGTCTGCAGCGAATGGGTAGGCCCGGTGTGCTCGCCCGAATACCTAAGGACACTCGAAATACGCACGACCGCAGATTTGCAGCGAGCCCGGCTGATCTATTCACACACTCGTGAGCGTGCTTGGTCTGAATGGAAGCAGTGTTATGCCCCCGAGATGAACGAGCCAAATCTGGATGAAGGCTTTCCGCATTTTTATCTGCTGATTCAGGCAGCCCGCTGCGGATTGGGCATCGCTAATGTGCCGCGCATGCTCGTTCAGGACGATCTCACCAGTGGCACACTAGTTGCGCCGTTCGGCTTCGTTGCCGGTCCCAACAGGCTTACGATTTGGGTCGCATCGCATTTAACGGAGCGTTCCGAAGTCAGGCGATTGGTCAATTGGCTAAGTGAAGAGCTGCGTGCAGATGAGAGGCAGAATCGAGCACAGACTTAGCCTGTTGACATTTGGCAGGGCCAAATAACAGACCCGCTGCAGCATCCGGTTAGGGCACTTGGCTTCGTTCGGCGCATTCAGTGCTCATCTGCCTTGTCAGTAACGCCGATGAGCCGGTAGGCGGTAGGTGCAGTAGCACTTGCCGCGAAAGTAAAACCCCGTTTCTCGCCCCCTGCATGTTCAACCGCAGTATGCAATTCATCTTTCAACAGATGGGCAAATGATTGAAACGTCTTCTCGACTTACAGGAACCTCGCAGCAGAGTTCCGCTGTGAACCAAACGGCAGGGACGCGCGACTTCTCCGCTGAAATGGATGAATGGAATCATGGGCTCACAATTACGGTATTACCAGGAAATATCGTTTCGTTTTTAAGCCCTCATCTTATTCGCTTGGTTAATACTTCTTATAAGGAGACAAAATTGGACTGAATATGCCCATATTTTTATACTGGGAAATGTTGAAATATCAGGAACGGAAGGTTTTATAATGTCGACATTTTCTCTTGCGCTTTCGATTGCTCCTGTGCTTGTAGCGATTGCTACGCGTACGCTAACGAGCATTTTCAAATAAAAATAATTCTTACGGTTTCTTTCGGCTGTGTGGACGCTCAAATGCTCTTGTCGAATTATCGAGGATCAAAGTGGCAGCAGCGAATCCGCTTCTGGCCAGGATTGCGTGAAAGCCGCTTGCACAAAGAATTATTGATTTTTGCTTCACTTTGATGGAACCCGATACGGTCCAATCCGAAAATGTTCAGGTCGGTAGTCGTACCTAGAACATGCATTGATGTCCGCTACGGAATGGCAAGCGGACGAAGCAGGTGCGGCGATAAAATGACTGCTCCTGGCCGACTGCCGCCGCCGGGCCGGAACGGGGAAAATCGTCCCATTGCTGTCTATCAGGGTTAGCCTGCTGAACGTCGCAATAGGGTCCTATGACTGTCATATGGTTTTCTGGCAAGCGTAAGCTCAGCGTGCCGTTCAGCCAATGAAACACGCAGTCAAAGCTTCCGTAGGTAGGTGATGATCTTCCAGGTCTCATCGTCCTTGAAGTCATCCTTGAATCGTGGCGTGGCACTCCCTACCGGCACGCCGCCTCGCAATTGGTCCAATACAGATAACCATCTTCCGCTATTGGCATCTTGCTCGTTGTTGCCACGTTCGCAGCAGGCGGGGAGAGGTTTCCTCCAGCTGGCCCATCGCCTCTCCCCGTTATGCCGTGGCATCGGGCGCAGTTCTGCTCAAACAGCTTTCTCCCGCTTTCAATGTTCTGCTTCGTTGGCTGAATGGGATTTGCCTTCGAGGCGAATTGTGGGCTAATGCCATCCATCAGGAAGTAATGATGCCGCGCCATCGACATCTCCATCATGGGACCAGCTCCCATCATATGGCCGGACCCCGTTCTCCCTACCTGACCGTATGTAGGCACAGATGAGCCGACGAATCCCACCGTCAAGATGTTGATCACAAGTTTGCTCACATCTCCCTCCAAAGACTTTTGGAAGTCCTCGCGTTATCAGTCGTCAAGATAGCTGGCTGAAAAAGAAATCTGATCGTGATGGCTTATCAACGCGTCTAACCTCTTGCACCCGTGGTGGCACCGCGCAAACCTGAGCGTGCGCGCAATACCACTCCGACAGCATCAGAGCGTCGATTCTTGGCAGTGCCCATAGCACCCCAGCTTCCCTGTCACATGTGCTCAACTTTCAAAGTAGCTCAACAAATGGACATTGGGTATTCGCGCTCGTCGCAGCGGCGGTGTACAACAAAGCGCAACAATAAAATTCCCGCAACTGCTGAACGTCCGGGCGGCGTGCGTGTTGGTGCATTGCTGAAGGCATGTCCGATGAGACAGTTCCTTCGCCTCGTTATCCCGGCTCAACAACGCATCCAGGAGACTGTCATGAATGCACGCGATGTGGTGATCTGCGAACCGGTTCGCACGGCTATCGGGACCTACGGCGGAAGCCTCAAGGACATAAGCGCCCCGACACTGGGAGCAACAGCCATCCGGGAAACAATGAACCGATCTGGCCTTGCATCCAGCAAAGTGCAAACCGTAGTAATGGGAAACGTTATCCAGGCCGGCGTGAAAATGAACCCGGCACGCCAGGCAAGCATAGGCGCAGGCTTGCCGGTCGAGGTACCTGCCCTCACCGTCAATCGTGTTTGCGGCTCGGGCGCACAGGCAATCGCAAGCGCCGCGCTGGAGATTTGGGCGGGCATGATCGATTGCGCAATTGCAGGAGGCATGGAAAACATGGACCGCGCGCCGTATCTGATGCCCCAAGGGCGCTGGGGTGCGCGCATGGGTGACGTCGCCATGTGCGACAGCATGCTGATGGATGGACTGAACGATGCATTCAGCGGACAGCATTCCGGGTGGCACACCGAAGACCTGGTGGCCAGGTTCAGCATTTCCCGAGAAGACCAGGACCGCTGGGCATTACGCTCTCAGCAGCGCTTCGCCGAGGCCAAGGGCGAAGGCCTGTTTGATGGTGAAATCGTTCCGCTCGAAGTGCCAAGCCGTAAGGGACTTATGCGGTTTGCACAGGATGAACATAACCGCCCGGAGACCACGGCCGAGTCCCTGGCGAAACTGAAACCGGCCTTTCGCAAGGATGGCACCATCACGGCGGGGAATTCACCTGGATTGAATTCGGGCGCGGCTGCGATGGTCGTGGCCGAGCGCGGCTGGGCCGAGCAGAACGACCTGAAGCCAATGGCGCGCCTCGTCAGTTACGGCGTGGCGGCGGTCGAACCGGGATTCTTTGGGCTCGGGCCGATCCCATCGGTGCGTGAAGCCCTCGCCAGAGCAGGCTGGTCAGTGCGTGATGTCGAGCGGGTCGAGATCAACGAGGCCTTTGCAGCGATCGCACTGGCGTGCCTGCGCGAAATCGGCTTTGCCGAGGAGATCGTTAATGTCCAGGGCGGTGCCATCGCGCATGGCCATCCGATCGGCGCCACGGGCGCGGTGCTGACAACGCGGCTGCTGCATTCGATGCGGCGAGATGGCTGTAAGCGGGGCGTCGTCACCTTGTGCATCGGCGGTGGCCAGGGAATTGCACTGGCCCTTGAACTGCTTTGAGTCGAGACCTGACCTGATTGAGAACTCGCTCAATCCTTGAAGCTCGGCGCCCTCTTGGCCATGTTGGCCGTCATGGCTTCGGTGAGGTCCTCGCTCATGAGCATGGCGGCATTCCACGTGGCGATGTAGTTGAGGCTGTCGGCCACTGAATGGTCGCGGGCGTAGGTGATCATCTCCTTGGTGCCACGGATAGCCAACGGCGACTTGGCGGCGATGGTGGCGGCGATATCGTGCACGCCCGCATACAGCGCTTCGCGCGAATCAAACACGCGATTTACCAGGCCGATCTCCCTGGCCTCCTGCGCGTCGAACCTGCGGCCGGTGTAGGCCAGCTCGCGCACGATGCCCTCGCCCACCAGCTTGGGCAGGCGCTGGAGTGTGCCGACATCGGCAGTCATGCCGATGTCGATTTCCTTGATGATGAAGTAGGCATCGCTGCTGCAGTAGCGCATGTCGGCGCAGGTGATGAGGTCGATGCCGCCGCCTATGCAGCCGCCATGGATGGCCGCGAGCACGGGCTTGCGGCATCGCTCCAGGCTGGTCAGCGTGTCCTGCAGGTCGCGGATGACGCGGCGCAGCGCCTCGCGCGTGCGGCCGTCGCAATCGTTCCGGATCTGCGGCCCCAGGCCCGTCATCATCTGCAGGTCGATGCCGGCGGTGAAGAGCTTGCCCTCGCCTTGCAGCACGGCGACGCGGGCTTCGGGCGTGGCGTCCACCCACTGGAAGGCCTGGCGGATTTCCTGCCACATGGTGGCGCTCATGGCATTGGCCTTCGCCGGGCGGTTCAGGCGCACGGTCGCAATGTGCTTCTCCAGCGAGACGGACAGGGTTTCATACTGCATGGGTGACTCCTTTGTTATGGGGCTGCAGCGCCCGGGAACCAGGCGCCTGCAGCGTCAAATCCAGATGGCAGGCTCAGGCCTTTACACCTTTCATCGCGGCGAGATAAGGTGCCAAGCGCTTGCCCATTTCATCGCCCAGGGCCTGCAGGCCGCTCATGGGGCGCACCATCACTTCGAAATCGACGATCTTGCCCTCTTCATCAAAGCGCACCATATCGATGCCCTTAAGTTCCTTGCCATTGACCTTGGCCGAGAACTCCAGCACCACGCCATGGCCATCGGCGTCGGCGAACTGGCGGTGGTAGTTGAAGTCCTCGAACACCTTGACCACCGTGCCCAGGATCAGCTGCACGGCCTGCGCACCGGGGTACGGCGTGTGCGCCATGGGCGAGCGGAACACGGCCCTGGAATGCAGGATGGCGGGCAGCTCGGCCAGGTTGGCCTCGGCCACCATGGCGTGCCATTTCTCCAGGCTCTCGGCCACGGCCGGGGCCAGGCGCGAGGTCGCAGCAGTCACTTCCTGCTTGCGCGCCGTGGTGTCCAGGTTCAGCGCCAGTTCCGTGCCCTGCCTGATGGCGCGCTTGGCATCGAGTTCGACAGCCTTGTCGGCGCCGCCGATCAGATGCACCGTGCAGCCCGCGGCCAGCAGTTCGGCCTGCAATTCGCGCTGCGGATCCTGGCCGGCGCAGAGGATGACGTTGTCCACGGCGAGCACGACGTCTTTGCCATCCACGGTGATGTGCAGGCCGGCGTCGTCCACCTTGCGGTACTGCACACCGGGGATCATCTCCACGTTGCGGTTTTTCAGCGAGGTGCGATGGATCCAGCCCGTGGTCTTGCCCAGGCCGTCGCCGACCTTGCTGGTCTTGCGCTGCAACAGGTACACCTTGCGCGGGATGGCGCCAATGTGTGCCGGCTTCAGGCCGCCGCGCGCGCTGCCCGTGGTGTCCACGCCCCATTCGGCGAAGAACCTGGCGGCATCCAGGCTGGGGCTGGTGCCCTCGTGCAGCAGGTATTCGGACACATCGAAGCCGATGCCTCCGGCGCCGATCACGGCCACGGTGGGTCCAACGGGCTTCCTGTCGCGCAGCACGTCGAGGTAGCCCAACACCTTGGGATGGGAAACACCCTCGATCTCGGGCGTGCGCGGCACGATGCCCGTGGCCAGCACGACATGGCGATAGCCTTCTTGCACCAGGTCCTGCGCGCTGACCTTGCGGCCCAGTTGCAGCTTCACGCCGGTGAGTTCGATCTGCTTGCCGAAATAGCGCAGCGTCTCGCAGAACTCTTCCTTGCCCGGCACCTGCTTGGCGATGTTGAACTGGCCGCCGATTTCCTTGGCGGCATCGATCAACGTGACGTCGAAGCCGCGCCGGGCCGCCGTGGTGGCAAAGGCCAGTCCTGCCGGCCCGGCGCCGACCACCGCGATGCGCTCCCTGCTGGCGGCCGGTTGCTCGATGAAGATGGTTTCGTGGCAGGCGCGCGGGTTGACCAGGCAGGAGGTGATCTTGCCGCCGAAGGTATGGTCCAGGCAGGCCTGATTGCAGCCGATGCAGGTGTTGATCTGGTCTGCCAGGCCGGCGGCGGCCTTGTTCACGAAGTCGGGGTCGGCCAGGAAGGGTCGCGCCATGCTCACCATGTCGGCGCAGCCCTCGGCCAGCACTTGCTCGGCCACCTCGGGCGTGTTGATGCGGTTGGTGGCCACCAGTGGAATGCCCACCTTGCCCTTGAGCTGCTTCGTCACCCAGGCGTAGGCCGCGCGCGGCACCTTGGTGGCAATGGTGGGAATGCGCGCTTCATGCCAGCCGATGCCGGTGTTGAGGATGGTGACTCCAGCCTTCTCCAGTGCCCGTGCCAGCTCGATCACTTCCTCGGTGGTGGAGCCGCCTTCCACCAGGTCGAGCATGGACAGGCGGAAGATGATGATGAAGTTCGGTCCCACGCGCTCGCGCGTGCGGCGCACGATCTCCAACGGGAAGCGGATGCGGTTGGCGTAGGAACCACCCCATTCATCGTCGCGCTGGTTGGTGTGAGCAGCAATGAATTCGTTGATGAGATAGCCTTCGGAGCCCATGATCTCCACGCCGTCATACCCGGCGCTCTGCGCCAGGACGGCAGCATTGGCATAGTCCTCCACCGTTTGCGTCACTTCTTCCGTGGTGAGGGCATGCGGGCGGAACGGGCTGATCGGCGCCTTGATGGCGCTGGGCGCCACCAGCTCGGGATGGTAGGCATAGCGGCCGAAGTGCAGTATCTGCATGCAGATCTTGCCGCCCGCCTCGTGCACGGCCCGGGTGACGATCTTGTGCTTGTCCGCTTCCTCCTGCGTCGTCATGGCGGCCCCGCCAGGCATGGGCCGCGCGCGGTCATTGGGAGCAATGCCGCCGGTCACGATCAGTCCGACCCCGCCGCGGGCGCGCTCGGCATAGAAGGCGGCCATGCGCTGAAAGCCGTCCCTGGCTTCCTCCAGTCCCACATGCATGGAGCCCATGAGCACACGGTTCTTGAGAGTGGTAAAGCCCAGATCGAGCGGGGCCAGCATGTGGGGGTAAGCGTTCATGGCGGGTTCCTTGTATGGCCGTGCCTGGTCGGGGGAGTAAGTGGACTATGCAATCAGTTGCATAGTCTAGAGTGGGATGGACATCTATGCAACCAGTTGCATAAACACTTTCCTGCGCCTAGACTTGCGGCCTATGTCGCTCGCCCATGCCGTTCTCACTTCCTTGCTGGAAAAAGCCACCTCGGGTTACGACCTGGCACGTCGCTTTGATAAGTCCATCGGCTATTTCTGGCACGCCACCCATCAGCAGATTTACCGCGAGCTGGCGCGCATGGAGGCCGCAGGCTGGATCGAATCCAGTTCGGCGCCGGATGCCGGCAAGACCCGCAAGCGGGAATACCGCGTGCTTCCCGCCGGCCGTGCGGAACTGATTCGATGGGCCAATGACTCCTCGCCGGCAATGGATTTTCGGGACGAATTCATGGTGAAGTTGCGTGCCGATGCCGCATTGAGTGAAGTCGATCTGCGCCCTGAAATTCGGCGCCAGATTGAACGGCACCAGGAAAAGCTGGCGCACTACCGGGCCATCGAAGCGAAGGATTTCCTTCATGGCGGCGCTCTCACGCGCGAAGCACGCATCCAGCACATGATTCTCAAGAAGGGCATCCTGTACGAAAAGGTTTCCATCGAATGGGCACAGGAGATGCTGGACGTTCTCGCATAGAAGTCTTCAAGCCATGGCATGGATAAAGCAGGGTTGCCTGGTTATGAACACCACGGCAGAACGCTCAGCAAAAAATCAGTTCTCGTCCTGCTGCTCGTTGTTCACGCTGAATTTGCCGTACGGGTAATCAGCCGCGCACACGCATTTCTTGCATGCCTGTGACACTGTACAAAGCGGCGTGTGATGGGCTCCTTGCGACCACAGAACCTGACGCGCGCTGCGGCCCGCTGATTCCAAGCACTGTTGGCATATCCAATTGATCAGCTCGCAACTGATAGACTTGCAAGATTGTCTGATCGGCAGAACGCCCAATTCAGCTTTAACCAAGGCTTTGTTTGAGAAGCGTAGCGAGCAGTCCGGGGTTGGACCGAGCAGCGGACTCTTGCTGGAGCAAGGCGAGCAGCGCAGGTTCAACCCCGTGACGCGCAGTAGCTCATCAAACATAACCAGGCCGCAAACACACTTTTCGAGTAAGCGATGGAACAAGCCCAACACGACACCGCGCCCCGTTCAAGCGGTGCCCGGCTTCTGACCACTGGAATCCCAGGTCTGGACACCGTTCTCGGCGGCGGCTTTCCGGCCAGACACCTTTTCATGATCCAAGGTTTGGCTGGCAGCGGTAAGACCACACTGGCATGCCAGATCGGTTTCGTTCAGGCCCAGCAGGGCAGCAAGGTTCTGATCGTTACGCTGATAGCCGAGTCACATGCGAAGTTATTGCAGCATCTGGCCAACTTCGCATTCTTCGACGAAGGCCTGGTCGGTCGCCAAGTGCTCTTCTTTGGCGGCTATCCGGCCTTGGCTCAAGGCGGATTGCGTGAACTCCTGCATTTCCTTTCCACTTGCCTGGACCAGCACAAGCCGGATGTCATGATCATCGACGGCTTCCGCTCGGTGCGGGAGTCGCGGCCGTCGGATCTTGTGCTATCCGAGTTCATGCATTCACTCAACGCCCTGGTCGCGGCGATGGAATGCACGACCTTCCTGCTCTCGCCCACCGAAGGCAATATCGCCGAGTCTGAAAATACCCTGGTTGACGGTCTGGTCGAACTCAGCCAGTTCGAGGACGGCGTGCGTACTGTCCGGGAAATGCGGGTATACAAGGCGCGCGGCGCGGATCATCTGCTCGGCAAGCATGCATTCGAAGTGAGCCGGACCGGTGTAGTGGTTTATCCGCGCCTGGAAGCTGTCGCCACACGCACCAACATCGCCTCCACGGCCTCGGACAGGCGCGTTGCCTTTGGCATTCCCTCATGGGATGCGCTGACAAACGGCGGTGTAGCGCACGGATCCATCACCAATCTCGTCGGTACCCCTGGCGTGGGCAAAACCATCATGGGTCTTCACTTCATTCAGCAGGCGCTGCGGGATGATGAGCCCTGCCTGATCCTCGGATTCTTCGAATCCCCGCCTCGTCTGCTGCACAAGGCAAAAGCGGTCGGCATCAATCTCGACGATGCCATGAGCGATGGTCGCCTGGAAATGCTGTGGTACCTGCCGCTGGAGATGTTGATGGATCGGCTGGCGGTGGAGCTATTTGAAAACATCGACCGCCGCAAAGTGACGCGACTGGTGATAGACGGCGTCGAAGGCTTCCGCGACGTTGCAGTTCACCCGCACCGCATCCGGCTGTTTCTGATTGCTCTCGTCAATGGCCTGCGCATCCGCAATGTCACCACCATCATCACGCAGGAACTTCCGTATTTCAGGGAGTCGTACGCGCGCTCGGATTCGTCCGAATCGGTGCTGTACGAAAACATGATATTGCTCAAGGCGATAGAAATTGATGGCGTCGACCACCGACTGATTTCCACCGTGAAGCTGCGTGAGGGTGGCTATGACCCGTCACGGTATGAAATGATTATTTCCGACACCGGCATCAGGATTGGGGAACGCGCTTCGGCACTGTTGCACAGTACCGAGCGATCCAAAGGGGTGCAATAAAGGTATGTCGGACGATACAACGTCGATCGTCGACGACGCAGCTGTCGCAGGGAAGACCAGGCGTATTCTGGTCGTCGACGACGAGATCGATATCACAGCGATCTATTCCATGCTGTTCGAGTTGCATGGCTTTGAAGTCCTTACCGCCGCGAACGGCCGGCAGGCACTTGGCCTGATCGGCACCGAACCGCCTGACATCGTGCTGTCCGACTGCATGATGCCGGTAATGGACGGGATTGAACTGACCCGCATACTCAGAAGCGATCCGAAGACGGCCGAGATCCCGATCATCCTGACGAGCGCATTGCCAGACCCGGAAAGGCTGGGCAGCAGCAAGCACGACCTGTTCATACAGAAGCCTGCGAATTTTTCCGCCTTGCTGAAGTCCGTGAAACGCATGCTGAGCAAAACCTGAATGCCGCCTTGCTCCTGAAGGGTTTCCCATATCGAGCCGTACCCGGTATCCGCGAAGCTTTACCCTTCGCTCGCCAAGCAGACCTGTGAGCTTCTGCCTCAACCGGAGCCTGGCCAAGCATAGCCAGACACGCCGGTTGTACGGCTCAATCAATAAGATGCCGCGTCGCTTGGCCCATCCGATATGTCCGACCTCAGCGCAATTGCGACATGATGCGCAGCAGGTCGTCCATGTTCACCGGCTTAACCAGGTGATGGTCGAACCCGGACTCAGTGGTCCTCTTTCTATCCTGTTCCTGCCCATACCCGGTAATCGCAATCAGGATGGAGTGCGCCGTTTCCGGTTGCGTCCGCAGTTGCTTCGCCAAAGCATTCCCATCCAGATCAGGTAGGCCGATATCGAGCAGGCAGACTTCAGGCCGCTCCTTACGGGCGCGTTCCAGGGCGCTTTTGGCAGTATGTTCCACCACGGTTTCGTGTCCCATGGCGTCGAGCAGCAGCGACAGCATGTGCGCGGCGTCGATATTGTCGTCCACCACCAGCATGCGCAAGCCCGTTGCTGGCGCGGGTGTACTGACCGGTTTGTCTGGCGCCTCTCGCGGCTTCTGCGTCGTCAGGCGCGGAAGAGAGACAGTGAACTGGCTGCCTTTTCCAATCCCGATACTGGATGCGTCGACGGTGCCTTCATGCTGTTCCACCAGGCTCTTGACCAGGGCCAGCCCGATCCCCAAGCCCCCTTGCGAGCGGTCCGATGTCCGTTCGGCTTGCGTGAACATTTCAAAGACATGATCGATCGTTGCCTGCGCCATGCCGATGCCATCGTCGACCACTCGGATGATCACCTTGTCGGGCTCGAGCTCCAGCGAGAGCGTGATATTGCTGCCTTCGGGAGAATACTTCGTTGCATTGTTCAGGAGATTGGAGATGACCTGGATGAGGCGTTTCTGATCACCATGGATCATGGCTGCCTCGGGCGGTGTCTGTACCGTCAGCCGATGACGTCTTACATCAATGAGCGGACGTACCTGCTCAACAGCGCTGCTCACCAGTTGCCTTGCGTCGACTTGCGATCGTTCCAGCTTGACCAGCCCACGAGATACGCGCGAGGCATCGAGCAAGTCGTCGATCAGGCTGGTCATGTGCTTGACCTGGCGGGCGATGATTTCACTGGTCTGCTGAATGCGGACGGGATCGAGATGCGCCACCCGGAGGAGATCGGACGCTGCCCCTATTGGCGCCAGGGGATTGCGCAGTTCATGCGCCAGCATCGCAAGGAACTCGTCCTTGCGCCGATCGATCTCGCGCATTTCATATTGGCGACTGCGACCGCGCAGCGCCGAGATCACCGCCATGACAAGCGTAACGCTTTGCACCGGCCGTTCGAGCAGCGTCACGTTGCCAAGTTCGAGATAGATGCTGCGCATCTCGGATGAATCCAGTCCGCGCTTGCTCAGGACCAGAATGGGCAGATCAGACCAAGTCGGCTGTTCCTTGAGAAACGGCGTAATCGCCTTCATGAAATCCGTCGTCAGCGCATCGTCCGCGATCAGGATGCAGCCGGCGCCGCGCTCCAGTTCTCCGATCATTTCACCGGCGGCGCGGCATACCTGGCATTCGATGGTGGCGCGCTCCAGCAGCTTCGCAATCAGCAGCCCATCCTTGCCGGTGGGCGTGTACACCAATACTCGACGTTCCACGAATGACCTTGATTTGAAGAGAAGTGAGAAGCGTCAGGTCGGGCTGAGAGGCTCGCCGTCATCCATGTCGCATGCATCCACCAGGGTGGGCACTCCCGTCAGTACCCCCTGGAAGTCTTTCAGCACTGCGCCCACTTCAAGGCCGGCGGAGGTAATGCGAAACCGCCGCAAGGTGGTCTCATGCGCGCTGCCGCGCTTCTTGAATACCGATATTGCCTTCTCGACTGCTCCGCGCGCTTCGAAATATCGCAGGATCAGTACGTTGTCGGCCATGTAGCTCACATCCGCGCCGGTCGTCATGACCCCAACCATGCCTGCCTGAACGCCGATGACGAAAGTCGCCACGCCACGCTGCTCCAGGTAGGTAAGCACTTCATGCAAGTGGGTATTGAGGAATCCCGCGCCCGGCATTGCATTCAGGTAGCCATTCAAGCTGTCGATCACGATGACTTTGGCGCCGGCATCCGCCGCGCGGCACACCGCATGCGTGAACTCTCCGGGCGACAGCTCCGCGGGATCGATCTGATGCACGAACAGCTGCCCCGAAAGGTAGGGCGTATGCAGATTCATGCCGATGCCCTCGCTACGGTTCAGCAGAGAGTTGAATGATTCCTCGAACAGGAACAATGCCGCCCGACTGCCTCGTGCCAGCGCCGCCTGCACGAACTGTACTGCCAGGCTGGACTTGCCGGTACCCGGAGGACCGGAAATCAGTGTGCTTGAGCCTTCTTCGATGCCACCGCCAAGCAGCAAGTCAAATGCAGGAAGACCGCTCGACAGCTTCACGCGCTTGACGAGCGCCCTCGTCTCTGCAGCAACGAGCCTTGGATAAACGATGATTCCTCCGGTGATGATCGAATAGTCATGCGGCCCGCGCCGGAACGCGATGCCGCGATACTTGAGGACTCTCACCACGCGCCTGTCCGCACCGTAATCGGACTCATGGTGATGAAGCGAAATGACGCCATGGGCAATGCTTCGTACCTGCTGATCGCCGCCAATGGCAGTCTTGTCGTCAAGAAGCAAGGCGGTGCAGGAACGCTTTGCGAAATACTGCTTGAGCGCCAGCACATGGCGGCGATATCGCAACGGGTTACCGGAAAGGAGCTGCAGCTCCGAGAGCGAATCCAGCACTACCCGCGTCGGGTTGAGCCGTTCGATCATTTCCAGGATCCTGCTGTTGGTCTCGGTCAGTTCCACTTCGGATGGATGCAAAACGGTATATTGCTCGTCCGGATCCAGGATGCTTTCCTCGGGAATGACTTCATGCACGGTGACGCCATCCATCGAAAGACGGTGGGCCTGCGCGACGGAGCGCAGCTCGATGTCGTTCTCGGCCAGGGTAATGTAAAGAACCGGCTCACCTTGCCTGGCGCCTTCGATCAGAAACTGCAGCGCCATGGTGGTCTTGCCTGCGCCCGGATCGCCTTCGAGGAGATAGAGACGTTCCTTGGTCAAGCCACCGCCAAGAATATTGTCGAGCCCGGGAATTCCAGTGGAGATGAAGGCATTACTGAGCGCATTTTGTGTAGTGGCCATGAGAAACCTTAAGGAACGAGTGCTTGGCGGTATAGAGAAAAGGCAACCCCTGGCTCGCGGAACACAAGGCGATTGGTATGAAGTATCCGCATTCTACTTGGAAGAGCAGAGACGATTTGCAACCATGGATACAAGACTTGCGCCTCGACTACAAATGACATGACCTCACGTAGACGCTGGTCTGATGCAGCGTGAAATTCGTAGCCTTTCCGGCGGCCATCGATCACCTGCTTGTGGGCTGCCCCCTTCTTTCGACAACAACGTCGTAGCCAAACTTCAGCAGCCAACGCAAGGGAATTGCGCCAACGGTTGTGTGCCGGTCTCGCCTGTTTGCATTGATCCTGAACAAACCGGGGCCTTTTGCCGACGTCGTCAATGCCTCAAGCGCCAAAGTTTCCAAGAGCAAACTGCACAATAAGGTATTCTCTGCTTACCGAGGAAACGACTGACTCGCTTCCCGAACGCGTTAAATCGTGAACAGGCTCCAGAAGCAATGAATAATCCGCTCGCGATACGCAACCCCAAACCGAATCGATTTCGCCCCAGCCTGCGCGTTTGGCTGGGGTTGGCGCTTGGCTCATTGATCATCTTGCTGGCGGTGACCATCGCCGGCGCTTTGGAACGCGTAGCGCGCCGAGAAGTCATGAAAGTGTCTTCTCAAAATCTGGAAAACATCAGCCAGCAGATGGCGAGAGAAATCTCCTTTGGCATGACGCGCTTCGGCAAGGAAGTCATGACCGAGGCGCTCCTGCCAACGCTGCGCAACCCTCTATCGTCTCCCGAGCAAATTCGGCCGCTGCTGGATCAATTCGTCGCGCTCCATCCGGAATTCTCTTACCTGGGCGTAGTTGATATTCCTTCTGCCACCGTCGTGGCGTCGAACGCGGGATTGTTTGAAGGAGGCAGTGCAAAAGGTCGGCCTGTTTTTGAGAACGGACGCAAGGGCCTTTTCCTCGGCGATGTGCATCCCGCAGCAAGGCTTGCCGAGCTTCTTCCAAAAGCCAGCAATGGAGACGCACTGCGCTTCCTGGATGTCGGCGCACCCATCATGGATGCCGAGGGCGTCAAGATACGTGTCCTCGCCGCCCATATCAGCTTTGAGTGGACGCGGCAAATACGGGAACAGATCCTTGCACCAACCAGAGACTTGCGCGGTGTTGAGGCACTCCTGGTTGATAGCGCTGGCAAAGTGGTTCTGGCTCCCAACGATTCCATCAAGGTTGGAGAACCGATCAGGGAATTGGTGAGGGGCAAGTGGGCGATATTGCTTCAATCCGTACATGGTCGGATGGCGCGTCATATATAACAGTGTCCAGCGCAGTACTTCCGAACGGCGCCTTCGACGGCTTCGGTTGGCGCGTGGTGACGCGCCAGCCCGAACACTTGGCCATGGCGCCGGCTGCCAGCCTGCGTTCATCCTTCTTTCTGGGCGCCTCGTGTCTTGGATGCCTGGCAGCCACACTCGCCTGGTTAATTGCAAACCGGGTTGCGCGGCCGGTCACGGCACTTGCCGAAGTCGCCAGGCGGATTGGCGTCGACAGTGGCGAGCTGCACGCAGCGCCTTCTGGAATCGGCGAGATCGATCAGGTGCGCGAGGCGCTGGTCGAGCTTGCCCAGGACCGCAGGCGACACAGCACGGCACTCGCGGACCGCGAAAGGCGCTTTGCCGTTTTTGCGGACCTTATGCCTCACCTGGTCTTCGAAACGGATGCAGACGGTCAACTGACATACGCCAACCGCCAATGGATAGCGCAGCTGGGCCCCTTCGATGGCATGAGCCTGACGAAGCTCAGCGCAGGCATGCTCAAGGAAGACCGCGAAGCCTTTCTGGAATCGTGGGATCAAGCGCGGATTGATGGCGGTGAACTTGATGCGCTCGCGCGCCTGCGTGTCGCCGGACTCGGTGAATCGCGGTGGTTCAGGGTGCTGGCGCGGCCCGTGTCTGGCAAAAGTGGCGCGGTCGAGCAATGGTTGGGAACGTTAAGCGATGTGAACGAGACCATCCTGATCGCCAATGGCCTGGAAAAAGCGCTGGAGCGGGAAAAGGCGGCTCGCACGGAACTTGAGCAGGTCATTGCCATGAAAGACGATTTCCTGGCAACGCTGTCGCACGAACTACGCACACCACTCAACGTAGTAGGCGGCTGGGCACAAATGCTTGAAGCACGCGCCAACGATCCCGCCTATGTGGTACGAGGTGCCGGTGTCATTCGGCGCAACATTGACTTGCAGGCGGCGTTGATCAACGGTCTCTTGGACATGAGCGCGATAGCGGCTGGCAAGGTGGTCCTGGAGATTCAAGCAACGGATTTGGGTCAGCTGCTTGGCAGCGAGCGCGATGCGTTCACGAAGCTCGCCCATGACAGGGGCGTGAACTTGAGCATCGAGGCGCCGGAGCTGCCGATCACGATTCAAGTAGACGCGAGACGCGTAAGCCAGATTCTTTCCAACCTGTTGTCCAACGCGATCAAGTTCACCGAAGCCTCAGGATCCGTCCGCGTTCGCGCATGGGAAGAAGGAGGGTGGGCAAGCGTGGAAGTGAGCGACACTGGCTGCGGCATAGACCCGCAGTTCTTGCCTCATGTGTTCGATCGTTTTCGCCAGCAGGACTCCTCGATGTCGCGGAAAAAAGGTGGCGTCGGCTTGGGCCTCGCTATCGCGAAGAGCTTGACGGAGCTGCAAAATGGCAAGCTCTTCGCCCACAGCGAAGGCCCCGGCAAAGGATGCGTATTCACGCTGAAGTTTCCTTGCAATGCAGCGGCGATGGGCCTTCCTTCCGCCGATGATAGCGACGAGCCGCCGCTGGCCAATTTCGGCAGTGCGCATGTGCTGTTAGTCGAGGACAATCCGGATGCGCGGGAAATTACGGCCGACGCTCTGCGAACCCTGGGCGCGACAGTCGACTCGGCCGAGGACGCTAAGACCGCCCTCAAATGGCTTGCTGTCAATAAGTTCGATCTGCTTGTCTGTGACATAGGCATGCCGGGAATGGATGGCTACGCGCTGATGGAACGCATACGCGCGAGCTCGGACCCGAGAGTGGCTCAACTGCCCGCCATAGCACTCACTGCCTACGCGATGTGCGATGACGTAGCCCGCGCCAAGGAGGCCGGCTTTCAGTGCCATGTCTCCAAGCCTTTTGGTTTGCTTACCCTGAGCACTGCCGTCGAAGCTGCTCTTGAACCGAGCGGATTGGCCACGCGCCGCGAACGACACACTTGAGCTTGCGGGTACGAATGCACTTGAAGCAACCAGAGTGAACATAGTTTGGCGGCCATCTTCGGCCGACGTTTGCCCGACTCTTCGCCACCTTCATTGAGCCAGAAAACCTCCATCTACTGGCAACGTATGGCCGGTCACCATGGAAGATGCCCGACTCGCAAGGAATAGCACCGCTCCAACAATGTCATTGACTTCTGCGATTCTTCCCATCGGCGTCATCTTCTGAATTTCGGTAATTAAATCCGGCTGCTCGAATAAGGATTCCGTAAAGTTGGTGCGCACCCAGGTAGGCGCAACCGCATTCACCCTTATGCCCTTCCGGGCCCACTCCACTGCGAGCGCGCGGGTCAGATTCACCACCGCGCCTTTGCTCGCCTGATACGAAATATTCGGGTACAGACCGCCGCCAGACATGCCCATGATCGATGCCACGTTAACGATGCGCCCTGCCCTTTCCTGCAGCATATAGCGCGCTGCAACCCTGCAGCACAGGAACACACCGGTGAGATTGACATCGATGACCTTATTCCAGTCCTCTAAAGTCAGGTCTATCGTAGGGCGCCTGATTGCAATGCCGGCGTTATTGACCAACACATCTACACGGCCGTGCCGTTGTTCAATCGCAGCAAATACCGCTTCGACATCCGACTCCCGTGTGACGTCGAGCTCGAACCAGTCAGCCGATCCACCAGTATTCACGATGCTCATCGCTGCATTTTCAGCAGCCGCCCTGTCTTTATCCAGCACAATCACTTGTGCGCCAACGCTAGCGAAGCATTGCGCAAAGGCGTAACCAAGTCCATTTCCTGCGCCGGTGACAACGGCCACCTCGCTATCCATTCTGAACAAATCAAGGGGCTTGAGAGGATCACTCATTATTCAGTCGCTTATCCATGTCGTAATCGATGATGCAAAGCCTGCTGTTCCAACGCATGTAGATGACAGAAGAAACGATGATTCCAGAAACGAAATGAGATATGGCGCTGCATCGACAGTGCAGCGCCTCTACTCACTTAATGCACCGAAGACGATGCGGTCGTCTGATGCGGAATGTTCGGGGACTGAATCAGGTATTGAGAAGCATCGCCCACGAACCATGCCGGGCGACGTCCACGGCCGGACCAGGTTTTATCAGAATTCGGGTCCTTGTATTTCGCTTCAATCTTTCGCGCGTTCCCCTGCACAGCCGCTTTTTTTGCCTTCGTGGCTCGTCCCGTTTTGCCGCCTTGCACAAGGCTCGGGCTACCATCCGCGGATCGACTTTGCGATCTCGCACGCTGCTGTTTTGCGCCGCCTGCCCTGGTGGTTTCTGCTTTTGCCTTCCGGCCGCCCCGCGTTGCGTCCAATGCGTTTGCAGACGCAAGGCGTGGCGCAGTGCTTTGGCCTCCGGCGTAATTTTCCTTGAGTGCTTTGCGCGATTCGCCGACCGCATCAATCTGTTCCAGCGCGTGCTCCAGATCCATCACCTGCTGTGTCCACAACTCGAGGACTTTTCTTGCATGGTCAAGATCAGCTTGTATCAATGCACGCGCGGATTGGAGATTACTAATCATCATTGCTCCTCGTTGTAAAGAAAATCGTAAAAAGGCAGAACATTCGGGGGACGTACTCTGGCGCTGATATTAGACCTGTTCTCTCAGCCAGACACGGAAAAAATCAAGGACGAATACCTTGGGTAACGATTGATTTATCGCAAACACCTTAAACGCATGATGATTGAATATCAGCAACACGATCTGCCCCTGCGATGCTAATGAAAAATAAATGGGCACGACACCTCGGTTGCAAGCTAACGACGAGCAAACCTTGAAAAGGAGGAGACATGAAGAACTATACCCGCCGCCAGTTCATGCAGACTGCGACAGCGCTTACCGTGGCATCAACCTGCAACCTGGATGCCTTCGCCACAGACTTACCGAACCAGCGTTATGCGCCTGAGAAGGGCGCCAAACTGCGCATGCTGCGCTGGAAGCGTTTCGTGCAAGGCGACGAGGATGTATGGCTGGCCAATACCAGGAAGTTCAGCGAGATGACTGGCGTCGAAGTTCGCGTCGATAGCGAAAGCTGGGAGGACGTGCGGCCGAAAGCAGCGGTGGCTGCGAATGTAGGCAGCGGACCGGACATCATTTGCGGCACCTTCGAAGATTCGCATTTGTACCCGGACAAACTGGTCGACCTGACAGACCTCGCCAATTATCTGGGAGATAAATACGGTGGCTGGTACGACTCCGCCAAAGCCTACGGCATGATCGACAAGAAGAAATGGAATGCGATCCCGATGGGTGCTGCCGGAAGCTGTATGGTCTATCGCGAAAGCCACATGAAGGCAGCCGGATTCGATACCTTTCCGAGAGATACTGCCGGCTTCCTGAAACTGTGCCAAAACCTGAAGGCGAAAGGCACACCGGCCGGATTCGCACTCGGCAACGCCACCGGCGATGCGAACCAATGGTGCCACTGGTTGTTGTGGGCTTTTGGCGGGAAGCTGGTAGATGCCAATAACAGGGTCGCCATAGATAGCCCGGAAACGGTGGCGGCGCTCGAATATGCACGGGAGCTGTATGCGACCTTTGCCCCTGGCACCTTGTCCTGGCTGGATCCGAATAACAATAAGGCTTTCCTCGATGGCCAGATCAGCCTGACCAACAATGGCATTTCGATTTATTACGCCGCGAAGACGTCCAAGGATCCGAATCTCGCCGCAATGGCCCCGGACATCAATCACGCCAACATGCCTGTCGGCCCGGTCGGTCACCCGACGGAACTCGCGCTGATTTTTCCGATGATGGTGTTCAAATACTGCAAGTACCCGAATGCGGCAAAGGAATATCTGCGCTTCATGATGGAGAAGGAGCAGTATGAACCCTGGCAGGCAGCGTCCATTGGCTATGTCACCCAACCATTGAAAGCCTATGAATCGAATGCGGTCTGGACTTCGGACCCGAAGCACACGCCATACCGCGACCTGATGAAGGTCATGCAAAGCAATGGCTACGCCGGTGACCTGGGTTATGCCTCTGCATCGGTGATGGCCGACTTCATCGTCGTGAACATGGTTGCGGAAGCAGCCAGCGGCGCGAAAACACCCAAGGAAGCCATCCAGAGGGCTGCAAGCCGGGCTGAAAGGTACTACAAGCTGTGATCGGTGCGTAATGAATGATGTGGCAGGCCGGGCTTGGGAGAGCCCGGCCGAAATCATTATGGATTTTCCGCTCGCCTGACCTGGCAGAAGACTGGGCGGCGAGTACACGAGCCCGCGCAAAGAAAGCCTTGCCTGCAATCGAAGCTCAGGGCTCGAGATTTACCATCGAGTCATGCGTCGATTGCCCAGCCCTTACACCGTGCTCCTTGCCTGACCTCCACCGTGCATTGTTCGGCACGGATGCTTGTGGCTGAAACCTGTTAGCTTATGGCCGCACCTGACAAAATCCTTTGCCGGAAGCGGCATGCCCTTGAGGAGCTACCAATGAGCAGCGAGACCGAATACATCCCACCAAGAGTCTGGACCTGGGACAAGGAAAGCGGCGGCAAGTTTGCCAGCATCAACCGGCCTGTTGCAGGCCCCACCCATGACAAGGAACTGCCAGCAGGACGCCACCCCTTGCAGCTCTATTCGCTTGCCACGCCGAATGGGGTCAAGGTGACGGTCATGCTTGAAGAATTGCTCGAATTGGGCCACGGCGGCGCTGAGTACGACGCCTGGCTGATACGCATCAACGAAGGCGACCAATTCGGGAGCGGGTTCGTCGCAGTCAATCCAAATTCCAAGATTCCAGCGCTGGTTGATCGCAGTGGTGAAACTCCAGTACGGGTATTCGAGTCCGGAGCCATCCTGCAATACCTGGCCGAAAAGTTTGGCGCCTTTCTTCCAGCAGGCGGCCCTGCGCGCGCCGAATGCCTGTCCTGGCTTTTCTGGCAGATGGGCAGCGCGCCCTTTCTGGGCGGCGGTTTCGGGCATTTCTATGCTTACGCTCCCGCCAAGTTCGAGTACCCGATCAATCGCTATGCAATGGAAGTCAAGCGCCAGCTCGATGTATTGGACCGCCATCTGGCGGAACACCATTATCTTGCAGGCGACGCTTATACCATCGCCGACATGGCGGTATGGCCGTGGTACGGCACCCTGGTCAAGGGCCAGCTTTACGAGGCGGGTGAGTTCCTCAGTGTCCATGAGTACAAGCATGTGCTGCGCTGGACTGACGAGATTGCCTTGCGTCCGGCCGTACGGCGGGGACGCAAGGTCAACCGCGCATGGGGCGAGCCATCCAGCCAGCTTCTTGAGCGTCACGACGCAAGCGACTTCGACACCCGGACCCAGGACAAGCTGGCGCCTTCCGTCAAGGACCATCCATGATCACCCTGTACGACTGCGCCACTGCGCCGAGCCCGCGTCGCGCGCGCATTTTCCTGGCCGAGAAAGGCGTGCCTTACGAGACTGTGGAGATCGACCTTCGCAGCGGCGAACATATGGGAGAAGCCTATCGCCGGATCAACCCTCAGTGCACCGTACCGGCTCTGCGCACCGAAGAAGGGGATCTGCTGACCGATAACGCCGCCATCGCCGCTTACCTCGAAGCCCGTTACCCGGAGCCGCCATTGATGGGCCGCACGCCGCAAGCCAAGGCCGAGATCGCGAGCTGGCAGTGGCGCGCGGAGTTCGAAGGCCTGCTGGCCGTTGCTGAGGCATTTCGCAACAGCAGCCCGGCCATGGTGAACCGCGCCTTGCCAGGCCCGATGAACTATTCGCAAATTCCCGAGCTGGCGCAGCGTGGGTTGGCCCGGGTTCAACAGTTCTTCAAGCTTCTCAATGATCAGCTTGCCGGCCGCGATTTTATCGCCGCAGGCCAGTTCAGCATCGCAGACATTACGGCCGTGGTGGCAGTGGACTTTGCGCGCGTGGTCCGGATCAAGCCCGGAGAGGATCTGCCGCATCTGCTGCGTTGGCGCGCTGCAATGGAAAAGCGATCGAGTATGGCGCGCTGAAGCAAGCCTCCGGGCATGGCAGCAGCGACCATGTATGCGACTCTTGCGCTTCCCTCGTAGAGTGCGAGGCCGATTGGCTAGGTGTTCATTCCACCATTGCGGCACAAACTCCAAAGCCTCGGGAAGGACTGAGCAGGATAGTCTTATCGGCCGAGTGCATAAAACTCGGCGTTGGGCCGCATGCTGCTCACATTAGCGAGACGATTGGACATGCCGAAAAACGCTGAAATGCCGGCGATGTCCCAGATGTCCTCTTCGGTGAATCCGTGCGACTTAAGCGTATCGAAGTCCGGCTCGCCCACCAGGTGCGCAGACTGCGAAACCTTCATCGCGAAATCGAGCATTGCCTTCTGACGGTCGCTAATGTCGGCTTTCCGGTAGTTCGTCGCCACCTGATCGGCAATGAGAGGATTCTTGGCGCGTATGCGCAGGATGGCTCCGTGGGCGATGACGCAGTACTGGCACTGATTGACGGCGCTGGTAGCCACAACAATCATTTCGCGCTCAGCCTTGCTCAGATTGCCCGGCTTTTCCATCAGCGCGTCGTGATACGCGAAGAATGCGCGAAACTCATCCGGACGATGGGCGAGCGCAAGGAACACGTTCGGAATGAACCCGGACTTTTCCTGGACAACGAGGATACGTTCGCGAATGTCGTCAGGCATATTCTTCAGTTCCGGGACGGGAAAACGGCTCGCTGCGTGTTGGTTGGCTTGCTTCATTGTTGTCTCCATTATCGATGCCGTTTTCTCAGCGCCGTGGAACGGCGCTATCTGGCGCATACGCTTAACTCTACCTCGTCACCACCGCGAGCAGCATGGCTGATGCCGCCAACAGCGACAGCGTGTCAGTGTACGTCATAAGGTTTCTTTCAACGGCCGGATGAGGTAGGCAGCATTCGATCAGGGTGCCGCGTACCGGCACCTTTTAATCTTCTTGCATGAGTGAACTGATAGATCGCTATTGGATACGGTTGAGTGCAGTGGTGAAACGGTGATTCACTGTCTGCCGCATCATTACCAGCGCGCTTTATCGATCCACTGATACCTGATTGCGTGCAGCGACAAAAGGACCGAACACGACCCATACCGGTCTTTTGGCGTTCAGCAATCCAAAGTCTGCAATGTTGGAAGAAGCGGACATTCGAATTGCCAAACGCTTTCGTTGCCTTATGCCTCAGTGCCCAGCCGAAGCGGGGGTAAAGACAATGCCTTCGAAGTAGAGAAGTTCAGTAGAAGCAATCCCTGCCCCTTCTGGAAAGCGATTACGAGATAGAAATACGTCCCATTCTTGTCAGGGAGCGAGTTCGCTAAACCAATAGGAGGCTGTGACACCGCCATCCATCAAGAAATCGCTCCCAGTAATGAATCCGCCTTCTGGCCCCATGAGCAACGCGGCGACATTCCCCACTTCGTCCGGCGTGCCAGCGCGCTTTGCTGGGCAGCCATCGATCATGCGTCGGTAGCCTGAACCTCGCGGTCCGGACAGTTCATCCTTTGCAAGGGGCGTGATGATAATGCCTGGACTGATGGTATTGATCCGTGCACTACGTTTGCCCCAACTCTCCGCTTCGAACATCACGCGCAAGGAGTTTCCGCGCTTGGAAAGTTGATAGGCATGCAGAGGATCTTTTACCTGGTCAGGTTGAAGCATTGGCAATTCAAGCAACTTTTCCACTGGCGTCGTTGCGAGCGCCTTGCTCTGCTCTGTCGTTAGGGGCGGCAAGCGGTGGCCGGACTGAGATGCGATCACGACACCCGAACCACCTTCCGCGATCACCTTGCCGAACTCTTCGAGAATGAGCGCCGTGCCGTAAAGGTCGATCTTCAAAATCGTCTCCGGCGAAGCCTGCGATGGAGATACGCCCGCCGCGTGGATGACACCGTGGACAGCGCCCAGAGCGGTTGCTCGCGCAACCAAGGCTTCGACTGACGGGCGGCAGGAAACATCAACGACCTCTGTCGTAACCTCGAATCCTGCCTCGCTGAGAGTCTTGGCGGCAGCTTCAACATTTTCCTTGCGCAGGTCTGCAAGCAAGACATGTTTGCCCGCGCCAACACGGCGCGCAATGGCTTGGCCAATCGATCCTGCGCCAATAAGGACAATCACTTTCTGCATGGTGTTTCCTTTCCCGGAAGCTTGCATAGATCAACCGTCACTCACGCCGATACTGTTGCGAACATAGAGGTTCGGCGTGATGACGATCTTTGCGACTAGAGCGGACAGACTGTCTAGCGCAATCTCATGACCTTCAAATGGCTGTCCCTTTTGAGTCGTTCGGTAAGGCCCCTCGGGAGCATGGGTAAACCATCCTGGTCGTAGGATCGTGTAATCGAGATCCGACTGCTCAATCAGTGCCGCAGAGTTGCGATAGGGGTCGAGAATGCTCCGATACCTTTCACCTGGCACTTCGCCATAGATGCCCATTGAGCTAATGAAGACCAGCCGCTTCAGACCGGCAGCATGCATTGCGTCGATGATGCTTCGTGCCTGCGTAGCCATGTCGCCAGCGAGATTGGCATAGACGATATCCTGCCCTTGCATAGCATTCCGCAATGTGACTGGATCAAGCACATCCCCTTCGACAATCGTGATCCTGTTCGGATTGTGATTGGTAAGCCGACTCGCCCTGCGCAGATAGAGCGTCAGGTCTACATCGGTCCTCTCAAGGAGCAGCTTGGTTGTATTGCGTGCAAGCTGCCCGTTCGCACCGAGAATCAGAACTCTAGTCATCTTGAGATCACCTTCCAATCAGCCTTGTTTGAAGATTAGCGGCCAACCCGAGCCTGTAGATGGGCGGGATAGCGGTCGCCCTGGACAGTGATCTGCGACAAGGCGGTTTCGATTGCTCGCAGGTCATCCGCACTGAGCTTCACTGACGCGCCACCGATGTTTTCTTCCAGGCGATGCAGTTTGGTAGTTCCAGGGATGGGAACGATCCAGGGTTTCTGCGCGAGTAGCCAGGCAAGAGCAATCTGCGCCGACGTCGCTCCCTTCCGTGATGCAATCTGTCCCAAAACCTCGACTAGGCCTTGGTTCGCTTTGCGGTTCGCTTCCGAAAAGCGCGGCACAATGTTGCGGAAGTCAGTCTTGTCAAAGCTGGTAGATGCATTGATTGCGCCTGTCAAAAAGCCCTTGCCGAGAGGACTGAAAGGTACGAAGCCGATACCCAGTTCTTCCAGCAGTGGCAGGATCTCCTTCTCGGGTTCACGCCACCACAGGGAATACTCGCTCTGCAGAGCGGCCACCGGCTGCACAGCGTGTGCGCGGCGGATTGACTCGACACCAGCTTCGGAGAGGCCGAAATGCTTTACCTTGCCCTGCTGTATCAATTCCTTCACCGTTCCCGCGACATCCTCGATCGGTACATTCTCATCAACACGGTGCTGATAGAACAGATCGATGCGGTCAGTCCGTAACCGTTTCAGGGCGGCATCCGCAACCTCACGGATGCGCTCGGGCCGGCTATCCTGACCCTTGCTGACATCGCCGTCTCGAAAGCCAAACTTCGTCGCGATCACAACTTGGTCGCGGAATGGTGCAAGCGCCTCGCCCAGCACGTCCTCATTTGCGCCTTGCGAATAAGCTTCCGCCGTATCAAAGAACGTAACGCCGCGCTCGAAGGCCGTTTGAATGAGCTTAATGGCCGTCTGCTTTTCGGTAGCTGGACCGTAGCCGTAACTCAGTCCCATGCAACCCAATCCAAGGGCTGATACTTCGAGCCCGCTTTTACCAAGAATACGTTTCTGCATCGTCTTCTCCTTTTGAATTCAACGGTCAATGGCAGCATCTAGGGCCACTGAAAGCGGTGCGCCTTTGATATCTATTTCAGCGAACGCCTGATCGATGTCACGCCGGTCAGCAGGCGTCAAAAGCAGCTCAGCGGCCGGAAGATTGTCATCGAGATGTTCGATCTTCGTACCGCCTGGGATGGGCACGATCCATGGTTTCTGGGCGAGCAACCAAGCGAGTGCAATCTGAGCGGGCGTGCTGTTTTTGCTCCACGCTAGTTCCTTCAAGAAATCGACGACTTTGAAGTTGGCTTCCATCGCCTCGGGCGTGAACCTGGGGAAGTCCTTGCGTAAGTCGTTTGGATCGTCAAACGTCATGCCGCGTGTGATTTTCCCAGTCAGAAAGCCTTGCCCAAGCGGTCCCCATGCAACGAGACCGATACCAAGTTCCTCACAGAGGGCAAACTTGGTTTGCTCCGGCTCGCGCATCCAGAGCGAGTAGTGGTCCTGTATTGCCGTCACCGGTTGCACTGCATGCGCCTTGCGGATGGTGGCAGCGCTCGCTTCGGAAAGGCCGAAATGCAAAACCTTGCCTTCAGCAATCAGGTCCTTGACTGTGCCAGCCACATCCTCTATCGGAACATTCGGATCAACGCGATGTTGATAGAGCAGATCGATGTGGTCGGTTCGCAGTCTCTTCAGCGACGCCTCGACTACCTCGCGGATATGCTCAGGCCGGCTATCCAGCCCCGTCATTTCGCCTTTATCGTTGATGGCAAAACCAAACTTCGTACAGATAAGCACCTGGTCCCGAACCGGCTGCAATGCCTCGCCTACAAGAGCCTCATTGGTGAATGGGCCATAACCTTCGGCCGTGTCGAAGAGGGTAACGCCGCGTTCGGCGGCCGTGCGGATGACCTGTAGCGCATCCTTGCGATCGGTGGCCGGGCCAAGGCCAAAGCTCAAGCCCATGCAGCCAAGACCGATCGCCGAAACCTCAAGCCCGCTCTTTCCGAGAATACGTTTTTGCATCACATAGTTCCTTATTCGTTAAGGCGAGAACCGCCGTGGTATTGCTCATCCGAGACTTTCTCCATCCAGGAAACGGGGCTGCCGTTCAGGATTTCCGCAATGGCGATATGGCTCATTGCCGTGGTGGAGGTGCTGCCGTGCCAATGCCTTTCTCCAGGCGCGATCCATACAATGTCGCCTGCACTGATCTCTTGGATAGGGCCATCTTCGCGCTGAACCCATCCAAGGCCAGAAGTCACAAGCAAAGTCTGGCCAAGCGGGTGGGTATGCCATGCCGTGCGTGCACCCGGCTCAAAAGTCACCGTCGCACCCCCAATGCGGGCTGGTTCTTCGCCTGCGAACGGCGCATCAACCCTCACGGTTCCAGTGAAGTATTCAGAGGATCCTTTCGTGGACGGCTGCGAGCCGCATTTCCTGATTTCCATGGAGGCTTCCTGCGTTGAATTGCGATGACCGACAATTTAACAGTGCGTCGTCGTGCGATTAAGAGCTAAAATCGGCATGACTTTATAAGGCTGGCTAATGAATGGCACGTTCTGATCTCTCTGACATCACTGCTTTCCTGTTGATCGCTCGTGAGGGCAGCTTCACGAAGGCGGCGGCAAAGCTCGGTGTTTCGCAATCAGCATTAAGTCAGACAGTAAGAAACCTAGAAGCAAGGCTAGGAATACGACTTTTGACCAGGACGACGCGTAAGGTCGCGCCGACAGAAGCCGGCGAGCGCTTGATTCGGGCGGTTGCGCCGAAATTGGAAGAAGTAGAGGCCGAACTGGCTGCTCTAACGGCGTTGCGGGACAAGCCTGCAGGTATGGTACGCATCGCGGCCGGTGAGCACGCTGCAGAATCGATTCTCTGGCCAGCCATCGAGCGTCTTCTGCCTGACTATCCTGATATCAGCATCGAAGTCGTAGTGGACAATGGATTGACGGATATCGTCGCCCAACGGCTAGACGCAGGCGTGCGGTTGGGCGAACAAGTTGCCAAGGACATGGTCGCAGTGCGCATTGGCCCCGATATGCGTATGGCTGTAGTTGGCACGCCCGACTATTTCAGGCGCCACCCGAAACCACGCACTCCTGACGATCTCACCGCGCATAACTGCATCAACATCCGTCTGCCAACAGCCGGGGGCCTCTATGCCTGGGAACTAGAAAAGGCCGGACGTGCGCTCAAGGTACGTGTCGAAGGCCAACTTGTATTCAACACCGCGACCATGGCAGTCAAGGCTGCTCTGGCTGGATCCGGCCTTGCTTTCGTACCGGAAGACCGCGTTCTTCCGTATATCGCGAACGGAAGCCTGGCTCGTGTGTTGACCGACTGGTGTCCATTCTTTCCGGGGTTCCATCTTTACTACCCGAGCCGACGACAGCCAACACCTGCTTTTGCCGTACTCGTTAGCGCTTTACGTCAGCATCAATAGCTCGAAGCAGCGCGATTTTGCGCGCTCAAAGAAAGTTGTAATGCTTTGGCGGCTATATCAGCCAAAGCAGACGGACAACGTCCTACGCATGGTTTGGCAGCGACGTCTGCTCATGGCCGATGGCGCTCTTCCATATCTCGACGCAACTCCACATGCGGATGACTTCTGCAAGCCGTCCCACACGAAATAACGGCTGTCGGCAGCGTTATCCTACCGACAGCCAGCAACACAAAAGGGCCGAAGTCCTCTGCCCGCTTGCAGGCATCGGCATCCGCGCTCGCGCACGGATTATTGGGCCTTGCCCATCAGATCGAACAGGATCGCGGTTTCCGCGGCAATGGTGGCCTTGAGCGTGGGCTCGTATTCCGGCGCCCACTGCGGCGAGTGCGTGCCCGGCAGCGGAATGCCGCGCTTCTTCGCCGCCTCCAGCTTCTCGGCGGGCACGGCGCCTACATGCAGCAGCACGGCCTTCACGCCGTTCTGGCCATACACCGAGAAGTCTTCGGAAGTCATCTTGGCCGGCATCTCGACCACGGCTGCTACTTTGTCCTTGCCCACGGCGCCTCGCACCGCATTGGCCATGCGCTCGGTCAGCGCGGGGTCGTTGTAGACCGCATCCGTGCCGCGCTTGATGTCGACGATAGGCTCCTTCTGCGCATTCGAGGCCAGCGCTTCGCCCTTCACGATGCGGGTAATCGCAGCGTGCACCTTGTTGCGCACCGCTTCGCTGAAGGTGCGTATCGTCAATTGCAGCTTGACCTGGTCCGGCACGACATTGCCGGCGGTTCCGCCATGGATGCTGCCAACCGTGATGACCGCCGGATCGACGGGATTGTTTTCCCGCGAGATGATGGTCTGCAGCGCCATCACGGTCTTGGCGGCCATGACGACCGGGTCTATGGTTTCCTGGGGCGCTGCGCCATGGCCACCCTGCCCGAACAGGGTGATTTCCGCCGTGTCCGAAGCGGCGCGGAAGTAGCCGGGGTGATAGCCGACCACGCCGCTGGGCAGCGTTCCCTCGTCATGCATCGACAGCGCATAGTCCGGCTTCTTGAACTTGGTGAACAAGCCATCCTTCACCATGGCAGCCGCGCCGGCGACGAGTTCCTCGGCCGGCTGGCCCACCAGCATCAGCGTGCCGCTCCATTGTGACCGGTTCTCCGCCATGATCTTGGCCGTGCCGTACCAGGAAGACATGTGGATGTCATGCCCGCAGGCATGGGCCACGGGCGTCATCTCGCCCTTCGCGGTCTTTGCGCTGGCCTTGCTGGCGAACGGCAGATCGGTCTTTTCCTGCACCGGCAAGGCGTCGAGTTCAGTGCGCAGCATGACGACCGGGCCCGGGCCGTTATGCAGAATCGCGACCAGGCCATGGCCGGCGATGCCGGTGGTGACTTCATAGCCAAGCGGCTTGACGAGATCGGCCAGGGTCTTCTCGGTGCGTTCCACATCGAAGCCGAGCTCGGGATGACTGTGCAAGTCCTTGTAGACCGTTTCGACCGAGGGATAGACCGCGTTGATGCGATCGGCGTTTACATCGGCGGCGATGGCGGCATGCGCGCCGAAAGCGCACGACAGCGCCACGGTGAGTGATTTCAGCGGGAAGCTCGGGGATTTCACTTCTATGTCTCCTTAAAGGTAAGGCGGCAATCATGCATCGTGGATTGCCGGAGTGGGCGAGCTTACCTCCGCATTCTTCGAACCGGGTCAACTCTCTGAGAGACGCAAGCATGAATCGACACTGCAGGGGGCTTGCAGCTGTCGAGCGCGCGAGCCGTAAAACTGAAGCGACATGCGGATCCGTCAAGTCGCCAACGCCAAGGATTAGGTAAGCTTTAGCCCAACCGCGGGCCCCTTGGGGGCTTTAGCCTTCTCATCCATTTCCAGGCAAGTCCCAAAGGCAGGGAAAACATCCACCTGCCACCAGCACAGCCGCGCCATTTCCAAGAATGAATTCACCTAAGAAAAGTCATACTCCGATGTTTGCAACAGGCTCGGAAAACACCGGGCTTTCCGCCTTCGATTCGGTGCTGTTCGAATGCAGTCCGGACTGCGTGAAGCTGCTTGATCTCGACGGCCGTCTGCTGGCCATGAACCACAATGGCCAGTGCGTCATGGAGATCGACGACTTCGGCGCCGTCGCCAACTCCCCGCTGGCGATGCTGTGGCCCGAAGCAAGCCGCGAGACCGTGCAGTCCGCCATAGCCAGCGCGCGCGCCGGCCAGACGGGTCGCTTCCGCGCGTTCTGTCCCACCGCGAAAGGCACGCCGAAGTGGTGGGATGTGACGGTGATGCCGGTTCCCGCCGCGAACGGGGAAGCCACGCGGCTGCTTTCGGTATCCCGTGACGTCACCGTCGAGCACGACGCCTGGGAGAGACTGCAATTCAGCCAGGCGCAGTTCGCGCGCCTGCTCGATTCGTCGGCCGAAGGCATCTACGGCATGGCGCCGGATAACAGCTGTACCTTCATGAACCGGGCCGGTGCCGCGATGCTCGGTTACGAGCCGGATGAGCTCATCGGCCGCCAGCTCCATGCGCTGATTCATCATCATCACGCCGATGGTTCGCTCTATCCGGCAGTGGAATGCCGCCTTCTCAATGCGGTCGCCAAAGGCGATTCGCTACGCGTGGAGAACGAAGTCTTCTGGCGCAAGGATGGCACGCCGATCGCTGTCTCCTACTCGGTCGCGCCGACGATGCAGGATGGCGCCTACGTGGGCGCCGTCGTCACCTTCACCGATGTAACCCAGCGCAAGGCTTCCGAGCGTGCCCTGCAAGACAGCGAAAAGCGTTTCCGCTCGATGGCGGACGCGATTCCGCAAATCGTGTGGTCGATCGACGATCAGGGTCGGGCCGTGTTCTTCAACAAGCAGTGGACCATCTATACCGGCGCGGCTATCGCTCCCGACACCCCCGCCGATGTCTCGGCCCAGTTCGTGCATCAGGACGATCACGAGCCCACCATGCGAGCGTGGCAGAAGGCATGGGAAGAACGCATCACCTTCACGATGGAACACCGCATACGTTCCGCTTCAGGGGAATACCGCTGGTTTCTCGTGCGCGCAGAGCCCTTCTTCGACGCCGCCGGGAAGATCGTGCAATGGTTCGGCACCTCTACGGACATCCATGACCGCAAGCAAGCCGAGGTGGAACTGTTCGCCAGCCGCGAGCGGCTGGAAAAAATCATCAGCCAGGCGGCCACCGGCGTGGTCGAGGCCGATGCCCATGGCCGCATCGTGCTGGTAAACGGCAAATACTGCCAGATGCTCGGATACACCGAAGAAGAATTGATCGGAACCTCAATACTCGAGGTGACCGCACCCGACTCGGTGGAGCAGACCATGGCTGTGCTGCAGGGGCTGGTGGAAGGCGACAAGGGATACACCATCGACAAGCAATACCGGCGCAAGGACGGCTCGCTGCTGTGGGCCACCAGCAGCGTGACGGCGCTGCACGGCCCCGAGCATCAGTTCCAGGGGCTGGTGGCCATCGTCATCGATGTCACCGAACGCAAGCGGGTGGAAGAGGCGCTGAAGGGAGCCGATCGACGCAAGGACGAGTTCCTGGCGATGCTCGCGCATGAGCTGCGCAATCCGCTGGCGCCGATCGGCGCGGCGGCCGAGCTGTTGCAGCTGGCGCAGCTCAGCGAGGCGCGGGTGCGGCAGACCAGCCAGATCATCGCCCGCCAGGTCAGGCACATGACGGGCCTGGTAGACGATCTGCTGGATGTCTCGCGCGTCACGCGCGGCCTGGTGGAGCTGGACAATGCGCCGCTCGACATCAGCCATGTGATCACGGACGCCGTCGAGCAGGTGACGCCGCTGATCCGCTCGCGCCGCCATCAGCTCGGCATGCAGCTCACGCCCGAAGCGCCGCTGGTCATGGGCGACAAGAAGCGGCTGGTGCAGGTGCTTGCGAATCTGCTCAACAATGCCGCCAAGTACATGCATGAAGGCGGCCGCATCCTGTTGAAGACCGAGGTGCGGAATGACAGCGTCGTCATCGACGTGCAGGACGAAGGCATAGGCATGACGCCGGAACTGGTCTCACGCGCCTTTGATCTTTTTGCGCAGGCTGAGCGCAGCTCGGACCGTTCTTCGGGCGGGCTGGGACTGGGGCTGGCGCTGGTCAGGAGCCTGGTGGAATTGCATCACGGCACGGTGACATGCGAAAGCGCGGGGCTGGGCAAGGGAAGCCGGTTCACCGTGCGCCTGCCGCGCCTGGCGCCGCGCGACAGCGGCAATGCACCGGAATTCGCCGGCAGCGCCATGCGGCACCCCGTTGCTTCGCTGCGCATGATGGTGGTGGACGACAACGTCGATGCAGCCGCAATGCTTGCCATGCTGCTGGAAACGCAGGGACACCGGGTGGCGGTCGAACATGACTCGCGCAGCGCATTGCAGCGCGCCAGGGAAGAAGCGCCGCAGGTCTGCCTGCTGGACATCGGCTTGCCGGAAATGGATGGCAACGAACTGGCGCGGCGGCTTCGCGCCCAAGCCGAGACGGCGCATACGGTGCTCATCGCCGTTACCGGCTATGGCCAGGAAAGCGACCGCGCGGAGATGATGGCAGCCGGCTTTGATCGGCATCTCGTCAAACCGGTCGATACCGGCAAGCTGGCTGCCATTTTGGCGGAGGTGGGCAGGCGCTGACCGTGCGGGCGAAGCTCCACAGCGTCGATGATGCATATTGGCATTGGAGGAATGGCGGATACCTGGTCTACTTGCAGGGTTCTATCCGAAGCGCCTGCATTGCCTTTCTGTTTCGCTTTCTCCCGCCTCGGCCTTCCTTGCTGCCTATCACTGCGACCATGCGAACCACCCTCAACAATAGTGGCACCACAGACTCGTCCGAGCTTGACCAGATCCGAGACTGGAAAGCTCTCCACCGCCTGAGTACGCAACTGCTGAAGACGAATTCCACGACTGCCAAGCTGGCGGAGGTCCTGGCAAGTGTTGTGGCCTTCCATCACACTTCGCGCGCTGTCATATCCATTCATGATCCTGGACTGGAGTGTCTGACCGTCAGGGCAAGCATAGGCATGACGAAGCAGGAGGTCGAGGAGCTGAACCGCATCAAGCTTAGCGAAGGCTGCTCCGGCGCGGCCTTTGCCGAGCGCGACCGCATCGTCGTTGAAAATTTCGATAAGGATGAGCGCTTCGAGGCCTTTCATCCATGGGCAAAGGCCAATCATGTCGGCGCGGTGTACTCGACACCTTTCTATGACGACGACACGGCGATTGGCGTGGTTACGGTCTACTTTGGCATGCCGCATACCCCGACGGCGCGCGAAATGGAACTTACCGATATTTGCGCTGGCACCATCGCTCTCATTCTCGGGCGCGAACTCGCTGATGCAAGCTCGCGGCAGGAACGGGAACGCCGCAACAAGGTACTCGCGCACATGGACGAAGGTTATATCGTGCTTGCCCATGATTTCACCGTGCGGGAAATGAATCATGCGGCTGTGCGGATGTGCCAGCGCCCGATTGCCGACATGATCGGCAAAAGCCATTGGAAGGTCTGGCCGGAAGTCAACGACACGGAAATGGGGACCATGTTTCGCAGGGCAATGAGTGAACGCATTCCGCTGTGGATAGAAAATCGTTGGGTTTCGCCTTCCGGCGACGTGGGCTGGTATGAAGTGCATGCGCAGCCCATCGACGAAGGGATGGCGATTTACTTCCGTGACATCACACGTCGCAAGACCGCAGAACAGGCCGTTGCCGATAGCGAGGCAAGGTACCGGGCACTTGCCGAAAACACCTCCGAAGTCGTCTGGCGAGCGGATGCCACCGGCATGGTCTGCGAGATGAGCCCGGGATGGGCAAGATTCACTGGCCAGACGAGCGCCGAATCGAGTGGCGAAGGATGGGCCAATGCCATCCAGCCGGATGATCGGGCAGGCCTGCTCGCCGAATGGCATGCCGCGGTGGCGACGGGGATGGATTACATGACAACCTACCGCATGCGCCGCAGCGATGGCCAGTACAGGAACATGATTTCTCACGGCGTGCCCTTGAAGGACAAGGATGGACATGTCCGCGAGTGGATCGGACTCTGTCAGGACGTCACCGCGCTGCGCGAGGCGGAAGAGATCGCCAGGCAGGAGAATGTTCACAAGGATGAATTCCTTGCCATGCTCGGCCATGAATTGCGCAATCCGCTATCCGCCGTGCGGATGGCTACCGACCTGCTGGAGAGAACCGATTTCGGCCCCGAACGCACCGCGCACTTCGCCAGGGTGATCAACCGGCAGGTCGCGCACATGACGCGCCTCGTGGAAGACCTGATGGATATTTCGCGCATCTCGCGTGGTCAGGTTTCTCTTGAAAGGAACCCGGTGGACTTGTGTGCCGCCATCACTGCCGCAGCGGAACAGTTGCGCCCGATGATGAACGCCAAGCAGCACAGACTGACACTGGATTTGCCGGAAGAGGCGTGCATCGTTTTCGGCGACCATGTCCGGCTCGTGCAAGTCGCCGGCAATCTCATCGGCAACGCCGCCCGCTATACGCCTGCCCACGGCGACATCACGGCCCGATTGCTGATCGAAGCAGGGAAGGCCCTATTCACCGTGAGCGATACCGGGATCGGCATCGAGCCGGCGTTACTGCCGGAGATTTTCAACCTCTATACGCAAGCGAAGATGACGAGTGACCGTCAATCGAGTGGCCTCGGGATGGGCCTTACGCTTGTCAAAAGCCTTGTTGAACTTCACGGCGGCACCGTCACCGCCATGAGCGATGGCCCGAACATGGGAAGCATGTTCAGTGTCACCCTGCCTTGCGCGGCCACGAATTAGGACGCCCGGGAAGAAAACCTCACAGCCTGCGCGATAGCATCGCGAGCCGCTAGAGCGTGTTCGCCCTGACACTGTCTTCACTGACTTCGACATGCGGAAAACGGGTGGGAAAGCCAAACGACATGAAGAATGCGACCCGAGCCTAGCGCCGCGCCAGCCTCTCTGCGCTTTCCAGGGCTGACGCATCCAGCAGCTCCTGTATCTCTTCCAGCCGCCTGCCCCGGGTCTCGACACCGCTTCTGGCCAGCAGCAGCGCCGCCATGGCCATCGGCGCCGCGATGACGATGGCGGCCAGCGGCATGCTGCCGAACAGGCCAATGACGCCGAAGCCCGCGCCCAGGATGCCGCCCAGCTTCGACGCCGCGGCGATCAGGCCGGCGCCGGTGGCGCGCAGATGCACCGGGTAGATTTCGGACGCATACGGCACCAGCGTGGCGATCACGCCGCTTGCTGACACCAGCAGCGCCACCGTCGCCAGCACCATGGCGGCAACCGAGCCGACGCCGAAGTGACCGAGCAGGAAGAAGCCCAGCAGGCTCGCGGCGCTCAGGCCGATGAAGGCCACGAGCGTGCGTACCGTGCTCCATCGGTGGTAGAGCCAGATCACGAGCAGGGTGCCGGGCAGCGCGAGGAACGCGGACTTGGCCAGCAGGCTGGTGGCAGCGGCCGGGTCCATGCCCATGGCGCGCAGATTGGTCGGCAGCCACAGCAGGAAACCGAAGTTCACCAGTCCCCAGGCAACGCCTGCAACGGTCATGCCTATCGTCAGCGGGCCGTAACCGCCCTTGAGCAAGGCGCGCATGCCTGGCGGCGTCTTCACGCCATCCGCCGCTGCCTGTTCCTCGACCACGTCGCCAGGGCCGGCAAACTGCGCCATCACGGCGCGCGCTTGCGCATGCAATCCCTGGGTCGCGAGAAAGCGCGGGGATTCGGGCAGCATGCGGCTCAGCAGCAGGATCATCGCGCCGGTAGGCAGGCCCAGAAGCCACAGCACGCGCCAGCCGAAGGCCGGCTCCAGCAGGCTCGCCGCCCAGGCCGCGGCCAGATAACCGGCCGAGTTGCCGATGCCGCCCAGCGCAACCAGCAGCCAGCCGCGATGCGCCGCCGGGATCATTTCCGCCATCAGGGTGAAGGCGATCGGCAGCAGGCCGCCGGCCGATGCGCCCATCAGGAAGCACATCACCAGGTTCCATTGAAACGACGGCATCGCGCCGCAGATCGCGGTGCCGATGAACATCAGCGCTGACAGCAGAATGGTGGCGCGACGTCCGACCCGGTCGGCGGCCATGCCCCAGATCACCGAGCCGACCGTGGTGCCGGTCAGCGCGACGAAGGCCAGCAGGCCCGCATACTGGCCGCCGAGTCCGTATTCCCTGGTCATGCCCGGCATCACGAAGCCGAGCGTGGCCGGCTTCATCACATCGATGGTCAGGGCCACGACCAGCACGGCGACCAGGGACCAGTGCTGGCGGTTGAGCGGAATGCGGTCGGCGGCATGGAAATGCGGGCCCGCATGCGTGGATGCCTTGCGCAGCTGCGCCATGCGCGGGATGAGGCCGTAGGCCGCCAGCAGCAGACCGAAGGGGATCAGCGCCATCCCGGTCAGCATCATCGCATCCATCTCCATGCCGACCATCTGGTAGCCCATATCGGAAGCGCATACGAACATCGGCATATGGGCCAGCACGCCGGCGACGATGGCAAGCGTTCCGAGCCAGAAAGCGAGGGGATGGTGCAGGGTGAATTGGTTGGACTTCTTGTTCATTCTGAAATGCGCGGGACTGACGGGGTGTCGCGGGTTCGCGGAAAAGTGCGGCGAGTATAGTTCATCGAGACCATTGCGCGGCCCCTGCGGTCGACATTTGGTCGCTGCGCTGCGTGACCGATGCCGGCCCGCGTCGCTGAAGTGGCAATGACGCGGCATCCAATGAAGAGCGAACGGCGATGTACGCGCATCGTCCGGGACGCTTGCCGTTACAATGCCCCAGCCCCCCGCTTCCCTTTTCCTTCTTCCTTATTCTTCATCATGCCTATCTGGGTCGACGCCGACGCCTGCCCTGCAGTCATCAAGGACATCCTGTTTCGCGTAGCCGACCGGCTGCAGATCCCTGTCACGCTGGTCGCCAACCAGTTGATCCGGGTCCCCGGCTCGCGCTTCATCCGCGCGCTGCAGGTCCCGGCAGGCGCCGATGCGGCCGACGCGGAAATCGTGCGGCGCATGGCTGCCGGCGACATCGTCGTGACCGGCGACATACCGCTGGCCGCGCTGGTGCTGGAAAAGGGCGGCTTGGCGCTGAATCCGCGCGGCGACTGGTACACCAAGGACACGATTGCCCAGCAGCTGACGATGCGGGCTTTCATGGAGGAGCTGCGCGGCAGCGGTGTCGACACCGGCGGCCCGGCCGCGTTCAGCCACGCCGACCGGCAGCGCTTCGCCAATGCGCTGGATCGGGAACTGGCGCGCGGAAAGCATAGAGGTCCAACCGATTGAGGCTGTCTTGCCGATATGAAGGCATCCGGGTTGCGTGGTGCATCCCGTCATGAGGCCCGCCCCGCATAACGGGACAGGGGCTGAACTTGGACCTGTTTTCACTGTCCGCCAAGGATTGCGTGCGGCCAGAGATGCGTCGGTGGACACAAGCTTGGAGCAGCTGCCAGGGAGAGCGGATGAGCAAGTCGAATGAAAATGGCGACAGACCGAAGGTAAGGGGCGCAGGCTATGGGAATGACGTCGCCACGCAGCGCGGCGATTTCCTCGATGGCAGCGCCGTACGGCACATCCGCAGCCTCATCGGCCGACCGGATGGCGGCGCGGTGCGCGCACTCGATGCCGCGTGCGCTGCCGGCGGACAGGCGCGCCGCATGGCAAGGGCGGGTGCGCTGGTGACGGCTGTGGATCTGCTGGACCATCGCCAAGACATTCTCGATGCCGATGCCGGCGAAGACCCGATGGGCATCGAATTCGTGCAGGCGGATCTGCGACAGGTGGACCTGTACGCAAGGCTCGGGACATTCGATGTCATCGTCGCGCAGCGCTTCATTCATTACCTGCCGTTTGCGCAAGCCGCAGACGTGATGCGGCTTTTCAGAAGCGCACTTAACGCGGAGGGGAAGCTGTATCTGTCCGCATCTGGGCTGCGCAGCGAGCTCGGCCGGCATTACGAAGGCACGAGCGCGCTGGCTACGCGGTATGCACCCTTGTGGCAGCCGATGGCGGACAAGCATCGCATCCACGGAAACGTATGCCTTTACGAGGAAGCCGACATCCTTGCCCTGCTCGATGCCGGCGGGATGGAGGCCGAAAGGATCTACACCACGCCATTCGGCAACATCAAGACCATTGCCCGAGTCAGGCTGGCTTAGCGCCCTGCCCGGCGCGCGGCCACCCTGCCCAGCACCGCGAGATCCTTGTCGCCTTCCTGATGGGCCAGTGCGTCGAGGAGACTGTCGCGCACCAGGCTGGCGATCGGCATCGGCGTGGCCTTGTCGTCGCTTGCCGCCAGCGCCAGCCGCACATCCTTGAGCGCCAGGCCCGCCTTAAAGCCGGGCGGATCAAAACGGTCTTCGACGATCAGCTTGCCGTAGCCCTGGTACACCGGACCGGGAAAGGTGCTGTTGCTGATGATCTGCAGCAGGTCGGCTGCGGCAACGCCATGGGCTGATACGAATGTGGCGGTCTCTGCAATGGTCTCTACCGCTGATGCGAGCAGCACATTCGCGGCAAGCTTGATGACGTTCGCATGCGATGCCGTCTCGCCGAGGCGCCAGGTCTTCTGGCCGAGCACATCGAGCAATGGCTGTACCCGATCGATCGCCGCCGCCGGACCCGCGGCCAGAATGTTGAGCTTGCCGGCGGCCGCCACATCGGGTCGGCCCAGCACTGGCGCGGCAATGTAGGTTATGCCAAGTTTCTCGTGCTGCGCGGTCAATTCCTGCGCGTAGGCCACCGAGATCGTCGACATGTTCACATGCACGCTTTCCTTCGCTGCCTTCGCCATGACGCCGCTATCGATGAGCACCGCGCGTATCGCATCGTTGTCGGCCAGCATCGAGAACACGATGCCTGTGCCGAGCGCCTCCTCCGGCGTCGTCGCGATCTGCGCGCCCTGCGCCGCGAGGCGTTGCGCCGAAGCCTGTGAGCGGTTCCATATGACCAACCTGTGCCCGGCCTTGAGCAGATTGGCGGCGAGCGGCTCGCCCATGTGGCCCAGTCCGATGAATCCAATGTCCATGATTTCCATCCTTCAGCATGCGGACCGCAGCCGGTCCGATCAAGCGCCATACGATAGCCCCATCCCGCTCATCCTTCCATCGGACAAGAGCCACAGCGCATGTAGGAAGATTGCCGAGAACACGGTTTTTGCTGTCGAGCATGGGCGACTCGGGGTATCTCGATTACGTGCCTTGAAGGCAAGCGTCGCCATGTCGCGCGGCAAAGCGGATATCGCCGTATCATGTCAGCCCGCTCCCGCCGCGCCGTGCTCCGATTCCTTCTTCTTCATCGCCATGTCCCATCTACAGCAACTGATCGAGCACTATGGCCTGGCCGCGATCTTCCTGAATGTGCTCATCGAACAGCTCGGCGCGCCGCTGCCAGCCTATCCGTCGCTGGTGGTCACCGGCGCGCTGCTCGGCCACACCAGCTATTCCGGCGCCACGCTGCTGGCCACCGCGGTAGCCGCCGCGCTCATGGCCGATCTGTTCTGGTTCCTGGCCGGACGGCGTTACGGCCGCAGCATCATGGCGCGGCTGTGCCGCATCTCACTGTCACCGGATGCCTGCGTACGGCAGACCGAGAACCTCTATCTGCGCTTCGGCGCGGCGTCGCTCCTGGTGGCGAAGTTCATTCCCGGCTTTGCTTCGATAGGCAGCGCTCTTGCCGGCACCCTGGGCACGCGGCGCACGGTATTCCTCCTGTGCGACGGCCTCGGCGCGGCGCTATGGGCCGGATCGGCAATCTGGCTCGGTTCGCTGTTCCAGGCCGCGGTCGGCGATCTGCTGGCGGTGCTGGCGCAACTGGGCAAATGGGGCATGCTGCTGGTGCTGCTGGCGCTGGCGGCCTTCGTCGCCCGCAAATGGTGGCAGCGCGACCGCTTCCGCAAGTCCCTGCGCATGGCGCGCATCTCGGTCGACGAGCTGCATGCGCTGCACAGCAGCGGCGCGGCGCCGGTGATCGTGGACGTCAGGCCGGCGCGCGACCAGGCCGAAGGCCGCATTCCCGGCGCCATTGCGCTGGCGGCGGAAGACATGCGCCGGCTCGATCTCGATGTTCCCGAGGATGCCGAGCTCATCATTTACTGCGCCTGCCCGAATGAGGCATCGGCCGCCATCGTTGCGCGGCAACTGATGCAGAAGGGCTATCGCCGCGTGCGGCCCTTGCATGGCGGCATCGAAGCCTGGGTGGCGGCCGGCCATGCGCTGGAGAGCTGAAGCAGCGCCCGCCTTGCGCCTGCGCTAGCGGCATGTCCGCGCAGGCCTGCCCTGCGCCGGGCTGCGGCTATCGTTGGCGCATGAGCTCAGACCAGGACTCGCGCCGATGAAAACCCGAGACTTCGACATCGATACCGCGCTCGCCCGCATCGAAACCGCCGTGCGGCCCTGGCCGAAAGCGGCGCTGTTCCAGCTCGCCGAGGAAGGTTACGGCTCGGTGTTCGAGCAGCTGATGGCCTGCATCATCTCGATACGCACCTTCGATGAAGTCACGCTGCCGGCATCGCGGCGGCTGTTCGAGCGCGCACGCACGCCGACCGCGCTGGCCCGGCTAACCGACGAAGAAGTCGACGCGCTGATCAATCCCAGCACCTTCCACGAGCGCAAGGCGCAGCAGATGCGCGAGATCGCGCGCCGCGTGGAACAGGACCACGGCGGCGCACTGCCCGCCGATCGCGATGTGCTGCTGTCCTTCGCCGGCGTCGGGCCAAAATGCGCGAACCTGGTGCTGGGCGTGGCCTGCGGCGAGCCCATCATCAGCGTCGATGTGCATGTGCATCGGGTCACCGGACGCTGGGGCTATGTGCATGCCTCGTCGCCGGAACGGGCGTTGTCGGCACTTGAAGCCAAATTGCCGCGGCGGCACTGGATAGACATCAACCGCCTGCTGGTGCCCTTCGGCAAGCACATCTGCACCGGCAGGCTGCCGCACTGCTCGACCTGCCCGGTGCTGGACATGTGCGAGCAGGTTGGCGTGAGCGGGCATCGGTAGCACATCGCCACTCTGAGCGATCGTAGGTTGGGCTGCCATGCCCAACATCAGACGCCTGTGGCCCGCGAACCGTGGGATTCCTTCGGTTGGGCTGGACGGCAAGCCCAACACCGAGTTTTCGCGGACCGCGTGCATGTTGGGCTTGGCAGCCCAACCTACGCGTTGCCGGGCATTTGCGATCGGTCGGGAAAGCGGGCATCCCCGGCCCACAGTTCCGCGGCACCGTCTCACTCCGGCGGCCGCAAGCCATCCGCGCGCAGCCGCGCGCGCTCGGCGGGCGACGTTGCCAGCGCCGCGAAAGCCCGCATCGCCGCCGGTGCATCGGCCGGCATCCACAATGCGTAATCGGTCGCCAGGTCGTACGGCGCCGCAAACGGCCCGAGCAGGCACGCCGGATCGGCCTGCAGGATTTCGCTGATCTGCGTCACGCCGAGATCGGCGCGGCCTTCCTCGACCAGGCGCATCGTCTCCACGCCGTTCGGCGCGAGCACCACCTTCTTCATTACCGCGTCGCGGATACCAAGCGCCTCGATGACGCCAAGAAAATGCCTGCCGACCGTCGCGCCGCGTGCCGGATCCGACAGCGCGATGCGCGGCGCGGCCAGCAGCGCATCGCGCAGATGCCGCGCATCCGAGATATCCGGCTTGACCGCGCCGCGCGGAACCGCCAGGCCGCCGACAGTCGCGCCTATGACTGCCGTGGCGCCGTCGCGCAGCCTGCCGGCATCCTGCGCGGCATGCACGCGCACGGCGCTGGTGACAAGGGCGCTCGCTCCACGGTCGGCGAGAAAGCGTTCCTCGGCGCCGCCGGCGGTATCGAAGACGAGCGTCACATGTCCGCCGCCGGAGGCTTCGAAGTCCCGCGCGATGCGTTCCAGCGGCGCCTTCACGCCGGCCGCGGCATACAGCTTCAGGTCCGCGGCCAGCGTGTGCTGCATGGCGCAGCACAGCGCCAGCGCCGCGCAAGCTCGCCAGGCGTGCAGGACATGAACGCCAATAAAGCGATGCGCGCCGGCGAAGGCACGAACTCGCCAGCGCCTCATGCCGGCGTGCCCTGCGCCAGCGCGGCGCGCACGCGCTGCGGCGTGAACGGATATTCACGCAAGCGGATGCCGGCGGCGTCGAAAATCGCATTGCCGATGGCCGCGGCCACCGGGCAGGTCGCCGCCTCGCCGGAGCCGACCGAAGGCTGGTCCGGACGATCGATCAACTCCACCGCAACCGTCTCCGGCACGTCTTCGAAACGCGCAATCGGATAGCCCATCCAGTCGCTCGCATCGACGCCGCCGCGATGAAACGTGACTTCCTCGAACAAGGCGCGGCTCATGCCCTGCACCAGGCAACCCTCGACCTGATTGCGCGCGCCATCGGGATTGACGATCAGTCCGCAATCCTGCGCGGCGAACAGGCGCGTCACCCGAACCCGACCGCTGTTGGCATCGACCTCGGCTTCGGCGACCACCGCGACATAGGCATGCGCGTTCTCATAGCGGCACCAGGCGATGCCGCGCCCGCGCTTGGCGTTCATGCCGCGTGCCGATGTTGAAGGCGCGACTGCTTCGCGCTGCGACAGCGGGGCCGCGCCGCTCTGCCATTGCGCAATGCGCGCAACCGTCTCCAGCACTGCACGGGCGCGCTCGTCCGTCACATAAGCAAGTCGATAGGCCAACGCATCGGCGCCGGCGCGCGCGGCAAGCTCGTCGATGAAGGATTCATTGGCAAAGGTGTTCGGATAGGCGGCCAGGCCACGCAATGCGGACGGGCGCAGTGGACTGGACTCGTGATAGCGCATGCGCACCCGCTTCGCGTCGAACGCATAACCGACATCGGCATTGCGCTCGCCATTGGACAGTGCATGCGCCGGCGCGAAGCCGATCAGCTGCCCGGCAAGGGTATTGCCGGCATGATGGCGCGGCCGGGTGCTGTGGGTCGCGGTCAGGTTCAGGAAATCCCAGGCAACGATGTTGCCGTTCGCATCGACACCGGCCTTCAGGTCGATGAGCATCGCCGGGCCCTTCGGCTCCCAGCGGTGTTCGTCCTGGCGCATCCACTGCACCCGCACCGGCTTGGCCGTAGCCTGCGACATCAGCGCCGCATCGAGCGCGGCATCGTCCGAGCCATTGTGGCCATAGCAGCCCGAGGCTTCGGTCCAGGCGATGCGCACCCGTTCCGGCGCCATGCCGAGCGCCTGCGCCACTGCGGTGACCAGGCCGAAGCTGTGCTGCGTGCCGCACCAGACCGTCGCCCCATCCGTCCGCACGTCGGCCACAGCGCAGGACGGCCCGATCGAGCCATGCATCTGGAACGGCGTGGCATAACTGGCTTCGATAACGGCAGCCGCGTGCCCGAAGCCGGCATCGATGTCGCCCTTTGCAGCGACCGGTTTCAACCTGCTCGGATAGCCGCGCATCTCCGCATGGACATCGACCGGCTCGCGCGCGCCTTCCGGCAGCTTCCATTCGACACGCAGGCGCTGCGCGGCCAGGATCGCGGTTTCCTCGCGCGCAGCCACCACGCCAACGAAATTGCCGCGCACTACCACGCGCGCGCCGAGCCCGCGCACCGAAGCGTCATCCACGCGCACCAGCGTCGCGCCGATGGCGGCGGGCCGCACCACGCGGCCATGCAGCATGCCGGGCACGCGCACGTTCTGCACATATTCGAAATTGCCCATCAGCTTGGCCGGCAGATCCACGCGCGGAACCGGCTGGCCAACGATGCGGTATGCCGCGATCGGCTTTTCCGCCGGCTTGCCGATGCGGCGCTCGAAGCGCCGGCCGCCGATCAGCTCGGCAAAGGACAGGCGGCGCTGCGGCGCGTCGCGGTCAAAGGCGTAGCCGTCGCGCACCGCGATGCGTTCCGTCGCCAGGTTCAGCCGCGCGGCGGCAAGTTCCGCCAGCGCCGCGCGCGCTTCGGCCGCGGCACGCCGCAGCGGCGGGCCGCCAAGCTGTATGGTCTTGCTGCCGGTGGTGGTGCCCTGGTCCGGGACCAGCGCGGTGTCGCCCATGATCATCGTGATCGATGCCATCGGCAGATCGAGTTCCTCGGCGACGATCTGCGTCAGGCCGGTGCGCACGCCGGTGCCGAGCTCGACCTTGCCGCAGTACACCGTCACGCGTCCGGCTTCATCGACCGCCAGCCAGGAATCGAGGCCGCGATACAAGTCCAGCTTGTCCTTGGGCGTTGAGGTCTGTGCCGCAAGCGGGCCAGTGAAGGCGAAGGACACGACGATGGCGCCGCAATCGCGCAGGAAGGCGCGGCGAGAGGGCCGTTGCGGCCGTCCGGCATGGATGGGGGCCGTCATGCTGCCTCCTGCTTCATCGCCGCGGCCGCGCGCTTGACCGCGCGCAGGATGCGCACATGGCTGCCGCAGCGGCACAGGTTGCCGTTCAATGCGGCGCGAATATCGGCGTCGCTGGGGTCGGGATTGTCGCGCAGCAGCGCTGCCGCGCTCATCACCATGCCGGAGAGGCAGTAGCCGCACTGCCCGGCCTGTTCAGCGATGAAAGCCGCCTGGACCGGATGCGGCTGGCCTTCGCGTCCCAGGCCTTCGACGGTGGTGATGCGCATACCGACGGCAGCGGACACCGGCGTGACGCAGCTGCGCGCGGCGGCGCCATCGAGATGCACGGTGCATGCGCCGCATTGCGCCATGCCGCAACCGAATTTCGGGCCATTCAGGCCGAGATCATTGCGCAGCGCGTACAGCAGCGGCGTATCGCCCGTGCAGTCCACGGTCTGGCTGCGGCCGTTGATATTGAGTGTGGTTTTCAAGCTGTCTCCTCGGTGGTTCTGCTTGCGCGGCATGGGGCGCTTCTGTGAGCGCTGCCCGGCTGGCAAGGGCCAAATCTTCGCGGATTTTTGCCGGGTGAGGTTTGCTGCGGTCGGCAGTCAGGCCTAGCGTTTGCACGGCGTGATAACAGTATGTCGCTTGTGCAGTTGCAGTTGCAGTTGCAGTTGCAGTTGCAGTTGCAGTTGCAGTTGCAGTTGCAGTTGCAGTTGCAGTTGCAGTTGCAGTTGCAGTTGCAGTTGCAGTGCCTTTGTAGTTGCCGTTGCTTTTAATCCCGTTGATCGCGCCGTGGCGCCGGGCCCTGAAGCGGATAAGGTGCGGCGTCT
>NZ_JAEPBG010000021.1 GCF_016632335.1 Noviherbaspirillum pedocola
CAGGCTGACGCCAAAGAAGCTGGCCACTTCTGCCTGCGATGCTGTACCGCGCTCACAGGCCCGGACAACTTTGCGTCGTAGATCCACGGAATAAGCAGCGCCCATGATGGCCTCCTCAAGGTGGCGATGCTCATGGTTAGACCGCTTTAATTCCTCTACATTCCTCCGTCTAGCATTCCGACAACCGCGTTAGGGCAGGGATTGGCCATTCGATCGAATCTGCCTGTGGATGGGCATCCTATTCGGAGTGAGCGGTGTATTGGCGGCTCAAAGCGCACAATGTAATCAACGGACACTCTTCAAAGAGACGGATACCGAAGCGCTTCTACCAGGAGGGCAAATGCACGCGAGGTTTGGCGTCGGCTTGGAAAGTAGAGGTGGTATCCGGGAAATGTGGCCCACCAATCTTCCAGAGCTGGGGCTAGGCGCCCCTTCTCGATATGTTCCTGTGCCAGCCCCGCTGGCACATAAGCCACGCCGACTCCAGCTAGCGCGCCTTCTAACATTTGTGGGGTGGTGTTGCCTGTGTATTGCCCGCGAACGTGTACTTCCAGCGCTTTGCCATCCTTCTCAAACTCCCAGGCATATAAGCCGCCATACGTTGCCAAGCGTAGGTTGATACAGTTGTGTGCAGTGAGATCCTGTGGCGTTTGCGGGCGGGGATGCGCTGTCCAGTACGATGGTGCGGCGACGACAGCCATGCGCAGGTCCGGCGTAATGCGAACAGCGACCATATCCTTAGCCACTTGGTCGCCAAGTCGGACACCCGCGTCGAAACGTTCGGCCACAATATCAACCATTCGATTGTTGATATCGATTTCGATGTTGATTTCGGGATATTCCAGCATCAGGTGGGACAGCTTCGGCCAGAGGAAACTGCTTGCGCCATAATCGGGCGCCGTGACTCTAATGGTGCCGGAAGCCTTGTCCCGAAGACCGCTAAGTTCAGCAAGCTCTGTTTCAATCCCTTCGTAATACGGCCCGAGGTTCGCCAGCAAACGCTCTCCCGCTTCCGTGGGCGAGACTCCACGGGTAGTGCGCGAAAGCAAGCGCACTCCCAACCGGGATTCCAGTCCCCTGATCGTATGGCTCAGCGCCGGTTGCGATACCCCAAGCTGCGCCGCTGCGCGCGTGAAGCTACGCTCGCGGGCTACGACGATAAAGGCCTGCAGATTATTGAAGTCAACGCGTGGCATTTATAAATTTTTTGTATATCGGTATTCGAAGTTTACTCCCTACCGGCATGAATAAGCGCCTAGTAAAGTCACATCCTCGCTTTGAGGACATCCATCGAACGATTCGCCATGACACAGACATTTGAAAACAAGGTTGCCCTCGTGACTGGCGCAGGCTCTGGTATTGGTTTCGAGACCGCAAAGGCATATGCCCAAGCAGGGGCTGCCGTTGTGCTGGCCGATATTGACGAGACCGCCGTGCGCTCAGCGGCAAAAGTCCTGGTAGCGGCCGGGCACAAGGCGCTGGCCATCCGCTGTAATGTCGCCGACGAAGCCGAAGCCGCTGCCATGGTGGCACAAACTATCTCGTCCTTCGGACGCCTCGACGCCGCGTTCAATAATGCTGGCATTCAAGTTTTGGTCGCCGAGACCGCTGACGCCAGTGCTGCCGACTTCGATCGCATCATCGGAATCAACCTGCGCGGCATCTGGAGCTGCATGAAACATGGATTGCGCCATATGCGCAATCAGGGGAGCAGTGCGATCGTCAATACCTCCTCCCAAGCTGGACTTGTCGGCATACCCGGCCTCGGCGCGTATACCGCAACCAAGCACGGCCTCATTGGGCTGACGAAAAGCGCCGCGCTCGGGTATGCGGCAAAAGGTATCCGGATCAATGTGATCTGTCCTGGATGCATCGATACGCCCATGGTGCAGCAGGCGTTGGCCGATTAACCGGAGACGATGAACGCAGTGCTGAAGGAAATTCCGGTCGCGCGGACGAAATTGCCTCGGCTGTGCTTTTGGCTGTGCCGTCCTGCAGCCGCCTTCATGATCGCCCAGCCGACGGCCATCGGCGGCGGTTTCGCAGTCCGTTGACTTGCTTGTGGCGCGAACTTTCGACTTATTAATGTTTTATAGGAAAGACTGCGGCAAGGAAGGCTTTCATGTTCGGACTTCATCGCCGGCTTTCCGGCCACAGCGCGGTAATGCCAGGGCATTTGACAGCGAACGCCGTGAGGATCTGGACCGATTGGCCACGTGAAATGTAGAGCGCAGCGATATAGGCGGCGGACATCCCGATTACGCAATCCACTGCGAGCATAGCCGGCAAGCTGTCGCTCGCGTCGACGATGGTTCTTCGTCTGGCCTCAAATGCCTGCGAGGCCTTTACCACCCAACAGGAGAAAATGATGCAGCAACGTACACTTGGCACAAACGGCCTCAAAGTTTCCGCCCTAGGCTTTGGATGCATGGGATTGTCGTATGGCTACGGGCCTGCGACGGATGCGGCGCACGCCATCAACCTGATCCGCTCAGCTTATGACCTCGGCATCACGTTTTTCGATACGGCGGAAGCCTACGGTGCGGCAAATGAGGAGTTGCTGGGCGAAGCCGTTGCAGCATTCCGCGACCATGTGGTCCTTGCAACAAAATTCGGTTGGAAGAACGGCAGTGCCAAGACTGGAGAGCTGGATAGTAGTCCCGTGCGGATTCGCTTTGTCGCCGAGCAGTCTCTTAAACGCCTCAAGACCGATCGTATCGACCTGTTCTACCAACACCGTGTCGATCCCAATGTCCCGATCGAGGATGTCGCAGGTACGGTTAAGGATCTCATTGCCGAAGGCAAAGTCCGATACTTCGGATTGTCAGAAGCGGGGGTCGCTACCATCCGCCGCGCGCATGCCATCCAGCCAGTAGCAGCGTTGCAAAGTGAATATTCGATGTTCACCCGCGACCCCGAATCGGAGATCCTGCCGGCTCTCGAGGAGCTGGGTATCGGATTCGTACCTTTTAGCCCTCTGGGTAAGGGATTACTGACCGGACGGATCGACACGAGCACGACTTTCGGCGCCGACGACATCCGCAGTACGCTGCCGCGATTCCAGGGCCAGGCGCGCGAGGCCAATACGAAGTTGGTCCAGCTCATCACAACCATTGCCGAGCAGAAGAAAGTGACTCCCGCTCAGGTAGCACTTGCGTGGTTGCTTGCTCAGAAGCAGTGGATCGTGCCGATTCCCGGTACGACGAAGCTCCACCGACTTCAGGAGAATGCCGGTGCCGCCGATGTTGAGTTGGGCGTGGACGACTTGGACAAGCTCGATGCCGTGTTGGCGAGCGCGTCGGTGCGTGGCGAACGGTACAACGAGGCGATGATGCGATTGATAGATAGGTGACCTGCGCAGGGCAGCAGCCACACCCGAGTGCCTGCGTGGCAACGCTGCCTGCCCTTAGTCGATTGACGGGGCAGGCTACGATCCGCGTTATGCATGAACCTTATTCCGCTTACCGAATTTATTGCCTTGGAGCCCTTGGCAAATCTGCTTTCGAAAGACTGATGAACTCGAATATCCACGCTGAAAACAAGCGACACTTTGAAGCAAACGCATCGTGGGGCGCCGTAATGGCTATGTCGCTCGGCGCATTCGTACTGGTTGCGTCCGAATTCATGCCGGTTAGCCTGCTTACACCGATTGCGACTGATCTTGGCGTCACTGAAGGACAGGCCGGACAGGCCATTTCCGTCTCGGGGGCATTTGCGCTGCTTACCAGTCTTTTCATTGCGTCGTTAGTTGGGCGACTTGATCGTAGGGTATTGTTGCTGGCGCTAACGCTATTGATGATTGTGTCTGGAACAATCGCTGCCTTTTCACCAAACTACGCGATGTTCATGGTGGCTCGCGCTTTTATTGGCGTGGCTATCGGTGGTTTTTGGTCGATGTCAGCGGCAACTGCGATGCGGCTTGTGCCGGAACACCAAGTCACACGCGCTCTCGCGATCGTCAATGGCGGGAATGCTCTGGCGACCGTGGTCGCCGCTCCTCTGGGTAGCTTCTTAGGAACAATTGTCGGTTGGCGGGGAGCCTTTTTCTGTCTCGTGCCTCTCGCGGCGATTGCTCTAGGGTGGAAATGGATCAGCCTTCCGCCAATGCATGCAGGACGCAAGCCACAGTCTGGAAACGTCTTAAACCTGTTGAAGCAGCCCGAAGTTGCGTTAGGTATGGCTGCTGTAAGTGTGTTCTTTATGGGGCAGTTTGCTCTGTTCACTTACTTGCGCCCATTTCTTGAAACAGTGACGCAAGTAAGTGGTTCCACGCTTTCACTTATGCTTCTCGTCCTCGGCGTGGCCGGCTTTGTCGGTACAATCTTGATCGGGTGGCTCCTGAAAGGTCACCTCTACCGCACGCTCTTCATCATTCCAATATTGATGGCAACGGATGCCGTAGCACTCCTCATGTTTGGCAACTCAGTTGCCGTCACCACAATCTTGGTAGCCATTTGGGGCCTTGTCGCTACGTCGGCCCCGGTCGGCTGGTGGGCATGGCTGGCAAGAACCTTGCCTAGGGATGCCGAGCGCGGTGGGGGGCTGATGGTGGCAGTCGTCCAGCTCGCGATCACCCTCGGTGCCATGGCAGGCGGCGTCCTGTTTGATACGAGCGGCTATCGGGCGACCTTCGGCACAAGTGCGGGCTTGCTCATGATCGCGGGCATCCTTGGCGCCCTTTCAGCGCGAGCTAGCCGACTTCTGCCAGCGCGAAAGTGTTCTTGATACAGTGATTTTCGCCAACTTGCATGCGCGCACAGCCGACTGGCTAATTTGCTTCTTAAAGGTATTTGGCTGTCGGGTGGTCGAGATTCTTCAAAGCCGTCGAACCATGGAAGCGATCCGCCAAGTCATCTAAGTATATGAACGTCTACTTCTGACTGAAGCTTTGTTGTTGTGCTTCCGTTCCGAACGTCCGGTGTTACGCGAAGAAGAGACCTTCAAGGAGTCCAGCCGACTGGCGGCAGTGAGTCGAAAATAGACGACCTCGATCCGCGAGCGCTGCAGCGGCGCGCCTGACCGAGTAAGCTTACCCAAGCGCCGATGTGCTGGAGGCTGTAGCAGTTTCCCCGAAGGATGTACCCGGTCCGTATGCAGACGCGCTTTTGAATTAATAGCCATTTGTTGAACAGGAGGAGCAATGACCATCGATGAAGCTGTTGAGAGTTTTCGGCAAGGCGATGTATCGGCTGGTCGAGCAGCACTCAGTGCTGGCATGAGCGAAGTCGATTTTGGGTAGAAGTGCAAAAGCGCGGAATTCCGCTGGTTGATTACGATCCCGCCGAAATAGACGACGAATTAAAGCTATTGCGCGAGTGACCGAACCACCGTTTGTTGGACATGTTGGATCGGCGCAGCTTCGGTCGTTACTTTTTCACAGTCTGTTTCAGTCATCGCTATCTCCCTGTGGACCTTCACGCCGAATCTTTGCGAGCGCAGCATCGACTCCGCCTTTGGCTTCGAACACTGCCACCAGCTCTGCTATCCGCGCATCATTTTCGCATTGCTCCACCAGGGTCTTGCCATGACGATCAGGCGCGTCCGCGCTTGCCCCGGCCTCAAGCAGGAGCGCGAGGCACTCCACTGTCCGTTCCGCTTTCCCATGCTCTTTCAAGTTATCTCGATTGGCAAAATGGATCGGCTGCTCGCCATTGTTATCGAACGCATTGAACATCGCGCCATGTTCAAGCAATTTCTTGACGAGCACCGGTTGCGCGTTATACACCGCATCAAAAATTGGGGTCACGCCGCCATTGTCAGCGGCATTTACATCGGCACCGCGCTCAAGCAACAGATCGACAGTTTCCGTGGAGTCTCCTGCTGAGGAAATCGAGTGCAGCGGCGAATATCCTTTGGCATCCTTCAGATTCACATCGGCGCCGGCGTTTAAAAGCATACGTACGAAGTTGGTCTGTCGCGCGATAATCGCCAGGTGCAGCGGTGCGCGGCCGGCACTGTCGAGCACATTCGCGTCTGCACCCTTTTCCAAGAGATAGGCAGCGACCGCCTCGTGCGCATACAGTACCGCCAGATGCAAGGCCGTGCTTTGGAATTTTTCGCCCCGGAACCGGTCCGTGACGACCTTCGCATTGATGTTGGCGCCATCAGTGATAGCTTGCTGTACCGCAGGCAGATCGCCGGCGTGTGCAGCGGCGACAAGGCACTCATCAGGCGACTGTACCGCCTTGCTCATATTCTGGTTCGGCTGCTGCTCGCTCATGGCATCACTCCTTGTAGACTTGTCGCATGTACCATCCGCGATGGCTAGGATTGATCGAATCATCGAGGCGAAGTTCAGCCCTAGTAGTGCGGGGGCTCCGGGGGAAGACCATATCCCTTTTGCAGCCAACCCTCTTTTTTGACCGCTCTGACGCTTTATGGAATGCGTATCACAAGAGCGAAATGGGGCCGTTCAAGTTGGTGCCCGCCAAGGTCCAGCGGCCGGGATCGGCCACTAGCAGACAGTCAAATTGAAAATGCGAACGTCCGCTAATGGGTGCATGACTGCCGAAGGTTAGCGGTACTAGCGATCGATTACCAACGAGGGAAGTCCTAACAAGGTGAAAATGCGATGGACTTGCCTTCGATTGGCGGATTGCCGGAATAGAAATACGTGCTCCGGCATTTGTTGGGACTTGAAAAAAGGATGCCCCGTTGCCGGGGCATTGAATACCAAGTTCAGCTCTACGCGTTTCTCAGAACTCTTCCCAATCACCGCTGGCGGCAGCGTTCCTTGCTATCGCCGTGGATGTTGGCTCGCGGCGTCTGGGTGCGGACAGAGTCGTATTGCCTGTTGTTACGATTGCCCTAGGCGGCTGTTTCGCAACATGCTTGCTGCGCGGCGTGGTTAAAGCCGTGGCGACGTGGCTATTTGCGAGCCTAAAAATGCTAACTGTGTTTGCTAGGCTTGCGGCCTGATGCTGCATCGATTCGGAGGCGGCCGCAGCTTCCTCTACTAGGGCGGCGTTCTGCTGTGTAACGCTATCCATTTGCGTTACTGCTTGATTGATTTGGTCGATGCCAGCAGTCTGTTCGGCGCTTGCGGAAGAAATTTCGGCCATGATGTCGGTGACGCGCCTGACGCTCTCAACGATCTCATTCATCGTCGTGCCGGCACTGTTGACCAGCTGGCTGCCGGCTTCAACTTTTTCCACCGAATCGTCAATGAGGGACTTGATTTCCTTGGCTGCATTTGCCGAGCGCTGCGCCAGCGTCCGGACTTCGCTTGCGACAACGGCAAAGCCACGGCCTTGCTCCCCGGCGCGAGCGGCTTCCACCGCGGCATTCAGTGCCAGGATATTGGTCTGGAAGGCAATGCCATCAATAACGCTGATGATGTCAACAATCTTGTTGGCCGAGGCATGAATTTCTCCCATAGTGCCGACTACCTGGCCAATGACTTCACCGCCTTTCGAGGCCACTTCAGATGCCGTGCCAGCGAGAACGTTGGCTTGGCGAGCATTTTCGGCATTCTGTTTGACGGTAGAGGTAAGTTCTTCCATCGAAGAAGCGGTTTCTTCGAGCGAGGAAGCCTGCTGCTCGGTGCGAGCGGACAGGTCCTGACTACCGGCGGCCACTTGTGCCGAACCGGTCGCAATGGTCTCAGTACCAGCGCGAACTTCAGCGACAATCTTCGCCAAGCTATCATTCATGTCTTTCAATGCCTGCATGAGTTCGCCTGCCTCGTCTTTCGACTGTACGCGGATATCTTTGCTGAGGTCACCAGCGGCGACGGTACGTGCCACCGAGACCGCGTAGCTGATCGGACGCACGATACTGCGCGAGAGTAGCCAAGCAAGCGCAGCTCCGGCTGCAAGCGCGACAACTCCAATAATGATCAACAAATTGCGTCCTGATTCGGACATCGCATCGGCAGCTGTTTGCTCTTCGCTGAAGACCCTATGCTGATAATTGACGACATCAAGAACGGACTGGTTATAGGAATCCATGGCCGGATTCATTTTCGAAGCGAGCATCTTCTTGAACGCCGCCTCAGATTCAGGCGTACCTAGTGCCTTCAGTCTGAAAACTTCGTTTCGGGCGTCCATGTACTCCTTGCGTTTCTCTCCGACAACCCTCATTAGCTGCTTGCCTTCATCTCGGGTGATCAAGGCTTCGAGTTCCTTTTGAATTTTGCCTATCTCGGCGCTTTGCGCGGTCATCTCGGCTTGGTAGAACTTGTCATCTTCCGCACTCGTCGTCTTGACGCGTGCAGTAGTGCGTATGGCGTTGGCGATATTGCCCAGGTACCACTGGTTGGCAAGACGTTCTTTGAGCGCGGCATTATCCATTGCTGCGATAGCGCTTTGCATGTCGTGTAGTCGCCATATGCCCAAGCCGGTCATGACGCCAGCCAGTACCAAAACGAGTGCAAAACCGATTGCTAAGCGCGCGCCAATTTTTAAATTTGAGATCTGCATTTTCTTCTATTAGAACAGTGCTGCGTGAAAGGATGCTAGTGACAGCAACCTGCGTTTGGATGGCTTGAAGCTCAGTCAAGCCGCTAAAGAGGTGGCAAATCCCAGCTCGGCGAAGGAAATGAGGCGGTCGATATCGACCAATATGAGCATTTGCCCGTTGTGCGTGCCTAAGCCGATCAGGTGATCACTGTTCATGGCCATGCCAATCTCTGGCGCAGCCTGAATTTGCTCGGCTGTCAGAGTTATGACATCCGATACGCTGTCGACCACAATGCCAACGATGCCATTGTTGACGTTGAGAATGACGATCGCGGTGAACTGGTCGTAAGTAGACGTGCCGAGGTTGAGCCGGATGCGCATGTCAACGATTGTCACGATCGTGCCGCGCAAATTAACCACGCCCTTGATAAAGTCCGGTGCATTGGCTATGCGCGGTACCGCTTCATATCCATGAATCTCCTGCGCTTTCTGAATGTCGATACCGTATTCTTCCCGCCCCAACTGGAAGGCAAGATATTCATGACTGGCATTTGCTGCGTTAGGAAGTGTTGACTGCTGCATGGATTTTTTGGGCAGTTGGCTTGTTGCGTTTTTCTGATGATCCTTCCGGTGGTTCTGCCTAGCGTAGCGGCTTCAATCATCGGCTACTGTGGTCCTATCAGAGAGACAGAATACCGCATACGTTTCTTCAAGGAAATTTACTTAGGATCTTGTGTGACGATGCAACAACAGTTTTAGAGCCGCCCTCGAGAGCGAACTGTTAGTGCCCGAGATCCAGAATAGAACAAGGAAGGAGGACAATAAGTACGGGGGAGATGTTTGCGTTGCAGACCATTTGCATCGAAGACAGTCCCAAGGAAGAGGCGAACACGCGTGGCAGTAAAGGGACGTACATGCCAGTTTGATGTCAGGCTTAACCCAGCGAGAAGCAGACGATCAGGCTTTTTTGGAACGACCACTGCAAGCTGCTTATTGGACGTTCATCAGTATGCAGCGAATGTCTCATCAGGGGCGGACCTGCGCTTTCTGGTTATGGCAACAGTCTGCCAAAAGCAGATCGATGCAGTACGCCTGATAGTTTTAGACTCCTACAGAGGTTTTGCCATGCCGAATGCATATGTCGTGGGTAAAATCAGTGTTAAAGACGAACGCAAGTGGGTGGAGTATCGAAATCAGGTTCCTGCCACAATTGCTCCTTGGGGAGGCGAAGTCGTATTTCGAGGAAAGAAGGCGTCCGATTTTGCCAAAGAAAATCCGTACACAGATATTGTGGTGATTCGCTTTCCAAGCATCGAAGCGGCCAAGGCCTGGGAAGCATCACCTGCGTACCAAAGTATCATTCCGCTTCGTCAAGAAGCTGCTGAGGTGATGCTTACGGCGTATCAAGCGTAGTGATCTTTGCCCAACAGGGGTCAAGTGACCAAGTCCTTAGGAATACGTAAAGCGCTTTATCAGAGAAATCGTTTTTTGCAGTATGGGCGATAAGCCTACTGTCCGCTTGCGCTGCAATTCTTGATGTGGGCAATAGCCGGCCAAAAGCATTCCTTACAACGGCAGCAGCCGCGCCGTTCGCCTCCGTGTCCGTGAAATACGTGGCCTACCAGATGCCAGTCAAGGAGCGCAGCTCTGCCCCTATTGCATTGTTGACGGTCTCGCCCATCTCGCCACCTGTTGCTTTACCTTGTGGGAATCACGCAATCAGGCGGTTACGGCACTGATGTTGACAAGGTGCGTGACAGCTGCATGCAAGACGCGATATGCCAGCTTTTAACCAGCAGATGCGAACCTGCAAGGCGATACCGCACCGGTGTACATGCCGCTGCTCATTGCGCATGCCGAGCGTCCAGGTGCGGTCATGTGCGCACCGCGGTCATCGCTCCACTTCCACGCCATGCCAGAATGCGACATGGCCAGCGATGCGCTGCGCGGCATCTGACGGCGTCCTATACGTCCAGGCTGCATCCTGGTTCACCTTGCCGTCGACCACAACATGGTAGTAGTTTGCGCGGCCCTTCCAGTAGCAGGAACTCGTATTGTCGCTTGGTTGCAGCAGATCCTCGCGCACCGCATGCATGGGAAAATACACGTTGCCTTCCACGATTTCGACCGCATCGTCCGGTGCTTCCGCGATGACGCTGCCGTTCCAGATTGCCTTGGGCATGATGTCTCCTGTTCAGTTGACGTTTCGTTGCGCCTGCTCTAAGGAATAGGCAGGTCGCTACGCAATTCAGTTCCACAAGTTGCAGTTCGAGACTCATGGCCGATGTCGCGGCGCTGCGTGATCGCTTCCCGAATACGCAAGAGCTGTACCGGGAAGTCTGCACCGTGATGTTTTTCCGGTACGGCATCACGCCGACCGCCAACAAGCTGTATCAGTGTGTGAAAAAGGGCAGCATGAGCGCGCCCACCGAGGCGCTCGGCAAGTTTTGGGACACGCTGCGAGAGAAAAGCCGGGTGCGCATCGAACACCCGGATCTCCCTGAAGACCTGAAAACCAGGGCAGGCGAGATGGCGGCGGCATTGTGGGATCTGGCTCAGCAGAGGGCGCACGCTTCGCTGAACGCTTACCAGGACGAGGCGAGGGCGAAGGTGCTTGAAGCGGAAAGCGCACGAGCCCAGGCAGAGGCCGAGCGCGAGGCGCTTCAGAAGGATCGGGAAAGCGTTCGCGCGAACCTGGCACAGGCACGCGAGCAAATCGCCGATCTACAGCAGCAACTTGCCGCATCCGCCGCCATACGCGACGGGCTGGATACCCAGCTCGCGCAAGCGCACGCTGACATCGCGGCGTACCGGTAAGCCAATGAACGGGCGCGTCACGACTTTGCCGCGGAAATCGCGACGCTGCGCCAGGAATCCCAACTTGCCGAGGAGCGATTTCGTGCTACTGAAAGGCGGGCGCTCCTGGAAATCGATCGCGAGAGGATTGCGGCTGCAAAACTCCAGAAAGAACTGGAGGGTGCGCATGGGCAGCTCGCGCGAATTGCTGAGCAATACCGGCTCGAGGTGTTGGCACTTAGCAAGCGTGTCTCGACCGCGGTGTAACAGCGGCCATTGTCGGTCAGCCACTCAGTCTCGGTCGGCGCTTTGCTGTTCGGGCAGAAGCGATATTCCACTGCCTGCATCATCAAGTCGCTTACCAGTCCGGCATCGATGCCTTCGGTGGTGGCGACCCAAGTCATGACTTCTCGGTCGTAACAGTCCAAAGCAAAATGCGACTCGTACACGCTCGCCGTTGTTACGCGCGACTTAGGAACCATCCGTAAGCGCCCGGCGAAGTCGCCTTGAAGTGAACTTGAGGCGTAAGGATGATGGTGCCCACCTAAACGAGGTGGACACCTATGACAGAAACGACATTACGCAGACGGCGCCATAGCAAGGACGTGAAGGCCGAAGTGCTTGCGGAATGCGAGCAGCCTGGCGCCTCCATTGCGTCAGTGGCCATGGCACACGGCATCAACACCAATCTCGTGCACAAATGGCGTGTCCGCGCCATGAACCAGCAGACTGCCGCGGCGCAAGCCGGTTCTGCTGCCTTCATCCCTGTGCCGCTGCCCACGACAGCCATGACCCCGTGGCCGTCGAACTGCGTATCGAGGTGCGGCGTGGCGCCGTGACTGCCACGGTCTGCTGGCCCCTGTCGGCATCTGCGGAATGTGCGGCGTGGTTGCGCGAGGTACTGCGGTGATCCGCATCGACGCCATCTGGCTGGCCACCGAGCCGCTCGACATGCGCGCCGGCACGGACACCGCGCTGGCGCGCGTGGTCAAGGTATTCGGCGCTGCGCGGCCGCACCACGCCTATCTGTTCACCAACAAGGCCGCCACCCGCATCAAGGTTCTCGTCTACGACGGCTTCGGTATCTGGCTGGCTGCCCGGCGCCTGAACCGCGGCCGCATCGTTTGGAACAGCGATCCCTCTGCACTTACCGTTGCTCTGACTGCCGAGCAGTTGCAGGTCCTGGTATGCGGGCTGCCCTGGAAGACGCTGGCCACTCGCCGTCGCTGTTATCTGGCTTGATTGATGACACGCCCTAGTTCATTGAGTCTCCAAGCTCGTCGCATGCGAGTGCGCTGAGTGGGCCGTTCTCGAGAAATTAGGTTTGAAAAGGAATTACATTCCTTTTCGAGAGAGCGGCGTTGTAATGGTGCCAGTAAGTGCCTGATATTTATAGAGGTAATTTTCACCGCTAATTTTTCGCCATAGTGGTATTGCTGGGGGTGGCCACAGGCTGCAAGGGAACGCTGCAAGACGCGTATTGGCAAGGCGAGAACCGCAGCTATCTGTCCTGCTTGATGTTTCGGGTTGAACACAGCAATGCAGACCAGTGATGCCAACGCCCGATTGGCGCAGACGCTTAGCCGTGCGTCGGGAAAAGCTCCTTGGGGGTGACGCCCATCTGTTCTTTGAAGGCAACGATAAACGCCGACATGCTTTCATAGCCGCATGCGATGGCTACATCAGTCACCCGCTCGCCTTTTGCCAGCAGCGAAAGCGAGAAAAGAAGGCGCGAACGCTGCCTCCACTGGCGAAAACTCATTCCGGTCTGCTGCATGAAAAGGCGGCTCAAAGTGCGTTCGCACAGCTTCAGACGCTGGCTGAACTCAATCAGGGTATGCCGATTTTCCGGATGTTCCTGAATGTCATCGCAGATGGCCTGGAGGCGAACATCTCTGGGCCATGGCAGCGACAGGCCGGCTTCGGCAGCCAGGCCGATCTGGTCGAGCAATACACTGACCAGTCGTCCCTGGCTTCCCTGCTCATCGTATTCAACCGGCATTTCACTGAACTCGCGTATGAGCTCACGCAACAGCGGGCTTACCGTCAGTGTCTTGCATTCCGGCCAGGAAAATGAGATCGCACCTGGATCAACGTAAAGGCTGCGCAGCTGTGCATAGGCAGAGCAGTACACGCTATGCTCTGTGCCTGCAGGAATCCAGACGCCGCGCAGCGGCGGCGCAATGAATCGACCGGAAGCGGTGCGAACTTCAAGAACTCCTTCTGTCGCGTAGGAAAACTGCGCCCACGCATGGCTATGCGGGAAGCCGATCGCGCGATTGTTTATTCCGAGCACATGGCCGTACACGGGCCGCGGCAGGGTAGCCAGTATCCCTAACTCCCCTTGCGTGCTCGCCGAGATGTCGCATTGGCGATGGTTCATGTCGTTTCTTCGATAAACACAACTTCGCGCCTACGTTAATGTACTGGCGCTCGTCAAACAATCGACGAGCGAAACACACCAACAATTCCAATATCCCGGAGACCCAGATGCGCTTCCTTCCCGAAGTGATGTTGTGCGCAGGCTTGACGGCGCTCGCCACCGCCGGCGACGCCCTTGCCTTTGATTCGAATGCCGAGGCGGGCAAATACTGCGATACCGCGTCACGCTGCCTTGACCCTGCCACGACGCATGGCATGGTGACCACCTCGAATTACCTTGCTACGCAAGCTGGCCTGAAGGTGTTGCGCGACGGCGGCAATGCCGTTGACGCCGCCATCGCTGCCGCCGCGACCCTTGCCGTGGTGTATCCGCAGATGAATACGCTTGGTGGCGACAATTTCTGGCTGATCTATAACGCCAAGACTGGCGAGGTCAAGGCGCTCAATGCCAGCGGCCGCGCCGGTGAGAAAGCGACCATCGACCTCTACAAGTCCAAGGGCTTCAGCCACATTCCTTCGCGTGGCTATCTCGCCGCCAATACCGTACCCGGCGCGGTATCGGGATGGGACGAAGCCTACAAGTATGCGCACACGGCAATGGGCGGCAAATTGGCATGGTCACAGCTCTTTGACAGCGCAACGTCCTACGCCCGCGACGGCTTTGCCGTCACGCCATCGCTCTATCGTTGGACCACGATCAACCTGGATACCAAGGACCAGGAATTCCGGAATCTGCAGCGCTTTCCCGGCTTCCGCCAGACCTTCCTGAGGCCGGATGGATCGGCCTACAGCGTGGGCGAAATCCTCAAGCAGCCGGATCTGGCCAATACGATCAGCCTGATCGCAAAGAACGGTGCAAAGGAGTTCTACCAGGGCGAGATCGCCAGGAAGATCGTCGACGATCTGCAGAAGAACGGCGGCATACTCACTGCCAGGGACTTCGCGCAACATAAGGCGAACTGGGTGGCGCCGCTGCATGTGCCGTATCGCGATACGGTGGCCTACAACCTGCCTCCGAACACGCAGGGCATGGCATCGCTCGAGATCCTCAACATCCTCAATAACGTAGGCATGTCGAAGATCCCCGAAGGCAGCGCCGATTACTACCACGTGCTGGTGGAAGCGACCAAGGAAGCATTCGTCGACCGGGACAAATACCTGTCCGATCCGGACTTCGTGAAGATCCCGCTGGATTACCTGCTGTCGGCACAGCATGGCAAGGACCAGGCGGCACGCATACAGATGAACGTCGCCGCGCAAGACCTCAAGCCTCTGGATCCCAAGGGCGACACGGTATGGTTCGGCGTCGTGGACAAGGACGGCAATGCCGTATCCATCATCCAGAGCATCTATCACGACTTCGGCAGCGGCATCGTGCCGGCCGGCACCGGTGTGCTGCTGCAGAATCGTGGCAGCTTCTTTTCACTGGATGCCAAGCACGTCAATCATCTCGAACCCGGAAAGCGCACTTATCACACCCTGAATCCGGCCATGCTGCTGAAAGAAGGCAAGCCTTATCTGGTGTATGGAACGATGGGTGGAGAAGGGCAGCCGCAGACCCAGGCCGCGATCGTGACCCGCGTCGTCGACTACGGCATGACGCCGCAGGAAGCGATCAACGCGCCGCGCTGGTTGCATGGACGTACCTGGGGCGCGTCCTCGAACGATACGAAATTCGAGGGACGCATTCCTGCGGAAGTCACCGATGAGCTCCGCAAACGCGGTCACCCGGTCAGGGTAGTGGAAAACTATACCGACACGATGGGGCATGCCGGCGCGATCCTGATCGACCCGAAGACCAACGTACGTTATGGAGCAACCGACCCGCGTGGCGATGGCCAGGCTGCCGGATACTGACGGGCGTTTTGCTGGACAGGATGCGATAACGTAGTCTGGATAGCAGCAGTACGGAAACGGAATGCGCCGGTACATGAACCGGCCATTCCGTTCTCACATTCTCATTCAGCGGCTGAATGCCGCCTGCAGGTCTTTCTGGTTCGATGTGCCGTTCTGTAACAGCAGCATCAGCAGAATGCGCGCCTTCTGCGGGGACAGGTCGTCAGCCATGACGGCCCCGGCATCCACCAGCGTCTTGCCACCGCCTTCGAAGCCGTAATTCGGGAGCACTCGGCCATTCGGCACCCTGCTCGCGATCACGACAGGAACGTTTTTGGACAGCGCATACTTCACCGCATTGAACATGGGAATATTCATGTTTCCCCAGCCTAGCGCCTGCACGACAATGCCCTTGGCGCCACTGTCGACTGCGGATCGCAACAGACGCCCGTCGGCGCCTCCATACATGGCAACGATTTCGACGTCAGGCATTTTTTCCGTCGCCAGGTCGATATGTTGGCGACGCAAGGGCGCGCGGGAGAATGTCACGCGGTCGAAGTCCACTTCTCCGAGAAAGCCGTAATCGCCGGACTTGAATGTTTCGACGCTGGAGGTATGGGTTTTCGTCACATCGCGCGCCGCGTTGATCTGACTGTTCATGGCCAGCATCGCGCCCTTGCCCTTCGCCTGCGGATCGACCGCGATACGCACGGCATTCAGGAGATTGTGCGGACCATCGAAGTCCGGTTCGGACGCATTGCGCTGCGCGCCGATGAGGACAATGGGCTTGTCGGATTTCACGGTCAGATCAAGCCAGTAGGCGGTCTCTTCAAGCGTATCCGTGCCGTGCGACACGATGACGCCGGCGACATCAGGGCGTGCCAGCGTGTCGGACACCACTTTGGTGAGCTGTACCCAGCGTGCGGGATCCATATAGTCGGACGGCACATTGGAGACATTGTTCACCTCGACCTTTGCGTACTTCGCTACGTCAGGAACCGTGGCAAGCAGATCTTCTCCCGAGATCGCAGGTACGGGGGCCTTTTTTACCGGGTCGATCTTCATCGCGATCGTGCCTCCGGTGGCGATCATTGCGACCACAGGCTGAGCGGTCTGGGCAAAAGCGCAGCTTGCACTGAGCAGGAACAGCGTTGCGACTGACTTCAATGCTTTCATCTTCGAATCGTCTCCATGCGTTATGTTGTGCCTGGCATATTCCGGCGGACGCATTGTGGCATGGAGCAATCAATGCCTTAACGATTAAATGCAATGAATCTGATGCCGCCCGCATGCTGCGTACGTGATCCTTTATGACTCGTGACTTGGCGGCACGCAAGCTTTGATGTCAATCAACGCTGGTGCGCAAACGGGGCTGCTTCCGTATGGCCAACAACCTCTGGTGCATGAGGGCATCCTGCTTCGGTAAGGCTGCCCTCATGCCTGCATTTATCGTTTCGAAGCCGCTTCCGCAACCGGCTTCGTCCCGCTGCGCATGCGCATCAGCGCAAACGCGCCGGCCATGGCGACTATCCATACCGGAATCAGCAGCACTGCCTGCCTGATGCCCGGCGACAGGACCATCACGACCAGAATGCCTGCGATGAACATCAGGCACAGGTAATTCGTGACCGGGTATCCCCAGCTCGGAAAGGACGTAGCCACACCCTGGGCTCGCATCGCGCGTCGAAACTTCAGATGGGTGACGCTGATCATGGCCCAGTTGATGACCAGCGCCGCCACGACCAGCATCATCAGCAGTTCCAGCGCTCCTTTCGGGATCAGGTAATTGATCAGCACGCAGATGGCGGTGGCCGAGGCCGACAGCATCAGCGCCGAAACCGGCACGCCCCGCGCATTGATCCGGGCAAGGCGGCGCGGCGCATTGCCTTGCAGCGCCAGGCCGAGAAGCATGCGGCTGTTGCAGTACACGCAGCTGTTGTAGACGGACAGTGCGGCAGTCAGCACAACGGCATTGAGAGCATGCGCGACCATCGGGCTGTTCAGAGACTGGAAAATCAGCACGAAGGGACTGCCGCCACGCTGCACCTCATTCCATGGGTAGAGCGACAGCAGCACGGCGAGCGCGCCGACATAGAAGAGCAGGATGCGATAGATCACCCCGTTGGTGGCGCGCGGTATGGTCTCTTCGGGCCTGTTCGCCTCCGCCGCGGTAATGCCGACAAGTTCCAGTCCGCCGAAGGAAAACATGATGACCGCCATCGCCATCACCAGGCCTTCCACGCCATGCGGAAAGAAGCCGCCCAGCTTCCACAGGTTGCCGACGCTCGCCTCCGGACCGCCGCCGCCGGTCGCCAGCAGGTAGCTGCCAAAGGCGATCATGCCGACGATCGCGACGATCTTGATGAAGGAAAACCAGAACTCCATCTCGCCGAACAGCTTCACATGCAGCAGGTTGATCGCGTTGACCATCAGGAACACCGCAAGCGCGGAAACCCAGGTCGGAATGTCGGGATACCAGTATTGAACGTAGACGCCGATTGCAGTGAGCTCGGCCATGCTCACCAGCACGTACAGCACCCAATAATTCCAGCCGGCCATGAAGCCGGCGAAGTCGCCCCAATACCGGTTGGCGAAGTGGCTGAAGGATCCCGCCACCGGTTCGGCAACGACCATTTCCCCCAGCTGCCGCATGATGAAGAACGCAATCAGTCCCGCCACCGCATATCCCAGCAGGACTGAAGGTCCGGCGAGCTGTATCGTTTGCGCGATGCCGAGAAAGAGCCCGGTGCCGACGGCGCCGCCGAGGGCGATGAGCTGGATATGCCTGTTGCTGAGCTGTCGCTTCAACGCCGGCGCGGGCCCGGAAGTTTGGCTTGTCATCGTGTTTTTGTCCTCTACATGAAACTGATTTTTCAACCATTGAATTCTGACTGTCAGGCATGAGGAACGCCGACATGCAGATTTGTCCCGCAATATCGCGATCCGCTGCGCCGCCGCAGCGTGCTGTCCCGCACGGAAGGCGTCATGACCAGCGATTCCCCGCTCCACGCACGATTCCTGCATTTCAAACGTCCGCACGTGTCCTGACGCACATCAGGATTTGCAGTTTCCCCACACGGCTGCATACGGCGGACATCGGTTAGGATGGCAGCCTTGCACCACAACCGACTATCAAAGTGACTCACTTCTCTGCTGAAAACGTCAACGTCGTTTCCTTCGACAGCATGCCGACGCCCGACGAACTGCATGCAAAACTGCCCCTTACTGATGCCGCCGGCATCACCGTCATGCGCGGCAGGCAGGACCTGCGCAACATCCTGGACCGCAAGGACAAGCGCCTCTTCGCCGTCGTCGGACCTTGCTCGATCCATGATCCGGAAGCCGGCATGGACTACGCGCGTCGGCTCAAGGCGCTGCAGGAAAAGGTAGCGGACACGATGCTGCTGGTCATGCGCGTCTACTTTGAAAAGCCGCGCACCACGACGGGCTGGAAAGGCTACATCAACGATCCGGACATGGACGACACCTTCCATATCGCGCGCGGCATGGAATATGCGCGTCGTTTCCTTCTTGATGTCTGCGAGCTCGGCCTTCCGACCGCCACCGAGGCGCTGGATCCGATATCGCCGCAATTCCTGGGCGACCTGATCGCCTGGACCGCGGTCGGCGCAAGAACCACGGAATCGCAGACGCATCGGGAAATGTCCTCGGGCCTGTCGACGCCTGTGGGCTTCAAGAACGGCACCGACGGCGATATCGACATCGCGATCAATGCCATCGTTTCCGCCTCGCGTCCGCATTCCTTCCTGGGCATCAATGGCCAGGGCAAGGTTGCCATCGTGCGCACCAGCGGCAATGCCCATGGCCACGTAGTTCTGCGCGGCGGCAATGGCCGCCCGAACTACGACACGGTGTCGGTGACGCTCGCCGAGCAGGCGCTCAGGAAGGCGAAGCTGCCGGCCAACATCGTCATCGACTGCTCGCATGCGAACAGCTTCAAGAACCCGGAGCTGCAGCCGCTGGTGCTGACCGACGTGGTGCATCAGGTCAGGCTCGGCAACCGCTCCATCGTCGGCGTGATGATCGAGTCCAACATCGTCGCCGGCAATCAGCCGATTCCCGCGGATTTGTCGAAGCTGGTGTATGGCTGCTCCGTCACCGATGCCTGCGTCGACTGGGAGACCACCGAGAAAATGATTCTCGAGGCGCACGCCCTGCTCAGTGAGGCTTTCGACAGGAACGGCAATCAGCGCTGAAGCCTGCACCGCGCCTGTGGCTGTCGACCCGGCGCCGCCGCTGGCAAGCGCCGCCTCCAGCGTTCGAGGCACCAGGCCGCTTCAGATCTCCACCTGCGTGCCCAGCTCGATGACGCGTGTCGGAGGAATCTTGAAGTAGTCCGCGGCGTCCCTGGCATTGCGCGCCATGGCCGCGTACACCGTTTCGCGCCACAGCGCCATGCCGGTCTTGTGCGTGGCAAGCACCGTCTGGCGCGAAATGAAGTAGGAGGTTTCCATCAGTTCGATGCTCAGGCCCTTTCGTTTGCACAGCTCGAGCGCAAACGGGATATCGCGTTCATCCATGAAGCCGTAATGCACATCGACCTGGTAACAGTCATGGCCGAGCGCTTCCACCGTGACGCGTTCCGTGTCCGGGATCCTGGGCACATCCATCGGATGCACCGTCAACAGGATCAGGCGCTCATGCAGAACCTTGTTGTGGAACAGGTTGTGCAGCAGGGCATGGGGCACGCCATCGCCCTCCGAGCGGAAAAATATCGCCGTGCCGGCGACACGGTGCGGCGGATGCGCGAACAGCGAGCTCAAGAAGCCATCCAGCGGTATCAGGTGCGAACGGAGGTTCTCGAACACGAGCTGCCGCCCGGTGCGCCAGGTCAGCATGATGGTGACCATGAAGGCGCTGATGGCCAGGGTGAACCAGCCGCCGCTGATGATTTTCAGGCTGGTTGCTGAAAAGAGCGTGACATCGATGACGAAGAAAAAGGCTGTCGCGGCCAGGGTGAGCGACAGCGGATACTTCCAGCCGTAGTGAACGACGAAGAAGGTGAGCAGCGTGGTGGTCAGCATCGTCGCCGTGGCGGCGATGCCGTAGGCCGATGCCAGGTTCGACGATGAGCCGAATCCGACCACGGCCAGCACCACGGCTGCCAGTTGCAGCCAGTTCACCAGCGGAATGTAGATCTGCCCGCGCTCGTGTTCGGAAGTCTGGCAGACGCGCATGCGCGGCAGAAAGCCCAGCGCAATAGCTTGCTGCGTCACGGAAAACGCGCCGGAGATCGTAGCCTGCGACGCAATGACCGTGGCCATGGTGGAAATCACCACCAGCGGAATCACGCTCCAGGACCCGAGCTGCTGGAAGAAGGGATTGGACACCGCCGCCGGGTGCGACAGCAGCAGCGCTCCCTGTCCCAGGTAATTCAGCGCCAGCGCCGGAAGAACCGCGGCGAACCAGGCGAGCCGGACGGGCTTGCGGCCGAAATGCCCCATGTCGGCATACAGTGCCTCGGCGCCGGTCAGCGCCAGAACTACGGCGCCCAGGGAAAGAAAGGCGTACCAGCCGTTGCGCGCCAAAAAGCCGATGGCATGCACCGGATTGAAGGCGACGAGGATCACCGGGTTCTTGACGATATTGAAGATACCCATGCCCGCCAGCGTGGCGAACCACAGCAGCACGATCGGTCCGAACCATTTGCCGATGCCGCCGGTGCCATGACGCTGCACCATGTACAGGCTCAGCAGAATGGCCAGCGTCATCGGAATCACGTAGGGCTTGAGCGCAGGCGTCGCGACTTCCAGGCCTTCGATGGCCGACAGCACCGAAATTGCCGGGGTGATCACGCCATCGCCGAAGAACAGCCCCGCACCCACCATGCCCAGCAGCATCACCGGGTAATGCCAGCGCGACTGCTGGGTCACCGAGGACAGGGCAAGCGCGGTCAGCGCCATGATGCCGCCTTCGCCGCGGTTGTCTGCCCGCAGCACCAGCGTCACGTACTTCAGTGAAATAACGATGATGAGCCCCCACAGGATCAGGGAGACCACGCCAATGATGTTGTCGGCGCTGAGCGTCAGGCCATGGTGCTCGGCAAAGACTTCCTTCATCGTGTACAGCGGACTTGTGCCTATGTCGCCGTACACGATGCCAATGGCGGCTAGAGTCAGTGCGGCAAGACTGCTTTTTGATGATGGCGTTGCCAAACGGGGCTCCTGTTTTCCGGAAAGTCGCAACTTTATATCGTAATCAAGGAAGTTGAATCGAATATATGCAAGGCGCCGACAGGTGAACGGTCATAAACACGTCTGGAAAGCAGTTTTCCTGCAATGCCTCGTGTCGGAAACAGGTCGCGCCGTCACTGCCCGGGGCAATCTATCCGCCAGGACAGATCGCACAGGAAATGTCAGGCCGCCGCGCGAACGCTCAATGTCCATCGAGATCAAGCTTTGCGCCATTCATGCCGCAGCCAGCTGAAGTGATGCGGACTATTGCGAGCTGCAGTGCAATACTTGATGCACTGAGTCCGGAAAGGCCAAAGGCACTGGAGTTTCCATGGAAAAGCATGCCTTCGAACACAAGAATCCATCCCCTGCACCCAGTACGAACCCGGGCCCTGCTGCCGCAACGCATGGTCGCCTGGACCTCAGTCATATCGCTGCGGCGATGCTGATAGTCGATGCGAGGCTATGCATCGTCGGTATCAATGAAGCATGCCGGGACGCATTGACGCGCCTGTCCGGCGCGATTGTGGAATTCGGATCAGCGCTTTCCGAAGTGCCTGTCTTCATCGAAACCGCTGAAGGGGACAGGGAACCACTCGAGCAGATGTGTCGGCGCGCTTTTCTTGGCGAGGCGCTGTTTGTCACCGGCCACTGCACTGGCGCACGGCAGGCGCGCAGCATGCTGTTCAAATTGATGCCGATGTCGGACTGCTTTGGCAATCCGCTGCTGCTGACCATCGCCATACAGGATTTTCCGGACGATGCCGCCATCAATTCCCATCGGGTAGAGCACGCTGCCCCGGCGCCGGAATTCGTCGAACCCGAGACCGAGACGCAAGGCACGACGCCGATGCCGCCCGCCGACCTGCAGCGAACTTTCGATCTTGCCCCGGTCGGCATTGCCCATGTCGCGCCCACTGGCCGCTGGCTGCGCGTCAATCAGTACATCTGCAACATGCTCGGCTATACCCGCGAGGAACTGGCTTCCATCACTTATCAGGATGTGACCTATCCGGCCGATCTCGAAGCCGACAATGCCCTGGTGCAGGAACTGCTGAGCGGCAAGAGAAGTTCGTATGTCCTGGAAAAGCGTTATCTGCACAAGAGCGGCGATACGGTCTGGGCGTATCTGGCCGTCATGCTGGTGCGCGAGGATGACGGCGCGCCCAAGTACTTCATTGCGGTGCTCAGCGACGTGCAATGGCAAAAGAGCGTGCTGGCCAAGGCGGAAGAAAGCCAGGCGAGGCTCCAGGCCGTTTTCAACAGCCTCAATGAAGCGGTGTTCGTCTTCAATGCCAGAGGCAAGGTGATCGAGGCCAATTCAGCGGCGCTGCGGCTGTTTGGCTACCAGGACGTCAGCGAGAGCAGCAGCAGCGTTGTCGAGCTGGAGAAGCGTTTCGAGGTGCGCACTCTGGATTTGCACCTCCTGCCCGTCGAAGAATGGCCGGTATGCCGCATCCTGCGCGGCGAGAGCGTGGCCAATAGCGAACTGCGGGTGCTGCAACGGGAGTCCGGGAGAAGGTGGATCGCCAGTTTCAGCGGCACGAAGACCACCAGCAGCAAGGGGCATTCCGAATTCGCGGTGTTGACAGTGCGCGATGTCACGAAGCGGCATTACGCGGAGCTGGCCTTGCGGTACAGCGAGCAGCGCTTTCGCACCGCGCTGGACCATATTCCGGATGCGGTCGTTCTTTACGACCGCAGCCTGCGGGTACGCTATGTCAACCAGGCGATGACGCGGCTGTTGCAGCGCCCGGCATCCGCCATCCTCGGTCGTCATGAAAGCGAGCTGAAAAGCCATCCACTGGCCGATCTGCGCCGCCCATTGCTGCAGGCCGCAATCAATAACGCCAAGTTGCAGAGCGCCGACTTTGAATATGCATCGCCATACGGCACCCGCTATGTCGCCGCTTCCTTCGTTCCGCTGCTCAATGACAAGGAAGGCGCCGATGAAGTCATGGGCATCTACCATGACTACACGCAGCGCAAGCGGGCCGAGGAAAATGCGCGCCAGGCCGCATTGCATGACCCGCTTACCCGCCTGCCCAATCGCGCGTTGCTGTTCGAGTATGCGAAGCATCTGCTGGGCGCGGCGCGCCGGTCGCAGGAAAAAGTTGCCGTCCTCTTCATTGACCTCGACGGCTTCAAGCCCATCAATGATCTGCACGGCCATGAAACCGGCGATGAAATACTGCGCCAGATTGCGCAGCGGCTGAAGATAAATACCCGCGAAGAGGACATGACATTTCGCCTTGGCGGCGATGAATTCCTGATCCTCTTGCCTCGCCTCACCAGCCATGAGGCCGTGAAGGAGATGGCACAGCACCTGCTGCAAACCGTCAACAGACCTTGCGAGGTCGGCAATCTCAGCCTTGCGGTATCGGCCTCGATCGGCATCAGCCTCTATCCTGATGATGGCGTTGAGACCGACATGCTGATCCAGCATGCCGATGCGGCCATGTACTACGTGAAGGAACGTGGACGAAACGGCTTCGAGTTCTATGTCCCGGAAATGTCAGCCCATGTGGAAAGGCAGGCTGTGATTGAACAGGAGCTGAAACGGGCAATCAAGGGAAACGAATTCTGCCTGTTCTACCAGCCTGTCGTCGAGATGCATACCGGGAAGGTGGTTTGCGCCGAGGCGCTGATTCGCTGGCCGGGAAACAGCGCGAGCGCCGACCGCTTTGTGCCCATTGCCGAAGCCACGGGATTGATCGGGCCGGTAGGCGACTGGGTATTGTCCGAGGCCTGCGAGCAATATCTCGCATGGAGAGAGGCGGGCCTGGCCGACCTGCCGATTGCAATCAATGTGTCGCCGGTCCAGTTCCGGCGCCATGACCTGGCCGAGCAGATCGAAGCGACGTTGAAGCGCTACGGACTGCGCGGCAGTGCGATTCAGATCGAGCTGACGGAAACGGCGGTGATGGATGACATCGATCGCGCGGTCGGTGTGCTGGGCAGGCTCAAGAGCGCGGGCATCAAGGTGTCGCTGGATGACTTTGGCACCGGATACTCCAGCCTGAATTACCTGAGCCGGCTGCCGCTGAACAAGCTCAAGATCGATCAGACCTTCGTGCAGCGCATCGAACTGGACAGCGCGGGAAGAGCAATCACCGAGGCCATCATCGTCCTGGGCAGAACGCTGGGACTCACCGTCGTGGCGGAAGGGATCGAATCCGAGGCGGTATTCGCCTACCTGCGCGAACGCGGCTGCCAGGAAGGGCAGGGCTACTTCATCCGCAAGCCGCTTTCCGGGCCGCGATTCGCCGCGTGGATGCATGCCGGGGCTGTGCCTGGACGATCCTGATCTGGTTGCTGCGCCATCCATCGCGTCAATGTTGACGAATTGCCAGACTTCGTGATGCGCTGGGGACATCCTGGGCAGCTCGGGTTACCATGCGGCCTTCGCCCAACGCTTTCCGCGCTGCCGACCCTCGGGCCAAGTAGCGCGTTTCTCGCATGTCAGTCAGCCAAGACACCTCCCATCAGCAAAGCGACGCCGAAATCCAGTTTGCCCGGATGATTTCCGCAGTGCGCGATTACGCCATCTATCTGCTCTCTCCGCAAGGCCATATCGTCACCTGGAATGCCGGCGCCGAGCGTTTCAAGGGCTATGCCACCGATGAAATCATCGGCGAGCATTTCTCCCGCTTTTATACCGAGGAGGACCGCGCCATGGACCTGCCGGCGCGGGCGCTGCAGACTGCGCTGTCCGAAGGCAAGTTCGAAAGCGAAGGCTGGCGGGTGCGCAAGGATGGCTCGCGCTTCTGGGCGCATGTGGTCATCGATCCGCTGTTTGACGATGCCGGCCAGCCGATCGGCTTTGCCAAGATCACGCGCGACATTACCGAGCAGCGCCGCGCGCGCGAGCGCCAGGCGCATGAACGCGAAGCGGCATTGGCCGCGCGCACCGAGGAATACCGGCAGCTGCTGCGTCTGTTCGAGCAGGCGCCGGGCTTCGTCTGCTTTTTCCGCGGACCCGAGCATGTGTACGAGCTGCAGAACGCGGCGCATCATCGCCTGGCCGAATTCAAGGACATCATCGGCAAGCCGGTGCGGCAAGCGCTGCCCGAACTCGAGGGCCAGGGCTTCTTCGAATTGCTCGACGGCGTCTTCGAAAGCGGCACGCCCTATGTCGGTCGGGCGCTGCCGCTGATGGTGAAGCCCGCTTCGGGCGGACCCGGCGAGCAGCGCTATATCGACTTCGTGTATCAGCCAATCTTCGATGAAGAGGGTAGGGTGGTCGGCGTGTTCTCGCAGGGCAGCGATGTCACCGAGCAGGTGCACGCGCAACAGGAAATCGAGTGTAAGCAGGCCGAGCTCGAAGCGCTGGTGCATGAACGTACCCGGGCACTGGAAGAGGCTACTCGCGCACTGCAATTGGCGCGCGAGCTGCAGCTGGACAAGAACCATCTGCTGCAGCTTTTCGAGCAGGCGCCGGGCTTCATCTGCGTGCTGCGCGGCCGGGACCATGTGTTTGATCTGGCCAACCGCGCCTACCGCAGTCTGATCGGCGAGCGCGACGTGGTCGGCAAGAGCGTGGCCGAAGCCTTGCCGGAAGTCGCGGCGCAGGGCTTCATCACGCTGCTCGACCAGGTGTATGCCAGCGGCGAGCCTTTCATCGGCAGCGAGATGGCGCTCGACATTCGTCAAAGCGACGGCACAGCCGTCACCAGCTATCTCGACTTCGTCTACCAACCGATCCGGGATGCCGAGGGCCGCGTCAGCGGAATCTTCGTGCAGGGCAGCGACGTGACCGCGCGCAAGCTCGCGCAGGACGAGCTCAAGCGCTATCAGACCGACCTCGAAGCGCTGGTGAGCGAGCGCACGCGCGCGCTGGAAGAGACCCGGGAAGCGCTGCAGCGTTCGCAGAAGCTGGAGGCGATCGGCAAGCTCACTGGCGGCATCGCGCACGACTTCAACAACATCCTGCAGATCATCGGCGGCAATCTGCAGCTGCTGCATGGCCATGTCGTCGGCAATGCGCTCGCAGTCAAGCGCGTCGATACCGCGTCCGATGCCGTGACGCGCGGCGCGAAGCTGTCTTCGCAATTGCTCGCCTTCGCGCGGCGACAGCCGCTGCAGCCGGCGGTGGTGAACCTGGCGCGCGTGATCAACAGCATGGATGACATGTTCCAGCGCGCGCTCGGCGAGCTCATCGAAGTGGAGACCATTTGCGTCGGCGGATTGTGGAATGCGCTGGTGGATCCGAACCAGCTGGAGAATGTGGTGTTGAACCTGGCGATCAATGCGCGCGACGCGATGCCCAACGGCGGGCGCCTGACCATCGAGCTCGGCAATGCGACGCTGGACGAAGAATATGTGTCCAGCGAAAGCGATATCGCGCCGGGTCAGTATGTGATGCTGGCGATCTCGGACACCGGCACCGGCATGAGCCGCGAAGTGATGGAGCGCGCCTGTGACCCGTTCTTCACGACCAAGCCGGAAGGCGTGGGCACCGGCCTGGGCTTGTCGATGGCCTATGGTTTCGTCAAGCAGAGCGGCGGCCATTTCAAGATCTACAGCGAAGTCGGGCACGGCACCACGATACGCATCTATTTCCCGCGTTCGCATGAGGCGCTGATCGAAGCGCCGGTTGCCAATGCCGGCACCGTGGTCGGCGGCAGCGAAACCATCCTGGTGGTGGAGGACGACGCTGCGGTGCAGGCCACGGTGGTCGCGCTGCTCGGTGACCTCGGCTATCGGGTATTAAAGGCCGACGATGCCGGCAGCGCGCTCGGCATACTCAAGAGCGGCTTGCCTATCGATTTGCTGTTCACCGATGTCGTCATGCCGGGCAAGTTGCGCAGCCCCGAGCTTGCGCGCCAGGCCAAGCTGCTGCACCCGGACATCGCAGTGCTGTTCACCTCGGGCTATACCCAGAATGCGATCGTGCATGGCGGCCGGCTCGACCCCGGCGTCGAGCTGATCAGCAAGCCGTATCGCCGCGAGCAGCTGGCACGCAAGATCCGGCATGTGCTGTCGAACCGGCAGCAGCAATTGCAGAGCCGGCAGGCGCTGGCAAAGGCGCCGCCAAGCTCGCCGCATGCCCATGCCGGCGCAGTGCGGCGGGTGCTGGTGGTCGAAGACGATGAAGAGCTGCGCGAAATGACTTCCGAGCTCATTCGCGTGCTCGGACATCATGTCGAATGCGCGGCCAACGCCGAGGCGGCGCTGGCCATGCTCGCTGCGTCACGCTATGACATCCTGCTTTCCGATGTCGGCCTGCCGGGCATCGATGGTGTCGAGCTGGCGCGGCGCGCGCTGCGCGACGATCCGCAACTGCGCGTGGTATTCGCTTCCGGACATGGCGAAAACATCGATGCCGAGCCCGGGCTGTCGTATGTGGTCCTTCCCAAGCCGTACACGCTGCGCAGGCTGGAGGCGGCGCTCGAAGAGGTGATACAAATGCCGGTGGCTTGAGACGCGGCGCCGGCGCTCGCCGGCTTGCGCAATGGCTCAGCTTTTACCGGGATCGAAACTGGTGTCGCCAGCGTCGGCCTGGTCCGCGTCATCGGTGCCGGGGCTGTCGAGCCCGGTGCCGGGCTGCGGTTTCGTGCCGGGCGGGTTGGCGGTTTGCGGCACGTCGACTGTTTTCGGCGCAGCGGATTGTCGGTCGGCTTGAGCATTGCCGCCGGCGAAGCTGGTGTCGCCGGCATCGGCCTGTCCGGCGTATTTCGCATCCGCGTCCTTGTCGGGCGATGCATTGCCGGATGCTGCCTGCGGCTGCGCGGGTGTCTGCGATGAAGACGTCATTTTCGCTACCTCCATATGCCTGTTTGAAAACTTGTCGAGCATATGACCGCGCGGCCCCAGCTTCGTTCGGCGGCGCGGGGGACCATCCTGCAGGATTTCCTCAGCCGCGTAGAATGGCCGTTCTCATTTGCCTCACACCAGCCTCATGATCCCCTTATCCGTCCTCGACCTGTCCCCGATCCCCGAGGGCAGCAACGCCGCCGTTTCCTTTCGCAATACACTCGATCTCGCGCAGCATGCCGAACGCTGGCATTACCAGCGCTACTGGCTGGCCGAACATCACGGCATGCCCGGCATCGCCAGCGCAGCCACCGCGGTGCTGATCGGCCATGTGGCCGCCGGCACCAAAAGCATACGTGTTGGCGCGGGCGGCATCATGCTGCCCAACCATGCGCCGCTGGTCATCGCCGAGCAGTTCGGTACGCTGGAGTCGCTGTTCCCGGGTCGCATCGATCTCGGCCTGGGCCGCGCGCCCGGCTCGGACTTCACTGTCGCCCGCGCCCTGCGCCGCAATCTCAACAGCGATCCGGATGCCTTCCCGCAGGACGTGATGGAGCTGATGGAGTATTTCGCGGCTGCGCCGCGCCGTAACGTACTGGCGGTGCCGGGCGCCGGTTTGAATATTCCGATCTGGATACTCGGCTCCAGCCTGTTCGGCGCACAGCTGGCCGCGATGCTCGGCCTGCCCTATGCGTTCGCCTCGCATTTCGCGCCGACGCAGATGATGCAGGCCATTCAGGTCTATCGCGACATGTTCCGGCCCTCCGAGCGCCTGCAGAAACCGCATGTGATGCTCGGCTTCAATGTCTTTGCCGCCGACAGCGACGAGGAAGCGCAATACCTGTCGACCTCGATGCAGCAGGCCTTCGTCAATCTGCGTAGCGGTCATCCGACGCCCTTGCCGCGCCCGATGCGGGACTACCGCTCGACCATAGGCCCAGCCGAGAGCGCGATGCTGGACAACGTGCTGTCCTGCTCGGCGATCGGCTCGAAGGATACGGTGGCCCGGCAGATCAGGGACTTCGTCGCCAGCACCGGTGCCGACGAGCTGATGATCACTTCGCAGATTCACGATCACGCGGCGCGGCTGCGTTCCTACGAGATCACCGCAAGCCTCATCAATTGATCCGCTGAAAGCGGCGACGCCGGCCTTGACCGGCGCTTGCCGCCGCCACGCTTGCGACGCGCATGTCGACGCGCCGGCGCTATCCGCATTCCGCCGGCTCCTGGCCGCATCAACACGACGCATCAGCACGAAATCCGCAACAAGCCTGCAGATAGGCGCGGCGCGCCGTGGCCGCGCGGGAACTCTGGCCGCCTTCCGACTCTGATCCTCTTTCCACGTTTTCTCACGCAACTTACTGGAAGGGCATGACGATGGATAAGGACAGTCCCGACAAATCCCGGCGCATGGTCATCGGCGGCATGGCCGGCGGCCTGCTGGCCGGAGCGATGGCGCCGGCGATGGCGCAGAATGCCGGCGGCGGCGGTGGTGGCGGCGGTGGAGCTGGCGGCGCAGCAGCGCCCGCGACGCTGCAGAACCCGTTGAATGAATATCCGCGTCCCCCTTTTCCCGAGCAGCAGCAGCCATGGCCGGGTCTGGCCAGCAAGATGAATCCGCTTCCCGATCACGGCGAGACCAGCTATCGCGGTTCGGGCCGACTGCGCGGCCGTCGTGCGCTGATCACCGGCGGCGATTCCGGCATCGGCCGCGCCGCGGCGATCGCGTATGCGCGGGAAGGCGCGGACGTGGCCATCAACTATCTGCCGGCTGAAGAGCCGGATGCGCAGGACGTGGCGAAGCTGATCCGCGCGGAAGGCCGCAAGGCAGTGCTGATTCCCGGCGATATCAAGGACGAGAACTTCTGCAAGCGCCTGGTGGAACAGGCCGCGCGCGAACTCGGCGGCCTCGACATCCTGGTCAACAACGCCGCGCGCCAGGTCTCGCAGGATTCGATCCTGGACATCACCACCGCGCAATTCGATGAAACCTTCAAGACCAATGTCTACGCGATGTTCTGGATCACGAAGGCAGCGATACCGCTGATGAAGCCGGGCGCGACCATCATCAACACCTCGTCGGTGAATGCCTACGATCCGGGCCAGAACATCATCGATTACGCCGCCACCAAGGGCGCGATCATGATCTTCACCAAGGGCTTGGCCAAGCAGCTCGCGGACAAGGGCATACGCGTGAATGCGGTGGCGCCGGGACCGTTCTGGACACCATTGCAGGTCACCGGCGGGCAACCGGCGAAAAAGCTGCCCGCCTTCGGCAAGGAAACGCCGATGGGCCGGCCCGGCCAGCCGGTGGAACTGGCCGGCGTGTATGTGCTGCTGGCATCGAACGAATCGAGCTATGCCACCGGCCAGGTGTACGGCGAGACCGGGGGCCACGGCGGACCCTGATGCGCTCCTGATGCGCTCCTGATGCGATTAGCTCGGCGGCTGCGGAAAGCGGATCGCCGGGCCCTGTGGCTCCACGCCCGGCGGCAGATAGGCGGGCGCCGGTTCGCCGGCCGGGCCCAGCGTGCGGATGAAACGATGCAGTGAAACCAGGTCCTCGTCGCTCATGTCGCGCAGTGCAAACCAGGGCATGGGCGGACGCAGCTGCTTTTCCCTGGCCGCCTTCAGCCATTCCGACTCGGATACCTTCTGGAAGTACAGCCGCAGATTCGACGGATAGGTAGTGCCCCAGGGACCGTTCCAGCCAATCTGATCGCCTACCAGCCATTGCGCTTCCGGCACCTGCCCGCCCGACAGGCCATAGCCCGGCGTGTGGCAATCGTTACATCCGCCTATCTTCGCCAGGTAACGTCCGCGCTCGATCGATCCGCCGGCGGCGCCGGCATCAAGGCACAACATGGACAGCAACGCGGCCAATGCCGCCGCCCGGTTTGTTCGCATCCTCGTTCTCATCCCTTCCTCCTGTTGATTACAAAAGGCACATCCCCTTGTCCCTGCCGGAATGCTGGGCTGGAAGACAATCTTGCTTTTGACGTAGCGCAATTGGCATCAGCCCGCCGCCGATACCGTAGTTTCACTAGGGTCAGGAAAAGCGCGGCATGAAAGATTGACATGGATTGCGGTTTGTTTGAACCTTCCGGTGTTGCCTGAAATAGAAAAAAGAAGCATGAATGTTGCGCCAGCCTCCGGCGCGGCATGAACAAGCATAGAAGCATCAGTCAACCAGTACCCCGTCCCAGAAGATTTGAATGCTTGTGTCGGCCGCTCGAAAGCGATTGCGGCGTTGCAAATGCTCGTCGGGGTACCGACCCGAACGTGCTGCGCGCCTCGCCCTCGTTTCCGATCGACTCGGCACCATCCTTCACATTCCTCAAGCGGGGTACCGGGACGCAGTAGTCGGACCCACCCAACGAGGAGACAAGCATGCACAAGAAGAAGGAATTGCTCGCACATCTATTTGCAGCGTCGCTGGTCAGCGCCGCGCTGTTCGGCTGCGGCGGCGGCGATGACAACAGCACGGCAGGCGGCACGAGCGGCGGAGGCACCACCCTGGCCGGCGTGGCCGCCGAGGGCCGTGCAATCGCCAAGGCCACCGTCAGCATCCGCGACGCCAACGGCACCACCCGCAGCGCCACTACCGATGCCAACGGCAACTTCAGCTTTTCCACCGCCAATCTCACGTTCCCGCTGATGCTGAAAGTCGCGGGCAGCAATGGCACCTATTACACCCTTCTCGCCAGCGACGACGTCGGCAACAAGCGCGTCAACATCAGCAATTTCACCAATGCCATCGCGCAGCTTGCGCTCAATGCGTCGGACAACAGCGCGCTCGACGACAGCTATGCCAAGGGCGGCTACGCCAGGATCAGCGCGGCGACGCTATCCGCCGCCGACGACGCCTTCAAGGCGCTGCTGAAAAACGAGTTCGGCACGATCGCCGGCGTCACCGATATCAGCCCGCGCTTCGTCTCCTTCACCCCGTCCAGCGACGACCAGGATGGCGATGAAGTCGATCGCATGCTGAACCTGTTTACGCCGGGCCGCGCTGCCGGCGGCGGCAACAGCTACATCTCCCTGAACGTCGTGCCCGAAGGCATACGCGACATCACCGTTACCAGCTATGACGGCACGAGCGACGATCTGCTTACCGCGGGGCTCGGCGTCAAGGGCATTGCCGGCACCGCGCCTTTCCCCGCCACGCAAACCAGCTTCACCGCCGCCGAGCTGCGCAAGCTGGCGATCTACAACAACTATCGCGCCGTCATCGACGTCTCGACCAACAGCGGCTTCGGCACGCTTTACGGCCCGAACGTCGACAAGAACGGCGGCACCAGCATGGGCCTGATCGCCGGCAAGGAATACATCGCCTATGTCGACGACGGCAGCGGCCGCAAGAATGTGACATTGATGGTGCAGATCCCGGCCAGCTTCGACAAGGCCAAGCCTTGCATCGTCACCGGCACCTCGTCCGGCTCGCGCGGCATCTACGGCGCCATCGGCACTTCAGGTGAATGGGGACTGAAGAACGGCTGCGCGGTGGCCTACACCGACAAGGGCAGCGGCACCGGCCTGCATACCTTCGACGACAACACCGTGAATCTGCGCGACGGCACGCGGGCCACGGCAGATGCGGCCGCCAAGAAATCGATCTTCACCGCGATCCTCAACAAGCTGTCGATCCCCAACTTCAACACGCAATACCCGAACCGCATCGCCTTCAAGCATGCATACTCGCAGCAGAACCCGGAGAAGGACTGGGGCCGCAACACACTGGATGCAGTCGCCTTCGCCTTCTATGCGCTGAACCAGGAATACGGCGGCACGCCCGGCAACAGCGGCAACAATGGGCAGAAGCAGCGCGTGATCACGCCGGCCAACACCATCGTGATGGCCTCGTCGATCTCCAACGGCGCCGGCGCGGCGCTGCTGGCCGCCGAGCAGGACAAGCTGGGGCTGATCGACGGCGTGGCCGCGAACGAGCCGCAGATCCAGCCGCGCACTTCCACCGGCTACACCGTGCAACAGAACGGGCAGGCGGTGAAGACCCAAGGCAAGCCGCTGTATGACTACTCCAGCTTCGCCGCGATCTATCAGCCCTGCATCGCCGGCACTGCCGCGCGCTGCACCAGCCTTGCGGAAAAGGGATTGCTGAACGGTGCCGACCTCACCACGCAGCAGGCCGACGCGCGTCAGCGACTGATGGATTACGGCTGGACCGCCGACAGCGATGCCTTCCAGGATGCGCTGGCCAAGGCCACGCTGACCGGCACCCAGGGCACCGCGTCCGGACCGTTCGCCACCTTCAACGCGACCACCAACTTCCTCGTCACCGCAACTTACGCGAATGCCTACGGCCGCTTCGCGCCGGACGAGAAGGTATGCGGCTTCACCTTCGCCAGCAACGACACCGCGGGCAATCCGGTGGCGCTGACGGCGGCAGTGCGCGCGTCAAGCTTCGCGAGCCAGAACGGCATCATCGGCAACCCGATCTATGAAGACTCGGTCGGCGGCGCCAAGTCCTATACCTTCGGCGTATCACCCTCCACCAATCGCGCCGACTGGTCGCTGGATGGCATGCTGTGCCTGCGCTCGCTGGCCACTGGCGTGGACATGGTGACCGGCAAAGCACTGACCGGCGACCTGGCCAACCAGAGCCAGCGCGTGCGCGCTGGCATCGCGCAAGTGCAAGCGATCGGCAATCTGCATGGCAAGCCGGCCATCATCGTGGCTGGCCGCAGCGACCACCTGATCCCGCCGAACAATGCCGAACGCGCTTACCTCGGCCTGAATGCGACGATCGAAGGCGCGGCCAGCAAGCTGCGCTATGTCGAAGTGACCAACGCCAACCACTTCGACACCTTCAGCACCTATGTCCCGGGCAGCATCGTGCCGCTGCATGTGTACCTGTTCCGTGCGCTGGATGCGGTGTATGCGAACCTGCAGGGCAATGCCGGGCTGCCGCCGAGTCAGGTGGTGCGCACGGTAACGCGCGCCAGCAACGCGGAAACGATCGGCAATGCCAACCTGCCGGCGATCAGCCTGTCGCCGACGGCGGGCAATCTGATCTCGGTGAGCGGCACGACGGTGAATGTGCCGAACTGATCAAGCGGGTTGATTGGTACGGAAGGAGCTGAGAGCCCGGCACCGTGAGGTGTCGGGTTTTTTCTTATGGGGTGTCGAGTGTGTATGGTGCGTGGTGGTGACGTGCGGAATGCCGGAGCGGCGCTCGGGTTTCTCATTGGCGGAGCTGGAGATGGTGCCGAGGGTAGCGGTCTTGCTGAGCTGGCCGCCAGAGGCATATCGTCGCGCGCAATGATGTCGCCGCATTGCGACGAGGCAGTTCCCCGCTTATTTGGCATAGGGTTTAGTGATGCAGACAAGTTCATGGCGTAGCTTGTCGAGCAGACCATCAACGTGACCGCGATAGGTAGTGTCGTTGTCGTTGCAATTGTCGAGCGGCGGCGTGTGCGCCATTAAGCGTCGCTGATGCGGTTTTTGTTGAGATCGCAGGCAATGCTGCGGCCCTGCCGGCCGAGCATGGCTTGCATGTCGGTGGCGATGCGACGGCGGTTGCCATTGGCGTCATAGCCGATGGTGATGCGCACCAACCCGGCCGCGGTATCGGTGACCTCCGTCAGCCGGCCATTGCTGTCATTGCGCAGCTGGTTGTTCTGCAACACTTTTCGATTCTGCGTGGCGTGTTCGACGAGGAATTGCTCAGCGCATCAGCGAGAGGAACTAAGAAATAAGCCAAAAAGCAGAGGCCTAGTGCAACAAATACGATAGTGCCGCGTATCTATCGTGTTACGGCCGCCGCTTCATGGCTGTTGCGGCTTGCAAAGGCACGCTAATACTGCGGTGAATTGCATTTTGTTTTGGAGAGCATTTTTCCTTTTTCTCGCCAAGCCATGAACAGCAAGCACACCCGAGCTAGCAAAATTTTGAGCTACGTCCTGCGCCACCGACCGGACGCCATCGGCATCTCACTCGACTGCCAAGGGTGGACCGATATCGCATCGCTGATTGCCGCCGCCAGCAAGGCAGGCAAACATCTCGACCGGAAGCTGATCGAGACCATAGTCGCAACAAACGAAAAGAGGCGCTTCGCCATTTCCGAGGATGGGCTTCGCATACGTGCTGTGCAGGGGCATTCGACCGACCGCGTAGATATCCGCTACGTGGAAAAGGTGCCGCCTGAGTTTCTTTATCACGGTACCGCGACTCGCTTTCTGGATTTGATCTTCAAGGAAGGCCTGCGACCTGGGTCACGTCAGTATGTGCATCTGTCGCGGGATACGCAGACTGCTATTGCTGTTGGCCGACGCCATGGCAAACCGGTGGTGTTGTCCATCGCAGCCGTCGCCATGCACCAACAGGACTACAAGTTTTATCAGGCAGAGAACGGAGTGTGGCTCACACCAACCGTGCCACCTACATTTCTGCTGACACTCCGGGACGGTTGAGCATCCTTCGCGTGCCTGAGATTCACCCATCGCGTTGAGTTCGATCCTCAGCGTAGAGTGCTACCAACTCGCTATTACGCGCCCACTCCAGCCAAGCATCGAAGTTAGGAAGCTCTTCGAGCACTTGGCCAGTCTCACGCCACTCATTATCTACAAGCGTTTGTGCCCATGGATTCAGAACCACCACCTTCGGATTGTCCCCGGTACCTGCGATGAAGCAGGCAATCATGTCTTCATGCCACGCCTGCGCAAACTTCACTAAGGGCAGTCCGTATTGTGCTGAGCATCGTGCGTTAGATTCGGGATCAGCTGTAATACCCCACGGCTCCAATTCATTCCCAGCCGTTGGGTGCGCTAGTAAATACGCATCGAAACTTGTCGGATAAATGAAATTGTCCGGCAGTTCCTGATGCTCAAGCTTTGATCTAATTTGCTCAATTTTCATCTTTGTTCACCTTTAACGCCGACGTGTAGGAGGCGCCAGATAAGGTCGATAGAACGGATCCGAAGGAGCATTCTTCACCAAGGGCACTACTGGGCTACCTTGACGGAATGTCTCTCTGAACTCGGGGCCTTGCTTGAAGATGCGAACGGCCGCAGCATCGGCCCAAGTCTGGGGAACATATCCTTTCCAGCTAAACCGCTCCACGGTCCGCGCATCTGGCAATGGATCATTGCCAGCACGAATTATTACTTTTACATTTTCTGCTTCGTACAGATACGAAGCAGTCAACCTCCGGTTATCCAGGCTCGTAAGCCGTCCATCTGGCATCAGCACTACGTCCATCGCCGGCAGATTTTCAGGGGAGACCTGAACTGTACGGCCGGTTGTGTCTAGTGTATTGATCTTGTCGCTGGAATTGTAATTCACCCATTCCTGAGTAAATCGTACCTGACGCGGGTTGATAAACATTTCACGCCCGCTAGCAACCGACTTAATACTCCAGTTCGCATCAAGCTCGACGATTCCTTGCTTGCGTAACGCCTCAAGGTTATCGATAGTGCGGAATCGTTCTAGCTGAGCTGGAGAGTAGTCATCAACGAGCTGCCCTCCATTGACCCAAGCCTTGGGCACCTCCGGCACATTTCGCCCATTTTGCCCAAGGCGATTGCTGATTTCCTCAATTTCCTGCTTGATTCGATAACGTTCGTACGCTGCACTAATACCGTTATACTCGCCCGTCAACCCTGGTCCCAACAGCCCCATGGATCGGCAATCAGTTGAGCCGCTGCATCACCACGAGAATTCTTAACCATCTCCAAAGGCTGCCCAGGCCTCACAGGTCCTCTTGCATTTCCGCCACCAGTGAGCACCATGCCAAAGTCACCATCATTGGGACTGTACGGTTCATTCGCGGATGGAATACCTTGTTGAGTCAAGCGCATTCGAACCGACCTACCAGCATCCCAATAATCAGACTCGCTTATTCCTCCATCCGATGAGGATGCCGATGGATCATTAACATTATCTAAGCTGTTCGCCGCCTGATGAATGCTTGCATCTGTCCGATTAACCCATTCGGCGTAGGCACTATCCGTCAATTGCAGGCCCGTTCTGCCGCCCAGCTTCAGGCCAGTGCTGTCCCGCATACCATAAGCCAAACTGTACGCGTTGCGTTCCGCAGGGCCGCCACTCAAAGCCGCGGAAATTGCCGCATCGCGCGCGTCCTCCTGCTTCTGCAGCTCCAATTCGTTCTGGCTAGGGCCGCCGATGCTATCCACCCAGCTGCTCCCCAGCGCATTCCCAAATGCATCCATCGCCGCCTGCTGCACCGTCACCCGCCCACCTCCGGCCAGCGACGCCGCCGCGCCTGCCGCAAAGCTGCGGATCGTGCCCTTCACCAGCTGTTCTCCGAAGCTCGCATCCGCAAAGTCCGCCGCATGCATGCCGAGCGCATCGGCAACCGCGAAGCTCGCGGCCGCGCCCACGCCCACGCCAGCGGCCGCGACATTGGTCCAGCTGAAGTGGTCCTGCAAGCCCGTCACCACGCCTACGCCCTGCGTAATCGCGTTGGCTAGCACGGCACGGCTGACGCTTCCCACGAAGGTCTGTTCGGCAAGCCAGCCCTGCGCCGCCGCACCGACACCCGAGGTGATGCCAGCGCTCAAGCCGCTCAGCGTTACGCCGCTCCAGTTGATGTCCTTTTGAATGCCCAGCGCCACGGCCAGGCCCTGGCTGACGATAGATCCGACCACGCCGCCCACGACGGCGGACACTACCTCGACGACTGCACCGGCGCCCGTCAGAGCCCCGCCGGTGAGCGCGGCAGTGCTTATTGAGGCCAGACTCGTGCCGCCTGCCGCGGTGCCGGTCGCGCCCAGCGCGGATGCCGTCGCGCCCGCGGTATAGATCGTCACCACCACCGCCACCACGATGACGAGGATCTGCAATATCCCGCAGCCATCATCCGACGGCGGCAGGGTCGGCGTGGTGTCGCCGATCACCTTGCTCGGGTCGTAGGGCTTGAAGCTGTCGGCGCGGTCGTAGGTCGTGCCGGTGATCGAGGGCAGGTCCAGCTTGCGTCCGACCACGAGCGGGTGGTCCGCATCCACGCCATTGGCCATGGCGATCTGGTACCAGTACGCTGCGTCGCCATAATGCTGCCTGGCGATCGATTGCAGCGTGTCCCCGCTCGCGACAATGTAGGCGCCCGGCGCACTACCCGGGTGCGTCGCATTGACCGGCTGGTAGGTGAAGTTCAGATCCCGAATCGTCGCGAACTGCGGATGGTTGTCGTCGTCCTTGCCGTCATACGGGTTCACGCCATCGCCATAGCGGCCCAGCACCTCGCCGCGCGCGATGAGCTGCCGCAGCGTATGCCCGTTCTGCCGGATCAGCAGCGCGCGGCCCTGCGCATCGTTGAGATAGCTGCGGTTGTTCGCGCCCTCGGCATCGTCGGTGATGCCGATCAGGTCGCCGTTGACGTCGTATTGCTGGTGGCTGTTGCCATCGTCGTTGACAGTGCTGCTGCCATGGGTATCAGTGATGACATCGCTCTCGTACTGGCCATAGCGGTTGACGAAGGTGTTGGTGTAGCCATCGTCGCTGTAGCCATGGACCTGGTAACGCTGCACATTGCCGAGCGCATCGTAGGCATGAGGGTCGCTGTAATCCATGTCATAGTCGCGACCGCCGTCCAGGTGCTGCACCTGCAGATAGACCATGCGACCGTTGTCGTCATAGGTATAGACGCTGCGCCGCTCGGGCAGGCGGTCGGCCTCGGGCAGGGCGCTGTTGAGCTGCTTGACGGCGTCTTCATCGACGTCGCCGCCGTCTTCGACGCTGAGGCGACCGGCGTCGTCGTAGCGTCGCTGCTGCACCAGCTTGCCGTCGCGCCACGAAGTGATCAGGCGGTTCTGCGCATCGTAGGCATAGGTGGCGGTGGTGTCGCCGCTGCCGATCGCGAAGCGTCCCCTGAGCAGGCCGAATGCGAAGCCATCGCCATCGTTGCCGGCTGTGGACGCATCGCTCAGGGTCGCGCCCTGCCAGGTATCGCTGACGCGGTTGCCGTTGAGATCGTAGGCGATGCGGTGACCATGCGCGCCGAGCGTGCCTTGCGCATCCCGCGCGTTGACCAGCGTCTGCCGGTTCATCGCGTCATAGCCATACCAGCCGTCGATGTGCTGGCTCGCATTGCCAGCGGCGATGTCGGTGACGACATGGACGCGATTGCCGACGGCGTCATAGCCGATCGCAATGCTAACCATGCCGGCCGCGGTGTCGACGATGTGCGTGAGCCGGCCAGCGCTGTCATAGCGCAGGCGGTTGTTCTGCAGCACTTCACCGTTCTGTGTGGTGCGTTCGGCGAGATGATTGCCCAGCGCATCGACGCGGTACTCGGTGAGCTTCCCGGTGGCCTGGTCGTCGATCCGAATCTGGCGCCCGGCGAGGTCGTAGCCATAGACGAGGTGCTGGCCGCGGCTGTTGCTTTGCTCGACGAGCTGGCGCGCCGCGTCGTAGCGATACGCATAGCGCGCGCCGCCAATGTCCGTATGCGACTGCAGCAGGCCGAAGTCGTCATAAGTCCAGGTCGCAGTGCGGCCGAGCGCGTCGGTGATGGCGGTCTGGCGGTTGTGCGCATCGAACGCGTACCGGGTTTGCTGGCCCATCGGCTGGATGACGGCGACGACATTGCCACGCAAGTCGTAGCGGTAGCGCAGGGTTTCATGCGCGCCATTGATTGCCGCTGTCATGCGGCCGGCATCGTCGTACTCGGCGGCATTGACCAGTGCCCCCTCGACGCGGGTTTCGATGCGACGATTGAGCGCGTCGTAGCGCATGCTTTGCCGGTAGTTGCAGGCGTCGACGATGCCGACCTCATTGCCGAAGACGTCGTACTGATGCGTCACCACGCCGCCGTCGGCATGTACCTCGGTTTGCAGCTGTCCAGCGGCGTCGAAGCGCCAGCGCGTCAGATTGCCGTTGGCGTCCTGCATGCCGATCTGGCGGCCGAGCATGTCGTAGAAGAAGCGCGTTAGTGGTCGCGCTGCCTCGCCACTGGCCAGCGTGCCAGCGGGGCCGGCATGTTCGATGACGCGGTTGTTGGCGTTATAACGTGCGGTCGTGACCCAGGCCAGCGAGCGGGCATCGTTGACGGCCAGCACATTGCCCCAACGGTCCACCGTCTGCCGGATCTCGGGACGCAGTGTCTGGTCGCTGGTGATGTCGATGCGCGGCGGCGTGGCGGCGATGGTGAAGGACGGCGCATAGGCCGATGGCGTGGCGCGGTATTGCACCGTGTCGGCGTCGATGATGACTTGCCCGACCGTCTCGGCAACGGTCTGGCCGTCCTTCAGCCACAGCAGGTCGGTTTGATAGCTGCCGGGCGGCAGACCTTCCAGGCTGGCTTTCTGGTAGCCGGCGAGCTGGCCCTGCGCATCCACGCCAAGCACTTCGTCGCGCACCGCAAGCGCGCTCCAGTCGCCGGCGCTGCCATCTTCGACATTGACGCTGCGCACCTGCAGGACCGCCTGCACGCCAGCCGGCGGCAGTGTCCAGCGCAAGATCTTGGCGGGCATCGCGCCCGGGATGCTGCCGTCGGGGTTGGCGGCGAGGACCTTGTGATCCGTTGCCATATAGTCGCCGAGCGCGACCGTGCCGGCGATGGTGCGCGCGGGCGTGTTCTGGCCGGCGTGGGTCAGCAGCAGCTGGTAGTCATAGCGGCCGGCGCCGATGCCGCGACGGTCGACGCCGAGCTTGCCATTGCCACGCGCCACCAGCGGCAGCGTGAGCCAAGCGCTGGTGCCGGCGAGACGGTACTGGAATTGCGCGGTGTAGTTCTTGCCAGGATCGGCGAACACCAGCCAGGCGGCGGCATCGTCGCTGCTGGTCTGGCCGCCGATGGTGTCGACCTGCGCGGCGACACCCGCAATGCCGGGTACGCCGTTGGCGCCGATGGTCTGCGCCGGCTGGCCGGCGGTGATGTGCAGCTGGCCGGTGGTGCGGGTGGTGATGCCGCTGGCGTCGGTCTGGCTGAGCTCGTAGGCATAGTCGCCGGCGGCCAGTGTTTGCAGGTCGGCGTGCGACTCGTCCCCGGCATGGGCAATGGCGGCCTCGCTCCAGTCGCGGCTGCCTACGGCGCGGTAACGCAGCCGCTCGGGGCCGGCGGCCGTGGCCCAGGTCAGGCCGCCGGCGCCATCGTCCTGCAGCGGGCTGGCGTCGCGGGCGGTGTCGAGGCGGTCGATCAGGTGGCCGAGCGCGTCGTAGCGGTTGTCGATGCGGCGGGTGTGGCTGGCGGCGAGTGCTTCCACCGGAGCGTTGATGTTCAGCGGCGCGCTGCCGTCGCTGCTGATTTCGGCGGTGACATTGCCCTGCAGGTCGTAGAGCGCAATGCGCTCGATGCCGTCCTTGTCATTGGTGCGCCAGACATGGCCGGCGGCGTCGCGATCGAAGTAGGTTTCCCAGCGGCCCTCGGTGCCCTGGCGGATGACTTCGCCGAAAGCGTTGTATTGCGTGGCGGTGTCGATCACGCCGCCGTCATCGAGCGGCGTCAGCACATCGGTTTGGCGACCGAGCGCATCGAAGCGGAAGGCTTGCCACAGCGTGCGCTGCGTGACGCCGTCAGAGGCGGTGACGCGTTGCCAGGCTTTGACCAGGTTGCCGCGCGCATCATAGGAGCGGTAATGCGAGACGTCCATCGCGTCCTGGCTTTGCACCAGCCGGCCATGGCTGTCGTAACGATTCAGCGTCAGATGGTCGTCGGCGGATGCGGCGGGGAGATAGCTGCGCTCGTCCGCCAAGGCGTGGCCGTTTGCATAGTCCTGTTGCGCCAGCACATTGCCGTAGGCATCGCGGCGGAACTCGGTCAGCGGGATCAGCGTGGCGTCTCCGCTGTCGCGGGCCGGAGCCGCGACGGCGCGGATGGTGCCGAGGGCGTCGTAATAGGTGAAGGTGGTCGCGCCGAGCGCATCGGTGACGCGGGTCTGGTTGCCGACGGCGTCGTAGCCGTAGCTGGTGGTGACATCGCCGCGTTGCGTGAGGCCGGTGTCGGCATCGGTGTAGAGGATGCCGACGCGTGTTTCGCGGATCTTGCGGTTGGCGCGGTCGTAGGCATAGGTGGTGCTGCGGTCGTCTTCGCTGGCGCGCATCGCGGGCGGCAAGGCTGACATGGCCGTCGGGGCGGCTTGCACCTCGGCATACTCGGTGCGCGCGACGAGGTTGCCCCAGGCATCCCAGGCCTGTGTGGTCAGATACCCGGCAGCATCCTGCATGGCAATCTGACGACCGTTGCCGTCGTACCAGGCATGGCTGACGAGCCAGGCGTTGCTCAACGGGTTCTTCAGTTGCGCGGTTGTGATCGCTTCGCCGAAGGCGTTGTAGCGCTGGGTGGTGACGGCGCCGGCATGGAAGGTTTGCTGACCAGCCGGCGCGCTGCTGTCAAAGACATCGATCGCCGACTGCTCGCTGCGTACCAGGCGGCCAGCGCGGTCGTAGTCCTGTCGCAGACTGCGTCCGTCCGCGGTTTGACGCAGCGCGGTGCGGATGCTGTCGCTGGTGACGGTGGCCGGCACGTCGATGGCGATGGCGTAACGCACCAGGCTGGTCATGTCGCCGAAGGCGTTGCGCGCATAGCCGGTGACCTGGCCGAGCGCGTCGACCTCGTATTCCAGCCGGCCGATACGGTCATAGGTTTTGTAACTCATCGCGCCGCCGACATCGCGGCCGGACACGGCATTGCCGAGCGCATCAAAGCGGGTTTCGCTGTACAGCGCCGCATTGCGCTCGGTGCGTAAAGCCAGGCCGGTGCGGCCGTTGGCGCCGAGATTGTCGCTTGCGGCATCGTAGACGCCGACTTCCGGGAAGTCGGTGCGGATCTGGCGGCCGAGGGCGTCGTACTGGTATCGCGTGGTGCGCTGCTCGGGCCGACCCTGCGCTTCGGTGCGCGCGACCAGGTTGCCGAGCGCGTCGTAGCGCAGCGCGGTGACGATGGCGGCGTAGCCGGATTGCGCGGTATCGATTGCCAGGCTGCCGTCCGGGTTCGTACGCAGGCTTGCCAGCATGACTTGCGGCGATGTTTCGCGGACCGTGCGGCCGGCTGCGTCGACGTCGTAGGTCCAGAGCGCGCCCAGCGCGTTGCGGAAACCCCGCTTGTTGCCTAGCGCATCGTAGGTCCAGGACTCGGTGTTGCCCAGCGCATCGGTATGCGAGACGGTGCGTCCGGCGGCGTCGACGATGTAGGTGTCGACATGGTCGGCATCCGGTGCGCGGCGCAGCGCGGCGGCGAGCGCGTCGGCGGTGACGGGCATGGCGCTCACCGCAATCGGCCGGGCCAGTGAATCGCGGCGCAGCAGGCGGCCGAGCGCATCGTAGCCGTTCAGCGTGACGTAGCCCTGCGCATCGATGCTGGCGACCACGCGGTTGGCCGCATCGAAGACGGTGCATGTGTTGCGGTCTTGCGCGGGATCGGCTTGCGTCAGGCTGGCGATGGTGGTGGCACGGCTGGTGTTGCTGGCGTCGCGGTTGCCATCGATCGCAGTCAGCGCGGCCATGCCCAGTGCTTGGGCGTACCGGGTCGTCGCGATGCGCTGACCGATGCCGTCGTAGCGCATCGCCGTGACCGCGCCTTCGGCATCGATCGCCCAAGTCTGACGGTTGGCCGCGTCATACGCATAGCGGCTGGTGCGGTCGGATAAGACATTCGCTTGCGCCAGCGCCTGCAAGGCACCCGCCGACAGCGGCGCGGATTGCGGCGTTGGCGCGGCGAGTGGCTGCGCATAGCGGGTGGTGCGCAGCACATTGCCGTTCGCATCGCGCTGCCAGGACGTGACGCCGCCGAGCGCATCGGTCTGCCAAGTCAGGCGATTGGCCGCGTCATAGGCCTGGTCCGTGATGCGATCTGCGGCGCTGACGCGCACTGTGCTCGAATCCTGACCCCGCTGCAGCGCGGTGGCATAAGCGATGCTGCGCAGCAGGTTGCCGTTGGCATCGTACTGATAGCGGGTGACGGCGCCGATGCCGTCGACATGCAGCGTGACACGGTTGGCGGCATCGAAGCGGTAGCTATCGCTGTGATCGGCCGCGGAGGACACGACGCGGTTTATCGCTTCGGCCAGCGCCTGGGGCGTGGACGCGAGATTGGCGTCCACCGGCGTGGCATACGTCGTGCGCGCAAGCAGGTTGCCATTCGCATCGAAGCGCTGCACGGTCAATGCGCCGACGCCATCGACGGTGGCGATTGCCCGGTTCGCTGCGTCATACCAGGTGCGCAGACGGGCATCGTGCGCCTCATCGGCTTGCACGGTGGGCACGGTGCCGGGTTGCCAGCTTGCCAGGTCGATTGGCTTCGCATACGCGCGGCGCTCGATGACGTTGCCATTGCCATCAAAACGGTAGGCGATCACGGCACCGACGCCATCGACGGTGAAGGACAGACGGCCATCACCGTCGTAGACCCGCATGCTGATCGCGTCGCTGGCGCTGGGGCGCAGGCGGGAGTTGATGTCGGCAGTGGACGCCGAGGTCGGCAAGCCGGCGAGCGAGATCGGTGCGGCGTAGGCGGTGGTCTTGGTGACGCGGCCATTGGCGTCATAGCCCGTGACGGTGACGCCGCCAGTTGGGTCGACGCTGGCAATCAGGCGATTTTCGGCATCGTAGGCATAGCGGCTGGTGTGGTTGTTGGCGTCGGTCTTGGCGATGACGTTGCCGTTGGCGTCATAGCTGTAGCGGGTGGTGAGCGTGAGGCCGTCGGGATCGACGGTTTCGCTGGTGCAGCGGCCGAGGTTGTCGTAGCTGTAGCGGGTGGTCGTGCCGTTCGGATCGGTCACGCTCAATTGCTGGCCGCGGCTGTTCCAGGTGTAGCGGGTGGTCAGCGCCAGGCCGGCGGGGTCGACGACTTGTTCGACCAGCTGGCCGAGGGTGTCGTAGCGGTAGGTGGTGTCAACGCCATTCGCATCGGTACTGCGGACCATGCGGCCGAGCGCGTCGTAGACCGTGCTGGTCTTCAGTGCCAGTCCGCCCGGATCGACGATGCGCGACAGCACGCGGTCGGCGGCGTCGTAGCTCAGCGCGGTGGACACGCCATTGCCGTCGATCGTTTCGATCAGGCGGTTCCCGGCGTCGTAGCGCTTGGTGGTTTGTGCGAGCGGTGCCGTGGTGGCCACGAGGTTGCCATTGCGGTCATACGCATAGGTCGTCGTGTTGCCATTGCCGTCGGTGACGCTCTGCGTCTGGCCGTGGCGGTTCATGACCGTAGTGACGACGACACCTTCGGGCGTAGTGACCGTACTGGAGCGTGCGGCGTTGTCGTAAGCGATGGTGGTGGTATTGCCCAGCGCATCGGTGCGAGAGATGACGCGCGACAGCGCGTCGTAGCCAGTGGCGAACAGCGCGCCGGTGCCGTCGATGGTTTGCACGGTGCGGCCCAGCCGGTCGTAGCGTTGCTCGCGCACGTTGCCGTTCGGATCGATCTTGCGGATCGTGCGGCCGAAGGCATCGTATTCGGCGCGGGTTTGCGCCTGCAGGCCGCTGGCGTCGCGCACATCAGACAACAACAAGCCACGCCGGTCATAGCGCATTGCTTCGACGATGTCGCCATTCTCGGTGCCGACCAGCGTCTTGCCGACCATGCCGCCGAAAGCGTCATAGCGCTGCGTGATGCGCTGGCCGAGCGCATCGGTGACTTCGATCACGCGGCCGGTGCGGTCGTAGCGGTAGCGGGTGCTGCTGTCGGCGCCGGCATTGGTCAGCGACGCGATCAGCGACGGGATGTCGGCATTGCGATCGCCATTGATCAGGCCGCCCTGCAGTGCGGCGAGCTGCGTGGCGCTGAGGCGAGTCGCATAGCGCGTGAGCTGGAGTTCGCGGCCGAGCACATCGTACTGATGCGCCTGCACTTCACCAGCGGCATTGACTGCATACAGCAGCTGGTCGTCGGCATCGTAATAGAACACGCTGCGGTTGCCGTTCGCATCAGTGCGCGACAGCAGCCGGCCGGCCGCGTCGTACTGGAAGCGCATCGCATGCTGTTGCCAGATCGCTTCTACCTGCGCAGCGTTCGGATTCACCAACCGCGCCAGCGCCGCATTGCCTTCACCCGACAACTCCGCCAACAGCCGGCCTTGCGTGTCATAACGCCGGGTCCGTACCCGTTCCTCGCTGCTTCCCGCCGCAGTGCGGGTCTCCGCCAGCCGCCCGGCGCTGTCATAGCCATAGCGGGTGATCGTGCCATTCGCGTCGACGCTGGCCAGGCGCTGGTTCAGCGCGTCATAGGTCATCGTTTGCACCGCGTCCGCGCGGTCGGGGGCTGGTCGCCAGGTCGCGGCAATGCCGCCGCTCACCAGCGCGGCACGCTGCGCCTCGGTCAATGCGCGTGCATGGCGTGTGCTGCCCACGCGATTGCCGTCGGCGTCGTAGCGATGGCTCGTCAGATAACCTTCGCCATCAATCTCGGCCAGCAATTGGCCAAGGGCGTCATGCATCTGATCGCTGACGATGTCGGCAACACTGGCCGCCGGACGCAGCTGGGCGAGCGTGCCGGTGCTGCGCCGCTCGGCAGCAGTCGCAGTGGCATACCGGATGCCCGCAATCTGCCGGCCGGCGGCGTCATAACACCATTCCTGCAGATAGCCCTCGGCATTGAGCGTGCCGAGCCGCAAGCCGTTGGCATCGTAAAAGTGGCGGGTGATGCGGTCGGCCTCGGAGGCAACTGGCTGGGTTTGTGCCAGCGTCGGTGCCGCCCCCAGCGCGCCTGGATCGATCGGCGTGGCATAGGTCGTGCTGCGCAGCAGGTGACCGGCATCGTCATAATCATGCCGGGTGACTGTGCCTTCGGCATCGACCTCGGCCACGAGCTGACCGACGGCGTCATGCAGTTGCCAGCTGCGGCTATCCTGCGCGCTCGCCGCCGGCCGCAGCAATGTCAGCGCGTCGGCGGAGAGCATCGGCAGCAAGGGGCCGGACACGGGAGTGGCATACCGGATGGTCTGCAGCAGCCGGCCGGCGTGGTCGTACACGTATTCGGTCAGGCTGCGGTTGCCATCGATCTCGGCGGTGAGCCGGCCGTCGGCGTCCACCAGGCGCCAGCGCTCGACGCCGGTGGGATCTGTCGTATGACGCAGCCGTCCGGCTGCGTCATAGTCGTAGGTTGTCACGCTATCGGCTGCGTTTAGTGCAACCTGCTCCAGCGCGGCGCCGGCAGCCAGCGGGGTCGCATAGGCGACGGTTCCTGTGAGCCGGCCATTGCCGTCGTAGCGATAGCGGCGCACCGCGCCGGTGCCATCGGCGCTCCAGCTGCGGCGATTGGCGGCGTCATAGCGGTAGACCTCGCTGTGGTCGACGGTGGCATTGGCGATGCGCGCGTCGGCGGCGGCGATGGTGGCAGCGTTCAGTTCGAGATCAGGATCGATCGGCGTGGCGTAGGCGGTGCGCGCGAGCAGGTTGCCATTGGCGTCGAAGCGTTGCCGCGTCAGGCCACCGACGCCATCAAGGATGGCAATGGCCTGGTTGGCGGCGTCGTACAGCGTGCGCTGGCGTGCATCGTGAATGTCGTCCGGTTGCGGCTTTGGCAGGCTGCCGGGCGTCCAGGTGGCCATGGCTATGGCCTGCGCATAGGCGCGGCGCTCGACGACGTTGCCATTGCCGTCCATGCGGTAAGTGATGACGGCGCCAACGCCATTGACCGTGGCAATCAGTCGGCCGTCGCGGTCGTAGAGGCGATGGAGTACTTCGTCGTGGATGGCGTCGGGCTGCAGGCGGGAAGTGAGGTCGCCAGCGGAGGCGGCAAGCGGCAAGCCATCGAGGGCGATGGGCGTGGCGTAGGAGATGGTCTTGACGATGCGGCCATTGGCGTCATGGCTGGTGACGGTGACGCCGCCGGCAGCGTCAACGCTGGCGAGCAAGCGATTCTCGGCGTCGTAGGCGTAGCGGCTGGTGTGGCTGTTGGCATCGGTCTTGGCGATGACATTGCCGTTGGCGTCGTACGCGTAACGGGTGGTGAGCGCGAGGCCATCGGGGTCAACTGTTTCGCTGATGCGGCGGCCGAGGTTGTCGTAGCTGTAGCGGGTGGTCGTGCCGTTCGGGTCGGTTACGCTCAATTGCTGGCCGCGGCTGTTCCAGGTGTAGCGGGTGGTCAGCGCCAGGCCGGCGGGGTCGACGACTTGTTCGAGCAGCTGGCCGAGGGCATCGTAGCGGTAGCTCGTATCGACGCCGTTCGCATCGGTGATGCGGATCATGCGGCCGAGCGCGTCGTAGACGGTGCTGGTCTTCAACGCGAGCCCGCTCGGGTCGACGATGCGCGTCAGCACGCGGTCGGCCGCATCGTAGCTCAGCATGGTAGACACGCCATTGCCGTCGATGGTTTCGATCAGGCGGTTGCCGGCATAGTAGCGCTTGTTCGTCGTGGCTAGCGGCGCCGTGGTCGTGACGAGGTTGCCATTGCGGTCATACGCAGATGTCGTCGTGTTGCCATCGCCGTCGGTGACGCGCTGCGTCTGGCCGTGGCGGTTCATGACCGTGGTGACGACGACACCTTCGGGCGTAGTGACCGTGCTGGAGCGCGCGGCGTTGTCGTAAGCGATGGTGGTGGTATTGCCGAGCGCATCAGTACGGGAGACGACACGCGACAGCGCGTCGTAGCCGGTGGCGAACAGCGCGCCGGTGCCGTCGATGGTTTGCACGGTGCGGCCGAGGCGGTCATAGCGCTGCTCGCGCACGTTGCCGTTCGGATCGATCGTGCGGATGGCGCGGCTGAAGGCGTCATAGTCGGCGCGGGTTTGCGCCTGCAGGCCGCTGGCGTCGCGCACATCGGACAGCAGCAAGCCACGTCGGTCGTAGCGCATCGCCTCATTGATGTTGCCATTCTCGGTACCGACCAGCGTCTTGCCGACCATGCCGCCGAAAGCGTCATAGCGCTGCGTGATGCGCTGGCCGAGCGCATCGGTGACTTCGATCACGCGGCCGGTGCGGTCGTAGCGGTAGCGGGTGCTGCTGTCGCCGCTGGCGCTGGTTAATGAAGTTATCAGCGACGGGATGTCGGCGTTGCGATTGCCGTTGATTAGCCCGCCCTGCAGCGTGGCGAGCTGCGTGGCGCTGAGGCGAGTCGCATAGCGCGTGAGCAGGAGTTCGCGGCCAAGCGCGTCGTATTGGTGGGCCTGCACTTCGCCGGCGGCATTGACCGCATACAGCAGCTGGTCGTCGGCATCGTAATAGAACAGGCTGCGGTTGCCGTTGGCGTCAATGCGCGTCAGAAGCCGGCCGGCCGCATCGTACTGGTAGCGCGTTGCATGCTGCTGCCAGATCGCTTCCACCTGCGCAGCGTTCGGGTTGACCAGCCGTGCCAGCGCCGCATTGCCTTCACCAGACAACTCCGCCAGCAGCCGGCCTTGCAGGTCGTAGCGGCGGGTCTGGATACGCTCTTCCACTGATTCGGCCGCCATCGTGGTCTTTACCAGACGGCTCATCGGGTCATAGTCATAGCGCGTGACAGTGCCGCTGATGTCGGTGCTGGCGACGAGACGGTCGAGCAGGTCGTAGCTTTGCGTTTGCACGCCGTCGGCGCTGCTCGGCGCCGGTCTCCAGCTGGAGGCGATGCCGCCGGCGATCAGCGCGGCGCGCTGGGCATCGGTCAATGCACGGGCATGGCGGATGGTGCTGATGCGGTTGCCATCGCCGTCATAGCGATAGCTGGTCAGGTAGTTCTCGCCATCGATCTCGGCCGTCACCTGGCCGCGCGCGTTGTAGATCCAGTTGGTGAGGATGTCGGTGTTGCTGCTGGCAGGACGCAGTTGCGCGAGTGCGCCGGTGGCGCGCAAGGAGGCGTTCGTCGCGGTGGCATAGCGGATGCCTGCGACCTGCTGGCCGGCGGCGTCATAGCGCCATTCCTGCAGATAGCCTTCGCCGTCGAGCATGCCGCGCAACAGGCCGTCATTGTCGTAGAAGCGGCGGGCGATGCGATCTTCTTGAGAAGTGGCTGGGAGCACTGCAGCCAGTGTCGGCTCGGCGGGCAGCCTCGAGACATCGATAGCCGTCGCATAGGCGGTGGTGCGGGTCACACGGCCAACGCCGTCGTATTCGGTGCGTACCACGCCGCCTTCGGCATCGACCTCGGCAACGAGGCGGTTCGCGGCGTCAAAGAGGCGCCAGGTCCGCACATCGCCTGCCTGTGCTGACGGGCGCAAGCTTGCCAGCGACGTTGACGGCAGAATTGCGGGCAGCGTGCCCAAGACCGACGTGGCATAGCGGATCGTCTGCACCACCTGGTTGTTGCGGTCGTAGACGTATTCGACGAGGCTGCGGTTGCCATCGATCTCGGCGACGAGGCGGCTGGCATCGTCGTAAAGCATCCAGTGTTCGACGCCGGTCGGGTCAGTGCGGTGACGCAGGCGGCCGTCGGCGTCGTAGTCGTAGGTGGTCGTCGATAGCGCCTGGCCGGCGGCGTCGGTTTGCATCAGGCTCATCAGCCGGCCGGCGCGGTCAAAGCTGCTGACGCTGCGCAAGCCGTTGGCGGACTGCACGGTGGTGCGGTCGCCGGCGTCGTCGTAGCTGGTGAGCGTGAGCGTGCCGTAGGCGTCCTTCGCGGTGAGCACGCGGTTCAGACCATCGTAGGCGTAGCTCGTGGTGCCGCCATTGGGTGTGATGACTTGCAGTAGCCGGCCGAAGGGGTCGTAGACGTACTGGGTGATGTCGGCTGGGGTGGAGGGCTTGCCGTTGCCCACGCCATTGCCATTGCCATTACCCCCTCCGTTACCGACGCCGCCATTGCCATTGCCGACGCCGTTGCCGTTCCCAACGCCATTACCCTTGCCATTCGCATTGCCGTTGCCATTTCCATTACCGACGCTATTGCCGTTGCCGATCGTGCTGGTGATCAGGTTCGGATTGCTGCCGGCGCTGGTAGCGACGTTGGTGCTGGCATCGCTCGGCAACACGGGATAGCGCAACTGCTGCTGCAACTGGCCGCGGAAGTCATAGCGGTTGTCAACGCGCACCACCTGGCTCGGGTCCTGCGCAGCCGCCCATGCGGCCAGCAGCGCTTCGGTCGGCACTGTTCCGGTATAGCCACCGCCGGACACGGCCGCGCCCATGCCCAGCGGCGTGGTCGGCAACTGTTGCGGATACGCGATCGGCCAGCCGGCAGTATCGCGATATGCCGCCGCGTAATGCAGCTCGACGATGCGCTGTCCCGTGCTGTTGTAGCGGTACTCGGTAACCCGGCCTTCCGGGCTGACGACGAAGCGCAGCTGGTTGCGCTGGCCGGCGTCGTGGATGGTGTGCGTGGTCTGCGGCGTGCTGGCCCGGCCAGGGCCCGTGCCATCGGCATCCGGCACCAGATACACCGTCTCGGTCTGCAACTGGTTCTGGCCGTCGTAGCTGCGCGCGACCACGTTGCCGGCCGCATCCCGCTGCAGCACCTGGTTGCCATTGGCGTCGTACTCCATCGCGGTGACACCACCCTTGGCATCGGTAATCTGCACCACGTCGCCGCGGGCGTTGTAGACGAAGCTCTGCACCTGCGAGCCGCCATTGATCGCTGGGCCGGTGATGCGCGTCAACTGGCCCAGCGCGTCGTAGTCGTAGCGGGTGATGAGGCCGAGCGCATCGGTGACGGTGGTGCGGCGGTTTGCCGTGTCATAGGCAAAGCGCAGCGTCTCGCCCAGCGCATTGGTGACGCTGGCCACGCGGATGTCGTTGCCGGCGCCGATGTAGGTGATGGCCAGGCTGCTGCCATCGCTCTCGCGCACTGCGGTGATGCGGTCGCTCGGGCCGTCATATTCGTAGCGGGTCACGTACACGCGGCCGTCGGCGGTGCTGCCGTTCTCCGGCGACAGGTCGACTGTCACCGATGCCAATCTCCGGAAGCTGTCATAGCCATAGCGCACGCGTACCGTCTGCGCATTGCCGTTCGCATCGATGGTGACGGTGCGTACCTGCGCCAGCAGCCGGTTGCTGTAGTCGTAATAGATGCCTTCGCCGGAACGGTTGATGGCCGACTGGACTTGGCCATCCTTGTTGTAGAGGAAGCTGATCCCATTGCCATCGCTGTCCTGACGCAGCACGAGCTGCCATTCGTTCTGATAGCGGGCGTAGTACTCGGTCAGCCCGGTATCGCCATCGGTGCAGACCAGCTGGTTGTTGATGTAGCGGATGGTGTCGTAAGCGCCGGCGCCATCGGTGCTGATGTAGGCGGCGCGGTTGGCGTCGAAGGTGTAGAGATCTTCGCCGCCGTCGGCATCCTTCCTGACCACGCTGCTGTTGGACTTGCCGATGCCGCCGGTGGACGTGAGCCTGGGTGGCTGCAAACCAGGCAGGCGGAAGTCGCCGCCGAGGTGTTCCTGGCTGTTGTAGGTGCGCAGGCTGTCGATCCACAGGCCTGGTCCGGCGAGCGCATCGTCGCGGTTCTGAATGACCAGGTTGCCATTGCTGACATTGACATAGGCGCGGTCGGTGCCGCGGCCGACGCTGGCATTGCCCGCGACACCGCGCGCGCCGAGCGTGGCAAGGGAAGTGAGGTTCAGGCCAAGGCTGTTGCCGGCGACGAGTGCGACCATGTTCGCTCCTGTGTGCGAAGAAGACACGACTGAAGGGGAAAACAACAAGCCGGCATCGCCGGGGGGAAGCGGGGGCCTGGCCTCGCCAGGTAGCGGAGTTCATGACCGATTACGCATGCGCTAGGCGCACAACGAAACGGCATGTGGTCAGCGGCAGGGGGACTGCACGCGCTGAAGTCCTTAAGAGTTAACTCTTCGGATTCGAAGAAGAGTTAAGCGATGACGCAAAGATTGTGGGCGTTAGAAGAACGCGAGGTGGATGTATGCCACCGTGATGGTGGCATCACGTGCGCAGCTTCATAGGGAAACGGCGGAATTTCTGGATGAGGAATGCTACGTGCTGTGAACGCACGCGAATTTTCGGCTCTTCACGCAAGTCCGCGCAGAGCCGTTTTCTGGAGGGGCTTGAGCGTGGTAGCACGCTCAAGGGGAATCGAAATGCTCGGTCGACATCAAAGCGTCTCACCGTTGGAGTCGCTGAGCCGCGGACAGGACGAGTACGCGCGGCACACCCTCGACGCCAGTGGCGTTATCCCCTTCGCGGAATTAGCTTCCGACTCGAAAGGCTTAGCCCTGCGGCGCCGCTCCCACATCCGTCCCGGCCGATCCGCCTGTGCCAGCCGTGCCGCCCGACGCACCAGCTGCGCCGCCCGACGCACCAGCTGCGCCGGCAGCATCGATGCCTTCCGGCGCGCCGCTCGCTCCCGTGCTGGTGTCTTCGCCGCGCGCGGCGACATGGCGCACCGTCACGCCTTCCTTCGGCTTGACGCGCTGCGCACCGTCCGGTGTATTGGGAATGCGGCTGCCCGGGGCGTTGCGGTTCACCAGTTCGCGCGGCGTGACTTCCACCATCTCGCTCGGATCGGCGGTGCCCGAGACTTCGATGCCCGGATTCATCTGGTCGGCAAGCACATCCGAGCCGACCAGGCGCGCCGCGCTGTGGGTGTTCGACGCGAGCGCTTCGTCGGCGGCGCCATTGCCGGCGCCCGAGCGGTCCGGCTCGGAAGGGTAGGACACCCGTCCCATCACTTCGCTGAACTGTTCATCGCGTATCTGCGCATCGGCCCGGGTGGCGATGTCGCCGAGCGACAGCATGCCGACCAGCCGGCCGTCGCCGCTGGCCAGCACCGGAATGCGACGGATCTGGGTGTCGGCCATCTGCCGCAGCACATCGTCCACCGATTCATGCTCATGGCAGGCGCGCACGTCGGTGCTCATCACCTGGTCCACGTGCGCCGTCTCCGGCGCCATGCCGGCCGATGTGCCGCGCACGGTAATGTCGCGGTCGGTGACGATGCCTACCAGCTTGCTGCCGACGCACACCGGCAGCGCGCCGACGTTCAGGTCGTCCATCAACTGCGCGGCGCGGCGCAGGCTGTCTTGCGGCGCTATCGCCTGCACATCCCTGGTCATGATTTCAGCGACCGTTTGCATTGCATTCTCCTTTGCCATCAATTCGTTTCGTCAGGCGTTCGTTCCAGCGCGGGGAGCCGTACGATGAATTCGCTGCCTCGTCCCGGGCCGTCACTGCGCAGTTCCACGACGCCGCCGTGCAGCTCGACCAGGCTCTTCACCATAGGCAGCCCGATGCCGAGCCCGCCGGGCCCGCAACCGCGCTGGCCTCTGGTGAACAGATCGAAAATCCGGGCCCGCAGTTCCGCGGCAATGCCCATGCCGTTATCCGCGATCGATACGGTGGCTGTTTTGCCTTCGCGGCGCGCGGTGATGCGTATTTCGCCGCCGGGCTCGGTATAGCGGGCGGCATTGTCGAGCAGGTTCGTGAATGCCTGCGTCAGACGCACCATGTCGCCATGCACGCACAAGGCTTCCGGCGGCAGCGAAAGCTCCAGCCGATGTCGATTGCTCTCTATTTGTGGCCTGGCTGTTTCGATCGCCGCGTTAAGCGCATCGGCCAGCAGCATCGGCGCGCGGCGCAGGGCGATCTGACCGCGGGTGATGCGCGACATTTCCAGCAGATCGTCCACCAGCCTGACGATGTGCCGCACCTGGCGTTCGACGATCTGCAGCAGCCGGTCGGCACGGCGGCGGCCGCCTTCGTGACGCAGCATGTACATGACGTTACTGATCGGCGCGAGCGGGTTGCGCAGCTCATGCGCCAGCGTGGCCAGGAACTCGTCCTTGCGCCGGTCGGCCTGGCGCAAGGCTTCTCCGGCGCGCAGCGCTTCGCTGACATCGATGGCGATGCCGACATGCCCGGCGTAGCCGCCGTCGGCGGCGTCCAGGGGCAGCGCATGCATGTCGAGCCAGCGCCAGGCGCCATGCGCATCGCGCAGGCGGGCGCGCCATCGGAAGGGCTCGCGCCTTTGCCTGGCGTCGGCGAACGCAGTGCCAAAGGCCGCCGTATCTTCCGGATGCAGCAAGCGGTCCCAGGTGCCGGCGTGTTCCTGTGCATCGCCGTTCACATGGTCCCAATTGATGTGCGCCAGGTTGCCCTCGGCATCGGTTTGCCAGATCAGCGCCGGCGAGGCCCTGCCAAGGACGGCGTAGCGGGTCTCGTCTTCATGCAGTCGGTTCTCGTAGCGTTGCCGCGCCAGCGCCGCGCTGCCCGCGTGCGCAAGGATCTCCAGCGCGGCAAGCTCATCCGGCTGCGGCGCATGCGGCGTACGCCACAGAAAGGCAATCGCGGCCGGCTCGCCGGCGAGCTCCAACGCCAGCAGCACCACGCTGCCGATGCCGGCCGGCCGCTCAATATTGCTCGCAACAAGCGTATCGGCGCCCAGCTCGGCAACGACGGCGGTCTGCCGTCGTCTTGCGGCCCAGTCGGCAAGGGCCCACAGATACGGATCGGGCGCATCGGTACTGGTGGCGCTATGGCGCAGGCCGGAATCGCGCAACAGCAGGATCGCCGCATCGGCGCCGGCCACGCTGTGCGCATAACTTTGCAGCAGCGCCAGCGCATCGGTTTCACTGCCCACCTGGTTCAGACGCTCGCTGGCTTGCGCCATCAGTTTCAGCAGGTCTGGCTTCGGTGTGCCGCCCTGGCCGCCGGCCCGGGCGCCCGCGCCGCCATTCATCATTGCAACAATGTTCGTCATCATGCGTTCCGGCTCACGCGGGCCGGAAATCTTGTGTTCTCAAGGGCTTAGGCTGCTGTCGGCAGGCGCAGTTCTGGCGCCGGTTTGCGCAGGAACATGATTTGGGCACACAAGTGCTGATGCGTCAGGCACAAGTGCCCCGCGCGCAGGAACGATGCCTGCGGGCAGGGCACTCGATGCGCATGGAATGCGCTCGTCAGTTAGCGCGACGGGCTACAGCAGCTTGTCGAGCGTAATCGGCAGATCGCGAACCCGGCGGCCGGTAGCGTGATGCACCCCGTTCGCAATCGCGGCCGCTACGCCGGTGATGCCGATCTCGCCGACGCCCTTTGCGCCCAGCGGATTCACATGCGGATCGTCTTCATGGACCACGATGATGTCGATGTCGCCGATGTCGGCATGCACCGGCACGTGGTACTCGGCCAGGCTGTCGTTGACGATGCGCCCGGTTTCCGGGTCGTGATAACTCTCCTCGAACAAGGCCATGCCCATGCCCCAGACGATGCCGCCGAGCAGCTGACTGCGCCCGGTCTTGGCGTTCATCAGCTTGCCCACGCCGTAAGCCGCGGTGATGCGCGGCACGCGCACTTCGCGGGTATGCGCATGCACCCGCACCTCGGCAAAGACCGCGCCGAAGGCATGCATCGAGAACTTGCCCTTCTCCGGGCCCGGCGCGGCGCTGGCTTCGGCCGCGATCGGTTTGCCATGGCGCGCCACGACTTCGCCAACCGCCTCGCGCCGCGCCGTATCGCCCTTGTGCACCAGCCAGCCGTCCTGCAACTCCAAGTCCGAGGCCAGCGCCCCGGCCAGGGGCGAAGCCGCATCGGCCAGCGCAATGCCGAACAGTTTCATCTTCACCGCTTCGCAGGCCGCGCGCACTGCCGGCGCCACCGAGGCCACCGTGGTCGAGCCGCCCGAGACCGGCGCATCCGGATAGCGGGTGTCGCCGAGATCGAAATGCACCTTTTCCGGCGGCAGTCCCAGCGTGTCGGCCGCCACCTGGGTCATCACGGTATAGGTGCCGGTGCCGAGATCCTGCGAACCCGAGCACACCGCGGCGCTGCCGTCGGCATTCAGGCGCGCGGAAGCGGTCGCGGCCGAGCGGTTGGTCGGATAGGTCGCGGTAGCCATGCCCCAGCCGATGAGCCAGTCGCCGTCGCGCATGCTGCCGGGCTCGGGATTGCGCGCGCTCCAGCCGAAGCGTTCGGCGCCAATGCGGTAACACTCATCCAGCGATTTGCTCGACCAGGGCAGGCCCTTGCCCGGATCCTTCTCCGCGTAATTGGCCATGCGCAGCGCGATCGGGTCCATCTTCAGCGCAATGGCCAGCTCATCCATTGCCGATTCGAGCACGAAGGAGCCGGTCGATTCGCCCGGCGCGCGCATGAAGGTCGGCGTGCCGATATCCATGCTGGCCAGGCGGTGCGTGGTTTCCTGGGTCGGGCAGTCGTACATCATCCGCGTGATGAGCGCGGAAGGCTCGATCCAGTTCTCGATCATCGAGGTCGCCGCGATCACATCATGGCGCGACGCGGTGAGTTTGCCGTCAGTGCTTGATGCCAGCGCGAGGCGCTGCTTCGTCACCGGGCGCGCGCCGACCGGGCCGAACATCTGCGGCCGGTCCAGCACCAGCTTCACCGGCCGGCCCGCCATCTGCGCAGCCATCGCGGCCAGCACCACATGCGACCACACCGAGCCCTTGCAGCCGAAGCCGCCGCCGATGTACGGGCACAGCACCCGCAGCTTTTCCGGCGCCATGCCCAGCGTCTGCGCCACGATGCGGCGCACGCCATGGATGTATTGCGTCGAGTCGTACAACGTCAGATGGTCGCCTTCCCAATGCGCGATGGTGGCATGCGGCTCCATCGGGTTGTGATGCTCGAAGGGCGTGACGTAAGTCTGGTTCACCGTGACTGCGCCTTCGAGCATGCCGGCCAGCGCATCGCCGCGCCGTGTGTCGGCCGGCTCGCCCAATACCGACTCTGGCGGATGCAGTTTCTCTTGCGCCGTCTCGAAGTCGAGCACCGCATCCTCAGCCGTGTCATACCGCACCTTCAGGCGCGCGCCGGCTTCCCGCGCATGCTCGAAGCTATCGGCCACCACCACGGCTACCGGCTCATTGTTGTAATGCACCGCGTCGTACTGCAGCAGCGACAGCACTCGGCCTATCGGCGGCATCAGCTTGCCGGACTTGGTCTGGTCGGGCAGCTTCGGTGCGTTCTCATGCGTCATGATCGCGATCACGCCGGGCACGGCGCGCGCTTCATGCGCATCGAAGCCGGCGATGCGGCCCTTCGGTATGGTCGAGGTCACCAGCACCGCGTAGGCCAGATTCGGCAGCGGATGCTCGGCCGCATAGCGGGCGGCTCCCGTGACCTTGGCAATGCCGTCGGTACGGTCCATCGGCGCGCCGATGATGTGATGGGGGGCATTCATGCGCGTTCTCCCGCGGTGCGCAGCGCACGCACGATTGCGCGCTGCGCCAGTTCGATCTTGAAGTCGTTGTAGCCGTAGCCGCGTGCACCGGCGAGCGCGGCCGCGGCCGCAGCGTTCAACGCGTCATCGGACAAGGGCTTGCCCGTCAGTTGCGCCTCGGCTTCGCGCGCGCGCCAGGGCTTGTGCGCCACGCCGCCGAGCACGATACGCACGGTCTTCGCCACGCCCTCGTCGAGTTCCAGCGCGGCCGCCACCGACACCAGCGCGAAGGCATAGCTGGCGCGGTCGCGCAGCTTCAGGTAGTGGCTGTTTGCGGCGAACGGCGAAGGCGGCAGCTCGACCGCGACAATCAGCTCGCCGGGCTCGAGCGTGGTGTCGCGCTGCGGTTCATCGCCCGGTAGCCGGTGGAAGTCGTCGATGGGAATGCGGCGCTCATCCTCTTTGCTCTTCACCACCACGGTGGCATCCAGCGCGGCCAGGGCCACCGCCATGTCCGACGGATTGACCGCGATGCAGGCATCGGACGCGCCGAGTATCGCATGCTGGCGGTTGATGCCATCCTTCGCGCCGCAGCCCGAGCCCGGCACGCGCTTGTTGCAGCGGGGGAAGGCGGCATCGACGAAATAAAAGCAGCGTGTGCGCTGCATCAGGTTGCCGCCGACGGTGGCCATGTTGCGCAGCTGCGCCGATGCGCCGGCCAGGAGCGCCTCGGCCAGCATCGGATAGCGCATGCGCACCTCGGGATGATTCGCCGCGGCCGTGTTGGACGCCAGCGCGCCGATGGACAGGCCGCCATCGGGCAGCGCCGCAATCGCCGCCAGCGGCAGCCGCGTGATGTCAACAATGCGTTCGGGAATGTCGACGCCGCTCTTGTACAAATCCAGCAGATTGGTGCCGCCGCCGATGAAGCGCGCGCCGGGCTGCGCGATCAGGGCCAGCGCGTCATCAATGTCACGCGCGCGGTCGTAGAACAGGGAGTGCATATCAGACGCCTCCTTCGCGTTCGATGACGTCACGGATCGCCGCAACGATGTTGCTGTAGGCGCCGCAGCGGCACAGGTTGCCGCTCATGCGTTCGCGGATTTCATCATCAGTAAGCAGGGGCAGCGGCTGGCGCACATCGGGTGTGGCAGCGCTGGCATGTCCCTGGCGCGCTTCTTCCAGCAGTGCCACGGCCGAGCAGATCTGCCCCGGCGTGCAATAGCCGCATTGGAAGCCGTCATGTTCGATGAAGGCTTGCTGCAGGGGATTGAGACTGTCGCCTTGCGCCAGGCCTTCGATGGTGATGATCTCGCGGTCTTCCTGCATCACTGCCAGCGTCAGGCAGGCATTGATGCGCTGGCCGTCGACGAGCACGGTGCAGGCGCCGCACTGGCCACGGTCGCAGCCCTTCTTCGCGCCGGTGCAGCCGGCGACTTCGCGCAGCGCATCGAGCAGGGAGACGCGTGGCTCGAGCTGCAGCGTATGGGATTGGCCGTTGATGTTGAGCGTCACCGGCCGGGGTGGGGCATAGGGCAGCATGGGGTCCTCGCAATGGATTGCCCGCGGATACGGACCGGCAATCGATAGGAGGGCAGCTATCGTTGATCATTGGGGAAGCTGTCGCGACATCGGGTTTTGCACCGGCAAGCTGCGGGTGCTGGACAGATCGACGGCGTCGGCGCAAGTTCCTGCGACGACGCCGCGGTTTGATCGAAGCGGTATCGCTCGATTCAACACCGGTGGTCGTGCCCGTCAAACGCCATGGCGGATGCCTTGCGGCATCGCGCCGCGTTCTCAGAACACGTGGTTGATACCCACCGAGAAGCCGAGCTGGTTGCCCTGTCCGTTCGTGGTAGCGAGCGGCAGTTGCGATGTGCCGCCGCCCAGGCCGGCGAGCTGGCCACCACTGGTCGCCGCTACCGGCAGCGTGGCGCGCAACGCATCGGTGTAGCGGGCATAGTCGAGGTCGGCATAGAAGTTGGTGCGTTTGGAAAGCTTGTAGGTGCTGCCGACGATGAACAGTTGGCGCTTGCCGCTGCTGTTGGTCGTGAGCACGTTGTCGACCTGGGTCTGGTAGTAGCCCGCGGCCACGCCCAATGCCGAATTGAAGTTGTAGGACGCGCCGCCCCAGGCATTCTTCTGGTCGGTCGAGTTGCCTGTTGCCCGGTCCTGGGTTTCGCGGGCATAACCGATGGCGATTTTCACGCCGGCTATGGTGTAGGAACCGCCGAGAGTCCAGGAACGGTTGTCCTGGAAGTTGGTGGGCGGCGTAGCTGCGGTTGCCGGGATCAGCGCCGGCTTGCGCAGCGTATAGGCGCCGCCGACTGAGAACGGTCCACCGGCCCAGGTCACGCCCAGCGCCTGCTGCGAATTGTCGCGGGCCGAACCGGCCTGCTCGCCCAGCGCCCATTCGGCGCGCGCCGTGATCGGGCCAAAGCTGCCGGTGTACTGGATGTCGTTGTTCACGCGCTGACCGGCGCTCACGCTCGCCTGCGAGGTCGGGATGATGGACGGGTATTTGAAATCGAAGGGATCGTAAGGGCCGACGGTCTTGTAGGCCACGGTGTACTGCCGGCCCAGATCGAGGCTGCCCCACTGGCTGCCAAGGCCGATGAAGGCCGAGCGCTCGAACAACTGGTTGTTGGTATTGTTGAGCGCGCCCGAACCGTTGTTGAAGCCGGCTTCGAGCGTGAAGTGCGCATTCAAACCGCCGCCGAGATCCTCGATGCCCTTGAAGCCGAGACGGTTCGAGTTATAGGTGCCATTGCTGCCCATGGTGATGCGGCTATGGCCGGCGGCGTCCTGATGATTCTGGTAGCGGATGCCGCCGTCGAAGGAGCCATAGATGGTGACATTGGTCTGGGCTTGCGCACCGGCATAGGCGCCGAGTAACGCAATGGCAAGCAGGGTCTTTTTCATGGTCATCTCCAGGAAAAGTGAGTGGATGGGCCAGCGCTTTCGCCTGCCTGTCTTGCAGGAGTCGGCTGCCAGCGCGTTGTCTGATACGTCGCAGGCATTGCAACATGACGGCCGCAGCATGCGTGACCGCAGCCTGGCAAATTGAAGACGGCTTGAGATAGCACAGAGCTTTCGTTGTCAGTCCACGACGGCTTGCAAGGCGGCATGGTGCCGGTGCACAAGGCCCGTAAAACAGCAAGCGAACGCTTCTTGCGTGCGATCTCAAAACTCTTGTTCCTACATCGATTGAAGTCATGCGGCGCCATGCGGACCATGCGCGCGCTTCATGCCGACCCTTGTCGAGCATCAAGAGACTCGTCCGGAGCCGCATTAGCTTTGGCTACCCTGCAATGAGGAAGACTTGCCATGCCGACTGTCGATGCCCTGGAACTGCCGCATGCCGCGCCGGCGGCAAATGAGGAGACGGATGATGCCCTGCTCGATTGCCTGCTTGCGCTTGTACGTTTTCATGAACTCCCCGCCACGCGCGATAGCCTGTGCGCCGGTCTGCCGCGCGATGGCGGCCGCTTCACGCCGCAATTGCTGGTGCGCGCCGCGCAGCGCGCCGGCCTCGTTTCCTGCCTGGTCGAGCAGGACTTCGAAGCGCTCACGTCGGAACAGCTACCGGCGCTGCTTCTGCTGCGCGATGGCACGGCCTGCGTACTTGGCGGCATCCAGGATGACAGCGCGCAGTTGCTGGCGCCGGCCGGCACGGTCGAGCTTGCCAGCCTGCGGCTACGCTATGCCGGCGAGCTGATCCTGGCCACGCCGCGGGAAGGCGCTGCAGCGGTGCGGCCGGATCGCTGGCTGCTGCGCATCCTGACCCCGCTGTGGCCGCTGTATGCGGAAGTGCTGGCCGCATCGCTGATGGTGAATCTGTTCGCGGTGTGCATGCCGCTATTTACGATGAATGTCTACGACCGGGTCGTGCCCAACGCGGCCGGATCGACGCTGTGGGCCTTGTCGGCCGGCATGGCAATGGTGTTGCTGTTCGACGTGGCCATGCGTGCCTTGCGCGGTCGCGCCATCGAAGCCGCTGGAAGGCAACTCGACATGCAGGTTTCCTGTCGCATCTTCGAGCGGCTCCTGACGCTGTCGCTGGCCGCGCGCCCGGCTTCGGCCGGCGCCTTCGGCAGCCGGCTGCAGGAGTTCGAATGCGTGCGCGAGTTTCTGACCGCGGCCACCATCAGCGCGCTGGTCGACTTGCCTTTCGTGGTGGTCTATCTCGCGGCGATGTTCTGGATCGGTGGCGGCCTTGGCTGGCTCGCGGTGACAGCGATCGTGGTGATCGTCATCGCCGGCTTCGCCTTGCAGGCGCCGATGGCGGCTTCGCTTGCCGATGCGGCCCGCGTGGCCGCGCGCCGCCAGGCGCTGCTGCTCGACACCCTGGGCGGCCTGGAAACCATACGCGCGGCCAATGCCGAAGGCAGGTTGCAGCGACGCTGGGAAAGGCTGGTGGCCGAAGCCGGCGACTGGGCCTGCCACGCCCGCGCGCTGGCGGGCGGTGTGCAGCAGGTGTCGCAATGCATGCAGCAGCTGGCTTATCTGCTGGTGGTGATTGCCGGCGTGACCCAGGTGCTGGACGAGAAGCAGACCATCGGTGGCGTCATCGCCTGCAGCATCCTCGCAGGGCGCGCGCTGGCGCCGTGGTCGCAGGTGGCGAGCCTGCTCACGCGTTATCACCAGGCGCGCGCTGCGTTGGCCACGGTGCGGCGTCTGCTCGAGATGCCGGTTGAACGTTCCGGCGCGCCGGCCGGGCTCGAACGCTCGCAGCTGCGCGGCGAAATCGAATTTCGCGATGTGCACTTTTCCTATCCGGGCCAGCATGGCGAAGCGCTGGCCGGCGTGTCCTTTCGGATCGCCGCCGGCGAGCGCGTCGGCGTGATCGGCTGCGTCGACTCGGGCAAGACCACGCTGGAAAAGCTGATCGTGGCCTTCTATGCGCCACAGCGCGGCACGGTGGCCATCGATGGCATCAATGCCCGTCAGATCGACCCGGCCGCGCTGCGCCGCGCGATCGGCCATGTGCCGCAAGATGTGCTGCTGTTTGCCGGCAGCATCCGCGACAACATCGCGCTGGGCGCGCCCGAAGCCGATGATGCCGCGGTGCTACGCGCGGCCGAGCTGGGCGGCGTGACCGACTTCGTCGATCGCTGGAGCGACGGCTATGCGCGCGAGGTCGGCGAGCGCGGTGCGCAACTCTCCGGCGGCCAGCGACAGGCGATTGCGATTGCGCGCGCCGAATTGTTCACGCCGCCTATCCTCCTGATGGACGAGCCCAGCAGCGCCATGGATGCGATTTCCGAAGCGCGCTTTCGCGAGCGGCTCGCGGCCCGGCTGGGCAAGCGCACGCTGATTCTGGTGTCGCACCGCACTTCGCTGCTGGCCCTGGTGGACCGGGTGCTGGTGCTGGATGGCGGTCGCCTGGTTGCCGATGGTCCGCGTGACCGGGTGTTGGCGGCGCTGGCCGCGGGGAAGAGCCATGTCGTCTCCTGATCTGCCGGAATCGGCCGCGGAAACCTCGGCAAGCCTGCAACGCCGCGCATCGGGCCATGCGCTTGGCGCGCATGCGGCACGCGATCCCGATGCCTGGATTGCCGAGGACACGGTCCATGCGCGCGCGTGGCGGCATCGTTTGCATCGGCCGGTGCAGGCAAAGGCGCACGGTCGCTGGCTGCTGCGCCTGATGCTGGCCTTCTGGGCTGGCGCGATTCTGTGGGCAGCCTTGGCGCAGGTGGATGAAGTCGTGGTCGGCGAAGGCCGGGTGATTCCATCGGGGCAGGTGCGCCAGGTGCAGAACCTGGAAGGCGGCATCGTCGCCGAGATCCTGGTGGCCGAAGGCGACGCGGTCGAGCGCGATCAGCCGCTGCTGCGCCTGGACCCGGTGCGCTTCGCTTCATCGCTCGGCGAAAACGAAGCGAAGCTGCGCGCCTTATCCGCGCGCATTGCGCGGCTCGAAGCCGAGGCCGGGGATGCGCCGTTCGCAGCAATGCATGGCGGGCCCGAGGAAGCCCGATTGGCGCAGCAGGAACGGGCCTTGTATGTCGCGCGTCGGCAGGCGCTGCGCGCGAGCATCGCGGTGCTGCGCCAGGAAGCCGCGCAGCGCGAGCAGGAACTGGCCGAGAAGCGCAGCCGCGCGCGCCAGCTGCAGGGCAGCCGGACGCTGCTGGCGCGCGAGCTGACGATGATCCGGCCGCTGGTGGCGCAGGGCTATGTGGCCGAACTGCAGCAGCTGCGGCTGACGCGTCAGCTCAACGATCTTGATGGCGAACTCGACGCGGCGCGCCTGGCGCTGCCGCGGCTGGAATCGGCATGGACAGGCGCGCGCGAACGCGCCCGGGAACTCGAGGCGCGCTTTCGTGCCGATGCCGGCCGCGAATTGAGCGAGGCGCGCGCCGAACGAAACGCGCTGGCTGCTGCGGGCGCCGAGTTGCGCGACCGGCTGCGCCGCACCGAAGTGCGCTCGCCGGTGGCCGGCATCGTCAAGCAGCTCAAGGTGCATACGGTGGGCGGCGTCATCCAACCCGGAATGGAGATGCTCGAAATCGTGCCGCGCGATGAATCGTTACTGATCGAGGCGCGGGTGAAGCCGGCCGACATCGCCTTCCTGCGCGCCGGGCAGCCGGCGATCGTGCGCCTGTCCGCGTATGACTTTTCCATCTATGGCGGCCTGCATGCCACGCTCGAGCATGTCAGTGCCGACAGCCTGTTGCCCGAGCGTCCCGGTGAGACGCCGGGACCGTATTACCTGGTGCGGGTGCGCACTCGCGGCACCACGCCCACCGGCGGCGGCAAGCCGCTGACGATCCTGCCCGGCATGGTCGCCACGGTGGACATCGTCACCGGGCGCAAGACCGTGCTGCACTATCTGTTGAAGCCGCTCATCAAGGTGAAGGAGACGATGTTGCGCGAGCGCTGAGTTCGTTGCGGCCGGATCTCCATTACGGCTTTGCGGACGCTGCGTGGCAGCGCGCCGGGCCGGCTCGGGTTCTTGCAGTGCAGGGAGGGGCTCCTTACCTCAGGTAGGCACGCCGCGCAGAAGCGCCGCGTTGTGCTTGAACCTCTCCCGCATCAGAAGCCGCCATTCCGGCGTCAGCGATGGCGCGGCGGTTTCGAAGCCCGCATTCATGTGCTCAAGCAGCCCGGCAAACCGGCGCCGGAGCCGACGGCCAGCGCGCCCCAGCCTTCGAAGTTGCCAGCCTTCTGCAGATACTGCAGCGCCGCCGCGAATTGCCGACCAGGCATGAAGGGCAGATTCACCGGGTCGATGGTCCAGGCATGACCTTGATCGACATAGGACGGGGCGTACTGGAAAACGCCTTCGCTCGACGCGCCAGGCTTGTAGCGGCCAACGATGGTCCACTCGCCGTTGTCCGGCCGCTGCAGATACACATACAGCGGCTTAGAAGTAATCGTCATCGCCGCTTCCTTTTTCCTGTTGGCTCAGACGCACGCGCTGTCGGTGTTCGCCTTGCCACAGATCCGCCGGTAATGTCGGCGTGGCGTGGTCGGCCAGGCCGAGCACCAGCAGAGCCGTCAGGTACGCACCGGCGCCAGCACCCGGATCACCCCCTTCGAGCCGACGCAAGGTGGCGCGGGAAATGCCAAGGCGCGCGCACAGATCGGCGCCCGTGATGCGTTGGCGCAGGCGCTGGGCGTGGATGGCCTTGCCCCATATCGCAAGGCGCTCCTGTACCAGGCTGGGCCAGCTTTCGGCAGCGGAAAGCTTTTTCGGCATGTGCTAGAGATTCATAGATGAGGCATTAGGAAATATAAAGCTCTATCTATGACCATGTCACGCCCCTTTTGCGGAGCGAAATGCGTTCGAGCGCCTGTTGCTCAACGCAGGCCTGTTCAGGAGGTTTTTGGATAAAGCTTGATCGTTTCACGCTCATCGCCGTTGCAATCCTTCATCACGGTGCCAAGTCAGCCAGTCTTCCGTTATCATCATCTTTCATAAATAGAACAGTGTTTCGCCTAGCGGAACAGCGGGCGGCGAAACCATCCGACTTTCACCACCCTGAGAGGAGACGAGTAATGAAGAAGTCAGCAATGCGCGCTTCAGCGCTGAGCATCGTGGCGGCGGCCGTCGCCACCAGCCTTCTGGCCGGGTGCGGCGGCTCGGATTCGGGCGATCCGAACCGCATCAGCCTCAGCAGCAAAGGCACGCTCGTGGGCACGAGCGGCGATGTGATGCGCAAATGGCTGGGCATTCCCTACGCCGCGCCGCCGGTCGGCGATCTGCGCTGGAAGGCGCCACAGCCGGCGGCGAATTTCGGCGAGCGTGACGCCAGCAAGTTCGCACCGCACTGTGCACAGCCGGGCGGTTCTTTCGGCCAGGCCAGCACTTCCGAGGACTGCCTGTATCTGAACGTCTACACGCCGACTTCGGGCGGCAATTTCCCGGTCATGGTGTGGATCCATGGCGGCGCGCTGCTGACCGGTGAAAGCGATGATTACGATCCCACCGAGCTCGTCAAGCAGGGCGTGGCGGTGGTTACGCTGAACTACCGGCTTGGCCCGCTCGGCTTTCTCGCGCATCCGGCGCTCACCGCCGAAGGCGGCGGCAGCTCGGGCAACTATGGCCTGATGGACCAGCAGGCGGCCATCAAGTGGGTCAAGGACAATATCGCGGCATTCGGCGGCGACGCCGCCAACATGACGATCTTCGGCGAATCCGCCGGCGGCCTGTCGACGCACTCGCAGATCGCCTCGCCACTGGCCGCCGGCCTGTTCCAGAAGGCGATCGTCGAGAGCGGCTCGTACAACATCGCCACGCCGACGCTGGCAGCCGGCGAGGCGCTGGGTCAGAGCTTTGCCACCAAGGCCGGCTGCACCGACGGCAGCGCCGCCTGCCTGCGCAATCTGCCGGTGGCCACCATCGTCGCCAATTCCAGCGCGATCCAGTTCGGCGGCACCACGCTGCCGGTCGTCGATGGCAAGGTCCTGCCCTTGTCGCTATCCGACGCCTTCACCACGGGCAAGTTCAACAAGGTGTCCGTCATCGAAGGCACCAACCAGCATGAATACAGCCTGCTGTCGGCAGCGACGCTGGATGTGGCGCGCGGCCATGCGCTCACCGCCAGCGAGGCGCCGGCGCAGTTCACGGCGACCTTCGGCACGGCGAGCACCGCGGTGCAGGCTGCGTATCCGATCGAGGGCGCGCCGAGCCCGGCATGGGCTTATGACAGTGCGCTGACCGACTATGTCTTCGCCTGCAACGGCCGCTCGATCGCCAAGAAGCTCACGTCCAACGGCGCCACCGTCTATACCTATGAATTCGCCGATGCGAATGCGCCGATGGTGTTCGCGATTCCCGCCCGTCCGGAAGGCTATGGCGCCTACCATGCGGCCGAGATCCAGTACGTGTTCCCGAAGCAGCAGACGATCTATGCCGGCGCGCCGTTTACTGCCGCGCAGACCGATCTGTCCAACCGCATGGTCGGGTTCTGGGCGCAGTTTGCCAAGACCGGCAATCCGAACGCTTCGGGCAGCAGCACCTGGCCGGCTTACACTTCCGCGAACGACTCTTATCTGACGCTCGCGCCTGGCGCCATCGCGGTCAACACCGCGTTCTCGGCCCAGCACAAGTGCACCAGCCTGTGGACGCCGGGAGTCTGAGCGCTGCAAGCCGCATCCGTGCCGCGCCGCCTCGGATCGGACGCCGGCACTCGTGATGCCGTCCCGCGGTCTGCCCGGCAGGGGCAAGCCGCCGGACCTTTGTTTTGAGAAGACATGATGATGAAACCGCTACGCCAACCGCCGCCAGCGCTGATGATTGCCAGCGGCATGCTGGTCACCCTGGTCGCCGTGGCCTTCGCCCGGCTCGCGTATGGCCTGATCCTGCCGTTCATGCGGCAAAGCCTCGGATTGACCTATCAGCAGGCCGGCAATCTCGGCACCGCCAGCGCGCTCGGCTATCTGTGTTTCGTGATGGCGGCCGGCATGCTGGCCGCGCGCCGCGGCGGCCGCTTCGCCATCCTGCTCGGCATGCTGCTGACGACAGCCGGTTTCGCCGGTCTTGCCGCCGGCGGCAGCTATGCCTGGCTTGCGGCATGCATGCTGCTGCTGGGCCTGGGCACGGCATTCTCGTTCACGCCGGTCATCTCGCTGCTCGCTACCTGGTTCCCGAAGCGGCGCGGCGCCGTGATTGGCGTGGTCAATAGCGGCATAGGCGTGGGCATGCTGCTCGCCGGCGCGCTGGTGCCCTGGCTGAATACCGCGCATCCGGTTTCCGGCTGGCGCCTGACCTGGGGCGCATTCGGGCTGGTATCGCTCATGGCGATGGTGTCGAGCTACGCTTTTCTGCGCAATCCGCCGCGTCCCGCAGCCGCGGCGACGGCGGCGCGCACGCAAGCCGCGCCAGTGCATCGCAATCCGCATGTGGTCACGGTCGGCATGCTGTATGGCGTGGTCGGCCTGACCTATATCGCGCAATCGGTATTCATGGTCAGCTTTGCGCTCGCCTCGGGCGTGCCGCCGACAACCGCCGGTCGGCTTGCGGCAATGATGGGTCTGCTGTCGGTGTTCTCCGGGCCGGGTTGGGGCTGGGTATCGGACCGGGCCGGCCGCGCCGCATCGCTGACGGCGGCGGTGTCATTGAACCTGTGCGGCACGCTGGTGCCGGTGCTTTGGCAAACGCAGAGTGCCTTCTTCATGCATTACCTCATCGTCGGCCTGACTTCGTCCGGGATGTTCACCTCGGTGCTGGCGGCTTCCAGCGAAAGGGTCGAGCCGCAGCAGGCGCCGCTGGCAGTGAGCTTCGTCACGCTGTTCTACGCGGCCGGGCAATTTCTCGGGCCAGCGCTGGCCGGCGTGATGATCGAAGAAGCCGGAGGCTTTCGCACCGCCTTTGCAACGAGCTGCGTGATCCTGGCCAGTGGAGTGCTGCTGTGCTTGCGGCTGAGGACCTTGGGCAAGCGAGCGCAGTGCGTGCCAGCCGGTTGATGCATCCCGCGTATTTACGTTTCGGTGATCCCTGCCTTCATGCAGGCATGCACCAGCTTGGCTACCGAATGCACACCCATTTTTTCCAGTGCGCGGGCACGGTGCACCTTCACGGTCTTTAACGAGATCCCGAGGTCAGCTGCGATCTGTTTGTTGAGCCTGCCTTCGATGACGTGCTGCATGACTTCCTGTTCACGCATCGTCAGGCTCGCGTGGCGCGCCTTGATCTGCTCGTGCTCGCGCTCTTTCATCACATCGATTGCCTGACGACAGATCGCTTGGCGGATGGAATCGAGCAAAGCGCCATCATCGACTGGCTTGAGCAGAAAGTCCGCCGCGCCGCGCTTCATCGCCTGCACGCTGGTCGCGACATCGGCATAGGCGCTAAGAAAGATGACCGGTACGTGCGGTTTATCCTGCAGCATCCATTCCTGCAATTCCAGGCCGTCGCCATCCGGCATGCGCATGTCCGTCACCAGGCAGTCGATTCTTTCGGCACGCTCGTCATGTATGACTTCATTCATCGATGCAAATGCTTCGACATGCCAGCCTGCCGCACGCAGTAAGCGCGAAATACTCATGCGCACGCTGTCGTCGTCGTCAACTATGCCTATACAGAAATGCCGAGTATTCATGGCTCTTCATGTCGGAATGATCGGTGGCGCTATGGTTACCTCTCCTGTCAAATCTTCCTTGATCTAGTTAAAAGAATGCCGATACCTACAGGCTTTCCAGGCTTTTCCCGGGACTATCCATAGCCGTATGGGCTTCCGCTGGGAACACAATGCGGAAGGTCGCGCCTCGACCGGGATTATTGAAAGCTTCGATGTGCCCGCCATGGCTGCTGATGATTGCACGCGAGATGGACAGTCCGAATCCGGTCCCATTCGGTTTCGTGGTGAAGTAAGGGTCAAAGAGATGGCCGACGGCATCGGCTGCAATGCCGGTCCCATTGTCCGTGATCGAGATCGATGCGCTGCGTGGGCCCAGGGAACGGCTTTCCAGCGTGAGCATGCGCAGCTCCGGCGGCGTGCCTTTCATCGAATCGCAGGCATTAAGGATCAGGTTGACCAGGACTTGCAGCAGTTGCACCGAATCTCCCCTGACGCGCAACATTCCCTTGTGTAGACGGCGTGTCAGCTTCACGCCGTGCGCGCCGAGATGCGTTCTGACCAGGTTCTCGCTTTCACTGAGCAACTCATTCAGATCCACCGGGTCGTGCCTCGGTGTGTGTTTCATGAACAGCGATCGCAGCCGCTGGATGGTCGCAATCGCCCGGCTCGCGTCGGCGGTGATGCTTTCCAGGATGCGACGCAGTTCTTCCGGGCATGTGGCTTCATTGACGAAGCCGCGCTGTGCCGCCTTCACGTTGTAGGAAATCGCAGTGAGGGGCTGGGTCAATTCATGCGCAAAGGCGCCGGACAATTCGCCGAGCATCGAGGATCGCGCAAGAAAGGAAACCTGCATCCGTTGCTTCTGCAGTTCATGTTCCAGCTTCGTAGCACGCTCCCTGAGCTCATCCACGGTGCGATTCGCTTCCTGCAGCGTTTGCTGGAGGTCCGCATCCTGCTGACCGCGCATACGCAGGTATGCGCCGGCATGCCGTGTGCACAGACGAGCGCCACTGGAAATGAGAACGGGGAGCAGTATCGGAGCGATCAGCAGCGCCGCCGAGACAAGTGATAAGCCCCGTTTCGGGACCTCGGCATTTTTGCCGGCGCACCGGCTACCGTCGTTGATGTGTCGATGCATGAAATGAGCCCAGGCTCGGAACCCAGCCGCAATCGGCATTGAATTCTTTGCGTCCCTGTCGAAAGTTAAACCCTGATAAGGACTCGGCAGAGATGCGCGAGTTCTCGAAACGCCTTTGGGATTCTGTCGGAATGCATGCCCGGTCTTCTATTGGGCCATGGGGCAAGTCTGTGCAGGCCTGATTGGACCAAGGGCTAATAGTCGCCCGCTGTTCGAAACATTAGCCTACGCGACAGGTAGAAGCCGCACGCATTGCCGCTCGCCGGAAGCAACAAGTGAGCGACTTCGGGATTGCCCTCTTCCGCCACCGATTACTTCTGCCTGCGCAACTGATCGGACTTGGGCGAGATCGTGTTACGGCAGCTGTTTCGACAAGGAGATGAGAATGAAATACGCAATCAGTGCAGCGTTGGTCATTGCCGCGCTCGCAGCCGGATGCCAGTCCAATCCCTCCCCGCCGCAAACCATGGCGCAAACCGGCGGCCCGGATTCCCGCAGCAATCTCGATGCGCCGCCGCCGCAGGTGAAAGTCGCGGTCGATCCGGCGCGCTCAGGCTTTTTGCCCATGGATATGTATGACAGGTTGCAGCCCTTGCAGCAAGTTGAAGGCGTTAAAGCCTGGCGCGACACCTCCCGCGACTTGCGTGGCTATACCAAGATCCTCTTCCAGCCCACCGAGGTCTATCTGACGCCGAATCCCGAATACAAGGGCTTGCCGCAAGACGCGCTCTTGCGCATGACCAGTGACTTCCAGAATGCCTTCGTCTCGGCCGTGCAGCCCGACTACACCGTCGTCGATGCTCCGGGTCCGGATGTGCTCGTCGTCAGGACCGCGATCACTGGCGTGCAGCCGGCCTCGCCCAAGCTTGGCGTGACCGACTTCATTCCGGTCAAGGCGGTGTTCAATGCCGCCCGCAAGGCGTCGGGCAATGCGCCGAAGGTCGCCGAGATGTCGGGTGAATTCGAAGTCATGATGCCAACCGGCGAGATCGTGGCCGCCGCGACCGCGACGCGCAAGGGCGATTCGCGCTTGCCGCAGGGCGAGGACATCACCTGGGGCGACATGAAGTCCATCGCGGATTACTGGGCGCAAAGCTTCAAGAATCGCCTGGACACGGTGCGCGGCGTGTCAGGCCAAAACGTCGGGCAGGCGCAATAGTCGCGCCGTTGTTGTCCCTCGAACCGATGGAGAAAGCGATGCGACGAGATGTGCGTGTGATGACGGGCATGACCGGTTTTCTGCTTGCAGCCGCCGCCTTTGCGGCCGGAGCGCCGGCAGTGTATCCGGCCAAGGGCCAGAGCGCGGACAAGCAGATGCGCGATGAAGGCGAGTGCACTGGCTGGGCCAAGAAGTCCACCGGCGTCGATCCGGCCGCAGTCGCGAGCGCAGCGCAGCAGCCGCCTGCGCCCGGCGGCGAACGCGCCCGGGGCGCGGCCCGGGGCGCAGTCGGCGGCGCCGCGATCGGCGCAATTGCGGGCGACGCCGGCAAGGGCGCTGGCGTCGGCGCCGTGGTTGGCACCATGCGCGGCGGTTCGCAGGCGCGCCAGCGCCAGCAATCGCAGACGCAGAGCTCGCTCGATGCCTATTACCGCGCCTACGGCGCCTGCATGTCAGGCCGTGGCTACAGCGTTTCGTGACATGGAGGCAATCATGCGCAGACTTTTGTGTTCACTGTGCTGCCTGCCTGTCTTCGCCTATGCGGCCGGCACCGGCCTGGGCGACGCCAACGCCTTGCTGTGCACATCGCAGCTGGTGGTGGATGTCGGCGGTCCGCAGGATATTTCCAGCGGCCTGCCTGCAGAGATGGGCATGCCAACCATCATGCGTGTCGACTTCCAGAAAAAGCAGGTCGCCGGCGAGAAGCGGACCACGCCCATCAAGGTGATGGAGCGCGATGAAAAGCGCATCACTCTGCAGGGCACCGAGCTCGGCTATGGCTGGACGCTGGTGCTGAATCAGGACGATGGCAAGCTGATCGGCAGCATGGTCGACGAGCTGGGCGCCATCGCGATTTTCGGTGTGTGCGTCCCGCAATAGCGCAAATGAGCGACGAGGAAAGAGCGCCATGTCAGCCACTAGCGCGCGCGCAGACGGCATCCCCGCGCCCGGACTGCGCTTTGCGGCGATCGCCTGCCGCGAATGCGACCTGCTGCAGCGCGAACGTCCATTGCCGCCCGGCGCCGTGGCCCGCTGCGTGCGCTGCGGCGCCGAACTCTATCGTGACCATCCTGATGCCTTCGAGCGCGCGCTCGGCTACAACACCGGCGCGGTGGTGCTGTTCGTGATGGCGAATGCTTTCCCGCTGGTCGGCTTGAAGATCAAGGGCGACCTGGTGCAGACCACGCTGCTCGGCGCGGTGCACAGCCTGTGGCGGCAGGATATGCGCCTGGTGGCCGGCGTGGTATTGCTGACCACCTTCATCACGCCGCTCGTGCAGATGCTCGCGCTGTCCTATCTGCTGCTGCCGCTGCACTTCGGCCGCGTTCCGCGTCATGCGGCAACGGTGTTTCGCACGATGAATCGGGCCGGGGAGTGGAGCATGGTCGAAGTCTTCCTGCTCGGCGTATTGGTGGCCTTGGTGAAGCTGCTGCATCTGGCCTCGGTGGTGCCGGGTGTTGCGCTCTGGTCCTTCGGCGCGATGATGCTGCTGCACGCCGCCGCGTGGTCTACCTTCGATGCGCGCGCGCTGTGGGCCAGGCTGGAGCGGCGGCGATGACGCTGCGTTTTCATAGCGCAGCCAGCGCCGGCCTCCTGGTCTGCCATGAATGCGCGCAACTCTGCCGGCCGGCGCCGAACGGTCATGGCATGGCATGCCCGCGCTGCGGCGCGACGGTGCATCTGCGCAAGCCGGAGAGCGTTGCGCGCAGCTGGGCTTATCTGATCGCCGCGGTGATCCTGTATGTGCCGGCCAACGTGCTGCCGGTGATGGAGACCGGCTCGCTGTTCGGCTCGCAGAAGGACACCATCCTCTCCGGCGTCGTCTACCTCTGGACTTCGGGGTCGTGGGAGCTTGCTGTCGTGGTGTTCATTGCCAGCATCCTGGTGCCGCTGGCGAAGATCTTCGCGCTCGCTTTCCTGCTGATCTCGGTGCAGCTGCGCAGCCGCTGGCAGCCGAAGCAGCGCGCGCAACTGTATCGCGTCGTCGAGCTGGTGGGGCGCTGGTCGATGCTGGATATCTATGTGATCACGATCCTGGTGGCCCTGGTGCAGCTGAAGGCGCTGGCGACGATCAAGGCCGCGCCGGCGGCGATCGCTTTCGGCGCGGTAGTGGTGCTCACGATGCTGGCGGCGGCCAGCTTCGATCCGAGGCTGATCTGGGACCCAATGGAGAAGGCCCATGGCGGACGAAATACAGCAGGACGGGCGTGAAACCGTAGAGCGGCGCGCGCCGGAAAGCGATGAACTGCCTGAAGCGGCCGTTGCGCCGCGCTCGCGCTGGAAGCTGCAGATCATCTGGCTGATTCCCATCGTCGCCGCACTCATCGGCCTGTGGCTCGCGGTATCGGCCATCCTGCAGAAAGGGCCGACGATCGAGATCAGCTTCAAGACCGCCGAAGGCCTGGAGGCAGGCAAGACCAAGCTCAAGTACAAGGATGTCGATATCGGTGTGGTGGAATCGGTGACGCTGGCCAAGGACTTGGCCGGCGTCGTCGCCACGGCCGAACTGATGAAGGATTTCAAGCCGCACCTGGTGAAGGACACGCGCTTCTGGGTGGTGCGTCCACGCATCTCGGGCGGCACGGTGTCGGGCTTGTCGACGCTGCTCTCGGGTGCCTACATCGGCGTGGACGTCGGCCGCGGGAAGGAAATCACCAGCCGCTTCGTCGGCGCCGAGACGCCGCCGGCGGTGCGCCTGGACACGCCGGGCACCGAGTTCATTCTCAATGCCGAGAACATCGGCTCCTTCGATGCCGGCGTGCCGCTGTTCTACCGGCAGATACCGGTCGGGCAGGTCGTCAGCTACGAGCTCAATCGGGATGGCAAGGGCCTGCGCATCAAGGTCTTCGTCAACAAGCCCTACGACGGCTTCGTCACGGCCAACACGCGTTTCTGGAATGCCAGCGGCATCAAGCTGAAGGTCGATGCCAACGGCGTGCGCCTGGATACGCAGTCGCTGGCGTCGGTGATCATAGGTGGCATCGCTTTCGATAATCCGATTTCGGAGAGCGAACTTCCGGCAGCGATGAAGGAAACGAGCTTCGTGCTGTTCCCGGATCGCGATGAAGCGATGAAGAATCCGGAATCCGACGTGCTCAAGTTCGTGATGGTCTTTGATCAGTCAGTGCGCGGCCTGACGCCGGGGGCACCGGTGGACTTCCGCGGCATCAACATCGGTGAAGTGACTGCAATCCGGCTCTCGGTGCAGGAAGGTTCCGGCCGCGTGCTCACACCGGTGGAGGTCAGCCTGTATCCACAGCGCCTGCGCAAGCTTGCAAATGAATCGGAAGAGCGCAGCTCGGAACAAAGGCGCGCGCTGCTCGATGCCATGGTGGCGCGCGGCATGCGCGCTCAGCTGCGCGCGGGCAATTTGCTCACCGGCCAGCTCTATATCTCGGTGGACTATGTGCCGCGTCCGCCGCAGGCCGCGATCGCCTGGCAGGCCAACCCGCCCGAGTTTCCAACCGCGGGCGGCAACCTGCAGGAGATCCAGGCGCTGCTGGCATCGATCGCGAACAAGATCGACAAGATGCCGCTCGAGGAAATTGGCAACAATCTGCGCAAAAGCCTGGGCGCGGCGAATACGCTGCTTGCGCGACTGGACAGGGAAGTCGCGCCGGAAATGCGCGAGACGCTGGGCGACGCGAGGAAGGCTCTGGCCTCCGTGGACCGCATGATGGAGCCGAACCATGCGTTGCAGCAGGATGCGCGCGCGACCTTGCGCGAAGTGCAGCGTGCCGCCGGGTCGCTCAGGGTGCTGGCCGACTATCTCGAACGTCATCCGGAAGCGCTGTTGCGCGGCAAGAGCGGGGAGGGGCAATGAACAGAATCATCGCAATCTGCGCCGGGCTGGTGCTGGGCGTGGCGCTGAGTGTGGCGCTGTCGGGCTGCGGCAGTTCGCCGCCGCAGCGCTTCTATACGTTCGATGCGCCGAACCCGGCGGAGCCGGCCGCGACCGCGCATGCCGCGTACAGCGTCTCGATCGGCCCGGTGATGGTGCCGGCCCTGGTCGACCGGCCGCAGCTGGTGCTGAGCACCTGGCCGAACCGGGTGCAGCTTGCCGAGCAGTCGCGCTGGGCCGAGCCGCTGAAGGACGGCATTCCACGGGTGATTGCCGCCGATCTCGCCCAGCTGCTGCCAGGCGCAAACGTGACGCCCTATACCCAGGCAGCGATTTCCCATCCGGATTACCGGGTACAGCTCGATGTGCGGCAGTTTGAGTCCGCGCCGGGATCGGCGGCGAGCATCGATGCGCTATGGGTCGTGAACGTGGAGAAGGATGGCAGGCAGATCACGGGCCGCACCGTGCAGCGCGAAGCGGTCAGCGGCAACGACGACGAAGCGCTGGTAGCGGCGCATCAGCGCGCGCTGCAAGCGGTGAGCAGGGATATCGCGCAGGCGATCGCCGGGGTGAAGGTGGCGCGGTAGGGTTGGCGGTGCGTAGGTTGGGCTGGCAAGCCCAACATGCTCGCGGTCCGCGAAAGCCTGATGTTGGGCTTGGCAGCCCAACCTACGCAAACGCTTCCTGGCAGCCTCGAAGCGCTTGCCCCAAAGTCCGATACCCCTTGGTTCCACCGGCGGCAACAATGAACCTTCTTCCCGGCACGGCGCCGTTTGCGGCAAAGGAGCTCAGGCCATGAGATTCGATCGTTTGGTGGATCAACTGATAGGCGTTCTCGCGCTGGCGATATTGGCCGGCGGCACGCTCATCGTCATTGCGCCTTTCGTCACCACGCTGCTGTGGGGCGCCATCCTTGCCTACTGCACCTGGCATCCGTTCGAGAAGCTGGTGACGCTGTTGCGCGGCAGGCGCATGCAGGCCACGCTGTTCGAGATCGTGCTCATCCTGGGCCTGCTGCTCGCCGCGGTGTTCTACATCGGCGCGGCGGTTTCCGCGCGGCTGCCGGATCTGGTCGTGGCGCTGCAGGAACGGCTGGCGCGCGATCTGCCGCCGCTGCCGGACTGGCTGAGCCAGACACCGCTGATCGGGCCGCGCATCGACGCCTTGTGGAAAGGCATTGCCGATCGCAATCCCGAAGTCATCGCCAGGCTGCGCGAGCTTGCCGGGCCGATGCTGCGCGCGAGCATCGGCATCGGCTTGGGCATCATCCAGGGACTCGGCCTGCTGGCGCTGTCAGTGCTGTTTGCCGGCGTGTTCTACATGACGGGCGAGCGCTCGGCCGCGGCGATCCGTGTGGCCATGCAGCGCGTTGCCGGCGCCCGCGCCGACGCGCTGCTCGCGCTGATTGGCAATACCGTCAAGGGCGTGGTGTATGGCGTGCTCGGCACCTCGCTGATGCAGGCGCTGCTGTGCGCGCTCGGCTACTGGATCGCCGGCCTGCCTTCTGTGGCATTGCTGGGCTTCGCCACGTTTTTCCTCGCCATCATTCCCGGCGGCCCGCTGCTGGTGGTGGTGCCCGGCGCGATCTGGCTGGCCCAGAGCGGTAACGGCAGCTGGGCCGTGTTCCTGGTGATCTGGTGCGCGGCGGTGGGCATCGCCATCGACAATGTCCTGAAGCCGGCCATGATCGGCAAGAGCAGCCATGTGCCTTTTGTGCTCGTCATGATCGGCGTGATCGGAGGCGCGGCGGCCTTCGGCCTTTTGGGCGTGTTCATCGGCCCGACGCTGCTCGCGACTGCCCATGCGGTCTTCCGCGACTGGACCGCGATCTCGCTTGTCAATCAGCCACAGGTCCAACGCGAGGCCGCGCCGCACGTCGCGCCGGGCTGAGCATGCGCGCCACGGGGCCATTGTCGATGTGACCAAGGTCCAATTGGACGTGCGCCGGCGCCAGCTTAAGTTAGATCGACATCGTGCCGGTGCCTGCGCTCTTCTGCATCGCGGCTCCCGCGGCCGGAACCCGACATTGGGAGGAGGTTTCATGAGGCTTTTACCCTTGCAGCAGAGGCGCGCCATCGCAGTCCGACCCGCCCCGTTCTTGCAGGCCGATAGGTCACCGTCCTGGCTGTTTCCCGCCGTCCTCGCCCTGGTCCTCGCCGGTTGTGGCGAGAAAAAGCCCCCCGCGCCGCAGGCGGAAACCGAAGTCACCGCGTTTACTGTCGTCAAGAAGGACGCGCCCGTCTCCTTCGAATTCGTCGCTCAGACGCAAAGCTCGCATGAAGTGCAGATCCGCGCGCGCGTGGCCGGCTTCCTGGAGAAGCGCGTGTACCGCGAAGGCGAGCGCGTGCGCGCCGGTCAAGTGCTGTTCGTCATGGACAAGAAGCCCTTCGAAGCCTCGCTGCAGTCGGCAAAAGGGGTGCTGGAACAGCAGCGCGCCAGGCTGGTAGTGGCCGAGCAGAACCTCGCTCGCGTACGTCCGCTGGCCGCCGACAACGCGGTCAGCAAAAAGGACCTGGACGACGCGATCGGCGCGGAGCGGTCCGCGCGCGCCGCGCTGCTCGCCGCCGAAGGCGAAGTGCGCACCGCCCAGCTCAACCTGTCCTACACCACCATCCTTTCTCCGGTGGACGGCCTTTCCGGCTATGCGCGCAAGGAAGAAGGCAGCTATGTCACGCCCGGCGAAAGCGGCTTTCTCACCTATGTCTCGCAAGTCGATCCGATGTGGATCAATTTCAGCGTCTCGGAGAACGAGCTGCTGAAATGGCGTGCCGACATCGACGCCGGCCGGCTGCGCTTTCCGAAGAATGGCGAATTCGATGTGCAGGTAGTCCTTGCCGACGGCAGCGTGTTTCCGAACCGCGGACACATCAATTTCATTTCCCCGACCTTCAGCAAGGAAACCGGGACCTTCCTCGTGCGCACCGAGGTCGCCAATCCTAGCGCCCAGCTTCGCCCCGGGCAGTTCGTACGCGCGCGGGTCAACGGCGCGCTGCGGCCTGACGCCATTCTTGTGCCGCAGCGCGCGGTGCTGCAGGGGAACAAGAGCAATTACGTCTGGGTGATCGACAAGGAAGGCAAAGCGCATGAGCGCAGCGTCGAAGTCGGCGAATGGCAGGGCGACGACTGGTTCATCCTGCGCGGGATCGATCCGGGTGAGCGCATCGTCGTCGATGGCGCGGTGCGGGTTGCCGCCGACAGGCCGGTGAAGATCGTTGAAAAGCCGGTGGCCGCCAATGGCGCGCCGGCAAGCGCGACCGGCGTGGCGAGCGCGTCGGGCAATGGCGCCGAGCAGGCCGGACGCCCGGCCGCAAACAAGGCCACGCAATAGGAGGCGCGCAATGAATATCTCGCGCTTCTGCATAGACCGCCCCATCTTTGCTTCGGTGATCTCGATCGTGATCACGCTTGCCGGCGCAGTCGCGATGTTCGGCCTGCCGATTGCGCAGTATCCGGACATCACGCCGCCGCAGATCACTGTCTCCGCGACCTATCCCGGCGCGAATGCCGAGGTCGTCGCCAATAATGTCGCCGCGCCGATCGAGCAGCAGGTCAACGGCGCGGACCGCATGATCTACATGAACTCCTCGAGTTCCTCGACCGGCAACATGACGCTGAATGTGTTCTTCGAGATCGGCACCGACCCCGAGCTGGCCCAGGTCGACGTGCAGAATCGGGTGAATCTGGCATTGCCACAGGTGCCGAGCGCGGTGCAGGCCCAGGGCATACAGGTGCAGAAGAAGTCATCGGCCTTCATGATGGTGATCGCGGTGTATTCGCCGGCCAATCGCTTCGACCCCGTCTACGTGGCCAACTATGCCAACCTGTATGTGCTCGATGAGTTGAAGCGCATCCCGGGCGCCAACCAGACTGCCATCTTCGGCACGCCGGATTATGCGATGCGCATCTGGCTGCGCCCGGACCGCATGGCGCAGCTCGGCATCACCGCGAGCGAAGTGCAGAAAGCGGTGCAGGCGCAGAACGAGCAGTACGCGGTGGGCCGGGTGGGGCAGTCGCCGACCGGCACGCCGGTCGAGCAATCCTTTGCCGTCACCACCACCGGGCGGCTGACCGATCCGGCCGAGTTCGAAAACATTATCATCCGTGCCGAGAACGGCGGCGCGTCGCTGGTGCGGCTGAAGGATATCGGCCGCGCCGAGCTCGGGCAAAAGGATTATTCGATCCGTAGCAGCTTCCAGGGCAAGCCGGCAACGATGATCGCGGTGTACCAGCAGCCAGGCGCGAATGCGCTCGACGTGTCGAAGCAGGTCACGGCCGCGCTTGCGCAATTGAAGAAGTCCTTCCCGGAGGGCCTGGAATACTCGGTCGTGATGGATACCACCAAGTTCACCAAGGCGTCGATCGACGACGTCGTGAAAACCTTCTTCGAGGCGCTGGTGCTGGTGGTGATCGTGGTCTACCTGTTCCTGCAGAACCTGCGCGCGACGCTGATACCGGTGCTGGCGGTGCCGGTGTCCATCGTCGGCACCTTCATCGGCATGTCCCTGCTCGGCTTCTCGATCAACATGCTCACGCTGTTCGGCATGGTGCTGGCCATTGGCATCGTGGTCGATGACGCGATCGTGGTCATCGAGAACGTCGAGCGCAACATGCATGAACATCATCTCGATCCGAAGGAAGCGGCCAAGCGGGCCATGGACGAGGTGGCCGGTCCGGTGGTGGCGATCGTGCTGGTGCTGTGCGCGGTGTTCGTTCCGGTCGCTTTCCTGTCCGGCATCACCGGCCAGATGTACAAGCAGTTCGCGATCACGATCGCGATTTCGGTGGTTATCTCGGGCCTGGTCGCGCTGACCCTGTCGCCGGCACTGGCGGCCATCCTGCTGAAGCCGCGGCACGGTCCAAAGAACCGCTTCTTCCGCTGGTTCGAGCACGCCTTCGAGCGCATGACCGAAGGCTACAGCCGGCAGGTTGCCATGGTAATCAAGCGCACCGGCTTCGCGCTTTGCCTGTTCGCGATCATGGTGGCAGCGATCGTGCTGATGATGCGCACCGTGCCACGCTCCTTCCTGCCGCCGGAAGACCAGGGCTATCTGCTCGGTGCGGTGCTCATGCCCGACGCTGCCAGCCTGGACCGTACCGGCGCGGTCGGCGCCAAGGTTTCCGAACATTTCATGAAGGAGGAAGCGGTATCGGGCATTGCGGTGGTGGATGGCTACAGCCTGCTCGATGTGCAGAACAAGAACAATGCCTCCACTTTCTTCGTCGGCTTCAAGGATTTCGAGAAACGCTATGCCTCGGACAAGCGCAAGGACGAGAACGCGGCCGCTGTGCTCATGCGCGCGCGTGCCGCGCTGTCCAGCGTCAGGGAAGGGCTGGTCCTTCCGGTGAATCCGCCCTCCATTCCTGGCCTGGGCACCACCGGCGGCATGGAGATGTGGATACAGAGCCGCGGTGAGAAGACGCCGCAGCAGATGGCCGGCATCGTCGGGCAATATGTTGCCAAAGCCAAGGGCGCGCCCGAGCTGACCGGCGTGACCTCGACCTTCAACGCCGCTTCGCGCCAGCTGCTGGTGGATGTGGACCGGGAAAAGGCCACGACGCTGGGCGTGCCGATCGCCGAAGTCTATGGCGCCATGCAGACCATGTTCGGCTCGCTGTATGTGTCGCAGTTCAACAAGTTCAGCCGGCTGTGGCAGGTGATTCTGCAAGCCGAGCCGAGCTACCGGCTCAAACCCGAGGACCTGGAGCAGATCTATGTCCGGAGCCGCGACGGCTCGATGCTGCCGCTGAAGTCCGTGGTCACGACGCGCTATGTCACCGGCCCGGACCTGATGACGCGCTTCAACAACTTCCCGGCGGTGAAAATCACCGCGAGTCCCGCGCCGGGCTACAGCTCGGGCCAGGCCATCGCCGCGCTGGAACGCATAGGCGCCGAAGTCCTGCCCGAAGACTTCGCGCTGGCCTGGAGCGGCGAAGCCTTCGAGGAAAAGAAATCCGGCAGCGCGTCGTCCTCGGTATTCATCTTCGGCCTGGTGATGGTGTTCCTGATCCTGGCGGCGCAATACGAGAAATGGTCGCTGCCCATCGGCGTGCTGCTTGCTGTGCCCTTTGCCCTGTTCGGCGCGCTGGCGGCCATCATGCTGCGCGGCCTGAACAACGATGTGTATTTCCAGATCGGCCTGACGATGTTGGTCGCGCTGGCGGCAAAGAATGCCATCCTGATCTTTGAATTCGCGGTCATCAACCGACAGGCCGGCATGAGCGTGTACGACGCGGCGATGCGCGCGGCGAAGGAGCGGCTGCGTCCTATCGTGATGACTTCGCTGGCCTTCATCCTCGGCTGCGTGCCGCTGGCGATCGCCGTCGGCGCCTCGGCCAACAGCCGGCATTCGATCGGCACCGGCGTCATCGGCGGCATGCTCGCGGCGACCGTGATCGCGGTGTACTTCATTCCGATGTTCTATCACGCCATCGAAGGCCTGTCCGACCGGCTGAGCCGCAGGAAGCAGTCGCAGCCGCCGCCTGCGCCGGTGTCCGGAGCCGGCGGACCGGCGCATCCGGTGCCGCATGCCCCCGTTGATGAAAGCTGAACCGATGACATCCGAGCCCCATGAAAGCCGAGGCGCCCATGAGACATGTTCCCGCAAGCCTTCGTTACGCGCTGTTGATGCCCGCCGCCCTGCTTGCCGCCTGCGCCGTCGGCCCGGACTATCGTCGGCCCGAGCTCCAGGCGCCCGCCAGCTTTCGTTTCGAGGACAAGCAGGCGCAGGATCTGGCCAACACGCCCTGGTGGAATCAGTTCGACGACGACGTGCTGTCGGAGCTGATCGCCACCGCGCTGCGTGAAAACCGCGATCTCAAGATCGCGGCTGCGCGCGTGGACCAGTTCATCGGCGTGTTGCGCACCACGCGCTCGGCGCAGTACCCGCAGGTCTCCGCGCTGCTGAATGCGGAACGCTTGCGCGCATCGGAGCAGGGTCTTACGCCGATCCCAAACGGGCGCGGCGCGACCGACAACCTGTTCGAGGGCTCGCTGTCAGTCAGCTGGGAGCTCGATCTGTTCGGGCGGCTGCGTCGTCAGACTGAAGCCGCGCGCGCGAATCTGCTCGCCAGCGAGGAAGGCAGGCGCGCCACGGTGCTGTCGCTGGTGTCCTCGGTCGCGTTGTCCTATGTGAATTTGCGCAGCCTGGACCGGCAACTGGAGATCGCCAATACCACGGTGGCCAGCCGCGCCGAGTCGCTGCGCATCTTCAGGCGGCGCTTCGAGGGCGGCACTGTTTCCGAACTCGAGCTCACGCAAAGCCAGGCCGAGTACGAGGACGCGGTGTCGCGGGTGCCGGCGATCGAGGCGCAGATCGGCCAGCAGGAAGATGCGCTGTCGATCCTGCTCGGCCGCGATCCGGGGCCGATTACGCGTGGCCGCGGGCTGGACAAGCTGGGGCTACCCGCGGTGCCCGCGGGCCTGCCTTCCGATCTGCTGATGCGCCGCCCGGATCTGCGTCAGGCCGAGCAGAACCTGGTTGCGGCCAATGCGCAGATCGGCGCGGCCCGCGCGCAGTATTTCCCATCGATCTCACTAACCGGGCTGCTGGGTTCGGCCAGCATCGAACTGTCGGATCTGTTCAGCGGTCCGGCGCGCGCCTGGTCCGTTGCCACCTCGGTGGCGATGCCGATCTTCACCGCCGGCGGCATCGCCGGCCAGGTCGAGCAGGCCGAGGCGATCCAGCAGCAAACGCTGGAGCAGTATCGCAAGTCGATACAGGTCGCCTTTCAGGAAGTGGATGACAACCTGATTGGCTATCAGAAGGCGCGGGTGCAGCTCGATTCGCTCGGGCGGCAGGTGGCGACGCTGGACCGGCAGGTGAAGCTGGCGCGCGCGCGCTATGAGAATGGCTACACCAGCTATATCGAAGTGCTGGATGCCGAGCGCAGCCTGTTCAATGCACAGCTGTCCTATACCCAGACCGGCGCGCTGGTGTTTTCCTCGGTGGTGAATCTGTACAAGGCCATGGGCGGCGGCTGGGTCGCGCAGGCCGATACGATGGCGCCGAAGCCGGCGGCGGGGAAGCAGGTGTCGCAGAAGTAGCTTGGGCTGGCAAGCCAGTCGCTTTCCAGGCCTCTGCGTGCTCTGCCGCATTGGCTGTTATCGCGCTCACCTGCAGTGGCGCAATGCTATGGCTGAGGTGTGTGACGCTTCGGTCCAGGGCATCCGGCGGCACGTAGGGGCAGCAGGGATAGGTAGGTGGCTTACGTATTCGCCTTTGTCTTTGCCTTTGCCTTTGCCTTTGCTGTTGCTGTTGCCTTTGCCGTTGTTTTTAATCCCGTTGATCGCGCCGTGCCGTCGATGCCCGGAGCGGGGGGCGGCTAAACTCGCTACGCTGCGCTTCGCTCAAACAGACGCCGCACCTTTTCCCGCTCCGGGCATCGCCGTCACGGCGCAATCAACGGGGGTTTAAAGGCAACGGCAACGGCAACGGCCAAGACAAAGGCAAAGGCAAAGGCAAAGGCAAAGGCAAAGGCAAAGGCAAAGGCAAAGGCAAAGGCAAAGGCAAAGGCAAAGGCAAAGGCAAAGGCAAAGGCAAAGGCAAAGGCAAAGGCAAAG
>NZ_JAEPBG010000022.1 GCF_016632335.1 Noviherbaspirillum pedocola
CCGCTTCGATACTTTGCGCCAGCAATTCTTCCACCCCGGCTTCGCCAATGCGCTTGCGCCAGCGCGACAGGCTGGACGGATCAATCGGCGGCTCGGTCTGCAGATAGGTTTCTCCCGTGAAGACCTGATCGCGGTAGGAACGCCGGTTACCCGGCACCCCCCGCACAGATCCCGGCGTGCGCAATTCACGCACCGGGCTCTTACCTTGGGTGTTTGACGGCAAAGCGACGCTCCGGCCAAGGATGAAGGATTTCCGCTCGCGGCAGCCACTCAGTGCCAAGTCGCTCCATGCGTTCCCACGTCATGCCGTCTTTCTGGCTTCGTCGCTGTAGCGTGCGTCGCCAGAGCTTCATAACGTTGTGACGGAAGGACTGTAGTGCATGGATATTCATCGGCACTGCATGGTAGGCAAAGTACCCTCGCACCACCTGAGCGAGCCATGTCCCTTGAACCGGGATGGGCTCGTGCATCCGCTTGCGCAGTTGCTCCTTGATGTCCCTGAGTTTCGCCCGCATACGATCTGCACGGCTTTTACGGCGCAACATGAACGTGCCGCGCCGTGACTTGCTGCAGACGTGGGTAAACCCCAGAAACGTAAAGGTCTCCGGTTTGCCAAGACCACGCTCTTGCCGCCGTTCAGCCGCATAGCGGCCAAACTCCAGCAATCGGGTCTTGTCCGGATGAAGTGTGAGTGCGAATTGCGCTAACCGCTCGCGCATCGCGTCCCAGAACCGCCGACCGTCCGCTTCGTACTGAAAGCCTACGACAACATCATCGGCGTACCGCACTATGATGACCTTGCCTTTGGCTTCCCGCCGACGCCAACGGTTTGCCCAGAGATCGAAGACGTAGTGCAGGTACACATTCGCGAGTAGTGGTGAAGCCACTGCCCCCTGGGGTGTACCCAGCTCACTGACGCTCAGTTCTCCGTCGTTCAGAACGCCCGCCTTGAGCCACTTCTGCACAAGGCGGATGATGCGTGTATCGCCGATCCGGTGCTCCATGAAGCGGACCAGCCATTCCTGGTTCACCGCGTCGAAAAAGCCCTGGATATCAGCGTCGAGAATCCAGTTCACAGGCGTAGTCGTGATCCCTGTTGCCAGAGCGTCGAGCGCATCGTGCTGACTGCGTCCAGGTCGAAATCCATACGAGAATCCGAGGAAGTCTGTCTCGTAGACTGCGTTGAGGATTTCCACGACAGCGCGCTGGACGATCTTATCTTCCAGCGCGGTTACGCCCAGCGGGCGCTGCTTGCCGTCAGCCTTCAGGATGAACCGTCGTCTGACCGGCAGCGCCCGGTATGCGCCACTGTGTATCCGAGTATGCAGGTCCCGGAGATGCCCTTCCAGGTTGCCTTCATAATCCGTCCACGTCTGTCCATCGACGCCTGGGGCTGCCTTACGCCGGAGCGCATAGAATGCCTGTTCCAGGAACTCGACAGTGACGTGGTGCAGCAGTGCGGTGAACCGTTCCTTCCTCCGTTGCTTTGCTGCTTGCCGTACGCGTTCCAGCTTCTGGGACACGCTTTCCCGGTTCTGCGCCCGGCGCGTGCGTTGCTGGTTCGCGTTTCCCTCGGTCCCCGCCCTTGGCTCTGCCCACTCCGCAGCCGGCATGCCGACCTTGTTCGCAGGCTTCTTCGCTACTATGGCGGAGTCTGACTTCTCTCGTCCGTACATCATCGGCTTCGGCTCCTCGCCTTCCCGATGCGGACCTGCCCATTACGGCGGCAGGCCAGCCGAGAGATCTCCCGGTTTCCGCGCAAGGCGCTTACATGCATGCCAGGGTCTTCGACCACGCCGGACCGCCGGGCGCTAGCGATAGCGCGCCCGTACGTATTGCCTTCCGCATACTGGAGTACGTCGGCATCCGGGAAATAAACCATTTCGTGGCTCCATGGCTGGCCTACATGCACCCCTACCGACGCTTCGCAGCCGCCCTCACGGACGACCACGCACGGCTCGGGGCCGATGTGGTTCGCTACACCTTCATCGCAGTGGACTTTCACCACCTGCACCTTGCCGGTCTCCCGGCGCACCCAATACGGGTTTTCGACCCAGCCCCACACCACTTCTTCATCAGACAGATCGAAGGTGTGCTGTAGATAAAGCAGGCCTGCAATCAGTCGGGGGCGCAACGGTGGACGACGATGTCTGGGCCCCATGGCCTCATGGGCAACACGCTCGATGGCATTCCAATCAATCAGCTTGGCCAGCACGATCAGAGGATGGCGCGCATTCAGGTGTTCCAGCAGGGGGAAGTCTTGCCGCTGTGATGCGCCTGGCGTTCCGGAATGATGACGCGGAGCCATGATGACCTCATCAGAATTTGCAGGAAACCGCGTATGACAAGCGTCGTTCCCTGCAAATTCCGCACGCCGATTTCATGTCTCAGCACGCATGGCCATTGGGTGAAAACAGTTTTTCAGCGCCGACTATCTAATGCGATACGAGCTAACCGGTACTTGAATTGAGCTTCTAGAGGCGCGTGCCTGAAAAACGGACAGCTGCAGCAGGCATTAAGGAGACGAAGAATCTTCTGGTATCACTGCATTTCGGACAACCGGACACCTACATCGTGCTTACAGTTTGGGTCGAGGGTGTGTAAAAACGCTCAGTCCCGCTGACGCCGATACGAGATATCAGGCAAGGGCGAAGACGGGACACTACATGTTGGGGCCTGCCGTCGTTATTTTTGTGTTTTGACACAGCCCCGGTCGAATGCGGTCTTTATACTTCGTCAGCAATCGGCTAGGAACAGTCATAGAGTGAATAAAAGTAAAGGGCCCTGTGAAAACGACAGCGCGCACATCTCTATGACGGAGTATCGTGTCCGCCTACATGAAGGCCTTTCTACTTCGGTGTGTCCCGCTTCATTTTTGCTGCGGTGAAAGGAGCAATTAAGAAAAGCAAAGCTTAGTTAATGGCGCGCAGTTTCGGGATGAAAGAGTCACCCAGACCGGCCCTGCCCCGGTCTTCATGAAGCAGCAAATAAGGCAGCCATGAAGTGCCCGCGTTACTTTCCGGGATCCTTTACGTCAGGAAACCTATCGAACTCAACGTTATATAGCTCATTGCCGACCTTTTCTACTTTGCGGATATAAACTGTTTGGATCACGTCACGGGTTGCCGGATCAATGCTGATCGGGCCGCGTGGGCTACTGATCTTCATGCCTTTAAGTATCGCCATCGCCTTGTCGCCGTCGATCTGACCATTCGTCTTTTTCACCACTTCATAAATGGCTTGCATGCCATCATAGGCGCCGACAGCCATGAAATTCGGGCGTCCCGCGTTCGGATTTGCCTGTGCAAAGGATGTAAGGAAGGCTTTGTTCTCCGGCGAGCCATGGGCGGCTGAATAATGAAAACTAGTAATGACTCCCAACGTAACGTCTCCCATCGCATCGAGGACGTGGTCATCCGTGAGATCGCCGGTGGCAATCACCTTGATGCCGCCGGCGGCAAGGCCGCGCTCATGATAGGCTTTCATAACGGCGACGCTCTGTTCCCCCGCCGGGATGAAGATAAAGATTGCGTCTGGCTTTGCATTTTTCACCCGCAACATGAACGGTGCGAAGTCAGGACTTTTCAGGGGCACCCTGATGGATTCCAGTACCTTCCCGCCACCAGCAGTGAAAGTGCTCTTGAACGCGGACTCGGAGTCGATGCCGGGACCAAAGTCGGAAACCAGCGTTACCACGCGCTTGATGCCGTTCTTCAGCGCCCAGGTCGCCATCGGCGCGGATACCTGCGGCAGCGTCATCGATACGCGCACGATGTAATTCGATTTCGTGGTGATAACCGAGGCTGCAGCGTTCATGATGATCATCGTGCAACGGCCAGAGCCTCCGGCGTCAGTCCGAAACCGGCGAGAAAATCCACTTTGTTGCGCACGACTAGTTCTTGCGCAAGACGCTTGGCGATTTCAGGCATGGGTCCGGTGGTGTCGCGGGTAATCACCTCGACCTTCTTGCCGGCAACCTTGTCGCTATGTTGTTTCATGTAAGCCTTGATGCCGCCTTCCATCTGCTTGCCATAGTCGGCGAAGGGACCGGAGAAGGGGGCGATCAGGCCTATCTTGATCGTTTCCTCTGCGAACGATGGAACCGCTGCGATGCCGAGGGCACCGAACAAGGCAACAGCACGGAAAATGCTCTTGAGCTTCATGGTTTTTTGTCTCCTTTTTTTGGGCTAACGTGTTTTTGCGACATTGCCGCATCTGCGGTTCAATGTGCTTTGTTATGCATCCCATCCGGTAAGCCTACGAAGGATGCCATCGGCGGCGTCTGCCGAACTGCCACGCCAGCCAACGATCTGATCCGGCCTGATTAGCGCCAGATCTGCCTCGTACAGATCGCGCGCCGCCTGCTGCGGTAGGTCGACGACCTTTAAGGACAGTCCCAGACGCTGTGCCGCTGCGCTGAAGGCGTCGGAAGAAGGGGGATGCGCCCCGAGGCACAGCAGCGTCCATTCGAACCCGAAGACGTCGTACAGCGAGCGCCCGTCTCCGATCCAAAGATGTGGTGGGCGGCCGCCGGGGCAGGCGGTTGGGATGTAGTTGTTGGCGGTGTCCGGCGGCGGCGCCGTGCCATCACCAACAATCGCGGGGGAGCCGTCGTAGCGGCCACCGAAGGTAATGCCCGGAATATTGAATTCCTTGCGCCCGTGGCTGGCGAGATACTCGCCCGCCTGCGCACGGGCGGTTTCGCCGGCAGGTGAATCGTCCTCGATCTCCGCTGCCGGCGCATAGTGCCCCAGTGAATCGGCGAAGCCACGCGCATAGCTGGTGTTGCGCACGGCAAGCGGTCGGCGTTCCAATTCGTAGCTGTCAAGCAGTTGAGGCGAAGCCTGCCCCTTGAGCACTGCGGCGAGCTTCCATGCCAGATTGACGGCATCCTCTACCGCCGTGTTGTAACCTAGGCCGCCGGTCGGCGTGAACAGATGCGCGGCATCTCCGCCAATGAAAATGCGCCCCTTGCGGAAGTGGTCCGCCACCAGGCAATGTCCGGCAGTCCAGCCGCCACGCGACAGAACATCGGCCGGGATCGGGGCACCGCATGCAGCCTGGAACATCGCACGGGCGTCATCTTCAGTGATGCGCTCTTCGTCTTCGTGAGCGCGAAGCTGTGTATGGAAGGCGAATTCTCCTCTGCCGTCGACGGCGGCCATGAACGCGCGCCGTTCTTGATTGAAGCTGACGTTCATCCACGCGGGCGCATGCGGCACCATCTCATAGAAAGCTGGCGCCCGCAGGTAGATGGCGTACATGCGCCCACCCATAAAATCGCGCCTGATTCCAGTTTCACCGGTATAGCGAAAGCCCAGATGTTGGCGTATCGCACTGCGCGCGCCATCGGCTCCGAGCAAGTACGCGCCGCGGAGGGTTTCGCACGGGCCGCCGTTAGACGGCTCGACGTCGATTTCGACATGGTCGTCCATGTCACGGCAGGCCACCATGCGCCAACCGTAGTTGACCGAGACGCCGGGGAGCTTTTCCGCTTGCCGTCGCAGCTCTGCCTCGACGAATTTCTGCGAAACGCGATGTGGCAGTTCTGCTGCGCTCCAGGCACCCGACAGTCCAGTCACTGCCTTCGTCGCCTCGCGCGCGGACGGAAGCTTGAAGCGGCCGAGTTCATGCCGTGCGAACCGCGTAAAGTAAGCGATATCGGTGGGAAAGTCAGGAGGCAGGCCCGCTTTGCGGATCTCCAAGGCGAAGCCGAGGCGCCGGAAGTGTTCCATCGTACGGGCCTGGGTGGCATTGGCCTGCGGATTAAAGGCCGTGCCGGGCTTTTCATCCACTATCGTAACGCTCACGCCACGCCGCCCCAGCTCGTTCGCCAGCATCAGGCCACAGGGCCCGCCGCCGACGACAAGAACATCGCTTTCACGCGGTAACATCATGTCCCCTCATTTGATCATCGAATTTGGCCGTGACGATGTCCGCTTCCGTCATGAAACCCGGTTTGCATGACACATGCCATGCCGGTGCCGGAGCGAAGTAGACTCATCAACTGTCCTCTTCTTTAGTTTTAGCTTTTATGCGGAACCGCCCGTGTGGCACCAAGGAGGCAAGTCGCCACTGCAAAGTTTTACAGCCCGCTTTCAACCGGTGTCTCATCGAATGCCGAGGCATCACCACTGAGCCATTTTTCTCCGCGACGGTACAGCGCCTGCACAACCGCTCCCGCCAACTCAGGCATGTCTCGTTTGATCTTGAATCCGAGGCGCGATTGTAAATAGGCGAGATGCCGGTAGCCGTTCGGGAACTGCTTCAATAGCTCCTGATCGAGCTGCAATTGCACGTCTGGATCAAGCGGGTCCATGCGGTCCTTTTCATAAATGGGTTGCCGACGGACGATGCGCCATTCCTCATTCCCATCGATATTGCGCAATTCGAAGAAGTCGTAGAAGCTGCCGGTGCACAAGACGTCGACCTGTACGCCGTCAACCTCAGCGCGCTGGCTGATGGTCATCTTTGTCTGAGCGATTGCGCGTTTTCCGCGCACGTCTACGCTGGTACCGCCCAAGAAATGGAGAATCGAAACGCCGTTTTCGAATCCCCTGCGGCTAACTTCGATGAATTTTGATGCAGGGCCTTGGAACCATGTGGCCGACATCCAGCCATCTTCATGCCAGACGGTGTGGAACCGCTCCCAAAATCCCGCATCGCGCCATACAGCCCAGTTCTGTACCACTTCCGCGATGCGCAGCTTGTGTTCGAATTCATTCATGGAGTTTTCCTTTTCGTCAAAAACCATCCCTTTGCGAGGTTCTTCGCAAATTGGCTCGCTGCCATCAAATGTGGGGTAATCGACTTGGTGACGTGCCGTGCGCAACCCTTCCAGCCTGCGCCTTATTGCGACGTGCTCGGGGTGGCTCGCGTAGGCGTCGAGCGACGCCTGGGAGGAAAATTCGCTATACAGTACGACATCGCAGGCATACTCAACACCACTGGCGTCGACTCCTACCTCGACATGGAGCAGTCCAGGGATCTTGCCGCGCAACCCTTCAAACAAAGCTTTGACCAGAGTCGCCACTTCCCGCTTCTTCTCAGCGGTCTCGCCCTGGAGATCCCACATCACAATGTGCCGTACTTTCATGGCGCTTCCGACGCAGCCGGCCGCCGTCCGTGGAACGCGTCGTCGAGCAGCCGTCGCAAGGCTGCCTTTTCCAAGGGCCGTGGATTTGCGTAAGCGTTTTGCATGGCGATTTCAACACAGCGGTCAATTTCACCTTCCGGCATGCCGATTTCTTTCAGCGACAGCGGGGCATTTAGAGCTTTAGCCAAGTCGTACACGGCCTGAGAGGCATTGGCGCCGCCCAGGGCCTTGGCAATGCGTTTCATCGCGTCCGGCGCTGCGGCGGCGTTGTAGGCCAGCGCATGCGGCAGCACCACCGTGTGCGTTTCTGCATGCGGCAGGTTGTAGGTTCCGCCGAGCGTATGGCAGAGCTTGTGGTGCAGGGCCATGCCAACGCTGCCAAGCACCGTACCGCAGAGCCACGCGCCGTACAGGCACTGGCTGCGCGCCTCCATATCCGATGGATTAGCGAGGACTGCTGGCAAGCCTTGTGCCAGTGCACGGATGCCTTCTTCCGCGAAGAGCGAGATGATGGGGTTGGCGTCCTGCGCATACAGGCCTTCGGCCGCATGGGCGATCGCATTGATGCCGCTGGTTGCCGATAGGGACGTCGGCAATCCCACGGTCAGCTCGGGATCGTAGATGACCGTCTTCGGCAATACACGCATGTCGCGCCCGGTCTTCTTCAGGCCGGCCTCGGTGATGCCGTAAATTGGCGTCATTTCGCTGCCAGCGTAGGTAGTCGGAATGGCCAGGATGGGCAGCGGCGATTCCAGGGCGATTGCCTTGCCGAGACCGGTGGTCGAGCCGCCGCCGATGGCGATGGCGCAATCGGCATTAACTTGGCGCGCGAGTTCGCGTGCTTGCCTTGCGGTTTCAATCGGGACGTGCATGACAGCACGATCGAAAATGCCGGCACAACGTTCGCCGATCATGGCCGCGACGTGATCGGCATCGGCCCGCTGTTCCGGCGTGGAGAGCACTATTGCACGGCCCGCGCCAAGTAGGTCGATCTCGCGGATCACATGACGCAGGCTTCCAGCGCCGAAGATGACCCGGCTAGCCGGGCTGCTGTAGATGAAGTCCTGCATGTTTAGCCTTGTACCGGGTTGAGAACGAAATCGAAATCGAGCGTGTAGAACGGTGTTTCCATGCGGGTGTCGTCGGGCGCTGCGCCCGGCTCATGCAGTACCCAGTCGGCAATGAGGGTAGAGCGCACGCCAAACACGGCATCGGAATCGAGATACTTGTCGCCGTTGCGGAATACATGGGTAATCAGGGTTGCGTAGCCATCCGCTTGGATCCTGAAGTGCAGGTGCGCCGGCCGCCAGGGATGGCGTCCCAGTGCCTGCAGCATGCGGCCCACAGGCCCGTCGTGCGGAATGGGATACGGATTGGCGACAATGGTGCGGAAGTAATATTCGCCGTTGGGTCCGCTATACAGGGTACCCCTCGCACGGTGCTCGTCAGACTCCGCATACTGGACATCGTAGAAACCGTCTTCGTCGGCTTGCCAAACTTCCAGCTTCGCATTCGGTACCGGCCTGCCGTCGATGCCACGAACAAAGCCGTGCACGAAGCAAGGCTCCCCCTTCGCACCATTGGATATGTCCGCACCAAGCGGGTATTCGGGCGAGCTCTCGACATGGAAGGGTCCAAACACGGTCGACTCAGTGCAGCCGGGCGGTTTCCGGTTTTGCTGTGCCGTTACCAGCATCGACAGGCCGAGAGTATCAGACAGCAGGATGAACTCCTGACGTATGTCGGTCGTGACGTGGCCGGTGTCAGTGAGAAATCTGATGCCGGCGAACCATTCCTCCTCAGTCAGCTTCACTTCGCGCGCAAATGCGTGCAGGTGCTGCACTAGGCTGGTGATGATTTCCCTTAGTCGCTCGTCGGACATGCCCGCATGGCGCGCGAGCACGGCTTGGGTAATGGTGTCTTCGTCCAAGTTACGCATGTCTCTTCCACGGTGGATCTAATCGGATTTTTTCTCTTTGGAAGACTATAAGTCGCGCATTTGTGGAAAGATATGTCAAAACTGAAAAAGTGTTTTCCGCTAAGTGGAAAAGAGGAGAGGTAAAGGGTGGATCGCTGGAGCCAATTCGAGCTTTTTGTACAAGTGGCAGAGCTGAGCAGCCTCTCAAAGGCGGCCGAAGCGCTTGACATATCGAACGCGGCGGCGAGCCGTGCCCTTGCCTCACTGGAGGAACGCCTCAATGCCCGCCTAGTGGAGCGGAATACGCGGCGCGTTTCACTGAGCGAGGCAGGGCAAGATTTCTACCGGCACTGCAAGGCAGTGTTAAACCAAATGAAGGAAGCGGAGGCGGCCATCAATGCCGTAACGCTCGCACCGACGGGAACCTTGCGGGTGACGTCTTCGCTGTCGTTTTGCATGAGACACATCGCGCCGCTCTTGCCTGAATTCAACAGGCGCTATCCCGATCTCACGTTAGAGATAGTTGCCGCCAACAGGTATTTCGACTTGCTCGACAGCGGTATCGATCTAGCGATCCGCACGCGGGAATACGAGTCGGACTCGGACATTACGGTACGTAAGCTGGCTTCCACCAGAAGAATTTTGGCTGCTTCGCCAGCCTACTTTGCGACGCATGGCAGACCTGAAACGCTGGAAGATTTGGTGCAGCATAAACTGCTGATCTATAGCTACGCAAATAATCCGTATGAATTGCGTTTCACCAAGGATGGCGATACACAGGTCGTTGTGGTGAAGAGTGTAATGCAATCCAATGACGGACAGATCATTCGTGCCGCCGCATTGGAAGGGTTGGGCATCTTGGTCCAACCGAACTACATCATTTATGACGACATCGTCGCTGGCCGTTTGGTGCCAGTTCTGAATGACTGGGACCTTCCAAGGCTGACGATCAATCTTGCCTATCAGAGCCGTAAACATTTGCCGGCCAAGGTGCGCGTCTTCATTGATTTTCTCGTTCAGCACTTCAACGAGATGGATTTCGAGCGAAGGTGGACGAAGTAAGGGAGTCTATTCAGCGTCGAGCTATTGTGCATATTTCGACGACTCTGCTAGGGACTTATCGTTACTTTGTTGACTCTTTAGAGTTTCGGGAACATATGGGCAAGAAGTACGACCGCCGCGTCAAGCTCTTGCCTGTGTCCCCTGCACCTGGCCAACTGATAGTGAGCTCAACAGGGTTTAGTACACATAGAAGATCTTATGAAACTGCAGCTTTGAAGCCGCAATACCATCGTTGCGGGGTGAGAATCCTAGTGCCATATAGCACCAAATCTCTTATGCCAAATTCTTCGGCATGCAGTAAATGTTTTGGGGGTTGAAATTCGAAAAGGAGCTAGCCCAAAGTTGGCCCTGGTTATATTCTGAAAATATAGTGGTTGGAGCGGCTGATCCTGTCCTAAGAAATCGTACCGATCCAAAGTAGAATTTTCCGGCGTGTTTTTCCCTGATGAGGCAGGAGGCATGCCATGAAGAAGAGCAAGTTTACGGAGCAGCAAATCGCGTTTGCGCTTAAGCAGGCGGAACTGGGTACCCCGGTCGAAGAAGTGTGCCGCAAGGTCGGCATCAGTGATGCCACGTTTTACAACTGGAAGAAGAAATACGGTGGTCCGACGCCATCCGGGATGCGTCGCTTGCGCCAGTTGGAAGAAGAGAACACCAAGCTCAAGAAGCTGGTAGCGGATCCGTCGTTGGATAAGGCGATGCTGCAGGACGTGCTGTCAAAAAAGCTTTGAAGCCTTCCCGCATGCGCAGCCTGATCGACGAACTGCGGGACCGTCATCGGGCCAGCCTGACACAAACCTGTGCGCTGTTTTGCGTGTCGCGCTCGGTGTATGGCTATCGGCTCGTGGCGCGGGATGCCTCGGCGCTGACGCTGCGCATTAGGGAGATTGCAGCCGCACGCGTGCATTACGGCTACAACCGCGTGCACATGATGCTGCGGCGGGAAGGCTGGCGAGATAACGTGAAGCGCGTCTATCGGCTCTACAAGCACGAAGGCTTGTCACTGCGTTTCAAGCGGCCCAAGCGCAATAAGGCGGCGCGATTGCGCCAGCCAAAGCAAACGGTGACGGCGATGAACCAGATCTGGAGCATGGACTTCGTGGCGGACGCATTGTTCGATGGGCGTCGCCTGCGGGCACTGACGGTGGTCGACAACTACACGCGCGAGAGCCTGGCCATTGGATTGGGCCAGAGCTTGAAAGGAGAAGACATGGTGCCCACGCTACGACGCATTAGCGCCCTGCGTGGGCTACCGGGCACGATCAAGGTCGATAACGGTTCCGAATTCGTTTCTAAGGCCATGGACAAATGGGCTTATGAGCATCACGTCGAACTCGACTTCAGCCGGCCCGGCAAGCTGACGGACAACGCCAAGGTGGAAAGCTTCAATGGGCGCTTCCGGCAGGAATGCCTGAATGCCCATTGGTTCATGTCGCTGGACGACGCCAGGCAGAAGATCGAGCAGTGGCGGCAGCACTATAATGAGACGCGTCCCCACTCCGCGCTGCAGTGGGCCACGCCCGCAGAATTCGCCCATCAGGCAAGGATGAAATCCTTGCCTGATGGGTCCATGGAGTCGGGAATTTCTATTGATGCCCGGTACTGATTCCGGGGGACGGTCAATTGAAGCGGTATTGGCAATTGATCCGCCCTGAGAGGCAATGACGGCCGGAATCTGGGCTCTCAGGCCGTAAAACACACCAGAGAGATTGATCGCCAACATCTGATCCCAGTCTTCAAGGGTGAACCCCGCAACGGGACGATAAATTTTGTCTGGCCCACTCTGATACCCGCGTTGTTGCAAGCGATATGAAGGCCGCCAAACGATTTTTGTGCTTGCGCCACAGCACGGTAATGATCTTCAGCAATTGCGGTGTCTAGTTTGTAAAGATCCGCGACTCCGCCTGCTATACGGATTAGCTCAACTGTCTCCTCGCCGCCGGGAACAAATCAGTCGGTGACCAGCACTTTAGATCCTTCACGAGCAAGCATTAATGCAATGGCCCTTCCTATGCCCAATGCCGCGCCTGTGACCAAAGCAACCTTGTTTGCCAATAGCATATCGTTTCCAGATTAGCTATTTCAGTCGTTTTTGTTTGGTGAGCTACCCACAGCGTCAACGGCTGGAAGATTGTTTAGGAGCCGATGCAGGAACTTGATCAATAACTCTCGTTCGGCTTGCGAGAACCCGCTGAGTAGTGCTTCTTCCCGAGCGAGCGCCGTTTCCAGAACAGCGGAATACATTTTTTTTCCTGCATCAGATGTCGCGTACTGTATTTTGCGTAACCCAAAAGGCCGCGATGTTACCAATCCCATGTTGTCGAGGTTAGTAAGGCTTCTGCTCACTGCGCCCTTATCTAGGCCGATCAACTGGCAGACTTCGGAAGCAGTCGACCAAGGATAAAGCTCTATGTAAGCGAGCACCCGCCAGTCAGTTACGCCAAGTTCGAACTTCTCGCGGTAGCGATGAGAGGCGCTGCTAGATAGCTTGTTGGAAACCCATACCAGGAGTGCTGGAACATAGCGATTTAGGTCAAGCATTGGTTCCGGAAGTCTGAAATTGATGAAGGGTCACATTCTATTGCCCTTCCTTGACATTGGTGAATGTATCAATGACGACGGGAACGTACTGGTTGCCCCTCTTCTCGATTTTGGCGACATACATATTCGCCACGGCATCCCTTGTTTCAGGGTCGATCGTCAAGTCACCACGCGGACTCTTGATCTTAATCCCTTTCATAGTTGCCATGACTTTTTCGGGATCGAGCTTACCGTCGAGCTTGCGAGCGACCTCGTAAATAACTGCCATACCATCGTACCCGCCGAGAGCAATAGCCCCTGGATTTTTCCCTGCGATTTTCAGGTATGCCGCTTTGTATTTCGCGTTTTCCTCATTATCCAGCGTATCGTAATACTGAATAGCATTCGTAATATGCACAGCGGTGTCGCCCATCGGTTTGATGTACTCTTCCGCAAGATCTGTCGTTGTCAGCAGTTTCATGCCAGTTTGCGGAAGGCCACGCTCGACAAAGTTCTTCATGAACGAAACCATGGGGTCGCCGGATGGCACAAACAAGAAGGCCGCATCGGCACCCGATTCTTTTAGGCGTTGAACATAAGGCGCGTAGTCTAGGTTTGCCAACGGCATCCGGGAGTTGCCAATAATTTTGCCGCCTAGGGATGTGAACGCTTTTTGAAAGGCGACTTCGCAATCAATCCCTGGAGCATAGTCTGAGACAACGGTATATACCTTACGCAGGCCGTTTTTGTACGCCCATTTCGCCATCGTAACGGAGGTTTGTGTATTGCTATACGAAACCCGTGTTAGGTAGGGTGACTTTGCAGTTAAGCCAGATGCTGCGGCAAGCATAACAATGGTCGGACGCTTTGCTTGGGTCGAAAGTGAAGCAACTGACAGGGCGTCTGGCGATAAGGCAAAACCGGCAAGAAAATCTACCCGTTCCCTGGTAACAAGTTCTTGCGCAAGCCGCTTCGCATTCTCGGGGGTGTTTGTAGTGTTATCACGGACAATGATTTCCACCTTTTTCCCTGCCACAGTGTCACCATAATTTGCCATGTATGCCTGCATCGAATGGTAAAACCCTTGACCATATAATGCGAACGTTCCTGACATAGGCGCAACGAGACCAATCTTTATGGCCTCCTGGGCAACTGCCGGCAGGCAGAAGAATGTAGCAAAGACGGACGTTGCCAAGATAAGTTTTAGTGTTTTTAATAGGTGTTTCATGATGTCTCCTTATATTTGTATGTTGGAATTTAGGGTGCATTAGTGAATCGATTAATTCCCTTTTCAACATTCAGGAAAAGACGAATCCGTCATAGTCTTTCTGCGCGACTTCTTCGATTATTTTGCGGTACGCCGGCACTCCTGCAACATAGGGCATGAAAATTCTCGGTTTGCCGGGGATATTTGCACCGACATACCAGGAATTTCCAACAGGATAAAGTGTACGGTTTGCAACCTCGTTGACATGATCCACCCACTTATCTTCAGCATTTCCGTCGGCTTCAACCCTGGCATAGCCACGTTCCCTGATTCGACTGATGCAGGCAGTTATCCAGTCTGCATGGGTTTCAATAGAGTGCACCATGTTACTTAGCACCGATGGGCTACCTGGTCCCGTGATGACGAACATGTTGGGGAAGCCGGATATCGCAAGCCCGAGATAAGTGCGCGGACCCTCCGCCCATTTGTCCTTTAATCGCTTGTCACCGATGCCACGTATATCAATCCGCATCAATGCCCCAGTCATTGCATCGAAGCCGGTCGCCAGAACAATCATGTCGAGCTCAAATTCACGTTCCTGCGTGCACAGACCGTGAGGCGTAATCTCCTTAATTGGGGATGCCTTGATATCAACCAACTCGACATTGGGTCGATTGAATGTCTCGTAATAATTCGTGTCGACACATAAGCGCTTGGTACCAAAGGGAAGATCAGGCTTCGGTATCAAGACCTCTGCTACTGCAGGATCTTGAACGATGTTTGTGATCTTCGAAGCAATGAACTCCGCTGCGTATTTATTTGCTGTTTTATCCCTAAGCAAATCTGAAAAGGCACGCAGCATGCGGAAACCGCCGCCTGCGCCACGCCAGCGAAACTCAAATTCGGCCTGACGTTCTTCACTGGAGACCTCAAGTGCCGAGACCTCGTTCGCACTCAGGTATTGGCCTGTAATGGCTTCTCGTCCCCTGGCTCTTCGCTCTTCATAGTGAGCCTTGACTTCCCTCGCGAGCTCTTTCGATACCGGCTCGTTTTGCGCGGGAACACTGTAATTGGCGGTGCGCTGAAATACTGTCAGGTGTGCTGCCTGTTCGGCAATGATGGGTACCATCTGTACTCCACTCGAGCCCGTGCCGATCACTCCAACTCTTTTCCCGGCAAAATGCACCGTTTCCTTTGGCCAAGCGTTACTGAAGTAAAGCTCGCCTTTGAAACTGTCGAGTCCATTAATGCTTGGTTTCTGTGGAATCGACAGACAACCGGTTGCCATAATGCAGAACGTAGATTCGAAAACTTCACCGCTCTCTGTCATCACGGTCCAGCAGTTAGTTGTTTCATTGAAGATGGCTTGCTGAACTCTAGTATTTAGCTGGATATCCTTGCGCAGATCAAAACGGTCCGCAACGTGGTTGATATAGCGAAGGATTTCTCCTTGTGGGGCATAGCGCTCCGACCACTCCCATTCCTGCTCAAGTTCCTTACTGAACGAATAAGAATAGTCAAAACTTTCGACATCGCATCGGGCACCGGGATAACAGTTCCAGAACCATGTTCCTCCGATGCCCTCACCCGCTTCTAGTACGCGAGCCGTAAGACCAATTTTTCGTAAGCAATATAACTGGTATAAGCCGGCGAATCCGGCCCCGACGATTACTGCATCGAACTTCTGTTTCGAATTGCTAGTAGCCATAGTCATCCTCGATCTCATATATTTTCTATTAGACAAGTCTAAAGCTCATCTTGCGCACTTACGAAGCCATGAAGTAGGTTGACTGCTCAACCTAATAACTCTCAGACTAATCACGCTTGGTTGATATGTCAACCTAAAAATCTATCTTTTATTGTGCTTCTGCGGGTTCGAAAAATTGATACCGTTGCTGTGAAGCACGCATAGCATCTGGGTATATAGATGGTAACGGTGCATTTCCTTGCGGCCAGTATGGTAGAAGCCCATATTCTTTACGCCTACTTGTATGCAAAGGGAGCAGTCAGCCGAAGCAGTTAAACCTTTACTTCTTCGTCGCGCAAAATCTTAAAGGGCCGGTCGTTTCAGGTTGCAAGAAGTCGGCTGTGCTGCAGCGTACGGATCGATTCGTTGAATGACTTTCCATCCATAGCCAATCTTTTTCTGGTCATAGCGAACGATTTGAGTGGAAGCGGCATGCCTTACGGCACCAAGAAGAATGAGTGGGGTTTGTAGATTCGGTTTTACAGAAGGAGTCGATGGCCTGCCCATTTTTCGGGTAGGGTAGATTGAGTTAGCTCGTGAGTGTCGGTTTGCACGCTCGGGCTGATAGCAGAGAATAGCGGGTTTCGGCGCTACCCAGTCACCTAGCGACAGTCCGCTATAAGCCATTTAGCTCTCGTCGCGGCTTTGTTGCGAGAATCAGGCAGCAAAGCACATCGGCCGCAGCTCGGGTAGGCTGGGCGCATGAAACCCGCCCCTAGCAAGTATCAAACCACGAACTGGAAGGTGTAGAAAGCGGCATTAAAGACGCGCGGCTCGCTGCTGATCTAGCTCGATTCGGCCATGAACTGGCACGGTCAGGCCAGCGGTAAGCGTGGACGAAATCCGACTTTCAGCGACGAAGCCATTAAATTCTGCCTGAGCATCAAGTGCCTGTTCAGCTTGCCGCTACGGCAGGCCATGTGCATGACCATTCTTCCGCATTAATCCTTTTTCCCATCCAACCTTTTGCAGCGTCGCGCTGACTTGCAACAGCAAGTCCCCGATATTAATGCGCTGCTGGCTTGCAGCAAGATCATGTTCCATAGCGGAGTCATTCCTTCGTACGCTATATGATATCTTTCACAAGAAGCTTACTGTCCCGTTGCTACCCGGGAACGAAGTCCATGGCGGCAAAGCCCATGGACGTCACGCCACATGGGCATGTTAACGATCCTCTCGCGAGTTTGGACAGCAGTTTGAACGGCATTCGCGTCTATGCCACACGCGGTGGCCATTTCGCTCGCTTCTTGCCATTGCCTTGCCGAGATATCTTGTCACCGCGCGGTCCGGCGGACCGTGGCCCAGTCTGCATGGAACTTGGATTGGCAAGCCAGGCATCGAGCTGCTCCCTGACGCGATCGACGCCGCCACGCAGCCAAACATAACGATACCCTAATGCCCGCTTGAGCAGCTCTTCAGTCACACGCGGCACTTCCTCCTTCAACCCAATGACGCGCTGGCAATTCTGGAATACCTCTGGACCATGAATGTCTTCCGCAGGCACGATAGAAAATCGGAGCTGCGGATACAGGAGTTGCAGATCTTCGTACTCGTGGTCGCGCGTCGCTACCAGGCCGATCATCGGCTTGAAGTCGCTGTTGGCTGAAGGCGGCAGCTTCGGATCGAACAGCGGCTGTACTTCCGCGGGAAAACTGTCCTCGTGATCCTCCGTCTCTATCGCATCGATCCGCCCTACTCTTGGATCATCGTTTGTCCTTCGGGACTGGCTATCGTTGCTTGGCCGCTGAGCGTTCCGCTGGGAGCGCACCTGCCCAAAGTGACGCGGCGCTCCTCTCTCTGCAGGTTGCAGCCGTGAAGTCAAATTGGAGAACACCTCTTGTCCCGAGAATGTCTGTACCAATGCTCGGGCGAATTCTTCACAAACCATTGCCACAAAAGGCCTAGCCAGCTCCGCCAGACTTGAGCCGGACTGTGACGCTCGCCTGGTCGACTGGTTGCCATGATCGTCTACGGAAGTGTAAGAATTGACATTCTCTCGAACGCGAGCTGACGTGTTGAGGGCATTGCTGCCGGACCGTGGCGCATCTTCTGCTCGTTGTCCCATCGCCTTCCACGATCGGGAAGCTTTGGCTTCCTGAATTCGGCGCACATCAGGTGCCCTGTTCTCCTCAGGCGTGTAGGCGTTCCCTACTTCATCGCTAACTTCTTTCGAAGCTGCCTGCCCTTCGGCAAACAGATCGCGGTTGGCAGTGTGGAACGAATGCGATTCCTCCACAGGCACATCGGACAAAGCTTGGCCCACGGCAGGCGTCGTGCCTCTGCCAGAGGCTTCTGTTGGCATGGGTGCGGCAGCAGGAAACAGATTCTCCTGTTGTCCCCTTTCGAACAATCCACGCAGTCGCGTACGAATCTGCTGAAATCCTTGGGCAATCGAGATTTGTTTTCGGCGCCGCTCTGCTGGCAAGATGTTCTGCGCTTCAAAGACGTCCTTCGCCTTGATGTCATTTACGCCCTCGGACGCCAGCGCGTGGGCCCCTTTCAACTGGTATAACTGGACAGCGATTTTGTTCCATTCGTCATCCGTCCACTTTATTGGGCTAGCATGGACTGATGTCGTAATATCCGTTGGCATGGCAAAGATTAAACCTATCTAAATGCTGATGAGCGTTGCGCTCAGAGCTTGGAATACAGCAGAGTGCATCCGCGCATTATAATTCCGCCATGGGATTTAATCTTCATCACCTCCTGTGCCAACCAATCGAATCACTGAAGTGCCTGCTTTTGACGCGGTCTTTGGTCCAAGAGCAAAAAGTTCTGCTGCGCCGCCTGCATGGACAACCAATTCGTGCCGATGACCTGCCGAAGGTCGACGCTAAACGGCATTCTGCAGTGCCGAAGCTTCGAAAAGACAAATAAAGCACTGGAGGGCCGTACTGTCCGGGGATGCCGTGCTTTGGTTGAATATACCCGTGTGTTCCGTATTCAATACGGCGATACGCTTGCCAGTCCTGAACTCTCATCATGGGCCGGGGTAGACAGCCTGGGTTTTCAAACCACATCAGCGATCGTTTTGTCGCTCCAGCGATCACCCGCTAGCCGTAGAAAGAAACATGGCGCCCTACCAGGATGGCAGCGCCATGACGGTTTAATGTACAGTGGACGATGTATTGCCTGCCTCGTGCTGAGTGGAGCTGGAGGAAATCAAATACTGTTCCGGCGCACCGGTAAACCATGCTGGGCGGCGTCCGCGGCCAGACCAGGTCTTATCGGAAAGCGGGTCTTTGTATTTCGCAGCAACCCTGCTCGTTTTCCTGCTTCTGGACATACCGGTGTTGGCCTTCTTTCCCTTCCCCGCCTTTGCTTCTTGTACCGATTCTGAACCAGCGTCGGATGTCTTATCCTCATGCACTCTGGCAGTCCGCTTCTTACCTGTGCTCGCCGTGACTGAACCCTCCTTGCGCTTGCGGCCCTTTTTCGCTATGCCGGTCGCTTCAGCAGCCATAAGCCTCGGCGCACCATTGCGACCGCCCTTGTACTCTTCGCTTAATGCCTTGCGCGAATTACCAACTGTATCGATTTGTTCGAGCGCTTTTTCCAAAACGTGCACTTGGTGTGCCCATAAATCAAGGACCTTCCGTGCATGATTTAGGTCAGCAAGTATCAAAGCGCGTGCCGACTGAAGATTACTAATCATCTTTGCTCCTTCCTTTAAAAGGCTATGTTCTCTACCATTCGTGCAGTTGTGACCACGATCGCATCAGTCGGGGACTAAAAAAGAAAGCGCTGCGAAACAGAGACCCACCTGAAACATTAGACCTATACTTCTTCCAACACGATAAAAATACTTCCATTTCTATGCGCGACGTCAATGCGCGTCGCCAAAACAAAAACACCTTACCGGTTACCCGGACGCAGCGAAGAGGTGTGACCGGCAAAGTTCCGCTACCCAACTGAATGGGCCTACACGACTTCTATCCGCTTCAGTCTGCAGTTAAAGTATTCAAAGCCGGCCTTCAAGTTGTCTTAACTCGCAAAGCCCTATCTCAGACGCCCGACCCCCTAGCCCCTCCATCACAACGATCTGAGTAATATTTTCCCTGCAAAGTATTGGCATGTTGATCAAGTCGCGAAAGTGATTCAGCCCAGAGTCCGGTATGTATCGCACTCGAACCAAAGGAACTGGAGCAGCACCCGTTGCGCACCGGTCTGTCGACCGTGGTGACGATTGACCTCATCAGACCGACGGACCCATGCTAGGAGCGCCGATGCCGGCAGCCGCGCTGTACAGCACCGCGGTGCTGGCACAGCCGCTCGAGGACGCGGCAGCTGCCGTGGACGCCATCATCTCTGCGAAAAGCATCAAAACTTGATTTGCCATAGAAGTGCGCCTAATGAAGCTTGGTCTATGGATCTCGTTATGGATGCCCTGTCAAATGGGCGGCGACTGAAATGTCTGACCATTGTTGACGACTTCACCAAGGAAGTCGTCGATATTGTGGTTGACTACGGCATCTCAGGGCTGAACGTGGTTCGTGCGCTGGAACAGGCAGCGCGTTTCCGGGGTAAAGCCAGGGCAGTACGCACTGAACAGGGGCCGGAATTCATCAGTCGTGCACTTGACCAGTGGGCGCATGCGCGTGGCGTTTGCTTGAAGCTGATTCAGGCCGGCAAGCCGACGCAAAATGCCTATATCGAGTCCTTTAATGGCAAGTTCCGTGATGAATGCCTCAATGAACACTGGCTCACTTCACTGGCTCAGGCGCGCGCCGTTATCGGGGCTTGGCGACACGACTGCAATCAGGCTCGGCCGCACAGTGCATTGAACTACCTCGCACCTGCGGAATTCGCCGCCATGTATCGAGCAATATCGGCCGCTCCTGCCACTCAGCAACTTGTTTGACGGACTTCGCTAGAACCGGATTGGCCCTGTAGAAGGAGGCAGGTCACGGCGTGGACATGATCAATTTCGATTCATTGCTCCACTGATGCTGCTATAAGCATCTCTTCATCCTGTTCCTTGCGTACCTTGGCCATCTGCTTTGCATGCTGTTCGAGGCGCTTGTCTTCCTCTGTTTCCGGCAGCCAGGACGGCACCGGCACGGTATCGCCACCGCCGTCGACTGCGACGAACACGATCAGGCAGCTGGTGGTGGTCTTGCGCCCACCGGTACGCGGATCGGTCGCGGACACATCGATGGTGATATGCATGCTCGAGGTACCGGTGTGGATGACCTTCGCATTCACCTCGACGATCTGCCCGATGAAGATTGGTTTGTGAAAGCGGATGCCACCGACGTAGACCGTAACGCAGTAATAGCCGCTCCAGCCAACCGCGCAGGCATAGCCGGCCTGGTCGATCCATTTCATTACTGCGCCGCCGTGAACCTTGCCTCCAAAGTTCACATCGGTGGGTTCGGCGAGAAAGCGCAGCGTGACTTCGCGCGGGCGTTGGCGGGATGGTTGTGCGTGACTGTTCATTAGGGTTTCCTGGAAGTGGTGAAGCGCTTTGATGGGAGAATGCTCAACATTTCCAATCTGCTAAGTATGGTCTAAATCGTGCGGGACCCGCATGCTCTGCAGGCCCGGATGGTTTAGAGGACGTTGCATATGGCTCGGCGTCTTCATTTTTCAAAGTCGCTGGGCTACTTTCGCCCTTCGTAGATTTTTCCTCGCACGTTACTCGAACGCCAATCTACGCTAGCTGACGCTCAATTTAGTCCACCCTCAAAGAGGGGCTGAGCCCAGTGGGTACGCGGGTAGAGGCAAGAACTCAGCCTGCCAAATTTTCAGGGTCCGGCGCTTGGCATACGCGGTTTCTTGCAGATGTTGATAAGGCCTTTCAGGGCTAGCAGGATAAATATTTTCATGAACAGGCCGTATATAAGCCTGCGAACCTCAGTTGACAATTCATACTGCCAAAGCTTGCATTTCTAGAGACGTCCATATAAGTGTCGAACTATAAGAGCAAGCACAAACAGATTGATCAGTGAAAGCGGGGAGACGGGACGCAGCGTGGGCTCTTGAGTATGATCCGGCAGGTATATGGGGTGACCCTTTTAATGCGCTGATTTGAGGAACCGAGACACCAGTGCCAGGACGTCTGCGTCGCGCTCACGATGAGGCACATGGTACGTGTCGTTCATCATTTCCATCTTGGATGGGCCACTGCACAGCTGCGTAATCATCTCGGGATGGACTGCCGAGCCGTATTCGTCATGCTCCCCGTGGATCGCCAGCACCGGACAGGTTACTCTAGGCAACACCGCCGCGAGAGTCCAGGAGGCAAACTGGGGATCAAGCCACGAATCCGTCCAGGCACGGAGTACCCATTCGGCCTTCTCCCCGTGGTATTTTCTCAGCCGCTCAAGCTGCCTGTCGTCTTTGAACTGCTCCTTCGCCTGCGCGATGCTTGTCAACGTCCGATCTTCCGCAAAGACCTGCGCCGACTCAGTGATTAATGCCTCGCAAGCTCCCGGATAGTCGGCGGCACAGTTGACCGCCATGCCTCCTCCAACGCTGTGGCCGAAAGCAACGAAACGCTGCAGCATGAATCGCTTCACAATGGCGGGAAAGTAGCTGCGCGACTCTTCGGCGACGAAGTCGACCGGCGGCATGTCTGCTCTTGGGTCGGATCTGCCGAATCCCAACCGGTCGTAGGCGATGACCTCCCGCCCTAGGAACCCGCTCAGCTTGGAGGGAAAGTCGCGCCACAAGTCGACGCAACCGAGCGAGTCATGAAACAGCACGATTGGCGCCCGAGCCTGCGACCGATCTACCTTCATCGCAGGAGTCCAGATGCGGGCAAAGATTTTTCCAAGCGGATGCTCGACCCAGACGTCGCTGCTGTCAACGTCCTCGGCATGGCGGTCTTTCATTCAGTGTTCCCTTTGCGTTACCTGTGTGGGCGATAAGACGCAACTGGCATTGCGGCCTTCGCGCCCCGTGGATTGATTGTGTCCGCGCTACACTTCGCGCGAAACCCAGTAGCGCTTCTGCAGCAATGGCGAAACCCTGTACCGCTCGCTTCTGTAAGCGTGATACAAGTTCTCCAGCATGGTCACGGTGTAGCCAATGCCGAAAGTCGAGAGCCATTCGAACGGCCCGGCCGGATAGTTCGTCCCTAGTTTCATCGCCGTGTCCGCATCACCTTCTTCGCAGACTCCCTGCTGGACGGCGTCGGCAGCTTCGTTGATAAGCATGGCGACTGTCCGGCCGACAATGAGGCCCGGCGCGTCATCGACCTCGACTGCCTGAAGGCCGCTGGCATCCAGCACATGCTTGACCATCGAGCGTTCCTTGTTGCCCACGCGAGAAGAAAACGCGACGGCGATGGCGGCGCCTTTCTTTAGCTGAAGTGGCCAGTCGATCACGCCGATGTTGCCGAAGCTCAGCGCCGCCGACAAGTGATCCGCCGTCCGGCCGTCGGTGACACGCAGGTGGACGGCGCCGATGCGCAACGCCGGCCAATCCTCGCCCTCAACTCGCTGATGCGGAATGCCGGCACCCGTGAACCAGTCAGCCAGCGCTTGTGCCGCCTTGCCCTTTCCAACAATGGACACGCCATCAGCACTATCTCTCAGTTCGCCTGCCGACGAAGAAGGTACGGTCTCAAACGACGGCACACCTTCATAGAAGCCCTTGCCGACCTTGCGGCCGAGGCGTCCGCCGTCCACCAGCGCTTTCTGCACAAGCGAAGGCACGTAGCGGCGATCGCCATAGTTCGCCTCGAACACCGACGTAGTGACGGAATAGTTGACATCGTGGCCGATTAGGTCCATCAGCTCACAAGGCCCCATGCGGAATCCCGCCCCGCGGAGCACTTGGTCAATCTGATATGGTGTCGCGGCGCGGTCCTGCAGTAAGGCCAACGCTTCCGCATAGTAAGGCCGCGCAATGCGGTTGACGATAAAGCCGGGCGTCGACTTCGCGTGCACCGGCGTCTTACCCCACAGCGCCGCCTTCTCGAAGATCAGGCGTGCCACGCCCGGAGCCGTCTCTGCACCTGAGACGACCTCCACCAGTTTCATCAGTGGCACTGGATTGAAGAAGTGCATGCCCACTACGCGCTCGGGATGGCGCATTCCATTGGCCAGCGCCGTGATGGAGATCGACGACGTGTTCGACGCCAGGATGGTGCCGTGTCCAACGATGTCCTCCAGCTCCCGCAGCAACTTCTGCTTGGGGTCGAGCTGCTCCAGGATGACCTCGACCACCAGCACCGCTTCCCGCATGTCGGTCAGCGCTTCGGCCGGCGCTATCCGAGATGCCAACGCGTCTCGCTCAGCCGCGTCCATGCGGCCCTTCTTCACAAGCGCCTCCAGCGCCTCCTCGATACGGCCTTTCGCCTGCTCAGCGGCACCCGGGCGGACATCGAGCAACAGCACCCGATGTCCGGCTGCGGCCGCCACTTGGGCAATGCCCGCCCCCATTGTGCCTGCGCCGATAACGCCAACGATTTGCTGTTCGAGTGGCAGGCTCTCAAGCAACCACTGCTTTTCTTGGTTCATTTCCATGACGGTTCCTTGATCCATGCTGCTGGGCGCTTTGCGAAGAACGCGGCGAACCCTTCTTTGGCTTCCGCCGTCGAACGCACCCGGGCGATCGTGTTGGCGGTCAGCTCGCGTGTCTCTCCGTCGATCTCCCCGACAGGGAGCTTGGCGAATAGCCTCTTGATTTCGGCGAGCGCCGTCGGGCCGTTCATTAAGAGCAGCTTGACGACGCTCTCCACGGCTCCATCGAGCTGCTCCATCGGCACCAGATCATGGACCAGCCCGATGTACTGGGCGCGGGCGGCATCGATGACTTCTGCCGTGAGCGCCAGGCGCAATGCGTAACGTTTGCCGACGGCATTGTTCAGGTAGGGGCCGATGACGGAGGGAAGGATGCCGAACTTCGCTTCGCTGACGGCGAACTTAGCCTCGGGCGACGCGACGACGATGTCACATGCGCAGCACAGGCCGACGCCGCCTCCATAGGCCGGCCCCTGGATCCTTCCTATAACCGGCTTCGGACATTCGTAGATCTCCTGCATCATCGCCGCGAAACGCCTGGCGTCTGCAAGATTTTCCTCGTTGGAATTGTTGCTTGCACGCTGCATCCAGTGCAGGTCCGCGCCGGCGCTGAATGCCCGGCCATCGGCCTTCAGGATGACGACACGCATTTGATTTTCCTGAGAAATCCGTTGGAACGCCGTGGTGAGCTCCTCGATCATGACCTCATCGAAGGCGTTCAGCTTCTCCTGGCGCGCTAGGCACACTGTTGCGACACCTCGTGCATCGACATTGATGTTGAGGGTTTTATAAGTCGTGATTTGCATTGCACGCATATTTCGATGAAGTGAAGATGATTCGTGGGAGTTGAGGACATTGCAAGCGCCCATCCATGCGATGACAAATGTCGTTTGCCTTACTGTAGATAAATCGTCCTACGGCGTTGTTCAAGCCGTGGTAACACGGAACATACTGGTCGCCTCCAGGTCCAGCACCTCGTCTCCATCCTGGTTACGCATCAGCCATTGCCAGCGCACCACGCCGAGCGTCGGCCGCGACACGGAGCTGCGGGAATCATTCACCACTATTTCCAGCGTCAATTCATCATCCGGGCGCACCGGGTGCGGCCAGCGCACGTAGGAAAGACCTGGCGACGCGAAGGACTCCGACCCTCTAAGAATTTCGCGCGACACCAGGCGCATGGCCAGCGCGCAGGTATGCCAGCCGCTGGCAATCAGGCCCTGGAACGGCCCTCGCTCGGCGGCCGCCGGGTCGGTGTGGAACCACTGGTCGTCATAACGCCTGGCGAAATCGATCACCTCTTGCTGTTCGACGCGCACCGGACCGAGCAGGAAACGCCTGCCCGGCTCGATGTCGGCGAACTTCAAGCGGCGCTCCCGAAGCGCGGCGCGCGCTTTTCGCGGATGGCGGCAAGGCCTTCGCGTGCATCGGCTTCGCCGAAGCCAATCATCTCGGCGGCCAGCGACGCTTCAAACGCCGGCCAGGCCGCATGCAGCCAGCCATTGAGCGCGCGCTTGGTGCCAGCGATTGCCGTAGCGCTGCCGGCGGCGAGGCGCTGCGCAATCTGCAGCGCGTCTTGCTGCAGCGTTTCAGCGTCGACCACGCGGCTCACCAAGCCGATGCGCTCGGCTTCTTCGCCGCTGACGGCATCGCACAACAGCAGGTAATACTTGGCCTTGGCCATGCCGCACAGCAGCGGCCAGATCAGCGCCGCATGGTCGCCGGCCGCCACGCCAAGCTTGGTGTGGCCGTCGATCAGCTTGGCATTGCGCGCGGCGACCGAGATGTCGGCCAAGAGCGCCACGGCAAGCCCTGCGCCCACCGCGGCGCCATGGATCGCCGACACGATCGGCTTGCCGCAGGCCAGCATGCCGGCGACGATGTCGCGGGCTTCGCGCATCACGCGCTGGCGTGCGCCTTCCGAATCGAGCATTTCCACGACCATGTCCATTGCGCCGCCCGCGCAGAACGCCTTGCCCTCGCTGCGCACCAACACCGCGCGCACATTGGCATCCTCGTCCAACCTGCGCCAGATGGTCGCCAATGCTCCATGGCCCCGTGCGTCCGTGACAGGCATGCCGCCTGCCGGGCCGAACACCACGTGCGCGATGCCTATTTCGTCAATGTCGACGCGAAAGTTGTCAGTGTCAACCGGAATGTTATTCATATCATGCTCCATTCGGACTCAGGCTGTTGGCCGGTCAAGAAGGCGCGCGGCCGCTTCGGTTCGTCGCCCTGCCTTCGCTTTCGAAGCTTGTGCAGCAGGGCAAAGCGAAAAGTTGCCATCGCCCTTCTCCTCATCGGAATCCCTACGCGAGCCAAACCAAAGAAATTTGACCAGGCCTTAATATGTCTCCACCTGGAAGCGGCCTTCGTTGACCATCTTCGGCCGTAGGGTCGCCCAGTCGATGCCGTGTGCATTGCAAATGTCCTGCATCGCATCGAGCACGCCCTCTTCCATGCCCTTCAGCCCGCAAATGTAGACATAGGTATCGCCCTTCAGCAGCTCGGCCACGGCCGCAGCGGCTTGGCGCATCTTGTCCTGCACATACGCGCGCGGTTCCTTCGGCATGCGCGAAAATGCCAGGTGCGTCTCCATCAGCTCGGCCGGCAGCTTGCGCAACGGGCCGAAGTACGGGAGCTCTTCCGGCGTTCTCGCGCCGAAAAACAGCATCAGCTTGCCCGGCACCGCTTGCCCTTTAACGAAGTGGCGGCGACGGAATTCCGTCATTGCACGCATTGGCGCCGAGCCGGTGCCAGTGCAGATCATCAGGATGTTGGAGCCCGGGTGATTCGGCATCAGGTAGTTCGCGCCGAAGGGGCCGGTCACCTGCACCGCGTCGCCCTTCTGCAGATCACACAGGTAGTTCGAGCCAACGCCCTTCACCGGATTGCCCTCATGGTCGGACACCACCCGCTTCACTGTCAGCGAGAGGTTGTTGTAGCCTTCGCGCTCGCCGTTGCGCGGGCTGGCGATCGAATACATGCGCAGGTAATGCGGCTTGCCATTCGCATCCACGCCGGGCGGGATGATGCCGATCGACTGGCCCTCCAGCACCGGGAACAGTTGCGTGCCGAAGTCGAGCACGATGTGGTGGATGTCGCTTGCGGTGTCGCTCGATGTGACGCGATAGTTGCCGGCCACGGTCGCCGTGATCGGCTCCTTCAGCGTGTACAAGTTCACGTAGGGATGCGCAGCTGACCACGGCGGGCACGCGGAAGAGCGCGATGCGCCGGCGTTTTCCTGCACCGCCTCGCGCTGAGCTTCTGCCGCGTTGCTGGCACCGACTGCATCTAGCACGCTTTGCTCGAATGCCTTCTCGGCTGGCAACTCGTCCCAGCTGTACTGCTCTTCGAGGCTGTAGGCTTCGACCTTCGGCATCGTGCGCCAGTGGTCGATGGCACCCGTCGGGCATGGCGAGATGCAGGCGCCGCAGGCATTGCAGACATCCGCCTTCACCACGTAGTTGCGGTCGTCATGCGTGATCGCATCGATCGGGCAAGTCTCTTCGCAGGTGTTGCAGCGAATGCAGATCTCGGGATCGATCAGATGCTGACGGATCAGGGTAATCGTTTCAGGAGCGTTCATGGCGGGGCCTGCTCTATTTTGCAAAAAAACGAGGTCACCGGCGTTTTGCGCCGGCGACCGTTGACTGACTTAGTTGAAACGCACGTATTCGAAGTCGATCGGTTGGCGGTTGATGCCCACCGGCGGCGGTGCGATCCAGTTCGCCATCTTGCCCGGCTCGACCACGCGGCCCATCAGCGAAGCCACGTAAGCGCGGTCTTCTTCGGACGGCAACCAGTTGCGCACATTGGCCTGCCATTCGGCTTCGGAAATCACGCGGCCGTCCGGAGAGATGCGCTGCCCGGCGAAGGTGCCGATGTGGCGGTTGAAGGCCTTGTGCGGCGTGGTCAGGCGGAAATTCACGCCAGCCTTCTCCAGCACTTTATTCCAGCGGCCGACGCCAGCGATCGAGTCGCGGATATAGTCGTCGCGTAGCACCTCGTTCAGCGCATTGAGCATGGGCACTTCGCGCTCGGTGAGCTTGCCATCGGCGATGTCGAGGATCTTGTACTGGTTGTTCTTCAGCAGATGATCGTCATCGCGCTTGGTCTCTTCATAGCGGCCTTTCAGGCCCGAGCTATAAAAAGCCGCGGCATTCGACGACTGGTCGGCGCCGAAAAGGTCGATGGTCACGGAAAAGTGGAAGTTCAGATAGCGCTGCACCGTCGGCAGATCGATCACGCCATGGCGGCGCACTTCTTCCGGATCCTCGATGCCGTGCTGCTTCATGATCTGCGCGGTGCGCTGCAGGACGCGCGAGATGCCCGATTCGCCGACGAACATGTGATGCGCTTCCTCGGTCAGCATGAAGCGGCAGGTGCGCGACAGCGGATCGAAGCCCGATTCGGCCAGCGCATTGAGCTGGAACTTGCCGTCGCGGTCGGTGAAGTAGGTAAACATGTAGAACGCCAGCCAGTCCGGGGTCGGTTCATTGAAGGCCTCCAGGATGCGTGGCTTATCTTGGTCGCCCGAATTTCGCTGCAACAGTGCCTCAGCTTCCTCGCGGCCGTCGCGACCGAAATGCTTGTGCAGCAGGTACACCATGGCCCACAGGTGGCGGCCCTCTTCCACATTGATCTGAAACAGATTGCGCAGGTCGTAGTTCGACGGCGCGGTCAGTCCCAGATGGCGTTGCTGCTCGACCGAGGCCGGCTCGGTGTCGCCTTGCGTGACGATCATGCGGCGCAGGTTGGCGCGGTGCTCGCCCGGTACTTCCTGCCAGGCAGCCTCACCCTTGTGCTCGCCGAAATTCACCTTGCGGCCGTTTTCCTGCTGCGCCAGGAAAATGCCCCAGCGATAGTCCGGCATTTTCACATGGCCGAAGTGAGCCCAGCCTTCCGGCGTGACATTGATGGCGGTACGTAGATAGACATCGAAATCGACCGAGCCCTCCGGGCCCATGTCGCGCCACCACTGCAGATAGTTCGGCTGCCAGTGCTCCAGCGCGCGCTGCAGCGTGCGGTCTTCCGAAAGGTTGACGTTGTTCGGTATCTTTTCGCTGTAATTGATTGTGCTCACAATAGTCCTCTGTGTGTTGACTGCTGTTGATGTCAGTGTTGTTCGTTACACGCGGTTCATGTCGAACTGTGCCTTGTCGCCGCTGCCGTAGACCTTGAGCGCGCCTTTTTCGCCGACAGCGTTCGGGCGGATGAAGATCCAGTTCTGCCAAGCCGAGAGGCGGCCGAAGATGCGGGTTTCCATGGTCTCCGGGCCATTGAAGCGCAGGTTCGCCTCCAGTCCGGTCAGCGCATCCGGCGACATGCTGGCGCGCTCTTCCACGGCGATGCGGATCTCGTCGGCCCAGTCGATGTCGTCCGGATTCGCGGTGATCAGGCCCAGCGCCATCGCTTCGTCGGCATCGAGCTTCTTGCCCATGGTCTCCCGCACGTTGGAAACATCGGCTTGGCCGTCATAGAAGCGGCGTGCCAGGCGGGATTGCGTCGTGATCATCGGCAGCAGGCCGAAATTCATTTCCGATACCGCGATCTTCGGTGCGGCTTCCGGGCTGTCCGGCAAGGCCAGCATGTAGCTGCGGTCAGCGGCCAGCGCCACTTCCAGCAGCGAGCCGGCAAAGCAGGAGCCTTCGTCGATCAGCGCGAACAGCGAGCGCGACGACACATCGAGGCGGGCGAAGGTGCGGCGCATCATGCCGATGGTCTGACGCACCAGCCAGTGGCCGCGGTTGGCCAGCAGGGTTTCATCCATGGCCAGCACCGCATCGGCATCGCCGACGGTCTTCAGCAGCCAGGTGCCGATCTCGGTTTCGTTGGTGCGCATGTGCAGGATCGCGTCGTCCAGCTCGCGCGCCATCTGCAACGGCCACCATTGCTCACCGGCTTCGACGATGGCTGCGACGCTGTTCGGCTGCTGGCCCTGCGGCGCGCGCACGGTGAAAGTCGCGGTACGGGAAACGCGGTCAATCGCGACGTTGACCTGGGTGTATTCAAGCCCGTTGTCCGACTGGGTCTTATTCAGCGGATTCAGTTTTACACCTTGCGCATCAGCCGGACGGTCGCTCTGCGCGGTGAGCTGCTGTGCGCGCTGCTGCACCGCGTCCTTGAACTGCGCCGGCTTGGCGATGGCATCGACCAGCTTCCAATCGACAGCACGCTGGCCGCGCACGCCTTCGGAGGTGGTGCAGAAGATGTCGGCATGGTCATGACGCACCTTCCTCTTGTCGGTCAGGCGGGTCAGGCCGCCAGTGCCGGGCAGCACGCCCAGCAGCGGCACTTCGGGCAGGCTGACCGCCGAGGAGCGGTCGTCTACCAGCAGGATTTCATCGCAAGCCGCAGCCAGCTCGTAGCCGCCGCCGGCGCAGGCGCCGTTGACCGCGGCCAGGAATTTCAGGCCTTCGTTGCGGCTGGAGTCTTCCAGGCCGTTGCGGGTCTCGTTGGTGAACTTGCAGAAGTTGACCTTCCAGGCGTGGGTCGACTTGCCCAGCATGAAGATGTTCGCGCCGGAACAGAAGATGCGGTCGCGGCTGGAAGTAATGACGACGGTCCTGACTTCCGGATGTTCGAAGCGGATGCGCTGCACCGCGTCGTGCAGTTCGATATCGACACCGAGGTCGTAGGAGTTCAGCTTGAGCTTGTAGCCCTCACGCAGGCCGCCCTCCTCATTGACGTTCATGGTCAGCGTGGCGACTGCGCCTTCGCAGGCCAGCGTCCAGTGCTTGTACTGTTCCGGGGAAGTTTGGTAATTCACTTGCTGGGTAGTCATGGTAGGCGTCCTTGAAGGAAATATGCTGCAGCGTCGTTACGGTGAAGGCACTATATTGCAGTCTGAAACAAGCGTCAAGCAGCGAAATGCATTTAACGGAAAAATATTTCGGGACGCCGATTTGACGGGCTGAGCAGCAAAGCAGAGCAAGCGGCGGCTCGGATGAGGTTCAGCCGCTTGCGCTGGGCTACGTGAGCACTTTCTCGCGCAGCTGTTCAGAGAGGCTTAGGAACGCAGCTTCCTGCGCCATCTCGCTGGTGTCCATGGCTAGATCGGCCTTGGAATAGAACTCTTCGCGGCTGGCGAGGATGTTCTTCAAGTCTTCCATTGCCTCGCGGTTTCCCTGCATCGGCCTTTTGTCCCCTTGGGCCAGCACCCGCGCCATATGCTCCTCGGGGGAAGCCTTCAGCCAGACCGTATAGCAGTGCGACAGCAACAAATTGAAAGTCGCTGGATCCGAGACGATGCCGCCCGGCGTGGCGACTATGGCGGTGGGCAGGCGTCGGATGACATCCTCTAGCGCCCGGTATTCATAGCGCCGATAGGCGTTTGCGCCGTACAGGGAATGGATCTCTGGAATGCTGCAGCCAGCGAGAATTTCAATCTCGCGGCTCAGTTCCACGAAGGGCAGCGCCCATGAAGCGGCCAGCATGCGGCCGATACTGGACTTGCCGGCCCCGCGCAGGCCGATCAACGCAATGCGCCGCCGCCTAGCTGCCTCGGACGTCGGTGTTTCGAACAATTCAGATAGCGCCACACGCGCCTGCTTTAACTCGGCATCCGTGCGGCTATGCAGGATTCCGCGAATCATGAGCCATTCTGGCGAGGAGGCCGTCTGATCGCCGGTCATTTCAGCCAGGCTGCAATTGAGCACCTGCGCCAGCTGGCGCAGAAACTGAATTGAAGCATTGCCGACGCCTGTTTCGACATTTGCCACATGGCGCTCGGAGACATCCGCCAGCGTTGCAAGGGCCTTGCGCGATATGCCGCGGCGCGCTCGCAGGGATTTCACCCGCTCGCCCAATTGGGACAGAAATGGGTCTTTGGTAGGTTCCGATAGGTCTGTCATGGGGATTCCCGCGTGTACACCGTGCAAACTAAAGGGTTGAAGGCTAAGGAATTATATTACGGATTCCGTGCTTGACGGTTGCATCATACTGCATATAGACTGATTTAAACATGCAGTATAAGACCGCGCCCAGCACAACCAAGAACGCACACCGCGTTGCACTAGGAAGATTTCCATGGATGTCCTTCAATTTGAACAACTGATTTCTAACCTTACTGTTTCGCTATCAGGCCAGCCGCTGGACGACTCCCTGGCCGCACGTCTGAATGCCGAGCACGGCCCCGGCAGCCCAACCTATGAAGCCATCTTCTCTGCCTGCCGCGAAGGTGTGCAGGATGGTTGGATGTGCAACCGCGAAGGCGGTGGTATCAAGTATGGCCGCGTGCTGAAGGCCGCCGATGCGACGCATGGCTTCTCGGTGGACGTTGTCGACATGCAGGACTTGGCGGGGCCGCATCATGTGCATCCGCAAGGTGAGATCGACCTCATCATGCCGCTCACTCCCGGCGCCCGCTTCGATGGCCATCCGGCCGGCTGGTGCGTTTACGGCCCAGGCAGCGCCCATCACCCGACCGTTACCGAAGGCCACGCCCTAGTGCTGTATCTCCTTCCCCAAGGCGCAATTCAGTTCACCAAAGCGGCCTGAATCCGCTCCCCAACCATTTAGGAAGCACTCCAATGAGCGTTTTTCTTCGCAATTATCTCGGCGGCCAATGGCAGCCAGAATCCCGTACCGCCCACGCCTTGGTAAATCCAGTAAGCGGTGAAGCACTCGCCTTTGCCGGAGGCCCTGCGGAAAACTTGGCAGCCGCCTATGAGTTTGCCCGCAATGCCGGCGGCAGCGCACTGCGCGCCATGAGCTATGGCCAGCGCGCCGCGATACTGGCTGACGTAATGAAGGTGCTGCAAGCCAACCGTGACACCTATTACGACATTTCGATCGCGAATTCCGGTACCACGAAGGCCGATTCCGCAGTCGATATCGAAGGGGCCCTCTACACCCTCGGCTATTACGCGAAGTTGGGCGCCACCCTCGGCGATGTGCATACCCTCGGCGATGGCACGTCGACCGTGTTGTCCAAAGACGGCCTGTTCCAGTCGCAGCATGTGTACGCGCCGGTGCGCGGCTTGGCGCTGTTCATCAACGCCTTCAACTTCCCGGCCTGGGGGCTGTGGGAGAAGGCCGCCCCGGCGCTGCTGTCCGGCGTTCCGGTGGTGATCAAGCCCGCCACGGTCACTGCCTGGCTCACGCATCGGATGGTCGAGGATGTCGTCAACGCCGGCGTGCTGCCTCCAGGAGCGCTGTCGATTGTTTGCGGCAGTTCCGCTGGCCTGCTTGATCCGCTACAGCCCTTTGATGTGCTCTCCTTCACCGGCTCCGCCGACACCGCCGCGAAGATTCGTTCCCATGACGCGGTCACGCGCCACTCGGTGCGCGTCAACATTGAGGCCGACAGCGTTAACAGCGCCCTGCTCGGCCCGGATGCCGTACCGGGTAGCGAAGCCTTCGATCTGTATGTGAAGGAACTGGTACGCGAGATGACGACCAAGAGCGGCCAGCGCTGCACCGCGATCCGCCGCGCGCTGGTGCCGGCCGCGCAGTTCGATGCGGTGGCCGAGGCCGTGGCAGCGAAGCTGTCGGGCATCACGGTCGGCAACCCGCGCAACGACACGGTCAGGATGGGCTCGCTGGTCAGCCGTGAGCAATACGACGCCGTGCACACGGGAATCGAGAAACTTGCAGGCGAAGCACAACTGCTGGTGGACGGACGCAATTCTGCGCTGGTCGACGCCGACCCGGCGCTGGCAGCTTGTGTCGCCCCGACACTGCTCGGCCTGCGTGACGGTGCATCGGGCACCACCGTGCACGAACACGAAGTGTTCGGCCCGGTGTCGACTTTGATTGGCTATCGCGATGCAGATGAAGCCGTCGCACTCGCGCATCGCGGCCAGGGATCCTTGGTCGCTTCAATTTTCAGCGCTGACCATGCGTGGCTGGCGCGGGCCGGAGCGGAGCTGGCAGGCTCGCATGGGCGTGTCAATTTGGTCAGCCCGGATGTGGGCAAGACGCAGACCGGCCACGGCAATGTGATGCCGCAGTCGATCCACGGCGGACCCGGACGCGCAGGCGGCGGCGAGGAGCTCGGTGGGCTACGTTCGCTTGGCTTCTATCACCGTCGCAGCGCACTGCAGGCATCAGCCACCACACTTGATGCCCTCGGTCCGCTCGGCAGCCTTTGAACCAGACAGGATAGATGCGAGGAGACAGCATGGAAACCGAAGTCAAGAGCCCGCCGGAACGCTTTAACTTCGCGAGGCACATTTTCGACGTCAACCGCTCCCGCCCGGACAAGACCGCGTATATCGACGACCGAGAAGCGATCAGCTATGCAGAACTGGAACTGCGCGCCCGCCGCTTCGCCGCGGGCCTGCTCGAACAGGGCCTGCGCCCCGAGGAGCGGGTGCTGCTGGTAATGCATGACACCGCTGACATGCCGGTCGCCATGCTTGGCGCCATGTTCGCGGGCATTGTGCCCGTGCCGGTCAACACGCTGCTGCCAATGGAAGACTATGCCTACATGCTTGCGCACAGCGGCGCGCGTGCTGTCGTCGTGTCGGCACCGCTGGCGGACTGTATCGGCCAGGCGCTGGCGCATTCCGGCAGTCGCGCGCGGATGATTGTCTCCAGTGACATCGATGCGCTGCCGGAAGGCGCGAAGAACTTTCACGCGCTGCTGCAAGCTAGCCCGCTGCCCGAGGACGGCAATGCCGACACCCATCGCAACGCCTTCGCTTTCTGGCTGTACTCTTCCGGATCCACTGGAAAGCCCAAGGGCACGGTGCATACCCATGCGAACCTCTACTGGACCGCGACGCTATACGGTCAGCCAGTGCTCGGCGTGCGCGAGGACGACGTGGTTTTCTCCGCGGCCAAACTATTCTTCGCTTATGGCCTGGGCAATGCATTCACCTTCCCGTTGTCTGTCGGTGCGACCACGGTGCTGATGGCCGAGCGGCCCACGCCACAGGCGGTGTTCCAGCGCCTGGTGCGCCACAAACCGACGGTATTCGCCGGCGTGCCGACGCTGTATGTGTCGATGCTGGCGTCCAACGATCTGCCAGCGCGCGCAGACACTGCGCTGCGCATCTGCGCGTCCGCCGGCGAAATGCTGCCGCGCGAAGTCGGGGAACGCTTCAAGTCGCATTTCGGCGCCGACATCCTCGACGGCATCGGCTCGACCGAGATGCTGCACATCTTCCTGTCCAACCGCAGCGGCGACATCCGCTACGGCACCACCGGCCGCCCGGTGGAGGGATATGACGTCGCGCTACGTGATGAGGAAGGCAAGACGGTACCGACCGGTGAAGTCGGCGACTTATACATTCGTGGACCGAGCGCGGCGTTAATGTACTGGACCAACCGTGAAAAGAGCCAAGCTACTTTCCAGGGTGAATGGCTGAAGAGCGGCGACAAGTATTTGAAGGACCGTGACGGTTATTACACTTATGCCGGCCGCAGCGACGACATGCTGAAAGTCAGCGGACAGTATGTGTCGCCAGTCGAGGTTGAATCAGCATTGGTGGAGCATCCGGCTGTGCTGGAATGTGCTGTTGTGGGCAGGCCTGATGCTGATGGACTGGTCAAGACCATGGCATATGTCGTGCTACGCAATAATCAACAAGGGGACGATGAATTGCGTGCAGAGCTGAAGAGCTTCGTTAAAAGTCGACTCACACCACACAAGTATCCGCGCGAATTCGTCTTTGTCCCGGATCTACCGAAGACCGCCACAGGTAAGATACAGCGCTTCAAGCTGCGGGCAATTGGACAATAATAGGAAACGTGCAAGGAGGATGCCCCTACTTGCACTCGAAAACTCCTCTAGTGAGTCGACCATGGGTCGCTTTCTGGCTTTGGAAAACACCGCATTATGAAGTCGATGAAGCTTGAAACCTTTGCAGGCACATGGCGGCGGCTGGGATAGACCATCGTAACCACTATTTTCCCGAAATCATATTCAGACAGAAGGCGCACCAGTCGACCTGTTTCAAGATCTTCGCGTAAGGCAAACGCTGGACGCATTATTATGCCCATCGCATTAACCGCACACTGGCGAAGCAGCTCGCCATTATTGGACACCATGTCACGTTTGATTGCGATACCAATCGTGCCCACCGGGCTATCGACGGACCATTGATGGCGTATTTTCTCGTAGGTGAAGTTCAAACATGCGTGGTGTGCGAGGTCTTGCGGAGTCTTTGGTTCGCCGTGACGGGCGATATATTCAGGGGATGCGCAAACCAATACGTCGGTTACGCCAAGTTGACGTGCGATCATTGTCGCGTCAAAACGTTGCGGAGATAAAAAGAACCCAACGTCAAATCCTTCATCGACGAGATTCGGCGTTCTCTCCGTGAGCGTCACATCTAACGCCACGTTAGGATAGGTCTCCTTGTAAGAAGAGAGTACAGGCGACAGCTGCGTTTCACCAAAACTGAGCTGTGCATAAACGCACAGTGTCCCAGTTGGTAGATTGGAATGTGCCATCGCAGCCGCATTCGCCTCTTCAAGGTCTTGCAAGATCTGTGTCACTCGCCTCAGATACACTTGCCCAGCCTCGGTAAGGGACAAACGCCGTGTCGTCCGGTTTAACAGACGAATAGCAAGATGATTTTCAAGGTCGCCGATATTTCGAGTAACGACGGCACCGGACATTTCCAGGTGGCGTGCCGCACGAGCAAAGCTTCCTTGTTCCGCGACAGCGGCAAACACTCTCATCGCTTGAAGCTGATCCATTGCCCTATCATCTTGTGCATTCCTCAACGCAGCGATGTGTTTGCTTGAAAGGCTTTATTGCTACCAACAGCTAAAACACACCCGCTTTAGATACAACTGGAACAAAAGTCTTTCCACCGATGAGCTGAAAACACAATCGCTCTACTCTCAGCTCATCGGCTTCACTACACCATCAAAATGACTGTCGAGCCAAACAGACACCTATTTCTTTGAAACTTCGTGGTATCAAGATTTTGATCGCCACGTCGTGTCGATTACGCCACCCGATCCCTTGTCTTCGCATCAGAACAGGTGATTGATACCGACCGAGACGCCCGTCTGATGACTTTGTCCGGCAGCCGAAGCTAAACCTAACTGGCTGCTGCCACCTGCAAGGAAGTTTCCGGCGGGAAGCCCAGCAGCGCCAACAGGAAGCGCCAAACCGTCCCGAAAGCGGGCATAGTCGATGTCTGCGTAAAGGTTGGTACGTTTCGACAACGCATAGGTCGTACCGGCAATCAGTAGCTGACGTTTGCCGTTGGTTCCCGTGTTGCTGATGTTGTCGACCTTCGTGTCGTAATATGCCGCAGTTACAGCGAATGCCGGGCTGAAGTCATAGCTGCCGCCAAACCAAGCATTTCTTTGTTGCGTGCTTCCCGAGACGAGATCCTGGTTTTCACGCTGGTAACCGCCTGCAATACGAGCGGGGCCAAACGTATAAGCACCGCCCAAGGTCCAAGTACGGTTTTCTTGAAAATTGGCGCTCGCGCCGGCAGCTGCAACATTCGGCTTGCGCAGTGCGTACGCTGCACCAACATTTATCGAACCGTTGAAGTAACTTACACCTACACCTTGCGCAGAGCTGTTACGCGCGCTACCAGTTTGCTCGCCCAAGGCCCACTCCGCACGCGCAGTAATTGGCCCGAAGGTACCGGTGTATTGGAGGTCATTATCATAGCGAATGCCCGCACTTGCTCCGCCGGTTAGCGGAATGATATTAGTGTATTTATAATTAAACGGATCGTAGCCGCCGATGGTTTTGAATACGGCAGTATATTGACGACCTAGATCCAGTGAGCCCCACTGGCTTCCGAGCCCGACTAGGGCAACTCGATTGAATAACTTGGCGCTATTGTCCAAAGCACCCGTGCCTGTATTGAAACCGCTCTCCAAATTGAAGTGTGCGTTCAGGCCCCCACCTAAATCTTCCACGCCCTTGAATCCAATGCGATTGGCGTTGTACGTACCGATCGAGCTCAGCGTAAGCTTAGTGTGACCGGCCGCATCCTGGTTGGTTTGATAGCGAACCCCTCCGTCAAATGCGCCATAAATTATCAAACTGGATTGTGCATATGCGGCGTCTCCAGTTACGAGTGCTATTGCCAGTGCGAGCAGCGACTTCTTCATCAGGTTGTCCCCTTGATTGCGGTTAAAAAATCGTTTATGTGTTTGCGCCTCTGGCCAGCGTCGAAGGCAATGGCGTTCCAGCCTTGTCCTACTGGACACGGTTTAGCCGCCTGCTAAATTAGTCGACGCCTTGTTGTTTCGGGATGCGTTAAGGGTCTTTAAACCTTTTCCGCCGTTGCTTAATTCATCACTCAATGTTCCTGATCGTTGACCTTGCAAAAGGGCAACGTTTATTAGGTGACAAACTTCATTTTCCGAGTTACATGTTCGGATAGTTCGGTCCGCCGCCGCCTTCCGGCGTGACCCAGACGATGTTCTGCGTCGGGTCCTTGATGTCGCAGGTCTTGCAGTGCACGCAGTTCTGCGCATTGATCTGCAGGCGGTCCTGGCCTTCGTCGCTCTTCACGTATTCATACACGCCCGCGGGGCAATAACGCTGTTCCGGGCCGGCATAGGTCGGCAGGTTGATTCGGGTCGGCACGCTCGCATCCTTCAGCGTCAGGTGCACCGGCTGGTCTTCGCCATGGTTGGTGTTCGAAATGAATACCGAAGACAGGCGGTCGAAGGTCAGCTTGCCATCCGGCTTCGGATAGGCGATCGGCTTGAAGTCGGATGCCGGGCGCAGGTATTCATGGTCGGCGCGCTTGTGATGCATGGTCCAGGGAGCGTTCCCCTTGAACAGCACCTGGTCGATGCCGACCATCAGCGTGCCCGACATCAGGCCCAAGCCCATGAAGGGCTTGAAATTGCGTGCCTTGTACAGCTCTTTATGCAGCCACGACTTCTCGAACAAGGCCGGATACGCGGTCAGTTCATCATGCTGCCGTCCGGCGCCGATCGCATCGAAGGCCGCTTCGGCAGCCAGCATGCCGGTCTTGATCGCCGCATGGCTGCCCTTGATGCGGCTCGCATTCAAGAAGCCCGCGTCGCAGCCGACCAGCGCGCCGCCCGGGAACACCAGCTTCGGCAGCGACTGCAGGCCGCCCGCGGTGATCGCGCGCGCGCCATATGAGATGCGCCGGCCGCCTTCGAAGAACTTGCGGATTTCCGGATGGGTCTTGTAGCGCTGGAATTCCTCGTACGGCGAAATGTACGGGTTTTCATAAGCCAGGCCGACGACATAGCCGACCGCGACCTGGTTGTTCTCGAGGTGGTACAGGAAGGAACCGCCGTAGGTGCTGTTGTCCAGCGGCCAGCCGGCGGTGTGAATTACCAGGCCGGGCTGATGCATCTTCGGATCGATTTCCCACAATTCCTTGATGCCGATGCCATACGCCTGCGGATCGCGGCCGACGTTCAGATCGTATTTCGCCATCAGCTGCTTGCCGAGGTGGCCGCGCGAGCCTTCGGCGAACAGCGTGTATTTTGCGTGCAACTCCATGCCGAGCTGGAACGCGTCGGTCGGATTGCCTTCGCGGTCCACGCCCATGTTGCCGGTGGCGACACCTTTCACCGAGCCGTCGTCGTTGTACAGGATCTCGGCGGCCGGGAAGCCGGGGAAGATTTCCACGCCGAGCGCCTCAGCCTGCTGGCCGAGCCAGCGGGTCACATTGCCCAGCGAGATCACGTAATTGCCGTGGTTCTGGAAGCAGGCGGGCAATGCCCAGCCCGGCGTCTTGCGGGCTTTGGTCTCGGTCAGGAACAGGAAGCGGTCTTCGGAGACGGGCGTATTGAGCGGCGCGCCTATTTCTTTCCAATTGGGGAAGAGCTCGTTGATCGCGATCGGGTCCATCACCGCGCCGGAGAGAATGTGGGCGCCGACTTCGCCGCCTTTTTCCAGCACGCAGACCGAGACTTCCTGACCACGCTCGGCCGCCAGCTGCTTGAGCCGGATGCCGGCCGACAGGCCTGCGGGCCCGCCGCCGACGATGACGACGTCATACTCCATAGCCTCGCGCGGGCCCTGATCACCGAAGTTTGGTTGTGTCATGTGTTCTTTACTTTCCTGGAAGAGCTGTTTAGTCAGCCGGTACAGGCGTACTTAGAAACTTCTGAAGGAAGCGAACGCCGCGTATGAGAAAGCGGCAACTGCACGTTCCGCTTCGCCCCTTGATTAAGCTCCCAGATTTTTGGCAGCTGGTTTCAATTTCACATTCCGATTCGGATGTGAAGGTGGGTAAATGTATGGCCCCAAGTTCAGTACGGCAGCAATGGCGACCACTATCAATGCAAACAGGATATACACCGCAGTCGCGTATGACTTCGTTAGATCGTAGGAGAGACTAAGTAAATAAGTTCCGCCCGCCGCACCCCACGCAAACGTGAACCATACGGCTCCCATCACGCGCCCAAATACGGGCGCGGGAAAATATCGACTCACAACGAAAGTAATAATGTCGCCTTCTGCCCCTAGACCGATGCCAAGTAATACTGCTCCGAATGTGACAACTGATAACGCCGGGGAATGCGTAATGAACCAGATGCCGGCCACGGCGCAGATGAAAACTATTGTCATGACATAGGGGGCAAAGATACGGTCCATGAGGTAGCCGGTGCCGAGCCGTGCAACCATTGAACTCGTACCCGCAACTGAGAGCACTCCAGCAGCAACGACCGCAGTAAATCCACGGTCCGTGAGGATCGATACCATTTGCGACATTACGCCGAAGGTTGAAAAGGAGATCAGACAAATCGCCAGCGCCAGTAACCAAAATTGCTTCCGTTTGCCAACAACCTGCCAAAGTGACTCCTTGACTTGCGAGACGGAAGACGTAGGCTGTGTCGTCTCATTGGACGACGCACGAATCAAGAAAATAAGACACAGAAGAGGTACAAGCCCGACAATTGTGCCCACACCAATATAGCCAGCACGCCAGCCATAGTGAAGAAGCAGATATTGGGCAATAATCGGCATGAGCATGCCACCGACTCCATTACCCGCATTAACTATGCCGAGCGCGAGCCCACGCTGCTGGTCGAATTGTTTACAAACCAAGACTGCATAGGGAATCATCGTACCCGCAGCTCCGCAGAAACCAATCACTGCGAACGTGGCCACAAACATCGGCAAGCTGAGCGACGCCATTCCTATCGTTGCGATTGCCGTGCCGAAGATCGCTATCAATATCCCTGTGGTGCGGCGCACCCCCCAACGATCAATCGCTGCGCCAATAAACAGAACACCAAATCCATTCGCAATCAGAAACGCTGTTAGCCCAAGGGATACTGAAGACCGTGGCCAGCCGTATTCATTTCCAATCGCTTTAGCGAATACGCCAAACATGAAAGTGGCGATGGAACTGGCGCCTACGATAGTCGCAATTGTGCCCGCTACGACGGTCCACCACCGATTGATAGATCGAGTATGCATTCTGTGTCTCCTGAGATTGTCCTGATATTTTCCTGATATCAACTTTGTGCCGAACTGGGGTGCTGCATTGCTGTTACGTGTTCATTTAAATGGACAGATTTAATCTATGAGGCTTGTAAAGCGAAGCTCGCAAATTGCTCGCGCTGTAACTGTGGAATAGGAACAGGCTTGCGGGAGGCACCGTCGATTAGTACGAGCGTGGCGGTGCTCGTAGCTATGCAGAGTTGGCCACTAAAGAGTCCTTGCACCAATTCAAATGAAGTCGTGCCTACCTTTAATACCGCTGTACCAATACGAACGGGATCGGGCCAGTGCAGTTCACGTAGAAAGTTGATGGTGAGACTGGCCGTAACAAATATTTGGTCGGCTACTTCAATGCCGGCCATGAAACGTGCGCGGCCAGTCTCCATGTACGCGCCAACCGCCAAGTGATTGACATGTCCAAGCTTATCGGTGTCTGACCAGCGCACAGTGTCGGTCGCCCAGGCTCGATAACTTTGCTCCTTAGCAAAGCGCACGAGCTGATCTCTAGCAGCCTCCGTTCCCCGAAAAACGCTTTCCCCTGTCTGCAACATAAGCCCCCCGGCTTACAGTTCCGACACGAAAGCCGGCACTTCGGAGAACAGGTCGCCTACCAGACCATAATCGGCAACTTGGAAGATTGGTGCTTCCGGATCCTTGTTGATCGCCACGATCGTCTTGGAATCCTTCATGCCGGCCAGGTGCTGGATCGCACCCGAGATGCCGACCGCGATGTACAGCTGCGGCGCCACGACCTTGCCGGTCTGACCGACCTGCCAGTCGTTCGGCACAAAGCCCGCGTCGACCGCCGCGCGCGAGGCGCCCATGGCCGCGCCGAGCTTATCCGCCAGCGGCTCGAGCACCTTGAAGGCTTCGCCGGAGCCCATGCCGCGGCCGCCGGAGACGATGATCTTCGCCGCGGTCAGTTCCGGACGATCCGACTTCGCCACTTCGCGCGACACGAAGCTGGACTTGCCGGCGTCGCCGACCGGGGTGATGTTCTCGACCTGCGCCGAGCCACCCTGCGCCAAGCCACCCTGCGCCGCGGCATCGAAGCCGGTGGTGCGCACGGTGATGACCTTCACCGGATCGGCCGACTGCACGGTGGCGATCGCATTGCCGGCGTAGATCGGACGCTCGAAGGTGTCCGGCGACACGACCTTGGTGATCTCGGAAATCTGCGCCACGTCCAGGCGGGCGGCCACGCGCGGCAGGATGTTCTTGCCGTAGGCGGTGGCCGGGGCAAGGATGTGGCTGTAATTGCCGGCCAGCGCGATCGCCTGCTCGGCGACGTTCTCGGCCAGGCCGTCGGCAAACTGGGCGCCGTCGGCGACCAGCACCCTGGCCACGCCAACGATCTTTGCCGCGGCTTCGGCCACCGCGCCGGCATTCTGGCCAGCGACCAGGATGTGGACGTCACCGCCGCATTGCGCGGCCGCGGTGACGGTGTTCAGCGTGCTGCCTTTCAGGTGGGCATTGTCGTGTTCTGCAATGACTAATGTGCTCATGGCGATCTCATTATGTTGTCCCCCCAATATTGGGAGAGTGCTGGCGAATTCCGCGGGTAATCTTTGAAGTCACTGGACTGCGTTGCTGTGACGTCAGACCCAGCCAAGTTGACGGCGGATCTCCTCACTGCTCGGAAGCGGTGCCGGACGCTGCCTGGGGGAGGCAAGCCAATTCCTGACCTGTTCCTTGCTGGGTTGCTTGATTTGATCCATTGCCGTACCTCCTTTACGTACTGCCCACCGCTAGATGACTTTTGCTTCGTTCTTGAGCCTGGACACCAGCTCGGCCACGTCCTTGACCATGATGCCGGCGCTGCGCTTCGGCGGCTCGGCGACCTTCAGCGTCTTCAGGCGCGGCGTCACATCCACGCCGAGGTCGGCCGGCTTGACGGTTTCCAGCGGCTTTTTCTTGGCCTTCATAATGTTCGGCAGCGTCACGTAGCGCGGCTCGTTCAGGCGCAGGTCGGTGGTGACGATAGCCGGCAGCGGCAGCGCCACGGTTTCCAGGCCGCCGTCGACTTCGCGGGTCACGGTCGCCTTGCCGTCTTCGATGACGACCTTGGAGGCGAAGGTGGCCTGGCCCCAGCCGAGCAACGCGGCCAGCATCTGGCCGGTCTGGTTGCTGTCGTCGTCAATGGCCTGCTTGCCGAGGATGATCAGCTGCGGCTGCTCTTTATCAGCCAGCGCCTTGAGCAGCTTGGCTACGGCCAGCGGCTGCAGTTCTTCGGTGGTTTCGACCAGGATGCCGCGGTCGGCGCCGATGGCCATCGCGGTGCGCAGAGTTTCCTGGCATTGGGTGACGCCAGCGGAGACGGCGACGATCTCGGTGGCCTTGCCGCCTTCCTTGAGCCTTACCGCTTCCTCGACGGCGATCTCGTCAAAGGGATTCATGCTCATTTTTACATTAGCGATATCGACGCCTGAGCCATCGGATTTGACTTGAACCTTGACGTTGTAATCCACTACACGTTTGACTGGAACCAAAATCTTCATGACAGTCTCTCTGATAAGAAAACGGGGGCTAACGAACGAGGAAGACAGGTGTTAGCGCGTAACCTCAGCGTCCTCTCTATTTTGTTGATTTCGCGCATAGCTCTCTCGCAAGGCGATTTTGTTAAGCTTTCCCGTTGCTGTCGTAGGCAGTTCATCAAGAAATTCGATGACATCAGGAAGCCAAAAGCGGGCCAGATGCGACTTCATGAAATCCAGTAACGTAGCGGCGTCAATTAACGCACCAGGCTTGCGCACAACCGCCAGCATTGGGCGCTCACTCCATTTTTCATGCGGAATCGCGAATGCAGCTGCCTGCAACACTTCGGGGTGCATCATCGCGATCTTCTCCAGTTCAACTGAGCTGATCCACTCCCCACCGGATTTGATAACATCTTTGGAACGATCTACCAACTGAATGTAGCCGTCCTTATCAATAGTCGCGATATCACCCGTGATAAGCCAACCGTCAGCATCCAATGCAGAATTGGGACCTTCATTCAGATAAGCAGATGCGGCCCATAGCCCTTTTACACGCAGATGCCCTGCTGTTTTTCCGTCGCGCGGTAACTCGTTTCCCGATTCGTCAACAATCCGCATCCGTGTTCCGAATACCGTCCGTCCCGATTTACCACGGTAACGGAGTTGCTCGGCAGCCGGGAACTGGTCGTGGCCGGGCTTGAGCGTGCCGCTGCTTCCATGAGGAACCTCCGTCATTCCCCACGATTGAGTCACTTCAAGGTCAAAATCGTCTTTCAGACCCTGGATTAGATGAGGTGGGAGCGGTGACCCGGCGCCAAAGGCTTCGCGCAGTGTTGAAAACCTTTTCTGATGTTTAGCGAGCCACTCAACCATAATCAACCAAATGGAAGGCACCCCTGCAGCTCGGGTAACACCCTCGCTCTCAATAAGCTCATAAAGGCTTTCAGGACGCATGTCTCGTCCAGGGAATACGAGCTTGGCACCAATCAGCGGACCGATGAAGGGGAAGCACCACGCATTGGCATGAAACATCGGCGCTAAGCCAAAGAGAACCTGCTGCTGTCCATTCGTGCCACCTGGCATATTGGCAGAGCTGCCGACTAATGCTTGCAAAACCACTGCCCGATGTGAATAGACGACCCCCTTTGGGTTCCCTGTCGTGCCGGACGTATAGCAAATAATGGCTGCTGTACGTTCATCAAATTGGGGCCATACAAACTCACTATCGCCTTCGCCAATCAGGCTTTCATAGCAGACAACATTGGGCAATGTGGTATCCGGCATTTCGCCCTCATTGGCCATGATGATGTATGACTTCACACTATGCAGCTTGGATGCAAACCTCTCCACTAATGGCAGTGTTTCGAGATCGACGAATATGCAGTCGTCTTTTGCATCGTTGATGACATACACCAGCTGTTCGTCAGACAGGCGAGGATTAACTGTATGGAAAGCAGCAGCGATGCCAGGGATTGCGTAGAAAAGCTCAAAATGACGTCGCGTGTTCCACGCCAAGCTCGCTATTTTGGAGTTAGGTCCGAATCCGCGCGAGCTCAGTGCGGAAGCCAGTTTTCTGGCCCGCGCTTCGGCCTGTGCGTAGGTGTAGCGCAGGATCTCTCCAGACAGTTCTCGTGTCACGATTTGCGTGTCACTGTGATTCTCAGCCGCGTATGCCAACAGATTCGGAATGAGCAATTGCTCATTCATCTCAAGACCGTTCATTCGTCTCCTCCTATCACTTTGCGCTTTTAAGATATCCGCCCTCCGCCCTGACATAAGCGTGCTGTAGGGCCATATCGTTTAGCGCAGTTCCTTTTGTGAGTAACCGAGCAAACTCCGCGCAATCATGAGACGCTGGACTTCTCCGGGGCCTTCGTAGATATCGGAAATACGTGCATCACGGAACCACTTCTCGGCAAGATGAGCTTCGCTGAGGGCGAAATTGCCAAGGATCTCCATGCATTCCTTAGTGATACGCCTTGCGGCCATGCCACCCATTGCTTTAGCCATGGATGCCTCGATTTTTACAGCGCTTCCTTGGTCTTCCAGCCATTTAGCGCGCAGCACACTTAGTCTGGCGGCCTCATATTCGGCTTCTAGCGCCGCCAGGCGGTCAGAGATCGCGTCTTGGCAACTTAAACCGCTCTGGTATTTCGGACTGATACCAATCTCCGCCAACTTCTCGAGAGTAAAATCGAGCATCGCACGCGAAGTACCGAGTCCAAACGCGGCTACGATCGGCCGGGAAAAGTTGAATACCTTGAAAACTGCCTTAAAGTCGGCCTTGACATGATTAAGGCTGGGAACACGGCAGTCTTGGAAAACGAGGCCTGCTGTGTCTTCAGCGCGAATGCCCATTTTCTTAACTTGCGGGCCTACGCTGAAACCAGGTGTGCCTTTTTCAACAAGGAACGAGGTATACCCTAATTGCCCATCGTCACGCTTATCCCGCGCGAATACCATGACGGCGTCTGCGTCTTCGGCAAAAGTAATGAAGATCTTTTCTCCATTGAGAATCCACTCATCCTTCGCCTTGTCATACACCGCTGTAGTCGTGATTCGGGAAGGATCCGAACCAGCACCTGGCTCCGTGATTCCAATCGCAATGCGGGCCTTTCCCCACTTTTCGATTTGTTCCGGCGTGCCAACGCTCTCAAGAACATAGTTACCGAGGCTGATTTTCGGCACCCGCAGCGGTACTACATCGCCACGAAAAAACTCCATATGCAACAGCGCTTCGACCATCGCCTTGCCACTAATCTGCCCTTCCATTTTCAGGCGTTCTTCGAAAGGATCCGGGCGCCCCACCGCTTCTTTCAGCTCTCGCGGCGGCACTATGTTTTCATTTTGATCATAGTAACGTGCATATTTGCGAGCCAGGGTTGCTTGCTCCCGTGCTTCGTTGATGAGTTTATTGTCGCCATCCGACAGTTCAAAATCGATCATTTGATTCTTCCTTTACCTTTGTAATGAATCAGCGGCATCAGACGCCGACCATGCCATCAAGCAACGAGAGGGTTCGCACGTTGCGATACCACATCTCCAAGGGGTATTCGCGCGTGAAGCCATGTCCACCCAGCATTTGCAAACCCTCATCGGCTACCCACATCGCGTGCGTGTTGGCATAAATCTGAGCAAGCCTGCATAGCCGTGCCGTGGAAGAGCCATGGTCAACCGACCGGGCAGCACGCCAGTGCATCCAGCGCATTGCTTCAGTTTTCATATGCATGTCAGCAATACGAAATGCGATCGTTTGTTTTTTGGCTAACGCTTCGCCATGTGCGATACGGTCCTTGGTGTACGGGATGACGTAATTAAGAATGCATGCGCTTACCCCAGTCAGGATCGCACTTAGTGCAGCTCGAGATGCATCCATCAACCGTTCTGCATCACAGCCCGCTCCTTCGCCCAGAATGTTTTGCTCAGGCACGATTACATCGTTGAAAGCAATCTCTCCGGCACGCAAACCTCTCAAACCGAGTGTCGCAGGGACGTTTCTACGTTCTACCCTGGCTGTCTCGGCATCGATAATGAAGGCTTGCGGGCGTCCGTCGAGTTCAGCTAGTACCAGAAAATGTTGGCATTGGTCCGCTAGCGGAACGAAACTCTTTACACCATTGATGCAATAACCCTCTGCGACTTTTCGGGCTTTAGTGGCGAGCTTGGCAGAACTAAAGGAAACGGATGGTTCCATCAGCAAAACAGCGGCGCCATGAAAGTCGTCGCCAGAAAGCAATGGCAGGTAATGCGCCTTTTGTGCTGGCGATCCCTGCTCTGCAATAGCCGTCACGAAGCCTAGCGGCGCTGCAACTGCGACTGCTGCACTTGCATCTCCGCAGGCAAGTTCTTCCAGCAGTAGGGCATTCATAATCGCAGTGTCCGAGACGCCTTCCTCGGCCCGAGCTTGCACGATCCCAAGCTCCCACAATTTAGCCAACACAGAGGATGGCAATGCAGATTGGTCGTCCGCGTGTTGTGCAGCAGGTGTCAAAACCTCGGCGGCGAATTCTCGGACGCTTGCCTGCGCTATAACTTGCTCTTCATTAAGCTCAAATGAAATCATGATTCCTGCCATCACTTTGGTTGGGACTCGAATCGCGAATATTCGCGTGCGTGAAGCAGACTATAGGAAGCCCTAAAACAGATGTCAAGAACATTTGTATAAAACACGCGTCAAGCACTCTGGGTGTACTATGGCCGTGTTCGCGCGGCTTTCGAGCTAGGGGTAAGCATTGAACAAATGCAAGCCAAAGTAAAATTCTGGAAAGCGTCTCGCGTGAAGAGCACTATGGTGATCACTATGGCGCAAGGTGTTACATACCATGCTGAGACTTTGGCTCCATTATTAATACTGCAACATAAGATATGACATCAGTCGACACAATCACCCGCATCAAGTTGGCTGCACAGCGCCTCTTTGCCCGATTAGGAGTAGAGGCGGTAACTGTTCGCGATATTGTTGCAGCAGCGCAGTTAAAAAATCCTGGATCATTGAATTACTACTTCCGTTCGAAGGAAGAGTTGATACGGCAGACTATCGTTGATGCGATGGGCGAGGCGAATGCCTTATGGGGTAAGCGGTTGGCAGTTATCGAAGCACACGGCGGTCCATCCTCGCTACGCGAGGTGGTCAGCGCTCTTGTGACATGGCCTCTTTCAAAGCCCGCCGATGGCAGCGTATCTCACACAGCCCGCTTCCTCACGATGGTTCTCCAGACGCGTACTCAAATGCTGCGTACGTTGACCCGGGAAATGCGTTACGGTGAATACGACCGTGCCCTTGCACATATGCGTGGCTTTTTACGTGAACTCCCCGAGGAAGTGGTCGACCAACGCTTAGTCTTTTTTTTCTGGTCTTTAACGGGGTTTTTAGCAGCGTACGAAGCCTTTATAGATTCGGGGTCGCAAGGAGAATCGATTTGGAGCCGCACCGATCCATTTGAAAATTTCATCGACTCTATGGTAGGACTGCTAAATGCTCCGGTAGGAAATCAGACTTTATCACAGGAGAGCAGCCACATGCTGTCAAAGAAAGCTTCGCTAACATAATTGTGTATAACAGTTCGGATCAGTCTTGTTGCACAAATATAATAATGGACGAGTGTACCCTTTTATGGGCGGACTTATTGCCTTATGACTGTAATCGGCGTGCCAAGGCGCGTAAAGCGATTCAGCACTGTGGGGCGCACTTGTAGTTCAGCGTCCTGACCGTCGAAGTCGCGCGCCTGAATACGCTCGCTACGGAGCCTGACGCCGCGAATTCTGATCTCGACCGAGCTACGTTGTTTATCCGCGATTTCAACAGCCGCTTGCAGAAATAGGCCGGTATAAAAGTCCTACCTTCACTACCTAAAGCAAAGGCAAGTACAGCAACCAGCCTTATGCGTTTAACCTAGAATCGGCTCCAATGCTTTGAATGCCCCCTACTCTACGTTCTACACTTGTTATTGGTCGAGTTGCTTTTACTTATGAATTTCCCTCATGAACCAGATGGCTAGTGTATTGGTGCATTTCACCGCCCCGGCAGTTCATATGGACGCCTATAGATCGGCGCCAATTGGATTGCGCTGCAGTATGTGATCTATGACTTCACGGGTCTTTGGCTCGGAATCCATATCGGGGCACAGGCCGGCAGCTGTCTTTACCAATAGCGCCGCGCGTATTGATACATCGGATAGGCTTCACTGTTGCGTAAATTAACCAAGGCCGTTGTACAAATCCATATTGTTACAGTCGCGCTACGTGCTCGACGGCCGGTTATCTGCAAGGGACATCGAACCGCGCGCAGACAAGAGACAAAGTACCCCAAGAGCAGGTCCTACTGCCAGAATAGCGAGTGCAGTTTCGAAAGAATGGGTGTGTGCGTACACATATCCAATTAGCAGCGGCGATACCACACTTCCTAATTGCCATGCTGCATTAGAGATTCCTGCTGCGGCACCTGCAGCATTATGTCCCGAAATCTGTGCGACTTGTGCAATCAGAAGCGGCGTATATCCATATGCCGCAGCCCCTAGAAAGGGCGCTATTGCGTAAAACTGTATCACGTTGGAACACTGACCGAAAACGATCAGCAGTGAGCTAAACATTCCGAGGCAACCTATCGACAACCAGCGCGCGGACCTAGGCCACAAGTCGGAAAGCCAACCAAGAAGTGGCTTCGCAATCACCGCCCGAAACCCGAACCAGACCGCGACAGCGCCCGCAACAACGGGCGAAATGCCGTACTCTTTCGTGATCAAAGCATTGCACCAAGCAGCGAAACCTACTGTTGCATAGACGCCACCAAGGCCACAGACACAGAAAAGCAGTAGCTGGCGGTTCCGAAACAGGACTTTAACGTCGTGTAGCTTTAGCCGCCGCATAACTACGGTCGCCGGTGAGTTGCGAAGTATTGAAAACGCAAGAACGCCCATCAATGACGTCATGATCCCTAAAAACTTGAATGCAAATCCCCATGATAATTTAAGCGCCACTGAAGGCACTATCGCGTTCGCAAACACCACTGCAATTGAACTTCCCGTGGCAGAAATTCCCATTGCCTTGCCTTTGTCTTTGCCAAACCAGGTGGCTAAGATTTTTACGCAGGCTGAATAATCAGCGCCAGCGCTCAAACCCATTATAAACTGGATGATGATCCCAGCCGTCAGGGAGTGAATGTAAATAAATAAAAACGTAAGGATTCCAGGCGGAAGCAACGTCAGCGTCAGCGTACAGCGTGCGCCGAGTACGTCGCTAATAACGCCTCCAGCAATATTAGCAACCACATAACCGACGTAAAACGCTGTAACGAAAGCCCCAAACATTGCTACCGAGATTCCCAATGTCTGGCCGACAGGCGACGCAATAGTGCTCCATGCAACGCGGTCGACACAACTAATCACGAAGGATAGCCAAGCGATGGCAAGCACTACCCATTTGAACCGATCTGAATTCGATTGGTCGGCGCCATGAGGTTTCCTCGAAGAACAATCATCCAAATTGTTGTACGCCATATTGTCTCCGTAAATAACTCTTATTAAAATTCGACCTTGAGACTTACTTGTCTTACGCTTCTGTGCCGTCGATTTTGCATTCTCCGGAGTCAATTCGCCAACCTGAGCTCCACAATGGCGATATGTGAAATGCCTAATACACTCGTCTTTTGCCCTGTTTTTATTCGGTGAACGCCCCAACGCTACGCCTAAGGAATAGTGACCACACAAACAAACGTCAGCATACCGACCAATAGCGATTAGATATATGACCCCATCAATAATGGCGTGCAACCGCTTCTAAGCGAACAGTTCGCCGACATGGAATTGAATTTTTATTTCAACTTTGAAGAAAAAGATCGCCGACTTTTTTAGGAAGGCGGTACTTAGAAACTCTTGTGACATGATCACACGCCATCAATTTTGCGTTACTGATATCCGCAACGATTTCAATGATGCATGCTCATTGATTCCAACTGGAATAAAGTCATAATGGTTGTGCAATACTTGTCACAGCACACATCTGTACAAATTTCTAGCACAACTGCATCTATCTCAAAATATTTCTGCTCATGTGGCTAACCAAGGCCAGCGGCAGATCCTCGAACATATTGATGGATTCCGCCGTGTCCTAAACTGCGAGAAATAATTCCTTTTTTCACGAGATAATTTAGGTGCGCCAATGACTCACCAATGGCAAGTCTTAGGGTCGGACCTGTATTAATTTCGCGACGAAACATAGTTTTAAACGTCTCTATAACACTTGCTGGCCTATCAAGTGCCTCCGTCAGCCTTTTCAATGACGCATCGTGACCGTTTCTGAGGCGTTCCAAACCTGAGTGCAATCCGGAAAAGCACATGTTGTGAGACGGAAGAACCAGCACATCTATTGAATTGATGTGGTGACTGGCGGGTTGACGCCGGATTTCAAGACGGTCGCAAACTTCCGCAAGGACAACGGCATCGGGATGCAACTACTGCGGGCATGTTGTCCGTGTTGTTAGGGGCCAATCGCAAATATGTATCAGCATGATGTCGAACTGATGGAATGCAAATTGCGCCAGCTTGCGCAGGTAAATGATGGCACTACATCGATTAATGCGCTAACTGACTTGTCGAGTGCAATGGAAAGTGGGACCGCCAGCCATTGATCTTCAACGCAAATCTCACTTTCTATGTCGCGGCCTAGTGCGCGCTATGCCAAGGAAAGTGAGACTTCTCGCGTGCCGTGCCATAGAAAATGAAATTATTCACACCGATGTCACCGGCCGCGGCGATGTCTCAGACGATCCCCCGTCTGCTGGACTTTTGCGCATCTTTCCACCTGCTTCAACTGGTGTAGGATGCCGACTTTTGTTGCGTCCAAAACCGGCTTACTGAAGGACATGCCGACATTGCGCCAAGATGCTACCTACATTTCTTTTCCTGAAATACTGAGTTCAGTATTGGAGAACTCTGCGTTGCCTGCCCTTGGCCCTTTTGAGCAGCGCATCCTTCGTACCGTGGCCCGTGCTGGTTACGATAAGTCTCGCTTGTCGGTAAGAGACTTAATGGCAATGCGCGAACTAGGCGCTGCAGCAACAATACATTCCAGACTTAAATCCATGCAAAAAAAAGGATGGATTAGCCTTGCCGATACTGAGGACGCTCGACGTAAGCAGGTTGTACTGACCGAACCCGCATTACGGATATTGGATGAAGTGGGCACACGCATAGAACAAACATCGAAGAATAAGTGCCTATAGCGACTGCCCACAACTCAAAGCGGCCATTGATGCGAACGGTCAGAATTGATCGTGGCGAGCTTGACTCATGCATCCATCCGCCCCTCGGCACCAATCTTCTCCAGCGTGTTGGTCAAGACGTGCAACCTGACCCGCACCGAAATGGATCATGTACTGCCTAGGGAAACGCCGATGCATCCACTTGCTGTGAACCGCTCCCTTGGGCCAGCATGGTGGTGGGTGCAACGCCCATCCAGCGCCGAAACATCTTCGTGAAAGCGGTGGGGCTGGAGTATCCCAACTCCAGCGCGACGTACGTCACGCTATGCCCTTTATCGAATAGCTCGAACGCCTTCATTAGTCGTGCCTGCATCTGCCAGCGTCCTAAACTCATGCCGGTTTCCTTCGGAAATAGCCGAATGATGCTGCGCTCGCTGAGGCCGACTTCCATGCCGAGTTGGCTGATCGAAGGAGAATCCGATAGATTGCCGAGGAGACGTTCGCACAGCCGCAGAAGCCGTGCGTCGCGCGGCATGCGCAGTCCCAATGGCTGCGGCCGAAGAAGAACCACCTCGTCGAGAATGAGCTGCATGATGCGCCCGTCCATGCCGCGTTCATCGTACAGCCTGGGAATGTGCATCGCGCGCAGGATGAGCTCCCGCAAAAGCGGCGAGACAAAGAGCACTTGGCATTCCTCGAAAGCGTGCTGCATCTGCGCCTGGTCGATATAGACAGTGCGCATTTCAACCTGCCCGCTCATGCGAATGGCATGCTCTACACCGGCAGGCACCCACAACGCGTGGCTGGAAGGCACGACCCACAGTCCCTCGCCTGCCTGGACCGTCATGACGCCTTGTACGCCGAAGATCAGCTGCGCACGTGCGTGATGATGCGGCGGAATGAAGGCGCCGGCAGGATAGGAACTCGCAAGTGCCGATACCGGACGCGCAATGGCCGTGGCCACGCGCGACGCCTCGCTGGCACGTTGGTCATGGGACACGGATGGCGGTTTTGGACGCATGGTTGGCGCATTAGAACAAGACAGCCAGAGCCCGTCAAACGATCATGGCGGCATACAACAGAAAACAGCGATCCAGCATGCATAACAAATCCACTCTCGTCCTGCTCAATGTCGGCCACGCCATTGACCACATGTTCCTGCTCATCTTCGCGACCGCAGCTACGACAATTGCAGCAGACTTCGGATTGACACGCTGGGAGGATCTGATGCCGTACAGCGCGGTCGCGTTTTTCCTTTTCGGCATCGGCTCGCTCCCGTCTGGGAAGTTGGGCGACCACTGGGGGCGGCGGACGTTGATGATTGTGTTCTTCTTCGGCATGGGTGCATCAGCAATCTTGGCGAGTTTGGCGCAGTCACCCTTGCAGCTTGCATGTGCATTGGCCCTGCTCGGGTGTTTCGCCTCCATCTATCATCCCGTTGGAATACCGATGCTGGTACAGGGCGCTGAACGGCCAGGCTGGACGATCGGTGTTAATGGCATGGTAGGAAATCTGGGTATTGCCCTGGCTGCCGTGCTGACCGGTTTGCTCGTCAAGCATTTTGGCTGGCGGCCGGCGTTTGCCGTACCGGGCGTTCTAAGCATTGTCTGCGGCGTAGCATTCACAATAGTCGCGAAGTCCGAGTCCACACCACCGGCCAAGCGGGCAGCGACCCAGTCGGAACTGCCGCGCGGGCTGCTGGCGCGCGTGTTTCTGGTCATGACGCTGGCAGCGACTAGCGGCAGCCTGCTCTTCAACTTTTCCACCAATGGCAATTACGAACTGCTGCATGAACGGTTTGCCGCAGTCACGCGCGACCCGGCAACGCTGGGCCTGCTGCTTGCGGCGATCTACACGGTTGCCTCGCTGGCTCAGCTTGTCGTTGGACGCCTCCTGGATCGTTATCCGCTGAAAAAGTTGTATCTGACCGTGCTGGCGATGCAGATCCCATTCCTTGCGATGGCGGCACATGCCGAAAGCTGGTGGCTGTATCTGCTGCAAGGCATGTTCATGATAGCGATCTTCGGCGCCATTCCCTTTACCGACGCCATGATCGTGCGTTATGTGGACGACCGCATGCGCTCCCGCGTCGCCGGCATGCGGCTGGCGGTGTCATTTGGAGCAAGTTCCTCCGCAGTATGGCTGCTGGGACCGTTGGTGAAGCAGGCGGGGTTTAGTGTGCTGCTGTGGATGATGGCCGGCATCGCGGCATTGACCTTCACTATCGTCACTTGGCTGCCCACCCAAGGGCATAACGCATAGTTTAGTCTTCCGCAGGGAATGCCTGCGTCTGCTTTTGGCCGGCAGGCCCCGTAGCGGTAACGTGCAAAATTGACCTTATGCAGGCCCCCTCGCCTCGAGCACTTCTGTCCAATCACGAATCAGGCGCTTACCCATACTGATCACTTTATTGCCTCGATAACCGAGCTTCTCGTAGAAGGCGATATGGCGGTATTGGTTGAACGAATCTGCAATTTTTCGCGACCAGTGTGCGCAGACTCATCTGTCCAAAAGCGCGCGCTTGCGTCGTATCTTTTCTTCATACATTCGCACCTCCGCCGCACGTAGCGTTTCTTTGAGTGACCTATGACTCAATCGCATTGCATAGCCTATAGAGGCGCGTACTTTAGCCTTTTCGAAGGCTTGTGCGAGCCGTTCCTTGAGCCCACCAGCTTCTTCTTTAGATAGACCGCGTATAAGGAGCGCGAATTCGTCTCCGCCTATACGGGCGAGCAAATCCGCATGCCGGAAATGGTCCTGTAGGACGGCGGCCGCCTTGCGTAGGTACTGGTCACCCGCTTCGTGACCGAATGTGTCATTTACCTGCTTAAGACCATCCAGGTCGATGAACATAACAATAGCGTTTTCGCCAAGAGCGTCCAGCGCGGTCTCCTCGGTATAAAGGGCTTCCTCCCACGCGTGGCGATTCGCCAAACCAGTTAGACGATCTGTTTCAGCTTGGTATCGAAGCTTCGCTTCCTTCTGGCGTGCCTGTTCAATGATTAGATGAGCGGAAATGAGCGTACTCATTGTGCGCGTAACGGTCTCCACCAGAAACTGCTGTTCTTTAGAGAAACTATCGCGAGGCTCGGGGTCAATAGCACAGAGAGTACCAAGCAACCCGCCATCGGAAGAGCGCAACGGCTGGCCGATGTAGCTGCCAATCTTGAGAACGTTATTGATATTTGCGTTGCGATACGCAGGGACGGCATGAGCGTCTGGCGCAAAGCAGGGTGCTCCCTCATTCACCATGCGAGTGCAGTAAGAGTCCGACCAGACATACACGTCACCGCGTTTAACCTTGTTCTCGCGGTCGCGAACATGAAGGACGTTCCAGTCATTTCCAGTGACGCGAGTAACCATCCACACACGCAACGGGATGTGCATTTCGAGACATCGGACGAGCATGCTTAGCCCTTCTTCCAGAGACTCAAAGGGTGCCGTTACTGGTTGGTTAGTTTTCATAACTTTTCACTACTGCAGATCAAATCGCGCGCAAAAAAATGACATTAGCTTAGAGCGCAGCTTTATGCCCACCAGGAAACAAAGAACTGTTCCCTAAAATGGCCGGATACTAAGCTTGAATATCACAGTTACTGACACAGTCATAGTCACACAAAGGTACTCGAAGCTGCAGTAGCTCTAATAACCGCCGTTGCCCGACTGCTGCTGAAGCGGAAAGACCGCACCCGACTACCCATTGCGGCCGCTCGGGTAAACCGCAAGAACGTCTGGTGAAACAGCCGAAGCCGACGGTGTCTTACCTGCGTGATCGCCCGACTGCCGCACAGGTTTGTGCTGACAGTTGTGGAGAAAACTGGGGCTATTCCCCATGACGTGCCTGGCGTCGAGATAGAACTTCGGACTTGCAATGGCGATCAGGTTGCGTCCCGCTTGGCGCTTTCTTCCAGTTCGATCCCTTCAGTGACCTTTCCCTCAATGCGCCGATCTGGGATCAACCACATTACGGACACTGCGATGTAGACAAGGAGCGCCATCCCAGCAGAAAACCACGACAGAACAACCCCGATGAGGTAAAGAGCAATCGACAACTTGCCCTTTCGGTCGTTACCGATTGCTTTGGCAAGAGTCGCGTTTTTCGGATGGTTGAAGACCAATGCATGTGCCAGTAATGCATACGCTACTGCGCACATGAGCAACACGAAGCCGTAGGCGGCTGTCGGCCCAGCTTCAAAGTGGTTTTCCCCCATCCACGCTGTAACGAAAGGTATTAGTGACAGCCAGAACAGCCAGTGGAGGTTGGCCCACAGGACTCCGCCACTAATTTCCTGCACAACATGGATGAGATGGTGATGGTTGTTCCAATAAATTCCGATGTACACGAAACTGAGTATGTAGCTCATGAAAACAGGCCACAGTGGCAACATTGCCCCGAAATCGGGACTGTGCGGGACTTTGAGTTCCAGCACCATGATTGTGATAAGGATGGCAATGACACCATCACTAAAGGCTTCTAACCGGTTCTTACCCACGCGTTTCGCTCTCCTGCGGTAGCCCAAACCTACACTCAATCTGTTCGTTTGTTATGCCAGTTGTTTAGGCACCATCTATATGGTTGCTTGTATCGGATCATACGTCTTGTTGAAACGAACCGGTCAGCAAGTGCGCGCTGAGGCACTGCACGTCCAGCTATGAATTTCTCTCATGAACTGTGTAGCTTCAGTGAATACACATCGTAGTACACTGATGAAGATATATGTGACCCAGAATTTGGCCGATGCCCCGCAGCGATTTCGATAACCTGCACGCCTTCATGTTCGTTGCCCGGGAGCGTAGCTTCACCCGGGCCGCCGCCCAACTCGGCGTGACACAATCTGCGCTCAGCCACACCATGCGCACGCTTGAGGCAAAACTTGGTGTAAGACTGTTAACCCGTACAACGCGCGGCGTGTCACCAACCGAAGCTGGAGAGCGCCTTTTCACGTCGCTTGAGTCTCATTTCGAGGGAATAGAAGCCTCCCTGTCGGCGCTCAATGAATTGCGGGAGAAGCCGGCAGGGACGATCCGCATCACGACCCATGATCACGCAGCCGATACAGTCCTGTGGCCACGATTAAAAAAAGTCCTGTTTGACTATCCCGAGGTAAAAGTCGAGATCAATATCAACTATGGTCTCGTCGACATCGTTGAACAGCGCTTCGACGCCGGTGTACGCTTCGGCGACCAGGTTGCCAGGGATATGATCGCGTTACGGATTTCTCCGGACGTACGCATGGCTGTGGTGGCGTCGCCCGCCTACTTCACCAGCCGGCCGATTCCCAAAGTGCCACAAGAGTTGACGGGACACAATTGCGTCAACATGCGTCTGCCGACATACAACTCCTTCTACGCATGGGAGTTCGTGAAGGGAGATCAGGAGCTTCAGGTCCAGGTCGATGGCCAGTGCAGTTTCAATACCACGCCACAGATTCTGCAGGCCGCCCTGGACGGGTATGGAGTAGCTTACGTGCCCGAAGACCTGATCATTGATCATGTTGCCGCCGGTCGCCTGCAACGTGTCCTTGACGACTGGTGTCCGACATTCCCCGGCTACCATCTCTATTACCCCAGCCGTCGTCAATCCTCGCCTGCATTCGCGCTAATCCTTGACACATTGCGCGTGTGAGAACACTCGCACCGAGCTATTCGTGAATTTTTTTCATAATGGTATTGAGGCGGCGTAGGATACTCTCATGAGGTAGCGACGTCTATATTGATGGCATTCGCAAAGCCAATGCCACCATGTCCACTTCAGGAACGACCCGCCCACTAACGACGACTCCGAGTTCGTTCGGCCTCACCATTCTTCCGGTACTGGCCTTTACGCTCATCGCCTTCATGGTAACGGGCATCGCGATGCCCGTCCTGGCGCTACATGTGCATGAAAGACTGGGCATGGGCACGGTAATGGTCGGGCTGGTTACCGGCGCGCAGTTCGGCATGGCCCTCGTATCACGGGTATGGGCCGGTTCGGTGTCGGATACCACCGGGGCCAAGCGCGCAGTCGTCATCGGCATGTTGTCAGCCGTTGGCGCGGGGCTTTTGTACTTGGTTTCCCTACGCTTTACCCAAACGCCCATGCTGTCCGCCGCGGTGTTGCTTGTCGGTCGCGCATTGCTCGGTGCAGCTGAAAGCTTTGTCATCACCGGAGCCTTGGGTTGGGGGCTGGTGCTCGCGGGGCCCAAGGACACGGGCAAGGCAATTGCCTGGATTGGCATGGCGATGTACGTCGCCTTCGCAATTGGCGCGCCTCTGGGCACTTTCCTGTATGGCCGCTTCGGGTTCGCCTCTATTGGTGTCGCGACGGCGTTCTTCCCGCTGCTGGGGCTTATCCTTGTGGCAAAGCTGCAGGGTATCGTTCCGCCAGCCAGACCCCGCCCGTCGTTCGTGAAGGTGATCGGCGCCGTTATCCTGCCGGGTGCCGGATTAGCACTCGCAAGTCTGGGTTTTGGTGCCATCACTACCTTCATTTCGCTGCTTTTTGCAAAAAACGGGTGGAGCGATGGATGGATGGCCTTCACTGGGTTCAGCGGCGCTTTTGTGATCGCACGCCTCTTCTTCGGTCATCTGCCGGATACGTTTGGCGGCGCTCGCGTAGCGCTTGTCAGCTTGGTGGTGGAAGCCGCGGGGCAAGCCATGATCTGGTCCGCGCCATCGCCATTACTCGCCATCGTCGGCGCGACACTCACGGGTTTCGGTTACTCCCTCGTGTACCCCGGATTCGGCATCGAGGCGGTGCGAAAGGTGGGTCCAGGTAATGGCGGCCTCGCGATGGGTGCATTCACCGCATTCCTTGACCTGGCACTCGGCATTTCCGGGCCGACACTGGGTTGGGTGGCCAGCGGCGCCGGCGTCCCGTCCATCTTCCTCGTAAGTGCCGTCATCGTGCTTTGTGCAACCGCCGTTGCCGGGCACCTGTTACGGATGCGGCGTAAAGCCATTTGATCAATTCCGGAGCATGTCATGCCACACATCATCGTGAAAATCGTGTCGGGCAAGTCGGAGCAACAAAAGTGTAGCTTGTCCCAGGCAATCACTAAGCGTGTCACCAACATTCTGGGCTACGGGAAAGACGCTGCTTCCGTCGCCTTCGAGGAAGTCGCAGCCAAAGACTGGATGGATCAAGTCTTCGAGCCGGAAATCCAGGGTAAACAGAAAACGCTCTACAAGAAGCCCGGATACGACTCGCTTTGAAGCGCCTTCAATCAGAGAAAGGAACAATCATGCGTATTGGAATACTGGGATCAGGCCTGATTGGCGCAAAGCTGGGAGTTCTCTTTGCACGCGTCGGTCATGACGTCACGTTCAGTTACTCGCGCAATGCGCGAAAGCTCGAGTCGTTGGCACGCGACGCCGGCCCCCGTGCGCGCGGCGGCACCCCGCATGACGCAGCCCGCAATGCCGACGTGGTTCTTCTTGCCGTGCACTGGTCGCAACTCAATGACGTCCTAGAGCAGGCAGGCAGCCTTGCCGGAAAAAATGTCATCACCTGCATGGTGCCTCTGAACGAAGCCAACACACAGTTGGTCGTGCCCAATACATCCTCGGGAGCCGAACGGCTTGCGGAAATTATTCCTGAAGCGAAAGTTGTCTGCGCCTTCAACACTGTGCCAAGCGAGGCGCTCTTCGGCGTTTTTGAGCGCCGCTCGATCACGCCGCGTCCGAGCCTCGTGTACTGCGGCGACGACGCCCAAAGCAAGGACATCACCGTCGAACTGATCCGGGATGTCGGCTTCGATCCAGTCGATGCCGGTCCGTTGCGAACGGCACGGTACATGGAACCGTTCGCCATGCTTGGTGCCCAGTTGGCCTATGGGGGAGCGGCAGGACCGGAGCTGACCTACCGTTTTGAATGGTTATAGCGCAAGTCAGCGCCGTGCGCAGACAGTCGATTCTGATCTTGGCAAGTGACAAAGAAAAGGAATGAACATGGAAAACACATTTGAAAACAAGGTCGCTCTGGTAACGGGGGCCGCTTCCGGCATGGGGCTCGCCACGGCAAAGGCATTTGCCGAAGCCGGCGCGGCGGTGGCGCTCGCGGACCGAAATCTGGAGGCGGTGCAGGCAGTTGCCGCGGAACTGGTCGCTGCCGGACACAAAGCCATCGCGATCGCATGCGACGTTGCGGACGAAGCGCAGGTGGCAGCGATGGTCGACCGTACCGTCTCGGAGTTCGGCCGTCTGGACGCAGCGTTCAACAATGCGGGCGTTCAGAGCCCGATTGCAGAAACTGCGGAAGCAGACGGCGTGGAATTCGACCGCGTCACCGCCATCAATCTGCGGGGTGTGTGGAGCTGCATGAAGTACGAGCTGCGTCAGATGCGAGAGCAAGGCAACGGCACGATAGTCAACTGTTCTTCGTTGGGTGGGCTGGTTGGCGTGGCCGGCCGTGCGGCCTACCACGCAGCCAAACATGGCGTTCTTGGACTGACCAAAAGCTCGGCCCTGGAATACGCTGCGCGCGGCATTCGTATCAATGCGGTTTGTCCGGGCATCATCGATACCCCAATGGTGTCGGGCATGCTGGCCAGCGAGCCCGCAGCAATGGACCTCCTGATGAAGGACCAGCCGATCGGACGCCTGGGACGTGCAGAGGAAGTGGCGTCTGCCGTCCTATGGCTCTGCAGCCCAGGCGCAAGCTTCGTCATCGGTCATGGCCTCGTCGTGGATGGGGGCTACACGATCCGCTGAACCGGCGGTCGCGGATGGCAATACCACTACGTGAGTGTGTCCGCTTCGGGCCGAGCCCGATTCTCCGATTTTTGAAAATGGAAATGATATGAAAACTGTTGGATATGCCGCACAGGCAGCAGGCGCAGCCCTGGCCCCCTATACCTTCGAACGTCGCGATTTGCGCCCGAACGACGTTGCCATGGAAATCCTGTATTGCGGCGTGTGCCACTCGGATTTGCACATGGTGCAGAACGACTGGGGCGGCAGCGTTTACCCACTCGTTCCGGGACATGAAATCGTTGGCCGCGTGACCGCTGTTGGCAACGAAGTGACTCGTTTCAAGGCAGGCGATGCGGTCGCTGTCGGCTGCATGGTGGACTCCTGCCAGCACTGCGATCAGTGTCACCATGGCGAAGAACAGTTCTGCCGCGAGGGTATGACGGCGACCTACGGTGGATTTGACAGGCTGACAAATGAAGTTACTCAAGGCGGCTATTCGAAACACGTCGTGGTGCGCGAGGAGTTCGTGCTCTCGGTTCCGGAGGGTCTTGACCTGTCGCGAGCGGCGCCGCTGCTCTGCGCAGGCATCACGACCTATTCTCCGCTGCGTAGCTGGAATGTTGGGCCGGGCAGCCGCGTGGCAGTGATCGGTCTCGGCGGCCTGGGGCATATGGCGGTCAAGCTGGCTGCTGGGATGGGGGCGATCGTCACCGTGATCGGCCGCCATGCTTCCAAAGCGCCGGACGCGATGGAGATGGGCGCGGAAAGCTTCCTGGCTTCCACGGATGAAGCGGCAATGTCACAGGCACAGTCAAGCTTCGATTTGATCATTGATACGGTACCCGTCAAGCACGACGTTACCCCTTACATGCCCCTGCTCGACATCGACGGCTCGCTGGTCATCGTCGGCCAGATTGGCCCGTTGGCAGAGCCTGTCACCGCGCCGCTCGTATTTGGCCGTCGGCGCGTGGCGGGCTCGCTGATTGGCGGCATCGCCGAGACTCAGGAGATGCTCGAGTTCTGCGCTCGCAAGAACATCCTTCCGGAATGCGAAATGATCCGGATGGACCAGATCGGAGAGGCGTTCGAGCGCATGGAGCGTTCCGATGTGCGGTATCGCTTCGTGATAAACATGGCCTCGCTCCCAGCACCGCAAGCTGAAGCCGCTTGATCACGCGGGCATTATCTAACTGAAAAGCAAGGATTCAAGATGAAACGCATAGCGACGATCGCACTTTCCTTCATATGGGCCACGTCGGCACTTGCGCAGACGGGTGGGGGCAAAGCGGATCCGGCCGTTCCAGCATCGCAAGCCAACGACAAAGCCTCGGACATGGTCATTGCCCGTGCCGGCAGTCAGGCACCCTACAAGGGACCGGCGCAGTATTTCACCGGCAGTGTCCGGGTGAATCCCCTGTTCGGCGCGCACACGCCATCGGCAACATCGGGCGGCGCCGTGACGTTCGAACCAGGCGCGCGCTCTGCTTGGCACACGCATCCGATGGGTCAAGTCCTGATCGTTACCGCTGGCGTAGGCTACGTACAGCAGTGGGGTGGGCCGGTCCAGGAAATTCACCCGGGCGACGTCATCTGGACGCCGCCGGGCGTCAAGCACTGGCATGGCGCGGCGCCGACAACGTCCGTCACCCACATCGCGATCCAGGATGCCGTCAACGGCAAGAACGTCGAATGGCTAGAAAAGGTCAGCGATGAACAATACGGCAAGTAAGCCGGCTGGTTTCAGGCAGGTGCACGGCGCCTTCCTGTCCATGCTGTGCGCATCCATGTTCTGTGTGCCGCTCAGTGCGTTCGCACAGTCGCGCTCACAAGTGCCTAGCGCCAAACCACCAGTCAAGGAGATTCAAATGGTTGCACCCGCATTAGAACACTACACCCAACAGCTACTGTTGAATGATGTCTGGAAGCGACCCGACCTTTCGCCACGAGATCGCAGCATTGTTACTGTCGCGGTCCTGGTCGCTAGGAACCAGCCGGCAGAGCTGGCGTATTATTTGAACCGCGCGCTCGACAATGGCGTAAAGCCGGGAGAACTTTCGGAGATCATCACGCATCTCGCCTTTTATTCTGGCTGGCCCAATGCGATGGCGGCCGTAAGCGCGGCACAAGTTGTGTTCGCCGAGCGCAAGATCGGCGCCGATCAGCTTCCACATGCCAAAGTCGATTTGCTTCCACTCGACAAGGAAGCGGAGGAAAAGCGTGCAACGTCGGTCGAGCAGAACTTCGGCAAGGTTGCGCCGGGCGTCGTGAAATACACGACCGAAGCGCTGTTCCGTGATCTCTGGCTGCGTCCGGGCCTGGCTCCGCGCGACCGAAGCATGGTGACGGTGAGCGCCCTAGTCGCAACGGGTCAGGTAGCCCAGATCAATTATCACCTCAACCGCGCGATGGACAATGGATTAACCGAGAAACAGGCGGGGGAGATGTTGACCCAGTTGGCTTTCTACGCGGGATGGCCGAACGTATTTTCGGCAATGCCGGTCTTCAAGGAGGTGTTTGCCAACCGTCCTGCGGCCGCAGGCAAATGAAGTGGAACCGGCCGCCAGCCGCGGTCGGCCTTTACATTGATTCGAAAGGAATGAACATGGAACTGAAACGAGCCGGGTCGCAAGCTTCGATGAAAGGCCCTGAGCAATACTTCACTGGGACCGTACGCATCGATCCGCTGAACGCACCCGCAGCGCCGGCGCGCGTGTCCTGCGCAAGCGTCACCTTCGAACCCGGTGCACGCTCCGCCTGGCATACCCACCCGCTGGGCCAGACCCTCATCGTGACCGCCGGATGCGGCTGGACGCAATGCGAAGGAGAGGCAAAGGTCGAGATTCGCGCTGGCGACGTAATCTGGTGTCCGCCCGGCCACAAGCACTGGCATGGAGCCACCGCGACGACTTCGATGACGCACATCGCCATCCAGGAGGCGCTCGACGGCGTGAACGTCGTGTGGATGGATAAGGTCAGCGATCAGGACTACATGAGCCCGTTGGGCGACTCGTCTTCCCACGAGCACTAAACCAAAAGGTATCGACGCTGGCACGCGCATCTCTCCCGCGCTAGGACGTTCCCGCAGAGCCGACTTAATTGATGAGTCGCATCGCTGGGGTGTATCCCGGTTGACGGCGGCAATTCGAGGCTACGTGGTCGGTGGCGTTCGTAAAAAGGAAGCACCCGTCTCTGTTACAGGCAAAGCTAGCGGTCGGAAAGCGACAAAAGCCACGATGCCAGTGAATCAGGCCTTTTCGAGAGAATCCGCGTGCACTGATGGCAAGTCCGGGTACTTCAGTCTCGAATTTGCTATCGCAGCCCGCCGTGCCCGGCTGCGTGGCTCCCTTTACGAAGGACACAGAATGCTGAAAATACAAATCGATGTCGAGGGGGCCGTCATCACGGCCACGCTCGACGATAACGCTACGTCCAGGGATTTCGTATCGCTGCTGCCACTAACGCTGACCCTTACCGACTACGCTGCCACTGAAAAGGTCAGCGATCTGCCCAGACGTCTGTCGACAGAGGGAGCACCTGTAGGTACGAAGGCTGTCATCGGTGACCTGACTTATTACGCCCCTTGGGGAAATCTCGCAATCTTCCATAAAGACTTCGATTATGCGGCTGGACTTGTCAAGTTTGGTCAACTCGATGCCGGTATCGAGATACTGCGACTCCCTGGCAACCGCAAGGCGACGATCAGTTCGGTAAATTAGACGGCAAGCGCCCTGGTAGTGCCCGAATCGTGAAGCGCTGGATCGAGCCTTTGCAGTCCTGCAGCGATCTTGCACAACGTCCGCTATAAATTAATGCAGTCGTTCGCAGTTCGCACTTGGAAGGCGGCTTCTGGCCGGCTGCTGCCGATGCCAAAGGACCGGGTTCGGCCCATAGCGGTCGGCGGGGTCATTTCTCCGAGCGTCTGCGGTACATCCAAAAGCGCACGTCAGCACTTCACGAGAGTGCCTATATCGAAACGAAAGCTCCTTAAACCAATTTCCCGGGAGTCATGATATACGGGGAGACAAGGGCGCGCTTTATCGCCGATTGCAGGCGAATTTTCGTATCCTTCTTGTACCGTTTAATTATGCCGAGTCCATGCTCCGCCGAAATCGATACGCCAAAACGGTGAACGCTGTCGTGGACTACGCAAGTGATCGCAGGCTGCTGCATAACGAATTCTGTATCCCGGACGTTTTTCGGCACCAACACGTTGCAATGGAGATTCCCGTCTCCCAAGTGGCCGAACACCAACATGCGGCATCCCGGAAATGCCTTAGAGCAAGCAGCACATCACAGGCGCTCGCTTTTCTGCAGCCGATGCATACGTGTTTGCGGTGCTGAACTGGACGAAGGTGCACAACATCGAATATCAGCAAATGGCCCGCATCGCACAGCGTCCGAAGGTACAGGAGGCGATGAAGGCGAAGGATTGTTGAAGTAAGGTTCGCGGCTTGGACCCTTCCTGTAGGACCGCCATGCGGCCCACGCTCTCCGGCACATGGCGGCTCCAGAGCCGGAAGTGCTCCGAAAGACCCTACGGCCCGGTTGGCGGCATCGTCCCCTCGGACCGGGCGTTTTCCGCTTCCTGCAGTTCCCGCCAGAGGATTTTTCCGACCGGTGACTTGGGTAACCGGTCCACGAATTCCACGATGCGCGGATACTTGTAGGCGGCCACGCGCTCCTTCATCCATGCAATAAGCGATTCTTCGGTCAGCTGGTCCCGCTCCGCATCGGCGCGCACTACCAGAGCTTTCACGGTTTCGCCACGGTAGGAGTCGGCAACGCCGATGACGCAGGCTTCTTTCACGCAGGGATGCTGGTACAGCACTGATTCGATCTCCGCCGGCCACACCTTGTAGCCCGACGCATTGATCATGCGCTTGGCGCGGTCAGTCATGAAGAAATAGCCTTCCTCGTCGACGATGCCGATATCGCCGGTCCGCAGGTAAGTTTGTCCTTCGATTTCAACGAACGCCGCCCTGGTTTCTTCCGGCCGGTTCCAGTACCCTTTGAACAATTGCGGCCCGCCGACCATGATCTCGCCGGCCTGGTTCGGTCCGAGAGGCTGCAGAGTGTCGGGGTCGGCGACGATCGCCCTGGTATCGAAGAAAGGCACGCCGAGGCATTGCCGCTTGGGGCGATCGATCGGATTGTTATGCGTGGTCGCGGCGGTCTCGGTCATGCCGTAGCCCTCAACGAACGTGATACCGAGAGCCTGTTCCAGCCGCGTCCACACTTCGGCTGGCATGGAAGCGCCGCCGGCGGTGATGCGCCGCAGGCAGGAAAGATCGTAGTCTTCCAGGCCGTCATGGGAAAGCAGATCGATGATCGCGGTCGGCGGTATCGCCGCATGCCCTACGCGTTCGCGCGAAATGAGCTGTATTGCCAGATCGCGGTCCCAGCGCGGCAGCACGACCGCCGTGCCGCCAACGAACACCGGAAGATGCACCGAATGGGCGAGCCCCGCCACATGGTACATGGGCGCGACCGCGAGAAAAGCGGTGCCGGGCGCGGTCCAGTGCCACAGCGCCAAGCCCGCCATGTTGTGCATGAAACTGGCATGCGTATGCATGCAGCCTTTGGGCTTTCCGGTCGAACCCGAGGTATAGGGTAGGCAGCACAGGTCGTCCGGACGCGCCCGCGCCAGGCCCGGCCGTTCGGCGGCCGCGATGATGTCGCTCCATGCGGCCGCACCGTCGAAGGCTTGGCGCGGCGCGGTCAGCCATTCAGGCAGGCGATAGTCATGCGCTGCGCACAGGTAATCCGAATACGTGGCCACGATCAGGGCGTCGAGCGCATGCGCCGCTGAGGCCGTCCGCAGTTCCTGCACCAGGTCTTGCGCGCACACCGCAACTCGGGCGCCGCTGTCGGCGAGATAATGCTCCACCTCGGCGGCGCGATTCATCGGATTAACCGGGACCGCGACGGCATCGGCGCGCAGGATGCCATAGTAGGCGATCAGCCATTGGGGGGAGTTCTGCAGATATAGCATGACCCTGTCGCCCGGGCACACGCCGGCACGCCGTGTCAGCCATCCGGCGAAGGCCTCCACCTCAGCAAGCATTTCCGCATAGTCAAGTCCGCTGCCGAAAAACCGGATTGCCGCGCGCCGCGGATAGCGCCGCGCCGACGTTTCTAGCACATCGCTAATGGCGGTTTCTGGCCGCGCGAGTTCGCGCGGCAGATGCCGGGGCCAGTAGCCTGATGCGGTCGCTGCCATTGCAATACCCCCTGCCTCGTAATGCTCCGTGCGCTGCAAGCCCATCAATTCACCGTGATGCTGGCCGCCTTGATGAGCGCCCTGGTGTCCTGGATTTCCTTCCTGACCGTGTTGCGCATCTCTTCGGGTGTGCCCGGCTCTGGCTCCGCGCCCGCCGCCAACAGCTGCTCCCGCACCTTCGGATCCTTCAGGACCGCGCTGACTTCGCTACCGACCCGGGCGACGATGTCAGGCGGCGTGGCGCCCGGCATCACTAGGCCGAACCAAGAAGCGAACTCAAAGCCGGGCACTCCGCCTTCGGCGATAGTCGGCAGCTCGGGCGCGACCGCGCTGCGCTTGGCCGTAGTCACTCCCAGCGCCTTCAGGTGCCCGGAGGCGATATACGGCTTGGCCGTGACCAGATCGAGGATGCCCGCTTGGATTTGTCCGGCGATCACGTCCACTGCCGCAGGACTGCTGCCCTTGTAGCCGATGTGCGTCATCTCGACCCCAGTCTTCTGCTTGAACAATTCCCCTGCCAGGTGCATGGCGGTTCCCGGGCCGGCGGTGCCGTAGCTCACCGCGCCCCGCTTGGATTTGGCGAATGCGATGAAATCCTGCACCGAATTAATGCCGAGCGAAGGATTGACGACGAGCACAATGGGATTGTTCACCACCTTTGTCACCAGCGCGAGGTCTTTCAGCGGATCGTACGGCAGCTTGGGCATCAGGGTGACATTCGCGGTCAGGGCGCCCGATACGCCGAATCCCATGGTGTGCCCGTCGGGAGTCGAATTCGCGACCGCTTCCACGCCCACCACTCCGCCGGCGCCGGCCCGGTTGTCCATCACCACCGGCTGCCCCAGCCGCTGCGACAGCGGCCGCGCAATGATGCGCGCGACGATGTCAGCCACGCCGCCCGGCGGAAAGCCGACGACGAAACGGATCGGCTTGTTCGGATATGCCGCGGCGGTTGCGGCGGAACCCGACTGCGCCATGGCAGACGGCGCGATGACGCCGAGGGCCGCGGCGGCAATCATCGAAATGAAATGTCTGCGCATCATGTGTCTCCTTTTATGTTTCGCACTTTTCTATGTCGTGCTTCATGTCGCGCTCGGATGCGGCGTGATTCGCCGTCAGGGGCCTTTCCTGGACGGGCAAGCGATGTCCGCTATTCCAGCTCGAACGCCGGATATCGGGCATCGTTCGACGGAGTATCCCATGACAGCTTCACGCGGGCGCCGATGCGCGCCCGCTCGGCATTCGCACCCAGGATGTTGCCTAGAATGCGTACCCCTTCGTCAAGTTCGATGAGGGCCAGCGCAAGCGGAAGCCGGCCGTCGGCGCCCAACCCTTGCGTGCGCAGCACGGTATGCGCATAGACAGTTCCGGCTCCGGACACTTCGCGCCATTCGAGCTGCCGGCTTCCGGTGTACAGGCTCAGCGGCCGGGGAAAATGCTGGAAGCGCCCGCTCTGCGGGCAGTATTGGAGAAGCAGCTTGCCTTCCCGCGTGCCGCGCCAGAACGGCTCGGTATCGACGAAGCCTCCCGGCGCTGGAACCGCGCGCTTATCCGGTTTGTCCGTGGCGTTGGTCATTGCGAAGCCTCCAGGATCATTGCCGCGCTGGTGGACCAGTTCCGGCCGTAGGGAATGACGCCGATGCCGGTGACCAGGGCGTTGCTCGGATCGGATACTTGGCGCGCGCCCGCCTGGCCGAAAAGCTGACGCACGGCCTCAGCCAGGTTCAATCCTCCGCCCGCCAACCCCGGTTGCCCAGCAGAAATCTGGCCGCCGCCGGTATTGAGGGGAAGCTTGCCGTCGAACGAAAGATCGGTGTCGAGGATGAAACGCGCCCCTTTGCCGGTCTCGCAAAAACCGAGCGCTTCGCATTGCATCTGGACCGCGATGGTGAAGTCGTCGTAGGGCTGGAACATCCGGATATCCGCCGGTTTCATCCCGGCCTTTTGAAACAGCCTTCCGCCGACATCGGAAAACCCGTTGCAGGTGATGTCGGGCAACGGATCGCGACCATTGAAATTGGTGAGCTCAGCGTACGCCAGCGGAACGGCGAATCCGGACAGGCCAAGGTTCTTCGCTTCCGAGCGGGAGGTAACAAGAAAAGCGTTCGCGCCGTCGCAGAACATCACGCTGTCGAGGATGCGCAGCGGGTCGGCGATCGTCCGTGAACCGAGATATTCGTCCATGGAAAGCGGCTTGCGCAGCTTAGGCAACGCATTGTCGTTGAGCACCGCATGATCGCGCTGGACCATCGCCACTTTCGCCAGCGCTTTCTCATCCAGTCCGTACTGATGGGCATAGCGGCTCATCAGCAGTCCGAAAGCCGCCGGCGGCCGGGCCGCAGCCTGCGGCTCCTGAAATTCCGGCCGCTGCGCGCCAAAGTCGGCGCGGTAGGCCGTGCTCGGCGCATCGGCCGACAGCACCACGGCGATTCTGCAATCGCCGTCGCGCACCGCAGCGATGGCGCGCATGATGCCGCTCAGCGCCGAGCATCCTCCGATGCCGCTCAGGTGCAGCCAGGTCGGCGTGATGCCGAGCGCCTCGCACATGTATGCGGCATAGAAAGGATTTGTTCCTTCGCTCAATGCCGCAGTGACCGACAGGCCGTCGATATCCTCGATGCGAATTCCGGTGGATTGCGCCAGCGCCGCGAGCGCCTCGCCCGCGAGGTCGTAGGCGCTGCGCCCCGTCTTGAAGCGATTCGGAATTTCCGCGTACCCCGCGATACCGAAGTCATGCTGCTTCATGCCTTGGCCCCTTTCGATGGAAGCACCCGGGAAGCCCGGAAGCTCGTGGATATCTCTCCGCGCGCATGCCTGATGCCGGCGGGTTCATTTGCTGATCGTATTTCACGTCCCGGCAAAAGTATAGAATCAAAAATGGAATTTTCCATTTCATTTTTGGGCATCAAAATGAAGAACCCGCTCGATCTAAACACACTGATGCTGTTTCACGAGGTCGTGAGAACCGGCAGCCTGGCTGGCGCCAGCCAGCGCCTGGGCATGCCCCGCTCCACCTTGAGTCGCAGACTCGGGCAGCTGGAAAAAGAGATGGGCGCCCTGCTGCTGAAGAAAAGCACGCGCAAGCTCGCCGCGACCGACATCGGCCTGTCCCTGTACGAGCATTGCGAACGCATCGCATCGGAAGCCGCGGAAGTCCGGGAAAAGGCTTCGCGCATGCAGACCGAGCTGCACGGCACGCTGCGGGTCGCGCTGCCGATCGAGTTCGGCACCGCGTGGCTAGGAAAAGCCGTGTCGGAGTTCGCTATCAGGCATCCGGACATGCATATCGAAATCGATGTCAGTGGGCGCGTCGTGGATCTGATCGACGAGTCGGTCGACATCGCCATCGCTTTCGGCCAGCCGAAGGAATCGCGCCTTGCCCAGCGACGCCTGGGTTCGATCAGCTCGGGAATCTATGCCAGTCCGGCCTATCTCGAGCGACGTGGCGCTCCGCAGGCGCTGGGCGATATCCTCGCGCACGACTGCGTCGTCACCGAGATCCAGCAGCGGGAAGGCGTATGGCTGGTCCGCAGCCAGAATACCCGTCGCAGCGTGCGCGTGAACGGACGCGTCCGCGTCAACAGCATCCGGCTGGCCCGCGAGCTGGTGATCGGCGGGACCGGACTCGGGCTGCTGCCGCACATGATGTGTGCGAACTACCTAGCGTCCTCCCGCCTGGTGCGCGTGCTTCCCTCCTGGAACAGCCCGACCTTGCCAGTAGTGGCGCTTTTCCTGTCGCGCCACAGGGTTCCGAAGAGAACGCGGGTTTTCCTCGACTTTGTGGCCGAGCAGCTCACCTTGCAACAGGCGCCGGCATAGCCCCGGGCCGCAGTGTCCAGGGAAACGGCCTGCGGTGTACCATGACGCTTCCCGGATCGGGCTCAGCTTTCGCGCCCCACCGGAATACGATGAACGCAATGCGGAGAATCAGCGCATGAAAGTTTGCATCTATGGCGCGGGCGCGATCGGCGGTTATCTTGGGGCGAGACTGCACGGCGGTGGGCATGACGTCACCCTGATCGCCCGGGGCGCGCACCTGGACGCGATACGGCGCAACGGGCTGACCTTGCGCACACCGCACGATACCCGAAGCGTGCAAATCCACGCGACCGACCGGCCCGCGCAGGCGGAGCCCCAGGAAGCAGTCTTCGTTACCGTCAAGGCAAGCGGACTGGAGCCGGTCGCGGCGTCGCTGGCGCCTCTTCTGACTCCGCGCACCCCGGTGGTCTTCATCGGCAACGGCCTGCCCTGGTGGTATTTCCTGGAGCGCCGGGACGAAGAAGTGAAGATTGCCGGGCTGTCGCCGGTCGCGGACGCGATGTTGCGCGTCGTGCGGCCAGAGAACGTGGTCGGCGGCGTCATGGGCATTCCGTGTTCGGTTCTGGAACCAGGCGTAGTGCAGGTGCAGGACGAATCGGCGAAGATGGGCGGACTGGTCCTTGGGGCCGCGAGCGCGCGCTCGAATCAGCAGGCCGCGGAGCTGGCGCGGCGCTTAAGCGAAAGCGGCGTTCCGGCGCGGGCGGTGGACGATATCCGGCCCGAGGTCTGGAAAAAACTCGCTGCCAACGTAGGAAGCGGACCGCTCAGCGTATTGACGCAGGCGCCACTGAATGTGCTTTTCCGGAACCCGTATTGCTGCCGGCTTCGCATGCTGGTGCAGCGCGAGATCATCGCCATAGCAGCCGCGATGGGCTGCCACATCGAATACGATGTCAAAAAATCGCTGCAGGCGGCCGCGTCGGTCCGCCACCTGCCGAGCATGCTGCAGGACCTTTTGGCAGGCAGACCGCTGGAGACCGGCGTTCTGCTCGACGCGCCGCTGAACCTGGCCAGGCACAAGGGCGTGCCGGCGCCGATCCTGGAAATGCTGGCGGAACTCACCAAGACCCGCGCGCTTGCGCGAAGCGATCAACCCCAACATTGAAAGGAAGCATCATGAGTTCGATTCCCCACTTGGCGGACCAAGTGCCCGGGTCTTCCGAGCGATCCTTACGTGGTCGGGTGCCAGACGAAGAATGGCGCACGCGGGTAGACCTCGCCGCATGCTATCGCCTGGTCGCCCAGTACGGCATGACCGATCTCATCTACAACCACATCACCGCCAAGGTGCCGGGAAGCAAGGACCATTTCCTTATCAATCCCTACGGCCTTCTCTACGAGGAGATCACCGCGTCGAGCCTGCTGAAGATCGACCTGGACGGAAACATCGTGGGGGAACGTGACGGCGGCTACGGCATCAACCATGCCGGCTACATCATCCATAGCGCCATCCATGCCGCCCGGCACGACGTCGGATGCATACTGCATACGCATACCCGCGCCGGCATCACGGTGGCCTCGATGAAATGCGGCCTCGCGCCGCTTACGCAGCCGGCCCTTCGCTTTTACGGCCGCGCCAGCTACCACGATTTCGAAGGGCCAGCCGTGGAGTTAGGCGAAAAGGAGCGCCTGGTCGCTGACCTGGGAATGAATAACGTCCTCATCCTGCGCAATCACGGGTTGCTCACTTGCGCGCCCACGATCGCGGAAGCGTTCCTTCTGATGCAGCGCCTGGAAACCGCTTGCAAAATCCAGGTCGACCTCATGTCGTCGAACGCGGAACTGGTGGAAATCCCGCCTGAAGTCAGAGAGAAATCCGCGAAGGTATTCTCCCCTCCCACGGTCGTCAAAGAGGGCGCCGAAGGCAAGCTCGGCGACTGGAACGGCATGCGCGAATGGAAGGCGCTGCTTCGTTCACTCGGCAGGCGCGATCCTTCGTACCGTGAGTAAACGTCGCCGCGCGAATCCACTCTGAAGGGTATGCCGCGCTCAACGGAGTCACGCCCCATGAGAGCTCGACGACTACGTGGCAAAACAGAATCCCGTCCGAGTAATCGACGTCTTTGTCGACGAATTGGATTTGGCCGCGTTGGGTTTTGAAGGAGTAGCGCCTGCCGACACGGGACGGCCTGCCTATCATCCTTCCGACCTGCTGAAAATCTACATATACAGCTACTTGAACCGCATTCAATCCAGCCGCCGCCTGGAATGCGAGGTCCAGCGCAATATTGAATTGATGTGGCTGACTGGCCGGTTGACTCCCAACTTCAAGACGATCGCAAACTTCCGCAAGGACAACGGCATCGGCATACGAAACGTCTGTCAGCAGTTCATCATGCTGTGCAGGAATCTGGACCTGTTCACCCATCAACTCATCGCCATCGATGGCAGCAAGTTCAAGGCCGTCAATAACCGCGACCGGAACTTCACCAGGGCGAAGATCCAGGCCCGCCTGAAGCAAATCGAGGAAAGTATCGAGCGTTACCTCAGCATGCTCGACACAGCGGATCGTACAGAGCCTGCAGAGGCACCTGCAAGGCGGCGCGACTACAGGACAAGATCACGCTTTTGAAGCGACAGATGCAGCACTTGAAGAAAGTGGAGGAACGTCTTCAGGACGCGCCGGATCAGCAGCTATCGCTGACCGATCCGGATGCTCGTTCCATGGCCACCAGCGGCCGCGGCACGGGGGATGGTTGGCTACAACGTGCAGATCGCTGTCGATACCGCCCATCACCTTATCTTTGCCCACGAAGTGACGAATGTCGGCAATGACCGGGCCCAGTTGGCGAAGATGTCCGAACAGGCACGAGAAGCCACGGGCATCAAGCAGCTAACGGTCGTTGCAGACCGAGGATACTTCAGTGGTGAGGAAGTCCTGGCCTGCGACCAGGCTGGCATCACTGCATACGTTTCCAAACCACTCACATCTGGCGCCAAGGCTAACGGCCGATTCGGCAAGCAAGACTTCGTGTATATGCCAAATCGAGATGAATACCGCTGTCCTGCCGGTTATTCAATGACTCGCCGCTTTGACACTGCTGGCAGTGGCCTAGTCTTGAATGTGTACGCAACACCAGCGTGTAGACGCTGCCTGCTCAAACCGCAGTGTACGACTGGTCCAGAGCGCCGTATCAGACGCTGGGAGCATGAAGCAGTCATTGACGCGATGCAGGAACGGCTCAGTAAGGCGCCTGAGCAAATGCGCTTGCGACGACAAACGGTGGAGCATCCGTTCGGCACACTCAAGGCGTGGATGGGTGCAACGCACTTTTTAACGAAGACGCTTGATCGAGTCAGCACCGAAATGAGCCTGCATGTGCTTGCTTACAACTTCAAACGGCTTCTGAATATCATGGGCAGCGAGCTGATGCGGAAAGTTGCTGCGGCCTGACCGGCCTTCGACAGCAAACCGCTCCTTGCGCCCCAGTAGACCAGTTCACTCTGCGGCCAGAGCTCTACCAATGCCGCATTGCTTCCTTTGCTTCTGTTTTTACACGGCCTAGACCCAGAGCAGCCGGTCGGCCGGACATGTCTATGGCCGGGTATCGCTATTGAGCGGACGTTGACCACACATGATTCTTTATTTTTCGAGCGACTTGCCGAACGCCAAAATCAACACCGCCTCGCGGAGCGCGCCGTTGCGATGGCGAACGGCAGAATCAGCAGCCAGAGGAGGAAGACTTGCGGCGTGTCATCGGCTTGTCTGATTAGCACTCATTCCAGCGCAGCGGTCGAATTCGCCTGCTGGCGCAGCGAAAATTTCTGGATCTTGCCGGTCGAGGTCTTGGGTATTTCGCCAAAGATCACGGCCTTCGGCACCTTGAATCCGGCAAGATGCGCCTTGCAATGCGCGATCAGTTCGTCGGCGCTGACGCTGCTGCCGGGGCGCGGCTCGATGAAAGCGCAGGGCACTTCGCCCCATATCGGGTCCGGTCGCGCGACGACTGCGGCAGCCAGCACCGCCGGATGCCGGTACAGCACGTCCTCGACCTCGATGCTCGAGATGTTCTCGCCGCCCGAGATGATGATGTCCTTGCTGCGGTCCTTGATCTTCACATAGCCATCCGGATGCATCACCGCGAGATCCCCGGTATGGAACCAGCCGCCAGCGAACGCGGCTTCGGTTGCTTCCGGGTTCTTCAGGTAGCCCTTCATCGTGATGTTCCCACGGAACATGATCTCGCCCATCGTCTCGCCGTCGGCCGGCACCGGCTGCATCGTAGCTGGGTCGAGTACCGCGACGGCTTCCTGCAAGTGGTAGCGCACGCCTTGTCTCGCATTCAGGCGCGCGCGCTCCCCAATGTCGACAGCGTCCCATTCCGAATGCTTCACGCATACCGCGGCCGGGCCGTACACCTCGGTCAGGCCGTAGACATGGGTAAGGTCAAAGCCCATCTTCTCCATGCCCTCAATCATCGCCGCCGGCGGCGCGGCGCCGGCAACCATCGCACTGACGCGCTGGCTGATTCCGGCCTTCATCGAATCGGGCGCATTCAGCAGCAGACTGTGCACGATCGGCGCGGCGCAGTAATGGGTGACATGATGCTCGCGCATCAGGTCGAACACGACAGCAGCCTCGATCTTGCGCAGGCAGACATTGACGCCTGCGCGCGCGGCAATGGTCCACGGGAAGCACCAACCATTGCAGTGGAACATCGGTAGCGTCCACAGGTAGACCGGGTGTTTCGGCATGTCCCATTCAAGAACGTTCGACACCGCGTTCATGTACGCGCCGCGGTGATGGTAGACCACGCCTTTCGGATCGCCGGTGGTGCCGGAGGTGTAGTTCAGGCAGATCGCCTGCCATTCGTCGGCAGGGCCTTGCCATGCGTAGCCAGGATCGCCGCCGGCGAGGAAGTCTTCATATTCGATCGAGCCAATACATTCGCCGGCGCCGGTGTATTCCGGGTCGTCGACATCGATGACGAGCGGTGCACGCGCGCACTGTGCGAGCGCTTCGCGCATCACGCCGGCATACTCGCGATCCACGATGACGACCTTCGCTTCGCCGTGTTCCAGCATGAAAGCGAGGGCGGTCGCATCGAGCCGCGTATTCAGCGTATTGAGCACCGCGCCGGACATTGGCACGCCGAAGTGCGCTTCGACCATTGGCGGCGTATTGGGCAGCATTACCGCCACCGTATCGCCGAGTCCGATTCCGCGTGCAGCCAGCGCGCTGGCCAGACGCCGGCAGCGAGCATAGGTGTCGGACCAGGTCCGCCGCAGCGCGCCATGCACGATCGCTGGCCTACCAGGGTAGACCGCCGCGGCGCGCTCAAGCAAGCTCAATGGGGTGACGGGCGTGTAGTTGGCGGGATTGCGGTCCAGCCCGGTATCGAAAATGTTCGCCATGGCGTTTAAGCTCCAGTAGGGGAATTCGTTTTCTTCTAACTGACTCGCTTCTGAGAGTGCCACTTTGAGCCAAGACAACACAAGGGATGAGTGTCGCGTGCGGCGCAAGCGCCGCCCCGGGGCGTGAGGTTCTCCTTGCATATTCCGGTTCTGAAAAACTCGACTCCATCGCGCGGCTTCATAGGTCAGGGGTGCTGCTTCCCGGTTGAACTTCGATGTGAAAGGGCTTTAGATTAAAATTTTTAGCGTCTCCTTAGCAAGCGCGCTTGCACACTACTCCAGAACTGCCCGCTTCAAAGCACAAAGCGGTCTTTCAATTGGCACCGGTGCCTATCTTGTTTTTTGAGAAGCCCCAAACGCCTGTCTTACCTAGCTCAAATCGTCGAGTCAGTCATAGAAGGAAGCACGAGTAATTGCGGCTCCATATGTCGCTTCAAACCCATCGCGCCATTGGCACGCCCCATACCGGACTCCTTGATTCCCCCGAAAGGAAGGTCAGGCGAAGTGCCTACATGGTGGTTCACCCAAGCCACACCGCTTTCCAACTGGCCAGCAATTTCCGCTCCTTTACGTATATCCGTCGTCCATACTGAGGCGCCGAGCCCAAAGCGCGTGTTGTTGGCACGAGCAATGACGTCTTCAATATCAGTAAAGCTCATAACCGGCAGTATGGGCCCGAACGGCTCTTCATCAACAAGGCGCGTGCCCTCCCTGATGTTGGCAACGATGATCGGCGCGATAAAATAACCCACTGTGTCCGGTGCTTGACTGCCAGCATAGATCCGCACGCCAGGCTGGCGAGCGGTGTCCTCCAGAATATCCAAGACACGTTGATACTGGGCTTTATTCTGAATGGGACCAAGAACTACATCACTCATCAAGCCATCACCGACTTTCACGCTTCGCGCTATGCGTACAAGTTCTTCAATCACGGCTTCGTAAATATCCTGGTGCACATAAAGTCGCTTAATGGCTTGGCAGACCTGCCCGGAATTCGCGAACGCTGCCTGAAACAGGCGCCCAGCCACAGCTTGCGGATCCACATCGCTCAAGACGATGGCCGCGTCATTCCCCCCTAGCTCAAGCGTCAATCTCTTCATATTGCCTGATGCAGAAGCCATGATCTTTTTTCCAGTCGCCACTGATCCGGTAAAGTTGATCTTGTCGATGCCGGGGTGCTCAACCATCCATTGACCCAGATCATTTCCGCCTGCAAGAATATTCATGACGCCATCCGGAAAAATGCTTAAGGCAATTTCGCCCAACCTTAGCGTGGTCAGCGGCGTGTACGGGGAAGGCTTCAAGATCATAGTGTTACCGGTGTACAGCGCGGCCGCGATCTTCGGTACAGCCATAATAATTGGTACATTCCATGGGGTAATTCCCCCAACGACGCCCAACGGTTTATAATGCAACTCAGCTTTTCCTGATGCTTCGCAGCGCAGTACTTCCGGCTCAATTTCTATGCCAACCAAATGCCTCGCAATAAATAGGGCGCGCTCGACTTCAGCCTTGGCGGCAACTAGCGGCTTTCCTTGCTCTTCCGTGAGCAATCTAGCCAAGCTATCGATGCGATCCTGAATACCATCGCAGAACCGCAGCACCTTATTGCGTCTTTCCTCATAGCTTTTTGCTTTCCACTGAGGGAACGCTCGCCGCGCCGCGCTGACTGCACGATCCAGTTGCTCTTTTGAAGCATCCGGACACTTGGCAAGCACTGTTTCCGAAGACGGATTAATGACATCAAACATGGTGGTGCTGGTTGCAAGACAGCCGTCAATCAGATGGGCGAATGCGCCATTATTCGAGGAGATGTCAGAGATGAGGTTCGTCATAGTTTCACTTCTTCCTATTTGGATGGCAGCTGCATATGTAGGGCGCGCCTTCTGCAGTGCACGTGAATGATGGCAATAGTACTTATAGAAGCACTAAGATTAGCCATCATGCCGTGGTGAGTTGCGCCGAAAGCAAAGCCGGGTGCGGATCCAGTTACGCCTAGCAGCATGAGCCCCTCGCTTCGATGCTTGTCGCATAAGGCAAGATTGTTCTTTAGGCTTATACAGCACAAGCAGCCTCCGATTATTTTCCGGGATCTTTCACATCTGGGAACTTATCGAACTCGACATTTGCAAGCTGCCCGTTGACCTTTTCTACTTTCCGAACGTAAATCGTCTGCACGATATCGCGGGTTTCCGGGTCAATCATGATTGCGCCACGAGGACTATTCAGCTTCATTCCCTTAAAAATCGCCATAGCCTTTTCGCCGTCAATTTTGCCGCCCAGCTTGCGCGAGACTTCGTAGATTGCTGCAATACCGTCGTAGCCGGCGGCCGCCATAAAATTGGGCAAACCCATTTTCGGGTTGACTTCTGCAAAAGTTTTCAGGAATAACTTGTTTTCTGGAGAATCGTGGAATGCGGAATAATGAAACGTGGTCACTGCACCCAGTATCGAGTCACCCATTGCAGGAAGCACTTGCTCGTCTGTCAGGTCGCCGGTCCCAAGGATCTTAATACCAGCCGTGTCCAAGCCTCGCTCGCGATAACTTTTCATAAAAGAGACGGTATGCTCGCCGCTCGGCACCCATAGAAATACCGCATCCGGCTTAGCATCCTTTAAGCGTTGAATGTATGGGGCCATCTCTGGGCTGCCTAATGGTACCCTCAGTGCTTCGACGATTTGCCCGCCCCCTTTCGAAAACGCAGCCTTGAAATAGGTTTCGGCATCAATCCCGGGGCCATAATCACCAACCAGCGTAACAACGCGCTTGAACCCATTCTTTGCAGCCCAAGTCCCCATTGGGGCCGCGTTTTGTGCAATCGTCATAGATGTGCGCGTAACAAAATTCGATTTTGTCGTAATATTAGACGCTGCTGCATTCATAATAACCATCGGCGTCTTGCTCTGCTGTGCGACTGGCGCCGCAGCCAGTCCATCGGGGGTAAACCCGAATCCCGCTAGAAAATTGACCTTCTCGCGCGTCACCAGTTCTTGTGCCAAGCGCCTAGAAAGATCGGGAGACGGGCCCATGGTATCCCTGGTGATAATTTCTACCTTTTTACCGACAATCTGCTCGCCATGTTGCTTCATGTAGGTCTTAATGCCTGCTTCCATTTGTTTGCCGTACTGCGCATAAGGTCCAGAGAATGGAGCGATCAGACCAATCTTGATTACTTCCTGTGCATGCGCGGCCATTGCCATGAACCCGAATATGCTCAGCGTTGCGGCGAGCTTGCCTAATAACTTCAAACCCATTTTGGTCTCCTTATTGTGATCGACCTTTTCCAGCATTTAAGTATTTCACTGATTACCTGTTGCATCATTATATTGGCGACAGTCATCAAATCTGATGATTAAACGGCGTCACAGCAAAGGTTGTGGCGTTTGTTTATCAGCAGTCTTATCAACAGACGTAATCGTTAAGCTTTGACGTTCCTGCTTGAATGGTCGCCGATCAGAGAAATACGGACCCACCGTCTACCGCCAATGTCTGGCCAGTGATAAAACCTGCGCCTTCGCTTGCCAGGAATGCGACTGCGCCGACCAAATCTTCGGGGACTTGATCACGCTGTATAGTGCGGCTAGTCTTGCGGGCAGTTTCAGGCATTATATTTTGCATGCCGTTTTGTAGCACGCCTTCGCTTAGCGTAAAGCCGGGCGCGATGGCGTTGACCGTGATGTTGTCACTCCCCAATTCCTTAGCCAATGACCGAGTAAATGCAATGACTGCGCCTTTGCTGCAGACGTAATGCAACATCATCGGTGTGCCCTTGATTGGCGTGGTCGAAGCAACGTTGATAATGCGTCCGCCGCCATTCTTACGCATGGTCGAAACAACAGCCTTGGCGCAAATGAATGGACCAAGCGTATTGACTTCCATAACGCGCATCCATTCCTCTTCACTGATTTGGTCAAATGGTTGCAGGGAAAGTGTCGTAAAGAGGCCGGCATTGTTTATCAGCACGTCAATGGTTCCAAATTCTGCACAAGCTTTTTCCACCATCGATTCGACATCGCTACTTTTGACAACATCGGTCGTGATGCCGATCGCCGATAAGCCTTGCTCGCGGATCCGTAGCGCCGCCTCTTCGGCACCTCGCAGATCTGCGATAACGACGCGATGGCCGGCACGCGCCAAATGTTCTGCAAATGCGTATCCAATGCCGCTTGCTCCGCCTGTAACAATCATCACTTTTGATTGAAAAACCATCATTTCTCCTCCTTATTTTTCACCCCAATTCTTCGGGTTTCCAATTGTTTCAACACAGGTGGAATAGCGCAGAAAATATTGCTATTTCCAATGACAGGTTCATATCCATCGAGATTCGCGAGGTGATGCTATCAAGAATAGACAACGCAAAAAATGCAGGAAAATTATAAAAATATACGACCGCCTTGGCGAAGGTTTTACCTCATTTGTTCGCGTAGCGAACACGCGCAATGGTGTTTCATCTAAGAAAAACAATGAAACCTTGGAGCGCTTACCTACGATGATGAGAGGGCGCGCTAAGTGACAGACAAAGACACCGTTGCATGCGTAGCAAAAGCATAGTGTTGGAGAGCGTGGGCATTGGGTCCGGATTTGCCAGTTGTTCCGTACCTTTGTAGCATAGATCGGCGAGACGGCTCTTCTTAAATAATCGTAAGACCTGTTTGGCTGATTCAATCGATTTCCCGATATTCGCGCACCTATAATCGCGATAGGTCACGCAGTCAGGAAAGCTGCATTACCTGCTATGCGACTCAAACATTGCTAGTGGTGAACTGAAAACCGTACCAGAGAGGGGAAAAGGTACGCGGCGCGCTACTGATTTCGCCCGACCCTAGGTTGAGCCGGCATGGTCGACGCGCAGCTAAGCATGCGCAGAATCGCCTGCAATAGCAATGCCATTTCTTTTTCCCGAGCGTCATAAGTTTTCATTTCCGAGCGCGAACAAGTCAACCAGTTGCCTGCGCATCCATACATTGGCGGGATTGTGCTGCGTGCGCTCATGCCAAAAGAGCCGGACTTCAAATGGGGGGAGCTTGATGGGCAGGAGGCAAACCTTGAGCGAGTTCGTCCTAGCCAGTTCATTGGCGACCCGCCGCGGTATGGTAGCAATCAAGTCGGTTCGCGCGACAGTCAGCGCGATCGCCATGATATTGGGCAGCCGCCCAATGATGCGCGCGCCCTTGTTGACCAACAGTTCTTCAACGACATGATGGCCGCCGCCAACGGAAGTGACCACAACGTGCGGCAGGCGCCAATAAGTGTGGGCTGTCAGTGCTTCGCCCGCTGGATGGCTGCGCCGCATCAAGATGACGTAGCGCTCTTCGAACAGTTTTTCTGAATGGATATGGCGCCCCTTTAGGTGCGGCAAGTGGCCTAGAGAAAAACTGATCCGGCCATCATCGAGTCTGCTGCGGATTTCCTCTAGGCTAAAGGGCGCAACATCGAGGCTGAGGCGCGGAGCAATCCGCTGCATCTGTTCCAGCAGGCTGGGAACAATGTTGATTTGCCCCATGTCAGTGATGTGCATTCGAAAGACTTCATCGCTCTGCGCCGGGTTGAAGCCGCTGCGCTGACTAACTGCCTGTTGGAATCCAGCCAGCGCATCGGCAATGGGACCGGCCACCTGCAAGGCATAGGGCGTAGGCTGCATCCCGCCAGCGGTATGAACGAACAAGGGATCACCCAGCAGTTCGCGCAGCCTTGCAAGCGCGTTGCTCATGGCGGGCTGCGTGATGCCGAAACGTTGCGCCGCGGCGGTGACGCTACGTGTCTCCAGCACCGCATGGAAGACAGCCAGCAAATTTAGGTCGACTCTGTAGATATTCATAGGCTGAATGCAGGAATAGAACAAATAAATTTGATCCATATGGTAGCCCACTCCTACCATCGCTTTGTTTGCGGAATGTCCCCGCGTCAAAAATAAAGGAAGCCTGTCATGAATGGAGCAGAAAGCCTGGTCCGCACCCTCCTGGCAAACGAGATCAATCTCTGTTTTGCCAATCCTGGCACATCGGAAATGCATTTCATCGCCGCCCTCGACAAGGTCAAGGGAATGCGCTGCGTACTTGGCTTGTTTGAGGGGGTAGTCACGGGGGCCGCTGACGGGTATTACCGGATGACCGGTAAGCCGGCGTCGACCCTACTGCACTTGGCGCCGGGCTTGGCTAATGGCTTATCCAACCTGCACAACGCCAGAAAGGCGCGCTCTGGCATCGTCAATATCGTCGGCCAGCATGCGACCTATCACCTGCAATACGATGCCCCGCTGTCCGGTGATATCGAAGGAGTTGCAATGCCGATGTCGCACTGGGTAAGGACCGCGACAAGTTCCCAGACGGTCGCAACGGACGGCGCTGCGGCAGTGCAAGTTGCTCACGGCACTCCTGGGAAGATTGCCACCTTGGTTCTTCCAGCAGATGTCTCCTGGGGAGCGGCACAGGAATCGACGCCGACCGTCCTGCACGCTTTGCCCCGCGAACTACAGGCCGATGGACTAGCTGCGATAGCACAGGCGCTGCGTGGCGGCAAAGGCACAGTGCTGCTGCTTGGCGGATTGGCCTTGCGCGGCAGGGCGCTGGAATGGGCGGGACGGATTGCGGCAAAGGTCGGATGCCGCCTCATGAGCGAAGGCCAAAACGCACGGCTCGAGCGCGGCGCCGGGCGAGTCAGCCTTGAGCGTCTACCCTATGACGTCCCCGGCGCCATCGCGGCACTGAAGGGGGTCGGGCGGGTCGTTCTGGCAGGCGCTCGAATGCCGGTCGCCTTCTTCGCTTATCCAGACCAGCCAAGCCTGCTGACGCCAGAAGCATGCGAAGTCCTCAGCTTGGCCGAACCAGACCAAGACATTGAGCAGGCGCTCGAAGCCCTTGCGCATGAACTCGGGGCTGCATCGGCATCCCCCGCCGTTTGCGAATTGCGCCGACCCGCACTGCCTTCGGGCCGAGTAACGCCGGAAGGCATTGCGGCAGTATTGGGCGCTCTAATGCCGGAACAGGCCATCGTAGTGGACGAATCAATCTCGATGGGACGCGGCTTTTTTCCACCGACCTCGGGCGCTGCACCGCACGATTGGATGAACAGCATGGGCGCATCGCTGGGCTATGCCCTGCCGGTCGCTATCGGCGCCGCTCTAGCTGCACCCGAGCGCAAGGTGCTAGCCTTGGTCGGCGACGGCAGCGCGATGTACACCTTGCAGGCGCTGTGGACCATGGCGCGCGAATCGCTTGACGTGACCATCGTGATCCTGGCAAATCGATCCTACAATATCCTGCGCAGTGAGCTCGCCAAGGTGGGCGCCGGCACTCCCGGCCCAACAGCACTTTCCATGCTGACCCTAGATACCCCTAACCTCGACTGGGTTGCTCTTGCCAAGGGCCACGGGGTGGCGGCAAGCCGTGCCCACAGTCTCGAAGAACTTGCGAGAGCGCTTGGACGTGCTTTGACAGACCATGGCCCGCGCTTGGTAGAACTAGTGATTTGAACAGGGGCGCCATGTTGGTTGGCACCGCATCCGGACCTCTTTCCCAAGCATCACGCATCGGCCTTGGCCGGGCCAACTAAAATTGGTCTGAAAAAAGAGGCGGCTGTTACTGACGCTTAGCAATAAATAAGTTGATGATTCTAGTCAGGCGTCAGCGGGCGGGGCTCACTATATAGTCGGCGCTGAAAAACTGTTTTCACCCAATGGCCATGCGTGCTGAGACATGAAATCGGCGTGCGGAATTTGCAGGGAACGACGCTTGTCATACGCGGTTTCCTGCAAATTCTGATGAGGTCATC